>CAWEJC010000001.1:0-190636 GCA_963809265.1 uncultured Actinomycetota bacterium
CGTCGGTGAACACGAAGTTGCCGGTGCACTGGGCACCGTCGGTGTACATCATCGTGCCGGGGTGGATGGTTGCCGTGGCGGCCGGAGCCCAGGCTGCGCGCGGGCTGAGGACCGCGCTGGACGTCGGGTGGACGATGCCGGCGGCGGCCGGCTGCGCGCTGACCACGGCGGTCGCGACGGCGGCCGCGGCGAGGGCCGCGAACCCGGTCGCCACGCGGCGCCCGAGCGGAGTGACGGATCGGATCATGAGGGTGGTGCCTCCTGTGGTGGGGCACCGGCGGGCGCCGGCACCCGCCGGTCGTGGAATCGTCATCGACAGGTCCAACGCGGCGGAGTCGCGAAGGTTACGGATCGGTAACCCGCCCGGCGCGGGCAGGTGATGATGGGCGCGTGCCCGGCTACTTCCCGTACGACGTGGGGTCACCGCCACGCGCCAGCGGGCTCGTGGCGAGCCACGTCGACGGGCCCCTGGGCGCCGTGCGGGTGCTCCGACCCGCCACCGGCACTCCCACCACGATGTTCCTGCACGGCGTCTCGCTCGACAGCACCTGCTGGACGCCGCTCGCCCGGGTTGCGGGGGGCGACCTGCCGTGGCTCCTCGTCGACGTTCCCGGGTTCGGCGGCTCCGACCCCCTGCCCGGACCCGTGTCGCTGGACGCGATGGCCGACGCGCTGGTGGCGGTCCTCGACGACGTCGGCGCCTCCGAGGTCCACCTCGTCGGCCACTCCATGGGTGGCTTCCTGGCGCTCCACCTGGCGGCGGCACACGCCGACCGGGTCCGCTCGCTGGCCACCCTCAACGGCGCCTACGTCACGATCCTCGACCTGGTGAACCGTCCCGTCGCCGGCGCCCTGCGCCATCCGCGGACCTGGGCGACGTACCGGGCCGTGCGGACGGTCGCGGGTGGAGGACGGCTCGTGCAGTCGGCCGTCGCGGCCGGCGCCCGCACCGGTCTGCTGCGCTGGGGGACGGCCGGGCTCGCCGCCCACCCCCGGGGGCTGCCGGACTCGTTGCTCGACGCCCTGGCAGCGGGCAACCGGCCGCGGTCCTTCCGCTACGCCGAGGCGACCGGTCGTGGGTACGACTGGCGCGCCGCCTGGGCCGGGCTCACCCTCCCGGTCCTCGCCGGGTACGGCGCCCACGACCGACTGGTGACGGCCTACGACGCCCGGGCCCTGCGCGAGGTGCTCCCCCACGCCCGCGAGGTGGTCCTCGACGACTCGTTCCACCTGTCGCCGATGGAGCGGCCGGTCGAGTGGCACCGGGAGCTGACCCGCTTCTGGTCCGGCGTCTGACCGGGTCATCCGCCGGACCGACGACAACCGGCCGCGGGCCCCGCTAGCGTCGGGACCCACACGCCTCACTCGGAGTTCCGATGTCTCTACACCCACCGAGCCAGGCGCCCGAGCCCCCGACCGAGCACTGGGTCGAGCTACGCATCCACGGGGTCAGCGGCACCCCGCCCGAGGTCATGCTCGAGAGCGCCCACGTGAAGCAGGTCGCGGGCGACTCGTGGGGCCGCTTCTTCCGCCCGGTCGACGGGGTCGGGACCGAGGTCCAGACCGAGCGGAGCCGCACGCTCGAGGGCTACCACTGGGGCAAGTACACCTCCGGCAGCTGGATGAAGGGGCTCTGGCTGATCCTGATCCCGTTCGGCCTGGTCAACGCCGCGGCGTTCATGGTGCCCCACCCGGGACCGCGGAGTGACCCCCTCACCCGGCGCCTCTACGCCGCGGCGCAGGGGCTGATCCGGGGCATCGGGGTCGGCGTCACCTGCACCTTCGCCCTGGCCTCCGGGCTGATCCTGGTCGACCTCGTCGCGTGGCAGTGGGCCGCCGGCCTGCCGTGGTTCTCCTCGCACCCCAGTGGGCTGGTGATGACCGTCGGCGTCCTGCTGGCCGGCGCGGTGGTCTACGGGCTGTACGCCCTCGGCGACCAGAACCGCATCTCCCCGTTCGCCCCGCCCGACGCGGGATCGCTCGCCGGCGGGGAGGACGCCACCGGCCTGATGCGGCACCAGTTCTTCCGGGTCACCGCCAAGAGCTCACCGGTGCTCGGTCGCCTGCACCTCAGCGCCGGCTGGGCGGTGGTCTCGCTGATCGGGGCGCTGACCTGGCAGACGATCGCCTCGCACAGCACCTCGCACCTGGAGTCGACGTGGCAGCACGTGGCGTGGGGGTCGTCCCTGGCCGTGCTCGTCGCCGTGATCCTCGTCGTCAGCCTGATGGGCGACCCGGACGGCGCCGCCGAGGTCGGTCCCCCGAGCCTCCTCGCCCCCGCGCTGCCCGCGCTGGCGCTGGCGGCCGAGATCCTCTCGGGCGCGACGCTGGTCGCCTCGGCGCTGGTGCTCTCCGGCACCGACCGGCAGCCGCTGCGCCTCGACTTCGACGCCTACACCCAGTGGTTGGCGACCGCGGCCGGGCTCGCCCTGGTCGCGCTCGCCGTCCTGCTCGGCGCGCTCGCGCTGCGCACGCGTCCGCCCGTCGCGGAGGCCCGGATGTTCCGCCGCTTCGCCGGCGGCATGGCCGCCTGGGGGGCGACGTGCACGGGCGTCTTCCTCGGGGTCGGCTTCTGCGGCTCGTTCGTGCTCGGCCTGGCCAAGGCGATGAACGTCCGCGCCCAGACCGAGCTGCTCTACCGGGTCGCGTACTCGTGGGGACTCACGCTCGTGCTCGTCGTCGCGGTCATGGCCGTCACCCTGACCGGGATCGCCCGCACCCGCCGACGGATGGCGCCCCGCGCCGAGCACGAGTACCAGGTCGTCACCGCCCCCGGCCTCGGACGCCCGACGGCCGGGTGGCTCCGCAAGGTGACCCAGGCGATGAGCATGGCGCGGCTCAAGCTCCACGTCGCGCCGCTGATCCTGACCTACGCCGTGGCCGGGCTGCTGATGACCGCGGTCACGTCGATCGAGATGCTCGGCGAGTCGGGCACCCGCGGCGTCCGGGGCTGGTACGACGACCTCGGCTGGTTCGGCTACCTCAGCCAGCGCCTCTCCCCGGTCCCCGCGGACACGCCCACCTGGGTCACCTTCCTCACCAACGTCGGTACCTACGCGCTGATCGGGCTGGCGGGGCTGCTCTTCTGGCTCGGCCGCCGCTCGCTGCGGGCGGAGGAGTCGCGACGCGGGGCGAACGTGGTCTGGGACGTCATCTCGTTCTGGCCCCACTCGGCGCACCCGTTCGTGCCGCCGGCGTACGCCCAGTTCGCCGTGCACGACCTGCGCCGCCGGATCCGCCACCACCTCGACCCCCCGGTGGCGGCCGCCTCCGCTCCCGAGGGACCGGGCGCCACCAGACGGGCCGACCGGATCGTGGTGTCGGCCCACAGCCAGGGCAGCCTGATCGCGTTCGCGGTGATGCTGTGGCTCGGCGAGGCAGAGCGCGACCGGGTCGCCCTGGTCACCTACGGGTCCCAGCTGCAGGTCGCCTACCCGCGCGGGTTCCCGGCGTACCTGAGCCAGGCGCTGGTCGAACGCGTCCACACCGCCCTCGACGGGCGCTGGGTCAACCTCTACCGCGAGACCGACCCCATCGCCGGGCCGGTGCTCTCGTGGGACCGCAGCCCGATGGAGGTCACGCCGTCCGTGCCGCACCCCGCGACCTCCCACCGGGTCGGGTGGCCCGCGGGTGCCCATCCCGACCGGTTCGACGCCACGACCGGCCGTCGCGAGAGCGGGGACGACTGGCGGGTGCTCGACCCGCCGCCCGTCGACGCCGGGCTCCAGGTCGCCGCGCTCACCCACTTGGGCAAGCACTCGGGCTTCCCCGCCACGACCGACTACCGGGTCGCGGTGGCCTGCGTGCTCCGCCGGTTCACGGCAGGTCCCGACTGCTGACGGTCAGTACGCCGGCTGGCTGGGGTCGATCTGGTCGACCCACGCCGAGACGCCGCCACCCACGTGGATCGCGTCGGCGTACCCCGCGCCCTTGACGACCGCGAGCGCCTCGGCCGAGCGGATCCCGGTCTTGCAGTAGAGGACGACCTGCTGGCCCGAGTCGACGCCGGGCAGCTGCCCGAGCGCGTGCCCGTTCAGGAACTCGCCCTTGGGGATCAGCACCGAGCCCGGGATCTGGTTGATCTCGTACTCGTTGGGCTCGCGCACGTCGATCAGCACGAAGTCCTTCTCGCCGTTGTCGCGCTCCTTGAGCAGGTGGGACAGCTGGGTGACCGAGATCGTCGACCCGACGGCAGCCTCCGACGCCTCCTCCGAGACCGCCCCGCAGAACGTCTCGTAGTCGATCAGACCGGTGACCGTCGGGTGCTCGCCGCACAGCGCGCAGTTCGGGTCCTTGCGCACCTTGAGCTTGCGGTACTCCATCTCCAGGGCGTCGTAGATCACCAGCTTGCCGGCGATCGGGTCGCCGATGCCGGTCAGCAGCTTGATCGCCTCGTTGACCTGGATCGAGCCGATGCTGGCGCACAGGACGCCCAGCACGCCGCCCTCGGCGCAGCTCGGGACCATGCCCGGCGGCGGTGGCTCGGGGTAGAGGCAGCGGTAGCAGGGCAGGTCGTCGCCCAGCGTGGGCGCGAAGACGCTCGCCTGGCCGTCGAAACGGTAGATCGAGCCCCAGACGTAGGGGATCTTCAGGAAGTACGCCGCGTCGTTGACGAGGTAGCGGGTGGCGAAGTTGTCGGTGCCGTCGACGATCAGGTCGTAGCCCTCGAAGATCTCCATCACGTTGTCGTTGTCGAGCCGCACGTCGTGCAGCACCACGTTCACCAACGGGTTGGCCTCGGCGATGGACTCCTTCGCCGACTGCGCCTTCGGCTTCCCGATGTCGGACTGCCCGTGGATGATCTGCCGCTGCAGGTTCGACTCGTCGACCTCGTCGAACTCGACCAGGCCGATGGTCCCCACTCCGGCCGCGGCCAGGTAGAGCAGCGCCGGGCTGCCCAGGCCACCGGCGCCGATCACCAGCACCTTCGCGTTCTTCAGGCGCTTCTGACCGTCCATCCCGACGTCCGGGATGATGAGGTGCCGGCTGTAGCGGCGGACCTCGTCGATCGTCAGCTCGGCGGCCGGCTCGACCAGCGGCGGCAGGGACACGGCGTACTCCTGGGATCAGCGATGGCGGGGTGGCGCACCTGTTCACCAGCGCAACAGGCACACCGCCCTCCATGTTCCCCAGCGGCCACGGCGCACACGAGCGCGTCCGTCATCCGGACGGTGGGCCGCTGAGTAGGGTGCCATCGTGGGCACGACCGAGCAGACGACCGGGCAGAAGCCCCGCGGCGGCAGGCTTCCTCGCCGCGAACGCCGCGTGCAGCTGCTCGACTCCGCGCTCGAGGTCTTCGTGGCCCAGGGCTACCACGCGGCCGCGATGGACGACATCGCCGAGCGGGCCGGCGTCTCCAAGCCGGTGCTCTACCAGCACTTCCCCGGCAAGCTCGAGCTCTACCTCGCGCTGCTCGACTCCGCCTGCGACGAGGTCATCGACAACTGCCGGCAGGCCCTCGCCGCGACCCACGACAACAAGACCCGCGTGGCGGCCGCGATGGCGGCGTTCTACTCCTACGTGGCGGGCGAGCGTGGTGCGTTCCGGCTCGTCTTCGAGTCCGACCTGACCAGCGAGCCCGCCGTGCGCGAGCACGTCGAGCGGGTGACCAGCGAGTGCGCCGCGATGATCGCCGACGTGATCCACGACGACACCGGCCTCCCGGCGGAGCAGTCCCGGCTGCTCGCGGTCTCCCTCGTGGGAATGGCCCAGGTCAGCGCGAGGTTCTGGGTCTCGGAGGCGAGCGGCATCTCCCAGGAGCAGGCCGTCGGGCTCGTCAGCGCACTGGCCTGGCGCGGCATCCGCGGCTACCCCCTCACCGACGAGCACTGACCCGCGACCGCGGGCACGCACCCACAGACCTGAAGGAGAACGATGGAAGTCAAGATCGGAGTCCAGCACGCCCCGCGCGAGCTGGTCGTCGAGAGCGCCGACTCGGCCGACGAGATCCAGGCTGCCCTGGACAAGGCCCTGGCCGACGGCACCACCCTGTCCCTGACCGACGCCCGGGGTCGTCAGATCCTGGTACCGGCCGGCGTGATCGCCTACGTCGAGATCGGCGGCGGCGTCAGCGGGCAGGTCGGCTTCCGGGGCTGAGTGTCGCCTGGCGCGCACGGGTTTGACGCGTCATGATCGAGGGCACGGGGCCCCCCGTGCCCGCCGGTTCGGCGGGCGACACCGAGGAGGTTGTGATGGGCTGGGTTTTCGTTCTCGTGATGGGTGTGATCATCGGGTTGCTCGGGAAGTTCGTCGCCCCAGGAGACCGCGACAACATCCCGCTCTGGCTGACCGTCCTCTGCGGCATCGCCGGGGTCGTGATCGGCTACGGTCTCTTCGGCGGCACCAAGGGCATCGACTGGGTCGCCTTCTTCATCTCGATCGTGCTCGCGGCGGTCTTCGTGGTCATCGCGGCCACCGTGACCGGACGGACCAAGCGGGCCTGACCTCGGAGGAACACGCGTGACTGGCACGACGATCGCCCCACTGCTGGTGAAGTGCGGGCACCACTGGGGCCTCGGCGGGATCCTGTTCCTGCTGATCGGTGGTGCCGTGATCGGCATCCTGGGCAAGATGGTCGCGCCCGGCGACCGCGACAAGATCCCCTTCTGGCTCACCGTCCTGTGCGGCATCGTCGGCATCTTCGTCGGCAACTGGCTCTACGTCGACGTGCTCGGCGGCCGGTGCACGACCGGCGGGATCGACTGGCTGCGCCACCTCGTCCAGATCATCGCCGCTGCGGTGATCGTGATGGTCGCGGCGTCCCTGACCGGGCGGTCGCGGAGCCGCGTGTAGCTGCCCGGCCGATCCGTCCGTTCGATCCGTACGGCCCGGTCAGGACCGAAGGTTCACGCGGAGAGCCCGAGCTCGGCCATCCGCTCGTTGTGACGCTCGGTGATCCGGGTGAACATCCGGCCGATGGCGGCCAGGTCCAGACCCGGTCGGTCGATGCCGCCGGCCAGCAACGCGCTCAACGCGTCGCGCTCGGCGGCCACGCGCTGCGCCTGGGTCAGCGCCTCGCCCATCAGCCGGCGCCCCCACAGGGCCAGCCGGCCACCGAGCTTCGGGTCGTCGACGATCGCCTGGCGGATGCGGCGGACCGCGAAGTCCGCCTGTCCGGAGTCGTCCAGCGAGGCGATGATCAGGTCGCGGGTGCCGGCGTCGAGGTAGGCCGCGATCTCCCGGTAGAAGTCGGCCGCGAGCCCGTCGCCGACGTAGGCCTTGACCAGGCCCTCGTACCAGTCGGCCGGCGCCGTGTGGGTGTGGAACAGGTCGATCGGCGCCTCGAAGGGCGCCATCGCGTCGAACGGGTCGGTGCCCAGCTCGCGGATCCGGTCGTGGAGCCGGCCGACGTGGCCGAACTCCAGGCTCGCCATCGCCCCCATCTCGACCTTGTCGCGCACGGTCGGCGCCAGCTTGGCGTCGTCGACGAGGCGCTCGAACGCCGAGAGCTCGCCGTAGGCGATCGCCCCCAGCAGGTCGACGACGGCCAGGCGGTACTCGGCGTCCTCGAACACCAGACCCGAGTCGGCCGGTCCCGCGTCGCCGTGCTGGTCGGCCGAGGGATCGGGGGCTGCCCCATCGGCCTGGGATTCAGACATGCGCACACGCTACCGATAGACTGAGTGGTGTCCCCGCGAGATGCGGTGAGGACGCAGCCGGCTTCCGGAGCGGCTGAGGATGTGCGCGGCAGACGCGAAACGCCTTCGAGCACCCCAGTGCATGGAGCAGGGGTTCGAGCGCTGGTCCGCCGCTGGACGACCGGCTCGACAACCTGCCCACCTGAGCACGGGCTCGAATGAAAGCGAACTTCACAACGTGACCACCTTCCGAGAGCTCGGGGTGCTCCCCGAGATCTGCGACGCGCTCGAGCGCGGCGGCATCACCACCCCCTTCGCCATCCAGGAGATGACCCTCTCGGTCGCCCTGCTCGGCACCGACCTGATCGGCCAGGCCCGCACGGGCACCGGCAAGACCCTCGCCTTCGGCATCCCGGTGATGCAGCGCAGCGTGGTGTCCACCGACCCGGCGTACGCCGACCTGCCGCAGGGCAAGCCGCAGGCGCTGATCGTGGCGCCGACCCGTGAGCTCGCGCTCCAGGTCAGCGGCGACCTCGCCCTGGCCAGCAAGGACCTCGGCCTCCGGGTCCTCACCGTGTACGGCGGGGTCCCCTACGAGCCGCAGCTCGACGCGCTCATCGCCGGCGTCGACATCGTCGTCGGTACGCCCGGCCGGCTGATCGACCTGTGCAACCGCAAGTCCCTCGACATCTCCCACGTCCACGCGCTGGTCCTCGACGAGGCCGACGAGATGCTCGACCTGGGCTTCCTGCCCGACGTCGAGCGGTTGCTCAGCATGACCCCGGAGACCCGCCAGACGATGCTGTTCTCGGCCACCATGCCGGGCGCCATCGTGGCCCTGGCCCGCACCCACATGCGCCACCCGATGAACATCCGCGCCGAGTCGTCGTACGACACGCAGCTGGTGCCGGCGACGGCGCAGTTCATCTTCCAGGCGCACGACCTCGACAAGCCCGAGATCATCGGCCGCATCCTGCAGGCCGACGACGCCGAGAAGATCATCGTGTTCACGCGCACCAAGCGGCAGGCGCAGCGCATCGCCGAGGACCTCGCGGAGCGCGGCTTCAGCGCCTCCCCGCTGCACGGCGACATGGCGCAGGTCGCGCGCGAGAAGGCGCTGACCAAGTTCCGCGACAACAAGTACCGCGTCCTCGTGGCGACCGACGTCGCTGCCCGCGGCATCGACGTGCAGGGCGTCTCCCACGTCATCAACTACACCTGCCCCGAGGACGAGAAGACCTACATCCACCGGATCGGCCGCACCGGCCGGGCGGGGGCCACCGGCATCGCGGTGACCTTCGTGGACTGGGCCGACCTCCACCGCTGGAAGATGATCAACAAGGCGCTCGAGCTGCCGTTCGACGAGCCGCAGGAGACCTACTCGACCTCCCCGCACCTGTTCCACGACCTCGGCATCGCCGAGGGCGTCAAGGGCCGGATCGTCGACCCGGCTCCGGTCGAGCCGCGACCGGCGCGCGAGTCGCGCGGTGGCGCGTCCGACCGTCCCAGCCGCGAGCGTGCCCCCCGCAACCGCGACCGCCAGCGCACGCGCACCCGCGGTGGCGAGACGCCGGCGTCGGGCAACGGCGAGAAGCCGGCCGCGGCCGCCGACCAGTCGGGGCAGCCCGCCGGTGCGGAGCGTCCGGCCGGTCAGTCGCGCAGCCGCAACCGCCGCCGCCGTCGCCGTCCGTCGGACTCCAGCTCGGGCACCTCGACCCAGACCTGACCCGAGTCAGGCGACGACGACGACCTTGGTGCCCACCGGCGCGAAGTCCCACAGGGCGATCGCGTTCGGCAGGTACTGCCGGATGCAGCCGTGTGACTGAGGGCTGCCGAGCTGGGCCCGGGTCTGCAGCGGTACGCCGTTCTTGGTCGGGATCGAGTGGAAGCCGATCGCGGCGCCCGTCGGCCCCTGGGTGAAGCGGACGAAGTACTGCATCACGCCGGAGTCGTCGACACCGACGGCCCAGCGCGACTTGGAGTAGACCGAGTAGGTGCCGGGCTGGAGGTTGTGGGTGACGCTGCCCGAGACCAGGTAGGTGCGCTGCACGTCGTCCGGGCGGGAGCCCACCAGCCAGACCCGCTGCCGGCCCTGGCTGAAGACGATCCGGCGACCCTCGCCGCTCGCGGCCGGGAGCGCCGCCGGTGAGGGCTCGTCGCTCGCCGAGTCGGCGGCCAGCCGTGACTCCGCGGAGTTCGAGGTGCCGTTCGACGGCGGGACGACCGGTGGCTGCTCGGTCTCGGTGTCGGCGTCCGGGGTCGAGACCGGGTCACCGGCACTCTGCGGGTGCGACGTCTGCGTGTACGACGCGGCCTTGGCCGACGCGCCCGCCTGCGCCGAGCTGGTCGCCAGCACGCCGAACCCGGCCAGGGCGGCGACCGAGCAGACCGTGACCGACGTGGCCAGGGCTGCGATCCGGCCGTAGCGCGGCCGGACGTCGCGACGGTGGGCCGTCATCGGCGCGCCTTGGTCCGACGGCGGGCGCGCGTCACCAGGGACGCCGCGACCTCACGGTAGGCGGCGGCCCCCTTGCTGCTGCGGCTCGTGGCCAGGATCGATCGGCCGGCCGCGGGCGCCTCGGCGAACTTGATCGTCTTCGGGATCGGCGGGCCGACCACCTCGAGGTCGTAGGTCTCGGAGATCGTGTCGAGCACCGTGCGAGCGTGGTTGGTGCGCCCGTCGTAGAGCGTGGGCAGCACGCCCCACACCTCGAGGTCGCGGTTGGTGAACCGGCGTACGTCGTGCACGGTGTCGAGCAGCTGTCCGACCCCGCGGTGCGAGAGCGTCTCGCACTGGAGCGGGATCAGCACGCCCCGCGCCGCGGTCAGGGCGGCCACGGTGAGCACGCCGAGCGACGGTGGGCAGTCGAGCAGGATCCAGTCGTACGACGTGGTCTCGGCGAGGTCGTCGAGGGCGGTCTTGAGCACGTGCTCGCGCCCGGTGCGGGTCAGCAGGTCGGCCTCGGCCCGCGCCAGCTCGATCGTGGCGGGCAGCAGGTCGACGCCGTCCTCCGTCCCCAGGATCACCTCGGACGGGTGGAGCCCCTTGGTCAGCACGTGGTGGACGGACAGCTCGAGGTCCTCGGGGTCGATGCCCAACGAGAACGTCAGGCACGCCTGCGGGTCGAGGTCGACCAGCAGCACCGACTGCCCCTGCTCCGCGAGTGCGGCGCCGATCGAGGCGACCGACGTCGTCTTGGCGACGCCGCCCTTCTGGTTGGCGACCGCCAGCACCGTCGGCGCCACGGGGGAAGGTGTGGTGGACATCGCCCCCCATCATGCCCGACGACCTTGCCCGGAGCGTGCATCCGCCGGTTGGCTGGTCGCATGTCTCCGGAAGCTCGCTCCCGTCCCGTCGCCCTGGTCACCGGCCCGACGGCCGGCCTCGGCCGCGTGTTCGCCGACCGCCTGGCCCGGCGCGGCTACGACCTGGTCCTCGTCGCGCGGGACGCGACCCGGCTCCGGGCGGTGGCGGCCGAGCTCACCGCGGCGTACGGCGTGTCCTGCGAGGAGCTGGTGGCCGACCTGGTCGACCGGGCCCAGCTGAAGACCGTCGAGCACCGCGTCTCGGCGACGGACCACCCGGTCGACCTCCTGGTCAACAACGCCGGGTTCGGACTCAAGCGCACGTTCCTGCACAACACCGTCGAGCAGGAACAGGCCCACCTCGACGTCCTGGTCACCGCACCGATGCGGCTCACCCACGCGGCGCTGGGCCAGATGACGCAACGGCACACGGGCGGGATCATCAACGTCTCGAGCGTCGCCGGCACCCAGCCGCGGGGCTCCTACAGCGCCGCGAAGGCCTACCTGAACCGCTTCGGCGAGTGGGCCGCGCACGAGTACGCGAAGGACGGCGTCCGGATCATGACGCTCCTGCCCGGCTTCACCCGCACGGAGTTCCACGAGCGGATGGACGTCGGCCGCGGCGCCGTCCCGAAGCCCCTCTGGCTGGACGTCGACCGGGTCGTCGACGAGGCCCTGGCCGACTTCGACGCCGGGAAGCGGCGGTCGGTGCCGAGCAAGCGCTACAAGGTGATCGCCGCGGTCAGCCAGCACGCCCCGGTCCGGCTGCTGCAGCGCTTCCAGAGCCTGGGGCGTCGGTAGCGGCGGTTCTGTCGGGATGCCGGTGAACCGGCGATCCCGTCGCTTCCCAGCCTTTGCAACGGCCGAGAATGACGGGAGTGCCTGCCTGGTGTGACCCAGGGCTGGTGTGCGTGGTTCCCGGCCCGACCCACCGCGACCGCGACCGCGAGAACCCTGCCTGCCGCGCTAGCGGTACGACAGCACGAAGGCGTGCACCGCGTCGGCGACCAGCTGGACGGCGATCGCGCTGAGCAGCAGGCCGGCGATCCGGGTGACCAGCAGGATCCCCGACTCACGCAGCAGGCGCAGGATCGGGATCGAGAAGGCCATCGCCACCCAGATGCACAGGTGGACCGCGATCACCGCGAGCCCGACCGCTGTGAAGTCGCCGAGGTCGTGCACCCGCTTGGAGAACACCATCGTGGCCACGATCGCGCCCGGGCCGGCCAGCAGCGGGGTGCCGAGGGGCACCAGGGCGACGTTCGTGTCGCCCTCCTGCATCGGGTCCTCGTTGCGGCCGGTCAGCAGCTCGAGGGCGACCAGGAGGAGCAGCAGCCCACCGGCGCACTGGAGCGCGGGGAGCGAGACGTGGAGGTAGCCCAGGATCCGCTGGCCGAAGAACGCGAACACCGAGATCACCACGAACGAGACGAGCACCGCCTGCCGCGCCGCCCGACGTGCCCGCGCGGGCTCGTAGCCACCGGTCAGGGACAGGAACAGCGGCACCGTGCCGACGGGGTCCATGATCACGAACAACGTCACGAACGCACTGGCGAAGAGCGTGCCGTCGATGATGCTGCCCACCCGGGCAGGCTAGTGGCTGCGGAACGGCGGGCCGAGCGCACTCACCACGACGGGGCGGGCCCCCCGAACGCCATCTCGACGAGCGGGGGGCCGAGCCCCGAGACGTCGCGGAGGATCCACTCGTCGCGCAGCAACAGCATCGCCGAGGCCGGGCGCAGCACCATCCAGAGCCAGCGGCCGTCCGCCTCGCCGACGACCACCGACCGGTCCAGGTCGCGATCCGAGCCGGCCGTCGAGACCGCCCACAGCGGCACCGACTGGCTGCCGATCCGGACCCGCACGGTCGGCCCGCCCAGGCCCAGCTCGGTGCCGGGGTCGACGTGCGGCGTGCCGGCGCAGCGGGCGCCGAGGCCGGTCCCGGACTCCTCGCTGACCACGAAGACGTCGACCGGGCCGTCGAGGGCACTCGTCCCCGAGCTGCAGGTCATCGTCGCGCGCGCACTGCCGCCGAGCCCGGGCTCCCCGACGACCGCGAAGTCGGTGACGCTCCAGCCCGGGCTCATCGGCCAGGGCAGGTACGTCGGGAAGTCGCCGGCGGCACCGAGCGCCTCGACGAAACCCTCGTACGACGCCTCGTCCGGACGTCGCAGCACCGGCGTCGGGCCGTGGTCGGGACACGACCAGCCCTGCCCGGCGAGGTCCCCGACGGTGTCTCCGACGGGAGCCGGGCAGCGCGGACACTCGGCCCGGAGCGGCATGCCTCCACGGTCCCGATCGGCCGCGGACGCGTCAAGGGCCGTCCGCCTCCCGGGCGGTCAGGAGTTCCAGCGCAGCACGACCGGCGTCTCGCGCTCCCAGCCGAGCACCGACACGGTCGCCGTGTCGAGGCGCAGCAGGCGACCGTCGGACACGGGGAGCCCCAGCCAGCGCGCGGCCAGGGCGCGGAGGGCGTGCCCGTGGCCGAACAGCAGCACCCTGCCGTCGGCGGCCCGGCAGCGCGCGACGACCCGGTCCAGGCGGGTCGCGACCTGCTCCGCCGACTCGCCCCCGGGCACCGGGCCGGCCCAGATGGTCCAGTCGGGGTCGGTGTCGCGGATCTGCTCGGTCGTGCGGCCCTCGAGGTCGCCGTAGTCCCACTCCGCCAGGTCGTCGTCGACCTCGGCGTCGCCGTGCCCGGCCAGCCGCGCCGTCTCGCGAGCCCGCTGCCGCGGCGAGGTGAGCACGAGCGCGAACCGGTCGTCGTCCAGCCGGTCGTGCAGGGTCTCGGCCACCCGGCGGCCGTCGTCGGTCAGCGGCAGGTCGGTGGTCGAGGTGTGCCGCCCGTCGCGGCTCCACTCGGTCTCGCCGTGCCGGACCAGCCACACCTCGTCATCCATGCGCGTCATCGTGCCAGTCGACGTTGCCGGGGTCGGCGCTCCCGAGGATCCGGGCGAGCAGCTGCTGCCGGCTCGGGGCGCCTGTCCGCGCCAGCACCGCCTTCACGTGGTCGTTGACGGTGTGCTCGGAGAGGAACAGCCGTCGCGCGATCTCCGGCGACGTGAGCCCGGCCGCCACGGCCCCCAGCACCTCGGTCTCGCGGTCGGAGAGGCCGGCACTGCGCGCGACGAGGTCCGCGCGCTCGATCGGTGTGCTCGGCTCGATCGACACCGCGATGTCGTCCCCGAGCCGCGAGGCCCTGACCGTCATCCACCGGCTGCCGCCGAGGTGCACGCGAGCCGAGGGCTCACCCACCGGGACGCCTGCCTCCAGGGCCAGCAGGGCGGCGCCCACGTTGTACGCCGAGGCCGGGATCGGCGCCATGGGCTCGTCCGGCGGGTTGAGCTGGAGCAACGCCACAGCGGCAGCATCGGTCTGCGAGTGGACCACGAGCCCGGGGTCGAGGACGACGACCGCCGGACCTACAGGTGCCAGGTCCCCGTCGGAATCGCTGAAGGTGCGCGCCACGGCGGTCCGCAGGCCGTGGGTCACGGAGGGCACGATCGAGGTCAGCAGGGCCAGCTCATGGTCGGTGAACGGCGTCGTCAGCCGCCACAGCTCCAGAAGGCCCCAGACACCGTGCCGGTCCGAGAACGCGACCGAGGCCGTGTCGGCCACTCCCAGGTCACGCTGCACGTGACGCCACACCAGCGACTCCTCCGGCGAGGTCGTGACCCCGAGCAGCGACCTCGCGCCCGTGCCGAGCAGCGCGTCGACCCGATTCACCGTCGTCAGGTACCGCCAGCGGACGAGCTCCGGCAGGCGCGGCCAGGGCAGGCCCGGCACGTCCGCGAGCGGCGACGTGTACACGCGCGTGACGGGGTCGCAGAGGACGAACACGTGACCGTCGAAGTCGACGCGCTCGTGCAGCCGCGCCAGCACTCCCTCTCGCAGTCTCTTGGCCGGGACCCCGAGGCGGCACCCGGCCTCGACCCGCGCCAGCCAGTCTCCGCTGTCCCCCGTCACCCGGTCAGGGTAGGACCCCCAGGATCGGGGGTGGGCAGACCGCAGCGGACGCCCGAGGCTCGTCCCACCCGGCCCGACCACGGGCCCCGAGACGGGAGTCTCCGATGGCCACGCTGCAGATCCTCAACGACGTCCACGACTTCGACGCCTGGAAGGTGGCGTTCGACAGCTACGAGCGCCTCCGCGCGGACAGCGGCGTACGCCGCTGTCGCATTCTGCGGTCGGTGGCAGCACCGGAACGCGTCCTGGTCCACCTCGACTTCGACTCCGACGAGGACGCCGCCGCGTTCCTGCCGCGACTGGCGCGGATCTGGGCCACCCCACGCTCGCACGCGCAGCTCGTGGACCACGCGCCACCCGAGCTGCTGACACTGGTCGCCGACCGAGTGCCCGAGGGCTGAACGGGAGGTCGTCCCCCCGATGTGCTGGCGGCGTGCCACGATGCCGCCCATGGCGACGTCCCCTGAGCTCGCGGCGCCCGAGCACGCCCGGGCGCGGCTCGCGGCGCAGGCCGCCTTCTTCACCCAGGGGTTCGTCTTCATCAGCCTGACCACCCGGCTCCCGAAGGTGCAGGACCACTGGCACTACAGCGACACCACCCTGTCGCTGCTGCTGCTGATGATGGTGCTGCTCGCCGGGCTCGGCAGCGTGCTCGCCGAGACGGCGTGCAAGACCGTCGACAGCGCGACCATCCTCCGGGCCGGGCTGGTCGGCATCGCGGTCGCCGTCCCGGTGTTCGCGGTCGCACCCGACCGTCCGGTCTTCATGGCGTCGATGGCGGTGTACGGCGTCGCGCTGGGCGCCGTCGACGCGACCACCAACATGCAGGCCGTCGCCCTGGAGCACCTCTACGACCGGCCGATCCTGCCGTCGTTCCACGGCGCCTGGACCCTGGGCGGATTTCTCGGCTCGGCCGTGGCACTGGCGATGGGCCACCTCCCGGTCGCCGCGACCGGGGTCGTCGCGATCCTCCCGCTCGTCGTCGCGTTCCGGCCCTTCCTGCGCCGCGCCCAGCAGGCGGTCACGGCCGCCCCGCAGGTCCACGTGCCGTGGCGGCCGATCGTCCTGGTCGGGCTGGCGATGGTGCTCTTCTACATGGTCGACACCGCGGCGTTCACCTGGGGACCGCAGTACCTCGACAAGGTCTTCCCGACACCGTCCGGCCTGGTCGCGCTGGCCGTCTTCCCCTACCTGCTGGCCAGCGGCGTCGTGCGCCTCACCGGTGACTCGCTGGTGGCGCGGTACGGCGCGGTCCCGGTGCTCCGGATCGGTTCCGTGGTGGCCTGCGCCGGGCTGGCCGTGACGGTGTTCGCGCCGGTCTGGCCGGTGGCGGTGCTCGGCTTCTTCGTGATCGGCGGCGGGGTGGCCGTGGTCGCGCCCCTGAGCTTCTCGGCGGCCGCCCGGATCGCCGGCGAGGACGAGCCGGACCCGGTGCTGCGCCACGCCCGTGTCGACGCGGTGATCGGCCGGTTCAACCAGTTCAACTACGCCGGCTCGCTGCTCGGCGCGGTGATGACCGGGCTGGTCGGCGCGGGCAACCTCCGGCTGGGGTTCGCCGTGCCGATGGTGCTGGTGCTCGGGATCGTGCCGCTCGCCCGGGCGTTCGCGCCTCCGTCGGTCTCGTGACGGTCGCAGAGCGACCTCCTCGACCACCGGGGAAGACGGTCGCAGAGCGACCTCCTCGACCACCGGGGAAATCGGTCGCAGAGCGACCTCCTCGACCGGTCGACCGACGGACCGGACTAGCGGACTCCCTGCATCATCCGGCTGATCGGCTTGGTGAGGACCAGCACGACAGCACCGACCACCACGGCCGCGAGGCCGATCCAGAGGAAGAACGGCGTCTCGTTGGTCTCGTCGTACCTCCCGGCGAGCTTGCCCGAGATCGCCGTGCCGAGAGCGACCGAGAGGAAGAACAGCGCCACCATCTGGGTCTTGAACGACGCGGGCGCGAGCTTCGTCGCCAGCGACAGGCCCACGGGCGAGATCAGCAGCTCGGCGATCGTGAACACCAGCAGGATCAGGGCCAGGCCGATCAGGGGCACGGAGTTCTCACCGCTCGGCATCAGCAGGAACAGCCAGAACGCGACGCCCATGATCACCGTCGCGGCGCCGAACTTCACCGGCGTCACCGGCTGCCGTTCGCCGAGTCGCGTCCAGATCGCGGTGAACACGCCGGACAGGATGATGATGAAGACCGGGTTGATCGACTGCACCCACGAGACCGGCATCTCCCAGCCGAACAGGCTGCGGTCCAGCCGCTTGTCGGAGTAGACGGTGATCACGGTGAACTGCTGCTGGTAGAGCGACCAGAAGACCGCGCTGCACAAGAACATCGGGATGAACGCGAGCACCCGCGAGCGCTCGGTCGCGTCGAGGTGGCGGCTCGACAGGATCACCGCGAAGTAGGCCACGGCGGCGGCCGCACTCACCCAGATCACGATGTCGGAGAGTCGCGGCGCGGTGATCACGTCGGCGAGGACGAGGACGACGACGAGGACGACCAGCGCGGCGAGCCCGCCGGCGTACTTCCAGCGGTCGGACGTCGGCAGCGGGTCGGCGATCTCGTGGGTGCTCTCGGGGAGGCGGTTGCGGTACATCGTGTACTGCACGAGTCCGGCGAACATCCCGACCGCGGCGAGGGCGAAGCCGTAGTGGAAGCCCTCGTTGCGCTGCAGCAGCCCGGTGAGCAGAGGACCCACGAACGCGCCGAGGTTGATGCCCAGGTAGAACAGCGAGAACCCGGCGTCGCGGCGGTCGTCGTCGTCGGCGTAGAGCGACCCCACCAGCGAGGTGGCGTTCGCCTTCACACCTCCACTGCCGAGGGCGACCAGCACCAGACCGACGCCGACCCCGGTCAGCCCGGGCAGCAGCGACAGGGCGACGTGCCCGAGCATCACGACGGCGGCGGCGTAGAAGAGGGTGCGCTCCGGCCCGATCAGCCGGTCGGCGACCCAGGCGCCGAGGATCGTGGCCAGGTAGACCGCGCCCCCGTAGGCGCCGACGATGCTGGTCGCGGTCGTCTCGCTGATGCCGAGGCCGCCCTTCGCGGCCGAGTAGTACAGGTAGATCAGCAGGATCCCCTGCATGCCGTAGAAGCTGAAGCGCTCCCACAGCTCGACGCCGAAGAGGTTGGCCAGCGCGCCCGGCTGGCCGAAGAACCGGGTGTCGGCGGGCGGGCGGGCGGTATCGGTCGGAGAAGCCGTCACCCGAGGTCCGTTCCCGATGGCCCCGGGTCCAAACACCCCTTCGGGTGGAGCGGGTGCGGGCTACGGTCGAGTCGGGCCGAGCCAGTTCTTGTCGGGCTGTGGCACCGGGCGGCCGGGCTGCTCGCCGCCGCGGGCGTCGAGGTAGCTCTGCTTCGGCACCATCACCTTGCGGCGGAAGAGACACACGACCGTGCCGTCCTGGTTGTAGCCGATGGTCTCGACGTGCACGACCCCGCGGTCGTCCTTCGACGCCGACTCGCGCTTGTCGAGCACCGTGGACTCGGCGTACAGGGTGTCGCCGTGGAACGTCGGCGCGACGTGCCGCAACGACTCCACCTCCAGGTTGGCGATCGCCTTGCCGGAGATGTCGGGGACGCTCATCCCGAGCACCAGGGAGTAGACGTAGTTGCCGACCACGACGTTCTTCCCGAACTGGGTCGTCTCCCCCGCGTAGTGCGCGTCGAGGTGGAGCGGGTGGTGGTTCATCGTGAGCAGGCAGAACAGGTGGTCGTCGTACTCGGTGACCGTCTTGCCCGGCCAGTGCCGGTACGTCGCGCCGACCTCGAACTCCTCGTAGCTGCGACCGAACTGCATGGGCAGCATCCTGCCGCAGCGAGCACCCCGTCGGCGCACCCCCGTGGGAAACCTCACCCGGGGTGGGTGATGAGGTCGTGTGCCTGAGAACGGTCTAGGGAGCGACGTCAGGCACACGACTCACTCGACGATCGGCGCTCAGCTGCCTCCGCCGCCGGCCTTCCGGCGGTGCATCTTCGGGCCGGCGCCGCCGTGGACCTCGGAGCCGTGCGCCTTCTCGTGCAGCGGGGCATCCTCCTGGACGCCCTTGGCCTTGGCGTTCTTCCGGTCCAGGGCCTCGCGCATCTTGGCCTTCAGGTCGTCGTTCGCGCTCTTGTCCTGGCTCATGCCTCCACCTTGCCATCCATCCGGTCGCAGGGTCGAGCGGTTACTACTGACCGCCGCCGTAGGGGTCGCCGGCGAGGCTCTGCTCCGGTGCCGGCTGCTGGGGGACCTGCTGCTGGGGCGCCCCGGTCTGGCTGTAGCCCAGGCGGGCCGCCGTCTCACGTGCGGCGTCGGTGACCGGCACGGCGACCACGGCGGTGCCGTAGGCGCAGATCTCGGTCCAGGTGTCGCCCATCTCGGAGGTGTCGAACCGCATCGCGACGACGGCGTTGGCGCCGCGGTTGCGCGCCTCGTCGATCATCCGGCCCATCACCTCGTTACGGCTGTTCACCAGGTTGGAGGTCATGCCCTTGAGCTCGCCGCCGACCAGCGACTTGAAGCCCGCTCCCATCTGCGAGAACGCGTTGCGGGAGCGCACGGTCAGGCCGAACACCTCCCCGCACACCTGTCGGATCTCCCACCCGGGGATGTCGTTCGATGTCACCACCAGCACGGTGTCCTCCAGATCGCTCGCATCTCGTTCGTGCGCCGCAGGCCCGGGCGCACCGACAGCGTAGGGCCGACCACAAGGGGGCGTCCCGACATCAGTCGCCCCAGGTGACCGGCACGCCGTGCGGTGCCATCCGCCCGAGGAAGACGCGCTCCCCCGCCCCGCCACCGGAGCCGGGCCAGGTCTCGGCACACACCCAGAACCGGTGCTCGTCGTCCGGCGTACGCCGGGTGGGCTCGGCGAACAGGTGCACCAGCGGTGACGCGGCACTCGCCGACGCCCCGAGCGTCGCCAGCCGGGTGGTGACCCGTCGCTGCTGGTCGGGCGGCACGTACTGCCACATCACGCTGTGCCAGAGCACCGTCACGGCGCCCGGGACCAGCGTGAGCCGCTCGACGTACGACGCGGCGTCGGCCCGCTCGACCGGCGCGGGACGACGGCGGGCCAGGTCGATGGCCCCCGCCAGCCGGGCGTGGCGCGTGGTCATGTCCGGCCACACGTAGGACGTCAGGGTGAGCCGTCCGTCCTCCGAGGTGACGTCGACCGGATGCACGTCGGAGCCGTTCCGCTCGACCACCTGCAACGACGCGTCGGGCAGCACCGCGCCGGCCCACGCGTCGTCGAGCGCCACCGGGCTCTCCGGGTCTCCCCAGGCGGTCCCGCCGGTATCGGTGATCCGGAACCGGTCCGCCTGCAGGTTGAGCCCACCGCTGGACCCGATCTCGAAGAGCCGTACCGGGAGCCCCCACTGCGCGGCGACGACGAGCAGGCCGCCGACCAGGGCGGCCGCCCGTCCCACCTCGTTGGTCTGGGGCGCCCGGTCGAGGAACTGCCGCACGTCGTCGCCCCGCCGCGCCAGGAAGTCGAGGACCTCGGGCACGGCCGAGGAGTCCCAGGTGCCACCCGTGGTCGGGTAGCGGCCGGCCAGGTCGACGGCCTCTCCGGCGAGCACGAGCCGGTGGAGGCTGCCGGCCAGCCGCAACGCCAGCGCGGAGGGTCCCGGGTCCTCCTCGTGCCCGCGGAGCACCTGGGCGGTCGCTCCCCCGGCCTCGAGGTCGTCGGCGAGGGCGGACAGCAGCTCGGCGTACATCGGCGAGCCGAGGTGGTCGCAGGCCCGTGCCTGCGCGCGGAACAGGTCCGGCTGGGAGCGGCTCACTCCCCGCCCCTCATGACGTGCGGGTCTTGCCGAACGGGTTGGGGCCGTGGCCGGTCTCGCGGGTGGCGAACAGCGCTGCCAGCAGCTCGTCGTCGCACCCGCCGGTCACGAACTCCGCGAGCCGCCGGAGCAGGTCTCCCGCGACGTCCCGGTCCTCGCTGGTCATGTCCTCGAACTGGGTGTCGAAGGTGCGGTCGGGCCGCGACTCACGCAGGTGGTCCTGGAGCTTGCGCACCCGCTTGATCTGCCGCTCGGCCTCGCCCGGCTCCTTCTTGCGCCAGAAGCCGGACGACGACGTCATGGCGACGTCGCGCCGGTTCAGGACGTAGAGCGGGCGGTCGAAGGCGAGGTCGAGGAAGGCGAAGAACCCCTCCCACTCCTGGGGCTTGATCCGGTGCCACAGCACCTCCTTGAAGCCCAGCCGGTCGACGTCCGACAGCGGCACGTCGCCGAGGAGCTGACGTTGCACGAGGTCGCGCACCGACGCCGCGAACGCGTCGAGGTCGACCTCACCGAGGCCGTAGAACGCCGAGGCGGCCTTGACCGAGCCGGGGCCACCGAACTTGCCCTTGAACGTCTCGAGGCCGGCGTACGCGCGGAACAGCGGCAGCAGGAAGAGGTTGTTCTCGCCGCGGACCAGGGTGCGCGGCAGGGTGTTGAGCATCCCCTGGGTCAGGGTCGACCCGGACCGGCCGTAGGTGACGACGAAGACGTAGCGGGGTCGGTCGCCGGGCGACGGGGAGGGCGTGCTCACAGCTTGTAGTCTTCCAGCACCCGTCGCCCGATGATCATCCGCTGGATGTCGGCGGTGCCCTCGCCGATCAGGAGCATGGGCGCCTCGCGGTAGAGCCGCTCGATCTCGTACTCCTTGGAGAAGCCGTAGCCGCCGTGGATGCGGAACGAGTCCTCGACGACCTGGGAGCAGTACTCCGCGGCGAGGTACTTGGCCATGCCGGCCTCGAGGTCGTTGCGCTGGCCCTGGTCCTTGGTCCGCGCCGCCTTGACCATCATCTGGTGGGCGGCCTCGACCTTGGTCGCCATCTCGGCGAGGCGGAACAGCACCGCCTGGTGCTCGGCGATCTTCTTCCCGAACGCCTCGCGCTGCTGCGCGTAGGCCACGCCGAGCTCGAACGCGCGGTTGGCGACGCCGCACCCGCGGGCGGCGACGTTGACGCGGCCGACCTCGACGCCGTCCATCATCTGGTAGAAGCCGCGGCCGGGCTCGCCGCCCAGGATCTGGTCGGCGGAGATCCGGTGGCCCTCGAGCACCATCTCGGTGGTGTCGACGCCCTTGTAGCCCATCTTCTCGATCTTGCCGGGGATGGTGACCCCCTGCGCCGTCTCGCCGAAGCCCTCCTCCTTCTCGACCAGGAAGGTGGTCATGTTCTTGTAGACGGAGTCGTTGCCCTCGTCGGTCTTGACCAGGACGGCGACCAGGTTGGCCGAGCCGCCGTTGGTCAGCCACATCTTCTGGCCGGTGATCTCGTAACCGCCGTCGTCGGCCTTCGTCGCCTTCGTCGTGATCGCGCTGACGTCGGAGCCGCAGCCGGGCTCGCTCATGGAGAACGCACCCCGCACCTCGCCGGTCGCCATCCTCGGCAGGTACTTCCGCTTCTGCTCCTCGGTGCCGTGCTGCAGGAGCATCCAGGCGACGATGAAGTGGGTGTTGATGATCCCGCTGACGCTCATCCAGCCGCGGGCGATCTCCTCGACCGCCAGTGCGTAGGTGAGCAGCGACTCGCCCAGCCCGTCGTACTCCTCGGGGATCATCAGCCCGAAGAGGCCCAGCTCCTTGAGGCCCTCGACGATCGCCGTCGGGTACTCGTCGGCGTGCTCGAGCTCGGTGGCGACGGGCAGGATCTCGCGCTCGACGAAGTCGCGCACCGCCTTCAGGATCTCGGTCTGGTCGTCGGTGAGACCGTCGGTCTGGCAGAGGCGACCCATGGCGTCGTCGCGTCCTTCCGGTCGAGGGCGGTGGTGCGGGCAGGGCACCCGGAACGGGCGGCGACCAGTATGTCCGGCGCCCGCGACGGCAGGGAAACGACTGTGACCTATTCGAGCCGGGCCGGCGCGCGGGGCTTCTCGGGCTCGACCGGCTCGGCCTCGTCGTCGTCGCGCTCCCGGCGACGTCGACCGAACCAGGCGAGCACGACCGCGCCCAGCAGGCCCAGGCCGCCGGCCACGAGCCCGACCGTCAGGCCGGGCGGGGTGTAGGTCAGGTCCAGCCGACCGTGGCTGTCGGCCGGCAGCGTCACCGTGAGCAGCCCCGCCGAGTCGCGACCCACGTGCAGCGGGTGCCCGTCCAGGCTGGCCTTCCACCCCGGCCAGCCGAGCATCGCGAACACGGCCTGACCGCCGTTCCCGGTGTCGGTGAGGTCGACGTGCTCGTGCCGGACGTCGTCGTTGGCGGCGGCGGACACCTTCGCGCCGTTCGGCACGAAGCTGAGGTGGGAGCCCGGCCACGGCAGCGCCTGCGCGCGCCGGTAGACCTGCACCTGGCTGTTGCTCTTCACCTGCGTCCAGCCCGACGGGGGCGTGGTCTGCGCGGCCGCGGCCTGCTTCGGCCCCACCACGATCGTGTCGATCTTCATCAGGTCGGCCAGCGGCGGCAGGGAGGGCTCCGGCGGCTGGAAGATGCTGCGGTAGCCGCAGGGCTTGGTG
Organism: uncultured Actinomycetota bacterium; assembly: GCA_963809265.1. Taxonomy (GTDB): domain Bacteria; phylum Actinomycetota; class Actinomycetes; order Propionibacteriales; family Nocardioidaceae; genus Nocardioides. Next base: position 23,284 of record CAWEJC010000001.1, read on the forward strand.
AAGCCGTCGTAGGACATGCAGAGGCTGCGCTGGAAGCGGACCAGGCCCATGCCGGTGTAGTGGTTGACCGCCTCGACGTCGGTGACGTCGTACAGGCTGCCGGGCAGGAAGTTCTGCCACTTCGCGGTCAGCAGGCGGCAGCGTCTTCGCGTGCTGGAGGTCCTTGAAGTCCGAGAACTGCATGCACCGTGCCGGCGCGGTCGTCGAAGCGCTGGTTCATGGCCGCGACGTCGTGCGGGGTGTGCCAGACGCGCGAGGACTTGTTCTCACCGAACGACTTCAGCTGCAGCGTCACCGAGAGCCCGGTGCCGATGATGAAGACACCGGCCAGGGCGAGCGTCCGGAGCGGCCCCAGCCGGCCGGCGAGCAGGGCCAGCACGGTGAGGACCGCGACCAGCGCCGTGCCGGCGGCGAGACGGTGCAGGGCCGACGGGTTGTTCGCCCAGGCGAGGTACGCCGGGATGCCGATCGCGACGACGGAGCCGATGACCCGCGCCCGGACGTGGGAGGTGGCCAGGCCGACGCTGAGCAGCCGCGCGAAGAGCACCAGCAGGCCCAGGTAGAGGTACTCGGTGACCCGCAGCGGCCAGCGGAACATCCAGAGCTTGGACGGCGCGAGGACCAGCGCGAGGTAGACGGCCGAGACCGCCATCGGCCCGACCAGGGGGCGGAGCCGGCCGCGGAGCTCGCCCCAGCGCAGCCACGGGAGCAGGGGAACCACGAACCAGGCCAGGAACGTCGCGGGGACCGTCATCGGCCCGGTGATCGCCTTGATCGGCGGGACCGCTGTCGGGTTGCTGGCCTGCAGGAAGTCGCCGGCCACCGGCTGCAGCTTGCCGGTGTTGCCGATCAGGGCGCCGAACGCGCGGACGGTCAGGTCGCTGGTCTGCAGCAGGGGCAGGAAGACCAGCGGCAGCAGCAGCGCGGAGCAGACACCGACGCCGAGCAGCTTGAGCACGCCGGCGCGGTGGCCGTCGAGCAGCCCCTCGACCACCAGGGCGCCGCCCGACCACGACCAGGGCCAGCACGCCGTAGGGGTTGCCCTGGGTGACGGCCAGGGCACCGACCACGAAGCCCCAGAACGGGTTGGCGGTGCCGTGCACCACGCGGCGGAGCACGAACCAGACCCACGGGGTGTAGGAGAACGCGATCAGGCCGGAGGCCCACGAGCCGGCGTCCCAGAAGAGCGTGAAGCCGCAGAACGGCAGGGCGACGGCGACCGACGGCGGCGGCCCAGCTCGCGACGTCGTACTCGCGGCAGAGGAAGTAGGTGCCGAGGGCGAGCAGCACCATGAAGACCAGCTTGACCAGGAACATCGTGGTCATCAGGTCCGAGCCGCTCGACATGGCCAGCCAGACCGGGATGTTGAGCGGGTCGTAGATGCCGAACAGCGCCTCGGCGGCGTAGTTGCCGCCGGCCCAGGTGTCGGGGTCCAGCCAGGCGGGGAACACACCGTCGCGGGTCAGCTCGCCGAGGTGGAACCACGTCGGCGCGAACTGCACCGCGGTGTCGCCGCGCTGGTAGAACCACGTCGTCACCAGCTTGGGGATGGTGGCGAAGACCCCGCTCGCGACGACGACGACCAGCGGCCAGAACACCCGCTGCCCGATCGTGCGGGTGCTCGCCGTGACGCCTGCCTTCACTCGTCCTCCAGCTCGTGGGTGTGCCAGCCGCCCGAGGACACCACGCGGTCCTCGTGCTCCGGCCCCAGGGCGGTGGTGACCGCCAGCGGGGGCGCCGTGGCTGCTCTCCTTGAGCAGGAACAGCGGACGACGCTTGGTCTCGGCGTAGATGCGGCCGAGGTACTCCCCGATCACGCCCAGCAGGATCATCTGAACGCCGCCGAAGCCGGAGATGGCGCAGATCAGTGGTGACGTAGCCGGGGGCGGAGTTGCCGTGCACGATCGCGGCTCCGAGCACCCACAGCGAGTACAGCACCGCGACGGCCGTCACCAGCACGCCGAACCAGATCGAGAGCCGCAGCGGCCGGTAGTTGAACGACACGACGCCGTCGATGCCGTAGTTGAACAGGTCACGCATCCGCCACTTGGTGGTCCCGGCCGCGCGGGAGACGTTGCGGTAGTCGACGACGGCGGTGTCGAAGCCGATCCAGGCGAAGAGGCCCTTGGAGAAGCGGTTGGTCTCCCCCAGCGTGAGCAGCGCCTTCACCGCGGTCCGGTCGAGGACCCGGAAGTCGCCGACGCCGTCCTCGAGCTCGACGTCGATGAGCCGGTTGATCATCCGGTAGTAGGTCTTGGACAGGAAGGTACGGAGGGCGGGGTCGTCGTCGCGCGTCCGGCGTGCCACCACCTGCTGGGCGTCGCCGTCGAGCAGCGGGAGCATCTCGGCCAGGAGCTCCGGCGGGTGCTGGAGGTCGGCGTCCATGATCGCGACCTTGTCGCCGCGCGCGTGGCTGAGCCCGGCCAGCATCGCCGACTCCTTGCCGAAGTTGCGGCTGAGCGCGAGGTAGCGGAACGCCGGATGAGCCCGCGCGATGTCGCGCAGGATCGGCAGGGTGCGGTCGCGGCTGCCGTCGTCGACCAGGATCACCTCGTACGACGCGGCGACCTTCGGCAGCTCCTCGGAGAGGACCTCGACCAGCTGCGGAAGGGAGTCCTCCTCGTTGTAGCAGGGGATCACCACCGACAGCTCAGGCACCGTCACGGCGCCTCCGCTCGGCCGACTCCAGCAGCGGGACCAGGCTCTGCTCGATGCCGACCACCAGCTCCTCGAGCGGACCGGCCAGCAGCTCGTTCTCGCGGACGCCCTCCTCGAGCCTGCGGACCCGGCGGGTCAGCCGCACCGTCGGCAGAGCGGTGTCGGCTCCCGTCTTGCAGCAGCGCGCGGCGCCGGCCTCACAGCGACTCCCGGCGGTAGCGGAGCAGGGCCTCCCGGGTGACGCCGTCGTCCTGGAGCTCGGGGTCGAGCAGCAGCTCGCGCACGACGTCCTGCAGGGTCGCCACCCTCAGGTGCAGGCGGCGGGCCTGCTGCACCTCGCGCTCGAGCTCGTCGACGCGGCGGCTCAGCTGTCGCACGCGGGCGTTGTTGTAGGGGCCGGCCGCCCGCGCCGCCAGGTTGCGCACCTGGGCGCGTCGCCCGGCGGGGACGTCGGACGTCACCGGGCTCGTCCTCGAACGCCGGGAGCCCACGGCCCGGTCGCGCATCGTCACGACCAGCACCGAGATGCAGGCAGCGGCCGCGTCGACGAGCTCGCCGTCGGTGACCTGGCTGGGCAGCCGGTCGTCGGTCGGGGCCGGCTCGAGGTCGGCCAGGTCGCCGTGCACGGCGTAGCCGGCGGTGACGATCCGCTCGCTGGCCGCCTTCCAGACCTCCGTGGCCTCGGCCACCTGGACCGGTGGCACGCCGATGCGCTCGCTCCCGAGCGGCGCGAGCACCTCCTGGGCCAGCAGGTCACGGATCCAGACCGAGCGCTCCCGGCTGCCGGGGAACTCCTGCCGGAGCTGGCCGTTCACGCGCCGGAGGAGCTCGGCCTGCACGACGCCGACCGACTCGTTCGCACGCGGGACGGCGCTGTCGACGTGGACGCCGCCGAGGTCGCAGGCATCGGCGAAGCGCCGCCAGAGCTCGGTCGGGCCCGGCGTCGGGGCGCGGTGCGGTCACGACGTGCACGTGGTCCGGCGGGAGCGTCGCGCCCCACCGTTCGGCGACACCGGAGGGGTCCAGCGTGCGCCAGCCCCACTCGCTTCCCTCGACGGACTCCGGCTTGGGCTGCCACTCCTCCAGCGGGACGGTGAGACCGAACTTGAGGCGCTCCTGCCAGGCCGAGACCACCGACCGGCCGAGGTCGCGGGCCGTCACCACGACGTGGACGTCGTACGCCGCGAGGTCGGCCAGGGCGCGGGCGGCCTGCTCGGCCGAGGCGACCGCGAAGAGCTCGTAGCTCAGGACCGCGGACGATCCCTTCCAGTCGCGGATCTCGCCGACCAGGTCGTGACCAGGACGTGCGCGCCGACTCGGGGAGCTCCTCCAGCCGCTCGTCCTCGCGCACCGCCATCGCCGCGTGGATGCGGTCGAGGTGGTTCCGGCCCACCAGGAGGACGCCGGCGGACGCGAGGGAGTCGCGGTGGGCGTCGAGCACGCGCTGGAGGTAGGTGGTCCCCGACTTCGGTGCGCCCACGTGCAGATAGACGCGCTCCGTCATCGTCTGCTCCTCCCGGTCGGCCCCCACTCGACGGTCATGCGCCATGTGGCGGGAGGTCCTGTACGGACGGCTCGTGCAGCCTCGTCGAACCCGGCGCGGGAGACGATACGCCCTCCGGCGGCCTCGACCTGGGTCGCCACCCGCGCCGGGTCGAGGGAGCGGATCCGCCCCGTCTCGTGCCGCGCCTGCCACACCTGCGCGCCCCGCGGCGTACGGGCCACACCCTCGACGTACGCGCGGCCGCCCCGCCGCAGCGCGGTCGCGCAGAACGACACGAAGGCCTCGCTGCTGTCGGGCGTGAGCGCCTCGAACAGCCGGCGGGCGACCACGGCCTGCTCCCCCTCGCGACGGGAGAGCTGGACGCCGAGCGTCAGCACGTCGCGGAGGTCGTCGAGGCTGAACTCGCGGGTCAGCACCTGCTGCAGGTCGGCGTACGGCGCGCGGCGACGGGGTGGCGCGTAGTCCAGCCCGATCACCCGGCGGCCCTCACCGGCGTAGGTCGCGAGGTCGAAGCCGGCGCCGTGCCCGACCTCGATCACCCGGTCGACCCCCTGGAGCTGCGCGGCCACCCAGCGGGAGAACCGGGAGGGCCGACCCTCCTCGGTGGCCAGCCGGGTGTTGTACGCCGACCAGTCGCGGCGCCCCTTCATCAGCGAGCCGAACCAGCCGTCGAACCGCTGGGTGATGTCGGGTCCCGGGAGGTGGCGGAACGACGGGTCGGGCACCCGCCACCCCGGCCCGTACGAGACCGCGAGCAGCCGGTCCGGGTCGGCCGGGGCCGGCAGCTGGTGCCCCTCGAACGGCACGTCGTGCAGCGGCAGCACCGCCTCGCGCGGCACCACCTCGCGGACCGTGGCCGTCTCGTGGAGCCGGTCCTCGACGTAGAAGCAGGTGTAGACGTCGAGGTTGCCCTGGCCGCCGTCGGGCACCTTGAAGCGCACCGTGACGAAGCTGGCCGAGCGGTGCTGCACGATGAGCCCGGCGCGGCGCAGGGCCCGCCCGATGTCCCACAGCTCGACGGCCATCTCGGCCGGCGTCCGCTTCTCGCTGAGGTAGTTCAGGTCGATGTCGGAGTCGTGCCCGATGGCCCGACCCTCGCGGGCGGCGCCGAGCAGGGTCCCGAAGGAGAGCCACCCGTCGATCCCGCAGTCGTCGTGCAGGATCTGGAGGACCCGCTGGGCCATCTCGACCATCGCGTCGACGACACCCGCCTCGCGGCGTCCGTCGAACGGACGCTGGATCAGGCCCCACTTGTCGATGAAGATCGGGATCCCGTGGTTGTCGACGAAGCGGGGCCTGCCCTCGCCGCTGCCGAAGGTCACCGGGCCGGCGAACAGCTCCTCGTCACCGGCGACGATCCGCACGTCGGCGACGCCCTCGAGCCGGCGGGAGAGGCGCTTGGGCCACTCGACCGACGTCACCGACGGCTCCGCGTCGGTCGTCCCGAACGACCACACGCGTTGTCCGTCCATGATCACGTCGAGCGACCCGGTGAAGCTCTGCTCGAAGTGCAGGCCGTCGTCGTCGACGGTCACCGGACGACGACCGGATCGGCCACCCAGTCGGCTGCCCAGCCGGGCGGCGAGTCGATCGGGGAGCACGTGCGCCCGCCTGAGCCTCACGTTCTCTCCTCACCAGGTGACGGGCGCGTCCTCCGAGCCCCGGGTGGGGCCCTGTGTCGAGCCCCGGAGACTACCGTGCCGGCCCGGGGACCTGTCTCACTGGCCGGGCCCGAACCGGGACGACAGCACGTGGTGGTCGGTGGTGCGGCGGACCTGGGCGGCGTCGTCCATCAGCGTCCGGGAGAAGCTGCCCTTCGAGCCGAAGATCCAGTCGATCCGCGCGGCCTTCGGGAGCACGCACTTCCCGTCGTGGTTGCTCCCGCCGGTGGCGGCGACCAGCGACGTCCGGCCGGTGATCCCGCAGAACGCCGGCGCGATCTCGTTGAAGTCACCGGTGAGGAGGACCGGGAGCCCGTCGCCCTTGAGGCCGTGGATCGCCTTGAGCAGGATCTTCATCGCCTTGTTGCGCTCGGCCTGGTGTGCGCGTCGCGCCCAGAAGTGGACGTTGATCCAGTACACCTGCGCACCGGTCGCCCGCTGCCGGAGCTTCACGATCGGCTGTGGACGGTAGCCACCGGGGAACGGGATCGAGATCGAGCTGTGCCAGGTCATCGCCCACTCGGAGCGCTTCCACATCACCGACTGCGGTGCTCCGGAGTACCCCAGCGAGTTGCCCGGGTAGAAGGTGAACTGCCGGCTGGTGGCGGAGTCGAGGGCCACGATCTGGTCGGGCTGCGGCTCCTGCATGCCGACCAGCGACGCGTCGACGCATACCGAAGTACGTCGCCGCCCACTCGGAGCGGAGCCGACCGGGTGCCATGTTCGGCTCGTCGCCGCCGGGCGCGGTGTGCTGGCTGCCGAGCATGTTCATCGACATGATCGTGAACGGCGTGATCGCGGCGCGGCGCTCGCTGGTGCGTGCGCGCTGCGGCGGCACCGCCGGACGTGAGGCGATGGCCGCCCGGGCGATCTGGGCCGGTGTCGCGTGGGCGAGGAACCGGCTCGACGGCAGGTCGCTGCGGCGCAGGGTGACCTGGTGGGCCGGCGCCTGCGCGGTCGAGCCGGTGGTCGCGCGGGCCGAGCCCGTCGCCGAGCCCGTCGCCGAGCGCAGGGTCTTCACCGTCTGCACACCGCCGTCGCCGAGCTGGCCGGCCTCGTCGTTGCCCCAGCAGGTGAACGAGCCACCGACCGGGATCGCGCACGTGTGCAGCCAGCCGGCGGAGGTGAGCTGCACCGGGGCCGTCAGGCCCGTGACGAGCGTCGGGGTGGGGTCCGGCTTCGCCGAGGCCGGACCGCCGACCTGCCCGTAGCGCTGGTCGCCCCAGCACCACAGCCGGCCGTCGTCGGCGGTCGCGCAGGTCGAGCCGTCGCCGGTGGTCACCTGGGTCCAGGTCTCGGCGCTCGCGACCCCGGTCGGCTCCGACCGGTTGGTCAGGGTGCCGTCACCGAGCTGGCCCTGGCGGTTGAAGCCCCAGCAGAGCAGCCTCCCGGTCTCGGTGATCCCGCAGGTCTGGGCCCAGGCGGTGCTGAGCTGCAGCCAGGCCCGGCCGCCGGCGACCGGCACCGGGGCGGTGCGGTTGACCGCCGTGCCGTCGCCGAGCTCGCCGAAGGTGTTGTGGCCCCAGCAGAACGCCGTCCCGGCGTTGTTCAGCGCGCAGGTGTGCCAGCCCGCGGCGGTGACCGAACGCCAGTTGGCGGCCGCCCCGACACGCTGCGGCCGAGGGTGGTCGCGGTTGACCGAGCCGATGCCGAGCTGGCCGAAGAGGTTCTGCCCCCAGCACCACAGGGTGCCGTCGGTGCGGGTGGCGCAGGTGTGGCTCCAGGCGTTCGAGACCGAGGCCCACACCGAGCGGGTGCCCACCTGGTGCGGCGCCTTGACCGGCGCGCTGGTCCCGATCCCGACCTGCCCGTAGTTGTTGAGCCCCCAGCACCACAGGGTGCCGTTCTCCTTGACCCCGCAGGTGCTGGAGCCGCTGGTGCTGATCGAGGCCCAGCCGCTGCGTCGCGACCTTGGCCGGCGCGTCACGCCGGGTCTTGGTGCCGTCGCCGACCTGCCCGTAGTCGTTGCGCCCCCAGCAGCGAGCCGTGCCGTCGGAGCGGGTGAGGCAGGTGGTCTGCCCGCCGGCGGAGAGGCTGACGGAGGCAGGGGTGATCTTGAGCAGCAGCGATCCCGTGTGCCCGGTCGTGGCCGGTCGGGTGTTGCTGGTGCGGTAGCTGACGTCGAAGGTGCCCGAGCGCGCCGGTGTCCCGGACAGGAGGCCGGAGGAGGACAGGGTCACGCCCTTCGGCAGACCCGCGGCCTCGGTCCAGACCACGGACCCGTACGTGCCGGGCGCGACGTCGAGCTGGAGGTGGACGGCCACGCCGACCGCGCCGGTGTAGACCTGCGTGCGCGGCGTGGGCACCGGCCAGAGAGCGAGCTGCTTCCACGCCGCCTGGGCGACGTCGCGGAGCGTGCGGGAGCCGGCGTAGGAGTGGGCGACGGCCAGGGCCTGGCGGACCGGCGCGCGCGACGGGTCGCAGACCAGGTCGTAGCGCGTGCACACCGACCACACGGCGTACGAGCCCTGGCCGGCCGGGACGTCGCTCGAGGCGGACAGCACGTGCGGGAAGAGGCCCTCGTGACGTCGGTACGCCGGGGGGGCACCCAGCACCGGTCGGGCAGCCGAGCGGGAGACGCGGTCGGGGTCGGAGATCAGGATCCCGCCGATCAGAGCGGACAGACCGCCCTCCGCGGCGGTGCGGGCGAGCACCCGGTGGACGACGGCGGCACCCTGGGCGTAGCCGACGAGCAGCACGGGTCGGTCGGGACACTTCGCGGTCGCCGTCGCCAGCAGGGCTCGGGCGTCCCGCACGCCGGCGACGACGGTGGCGCGCCAGTGGCGGAGGCCGTGCTTGCTGACCACCCGGTCGGCGCGCGAGCTCGGCGTGCGGTGCTTCTTCAGGACCGTGGCGGGACCCTGCGTGCGCAGCGGGAGGGCCCGCACCGAGACGTGCCGACCCCGGCGCTCGGCCTTGGCCACGACCCGCTTCACGACCGAGTCGACGGTGGGGCCGTAGCCGTGGCGGCCGGCGTGTCGCTCCCGGTTGCCGTTCACGCCCAGGATCAAGGCGTCCGCGCACCGGGTGGATCCCTGGTCGACGACCGGGGTGGCTGCCTCGGGGTCGCTCCGCCCCCAGTGGCCGAAGCCGACGAGGAGCGCCCCGACCAGGACGAGCGCCACGGTCGCGACGACGAGTCGTCGGTCGCGCAGCAGCCTGGTCGGAACGCTCAGCAAGTCACAGGTCCTTGCGGATCAGGGCATAGGGGTCGACGTGGAGCCGCCGGGCGCGCGCCGTCACGGAGCGGTCGGTGACCGTGCCGGTGGTGTCGTCGCAGTGCTTCGGCTTCCAGGTGGACGGCACGTGGGTGTACATGAAGTCGATCCAGGCGGAGTACTGCCGGGTGACCTTGGGCATCCGCAGCTCGCCCACGACCTCGTCGCTGCCCAGCGAGACGCCGGTCCAGTTCGCCGAGCCGTTCCAGGTGAACCGGGCGTGGGTGTTCTTGCCGTAGACACCGCTGACCGTCATCGACTTCATGTGCACGTAGCGGTCGTAGATGCCGTCGCAGTTCACGTCGTAGGCCAGGTGGGTCATCGGGACGCCGCCCGGGCCGGCCTGGTGCCGCAGCACCTGCAGCACCTTCGACCCGAACATCGCGTAGACGAGCCGGATCCGGCAGCCGCGCTTCTTCATCGTCGCCAGGCGCTTGGCCAGGGCGAGGCCACGTGCCCCGTACGTCGCGGTCTGGGCGATCCGGATCTTGGTGTGGCCGTTGATCCCCGCCGGACCGGTCGCCCCCGTGCAGCGCACCTTGTTGAGCACGCTGAGCACCGGGTCGTGCCGGGTGCCCTTGCCGGTGTAGGGGTAGAAGCTGATCCGCATCGGGCCGTGCCGGTAGGAGAGGAAGCCCTGCTTGACCGCCCGGTCGCGGCGCATCTGGTTGAAGACGGTGACGAACTCCTGGTACTTCTCGGGGCTCTTGGTGACCGTGTAGATGTCGTTCCACTGGATGATCGCGGCCAGCTCGGTGGCGTTGGCCGAGCCGAACATGACGACGTCCTTGAGCTTGCCGACCTTGTCGAAGGCGTAGAACTTCACGTGGGCGATGCCGTGGTGGCCACGGCACGACCCGTGGCAGCGCTTCAGCCAGCTGGTCATGTCGTGCTTGCGGTGCTTGTTGCCGTGGGAGAGCGCGTCATGCGTGCGCTTGGCGAAGTTGTTGGGGACGTCCGGGTTCCAGTTGCTCCAGTCCATCAGGATCCGCACGCTGACGCCGCGCTTGTGGGCCCGGATCACGGCGTTGGAGATGGCGTTGCTCCGGAAGTTCCAGGAGGCGATCCGGATCTTGTGACCCTTCTTGACGCTGTCGATCGTGCGCACCAGCTTGTGCACGATCTTGTGCGCCGCGACGCTGCCGCCGTAGGGGTTGTTGAACGTCGCGCCCTTCGCCGGCCGGAAGTGGTCCGGCGCCGCCTGGGCGGTGCTCGTGGTGCCGGCCACCAGGGCGACCGACATCAGGGAGGCGACAACGGGAAGCACGAGCGCGAGGCTCAGCTTCTTCCGCAGGGAAGTGCTCATGTGTGGTTTCCGTCCCAGTGGCGCGGGGGCCCGATGGGCATGACGCTGCGGACCCCGTTCGATCCGTGGGAGTGTAACTCACGCCACACCAGTCCCACGGAACCCAGCGGTATCCGCCGGGAATTTGATGCGGACTCAGGCTCCGCAGACCGCCATGGTCTGCTTGAAGTCCTGGTCCTTGGCCAGCGTGCTTGCTGCCCGGGAGATAGTACGACCCGGGCGGGCGTAGAACGCATGCGCGTAGGTCACGAGTCGGTGACCGTCACTGCACTGGTACACCTCGGCCTTCAGCCACCCGGCATCGGCGACGCAACCGCGGTAGGTCTGCGGCAGCGTCTCGCCCTTCTTCCACACCGTGGTGCAGGCCGGACCACTGGGTTCCGTGGCGGGGGCCGTCGAGGTCGGGCTCGTGGTGGGAGCCGTCGTCGTGGGGTCCTGGGCGACGGCCGAGGAGTCGGATCCGCAGCCGGCGAGCACACCCGCGGCCAGGAGTGCGGCGGCCACCAGCCCGGCGTACTTCCCCGTGGTCCTCATGCAGGGATGGTACGCCGTCCGGCCTCGCTCACGGGCTGGTTCCGGGGGCGAACCAGTCGGAGGTCGCCGTCACCTGGGAGTAGAGGTAGTAGTGGTCGCTGGCCCGGTGGAGGCCGGCGGCGTCCTGGTGGTAGCCGCTGAAGCTCACCCCACCGCCGCCCATGATCCAGTCGACGCGCAGGGGACGGCGGAGGCAGCCGGCAGCCGCCCGCGCCACTGCCACCGTTGGCGGCGACCATCCCGGTCGAGGCCGCCACCCGGCAGAAGAACTCGGTGTGCTCGTTCATGTCGCCGGTGATGATCACCGGCAGCCCGCTGGCCCTGAGCTGGTTGATCAGCGAGATCTCGACGCCGGTGGCGGAGTCGCGCTGGCCCTCGAGGCCGCCCGCCGAGTTGTGGGTGGTGATCACCCAGAACTCCGCGCCGGTCGCGTTGTCGCGCAGCAGCACGTAGGGCAGCGGGATGCTCTGGCTGGCGAAGGTGTAGCTGACCGAGCCGGACTTCACCATCGTGAACTGCGAGCTGCGCCAGTAGACCTGGAGCCGCTCCCCGTTGTGGCCGAGCGCCGCGGCCGGCCAGAAGGAGTACGACGCCATCCGGCCGCGCAGCACCGCCAGCTGGTCGGACTGCACCTCCTGCATGCCACCGACGTCGACGCCGCGCGACATGAGCAGGGACGCGGTGAGCCCCGCCCGGTACGACCCGGACGCCATCCCACCCTTGCCGGCAGTGTGCTGGCTGCCGAGGATGTTCGACTGCGCGATCGTGAACGTCGACCGAGCGGGCGAGAGGGCATCGATCTTGCGCGCCAGCGCCACGGCCGGCTTCAGCTTCAGGGACATGCCGTGCTGGAGGCGGAAGGGCGAAGCCTTCGGCCGGTCCTGCTGGCGCGACACGTCGACCCGGCGTGCACCGCTCGGGACGTCTCGGTCACCGCGGGTGGTGGTGTGGTCGCCGGCGTTCTGCGCGGTCTCGTGGGACGACGCGCCGACGAGCTCGGCCGGGTCCTGGGAGGTCACGCCCGAGGCCACCGCCAGCACCGTCGCGGTCGCCACGCCTGCGAGCGCGATGGCGCTCCAGGCGACGCCGCGGGGCACCGACCGCAGCGAAGGCTGCCGTGGGCTCCCGAGGTGCTTGGCCATGGAGATCGCTCCTGGGCGGTCGGGGGGGTGGGCGCGACACCGCTCCGTCACCACCGGGATCGACCCGGGCGCCGGCTGGGCGTCGGCCTCTGAGTCTAAACGGGCTGCGCTCGCAGCGGGTAGTTTGCGCGTAGTTCCCGGGAACCTCGGGGCGGCGACGGTAGCGTTGAGGTCTGTGAGCACCGCCCAGTCAGGGCCGGCGAAGCCGGGCCGCGTGTACGCCGCACGCCTGGTCGGCCTTCCCATCTTCGACCCGCAGGGTGACCAGGTCGGAAAAGTACGCGATCTGGTGGTCGCGATCCGCTCCGAGACCAACCAGCCGCGTGTGCTCGGGCTGGTGGCGGAGGTGTTCGGCCGGCGCCGGATCTTCGTGCCGATGACGCGGGTCACCCACATCGACAGCGGCCAGGTCTACACGACCGGGCTGCTCAACATGCGGCGCTTCGAGCAGCGTCCGACCGAGACCCTGGTGATCGGGCAGATGCTCGACCGCACCGTCACCATCGAGGACGGCGAGATCTCCGGCGTCGTCTACGACGTCGCCATGGAGCAGGTGCGGACGCGCGACTGGGTGCTGAGCCGGGTCGCCGTCCAGGAGCCGGGCAAGGGGCTCCGCCGCACGAGCCTGGGACGCCGGGGCCAGACCCACGTCGTGGAGTGGCGCGACGTGGTGGGCCTGGTGGGCCGCCAGCCCACGCAGGGCGCCCACCACCTGATCGCGGCCCTGAACGAGATGCGCGCCGCCGACGCCGCCAACGTGATCCACGACCTGCCGCCGGAGCGGCGCTCCGCGGTCGTCGCCGCCATGGACGACGAGCGCCTCGCCGACGTGCTCGAGGAGCTGCCGGACGAGGACCAGGTCGAGATCCTCGAGCACCTCGACAGCGAGCGCGCCGCCGACGTGCTCGAGGAGATGTCCGCGGACGACGCGGCCGACCTGATCGCCGACCTGGCCCCGGAGACGGCGGCCAAGCTGCTCGAGCTGATGGAGCCCGACGAGGCCGAGGACGTCCGACGGCTGATGTCGTACGCCGAGGAGACGGCCGGCGCGATGATGACGCCCGACCCGGTGATCCTCGGCCCGGACGCCACCATCGCCGACGCGCTCGCCCAGATCCGCGACCCCGAGCTCCCGGTCTCGATCGCGGCGATGGTCTACGTGTGCCGGCAGCCGCTCGAGACGCCCACCGGCAAGCTGCTCGGCGTGGCGCACTTCCAGCGTCTGCTCCGCGAGCCCCCCTCGACCCTCGTGGCCGCCGCCCTCGACCAGTCGATGGACCCGCTCCACCCCGAGGCGACGATCGACGACGTGGCGGCCCACCTCGCGACGTACAACCTGGTGGCGGCGCCGGTGGTCGACGACGACGGGCACCTGCTCGGCGCGGTCACCGTCGACGACCTGCTCGACCACATGCTCCCCGAGAACTGGCGCGACCAGAAGCTCGGGACCTCCGCTCCGCCGGAGGTGCGGCATGGCTGAGCGCCGCGGGAGCCGCCTCGACACGCCCAAGGAGCAGCGGCGCACGCTGATCCGCACCCCGACCTACGACCGCGACGCGTTCGGGGTGTTCGCCGAGCAGTTCGCGCGGTTCATGGGCACGGCCAGGTTCTTGATGTGGATGACCGTCGTGGTCGTCTTCTGGATCGGGTGGAACAGCCTCGCGCCACGCCACCTGCGCTTCGACGAGTACCCGTTCATCTTCCTGACCCTGATCCTCAGCCTGCAGGCGTCGTACGCCGCACCGCTGATCCTGCTCGCTCAGAACCGGCAGGAGTCGCGGGACAAGGTCGTGGCCGAGCAGGACCGGCAGGCCAACGCCCGCGGCCACGCGGACATGGAGTTCCTCGCCCGCGAGGTCGCCTCGCTCCGGATGGCGGTCGGCGAGGTCGCGACCCGCGACTTCATGCGCTCCGAGCTGCGCTCGCTGCGCGACGACCTGGTCGACCCCGGGGACGACGAGGCCACCTCCGCCTGAGCCCGTCAGGGGAAGAGCTTGGTGACCTTCGGCTGGTCGCCCTTCCAGGCCAGGCGCCCGACGTAGAGGTGCAGCGGCCCCTTGACCTTCTTCCAGCGCCCGTTGAAGAAGTAGCGGTTGCCCACCGCCTGGGCGTTGCCGGTGCCACAGGTCCCCTTGGGCACCGGCAGGTTCGTCGCCGCCTTGCCCCAGGTCCACTTGTCGCCCGACGTGCGGAAGACCGAGTGGTACGGGTACTTCGACCGCGTGCAGGCGCTGTGGTACCACCCTCGCGACGTGAACAGCACGTAGCGGCCGGCGTGCTTCACGAGCACCGGGTTCTCCTCGATGCTGACGCTCTTGAACGTCGTCAGCGGCCGGTCCTTGAGCACCTTGGTCGGCTTGGCCGGGTCGAGCTGTGCCATCCGGATCGTCGAGTGCCACTGGGTGCCGCGCTTGTACTGGGTCTTGTAGAGCAGGAACAGCTGTCCGCCGATCCACGTCGGTGTCGGGTCGATCAGGCTGAAGCCGGGGTCGGGCCGCCCGATCACGTGGCCGGCCGGGGCGCCGGAGCCGCGCCAGCACACCAACGGCTTGTTCACGGCCTTGAAGACCGCAGCGCCCAGGCCCGTGTCGCCGGCGGGGTCGAGGTAGTCGGTCATCGTCTTCCCGACGAACAGGCAGCGCGGGGGGAACTTCGCGTCGCCGGTGTGGCCGGCCACGGGTGCGGAGTAGAACGTGTAGTAGCGGTGCTGCAGCGGCACGTAGGTCCCGGACGGCGCCCAGACGCCGTTCACCGCGGCGGCGTAGCGCGGCACCCGGTCGAGGAGCTGCCGAGTCATCAGCCGCGTCCAGCTCGCTCGGCTGTCCGGGTCGGTGGCGACCGAGACGGTCCCCGGCTGGGTCGCTCCGCCGGTCTCGAGCACGACGTAGCGGCTGCCGTGGCTGTCCTGGGTGTGGATGACCCCGGGGTTCGAGATCGCCCAGCCCGGCACGGTCGGCTTCGTGAACCTCGGCTTCGCCGAGCTCGCCGCCCCGGTGGGCGACGTCCCGGCCTGCGCGGTCGGGCCGGCGAGGGCGGCGGTGACGACGGCCGCCGTCGCGAGGGCGCTGAGCAGGGTGGGACGGTGCATGGCTCTCCCGGGGTCGTCGGCCGCGTGGTGGGCCGGTGTCCCCTGGTCCTACCCGCGACGCGGCGACGCAAACACCCGGTCACTACGCTGGGCTCGTTATGAGCACCCCTTCGCACGACCGGCTCACGGCTGCCCTCGACACCGTGCACGACCCGGAGATCAAGCGCCCGATCACCGAGCTCGGGATGGTCGACTCCCTGGAGATCGACGACGCCGGGCTGGTCCGGGTGACCGTCCTGCTCACGGTGTCGGGCTGCCCGCTCAAGGACACGATCGACCGCGACGTACGCCGCGCGCTGGGCGCGGTCGAGGGCGTGACCGGGGTCGAGCTCACGCTGGGCACGATGAGCGACGAGCAGCGCGCCGAGCTCCAGAAGACCCTGCGCGGCGGCCAGGCCGCGAAGGAGATCCCCTTCGCGCAGCCCGGGTCGTTGACCAAGGTGTTCGCGATCGCGAGCGGCAAGGGCGGGGTCGGCAAGTCGTCGGTGACCGTCAACCTGGCGCTCGCCCTGGCGAAGGCCGGCCGCACGGTGGGCATCGTCGACGCCGACATCTACGGCCACTCGATCCCGGCGATGCTGGGCATCGCCGACCACCGGCCGACCCAGGTCGAGTCGATGATCATGCCGGTCCCGACTCCGTCCGGGGTCTCGGTGATCTCGATCGGGATGCTGAAGCCGCGCCGCGACCAGGTGGTCGCGTGGCGCGGACCGATGCTCGACCGGGCGCTCGTGCAGATGCTCGCCGACGTCTACTGGGGCGACCTCGACGTCCTCCTGCTCGACCTCCCGCCGGGCACCGGCGACATGGCCATCTCGCTGGGCCAGCACCTGCCGAACGCCGAGATCCTGGTCGTCACGACGCCCCAGGAGGCGGCGGCCGAGGTCGCGGAGCGCGCCGGGACGATGGCTTCGATGCTCCACCAGCGGGTCGTCGGCGTGCTCGAGAACATGAGCTACCTGGTCTGCCCCCACTGCGGCCCCGAGCACCAGCTCGAGCTGTTCGGGAGGGGTGGCGGCGAGCGGGTGGCGAAGACGCTGACCGGCCGGTTCGGCTACGACGTCCCGCTCCTTGCGCGGGTACCGATCGAGGAGTCGCTCCGTGAGGGGGGTGACGCCGGCAAGCCGGTCGTGGACTCCGACCCGACGTCCGAGGCCGCACAGGTGCTGTCGGCGTTGGCCGACCGCCTCGACTCGCGCGGACGAGGTTTGGCAGGACGCCAGCTCGGGCTCACTCCGAGCGCTAAGTTCTGACGCATGTTCGGAGTCGGTCTGCCCGAGGTGGCGGTGATCGTGTTCATCGCCGTCCTCGTCTTCGGGCCGGACAAGCTGCCGGACTTCGCACGGCAGGCCGGGCGGCTGGCCAAGCAGATGCGGACCTTCGCCCACCAGGCGCGCGACGAGCTGCGCGAGGAGCTCGGGCCGGAGTACGCCGACCTCAACCTGCGCGACCTCGACCCCCGGGCGATCGTGAAGAAGCACATCTACGACGCCATGAACGAGGCGATGGACGACGACGACGAGCGTGACCAGGTGATCCCGCTCGGGGCCGACGAGCGCCCACCCTTCGACGTCGACGCGACCTGACCGGGCCGTCTCACTCCCGGCTCACTCCCGGCTCTGGACGGCCGCCAGCGCGTTCCTCGAGACGAGCACCTGACGCCCCTCTCCGACCGTCACCTCGACGAAGTCCGCGCCGACCCGGGTGAGGCGGCCGTCGCTCACCGAGGCATCCACCGCGTGCAGGCGGCAGGCCACCCCGGTGTCCGCGAGGCGCCGGAGCGCGGAGCCCAGCCCGAGCCGGCTGACCGGTGACCAGGCGACCTCCGGCACCGAGCGCTCCGAGGCGCCCTCGACAGCACGGACCGCCGCGAGCGGGACCACCCAGTCCTGGGCGGAGCCGTGCACGAGGCACCAGTCCGGCCCGACCCGGCGGAGCACTCCCGCGACCGCGCCGACGCCGAGGAGGTCGAGCGCGACTTCCTCGTCGAGCGACGCCATCAGCCGGCTGACCAGCGTGACGCCGGCGTACTCCGCACGGCTCCGGTCGGCCAGCTCGCTCGCCCGGTCGGCGTCGTAGAGGGCCTGCGCCTGCTGCTCGAGGTCGTCGAGGAACGCGAAGAGCTGCTCGTCCCAGTCCACGCGCGCCACCCTGCCACGAGCGAGCGCTGTCCACAGACCACCTTTCCCCTCTTGCCAGTCGACGTACATCGTCGTTAACTGAGACAAACAGAAACAAACGGAAAGGTTAGTGCGGTGGTGCTCGGGGACCGCGGCGGCCGGTCGCGCTGCCTGTTCGTCTGGCTGACGGGGACGGCGCTGCTCGCCGCGCCGGCCGTGCTCGCCCGCTCCCCGGCCGCGCAGGCTGGGGGGCCGTCGGTTCGCCGTCCCGCCTTGCGCTGGACCGACTTCCACTGGACCGGGCCCTGGCAGACCTGGCCGCGGTGGTCCTGCTCGGGTGCACGGCCTGGGCCTGGCTGGCCCTGACCGCGACCGTCCTCGAGGCGGCCCGTGTCGTCGAGCTCGCGGCCCCGGCCGTGGCGCCTCGGCGGCCCGGCACGACGACTGGTGCTCGCGGCCTGTGGTCTCGCCCTCGCGTCGGGCACCTCCCCGGCCCTCGCCGGAGGTCCGTCACACCACGGTCACCACGGCGCTCGCCGTCCTGGACGGCCTCCCCCTCCCCGACCGGGCCGCCCTGCCGGCGTCTCCGCCGGACCGTGCCGGGGGCGACCGCCCTCTCGTGGCCCACCCGCTCGTCGGCCACCGCCACCACAGGCCACGCCTCGGCGAACCACGCCGCCGCGTCATCGAGGTGGAGCGCGGCGACACCCTGTGGTCGATCGCCGCCGACGACCTGCCCGTGGGCGCCGCCGACGCCCTCGTCGTCGGCCGTTGGCACGCGATCTACGCGGCCAACCGTGCCCTGATCGGCCCGGACCCCGACGTGGTCGAGCCCGGACAGCACCTGCGTCTCCCCGCCTCCCGGCCCGGAAAGGACCCGTCATGATCCCTGCCCCCTCGCCCGACCTCGGTGGCGCCCGTGTGGTCCGGCTCCCGGTGTCACCGCCCACCCCGGTCGCCAGCGTGCAGGGGACGCTCGCGCTCGACCTGGGTCCCCGGCTCGACGTCCCGGACCCCGACGGACCGGGCTCGACGGGTCCGGCCCTCGGTGGGGCGCCGGCCTCGACGTGGTGCGGGTCGACCTGGTGCGCAGACGCCGGTTCGAGCAGCACGCCGCTCGGATCGGTGCCGCCCTGGTCGAGATCGTGGGTGGCGACCGGCCCGTGTCCCAGGTGCTGCGCTGGACGACGCCGGAGGTCTACCAGGACCTCGCCCGGCGTGCCCACCTGGTCGCCTCCGCGGTCGGACGGCAACCGGGCTCCGGTGGGGTGCAGTCGGTGCGACCGCACCTGGTGGCCGCGCACACCAGCTTCGTCAGCGAGCGCTGCGCCGAGGTCAGCCTGCACGTGCGCTACGGCCAGCGCTCCCGTGCCGTCGCGGCCCGGTTCGAGCTGATCCGCGACCGCTGGCAGGTATCTGCTCTGGAGTTTGCCTAGCCGTTGATCCGGGCGGTCAGGCCGCTCGGGCCGCCGGGGGCACCGTGGCAGCGCTTGTACTTCTTGCCCGACCCGCAGGGGCAGAGCGCGTTGCGCCCGACGTCGGCGAACTCGTCGTCGACGTTGGTCACGGTCGTGCCGGGGCGGGACTGCGCCGAGGCGTCGTCGCCGCCGAACGCCGCGGGCACGGCGAGCGCCGTGTCGTCCTCCGACGGTGCGGAGTAGGACAGGTGCTGCGGCGTGCGGCTCTGCTCGAGCCCCTTCGCGGTGATCTGGGGCCGGTGGTCGTGGGCACCGTTCGCGGCGTCGATCTCCGCCTGGTCCATCGACCTCAGCTCCCGCCGGAGCGGCTCCTCGACGAGCTCGTCGGCGTCCTCCTCCTCGTCGTCGTCGACCAGCTGGACGTCGAGGTTGAACAGGAAGCCGACGGACTCCTCCTTGATGCCGTCCATGATCGCCATGAACATGTCGTAGCCCTCGCGCTGGTACTCCACGAGCGGGTCGCGCTGGGCGTAGCCGCGCAGCCCGATGCCCT
Organism: uncultured Actinomycetota bacterium; assembly: GCA_963809265.1. Taxonomy (GTDB): domain Bacteria; phylum Actinomycetota; class Actinomycetes; order Propionibacteriales; family Nocardioidaceae; genus Nocardioides. The sequence goes on from CAWEJC010000001.1 coordinate 42,487, forward strand.
CGCGGAGGTAGTCCATCTCGTAGAGGTGCTCACGCCACTTGCGGTCGAGCACCGAGAGGACGACGCGGCGCTCCAGCTCGCGCATGACCTCCGAGCCGACCTCCTCCTCGCGACGCGCGTACGCCGCGTGCGCGTCCGCCTGCAGGGCCTCGATGACCTCGTCGCGGTCGAGCCCCTCGGCGCCCCCCACCTCGTCGGCCATCCGGTTCAGGTCGAGCGACAGCGGCCAGAGCTGGCCCAGCTGGGTCTGGAGACCGTCGAGGTCCCACTCCTCGGCGAAGCCCTCGGTGGCACCGGTCACGAACCCCTCGACGACGTCGTCGAGGAAGGTGCCGATCTGGTCCTCCAGGTCGGCGCCCTCCAGCACCTTGCGGCGCTCGGCGTAGATCACGTGCCGCTGCCGGTCCATGACGTCGTCGTACTTGAGGACGTTCTTGCGGGAGTCGAAGTTCTGCGCCTCGATCTGGCCCTGGGCGTTGGCGATGGCGCCGGTGACGCGCTTGTTCTCGATCGGGACGTCGTCGGGGATCTTGAGGACCTGGAGGATCCGGTCGACCCAGTCGGCCTTGAACAGGCGCATCAGCTCGTCCTCGAGGGACAGGTAGAAGCGCGACTCTCCCGGGTCGCCCTGGCGGCCGGAACGACCGCGCAGCTGGTTGTCGATCCGGCGCGACTCGTGCCGCTCGGTGCCGACGACGTAGAGACCGCCGGCCGCCTTGACCTCGTCGTGCTCGGCGGCCACCTGGGCCTTGATCCGCTCGAGCGTGCCCGGCCAGGCCGCCTCGTACTCGTCGGCCGTGTCGCCGGTGGGCTCGAGGCCCTTCTTGCGCAGCTCCTCGTCGGCGAGGAACTCCACCGAGCCACCGAGCATGATGTCGGTGCCGCGGCCGGCCATGTTGGTGGCGACCGTGACCACGCCCTTGTGGCCGGCCTGGGCCACGATCTTGGCCTCGTCGGCGTGGACCTTGGCGTTCAGCACCGAGTGGGGGACGCCGCGGGCGCGCAGCTTCTTCGACAGGTGCTCGGACTTCTCGACGGAGACGGTGCCGACCAGGATCGGCTGCCCCTTGGCGTGGCGCTCGGCGATGTCGTCGACGACCGCGTCGTACTTCGCCTCCTCGGTGCGGTAGACCAGGTCGGGCTGGTCGGCCCGGACCATCGGGAGGTTGGTCGGGATCGGGACCACGCCGAGCTTGTAGATCTTGTCGAACTCGCTGGCCTCGGTCATCGCCGTACCGGTCATCCCGGAGAGCTTCTCGTAGAGGCGGAAGTAGTTCTGCAGCGTCACGGTCGCGAGCGTCTGGTACTCCTCGCGGACCTCGACGCCCTCCTTGGCCTCGATCGCCTGGTGCAGGCCGTCGTTGTAGCGGCGGCCGGCGAGCATCCGGCCGGTGTGCTCGTCCACGATCAGGACCTCGCCGTCCATGACGACGTACTCCTTGTCGTTGTGGAACAGCTCCTTGGCCTTGATCGAGTTGTTCAGGAACGAGATCAGCGGGGTGTTCGCGGACTCGTAGAGGTTCTCGATGCCGAGGTGGTCCTCGACCTTGGTGATCCCGGGCTCGAGCACCGAGATGGTCTTCTTCTTCTCGTCGACCTCGTAGTCGACGTCCCTGGTCAGGGTGCGGGTCAGCTTGGCGAACTCGTCGTACCAGCGGACCTCGTCCTGGGTGGGGCCGCTGATGATCAGCGGGGTGCGGGCCTCGTCGATCAGGATCGAGTCGACCTCGTCGACGACCGCGAAGCTGTGCCCGCGCTGGACGCACTCCTCCAGCGAGCTGGCCATGTTGTCGCGCAGGTAGTCGAAGCCGAGCTCGTTGTTGGTGCCGTAGGTGATGTCGCAGTTGTAGGCCTCGCGGCGCTCGTCGGGCTTCATCGACGGCAGGATCACGCCGGTCGAGAGGCCGAGGAAGTGGTGGATCCGGCCCATCCACTCCGCGTGGTACTTCGCGAGGTAGTCGTTGACCGTCACGACGTGCACGCCGTTGCCCGCCAGCGCGTTGAGGTACGCCGGCAGGGTCGCGACCAGCGTCTTGCCCTCACCGGTCTTCATCTCGGCGATGTTGCCGAGGTGGAGCGCCGCGCCACCCATGATCTGCACGTCGTAGTGGCGCTGCCCGATGACCCGCTTCGCCGCCTCGCGGACCGTGGCGAACGCCTCGGGCATCAGGTCGTCGAGGGTCTCGCCGGCGGCGAGGCGCTCGCGGAACTCCACGGTCTGGGCCTGCAGCTCGGCGTCGCTCATCGCCACGAAGTCGTCCTCGATGGCGTTGACCGCCCGCGAGACCGCCTCCAGCTGGCGGAGGATCTTGCCCTCGCCGATGCGGAGCAGCTTGTCGATGATGGCAGGCACGGGTGACTCCCCGATTTCGTCTGGTTCGAACAGCGGTCGGATGAACGCGCCAACTCTACCCAGCGGCCCGAACCGCGCCGATTTCACGCACCGCAGCGGTGGGCGGACGCAGGTCGGCTCGAGGGAGCGGCAGAGGGTCAGCCCGGCCGGGCCGCGAGCGGGCGGTTCACCAGGCTCGCCAGCGCGGGCGCCAGGTCGCCCCGGGGCTCGACGACCACCGTGTGCAGCCCCAGCCACCCGGCCAGGCGCTCGAGCTCGACCGCCAGCTCCTCGGCGGTCTCGGCCGGCGCGCCCGGCTCGGCGAACGCCGCCTTGACCAGCAGCAGCCCGGTCTTGCGGTCGGCCTTGAGGTCGACCCGCGCGACGATGCGGTCGCCGAGCAGGAAGGGCAGCACGTAGTAGCCGTGGACGCGCTTCTCGACGGGCGTGTAGATCTCGATCCGGTAGAAGAAGTCGAAGAGCGACTCGGTGCGCTCGCGCTCCCACACGACCGGGTCGAACGGGCTCAGCAGCGTGCGCGCGCCGATCCGTCGCGGGACCCGCGCGTCGCGGTGGAGGTACGCCGCCCGCTTCATGCCCTCGACCGTGACCGGCAGGAGCTCGCCGTCCTCGACCAGCTCGTCGATGGCGTCCTGCGCGGCGTGCAGCCCGGCCTTCGGCTGGAGCCGCATCCGGTAGTAGTCGGCCAGGTCGCGGGCGGTGGCGACACCGTGCGAACGGGCCGCGCGGCGGACGAGCTCCTTGGTGGCCTCGGCCTCCGTCGGGGTCGGCGCCGCGACGTGCTCGGCGGGGATCACCCGCTCCGGGAGGTCGTAGCGGATCTCGAACTGGCTGTTGCGGCCGGCGATGGCGACGTCGCCGACCATGAACAGGTAGTCGAGGGCGCGCCGGGTCGCCGACCAGTTCCAGCCCCAGTGGTCCTTCTTCCGGGGCAGGCCGTCGTCGAGGTCGCGCGCGGTCGACGCCCCCCGGTCGGAGATCTCGGCGAGCAGGTTGTCGGTCAGCTCGTCGGTGATCGTGGTGCCCCACCACTTGTGGCGACCGTCGCGGTAGCGGGCCATCCGGTGTCGCATCACCGGCCAGAGCTCGACCGGCATGAACGCCTGGACGTGCGCCCAGTACTCCACCATCCGCCGCGGCCGCGCCTCGGACGCGCGCCGGACCAGGTCGACGTCGTAGGGACCCATGCGGGCGTAGAGCGGCATGTAGTGGGCCCGCTGCAGGACGTTGACCGAGTCGACCTGGAGGACGCCGGTGCGCGTCAGCGTGCGGGCCAGGGTGCGCATCGTCGGGGGGGCGTGGGGTGGGTCGAGGAAGCCCTGCGCGGCCAGCGCGACACGGCGGGCCTGGGCCTGGGACAGGGACGCGCGAGGCGGTGCTGCACCGGGTGCCGGGGACGGGGAACGCACGGACGCGAACCTAGCGGGCGGCGGGGACACCCCCCGCGCCGGTGCGTCACGGCCCGCCCACCTGGCCCGTGCGACTCATGCCGGTCGTCCTGGAGGATGATTTTCGCCCCCGGGGCCGATTCCCGCTGGCTCCACCCGCCGGCCAGCGCCCAGAATCCCAGGCGTGCTGAGGAGACGTCTTGCCGGCCGGGTCACGGCCACCGCCACCGCGCTCGCGTTGGCCGGCACCGCCGTGGTGCTGATGAGCCAGGCGGCCCCGCGGTCGAGCCTGCAGGCCGCGGCCGACAGGTCGGCCCTCGAGACCACCGCCCCGACCTCGGCGACGATCTCGATCTCCGGGATCGCCGGCGGGTTCACGCCCAAGGTCACCGTCGTGGCCAAGGGCGGCAGCCTGACCGTCACCAACAACGACTCCAGCGGCTTCGCGCACAGCATCACCTCGCAGGCCCTCGGCCCGAACGGCAAGCCGCTCTTCGACGTGACCGTCCTGCAGGGCCAGACCAGGTCGGTGCCGATCTCCACGCTCGGCGGCGGTACCTATCACTACTTCTGCAAGTTCCACCCGACGATGATCGGGACGTTGGTCATCGACGGTCCGCCGGACGGCGAGATCAGCGACGCCCCGCCGTTCGAGCAGCCGCTCGTCCAGCCCCCGCGGCTGACCGGCAAACACATCCGGATCGTGATGCGGCAGGCGAAGGTGCGGGTGCTCCCCCACGGCCCGCGCACCCCGATGATGACCTACGGCGGCACCTTCCCCGGCCCCACGATCGTGCGCCGCGCCGGGCGAGACACCCGGGTCACCTTCGTCAACCGCCTGCCCAAGAAGGACGGCGCGGTCACCATCCACCAGCACGGCGGGCACCAGAGGTCGAAGTTCGACGGCCAGCCCGCGTCGTACCTGATCCGGCACGGCCACCACCGCACCTACGACTACCCACTCACCGACGGCGGTCGGGCGTTACCGGCGGCGCTCCGCTTCTACCACGACCACCGGATGGACAAGACCGCCCGCAACAACTGGTACGGCCTGACCGGGATGTTCCTGACCACCGACCCGCACGACGCGAAGATCGGCCTGCCCCACGGGCGCTACGACGTGCCGCTGATGATCACCGACCGCACGTTCCGTGCCGACAACACCCTCACGAACCCGTGGAAGGGCAGCCACTCGTCGGCGATGTCGCAGGGCGCGGACCAGTCGATGTCGGGGATGGCCGGGATGGCCGGGATGACCGGCATGGCGGGGTCGCCCGGCCCGGAGACGGTGGGCAACCAGGTGCTGGTCAACGGCCGGTTCGCGCCGTACCTCAAGGTCCGGCCGGGCCGCTACCGCTTCCAGATCCTCAACGCCTCGTTGTTCTCCAGCTACAACTTCGCGCTCTCGAACGGGCAGCCGTTCACCCAGATCGGCACCGGGTCGGGGCTGATCCCCCACCCGGCGGTGCGGCAGTCGATCATGCTCGGGCCGGCCCAGCGCGCGGACGTGGTGGTCGACTTCCGGGGCTACACCGGCCAGAAGATCCTGCTCTCCTCGATCCAGCGCAACGACGGGTCGGCCACCGGCATCGGCAGCCGCGAGGCCGCCCTGATGCAGTTCCGGGTCGGCACCACGCCGGCGCCGAAGGCCCGCGTCCCGTTCAACCTGACCACGATCCCGCGGATGAAGGTGCCGAAGAAGGTCGCGATGACGTGGACGTTCGGCAAGAGCAAGGACAAGCACGGCACCTTCTGGTCGATCAACGGCAAGCGCTTCGACCCGCGGCGGGTCGACCACAAGGTCGTGCTCGGCCGGACCGAGCGGTGGCTGCTGCGCAACACCAGCGACATCACCCACTACGTGCACCTGCACGAGGAGCTCTGGCGGACCCTGCAGCGCGACGGGAAGGCGCCGCAGCCGTGGGAGCGGGGCTACGAGGACACCTGGCGGCTCGATCCGGGCGAGACCGTCGTCGTCGCTGCGCGGTTCACCGACTTCACCGGCGACTTCATGGTGCACTGCCACATGCTCGACCACGAGGACGACGGCATGATGGCGACGTTCCGCGTCGTCAAGTAGGGCGCGAGGCACGAGCGCGCTGCTTGAACGCGACGCGGGTTGAGCGAGACCGCGGCTGAGCTTGCGAAGCCGCGACGGCGAGTCGAAACCATGGTCCCGAGGAGCATCCGAGGCGTGGTCTCGACAGGCTCGACCGACGGGGCCGGCTCAACCGAGGCGTGGTCTCGACAGGCTCGACCGACGGGGCCGGCTCAACCGACGTGTGGTCTCGGCAGGCTCGACCGACGAGGCCGGCTCAACCGAGGCGTGGTCTCGACAGGCTCGCCGACGAGGCCGGCTCAACCGAGGCGTGGTCTCGACAGGCTCGACCGACAGGCCGGCTCAGACGCGTGGTCTCGACAGGCTCGACCGACGGGGCGGCTCAACCGATGCGTGGTCTCGACAGGCTCGACCGACGGGGCCGCTCGAGCGACGGGACCGCCGTGTTACGGAGCTCGACGATCTTCTCGCGGACGGCGTACAGGACGGCCTCCATGCGCGAGTGGAGCTGGAGCTTCTCCAGCAGGTTGCGCACGTGGTTCTTCACCGTGTTCTCGCTGATGAAGAGCTTCTTGGCGATGTCCTTGTTGTTCAGGCCGGTGGCGACCAGGCGCAGCACCTCGAGCTCGCGCTCGGTCAGCCGGAACGTCGAGACCGGGCTCTTGTCGGGCTGCGACATCTGCTTGAACTCGTCGATCAGCTTGACCGCCATCGAGGGGCTGATCAGCGACTGGCCGTCGGCCACCACGCGGACCGCCTGCGCGACCTCCTCGATCGAGGAGTCCTTGAGCAGATAGCCGTTGGCGCCGCTCTTGACCGCCTCGTAGAGGTCGGACTCCTCGTCGGAGACGGTGAGCATCAGGATCTTGGCGGCCGGCACGGCTTCCTTGATCGCGACGCACGCCTCGATCCCGGAGATCTTCGGCATCCGGACGTCGAGCAGGACGACGTCGGGCGCGACGCGGCTGGCCAGCTCGATCCCGGTCTGACCGTCGCCCGCCTCACCCACCACGTCGAGGCCGGTCTCGGAGTCCATGAGCATGGTGAGTCCGCGCCGGAACAGCTCCTGGTCATCGACGATGATGACCCGGATGGGCTCCGTACCTGCGCCTGGTGGGGGGGTTGACACGCGCCTAGCATGTCATGTCCCGCGCGCAGATATGGGCCGAATGGAGGATCCGGGACGGGCTCGGCCTGACCCGTACGGATCATGCGGGTCTGGTCAGCCCGCGCCGTTCACGTCCAGCGAGATGACCCCGTAGTCGTAGCCGCGGCGCCGGTAGACGACCGCGGGGCGGTGCGAGTCCTTCTCCACGAACAGGTAGAAGTCGTGCCCCACCAGCTCCATCTCGTAGAGCGCCTGGTCGAGGGTCATCGGCCGCGCGGCGTGCAGCTTCTCGCGGACGACGGGCGGACCGTCGCCGGTGACGGTCATCGAGGCCACGGTGCGCTCGGGCACCGGCTCGTCCTCGAGCACGTCGGTCTCGGGCTCGGTCAGGGTCGGCAGCTCGCCGGTGGAGGGACGGCTGCGGTGGGCGCGGACCTTGCGGTCGTTGGCGCGGCGCATCTGGGCCGCCATCTTGTCGACGGCCAGGTCGAGGGCGCCCATCTTGTCGACGGCCGCCGCCTCCGCCCGGATCACCGGGCCCTTGGAGTACGCCGTGAGCTCGATGCGCACGGCGCGGTCGGCCTGGCGTGGGTTGCGCTCGTTCTCGACCTCGACCTGTACCCGCATGATCCGGTGGTCGTGCTTCTCGAGCCGGCCGAGCTTGTCGGCGACATGATCTCGGAAGCGTTCCGACAGCTCACAGTGCCGTCCGGTGACCACCACGTCCATGGATTTCCTCCTGATGTTCGGGTACAGGGCTAGAGGGTCGCGCCCTCCCGAGAGGGTCGAGACCGTGGTTGGTGCGCGTTGCGATGGGGGGAGGAGCCCGTCCGGCCGACCTGGTCTTCGTCCCCACACCCGCCTGCTGAGGGGTTCGCGGCTTGCGTGCCACTACTGCCCTTCTCCCACAGGTCTCCACGTCTGGCGGAGGCTGCGAGGCAGGACTTACGACTAAGCCGCACCGTGATCGGCGTGCCGGAGCACGCCTTACGTGGGCCGTTTCGCCTGCGACTGGCATCGGCTTGCCGTCTCGACGGTCCGGACAACCGGAGCGTCGGGACGACGCAACCACGGACCCGGACGGACTCCATGGTCCGACGCTAGCCCGTGCCCGGTCATCGTGGAACCGCAATCCGACAGTCCGGACACACCACGCTCGTCGAGGTACGGACCCGCCCTCATCCTCGGGAGGTACGCCGCCGGGTGGCGGCCACCGCGACGGCCGCGACCGGGGTCAGCCCCACCGCGCGCAGCGCGCGCTGGGCCTCCGCCGCCGTGGCGCCGGTCGTGAGCACGTCGTCGCAGACCACGACCTGCACGGCCAGGCCCGTCCGGGCGAGGCGACGGAGCGCCGGTGGGTGCACGCGGAGGGCACCGGCCAGGTTGAGCGCCCGCGCTCCCGCGTCGAGACCCGACTGGTCGACGAGTCCCGGTCGGGTCCGCAGCAACGGGAGGCATCGGGCCGATCTCCCCGCCCTGGTGAGCGCCGCTGCCGCGACCCGCACGAGCGCGGTGGTCGGATCGTGCCCGCGTTGCCGGACCGTGGACGCCCGCGACGGCACCGGGACGAGCACGAGACCCGCGGGAGGGACGACGGGGCCCGCGTCGTCGACGGCCGCCGCCACGGCGGTCGCCAGCAACGCGCCGAGCGGGGCGGCCAGGGACAGCAGCCGGTGCTCCTTGTGGCCGATGATCATCGCCCGGACTGTCCCGTCGTACGGCGTGGCCGCCCACGGGTCGGTCAGCCCCGGCGGGCGCGGTGTCGGCCAGGCGGGCCCGGGCCGGGGGTCCAGGCTCTCGGCGCAGGGAGCGCACAGGAGGCGACCGGGGCGGGCGCAGCCCACGCACGAGCTCCCCAGGACCAGGTCGCGGAAGGAGTCGAGCACAGGCCGACCCGACCACCGCTCGAGCAGGCGGGCAACCCGGGTGTGCCCGCCCTGTGGATCACCCCGCGAACGTCACGTGGCGCAGGCCCACGGTCGGGATGAGGCGGGTCTGGACCTGGTCCGGGGAGATGTTGGACAGGCCCGACGGCAGCACGGCGAACGGCGTCTGGCTGGGAGCCGTGGCCAGCCCCGACACCCGGCCGCGGACGATCTGCGGCGGGGCCTGGTCGGGTGCCGACGAGCCGTCGACGTTGAGGATGCGCACCTCGGCCTGCGCCGCCGGCAGCTGGTCGAGGACCGCGATCGTGGTCGGTGTGGTCCAGCCGATGTCGCGGATGCGGGTCGTGCCGTCGGACTGCCAGGGGATCCTGCGCACGCGTGTCGCCCCGATCGCGGTGCCGTCCGCGTCGTACCGCAGCCGGCTGACGACGATCCGGTCGCGGTGCGGACCCCGCAGCACGGCCACCAGCCGCGAGCCGTCGCGGGAGACCAGGAACCGCCGGACCTGCTGGTGGCTGATCCCCGGGACCCGGACCCGGTGCGGGCCGTCCGTCCCGTTCGGGAGGTACCTCACGATCGCGCCGTGCGGACCGTTCTGGATCTCCCACAACCGGTCGGCGAAGTCCCACGCGGGCCGTAGCAGGCCCGGTCCGGACAGGACGGGGACCGGTGGCTCCTTCCCCAGCACGGGCCCGACCAGCAAGGCGTCCGGCTGGACGCCGGCCACCTTCGTGTTGTGCAGGTTGACCGCGAACGGGCCGATCCCGAGGTCGTCGTTGCCGAACGGTCCGTCGACGGGTGTGGGGAGATCGACCTGTCCGGAGACCAGCAGTCCGCGCCGGAGGCCGTAGATCTGCCCGCTCGACCGAGGAACGGCGGGGTCGATCGGACTGGCCTGGTCGGTCCGGACCGGGAACCTCGAGGCGCCGGAGGCGTCGGTCACCGAGCGTCCCGCGATGGTCAGCGTGAAGGAGTTGATGGTGGTGTCCTGCTGCAGGGTCCACGCCAGCTGGGCGATCATCCGCTTGATGACGGTGCGGTCCAGCGGGCCCGGGTCCTTGCCGGCCAGGTTCACCTCGGCGACGCCGCGGTTGACCGCGACCGAGAGCTCGAGCGTGAGCCCGGCGGGGATGAACGTCTGGTTCACCGAGCGCGGTCCGGACCGCGGGGCACGCAGCAGGGCCTTGACCAGGGCCGACGCGAGCTGCGAGCCCTGCGGCACGTGCACGGGCTCGGGCACGAGGATGCGGCCGGTCGGGTCGAAGAAGTAGAGCGACGCGTCCTCGTAGCTGGTGTCGTAGAAGCTGCCGAGCAGGATCAGCGCGTTCGGCGCCGCGGCGATGCGCCACTCGCCGTTCTCGAGGGCCATCGGGAACGTGATCCGCGCGGACCCGTGCGACCCACGCCCCTGCCACTGGCCGGCCGACGCCGATCTTCTCCACGCCCTTCAGCCCGAGCACGACGTCGTCACCGCGGGTGCGCTCCGAGAAGTCGGAGTAGGCCACCACGCGGAGCGGGTTGCCACCGGGCGCGGGCGCGCTTGGTGAGGAACTCCGCGGCGCGGTGGGGGGACAGCGGGGTCGCGGTCATCGCGTCCAGGAACCCGACGACGATGTCGTCGGGGGCCGCACCGGGCGTCGGCGGCAGCGGGTTGTTGAACGGCGGCTGGGCCGGCTCGGCCTGACCGCGCTGCCGGGCCTCGACGACCGCGCCGTGGTCGGGCACCTGCACGCAGGACGTGAGGACGGTCGCGGCCACGAGCACGAGCGCGCAGCCCACGAGTCGTGGGCCGATGGTTCGGGTCCGGCTCATGCGACCACCTCGGCGGCGTCGTCGGGCACGAGGGGAAGGGGGCTGTGGCGCAGCGGCCGACCCGCGTAGCGCGGGAGGGTCAGCCGGAACTGCGCGCCCTCGTTCGGCTTGCCCCAGGCCTGGAGCCAGCCACCGTGCAGGTGGGTGTCCTCCAGCGCGATGGCCAGGCCGAGGCCGGTCCCACCGCTGGTCCGGGCACGCGCCGGGTCGGCGCGCCAGAAGCGGTTGAACACCATCGCGGACTCCCCCGTCGCCAGGCCGACCCCGTGGTCACGCACGGCCACGGCCGCCGCCTGGTCGTCCGCGGCCACGGTCACCAGGATCTCCCGGCTCTCGGCGTGGTCGATGGCGTTGGTGACGAGGTTGCGGACGATCCGCTCGAGGCGGCGTACGTCGGCCTCGGCGACGCAGGCCTCGTCCGGGGCGTGGACCACGACCCGGGTGCTGCGCTGGTCGGCCAGCGACTGCGTGCTGTCGACCACGCGCCGGACGACGTCGGTGAGGTTGACGTCGTCGAGGTCGAGCACCGCCGCGCCCGCGTCGAAGCGGCTGATCTCGAGCAGGTCGACCAGCAACGTCTCGAACCGGTCGAGCTCGGTCTGCAGGAGCTCGGCCGCCCGCCGCGTCTCGGGGTCGAACCCGGTGCGGGCCTCATGGAGCACCGAGCCGGCCAGGCGCACGGTGGTCAGCGGCGTGCGCAGCTCGTGGGACACGTCGGAGACGAACCGGCGCTGGACGCGGCTCAGCTCCTCGAGCTGCCGGATCTGGCGCTGCAGGTTCGTGGCCATCTGGTTGAACGACGTGGCCAGGCGCGCGAGGTCGTCCTCGCCGGTCACCCGCAGCCGTTCCTGCAGCTGCCCGGCGGCCAGCCGCTCCGCGACCCGGCGGGCCAGCCGGATCGGGGTGACGATCTGCCGGGTCAGCAGCCAGGTGAGCGCGGCGATGAGCAGGAGCAGGAGGACGCCCGCGGTGAGCAGGGCACGGGTGACCAGGCGCAACGTGTCCTGCACGTCGTCGAGCGGGAACAGGTAGTAGAGGGTGCGCGTCGAGCCGTCGGCCGGGATCTTCACCTGGGAGCCCACGACGATCCCCGGCGCCGGCGCCTGGACCTGCCTGCCGTTGAACCGGATCGTCGTGTAGGTCCAGGCCTCCTTGGTCGAGCCGTCGAAGTGCCGGATCAGCGAGACGGGAACGCTGCCGAGGTCGAGGTGCGCGGAGTACTCCGGGCCGCGGTCGGTGAGCCGCGTCCCCGGCTTCGCGGGGCGCGCCATCACGACCGCGAAGCCACGGATCTGGCCGCTGGCGTCGATCGGCCCGAACAGCTCCGTCGCCTGCTGGGATGGCGTTGGTGTCCGTCCCGGGGACCGCCTTGAGCCGGGTGGCGGCCTGCCCGTTCTCGTTCGCCACCTCGGTGAGCACCGCGTCGAGGCGGCGGTCCATGAGGCCCTGCTCCACCTGCCGCAGCAGGAACCAGCCCACCGCGGTCACGACGATCGCGGAGAGCAGGACGGTGCTGACCACGACGCGCGCCTGGATGGATCGACGCCAGAACGTCAGGCCCCGACGGAGGGCCGTGGGGAGGCTCTGCCCGACCATCTCAGCTCACCGTCGGCTCACGGGGCACTCACTGCTGGCCGGAGGTGCCGGCCTTGTACCCGACCCCGCGCACGGTGAGGACGATCTCGGGGTTCTCCGGGTCGATCTCGATCTTGGAGCGCAGCCGCTGCACGTGGACGTTGACCAGGCGCGTGTCGGCGGCGTGGCGGTAGCCCCAGACCTGCTCGAGCAGCACCTCGCGGGTGAACACCTGCCACGGCTTGCGGGCGAGGCAGACCAGCAGGTCGAACTCGAGCGGGGTCAGACCCACCGGCTGGCCGTCACGGGTCACCGAGTGACCGGCCACGTCGATGTTCAGCGGTCCCACGGTCAGGCTGTCCGTGCCCGGCGCCTCGTTACGGCGTACGCGTGCCCGGATGCGGGCCACGAGCTCCTTGGGCTTGAACGGCTTCACGACGTAGTCGTCGGCGCCGGACTCGAGGCCCACGACGACGTCGATGGTGTCGCCCTTGGCGGTGAGCATCACGATCGGCACCCCGGACTCGGCGCGGATCTCCTTGCACACGTCGATGCCGCCCTTGCCGGGCAGCATCAGGTCGAGCAGCACGACGTCGGGCCGGTAGGAGTGGAACGCCTCGAGCGCCTCGTCACCCCGCTCGACGACCTGGGAGTCGAAGCCCTCCTGCCGCAGCACGATCGACAGCATCTCCGACAGGGAGGCGTCGTCGTCGACGACGAGCACGCGCGCGCGGAAGTCCTCGGCCTGGGTCACGTCGTCAATCTTGTCACGCGCCGGCGGCTGAACCTGCGAAGACGCCGACAGTGCGGGAGGTCGAGGAGCGTCGGCTCAGACCCGAGGTACAAGGGTCTGAGCCGACGCGTCACGAGACACCGGCCACGGTGTCTGGGGCCCCAGACACCGTCACCGGGTCAGTAGCGGTACTGCTCGGCCTTGTAGGGGCCGTCGACGTCGACACCGAGGTACGACGCCTGCGAGTCGGTCAGCGTCGTCAGCCTCACGCCGAGCGCGCCGAGGTGGAGCCGGGCGACCTCTTCGTCGAGGTGCTTGGGCAGCACATAGACGCCCACCGGGTAGGCCTCGGGCTTGGTGAAGAGCTCCACCTGGGCGAGCACCTGGTTGGTGAAGGAGTTGGACATCACGAAGCTCGGGTGGCCCGTCGCGTTGCCGAGGTTCATCAGGCGTCCCTCGGACAGGACGATGATCGAGTTGCCGGTCGGGAACGTCCACAGGTCGACCTGCGGCTTGACGTTCTTGTGCTCGACGCCGGAGAACGACTCGAGGCCCGCCATGTCGATCTCGTTGTCGAAGTGGCCGATGTTGCCCAGGATCGCCTGGTGCTTCATCCGCGACATCTGCTCGGCGGTCACGACGTCCTTGTTGCCGGTCGCGGTGATCACGATGTCGGCCTCGCCGAGGACGTCCTCGAGGGTGGCGACCTGGTAGCCGTCCATGGCCGCCTGGAGCGCGCAGATCGGGTCGATCTCGGTGACGATGACCCGGGCGCCCTGGCCGCGGAGGCTCTCGGCGCAGCCCTTGCCGACGTCGCCGTACCCGCAGACGACCGCGACCTTGCCGCCGATGAGGACGTCGGTGGCGCGGTTGATGCCGTCGATGAGGCTGTGCCGGCAGCCGTACTTGTTGTCGAACTTGGACTTGGTCACCGAGTCGTTGACGTTGATGGCCGGGAAGAGCAGCGAGCCTTCCTTCATCATGTCGTAGAGACGGTGGACGCCGGTCGTGGTCTCCTCGGTCACGCCGCGGAGCTCGGCGGCGATCTGGGTCCAGCGGTCGGTGCTCTCGGCGAGCGAGGCCTGGAGGACGTCGAAGACGACCTTCTGCTCGTGGCTCGCGGCGGTCGCCGGGTCGGGCGCCTCGCCCTTCTTCTCGGCCTCGACGCCGAGGTGCACCAGCATCGTGGCGTCACCGCCGTCGTCCAGGATCATGTTCGCCTTGTCACCCGGCCAGATCAGGATCTGCTGGGTGCACCACCAGTACTCCTCGAGGGTCTCGCCCTTCCAGGCGAAGACCGGGACGCCCTGGGGGTCGTCGACGGTGCCGCTCCGCCCGACGACGACGGCCGCGGCCGCGTGGTCCTGGGTGGAGAAGATGTTGCAGGAGGCCCAGCGCACCTCGGCGCCGAGATCGACCAGGGTCTCGATGAGCACCGCGGTCTGGATCGTCATGTGCAGTGAGCCGGCGATCTTCGCACCGGCGAGGGGCTTGCTCTCGCTGTAGCGCTCGCGCATCGCCATCAGGCCGGGCATCTCGTGCTCGGCGAGCGTGATCTCCGTGCGGCCGAAGTCGGCCAGCGAGAGGTCCTTGACCTTGTAGTCCATGAAGTTCTCCTCGGCAGAGGTGGTACGGCCTGCGCTGCGCATCTGCGCACCGTCGGGGTCTCCCGGCGCGGGTCCTGGAAAGGGTAGGACGACCTCGCCCCGAATCAGGAATCGTCACGCGGCCCCGGCAACCAGCGCACCACCGCGAGGGCCACCAGCACCGCGGGGATGCCGAAGAGGGCCACCAGGGTCGGGAAGCCGAGCCAGCGCGACCCGATCGCGAACCCGGTGAAGCACAGGAGCGCGACGATCTCCTCGAGGAGGCCGAGGACGCTGGTGACGGTGGCCCGGGCCGGACCCGTGATCGTGTCCTGCAACCGGGTCTCACCCACGAGCATCGCGTTGTTGGCCAGGCCGTAGCCCAGCGCGATGGCCACGAAGCCGGCGTACGGCGAGACCAGCACGCCGATCGTCACCAGGACCGCACCGAGGCCGAGGATCGCCCCGATCGTGCGGGACCCGAAGCGCGCCGACCAGCCCGTGAGCGCGGTGCCGACCACCTGGCCGACGACCGTGATCGCGATCAGCAGGGGGATCGTGGCCGTCGCGACACCGTGGTCGCGGGCCACCAGCGGGAAGTACTCGTCGTACGTCGTGAGACCGACCATGACCGCGGCCAGGAGCAGCACGCGGCGCACGTCCGGGTGGTGGCGCGACTCGGCCAGTCCCGCGCGCAGCATCAGGAGGTACTGCGACGCCGCCTCCTCGGTCTCGGCGACGGGCGACTCGTCGTCGTGGGCACGCGCGTGCCGGGCGCGGTAGGACACCGGCAGGGTCGCCGCGAGGGCCCCTTGGCACAGGGCGAACCCGACGGAGGTCCAGCCGACGAGCGGGTACCCGGCCACGTGGACCAGGAACGCCGCGGATGCCGTGGCCACCAGGTTGGCCGTCATCGCCGTCGAGTGCGCCCACCCGATCAGGGTCGGGTACCGGGTCTGCTCACCACGCTCGACCAGCTCGTCGTACACCAGGGACTCGAAGGTGCCCGACATCAGCGCACTGGACAGCCCCCAGCAGACGAAGCCCAGGGCGAAGCCGGTGAAGGACTGCCACACGGTCCAGGTCGCGAAGCCCACGGCATAGATCGCCGCCGAGAGGACCAGGAGCCGGCGCCGGTCGAAGCTGTCCGCCCAGGCACCGGACGGCACCTCGCAGACGAATCCCGTCACCGACCAGATGATGAACAGCAGCGAGATCTGGGCAGGCCCGACCCCGCGGTCGGAGAAGAGCAACGGGTACACCGCGTAGAACGGCACGAAGTCGCGCGACGCGTGGTAGGCCAGCACGCGCGGCACGAAGCCGTCGCGGCGACCTGCGGGCATGAATCAAATGTGGCCGGAGAAGTGCATGGAGGCAGGCTAGACCGGGCAGCTGCCGGTCGGCCAGGGATTCAGCTGCCGAGGGCCGGCATCAGGTCGGCGGCCTCGCGGTAGGGATGGCTCCTCCCTGTCCCGACGCCCACCAGGCAGGCACGGCCGGTGGTGGCGTCCGCGGTGATCCCGACCAGCCGTACCGGCCCGCCCTTCCCTCCGGGTGGAGGTGAGACGGTGATCCGGGGGAAGCGGCCGAGCAGCCGGATCCGGATCAGGTGGCCGGAGGTGCAGGCCGGCCCGACGTTCGCGTCCCGCACCTTTCCCCGGGTCACGATCGCCGTGGCACTGGTCAGGGTCGCCTTCTCCTTCGTCACCTCACGCTGGACGATGCGCACGGCGGCGGCGTACTGCTCCGAGGTCAGCGGCCCGTGGTTGGCCGGATCGTCGACCCCGTCGTGCTTGGCGTCCGCCCGGACCATCAGGAAGCCCCACGCGGCCGCGCCGACGAGCAGCGCCCCGGCGGCACCGAACACGGCCGCCGTGCGGCCACGCCTGCTCATCCCGCACGCCCCTCAGCGTGTCCCCCGATCACCCGGTGACCGTAGCCCCGGACGGGCCCGCCCGTCATCACTCACGTGTGACCCACCGGGGGCCCTCGCCTCGCCGGTGCTCTCAGCCGGCCGGCTCGCGGAGGATGTCGGGCTCGAGGTAGATGACCCGCGCGATCGGCTCGACGGCGCGGACGGACGCCTCGGCGGCGTCGATGGCGGCGGCGACCTGGGCCGCGGAGTCGGCGGCGGGAACGGCGATCTTGGCGGCGACGAGGAGCTCGTCGGGGCCGAGGTGCATGGTCTTGAGGTGGACGACGCGGTCGATGCCCTCCGTCCCGGCGAGGGCGTCCGCGATCCGGCGTACGACGGCGTCCGAGGCCGCTTCGCCGAGCAGCAGGCTCTTGGTCTCGATGCCCAGGACGATCGCCACCGCCACCAGCAGCAGCCCGATCAGCCCGGTCCCGATCACGTCGAACCACAGGTTGTCGGTGAGCAGGGCGAGCCCGACCCCCAACAACGCGAAGACCAGACCGCACAGGGCGGCGAAGTCCTCGAGGAGGATCACCGGCAGCTCCGGCTGCTTCGCCCGTCGGACGAACTCGACGTACGACGCGTCGCCCTTCACGCGCCCGGCCTCGCGGATAGCGGTGCGGAACGACAGGCTCTCCATCACGATGGCCGCGACCAGGACGACGATCGGGACCCAGGCCCACCTGCTGTCCAGCAGCGAGTTGTCGGGGTGCCCGTGGGTGGCGTGGAGCTCGTGGGCCTTGTGGTACGCCTCGTACAGCGCGAACAGACCGCCCACGCTGAACAGCACGATCGAGACGATGAAGGCGTAGACGTACCGCTCGCGGCCGTAGCCGAACGGGTGCTCGTCGGTCGGTCGACGGACGGCCCGCCGGCCACCGAGCAGCAGGAGGGCCTGGTTGCCGGAGTCGGCCACGGAGTGGATGGCCTCGGCCAGCATCGACGAGGCGCCGGTCAGCAGGAACGCCAAGAACTTGGTGATCGCGATGCCGGTGTTCGCGAGGAGCGCCGCCACGACCGCCCGGGTGCTGCCTTCGGTGGACATGCGCCGCAGGGTATCGAGTGCGGGGCAGGCCGCCTCAGTCGTCGACGAGGCTCAGTCGGAGACGAGGCCGACGCGGAGGTACTCCGCGCCGTAGCGACCACTGAGCACGAGGGAGGCGTAGCGAGCGACCTCGGTGCCCGTGTCGGCGGTCAGCGTCTCCACCCGTACGCCGTGCTCGGCGGCGGCCGCCCGGAGCCGGTCGCGGTCCTCACCCACGACGGGGTCGTCGGCACCGTCGTCGAAGACGAGCAGGACCGGACGAGCCTCCGGGGCACCCTCGGCGAACGGGTCGTCGAAGACGTCGCGCGGCCGCGCGGCCTCGATCAGCGGCAGCAGGTGCTCCGCGTCGCCGGCGATCGCCGACCGGCCCGACGCCCGCCGGATCGTCTCGGAGACGCGGCGCGCGGCGCGAGCCGCGAGGCTCGACCCGCCCCAGACGATCGGGTTCGTGTCGGCGAGCGCGATCGCCAGCATCTTCCCGGGGTTCACCGCGAGGTCGCGGTGCGGTGAGCAGGCGATCGCGACGTCGTCGAGCGCCGTCGCGACGTCGCCGTGGTCGGCGCGCGGACCGAGCCCGACCTGGTCGAGGTACTCGAGCACCACCACCGCGGTGGCCAGCTGGTCACGGGTCACGGTCGGCACGATCGTCGACCACCGCCCCTCCGCGTGGCGGGCGACCAGCGAGCCCTCCGGCGAGGCGACCACGACCTGGCACCCCCGGCGTACCGCCTCGGCAACGGCGGCTGCCGTCGCTCCGGTCGGAACCGTCCGGGGCGAGCACGACGACCAGGTCGAGCCCACCCGCCCAGCCGGGCAGCGCCGGGCCGGGCCAGGCCACGAACGGCACCGGGCACCACGGCTCGAGCACCGCGCGCAGCAGGCGCGAGTCCGGCCCGGCGGCGACGATCGCGCGCGGCCGCTGGGCATCCCGGGCCGTGGCGACGGCCGCCGCCACGCCGGCCTCGGCCTCGGTCGCCTCGCGGCGCACGCGCGCGCCGGCCTCGGCGAGCTCGCGCAGGCGAACGTCGGCCGTCGCGAGGGCAGCCTCGTCGTCCAGCCGGGACTCGTCGAACCAGGTGGCCATCGCAGGTCTGCTCTCAGGCCGGCTTGCGGGCCTCGTCGACCAGCAGCACGGGGATGTCGTCGCGGACCGGGTAGGCCAGCCCGCAGGTCTGGCAGACGAGCTCCTCCCCGACCGGCTCCAGGGTGCCGTGGTCGTCGGGGCAGCGGATGATCTCCATCAGCTTCGGGTCGAGGTTCATGTCGGCTCGCTCATCGGGGGCTCCTGATCACCGAGAGGACGTCGTCGCGGACGCGGGTCATGGTCGGGTCGTCGACGCCCTCGACGTTGAGGCGCAGCAACGGCTCGGTGTTGGACGGGCGCACGTTGAACCACCAGTCGTCGGTGGTGACGGTCAGCCCGTCGAGGTGGTCGACCTCGGCGCCCGGCAGTCCGTCGTACGCCGCCTCGACGGCCGCGAGCGCCGCCGCCACGTCGTCGACCTCGGAGTTGACCTCGCCGCTGAGCACGTAGCGCTCGTAGTCGGCGAGCAGCTCCGAGAGCGGCTGCTCCGAGCCGGCGAGGGCGGCGAGGGTGTGCAGCGCGGCCAGCATCCCCGAGTCGGCCCGCCAGAAGTCGCGGAAGTAGAAGTGGCCGCTGTGCTCGCCGCCGAAGACGGCGTCGGTCTCGGCCATGGTCGCCTTGATGAAGGAGTGTCCGACCCGGGTACGCACCGGCGTGCCGCCGAGCTCCCTGACCAGCTCCGGCACGCGCCGGCTGGTGATCAGGTTGTGGATCACGGCCGCGCCGGGCTCGCTTGGCCAGCTCGCGGGCCGCGATCAGCGCGGTCAGCGTCGACGGCGACACGGCCCGGCCCCGCTCGTCGACCACGAAGCAGCGGTCGGCGTCGCCGTCGAAGGCCAGACCGATGTCGGCGCTCTCGGCGACGACCCGCTCCTGGAGGTCGACGAGGTTCTCCGGCTCGATCGGGTTGGCCTCGTGGTGCGGGAAGGTGCCGTCGAGCTCGAAGTACATCGGCACCAGCTCGACGCCTGCGTGGTCGGTGGAGCCGATCCGCTCGAAGACCACCGGTGCGGTGAGCCCGGCCATGCCGTTGCCGGCGTCGACGACGACCTTGAGCCGACGACCGGCGACCGGTGCGAGTGCGAGCAGGTGGGCGGCGTACGCCTCGAGCACGTCGCGCTGGGAGATCGAGCCCGGACGTGCGATCCGACGCCTGCTCCGGGCGCCGACACGGCGTCCCGGATCTCGTGGAGCCCGGTCTCCGCACCGATCGGCTGCGCCCCGGCCCGGCACAGCTTGATCCCGTTGTACTGCCGCGGGGTTGTGGCTGGCGGTGAACATCGCGCCGGGGTGGCCGAGGTCGCCGGAGGCGAAGTAGAGCTGGTCGGTCGAGGCGAGCCCGATCATCACCACGTCGGCGCCGGCGTCGCGCGGCACCGTCGGCGAAGGCCGCGGCGAGGGCCGGCGAGCTGGGGCGCATGTCGTGGCCGACGACGACCGTCGGCGGCCCCGGTCACAGCGGGACGAAGGCCGCGCCGGTACGCCGGGCGAGCTCCTCGTCGATCTGGTCGGGCACGATGCCCCGCACGTCGTAGGCCTTGAAGACGGCGTGGGTGTTCGCCGCGGTCGGTCGGTGGACCGAGTCGGTGGTCGACACGGGAGGAGCCTAACGACCCCCGACGCCCTCAGCTCACTCCGAGGTGAGCACTGCGCAGGTGGCCCCGCCGTGCGGTCTCGCGACCGGCCCCGGTGACCGGCACGGGCTCGGCTCGGCGACCGGGTCGCCTCGACCAGCGGGCGGCCCGCCTCGCGGACGGCGTCGGCCAGGGCGAGCAGGTCGTCCTGCGACGGCGGGATCGTGCTCGGGTCGGGCGCGAGCCGCAGCACCTCCCAGCCGCGCGGGGCCGAGAGCCGCTGGCCGTGGACGTCGCACAGGTCGTAGGAGTGCGGCTCGGCGTAGGTCGCGAGCGGGCCCACGACGGCGGTCTGGTCGGCGTAGACGTAGGTGAGGGTGGTGACCGCGGGCCGGTCGCAGGCGGTGCGCGAACAACGCCGGGTCGGGAGTCACGGCGCCGACGGTACCGCCGGCGTCGCCCCACGCCGGCTGAGGCACGCGGGTCGACTACGCTCGCCGTGTGACGCGCGCCGGCCCCCGCTCGACGCCGTCGGCGAACGCCGCGACCGGCGCGGCCGTGGCATGCGCGGCCCGGCGATCACGCCGGCCGCTGCCGGGCCGCCCCGAGCTGCCCACGCGCGGGGAGCGCTTCGACGAGCTGGTGCTCGACACGGTCCGCGACATCGACACCCGCTGGCAGGACCGCCTCGGCCTGGTCGAGTACGCCGTCGAGGACACCCCGCAGCTGCCCGACGACTGGAGCGGCGAGACCGTGCCGCTGGCCTCCCTGGTGCGCGGTCACGGCACGACGCCGACCCGGCTGGTGCGTGTTCCGCCGGCCGATCGAGCATCGCTGCGAGACCCGCGCCGAGCTCGAGGCGATGGTGCTGACGGTGCTGGTCGAGCAGGTCGCCGAGCTGCTCGGCATCGAGGCCGAGGACGTCGACCCGCGCTACTCCGCGCGACGACTGAACCGAGCTCGCCACGGCCCGTCGCCCGGGTCTCAGTCAGTTCAGGCCGGGTGAGATCTGGGGCACGAGGCCGCGGGTCAGCAGCTCGTGCAGCGGGATGCACCGACGGCGCCGTCGCCGGTCAGCACGACCGACGCCGCGGACCAGCGTGCCGTGCGGGCACCACGCGCACGATAGGCCGTGCCCTTCGGCAGGTCGACGGCCACCGTGTGGCCCTGCTGCTGGCCCACCCGCTGGCTCAGCAGCTGCTGTCCGGTGGCGTCGTACGCCGTCACCGGTCGCGGACGCCGGCGGCGTCGGCCGACGAGGTAGAGCGTGGCGACGACCGGCGTCGGCGTCTTCCCGGCGGGCTGCCCGGTGCGGCCGGCGACCGGGCAGCAGGGTCGCCGCCTCGTCGCGGACCGCCGGGTCGGGCACGGTGATCGCCTCGTCGGTGCCGAGGTCGGTGAGCAGCGAGGCGGTGACCGGCGCGTCGGCGAGTGACCTCGACGCCCAGGGCGCCGTCGGCCAGCGCCTTGTCGAGCACCTTGGTCAGCGGCAGCGCGGTCGTCGAGCCCCGGCGGGATCGCTGATCGGGTCGAGCCCGGCCGGGGCGAAGCTGGTGTCGCCGGTGATGATCCTTCACCTGGGCGCGCACGACGTCCTCGCCCGGGTTGGCCACCTGGAGCGTGCGCGTGCCCGGCGCCGGTCGGGCAGTCCGATCAGCTGGTTGTCGAGCGCGGGGGCGTCCTGCCGCGGCAGCCACTCGCGTGCGGGTCTTGTGGGCGGCCAGGTCGGTCCGGCTGTCGAGGACGTGGACCGCGAGCCGGCCGCGGGAGACCTGCACCTGCGCGCTGAGCAGGAGCCGGCGCGGGCACGATCTTGCCGAGGTCGAGGGTGACGGTCTTGTGGCCGGGGATCGTGATGCCGTGCAGCTTGCGGACGGTGAACGAGCCGCGTGCCGTACAGCGTGATGTCGGCGTCCGCGCGGCCGGCGTCGGGGTTGACCAGCTCGATCACCGAGTCGTGGTCGGCACCGGCAGCCGAGGCCGGTGAACCACTGCTCGGACGACGGGACGCTGCAGCGTCTGGGCGGTCAGCGGAGCGGTGCCCGACCGCAGGCCCAGCAGGCCGGGAGCCAGGTCGTCGGAGCCCGCGGACGACCGCGGCACCCGCCGCCGGGCAGCTCGGCGACCGCGCCGGTGCTCACCTGGACCGACGTCTTCTGGCCGTCGGTGCTGCACCGAGAGTCAGCCCGACGTGGCCGCTCGCGGTCGACACCGAGCCGTCGGGCGAGGCCGGCGGCCGGAGCGGGGCAGACCACGGTGGCGTTGGTGAGCTCGGGTCAGCGCCGGCGGCTGGGTCGCGGTCGTGCACCGGCGGCTGACGGACCAGGGCGAGCACCCCGACCGTCAGCAGCGGGATCACCAGGGCCAGCACGCTGAGGGCGTCGAGCCGCGGCGTACGGCGGCGGCGGACGACGTCGGCGACGCGGACCCGGCGTCCGGGGCTCACGAGGCGTC
Source organism: uncultured Actinomycetota bacterium (assembly GCA_963809265.1). GTDB lineage: Bacteria > Actinomycetota > Actinomycetes > Propionibacteriales > Nocardioidaceae > Nocardioides. Next base: position 65,059 of record CAWEJC010000001.1, read on the forward strand.
CTCCTCGGTACGCCGGCCGGCCCGCAGGGTGGGCAGGCTCAGCACGAGCACCACCAGCAGGCCCGATCCCCTCGACGACCGAGCAGCACCGGCCGCAGGACGGTGTGCGGTCCGTCGACGGCGTGCGGGTCGACCGGCGGTCTCGATCTGCCAGGTGCGGGTCGACTGGCTCTCGGTGCCGGCCTGGCCGAGCCCGTCGGTCGCGTCGAGGCCCGGCCGCGACCGAGCCGTCGTAGGGAGCGGGCAGGACGAGGTAGCGGATGCCGGCCGCGGCCAGGTCGTCGACGACACCGCGGCGGTCGGCCGCGAGACGAGCGCCCGGACGTCGGCGGTGAAGGCGGGGTCGGGACGAGAGGCGTACAGGATCTCGCTCTCCCCCAGGGTGTCGCCGGCTCCGCGCCGGATCGTGTAGGTGAGCCCGCTGGCGACGTCGCCCCGGATCACCAGGATCCCGTTGGCCGGGGCCGGTGATCGCCTCGTCGGTCATGAACGGCGGGATGCCGGTGTCCTCGCTGTTGGCCAGGTCGCCCGGGCCCCTTCCAGACGAACCAGCCGAGACCGATCGCGGGGATGATCGCCGCGACGCACCGCGAGGCCCGACCAGGAGCACCTCGTGGTGCTCGCGGCCGCGACCGGCGCAGGATCGTGACGAGCCCCTGGGCGCCCAGCATCGCCGCGAGCACGAAGCAGCCGTGGAGGACCACCATGAGCACCGCGATGCCCGGCCCGCACCGAGCCGCCCGGCAGCGGGAGGTGGAGGAACGACAGCGCGGTCGCGGTGACGGCCGCGACGGCCGCGACCAGCCAGGCGACCAGCACCGGGATGCGGGTGGCGCGCGGGACGAGCGCCAGGACCGCGAGCACGACGAGCAGTGCCCCGAGCCAGCCCGGGCCGCCGACGCCGCCGCCGAAGCGGCCGAGCAGGATGTCGCCGAACGTCAGCGAGGGGTAGGGCTGCCGGCCGGTCTCCATCAGCAGCAACGACGAGGCGTGGTGCTGGATCGCCGGGCAGCCACCACGGGCAGGAGCAGCAGCGGAGCCACGCCCGAGGCCGACCAGCGGTGGCCCGAGGACCTCGCGGCCCCGCGGGAGCACGGCGGGTCACGACGGTAGGCGAAGACCAGGACCACGACGGCCAGCACGACGGCGAACACCCAGGCGACCGGCTCGAACGCGGCGGCCGAGCGCCAGCAGGAGCCCGGTCCGCCAGGCCGCACGCCAGCGCCGGTCGCGCTCGGGGTCGGCGAAGCCGAGGGCCGCGTGCGCGAGGAAGGGCACGACCACGGCGAGCGCGACCACCCCGAGCCGACCGTCGCCGAAGGCGCCCGAGGTCACCGGGACCAGGGCGTAGGTGACCGCGCCGAGCGCGACCAGCCAGCGCGGCGAGCCGCCGGGGTCGACCAGGCGGCCGACGACGCGGAGCATCCGCCACGCACCCCAGAGTGCCGAGCGGCACGGCGAGCAGCAGCACCGCCGAGACGGCGGCCGCCGCGCTGTTGCCGAGCAGCCAGCCGAGGAGCCCCAGGACCGCGACGTACGCCGGGGCCGGGACGGCCGTGCCGGTGCCCAAGCGGGTGCCACGACTCGGTCCACAGGTGCAGCAGCTGGGTGGCCCGGTCCGGGGCCGGCGCGAGACCGCCGCCGGTGACGTGGCCGAACGCCTCGCGGGCGCCGAACACCGACAGCACCACGACCAGCGTGAGCGCCACCGCGAGCGGGTTGGTGAAGAAGCGCGCGACGAGGCCGGTGTCCTCCTCGGGCGCGTCGTCGTCGACGACGGCCGGGCGGCGGATCGGCACCGGGGCGACGGCCTCCTTGGCCGCCCGGCGGCGGTCGGCGACGTCCTGCGCCTGGTTGAACGCCGCGCTGACGATGTCGCCGACGAAGTCGAGCCCGTGCCGGTAGGGCACCCACCAGGGCGCCAGCAGCGGCCGCGGGTCGTGCGTCCGCCGGTCCCGGGGTCGCCCGGCGCGCCCGGCGGGCGCGACGGATCTCGCCCGGGCTGAAGTAGACCGAGAACAGCGCGGCGAGGTCGTCGAGCGCCTCGCCGGCGGAGCGGACGACGAGGAAGCCGACCATCCGGATCAGCGTGCCGAAGAACAGCCGGACCACCTGCCAGGGCAGCGCCCGGCCGGGCGCGTTGGCCAGCAGGGTGAACAGGGCGGCGCGGCGCTCCTGGTAGTGGGTGTGCCGGCCGGTCAGCGGCGTACGCCGGGCGCCGCGGTGGGCGGCCTCGGCGTGGAACACGATCGCGTCGGGCACCGCCACCGTGCGGTAGCCGCGCGCCGCGGCCCGCCAGCCGAAGTCGATGTCGTTGCCGAAGATCGGCAGGTTGTCGTCGAAGCCACCGAGCTCGTCGAGGACGCGACGGCGGACCAGCATGCCGGCGGTGTTCACCGCGAGGCACCTGGCGCACCTCGTCGTGCTGCCCCTGGTCGTACTCGCCGGGCTCGAGCCCGGTCTCGCGGCGCCCGGTGCCCGAGATCGTGACGCCGACCTCGAGCAGGCGCTTGAGCGAGGGCCACTCCCGCAGCTTCGGGCCGAGGATGTCGGCGCCGTGGTCGGAGCGGTGACCGCCGCCGCCACGGCCAGCAGGCGCTCGAGCGCGTCGGGCGCGGGGTTGCTGTCGTCGTGGAGCAGCCAGACCCACTCGGCGTCCTCGGGCGCGACCTGCTGCAGGCCGGTGCGGACCGCCTCGGGGTACGCCGCCCGGCCGGTCAGCGTGACGACCTCGTCGAAGGCGTCGAGCAGCAGGTCGGGGCTCTCGTCGCGGCTGCCGGTGTCGACCGCGACGACGCGCGCTGACCGGCGAGGTCTGCGAGCGCAGGCCGTCGATCACGGCGGGGAGCCACCTGGCCCCGTCGTGGCTGACGAGGAGAGCCACGACTGCCGGATGCACGGTCGCCCACCCTAGCGGCGGGGCGGAGAGGCTCCGAATCGCGACGGGATCCCGGGTGAGCCGGGTCACCGCCGGCGAGGCCCGACGACGATCCGGCGACGCTCGCCGTCAGACGGCGCGCTTCTTGAGCTTGCGGCGCTCGCGCTCGGAGAGCCCGCCCCAGATGCCGAAGCGCTCGTCGTTCATCAACGCGTACTCGAGGCAGTCGCCCCGCACGTCGCAGGTCAGGCAGACCTTCTTGGCCTCCCTGGTCGAGCCGCCCTTCTCGGGGAAGAACGCCTCCGGGTCGGTCTGTGCGCACAGAGCGCGCTCCTGCCAGCCCGCTTCCTCGGCGTCCGCGTCGAGGAGAAACAGTTCCCTCACGGCTCTCGCCCTTTCGACCCTCGTTGTGTGCTCACCCGTGTGTGTCCAGGCTCGGATCGCCCATACGATCCGAAGAACACTGTGGGAATTACACGCCTGTCGTACACCGGAAGTCAAGGCGGATCTGGTATTGGGATTCGGCTGCGAGACGCGGAGCGGACCCGCTAGCATCCCGCCGCCCCGGGTGCGGCAGGCTACGCCACATGCACCAGATCACCGTGCTGTCGGGTGGCGTCGGCGGCGCGACGTTCCTGCGCGGCCTCCTCCACGGCGTACGCCGCGGGCTGCTGCCCGGCGTCGACACCGACGCCGAGGTCACCGTGGTCGCCAACACCGCCGACGACATCTGGCTGCACGGGCTCAAGGTCTGCCCCGACCTCGACACCGTGATGTACACCCTCGGCGACGGCATCGACCTCGAGCGGGGCTGGGGCCGGCGCGACGAGACCTGGAACGCCAAGGAGGAGCTGGCGGCGTACGGCGTGGAGCCCACGTGGTTCGGGCTCGGCGACCGCGACCTCGCGACCCACCTGGTGCGCACCCAGATGCTGGACGCCGGCTACCCGCTCTCCGAGGTCACCGAGGCGCTGTGCCGGCGCTGGCTCACCCCCGTCCACGGCGAGGGCCTCCGGCTGCTGCCCGATGACCGACGACCGGGTCGAGACCCACGTCGCGATCGCCGATGCCGAGAGCCCGAGCGGCCGCCGGGTCGTGCACTTCCAGGAGTACTGGGTGCGGCTCCACGCCGAGGTGCCGGCCGAGGCCGTGATCGTGGTCGGGCTCGAGGACTCCTCCCCCGGGCCGGGCGTCATCGACGCGATCACCGACGCCGACCTCGTCGTCGTCCCGCCGAGCAACCCCGTCGTCAGCGTCGGCACGATCCTCGGCGTCCCCGGCGTGCGGGAGGCGGTCGCCGGCGACGCGCGCACCGGTGGTCGGCCTGTCCCCGATCATCGGCGGCACCCACGTGCGCGGCATGGCCCACCAGATGCTGACCTCGATCGGCGTCGAGGTGAGCGCCGCCGGCGGTGGCGCTCCACTACGGCGCGCGCTCGCGCCGGCGGCGTCCTCGACGGCTGGCTGGTCGACACCGCCGACGCCGCCGAGGTCGGCGCGGGTGCGCGAGGCCGGGATCGCCTGCGCGGCCGTGCCGCTGCTGATGACCTCGCCCGAGGCGACGGCCGCGATGGCGGCGGCCGCGGTCGTCGCTGGTCGCCTCCGGCGTCCGTGATCACCGATCTGGGCGCCCGACGGCGTCGGGGAGGTACGCCGCGGGCGACGACCTCGCCGACCACCTGCTCGCCACCTCGGCCGACGCTGGCCGACGGCGACGTCGTGTGCGTGACCAGCAAGGTCGTGAGCAAGGCCGAGGGCCGGGTCGTCGCCGGCGACCGCGCCGAGGCGATCGTCCGCGAGACCCGGCGGCTGGTCGCCCGCCGCGGACCGCTCTCGATCGTGGTCAACCGGCTGGGCCTGACCATGGCCGCCGCCGGTGTCGACGCCTCGAACGTCGAGCCCGGGCACGTGCTGCTGCTCCCGGAGGACCCGGACGCCACCGCCCGCGCGCTGCGCCGCGCGATCGCCGACCGGGCCGGCGTCAACGTCGCCGTGCGTCGTCACCGACACCGCCGGGCGCGCCTGGCGGGAGGGTCAGACCGACATCGCCATCGGCGCGGCCGGCCTGCGGGTCCTCGACGACCACGCCGGCCGGGACGGACCCCTACGGCAACGTCCTGGCCGTCACCGCTCCGGCCGTGGCCGACGAGCTCGCCGGGGCCGCGGAGCTCGCGGCCGGCAAGCTCGGGCGCCGCCCGTTCGTGGTCGTGCGCGGGCGCGCCGACCTCGTGCTGCCCCGCGGCGACGACGGGCCGGGCGCCGTCGCGCTGCTGCGCCCCGAGGGCGCGCGACCTCTTCGGGCTCGGCGCCCGCGAGGCGGTGCTGGCCGCGCTCGGTGCTCGGCCGACGACGACCGCCGGCGTTCGGGTCGCCGGCCGAGGCCGCCGAGCTGGCTGACGTCGCTGCGCCGCCCTGACCGGTGCGCCAGGTGCGCCTCGACGGCGACGCGGTCTCGGTCGTCTCACGACCGACGCCCGGGCGCACTGGGTCGCCGAGGTGGCGGCGTACGCCCACGGCTGGCACGTGGCCGAGGCCGACCCGTCTCGAGTTCTGCTGCGTCCCGGCACTCCGTAGACTCACCGGACCTCACCCCCGTCGGTTGACGGACCCCTGGGAGCAGAGAGAGATCCATGGCCAAGTCGTCGAAGTCGTCCAAGCGCGCGCGCTCCGAGCGGCAGCAGGTCGTCGAGCAGATGCGGGCCCGGCAGAAGGCCGCCGAGCGACGCCGCGGGAGGCTTGATCGTGGCCGGCTGCGTGCTGGTCGCGCTCGGCATCGTCGTGGCCGCGGCCTGGGGGCCGGTGACCGACCACTTCCGCACGTCGAAGTACTCCGGCAAGCCGATCGAGCAGATCGGCGGCGGCGCCAGCAGCTGCCGGAAGACGACGACCCAGCCGGCCACGGGCAACCAGGAGCACCTCGCCAACGGCTCGCCGGTCAGCTACAGCGACAGCCCGCCGGCGTTCGGCAAGCACTACATCGACCCCGACCCGATGGCGCGGAAGTTCTACACCTCCCAGGACCGGCCCGCGCTCGGCACGCTCGTGCACAACGAGGAGCACGGCTACACGATCCTCTGGTACGACGACAGCGTCGCCGAGCGACTCCGACCAGCTGGGCCAGATCAAGGCGATCGCCGGCAAGTTCGCGGGCACCACCAACCTGCGTGACAAGTTCAAGGCCGTGCCGTGGACCGCCGACGACGGGAAGCCGTTCCCCGACGGTCAGCACGTCGCGTTCACGCACTGGTCGGTCGGTGGCACCGAGAACGCCGCGGCCGGCAACGCGAAGCAGGTCGGCGTGTGGCAGTACTGCTCGTCGGTCTCCGGGGCGGCCCTGAAGACCTTCATGCTGGACTACCCCTTCAGCGACTCACCCGAGCCGAACGGCATCTGAGTGCCGCCGGCCCGCATCGAGGTCATCGCGCGGGCGCTCGTCCGCCGGGAGGACACCGTCCTGCTCGTCCGCGTGGTCGGGGAGGACTGGTGGTTCCTGCCCGGTGGCCACGTCGAGCCCGGTGAGCGATCCGCTGACGCGCTCGCCCGCGAGCTCAACGAAGAGGTGGGAGCCGATGCGCGCGTGGGCGATCCCGTCGCGATCGTCGAGAACTTCTACGCCGACGCTCGTGGAGACCACCACGAGCTCAACGTCGTGTTCGTCGTCCCTGATCCCGGTGGTCCGATGGCCAGCCGCGAGTCGCACCTGGAGACGGCGTGGCTCCACCGCGACGGGTTGGCGGACCTGGAGCTCAGGCCGGCCGACATGCGGAGCACGCTGCTCTCCTTGTGGGGTTGACCGCCGGGCACGCTGTGTTTGGCACGATGCGGCCATGACCGGCGACGAGGAGTTCCCGTCGCACTCGTTCCGGCTGTACTGGCGAGCCGAGGCCGTCTCGTCGTTCGGCACCTACATCACCCTGCTCGCGCTCCAGACCCTGGTCGTCCTCACGTTGCACGGCTCGGCGGGCGAGGTCGGCTGGCTGAACTCGGTGCGCTGGCTGCCGTACCTGGTGCTCGGCATCGTCGTCGGAGCGTGGGTCGACCGGCGTCCCCGACGACCGATCATGATCACCACCGACCTGGTCCAAGCGGTGCTGCTGGCGACCATCCCGGTCCTGTGGTGGATCCACCGGCTGTCGTTCCCGGCCCTGCTGGCGATCGTGCTCGCCTACGGGAGCGCCTCCGTGATCCAGGGCTCGGCCGCGACCTCCTTGCTCCCTCGCCTGGTGGCGCGTCGCGACCTGCAACGCGCGCACGCGCGTGGGGATGGTGCGGACGCCGTGGCGATGAGCGCCGGACCGGCCATCGGCGGACTGCTGGTGAGCGTGCTCGGCGCGCCCCTCGCGGTGCTCGCCGACGCCGCGTCGTACCTCTACTCCGCCGTCACGCTGAGCCGGATGGAGATGACCGAGCCGGCGGCGAAGGCACGCGCCACCGCCCGGCAGCTCGTGCTCGAGATCCGCGACGGCGTCCGGTGGATCTACCACGGGTCCGGGCTCGTCACCCTCTCCGTCGCCGCCCATGGCTGGTTCGTCGGCAACGCGGTGGTAGGGGTCGTGCTGGCCCCCTACGCCCTCACCACGCTGCACCTCTCGGCGTACCAGTTCGGCATCGTCGGCACGCTCGGCGGGATCGGCGCTCTTCTCGGCGCTGCGGTCACGACGCGCCTGGGCCGGCGATGGGGAACCGGACGCACGATCATCCTGTGCCACGCCATCACCACCGGTGGTGTGCTGGTCATGGTGGCCGCCGGCCGACCCGCTGGGGAGTGGGCAGCGCTCGGCATCCTCGGGTGCGGACAGGGTCTCTACGGCCTGGCGATGGGCATGAGCAACTCTCACGAGATGAGCTTTCGGCAGCTCCTCACGCCCGACGAGCTCCAGGCCCGGACCAACACGACGCTCCGGTCCCTCAACCGCGCCGTCATGGTCGTCGTCGCTCCGCTCGCCGGCCTCCTGGCGGACACCTGGGGCATCCGACCCACGCTTCTCGTCGCGGCGGCGGTCTTCGCGGTGGTGACGGCCGGACTCGGGAGCTCGTCGTTCCGCACGGTGCGTGCACCGGTGTGACGGAACCCGTGGACGGTGCTCCCTCCTCAGGTGCGTCGGGTGTAGCGGACGTCGCCGGTGGGGAGTCGTCGTTGGTCGTAGCCGGGGTCGTGGGCGCGGTGGTGGTGGAAGGTGCAGAGCAGGAGGGCGTCGTCGAGGTCGGTCTTGCCGCCTTGGGACCAGGGTTCTCTGGTGGTGGGCTTCGCACCAGGCGGCGGGGATGTCGCAGCCCTCGGCCCGGCAGTGGCGGTCTCGGATCGCGAGGGCTTTGCGTTGGGCGGGTGAGAAGAGGCGTCGGGTGCGGCCGAGGTCGAGGATCTCGGATCGTCCGCCGAGGACGACGGGGAGGATGCCGGCGGTGCAGGCCAGGCGTCGGGCCTCGGCGGCGGTGATCACGTCTCCGGTCGAGGTCTCGGCCAGCCCGAGCCCGAGGTCGTTCTTGAGGGTGTGGAGGTCGATGGTGACCGTCACCGAGGTCGCGGTCCCGCCATGGGCCGGGAGCCGGTCGGCGGGGATGTGTTCGAGGAGGGCGCAGAACGCCTCACCCCGACGCCGGGTCAGCGGCAGCTGGTCGACGTCGGAGTCCAGGGACGGGAGCCGGCGGGGTGAGGTGTAGGCGTCCAGGTAGGCCCGGAGCCGGGAGGCCACGGGGTCGGGGAGCCGGGCGTACAGGTCGGTGGACCCGTCGCCGCGGGGCCGGAACGACAGCCTGGTCGCGGCCCGGGCCCGCGCCTCTTCCGCCGCAAGGGCTCGGGCTTCGTGCTGGTCGGCGACGTCGGGTGCGATCACCTCGAGCAGTCCGTGGCCGAGCCGGCGCAGTGCTGTGGGGTCGAAGTGACCGGCCTCCCCCAGCAGGTGGGCCTCCGCCTTGCTCCTGAGCTCGGGGTCGAGATCGGCAGGCAGCTCATCCAGTGCCTGGACCAGGGCCGCCGGTCTGTTCCCAGGTGATGCGCCCGGACGAGACGGCATCTGCGACCCCTGGCCACCGGTCCCGCAGGGCGTGGCCGAGGTGTTCGTCGTGGGCGGCTTCGCGGCGGGAGGTACGGGTCTCGACCGCCAGCCACGCACCGGCGGTCCGGGCGCCGGACTCCAACGCCAGGTCGCCCCGACCGCGAGGACCTGCGCCCGTAGCGCGGTCACTCGTGCCGACAACCGGGTCAGCTCGACCAGCAGCGCCTTCTGGTCGGTGATCGAGGCGAACAGCGGGTCCACCCCGGTCGCCTCGTCGAGCGCCACACCCGCCGCCGCACGGCCGCGAGCAGCGGGTGCTCGCGGTGCGGAGTGGTGATCGACATAGGACCATCGAAGCACCGCCCACCGACACTCAGACCGTCAGAATCCCCTTATCCACAAGGGCTCCTGAGAACTTTCTCGAAACTCTCGACAGCACCCCCACGAGCACCCCCACCGACCGCGGTATCGCCCCGGGGTTTCGTGACGGGCGCAGAGCGCCCTCCTCAACCACCGGGGCCTGCCGCCCTCCTCAACCACCGGCGGGCTAGCTCCTCACCCAACGACCCGCGCCTCGCCGGTGGTCGAGGAAGGCGCTCTGCGCCTGTCACGAGACCCGGCGCCCCTGGCGCCCTCCTCAGGTCAGGTCGGGGCGGGAGTCGCGGAGGCGGTCGACCAGGGCCTTGACGTCCTGGGCCCGCTCACGGGTGGTGACCAGCAGCGCGTCGGGGGTGTCGACCACCACGATGTCGTCGACACCGACGAGGGCGACCAGCCGGCCGGCACGAGGTACGACGAGGCCGGTGCTCGCCTCGGCGAGCACGTCCGCGCTGTCTCCCAGGACGAGCAGCGCCTCGTCGCCGAGCACGGTGGCGAGCGAGTCGAAGTCGCCGACGTCGTCCCACCCGAGGTCGGCGGGCACGGTCGCGACCAGGCCCTCGGCCGCAGCCGGCTCGGCGACGGCGTGGTCGATGGCGATCCTGGTCAGCGTGGGCCAGACCTCGTCGATCCGGCCGAGATCGGCGGCCAAGGCGCGGAGGTCTGCCGCGAGACCGGGGTGCCACCGGGCCAGCAGGTCCAGCAGGACCGTCGGGCGGACGACGAACATCCCGGCGTTCCAGCGATAGTCGCCGGAGTCGACGTAGGACTGGGCGACCTCGACGTCCGGCTTCTCGACGAACTGCTCGACCGCGAACGCGCCCGGGTGACCGTCGAGCGGGCCGCCCTGCCGGATGTACCCGAACGCCGTCGCCGGGTGCGTCGGCTCGATCCCGAGGGTGACCAGCCACCCGTCGCGCGCCACCTCCGCGGCCAGCCTGACCGCGCGCTCGAACGCCTCGGGACGCCGGATCACGTGGTCGGCCGCGAAGGACCCCATCACCGCATCGGGATCCGCACGCTCGACGACCGCGGCCGCCAGCCCGATCGCCGCCATGGAGTCGCGCGGCGCGGGCTCGGCCACGACCCGGTCGGCGGACAGGGTCGGCAGCTGCTCGACGACCCGGTCACGATGGCGGGCACCGGTCACCACCAGCAGCTGGTCGCCGGCCAACGGCGCGAGCCGGTCGGCGGTCTCCTGCAGGAGCGAGCGGCCGCTGCCGGTCAGGTCGAGCAGGAACTTCGGCGACGCCGAGCGCGAGAGCGGCCACAACCGGGTCCCCGAACCCCCGGCCGGGACGACGGCCCAGAAGTGCTCGATCGCAGGCATGGGCGTCACCCTAGGGCCCCGCGGCCGCCCGTAAGGTGACCGCACGATGAGCACGGCGATGACGACGTTCCCCCAGGTCCTGTCCCGGCTGCTGGCCACCGATCCCGGCCGCCCCCTGGTGACCTTCTACGACGACGAGACCGGCGAGCGCACCGAGCTGTCGGTGACCACCTGGGCCAACTGGGTCGCCAAGGTCGCCTCGCTGCTCGCCGACGAGCTGGACGTCGAGCCCGGCCACCGTCTCCTGGTCGACCTCCCGCCACACTGGCTGGGGACGGTCGTGCTGGGTGCTGCGTGGACCTGCGGCATCGAGGTGGTCTGGGAGGGCGACGCCGACGCGGTCGTGACCGGGCCCGACGGCCTCGAGCGATGGGCGGCCGAGGCCGCCCGGATGCCGGTCGTCGCCACCGCGCTGCAGCCGCTCGCGGGCCGGTTCCGGGACGGCGTTCCCGACGACGTGCACGACCTCGGCGTCGAGGTCTGGTCGCAGCCCGACGCGTTCGTGCCCCTCACTCCGCCCGTGGGCGACGACCCCGCGGTCGCGGGCACCACCCACGCAGAGCTGTGGCGGTCGGCCGCCGCCGGTGAGCATCTCACCGGCGGCGGCCGCCTGCTGTCGGAGGCGAACCCGGCTTCCCCTTCCGGTCTCGCCTCCCTCATCGAACCGCTGGCGTACGGCGGTTCTCTGGTCCTGGTCGCCCACGCCTCGACGGAGAGGCGGGAGCGGATCGCGGCCGACGAGCGCGTGACCGACCGGTGGCCGTCGGCCTAGCCGGCCAGGTCGTAGCCTCCGAACCCGCCGCCGAGGAGCACCGGTGCCTTGAACCCGGTGCCGGTGCCCGGCAGCGCGTACAGCCGCCCGGTGCCCTTCTGCCGGACGATCAGGTCCGGGTGTCCCGTGAGCTGGAGGTCGCTGATCCCGATGGTCCAGTCGTAGCGCGAGAGGTCGACCGCGAGCTTCGACGGCGCGTGCAGGCCACCCGGGCCGTTGCCGTGGAGCAGCGTCAGCCTGGCTCCGCGACGGACGAGGGTGTCCGGCGCTCCGTCGGCGTCCCAGCGCCCGACGCCGACCGGCGTACCGGAGCTGAGCGTGCCGTAGACCGGGTAGGACTTCTTGAGTCCGGTCAGGCCCCGGCCCGGATAGACCCGGATCACGCCCTTGTGCGGCTGTCCGATCAGGTCGGGGAACCCGTCGCCGGTCATGTCACCGACGGCGGTCAGCTTGCCGACCGTGCCGAAGCCTCGCCCGATCACCTTCGAGCGGGCCAGGTGGCCACGACCGTCACCGCGCCACAGGACGAGGTTGCCGGTGCGCGTCTGGCGGGTGACGACGTCGCCGTACCCGTCGCGGTCCCAGTCACCGGCCACCAGGATCTTGTCCGAGTCGGACAGGTCGGCACGGGTGTCGATCGGCCGGCCGAGGTCGAAGCCGCCCGAGTTGACCCAGGCCTCGACCCGGGAGCCGTCGACGCCGACGACGTCGGGGACCCGTGAGCCGGCGACGTTGCCGACGGCGAGCGCGGCAGCACCGGCGAACCGGGTGATCGGGCCGAGCCGGAGCCCGAACGTGCCGTCACCGTTCCCGGGAAGCACGTAGCTCGTGCCGGACGCACGCGCCCGGACCAGCAGGTCCACCCGGCCGTCGTGGCTCAGGTCGCCGGCGCCCGCGATCACGTCGTACCGCCCGTAGCGCCCCGGCACCTGCACCCCCTTGGCGAACGTCGCGTCGCCGCGGCCGGCGTAGAGCCAGAGGTGCCCGTCGGTGTCGCGGGCGAGCAGGTCGGCGTGGCCGTCGCCGTTGACGTCACCGGCTCCGGTGATCAGGTCGAACGAGCTCCACCAGGTCCCGCTGGAGGTGCGGTGGAACGTCCCGTCCGCCTTCTGCAGGAACACGAGCAGGGCGCCGTTCGCCGGGTTGCGCGCGGCGAGGTCGCTGCGCCCGTCGCCGTTGAGGTCACCCGGCGCCATCAGCTGGTCGAGCCCGCGGAACGCGGTCAGCGTGCGCGCCGTGGCCCCGAACCCGCCCTTCGCGAGACCGGGCCGGACGGCCACGCTCCCGTCGGCCTGGCGGACGAGGAGGTCGTTGCGGCCGTCGCCGGTGACGTCGCCGGTGACCGCGAGCTGGGTCGCGCCCGCGACCCCGGTGGCGACCGTCGTCGCGGCCGGGAAGTGGATCAGGCCACCCGTGGGCACCACGAACGCCTCGCCGTCGCGCGCTCGTCGTACGACGATGTCGGGCGCCGGTGTGGAGGCCACGTTGGACTCCAGCTGCCGGCCGGACCAGCCGCGCTGAGCGGCCGCGGCGAGCTTCCGGATGGTGGGGATCTTGTTGTAGAGGTACTGGCCCGGGCACAGCGTCGAGGCGGCGTCGCGGTGGCCGTTGATGGCCTCGAACCACTTCTTGGTGACCCACTGGTGCGTGGACGCGGCGTTGACACCGTGCAGCGAGAGCTTCCAGGCGAACAGGGTGGCGTACGCCTGGATCATGGCCGCGCTGGGCTTGGTGATCTGGTAGTTCCCGATGGCCGACGCGGCGAAGGAGTCGTCGTTGTAGCCGAGCGTGTGGGCGCCGACGACGGCGCGGTCGACCCCGCCGTACCGCCCCTCCCAGATCCGCCCGAAGCGGTCGACGAGGTAGTTGTACCCGATGTCGCTCCAGCCTCGGGACTTCACGTGGTAGGCGTAGATGCTGCGCAGGATGCCCGGCACCTCCTTGCGCGTGTAGCCGTTGGCGTTGACCGTGTGGTGGACGAAGCCGGCGTGCACGTCGCCGTAGTGCAGCGAGGACTTGCCGCGGATCTTCTCGTCGGCGCCCCACTGCTGGCGGGAGTAGATGACCGGCTTCGGGGTGAAGACCGCGGCCGCCAGCCGGGCGGTGTCGGCGGACCCGCCGTCGGCCCGCGCCGCGGACACGGCCGCGTCGACGGCCGCCGCCTGCGCGACGGAGTCGCCACCGTTGTCGCCGTCCATGCTGCTGGTGTCGATCGCCGCCCGCTGCTCGGTCGAGTGGGCCGGCTTGCCGGGTGCGATCACCGCGAGCTTCATGTCGGGCGGGAGCGGACGGTCGGAGACGACCTTGACCTGGACGTCGGCCACCCGGCCGACCAGGACCGGCTCCGTCCCGGGCCGAGCGTGCCGCGCCTCGGCCGAGCCCGGGTCGGGGCCGTGGTCGGGGTCGTAGGGAACGTCGGACCAGTCGGTCCAGCCGCCGTCGGTGCGGGTCCGCGCCTTGACGTGCAGCCCGGTCTCGGGGATCGCGATCCCGTGCGCCCAGGTCACGCCGACCTCGCCGAACCCGGTCACCCGCTGCGGCGTCGTGGTCAGCGCGCTCCCCCCGCCGCGCTGCGGGACGACCCGCGCCGACGGCGTCGGGATGGCGCGACCGGCGGTGTCCGTCGGCGCCGTCAGCTGGACCTCACGTACGTCCGGCTTGACCGGTGCCGTCGGCACCGTCGACTTCTTCACGGCCTCCGCCGTGTACGCCGCGAGCGCCGCCGCTGTGCTCCGTCCGGCGTCGCCGGTGGCCACCGGGCCGCTCCCGACGACGTCGAGGGTGACGATGCTGGCGGCCGGGGTGAGCGCAGCCAGCACGACGCCGAGCGCCAGCACCTGCTGGCACGCCGTCACGAAACGACTGCGGTTCGGGGACACGTCGTTGCTCCAAGATGTGTGGGGGAAGGAGTCACACGAGCAGCAAGTTTCACACCAGTCACACGCGGCGGGAAGAAGTTCTGAGTAACTACAAACCTGTAATTTCCAGTCGACACGCCGCCAAGCGTCAGGTTTCGGAACTCGTTCCGAAACCTGGGAAGCGCCGGGATCGAGCGAGGGCCCTAGGCAGATCGCCGCGCGTTCCCTACTGTGAGCCGCCTCACCCCACAACGGATCGTCCGGCACGTACCTGCCGGTGGAGGGAGCAGTTCGGCATGGCCACAGTCACCTTTGAGAAGGCGCAACGCTGGTACCCCGGGACGGACTCACCGGCGGTGTCAGGAATCGATCTCGAGATCCGCGACGGCGAGTTCATGGTGCTCGTCGGACCGTCGGGATGCGGGAAGTCCACGACCCTGCGGATGCTCGCCGGCCTGGAAGAGGTCGACGAGGGCCGCATCCTCCTCGGCGACCGGGACATCACCCACGTCGCGCCGAAGGACCGGGACATCGCCATGGTGTTCCAGAACTACGCGCTCTACCCCCACATGAGCGTGGCCGACAACATGGGCTTCGCGCTGAAGATGGCGAAGGTGCCGGCCGACGAGCGGCAGCGGCGCGTCGAGGAAGCCGCTCGGATGCTCGGTCTGACCGAGTACCTCCAGCGCAAGCCCAAGGCGCTCTCCGGTGGTCAGCGTCAGCGGGTGGCGATGGGCCGCGCGATCGTCCGCAACCCGCAGGTCTTCTGCATGGACGAGCCCCTGTCCAACCTCGACGCCAAGATGCGGGTCCAGACCCGCACCGACATCGCCGGACTCCAGGCGGATCTCGGCGTCACGACCGTCTACGTCACGCACGACCAGGTCGAGGCGATGACCATGGGCGACCGGGTCGCGGTGATGGAGCTCGGTGTCCTGCAGCAGGTCGACACTCCCCTGGACCTCTACGACAAGCCGGTCAACCTGTTCGTCGCCGGCTTCATCGGCTCACCCCAGATGAACCTGATCGAGGCGACGGCCGCCGAGGGCCAGGCCCGGATCGGGTCCTACGCCGTCCCCGTCGATCCGGTGTCCGAGCGTCGGATGACCGGCCGGATCACGATCGGCGTCCGCCCGGAGGCATGGCGCCTCGTCTCGGAGAACGACGGCGGCCTCCCGATCGTGGTGACCGTCGTCGAGGAGCTCGGGGCGGACAGCTTCGTCTACGGCACGTCCGACGTGGAGGGGACGCCCCACCACGTGACCGTGCGCGTCGCCGGACGGGCCGCGCTCGCCAAGGGCGACACCATCCACGTCACCACCGACCCCACCAGCGTGCACGTGTTCGACACCGAGACGGGAGCACGCCTCTCGGGGTGAGCGCCGCGAGGAGGCGGCGCACGGGATCTGCGCCGACTCAGATGTCGGCGCCCATCTCCTCGTCGAGCTCCTCCTCGGTGTCGAGGGGGTTCTCCTCGTCGTCGTCGTAGTGGAGGAACTTGATGCCCTCGTCGACGGGACCGTCGAAGGCGAGGATGCCCTTCTCGAGCACGAGGACGCGGTCGCACATCTTGCGGACGCTGCCGGCGGCGTGACTGACGTAGAAGAGCGTCGTGCCGCTGTCGCGGATCTCCTGCATCTTGGCCATGCACTTGCGCTTGAAGGGCCGGTCGCCGACGGCGAGCACCTCGTCGGCCAGGAAGATGTCGGCGTCGACGTGGATCGCCACCGCGAAGCCGAGCCGGGCGAACATGCCCGAGGAGTAGTGACCGACCGGCGAGTCGAGGAACTTGCCGATGTCGGCGAACTCGACGATGTCGTCGAACTTGCGCCGCGTCTCGGCCTCGGTCATGCCGAGGATCGCGGCGTTCAGGTAGACGTTGTCACGGCCGGTCAGCTGGGGGTGGAACCCGGCACCGGTGGCGATCAGGCCGGCGATCCGGCCGCGGGTCAGCACCTTCCCGGCGTCGGGGCGCATGATCCCGTTGATCATCTTCAGCAGCGTGCTCTTGCCCGAGCCGTTCAGGCCCATCAGGCCGATCGACTCACCCTGGCCGACCGTGAACGAGACGTCGTTGACCGCGAGGAAGGAGTCGGCGAGGTCCTGCTGCCGCAGCATCGCGACGCTCATCTGCTTGAGGGTGCGGTGGTAGCGCAGCGTGAACGTCTTGGACACGTGGCGCACGACGATCGACTGGTTGCGGCTCTTGCGGCTCACAGGAGACGCTCCGGGATGCGCCGCTCGAGGCGGCTGAACGTCGACTGCGCGACGGCGAGGATCACCAGGCAGATCAGCAGGGCCCGGATCGACAGCCAGAACAGGTGCGGCGGCATGTCCTGGGTCGCCGTCTGCGCGGGGTGGCTGGTCGCGCCGACCCAGAAGCAGCGCTGGAACGCCAGGACCGCCTCCGTGATCGGGTTCAGGAGGTAGATCGTGGTGTGGCCGTGGAAGCGCTGGGCGACGAGCGTGTAGGGGTACATCATCGGGACGCCGAAGCGGACGAAGTTGCTCAGCACGTTCACGGCGTTCGACACGTCGCGCATGAACACGTTGGCGGCGCTGAACATCAGGGCCAGAGCGGTGCCGAGGGTCATGCTGATCGCCAGGCCGATCACGCCGAGCACGAGCCCCATCGGATCGGGCTGCCAGCCCGCGATCAGGGTGGCCACCAGCAGGATCACCACCTGCGGGCCGACGTGGAACAGCGAGACCAGCATCGAGGCGACCGGGAACATCTCCCGGGGCACCGCCATCTTCTGCACCAGCGACTTGTTGCGCACGATCGAGCGGGTGCCGGCGTTCATCGTCTCGGTGAAGAAGTGGACGACGATCAGGCCGGCGAAGACGTGCACCGCGAAGTCGTCGGTGCGCTGGGCCCGGCCGAACAGGATCCCCATCACGAAGTAGTAGATGAAGAACTGGCTGAGCGGGTTGACGTAGGACCAGAGCAGCCCGAGCACCGACCCCTGGTAGCGCGCCGAGATCTCGCGGCGCACGAGCAGGCTGAGGATGTAGCGGTGCCGGAACACCTCCAGCAGGCCCTGCTCCGACCACGGCGGACGCAGCGGGGCATGCACCTCGCGCTTGGGCTTCGGAGCGGTCGGGACGTCCGGGGAGTCGGTCGCGGGCTCGCTCACGGAGTCGGTCACTCGTGGGGCTCGTTCCACGGCCGGAACGTCTCCTCCCACGCCTCCGGCGAGGTGATCTCGCCGAGCGCGTCGCGGTAGCGGGTCGCGAGGTCGTCCCACTCGCGACGCAGCCGCAGGTGGATGTCGACGCTGCGCTTGAGCAGGTCGCGGTAGTGCTGGGGGTCGCGGCGGTAGAGCGCCGCGGCGGTGCCGTCGGGCATCGAGACCACGGCCGAGTCGTGGCCGGCGAGGCGGTACCACTTGTTGTCCATGCCGGCGACCTCGGTCTCCGGGTACTCCTCGGCCATCGGCCGGACCTTGGTCAGCTGGCGTACCGGTGCCAGCGCTGCCGTCATCAGCAGCGCGAGCTTGCGCGGCACCTCGTTCTCGTCCTTGCCGCGACGCGGCGGCTTGGTCCGGCGTACCTCCGGGAACGCCTCGCGGTCCGCCTCCAGCACCGCGTCGCTCCACTGCTTGCGGAAGGCGTTGACCTCCGCGAGCTTGGTGGGCAGCTCGCGGTGCAGCATCTCCGGACCGGCGAACACGTCCTCGATCGCCTTGTGGCGGAGCTCGGCCGTGGAGTACTGCATCGCGACCAGGTGCTTGAGGGTGTGCGCGAACGACTCACGCACCAGCGACCCGCCCTGGGGGTACGGCGAGTGCAGCAGCGCCGCGATCAGCCGGTTGCGGTGGTGGAAGTAGGCCTGCCAGTCGAGCGCGTCGTTCTTGTCGGTCCACGGGATGTGCCAGACCGCGGCCCCGGGGAACGTCACGGTCGGGTAGCCCGCCTCGGACGGCGCGGAGCCCGAACTCGCTGTCGTCCCACTTGATGAAGATCGGCAGTGACAGCCCGATCTCCCGCAGCGTCTGCAGCGGGATCACGCACATGAACCAGCCGTTGAAGTCGACGTCGATCCGGCGGTGCAGCCAGCGCGCGGAGCGCAGGTTGCGCGCCGCGAAGTCCCAGTCGCTGAACACGGTCTCGGGCGAGCGCCACCAGAACTTGTAGCGCTGCACGATCTCGCCGAACGAGTGCAGCACCGAGCGGTCGTAGATGCTGAACATGTGGCCGCCGACGATGGTCGGCCGCTTGGCCAGGTCGGCGAACGTGACCGCGCGGATGATGCTCTCCGGCTCGCAGATCACGTCGTCGTCCATCATCATCGCGTACGTCGCGGTGCCCTTGCGGACCGCTTCGAACTGACCACGGGCGTAGCCGCCGGAGCCGCCGAGGTTGCCCTGCTCGATCACCCGGAGCGTGTCGCCGAGCGCCTCCTGCGCGCCGGGGAACTCGGGTGAGTCGACGACCTTCTGGGTGCCCTGCTCCATCACGAGCACCTCGTCGAGGAGCCCGCGCAGGTCGCGGTCGCCGCCGAGCTGGGCCAGCAGCTTGCCGCAGAAGTCGGGCCGGTTCATGGTCGTGATCGCGATGGTGAGGCTGCCCGGCTCGAGGCGGTCGTCCGGTACCTCGGCGTCCCACACCGCCTCGACACCCACCGGCTCCTCGCCGGCCACCACGTCGTACCAGTACCAGCCGCCGTCGACGAACGGCTTGAGCGGCAGGTCGAAGGTGAACTCGCCCTTCGCGTCGGCCCCGGTGCTGGCGGAGTCGACCCGCTGCGGAGCGACCGTTGGCCATCGAGCGGTAGACCGTCACCGCGGCGCCGGCTCCGGTCAGCCCCACGGTCAGGCGGACGTCGTCGACGACGGTCCAGCGCCGCCAGTAGCCGGCCGGGAACGCGTTGAAGTAGGTGCCGAACGAGAGGTCCTCACCCGGCTCGAGCCGCACCGTGTAGCGGCTCGTCATCTGGTCGGGGTGGATCGTGTGGCCCGAGGAGATCGACTGCCGGATCTGGGCGGCGTTGACGTCCTTGGCGCCCTGGTTGCCGCCCACGACGTACTTGTCGGCGTCGAGGACGGCTGCGTCGGGGTCGACGTAGAGCGGCAGGACGTCGACGTCCTTGTCGGCGGGCAGCACCAGCCGCTGCAGGACACGTCTACTCATCGACCCCTCCAGAGGTCAGCTCGGCGCCCTCACTGAAGTGCGGGCGGAGCTTGTTGTCGAACATGGACAGCGCGGAGCCGATGGCCATGTGCATGTCGAGGTACTTGTAGGTGCCGAGCCGGCCGCCGAAGAGCACCATCGGCTCGCGCTTGGCCAGCTCGCGGTAGCGCAGCAGCGTGGCCCGGTCGTCGGCGGTGTTGATCGGGTAGTACGGCTCGTCGCCCTCCTCGGCGAAGCGGCTGTACTCGTGCACGATCACGGTCTTGCCCGGGAGGTAGGTGCGCTCGGGGTGGAAGTGCTTGAACTCGTGGATGCGCGTCCAGGGCACGTCCTGGTCGTTGTAGTTCATCACCGCGCAGCCCTGGAAGTCGTCGACGTGCTTGACCTCGGCCTCGAGGTCGACCGTGCGCCAGGACAGCCGGCCCTCGCTGTTGCCGAAGTACTCGTCGACGGGCCCGGTGTAGACGATCGGGACCTTCCCCTTGTACTCGTCCGCCACGTCGAAGAAGTCGGTCTCGAGCCGGATCTCGATCTGGGGGTGGTCGGCCATCTTCGTCAGCCACGCGGTGTAGCCGTCGACCGGCAGGCCCTCGTGGGTGTCGTTGAACCAGCGGTTGTCGAAGTTGTAGCGGACCGGGAGCCGGGTGATGATGTCCGCGCTCAGCTCGGTCGGGTCGGTCTGCCACTGCTTCGCGGTGTAGCCCTTGATGAAGGCCTCGTAGAGCGGGCGGCCGATCAGGCTGATCCCCTTCTCCTCGAGGTTCGACGCGTCCTCGGTGGCGATCTCGCTGGCCTGCTTGGCGATCAGCTCGCGTGCCTCGTCCGGGGTGTGGCTGCGACCGAAGAACTGGTTGATCAGGCCGAGGTTCATCGGCAGCGAGTAGACCTGCCCGTCGTACTGGCCGAAGACCCGGTGCTGGTAGTGCGTGAACGACGTGAAGCGGTTGACGTACTCCCACACGCGCTCGTTGGAGGTGTGGAAGAGGTGCGCGCCGTAGACGTGCACCTCGATGCCGGTCTCGGGGTCGGCCTCGCTGTAGGCGTTGCCGCCGAGGTGGCGACGTCGCTCGAGGACGAGGACGTTCAGGCCCAGCTCATTGGCGCACCGTTCAGCGATGGTGAGGCCGAAGAAACCGGACCCGACGACGACGAGGTCGGGCTGTGACAAGGTCAGAACTCCTGATCGGTCGAGGTCCGCCAGTCTAGCGAGGGCAGGGCGGCGAACCGGGAATCGAGCGGGCCTCCGCGAGGTGCCCGATGGTTGAGGAGGGCCGCCGGGCCCGTCTCGAAACCACGCTGTCCACAGCCTCGTCCAGCCACTAGCCCGGACTCAGGCGCGAGCCCGGCGAAATGCATCCGATGGCCTGGACCGACATCCTGGAGTGCAGCGACGGCTCAGTCGGCTACGTGGGCAGCACCACCGACCTGGATCGCAGGCTCTGGGAGCACAACGAGGGCCTCGGAGCGGCGTACACCCGGCACCGACTGCCCGTGCGCCTGCTGTGGAGGTGCGAACTTCGAACGGATCGACGAGGCGTTCGCCTTCGAGAAGAGGGTCCAGGGCTGGTCCCGCGCGAAACGCGAGGCTCTCGCCGAGGGTCGGCTCGGGGACCTCGGCTGGCTCAGCAGCCGGTCCCACGCAGCCCAACGGCCGGCGCAACCAGCCGAGGGTGAGGGACGGTGGTTTCGAGACGGGCCTAGCGGGCCTACCTCAACGCAACGAAACTCATCGATTCCGGTGTAGGCGTGCCTCTCATCAACGCAGCCGGCCGGGTGCGGCCCGCATCCGGCGCGCGTCGCGGACCGCGCGGAGCACGTTGCTCGCCTCGGCCCTGCCGCCGCGGACCGGGCTGAGCGCCGTGACGACCGCGGCGATCGCGTAGGGCTTGGCCCGCACCAACGGGTTGGTGCCGTAGCGGAAGTGCACCACGAAGAGGTTGCGGAACATGTAGTAGCCCTTCCAGCCCGCGAGGTCGTGCTGCTGGCTGAAGTCCAGCTGCCGCACCAGCACCGCGTCGCGGACGGCCCAGATGCGGAACCCCGCGCGTCGGGCCCGGAGCGCGAAGTCGACGTCGTCGTAGAAGATGAAGAAGGAGTCGTCGGGCAGACCGACCGCGTCGACGACCTCGCGGCGGACCAGGAAGCCCTCGAACGCCACGGCCTGGATCTCGACGCGCTCCGGCATCGCCGCCCGCTCGCCGTACGCCGTCTCGACACTGGCGCGCTTGGGCCGCACGGACCAGGGGCGGGTGAGGTCGAAGTCGGTGGCCGACTTCTCGACGAGGTGGCCGTGCCGGTCCTCGCGCACCGACATCAGGCAGGCCTCGTCCTGGGCCATCAGCACGGCCAGGCAGTCCGGCGCCGGGACGACGTCGTCGTCGACGAGCCAGACCCGGTCGTAGCCCTGGTCGTACGCCGCCTCCACGCCCGCGCGGAACCCGCCCGAGCCGCCGGTGTTGGTCTCGAGGTGGATGCGCTGGAGGGCCAGCCCCTCGTGGCGGTCCAGGACGACGCGCGTGTGGTCGGTGCTGGCGTTGTCGACGACGATCACGGCGTCCGGCGCGTGGGTCTGGGCGGCGAGCCCGTCGAGCATCCCGACCAGCAGGTCGGCCCGGTTGTAGGTGACCACGACGACCGCGACGGTCTCGCCGCTGCGCTCGCTCACGACAGGAACCGCTCGTGGCCGGTGAAGTCGCCGCGCAGCGCGTCGCGCCAGGCGCCGACGCTGAGCCGGATCCGAGCCGGGTCGCGACGGGTGAACGAGTAGAACCACAGGGTCTTCGCGACGAACGCCAGCGCGTGCAGGGTGCCGCCGTACTCACGGAGGTTGACCAGGTTGTTGCGGGCCATGCAGTAGTGCTTGAGGTCGCTGGGGGTGTCGTTGTACGTCGTACGGCCGAACGCCATCGGCGTACCGAGGTTGCCGACCGACGGGTGCCGGACCCGGGCGTCGACGACGGTGGCGATCCGGGCACCCGCACGCTCGGCCCGCAGGCGGTACTCGTGGTCGTCGCCCCAGATGAAGAACTCCGAGCGGGGCAGGCCGATCCGCTCGACCAGCTCGCGGGTGACCAGCACGCCGTTGAACGGGATCACGATGCCGCGGATCAGGCCGCCGTCCGCCGCACGGCGCACGTCGGACATGGCGTGGACCACGCGCGCGCCGCCCGGCAGCCGGATCGGGAAGACCAGACGCTCGGGGTCGGCCTCGTCGACGACGACGGGTCCCCAGAAGTCGAGGCCCGCGCCGTGCTCGAGCAGGAGGTCGAGGCAGCCCGGCTCGGGCGTGCCGTCGTCGTCCATCAGCCAGACCAGGTCGGCGCCGCGCTCGACGGCCCACGCGAGACCGTCGTGGAAGCCACCGGCGCCGCCGCTGTTGTGCGCCAGGGTGCGACCGACGACGCGTGCGTCCCCGCGCGACCGACCGAGGTCCGCGAGCCACTCCCCCGTCCCGTCCGTCGACGCGTTGTCGACCACGAGCACCTCGTGGAGACCGGGCACGTCGGCGAGCACCTTCACCAGTGCGCGCACCAGCTCGAGGCGGTTGTAGGTGACCACGACGGCGACGATGCGGCGGTCCTCGGTCACCTGCGGAACCCTAGTCGGCACGGGCCACCGGCCTCACTCAGGCGTCGATCGTGAGCCGCACCGTGATCTCGTCGCCGATCTCGAGCCGTTCCGGCTTCCGGACCGCGTCCTTGAGCGGCACGACGTACCCGCCGTCCTTGGGCCACAGCGCCGTGGTGAACTCGGTCTCGCCGACCCGGCCGCGCACCGGGATCATCCCCCAGCCGTAGCTGACGAACGCCGCGGTCTCGCGGATCTGGTCGGCCTCGTCCTCGGGGACGGCGACGAAGTGGTACGGCGCGGGGCCGCGCCACTCGAAGACGGGCGCGGAGAACTCGACGTCCATCCCCGTAGCCAAGCAGAACCGTCTCCGGGACCTGTCCTCCCGGGCCTCCGCCGTTCGTCCCGAGGGTGACGGCGCCGACCGGCGTCGCACCAGGAGGAGACCCATGGATGACGCACACACCGACACCGGAGGGGTGGCGACCACCGACCGCCCCGTGGTCCTGCAGATCTCGGCGCTGTCCCTCGACGGCCGGATCTGCGAGGCGGGCACCGAGTTCGAGGCCTGGGCGGACGCCGTCGACGACGAGCACCGCGACGCGTGGATGGTCGACTCCCTGTGGCGGGCCGGGGTGCACATCATGGGAAGCACGACGTTCCGCGACATGTCGGCGTGGTGGCCGACGTCGACCGGCGTGTTCGCCGAGGTGATGAACAGCATCCCGAAGGTCGCGTTCTCCCGCAGCCTGACGACGACGACCTGGGCCGACTCCCGGATCGTGCACGGTGAGCTCGGGTCCGAGATCGACGCCCTCCGAGCCGACGGTGCGGGCGAGATCATCGCGCACGGCGGAGCGATCTTCGCCCGAGCGCTCGTCGCCGCGGACCTCGTGGACGAGTACCGGCTCGTGGTCTACCCGTTCGCGGCGAACCGCGGAACGTCGCTGTTCGAGGCGATCCCCCGGGGCCGGCCCCTGCACCTCCACTCCGCCACGGCGTTCCCGTCCGGGTGCGTCGCACTCGTCTACCGGCGCGAACGTCGATCCGGGGCGGGCCCGGCCGACATGCCAGCAGGACCGACAGCCGACAACGGCAGGGAGGAACGGCCATGAGCACCTACATCGTGCTGATCTACGGCAACGAGGAGATCTGGGAGGCCTGGAGCGCTCAGGAAGGAGCCGCCAACGCCGCAGCACACAGCGCGTTCAACGAGCAGCACGGCGACGCCGTGGTGGGCGGTCACGAGCTGGACCGATCGTGGAACGGCAGGTCCCTCCGAGTGGACGCCGACGGCGGGCGGCAGGTCTCCGACGGCGCGTTCCTCGACGGGCAGCCGGTGCTCGGCGGCTACTACCTGATCGAGGCCCCGGACCTCGACCGGGCCGTCCGGATCGCGGGTGACCTGCCAGAGGCGTCCGCGCCGTCGAGCGGGGTCGAGGTCCGTCCCCTCGTCCCCTCCTGACCGCGGTTCAGCAGGCAGCGCCCAGGTCGCTGGACTGGTTCGCGGCGTAGCCCGCGGACAGCGAGCCGATGGAACCGCCGGTCACGCTCGACGACGCCTTGCGGTGGTGATGACCGGCGCCCGGGTGCTCGGAGGCGTCGATGGCCGCCTGCACCTTCCGCTTGATCAGCCCGATGTCGGGGTCCGCGGTGTTGACGAGGGGCGGCACGAGCGAGAGCGTCGCGACCGGCTGGCTCTTGGCCTTGAGCGCGAGCCCCATGAACGTGTCGACCTCGCTCGCGGGGATGTCGGTCGAGATCATCTGGGACGACGCCGTCGCGATCTTCTCGAAGTTCGTCAGCACGGTCTGCGGGCTCACCTGGTGGAGCATCGCGTTCATCACGCACTTCTGCCGTGCCATCCGGGAGTAGTCGTCGGAGCTGTCGCGGGACCGGGCGAACCAGAGCGTGTCGAAGCCGTTGAGCGTGCGGACGCCGGGCTTGATGTAGCCGGTCACGTCGTCGCCGAGCCCGCCCACCGGGATCGGCTGGCGCACGTTCAGGGTGACGCCCCCGACCGCGTCGACCAGTCCGCGGAAGCCGGCCAGGTTCACGAACGCCCAGTAGTTGACCTTCAGGCCGGTGATGCCCTCGATCGCCGACATGGTCGCGTCCATACCGGGGTCCTCGATCCCCTTGAACAGCTTCAGGTGGTCGCCGACCCAGGTGTTGACGCCGTTGAGCTCACAGTCGGGGTAGCCGCAGTCGAAGCCGTGCGGCCAGGCCTTGCGCATCACCGAGCCCCGGGCGAAGGGGAAGTTCGTCATGTTGCGCGGGAGACCGATCAGCACCGTCTTGCCGGTCGACGCGTCGATGCTGGCGACCGTCATCGAGTCGGTGCGCAGGCCCCAGCGCCCCGCACCGGAGTCGCCGCCGACGAGCAGGACGTTGTAGCGACCGTCGTTCGCGCCGTGGACCGTGCTGCCGGAGAACATGGTGAGGATGAAGCTGCGCTGGACACCGACCAGGTGGGCACCGAACAGCAGGGTCCCGGCGACCGAGAAGCAGAGGATGCCGTTCAGCCCGACCACGGTCCGGCGATGACCCATCGCCAGGGACAGGGGCTGCCCGATCCGCCACGCGTCGAGGAACAGGAGGGCCCAGCCGACCGCCAGCGCCATCAGGCCGAGGCGGACCAGGCCGAGGGCCGTGGTGTCGGACACGAACCAGAAGACGTACTGGTGGTGCAACGCCGCCAGGACGACGCCGAGCACGGCCGTGGCCGCGAGCCCGGCCCAGATCCGGGTGGCGAGACGACCGATCCGGCGGTTGCCGGCGACGAGCTGGGCCGAGCCGGGGACGACCAGGGTCATCACCATCAGCATCAGCGCCCGGCGGTAGCGCACGCGTGCCGCGCGGTCGCCGGCAGGCACGCGCTGCGTCGCGTCGAGCGACCCGGGGAAGAGGCGGGCAGCCCCATGTGAGATGTCCTTCGGTGCTGGGGAAGTAGCCCCGCCAGTATCACCAGTCACAACGGTCACATCGCGCACCGACGCGCCGAATCGGGCGGCCAGCCGGGCGGCCGGTAGCCTCGCGGGCATGTCCGACGACTGGCTGTACGGCGGCCGCTCGCCCGGTCAGGGCAGCAGCGGGCAGCACCGAGGCCGACCCGAGGACGACGCGGACCAGCAACCGGACGCGGACGCGACCCGGCCCGTGCCCCGGGAGCCCCAGCCCGACGAGACGCGGGTGATGCCCACGCTCCCGCGCCAGACGGGTGCCACGGCGTCGGCGCGACCGAGCGCCCCCGCCGCCCGGTCGCCGCGCGAGACACCGCCTCCCCCGCGACCTCCCGCACGTGCCGGCGGTGGCTTCCTCGACGGCGTACGGCGCTGGTTCGGCCGCATCGGTCGGCCGGGGTTCAAGTTCCGCTACCTGTGGCTGCTCGTCGTGCTCTGGCTGGTCTACCTGGTCGCGGTGCCCTTCTTCGCCTGGTCGAAGGCCGCCAAGATCGACGCGTTCCCGTCGGGGAGCCGGCCCGCCGACCAGCCCGGCACCAACTACCTGCTCGTCGGCAGCGACTCGCGCAAGGGCCTGACCGCCGAGCAGCGCAAGAAGCTCCACACCGGCAACGCCGCCGGCCAGCGCACCGACACGATCGTGCTCATGCACACCGGCAGCGGTCCGACGCTCACGATGTCGATCCCGCGCGACTCGCTGGTGCCGATCCCGGGCCACGGCACGACCAAGATCAACGCGGCGTTCGCCTTCGGCGGCCCGAAGCTCTTGATCAAGACCATCGAGCAGGACACCGGCATCCACATCGACCACTACGTCGAGATCGGCCTCGGCGGCTTCGTCAACATCGTCGACTCGGTCGGTGGCATCACGATCTGCCCGACCCATCGGATGGACGACAAGCTGGCGAACCTCCACGTCAAGAAGGGGTGCCAGCACGCGGACGGCACGGTCGCCCTGGCCTACGCGCGCTCGCGTCACGCCGACCCCGCACTGGGTGACATCGCCCGTGGTGGGCAGCAGCGCGAGGTCATGAAGTCGGTCGGTCACAAGGCCGTCTCGCCCTGGACCGTGATCAACCCGTTCCGCTACTGGGACCTCTGGACCTCGGCGACCGACAACCTCAGGGTCGACCGCGACATGAGCGTCGTCGGCATGGGCCACTTCGGCTGGGCGATGACCCACTCGAAGCTCACCTGCCCGGTCCCGATCAGCAACCTGGCGGTGACCTGGGACCCGACCCGGTCCAAGCAGATGTTCAAGCTGATCCGCAACGACGACACCGCCGCGATCGGCAAGAGCCTCTGCACCAAGTCCGGCCTGCCGAAGCACTGACGGCCCGGCCGTCGCGGCTCAGCGGGGGCGCCGGTCCTCGATCCGCCGGGCCTTGCCGGTCGACCTCTCCAGGGCGTGCGGCGCCACGACCTCGACCCGGGCCGTGACGCCGATCCGGTTCTTGATCCGCTCGGCCAGCGCAGCGGCCAGCGGCGCCGCGGCGTCCGACCCAGGTGACGACTCCACCCGCACCGTGAGCTCGTCGAGGTTCCCCGGCCGGGTCAGCACGCAGGTGTAGTGCGGCGCCAGCCCGTCGACGGCGAGGATCTGCTCCTCGATCTGGGTGGGGAACACGTTCACCCCGCGCACGATCATCATGTCGTCGGTGCGCCCGGTGACCTTCTGCATCCGCCGGAAGGCGGGGTACGCCGTTCCCGGGAGCAGCCGGGTGAGGTCGCGGGTGCGGTAACGGATCACGGGCATCGCCTGCTTGGTCAGGCTGGTGAACACCAGCTCCCCCTCCTCGCCGTCGGCGACCGGCTCCATCGTCAGCGGATCGACGATCTCGGGCAGGAAGTGGTCCTCCCAGACGTGCAGGCCGTCCTGCGTCTCGCCGGACTCCTGGCTGACACCCGGGCCCATCACCTCGCTGAGCCCGTAGATGTCGACGGCGCGCAGACGCGTGCGCGACTCGACGGCGTGCCGCATCTCGTCGGTCCACGGCTCGGCACCGAAGATCCCGATCTCGAGGCTGGTGTCCAACGGATCGACACCCTGTGCCTCGAGCTCGTCGAGGATCGACAGGAAGTACGACGGGGTCACCATGATGATCCGCGGCCGGAAGTCCACGATCAGCTGCGCCTGGCGCTCGGTCATCCCGCCGCTGACCGGGATCACCGTGCAGCCGAGGCGCTCGGCGCCGTAGTGGGCGCCCAGCCCGCCGGTGAAGAGGCCGTAGCCGTAGGCGACGTGGACGACGTCTCCGGGGCGGCCACCGGCGGCCCGGATCGACCGCGCCATCAGCTCGGCCCAGGTGTCGAGGTCGTCGCGGGTGTACCCGACGACGGTCGGCTTGCCCGTCGTGCCGCTGCTCGCATGGACGCGGTTCACCTGCTCGCGCGGGACCGCGAACATCCCGAACGGATAGTTCGCCCGCAGGTCCGCCTTGGTGGTGAACGGG
Source organism: uncultured Actinomycetota bacterium (assembly GCA_963809265.1). GTDB lineage: Bacteria > Actinomycetota > Actinomycetes > Propionibacteriales > Nocardioidaceae > Nocardioides. The sequence goes on from CAWEJC010000001.1 coordinate 93,387, forward strand.
AACCGGGCGAGGTCGGCGAGCGAGGTCAGGTCGTCGGGACGGACGCCCGCGTCGTCGAACGCCCCGGTGTAGTGCGGGACCGTCGCGTACACGCGGGCCAGCGTGTCCCGGAGCCGCTCGAGCTGCAGCCGCTCGAGCTCGGCCCGGTCGTACGTCGGGATCTCGCCGCTCATGGCAGCAGGCTAGAGCGCCCGCATCCGGTTGTTGCGGGCCTGGTGCTCCACCTCGGCCAGGCCGAGCGCCTCCAGCACCGGCGGGACGTAGCTGCCGAACCGGCCACGCAGCCCCTTCTTCAGTCCGTACCACCCGCCCACCGGGTTGTCCGCGGAGCGGCCCCAAGCCTCGACGGTCTCGGGCTTCGCCTCCTTCTGCTCGTCGGCGTTGCCGAGCGGCATCCAGTCGCCGTGCTCCCGGAGCATCGCGTGGAGGTCGTCGACGCACCGGAGGTGGTAGCGCAGCTGGGTCGCCCCGACCTGGACGACGAGCGCCGGCGGGTCGGACTCGGGGTCGCGGTAGGCCTCGAACTCCGACGAGCCCGGCGGGGTCGCCAGGATCCAGGGGTCCGCGGCGGTGCCGGTGCCTTCGACGTCCATGGGGTCTCCTCGTGCTCGGGTGGTGCTGGTGGTCGGTGTCGCTCACGCTAGGGCGCATTCCTGACATCACTTGTCATGAATGCGCGGCCTGTCCCATGCTGGCCGGATGCGTGCCGGGCGACTCATCAGCCTGGTCTCGATCCTGGGCCGCGAGGGCCGGACGACCGCGGCGGCCCTGGCCGAGCGCCTCGAGGTGAGCGAGCGCACGATCCTGCGCGACCTCGAGGTGCTGTCCGGGTCCGGCGTGCCGGTGTACGCCGTCCGCGGGCCGGGCGGCGGCTTCCAGCTGCTCGAGGGGTACCAGTCGTCCCTGCCGGCCGAGGCGTGGCTGCGACCGGCCGCGCGCCGCGGCGGGACACGGCGGATGACCGTGCGGATCACCGAGGAGGGTCGCCGGGTGGCGGCGATCCTCGGCTACCTCCAGCCCTTGCGGGTCCGGCCCGGCGACCGGCCCGCCGACGACGGAGACGGTGACGACGGCCGCGTCATCGCGACCTGCCGGATGCGGTCGGTGTCGAGCATGGCGGTCGAGGTGCTGGCCCTGGGCCCGCACGTCGAGGTGGTCGCTCCGGCCGAGCTCCGAGACCACGTCGCCGGGCTGGCCCGGCGTACGGCGGGCCTCTACGCCTGAGCGTCCTCGAAGAGCGTCCCGCCGATCTCCTTGCTGCGTCCCACGAAGACTGCGACGACCTCCTCGCCGACCGTGACCAGCACGTCGTACACGCCGTCGCGGCCCTCGCGCTCGCGCTCCGTGGCGGTGGCGACGAGCACGTCACCGAGGTGGGTCGGCCGGCGGAACCGGATCTCGGCGCCGGCCGCCACGGTCGAGCGGTTGTAGGAGTTGCAGGCGAAGGCGAACGCGCTGTCGGCCAGGGTGAAGGTGTAGCCGCCGTGCCCGATGGCGTGGCCGTTGACCATGTCGTCACCGACCGTCATCGAGAGGGTCGCGGTGCCGGGACCGACCGCGTCGAGCGTCATCCCCAGTCCGCGACTGGCGCGGTCGCCGGCCCACATGGCCGCCGCACTGCGCTCGGCTGTCTCCTGGGCCGTGCCTCGGGCGATCTCGTCCGGCGTCACGGGGTCACGCTAGCGAGCGCCCCCGGGTCTCAGGCCAGCGACCCGATCTCGTCGCGCAGCCGCGCGAGCAGCGCGGACAGCAGCCGCGAGACCTGCATCTGGGTGATGCCCAGCACCTCGCCGATCTCGGACTGCGTGGCGCCCTTGAAGAACCGCATCTCGAGCATGATCCGCTCGCGACGGTCGAGGTGGGCCAGCAGCGGCTTGAGCGCGACCCGTGCCTCGGCGCTGTCGAACGACGCGTCGTCGCCCCCGAGGCGCTCGCCGATACCGCCCTCGCCGTCGACCGGTGTCGCGTCGAGGGAGGTGGGCGAGAAGCAGCCGTTGGCGGCCAGCGCCTCGACCACCAGACCGAGGTCGATGTCGAGACGTTCGGCGATCTCGGTCGGTCGCGGGGCCCGACCGAGCTCCTGGCAGAGGTCGGACTCGACGGCGGTGATCCGCGCCTGGGCCTGCTGCACCGTGCGCGGCGGCCGGACCGTCCAGCCGTGGTCGCGGAAGTAGCGGCGCACCTCGCCGCGGATGGTCGGGACGGCGTAGCTGAGGAAGTCGGTCTCGCGCTCGGGGTCGAAGCCGCGCGCGGCCTTGACCAGGCCGAGGTAGGCGACCTGCTCGAGGTCGTCGAGCGCGACGCCGCGGGAGCGGTAGCGCCGCGCCACGTCGACGGCGATCTGCATGTTGATCTCGACGATCTGGTCCTGCAGCGCGCGTCGTTCGTCGTCGGACGCGTCGACGGTCAGGGCCAGCAGACGCTGGGTCGCCTCGCGCCTCGGGAGCTCGACGAGCTCCGCGGGATCGAGCGGTTCGGCCTCAGCGTGCGGAACAGGTTCGGAGAGTGCGGTCGCCACGAGATGCACCTTTCGGGGTCTGGGGACGGTGCGGGTTGTTCCGTGGCAGCGGGTTTCGACCACTGACTACCGGTCTACCACCACCCATACCCTCCTGGCACACCCCCAGGGGCGTACCGCTCGCCCTCGGGGCTCCCGAGCGGTGCGCAGACGCGCGTCGTCGCAGGTCAGACGGCCTGCAGCCGGTCTTCGGCGTCCTGGACGACGAGACCGTCCGCCACCGCGAACGAGACCGCCCGTTCGAAGCGTCCGCCCTCCCAGTACGTCGCGCCGACGAGGCGGACGAGGTCCGGCACGGTCTGCGGGCCCTGCTCCTCGAGGGCCCGGACGATCTGCCCCATCTCGTGGAAGACCTGGCGGTCGCGGGGGCTCTCCGTCGTCGCCTTCGGCGGTGGCATCGGCATCTGGTCACTCCTCCTCTGGTGTCCTCTGGTGAGATCGGTCGGGTCGTCGGGTCAGGTGTGGGCGGGCGCCTTCTGCTGGCCGTCGCTCTCGGCGTCCTCGGCGGTCAGCGGCTTGGCGATGTCCTCCAGCGACTGGCCCTCGGCCTTGACGCCCAGGAACGCCGCCACGACGCCACCGGCGATCATCAGACCGGCGCCGAGGAAGTACCCCGGTGCGATGCCGGTGATGTCACCGCTCGCGGAGGCCGTGTCGATCAGGTGGCCGAACAGCAGCGGGCCGCTGATGCCGCCCGCGGCGGTTCCGATCGCGTAGAAGAACGCGATGCACAGGGCGCGCGTCTCCATCGGGAAGACCTCGCTGGCGGTCAGGTACGCCGCGCTGGCGCCGGCCGAGGCGAAGAAGAAGATCACCATGCCGACGATGGTCAGGCTCGTGGCGTTGAAGCTGCCGAGCTTGAAGCCGGCCATGGCGAGCAGCACGCCGGAGAGCAGGTAGGTCCCGGTGATCATCCGGACCCGGCCGACCGAGTCGAAGAGCGGACCGAGGAGCAGCGCGCCGAGGAAGTTGCTCACCGCGAAGGCCGCGAGGTACCAGCCGGTCTGACCGACGTCGAGGAACGTGCGTCAGGGTGTCGCCGTAGGTGAAGAAGAACGCGTTGTAGAGGAACGCCTGGCCGACGAACAGCGAGAAGCAGAGGACCGTGCGCTTCGGGTAGAGCGTGAAGACCGTCTTGCGCGATCAGCGCGATGCCGATCGCCTTGCGCTGCCGGACGGTGATCGTGTCCTTGACGCTCGGGCAGGTCGCGCCCGGTCTCCTCCTGGACGCTCTGCTCGATGTCGCGGACGATCTGCTCGCCCTCGTCCTCGCGGCCGTGGATGAACAGCCAGCGCGGGCTCTCTGGCACGTTGCGGCGGACCAGCAGGATGCCGACCGCGAGGACGGCGCCGAGACCGAAGGCGAGGCGCCAGCCGAGGGAGGCGCTCACGATCGTCGGGTCCAGCAGCGGGATCGTCAGCAGGGAGCCGGCCGCGGCTCCGACCCAGAACGAGCCGTTGATGGCGATGTCGACCCGGCCGCGGTACTTCGCCGGGATCAGCTCGTCGATCGCGGAGTTGATGGCGGCGTACTCACCGCCGATGCCGGCGCCGGTGAGGAAGCGGGCCGCGAAGTACCACAGCGGGCTCATCGAGAAGGCGGTCAGCACGGTGGCGACAGATGTAGAAGCCCAGGGTGAGCATGAACAGCTTCTTGCGGCCGAACCGGTCGGTGAGCTGACCGAAGAACAGTGCGCCGATGCAGGCGCCGGCGACGTACGATCGACCCCGCGAAGCCGATGTCGGAGCTGCTCAGTCCCAGCCCCGTGCTCGACGGCTTAGGGCGTCGGACATCGAGCCGACGATCGTGACCTCGAGCCCGTCCAGGATCCAGACGGTGCCCAGGCCGATCACGATCAGCCAGTGCCAGCGCGACCAGGGCAGCCGGTCCATCCGGGCCGGGATGTCGGTCGTGATCTGGCCGGTCTCGACGCCGCTCGCCATGTGTCCTCCTCGATCCCCGGGTCGGGGTGCGGCGAGCGACGTACCCCGCCGGATCGGGAGGCATGCGTGCCCCGCTCGATCACCGGCCCGAGGGTGTGGGTGCCGGTCCCCCTCGGGCTGACGGCGCCCACCCGCAGTCCGACGACGGGGTGCGGCGAGGGCGTTCAGCGGCCGACGGCGCGCTCCAGCTCGGCCTTCGACATCGACGAGCGGCCCTTCACGCCCTGACGCTTCGCCTCCTCGTAGAGCTGGGCCTTGGTACGTCCGCCCGGGCCCCGGTGCGACCGCAGGCCGCCGCGACGCGAGGACGAGATGTCGTCGGTCGAGGTGCGGCTCGGCCGGCGGGCCTCCCCTGACCTCGCGCGCTCCTTGTTCACGGTGCGCGCGGCGATCTCTTTCGGCCGTGTTCTCCGCGCGACCCTGCTCCTCGAGCCCTCCTTGACGTGCTCGTACTGGCGCTCGCGCTTCTGGCTCCAGGCCTGCTGCGGCATGGCATTCCTCCTGTCGTCCGGCCCGGTCCGTACCCGATCCGGGCGCCGAAGCATGTGGTCGGCCGCCCCGGGTACGCGACAGCCATGAACGCCTGGCCGCGCAAGGTCGACACCGTCGTGCTGGACGTCGACGGCACGCTCGTCGACTCGAACTACCACCACACGCTGGCGTGGTGGGACGCGTTCCGCGACGCGGGTCACGACGTCCCGGCCTGGCGCATCCACCGCGCCGTCGGCATGGGCGGGGACCGGCTCGTCGCCGAGGTCGCGGGAGACGAGGTGGAGGACGCGGACGGGGACCGCATCCGGGAGTCCTGGGAACAGCACTTCGACGCCGTGCTCGATCGGGTTCCGGCCCTCCCCGGGGCCCGGGACCTGCTGCAGGCTCTTCGGGACCGCGGCTTCCAGGTCGCCCTCGCCAGCTCGGGCATCCCGCGGCACACCCGCCACGCCGTCGAGGTGCTGGGGGCCGACGACCTCGCTGACACCACCACGACCAGCGAGGACGCGGACGAGTCCAAGCCCGACCCGGAGCTGCTGCACGTCGCGCTCGGCCGCGTCGACGCCCGCCGGGCCGTGCTGGTCGGCGACTCCGTGTGGGACGTGAGGTCGGGTGCCGAGGCCGGGATCGCCGTCATCGGTCTGCTCTCCGGCGGTGTCGGTCGCCAGGAGCTCGAGGACGCCGGCGCGGTGGCGGTCTGCGACGACGCCGCCGATCTGGCGCGCCGACTGGACGACCTGCTGACGCGGGCATGAGGCCGAGGGCAACGGGTACGGCAGGGACATGAGCCAGCTGGGTGACCACGAGCAGGAGCGACCGGTCGAGATGGACGACGTGCCCGAGGGTGAGCAGATCTCCCCCGGAGACGCCGCCGAACGGATCGACGAGGACCCCGACGAGCAGACCAACCGCAACGACCCGGTGTGGTCCGACGACGAGCACGAGGACTGAGGCGACCATGGCAGACCTGTCCGGCAAGACCATCGCCTTCCTGGTCGCCACCGAGGGCATCGAGCAGGTCGAGCTGACCGAGCCCTGGCAGGCGGTCGAGGAGGCCGGCGGCACGCCGCAGCTGCTCTCGGTGGAGAGCGGCGAGGTGCAGGCCTTCCACCACCTCGACAAGGGCGACACGTTCCCGGTCGATGTGGTGGTCGGCGGACGCCGATCCCGGCGACTACGACGGGCTGGTGCTGCCGGGTGGCGTCGCCAACCCCGACGCGCTGCGCATGGACGACGACGCGGTCGGCGTTCGTGCGCGGCGTTCGTCGAGTCCGGCAAGCCGGTCGCCGCGATCTGCCACGCGCCCTGGACCCTGGTCGAGGCCGACGTCGTGCGGGGCCGCACGGATGACGTCGTGGCCGAGCCTGCAGACCGACCTGCGCAACGCGGGCGCCGAGTGGGTCGACGAGGAGGTCGTGGTCGACGACGGCCGCCTCGTCACCAGCCGCAAGCCCGACGACCTGCCGGCGTTCAACGACGCGCTGGTGACCCTCTTCGCCGGCTGAGGTGAAGGAGTGGCGCCTCCCTGCTCATACCAGGGAGGCGGCGACGACCTGCGTGGTCGCGAACACCTGGACGGACCAAACCCCCCGGCTGTCTGCTCAACCGGAGGACCTGGCTCCGCCCGAGGGCGGATGCCCGTCCCGTGCCCTCCGTGCCCGGATCGAAACCCGATGCATCGGATGACCTCTCGTGCCCGGGCATGCGGTCTCCGGCGGGCGGGTACCGCACCGACATGGCCCGGCAGCGACCCTCGGCGCGAGCGACGTACTTCTGGATGATGGGCACCTGCATCGCCCTGATCGTCCTGGCGTGGAACGTCGTGCGGTTCTGGTCGGTGCCCGTAGCCGTGGGCATGAGCGTGGTCGCGGCCCTGATCCCGCCGGTGGCGGCGATGCTGGCCGGTCGTGGCAGAGGCGGGGGCTGACTCCGGGACCTCAGGCCGCGTCGACGTCCTTGCCGTTGATCCGGCCGTCCAGCTGCGACGGGTCGAGGTCGTCGACCGACAGCTTCTTGAAGCCACTGCGGTGGAACACGAGGGGCGAGCCCCCGCCGCCGTCGGCGACGCGGTGCAGCGCCAGCACCACGATCACGTGGTCGCCGGCCTCGATCTCCTGGTGGATCGAGCAGTCGAACGTCGCCACGGCCTCGTCGAGCAGCACCGCGCCGTCGCCGGTGGACCGGAACGGCAGTCCGGTGAACCGCTGGTCGGCCGGACCGGCGAGCTGCCGGCACACCGTGTCGTGGTGGTCGGCGAGCACACTCACGCCGAGGTGCGCGGCCTCGCGGAGCACCGGCCAGGTGTTGCTGGTCGTCGCCACCGAGAACGACACCAGCGGCGGGTCGATGCTGACGGAGGTGAACGAGCTGGCCGCGATCCCCGTCAGCTGGCCCCGCACCTGGGCGGCCACGGCGACGACACCGCTGGGAAACGCCCCGTAGGCGGACCGCAGGGTGTGCGGGTCCAGCACGCGGCGCTGATGGTCCTGCTGGTCGTCCTGCTGATCGGTGTCCGGGTCGTTGTCCAGCACGGTCGAGGTCACGAGACTCCTTCGAGATGGGGACGGCCGAGGAACGAGCGCAGCACCGGCCCGGCGATGGCGAGCCAGTCGGCGTACGCCTCGGGAAGGTCGTACTGCGAGTCGAGCACGTAGAGGGCACGCACCGGCACGACCGCGCCGAGCTCCGACAGCAGCGGCCTCAGGGCGAGCTCGGGGGCCAGGGCGTGCGCGGGGCCGGCGCCGAGCATCAGCGGGACGGCGACGCCGCTCAGACCCGTCCCGGCCGCGAACCGGTCGAGGAACAGCTTGAGGACCCCCGTGTACGTCGCCTTGTACGTCGGCGAGGCGACCACGACGAGGTCGGCGTCACCCACGTCCGCCACGAGCCGCGCGACCTCGTGGTCGGCCCAGTCGAGCAGGCGCACGCCCAGCTCCGCGAGGTCGACGACCAGGTCCGGCTCTCGCCCGGCGACCTCCCGCGCGACGTGGACGGCGGCGTCCCGGGTGCGCGAGGCCGGCTTCGGGTTGCCGACCACGACCGCGACGGTGCCCGACGCGGGTGGCTGCTGGTGCATGTGGTCTCCTGGGAGTCTCGTACCGGAGCTGACGTCCGGGCGTAATATCGCAATGTCAATCAAGATACATGACATTCAAGGGACGGCCCGCACCGCCGCTCGTGTCGTGGAACACGGCGGAGACCGGCACCGCACGAGACGTCCGCGTCCCGGGTGCCGGTCGCCCGGCATGACGGCCGCGGTCGGCTCGCGGTACGTTCGGAGCTCGAGCACAGAGGTATCAGGACCGCTCGGGCGTGTCTCCTGTGGGGGTGTGATGGCCACGCACGGCGCACCGGGAGGACCGACCTCCTCAGCGTTGTACGACGCCGCGACGGATGCGTTCCGCCGGTGGCGCACGGGCGACGACCCTGCCCTCGACGACCTGGTCCGGATCATGAGCCCGGTGCTGTGGCACGTCGTGCGCGCGACGGGGCTCGACCGCGAGGCCACCGAGGACGTCGTCCAGAACACCTGGCTGACGCTGGTGCGCTCGGCGGACTCGGTGCGCGACGCACAGGCGATCACGCGCTGGCTGTGCACGGCCGCGCGCCGCGAGGCCTGGCGGATCAGCAAGTCCGCGACCCGCCTGCGCCCGGTCGAGGACGACGTGCTCGCGGCCCGACTTCCCGATGCGTCGTCTCCTGAGGCCGAGGTCGTCACCAACGACGAGAACGCGTTGCTCTGGCAGGCCCTGACGCGGCTGCCCGAGCGCTGTCAGAAGCTGCTGCGGATCGTGGCGTGGGAGCCGCGCCCCGACTACTCGTCGGTCGCGGAGAGCCTCGAGATGCCGATCGGCAGCATCGGGCCGACCCGGCGCCGGTGCCTGGACAAGCTGCGCCTCGAGCTCGGAGAGCTGCTGTGATCGGCCCCGACGACCTGCTGCTGCAGTCGGTGGCCGACCTCTACGCCGCTCTCGACCCCGCGCCGGAGGACCTCGCCGACGGCGTGCTGGCCCGATTGGCGGTGCAGGACCTCGAGACCGAGTTCGAGATGTTCACCCTCGTGCAGGCCGTCGACACCACCGTGGGCACGCGCCACGACGAGCCACCCGAGACCAGCGCCTCGGTCGCCCTCGAGTTCGCCGGGTCGACGTACCGCGTGCTGGTGCGGATCAGCGACACCGACGACGGCGGCCGACGCCTCGACGGCTGGGTGGTCCCCGCGCTCCCGATGCGGGCCTTCCTGGGCCCCCAGGGCGACGAGCTCGCGCACACCCGCCAGAGCGCCTACGCCGACCGCGAGGGACGCTTCGAGTTCCCCGCCCCGATGCGCGGCGAGGTGCGGCTGTGGCTGCTGCCCCAGACCGGGCGTGAGGGAACGGCGCCGCCGTTCGTCACGCCTCCGTTCCTCGTCTGATCCGCCGATCCGGCCACCGCGGACGCGTGCATTTTTCTCGCGAGGCTCGTGTATCAGGACGTTCTTCACGTTCTCTTGATGATCAGAGGCCGGGAACGCTGATTCGGGGGAACAGCGCTCCCGGCCCCAGAGGGAGAGCGCCGCATCATCGGCGCGCAGGGCCGGGTCGCGGAGCACCGGGGGGATGCCCCGCGACCCGGCCCTCGCTCGCGGTCGACTGAGCCCTACGCCGTGCGCCCGGACTCGACCAGGCGGTGGACGTGCGGCGCCCACCACCCGGCGTACCGGCCCTGCAGCTGAGGGATCCGCCAGTCGGTCCCCTCGACCATCTGCCGGCAGCGGTAGCTCGGGCAGTGGCACCGCAGGAACCAGTCGGGCTCGACGATGCTCATCGCGTAGTCGGTGAGCAGCTCGGTGCCGGCCGCGACGTCCGTGATGGTGGCCAGGGAGTGGGCGTCGACCCAGCCGAGGCCGGCGTCGCAGGAGTGGTTGGGGAAGTCGGCGCCCAGGAGGTCGACCCGGCCGCCCTCGACCTGCGCCGCGGCCAGCCGTACGACGATCGTGCCGGCCGGCAGGTCCTCGGTGGCGAACAGCCCCCGGCCGGCGATGTCGGACCGTCGCACCTCGACCGCGTGGTGGAGGTGTCCACCGCGCGCGGGCTCAGGCACGGGTCAGGTACTCCGTCAGGCCGGTGAGCAGCCGCTCGACGTCGCGGGCGTCGTTGTACGGCGCGAGCCCGATCCGCAGTCCGCCCTCGGTCCCGAGGCCGAGCCGCTGGGAGGCCTCGTAGGCGTAGAAGGAGCCGGCGGGGGCGTTGACGTTGCGGGTGGCGAGGTCGCGGCGCACGTCCTGGGGGTCGTGGTCGGCGAACGTGAGCAGCAGCGTCGGCGTGCGTCGTGCCGCCCGCGAGCGGAGCCGGACGCCGGGCACCTCGGCCAGGGCGTCCTCGATCGTCTCGCGCAGCCGGTCCTCGTGCGCCTCGAGCGCGTCGTACGACGCGAGGATCCGCTCGCGGCGGGACCCGCTCCCGGGCACGAGGTCGGCGAGGAAGTCGACCGCGGCAGCCGTGCCGGCCAGGAGCTCGTAGGGCAGGGTGCCCAGCTCGAAGCGGTCGGGGACCCGGTCGCTCGCCGGCACCAGCTTGTCGGGCCGGAGCGTCTCGAGGAGCTCGGGCCTCGCGGCCAGCACCCCGCAGTGCGGGCCGAGGAACTTGTACGGCGAGCAGACGAAGGTGTCGGCCCCCAGTGCCGCCACGTCGACAGCGACGTGCGCGGCGTAGTGGACCCCGTCGACGTGCACGAGGGCTCCCGCCTCGTGGGCGAGGGCGGCGATCGCCGGGATGTCGGGGCGCGTCCCGATCAGGTTGGACGCCGCGGTGACCGCCACGACGCGGGTGCGGTCGGTGAGCACCGCCGCCACCTGCTGGGGGTCGAGCTCGCCGGTCTCGGGATCGAAGTCCACCCAGCGCACGGTGGCACCCGCTCGCTCGGCCGCGATCGTCCACGTGCGCACGTTGGAGTCGTGGTCGAGACGGGTGACGACCACCTCGTCGCCCGGACCCCAGTCCTGCGCGAGCGTGCGCGCGAGGTCCATCGTCAGCTGGGTCATCGATCGCCCGAAGACCACGCCCTGCGCGTCGGTGTTCAGCAGGTCCGCGATCGCGGAGCGGCCTGCGACGACCGCCCGCGAGGCGTTGCGCTCGGCCGGCGTGACCGAGTCGTCGTTGGCGAGCGGGCTGGCGAGCGTGTCGTAGACGGCCTGCGCCACCACGTCGGGGGTCTGCGAGCCGCCGGGCCCGTCGAAGTGGGCGGCGCCCAGGCCCTCGCCGTCGCGGAGCTGCGGGAAGTGCGAGCGGACGCGGGCGACGTCGTACGTCGAGGTGGTGGTGGCGGTGTCGGTCACCCGCTCATTGTGCTGCGCGGCCCGCCGCCGCGCCGCGCAGGGCACCACGGAGCGCGCATTCCAGGCTCAGGTGGGGCGTCGAGTCCCCGCGCGACGCTCGCACGTCACCCCGAGTGGGGCGGACTCGGTGAAATGTTCGCCCCATGACGGAACGGATGGGGTGGATGGGCTAAGGTAAACACCAGGTGAACGACTCGTGAACGTGAAGGAGATGACCATGCGCCAGGACGAGCGTCCGATCCTCATCCAGCGGTGGATCATCGTGACCGACGAGCGAGGCCGCGAGCACCTCGAGGCCCGCTGGGTCGTCGAGGGCGAGCTCCAGTCCCCCGCCACCCACGCCGCCTGAGCGAGCCCGCTACAGCTCCGACTGCACGCCGTTGAGCAGCTGGCGGGCCATCACGATCCGCTGCACCTGGTTGGTGCCCTCGTAGATCTGGGTGATCTTCGCGTCGCGCATCATCCGCTCGACCGGGTAGTCGCGCGTGTAGCCGTAGCCGCCCAGCACCTGTACGGCGTTCGTGGTGACCTCCATCGCGACGTCCGAGGCGAAGCACTTGGCTGCCGCCCCGAAGAACGTGAGGTCGTCGTCGCCGCGCTCGGACCGCCCGGCGGCCGAGTAGGTCAGCTGGCGCGCCGCCTCGACCTTCATCCCCATGTCGGCGAGCAGGAACTGCAGTCCCTGGAAGTCACCGATCGGCCGGCCGAACTGCTGGCGCTCGCGGGCGTAGCCGAGGGCGAAGTCGAGTGCCCCCTGCGCGACGCCGACCGCCTGCGCGGCGATCGTGATCCGGGTGTGGTCGAGGGTCTTCATCGCCGTCTCGAAGCCGGTGCCCTCCTCACCGATCATCCGGTCGGCGGGGACGCGGACGTGGTCGAGGTAGACCTCGCGGGTCGGGCTGCCCTTGATGCCGAGCTTCTTCTCCTTGGCGCCGAACGTGACCCCGTCGTCGGACTTCTCGACCACGAAGGCGGAGATGCCACGGCTCCCCTTCTCGGCGTCGGTCACGGCCATCACGGTGTAGTACTCGCTGACACCGGCGTTGGTGATCCACCGCTTGACCCCGTCGAGCACCCAGCCGTCGCCGTCGCGGACCGCGCGGGTCTTCATCGCCACGGCGTCGGACCCGGCCTCCGGCTCCGACAGGCAGTAGGAGAACCCGCCGTCGCCGGCGGCGAGCCGGCTCAGGTAGTGCTTCTTGAGCTCCTCCGAGCCGCTGATCATCACCGGCAGCGACCCCAGCTTGTTGACCGCGGGGATCAGGCTGCTGGCCATGCAGACCCGCGCGATCTCCTCGATCACGAGCACCGTGGCGAGGGCGTCGGCTCCCGCACCGCCGTACTCCTCGGGCACGTGCGGGGCGTGGAAGTCCGCCTGCTGCAGCGCCTTCGCGGCCTCCTCGGGGTAGCGCCCTTCCTCGTCCACCTCGGCGGCGTACGGCGCGACCTTCGCCGCGCAGAGGTCGCGGACCGCCTCGCGGATCGCCCGGTGCTCCTCACTGAGCGCGAACAGGGGGAAGTCGTTGCTCATGGCGTGGATTCTACTTTTCGCCGACCGCCGCCCCGACCCGGCTCTGCACGGCCGCGAGACCGAGCGAGGCGGCCGCGCACGCGCCCCACAGGAACGGTGTCCCGCCGACCACCAGGAGGCCGGTCGCGAGCGCGGGTGCGGCCGTCGTCGCCAGGCCCCACGAGACGCCGTACGCCGCAAGGTAGCTGCCCCGATCGCCCTCCTTCGCCAGGTCGGCCACGACGGCGAACGGCTCGCCGAGGAGGACCGTGTCGCCCAGGCTCCAGATGACGACGGTCGGCACGTAGGACCACGCACTCGCGCCGGAGGCGGTCGCCGCCCCCGCGAGGGCCAGCCCGAGGGCGAGCAGCAGGTATCCGGTCCGCATCCGGAGGAACGGGTCGACCTGCCGGGTCAGGGGCAGCCGCTGCCCGACGATGACGGTGGCGGCCGAGACCGCGATCAGGGCCCCGGCCCAGCCCGGCGCGCGGCCGTCGCGGTGCAGCGCCAGCGGAAGGCCGCACACGATCGTCATGTACATCGTGGCGAAGCCCGTGCCGGTGCCGAGCATCAGGCGGAGCCGCCGGTCGCGCCAGGGGCTCCGGCGCGGTGCCCGGCGCTCGGTGAGGGGACGCCCGGCCGGGAGCAGCATCCGGACCACCACGGCGCAGGCGACGCAGGTCGCGGCGTCGGTCACGAAGAGCCAGCGCATCCCGACCCCGGCCAGGACGGCCGCCAGCAGGCCCGCCACGACGCCGGCGGCGGCGATCGCCGCTCCGAGGGCGGAGTAGGCCGCCACGCGCTGGGGGGGTGGCGTGAGGTCCGCGAGCAGCGCCTGGCTCGGCGGCTCGTAGATCTCGAAGCACAGGCCGAGCACGACGGCGGCCGCGAAGGCGACGGACAGTCCCGGGGCGAGTGCGAGGGTGAGCTGGGCGACGGCACAGCCCGAGAGCCCGACCACGATCGTGGTGCGGTGACCGAGCCGGTCGGAGAGGCGGCCACCCAGGAGCCGGCTCGGGATCGTGGCCAGACCGAACATCGCCCCGACCAGGCCCGCGGTGCGCAACGAGGCGCCGTGCGCCGTCACCAGCAGGAGCGGCAGGAACGTGAGGGTGAAGCCGCCGAGGCGGTCGACGACACGCGCACCCACCAGGATGCGCACCTCCCGAGGCAGTCGCGAGTGACTGGTGTCTTGTGTTTTGACAGTCATGAGTGTTGACCACCGTGCCATCTCCGTGAGTGACTGGTCAAATGCTGTTCGACAGTCACGTCGCGACCCTGCTCGAGACCACCGTGGCCCTGGCGAACCGACTGACACCCGGCCTCGACGGGGGGCACGAGGTCGACGCACCGGACGACGAGCGGGCGCTGCGGAACGCCGTCCGGGACGGCGTGAACAGCCAGGGCTACGACGTCACCCTGCGTGGGGTCGGCGCCGGCGACGCCAGGATGATCGCCGCCACGGTGGCGGAGGCACGACGCGTGATCGGTGACATCGATCGGGGCGACCTGGCGACGGCCGCGCGGCGTACCAACGTCCTGCTGCGGCGCACCGGTGCCCGCCCCCAGCTCGACACCCACGGGCCGGGGGTGTGGAACCTGCACTTCCACGGCCCCGACGACACGTTCGGGGTGGGGTGGTCGGCCGGCATCGCGGCCGGTCTCGCGATGGCCCTCGGCACGTCGGACGCGGGACGCCTGGGCGTGTGTGCGGCCGAACGGTGCGACCGCGTGCACCTCGACACGTCGCGCAACGGCGGCCGGCGCTACTGCTCCATCCGCTGCCAGAACCGGACCAAGAACATCGCGCACCGGGCCCGGCGGGTGGGCTGACCGGCGTCAGCCCAGCGTGACCCAGGAGGGGTCGGCGAGGCCGTGGTAGCGGACCTCGAACCGGTCGCCCAGCGCGACGGCCACCTGCTCGGCGAGGGCGCGACCGCGCGCGTCGAAGGCCGCTTCGTCCTCGGTGGAGGTGAACAGGGGAGCGCTGAAGTCGTCGACGTCGAAGAGCGCGTCGAAGTCGTCGGACCACTGGACCACAGCGGTCGCGAGGTCGTCGGGCAGGCCGAGGTCGTGGGGGTCGGGGTTGTCCTCGCCGCCCTCCGGCTGGGTGACCCACGTGGGGTAGCACTGGTACTCCGCGAAGAACCGCAGCTGTGGTCTGGTCATCTCAGGTTCGCTCCGACGATGTAGCCGTTCGATCCGACGGTGATCGCGATCTTGACCATCTTCCCGCCGAACAGCACCTGGTAGATGGGACGGCCCGTGCCCTTGCCCTGGTAGCCGATCACCTCGCCGTCCTGCAGCGCGGTCCGGACCAGGTTCGGGATCTCCGCCTCGGAGTACCCGTGCGCTGCGAACTCGGGACCGTGCTCGCCGATGATGTGTGCGAGGCCGCGCTGGGCGTCGCCCTTCTCGAGCCAGACGATCTTGCCGTCGGCGTTGCGGAAGATGGTCACGATCTCGTCCGGGTTGTACTTCACCCCCGCGGCCTTGAGCTCGGCGATCAGCGCGTCCTTCTCCGCCTTCGCCACCGCCTCCGCCGACGCCTCGACCGCGCGCACGCCGCGGGCGCCCAGGATCACCCGGAAGCGCTCGAGGGCCGTGGTGGCGATCCGGACCAGCTCGAAGATCTTCGCGGCGAAGCCCTGGGCCAGCTCGACGAGGGGCTTGAGGATGCCGACGATCCGCTTGGCGGCGCTCGCGATCTTCGCGGCCTCGGCGCCCTGGGCGACGAACTCGCCGCCGATCTCGCTGAAGATGGCGCCGGCACCCTCGATGATGATCGTCCACTTGATGAAGTCGGCGACCGCGTCCTCGATCTGCTGGTGGTGGTCGTCGACGGCCTTGGCGTAGTCGACGCAGGCCTGGCCGATCTGCCGGTAGGCACCGCCGAGTGCCGTCGCCTGCTTGCTCACGTCCTGGCACGTGGCGACCGCGTCGTGCACCTCGGGCGAGGTGACCACCCCGAGCTCGGCGGCCGCGTCGTCGGCGTAGGTGGCCGACGCCTCGAGGTCGCCCGCGCCGTTGAGCCAGGACTGGCCGACCGACCGCAGCTTGCCGGTGTCGGCGTCGGGCCAGAGCAGGCCCTCCATGTGCGAGGCCACCCAGTGCCACCAGCCGGGCACGTCGCCGGTGCCCCCCGCGGCCGAGGGCGGGTCGGGCGTCAGCACCGTGACGGTGTAGTCCTCCGGGTCGTCGTCGCCGGTGTAGACGCCGCCGTAGGGCGGGCCCGCGATCCGGGCGCCGTAGTCGGCGCCCTCGTGGTTGACCAGGGAGGTGTTGAGCAGGTTGCCGAGCTTGCCCATCGTCTCGCCGAGGTCGGCACCGGCCTTGAGCAAGGGCCCGGCGGCGGCGTCGTACTGCTGGGCGAACGCCGCGCCCCCGGTGTCGGTGCCGGCCATCCCGCCGCCGGCGTCGATCGCCACCGAGGTGCCGGTCACGGCGTCGATCACGGCGTGGTTGCCCCAGTAGAACTGCTTCGAGGCGGAGGCGTAGGAGCCGGTGTCGACCTCCATCCTCATCGCGTGGCCCGCCACATCGTCGCGTTGGCCTCGCCGGCCGCCCGGTAGTTGTCGTGGGCGGTGCGCGCGGCACCCCGCATCGCGGTCAGTCCCTCGCGCATCCGCCGGGCACCCTCGACCCACTGCTGGTGTGCGCGCGGCGTGCGCGCCGGCCGCCTGCCCGGTCCAGGTGACGTGGAGGTCCGCCACGACGCGGTCGAGCTCGGCCAGCTTGTGGTCGATGAACCGCTCGAAGGACTCGAGGTCGGCGGTCGTGGAGTCGAGCAGCGGCAGGTCCACCTGGTAGGTCGTCACGGCACCTCCCCCAGCCGCGAGACCAGCAGCTGCGTCGCGGACGCCGAGGCGTCGTCGGTCTCCTCGATCGCCTGCCGCACCGCACCCATGAGGTCGCCGATGGTGTCGAGGGCGCGCAGCAGCTCGTCCGCCCCGGAGTGCCAGTCGTCCCAGCCGTCGGCGTACTGGTCGGCGGCGACGCCCGACCAGCCCGAGGTCACCAGGGTGCGGACGCGGCCGGAGACCCGGTCGCGCTCGGCCCGCAGCTCGCCCGCGATCCGGCGTACGTCGGACTGCGCGCGGATCGCTGCTGCCTTCTCCAGGGCCAGGTCGACCACCGGTGCCTCCTCTCGTCACCGGACACGCTGCCCCGCCGCCGCGGTCGCCAAACCCGGCGGCGAGCGGTCCCCGAGGACCCGCCGCCTAGGCTGGTCGTCGTGGGCGAGTGGCAGCGTGACGAGTGGGTCGACCTGATGCTGGACGACCTCGAGACCTGGGCCGTCGTCGGCCTCTCCGGTGATCCCGGCCGGACGGCGTACTCCATCGCCGAGCTGCTGCAACGACGCGGGAAACGCATCGTCCCCATCCACCCGCGCTTCGGCGAGGAGGCCGGCGAGGTCCTGGGCGAGCCGGGCCGGGCGACCCTGGCCGACGTGCCGTTCGCGATCGACGTCGTCGACGTCTTCCGGCGTTCGGAGGCGGCCGGCGAGTTCGCCGACCAGGCCGTGGCGGTCGGGGCGAAGGCCGTCTGGTTCCAGCTCGGGGTGATCGACGCCGAGGCGTTCCGGCGCACGACGGAGGCCGGCGTGCCGATGGTGATGGACACCTGTCCCGCGATCGAGTGGCGTCGCCGGGACGACCCCCGCTCGGCCTAGAGCGTCGTCCTCCTCGACCGTGTGCACCGCTGCCTCCTCGGCCGAGGCGGCCGCCCCGTCGATGCCGGCGTCCGTGGCGGCGTCGTCGGTCCGCGTCGTCCGTCGGCGACCAGGCGCCCGCTGCGCTCGTCGCCGACCTCGAACCCGTCGGACGGGTCGGTGCCGTCGCCGTCGGCGAGCTCCGCCTCCTGACCGTCGGCGGTGTGGTCGATCTCGGAGGCCGGGTCGGGCTCCTCCTGCTCGAGCCGCTCGTCGAGGCTCTCGCCCTCGGCGTCGTCGACCCCGTGGGACATCGCCCGGCTGGGACGCTCCGGCGGTGACATCCCCTCGTCGAGGACGTCGTCGACGCCCCGCTCGTCGAGCGTGTCGTCCGGTTGGAGCTGGTCGTCGCTGAAGCTGCTGCTCATGCGGCGTCCGTACCCCCGCACGTCCCCGTCATCCCTCCTCCTCGCGGCCAGGAGGTCGGCACCTCGGGTGGAGGCGCTCGTCCCCCGGTCTTCCTAGCGTCGACGGCATGACGATCCTGCTGTCGGACCCACGCGTGCGCGCCGTTCCGGTCGTGGAGTCCGGCGAGCCCCTGGTCGCGCCTGCCCGTCGACCTCTCGCCCCCGGGTGCGCTCGTGCGCGCGACGCCTGGCGCAGCGCCTGCTGGCGGCCGACGCGGCGCTGCCGCCGGGCATCCGGCTCCGCGTCGTCGAGGGCCACCGGCCGCTCGCCTCCCAGCGCGCCATCATCGCGGCGTACGCCGCCGCAGGTGCGCGCCGCGCACCCGGGGCTGACGCGCCGACTGCTCGAGCGGCTCACCAGCCGCTTCGTGGCGCCGGTCGACGTCGCGCCGCACGTCGCCGGCGGCGGCGGTCGACCTCACCCTGGTGGACGTCTGCGGCGACGAGCTCGACCTGGGCACGCCGATCGACGCGACCCCGAGCAGAGCGAGGGGCGGTGCTACTTCGCGGCGGCCGGGATCGGCGCGGACGCGCGGGCGCACCGGGAGCTGCTGCGCCGCGTGCTCGGCGGGCCAGGGGCTGGTCAACTACCCGACCGAGTGGTGGCACTGGAGCTACGGCGACCGCTACTGGGCGCTGGTCACCGGCGCCCCGCACGCGCCGTACGGCCCGGTCGTCGAGGCGGCTGGCGGCATGACCGGCCTGGCCGCTCGCGACCGCGCACGGTCCGGCGTTCCGCGCCTCGTCGACGTCGACCTGGCCGCGGTCGCGGCCAACACCGCCTGCTCGCGGACCGCGCGACCGGCGACCTGATGGCGGTGGTGAAGGCCGACGGGTTCGGCCACGGCGCCGTCGACGTGGCCCGGACGGCGCTCGCGAACGGCGCCTCCTCGCTCGGCGTCACCTCGCTCGCCGAGGCGTGGCCCCTGCGCGACGCCGGGCTCGACGGCGCCGTTGCTGAGCTGGCTGAACCCGGTGGACGCCGACTTCGCGACCGCGGTGCGCGGCGGATCGATGTCGCCGTACCGGGTCCGGAGCACCTCGCCGCCGTCGCGGCGGCCCCGGGCCGGGCGCGGGTGCACCTGCACGTCGACGCCGGCATGGCCCGCGACGGGCCCCGCCGTCGCAGTGGCGTCGGCTGTGCCAGGCGCCCGGCTGGCCGAGCGGCGCGGCGCGATCGAGGTGGTGGGCGTGATGGGCCACCTCGGCTGCGCCGACGATCCGGCGGACGTGCAACGCCCTCGGCCGGACCAGCGTTCGCGTGGGCGCTCGAGGTCGCCCGGTCGTGCGGCCTGCGCCCGGCGCCACCGGCACCTGGCCGCGACCGCGGCCACCCTGACCGACCCGCGGACCCACCACACGATGAGCCGCGTCGGCGCCGGGCTGGTCGGCATCGACCCCAGCCGGACGACCGCGCTGCGGCCGCGCGCTCACCCTCACCGCTCCCCTCGTCTCG
Organism: uncultured Actinomycetota bacterium; assembly: GCA_963809265.1. GTDB lineage: Bacteria > Actinomycetota > Actinomycetes > Propionibacteriales > Nocardioidaceae > Nocardioides. The sequence continues at coordinate 112,741 of CAWEJC010000001.1, forward strand.
GTACGCCGGGTCGCGGGCCGGGACGCCGGTCGGGCTACGGCCACGCCCACGTCGACCCGCTGCAACGACGACCTCGGGCTCGTCCCGCTCGGGTACGCCGACGGTCTGCCCAGGTCGGCCTCCGGACGGGCCGAGGTGCAGGTGCGCGGCCGGCGGGCGCCGGTCGTCGGGCGGATCTCGATGGACCAGGCGGTCGTCGACCTCGGCACGACGGGGGCCGAGGTCGGCGACACCGTCACCGTGTTCGGCCCGGGCGACGCCGGCGAGCCGACCGTCGCCGAGTGGGCGGCGTGGTCGGGCACCCTCGAGCACGAGATCGTCACCGGGATCGGCTCGCGGGTGCCGCGTCGGATCCGTCCGGCCACCCACCTGCGGAGCGTCCGATGAGGACGCGGGTGGCCGTGATCGGCGGAGGTCGCAGCTGCGAGCACGACGTGTCCCTCGCGTCGGCCGCGAGCGTGGCCGCGGCTCTGGACCCTGCGGCGTACGAGGTCGTGCCGCTCACCATCGGCCGCGACGGCACCTGGCGCGACCGGGGCGGGCGCCCGATGAGCCTGGCCGGGGCCGCGCAGGTGCTCCGGGGGTGCGACGTCGCGTTCCCGGTCGTGCACGGACCCCACGGCGAGGACGGCACCCTCGCGGCGCTGTGCGACCTGGCGGGCCTGCCCTACGTCGGGTCCGGCGTCGGCGCGGGTGCGCTGGCGATGGACAAGTGGGCGACCAAGCTGGTGGCCGAGGCGCTCGGCATCGCGACCGCGCCCGGGCGGCTCGTGACCGCGGCGACCGCGGCCGTCGTGGTCGTGGACCGGCCCGGTGGTGGTCAAGCCGGTCGCTGCCGGGTCGAGCCTGGGCGTCTCCCTGGTCGCCGACGCGGCCGAGCTCGCCCGCGGCGCTGGACGCCGCTCTGCCCTCGACTCCCGCGCCCTGGTCGAGGAGGTCGTGGTCGGCCGCGAGGTCGACGTCGCCGTGCTCCGCCGCGCCGACGGCTCGCTCGTGGTGCCGCCGGCGCTGGAGATCGTCGGGCGACGGGCTGTTCGACTACGACGCGAAGTACGCCGGCCACGCCGACTTCCGGGTCCCGGCCGCGCTGACCGAGACCGAGGGCAAGGCGCTCGAGGACGCCGCGGTCGCGGCGTACGTCGCCCTCGGCTGCTCCGGCGTCGCCCGGGTCGACTTCTTCCTGACCGAGCGGGGGCCGGTGCTCAACGAGGTCAACACGATCCCGGGCATGACCGCGCACTCGCAGGTGCCGCGGATGTTCGCGGCCGCCGGACTGGCCTACGCCGACCTCCTCGACGAGCTGGTGCGTGGCGCCCACCGGTGACCCGGCCCGTGGTTCGATGACCGGCATGACGACGCTGCCCGACGCCTGGCAGCGCGCGCGGCCTGGCGCCCGACGCGCTCGCCGGGCTCGTCGTCCTGCTGCTCGGTCTCTGAGGAGACGCACGGCGACCTCGTCGTGATCGCCGCGACCGGTGAGCTGCTGGTCGTCCTGGGTGTCGCCGTCGCGGTCGGGCTCTCCCGGCGTCGCCCCGGGAGCGGCCCTCGGCGTCGCGTGGCTCGTCGGCTTCGTGCACGTGGTGACCGGCACCGGTCCGCTGGTGACCGAGGTGCTGCTCGCCGTCGTCGCGTTCGGCTGCGCGCGCTGGGGCAGCACCCTCGTCGTCTGGCTCAGCGCGCTCTCGATCCCGCTGGGCGCGGCGATCGCCGTGGTCTGGCTGGACCCCAACGTCTTCTACGACTCGCTGCGCGTCGCCGGCGTCCAGGGCCTCGCCCGTCGCGCCTACGACGGCAGCAACAGCTGGCGGCTCTCCGCCGGCCTGCTGGGCAGCGCGCTGCTGGTGGCACCTGGCTCTCGGGCCTGGCCCTGCGCTTCTCCGCGCGGCTCCAGGTGTCCCGGGCCTCGCAGGTGGCTGCCGAGGCCGAGCGCGACCAGGCCGAGGAGATCGCCCGGCTGCGCGAGGAGCAGGCCCGCCTGGCCCGCGACGTCCACGACGTCGTCGGCCACTCGCTCGCGGTGATCCTGGCGCAGGCCGAGTCGGCGCAGTACCTCGACGACGCCGACACCGCCGCGCTCAAGCGGACGATGACGAACATCGCCACCTCGGCCCGCACCTCGCTGGACGACGTCCGCACGGTGCTCGCGACCACCCGGGCGCCCTGGCTGCCCCCGCCCGCCAGCCCGACCTCGAGAGCCTGCTCGACGGCGTCCGGGCCAGTGGGCACGTCGTCGAGTCGACGGTCGTCGGGACCCGCAGCCGATGCCGCCCGAGCTGGAGGTGGTGGCGTTCCGGGTGCTCCAGGAGATGCTCACCAACGCGATCAAGCACGGCCGGCGCGACCAGCCGGTGCTCGTCGAGCGGCACTGGGACGGCGACCTGCGGGTCGAGGTGCAGAACTCCGTCGGTCCCGACGACGCCGGCCCGACCCTCGACGAGACACAGCCGATCAGGGGCGTCCCGGCGCCGTCGTCCGCCGACGGCGGTCAGGGGCTCGACGGCATGCGGCGCCGGCTCGAGGCGGTGGGCGGCCGGCTCGACGTACGCCGGCGCACCGACCCGCCGACGTTCACGGCCACGGCGTGGCTCCCGGTCCGGGTGCTGTCGTGAGCGACCCGATCCGGGTGCTCCTGGTCGACGACCAGGACCTCTTCCGGGAGGGCGTGCGGGTGATCGTCGACGCCCAGGAGGGCCTGGAGGTCGTCGGCGCCGCCGGCGACGGTCTCGAGGCCGTCCGGCTGGTCGACGAGCTCGGCCCCGACGTGGTCCTGATGGACGTCCGGATGCCCGAGATGGACGGCGTCGAGGCGACCCGCCAGGTCTTCCTGCCCGACCGGGTCGCACGGCGCGAGCGGCCGGTCCGGGTCATCGTGCTGACGACGTTCAACCTCGACGACCGGGCGGCGACGGCGATCCGGTACGGCGCGAGCGGCTTCCTGCTCAAGGGCACGACGCCGGTGATGCTCCGCGACGCGATCCGCACCGTCCACGCCGGCAACGCCGTCCTCGCGCCCCAGGACCTCGCGGTCCTGCTGGACGGCCAGTTCCAGACCCGCACGCCGCCGCCGGCGGCGTACCTCGGCCTGACCGAGAAGGAGCGCGAGGTCTTCGGCGCGGTGGCCCAGGGGCTGTCCAACACCGAGATCGGGGCCCAGGTCTTCGCCAGCGAGTCGACGGTGAAGACCCACGTCGGCGCGATCCTGCGCAAGCTCGGGCTCCGCGACCGGGTGCAGATCGTGGTCTTCGCCCACGAGCACGGGTTGGTCGGCTGAGCCGCCTCTAGAAGCCGAGCTTGCGGCTGCCCGGCCGACGAGCGGACCTTCTTGCCCTTCTCCTGGGCGGTCTGGCGCAGGTCGGCCTGGAAGTCGAGCATCCGCTGCCGCAGGTCCGCGTCGGCCGCGGCCAGGATCCGGACGGCGAGGAGGCCGGCGTTGCGGGCGTTGCCGACGGCGACCGTGGCGACCGGGACGCCGGCGGGCATCTGCACGATCGAGAGCAGGGAGTCCATCCCGTCGAGGTGCTTGAGGGGCACCGGGACGCCGATCACCGGCAGCGGCGTGACGGCGGCGAGCATCCCGGGCAGGTGGGCCGCTCCCCGGCACCGGCGATGATCACGCGAGAGACCGCGCTCGGCGGCCTCGCGGCCGTAGGCGAGCATCTCGTCGGGCATCCGGTGGGCCGAGACGACGTCGGCCTCGTAGGTGACCTCGAACTCCTTGAGCGCGTCGGCGGCGGCCTCCATCACCGGCCAGTCGGAGTCGGATCCCATCACGATCCCGACGCTGGGCCCGGCTCCGCGTGCGTCACTCACTCTCGTCTCCCAGCTCTCCGGCGAACCACGCGGCCGCGTGGCGGGCGCGCTCCAGACACTCTTGCAGGTCGTCGCCGTAGGCGTTGACGTGACCGACCTTGCGACCCGGCCGCGGCTCCTTGCCGTACAGGTGCACGCGCAGCCGGGGGTCGCGGGCGAGCGCGTGCGGGTAGCCGTCGTAGAGCCGACCGCCGGAGTCGGCCGGCCCGCCGAGGATGTTGACCATCACCGTCCAGGGCGCCCGCGCGACCGGGGCGCCGAGGGGCAGGTCGAGGACCGCGCGCAGGTGGTTCTCGAACTGGGAGGTGACGGCGCCGTCCTGCGTCCAGTGGCCGGTGTTGTGAGGACGCATCGCGAGCTCGTTGACGAGGATCCGGCCGTCGGTCGTCTCGAACAGCTCGACCGCCAGGATCCCGGTCACGTCGAGCTCGCGGGCGATCCGGAGCGCGAGCTCCTGGGCCTGCGTGGCGAGGCCGTCGGAGAGCCCGGGCGCGGGGCGACCACCTCGTGGCAGATGCCGTCGCGCTGGACCGACTCGACGACCGGGTACGCCGCCGCCTGGCCGCTGGGACTCCGCGCGACCAGCGCGGAGAGCTCGCGACGGAAGGGGACCTGCTCCTCGGCGAGGATCCGTACGCCGGTCGCGGCGGCGGCGGCGAAGGCCGGCGCGCACTCGTCGGGCGTCCGGACGAACCAGACGCCCTTGCCGTCGTAGCCGCCCCGGCTGGTCTTCAGGACGCAGGGCAGGCCGAACGCCTCGACCTCGGGCGAGGACGCCACGACGGCGTGCCGCGGGACCGGGGCACCGATCCGGTCGAGGGCCTCTCTCATCACCACCTTGTCCTGGGCGTGGACCAGCGCCCCCGGGCCGGGCCGGACGGCCACCCCGCCCTCCTCGAGCGCGTGGAGGTGGTCGGTCGGGACGTGCTCGTGGTCGAAGGTGACGACCCGGCAGCCGGCCACGAGGCGGCGCAGCGTGGCGAGGTCGGTGTAGTCGCCGACCTCGTGGTCGGGGATCACCTGGGCGGCGGAGACGCCGGGCGCCTCGGCGAGGAGCCGCAGCGGGACGCCCATCGCGGCGGCCGGCTCGGCCAGCATCCGGGCCAGCTGACCTCCGCCGACGACGGCGACGACGGGCGCGGTGTCGGACGGACGGTCGGCGGGTGGCTGGGACGGGCCGGGGCTCACGCGCAGCAGCGTAGGGGCCGCCGGGTGACCGCGATCAGGTGGTCGGCCGGAGGCCGGTCGGGAGGCCGTTCAGGGCGCCGGTCAGGCGGTCCGGACGGCTGCGGCGTCCGAGTCGTCCTCCAGGGCGTCGGTGGAGCCCGGGGCGTGTCGCTCGAAGCGCAGGCCATGACCACGCACCGTGGTGATCAGGCTCGGCTGGCTGGGGTCGTCACCGAGCTTGCGGCGGACCCAGCCCAGGTGCACGTCGATGGTCTTCGACGACGTCCAGAAGGTGGTGTTCCAGACGGTCAGCATCAGCTCGTCGCGGGACACGACGGAACCGGCCCGCTGCATCAAGAAATGCAGCAGGTCGAACTCCTTGCGCGAGAAGACGATCTCGCGTTCATCCCGCCACACCCGGCGGGTGACCGGATCGACGGCAACGTCCTGGACCTTGAGCACCCCATGAAAATAGGTACCCAACCGCCCCTCGCGTCGGGGAATCGGGCAACTCACCGTGCTTCGAAGGTAAAATTCGCCGATTGAGGTCATTCCGCCTAGGCCCAGAGGACCATGTGCTAGTGACGTCGAACGGCCACTGGCTCGACCAGTCCGAAGCCGCGCACCGGTCGCGCCGGTAGCGCCCGGGCCTCGAACTGGTCCTCCGGGAGGCGCTCGGCGGTGGCCCCGTCGACGATGATCCGGTTGCGCCGCGCGACCGCCGTGAGGCGTGCCGCCATGTTCACCGCCGGCCCGAAGACGTCTCCGAGCCGCATCACCACCGCCCCGGTCGAGAGGCCGACGCGGACGTCGGGCATCCGCTGGTCGCGCCCGATCACGGAGATGATCCCCTCGGCGGTGTCGTAGGCCCGGATCGGGTCCTCGTTCACGAACAGCACGGCGTCCCCGAGGCTCTTGATGACCCGGCCGCGCTGCCCGGCCACGACGTCGGCACAGCGTGACTCGAAGATCTCCACGAGGTCACCGATCCGGTTGTGGTCGAGCCGGTTGGTCAGGGCCGTGAACTGGACGATGTCGGCGAACCCCACGGTGACCTGCGTGGTGTGCAGGTCGGCGTCGTCCGCGCCCAGCGCCTCGACCCGCGCCACGGCGGCGGCGAGGTGCCGGCGCCAGACGTAGACCAGGAGGCCCTCGAAGGGGCCGTTGAGGGCGTCCAGCAGCTGCAGGGCCGCCGTGGCTCGCGACCCGGTGGCACCGCTGCCCGACTCCATCTCCTGGACGCGGTGCACCAGCGTGGCCACCTCCCAGTCGGCCAGCCGGGCCATGGTCTGGCCGACCGCGCGGGTGAGGTCGACGGCCATGTCGAAGTCGATGGCCCCCTCCTCGACCAGGCGCAGGAGCGTGGACACCGCCTCGGCGTCGGCGTGGGTGAAGGCGCGCTCGGAGCCACGGTCGGGGAACCCGAGCGCGCGCCAGAGCCGTTGGGCCTGCTCGATGCTCGCCCCGGTCTCGGCCGCCACCTCGACGGCGTTGAAGACGACGTCCTCGCCCAGGATGGCGTGCTCGAGCTGCTGGGCGGGGGTCTCGTCCGGACCCGGGTCAGGCGTCATCGGTCCTTGGCGACTCGTGCAGCTTCCCGAGCAGGTCCGACAGCGTGCGCTGGACGGACTCGACCCGCGGGATGTCGTGCAGCCGCACCGAGCCGTGGGTGCTCGCGTCGCTGACGACGAGCGTGCCGCAGCCGAGCATCCGGTCGACGATGCCCTGGTCGAAGGCCACGTCGCTGATCCGCATCAGCGGGATGTCGTGCCCCTTGCGGGAGACGATCCCCTCGCGGGTGATCAGCCGCTTGCTCGTCACCGTGTACGTCGAGGTCAGCCAGTCCAGGAAGGGCCGCAGCACCCACCAGAGGACGACGACCAGCGCGATGATCCAGACGAGCAGGCTGACGAACCCGTTGCCGATCTTGCGGTCGAGGAAGATCGCCAGGGCGAGCGTGATGACCAGGACGAGCCCCGGCACGAGCAGCGCCTTCGGGTGGGTCCGGGTGTCGACGATGACCGACTCGCCGTCGGTCAGCAGCTTCTGTGAGATGGCCACGGGGGTGAGTGTGTCATCCGGAGGGGCGGAGGTGAACGACATCGCCCGCGCTGAGCGTGAGCGTCCCGGCGGCGGTGTCGAGCAGCAGGCGGCCGTGGGCGTCGATGTCGGTGACCCGGCCCTCGACCGTGCGATCGCCCGGGAGCTCCACCCGGACGTCCTGGTCGAGGGTCGCGCTGCGGCCCCGGTACTGGTTCATGAAGGTGCCCGGGTGGGCGGCGAGCTGCCCCAGCCAGGTCCGGAGCGACGAGACCACCTCCCCGAAGAGCTCGGTCCGGTCGACCCCCATGCCCTCGAGGGCCAGCGACGTCGCGGTCGGCACCGGGAGCTCGTCGGCGGCCTGGTCGACGTTGATCCCGACCCCGATCACCACCATCGGCGGGCGGGTGTTGACCCGCTCCACGAGGATCCCGCAGACCTTGCGGTCGCCGATCAGGACGTCGTTGGGCCACTTCAGGACCGCTGCCCCGCCCAGGGCGCGGGCGACGGCGTAGCCCGCCACGAGGGGGATCACCGGCCACCACTCGGGCTCGACGACGGGGTCGAAGACCGCGGAGAACGTGAGCGCCGCGCCGGGCGGTGTCAGCCACTCGCGGTCCAGCCGGCCGCGGCCCGCCTGCTGGTGGTCGGCCACCACGATCCGGTGCCGGACCGGGTCGGCGACGGCGAGCTCGTTGGTCGAGCCGGCCTCGGCGTGGAGCCGTACCTCCCACTGCGGTCCGGCCACGGCCCGGAGCGCGCGCAGGTCGAGGGCAGCGCGTGGAGAGGCGGCGTTCACGAGCACTAGTGTCGTGCACGTGACTGCAGAGCCGACCGACCAGCCGAGCATCAAGCCGGGCGAAGGTACCGACGTACCCCCGGAGGAGTCGGGCATCGACATCCACACGACGGCCGGCAAGCTCGCGGATCTCGACCGCCGGCTCGACGAGGCGGTGCACGCCTCCTCGCAGAAGGCGGTCGAGAAGCAGCACGCGAAGGGCCGCAAGACCGCCCGCGAGCGGATCGAGCTGCTCTTCGACGAGGGGTCCTTCGTGGAGCTCGACGAGCTCGCGCGCCACCGCTCGACGGCGTTCGGGCAGGAGAAGCGGCGCCCGTACGGCGACGGCGTGGTCACCGGCTACGGCACGGTCGACGGCCGCCAGGTGTGCGTGTTCAGCCAGGACTTCACGATCTTCGGCGGCTCCCTGGGCGAGGTGTACGGCGAGAAGATCACCAAGGTGATGGACCTGGCCATGAAGACCGGCTGCCCCATCATCGGCATCAACGAGGGGGCCGGCGCCCGGATCCAGGAAGGCGTGGTCTCGCTGGGCCTGTACGGCGAGATCTTCCGCCGCAACGTGCACGCGTCGGGCGTCATCCCGCAGATCAGCCTGATCATGGGGTCGTGCGCCGGGTGGGCACGTCTACTCCCCCGCGGTCACCGACTTCACGATCATGGTCGACGGCACCTCCAACATGTTCATCACCGGACCCGACGTGATCAAGACCGTCACCGGCGAGGACGTCACGATGGAGGAGCTCGGCGGCGCCCGCACCCACAACACGAAGTCGGGCAACGCCCACTACATGGGCTCCGACGAGGACGACGCGATCGAGTACGTGAAGGCGCTGCTGTCCTACCTCCCCCAGAACAACCTCGACCCGGCGCCGTCGTACGACGACCCGGCGGACCCTTCGACAGGCTCAGGACACCGCCTCGAGATCACCGACCTCGACCGCACCCTCGACACCCTGATCCCCGACGGCTCCAACCAGCCCTACGACATGCACGAGGTGATCACGGCCGTCGTCGACGACGAGGAGTTCCTCGAGGTGATGGCGCTGTTCGCGCCGAACATCCTGATCGGCTTCGGTCGGGTCGAAGGGAAGTCGGTCGGCATCGTGGCCAACCAGCCGATGCAGTTCGCCGGCACGCTCGACATCGACGCCTCGGAGAAGGCCGCGCGGTTCGTGCGCACCTGCGACGCCTTCAACATCCCGGTCCTGACGTTCGTCGACGTGCCGGGCTTCCTGCCCGGGCACCGACCAGGAGTGGAACGGCATCATCCGGCGCGGGGCGAAGCTGATCTACGCCTACGCCGAGGCCACGGTCCCGCTGGTCACGATCATCACCCGCAAGGCCTACGGCGGTGCCTACGACGTGATGGGTTCCAAGCACCTCGGCGCCGACCTCAACCTGGCCTGGCCGACCGCCCAGATCGCGGTGATGGGCGCGCAGGGCGCGGTGAACATCCTCTACCGGCACGAGCTCAAGGCGGCCGAGGATCCCGAGGCGATGCGCGCCGAGCTGATCACGGCGTACGACGACACCCTGGCCAACCCCTACACCGCGGCGGAGCGCGGGTACGTCGACGGCGTCATCCCCCCGCACGAGACCCGGCTCGAGGTCGTCAAGGCACTGCGGCTGCTCGGCTCCAAGCGGGAGCTGCTGCCGAGCAAGAAGCACGGGAACATCCCCCTCTGATGGCCGCCGTGAGCGACGACACCGTCCCCTTCCTCCGCATCGTCAAGGGCGACCCGACCGCCGAGGAGCTGGCCGCGCTGGTCGGGGTGCTCGCCTCCCTGGGCTCACCCGCGCCCGCCCCGCCCCGCCGTACGCCGGACTGGAACGCGCCGCGCCGGCTCCACCAGGTGGTCCACCCGCACGGACCGGGCGGCTGGCGTTCCTCGGGTCTCCCGCGCTGAGCGTTTCGCCGGACAGCGCCCGAGGGTTCGCCGGCACCGCTAGCCGACCTGCGCAGGTCAGGTCCTGCGGCGCCGGCGCCGGACCGCTGCGGTCACCGACCACGCCGCGCCGGCCACGAGCGCCAGCGCCCAGGCGCCGAGCTCGGCGGACCAGCCCGGCGGGTGGAAGCCGACGTCGACGCTCTGCCCCTGCGCCGAGGCGGGCAGGTGGATCGTCAGCAGGTAGCCGTCGACCGGGTCGGCGATCGAGCCGGCCGACGTGGCGTACCCCGGCCAGTCGAGGAGCTTCAGCACCACGGTGCCGCCACCGGGCGGCACCCGGTCGACGTGGAACGACGTCCGGGTCGCGCCCGCCTCGACCCCGGAGACGCTCGTGCCGGGTGAGGTCCAGGCCACGCCTCCGGCACCCGGCACCGGCGTCCGCCTCGTCCAGGTGACGGAGTACGCCGTCTGCCCGGCGACGCGCCAGCCGGCCGGGGGGTGGCGCAGCGTCTGCGCCGGGTAGTCGGCCCGGACCAGCACCAGCGAGCTCACCCCGAGCAGGTCGACGCGCGGGCGACCGGTCGTCGGCTCGTCGCTGAAGAGGGTGGCGAACGCCTCCGGGCAGGTGTCGCCGTTGTAGCCCATGCAGTAGCGGGTCTTGTAGGCCTCGAAGCTGATCGCCGTGTAGGTGTTCTGCACGTCGCGGGGGTTGAGGTACCAGCCCGAGCCGAGCAGCAGGTCGCGGGCCGCCCGCGGGTCGGTCCGCATGGTCACGTCGGCCGCGCCGACCTCCATCGTGTCGCCGACCGCTCCCGGAGCCTGCGTCGTGTAGTCGGACAGGACCGTCGGGGCATGACGCTGCGGCGAGGGCGGCGTCGGGTAGAACGCGTGCTGGAGCACCACCGTCGCGATCGTGGCCACACCCACGACCGGCGCCACCCGGGCGATGCCGCCGCGGCCGACCAGCCACCACACCAGCACCAGCGCGGCACCGACGAGGGCCAGGGCGCAGAGGTGCGCGTCCCACTTCGAGGAGGCGCGGACCAGGCTCAGCCCGGCGGCCACCACGACCCAGCCGAGGGACCAGGCGAGCCGCCGCCGCGAGGGACGCGCCACCCCGAAGCGGTGCCACGCGACCACGAGCAGCACCACCAGTCCCGTCACCAGGAACGGCGCCAGCCGGAGGGGCCACCGCAGCGGGCCGAGCCGGGAGATCCCGTCCACGGTGGCCAGGGCGGCGACCGCGATCAGCAGCAGGCCACCGAGCGGCCGCCACCCCTGGCGCGCCTTCCGCAGGTCGATCCAGAAGGCCGCGGGAAGGAGCCAGGCCAGATAGCCGTAGGGCAGGAGGTTGGCACTCGTGCCGGGCACGGCGGCGGTCGGCAGGACGCCGGCGAGCAGCGCGAGCGGGTCGGTCGGTGAACTTGCCGCCGAAGCCGATGCCGGCGTCGGCGCGGAAGGTGACCGAGGCGGTCAGCACGCCCGGCAGGTAGACGGTGAGCGCCACCAGGCCGAGCAGGACGCCCGCTCCGAGGACGCGCAGCGCGGCCGCGCGGTCGCGGGCGAGGGAGCAGTCGACCAGGCAGGCGACGATCGCGAAGATCAGCATGATCGTGCCGAAGACGTAGCCGACGGTCACCAGCAGGTAGCCGGCGACCAGTGCCGGCAGCGGGTTGGCGCCCCGCAGCATCGTCCGGCGCAGCGCCCACCAGACCCAGGGGAACAGCGCCCAGATCATCTCCGCGGCCACCCACGAGGGCAGGTCGAGGTACTGGGTCATCCCGCCCATCGGGGCCAGCACGGCGGCGACGTACGCCGCGGCCGGCGGCGCGTCGTACGAGCGGACCAGCAGGTAGACCCCGAGCACGGCCACCACGGCCAGCCCGAGCTTCACCACGGCGGTGAGGACCAGCAGGTCGGGCACGACGGTCGCGAGCAGCCCGATCCCGATCGTCAGCGGCGACCAGAGCCCCCACTGACCCTCCGCGGCGTAGTTCCCGGCCCGCCAGGAGTGGGGGTCGAGCGTCGTCCAGTCGCCGTGCCGGACGAGCTCGCCCAGGTGGTACCACCAGCCGTAGTAGGCCGCCGGGGTGTCGCCGTACCAGAGGTAGTGGTGGTTGCCGACCAGCAGCAGGGCCAGGGCGACGAGCACCGTGACCACCGCGGATCCCGCCCACCGCGCGTCTGTGCGGATCGTGCGGACGGCGGGACCGCTCACCGCCGGACCGCCGCGAGGAAGACCGACGAGCCGAAGGGGAGGTCGCGGCGAGCCAAGGCGCGCTGGTCGAGCCGGCACAGGCCCAGGAGCACCCGCTGAAGGCGGGGTCCGACGGCGGGCAGGTCGACGACGTCCGCCGGTCCCTGCGTGCGAGACGCCCCGACCCGGTGCTGGACCGCACGGAGGGCGCGCTCGGCGGCGAAGGCCGGGAAGACGGCACCGAAGCCGTACGTCGACCGGAGCACCTCGAACCCCGCCGCCGACACGGCCTCGACGGCGCGGGGCCGGGTGTAGCGGCGGTGGTGGCCGTTGGCGACGTCGTGGTCGGACCAGGCCCACTGGTACGCCGGCACCGACAGCAGCAGCCGGCCACCCGGCTCGAGCACCCGGTGGAGCTCCTCCAGCGCGGCCGCCTCGGGGTCGCAGTGCTCGACGACGTCGAACGCGCTGACCACCTCGAAGCTGCCGTCGGCGAACGGCAGCGCCAGCACCGAGCCGCAGATCCCCGCCGGCGGCCGGAGCCCTCGGGGGTCGAGGTCGAGCGAGACCTTGTGCCGGGCGGTCAGCCAGCCGACGCTGGGGCCGTCGGCACTACCGACGTCCAGCAGCCGCTCCGGCGCCCCGACGTAGGGCTCGAGGACCGTCCGCAGCATCTCGGAGCGTGCGCGGTACCACCAGTAGTCGGGCTGGTTGATCGACGGCGACCCACCGTGCGGGGTCGCAGGGGTCGGGCCGGGCACCGGGGAAGGGTAACGGCCGGGTCCTGACCGTTGCCTGACCGGTACGGCGCGGGTGCTCTGGGAGACTCCCCCGGTGACCTCGCTCGTGCTCGCCTCGGCCTCCCCCGCACGCCTCGCCACGCTCCGAGCCGCCGGGGTCGAGCCGTCGGTCGTCGTCTCCGGCGTCGACGAGTCACAGGTCTCCGGGCTCGCCCCGGCCGACCTCGCCCAGCGCCTCGCCGAGCTCAAGTGCGCGGCCGTCGTCGCCGAGGTCGGACCCGGCCCGCTGGTGCTCGGTTGCGACTCGGTCCTCGAGCTGGACGGCGAGGCCTTCGGCAAGCCCGACGACCCGGACGAGGCCGTGCGGCGGTGGCGGACGATGCGCGGCCGATCGGGCGTCCTCCACACCGGCCACTGCCTGCACGACACCGCGACCGGCCGGCAGGCGACCGCCACCGGCTCGACGACCGTGCGCTTCGCCGACGTCACCGACGACGAGATCGCGGCGTACGTCGCCTCCGGTGAGCCGCTGCAGGTCGCGGGCGCGTTCACGATCGACGGTCTGGGCGGGGCGTTCGTCACCGGGATCGAAGGTGACCACCACAACGTCGTCGGCCTCAGCCTGCCGCTGCTGCGCGGCCTGGTGGCCGAGCTCGGCCACCCCTGGACCGGGCTCTGGAGCCGGCAGACCGGCTAGACGACGTCCTCCGACGCGTCCGGCTCGAGCGCGGAGAACCGGTGCGCCGGACCGAGCAGCGCCACGGGGTGCTCGAGGTCGGTCCGCGTCACCGGCTTGCGGAAGACGTACTTGCGGAACAGGTAGAACCGCGCGACCTGCCCGATCAGGGCACCGATGACGTTGCCGAACACGTTGTCGGACAGCGGGTCGGTCAGGCCCAGCACGTGGCGGCTGAACCAGAGGGTGGCCACGGCGATCGGCAGGGTCGCGAGGTTGATCAGGAAGAACGCCGTGCGCCCGCCGTCCGCGTGCACGGGCGGCCGGTGCCGGAACGCCCAGTTCCGGCTGAGCCGGTAGCTGACCATCATGCCGGCCAGGTTCGCGAGCACGAGCGCGGTCAGCGGCTGGCTGCCCAGCCACGGGTCGGAGGTCAGGTAGAGGCCGTGGACCAGGAAGTTGAACAGGCTGAACGAGACCAGCGTCGAGAGACCCCCGGTGACCATGAACCGCCCGATCTCCACCACGACGTGTGGCAGGGCAGTCTGGCGCGGCACCCGTGCAGTCTAGGCAAGCCGGAGCGCCATCTCGGTATTCAGCGAGCTGCGACGGCCCGCCACGTGGCGCCACCGTCGACCGTGCCGCGGTCAGGTCGCGTCGGTGGCGGCGTCGCGGCCGGCGTTCTCGGTCGCTGCCGCGGAGGTCGGGTGGTGGGGCTGCAGCGTCTCGGGCGCCGCCAGCACCGCGAACACCGGCAGCACGCAGACGGCGGCGCACAGGGCGAACGTCGGACCGTAGCCGGCAGCGTCGGCCACCCAGCCGGTCACGACCGGCCCGAGCACCGAGCCGACGTCGCCGGCCATCTGGTAGACCGCCACGACCGTGCCGCCCTTGCCCGCCACCACGTCACCCATCACCGCGCCCGGGCCGACCGAGTCCGACGCCGCGGCCACGCCGATCAGCACCGCGGCGCCCAGCAGCGCCGCCGTCGCCGGCAGCGTCGGCAGCAGCAGGAACCCGGCCGCTCCGACGATCAGCCCGACCACGATCACCGGGCGACGGCCGATCGTGTCGGCGACCTTGCCGGCGGGCAGGAGCAGCGCCCCGCTCACCACGCTGACGACCAGGAACGTCGCGTAGGCCCAGCCGGCGGGGCGGTGGAGGTCGTCCTTGACGAACAGGGGGACCATCGCGGACCGCGCGCCGACCAGTGCGAAGCTGCCGGCGAACGTCGCGGCCAGGGCGGCGAGGTAGGCCCGGTGTCGCAGGGCATCGGCGAGCGGGAGCGGGTCGGAGCGGTCGGAGCTCCGGGCGGCCAGCTCGCTGTGCCGGAGCGCCCCGAGCGCGAGCAGGCCCGCGACGACCAGTGTGCCGGCGTACAGGAAGAACGGGAGGCGCAGCGAGAACGTCGCCACCGTCCCGACGGCCGGCCCGGCGACCAGGCCGAGCAGGAACGACCCGGCCCACACGCCCTGCGCCCGGCCACGGAGGTGGCTCGGCGTGACCCGCACCAGCAGGCTGGCCGCGGCGACGCTGAACATGATCGAGCCGACGCCGCCGACGCCGCGGAGCACCAGCAGCTGCCAGTAGGACTGCGACAGGCCGGCCAGGGCGCTGCTGACGGCGACGATGCCGATGCCGGCGGCGACCAGGACCCGCTCGCCGGCGGCGTTGACCAGGCGGCCGACGAACGGCGCCATCGCGAGGCGCATCAGCGCGAAGACGCTGACCACGGCACCCGCGGCTGCCTTGCCGACGCCGAACTCGCTGGCGAAGAGCGGCAGCGCCGGCGCGACCAGGCCGAAACCCAGCGCCACCATGAAGGCGACGCCGGTCAGCGCCTTGACCTCCGACGGGAGGTCGCGCAGGAGGGGCACTACTCCACGGGGAGACCGAGGCCGCGAGCGATCAGCATCCGCTGTACCTCCGAGGTTCCCTCGCCGATCTCCAACACCTTGGCGTCACGGTACAGCCGGGCGACGGGGTACTCCTCCATGAACCCGTACCCGCCGAACACCTGGGTCGCGATCCGGGTCGCGCTCACCGCGGACTCGGTGGAGTACAGCTTGGCGACCGCGGCGGCCTGCTTGAGCTCGCTGGCGCGCGGGCCGGCGCCGTGCCGCGTCGCGTCCTTCATCGCGGCCGCCTTGTAGACGAGCAGGCGGCTCGCCTGGACCATCACCTCGAGGTCGGCGATCTGGAAGGCGACTCCCTGCTTCCGGCCGATCGGGACCCCGAAGGTCTGTCGCTCGCCGGCGTACTGCACGCAGGCGTCGAGGCAGGCCTGGATGCAGCCGACGGCGAGCGCGCCGATCGCGATCCGGCCGTCGTCGAGCGTCGCGAGGAACTGGGCGAACCCGCGGCCCCGCTCCCCCAGCAGGTTCGCCTCGGGGACGTGGACGTCCTGCAGGGTCAGCGGGTGCGTGTCGGAGGCGTGCCAGCCGAGCTTGTCGTACGCCGGCTCGGCGGTGAACCCGGGCGCGTCGGCCGGGACGATGAACGCCGAGATCTCGGCGCGCCCGTCGTTCCCGTCGGCCGAACCCGTGCGCGCGGTGACGGAGACGCAGGAGGTGAGGTCGGAACCGGAGTTGGTGATGAACTGCTTGGCGCCGTTCAGCACCCACTCGCCGTCGACCAGCTCGGCCCTGGTGCGGGTGGCCCCCGCGTCCGAGCCGGCGCCCGGCTCGGTCAGGCCGAAACCGGCGAGGGTCTGGCCGGCGACCAGGTCGGGCAGCCACCGCTCCTTCTGCTCGGTGGTGCCGAACGTGAGGATCGGGTTGATGCCGAGGCCCACGGCGGCCTCGAGGGTGATGCCCATCGACTGGTCGACGCGGCCGAGCTCCTCGATCGCGACGCAGAGACTCGTGAAGTCGCCGTCCTCGCCCGCCCCGCCGTACTCCTCCGGAGCGGTGAGGCCCATCAGCCCGAGCTTGCCCATCTGCTGCACCACGTCGGTCGGGAAGTGGTGCTCGCGGTCCCACTGGGCGGCGTGGGGTGCGATCTCGCCCTCGGCGAACTCGCGCACGACGCGCCGGAACTCCTCGTGCTCGCGCGACAGCTCGAACGTCATGCGGCACATGGTAGCGGCGCTGGTTAATGATCGCTAACCATCGAGGCGTAGGACGGGTGGTGCTCAGAGCCAGCGCCGGACCCGGTCGGCGTAGTCGGTGTAGGTCGACCCGAACGTCGCGGTCAGGTAGTGCTCCTCGGGCAGGACGGCTCCCCACCGGAGCAGCGCCCACTCCAGCGGCAGCGCGACCACGGCCCACAGTGAGCCCGCGAGGAGGGCCACCCCGGCCGACAGCACGAGGAGGCCGACGTACAACGGGTTGCGTGAGAACGCGAACGGGCCATCCTCGATCACGGTCGTGCTCGCGTCGCCGGGCAGGAGGGCCGTCCGGTGCTTCGCCATCATCGCCAGTGCCCATCCGTTCCAGACCCCGAAGACGGCGACGAGCAGCCAGCCCGACGCGGTCGTCACCGAGGACCTCGTCAGCGGGTCACCGACCCAGCCCGAGAGGAGCAGCCCGAGCACCAGAGGCACGCCGACCGAGACGGGCGGCCACATCCGGAAGGCCGGGCCGCGGTCGGTGGTCACGACCCATGGGTACCACTAGGGGCACGCGCCTGTCCCGGCCCCGTCAGCCGGCCGACCGCGCTTGGTAGACCAGGAGGGCGATCTGGACGCGGTTCTCGCTGCGGGTCTTGGTGAGGATCCGTGACACGTGGGTCTTGACCGTGGCCTCGCCCATGAACAGGGCCTCGGCGATGCCGGCGTTGGACAGGCCGTCGGCCACCGCCTCGGCCACGGCGCGCTCGCGCTCGGTCAGGTCGGACAGGCGACGTCGTGCGTCGTCGCCACGGGTGTCGGCGGCGTCGTCGGTCAACCGCCGGACGAGGCGCTCGGTCACCTGCGCGGAGAAGACGGACTCCCCCGCCGCCACGGTGTGGATGGCCCGGGTGAGCTCGCGGGGCGCGGTGTCCTTCAGCAGGTAGCCGCGGGCCCCGGCCTCCAGCGCGTCGAGGACGTAGGAGTCGAGGTGGAACGTGGTCAGGATCAGGACGGTCGGCGCCTCGGCCGTCCGGTGGAGCTGCCGGGTCGCCTCGACGCCGTCCATCACCGGCATCTGCAGGTCCATCAGCACCACGTCGGGGCGCGTCTCGCGGACGGCGGTGATCGCCTCGGCCCCGTCCACGGCTTCGCCGACCACGTCCAGCTCCGGGTCGCTGGCGAGCACCATGCGCAGGCCGGTACGCACGAGCGCGTCGTCGTCCACGACCAGGACCTTCAGCGCCACGGCAACCAGGCTCTCAGCTCGAACTCGCCTGTGTCGCCGACCCCGTGCTGCAACGTGCCGCCGGCCAGGGCCGCCCGTTCGCCGAGGCCGATCAGGCCGCTGCTGCTGCCGGGCACGCCCAGCGAGCGGCGGGTGCAGGTGTTGGCCACCACGATCTCGACGGCGTCGTCGAGCCGGGTCACCCGGACCGCCACCCGTTCACCGGGAGCGTGCTTGCGGGCGTTGGTGATCCCTTCCTGGACGATCCGGTAGACGTCGCGCCCGACCGCCGGCGCGGACGTCTCGCCGATCGAGGAGTCCACGTCCAGGTCGACCTGCTGCCCGGCCGAGCGCGCCTCCTGCACCAGGTCGTCGAGGCGGTTGAACCCGGGCTGCTCGAGCGAGCGCGGCTCGTCCTCGCGCAGCACCCCGATCGCGGTCCGCAGCTCGTCGAGCGCATCGACCGCCGAGGACCTGATCAGGGACGCGGCGCGGCGTACGTCGTCGGCCTCGTGCCGAGGCGCGACCTCGAGCCCACCGGCGTGCAGGGCGACCAGGGAGATCCGGTGGGCGACGACGTCGTGCATCTCGCGGGCGATCCGGGTGCGTTCGGTGGCGCGGATGTGGTCCTCGCGCCACGCCTTCTCCTGCTCGGCCCGCTCCGCCCGCTCGCGGAAGGCGTCCACGAGCGCGCGCTGCGACTGGATCAGCGCGCCCCAGGCAGTGACGGCCGCGGCGATCGCGAGGTTGACCGTGAGCGTGAGGGACAGGGCCTTGTTGCCCGGGTAGACCAGCCAGAACACCCAGCTGGCAGCGACATCGGCGGCCGCGATCGCGACGGCGACCCGCAGCGAGCGGTAGCGAGCCGCGAAGTAGAGGGCGACCATGTTCGCCACCCCCGCCGAGGCGAGCACGGACGCGGCCACCGCGAGCGCGAGTGCCACGGCGACCGGAGCACGGCGCCGCCACCACAGCAGGAGGCAGGCCAGCGCACCGCAGACCAGGTCGACCCGGCGTCGCATGCCCTCCGGACCGGTCTCGAGCACGTCGTACAGCAGCACCAGGCCACCGGCGAACGAGCCCAGGACGACGACCGCCGAACGCGCGAACCGCCGCCGATCAGCGGCCCGAGCGGGCTCGTCCACGTCCATCACCGCAGAACCCTATGCCGGGCGGATCGGCGCGCACGTCCCCCTTTCGTCGGACCCGGGTCCGACGATGGTGACCGGGACTCCGTCGTTCCGGCGACGCGCCGGACCGGGTCAGGGCAGCACCGTGGAGCCATGAACTCGACAGCTCCGCACTCCCACCTCCAGGCCCTCGCCGTTCCGGCCGGCCCCCGCTTCTCCCGCACCGAACGCCTCGTCACCGGCTGGGCCGCCGTCCTCGGCGCCGCCTTCTCGCTGGTGATGGTCGCCCTCTACTTCGTCTACTCCGGCCCGCCGCCCCAGGCGAACGTGCTCAGCCGCAACCTGCTCACCCTGGCCACGTTCACCGTGTTCCTGGTCTTCGCCGTCGGGCTCGGCCGGATGCTGCGCAGCGACGGCGGCGGTGACGCCGGACTGGCCGGCGAGCTCGCCACCACGGTCCTGCGCACCTACGTGACGGTCACCCTGGTGGCGACGTCGCTGGAGGTCGGGACGTCGCTGCAGTACCCCGACGGCTCGCTCGACCCGACCGTCGACGGACCGCTGGCTGCCGGCATGGTCCTGCTGCACGGCCCGATCGCCCGGGTCCTGGTCGCGGTCTTCCTGGTCGCCCTCGCCCTGGCGCCGGCAGCGCGGCAGCGCTTCTCGCGACGCGTGCTGACCGGGAGCATCGTGCTCGCCGCGATCAACCTGGCACTGGTCCCGTCCCTGTTCTTCGGCATGGACGCCGCGCAGTTCTACGCCGCCAACGGCTGGGGCGCCACCGCCAGCATCGGGGCGGTCAACGTGATCTGGTTCGCCGTCCTCGGCCGCTCCGTGCTGCGCAGCGCCGACCGGACGCACGCCCGGGGACAGCATCGTGTCGCGGGACTCGCAGCACGTCTGACGGAGGTGGCCTCCGGCCCGCTCGGCTCCGAGCGGGCCGGAGGCGCAGTCACGTGCGGGGGTCCGGGGCCGTTCCACCCGTCAGCTGCTTCTCGTAGAAGACCCGGGCGAAGCCGTGCTCGGCGGCTCGGTGCGTCTCGACGTAGCCGATCCGCTCGTACAGCGCCTGGCTCTCGACCATCGCCTCGTTCGTGTAGAGGCTGACGCGTACGAAGCCACCCCGGCGCGCCTGCTCCTCGGCCAGCGTGAGCAGCGCCCGACCGGCTCCGTGCCCCTGGTGGGACGGACCGACGGCGACACCGTCCAGCAGCAGGGCATCGCCGTCGGCCACCAGGACCAGGAAGCCGATCACCGCACCGTCCGCCTCGGCGACCCACGCCTCCGCTTCCACCACCACGGCCGCGTAGTCGAGGTCCATCGGAGCCGGGCGTCGACCGGCCATGCGCTCGACGTACGGCGTGTAGGCCTCCTCGGCGATCCGGGTGATCTCACCCGCATCGGCCACCGTCGCTCGTCGCAGGGTCAGCACACCCTGAGTGTCGCAAACCTCGCGGGCCCACCACCGGCGCACGGGCCGGGTTGGCTACGTTCGTACCGTGTACAAGCTGCTGCTCTTCCTGCACCTGCTCGCTGCGGTCTTCGCCATCGGGCCACTCGTCGGGGCCGCGACCACGGCGTCGCGGGCACTGCGGACCCCGGACGCCGGTGCCGCGACGTCGGCGGCGAGGACGATCAGGATCTACAGCTATGCCTCGGTGGTCGTCGTCGTCCTCGGGATGGGGCTGATGTCGGCCAAGGCTCCCTGGGACTCCTCGCAGCACGTGGCCGACTTCGGCGACACCTGGATCCTGCTGTCGATCGTGTTCTGGGGCTGCTCGATCGCGGTCACCCTGGGCGGGTTGGTGCCCGCGCTGAACCAGGCGGCGACCACGATCACCGAGGGCGGCGCGGTGAGCACGATGACCGGACGGGTCGCCGCGTTCGGCGGCGCCACCGGGCTGCTCTACGCCGCGATCGTGCTGCTGATGGTCTATCAGCCGGGCGGCTGACCCGCCCGGCAGCCGGGCTCAGGCCGTCGCGTGCCTCAGCACGTGCACGGCGTAGGTGCTCTGCTCGGTGAACGGGAGCAGGTCGTAGGTCGCGAACCGTGACTCGACCGCGAGCCCGGCCGCGACCGCGTCGGCGACGAACTCGTCGGCCGGGTACTCCCGCGAGGCGCCCGCCGGCGCGCCGGTCTGCGCGAAGCCGACCAGCATCCGGCCCTCGGGCGCGAGCACCCCGGCGAGGTTGGCGAGCACGGTGCGCTCGGTCTCGGGCGCGAGCAGGATCATCACGTTCCCGACGCAGACGACGAGGTCGTACGTCGTCGGGGTGGCCGGCATCGGTGAGCCTCGCCGGTGTCAGCTCGTCGAGGCGCGAGTCGACGAGGGGCAGGTCGGGGTAGGTCTGACGCGACTGCTCGAGGATCTCCGGGTCGAAGTCGACGCCGACGACGTGGTGCCCGCGCGCGACCAGGGCGCCACCGACCCGACCCATGCCCGAGCCGGCGTCGAGGATCCAGCCACCGCGCGGCACCAGCACGTCGGCCAGGCGTGCCTCGCCCTCGATGTCGACGCCCTCGTCGATCAGCCGCGCGAAGTGCGCGCCGTACCCGCCCTGACCCGCCGCCCGCTCCTCGGCGCGGGCCTGCTCCCACCTGGTCTCCGCCATGGGCGCCAGCCTAGGACGTCGCCGCAGGCCGTTCGGCGAGGAGCGACGCCCGCGTCAGCCGGACCAGCCAGACCCGCACCTGGTCCTCGCTCCAGCCGCGCTCCTCGCGGAGCCGCCGCACCAGGAGGGGGTTCATCAGCACCCAGGCCATGTCGGCACCCTCGTCCGGCGTCACGTCGGGGCGCAGCCCCCCGATCGCGGCCAGGCCGCCGACGAACATCGAGGCACCGGTCCGGCGCTCGACGTCGATCCGAGCCTGGAGCGCCTCCGCCTCCGCATCGACGTCGACGGCCCGGGCGAGGACCGCGGCGAGCGACCCGACGCGTGCGCCGACCCTCAGCACCTGGTCGACCCAGAGCCCGACCAGGGTCGCGGGGTCGCGCTCGGCGCGCATCCGGGCGATCTCCGGGCGGTCGGCGACGGGGATCGGCTGGTCGTCACCGACGACCGCCCAGTCCCAGGCGGTCTTGAGCAGCTCGACCTTGGAGCCGGCCGACTGGAAGACCGTGCGACGGCTGACCCCGGCCCGCTCGGCGACCGCGTCGATCGTCGTGCCGGCGTACCCGTGCTCGACGAACAGCGCCGCCGCTGCCGCCACGATCCGACCCCGCGTACGGCCGGCCGACTCCTCCCGCACGGTCGAGCGGTAGGCGCGCTTCTCCGACATCACTCCCCTTCCACGCCTGTCCACCGGCCCGTCCACCGGCCCGTCCACCGGCCCGTCCGTCGCCGCGCCGACGGGCCGCGGAACGAGTTTGACAGACCCCGTCATTCGCTGCACTCTGAGTGCACTGAAAATAGGTCAGGAGCACACCATGCGCATCGCCGTCATCGGGAGCGGGCCTGCCGGCCTCGTCCTCGGATCCGCCCTCGCCCGCCGCGGCCACGACGTGACCGCCGTCGACCGCGACCCCGGCCCACCCCTCGGGACGACCTGGGCGCGGCGCGGGGTCATGCAGTTCCACCACGCCCACGCCTTCCGGTCCACGGTCGTGGAGTCGCTGGAGCGCCAGCTCCCCGAGGCGGTGCCGGTCTGGCTCGCCACCGGCGCCGAGCCGATCACCGTCGACACTGGACGGTCACCCGGTCCTGATCGGGTACCGCTCGCGTCGCGAGCAGTTCGAGCGCGCGCTGCACGAGGTCGCCGCCGCGACCAGGGGACTCACGCTCCGCCACGGCCACGTGGAGTCGGTGCTCGAGGAGGAGGGCCGGGCGGCCGGCGTGGTCGTCGACGGGTCGCGGGTCGAGGCCGACCTCGTCGTCGACGCCTCGGGCCGGGCCGGCCGGGCCACCCGCCACCTCGGACCGCGGGTGGCCAGCGGGGGACCCTGCGGGCAGGCGTACGTCGACCGCGTCTACCGCCTCCGACCCGGCGCCGCACCCGGCCCGATGTCCAACCCGGTGGTCTGGCAGTCCGAGCACGACGGCTACCTCGCGCTGGTCTTCCCGCACGACCAGGGCTACTTCTCCACGCTGGTCGTCCGCCGGGCCGACGACCGGGCGCTGCGCGGTCTGCGCGACAACGCCGCGTTCGACGCGGCCGCGCGCGGCGATCCCCGGCCTGGCGGACTGGACGGATCCGCAGCGAGCCATGCCGGTGACCGACGTCCTGGCCGGAGGCGCCCTGCTCAACGTCTACGCCGGTCAGCGGCGACCCGAGCGGCGAACTCGTGCTGCCCGGTCTGTTCTTCGTCGGCGACAGCGTCGCCACGACGACGCCGGTCTTCGGCCGCGGGATCACCACGACGCTGTGGCAGGTCGAGGAGCTGCTCCGCCTGCTCGACCACGACGCCGCGGACGTGGCCGGGGCGGGCCTCGCCCTCGATGCCTTCGGCGAGACCGAGGTGCGGCCGTGGGTGGAGGACCACATCCAGCTCGACCTCGCCCACGTCGACCGGTGGAACGGGCGCGACGTCGACCTCGAGGCACCGCTGCCCTCCGACCTGATCCTCGCGGCGGCCGAGGTGCGCCCGGAGATCATGCAGTCGGCCCAGGGGTACCTCTCGATGCACGCCCACCCCGCCACGCTCCGGCGGGCCGAGCCGCTGGCCCGCGAGGTCTACGCCGGCGGCTGGCGTCCGGCGTACGCCGCGGGGCCGACGCGCGACGAGCTCGTCGAGATCGTGCGGCGATCCGAGCCCGACCCCCGGCCCGAGCCGCTGACCGCCTGATGTCCGTCCGTCACACGTTCGTCCTCCTTTCCTGGTGGACGCCGCCACCGGCGTCCGGTCAGACTCGAGCAACGGAGCTCTCGGGGGAACGAGGAGCACCATGCACGTCGCCGTGATCGGCGCCGGCCCCGCCGGCCTCTTCCTGGGCGCCGCCCTGGCGCGCCGCGGCCATCGCGTGACCGCGGTCGACCGCGACCCCGGGCCGACGGGCGGCGGACCCTGGGACCGGCGGGGGGTCATGCAGTTCCACCACGCCCACGTGTTCCGGCAGACGGTCGCCGACGCGCTGCGGCGCGAGCTCCCGGCGGCGTACGACGCCTGGGTCTCCGCAGGCGCGGAGCAGATCTACAGCGACGTGCCCGCACCCGGGACGCTGATGGGCCACCGCTCCCAGCGCGAGACCTTCGAGCGGGCGCTCCGTGAGACGGCGTGTGCCGTCCCCGGTCTCGACCTGCGGCTCGGCCACGTCGACGCGGTGCTCGAGCGCGGCGGGCCGGGCCGCGGGGGTCGTGGTCGACGGGACCGCCCTCGAGGCCGACCTCGTCGTCGACGCCTCGGGGCGTTCCGGACGGGTGACCCGGGCCCTCGGCGAGCGTGCGGGGGTCGGCGGACCCTGCGGCCTGGCCTACGTCGACCGCGTGTACCGGCTGCTCCCCGGCGCCGAGCCCGGGCCGCTGACCCACCCGGTGGCGTGGTCGGCGGACTGCGAGGGCTATCTCTGCCTGCTCTTCCCGCACGAGCGTGGCCTGTTCTCGGTGGTGATCGTGCGCCGCGCGGACGACCCGGCGCTGCGCGACCTGCGCCACCGGGCGGCGTTCGACGCGGCCGCCGCGGCGATCCCCGGCCTGGCGGACTGGACCGACCCGGGCCGGTCCGAGCCCGTCACCGAGGTGCTCCCGGGCGGTCCGCTGCTCAACGTCTACCGGGGCCAGTGCCGCGACGACGGCTCGCTCGTGCTCCCGGGGCTCGTGTTCGTGGGCGACGGCGTCGCGACGACGACACCGGTGTTCGGGCGTGGGGTCACCACCACCCTGTGGCAGTGCGAGGCGCTGCTCAGCCTGCTCGACCACGACCCCGACGACCTCAGCGGACTCGGCCTCGCCCTCGACGCCTGGGGTCACGACACGATCCGGCCCTGGGTCGAGGACCACATCGCCATGGACGGCGCGCGCGTGCGCGGTGGTCGGGCGAGGACATCGCCGGTGACGACGTCCTGTCCTCCGAGGTGATCCTGGCGGCGGCCGACCTCCGGCCGCAGGTCATGGGGTTCGCCGGCGGCTACCTGTCGATGGCGGCGCCGCCCGCCTCGCTGCGCGGAGCCGAGCCGCTCGTCCGCGAGCTGCTCGCCGACGGCTGGCGCCCGGCGTACGACCCCGGGCCGTCCCGCGACGAGCTGGCCGCCTCGTGGCGGGTGCCGTCGCCCCGGCGCGGCCGCGGCTGAGGGCTCAGGTCAGGATCGCGCCGGGGTTGAGGATGCCGTCGGGGTCGAGAGCGTCCTTGATCCTCCGGGTCAGCGCCATCACGTCGGGGCCGAGCTGGTCGGGCAGGGCCACCGCCTTGGCCCGGCCCACGCCGTGCTCGCCGGTGATCGTGCCCCCCAGCTCGATCGCGGCGGCCATGACCTCGCCGAAGGCCACGCGGGCCCGGCGCTCGGAGTCGGGGTCGTCCGGCGACGTAGACGATCAGCGGGTGGGTGTTGCCGTCGCCGGCGTGCGCCACCGTCGGGATCTCGACGTCGTGCGCCTGCGCGATCGCCACGATCCGAGCCAGCAGGTCGGGCAGCAGCGGGATCGGCACGCCGACGTCCTCCAGCAGCAGCGACCCGCGCGCCTCCAGCGCGTGGAAGGAGATGCGCCGGGCCTGGACGAACATCTCGCCCTCGTCGGCGTCGTCGGTGACGAAGCACTCCCCGGCCCCGGCCGCCTCGCACGCCGCCTGCATCGCCGCGATCTCGCCCGACCGCACGTCTCCCGGAGCGTCGGACTGGCCGATCAGGAGCGCGCCGACCGTGCGGTCGAGCCCCATCGGGCGGAAGTCCTCGACGGCGTTGATCGTGGCCTGGTCCATCAGCTCGAGCAGGCAGGGGCGCATCGTCGTCCGGATCGCGACGACCGCCTCGGCCGCTGCCTTCACCGACGGGAACGTCGCCACCATCGTCGACCGGGCGCCCTGCGCCGGCACCAGCCGCAGGATCGCGCGGGTGACGATCCCAAGCGTCCCCTCGCTGCCGACGAAGAGCTTGCGTCAGGGACAGCCCCGCGACGTCCTTGATCCGCTTGCCGCCGAGGGTGACCAGGGTGCCGTCGGCGAGCACCACGTCGAGCCCGAGCACGTAGTCGGTGGTGACGCCGTACTTCACGCAGCACAGGCCGCCGGCGTTCGTCGCGACGTTGCCGCCGATGGAGCAGATCTCGAACGACGAGGGGTCGGGCGGATACCAGAGCCCGTGCTCCGCGGCCGCGGCCTTCACGTCCTTGTTGAAGGCGCCGGGCTCGACCACCGCCACCTGGGAGAGCGGGTCGATCTCGACGGTCGCCATGCGTTCGAGGCTGAGCACGATGCCACCGTCGACGGCGCTCGAGCCGCCGGAGAGCCCGCTCCCCGCGCCACGGGGGACGACCGGCACCCGGTGGGCGGCCGCCCACCGGACCGCGGTCTGCACCTGCTCGGCGTTCTCGGCCCGCACGACCGCGACCGGCGTACCGGCGGACGGGTCGCGCGACCAGTCGTAGCGGTACTTCTCCACCGCGTCGGCCCCGCTGACGACGACGTCGCCGGGCAGCGCGGCGCGCAGCTCCTCCAGTGCGTCCTGGGCGGCGTCCGTCCTGACCTGCATGGAGCCATGCAACCACGCAGGTGCGGCCGGTCGATCGGGGACACCGGGCGATAGTGTGCTCGGCGGAGTCTCGACACCCCAGGAGTGCGCCTTGCCCGACGTGAAACCCCTGCAGAAGGTCCTGATCGCCAACCGCGGTGAGATCGCGGTGCGCGTGGTCCGCGCCTGCAAGGACGCCGGGATCGGCAGCGTCGCGGTCTACGCCGAGCCCGACCGGGACGCGCTGTTCGTCCGGTTGGCCGACGAGGCGCACAGCCTCGGCGGCTCGACCCCCGCCGACTCCTACCTCGACATCGCCAAGATCATCGCCGTGGCCGAGAAGTCCGGCGCCGACTCGGTGCACCCGGGCTACGGCTTCCTCGCCGAGAACGCCCCGTTCGCGCAGGCCGTCCTCGACGCCGGACTGGTCTGGATCGGTCCGCCGCCCGACGCGATCGACGCCCTCGGCGACAAGGCCAAGGCCAAGCACATCGCCGAGAAGGCCCGCGCCCCGCTCGCGCCCGGCACCAAGGACGCGCTGAAGGACGCCCAGGAGGCGGTCGCGTTCGCGGAGGAGAACGGCCTGCCGATCGCGATCAAGGCGGTGTACGGCGGCGGCGGGCGCGGGCTCAAGGTCGCGCGGACGCTCGACGAGATCCCCGAGGCCTACGAGTCCGCGGTCCGCGAGGCGGTCGGCGCGTTCGGCCGCGGCGAGTGCCTGGTCGAGAAGTTCCTGGACAAGCCCCGCCACGTCGAGACCCAGTGCCTGGCCGACCAGCACGGCAACGTCGTCGTCGATCTCCACCCGCGACTGCTCGCTCCAGCGCCGCAACCAGAAGCTCGTCGAGGAGGCGCCGGCGCCGTTCCTCTCCGAGGCCCAGGTCACCGAGCTCTACGAGTCCTCCAAGCGCATCCTCCGCGAGGCCGGCTACTACGGCGCCGGCACCTGCGAGTTCCTGGTCGCCCAGGACGGCTCGATCTCCTTCCTCGAGGTCAACACCCGCCTGCAGGTCGAGCACTGCGTCTCCGAGGAGGTCACCGGCATCGACCTGGTCCGCGAGATGTTCCGGATCGCGGCCGGCGAGGAGCTCGGGTACGACGACCCCGAGGTCCGCGGCCACTCCATCGAGTTCCGGATCAACGCCGAGGACGGCGGCCGCAACTTCATGCCGGCACCCGGGCACGCTCTCGGCGTGGAGCCCGCCGCAGGGACCGGGCGTCCGCCTCGACGGCGGCTACGAGAACGGCGAGACCGTGCCCGGCTCGTTCGACTCCCTGATCGCGAAGCTGATCGTCACCGGCCGCGACCGCACCCAGGCGCTGGAGCGTTCGCGTCGTGCCCTGGCCGAGTTCGTGGTCGACGGCATGCCGACGGTGATCCCGTTCCACCGGGCGGTCGTCGAGGACCCGGCGTACGTCGGCGCGTCGAACCCGTCCGGCGAGGGATCCTTCGACGTCTACACGCAGTGGATCGAGACCGAGTTCGACAACCAGATCACGCCGTACGCCGGTGACGCGGCCGAGCCGACCGACGCCGGCGAGCGGCAGACGGTCGTGGTCGAGGTCGGCGGACGCCGGCTCGAGGTCAGCCTGCCCGGCGGGCTCGGGGTCTCGACGGCTCGGCGGGCGCGACCGCCGGAGGCGCCGCCCGGCCGAAGCGCTCCGCGGGCAAGAAGGCCGGAGCGGCCGCCGGCGGCGACTCCGTCACCAGCCCGATGCAGGGCACGATCGTGAAGGTCTCCGTCGAGGAGGGCCAGGAGGTCGCCGAGGGCGAGGTGATCGTGGTGCTCGAGGCGATGAAGATGGAGCAGCCGCTCAAGGCGCACAAGGCCGGCACCGTGACCGGGCTCCAGGCCGAGGTCGGTGCGACGGTGACCAACGGAGCGGTCATCTGCGAGCTCAAGGACTGATGACCGACCCGAGCCCGGTGCTGCGGCAGCCGCACGAGCGGGTGAGCCCACGCGCGCGGCTGATGTGGACCGTCTCCGACCTCGTGCGCGCCGTCCTGATCACGGCCGCGCTCGTGCTGACCGGGCGGATCTGGGACTGGTACCCGCTCCCGCTCTGGGTGCTCGTCGCGCATCGTCGTCGTCCTCCTGGCGTACGCCGCCCTGGTGCCGCAGTGGCGCTACCTGGTGCACCGCTGGGAGGTCACCGAGACCGCGGTCTACACCCAGACCGGCTGGTGGTCGCGCGAGCGTCGGATCGCACCGATGTCGCGGGTGCAGACCGTCGACCACGAGGAGGGCGCGATCGCTCGGCTCTTCGGGCTCGCGACCGTGCGGGTCACGACCGCGTCCGCGGCCGGGGCGTTGACGATCGAGGGACTCGACCAGCAGCGCGCCCTCGACATCGTCGCCGAGCTGACCCGGATGGCCGACACGGTCCCCGGCGACGCCACCTGAGCGGCGGAGGCGATGGACACCTTCGACGAGGCCGCCGGCTGGCACCGCCTCGACCGCCGGATGCTGATGGTGCACCCGGTCAAGGAGCTGATCCGGTTCCTCCCGGTCGTGGCCGGGGCGGTGCTGTTCGGGCGCTCCTCGGGAAGTGACCGGTGGGCGCTCCTCGGTGTGGCCGTCCCGGTCGCCCTCGGCCTGCTCCGCTACCTCGGCACCAGCTACCGGATCAGCAACGGCCGCGTGGAGCTGCGCCGCGGGCTGCTGAACAAGCACGTCGTGTCCACGCCCCTCGACCGCGTCCGCACCGTCGACGTCACCGCGTCGCTGATCCATCGGGTCCTGGGGCTGGTGACGCTCCAGATCGGCACCGGCACCGCCTCGAAGAAGGGTGACAACCGGATCGCTCTCGACGGCCTCGCCGTCGCCCATGCGACGGAGCTGCGCGACCTGCTGCTGCGGGGCGGTCGCGACGCGGAACCCACCGAGACCGGAGTGGTGGACTCCTCTCGGCTCGTGCTCCGGCTCGATCTGGCGTGGGTCCGGTTCGCGCCGCTGACGACGTCGGGCCTGGTGATCGCCGGGGCGGCCATCGGCTTCTGCTTCCAGGCGGCGCACGAGGTGCAGCTGTCGGTCTCCGTCGGCGACCCCCTCCGCGGGACGGGCATCGCGCTCACGGCGGCGGTGGTGATCCTGTTCCTGCTGGGCGCGCTCTGCCTGCTCGCGGTGATCGGGTACGTCGTCACCAACTTCGGGCTCGTCCTGCGTCACGACCCCGTCGGCCACGCCTGGCACCTCGCCCGTGGCCTGTTCACGACCCGCGAGACCACGATCGACGACGCCCGGGTCGCCGGGGTCAGCATCGGTGAGCCTCTCGGGCTCCGCCTCGCCCACGGCGGGCGGTTGTCGGCCATCGTCACCGGGCTCGACCGTCGCCAGCGCGGCTCCTCGGTGCTCGTGCCTCCGGCCCCCCGCAGGGAGGTCGACCGGGTAGCGGTCGACGTGCTCGGCGTCTCCGCCCCGGTCACCTGTGCCTTGCGGTCGCACGGCCCCACCGCCGTCCGACGCCGGTGGACCCGTGCGCTGGTCCCGGCCGCCGGCCTCGTCGCGGTCGACGTCACCCTGGCCTACGCCGTCGGCTGGTGGCTCCTCGTGCTCGCTGCTCCGGTGCTGCTGGTCGCGGTCTTCCTGGCCTGGGATCGCTCTCGCTCGCTCGGGCACACCCTCGTCGCCGACCACCTGGTCGCCCGGTCCGGCTCCCTCGACCGCCGCCGCGAGGCGCTGCACACGCCGTCCGTGATCGGCTGGAACCAGCACGCGACCTGGTTCCAGCGCCGGGTCGGCCTCACCGACCTGGTCGCGACGACCGCGGGCGGGCGCCAACGCGTGCGGGTGCTCGACCTCGACGAGGCGAGCGCCACCTCTCTGGCCGCCACGGCCACGCCTGGTCTTCTCGAACCATTCCTGGAGTGACCGATCGGTCAGACCTCCGGCGTTCGGGGCTCCGGCACCGCAACGGCGACCTAACCTGCCCGCATGAGTCTTCCCGGGGCCTCACCGACCGCGCCCGCGCCCTACGGGGCGCCGCCTCCGATGACGCCGAACGAACCCTCGTCGGACATCCCGCTCTGGATGGTGATGACCGCTGCGGGAGTCGCCCTCGCTCTCGCCGGCCTGCTCGGTCTCGCGATCGTGCGGAGCCGCGGCGGTGACGAGGCCGCAGCCCCGCCTCCGCGCACGCAGCGCTACCCGGCTCACTGGAACCACACCATCGCGCCGTACGCCAGGATCGCCGCCCGGGAGCGTGGCCTCGCCTTCCGGCACGCGGTGCCGGTGCACTTCCTGTCTCCCGCCGCGTTCCGGAAGAAGCTGCGGGCGGAGAACAAGCAGCCGACGAAGGCCGACCGTCGCGAGATCCAGCAGGAGACCGCACTGCTGCGGGCGTTCGGGCTCCTGAACGGCAAGGCCGACCTGCTCGAGGCCACGCACAGCTTCAGCGACGCCGCCGTGCTCGCCTACTACTCGTTCAGGACCAAGTCGATCACGGTCCGCGGCCACCGGGTCACCCCGGCGATGAAGTCGACGCTCGTCCACGAGCTGACCCACGTGCTCCAGGACCAGCACTTCCACGTCGGCGGCCGCCTGAGGAAGCTCCAGCGCCAGGCCGCGAAGGGACGGTCCAACTCGAAGGCGGACGTGCTCGACGCGATCGTCGAGGGCGACGCCGAGCGGGTCGAGGGCCTCTACCGTGACTCCCTCCCGGCGGCGCAGCAGAAGGCCCTGGACGCCGGTCAGCGGGCGGATGCCCGGCAGGCACAGCACGCGCTCGCCGGGATCCCGAAGATCGTGGTCACGGAGCTGACCTCGCCGTACTCCCTGGGGATCGGCCTCACCCGGACCGTGGCCGCAGGTGGCGGCAACGCCGCGGTCAACCGGTTGCTGCGGCACCCGCCCACCCACGAGACGGCTCTGCTCGACCCGTTCCGCGTGCTCGCGGGACGCACCGGGGCGGCCCGGCTGGCCACCCCGAGGCTCGGGCCGGGCGAGCAGAAGCTGGACGCCGGCGAGTTCGGCGTCCTGACCTGGTACCTGATGCTCGCGGCGCGCATCCCGGCCCCGGAGGCGCTCGCTGCCGCCGACGGCTGGGGCGGTGACGCGTACGTCGCGTTCCGGCGTGGCGGCGACACCTGCGCCCGGATGACGTTCGCCGGGATCACCGGCTCCGACACCGCTCGGATGCAGGGCGCCCTGCAGCAGTGGGCGGCCGGGAACCCGGGCCAGGCCCGGGTGAGCATGGTCGACGGCCGGGTGAGCGTCGAGTCCTGCGACCCCGGCACCGCCGGCCACTCCGGCAACGACGCCTCCGACCAGGCGATCGCCCTGCTCACCACGCGGACCGCGCTCGGGGACTCGTTCCTGCGCCACGGCGCTGCCGCCCCTCAGGCGCGCTGCCTGGCCGGGCGCCTCGTGGACACCTACACCGTCGCGCAGCTCTCCGACCCGACCTTCGGCGCGGACGACCCGACCGTGACCGCCCGGGTCCAGCAGCTCGGCGCCGAGTGCCGCTGAGCCCGCCGGCGGGGCTCAGCCCCGGCGTGCCCGGTCGCCGAGGATCCGCATCGCGGCGAGCTTGCCGGGACCACCGGTGACGCAACCGCCGGGGTGGGTGCCCGAGCCGCACTGGTAGTAGCCCTCGATCGGGGTGTTGTAGCGCGCGTAGCCGGGCGCCGGCCGCATGAAGTACATCTGCGGCGCCAGGAACTCGCCGTGGAAGATGTTGCCCTCGGTGAGGCCTGCGACCCGCTCGATGTCGAGCGGGGTGACCACCTCGCGGTGCAGGACCAGGTCGCCGAACCCCGGGAAGTGCGACTCGAGGACGGCCTGCACCGTGTCGCCGAACGCCTGGCGCTCGGTGTCCCAGTCACTGCCCTTGAGCTCGTACGGCGCGTACTGGATGAAGCAGCTCATCACGTGCTTGCCCGGGGGCGCCATGTCGGGGTCGACCACCGACTGGAGGGCGCCGTCGATGTAGGGCCGCTGGGAGTACCAGCCGTACTTGGCGTCGTCGTAGGCGCGCTCGAGGTACTCCATCGAGGGAGCGATGTTGATGAAGCCGCCGTAGTGGTCGACGCGACCCTTGAGCGCCGGGTACACCGGCAGGTCGTCGAGCGCGAAGTTCACCTTCGCCGACGTGCCCTGGAACCGGTAGCGGGCAATGGCGTCGTTGAAGTCGCTGGGCAGCTCGGCCGGGTCGACGATCTCGGTGAAGGTACGCCGGGGGTCGAGCGCGCTGACCACGATCGGGGCGGTGAACTCGGTGCCGTCGTCCAGCGCGACACCGACGGCCCGCCCGTCCTTGGTGATCACGCGGTCGACGTGCGAGTCGACCCGGATGGTGGCGCCGAACGCCTGGGCCGCCCGCTGCATCACCTGGGTGAAGCCGCCGTTGCCGCCCTTGTGGAAGCCCCAGACACCGTGGTGGCCGTCCTGCTCCCCCATCATGTGGTAGAGCAGCACCAGTCCTGAGCCCTGCGACATCGGCCCGACCTTGGTGCCGATGATCCCCGACGACGCGATCGACGCCTTGATGATGTCGGACTCGAAGTAGTCGTCGAGCAGGTCGGCCGCGCTGCCGGTGAGGAACCGGACCAGGTCGTGCAGGGTCTTGCGGTCGGCGCCCTTGAGCTGCTTGAGCATCCAGGCGACGTCGGCCGTGTCGGACGGGTCGTCGCTGAAGATGTCGGGCGGAGCCGCGTCGAAGAGGGGCTTGGCGAGCTGGATGATCTTCTGGGTGTCGTGGCTCCAGCGGTGGTAGGCGTCCACGTCGCGCCTGCTGTGCCGGCCGATCTCCTGGTCGTTGAACTGCTCGTCCTCGGTGTAGAGCAGGTAGTCGCCGTTCTCCATCGGCGAGAACGACGTGGGCATCAGCAGGGGCAGGAAGCCGTGCTCGACCAGGCCGAGCTCCTGGATGATCTCGGGCCGCAGCAGGCTGAGGGCGTAGGAGAACGTCGTGAACGAGAAGCCCGGGTGGAGCTCCTCGGTGATCGCGGCCCCACCCACGAACGCCCGGCGCTCGAGCACCAGCACGTTCAGTCCGGACTTCGCGAGGTAGGAGGCGTTGATCAGGCCGTTGTGTCCCCCGCCGACGACGATCGCGTCGTAGCTGTTGCTGGGCATGAGTGGTCCTATCTCGTGGTCTCGACGGGCTCGACCGACGAGCGGTTCGAGATCGGGGCGAGCTCGCGGGCGGTCGAGCTCGTCTTGCGGGGCGGGTTGTAGAGGGGCAGCCGGTCGGTCGTGGCGGGCACCGACAGGTACTCGTGGTCGACGGTGAGCTCGACGTGGACGGTCGAGCCCAGACCTGTCGAGCTCCGTGCGGCGTACTCCGGGAGGACCCGGGCGATCGCGATGTGCCGCTGGAGCACCGGGCTGTACATCAGGCTGGTGGCGTAGCCGACGCTGCGCTCGCGGTTCGGGCCGTCGTACAGCATCGACTCCCACGACAGCGGGGTCTCGTCCTTGGGCACGATCAGGCCGCGCTCGGTGTGGAGCCTGGCGTACTCCTGCCAGTCGATCCAGAGCCCGACCGTCGCCCAGCGCGAGGTGCCGTCCCGCAGCTCGGCCTCGATCGCGCGACGGCCGATGAAGGGCCGGTCCTCGCCGAGCGCGGAGCCTCCCTTGCCGAGCATCCAGCCGAAGCCGAGCTCCTTGGGCGTGAACCGCTCGGCGTCGGTGAAGGCGTAGCGCGCGGAGGAGAACTCGACGTTGATCAGCGACAGCCCGGCCTCGATCCGCAGCATCATCAGGGCGTCCTCGCCGAACGGCCGGAACCCGTGGCCCTCACCGGCCTGGATGATCTTGTCGAGCACGCCGAGCGCCTCGTCGGACTCGACGGTCACCTCGAAGCCGAGGTCGCCGGTGTAGCCGGTGCGCGAGATCGTCACCGGCGCACCCCCGATCTTGGCGGGGGTCAGGCCGAAGAACGCCAGGTCCTCGACCTCGGGCGCGAGCTTCGCGAGGATCTCGCGCGAGCGGGGGCCCTGGACGGCGAGCATGCCGTAGTCGGCGCTGACGTCCTCGATCGCGACGCGGTGCCGGCCGATCAGGCCCTCGAGGTAGCCGAGGTTGGGGTCGGCCGCGGTCAGCAGCCAGTCGTCGTCGGAGTGACGGAAGACCACGCCGTCCTCGAGCACGTCGCCGGCGTCGTCGCACCAGACGGTGTACATCGCCTGGCCGGGCCGGCACCGGCGTACGTCGCGGGTCATGATGCCGGCCAGGAACGCCTCGGCGTCGGGGCCGGTGATCCGGTACTTGTACAGCGGCGAGGTGTCGAAGTACCCCGCGGAGTTCCGCACCGCGAAGTACTCGTGCTTGGAGGACATGTCGTAGCGCAACGACGAGAGATGGCCCGCCCAGTGTCCGTAGAGGCCGGTCTGGTTGAGCTCGCTGAGCCGCGCGTGGAAGGGCGTCGTCTTCATCATCATGGCGCCGTCAGCCTAGCCTGAACGACCATTCAGGTCGATGGGGGAGGTTGCTGTCAGCCGGCGATGGAGAGGTCGAGCCAGGTGGAGCGCAGGCCGAGGGCGAGCCGGAAGTCGTCCACCGTGGGCGAGCCGGTGCCGCCGTAGCCGAACCGGACGGTCCCCTGCGACCCGGTGAGTGTCATCCGCAGGATGCGGCCGTTCCACTGGCCGTGGCCGTCGCGCCGGTCGACCGAGATCCCGGTGAGGTTGCCCAGCGCGGGCCAGGCCTTCTCGATCTTCGCGTCCGACACGGAGGTCTTCCAGGTGTGGTTCGGGTTGCCCGGCCAGCCGTCGTAGGGGTCCTTCTTGCGCGACCAGGTACGGCTGGCTGCCCGCGGCGGTCCAGCCGCCGTTGCTGGACGGAGAACTGGGTGAACGCCGGCTTGCCCGCCGTAGGTGCGGATCTGGCCGGCCGTCTTGGCGGTGGCCTGGTCGGTGGTCGCGGTCTCGGCCGACGACGCCGCCGTAGACCTGGCAGGTGGTGGTGTCGCAGAGCTGGTACAGCGGGCTCAGCGGCTGTCCCACCTCGAACGCCGCGTACGAGCGCGCGGCGATCGCCTGGGCCCGGAGCGCCGCCTGGTGCCACGACGGGAACGCCTCGCTCGGGACGACAGCCCGGACGTAGTCCTCCATCGAGACCCGGTTGACCGTGATCCGGTGCGGCCTCGAGCCACCGCGGGTCGACGTGCGGGACTGCAGGGTGCCGCGGTAGGCCTTGGCTCCGCCGGGCAGCACCAGCCGGATCGGGTGGGGTGCGCGGAACTCGCCGTCGCCCTTCAGCGTGCGCCAGACGTGCCAGGCGCCGGTGAGGTAGGAGACCCGGGCCGGCTTGCCGCGCTGCGAGGAGAGCCGCCAGCGCGTCGCGTGCCCGCCTTGCCCGTCCGGGGCAGGGCGACCGTCTTGTTGCTGCCGAGGTCGTGGACCTTCAGCCCGGACTGGTTGACGACGGTCGTGTTCTGGTCGGTGTCGGCGCTGATCAGCACCCGGACCTTGCCCGTGGAAGGACCCGGCCTTGGTGTGCGGGTAGTAGAACGTCACGATCTGCTTGGCACTGAGCCCTTCCGCGCCGCCCCTTCCGCGCCGTACTGGCTCATCCCGTGCCCGTGGCCGTAGCCGTGGCCCCGGACCGTGATCGTGGCGTGGCTCGGGGACGTGCAGGACGGCGGCGCGTCGCGCGGATCGGTCGAAGCGCCGAGGGCGAGGACGGCGGCGCGAGGGCGACGGCGAGGCCGCTCGCTGGTGCGGATGTGGCGCTGTGGGCATGGTGCGGCCTAGGTGAACACGAACTCAGACGCGATGCAACCTGCGGGCGGCCTCGGCCACGGACCCACTGATCGACGGGTAGACGGTGAACGCCTGGGCCAGCTGGTCGGCGGTCATCGACTGCGCGACCGCGATCGAGACCGGGTGGATCAGCTCGCTGGCGCGCGGCGCGACGACGACGCCCCCGACCACGATCCCGGTGCCGGGACTGCAGAACAGCTTCACGAACCCGTCGCGGACGCCCTGCATCTTGGCGCGGGCGTTGCCGGCGAGCGGCAGCATCACCTGGTTGGCCTGGACCTCGCCCCGGTCGACGGCCTCCTGCGACCAGCCGACGGTCGCGATCTCCGGGGCCGTGAAGACGTTGGAGGAGACCTTCTTGAGGTCGAGGGGGCTCACGGCGTCGCCGAGGAAGTGCCACATCGCGATCCGGCCCTGCATCGCCGCCACGCTGGCCAGCATCAGGACGCCGGTGCAGTCGCCCGCGGCGTACACCCCGCGGGCGCTGGTGCGCGAGACCCGGTCGACCACGACGAACCCACGCTCGTCGACGTCGACCCCGGCGGTCTCGAGACCGAGGCCGTCGGTCTTCGGGACGGAGCCCACCGCCAGGATGCAGTGGGAGCCCTCCACCGTGCGGCCGTCGGTGAGGGTCACGGTGACGCTGTCGCCGTCGCGGGTCACCGAGGCCATCCGGGAGCGCTCGAGCACGTGCATCCCGCGCCGCGTGAGCACCTCCTCGAGGACCGCCGCGGCGTCGGCGTCCTCGCCGGGCAGCACCCGGTCCCGGCTGGAGACCAGGGTGACCTCGACGCCGAGCGCGAGGTAGGCGCTGGCGAACTCGGCGCCGGTGACCCCGGAGCCCACCACGACGAGGTGCTCGGGCAGGTCGGTCAGGTCGTAGACCTGCTCCCAGGTCAGGATCCGCTCGCCGTCGGGCTGCGCGTCGGGCGTGGTGCGCGGTGCGGCGCCGGTGGCCAGCAGGACGGCGTCCGCCCCGAGCCGCTCCTCGCCGTCCTCGGTCTCGACCACGACGGTGTCGGCGCCGTCGAGGCGGCCGCGGCCCCGGACGACCCGGACGCCCTCCTTCTCGAGCCGGCGTCCGATGTCGTCGCTCTGGTCGCGCGCGAGCTGCTTGACCCGGGCGTTCACGCGGGCGAGGTCGACGGAGACGGTGGGCTGTGCGTGCGAGCTCGACCGACGTCGCGGCTCGACCGACGCGGGCTCGACCGACGTGAGGTTGACGCCCGAGCTCGCTTGCGCCCTCCACCTCGGTCATCAGCTCGGCGGTGGCGATCAGGGTCTTGCTGGGCACGCAGTCGGTCAGGACCGCCGACCCGCCGACCCCGTCGGAGTCCACCAGCGACACCTCGGCGCCCAGCTGCGCGGCCACCAGCCCTGCCTCGTACCCGCCCGGCCCACCGCCGACGATGACGACGCGGGAGGCATGCTCATTGTGTCAGCCGGTCGGGCGCCGAGCCGTGCCAGGGGCCGGTGGATCAGCGGTCGCCACGTCGGTCCGCGGCCGGCCGAGCTCGAACACGTGCCCGTCGTCGGCCACGTCCCGTGGTCGCGGCCGAGACGAGGCACGACGACCGGTGCGCCAGCAGGCTCCCACGCCGTGCACGCTGCGCACCACTCGGGTCACCGCCGGTCGCCAGGGCGGCTCGCAACGCCGTCGCCCGAACGACGTCCTCGGACCCGTGCCCATCGGCGTCGGGGTCGGACGTCGGCCACGGACGGATCCACCGTCGCGGCCGCGTCCCGGACCCGCAGGTCGCGCAGCCGGCGCGCTCGTGGACCCGCGGACCGGCGCACCCTGGGCAGCAGGACGTCGGTGCCTGCTCGACCGGCTGACGAGGCCCACCGCCGCGATCGCTGAGAAGCGTGCTGCCGCGAGCGTCTGAGCGGGGTGCACTGAGGCTGTGGACGCGTCAGGACCGGCACGTCGGAGGTGATAGCGTGTCGGTCACCATGGGCCTCGACCTGCCGCTCGGCCGACACCGTCCTAGCTCGGTATGGCCGACCCAGCTCGACGTCGTGGACGTGCGCGCGACGGGCGCTGGAGCCAGGTGCTGCTGATGGAGGTGTCCTCCGCCGCCGAGGCGCACGCCGGAGCCGCCGCGGTCGGCGCACACGACGCTGCCGGCTACGTCGGGGTGATCTCGGCCGACCTCGGACCGGAGCTGCCGGAGATCCTGGCGGCGCTACGCCCGGGGCTCCAGGAGATCGTCTGCTTCGACTCCCTCGCCCCGCCCGCGGTGACCGGCCAGGACCTCGCCATGCGCACGCTGGAGGAGCTCGGGTTCGGGCAGGACTTCGTGTTCACCGTGCCCACGCTCGAGGGAGCGATCGACCACGCCGTCGACACCCTGCAGCAGCCTGCGCACGGAGGCTGGGAGGGGCGGTACCTCGTCGTGATCGGACCCGCCCCGGTCGTGGAGCGAGCCGGACGACACCTCAGAGGTTGATCATGTGCCCGGCGATGCCGTGCACGGCTTCCTTGACCGCCTCGGTCAGCGTCGGGTGGGCGAAGACGTTGCGGGCGACCTCGTCGGCGGTGAGGTCCCATTTCTGCGCCAGCGTCAGCACGGGCAGCAGCTCGGTGACGTCGGGACCGATCAGGTGGGCGCCGAGGATCTCGTTGTACTCCGCGTCCGCGACGACCTTGACGAAACCGACCGCCTCACCCAGGCCCTGGGCCTTGCCGTTGGCCGAGAACGGGAACGTCGCGGTCTTCACGTCGTACCCCTTCTCCTTGGCCTGCTCCTCGCTGTAGCCGAACGAGCCGATCTGCGGCTGGCAGTACGTCGCACGCGGGACGAAGTCGTAGGAGACGGGCAGGGTCTCCGCGCCCGCTGATCGTCTCGGCGGCCACGACTCCCATGGCCTCGGCCACGTGGGCGAGCATCAGCTTCCCGGTGACGTCGCCGATCGCGTAGACGTGCTCGACGTTCGTGCGGCAGTGGTCGTCGACCACGATCGCGCCACGCTCGGTGGCGACGCCGAGCGCCTCCAGGCCGTAGCCCTCGAGGCGCGGGGCGAAACCGATCGCCTGCAGCACCTTGTCGGCCTCCAGCACCTGGGTCTCGCCGTCCTTGCTGACGGTGACCTTCACCTTCTCGCCCGACTCGGCGCCGGCGTCGGAGATCGACTCGACCTTCGTGCCGAGCAGGACCTTCACGCCGAGCTTCTTGTAGTGCTTGAGCAGCTCCTTGGAGACGTCGGCGTCCTCGGTCGGCACCATCCGGTCCAGGAACTCCACGATCGTCACGTCGACGCCGAAGTTGGCCATCACGTAGGCGAACTCGACGCCGATCGCACCGGAGCCGGCGATGATCACCGACCCGGGCAGCTCGGGGTCGAGGATCTGCTCCTCGTAGGTCACGACCCGCTCGCTCAGCGTCGTGCCGGGGATCAGCCTCGTCGTCGCACCGGTGCCGATGATCAGGTCGTCGTAGGAGTACGTCGCGCTGCCGCCGTCGTTGAGCGCGACCTCGACCACGCCGGGAGCGCCCGACTCGATCGGGCGGAGGGTTCCCCAGCCGTCGATCTCGGTGATCTTGTTCTTCTTCATCAGGAAGTGAACCCCGCGCACGATGCCCGCGCTCACCTTCCGCGACCGCTCGTGGGTCGGCCCGAAGGCCATCGAGGCCTCTCCCTGGATGCCGAACACGTCCTTCTCGTGGGTGAGCACGTGTGCCAGCTCGGCGTTGCGCAGCAGCGCCTTGGAGGGGATGCAGCCGACGTTGAGACAGACGCCGCCCCAGTACTTCTTCTCGATCACGGCGACGCTCTTGCCGAGCTGGGCGGCGCGGATGGCGGCGACGTATCCGCCGGGGCCGGCACCGAGGACGATCACGTCGAAGTGTTGGTCGCTCACACCGTCCAGCCTAGTGATCCGGGCCAGCCGGGCGGTCCCGGGTCGGGGGCTCGGGAGCCACTACCCTGTGGCCCGTGCCCCTGTACGCCGCCTACGCGTCGAACCTCGACCCGCAGCGGATGGGACAGCGGTGCCCGCACTCCCCGCTCCAGACCACCGGGTGGCTGACCGGGTGGCGGCTGACGTTCGGCGGGGAGGACCTCGGCTGGGACGGCGCCCTCTCCACGATCGTCGAGGACCCGATCGAGCAGGTCTTCGTCGCCGTGTTCGACGTGTCGCGCGACGACGAGGCCAACCTCGACGGCTGGGAGTCGACCGACACGGGGCTCTACCGGAAGGTCAAGGTCCGGGTCTCGACGATGACCGGTGAGCTGCTGGCGTGGACCTACGTGCTCGACGCGTTCGAGGGCGGCCTGCCCAGCGCGTCGTACCTCGGGGTGATCGCGGCCGCGGCGGAGGCGGCGGACGCACCGAGCGACTACGTCAACGCGCTCCGCCTGCGCCCCTGTCGCTCGACCGGACTCTGAGGGCTCGACGAAGCGCGGCGGTCAGTGCCCGTGGAGCCGGACCGGGACCGACACGTCGGTGGTCGCGCCGGCCGCGTTGCGGACGTGCACCACGAGGACCTTCGCGCCGTGGAGCGTGTGGTCCGCGTCGTCGCAGACCAGGGCGTAGGGCCCGGGACCGTCGTCGGAGGTGCAGATGACGGCCCCGATCTCCGCCCAGGCGGTGACCGGCGTCGAGTGGGTCTGCTGGTCGGCGGTCGCGACCACCGACACCGTGAACGCGTGCCCGACCTTGGCGTCGGCGGACGGCGAGGTCACCGTCACGTCGGGACCGACCACCGGGCCCGTGGGTGTCGGGTCGCCGGGCCCCGGATCACCGGGCACCGGGTCGCTGGCGCTCACCGACGACCACCCGTCCTGGTTCAGCGCCTTGACCGTGAACGTCGGGGGCGCGGTGCCGAGCTTCGAGAGCGGGAAGTGCGCCGTGGTGCGGTAACCCGCCGGGCTGCGCACGAACGTCGACACCCCGCTCGGCTGGGCGGTCACCCGGTAGCCGAGGACGATCTGACCGTTGTCCGCCGGCGCCGTCCAGTGCACGCGGTAGCCGTCGTGCACGGGGGCGACCCGCGCCACGACCGGCGCGTCCGGAGCAGCGGCCGGCTGGCCGAACGTGACCCGGACCTGGGCGTGACGCCCCGTCGCGACCGTGGTGAACCGGATGTCCTCCGGCGTGGTCAGGCTGCTCCCGACCGGGAGGGCCGCGTTGGTCAGGTCGGGGTCGGGGTAGGCGATGCCGGTCGGGTTGCCCGGCGAGGCGTCGATCATCTCGACCGGGCCACGACCGACCTGCCGGCGGATCATCACGCCGGGGATGGTGCGGCCGACCTGCGGGCTGTGCTCGGGCTGGTACTCCACCCAGTAGGTCGTGGCACCGGTCCGGATCCGCAGCGCCTGGTTCGTCGTCCGCGACCGGGCGACGTCGGCCAGGGGATACGTGCCGGACCGGCGGACGGTCTGGATCCTGCCCGCCCAACCGAGCCGGGCGAGCACCGGCGCCGAGTAGGAACCGGTCGAGTGGCCCATCGCGTCCCAGCTGTCGCCGTACTCGACCGGCAGACAGGCGCCGCCGAGGGCGACCCGGCGACCGTCCTGCCGGCAGACCACGCCGTAGGCGTGCTCGAGCCCCATGTTGTGGCCGAGCTCGTGGACGAGCGTGGCCATCCCGGGTGCCCGGAACCGGATCCAGCTCACGTGCCCGGGCAGCTCCGCGGCCGAGGCCGCGGCGTTGCACTGCTCGGTGAAGATCATCAGCCGGTTGAAGCGACCGGGGTGGTAGCCGGCGCGACGGAGGGCGGCCCTGGCCGCGGTGACCGATCGGCCCTGGGTGTTGCACATGACGTCGCCGGAGGCCGCGACCCGGACCCACCGGGTCAGCCGGACGTGCACGTGCTGCCGCCCCCGCGAGACCTGGGCGAAGTAGTGGGAGGTCTGACGCAGGTCGTGGTGCATCCGGCTGGTGGAGGGGTACGACGGCGGGCGGGAGCCCCAGTAGAGCCGGGCCGCCAGCAGGCGCACGTGGGCGGGGGCGCTCAACCGTCGCGAGGTGCCGTGCCGGACGTCACCGCGGGTGACGACGTGGTCGGAGGTGCGGACGACACGGTCGGCGGCGACCCGGTGGACCACCGCGTGCTGGCCGTGCGCGGAGAGACCGTCGAGGGAGGGAAAGGGGCCCGCGGCAACTGCCGCGGCTGCAGGCATGCCGAAGAACGGCGCGAGCAGCGCAAGCGCGACGTATCGCGGACCCCCCACGGTCAACCCCCCAGTTGGACCTGTTCCAGGTTGAGCCATCGAGCCGCCCAACGCAATCATCTCGATGGATGATTCTGTGGTCCGTTCACACTAGACGACCTGGGGTTCCCGTCGGGGCGGCGCGCGGCCGGAGGGTGCCCTAGGCTCGTGCGCCGTGACCCCTCAGGAGCAGGCCCAGGAGGCCGCCCGCACCCTGGCCGAGCTCACCGGCGTGGAGCGCCACGACGTGGCCCTCGTGCTCGGCTCCGGTTGGCTGCCCGCCGCCGCTGCCTTGAGCTCCGAGCAGAGCGTGGAGATCGCGACGACGGACCTGCCGGGCTTCTCCGCGGCCGCCGTGGCGGGACACTCCGGCACCATCCGCAGCCTCCAGCTGGGCGAACGCCGGCTGCTGCTCTTCGGCAGCCGTACCCACTACTACGAGGGCAAGGGCGTCGCCGCCGTCGTCCACCCGGTCCGGACGGCCGCCGCGGCCGGCTGCCGCACGATCGTGCTCACCAACGGGTGCGGCGGGCTGAACGAGGCGTGGTCGCCGGGCACCCCGGTACTGATCAGGGACCACATCAATCTCACCGCCCGCTCCCCCATCGAGGGCGCCCACTTCGTCGACCTCACCGACCTCTACTCGTCCCGGCTCCGGGCGATGTGCCGCGACGCCGACCCGACGCTCGACGAGGGTGTCTACGTCCAGTTCCCCGGCCCCCACTACGAGACGCCGGCCGAGATCGAGATGGTGCGCCGGATCGGTGGCGACCTGGTCGGGATGAGCACGACCCTCGAGGCGATCGCCGCCCGCGAGGCCGGGATGGAGGTGCTCGGCATCTCCCTGGTCACCAACCTGGCCGCCGGCATCTCCGGGCAACCGCTCGACCACGCCGAGGTGCTCGAGGCCGGCCGCGCCGCCGCCGCCCGGATGGGCGACCTGCTCACCCGGATCGTCCCCCGCATCTGAGCGACGGCCGTCGCCGGAGGTCACCGGGTTTCGTGACGGCGCTAGCGCGCCTCCTCAACCACCGGTGCCACCGTCGCCGTCGCGGCGCGGTCGAGGCAAGCGCGCTCCAGCCAGTCGCGCGGCGGTCGAGCTCAACGCGCGGTCCGCCGGTAGCCGGCGGTCGAGGAAGGCGCTCTGCGCCTGTCACGAGACCACGCGCGCCCGCAGCCCCTCGACGCAGCCGCGCATCATCCGCCCGTGGTTCCACCGCAGGACCGCGCCGCAGGACCGGGGAAAGGATCGCCGGCCAGCCACCGACGGCGCGCACCTGCCGCCACCACTCCGGGTAGCGCTGGAGGTCCACCAGCACCTCCTGCACGCG
Organism: uncultured Actinomycetota bacterium; assembly: GCA_963809265.1. Classification (GTDB taxonomy): domain Bacteria; phylum Actinomycetota; class Actinomycetes; order Propionibacteriales; family Nocardioidaceae; genus Nocardioides. The sequence continues at coordinate 156,258 of CAWEJC010000001.1, forward strand.
CCCCACCGGTGCATCGACCGTCCAGCTGCCCGAGAACGCGAAGCCGCGCCTCACCCCTGACCCTCGAGCGGAGGCAGGTCCAGTCGTGTCGCCATCCGCCGGTAGGCGCGGTCCGCATGCCGGCGGACCTGCGGCTCGGGGTCGTGCAGGAGGGCCAGCACGTCGTCGGTGTGCTCGGTGTCGCCCACGACGCCGAGCGCCCGGACGGCGTTCGCACGCACCCGCGGCAGCGCGTGGCGGGTCAGCAACGCCGCCCCCGGCCCGGCGCCGGCGACCTCGTGCTGGGTGGACACCTTGAGACACATCTCGGCGGGACGGTAGTGCTCGTCGGCCAGCCCCGCCACCACCGGTCTCGTCGCGGCGTCGCCCCAGCAGTGGAGGAGCCCCCGCGCTCCCCAGGTACGGACCCAGTAGTCCTTCCACACCGGCGGGATCGCGCACGGGGTCGTCGTCGGCCCACGGATGCCCCGTCAGGTAGCGCAGCTCCGGCACGTACGCCGCCCGGTCGGCACCCTCGAGCAGGTCGACGCACACCTCGACGAACCGCTCCCGCCCGACCACCGCGTCCAGCTCCCGGATGCGGGTCGCGATCGGCCGGTCCCCCGGCTCAGGCGGTGGCAACGTGGTCACGCAGCCGATCATGCCCGGCCCCTCCGACGTGCCCTAGCCTCCTGTGGGTGAGCGACCCCCAGACAGACGAACTGCGCGAGCGGGCCCGGGCGTGGGCGGCGGACGACCCCGACCCGACGACGCGGGCCGAGCTCGAGGCGCTCCTCGATCGAGACGACGAGGCAGCGCTGACCGAGCTCGCCGACCGGTTCGACGGGACGCTGGAGTTCGGGACGGCCGGGCTGCGCGGCGAGCTCGGAGCCGGGTCCAACCGGATGAACCGCGTCGTGGTCACCCGGGCGGCGGCCGGCCTCGCGGCGTACCTCGAGGAGCAGCGGTCGAAGGACCCGGGCACGGGGCGCGAGGCCTCGGTCGTGATCGGGTACGACGCCCGCCACAACTCCGACGTGTTCGCGCGCGACACCGCCGAGGTGATGACCGGCGCCGGCCTGCGGGCCCTCGTGCTGCCGCGTCCGCTCCCGACCCCCGTGCTCGCGTTCGCGATCCGCGAGCTCGACTGCGTCGCCGGCGTGATGGTCACGGCGAGCCACAACCCGCCTCGCGACAACGGCTACAAGGTCTACCTCGGTGACGGCAGCCAGATCGTGCCGCCCGCCGACGCGGAGATCGCCGCCCACATCGACGCCGTGGGCTCCGTCGCCGAGGTCCCTCGCAGCGACGGCTGGACGGTGCTCGGTGACAGCGTCGTCGACACCTACCTGGACACCGTGGCCGGCCTGGCCGGCGACGGCCCGCGCGACCTGCGGCTGGTCTACACGCCTCTGCACGGTGTCGGCGGCACCTCGGCGGTCCAGGTGCTCGAGACGGCCGGCTTCGACGCGCCGTACGTCGTCCCGCAGCAGGAGCAGCCCGACGCCGACTTCCCGACCGTGGCCTTCCCCAACCCCGAGGAGCCCGGGGCGATGGACCTGGCCCTCGCGCTGGCCGCCGAGCGTGGTGTCGACCTCGTCGTGGCCAACGACCCGGACGCCGACCGGTGTGCCGCCGCCGTCCCGGACGCCCACGGCTGGCGGATGCTGCGCGGCGACGAGGTGGGGGCGCTGCTGGCGCACCACCTGCTCACGACCGGCCACGCCGGCACCTACGCCTGCTCGATCGTCTCCTCCAGCCTGCTGGGGAAGATGGCGGCGGCGGCCGGCCAGCCGTTCGCGGAGACGCTGACCGGGTTCAAGTGGATCAGCAAGGTCGAGGGGCTCGCCTTCGGCTACGAGGAGGCGCTGGGGTACTGCGTCGACCCCGAGCACGTGAAGGACAAGGACGGCGTCTCGGCGCTGCTGCTGCTGTGCGAGCTGGCGGCCGCCGAGAAGGCGCAGGGCCGTTCGCTGGTCGACGTGCTCGACGACCTGGCCCTGGTGCACGGGCTGCACGCGACCGACCAGCTGTCGGTGCGGGTCACCGACCTCGGTCAGATCGCCACCGCTCTCGCCCGTCTGCGGGCCACGCCCCCGGCCACGCTCGGCGGCCTGCCGGTCGAGTCCGTCGACGACCTGGCCGAGGGAGACGGCGGGCTACCGCCGACCGACGGCCTGCGCTACCGCCTCGGCAGCGGGGCGCGCGTGATCGTGCGCCCGAGCGGCACCGAGCCGAAGCTGAAGTGCTACCTGGAGGTGGTCGTCCCGGTCGACGCCGAGGCGGGCGTCGACGCCGCGCGCATCTCGGCCGCCGCCCGCCTGGACGCGCTCCGCGACGACATCAAGGCAGCAGCCGGCCTCTGATCGGGGCCGACGCACGGGTCACCATGGTTTCGAGACGGCGCTAGCGCGCCTCCTCAACCACCGGTGACAGGCGTCCCGCGGTCGCCGTCGGTGGAGGAGGTCGCCCTGCGCCGTCTCCGGTGGTTGAGGAGGTCGCTCTGCGACCGTCACGAAACCACCCCTACGTGACCACCAGCGCCACCACGAACGCGACCGCGAAGACACCCAGGGCACCGATCTCGAGCCACGCGACCCGGCGTACGACCTCGGAGCCGAGCTCGTACTCCTCCTCCGACCGCTCCTCGATGCCGCGTCGGGCCCGGTCGTTCGCGGCCAGCTGGCCGATCCGCTGCTCGACGAAGTCGGGGTAGGACAGCTCGTTCCGGTCGACCTGGGTCTGCAGCGTGCCACCGCTCAGGCTCTCCTCGGAGAGCCCCGGTGCCATGAACTGCTGCCCGCCCCAGCGCATCTCGGTGCGCACGGTCTTGCGGAGGGGGCGGCTGATCGCGGGGCAGATGTACTTCTGGCCGCCCGCACGGACCAGGAGGTAGCGACGCACCACGACGGTGTCGATGGACGCGATCGGGATCGAGACGTTCTCGAAGAGGGTGCGCAGCCGCAGCTCCGTGGGCGAGGCGGCGACGCTCGGCCGCAGCATCGCCAGCCACACCAGCACGGCCCCGCAGGCACAGCCGAGCACACCCGGCACCGCTACGTGCGGTGACTCGTAGAGGACGAAGACCGCGGCCACGAACGCGCACAGGACCAGCCCGAGGGCGCCCATGAACCGGCCGTTGGTCGGGCGGAACCGCTGCAGCTCCTCGGCCACCTGCTCGGCCATGTCGTCTCCTGGTCGTCCTGGGCCCGGGTCGGGCCCGGCGCTCGAATACCGGGCGCCGGACCCGCAACTCTATGCTGGGTGGGTGACGAGCACAGCACCCCCGAGCACCGAGCCAGGTCACGATTGGGCCGACGTCACGGCCTCCGAGACGTCGCTGCGCCGTTTCCTGCACGGGCTCCCCGGCGTCGACCAGGTGGGCGCCGAGCAGCGCGCCGCGGGCCTCGGCACGCGCTCGATCAAGACCACCGCCAAGGCGTTCGCGATCGACCTCGCCATCTCGATGGTCGACCTGACCACCCTCGAGGGCCAGGACACCCCCGGCAAGGTGCGCGCCCTCTCGGCCAAGGCGATCCACCCGGACCCCGCCGACCCGACCTGCCCGTCGGCGGCCGCCGTCTGCGTCTACCCCGACATGGTCGCCACCGCCAAGCAGGCGCTCGGCTCCAGCGGCGTCCACGTCGCGTCGGTCGCCACGGCGTTCCCGAGCGGCCGGGCCGCGATGGACGTCAAGCTCGCCGACACCCGCGACGCCGTGGCAGCCGGTGCCGACGAGGTCGACATGGTGATCGACCGGGGCGCGTTCCTGGCCGGCCACTACCTGCAGGTCTTCGAGGAGATCGTGGCCGTGCGCGAGGCCGCCGGACCGGCCCACCTGAAGGTGATCTTCGAGACCGGCGAGCTCCAGACCTACGACAACGTACGACGTGTGAGCTGGCTGGCGATGATGGCCGGGGCCCACTTCATCAAGACCTCCACCGGCAAGATCCAGCCGGCCGCCACGCTGCCGGTCACCCTGGTCATGCTCGAGGCGGTCCGCGACTTCCGCGAGCAGACCGGCCGGATGATCGGCGTGAAGCCGGCCGGCGGCATCCGCACCAGCAAGGACGCCATCAAGTACCTCGTCATGGTCAACGAGGTGGCCGGCCAGGACTGGCTCGACCCCGACTGGTTCCGCTTCGGCGCCTCCACCCTGCTCAACGACCTGCTCATGCAGCGCACCAAGCTCACCACCGGCCGCTACTCCGGCCCCGACTACTTCACCCTGGACTGATCGACATGGCGAAGACCACGACCCCCTTCGACTACGCCCCGGCACCCGAGTCCCGCTCGGTCGTCGACATCTCGCCGTCCTACGGCCTGTTCGTGAACGGCGACTTCGTCGACGGCCGGGGCCGGAGCTTCAAGACCATCAGCCCCTCCACCGAGGAGGTCCTGGCGGAGATCGCGGAGGCCGACGAGGCCGACGTCGACCTCGCGGTCAAGGCCGCCCGGCGGGCGCACAGCCGGGTCTGGGGCCGGATGCCCGGCCGCGAGCGAGCCAAGTACCTCTTCCGGATCGCCCGGATCATCCAGGAGCGCGGTCGCGAGCTCGCCGTGCTCGAGTCGATCGACAACGGCAAGCCGATCAAGGAGACCCGCGACGTCGACGTGCCGATCGCGGCGGCGCACTTCTTCTACTACGCCGGGTGGGCCGACAAGCTCGAGTACTCCGGCTTCGGGACCGAGTCGCTCGGCGTCGCCGGCCAGGTGATCCCCTGGAACTTCCCGCTGCTGATGCTGTCGTGGAAGATCGCGCCTGCCCTCGCCGCCGGCAACACCGTCGTCCTCAAGCCGGCCGAGACCACACCGCTGACGGCCCTGCTGTTCGCGGAGATCTGCCAGCAGGCCGACCTCCCGCCGGGTGTCGTCAACATCATCACCGGTGCGGGCGACACGGGTCGCGCGCTCGTCTCCCACCCGGACGTCGACAAGGTCGCGTTCACCGGCTCGACCGAGGTCGGCCGGGCGATCGCGAAGTCCGTCGCCGGCACCGACAAGCGGGTCACCCTCGAGCTCGGCGGCAAGGCCGCCAACATCGTTTTCGACGACGCCCCGCTCGACCAGGCCGTCGAGGGCATCGTCAACGGCATCTTCTTCAACCAGGGCCACGTCTGCTGCGCCGGCTCCCGCCTGCTGGTGCAGGAGAACGTCGCCGACGAGGTGCTGGCCCGGCTCAAGCGCCGGATGGCCACCCTGCGCGTGGGTGACCCGCTGGACAAGAACACCGACGTCGGCGCGATCAACTCCGCGGAGCAGCTGGCCAAGATCCGCGAGCTGTCCGAGATCGGCGAGCAGGAGGGAGCCGAGCGCTGGTCGGCGCCCTGCGAGCTGCCCGACCACGGCTTCTGGTTCGCGCCCACGATCTTCACCGGCGTCACCCAGGCCCACCGGATCGCCCGCGAGGAGATCTTCGGCCCGGTCCTGTCGGTGCTGACCTTCCGCACGCCGGCGGAGGCGATCGAGAAGGCCAACAACACGCCGTACGGCCTGTCCGCGGGCGTGTGGACCGACAAGGGGTCCAGGATCCTGAAGATGGCCAACGCGCTGCGCGCCGGTGTCGTCTGGGCCAACACGTTCAACAAGTTCGACCCGACCAGCCCCTTCGGCGGCTACAAGGAGTCGGGCTACGGCCGCGAGGGCGGCCGCCACGGTCTGGAGGCCTACCTGCGATGACGCGCATCGACGTCCGGAAGACCTACAAGCTCTTCATCGGCGGGGAGTTCCCGCGCTCGGAGTCGGGCCACTCCTACGAGGTGCTCGACGCCCGTGGCCGCTTCGTCGCCAACGCCGCGCTGGCCTCGCGCAAGGACGCCCGCGACGCCGTGTCCGCGGCCCGCAAGGCCTTCCCGGGCTGGTCCGGCCGCACGGCGTACAACCGCGGCCAGGTGGTCTACCGGATCGCCGAGGTGATGGAGGACCGTCGCCCGCAGTTCGTGGAGGCGCTGCGCCAGGGCGAGGGCCGCACGGCCGCGGCCGCCGGCCGGCTGCTCGACGCGTCGATCGACCGCCTCGTCTGGTACGCCGGCTGGGCCGACAAGCTCACCCAGGTCGTGGGCAACGCCAACCCCGTGGCCGGTCCGTTCTTCAACCTCTCGACCCCCGAGCCGACCGGCGTGGTCGCCGTGATCGCCCCCCAGGAGTCGAGCCTGCTCGGGCTCGTCAGCGTGGTCGCCCCGGTGATCGTCTCCGGCAACACCGTGGTGGTCACGTCGTCCGCCGACCGGCCGCTGCCGGCGGTCACCTTCGCCGAGGTGCTGGCCACCTCCGACGTGCCGGGCGGCGTCGTCAACGTCCTGACCGGCTCGCTCGACCGCACCGCGACGACCCTGGCCTCCCACATGGACGTCAACGCGATCGACCTCACCGGGCTCGCGGGCGACCCCGAGCAGGCGACCGCCCTCGAGGTCGAGGCCGCGGCCAACCTCAAGCGCGTACGCCGCGCCCCCGCGGCCGAGCCGGACTGGAGCGACGACCCGGGTCTCGACCGGATGACCGCCGTGCTCGAGACCAAGACCGTCTGGCACCCGATCGGCGTCTGAGCAGCAGCCCCCGAGGAACGAGGGGGCTGCGTGGGCGAAGGCGGGTCGAGCAAGCCCCACGGCTGAGCGCGCGAAGCCGTGACGGGCGCGTCGAGACCATGGCGACGTGGGACATCGCCCCGAGGAACGAGGGGGCTGCGTGGGCGAAGGCGGGTCGAGCAAGCCCCACGGCTGAGCGCGCGAAGCCGTGACGGGCGCGTCGAGACCATGGCGACGTGGGACATCGCCCCGAGGAACGAGGGGGGTGCGTGGGCGAGGGGCTTCGCGCCGTTCAGCGACTGACCATGACCGGCTTGTAGGAGACCTTCAGGGTCGACCGGGGCTTGACCGTCGAGGTGGCCCCGAGCACGCCCTGCAGGTGGTGGACGCCCTTCGGCAGCCGCACGGTCGCCCCGTGGAAGGGGTTCCAGTAGATGTACCGACGCCCGCTCGCGTCACGGACCACGCACCGGTGGGTGCCGTGGCGGTCGGCACGGCAGGGGCGGCCGTGCCGCGGGCCGACCAGGGTGCCGTGCATCCAGCGCTGGGCACGGAGGTACGCACCACCCGCGCCGGTCACGCTTTCGGGCCGGTTGAGGGCGGACAGCAGCGTGTTGGCGATCCCGCCTCCGCCGGCGAACCGGTGCATGTCGTAGCGGTACCAGAACACCCGCTTGACGCCCGCAGCGGCGTTGAGCAGGTACGTGCGCACGACGTTGGCCGCCTGGCGCGCCTCCGAGACCCGGCGTGCGGGAGTGCCGCCCAGTGAGCCGCTCTGCAGCCCGTAGTTGACCTCGGTGTTCCAGATCGCCTTGGAGCGGGGGACGCCCGCGCCGTGCAGCCGCTTCTCGACGACGTTCAGCTGCCGGATCGCGTCCTCGGGCACACCCGTGCGCCGGCCGTACGTCGGCAGGGGGTAGAGGCTCAGCGCGACGGCGTCGACGTACCGCCACACCGGGACGCCGTTGACGCGCTGGTGGTAGTAGCGGGACAGGCCGACCAGCTGGTACTTGAGCCGGGTCACCATGGGTGGCGCGATCACCTTGGCCCGCGGGTCGAACCGGTCGCGCACCTGGTCCATCACCCGGGTCATCTGCGCCATCTTCGCGGGCGTGCCGGTCCAGAACGTCGAGATGTTCGCCTCGTTCCAGACCTCGTACGCCGCGATCCCGCGGTGGCCGTGGAAGCTGCGGTAGCGCTTCATCAGGGCGCGGACGAAGGCCCGGTACCGGTCGAGGTTCCGCGGCGGGTCGGTGGGCCGGGCGGCGTAGAAGTGCGGCGTGAGGGCCACCACCATGGTGACCTCGGCATGGGCGGCCTGGGCCTGGGCGACCAGCTGGTCGAGCGTGGCCCAGCTGTAGTGCCCGCGCGACGTCTCGACCTGCTGCCACTGCACGCCGACGTCCCAGAGCCGGACCGCGCCCTCGTGGACGTGCTGGAACGACTCGCTGCTGCCCGTGCCGTCGTGCATCCCGAACAGCGTGTGCCGGACGCGCACGTCCACGGCGGACGCCGGCAGGCACACGGAGAGCACGAGCGCGGCGGCGAGCGAGACCACCAGTGGGACGACGACGGGCGCGCGTCGCGCGCCCGACCGGTTCGACAGTCGGAACATGGCCCCCCTCGGACGAGGTCGCATCCTAACAAGCGGGTGCGGGGGCCCGACGGGTCATCGCTTCGACTTCACCAGGACCGGCATGTAGGTGACCTTGAGCTTCGAGCCGCCCCTGGCCCGCGTGGTCGCGCCGTACTGGTCGGTCTTCTTCGACGCCGACGGCACCAGCGTCACCTTCACGGTGTGGAACGGGTTCCAGTAGACGCGGCCGACGCCACGGGCGTAGGTGATCAGGCAGGTGTAGGTGCCGTGCCGGTCGGCGATGCAGGGCCGCTTCGTGGCGGTGCCCACCAGCGTGCCCTTCATCCATCCCTGGATGCGGGTGAACGCCTCGCCGGCCGGGGTCAGGGTGCCGGCCGCTCGGTCGGCGGGGTCGGTCAGCAGCGTGTTGCCCAGGGTGCCACCGGTGGTGAGGTTGCCCATGTCGTAGGCGTACCAGTTGACCCGGGCGACCCCCTGCGCGGCGTTCAGCAGGTAGGTCCGCATCACGTTCGCGACCTGACGGGCCTCCGAGATCGGCGCGACCGTGGCGGCCCGGCCCATGCCGTAGTTGATCTCGGTGTCCCAGACCGGGATCGAGGCCGGGACCTTGACCTTGGCGAGCATGGCGCGGGTCGAGTTGAGCAGCCCGATCGAGTCCTCGGGGATCGACGGGCGCAGGCCGGCCTTGGTGGTGACCCGGTCCGTCGGGTACAGGTTCAGCGAGACCGCGTCGACGTACTTCCACACCGGCTTGCCGGTCGCCGGCACCTTGGTCGCGTAGAAGGCCGCGATCGCCTTCTGCTCGAACCGGAGCCGGGTGACCATGGCCGGCGCGATGATCTGCGCCCCCGGGTCGACCTGGTTGCGCACGTCGTACGCCGCCTTGGTCAGCTCGGCGAGCTGGGTCGTCGTCCCGGTCCAGAACGTCGAGATGTTCGCCTCGTTCCACACCTGGTACGCCGCGATGCCGCGGTAGCCCCAGCTCGCTGCTGAGTAGCGCTGCATGATCGTGCGCAGGTAGCTCTGGTACAGGCTCACGTCGGGCGCGTCGCTGGACCTGGCGGCGGCGTAGGCGGGCGAGAGACCGAGCACCAGGGTGACCGCCGTGTTGTTGGCGTGGGCCGCGGTGACGATCTGGTCGAGGCGGGCGAACTTCCAGGTGCCGGGCGTGGGCTCGAGCTGCCCCCACTGGGTCCCGGTGTCCCAGAGCCGGATGGAGCCGGTGCCCGGACGCGACAGCGAGTTCAGGGCGGCGTCGTGCACGCCGAACAGGCGGGGGTCGACCTTCACCTTGTAGACCTTCACCCGGTGCTGGACCCGGTCGAGCGGCAGGCTCGCCGACGCGGTCGGGGCGGCCAGCGCCGTGAGGGCGCCGGCCAGAGCCAAGGTGACGACGCGAGACAGTGACACGCGCATCGAGAGGTTCCCCCTACGTTCCGTGGTGCGACCCCCCTGGCCGCGACCTCCAGTCTCAGTTCTTTTACCCGACACGGAGGACGATTGGGCAATCCCGTCCGAACGACGACGGGGTCTGGTTCGAACGGGTCAGCCGCTCCGGCACAATGTCCCGGTGCCTCCGGCCCCCGCTGAACCGACACCGGCCCGGGTCGTGGTCCTGGCGGGACCGTCCGGCGTCGGGAAGTCGCGGTTGTCGGCCCACACCGGCCTCCCGGTGCTCCGTCTGGACGACTTCTACCGCAGCGGCGACGACCCGGCCCTCCCGCGCATCGAGCACGGCGCGAACGCCGGCCTGGTCGACTGGGACGACGCCGGCTCGTGGCACCACGACGAGGCGGTGCGCGCGATCTGCGAGCTGGCCACCCAGGGCCGGACCCTGGCGCCGCTCTACGACATCGCCCGGAACGGGCCCTCCGGCTCCCACGTGGTCGAGCTGGACGGCTCCCGGCTCTTCGTGGCGGAGGGGATCTTCGCCCAGGAGGTGGTGGCCGCGTGCCGGGAAGCCGGCGTCCTCGCGGCGGCGTTCTGCCTGAGCCAGCGGCCGTTGGTGACCTTCTGGCGCCGGCTCACCCGCGACCTGCGCGAGCACCGCAAGCCGCCGCTGGTGCTGGTCCGCCGGGGGTGGGCCCTGATGCGCGACCAGCGCCGGGTGATCGCCGGCGCCGCGGCGCTCGGGTGCGAGGTCGTGTCGGTGCCCGAGGCCACCGCGCGGATCAGGACGCTGGCGGGCGCCCGGTGACCGGCCGGCCTCAGCCGACCCCGAGCGCGGTGTACCCGGGCTTCACGATGCCCTCGATGATCTCCAGCCGCTCGTCGAAGGGCAGGAACGCCGACTTCATCGCGTTGATGGTGAACCACCGCAGCCGGGCCAGGTCGTAGCCGAAGGCGTCGACCAGGGCTGCCATCTCGTCGGTCATCGAGGTCTGGGACATCAACCGGTTGTCGGTGTTGACGGTGACCCGGAACTGCAGGTCGGTGAGCAGCCCGATCGGGTGCTCGGCGATGGAGGCGGCCGCGCCGGTCTGGATGTTCGACGCGGGGGCCAGCTCCAGCGGGATGCGCTTGTCGCGCACGTAGGCCGCGAGCCGGCCGAGGTGCGCCACGCCGTCGCCGTCGACGGTGATGTCGTCGACGATCCGGACCCCGTGACCGAGGCGGTCGGCGCCGCACCACTGGATCGCCTCCCAGATCGACGGCAGACCGAACGCCTCGCCCGCGTGGATCGTGAAGTGGAAGTTCTGGCGCTGGAGGTACTCGAACGCGTCCAGGTGACGGGTCGGCGGGAAGCCGGCCTCGGCGCCGGCGATGTCGAAGCCCACGACGCCTGCGTCGCGCCAGGCCACCGAGAGCTCGGCGATCTCGCGGGAGCGCGCCTGGTGCCGCATCGCGGTGAGGAGCTGGCGGACGACGATCCGGCCGTCGGCCTCCACCATGCCGGCCTCGAACCCCGACCGGACCGCGCCGACCACCTGGTCGAGGGTGAGGTCGCGGCCGACGTGCTGCTCGGGGGCGTAGCGGACCTCGGCGTAGACGACGCCGTCGGCGGCCAGGTCGGCCACGCACTCGCGGGCGACCCGCTCGATCGCCTCCTCGGTCTGCATGACGGCGACCGTGTGGTCGAAGGTCTCCAGGTAGCGCACCAGGGAGCCCGAGTCCGCCGCCGCGGCGAACCAGTCGCCCAGCGACTCCGCGTCGTCGGCCGGCAGGTCGTGCCCGACGGCCTCGGCGAGCTCCAGCACCGTCTGCGGCCGCAGCCCGCCGTCGAGGTGGTCGTGGAGCAGCACCTTCGGGGCCCGCTGGATCTGGTCACGGGTAAGTTCGGACATGACCCAGATCCTGGCAGACCCGCCGTGCCGTCGGTCGAGCCTGTCGAGACCACGACCACCTCGAAGCGGAGGCTCCATGCGTGTCCTCGACGACCTCGACGAGCTGGCCGGACTGTCCGGGCAGGAGCTCGGCGTCAGCGACTGGCTGGAGATCGACCAGGACCGGGTGAACCGCTTCGCCGACGCCACCGGCGACCACCAGTGGATCCACGTCGACGTCGACCGGGCGGCCGCCGGGCCGTTCGGCGGCACGATCGCCCACGGCTACCTGACCCTGGCGCTGGTCCCGTTCCTCGGGGCGCAGGTGTTCTCCCTGGAGACGCCCGGCGCCAAGCTCAACTACGGCGTGAACAAGGTGCGGTTCCCCAGCCCGGTGCCCGTCGGCTCCCGGATCCGCAGCCGCGTGGTGATGGGCGAGGTCACCGCCGTCCCCGCGGGCACCCAGCTGACCCTGCGGCACACCATCGAGGTCGAGGGCCACGACAAGCCCGGCTGCGTCGCCGAGACCGTGGTCCTGCTCCTCCTCTGATCGCCGTCGGTCGAGGAGGTCGCTCTGCGAACCGGTGGCCGTCGGTCGAGGAGGTCGCTCTGCGACCGTCACGAGACCATCGCGACGGGTCCGCCGGCCTCAGCCGATCCGGTCGATCACCAGCGGCTGCGCGGTGTACGCCGACGCGTCGCCCACGTCGTAGCCGCCCTCGAGCACCTCGAGGGCGCGGGCGAACCTCTCGGGCTCGTCGGTGTGCAGCGTGAACAGCGGCTCACCCTCGGTGACCGCGTCACCCGGCCGGGCGTGCCAGACGACACCGGCCCCGGCCTGGACGGCGTCCTCCTTGCGCGCGCGACCGGCGCCGAGACGCCAGGCGGCCAGTCCGACCGCGAGTGCGTCGAGGCGGGTCAGCGTCCCGGACGCCGGAGCGGGCACCACGTGGGTCTCGCGGGCCCGGTGGCAGCGCCGCCGACGCGTCGCCGCCCTGGGCGGAGATCATCGCCCGCCAGGCGTCCATCGCCGAGCCGTCCGCGAGCTTGTCGGCGGGATCGACGTCCGCTCTCCCGGCCCCGGCCAGCATCTCCCGGGCCAGCGCGAGGGTGAGCTCGACGACGTCCGCCGGACCACCACCCGCGAGCACGTCGACCGACTCCTGCACCTCGACGGCGTTGCCGGCGGTGAGCCCAGCGGCGTCGACATGTCGGTGAGCAGCGCGACCGTGTGGACCCCGGCGTCCTGCCCGAGCGCCACCATCGTGGTCGCCAGCTCGCGTGCCTCGTCGACGGTGGTCATGAAGGCGCCGGTGCCGACCTTCACGTCGAGCACCAGCGCACCCGTGCCCTCGGCGATCTTCTTCGACATGATCGACGACGCGATCAGCGGGATCGCCGGCACCGTGCCGGTGACGTCGCGGAGCGCGTAGAGCTTCTTGTCCGCGGGGGCCAGGCCGTCACCGGCCGCGCAGACCACCGCGCCCACCGACTCCAGCTGGGCCAGCATCTCGTCGTTCGACAGCGCGGCCCGCCAGCCCGGGATCGACTCGAGCTTGTCGAGGGTGCCGCCGGTGTGGCCGAGACCGCGTCCGCTCAGCTGCGGGACGGCGACACCGCAGGCCGCCACGAGAGGAGCCAGGGGCAGGGTGATCTTGTCGCCCACGCCCCCCGTGGAGTGCTTGTCGGCGGTCGGCCGGGACAGCGAGGAGAAGTCCATCCGCTCCCCCGACGCGATCATCGCGGCGGTCCAGCGACCGATCTCGCGCCGGTTCATCCCGTTCAGCAGGATCGCCATCGCCAGCGCCGACATCTGCTCGTCGGCGACGACGCCGCGGGTGTAGGCGTCGACGACCCAGTCGATCTGGCTGTCGGAGAGCTCCTGGCGGTCACGCTTGGCGCTGATCACCTCGACCGCGTCGTGGCCGGGCCTCAGGCGCCATGGTCCGGCCTCCGCGACCCGGTCCAGGTCCTCGGGCCCGAACGCGTCCGGCAGGACCTCGTCCATCCGGCGTACGCCGGCGTCGTCATCACCTCGAGCGCGGCGCCGCCGTTCTCCCACAGCAGCTGGCGGCAGCGACCGCACGGCATGATCACGTCGCCCTCGCCGTTCACGCAGACCACGTGGGTCAGCCGCCCGCCGCCGGTGGCGTGCAGCGAGCTGACCACCCCGCACTCGGCACACAGCACCACGCCGTACGGCCGCGTTCTCGACGTTGCAGCCGACGAGCACCCGGCCGTCGTCGGCGGTCGCCGCGGCGCCCACCGGGTAGTGGGAGTACGGCGCGTAGGCACGCCGCGAGACGCGCGACGGCCTCGCGCCTGCAGGGCGTCCCAGTCGAAGCGATCGTCCGGCCACGCTCATCCCTTCACGTAGGGCTCGCCGTCGGCGGCCGGGGCCCGGACCTTCCCGACGAGTCCGGCCACGGCGAGGATGGTGGCGAGGTAGGGCAGCATCGCGACGAAGTTCGACGGGATCGGACGGCGCGTTGATCGACAGCGTGGTCTGCATGGCCGAGGCGAAGCCGAACAGCAGCGCGGCTCCGACCGCGCCCCGCGGGCTCCAGCGCCCGAAGATCACGGCGGCGAGGGCGATGAAGCCCTGGCCCGAGGTGATGTTCTTCGGGAACTGGCCGACCTGGAGGACGAAGTACGAGCCGCCGAGGCCGGCGATCGCGCCGCCGATGATCACGTTGCGGTAGCGCATCGCGCAGCACCTTGATGCCGACCGTGTCCGCGGCCTTGGGGTGCTCGCCCACGGCGCGGGTGCGCAGACCCCACCGGGTGCGGAACAGCCAGATGTCGACCAGCGATGATCAGGACGTAGGTGAGGTAGACGATGATGCTGGTGTCGAACAGCAGCGGCCCGACCACCGGGATGTCGCCCAGCAGCGGGATCTTGATCGGGTTCATCAGCGGAGCCGGCTGGTTGAGCGACTCGGCGTGCGGCTGCATGAACGCGTCGTAGAAGAAGCCGGTGAGGCCCGGCGGCGAACACGTTGAGGACGACGCCGAGCACGACCTGGTTGACCAGGTAGCGGATCGCGAAGACGGCCAGCAGCCAGCCCATGAGCGCGCCGGCCACGGCGGCACCGAGCACGCCGACCGCGCTGCCGACCAGGCGTCCCGAGCAGCGCGGCCGCCCAGGCGCCCGCCAGCATCTGGCCCTCGATCGCGACGTTGATGACGCCCGACCGCTCGCACATCACCCCGGCCAGGGCTCCGAGGATCGAGCGGGTACGGCGAGCAGGATCGCGCTGGTGAGCAGGCCGACCACGTCGACGAAGGCGAACGAGCTGGCCGAGGCCAGCCAGCAGATCAGGGCGACCACGAACAGGACGAGCCCCGACGCCCATGACCGCACCGAAGTAGCCGACGCCGCGGCACGGGCCAGCCAGAGCAGCCCCAGCAGGACGATGACGACGCCGGTCACCCACGCGACCGGCACGGCGGGGACGGTGAAGTGCGGCACGTGGTCGGCGTTCAGGGCGCCGAGCTGGATGCTCGCGTCGCTGGTGGTGGTGCCCGGCGATGCCGAAGCGCCAGATCGGTCACCAGCCCGATCACCGCGAGGGCGGCGGCGCCACCGAAGCGTCTGGGCGGGCGAGACCGGGGCCTCGGATGACCTTCGTGCTCGAGGACCAGCTCGCTCGGCGGCGGTCACGTCGGTCGCTCATCCGTTCCACCCCTTCGCCAGCTCGCCGCCCACGCCGGACGCCGAGCCCTTCAGCCGGAAGATCGAGCGGACCAGCATCGGTGCCGCGATGAACAGCACGATCAGGGACTGGATGACCTGCACCAGGTCGATCGGGGTCGCCGGTGGCCGACTGCATCTGCGTGCCCCCGGCGTGCAGCGCGCCGAACAGCAGACCGGCCGCGACGATGCCCTTCGCGTTGGCCCGGCCGAGCAGCGCGACGGTGATCGCGTCGAAGCCGATGCCGGCGTCGATGTCACCGGTGAGCTGGCTGTTCGTGCCGAGGATCTGGCTGACCCCGGCGAGCCCGCACAGGGCGCCGGCCATGAGCATCACCGTGATGTAGCTGCCCTCGACGCTCATCCCGGCGGTGCGTGAGGCGAACTGGTTGGCGCCCACCGCGCGCAGCCGGAAGCCGAGCGTGCTCGGGTCAGCAGCCAGTGCACGAACCACGCGGCGAGCAGGGCCAGGATCAGGCCGCCGTGGACGCGGACGTCGCCGCCGAGCAGGGGAGGCAGCTGCGCGTTGTCGCGGACCTTGTTGGAGATCGCCTGGCCGTACGGCGGCGCCTGGAAGCCCTTGACCGACAGCAGGTAGGCCAGGAAGGTAGAGCGCGACGTAGTTGAGCATGATCGTGGTGATCACCTCGTGCGCCCCGGTCTTGGCCTTGAGCAGGCCGGCCAGCCCGCCCCAGACCGCACCGCCCAGCGCGCCCGCGAGGATCCCGACCAGCAGGTGGAGGCCCGGCGGCAGGTCGTAGTGGAAGCCGATGAACCCGGCGCAGATCGCGCCCATGATGACCTGGCCCTGGCCGCCGATGTTGAACAGGCCGGCCCGGAAGGCCAGGCCCACCGACAGCCCGCCCAGGATCAGCGGCGTGGCGTTGGTCAGGGTCTCCGAGATCGGCCCGACGTAGCCGGCCCAGGTGCCCTTGGCCGCGGTGTGCGGGTTGAAGATCGCACCCTGGAAGAGCGCGACGTAGCCCGTGCCAGATCGCGGTGAACCCGTAGCTGGAACGTGTCCCAGGGGTACTGGAAGAAGTAGTGCGACGCGTCCTGGGTGCGCGGGTCGGCGACGGCGATCAGGATGCCGCCGAGCACCATCGCGGTCACGAACGCCAGCAGCGTCACGACCAGTGAGCTGGCCCGGGCGTAGCGCCCCCAGAAGCCGCGGGCCGGCTCGTCGTCGTGCGCCGGGCGGCACGAGGGCGGCCTGCGGGTCGGCCGCCGGGTCGGCGGACTTCTCGCTCACGACGACACCTCTTCCTGGTGAGTCGGCAACCGTGCCGGCCATCAGCAGGCCGATCTCCTCCGGATCGGCACCCCCGGCCAGCTCGCCGATGATCTTGCCGCGGTACATGACACCGATCCGGTCGGCGAGACCGAGCACCTCGTCGAGCTCGGTCGACACGACGACCACGGCGGCGCCGTTGTCGCGCTCGGCGACGATCCGCCGGTGGACGAACTCCATCGACCCGACATCGAGACCGCGGGTCGGCTGGGCCACGACGAGCAGCTTCAGCGGCCGGGACAGCTCGCGGGCGAGGACGACCTTCTGCTGGTTGCCGCCCGACAGGGTGGACGCGGAGTGCTCGATCGACGACGTGCGGACGTCGAACTCGGCGACCCGGTCGTCGGCGTTCGTTGCTGATGTAGTCGAGGTCCAGCGAGATCCCGTTGGAGTAGGGCTCGCGGTCGTAGAGGTCGAGGACGAGGTTCTCGGCGACCGAGAAGCTGCTCACCAGGCCGTCGTGGAGGCGGTCCTCGGGCACGTAGCCGACGCCGAGGTCGAGGATGTCGTCGACGTTGGCCCGGGTGACGTCGCGGCCCTCGAGGGTGATGGTGCCGGAGTCCACGCGCTCCAGGCCGACCAGCGCCTCGGTGAGCTCGGTCTGGCCGTTGCCCTGGACCCCGGCGAGCGCGTAGATCTCGCCGGCCCGGACCTCGAAGCTCACGCCGTCGACGGAGACCTGGCCGGTCTCGTCGATCACGCGCACGTCGTCCACGGTGAGGACCGGATCGCCCGGCTTCGCCGGGTCCTTGTCGATGTCGAGCTGGACCGGCCGGCCGACCATCAGGGAGGCCAGCTCCTCGGCGGTCGAGGTCGGGCTCGCCTCGCCCACGACCTTGCCGCGGCGGATGACGGTGATCCGGTCGGCGACGGCCCGGACCTCGCGCAGCTTGTGGGTGATGAAGACGATCGAGGTGCCGGCCTCCTTCAGCGACCGCATCACCTCCATCAGGTCGTCGGTCTCCTGCGGGGTCAGCACGGCGGTCGGCTCGTCGAGGATCAGGACCTGGGCGTCGCCGGACCAGCGCCTTGACGATCTCGACCCGCTGCTGGACGCCGACCGGGAGGTCCTGGACCAGCGCGTCGACCGGCACCTGCAGGCCGTAGCGCTCCGAGACCTCGCGCACCTCGCGCCGGGCGGCGCGCGGTGCTGAGGAAGCCGAAGCGGGTGCGCTCGTGCCCGAGCTCGACGTTCTCCGCGACGGTGAAGACGGGGATCAGCATGAAGTGCTGGTGCACCATCCCGATGCCGGCGCGCATCGCGTCGCCGGGTCCGGCGAACGCCAGCGGCTCGCCGTCGACCAGGATCTCGCCCTCGTCGGGCTGGTAGAGGCCGTAGAGCACGTTCATCAACGTGCTCTTGCCGGCGCCGTTCTCACCGAGCAGCGCGTGGATCTCGCCGGGTTCGACGACGAGGTCGATGGAGTCGTTGGCGACCAGGTCGCCGAAGCGCTTGGTGATGCCGCGAAGCTCGAGCCTCACGTGTGGACCTCCCCATCGTCGACCTGTCCTCGGACCCGCCCGATCGCGACGACCTCATCATGTCGTACGCGTCCCGGACGTGCCGAGGGGAGCACCGGGTGTCCCGGTGCTCCCCTCTTGGCCCTAGCTCACAGCACCAGTCTCACTGAGGCTGGCTCGGCGAGGTGATCTTGATCTTGCCGGAGATGATGTCCGCCTTGACCTTGTCGAGCTCGGACTTCACGTCGGCCGGGACCTTGCTGTCGAAGTCGTGGAACGGGGCGAGGCCCGTGCCGTCGTTGTCGAGCGTCCCGACGTAGTTGCCCTTGGGGAACGTGCCCGCGGCAGCCTTGGTGACGTACTCCTGGACCGAGTCGCTGAGGTTCTTGGTCACCGAGGTCAGGAAGTACTTGCAGTACTGCGAGACGCTCTCACAGCCGTCGGTGTCGACCCAGATCACGGAGAGCTGACCGCCCGAGGCAGCCGCGGCCGCGGCCGAGCCGACGCCCGTGCCACCGGCGACCGGGAACACGATGTCGGCACCCTGCTGCTGGAACTGCTGGGTGATCTGCTTGCCCTTGTTGGAGTCGGTGAACGAGTTGGCGAACGTGCCGCCCTTCTGGTTCTTCTCGTCCCAGCCGAGGACCTTGACGTTCTTGCCCTTCTGCTGGTTGTAGTACTGCACGCCCTCCCAGAAGCCGTCCATGTAGATCGTGACGGGCGGGATGTTGAGGCCGCCGTACGTCGCCACGGTGCCGGTCTTGCTCATCGCAGCGGCGAGGTAGCCGCCCATGAAGCCGCCCTGGGCGGTGTTGTACTGGAGGCCGTAGACGTTCTTGCCGCTGGACGGCGAGTCGATCTCGGCGTACTGCTGGTCGGGGTTCTTCTTGGCGGTCTTGGCGACCGCCTCGCCCATCAGACCGCCGACCGCGATCACGGTGTCGCAGCCCTTGTTGGTCTCGGCGGTGAGGTTGGGCACGTAGTCGTTCTGCGAGGACGACGGCACGTAGGAGATCTTGACGTTCCCGTTGGCCTTGTTGGCGGCCTGCATGCCCGCCCACGACGACTGGTTGAACGACTTGTCGTCGACGCCGCCGACATCGAGCACCATGCACGCCTTGAGGCTGCCGGTGGAGGTCGAGCCGGAGCTCGTGGAGTCGGTCGCGGTCGGCTCTTGGGTGGCCGTGCTGGAGCTCGGCTTGCCGCAGCCCGCGATCAGCAGGCTGACCGCGCCGAGCGCGGCGACGATCTTGAGTGGGTGGCGCAAGTGGGTCTCCTCGTTAGCCCGCACCTCTGGAGCGGGAAAATGTTCGGCTCACCCTAATGCACGACGGCTCCCGCGTCGCCACCTGGCGGCGAGTCATCGGAGGTGTGACGCATCGGTGACCCGGAGCGCCCGGACCAGGCTCAGAGAGCCCCGATCGCGACGGTCGCCAGGACCTTCGCGCCGATAGCGGTGGCGCGCTCGTCCACGCGCAGGTTCCCCTGGTGGATGTCGTACGTCGGGCCACCCGGCTCGCGCGTGCCGAGCCGCCCCATCGCGCCCGAGACCTGGGTCAGGTACCACGCGAAGTCCTCGCCGCCGAGGCTCTGCGAGGTCGGGGCCCGGCCCGCGGTGCCGAGGACCTGGTCCACGGCCCGGCCGAGCAGCGCGACCGAGGCGGCGTCGTTCACCACGGGAGGGACGCCCCGCCGGTAGTCGATCTCGGCGTCCACGCCGTACGGCGCGACGATCTCGGCGACGTGCCGGCGGATCCGGTCCTCCATGTCGGCCCAGGCGACCGCGTCGAGCATCCGCACCGTGCCGGCGAGCATGCCCTCGTCGGGGATGACGTTGAGGGCTCGACCGGCCTCGAGCCGGCCCCAGACGACGCTCACCCCGGCCCGCGGGTCGACGCGACGCGACAGCACGGCGGGCAGCTCGGTGACGATCTTGCCGAGCGCGAAGGTGAGGTCCTCGGTCAGGTGCGGACGGCTGGTGTGACCGCCTCCGCCGCTGAGCCTGATCTGGAGCGCGTCGGCGGCGCCGGTGACCGGCCCCTCGCGCAGCCCGACCCGGCCCACGTCGATGGTCGGGTCGCAGTGCAGGCAGAAGATCCGGCTGACGCCGTCGAGCGCGCCGAGCTCCATCAGCCGGGTGGCGCCCCCGGGCATGATCTCCTCGGCCGGCTGGAAGAGCAGGCGGACGCGACCGGGCAGCTCGCCGGCGGCGTGCACCTCGGCGAGGGCCAGGCCGGCGCCGAGCAGGGCCGTGGTGTGGACGTCGTGACCGCACGCGTGGGCGACCCCCTCGACCCGGCTGTGCCACGGGTCGTCGGTGAGGTCGTTGACGGGGAGGGCGTCGAGGTCGGCCCGCAGCGCGACCCGCGGGCCGTCGCCGTCACCGAGGTCGGCGACCAGGCCCGAGTCGCCGGTGCGCGTCAGCCGCCAGCCCACCTCGTCGAGGTGGTGGCTGACCAGGTCGGTGCTCCGGCGCTCCTGCCAGGCGAGCTCGGGATGGGCGTGCAGGTCGCGGCGCAGGTCGACCAGGTCGTCCTCCCGCTTGTCGACCACCGTCTCGACGATCGCGAGCGCTTCTTCCCTGGACATGTCCAGACGAGGTTAGTTCACGCAGACGGCCACGGCAGAACCGGGAGTTCGGTCAGGCCCGACCGTCGTCGTACGCCGCGAGGATGCGGTCGGCGGCGGCAACGGCGGGGAGCTCGCCCCGCAGGATCAGGTCGCGCACCTCGGCCCGGACCCGGCGTACCGGCTCGGAACGGCGGAGCCGCTGCTCCAGCTCGTCGCGCACCAGGGCCCAGGCGAAGTCGAGCTGCTGGTGGGCGCGCCGCTCGGCGAGCCCGTCGACGCCGAGGTGCTCGCGGTGGTCGAGGACCCGCTGCCAGACGTCGTCGACGCCCGCCCCGGTCAGGCCGGAGCAGGTCACCACGGCGGGCGCGCGGTCGCGGCCGTGCACCATCCGCAGCGCTCCCCCGAGCTCACGGGCCGCGGAGCGGGCCTCGGCCTCGCGGTCACTCCCACCGACGCTGTCGGCCTTGTTGACCGCGATCACGTCGGCGAGCTCGAGGATCCCGCGCTTGATGCCCTGCAGCTGGTCCCCGGTGCGGGCCAGGGTGAGGAAGAGGAACGTGTCGACCATGCCGGCGACCGTGGTCTCCGACTGGCCGACCCCGACGGTCTCGACCAGGACCACGTCGTAGGCCGCCGCCTCGAGCACGAGCATCGCCTGGCTGGTGGCCCGGGCGACGCCGCCCAGGGTCCCGGCACTCGGGCTGGCCCGGACGAAGGCGCGCTCGTCGGTCGCGAGCCGCGGCATCCGGGTCTTGTCGCCGAGCACCGACCCGCCGGTGCGCTGGCTGCTGGGGTCGACGGCGAGCACGCCCACCCGGTGGCCGTCCTCGGTCAGCCGGCCGCCGAGGGCCTCGATGAACGTCGACTTCCCCACACCGGGCACGCCGGAGATGCCGACCCGGACGGCGGGCCGGTCCGGGACGGGGAGCGCGGCCAGCAGCGCGCGGGCCTCGGTGCGGTGCTCGGGCCGGTTGGACTCGACCAGCGTGATCGCGCGGCTCACCGCGGCGCGGCGTCCTGCGACGACGTCCTCGGCCAGCCCGTCGGTCACGACCGGGCCCTCAGTGGTCCAGCTGCGCGCGCAGCCGGGCGAGCAGGTCGAGCGCCGAGCGCGCGATCACGGTGCCGGGCAGGAACACCGCCGCCGCACCCATCTCCTCCAGCGTCGCCACGTCGGCCGGCGGGATCACCCCGCCCACGACGACCATGATGTCGTCGCGGCCGTGCTCGGCCAGCGCCCGCTTCAGCGCGGGCACCAGGGTGAGGTGGCCCGCGGCGAGGCTGCTGACCCCGACGATGTGGACGTCGGCGTCGACCGCCTGCTGGGCGACCTCCTCCGGCGTCGAGAACAACGGGCCCACGTCGACGTCGAAGCCCATGTCGGCGAAGGCGCTGACGATCACCTTCTGCCCGCGGTCGTGGCCGTCCTGGCCCATCTTCGCGATCAGGATCCGTGGTCGGCGTCCTTCGGCCTCCTCGAACGCCGCGGTCGCCTCGAGCACCTCCTGGACGAGCCCGTCGCCGGCCGAGCCGGACTCGTCCCTGAACACACCCGAGATGGTACGGATCTGCGCCTGGTGGCGGCCCCACACCTGCTCCAGCGCGCCGCTGATCTCGCCCACGGTCGCCTTCGCCCGAGCGGCGTCGACGGCCAGTGCGAGCAGGTTGTCGCCGCGCCCGGGCGAGTCCTCCTCGGCCGCCCGCGTGAGCGCGGCGAGCGTCCGGCGTACGTCCTCGTCGTCGCGCTCGGCGCGGAGGCGCTCGAGCTTGGCCACCTGCTGCCGGTACACCTCGTCGTTGTCGACCCGCAGCACGTCGAGCGCGTCCTCGTCGTCCGGCCGGTAGGTGTTGACGCCGATCACGGCCTGGGCGCCGGAGTCGATCCGCGCCTGCGTGCGCGCCGCCGCCTCCTCGATCCGGAGCTTCGGGATCCCCTCCTCGATCGCCCGCGCCATGCCCCCCGCGCGCTCGACCTCCTGGATGTGGGCCCAGGCCCGCTCGGCGAGGTCGTGGGTCAGTCGCTCGACGTAGTAGCTCCCGGCCCAGGGGTCGATGGTCGCGGTCGTGCCGCTCTCCTGCTGGAGCAGCAGCTGGGTGTTGCGCGCGATGCGGGCGCTGAAGTCGCTGGGCAGCGCGATCGCCTCGTCGAGCGCGTTGGTGTGCAGGCTCTGGGTGTGGCCCTGGGTCGCGGCCATCGCCTCGATACAGGTCCGGGCGACGTTGTTGAAGACGTCCTGGGCGGTGAGGCTCCAACCGCTGGTCTGGCAGTGCGTGCGCAGGCTCAGGCTCTTCGGGTTCGCCGGCTCGAAGTCGCGCACCAGCCGTGCCCACAGCGCCCGGGCCGCGCGCATCTTCGCGACCTCCATGAAGAAGTTCATCCCGATCGCCCAGAAGAAGCTGAGCCGCGGCGCGAAGCGGTCGACGTCGAGCCCCGCGGCGAGGCCGGTGCGGAGGTACTCGACGCCGTCCGCCAGCGTGTAGGCGAGCTCGAGGTCGGCGGTCGCCCCGGCCTCCTGCATGTGGTAGCCGGAGATCGAGATCGAGTTGAACCGCGGCATGTGCTCGGCGGTGTAGCTGAAGATGTCGCCGACGATCCGCATGCTCGGGACGGGCGGGTAGATGTAGGTGTTGCGGACCATGAACTCCTTGAGGATGTCGTTCTGGATGGTCCCGCTGAGCTGCTCGGGCTTCACCCCCTGCTCCTCGGCCGCGGCGATGTAGAGCGCCAGCACCGGCAGCACCGCGCCGTTCATGGTCATGCTCACCGACATCCGGTCCAGCGGGATGCCGTCGAAGAGGGTGCGGGCGTCGTAGATCGAGTCGATGGCCACGCCGGCCATGCCGACGTCGCCGCGCACGCGCGGGTGGTCGGAGTCGTAGCCGCGGTGGGTCGCCAGGTCGAAGGCGACGCTCAGGCCCTTCTGCCCGGCCGCGAGGTTGCGGCGGTAGAACGCGTTGGACTCCTCGGCGGTCGAGAAGCCGGCGTACTGCCGGATCGTCCACGGCTGGGTGGTGTACATCGTCGGGTAGGGCCCGCGGAGGTACGGCGAGAGCCCGGGCCAGGTGTCGAGCGCGTCGAGACCGTCGAGGTCGTCGGCGTCGTACCGCGGCTTGATCTCGATCCCCTCGGGGGCCAGCCACGGTTCGGGTCGCTCGCCCGTGGTGATCCGGAGCGAGCTGCCGTACGCCGGCACCAGCGGGTGGTCCGCGAAGCTCTTCGGCACGCTCACGCGAGCGCCTCCTTCGTCCGGGTCAGAAAGGCGATCGCGTCGATGCCGAGGGCACAGGCGTCGTCGGCCCAGTCTGCCGACTGCCCTGCCACGACCACCCGACGGGCGCCGCGCTCGCGCAGCGCCCGGGCGGCAGCGCTCCCCCACTCGGCGTACGCCGAGTCCGTGCCGGCGAGGCAGACCACGGTCTGCCCGTCGTAGGCCGCGAGGAGGTCGTCGACTCCCCCGGTGGCACCGGCGGCGTCGACCGCGATCCCCCCGGCCGCCAGGATGTTGGTCGCGAACTGGGCGCGGGCCGTGTGGTGCGCGACCGGGCCCAAGGTGGCCAGGAAGACGTGCGCGTCGGACGCGTCGCGGCGCAGCTCCTCGAACGCCGCGCCGTACCGGTAGGAGGTGTTGCGCCGGGCCGGGACCGGGTCGGCCGGGTTGGCGAACTCGCTCAGTCCCGTGACGGCACGACGCCGGTGGGCGACGTCGGCCTCGCGGCGCTCCTTCACCTCGGCCACCCGGGTCGCGAATGCCGCCTCGCCGTCGGTCTCGATCCGGCCCAGCTCGGCCCAGGCGGCCCGGGTGAGCTCGCCGGTGAGCCGCTCGACGGCGTAGGCGCCACCGGCCGGGTCGGCGACGGCTGCGACGTGGGACTCCTCGACGAGCAGGGCCGAGATGTTCCTCGCCAGGCGGCGCCCGAGGGGGGAGATCTCCCCGGTGGACTCGTCGAAGGGCACCACGGTGATCGCGTCGGCGCCCCCGACACCGGCGGCGAACGCCGCGACGGTGGTCCGCAGGAGGTTGACGTGCACGTCGTAAGCACTGGTCATCGGCCGGCTCGTGACCGCGTGCACCCGGGTCGTGTCGAGCGTGACGCCGCACAGCTGACCGATCCGCGACCACAGCACCCGCAGGGCGCGGAGCTTGGCGATGCTCGGGAGCTGCTCGTCGGTCACCGCCACGCGGAGCTCGACGAGACGCAGCGCCTGCTCGGGAGTGATCCCTGCCTCCTCGAGGATGCGCAGCACCTGTGCCCCGCGGGCCAGGACCCAGCCCAGCTCCTGGACGTCGGAGGCGCCCTGCTCGTGCACGGCGACCCCGTCGACCAGGATGCCCCGGACCCCGGCGTCGAGCGCCAGCCCGGCGAACGCCACCAGGTCGCGGTCGCCCGTGGCGCCGAGGTTGGACTCGGGGTGGAGGCCACCGAGCGCGACGAGTGCCTCGGCGTGCGCCCGCGTCGGCCGCTCGAGCACGACCGGCGCGAGATCGAGCAGCACGCCCTCGAGGAACGGCGCGAGGTCCTCGGGCGCGACCTGCTCGGCCACCACCCACAGGCTCGTCGCCCCGCGCTCGAGCTCGTCGACGGCATCGGTGCCCGCGCGGGCGCGCACCCGCACGTCCCAGGCACCCGCCCGGCTGGGTCGCGGCACCGTCGCCTGCGTCACCTGGTCGGAGGTTCCGAGCGGCGGGATCTCCACGCCGTCGTACGTCGTGTGCGTGAGCGCCGACCAGACGGCGTCGTCCGGGTCGTGGTCGCCGAGCCGACCGGCCTTCCGCAGGACGTCGGCGGCGGCGCGCTCCCAGTCGGCCCGGGTGCCGGTGTCCTCAGGCCCGGCCAGGCGGAGCGCGCCCGGCACGGGCTGCAGCTCGTCGGGCTCGTCGAGCCCGCCGGACACCTGGTCGGTCATGTCCGCAAGGTTAGGAGTGGCTCGGAGCGGCGAGCCACCCGGTGTGAACAATCCGACGCGCCTTCGCCGCGACGGCCGGGTCCGCTGGCACCATCGGGACCTGTGATGGTGATGGGTCTCGGCCACGTCCTCGGGACGGACGGGCGCGCCTGGTACAACTTCTGGTCCGGCTTCGGTGCCGACATCGGCGGTCTCGCCTTCATCGGTGCCGGCGTCGGGATCTACCGCAAGCACAACTGCCACGTGCACGGGTGCTGGCGGATCGCCAAGCAGCAGGTGATCGGCACCAGCTGGATGGTCTGCCACAAGCACCACCCCGAGGGCCGGCCCACGGCGGAGCAGGTGGCCCAGGTGCACTCGAGGATCCTCGACGCCGAGCGCGCTGCCCTCGAGCGTGCCGAGCGGTTGCTCGAGCACGAGCCGACTCACCGGGAGGGATCACCCGGCTCGTCGGCATGAGGCGTGGTCCGGCTCAGTAGGTCCGGCCGGTCACCAGCCAGGCCCAGTAGGCGACCGGAAGACACATCGCACCTCGCGAACCCGGGATGGTGATGTCCTCGCTCTTGCGACCCGAGGCGTTCTGGACGTCGACGTAGTAGCGGCCGCGGAAGCAGAGCTTCACGTGCTTGTCGACCTTGCGGAACGTGAAGGAGTCGCTGGTCTTCTTCCACGTGGCGGCGGTCCCGGTGGAGCTGATCGTGAAGCGGTTGTGCGGTCGCGCGGGCTCCAGGCTCCGGTAGCGCGAGGCGCGCCTGGACGACTTCGAGTCGCAGGTGGGCGCCACCCCGACGGACACCGACCAGGGGAAGTTGACGGAGACCGACGGGTTGAGGTTGCAGAAGTTGCGGGTCAGGGCCGAGGCGCTGATCATCGGCCGCGTCGTGAGCCGGGAGGCCTTGACCTTCGGCGAGCCGAACTCGCAGGTGCGCGTGAAGTACACGTCGAGCGACGGGTTGGTCATCCGGGGGTTCTTGAAGTCCCAGATGTTGTAGAGCGGCGGCGTGTTCTGGCCGGTCGTGCCGGCCACGGTGACCTTGAACGTGGCGTGGTAGTTGAAGTGCACGCAGATGTTCAGGTGCGTGAGCCGGCGTGAGTTGAAGTCGAATGCGCGCGCCGTCGAACTGGGCGCGAGGATGGCGGGATCAAACGCAAAACGCGCGACCGACAGGCCGCCGCCGCGTTGCTGGGTCTGGTAGACGGCGCTGGCGAAGTCGCGCTCGAAGGCGCCTGGCGTGAGCAGGCCGGTGCGGGCGTCGATCAAACCCTCGGCGTCGATCGAGCGCAGGGTCCGGCTCAGATGCGCTTCAAAGGCATGCTGGCGGATCAGCGGCAGCGCGGTCCGCCACCATCTGTGCAGGCTCGCCCAAGAGGATTTCGAGGTTCGGAATTCATAGGCCGGCAACAGATCGCCTGACGCCACCACGACAGGCAGATGGCGGAAGCGGGCGTCTTCGGCCAGCACGGTCAGGAACGCATCGACCACGCGCGGGCTAAAGCCTTCGCTGAGCACGATGCCGTCGATGTCGCGCGTATTCAGATGTTTCGCCGCGGCTTCGATGCTCAGCGCGCCGACCACGCCGGTTTGCTCGCCGAGCGAGACCGACAGCGTCGGGTAGGCGCCGCCGCGGCCGACCAGCAGCACGGTAGCATCCCGGAAGGTGTCAATATCAGACAGCGCGATCCGGGTGGCCGGTACCAGCCGGCGCATCACGGTCGCGTGCAGCGAGCGGACACACAGCGCGCGCGCAGGCGCGCGACGAGGCGGCTGGAATTCCCCTGGCTCTGGAAAAACGGAATGGCGTTCTCAGGCAACGTTCCCTGCGGATCGACCGCGATCAGCGGCAGATAGGGTTGGTGGGCCGCGATCGGCGCGGCGAGTGCGGCAAGCGTGGCCTGATCGACGTCGGACGTCGCGGCCAAGACCGCGGCCGGCTGCAGCTGTTCGACCGCGCGACCTGCGTCCGCCCATTCGGCCTCGACGACCGGAAACAGCTTTGCGACATCGAGCGCTGCGGCGAACGACGGCCGCCTTGCGGTCGATACGACGAGGATCGGGCCTTGCTGGGACATCTGACAACTCGGATCAAGCGCGCGACGTATGAGAGCGCGATCCTAGTTTGCCGGGCTTAATGTGGCGTCAACGCAAGCCGCGGGATTGCGCTCAGGTGGAGTTGGCCCGGTCGCGAAAGGCTTCGACCATCAACGGGTTAAGCCCGAGTTCCGTCAGCGCGTCGCGGGCGCGGGCGTTGTCCTGGGCGCGGCCGGCAAGCCGATGGCCGCTAAGCCGATCCGGCAATGCCGTGAGCAGCGCGCCTTGTCCGAGCCGCCGCGCCCATTCCTGCAGGTCCTGCGCCAGGAACCGGTAGCCGCCAACCGCCATGATGCCGGACGGCGGCGCGGTGATGTTGATGGCGCCGGTCGAGCGGTCGAGCCGCGCGGAATAATCCGTGTCGACGTAATCGCGTGGCGGGGCTGCGATCAGCGAGTCGCTGGGTGGCGGCGGCGGCGCATAGGCTGCGACCGGGATCATCGGTCCGCGCAGGCCGAGGGTACCCCGCGGCGTCAGCAGGATGTCGCCCGCGATCGAGGAGCCCGGCAGTTCGCGCGGCGCGCCGTGCGGTCCAGGCTTGATCAGGGCCGGCGAACCATCGTCCGCAATCCGGCGCGCGCCGAACAAACCGACTTCGCCGAACAGATAGACGTCGGTCAGCGTTGCCTGCTGGGCCGACCAGGACGCGCTCGACATCACCTGTTCCGGCGCGCGCCACAAGCCGATGACGTTGCGCAGGGAGGGCGGGCTGCCCGCGAGGTCGAGTTCGTCCAGCCGCAGCGCCAGTTGGGCCGGGGCAATCAGCGTGTCGCAGGCATGCTCGTTGACCTGCTGCTCCAGCACTTCTTCGTCGAACGGATGGTGCAACACCAGCGTTCCGCCCGACAGCAGCCAGACCGTCAGCGTCGATGCGAGGCCGGCAAACGACATCGGCGAAAACGCCGACAGGATCGTTGCGCCCTGCGGCACGTCGCTTTCGAGCGAGACCGATAGTCCTCCGGCGATCAGGCCGAGATGCGCGCGCGGCACCGGCCGGAAACCGTCCGACGTCAGATCGAACGAGATCAGCGCCGCCTTGCGGCCATCCTGAATGACGGCGCGCGCCGTTGTCGATTCCCGAAGGATCGCGTTGTCGAGCGAGGCCATGCCTTCCGGCAAATCGGTGCCGAAGCCGCAGACATGGCGGATCGAAAACGCTTCGGCCGCGGCATTCATGGCCAGATCCGAATAGACGATGCCGTCGACCTTGCTTGTGGTCACGATCGCCCGCGCCGCGGTGCGGTTGAGCGCCATTGTCAGTTCCGACTGCCGCCACAGCAAGGGCAGCACGGCGACCACCAGTCCGGCGCGATAGGCGGCCAGAATTGTAGCGCGAATTCGATGGTATTCGGCAGCTGAACCGCGACGACGGAGTTGGCCGGCAACCCGGATTCGATGAAATGCGCAGCCAGCGCGGAAATGGCGCGGTCGGCCTGCGCGTAGGTGAGACGCTTCGGCGTCTGCCCGGTGACGCGCTGCTTGTTGGGCGGATCGACCAGCGCCGTCGCATCCGGCTGCCGTGCCAGTGACCGCTTGAACAACGTATCGAGCGTGGGCGAAGCGGCTGGCTGGGTCACGGCGTCACATCGATGGCTTGCGTCATTTGAGTTTGCGCGTCCGGTCTGTGCCACCACGTTTCCGGCAGGTAGCCCGTCAAAGCGATGGTTGAAGGCCGTTCTACCCGATTCCATCGCGCGATCCATTGCTCGGCGACGTTAAACAACGGGATAGCGTAGAAGCCCGACATCAGGGTGCGGTCCAGCGCCCGCACCGCCGAGACGAATTCCGGTCGCTCGCGGGCCTCCAGCAGCGCCGCGATCAGGGCGTCGATCGCCGGATCCTTTGCGCCCATGTAGTTCCTCGTGCCTGATATATCAGCGGCCTGGCTGCCCCAATAGAACGACTGCTCATTGCCGGGCGACAGTGACTGGTCCCAGCGGTTCTGCAGCATGTCGAACTCGTAGGCGAGCCGGCGCTGGTCGAATTGCACCGGATCGACCGCGCGCACGCTGGCCTCGATGCCGGCGCGCTTGAGGTCTCTGGCGTAGGCCAGCGCGATCCGTTCCTGATCGCGCGTCGTGACCAGGATCTCGAAGGTGAGGGGTGTTTTGTTGGCGCGCTGGCGCAGCA
This sequence comes from uncultured Actinomycetota bacterium, assembly GCA_963809265.1. Classification (GTDB taxonomy): domain Bacteria; phylum Actinomycetota; class Actinomycetes; order Propionibacteriales; family Nocardioidaceae; genus Nocardioides. The sequence goes on from CAWEJC010000001.1 coordinate 185,763, forward strand.
CGGTGCCGTCGAGCGCGTAGCCGGCCTCGGACAGCAGAGCGAGGGCGGCCCGCAGCGCGGCGCGGTCGCGGCCCGAACCGTCAGTGACGGGCAGGCGGAAGCTGCCGTCGAGAATGTCAGGCGGAATATGCGCGAGGTACGGTTTCAACAGTTCGCGCTCGCGTGCATCGGCGGCGCGGCCATAGGCTGATAATTCCGACCCGGCGAAGAAGCCTCCGGCACGCGTATAGAGGCCGAAGAAGTAGTTGCGGTTGATCCATTCGAAATCGAACAGCAGCGTCAGTGCGCGCCGCACCCGGACGTCGGAAAACAATGGGCGGCGGGTGTTGAACACCAAATACTCCGACGGCTGCGGCATCCCCGGCTTGATGGTGTCGCGGATCAGCTCGCCGCTGCGGGCGGCCGGGAAATCATAGCCGTCGTGCCAGCGCAGTGGCTCGGCCTCATTGCGGAAATCATACAGACCGCGCTTGAAGGCTTCGAACTGGCCGTTGAACTCGCGGTAGTAATCGAACCTTATCTCGTCGAAGTTCCACAGGCCCCGGTTCGCCGGCAGGTCACGGCCCCAATAGTCGGGATTGCGCGTCAGCGTGACGCTCGCGCCGGGGCGCACCGCAGTGACGCGATAGGGACCGGAACCGACCGGTCCGGTCATCGTGGTTTCTTCAAAGGTTTCGGGATCGACCGCATGGCGTGGCAATATCGGCATCAGGCCGAGGATCAGCGGCAGTTCACGGTCAGGCGCGCCGCCGAAATCGAACCTGATGGTGAGCGGGTCGGGCGCCTCGGCCTTGGCGACCTTGGCGTAATACTGGCGGTGGTTGGGGCGGCCGCGGTCGCGCAGCAGCGCCCAGGAAAACAGCACGTCGTCGGCCACGACCGGCTTGCCATCCGAGAACCGCGCCCGGGGATCGAGATGGAACGTGACATAGCTTCTGATGTCGTCGGTCTCGACGCTCCTGGCCAGCAGCCCGTAGAGCGTGAAGGCCTCGTCATTGCCGCGGCTCATCAGGCTCTCGACGACAAAGCCCCTGATCTGCTGCAGGGCGAGGCCCCGGACGATGAACGGATTGAGGCTGTCGAAGGTGCCAAGCAGACCCCAGACCAGCCGGCCGCCCTTCGGCGCATCCGGATTGGCGTAGGGCATGTGGGCAAAATCGGCCGGCAGGGCCGGCGCGCCATGCATGGAGATCGCATGGCTTTCACCAGCGCGGGCCTTGCCCGCGAGCGCCATCGGCACCAGGCCGAGCGCCAGCACAACGCTGGCGAGAATACCAAGCCGGATACGTCCAAAGGCTAACATCGGCACGCGCGGATTTGATTCGGAATGACACACCAGCGAGCTTTACCATAGGCCTTGACCATAGGCCTTGGTGTCCACCGGGACCGCAGCCAAAGATACTTGTCGGCATTGATCTTTTCGTCTGCCGCTGTATTGAAGGCGTGCAATTGGTCAGGGCGGTGGCGCTGTCACGTATCCGCCTCAATTGACTAGGAGACAGCCGCCCAAACGGCTAGGTGTCGGTGCCTGCAGCGGTTTCGGGCGCTCCCGTTCAGAAAGGGTTTTCCGCAATGAATTTCCGTATTTTGGCCGTCCGGCCGCGTGGGCGGGTTGCCGCCTTGTTGGCGGCGACGGCATTGTCGGCGCTCGTTGCGAGCGCGCAGGCCCAGACCCCGGCTCCGGCCCCCGGCGCCCCCGCAGCGGCGCCCAAGGAGGCCCCGAAGGCCGCTCCCAAGGCTGCCCCGAAAGCCGCTCCGAAGGCTCAGGCGCCTGCCGCCCCGAACGCCCAGCCGGCCCCGCCAGCCGCCGCCGGCGGCGCTCCCCCCGCAGGCGGTCAGTCGCAGGACCAGCAGGTTCAGCTGATTTATGCGCCCTGGACCAAATTCTGCCTCAAGGGGCAGGACGCCGGCGCCAAGCAGGTCTGCTTCACCGGCAAGGACGGGCGCATCGAGTCCGGCCAGCCGGTCATCGCGGCCGTCATCATCGAGCCTGAAGGCGAGCCGAAGAAGATCCTGCGCGTGACGCTGCCGCTCGGCATGCAGCTCGTGCACGGCACCCGCGTCATCGTCGATGCCAATCCCCCGGCGCAGAGCCCCTATGTGATCTGCTTCCAGAATGGTTGCATGTCGGACTATGAAGTGACCCCGGAACTGCTGGCCAACCTGAAGAAGGGCCAGAACCTGGTGGTCCAGGCGATCAACTCCAACGGCGCGCCGCTGACGCTGCCGCTGCCGCTGGCCGAATTCGCCAAGGCCTATGACGGCCCGCCGACCGACCCCAAGGAATTTGAAAAGACCCAGCAGAAGTTGCAGGAAGAGCTGCAGAAGCGGGCTGAAGAAGCGCGCAAGAAGCTCGAGGCCAACCCGCCCGCCGGCGGCGCGCCGGCCAATCCGGCGGCCAAGTAACGCTGCTTCGATCGACAAACAAAAAGGCGCCCGGTCGGGGCGCCTTTTTCGTTCAGAGAACCTTTAGAGCTCGGATGGAGCCAGGTCAGTTCAGCGAGGGATTGCGCGGACGGTAGCCGCCGGACTTGTCCTTGACGAAGATCTCGGCGACCTGCGAATGCCGGATCGGTTCGCCGGAACTCGTCGGGCAGCAGGTTCTGCTCCGAGACATAGGCGACGTATTCGGAGTCCGAATTCTCCGCCAGCAGATGATAGAACGGCTGATCCTTGTGCGGCCGAACGTTCTCAGGGATCGACAACCACCATTCCTCGGTATTGTTGAATACCGGATCGATATCGAAAATCACGCCCCGGAATGAAAACACCCGGTGACGGACGATCTGACCGATCTGGAATTTGGCGGTGCGCGCTTTAATCATACCTCGTCGAATAGACCATGATTGTGGCCGATGCTAGGGGCAAAAGGTTGAATTACCTCTCAAGTCCGGCTGGCACATCCAGCGCCAGCACGCGGAAAACGTTGAAGAAAAGACCCTCATTGCATGGCTGATATCCTCAATCTGGCGATTCCCTATTTCGGGGTGATCTTCATCGGCTTTGCCTGCGGGAAGATCAGGGGGCTGCCGGAGGCGGGGCTGGCCTGGATGAATTTCTTCCTGCTCTACGTCTCGCTGCCGGCCCTGATGTTCGGCATCATGGCCAAGACGCCGTTCTCGGAACTGAACAACCCGCCATTCCTGATCGCGACCACGCTCGGCACCGTGATCGCCTTCGTCGTTGCCGTGGTCACAGGCCGGGTCATCGGCGAATTGTCGCTGCGCAAGGCAACCCTGGCCGGGCTGGCCGGCGCCTATGGCAATATCGGCTATATGGGCCCGGGACTGGCGCTCGCCGTGCTCGGCACCAAGGCGGCGGCGCCGACCGCGCTGATTTTTTGTTGCGACAGCATTTTTCTGTTTTCGATCGTGCCGATCCTGATCGCGTTCACCGATCGCGAGCATCGCTCGCTGTTGCACACTCTCGGCATCGTGGTGCGGCAGATCGTGCTCAACCCGCTGATCATGTCGGCCGGCGCCGGCGCGCTCGCCGCGGCGCTGCATTTTCGTCCCCCCGTGGCGATCGACAACACGCTGGTGTTTTTGCAGAACGCCGCGGCGCCGACGGCGCTGTTCGTGCTGGGCGTCACCGTCGCGTTGCGCCCGTTCGATCGCGTGCCCTGGGAGGTGCCCGGCGTGATCGCGGTCAAATTGTTGATCCATCCGCTGATCGTGTTCGGTCTGATGCTGCTGTTCGGGCCGTTCGCGCAGCCCTGGGCGGCCACCGCGGTCCTGATGGCGTCATTGCCGCCGGCGCTCAACGTGTTCGTGATCGCGCGGCAGAACAACACCTGGATCGAGCCGGCGTCGGTCGCCGTCCTGATCGGCACCTTCGCCTCCGTCGTCACGCTGACCAGCGTGATGTGGTTCATCCAGAGCGGAAGGCTGGCGTTTCCTTGAAAATAGCCACGCATAGCTGACGCTATGCACCGCGTTCTGATGAAACCAAATTTGAGACCGACGAAACAATCTTCCGGGATTGACGAAGACGACTTGAAACAATCGCCGTTCAGGGTATCCCCATCAGATACTGGGAGTCGTATGTGAACAGCGAACGGATCGAAACAGACATCAGAACAGCCCGTATTCGGCGAACGGCCCAACGCCGCAGGGCGACATATCTGGCCACTCGGGTCGACGAACCGACGGATGACACGGGATATCTGATGGCCAGAAGATTGGCGATTCCTACTGTATTGGCCTCGGGGGTGGTGGCAGCGGCGGTGTGGGCAATAGCGTGATCTGCGGTCCACGCGGTCACGATGCCTCCAACGTTCAAACAGGCACGGGCGCGCTGATCTGGCGCGCTCTTCAAGCCAAATTGAAGCGACCTCGCGTTGAACGTCCTCCCCAGGAATTGGTTCGCTGCGCCAGGGCAGGGCCAAGACCGGGAAGAATCACGATGCCTTCCTGATCACTTCCAGACGAATAGGTCACGACCTGTGTACATCCGACGTCGCTGCCCTTGTGCGCGGCGTGCGGAATGGCAACGGCGGCGAAGCATTCCTTTTCGCGCACAGGGACCGACGCATTCACCTTCGAGGATGCAAGAATTCTTCTCGATAGCCCGGTGAAGGTCCCTATGCCGTCACACCGGGCGGCGTCGGTAATACGTTCACACAAACCTTCATCATTGCGCCGACAGGTTCGGCGTTGGAATCTTGAGAAGTGCAATGCTGGACTGGATTGTTAGCGTCATTCACGACCCCAACTCACCCCTTTGGTTTTCCAGGGATATTTTCAGGAGTGTTTTCCAGTCCCTGCTGGGAGCAATTGCGTCTGCGCTGCTGGTGGCTCCACTGACGGCGCGCTGGGTCGCATGGGAAACGACACGCAAGTGGCGTCCCGCACGACGGGTCGCGTTCCGCGATA
>CAWEJC010000002.1:0-110804 GCA_963809265.1 uncultured Actinomycetota bacterium
ACACGGTCGCCGAGGTGCTGGAGCAGCGAGCGCCCTGGTGGGCTCCACCGCGGCTCAACGACGCGGTGACCCGACGGGTGACCGGCGAGCTGGTGACCTGGCTGGCCGAGGTGCGGGCCGACCCGGACCACCGCGCGCGTCGCGCCCTGGACTCCCTGCTGGCCCAGCTCGCCGACGACCTCCAGCACGATCCGGACACCCGGGAGCGGACCGAGCGGCTCAAGGAGCGGCTGCTCGACCAGCCGCAGGTGGTCGAGTCGGGGATCGCGATCTGGAACGCGCTGCGGCGCGCCCTCCAGAGCTCTCTCCGCGACCCGGAGGGAGCCGTCCGTGACCGGCTCGGGCGCGAGCTCACGGCGTTCGGCGCCCGGCTGCGCGAGGACGCCGACCTGCGCGCGCGCATCGACCAGGCGATCTCGGACATGTCGGTCTTCGCCGTCGAGCGCTACGGCGCCGAGCTCACGGCCGTGATCACGCACACGGTCGAGCGGTGGGACGGGCGCGAGGCGGCACGCCGGATCGAGCTGCACGTCGGGCGCGACCTACAGTTCATCCGGATCAACGGCACGATCGTGGGAGGACTGGTGGGACTCGTGATCCATGCAGTGACAGCGGTGGTGAGCTGATGAGCGGGCTGGGCGACGGCGGCGTGGTGCGGCTGCAGGACGAGTCGATCCGTCTCGGGCAGTTCCTCAAGCTCGCCGACCTGGTCGACACCGGCGCCGACGCCAAGGGTCTGCTCGCGCGGGGCCTGGTGCGCGTGAACGGCGAGGTCGAGACGCGACGGGGTCGCCAGCTCGTGGCGGGGGACGTGGTGGAGCTGGCCGGGCGGCGGGTCGTCGTCGGCTAGGAGTGGTTTCGTGACGGTCGCAGAGGCGACCTCCTCGACCACCGAGGCCCAGCAGACGGCGATCACCGGGTCTCTCAGGTGACCGCGACCAGGTCGCAGACGAAGATCAGGGTCTCGCCGGGCTTGATGGTCGCGCCGGCGCCGCGGTCGCCGTAGGCCAGGTGCGGGGGGATGACCAGCTTGCGCCGGCCGCCGACCTTCATGCCCTGGACGCCGTTGTCCCAGCCGGAGATGACCTGGCCGATGCCGAGGCGGAACTCCAGCGGCGCTCCCCGGTTGTACGACGCGTCGAACTCCTCGCCGGTCGAGTGGGCCACCCCCACGTAGTGCACCTGCACCGTGGATCCGGCCGTCGCCTCCGGCCCCTCGCCCTCGACGAGGTCGGTGATCTCGAGGTCGGTCGGGGGCGGGCCGTCGGGCGGATCGATCTCGGGCCGGGAGAGCTCGGGTGTGTCCATGTCTCGACCCTACGTGGACCCGTGAGGGAGCTGCGCTGTCGGGACCAGGTGGTCCCGACAGCGCAGCACGAGGGGAAGGAGGTCGGGGTGACTGTCGGTGGTCGGGCCTAGCGTCGGACCATGGTGATCAGAGCCCGCGACGCCGCTCGGATCTTCGAGGACGACGCCGGGATCGCACGGCAGCAGCCGGAAGACCCGACGCGGTGGCCGGTAGTCGACCGGGACGCGCTGCTCGCCGCCTGCCCCGGCGTCGTGGTGGTCCGGCTCGGTCCGGGAGATCGAGCCCGAGCCGGACTCGACGTGGGACCAGCGCGCCGCGGCGGTGCGGTTCCAGCCCTACGTCGGGTTCCCGACGTGGCTCACGGTGTGGGCCTTCCTCGGGGTCCACCACCGGCTGGCGTGCGTGGTCACGGTCCGCGGCTTCCCGGCGCTCCTGGCCGACCTGGTCTCCTTCGAGGCCACCGACGACGACTCGGTCGAGCTCGGGCTCGAGCGGCCCGGCGCCTGGTCGGACCTCCTGGCGGGTCGGCGGCTCGTGACCAGCCCCGGCCCGCCGTGGCTGCTGCTGGGCGCGCAGCCCTACCTCGGTCGCGCGGCCCAGGTCCACGCGCGGGGCGAGCCGGTGGGTGCGGGTCGGTCCACGACCTGGTCGCGCTGGGCCTGACCGTCTGGACAGACGTCTGGGCAGATCGTCTGGCTCAGGTCTGGTGCACGTAGCTGTCGAGCTGGTCGCGCTCGAACTGGAGCTGGTCGAGCGACGACTTCACGACGTCGCCGATGCTGATGATCCCGGTGAGGCGCCCGTCGGTCACGACCGGGACGTGTCGGATGCGGCGCTCGGTCATCAGCGCGCGGAGCTCGTCGACGGAGGTGTCCGGCTGGCAGGTGCGCACGTCACTGGTCATGATCACGCTGACGGCGCCGTCCAGGGCCGCCTCGTCCTCGTGGAGGCGGCGTACGACGTCCCGCTCGCTGACGATGCCGTCCACCGCCTCGCCGTCGGTGCTGACCACGACCGCGCCGACGTTGTGCTGGGACAGGAGTGCGAGCAGGTCGCGCACCGTGGCGTCCGGGGCGATGGTGACCACTGGCCCACTGGGCTTGCTGGAGAGAACGTCGCTGATCCGCATGACCACTCCTAGGCGTCGACGGGGGTCGGTCGGCTCGGTTCCCCCTGAGGCTAGTCCTCTTCGCGGGTGCGCCGCGAGAGCAGGTCGTGGACCGAGCCCGGTCCGCGCGGCGGTGAGTCGGGGTCGTGGTCGCCGTCGGGCAGGGCGCCGAGGAACGACAGCGCGGCGTCGTGCAGGTGGCCGTTGGTGGCCACGGCGTTGCCGCCGAACGGACCGTCCGTGCCGTCGAGCGCCGTGAACGTCCCGCCGGCCTCGCGCACGATCACGTCCAGGGCGGCCATGTCGTAGACCTCGAGCTCCGGCTCGGTGGCGATGTCGACAGCACCCTCGGCCAGGAGCATGTAGGACCAGAAGTCGCCGTAGGCCCGGGTCCGCCAGCACCGGCGCATCAGGGACAGGAAGTCCTCGAGCCGGTCGCGCTCGTCCCAGCCGTGCAGGGAGGAGTAGGCCAGGGACGCGTCCTCGAGCCGGCGTACGTCGGAGACGGTGCAGCGGGTCGCCTTCAGCAGGGATCGCCCGGTCCACGCGCCGTTCCCGGACGACGCCCACCACCGCCGCTGGAGCATCGGTGCGGACACCACCGAGAGCACCACCTCGTCGTCGACGACGAGGGCGATCAGGGTCGCCCAGACCGGGACGCCGCGGACGAAGTTCTTGGTGCCGTCGATCGGGTCGATCACCCACCGTCGCTGGCTGTGCCCGGTGCTGCCCTGCTCCTCGCCGGTGATCGCGTCCCGGGAGCGCACCCGCGACAGGGTCCGGCGGATCGACTCCTCGACCGCCTGGTCGGCGTCGGTGACCGGCGTCAGGTCGGGCTTGCTCATGACGTGGAGGTCCAGCGCCTTGAACCGCGAGGTCGTGATCGAGTCCGCGTCGTCCGCCAGCACGTGAGCGAGGCGGAGGTCGTCGGTGTAGTCGGTCGCTCGGGGACGGTGCGCGGACCTGAGGGCGGCATGGGCACAGGCTATTCCGATCCGTGCGCCCGGCATCGAACCGAACGACCTGCCGTGCCGTATATCTATCTCATGGAGTTCAACGGCCTGCCGCTCCACCCCCTCGTCATCCACGTCGTCGTGGTGTTCGCCCCGCTGGCAGGCCTCGGCGGCATCCTCTACGCCGCCGTCCCGAAGTGGCGCTGGTGGCTGCGCTGGCCGCTGGTGGCGTGCGCGGTGATCGCTGCGGCGGCGGGGATCCTCGCGGTGAAGTCCGGGCAGGACCTGGAGACCCAGCGTCACCTCCAGACCCTGCCCGAGCTGGCGACCCACTCGTCGCGCGGCCGGTTCCTGCGCTGGGTGCTGCTGGCCTTCCTGGTGCCCACCGCACTCGGCGCCTGGCTGCTCGGCGGACCGACCCCGATCGCCTCCGGCAAGGGCGGCCAGGAGACCCGGGGCGGCGCCCTCGTCGGCATCGGCCTTGCGGCCGTCCTGTTCCTCGGCGGCCTGCTCGTCTGCTACTGCGTCTTCCTCACCGGTGACTCCGGTGCGAAGAGCGTCTGGGGCTCGTAGGTCGGTTCACCGGGGTCTCGTGACGGGCGCAGAGCGCCCTCCTCGACCACCGGCAGGTGTGGGTCGCCGGGTCTCGTGACGGGCGCAGAGCGCCCTCCTCGACCACCGGGAGGTGGCGGTTCACCGGGGTCTCGTGACGGGCGCAGAGCGCCCTCCTCGACCACCGGCAGGTGCGGGTCGCCGGGTCTCGTGACGGGCGCAGAGCGCCCTCCTCGACCACCGGCAGGTGGCGGGGTACCCCCCGGGTCAGTACTCCGACCCCGACCGCGCCTCGAGCAGCCGCCGGAACGACTCCACCCGCTCGGGATCGGCGTCGCCGCGCGCGACCGCCTCGTCGAGGCCGCACTCGGGCTCGTCGGCGCCGTGGGTGCAGCCACGGGGGCAGTCCTCGGTCATCTCGTCGAGGTCGGGGAACGCCTCGATCAGGTCCTCGGGACGCACGTGGGCCAGGCCGAACGACCGGATGCCCGGCGTGTCGATGATCCACCCGCCCGCACCCTCGTCACCGGGGAGCGCCAGCATGATCGCGGAGGTCGAGGTGTGCCGGCCGCGGCCGGTGACGGCGTTCACGTGCCCGATCTCGCGCCGCGCGTCCGGCACCAGCGCGTTGACCAGGGTCGACTTGCCGACGCCGCTGTGCCCGATCAGCACGCTGGTGCGCTCCGCGAGCCGCTCCCGCAGCTCGCCCGAGGTCGCCTCCGCGCTGGGTGACCACCCAGGGCACCCCGAGCGGGCGGTAGGTCACCAGCAGCGTCTCCGGGTCGGCCAGGTCGGCCTTGGTCAGGCAGAGCAGGGGCTTCATCCCGGCGTCGAACGCCGCCACCAGCGCCCGGTCGATCAGCCGGGGGCGTGGCTCGGGGTCGGCCAGCGCGGTGACGACGACGAGCTGGTCGGCGTTGGACACCAGGACGCGCTCGACGGGGTCGTCGTCGTCGGCGGTACGCCGGAGCACGGTCGCCCGGTCCCGTACCTCGACGATCCGGGCCAGTGCCCCGTCGTTCGCCCGACACGTCGCCCACCACGCGGACCCGGTCGCCGATCACCACGCCCTTGCGACCCAGGGGTCGCGCCTTGACGGCCCACACCCGGACCCCGTCCACCTCGAGCGTGAACCGGCCGCGGTCGACCGTGGTGACGACCCCGTCGACGGCGTCGTCGTAGGTCGGGCGCTCCTTGGTGCGGGGGCGGGTGTGCCGGCGCGGTCGCTCGTAGTGCTCCTGGTCGTGCTCGTCGTACCGGCCGCTCACGGCACGACCACCCTCACCGGGCGTCCACCAGGGACGGACCAGACACCCGGGAAGTCCGGGAACGTCTTGCCGGTCGCGGCGACGTCGTCCACGGTGACCGCGGCCACGACGGAGCCGATCACGGCGGCCGCGTGGGCCATCCGGTGGTCGGCGTAGCTGTGGAACAGACCGCCGTGCAGCGTGGCCGGCCGCAGCTCGAGCCCGTCGGGCAGCTCGGTGACGTCGGCGCCGAGGGCGCGCAGCTCGGTGGCCAGGGCCGCGAGCCGGTCGGTCTCGTGGCCCCGGATGTGCGCGATGCCGCGAAGGTACGACGGTCCGTCGGCGAGCGCGCACAGGGCGGCGACCACCGGAGTCAGCTCGCCGACGTCGTGCAGGTCGGCATCGATGCCCGCGATCCCGCCCGAGCCGCTCACCGTGAGTCCGTCGTCGCTCCGGGACACCGTGCAGCCCATCAGCTCCAGCAGCTCGCGCATCGCGTCGCCCGCCTGGGTGGTCTCGGCGGGCCAGTCGCGCACCGTCACCGTGCCTCCCGTGGTCGCCGCCAGGGCCAGGAACGGCGCCGCGTTGGACAGGTCCGGCTCGATGATGTGGTCGACGGCGCGCACCGGTCCCGGGGCGACCCGCCAGCGCGCCGGCTCCGCGTCGTCGACCTCGACGCCGTGCGTGCGCAGCATCGCCACGGTCATCTCGATGTGCGGCTGCGACGGCACGGCCTTGCCGTCGTGGAGCAGGTCGAGTCCGTCGTCGAAGCGCGCCCCGGCCAGCAGGAGCGCGGAGACGAACTGGCTCGACCCCGAGGCGTCGAGGACGACGCGGCCGCCGGGCACCCGACCGGTTCCGTGCACCGTGAACGGCAGCCGGTCACCCTCGACCCGGACGCCGAGCGCGCGCAGCGCGGTCAGCACCTCGCCGACCGGCCGGGTGCGCATGTGGGGGTCGCCGTCGAAGGCCACCGGGCCGTCGGCCAGGCCCGCGACCGGCGGCACGAAGCGGGTGACCGTGCCGGCGAGCCCGCAGTCGACCGTTCCGCCACCGACCAGGGGTGCCGGCTCGACGGTCCAGTCGGCGGTCGTCGTGTCGATGCGGACACCCATCGCCCCCAGGGCGCCGGCCATCAGCAGGGTGTCGCGCGAGCGCAGGGCCCGGCGTACGACGGACGGTCCGTCGGCGAGCGCGGCCAGGACCAGCGCGCGGTTGGTCAGCGACTTGCTGCCGGGGAGCGAGAGCGTGGCCCGGACCGGCCCTCGAGCATGCGGAGCCGCCCAGGGCACGGTCGTCGGCCCCGTCTGCTGCTGGGCGCTGGTCACCGGCGCAGCGTACCGAGGCGCCGCCGGACCGGGCTCAGCTCAGGTGGGCCTTGGCGACGCGGGCCTCGGTGTGGGCCTGCTTGGCCAGCTGGCCGGCCTCGCGGCGTACGTCGCGTGCGGCTCGGCGCGCCCGCCAGGCGACGCCGGGCTTGCCCTCGGTGTCGACACCGGCCAGCAGCAGGCCGCCCATCATCGAGACGTTCTTGAGGAACTGGGTCCGCTGGGCCGAGCGGGTCGCCTTGTCCTTCTCCTCCCAGAACGGGTGGCCGGCGTAGGTCGTCGGGACGAGCGTGGCCGCCAGGGCGAGGGCGGAGATCCGCGGCGCACGCCCGGTCGCCAGGGCGAGGCCCGCGAGCACCTGGACGCCGCCGTTGATCCGGACCAGCGTCGCCGGGTCGGTCGGCACGGGCAGTCCCGGGGCGATCCGCTCGGCCAGGGTCGGCACCTGGTCGGTGACCTTCTCCGCCTTGGGGACCTTCGCGGTGGCGTGGGTGAGTGCGTCGATCCCGCCCATCACGAACATCGACGCGAGCATCGGCCGGGCGATCAGGCGGATCACGGTCATGGGTTCTTCTTACCCGATCCGGCCCGGATCATCGCTTTCGGACCGAACGGATCGAGTCGTGGTCAGGGCCGGATGACGAAGGTGCGGCTGTTGTTCGACAGGTCGGGGTCGGTGATCCCGGGCACCGGGGCCACCGTGAACGTCAGCGTCGTGGGTCCACCCTCGGGCGGTGTGACCGCGAAGAGGTACGTCTGCGGGTGCTGGTCACCGTGCAGGTCCCGAGGTCGCCGAGGCGCACGCAGTTGGTGCCGAGGGTGAGCCCGCTGACCTTCGGGTCGGAGGCCACCGTGAGCAGCGTCGACCGGCCGTCGGGGAGTCCGCGCACCGTCACCAGGACGGTGTTCGGGAAGAAGCCGCCCCGCACGTCGACCGAGAGGTCGGCGCCCTGGGCGACCGACATGCTCTGGGTGGCGGTCGGGGCGGCGTTGTAGTCGTCGTTGCCCGGCTGGTCGGCCGTGACCGTGCACGTCCCGGCGCCCGCGAACGTCACCGTGGATCCGGAGACCGTGCAGACGGTCGGGCGTCCTCGAGCCGAACGCGACCGGCTTGCCGGAGTCACCGCCGGTGGCGGTCACGGTGTAGGTGCCGCGGACGAACGCGTCCGCGGGCGGCGTGGAGGTGAAGGTGATCGTCTGGTCGGCCCGGGGCACGGTGACGGTCTGGTTCACGGTCGGGGCCGCGGTGTAGTCGTCGTTGCCGGCCTGGTCGGCGTCGATCACGCAGCGGCCGGCGTGGCCGAAGGTGACCGTCGAGCCGGACAGCGTGCACGCCTGGTGTGACGTCGTCGGGTCGACCGAGAACGTGACCGGCAGCCCGGAGCTGCTGACCGCACTCACCTGGTAGGTGTCGCCCAGGTGCGGCGCCGTCGGCGGTGTCGAGGTGAAGGTGATCTTCTGCGCCGATCTGACCAGCGTGATGCTCTGCTTACCGTCGGGGCGGCCGTGTAGTCGTCGCTGCCGGCCTGGTCGGCGTCGATCACGCAGGTGCCGACGTGGTGGAACGTGACCGTGGTGCGCGCGTCGTTCAAGGTGCAGGCCGCCGGCGTGGTGGCCGGGTCGAGGGAGAAGGTCACCGGGTTGTCGGACCCGCCGCCCGTGGCCGTCGGGGCGTACGTCGATCCGAGGGCCGGCGCGGTGGGAGCGTCCGAGGTGAACCGGATCGCCTGGGCCTCCTGGGGAACCCCGATCCGTCTGGGTGGCCGTGGCCGCGGCGGTGTAGTCGCCGTTGCCGGCCTGGTCGGCGTCGATCACGCAGGTGCCGGCGTGCCCGAAGGTGACCGAGGTGCCGCGCGACCGTGCAGACGTCGGGGCTGCCGGAGCTGAGCACCACGTCGTTGCCCGAGTCTCCGCCGGTCGCGCTGACGTCGTAGGTGTCGCCGAACGACGGGGCCTGGGGCGGCGTCGAGGTGAACGTGATCGACTGCGCGGCCTTCGGCACCACGATCTCCTGGCTCGCCGTCGGCGCCGCGTCGTAGTCGCCGGTGCCGGCCTGGTCCGCGTCGATCACGCAGGTGCCCGCGTGCTGGAAGGTGATCGTCGAGCCGTCCTGGCCGAGGCTGCAGGCATCGCGCGTCGTGGTGGCGTCGACGGAGAAGGTCACCGGGTCGCCGGAGCTGCTGGTCGCGCTCACCCCGTAGGTCGTGCCGAACGACGGTGCGGTCGGCGCCGTCGAGGCGAAGGTGACGAGCTGGGTGGCCTTCGGCACGACGACCCTCTGGGTGGTCGGGGGCGGGCAAGTAGTCGGCGTCCCCGGCCTGGTCCGCGTCGATGAGGCAGGTGCCGGCGTGGTGGAACGTCACGGTCGTGCCGTCGTCACCGAGGGTGCAGGCGTTGCTGCTCTGGGCGTCGATCGAGAACGTGACCGGGTCGCCGGAGGTGCTGGTGGCGGTCAGGTCGTAGGTGTCCTCGAACGCCGGCGAGGTGGGTGGGTTCGAGGTGACGTCGATGCGCTGGTCGCCCTTGGCCACGTCGAGGCTCGCGGCGTGTCGGGTGCGTCGGTGTAGTCGTCGTCGCCCTGCTGGTGGGCCGTCACGGTGCAGCCGGCGGCGTGCCGCATGGTCACCCGGTGCCGGCCTCGTCGACGGTGCAGGCGTCGTTGCCGGAGAACGTGACCGGGTTGCCGGACCCGCCGCCGGTCGCCGACAGGGGAAGCCGGTCACCGACCGGGCGCTGCCGGGCAGGCTGAAGGTGATCAGCTGACGACCCTTCGGCACCGGGATCGTCTGGGTCGAGTGCGTGACGGCGCGGGCCGGACCTTGGTCCGCCGCGATCACGCAGTCGCCGGCATGGTGGAACGTGACGGTCCGGTCGGTGAGGGTGCAGGCGTTGTTGGTCGTGGCGGGGTCGATCGAGAAGACCACCCGGCGTCCGGAGGCGCTCACGTCGTAGGTGCTGCCGAAGACGGGGTCGGCGGGTGGCGTCGAGGTGAAGCTGACGTCGCCGCCCCCCGGGTCGGTCGGCCCGGTCGTGGGGTCGGTGGGACCGGTGGTCGGGTCCGTGGACCCGGTGGTGGGCTCGGTGGGCTCCGAGGGACTGTTGCTCGGCCCGTCGCTCGGTCCGTCGCTCGGGCCGGTGGACGGATCGGAGGACGGACCGGTGGACGGCGTCGCCGGCGTGCTGCTCAGGACGACGTTCGGCGACCGCCCGGCCTCGGGCGCCTTCTGGGGGTTCGGGTCCGGCTGGTCGCCGGTCTGCGTGCTCGGGTCGGAGGGTGCGTGGTTGAGGACCGGTGGCGACCCGGCGTCGGCCGCGCCGTGCCCGCGGATTGCGCGGCACCGTAGACCGCGGCGACGGCCGTGGCCGCCACCACCAGGCCGCCGACGACGGTGAGGCCGAGGTGGGCCATCGCGAAGCCCTGGACCGCCGCGAAGCCGGAGCTGCCCGCGCCAGCCGGCCGCTCCACCGGCCGCGCCCGCGGTGCCACCGGCAGCGCCGCCGGCGGCAGCGCCGCCACCGGTCGACGAGAGGTAGCCGGCACCGGCGGAGCCGAGCAGCAGCGGCGCGAGGGGCCCGGCGAGCCCGGAGTTGACCTCGGTGAGCTCGAGGTAGACCGCGGCGCAGGCCCGGCAGCTCGGCCAGGTGGTCGTCGACCCGGGCCGCGTCGCGGCGGGAGAGACCGCCGCGGACGTAGGCGCCGAGGTGGTCGCGCGTCCAGGCACAGTCGACGTCGTCCGGGTCGGTCGCGTGCTGGCTCAGGAAGGCCTGGCGCAGACCCTCGCGGGCCCGGTAGGCGAGCGCGGAGACGGAGTTCGCGCTCATCCCGAGCAGGGGCGCGATGTCGGCGGGCTTCTGCTGCTCGACCTCGGTGTGCCACAGCACCATCTGCCAGCGCTCGGGCAGCGAGGCGAAGGCCTTCGCGGCCGCGGCGTTCTCGAAGCCCTCGACGGCCGTGTCGTGGAACGGCAGGCCGGGGTCGAACGGCGTGAGGTCGTCGACCGGCCGCAGCCGTGACCCGGCCCGGATCTTGTCGACGTGGAGCCGGCGTACGGCGGTCAGCAGGTAGGCGCGGAAGGCCAGGTCGGGGCCGCCGCCGCGCTGCAGGACGGTGAGGACCTTGGTGAAGGCGTCGGAGACCAGGTCGTCGGCGTCCGCCGGGCCGGCCAGCTGGCGGGCCAGGCGCCGCGCGGAGTCGACGTGGCGCGCGAACAGGTCGCCGTAGGCGTCGACGTCGCCGCCGCGCACCGCCGAGATGAGTTCGGCGTCGCCGGGACCGTCGACCGGCAGCGAGACGCTCACACCAACTCCAACGGGTAGAACTCCGAGACCTGTGACGACAGTATGGGTGGAATCCCGAATATTTCCGCAAAACCCGCATCATGCCGTCGCACGTCGCGCCGTCTCATACTCGGAGAGCGCTGGACGACGATGCGGAGGGAGGCGTCATGGGGTTCTGGGCATTTCGGGAGAAAGTGGCGCCCGGGCCTCCCTCCGCATCCGATCCTGCCCTCTTCGAGCAGGTCCCGGGGGACGTGCCCGAGCGGTTCGAGGCGGTCGCCGAGGCCCTGGCCGCCGGCCGGACCGCCACCGACGCCTGCGAGGTCGTGGGCAGGCTGCAGGGCAGCCAGGGAGTCTCCCTGGAGGAGACCCTGGCCGACCTGCGGACGACCTACGAGCTCGTGCTCGGCACCGAGCCCGCGTTCACCGACGCCTGTGCGGTGGCGCTGGGCTGGAGCGAGGCGACGCTCGCCTACCTGCACCAGCTCTCGTGTGCCGACCCGCTGACCGGGTTGGCCAGCATGGCCCACCTGCGGGGCCGGCTCACCGAGCTGTACCGCGGCGACGCCCGCGGGTCGGCCCCGCTGCGGGACCGGTACGCGCTGGTCGTGGTGGAGGCGTGCCGCGCCGCGGCTGTCCGGGCATCGCCGACGAGGTCTTCGGCGTCGACCTGCGGATGTCGCGCATCGGCGAGTCCGCACGCTCGGTCTTCGCCGCCGACGAGACCGTCTGCCGGATCGGCCCGCGCCGGATCGTGGTCCTGGCCGCCCGTGACCAGGACCTGTCGCGCCGGATGTCGGTGCTGCGCAGCCTGCTCGAGGTCGGGGAGCGCGCCCACGGCGGCGTCCGCATCTGGAGCGAGAGCCTGCCCGCTGGTCGCCGACCAGGCCTCCAGCCTGCTCGACGAGCTGTCCCGCGACCAAGCGCTCTGAGACGCAGCGCGCGCGAGGAACGAGCGCGACGCGTGGGCCCGGCCAGATCGAGCAAGCGACGCGACTGAGGAACGATGTCGCACGACGTGTCGAGTCCGGTGACGGCGCCCGGAACCGGGACCGATGGCCTCGACGTCGCAGCGTTGTGGCGATCTGTTCCTCGTCACGCCTAGGCTGCGGACATGTGCGGTCGGTACGCGTCGAGCCGGAAGCCGGAGGACCTCGTCGAGGAGTTCGAGATCACCGCGTCCGGCGCCAACAAGGTGGACGAGGCGCTCGCGCCCGACTACAACGTCGCGCCCGACCAAGCCGGTGTACGCCGTGATGGAGCGCTCGCCGTCGTCCCGTGACGACCCCGAGCCCGAGCCGCCCCAGCGCCAGCTCCGGGTGCTCAGCTGGGGCCTGGTCCCGTCCTGGGCGAAGGATCCCGCCGATCGGCAACCGGATGATCAACGCGCGGATGGAGACGGTGGCCGAGAAGCCGGCGTACAAGCGCGCCTTCGCGGCGCGTCGCTGCCTGCTGCCGGCCGACGGCTACTTCGAGTGGTACCCGACGCAGGTCACCGGGAAGGCCGGGCGGCCGCTCAAGCAGCCGTTCTACATCCACCCGCAGGACGGCGGGGTGCTGGCGATGGCGGGGCTCTACGAGATCTGGCGCGACCCCGACCGGGCCGAGGACGACCCCGACCGCTTCCGCTGGACCTGCACGGTGCTCACGACCGCAGGCGGAGGACGCCGTGGGCCACATCCACGACCGGATGCCGCTGATGGTCGAGCGCGACCGGTGGGGCGCCTGGCTCGACCCGAGCGTCTCGAGCCGCGACGACCTGCTGTCGCTGCTGGTGCCGGCGGCTCCGGGCCGGCTCGAGGCGTTCCCGGTGTCGACCGACGTCAACAACGTCCGCAACAACGGTCCCGAGCTGGTCGAGCCGATCCCGGCCGAGGACGCGCTCGCGTGAGCGACGGTCGCGATCTCGCTCCCGCGCCGTGACGACCCGCGAGTCGGCGGTCGAGACGCCGTACGGGCCCGGCCGGCTGGTCGTGCACCGGGCCCGCAGAGGCGCTCGCGCACCCTCGCTGCTCAGCCACGGCGCCGGCAACGGCATCGAGGCCCGCGACCTGGCGGCGCTGGCCGGCCGCCCTGCCCGGCCAGGGGGTCACGCGTGGCGCTCTTCGAGCAGCCGTGGCGGGTGGCCGGGAGGAAGATCGCCTCGCCCCCGCCGACGCTCGACGTCGGGCTCGCTGGCCGCGGCCCGGAGCTTCGGGCCACGCGTCGCCGCTGGTCGTCGGCGGCCGCTCGGCGGGCGCCCGGTCCGCCGCCCGCTGCGCGCGCGGCCTCGGCGCGGCCGGCTGCCTGGCTCTGGCCTTCCCGCTGCATCCGCCCGGGCCGGCCCGAGCGAGTCCCGGCTCGGCGGAGCTGACCGGTGCCGGCGTCCCGACCCTGGTCGTCCAGGGCGAGCGCGACCCGATGGGGCTGCCCGAGGAGTTCCCCGAGGGCACCGACCTGTCGTCGTGCCCGCGGCCGACCACGGGCTCAAGGTGCCCGCCCGCGGTCCGCTGGCGCAGGCCGAGGCGCTCGACCTGGTCGTGGAGGCGACCCTGGAGTGGCTGGTGCGCGAGGTCACCGGGAATCCCTGACCGGGCCGTCGTGTTCCAACCGGCGTGCTTGCCCTGATGGATCGCCCCCGGCCCCCGGTACTGTGGGAGTCGATGACCGACCAGCCCGATCTCTCCGCCCCGGGCGCCGACGAGGCCCCCGAGGTCGATGTCGCGACCGAGACCGACGCCGAGCGGGTCGCCCGCTTCGAGCGTGACGCGCTGCCGTTCCTCGACCAGCTGTACGGCGCGGCGATGCGGATGACCCGCAACCCGTCCGACGCCGAGGACCTCGTGCAGGAGACCTTCGCGAAGGCCTACGCGTCGTTCCACCAGTTCCGGCCGGGCACCAACCTCAAGGCCTGGCTGTACCGCATCCTCACCAACACCTTCATCAACAACTACCGCAAGAAGCAGCGGCAGCCGCAGCAGTCGATGTCGGAGGACGTCGAGGACTGGCAGCTCGCGCGGGCCGAGTCCCACACGTCGTGCGGGCCTGAAGTCGGCCGAGAGCGAGGCGCTCGGAGCACCTGCCCGACTCGGAGGTGAAGGAGGCGCTGCAGCGCCTGCCGGAGGAGTTCCGGCTGGCGGTCTACCTCGCCGACGTCGAGGGGTTCGCCTACAAGGAGATCGCTGAGATCATGGGGACGCCGATCGGCACCGTGATGTCTCGGCTCCACCGCGGTCGACGTCAGCTGCGCGACATGCTCTCGGACTACGTCCGCGCCCACGACCTCCTGCCGGTCGGGCACGACGAGACCGGAGGGGGGTCCCAGTCATGAGCGGCATGACCAGCGACGAGACGTGCGTCGACTTCCTCGAGCGCATCGTGTGCCTGCTCGACAACGAGCTGGACGCCGGCGACGTGGCCGAGGTCAGGGCCCACCTCGAGGAGTGCGCGCCGTGCCTGCAGAGCTACGACCTGCAGCGCACGGTGAAGGCGCTGGTGGCGCGCTCGTGCATCGAGCAGGCGCCCGGAGGGCCTCCGGCAGCGGGTGCGGGTCCAGATCCAGCAGATCCAGGTCACCTACACCGAGGGCTGAGCAGGCTCAGCGCTCTGACCAGCAAAGAGCCCCCGACCGGATCTCCGGTGCGGGGGCTCTGTGCTGCCTGGTCAGGCGTGCCTCATGCGTTGGGGCGCTTGCCGTGGTTGGCGGCCTTCTTCTTGCGGCCGCGACGCTTGCGTCCGGTCTTGCCCATGGTGTCCTCCTGAGTCGAGTCAAGTCGCCCCGGAGGGCGGCGACCAGTGTCTCAGGTCGGTCGTCGGAGCGCGAAATCCGTCGCGGAGCTCCTCGAGCGTCGGCTGGGCGGCGGTGCCACCGACCGCGCGGGTGGACAGGCTGCCGCACCGCACCGCCGCGGGCCAGGCACTCCGCTCCGGGGAGACCCTCGAGCATCGCGCTGATGAAGCCCGCGTCGAACGAGTCGCCGGCACCGGTGGTGTCGACCGCGGTGACACGGGGGCGCGGCGACGCGCACGACGTCCGTCGGCGTGCCCACAGCACGCCGCCGCTCGGCGCCGTCCTTGAGCGCGACCCGGCAGCCGAGACCGCAGCACGTCCCGCGGCCGCGGCAGTCCGGGTCGCGACGGCCGGTCAGGGCGAGCAGCTCGGCGGCGTTGGGCAGCAGCAGGTCGGTGTGCTCGAGCAGCGGGCGTCACGCCGTCCCAGCGCTCGCGCGGGGTCCCAGTTGGTGTCCACCGACGTGCTCGCGCCCGCCGCGCGGGCTCGGGCCAGCAGCGTCGGGCAGGTGCGGCGCGAGCCGCGGCTGCAGGAAGTACGACGCGCTGTGGACGTGGCGCACCGACGCGACCAGCTCGTCGTCGACGACCTCGGGACCGGTCGTGGCGATGGTCCCCGGGTGGGTGAGGATCGCCCGGTCGCCGACCGAGAGCACCACGCTGATGCCGGTCGCGACGGCCGGGTCGGTCCGGACCCAACGGGTGTCCACGCCGCGCTCGGTCAGCGCGTCGCGCACGAACCCGCCGTAGAGGTCGTCACCGACGGTGGCCGCGAGGGCGGTCGCCACGCCCAGGCGAGCCAGCCCGCAGGCCACGATCGCCGCGGAGCCGCCGAGCACCAGGTCGGCGCGAGTCGACCAGGGTCTCGGCCTGCCCGAACGCGGGCACGACGTCGCCGGTCAGGAGCAGGTCCGGGTTGGCGTCCCCGATGACCAGGACGTCGGGTGCGGGCATGGGGCCTCCTTCCTGGAGCGAGCGATGCGCGAATGCACATCGATCGTCGCACGAACTTGAGCGTCATGCTCGAGCCTGGGCCATACTCTCCAGGCATGCCTCCCACCATTGTCATCATCGGGGCGGGCAGTGTCGTGTTCACCCGCGACCTGCTCGGCGACGTCTTCTCCTTCCCCGAGCTGTCCGACCGTCCGCGTCGTGCTCCACGACATCGATCCCGAGCGTCTGGAGACGGCGCAGGCGATCGCCGAGGCGACGGCGCGCGAGGTCGGGGCGGAGCCGGAGATCCGCGCGGAGGCCGAGCGGCGGCGCGCCCTCGACGGTGCCGACTACGTGATCAACGTGATCCAGGTGGGCATGCACGAGGCGACGGTCCGCGACTTCGAGATCCCGGCGGCGCTTCGGCCTCAACCAGACGATCGCCGACACGATCGGGATCGGCGGCATCTTCCGCGGGCTGCGCACCTTCCCGGTGCTGGCCGCGCATCGCCGAGGACATGGCGCGAGGTGTGCCCGGACGCCTGGCTGCTCAACTACACCAACCCGATGGCGATGAACGTGACGCTTCCTGCACGCCGTCGCGCCGCGGCTGAAGGTCCTCGGGCCTGTGCCACTCCGTCCACTGGACGGTCCACGACCTGTGCGAGCTGGTCGGCGTACCCATGGAGGAGGTGTCCTACTGGTCGGCCGGGGTGAACCACCAGGGCTGGGTGCTGCGCTGGGAGCGCGAGGGGCAGAGACCTGTACCCGCTGCTGGACGAGCGGATCGCGGCCGACCCGGAGCTGCGCCGACGGGTGCGCGTCGACATGTACCGCCGGCTCGGGCTACTACCCGACGGAGACCAGCGAGCACTCCAGCGAGTACGTGCCGTGGTACCTCCACCACCCGAGCGAGGTGGAGCGGCTGCGGCTGAACGTGGGGGAGTACGTCGACATCAGCGCCGAGAACCTCGCGGAGTACACCCGGGTCCGCGAGGAGCTGGCCGGCTCGGGCCGTCTCGAGATCCGAGTCCGAGGCGACCGAGTACGCGCCGCAGGTGATCCACTCGCTGGAGACGGGCACGCAGCCGGGTGATCTCGGCGAACGTCGCCAACCAGGGCCTGATCACCAACCTGCCCGACGGGTTCGCGGTCGAGGTGCCCGACGCTCCTGGACGGGCTCGGCGCGCACCCGATCCGGGTCGGCGACCTGCCGCCGCAGTGCGCGGCGGTGAACCGCGGCTACATCGGCCCGGCCGAGCTGGCGGTCCGAGCCGCGGTCGAGGGCGACCCGCAGGCTGGTGCGCGCGGCCGCGATGGTCGACCCCAACACCGCGGCCAGCCTGACCGTCGACCAGATCTGGGAGCTCTGCGACGCCCTGGTCGCGGCCCACGGGCCGCTGCTGCCCGAGGCGCTGCGGGAGCCGCTGCCGCTCTGAGCAGGTCCGTCGACGTGCTGCACGCGCACTTTCGTGCGCGACCTTGTCCGAAATGATCATTTGTGCTCATACTGCTGCGCATGACTCGGACAGAGGACGAGATCCGGTCGCAGCCGGAGCTGTGGCGTCGGGTGGCCGCCGAGCCCGTCCCGGAGTTCCTGACCGACCGCGGGCGCGCGGATGCTGGTCATCGGCTGCGGCACCTCGGCGTTCATGGCGATGTCCTTCGCCGCGCTGCGCGAGCGGGCCGGCTTCGGCGAGACCGACTGGGCCTACGGCTCCGAGGTGCCGGTCGGCCGCCGCTACGACACGGTGCTCGCCCTGAGCCGGTCGGGCACCACGACCGAGATCGTCGACGCGGTCGGCACGCTCGGGGCCGACCGAAGCTGCTGCTGACCGGCGGTCCCCGGCGGCCCGCTGGCCCCGCTGGTCGACCACGAGGTGGTGCTCGACTACGCCGACGAGCACGAGCATCGTGCAGACCCGGTTCCCGACCACCACGCTGACGCTGCTGCGCTGCGAGCCTCGGTCACGACGTCGCCGGCTCCGCTCGCGGACTGTCGTGACGGCGACTGGACCGGCCGCTGCCGGTCGACCCGGCGGCCTACGACCACTTCGTGTTCCTCGGCACCGGGTGGACCGTGGGCCTGGCCCACGAGGCGTGCGCTGAAGATGCGCGAGTCGGCCCAGGCCTGGGCGGAGTCCTACCCGGCGATGGACTACCGGCACGGCCCGATCGCGGTCGCCGGACCGACGCAGCCTGGTGTGGATCCTCGGGACGCCGCCACCCGGGCTGGTCGACCAGGTGGCGGCGACCGGGGCGCGGGTGGTGACCAGCGCGCTGGACCCGCTGGCGCAGCTGGTCCAGGTGCAGCGGCTCGCGGTCGCGGCCGCCGAGGCCCGCGGCCTGGACCCGGACCACCCGCGGGGCCTGACCCGATCGGTGGTGCTCGCGCCGATGACGCCTGGCCGGCGGCTCTCGGCGCGGCTCTCGCTCGCCGTCGTGCCTCACCGTCGCGGCGGCGCTGGCTGGGACGCGATGCCGTGCGCAGGCGGTCGCGGCCGGCACCGCCGGCGCCCCTGCATCGCCTGTTCGTCAGCCCGACCGGCCACGCCGGCGCGGCCGGGACGCGGACGGACCCGCTCGGCATCGGTCGACGAGGCCGTGGCCCGGCTCCCGCACGGCGGGGTCGTGCTCCTGCGGGGCGGCACCTACGCCCAGCGCGTCGATGCTGCGCGGCGTGCACCGGATCACGATCCGCCCGTTCCGCCACGAGCGCGTGATCCTGGACGGCGGCCCGTTGACGCCCCCGCCGGGACCGTCGGCGATGGTCACCGTCGTCAACAGCTCGCGGGTGACAGTGCGCGGCCTGGACATCCGCGGCTACGGCACGACGTCGACGGACGTCGATGCCGATCGGCATCTACGTGCACGGGGCGTCGTCGCACGTCACGCTGCGTCGGCAACCACGTGCACTCGATGGGCAACTACAACGGCACCCTGGGCAGCTTCGACATCAACGCCCACGGCATCGCGGTGTACGGCGACCGGGCCCGGCACCCGATCACCGACCTGACCATCAGCCACAACGAGGTCGACCACCTGGCGCTCGGGGCCAGCGAGTCGGTGGTCGTCAACGGCAACGTCGAACGCACTGGCGGATCACGCACAACCGGATCCACGACAACAACAACATCGGGATCGACGCCATCGGCTTCGAGCCGACCCTGGGCGGCCCGGCGCGGTACACCCGGGCCAACCGGGCCCGCAACGGCGTCATCGCCGACAACGTCGTCCGACAACATCGTCTCGCGCGGCAACCCCGCGTACTACGAGGACGGCGGCTGGTGCGACTGCGCCGACGGCATCTACATCGACGGGGGCACGCACCATCCGCGTCGAGCGCAACCGGCTCCGTCGGCGACGACATCGGCATCGAGGTGGCCGCCGAGAACGCCCGCGGCCGTGCGGACCACGTGGTGGTGGCCGACAACTTCGTCACCCGCAGCGGCTACGTCGGGATCGCGACGGGCGGCTACTGCGACGGGCACGACGACTGCGGCGGGGTCGAGACCGGGCGCGCCTTCGACAACCCGTTCCTGCACAACACCCTCTACGCGAACAACCAGTTCGCCGACGGGTCGCCGGAGATCCTGGTGCAGTACCACGCCACGCGCACCGTCATCCAGGGCAACATCGTCCGGGCGACCGGCCGGCGCACGAGCTCGGTGCTGGGCACCGTGCCGCGGGCGCAGCACGACGCGACCGGCACCGCGCGCCGCGGATCGACGGCAACCTCTACTTCGCCTCCGGCGGGCGCGGCGCGAGCGTCGTTCGGCGTGCTCGGGACGACCTACACCGGCTGGCAGGCCTACCGCAGCGCCACCGGCGAGGACGCGCCACAGCCGGTTCGCCGACCCGCGGCTGCGGCGCCCGGCGCGAGGTGACCTCCACCTGCGTCCCGGCTCGCCGGCGATCGACGCCGGCCTGCGCGAGCCGCCGCGCTGGCGTCGGGCGCCGCGACATCGACGGCCAGCGCGCGCGTGCAGGACGGCCGGATCGACATCGGCGCCGACGAGCGCGCTGAGAGCGCTCGACCATGACCGGCCGGGACCACTCCCCGACCACGATCTCGCCACCGAAGGAGTCACGATGATCAAGCGCCACGACCGCCTGGATGGCTCGCCGCGGCCACCGTCGCCGCCCTCGCGCTCGCGGGGTGCGGGGGAGGCGGCGGCTCCGACAGCGGCGGTGGCAAGACCAAGGTCGTGGTCTGGGACGGCTACGAGGACGCCCAGGGCAAGAACTTCACCGCCCTGATCGCGCAGTACAACAAGGAGCACCCCGACGTGGAGGTCACCCAGCTGGTCTCGAGCAGCGACCTCGTGCTCCAGAAGGTGCTGACCGCCGTGCGCGGCGGGACGCCGCCGGACGTCGCCTACATGTTCGGGTCGTGGGCGCCCAACATCGCCAAGATCCCGCAGGTCGTCGACATGTCCGCCTACGTCAAGCAAGCCGGAGTGGAACTGGGACGACTTCTACGAGGGCGAGCGCCAGGCCGCGACCGTCGGCGACAAGATCGTCGGCGTGCCCGCGCTCGTGGACAACCTGGCCATCGTCTACAACAAGAAGCTCTTCCAGGAGGCGGGCGTCGCGCCGCCGACGCCGGACTGGACCTGGGACGACTTCCGTGCGGCCGCCAAGGAGCTGACCGACCCGTCGAAGAAGCAGTACGGCTGGCTGATCCCCGCCGACGGCAGCGAGGACACGGTGTGGCACTACGACGCGATGCTCTGGGAGGCCGGCGGCGACATCCTCAACGCCGACAACACCAAGGCCGCGTTCGACTCCGACGCCGGGCGTCGAGGCGCTGACGATGCTCCAGGACATGGCCGTGACCGACAAGTCGCGTCTACCTCGACACCACCAACACCAACGGCACCAAGCTGATGAACAGCGGCAAGATCGGGATGATGGTGACCGGGCCGTGGGACCTCAGCTCGCTCCCGGACATCGACTACGGCGTCCAGGTGATGCCGTCGTTCGCCGACTCCGACGCCGGGCACCAGACGATCGCCGGGTCCCGACAACTGGGTGGTCTTCGACAACGGCGTCCGCGCGCAAGCAGGCCGCGGTCGACTTCGTCGCAGTGGCTGACGGCCGCCGCCCAGGTGAAGGCCGACTCGCTGGCGACCGGTGACCTGCCGATCCGCGACGTCGGTGGGCAACGACGCGTCCGTTCGTCGAGCAGCTGGACAAGAACCTGCCCGGCAGCTCGACGTTCGTCGCGAACCTGTCCAACGTGAAGAAGGCCCGGCCCGTCGGTCGAGCAGTACCCCGCGATCTCGGAGGCGATGGGCCAGGCGATCGTCGTCGGTCCTGCTGGGCAAGGCGCAGCCGGCGCAGGCGCTCGCCGAGGCCGCGCAGGCGACCGACGACGCGCTGAGCGGGGGCTAGTCCGAGGTGGCAGCGCAGGACGCCGTGACGGCACCGCCGCGGCGACGGTCGGGCTGGTGGAGACGGCTGGGCCGCTCGGAGACCGCGACCGGCTGGATGCTGGTGGGCCCCGGCGCGGTGCTGATCGGGATCTTCGGTCTGCTGCCCGTCCTGATGTCGCTGAAGCTGTCGTTCCAGAAGTCGGACCTGCTCACCCCGGACACGCCGTGGGTCGGGACGAAGAACTACCGCCAGCTCGCCGACGACCCGCGCTTCGGCGAGGCCATCCAGCACACCCTCGTCTACACGGCGCTGTTCGTCCCGGGCACCATGCTCGTCGGGCTGCTGGTGGCGGTGGCGCTGAACCGTTCGGTGCGGTTCATCTCGGTGCTACCGGACGGCGGCGTACATCACGATGGCGGTGTCGACGATCTCGGAGGGGATCATCTTCCTCTGGCTGACCGACAAGGACTACGGGCTGGTCAACGCCTCCTCGAACGCCGTCGGGATCGGCTCGCAGCCGTTCCTCGCGTCGACGTCCCAGGCGCTCTTCGTCATCGTCGCGATGACGATCTGGGGGTGGACCGGCTTCGCCGTCATCGTCTACCTCGCCGCGCTCCAGGGCGTGCCGGCGGAGCTGCACGAGGCGGCGGCCATCGACGGCGCGCGGCCGTTCACCCGGTTCCGCACGATCACCCTGCCGCTGCTGAGCCCGGCCAGCCTGTTCCTCGTGGTCTGGCTGACGATCAACGCCCTGCAGCTGTTCGACGAGGTGTACCTGACCACGCGGGGCGGGCCGCTCCACGCCACCACGGTCATCGTCTACTACCTGTGGGACCAGGCGTTCGTGCAGTTCAACGCCGGCTACGCCGCCGCCATGGCCTACGCGCTCTTCGTGGTGATCGTGCTGTTCACCGCCCTCCAGTTCCGGCTCGCGCGCAGGTACGTGCACTACTCATGACCACCACCGAGACGTCGCCGAGGCTCGACGAGCCGGAGAGCCCGTCGGCTGCGACTGCCCTTCAGCGCCTGGCACCTCGTGCTCGTGCCGCTCACGTTCGTGCTGATCGTGCCGCTGCTCTGGATGGTCGTCACCTCGCTGCAGACGCAGGGCGAGGCGAACCGGTTCCCGCCGGTCCTGCTCCCGCACCACCCGCGGCCGGCGAACTACGTCGACGCCTGGCACACCGCGCCGTTCGGCACGTTCTTCCTCAACAGCGCCCTGGTCGCGCTGGTCGTGGTCGCCAGCAACCTGGTCGTGTGCAGCCTGGCCGGCTACGCCTTCGCCCGCGTGCGGTTCCTCGGGAGGAAGGCGCTGTTCCTGGTGCTGATGGCCACCCTGATGGTGCCGTTCCAGGTCACCATGATCCCGGTCTTCCTGATCGTGAAGTGGTTCGGCGACCACGTCTCGCCGTACCTCGGGATCAACCACCTCGGCGCCCTGATGCTGCCCAACCTGGCGACCGCGTTCGGGATCTTCTTCCTGCGCCAGTTCTTCCAGACGGTGCCGGTGGAGCTCGAGGAGGCCGCGCGGGTCGACGGGACCTCGCGGCTCGGCGTCCTGTTCAAGATCGTGCTGCCGTTGTCGATGCCGGCGCATGTCGACCCTGGCGGCCCTGACCATCCTCACGTCGTGGAACGACTTCCTGTGGCCGCTGATCGTGATCACCAACCCGGACCAGATGACCGTGCCGCTGGGGCTCAGCTACTTCCAGGGCGCCCACTCAGACGAACTGGCCGCTGCTGATGGCGGGCAACGTGATGAGCCTGGTGCCGATGCTGGTCGTCTTCGTGCGTGGCCCAGCGGTACTTCGTCCAGTCCGTGGCAGGGACGGGGTTGAAGGGCTGATGCCCGGAGCACGGTGGACGAGCGACTCACGACCGGAAGGGGACCGCGGTGGCGGAGGTAGAGTTCCGCGGCGTCACCCGGCGCTTCGGCGACGTCGTGGCGCTGCACGGCCTCGACCTGTCACGTCGGCGGACGGCGAGTTCCTGATCCTGGTCGGGCCCGTCGGGGTGCGGGAAGAGCACCGCGCTGCGGCTGCTGGCCGGCCTCGACAAGCCGACCTCGGGTGAGATCCTGATCGGCGGCCAGCCGGTCACCCGGCTCGGTCCGGGTGAGCGCGACATCGCGATGGTCTTCCAGAACTACGCGCTCTACCCCCACATGAGCGTCTACGCGAACCTGGCCTACGGCCTCCGGCAACGACGTACGCCGCGAGCCGAGGTCGAACGGCGGGTGCGCGAGACCGCCTGCGCTCCTCGACATCGACCAGCTGCTCGACCGCAAGCCCGGCCAGCTCTCCGGTGGCCAGCGGCAGCGGGTGGCGATGGGCCGGGCGCTGGTACGCCGGCCCCAGGCGTTCCTGCTCGACGAGCCGCTGTCGAACCTGGACGCGAAGCTGCGCACCCAGGTGCGCGGCGACCTCAAGCGCCTGCACCGCGAGCTGCCGGTGACCTCGATCTACGTCACGCACGACCAGGTCGAGGCGATGACGCTGGGCGACCGCATCTGCGTGATGTCGAACGGCGAGGTGCAGCAGCTCGGGACCACCGACGACATCTACAACCGCCCCGCGAACACGTTCGTCGCCGGCTTCATGGGCAGCCCCCCGATGAACCTCGTGCCGGGGGAGGTCCGCGGCGGCACGGTGCAGCGTCGCCTGCGCGCCGCTGACGACCAGCGCGTCCTCCGACCGGCCGGTCGACCGTCGGCTTCCGGCCCGAGGACCTGCAGATCGGCGGTCCCGCGACGGCCGGCGCGGTCCCCGCCCGGATCGACTTCTGCGAGCCGCTGGGCAGCCACGTCCTCGTGCACGCGCTGGTCGACCGATCCCGGCCGTTCCGACGGCTCGGCCTCGACCGTGATCGTGCAGGCCCCGCCCGGCACGACGTACGACCCCGGCGCGCGGGTCGGGATCACGGTCGCGCCCGGCAAGACCTTCGTGTTCGACGCCGAGACCGGCCGTGCCGACCCCGCCCGCGACCGGATCGCGACGGCATGAGCCGGGTCCTAGCCCGCGTCGGCGACGATCACCTCGACGTCCGCGGCCGCGGCCGCCGCGCGTACGGCCGGCTCGATCCCGGCGTCGGTGACGAGGGTGTCGATCACGTCGGTGCCGCAGATCCGGGCGAACGTGACCTTGCCGATCTTGGTGCTGTCGGCGATCACCACGGTCCGGGCGGCCTGACCGATGAAGCCGAGATCGGTGTGCGCCTCCATCTCGTCGTGGGTCGTGCACCCCTCGGCCACGGTGAACCCGTCGGTGCCGATGAACGCGATGTCGAGGTGGTACTGCGCGATCATCGCCTCGGCCGCCGGGCCGACCAGCTCGTACGACGCGTGCCGGGCGTTGCCGCCGACGACGACCAGGCGGATGTTCGGCCGCGACACCAGCTCGGCGGCGATGTTGAGCGCGTTCGTCACGATCGTGAGTCCGCGTCGGTCCGCCAGGGCCCGGGCCACCTCCGTCGCCGTCGTCCCTCCCGTCATCCCGACGACGTCGCCGTCGGCGACCAGCCCCGCGGCGGCGAGGCCGATGGCACGCTTCTCGCGGTGCTGGCGCGACGTCTTGTACTGCAGGGGCAGCTCCAGACCGGCCGGTCTCGGCAGCGCCCCGCCGTGCGTGCGCCGCAGCAGGCCCTGGTGGTGCAGGGCCCGCAGGTCACGGCGGATCGTGGCGGGAGAGACCCCGAACTCGTCGGCGAGGTCCGGCACGTCGACGCTGCCCTTCTCGACCACCCGGTCGAGGATCTCGCCCATCCGCTCGGCCTTCACGAGCACATCCTAGATGTGCATTGCGGGCGGAATGAACAGTTACGAGCACCGAGGCGCGCACCGGGACGCCGGATGAGCGCCCATCTCGACGCGCGTGGTGGCCTCGCACCGCACGGACCGACCCGCCGGCCTCACGTCGGTGTGCTCGGCCCATCCGCTGCGTGATCGAGGCTGCGCTCGCGCAGGGCCGGGCGGACGGCGGCCCGGTGCTCATCGAGGCCACGTCGAACCAGGTGGACCAGTTCGGTGGCTACACCGGGCTGCGGCCGGCCGACTTCCGGCGGCTGGTCGAGGAGATCGCGAGCCGGGTCGGGTTCCCGCTCGGCGACCTCGTCCTGGGCGGTGACCACCTGGGGCCGCACCGGTGGCGTCACACGGACTGCCGAGACCGCGATGTCGCACGCCGAGGACCTGGTCCGCGCGTACGTCGCGCGCCGGCTACACCAAGCTCCACCTCGACTGCAGCTACCCCTGCGCCGACGACGAGGAGGTCCTCGACGGCGAGGTGATGGCCGCGCGCGCGGCGCGGATGCTGGTGGCGGCGGAGGACGAGGCCGCCCGCGTCGGCCTGACGGGCGGGCTCCGCTACGTGATCGGCACCGAGGTGCCGGTGCCCGGCGGGGCCGACCACGAGATCACCCGGCTGGTGCCGACCACGTCGGACTCGGCGCGCGCCACCCTCGACCAGCACCGCACGGCGTTCGGAGCGGGCGGGCTCGGCCGGGTCTGGCCCCAGGTGATGGCCCTGGTCGTGCAACCCGGTGTCGAGTTCGACCACGTCCGGGTCTTCGACTACGACCCCGGGGCGGCCCGGTCAGCTGCGGACCGCGCTCGACGAGGAGCCCGGCCATGGTGTTCGAGGCGCACTCGACCGACTACCAGACCGAAGGAGGCGCTCGCCGCGCTCGTCGCGGACGGCTGGGCGGTGCTCAAGGTCGGCCCCGGCCTGACCTTCGCCCTGCGTGAGGCGCTGTTCGCCCTGGCCGCGATCGAGGACGAGCTCGTGCCGGACGCGCGAGCGCTCGCGCCTGCCCGAGGTCGTCGAGGCCCGGATGCTCGCGCGACCCGAGCAGTGGGAGGGCTACTACGCCGGCACGCCCGCCGAGCAGGCCCTCGCCCGGCGCTACAGCTACAGCGACCGCATGCGCTACTACTGGCCCGACCCGGAGATCGAGGCGTCGGTCGGCACGCTGCTGGACAACCTCGACCGCGAGCCTGCCCGGATCCGCTGCTGAGCGCGTTCCTGCCGGTGCAGTACGAGCGCGTGCGGCCGGGGCGACTCGAGCGCGTCGCCCCGGGCGCTGGTGATCGACCACGTCCGGGACGTGCTGCGCACCTACGCCGCGGCCGTCACGCCACCCGGCTAGCCACGATGTCGCTCACGCGCGTCGATGGCGGCGTACGGAGGGCTCAGTGGTCGTGACGGTGGCTCTCGTCGAGCACGCGACGGACCATCGGCTCGAAGAAGGACAGCGGCTCCGAGTCGTAGCCGGGATCGAAGGAGTTCTGGTCGTAGTCGGCGCAGAAGTCGACGGTGGCCTGGTAGTGCTCGTGGTCGCGCCAGCGATCGCGCGCGTGGCGATCCATGCCGACGTGGTGGAAGTAGTAGTAGCCCTGGAACACGCCGTGGTGCTTGACGATCCAGTAGTTCTTCTCGCTGACGTAGGGGCGCAGCATCGCGGCCGCCACCTCGGAGTGGTTGGCGGGAGCCAGGTAGTCGCCGATGTCGTGGAGCAGGGCGCAGACCACGGTCTCCTCGTCCTCGCCGGCCCGGTGGGCGCGCGTGGCGGCCTGGAGTGAGTGGTCGAGCCGGGAGATCTGGTAGCCGGCGGAGTCCTGCATCGTCAGCAACCACTGCAGCACGCGATCGGGGAACGTCTGGAGCTCCGCGACCTCGATCCGGTCCAACAGCGCGTAGTCCTCGGCGGTGCCGTCCTGCATCCGGGTGAACGAGACGACGTCGGACATGCAGGGCTCCCTCGTCAGCGGATCGTGATGGCGACGCCATCATGGCCCACCCGGGAGCGACGCGGCGGCCCGTCCCCCCTGGCATGATCCCGCCCCTGATCATCAGCTGCCGCCGGGATGTGCAGCCTGGTCGGTGGCCGCGCCGGTGAGAACCAGGCTGCCGAGCACGCCGAGGACGATGCCGGCCGGGAGGAACGGGCTACGGCACGCGCGATGGGCAGTGCCCGACTACGGGTTGTCCCGTGGCACCGACCCACTACCGCGTGCCCGGACAGCGGGGTGGTCTCAATGGGTCAGCGCAACACTTCCTGATCTGAGGAGGTTGCGATGGCGCGTGGTGTATCGGAGGTTGACGCCGGCGGATGAGGATGAGATCTGGGCTCGGCTGCGGGCGGGTCATGCGGCGAAGCCGACGGCTCGGGCGTTGGGGTCTGACCAGCTGGGGAGTGCGTGCCTATCTCGTGCGGTGTGGCGGGATCCGACCGGCACCGCGGCGACGGGCGCCGGGCCGGTTGAGCCTGTCGAGCGGGAGGAGATCTCGCGTGGTCTGGCGGCGGGCTTGTCGTTGCGGGCGATCGCGGCCGGGCTGGGCGGGCGCCGTCGACGATCAGTCGAGAGGTCGCCGGTCATGGTGGCCGGGAGCGGTATCGGGCCGCGCCGGCCGACCAGCAGGCGTGGGCGCGGGCGCAGGCGCCCGCAGGCGTGCAAGCTGGCTACTCGGCCGGTGTTGCGTGCGATCGTGGCCGAGAAGCTCCAGACGAGCAGTGGTCACCTCAGCAGATCGCTGGCTGGTTGAAGACCACCTACCCGAACGACCCGGAGATGCAGGTGTCGCACGAGACGATCTACCGCACCCTGTTCATCCAGTCCCGCGGCGCGCTGCGCAAGGAGCTGACCGCTCATCTGCGGACCGGAGCGGGTGATCCGCCGCCCGGCCGGGACCCGGCTCCCTGATGGTCGTGGTGGCCGGCCCGGGATCCTCAACATCTCCGAACGACCCGCTGAGGCCGACGACCGGGCGGTGCCCGGGCATTGGGAAGGCGACCTGGTCTTCGGCAAACGCATGAGCCCGGTCGCCACGCTGGTGGAACGCTCCACCCGGTTCGTGATGCTGGTCGCGCTTGCCCGGCGGGCACAAGGCCGACCTGGTCGCCGACGCGTTGGCCGCGAAGATCACCACCCTGCCCGCAGCGCTGACCCGGACCTTGACCTGGGACCAGGGCCACGAGATGGCCGAGCACATCCGGTTCACCCAAGCCACCGGGATCGAGGTCTACTTCTGCGACCCAAGAGCCCGTGGCAGCGCGGCAGCAACGAGAACACCAACGGGCTGCTCCGCCAGTACCTGCCCCGGACCCTGGACTTCCGGACACTGACCCAGGCCGACTTCGACGCCATCGCCGACAAGCTCAACGGCCGCCCTCGACAGACCCTCGGCTTCAAGACACCATCACAAGCATTGGCCGAGGTGTTGCGTTGACCGCCTGAGCCCGCACGCGATGAGCGGTCGCTACGCGAGCGGTTTGCGGAGGATGAGTTCTGCCGGTTCGTCGGGCAGGAGCAGGGCACCACAGTCGACATAGCCGAGCCGTCGGTAGAGATGCTGCGACGTCTCGTTTGACATGGTCGAGGTCAGAACCAAGTCGTGGCCAGCGGCGAGTTGGGACCTCTCCCATGCCTCGACCAAGCCGTGCCGATCCCTTGGCCGCGTCGCTCTGCGACCACCCACAGGAGATTCATGAACGGGACTTGGTCCCAGAAGAGTCCCCAGCGCAGCAGCCCGGCTGCGGCACCGTCAACGTCGGCCACCGTCACCCGTCCCAGGGAGACGACCTGCGCTTGGTCATGGCGAGACAGATGCTTGTCGGTTTCACACAGGAAGGGCAGGTCGGAGTCGCTCGCTACGCGGGTGCTCACATCCATGGCACGACCATCCCAGGTCCTCTCATCGCCAGATCAGTGCGTCCCGGGCTCCGGGCATGCCAACAGCCCGGCCTGGTGTGGCCGGGTGTGGGGCGGGGACCTCAGGTGTCGGGTGGTCGACGTCGGTCGTCGGAGATGTCGTGGGTGCCTTCGGTGTCGCGGAGGTAGTGGTAGCCGTGAGGGCTGGTCCACAGGTAGGTGCCCGGGTCGACGACCGTGTAGGTCCAGGGGGCGTGGGTCTTGAGGCGGTGGTGGCGTCGACACAGCGGCGCGATGTTGCAGCTGCAGGTCGGGCCGTTGCGCGATCGAGGGACGATGTGGTCCTTGTCGCAGGCGCGGGCGGGTCGGGTGCACCAGGGGAAGACGCAGGTGTGGTCGCGGACGGCGGTGTGCTCGGCGACCCGGTCGGGCACGTGATCGGTGTCGGACCAGCTGCACTCGTTCAGGTCGATCACGGGCTTGACGACCACCTGGGTGTCGGGGCGGCCACACCAGGACCGGACCTGCTCGGCCGTGACCAGGGCGTTGCCGCGTTCGAGGGTCGCGACCGGGTCGTGACCGGTGAGGGCGGCGTCGGAGAGGTGGACGTAGAGCACGACCTGTCGCGGCCGGGCCTTCGGCGCTGACGGTGACTCGTCGGTGGTGAGGTCGAAGCAGGGTTGGTGTGCGGGCAAGGTCGCCGACGGCCTGCGCACGGCGTACGTCCAACGACTCGGTGGAGCCCATCGCGGCGCGCTGCTCGGCGCCGGCGGCGACCGCGGCTTCGAGGTCGAGGGCGTCGGCGATGTCGAGCTCGGCCTCGACGGTCATGGTGCCGGTGAAGGAGACCAGCTGCTCGAAGATCGTGACGTGTCGTTTGTCCCAGGAGGCCTCGGCGAGGCGTTGGACCTCGGCGGGCATGAACCGTCCGATCGCCTCGACGACCAGCCGCTCCAGCTGGGTCGGCTTCAACTTGTGCGCCACGGGGGCGAGGTGCCGGTCGACGTAGTCGGCAGCCTCCGGTGAGAGTCGGGTGGTCTCACGGGCGACGAGCCTCGCCTTCCACGCCACCAGCCCACCGGAGACCAGCCGGTCCCAGTGGCGGGGGAGGCGGTAGCGCAGCTCCAGACACTCGCCGAGGAACCGCTTGCCGGCATCGGTCGACAGGCCGAGAGCGGCGGCGAGCTCGGGCACGGCGTGCTCCGCCACCGTCGGCGCACCTTCGCCCGCCAGCCTGAGGTCGGTCTCCCCGAACCCGCGCAGCACGTGAGTCGCAGGTGCGTGGATCGAGTCGGCCGGGTGCATCATCGCCCAGTCCACGGCGAGCCGGCACAGCCGAGCCTCCGCTGCGTCGGCCGCGGTCCGCTCACGCCGGGCAGCGGCCAGCACGTCGGTGGCCGCGTCCGGCCGTGCCTCGGATGCCCACGTCTTGCCCATACCGGTATTGGATCAGGAGGCACCGACAGTCTCGGCCCGAAATGGCAGTTGTCCACAGGGGGCAGTCAGATTTCTCGACTTTTTCGCGCGTACGTCGGGGAGTAGCGCGACGGTGGCCCGGAGGTTTCGAGACGGTCGCAGAGCGACCTCGTCCACCACCGGCCGACGGCGCGGAGGGACCTCCACCAGCCCGGAGCGACGCGCCTCAACCCTGAGCGCGGGCGAGGAACCGCTCGGCGTCGACGACGACCCGGGTGACCTCGCCGGTCGCGACCACGCGTCCCTGGTCGGCCTCGCGGGCCACGACGCTGAACCGGTGGAGCCGGCCGTCGCGATACACCGAGGTCGCCGACACCTCCAGGCGTACGCCGACGGTGCTGGCCCGGGTGTGCTCGAGCTCGACGCGGGTGCCGACCGACGTCTCGCCCTCGGCCAGGTCCGCCGCCAGGGCGGCACACGTGGCCGCCTCGCACCAGGCGAGCAGCCGCGGTGTGCCGAGCACGGCCAGGCTGCCGGAGCCGAGCGCCACTGCGGTGTCCTCGGCCGTCACCTGGAAGCTCAGGCTGGCCCCGGTCATCCGGTCGGCTCCAGGTCGAGCCGGTAGGCGACCAGGTCGACCCCGGGGAGCGGGGACCAGTCGCGGGCCGGTTCGCGGACGAAGCCGGCCCGCTCGTAGATCCGGTGCGCGGCCCTCATCTGCTCCAGCGTCGACATCACCACCGCCGAGGCGCCCTCGCCGCGGAACCGGTCGACGACCAGACGCACCAGGGCCGCACCGACACCGGCACCCCGGGCGGCGGGTGCGACCGCCAGCATCCGGAACTCGCCCTCGTCGTCACGGCCGATCTCGCGCCAGGGCGATCCCGCGGGAGTGATCGTCACCGTCCCGAGGATCTCCTCGGAGTCGTCGGGGGTGGCCACCCAGAGCTCGGCCTCGCGGGCGCGGGTCGCCGCGTCGCGGAGGTGCGCGACGTAGCTGTCGGTGTCGCCGGTGGTGAACTCGGTGTACGCCGCCACGGTCACCTCGCCGACGGTGGCGAGCTCCTCGGGTCGAGCGCGTCGGATCCGCATGCGGGAGCAGCGCCTCAGACGCCGAACGTGTTCCGCGGGTACGCCGCGTCCACGTCGGTGATCACGTTGACGAGGTACGGCGCGTTCGCGGCGAAGGCGCGGTCCATCGCCGGCCCGATCTGCCGGGGGTCGGTGACGGTCTCGCCGGCTCCGCCGAGCGCCCGCACCACCTCGTCGTACCGCGTCTCCCGGCCGAGGTCGGCGGCGACGTCGTAGCCGTAGATCATCTGCATCGGCCCCTTCTCCAGGCCCCAGGCGGAGTTGTTCCCCATCACCATCACGACCGGCAGGTCGTGCCGGACCAGGGTGTCGACGTCCATCAGGGAGAAGCCGGCGGCGCCGTCGCCGAGCAGCAGCACCACCTGCGCCGAGGGGCGCGCCAGGCGCGCCGCGATCGCGGCGCCGAGCCCCGCGCCGAGGCAGCCGTAGGGGCCGGGATCGAGCCAGCCCCCGGGACGCTTCGGCTCGACGTACTTGCCGGCGAAGCTGACGAAGTCACCCCCGTCACCGATCACGACCGCGTCGTCGGCCAGCCGGGGGAGGAGCTCGCCGTAGATGCGGGCCGGGTGGATCGGGTCGGCCTCGGCGCCGAGCAGCTCGGCGTCGCGGACCGTGGCCTCGCGCACGGTCGCCTGGAGGTCCTCGACCCACGCCTTCCAGGCCGAGAGGTCCGAGCGCTCCAGCGCCTCGGCCAGCCCGCCGAGCACCGCGGAGAGGTCGCCGGAGACCGCGTCCGCGAGCGCGGCGTGCTGGGCGACCTGTCCGGGGGAGTCGGCGACGTGGACGACACGGGCCGGGGTGGTGCCCTCCTCCTTGCCGCCGAAGACGCCGTACCCGAGCCGGAAGTCCAGCGGCGTGCCGACCACGACGACCAGGTCGGCGCCGTTGAGTGCCTTGCCCCGGGCCTTGGTGACCAGCAACGGGTGTCCGCCGGGGACGATGCCGCGGCCCATGCCGTTGGTGATCGTGGGGATGCCGACCGCTTCGACCAGGTCGAGGGCCACCTGCTCGGCGCCGTCGGCCCAGACGTCGGTGCCGAGGATCAGGACGGGCCGCTGGGAGTCGGCCAGCAGCCGCGCGATGCGCTCGATCGCGTCGGTGTCGGGGGTCACGCCCTTCTCGCGAGCGCCGTCGGGGACGGTGGCCGTCGCCTGGTTGAAGAACTCGTCCATCGGGACGTCGACGAAGACCGGGCCGCGGTGGGACGAGCCCGCGAGCCGGAAGGCCTCGTCGAACCCGCGGGTCACCTCGGCCGCGGTCGGGATCGTGCGGGCGCTCTTGGTGATCGAGGCGACGATCGGCGGCTGGTCGAGCTCCTGGAGACTGCCGCTGCCCCAGCGGTTCTGCGGTGCGCGACCGCCCACCACGACGACGGGCGACCCCGCGAACTGCGCCTGCGCGATCGCGCTCACGCCGTTGGTCACGCCGGGTCCGGCGGTGAGCACCGCGAGCCCGGGCACCCGCGTCAGCTTGCCGGTCGCCTCGGCCGCGAACGCCGCGGTCTGCTCGTGGCGGACGTCGAGGATCCGCATCGGCGGCTCGGCCTTGACCGCCCCGTCGTACATCGGGAAGACGTGGGCGCCCGACAGCGTGAACAGCGTCTCGACACCGTGCGCACGCGCCACGGCGACGGCCAGCTCGCCCGCGTGCCCGGACGTCTCGCCGGTCGGTGCGGAGGTCTCGGAATCGCTCATGAGAGGCAGGTTACCGAGCGGTCACCAGGGGGCGGGTGGGTGGTGACGGTGGCCTGTCGGGATCCCCGGCCGGCCGGGGATCCCGTCGCTTGTCGGCCGTGGCAACCCCTACGAAGCGACGGGAACGCGGGTACGACGTGACGGGTGGGGCGCGTGAGCTGCCACGACATCCGGCTTCGCGGTCACCGACGCAGGTACGTCGCGTTCGTGGCGCGCAGGGCCGCCACCAGCTCGAGCAGCAGGTCGGCCCGGACGTCGATCGGCTCGGGCGCCAGGGCGACCTGGATGTGCAGGGCCCGGAGGAAGGCCTCGGGGTTGCCGGTGGTGAGGTACGGGTCGCGCTCGACGGGACCGCTCATGGTCGCGGCCGCCGTCAGCCGGGCGAGCCACGGCTCGATGATCCGCAGCGGCACCAGCCGCCGGCGCAGGATGCCCATGGTCGCCATCGCCAGGCGGTCGGGCTCGCCGCTGGACAGCGGGGCCGGCGTCTCCTGGACCACCCGGTCGGCGACCACGTCGAGCAGGACCGTCAGCTCGTTCAGGCCGAAGTGCGGCGAGTCGGCGAGCGCACGGATCGCGTCGGCGCCGTGGGCCACGGCGTGCGCCCAGCCCTGGTCGGGCACGTACCCGCGGACGTCGCGCTCGCGGACCAGCCACCCGGAGGCGAGGTCGCCCCACTCGAGGATCTTGGCCCCGGGCAGTCTGCCTTCAGCGTTGTCGCGCTCGACGCACTCGGCGAGCACCAGCACCGAGAAGCTGCGCCGGAACACCGAGTCGGTGCCGACCTCCCCGAGCCCCTGGGTGAGACCGGCGGCCATCCCGTCGCCGAGACCCGCCAGCAGGTCGTCGTAGACACCCTCGGAGATCCAGGTCGCCAGGATCGGGTAGGCGATCTCGTCGCGCTCGACCGGGTCGGTCGACCCGAGCATCGTGGTCAGCTCCGCGGTCAGGTCGGCGAGCGGGCCGGTCCGTGGGGACCTTCATCTCGGCGGACCGGACCTGCTGCCAGTACGCCGTGGACATGCGGCCATCCTGCCAGTCGGGCGGGGACGACGGTTCCCTCGGGACCGGGCCGCCGGACCGGCCACCCGCCCTACGCTGGGCCGGTGCCGTCCCTGCTGGAGCTCGTCCGCAGCCACACCGACCTCGACGAGAGCGACGTCGGCGTGCTCCAGCTGCTGATGGCCGACTGGCAGATCATCGCGGACCTCTCGTTCGCCGACCTGGTGCTGTGGCTGCCGGACCGCGGGGGCGAGGGCTTCTGGGCGGCGGCCCAGATGCGGCCGACCACCGGCCCGACGGCGTACGTCGACGACGTCGTCGGCAGCTTCGTCCCGATCGGGAGGCGGCCGATGCTCGACCGCGCCTACGCGGACGCGCGGCTGGTCCGCGAGGGCGACCCCGAGTGGCGCGACGACGTGCCCGTGCGTGTCGAGACGATCCCGGTGCCGCGGGCCGGGCGCGTGATCGCGGTGATCGCCCGCAACACCAACCTGCTCGGCGTGCGCACCCCGAGCCGGCTCGAGCTGTCCTACCTCCAGGCCGCGGCCGACCTGACCGCCATGATCGCGACCGGCGACTTCCCGCCCGACGGCCAGCGCAGCGACCACGCCGACTCGCCCCGGGTCGGCGACGGCTTCGTCCGCATCGACGAGCGGGGCCGGGTCACCTACGCGAGCCCCAACGCGCTCTCCGTCTATCGGCGGCTCGGCTGGTCCGGCGACCTCGACGGACGCGTCCTCTCGGAGGTCACGCGTGAGCTCGTGCCGCCCCGGCGCCGCCCCGACGAGGAGACCCTGAGCGCGGTGCTCGGCGGCCGCGCCCATCTCGACACCGAGATCGGCGACGACCAGGTCTCGCTGATCGTCCGCGCCATCCCGCTGCGCTCACGGGGCGAGCAGGTCGGGGCGCTGGTCCTGGTCCGCGACGTGACCGACCTGCGCCGCCGCGACCGCGAGCTGGTCACCAAGGACGCCACGATCCGCGAGATCCACCACCGGGTGAAGAACAACCTGCAGACCGTCGCCGCCCTGCTGCGGCTCCAGGCGCGTCGGATCGGGTCGGAGGAGGCGCGCAGTGCGCTGGAGGAGGCGGTCCGACGCGTCGGCTCGATCGCGATCGTCCACGAGACGCTCAGCCAGGAGGTGCTCGACGAGGTCGCCTTCGACGACATCGCCGACCGGCTCGGTGCGATGGTCACCGACGTCGGTGCCGGGCCGGACGGGCACGGCGACCGGCCCGTCGTACGTCGGGTCGGGTCGTTCGGGCTGCTCGCGAACGAGACCGCGACCGCGCTGGCCATGGTGCTCACCGAGCTCCTGCAGAACGCCGTCGAGCACGGCTATCCCGACCCCTCCGCCGGCTCGATCACGGTGGCGCCGGAGCGGCTGGCCGGGCGGCTGCGGGTCACCGTGGACGACGACGGGGTCGGGCTCCCCGACGCCTTCGATCTCGACGCCTCGGTCAACCTGGGTCTGTCGATCGTGCGGACCCTGGTCGAGTCAGAGCTGGGCGGCCAGCTCGAGCTGCGCGCCGGTCCCGTCCGGGGCGCGCGCGCGGTCGTCGACGTCCCGCTGGACGCCGGTTAGGCGGGTGAGGCGGCCGGTCAGGCGGTGCGGACGCGGGCGCGCGTGCTGCGACGCTTCAGGGCCCGGCGCTCGTCCTCGCTCAGGCCGCCCCAGACTCCGTGGTCCTGGCCGGCCTCCAACGCCCACTGCAGGCATTGTTCGCGTACGTCGCAGCGCCGGCACACCTGCTTGGCCTCCTCGATCTGGAGGATGGCCGGCCCGGTGTTGCCGATGGGGAAGAACAGCTCCGGGTCCTCGTCGAGGCAGGCAGAGCGGTCACGCCAATCCATGGCTTTCGCAGAACTCACTTTCAGAGGGGAAATCCGTCAGGGCGCACGGATGTGAATACATTCACGAGCGCGTGTTCCACAGTGGCAAGGATTGCATCGGGAGACAACCCTTTTCGCTGGTCAGTTTTGTCACAGGCCCGGACACCGTCGAGGCCCCGTCCACCTACCGGTCTCCGGGACGGTCCCCCGTAGCCTGGCCCCGTGCCCGACGACCTGCCTGACGGGCGGCGCGAGACCCCGCCGTCCCCCCTCGTCGTCGCCGCCGGCCTGGCGGCGGTGGAGGGGCTGCTGGTGCTGGTGTACGGCGTGCTGCTCGCGGCCGACGTGCACGCCGACCGGGCGGCGATGGGCATCACCACGTCGTTGTTCTTCGTCCTGCTCGGCGGCCTGATGGTGCTCTGTGCCTGGTATCTCCTGCGCGGCCGCACCTGGGGCCGGAGCCCGATCGTGGTGGCGCAGGTCATGGCGCTGGGGCTCGCCTGGAACTTCCTCGGCGGTGGCACCACGTGGGTCTCCGTCGTGCTGGCCGTGGTCGCGGTCCTGGTGCTCGTGGGGCTGCTCCATCCGGCCAGCGTCGAGGCGCTGGCCGACGGTCGCGACGACACGACGTAGCCCGGGCGCAGGCCGTCAGACGGGCTCCTGCAGGGAGGTGCGCAGCTGCGCGAGAGTCCGGCTCAGGAGCCGCGACACGTGCATCTGGCTGACCCCGATCTCGGCGGCGATCTCCGACTGCGTCTTGTTCTTGAAGAAGCGGAGCAGCAGGATCCGTTTCTCGCGGGGCGGCAAGGCCTCCAGCAGGGGCTTGATCGACTCGCGGATCTCGATCTGCTCCAGCTCCTCGTCGTCGAGGCCGATCAGGTCCAGCATCGACACCCCG
The DNA here is from genome assembly GCA_963809265.1 of uncultured Actinomycetota bacterium. Classification (GTDB taxonomy): domain Bacteria; phylum Actinomycetota; class Actinomycetes; order Propionibacteriales; family Nocardioidaceae; genus Nocardioides. Next base: position 36,437 of record CAWEJC010000002.1, read on the forward strand.
CCGTCCTCGCCGCCGTCGTCGGTGGCGTCGAGGCTGAGCGTCGAGTAGGCGTTGCTGGACTCGATGCCCTCGATGATCTCCTCGATCGTGCAGCCGATGCTCTCGGCGAGCTCGCGCGGCGTGGGCGAGCGGCCCAGCGCCTGGGTGAGGTCGGCGGTGGTGGCGCTGATCTGCATCCGGAGCTCCTGGAGCCGTCGTGGCACGCGGATGGCCCAGCCCTTGTCCCGGAAGTAGCGCTTGATCTCGCCGATGATCGTCGGCGTCGCGTACGTCGAGAACTCGACCCCGCGCTCCAGGTCGAACCGGTCGATCGACTTGATCAGCCCGATCGTGCCGACCTGCACCAGGTCCTCGAAGGGCTCGCCGCGGTTGCGGAAGCGACGGGCGCAGTGCTCGACGAGAGGCAGGTGGAGCGCGACCAGGCCGTCGCGGGCCGTCAGCCGGTCGACCTCGGTCGCCGACAGGTCGCGGAAGCGACCGAAGAGCAGACCGTTCTTCTCCCGAGTCCCGTCCGACCGCCGGTCGGAGCCTGTCGGCTCGCGATCTGGCACCTGGGGCCCCGAATCCCCGTCGATGACCATCTCAGCCGCCGGCTCCTTGTCGTCCGTCGCTCAGGGCCAGGCTCGAGTCGGTCGTGAAGCTCACCTCGAGCTGGTGCTCACCGGCCTCGGCGGTCGCCTCGGTCGCCAGCGTGCTCAGCACCTGCCAGGCGAAGCTCTCGTAGTCCGGCTCGGCCCGGCTCGCCGTCGAGACCCGGACCGAGACCGTGAGGCTGCCGGACGTCTGCCGGAACTCGGCCTCGAGGTCGCCGCCGGGAGTGGCCTCCGGGAGCACCAGAGCACAGGCCTCGCCCACCGCGATCCGGAGGTCCTCGATGTCGTCCACGGTGAAGTCGAGGCGTGCGGCGAGGCCGGCGGTCATGGTGCGGAGCACGGAGACGTAGGCGCCGTCGGCCGGGACTCGCAGGGAGACGTCGGCCTTCTGCGGGGCGGGGTCCATCACGTGCCTCCCGGGACGGGCTGGGTGTGCATCCTCACCCTAGCCGTGCCCTCCTGCGGGTGCGGCAAACATGCCGGGGCTCCGTCGCCGATGGGGGCCAGCGCCTCAGCGATCGTCCCGTCGACTCTCGCGGAGGTAGAGGATGCTCCGGGCCAGCTCGGCCGCACTGACCCCGGCCCGGGCGGCGGCGTCGCGCAGCCGGGCCTCGGCTGCCACGACGTCGAGGTCGAGCTGGGCGGCGACGACGCCGATCGCCACGTCGACGGAGTTCTGGTCCTGGACCCGGCGAGGAGCCTCGCGCGCTTCGTCCCGGGTCGCGAACGAGAGGTCCGCGTCGGCCACGGCTCCGGCGGCCCACGCTCCGAAGACCGCCGCGAGGTCGTCGTGATGTCCGACGAACGCCCGGCGCGAGGCGGCGTACAGGTTGACGGTGCCGACCACGACCTCGTCCTCCAACACCGGGAGAGTGAGCGTGCTGCGGACGGCGTGCGCGGCGGTCGCCTCGGCGAACAGCCGCCATCGCTCCTCGTCCAACGCGCTCTCGCTGTCGAACTCGGTGACCTCGTCGCTCCGGGCACCGTCCACGCACGGGCCGCCCGCGAGGTACTGGACCCCGTCGAGGACCGCGGGTTCCCCCGCGCTCGCCACGAGGGTGAAGGTGAGGCCGTGGTCGACGCGGGCGATGCTGACCCCCACCAGGTCCGGCACAACCCCTCGCGCCCGGCCGGTCAGTCGCCGCAGGCGGGCCAGCAGGTCCCCGCCCTCGGCGTACGGGTCGAGATCGTTGACCGCCTCGACGGTCTCGGGGATCGGCTCCAGGGGGTCCATGGCTGCACGACGTCCTTTCCACGCCTCCCGGTGCCGTACCCACTGATCGGGGATCCAGCATGCCGAAGGCCCGCCCAGGGGGCGGGCCTTCGATGTCTCTTGTGCAGACCAGGGTCAGCCGGTCACGCCTTCTTGGTCTCCCAGAAGATCTCCGCGATCTCGTCGATCTTGGCGAGGAGCTCGTCGGCCTTGGCGGCGTCCATCTCGCCCTTGGTGCCGGTGGCGCCGGCCAGCTTGGTGGCCTCGTTCACCAGGGTGTGGAGCTGCGGGTACTTCTCGAAGTGCGGGGGCTTGAAGTAGTCGGTCCACAGCACCCAGAGGTGGTGCTTGACCAGCTCGGAGCGCTGCTCCTTGATCAGGATCGCGCGGGTGCGGAAGTCGGGGTCGTCGTTGTCGGCGACCTTGGCGATGATCGCCTTGACCGACTCCGCCTCGATGCGCGCCTGGGCGGGGTCGTAGACGCCGCAGGGAAGATCGCAGTGCGCCGACACGTCGACCGTGGGAGCGAACAGCTTCGCGAACATCGGGGTCCTTTCGTCGTTGGGGCTGCGGGGATTTCTGCCTCGCCTGGGACACTACTCCGCGTGCCGAGGCCCCTTGGACCGGGTTCGTACCCGCTGCGTCCACCCGTATTCGGCCTGGCCCGCGTCCACCACACCAGCATGCGGCCGACCCTCGAGCCCGGCGACCGACTGCTGGTCCGGTACGCCGCGCCGGTGGCGGCCGGCCGCCTGGTCCTGGCGCGGTTCCCCGACGGCACCCTGGCGGTGAAGCGGGCGGTCGAGCCGCGTCGTACCCGTGCCGACGAGCCGGGTTGGTGGCTGCTCAGCGACAACCCCGACGAGGGCGTCGACTCCCGTCACCGCGGCGTCATCGCGGAGGGTGACGTGGTGGCGGTGGTGGTCGCGCGGGTGTGGCCCCGGCCGGGCCTGGCGCGCCACTGGTGAGGCGGCGGCCGGCGTGGCGGGGGTCCGTAAATTCGGTGATGCCACGAGTCCGCCTTCCTGAGAGATTCGGTCGCATGGTTGAAGAGGTGCGTCTGCTGCGCGATCGGGCCGAGGAGAAGGCCACTCTCCTGGAGGCGATCCGCACGTCCGGGGCGAACGACGAGCCGGTCCGGGTGCTGGAGGCGGGGTGCGGTCACTACTGGCCCTTCCGCGACGTGTCCGTGCCGATGGTCGTGACCGGGGTCGACCTCGATGCGGACGCCCTGCGGATCCGCCGGCAGGACATCGGCGATCTCGACCAGGAGATCCTGGGCGACCTGCGCACCGTCGACCTGCCGGCCGCCGCGTTCGACGTGGCGTACTGCTCCTTCCTCCTCGAGCACGTGGAGGACGCGGAGGCGGCTCTCGACAACATCGCCGGGGCGCTGCGCCCCGGAGGCCGCCTCGTCCTGCGCGTGCCCGACGGCGACTCCGTGTTCGGGTGGCTGGCCAAGCGCACGCCGCACCGCACGCACGTCTGGTACAAGCGCCACGTGGAGCGCAAGCCGCACGCGGGTGAGCCCGGCCACGCGCCGTACCCGACGGTCTACGACGAGGTCGTGTCGGTAGCCGGCATGCGCGCCTGGGCCGAGCGGCGCGACTTCAAGGTGCTCGATGTCTGGGCCACGAACTTCTACCTCGACGTCTTCGGCCGGGCCCGGCCGCTCGCGCAGGCCGCCGTGTCGGCGATCGCCGCCGGCTCTCGCCGCCGCGTCTCCGGCACCCACAACAACCTTGGCTTCGTGCTCGAGAAGGTCTCCTGAACGGACGCCCCGAAGGGTCCACGGCTCGCTGTGCCAGAGTCGGGGCGTGGCCCGTCCTGCAACCGGAACCGAGCCGGAGCATCCCTTTGCCGGCGACCCCGTGTTCGACCTCCACGTCGGCGGGAAGATGGAGGTCCGGTCGCGGGTCGCGCTGACCAGTCGTGACGACCTCTCCCTGGCCTACACGCCGGGCGTCGCGCGCGTGTGCGAGGCGATCGCCGCTGACGCCTCGCTGACCCAGCACTACACCTGGGTGCCGCACACGGTCGCGGTCATCACCGACGGCACGGCCGTGCTCGGCCTCGGCGACATCGGCCCGGCGGCCGCGATGCCCGTGATGGAGGGCAAGGCGGTGCTGTTCAAGCAGTTCGGCGGTGTCGACGCCGTACCGATCTGCCTGGCGACCACCGACGTCGAGGAGATCATCGCGACCGTCGCCCGGCTGGCCCCGAGCTTCGGCGGCATCAACCTCGAGGACATCTCCGCGCCACGCTGCTTCGAGATCGAGGAGCGGCTGAAGGCGATGCTCGACATCCCGGTCTTCCACGACGACCAGCACGGCACGGCGGTCGTGGCGCTCGCGGCGCTCACCAACGCGTTGACCCTGACCGGCCGCACCCCGGAGTCCACGCGGGTCGTGGTCTCCGGCGCCGGCGCCGCCGGCGTCGCGGTGGCCCGGATCCTGCTGAACGCCGGCGTCGGGGACATCGCGGTCGTCGACCGGCAGGGCGTGCTGAACTCACGGCGTACCGACCTGACGCCGGTGAAGAAGGGCCTGGCCGTCGACACGGCCGACCGGCACGACCGCCACGGCTCGCTCGCCGACGTGATGGTCGGTGCCGACGTCTACCTCGGTGTCTCCGGCGGCACGGTGCCGGAAGAGGTCGTCGCGAGCATGGCCGACGACGCGATCGTCTTCGGTCTCGCCAACCCGACGCCCGAGGTGCCGGTCGAGATCGCCCACCGGCACGCCCGGATCGTCGCGACCGGCCGGTCTGACTACCCGAACCAGATCAACAATGTGCTCGCCTTCCCCGGCATCTTCCGGGGCGCCTTCGACGTGCACGCCACCTCGATCACCGAGGGCATGAAGCTTGCGGCGGCGGAGGCCCTGGCGGGGCTCGTCGGCGACGACCTCGCCGACGACCTGATCGTCCCCTCGCCCTTCGACCCCCGGGTCGGCCCGGCGGTGGCCACGGCCGTCGCCGCCGCCGCCCGCGCCGACGGGGTCGCCCGCCCCTGACCGAGGTGGGACTTCGTCACCGCCGAGGTGGGAGTTCGTCACGGCCCAGGTGGGAGTTCGTCAGCGTCGAAGTGGGACTTCGTATGGGCAGGCGGCCGACGAACTCCCACCTCGACCACGACCAAGTCCCACTTCGGCCGTGACCAAGTCCACACCTGGGCACCGACAAAGTCCCACGTGGGCGTCGCTAGGGTCGGGACATGTTCGCCGTGTACGCCGAGAGGTTCAGCTCCGACGACCCGCTGGGCGGGCTGGTGGTGGGGGAGCGGCCCGACCCCGAGGTGCCCGACGGGTGGACCACGGTGAGCGTCAAGGCGGCCGCGCTGAACCACCACGACCTCTGGTCGCTACGGGGCGTCGGGCTGCGCGAGGAGTCGTTGCCGATGATCCTCGGCTGCGACGCCGCCGGCGTCGACGAGGACGGCAACGACGTGCTCATCCACGCGGTGATCAGCGACCCGGCGTGGCGCGGCGACGAGACCGAGGACCCGCGCCGCTCGCTGCTGTCCGAGCGCTACCAGGGCACCTTCGCCGACCGGGTCGCGGTGCCGAGGGCCAACCTCGTGCCCAAGCCGGCCTCGCTCACGTTCGAGGAGGCCGCCTGCCTGCCGACCGCGTGGCTCACGGCGTACCGGATGCTCTTCGTCCAGGGCGGGCTCCGGCCCGGTCAGTCCGTGCTCGTCCAGGGCGCCGGCGGCGGCGTCGCCACCGCCCTGATCACGCTGGCCCGTGCCGGTGGCCTGCAGGTGTCCGTCACCAGCCGCGACGAGGCGAAGCGGGCCCGGGCGCTCGAGATCGGAGCCCACGCGGCGTACGAGACCGGCGCCCGGCTCCCCGACCGCGTCGACGCGGTGATGGAGACGGTCGGCGCGGCGACCTGGACGCACTCGCTGCGCTCGCTCCGACCGGGTGGCACCGTCGTGATCAGCGGGGCGACGAGCGGCCCCGACCCCGACAAGACCGAGCTCAACCGCATCTTCTTCCTCCAGCTCCGCGTGATCGGCTCGACGATGGGCACCAGCGGCGAGCTCGGTCAGCTGGTGTCGTTCCTCGACGCCACCGGCACGAAGCCGTTGATCGACCGCACCCTGCCGATGACCGACGCCCGGGACGGCTTCGCCGCGATGAACGACGGCGACGTCTTCGGCAAGATCGTCTTCACCCGCTGATGGCGACCCACCTGGTCACCGGTGCCGGCTCCGGGATCGGTTCGGCGGTCGCCACGGCGCTCCACGCGCGCGGCGACGACCTCGTGCTGCTCGCCCGCACCGACGAGCGCGCCGCCGAGCTGGCCGAGCGCTTCCCCGGCGCTCGCACCATCGTCGTCGACCTCGCCGACCCCGACGCCGTCGACCGGATCACTGGCCTCCCGGACCGGCTGGACTCGCTGCTCCACGTCGCCGGGATCGTCGAGCTCTCGCCGGTCGCCGAGCTCGACGCGCGTCACCTGCGGGAGCAGCTCGACGTCAACCTGGTCTCGCCCGCACTGCTGACCCGCGCCTGCCTGCCGGCGATCCGCGAGGCGCAGGGCATCGTCGTCTTCGTGAACTCGGCGGCCGGGCTGTCGGTCGGCACGTCCTGGGCGGCGTACGGCGCGTCGAAGTACGGGCTGCGCGCGCTCGCGGACGCGCTGCGCGCCGAGGAGATGGGGAACGGCGTGCGGGTGACGACCGTCTTCCCGTCGCGGACCGCGACCCCGATGCAGGAGAAGGTGCACGAGCAGGAGGGCCGCACCTACGACTCCTCCCTCTGGATCAGCCCCGAGACCGTCGCCGCGACGATGCTCCACGTGCTCGACGTTCCGCGCGACGCGACGATCCCGGAAGTGACGGTGCGGCCGCTCGTGCCGTGGTCGCCGCGCTAGCACCGGTTACCGGCCCGTAACTTGATGGGCTTCTCGGGCGTTGGGCCACTGTCCCGACGATGCCCTGGAGGTCCGCGATGCGCGTCCGCGCCGGTTCCCTGGTCCTGCCCTTGACCCTCTCGCTGGGGATGGCGGTCACGTCGTTGGCGCTGCTCGCGCCGGTCGGCGGGGCGGCCGACGCGGCGCCCGGCGGTCCGGCGTACCGCCGGCACGACTACGCCGACGGCCAGGCCCGCTACGTGCTGCCGCCGGGCGAGAACGGGCTGGTCAACGCCACGGACGCGCTCGCGTTCGAGACCACCCAGCAGCGCCCGGCGAACAGCCAGGACCAGCTCGGGCAGTACTCCGGACTGCTGTACGGCTACCCGACCCTGACCGACGCGACCCTCGGGACGTACTTCAACGACGAGTCGTTCGGCGTCCGGCCGGCCGACGTCACGCGCACCGAGACCCCCGGCGACGGCGTGACGATCTACCGCGACACCCACGACGTCCCGCACGTCTACGGCGACACGGACCGGTCGGCCGCCTTCGGCGCGGGCTACGCCCAGGCCGAGGACCGGCTGTTCCTGATGGACGTGCTGCGGCACTACGGCGCCGGCACCCTCTCCGGCTTCCTCGGGGCGTCGTGCGAGTTCGAGCAGATGGACCACGACCAGCTGCTGCTCGCGCCGTACACCCCGGCGCAGGCGCAACGGCAGGTCGACCTCCTGCCGCGGAGGTACGGCGCCCAGGGAGCGCTGGCGAAGACGATGATCGACTCCTACGTCGACGGTGTGAACGCCTACATCGCCGCGGCCAGGCTCAACCCGGCGCTGATGCCGGTCGACTACCTCGCCGGCGCCCCCGACGCGGCCCTGCCGCAGCCCTGGACCGACGCGGACGTCGTCTCCATCGCCGGGCTGATCGGCGGCATCTTCGGCAAGGGCGGCGGCGCCGAGACCGACGACGCCCATCTGCTGTCCTACCTGCGCGGGCGGTACGGCGCGCGGGCCGGCCTGCGCGCCTACCGGGACTTCAACCACCAGAACGACCCGCTCGCGCCGACGACCATCACCGACCGGCGCTTCCCCTACGACGTGCGCACCGAGTCGTGGCACCGGTCCCTCAACGCGATCCCCGGCCCGAAGGCCGCTGACCGGCGGCCCGGAGGGCACCTCGACCGGTTGCGGCACGAGCTCCGGCCTGCCCACGGGCTCGACGTCGCAGCTGACGACGCGGCAGCGGATCGGGGCGAACATCATCTCGTCGCTGCGCGCGATGCCCCAGCACATGAGCAACGCGCTGGTCGTGAACGGGTCGCACACGCGGTCGGGCCATCCGGTCGCGGTCTTCGGCCCCCAGGTGTCCTACTTCGCGCCGCAGATCCTCTCGGTGCTCGACCTGCACGCTCCCGACTACGACGCGATGGGGGCGTCGTTCCCCGGGACCGGCCTCGTCGAGCTCGGGCGGGGTCGCGACTACGCCTGGTCGGCGACCTCGGCGGGCAGCGACCTGATCGACCAGCGGGTGGAGAGGATCTGCACGCCGGGCGGTGGGAAGCCCGCCGCGCAGGGCACGTCGTACGTGTTCCGGGGACGGTGCGTGCCGATGTTCCACCAGACCTTCAGCGAGAACGTCCTGCCCAAGGCGGGTAGCGGCGGCGGGGTGCCGGCGACGTTGGCGCACGAGATCTATCGGACGCGGCACGGCGTCGTGCAGGGCTGGACGAGGGTGCACGGGACGCCGGTCGCGATCGTGAACCAGCGGTCGACGTACGGCCACGACATCGACTCGGTCGTCGGCTTCCTGGGCTTCGGCGACCCGAAGGTGACCCACGACGTCCACAGCTGGATGCGGTCGGCCAACCGGATCGGCTACACGTTCAACTGGCTCTACGTCGACGACCGCGACACGGGCTACTTCGTCAGCGGCCGCGACCCGCGGCGCAACCCCCACGCCGACCCGACCCTGCCGACGTGGGGGACGGGGAAGGCCGAGTGGCGGGGCTTCCTGTCGCTGCGTCAGCACCCGCACCAGGTGAACCCCCGGCGTGGCTACTTCGTCAGCTGGAACAACAAGCCGGCGCCCGGCTTCGCGACCGACGGCGAGTACGCCAACGGCCAGACCTACCGCTCGGTGATGCTCGTGCGGCAGCTGAGGCGGGCGTTCCGCACGACCGGCAACCGGGTGACGCGGGCGGACGTCGTGAAGGCGATGGAGACCGCCGCCACGCAGGACCTCGACGGACTCGAGGTGACGCCGTTGCTGCTGCGCTACCTGAAGGGACACCACCAGAGCGCGCACACGCGGGCCATGGTGCGACAGCTGCGCGCATGGATCGCCGACGGGGCGCATCGACGCAAGGCGAGGGCGGGCAGCACGCAGTACCGCCACCACGCGGCGATCGCGATCGACGACGAGCTGGTGCCGAACCTGGTCCGCGCCTTCTACGACCGGATCCTGGCGAAGGGCGGCGAGAGCGGGGTGTCGTCGACGGGCGGCGCGACGCTGCCGGGCTACGCGAAGCTGCCGATGCAGTGGGTGAACACCCCCAACAGCGGCGACGCGCACCTCGGGTCGGCGTACGACGGTGGCTTCGAGGGCTACCTGATGTCGACGCTCCAGCAGCTGCTCGGTCGGCACCCGCAGGACGGCTTCGGCCGGGTGCTGACGCGGCACGAGTGCGGTGGCGGGCCGGCGACCTGCCGGACGAAGGTCGCGCACGCCCTCGCCACGACGTACGCCGCGCTGGTCGCGGCCAACGGCAACACCCGGGTCGCGAGCTGGACCGACTCGACCCTCTCGCACGCCTCGGGCGAGGCGATGCCGGCGTTCGACTCGATCGGCTTCCGCACCCTCGGCCTGGTCGGCCAGCCGAACATCGACTGGCAGAACCGCCCGACGTTCCAGCAGGTCGTCGAGTTCCCCCGGCACCGCCGGCGCTGAGGGCAGCGAACCGCCTGGCGAGCAAGCTCGCGGCGGCGCTCGTTGCCGGAGTTCCGGCCCGGCTCGCGCCGGGCCGGAACGTCCTCACTCGAGGACGAAGATCCGGAGGCGGCGGTGGGTGATCCGCGCCTGGTACTTCAGGTAGCCGCCGTAGACCGCGGCCGACGCGGCCAGCACCTCGGCCCGCTCGGCGTCGGTGGCGGGTCGTGCGACGGCCTCGAGCGTGGCGCCTCGATGGGTGAGGGTGGCGCGCGGGTCGGCCTCGAGGTTGAGCACCCAGGCCGGAGTGGCGGGCTGGCCGAAGTTCGTGCCGAGCAGGGCGAGGGTGTCGGCGTAGGGCACGGCGATCAGGTGGGAGGTACGCCGGAGCCCCGACTTCCGGCCGGTGGTGGTCACGTCCACGACCGGCAGCCCGGCCAGCAGCTGGGGCGCGCTGGTGCGCCCGCGCGAGACCCGCCCGACCAGGTCGTCGAGGTGGCGCAGCACCATCGAGAACACCCAGGCACCCGGCCGCGTCGAGGCGAACGCCTGGACCGTGCGATGCAGGACGGTGCGCCGGGGGAGCGCGTAGCCGAGGTCGCGGGCGAGTCCCATGGCCGGACCCTAGACGGGCTCAGTCCTCGGGGTCGTCGAGGCGCGCGAGCCAGGTCGCGAAGCGCTCGACCGCCGTCTCGAACTCCGGGTGGGTGTCGGTGAACTCCTGGAGCCGTTCGCCCAGCCAGGCCAGGGTGACCTCCTCGTCACCCCGGCGCTGCTGCAGCTCCTCGATCCCGCGGTCGGTGAAGTACATCCGGCGGTCAGTAGTCCTGGACGGTCCGGTCGGACTCGCTCTCGAACGCCGCGGCGATCAGCGACTTCTGCTCCTCCGCGTGACGCTTGGCGGTGCCGACGGACGGCGAGGACGAGCGCGGCCGGGTGATGCACTCGATCGTCGCGTCCAGCTGCGGCCACACGTTCAGTGCGTAGTACGGCGCGGGGCCCATGTTGCCCGGCTCGTCCTGCACCCACCGGACGTTCTTCAGCCCGGTCAGGCGTCCGAGCTCGGCCTTGATCTCCTCGATCGGAGCCGGGTAGAGCTGCTCCACCCGGGCGATCGCGAACCGCTCGGCGTCGTCCCGCTTGGCCCGCTCGACCATCAGGTCCCAGGTGATCCGGCCCGAGCAGATCAGCAGGGTGTCGACGGTGGCCGGGTCGGCCGCGTCGTCGGTGACGAACGGCCGGAAGGTCCCGGTCATGAAGTCGTCGGGCTGCGAGGCGGCTTCCTTCCGCTTCAACATCGACTTCGGGGTGAACACCACCATCGGCCGGTGCTCCTCGCCCAGCGAGTGCTGCCGCAGGAGGTGGAAGTACGACGCGGGCGTCGACGGCTGGGCCACGACGAACGCGTCGTCGGCGGCCATCGTCAGCCAGCGCTCGATGCGTGCCGAGGAGTGGTCCGGTCCCTGTCCCTCGTAGCCGTGGGGGAGCAGGAGCACGACGCCGGACTGCTGGCGCCACTTGGTCTCGCCCGAGGTGATGAACTCGTCGATCACCGTCTGCGCGCCGTTGACGAAGTCGCCGAACTGCGCCTCCCAGAGCACCAGCGCATCGGGCCGGGCCACGGAGTAGCCGTACTCGAACCCGAGGGCGGCGTACTCCGAGAGCAGCGAGTCGTAGACGTGGAACTTGGCCTGGTCGTCGGTGAGGGCGCTCAACGGCGTCCACTCGTGGGCGTTGACCCGGTCGATGATCGTGGCGAAGCGGGACACGAAGGTGCCGCGACGGGTGTCCTGGCCGGCCATCCGCACCGGGCGGCCGTCCATCAGCAACGACCCCAGCGCCAGGATCTCGCCGGTGCCCCAGTCGATCGGGCCGTCGGCGATGGCGTTGGACCGGCGCTGCAGCTGCGGCATCACCTTCGGGTGGACGGTGAACCCGTCCGGCGGCGTGACGTAGGCGTCCGCGATCCGCTTCATCACCTCGGGCGTGACCGCGGTCTGGGCAGTGCCGACCGACTTCTCGGGGTAGTCCGGCACCGTCGTCCACTCGGTGGGCTGCGAGTCGGCCTCGCGCACCTCGGTGAAGACCCGCTCCAGCTGCTGCTGGTAGTCCTTGAGGACCTGCTCGGCCTCCTCGATCGTGATGTCGCCACGACCGATGAGGGACTCGGTGTAGAGCTTGCGCACCGAGCGCTTCTGCTCGATCAGGTCGTACATCAGGGGCTGCGTGTACGACGGGTCGTCGCCCTCGTTGTGACCGCGCCGGCGGTAGCAGACCAGGTCGATGACGACGTCCTTGTTGAACGCCTGGCGGTACTCGAACGCCAGCCGCGCGACCCGGATGCACGCCTCGGGGTCGTCGCCGTTCACGTGGAAGATCGGTGCCTGCACCATCCGCGCGACGTCGGTGCAGTAGAGCGACGACCGCGACGAGCCGGGGGAGGTGGTGAACCCGACCTGGTTGTTGACGACGAGGTGGATCGTGCCGCCGGTGCGGTAGCCGCGCAGCTGCGAGAGGTTGAGCGTCTCGGCCACCACGCCCTGGCCGGCGAACGCCGCGTCGCCGTGGATGAGCAGCGGCAGGACGGGGTACTCGACGCCGCGGTCGAGGACGTCCTGCTTGGCGCGGGTGATGCCTTCGAGGACCGGGTCGACGGCCTCGAGGTGGGACGGGTTCGCCGCGACCGAGACCTTGATCTTGTCGCCCAGCCCGGACAGGAACTCGCCCTCCGCGCCGAGGTGGTACTTGACGTCGCCGGAGCCCTGGACGGTCCGCGGGTCGATGTTGCCCTCGAACTCCCGGAAGATCTGGGAGTACTTCTTGCCGACGATGTTGGCCAGGACGTTCAGCCGGCCGCGGTGGGCCATGCCGATGGTGACCTCGTCGAGCTCGATCTCGGCGGCGGCCTCGCAGATCTCGTCGATGACCGGGATCGTGGTCTCGCCGCCCTCGAGGCTGAACCGCTTCTGGCCGACGAACTTGGTCTGCAGGAACGTCTCGAAGGCCTCGGCCTGGTTGAGCTTGAGCAGGATCCGGAGCTGCTCCTCGCGCGGCGGCTTGGTGTGGGGCCGCTCGACGCGTTCCTGGATCCACTTGCGCTGCTCGGGATCCATGATGTGCATGTACTCGATGCCGGTGGTGCGGCAGTAGGAGTCGCGCAGGATGCCGAGGATGTGGCGCAGCTTCATGAAGCGGCGCCCCTCACCGCCGAACGAGCCGGTGGCGAACTCGCGGTCGAGGTCCCACAGGGTCAGGCCGTGCGACTCCACCTCGAGGTCGGGGTGGCTGCGCTGGCGGTACTCCAGCGGGTCGGTGTCGGCCATCAGGTGGCCGCGCACGCGGTAGGCGTGGATCAGCTCGAGGATGCGCGCCTGCTTGGAGATCTCGTCGTCGTGGGACGTCGCGATGTCGTTGCTCCAGCGGATCGGCTCGTAGGGGATCCGCAGGGCCCGGAAGATCTCGTCGTAGAAGCCGGACTCGCCGAGCAGCAGCTGGTGCAGCCGTCGCAGGAAGTCGCCCGACTGCGCGCCCTGGATCACGCGATGGTCGTACGTCGACGTCAGCGTCATCACCTTGCTGATGGCGTTGCGGCTGATCGCCTCCTCGGAGGCGCCCTGCCACTCGGGCGGGTACTCCATGGCGCCGACGCCGATGATGGCGCCCTGGCCGCGCATCAGCCGCGGCACCGAGTGGTTGGTGCCGATCGTGCCCGGGTTGGTCAGCGAGATGGTCGTGCCCTGGAAGTCCTCGACGGTCAGCTTCGCGTCGCGGGCCTTGCGCACGATGTCCTCGTACGCCGTCCAGAAGGCGGCGAAGTCCATCGTCTCGGCGCCCTTGATGTTGGGCACCAGGAGCTGGCGGGTGCCGTCCTTCTTCTGCATGTCGATCGCCAGGCCGAGGTTGATGTGGGCCGGCGTGATCTGGTTGGGCTTGCCGTCGACGGTGTCGAAGCCGACGTTCATCTCGGGCATCGCCTTGAGCGCCTTGACCAGGGCGAACCCGATCAGGTGGGTGAACGACACCTTGCCGCCGCGGGCGCGGGAGAGGTGGTTGTTGATGACGATCCGGTTGTCCCAGAGCAGCTTCACCGGCACCGAGCGCACCGAGGTGGCGGTCGGGACCGAGAGCGAGTCGTCCATGTTGGCGACCGTGCGGGCCGGCGCACCGCGGAGCACGGTGTAGGTCGGCTGGTCGACCGCGGGCGTCGGTGCGGGGTGCTTCTTCTCCTTCGGCACCGGCTTGACGGTGCCCTTGGCCGGCTCGGCCGCGGCACTGTCCGGGCGCGGAGTGGCCTTCGGGGCCGCCTTGGACTCGGTCGCCGCCGGGGTCGTCTTCACGTCCGGCTTCGTCCGGCCTTCGGCTCAGGAGCCTTCGCTGCCGGCGCCTTCTCCGGCGCCTTCTGGGCGGCTTCTCCGGCGCCTTCGCGGGCGCCGAGGTGGCCGGAGCAGACGCTGGCGCGGACGCCGAGTCGGCCGGCGAGGAGGAGGACGCGGTGCCGTTGGCGGGCGCGCCGTTGCCGTTGGTCTTGAAGTACGCCGCCCAGCTCGGGTCCACGCTGCCCGGATCGCGTTGGAACTGTTCGTACATCTCCTCGACGAGCCATTCGTTGGCTCCGAAGTCGGAGGATGGTGCCGACGAGTCTGGATCGGAATGACTGGTCTGCTGCTGCGACACGGGTTGGCTTCGCCTCTTCCAGGACGGGCGCGCGGGACGGGTGGGATCTGCTGTCCAGGCTAGTCCCCCACGCACACAAATACCGAAGTACGGTGCCGCGGTGGTGCAAGGTGGACCCGACCACCACGACCGGTCGTTGTCGCCGGGTCTCGGAGCCGTTCCGGACCCGCTCGCGACGGCACCCCCGAGCCGACCGGAAAGGACCCGAGGCTTGCCTCCCTTCCACACCCGTCCGACCCGCTCCTGTACCCGATCCGGGACCCGATCACGGACCCGATCGGGCGTCGCCGCAGCGGCCCTGGTCGTGCTGGCGCTCGGCGTCGGCGGGTGCAGCAGCAGCGACTCGTCCTCCCCCGACGCGGGGTCGACCACCGGAGGCTCCGACGTGGGTGGAGCCCAGCCGGTGGCGTCCACAGTGGTGCTCGGCACGGTCGCCGGGACGGTCCACCAACCCGGCAAGCGGATCTTCAAGAAGCACCGCAAGCAGACGCTGGCCAAGATCGGGCGGGCGGTCGACTCCTGGATCGACGGCGGGTTCGTCGGCGTCGACTACCCGACCAGCGACTTCGACTCGGCGTTCCAGGCGTTCACGACACCCGCGAAGCGCGACGCGAAGCGCCAGCGCACGCTGATGACGAACTGGGCGCTCCGCAACAAGATCGACGGCGTGACGGTCCGGAAGCGGAAGGTCACGGTCGACGTCCTCGCGCCGCACGGTCACCCGGCGGGCGCCACCGCCCGGGTCGCCCTGGCGTTCCGGACCACCGGCGACACCCAGAAGAGGGTGGTCGTGCACGGTCGGCTGTTCCTCGGCCCCACCGATCACGGCTCCTGGCAGATCTTCGGGTACGACGTGGCGAGAGGTGGTCGGTGATGAGGCAGCGCCTCCTGCGGGCGGCCAAGCTGGCCACGCTCGGCGTGATCCTCGCCGTGGTCACCCTGACCCTGCCCGACTCGTCGCCCCGGTCCACCGAGATCGCCCTGGTGAAGGTGCACGAGGCGAGCGCCGCGGACATCAACCGGCACGTGATCTCGATCCTGGCGGTCGGCTCCGACGCGCGTCCGGGGGAGGACTTCACCCACACCCGCGGCGACGCGCTCCAGCTGGTCACGATCAACACCCAGACCCACGCGGCCAGCATCATCGGCGTGCCCCGCGACTCGTGGGTCGACATCCCCGGTCACGGCCACGACAAGATCAACGCCTCGCTCTACTACGGCGGTCCCGCCCTGATGGGCCGCGCGGTCGGCAACCTGATCGGCGTCCAGCCGACCTATGTCTTCGTCACCCGCTTCCAGTACCTCACCCAGATGGTGCACTGGCTCGGCGGGATCGACGTCCGCAACCCCACGCGTTCAGCGACTCCTCGCTCAAGCCCAAGGGGTTCCGGGCCGGTCGCATCCACCTCAGCGGGTACGACGCCGTGGCGTACTCCCGGATCCGGCACACCCTGCCCGGCGGGGACTTCGACCGGTCCGCCCACCAGGAGATCGTGCTCAAGGCGATCCAGGCCAAGGTGCGCGCCAACGCCGACAGGCCCGGGCTTCATCGAGCGCGGCGTGCTCGACGCGATGAGCCACCTCTACACCAACCTGCCGCCGACCGAGCTCTTCCGGCTGGCTCAGGTGATGGCCCAGGTCGACCCCAGCAAGGTGCGTCGTGCGTCGTGCAGGGCGGCATCGGGACGTCGTCGGGCGGGGCGAGCATCGTGCTGCCCTACGTCTCCGAGGCCCGCGACATGGGCGACCAGATCCGCCAGGACGGGACCCTCTCGCACTGCGGCTGATCGAACGGCGGCTGATCGACACTGTGGTTGATCGAACTGCGGCCGATCGGGGGCGATCGCCCTGTCGGTCGCACTGGCTAGCCTCCGAGACATGGCGTACGACGAGGCGCTGGCGGCGCGGATCCGCGAGCACACGACCGGCGAGCCCGTCGTGGAGAAGCGGATGTTCGGCGGGCTCGCGTTCCTGCTCGGCGGGCACATGGCCGTGGCGGCCAGCAGGCAGGGCGGGTTGATGGTGCGGGTCGAGCCGGACCAGACGGAGGCCCTGCTGGCCGAGCCCGGCGCCGCGCCGTTCGAGATGCGGGGCCGCAGCATGGCCGGCTGGCTGCGGGTCTCGTCCGAGGCCCTCGCCGACGAGGCCGACCTGGGCCGGTGGGTCGACCGCGGCCTGGCCTACGCCGGCTCGCTGCCGCCGAAGTGAGGCCGGTCGGCGACCGCCGGGACGGGCAGGGCAGGGTGGTCGCGTGATCGAGCTGCGTAGCGACAACGCCGCCGGCGTCGCCCCCGAGATCCTGGCCGCGGTGCAGGCGGCGAACACCGGGTCGGCCCTGGCCTACGGCGGCGACGACCTCACCGCCCACCTGCACGAGGTCGTGCGCGAGGTCTTCGACCACCCGACCGCGCGGGTCTTCCCGGTCACGAGCGGGACGGCCGCCAACTCGTTGTCGATCTCGGCGGCCACGCCGCCCTGGGGCGCGGTCCTGTGCCACGGCTCGGCCCACATCATCACCGCCGAGGGCGGCGCCACCTCGCTCTTCGGCGGCGGGGCCGTGATGCAGGGCGTGAGCGGCGACCACGCGCTGATCGACCCCGATCACCTGCGCCGCGCCCTCGAGTCGGTCCGGTGGGGCGACCCCCACGAGAGCCAGCCGAGCGTGCTGTCGCTGACGCTGCCCAGCGACTTCGGGACGATCTACCAGCCGGGCGAGATCACCGTCCTCACCGCGATCGCGCGCGAGCGCGGGCTGCGGGTGCACCTCGACGGAGCGCGGCTCGCCAACGCCGTGGCGGCCCTGGGCTGCGCGCCCGCCGACGTCACCTGGCGCGCCGGAGTCGACGTGGTCTCGCTCGGCGCGACCAAGAACGGCGCGCTGAGCGCGGAGGCGATCGTCGTCTTCGACGACCGGATCGCCGACGAGCTGGTGTACCGGACCAAGCGCTCGGGACACGTCACCAGCAAGATGCGCTTCCAGTCGGCCCAGGTGACGGCGTACCTCACCGACGGGCTGTGGCTCCGGCTGGCGTCGAACGCGAACCTCCGGATGGCCGACCTGACCGCCGGGCTCGCGCCGCTCGCGTCGTACGGCGTGCGGCTGGCCGAGCGCGTCGACGTGAACATGGCCTTCGTCGAGCTCCCAGAGCCGGCGATCGACGCCCTGGTCGACGACGGTCTGCTGTTCTACCGGATGTCGCCGACCAGCATCCGGCTGGTGACGAGCTGGCAGACGACGGCGGACGAGGTGGCCGAGGCGACCGAGCGGTTCCGCGCGAGCGTCGGCGCGTCCTAGGCGGCGACTCGCGGCTCGACGTCGTCCGCGTGGTGAGTCGTGAGGACCAGCGAGCACACCACCGCGAGCGGAACGAAGAGGGCGAGCAGCGCCCACTCCGGGAGCGGCGGTCGCACCGAGGGCGGGAACCAGAGGGCCAGTGTGGCTGACCCGGCGGCCACGCCGACGAGAAGGCGCCGAGGCACGCGCTGGGCGGCGACGACGACCGCGACGAGGACCAGGGGCCACAGCAGGTACCAGACGCGTGGCGCGGTGCTGCTGACGACGACCAGGAGGTACGCCATCGCCATCGTCTGGAGGGGTGGGCGGCGCAGGGCGGTCACGGTCACCGCGGCCAGGGAGAGCACCAGGAACGCGAGCCCGATCGGGTGCACCGTCGAGTAGCGCTCGACGGGCGAGCCCGAGACGTGGCTGGGATCGACGAGGTGCAGGAGGCTGCCGACCTGTTGCGGCACGGAGAACCAGTGGCCGCCGATCGCACCGTCGCCCACGGAGCGGATCCAGCCGGTGCCGAGCCCGGTGACCGCTCCCAGCGCGAGCAGGGTGGCGATCCCGGTCGCATGTCGTGCCTGCGCCCGAGCCGACCCAGCGGCGGTACGTCGGGTGGCTCGCGGAGGAGGCCGTGCGGGCGGGGTCGGCGTACCGCAGCCAGACCAGCGGCAGGAAGGGCAGGGCGATGAGCGCGATCACCTTGATCGCGGCGGCCGCGCCGACCAGGACCGCCCCGAGCACCAGCGCCCGCCACATCCTGGCGTCGCCGGCCGCGACGGCCACGCCACCGAGCAGCAGGGCGAGCATCACCGACTCGTTGTGGACCGCGCCGACCATCATCAGCAGGGGGAAGGGTCCGGCGACCGCCAGCCAGAGGGCGACCTCCGGCCGCCCACCGGTGGCGCGGCAGAGGCGGACCAGCGCCGCACCGATCCCGGCGATCCCCGCCACCGCGAGGACCCGCAGCGCGAACATGCCGGCCCACGGGTGCTGGGTCACCTGCACGACCAGCCGGCAGAGGGTGAGCCAGAGCGGTCCGTACGGCGAATGGGTGTCGAGCCACTCGGGGGCAACGGCAGCGGCGAGCGGGCCGGGCACGGCGCCCGGTCCGACGGAGTAGGGATCGAGGCCGTGGGCCACGACGTTGGCCTGACCGAGGTAGGCCCAGACGTCCTGGCTGGTGACCGGAGCGGCGACGAGCAGGGGGAGTGCCATCGCGGCGGCGGCCCAGCAGACACGTCGGCACATCCCGGTGATCGCGGGCTGGAGGACGAGGCGACCCAGCGCCAGCCAGGCCAGGACCAGCAGCACGACCCCGCCCTCGTAGACCCAGCGCCACGACCCCGTCGCGGCCGCTCGGTCGTAGGCGTCGCCGGGCAGCGTGCCGACGACGTACGACGCGCGCGCGACCAGGGCCGAGCCGACCACACCGACCCCGGTGACGACCGCCAGGGCACCCCGGTACGACGCCGCGGGGCGTCGGAGGGGCTGGGCCAGGGTGGTCACGGATCGAGTGTGCGGGAGAAGGCAAAGAGATGACGGCCGAATGACCGAACGGGTCACGCGACTCAGGTCACGTCCTCCGCCTCGGCCGTGGTCACGAGCTCAGGGCCCGGCTCATCGCCGCGATGTGGCCGGGGGTCGAGCCGCAGCACGCGCCGACCAGGTCGACGCCCAGGTCGCGGAGGGCTCGGGCGTGGTCGGCGAGCTCCTCGGGCGAGGCGTCGTAGACGAAGCGGTCGCCCACGAGCTGCGGGAGCCCGGCGTTCGGCTGGGCCACGAGCAGCAGCCCGCCCTCGCGTGCCCGGGCCAGCTGCTCGGCGATCGCCTCCATCTCGCGGGGACCACGGCCGCAGTTGGCACCGACGGCGTCGACGCCGGCCTCGGCCAGTGCGTCGACCGCGTCGCCCGGCCGGACCCCCATCATCGTCCGCAGGTTGGTGTCGAAGCTGAGGGTGGCGATGACCGGGACGTCGGGGACGACGCGGCGCGCGGCGTCGACCGCCGCGGTGACCTCGCCCAGGTCGCTCATGGTCTCCACGAGGACGACGTCGATCCCGCCGTCGCGCAGGCCGCGGAGCTGCTCCTCGAAGAGGCCACGGGCCTCGTCGTGGTCCATCGTGCCCAGGGGCGCGAGCAGCTCCCCGGTGGGGCCGAGGTCGCCGGCGACCAGGACGCCGTGGCGTCGTGCGACAGAGGTGGCGATCTCGGCGCCGGCCTGGTTGAGCTCGTGCACGCGGTCGGCCAGGCCGTGCATGGCCAGCCGGGGACGGGTGCCGCCGAAGGTGTTGGTGGTGAGGATCCGGGCGCCGGCCTCGGCGTACGCCTCGTGGATCGAGGCGATGACCTCGGGGCGCTCGACGTTCCACAGCTCACCCGAGCCGCCGTCGTCGAGGCCGCTCTCCTGCAGGAGGGTGCCCATGCCGCCGTCGAGCAGGGTCGCGCCCTCGGTCGCTCCGTCGCCGTCGAGCAGCGCGCGCAGCCGGTTCACGGCGTCGTCCCGGCGTCCGCCGACGGCCCGAGCCCGTCCAGGAACTCGGTCACCCGCTCCGGGGGCCACGCGCTCTCGAGGTCGGCGACGACCCGGTCGCAGACCTCGGGACCCGCGCCCTCGGCCGGCGTCCAGTCGCCGCGGGTCCAGCCCTCGAGGTAGGACCCGCTGTCGGTCTCACCCAGGCGCATGGCCGCCTCGTCGATCGCCTCCTGGAAACGCGGTGCCAGGGGGCCCTTGGTCACGACGTCCCCGTCCCGCACGACCACCAGCGACGGCAGGTCGCGCCAGGAGGTCACTTGGTACTCGGCCATGCGGCGAGGCTAGCCGTGCTCGGTGCCCGGCCCACATCGGCGACCGGTGGTCGGTCGCCGATGAAGCGGTGACAGCTGGGGCAGAGCAACGAGGCGGCCGCGGCGAGGAGGAGCGCCCCCGGAAGGATTCGAACCTTCGCTCCCGCCTCCGGAGGGCGGTGCTCTATCCCCTGAGCTACGGGGGCTCGGGTGGGGACGACCTTACAAGCGGACCCGGCGGCGCGAGAAACCGAGGGCGGGGGTCGGACGGGTGCGCCCGTTCGCGGTCGCCGAGGGCCGACAGGGCCGGGTGCTCGCGGCCACGCTCGGCTCAGCGGGTGGCAGTGGTTGTGATCCTGCCGATCGTGCTCTTGTTGTAGTTGGAGAACCACATTGCCCGATCGCGACCGGTCGCGATGCCGAACGGGTAGTCGATGCTGCGGGACGTGTAGTTCGTCACGACACCCCGCCCGCTGATCCGTCCGATCGAGTCGCTGTCGACGTTCGTGAACCACATCGCGTGGTCCGGGCCGTGGGCGATGCCGGTCGGGTCGTCGATCGTGGGGTCGGCATAGATGGTGATCACGCCGTGCGTGGTGATCTTCCCGATGGTGTTGTTCTGATTGGTGAACCAGAGGGCGCCACCGGGCCCGGAGTCGATGAAGACCGGCCCGGACGGGTGGGTGGGCTCAGAGTAGAAGGTGAACTTCCCGTGTGGCCCGACCCGCCCGATCGAGTCGGAGTAGTAGTCCGTGAACCACATGGCACCATCGGGGCCCGCACAGATGCCCGTCACGTCGTTGATCCCCTTGTGGTGGAAGATCGTGATCTTGCCGTGGGTGGTGATCCGTCCGACCGAGTTGCCGGTGCTCGTGAACCACAACGGGCCGTGCCGCGTCGCGGCGATGTCCTCCGGGCTCCGAATGCCCTTGTGGTGGAAGATCGTGACCTTGCCCTTGAGGGTGATGCGGCCGATCGAGTTGTTGCCGAAGTTCGTGAACCACAGCGCACCGTCCGAGCCGGTCACGATGCCGCGCGGGTCATTGATGCCCGTGTGCCTGAACGACGTGGTACGGCCCTGGGTGGTGATCCTCCCGATGGAGTTGTTCTTGTTGGAGAACCAGATCGCGCCGTCGGGTCCCCTCGTGATCCCACCGGGGCCACTGATGGCGCGTGTCTTGTAGTGGGTGATCGTCCCCGATCCGGCAGCCGTCGCGGTGGCGGCCATGCCCAGCACGGCCAGCGCCACCGAGCAGGCGACGACGGCGGGGCGCAGACGAAAGGTGCTGACAGAACGCATGGCGGGCCCTCCTCGCTCGGATGAGGGCGGCGCGGGAGGGCCGTCCTCGCCGACGACCCAGCAGTGGCCCGGCCCAGATACCGACTCCCGTCGGTGCTCCATGGGCGTCGTCGTCATCATGGGGTGGCGAGGCTCGCCCGGCAATGGCGCTCAGGCGTTGAGTGCGCCGCCGACCCTGCTTTTCCCCAAATGGGGGAGGCCTCGTGGTGCCGAAGTGGCTCGGCCGGCCGATCCGGCCCTTGGAAGTCGGTCGAGGGCTGCGCGGGCGCGTCGATACCCTGACCAGGTGACGCCGGCCCAGCTCTCCGACCTCGTCGTCGCGTCCCTGGCGGAGCTCTCCGCCGCGGGCGCGATCACGTGTCCGAACGGACTGCCGGAGACGGTCACCGTGGAGCGTCCGCGCCAGAAGGGGCACGGTGACTACGCCACCAACGCCGCCCTCCAGCTGGCCCAGCAGACCGGGATGCCGCCGCGCGAGCTGGCCGCCCTGATCGCCGAGCAGCTGACCGGGGCCGCCGGGATCGCGGGCGTCGAGATCGCCGGGCCGGGGTTCCTCAACATCTCCGTCTCTGCGGCGGCGCAGGGAGTGGTCGCCGACGACGTCGTGGCGGCGGGTTCGGCGTACGGCAGGTCGGACGTGCTCGCGGGCGAGCGGGTGAACGTCGAGTTCATCTCCGCCAACCCGACCGGGCCCCTCCACCTCGGGCACACCCGGTGGGCCGCCGTGGGCGATGCGCTGGCCCGGGTCCTGGCGGCGGCCGGCGCCGTCGTCGACCGGGAGTTCTACATCAACGACCGCGGCGCGCAGATGGACAAGTTCGGTGACTCCGTGCTGGCGCGGGCCCTCGGCGAGGAGGTGCCGGAGGACGGCTACCACGGTGCGTACGTCGGGGATCTCGCGGAGGCGGTGCTCGCCGCGCGCCCCGGCCTCCTCGAGCTGCCCGAGGCCGAGCGTCGCGTCGCGTTCCGCGAGGAGGCCTACCGGATCCAGCTCGCCCAGCAGCAGGAGGAGCTGGCGGAGTTCCACACGACGTTCGACGTCTGGTTCAGCGAGCGCACGCTGCACGACAGCCAGTCCGTGGTCGACAACCTCGAGAAGCTGCGCGGCGAGGGGCACGTCTACGACGCCGACGGCGCGGTCTGGATGCGCACGACGGACTTCGGTGACGACAAGGACCGGGTGCTGATCCGCTCCGACGGCGAGCTCACCTACTTCGCCAGCGACACGGCGTACTACCTCGACAAGCGCGGCCGCGGCTTCACCCGGTGCGTCTACCTGCTCGGCGCCGACCACCACGGCTACGTCGGCCGGCTGCGCGCCATGGCGGCGTGCGCGGGCGACGACCCGGACGCGAGCATCGAGGTGCTGATCGGCCAGCTGGTCAAGATCCTCCAGGACGGCGAGGAGCTCAAGCTCTCCAAGCGCGCCGGCACCCTGGTCACCCTGCGCGAGCTGATCGACCTGATCGGCGTCGACCCCCTGCGCTACACCCTGGCGCGCTACCCGGCCGACTCGCCGCTGACCCTCGACGCGGCCGAGATGACCCGCAACGCGCCCGACAACCCCGTCTACTACGTCCAGTACGCCCACGCCCGGGTCTGCTCCCTGCTCCGCAACGGCGCCGACCTGGGCGTCGTTCCGGCGTCCCACCCCGAGCTGCTCACCCACGAGAAGGAGGGTGAGCTCCTGCGGGCGCTGGCCGAGCTGCCGCGCGTCGTGTCGGCCGCGGCCACGCTGCGCGAGCCGCACCGGGTCGCCCGCTACCTCGAGGACACCGCGGCGACCTACCACCGCTTCTACGACAGCTGTCGGGTGCTGCCGATGGGCGACGAGGAGCCCACCGACCTGCACCGCGCGCGGCTGCGGCTGGTCGAGGCGACCCGGGTCGTGCTCGCCAACGGGCTCGGCCTGCTGGCGGTCTCCGCACCGGACCGGATGTGAGCCCCACCCACGAGGCGGGGTGGGCGCACGCCGACGGCGCCCTCCGCGGACCGGGCTGGCTGCGGCCGCCCGACGACGCGAACGCGCTGGTCCGCTCGCTCTGGTCGTCCACCGCGCAGAAGGTCGACGGCGACCTCGTCGTCGGCGGGGTGTCGCTGCCCGACCTGGTCGCCGACGTGAACACCCCGGCGTACGTGCTGGACGAGGCCGACCTGCGTGCCCGCGCGGGTGCCTTCCGCGACGCCTTCGCCGGGTACGACGTCTACTACGCCGGGAAGGCGTTCCTGTGCACGACCGTCGCGCGCTGGATCGCCGAGGAGGGGCTGTCCCTCGACGTCTGCTCCGACGGCGAGCTGACCGTCGCGCTCCGGGCCGGGTTCGACCCCGCGCGGATCGGGTACCACGGCAACACCAAGACCGAGCCCGAGCTGATGCGGGCCGTGGCCGAGGGTGTCGGCCGGATCGTGGTCGACTCCTTCGACGAGCTCGACCGGCTGGAACGGGTGACCGGGAGCCTCGGGACCGCCCAGCCGGTGATGGTGCGGGTGACGGCCGGCGTCGAGGCGCACACCCACGAGTACATCGCCACCGCCCACGAGGACCAGAAGTTCGGCTTCTCGATCACGGCCGGCGACGCCTTCGACGCCGTACGCCGGGTGGTCGCCGCCCCGGGGCTGGAGCTGCTCGGGCTCCACTCCCACATCGGCAGCCAGATCTTCGACACCTCGGGCTTCGAGGTGGCGGCCCGGCGGGTGCTGGCCCTGCACGCGCGCGTCGGGGAGGAGCTGGGCGTGACCCTGCCCGAGCTCGACCTGGGCGGCGGCTTCGGGATCGCCTACACGACGCAGGACGACCCGTCCGACCCGGCGCAGCTCGCGGTCGAGATCTCCGAGATCGTCGAGCACGAGTGCCGGGCCCTGGGCATCGGCGTGCCCCGGCTGTCGATCGAGCCCGGTCGGGCGATCGTCGGCCCGGCGATGTGCACCGTCTACACCGTCGGCACGGTGAAGCGGGTCGAGCTCGACGGCGGAGCGGTGCGCACCTACGTCAGCGTCGACGGCGGGATGAGCGACAACATCCGGACCGCTCTCTACGACGCCGACTACTCCTGCACGCTCGCCTCGCGGAGCTCCCAGGCACCGGCTGCGCTGGCCAGGGTGGTGGGCAAGCACTGCGAGGCCGGCGACATCGTGGTGAAGGACGAGTTCCTGCCGGCGGACGTGCGTCCGGGCGATCTGCTCGCGGTGCCGTCGACCGGCGCCTACTGTCGCTCGATGGCCTCCAACTACAACCACGCCCTGCGGCCCCCGGTGGTCGCGGTGCGGGACGGCGTGGCCACGACGATCGTCCGCCGCGAGACTGTGGGCGACCTGCTGGCCACCGACCTAGGAGCCACCCCGTGAAACCGCTCAACGTCGCCGTGCTGGGCTGCGGCGTGGTCGGGTCGCAGGTCGTGCGCCTGCTCACCGAGCAGGCCGGCGACCTCGAGGCCAGGGTCGGTGCACCGGTCCGCCTGGTGGGGGTCGGCGTACGCCGGATCGACGCGCCGCGCGACGTCGAGGTGCCGGCCGGGCTCCTCACCACCGACTCGGCCGGCCTCGTCGCCCGCGACGACCTCGACGTCGTCGTCGAGGTGATCGGGGGCATCGAGCCCGCCCGCTCCCTGATCCTCTCCGCCCTCGAGAACGGCGCCAGCGTCGTGTCCGCCAACAAGGCGCTGCTGGCCGACGACGGCCCGACGCTCTTCGAGGCGGCGGAGAAAGCCGGCCGCGACCTCTACTACGAGGCGGCCGTCGCCGGGGCGATCCCGATCCTGCGGCCGCTGCGCGAGTCGCTGGCCGGCGACCGGGTCACCCGCGTGCTCGGCATCGTCAACGGCACCACGAACTTCATCCTCGACAAGATGGACTCCACCGGGGCGGGCTTCGAGGAGGCGCTGGAGGAGGCGCAGGACCTCGGGTACGCCGAGGCGGACCCGACGGCCGACGTCGAGGGTTTCGACGCTGCGGCCAAGGCCGCGATCCTCGCCAGCCTCGCCTTCCACACCCGGGTCACCGCCGCCGACGTCCACCGCGAGGGCATCACCGACGTGACCGCCGCCGACATCGCCTCGGCGGCCCAGATGGGCAGCGTCGTGAAGCTGCTCGCGATCGCCGAGCTGGTCTCGACGGGCGCGAGCGGCGAGGGCGGCGTCTCGGTCCGCGTCCACCCGGCGATGATCCCCCGGTCGCATCCGCTGGCCAGCGTGCGCGAGGCCTTCAACGCGGTGTTCGTCGAGTCCGAGGCTGCGGGACAGCTGATGTTCTACGGTCCGGGCGCCGGTGGCGCACCCACGGCGAGCGCGGTGCTCGGCGACCTGGTGACCGTCGCCCGCAACCGCCTCAGCGAGACCCGCGGCGCCGGTGAGTCGGCGTACGCCGACCGGGTGGTGCTGCCGATGGGCGAGACCCGGACGCGCTACCACGTGGCCATCGACGTCGACGACCGCGCCGGCGTGCTGGCGGAGATCGCGACGGCGTTCGCCGAGGAGGACGTGTCGATCCAGACCCTGCGCCAGGAGGGCCGCGGCGCCGACGCCCAGCTCGTGGTGATGTCCCACGACGCCACCGACGCCCAGCTCTCCCGCACGGTCGAGCGGCTGCGCGGTCTGTCCTGCGTGCGCCAGGTGAGCTCGGTGATGCGGGTCGAGGGAGTGGCGGACTGATGCCCCTCGAGGACCGACCCGACCAGCGCGCGCGCCAGTGGCGCGGCGTGATCGAGGAGTACCGGCCCTATCTCGACCTGCTGCCCGCCGACCTCGAGGCCGTCACCCTGCGCGAAGGCGGCACCCCGCTGGTCCACTCCGACTGGCTCTCGGAGCGAGCCGAGGGCGACGTCTGGCTCAAGGTCGAGGGCGACAACCCCACGGGCTCGTTCAAGGACCGCGGGATGACGGCCGCGATCTCGGTGGCGCGCCACGAGGGCGCGCAGGCGGTGGTGTGCGCGTCCACCGGCAACACCTCGGCCTCGATGTCGGCCTACGCCGCGCGAGCGGGTCTCACCCCGATCGTGCTGATGCCGGAGGGCAAGATCGCGGCCGGGAAGATGGCCCAGGCGGTGGTGCACGGCGCCCTGATCGTGATGGTCCGGGGCAACTTCGACCACTGCCTCGAGCTGGCCCGCACGCTGTCGTGGAGCTATCCCGTCGCCCTGGTGAACTCCGTCAACCCGGTGCGGCTGCAGGGGCAGAAGACCGCGGCGTTCGAGATCGTCGACTTCCTCGGCGACGCCCCCGACGTCCACCTGCTCCCGGTCGGCAACGCCGGCAACATCACGGCGTACTGGCTGGGCTACGAGCAGTACGCCGCCCTGGGGCGCACCACCCGCAAGCCGCGGATGCGTGGCTTCCAGGCCGAGGGCGCCGCGCCGCTGGTGACCGGTGAGCCGTTCCCCGACCCCGAGACCAAGGCGACCGCGATCCGGGTCGGCAACCCGGCGTCGTGGAAGCAGGCCGAGGCGGCCGCCCACGAGTCGGGCGGCCGGTTCCGGGCGCTGAGCGACACCCAGATCCTGGCGGCCCAGGCCGAGCTGGCACGCCGCGACGGGGTGTTCGTCGAGCCGGCCTCCGCGTCCGGCGTGGCGGGGCTGCTCGCCGACCTGGCATCGGGGGAGTCCTACGCCGGGCTGACCGTCGTCATCACCGTGACCGGTCACGGGCTGAAGGACACCGCGACCGCCCTCGAGTCCGCCGGCGATCTCGTCGACGCGGTGATCGATCCCGACGTCGAGCAGGCGGCCGTCGCCGCGGGGCTGCGATGAGGCCATGACCTTCGTCCACGGCCAGGTCCGCGTGTCGGTGCCGGCCACCTCCGCCAACCTCGGGCCGGGCTTCGACTCGCTCGGGCTCGCGCTCGAGCTGCGCGACGAGCTGGAGGCGACGGTCGTCCCGGCGGGCCTGGAGATCGCGGTGTCGGGCGAAGGCGCCGGCGACGTGCCGACCGACGAGAACCACCTCGTCGTCCGGGCCATGCGCGCCGCCTTCGACGTGCTCGGTGGACAGCCGCCGGGGCTCCGGCTCGCGTGCCGCAACGCGATCCCGCACGCCCGCGGCCTCGGCTCGTCGGCCGCCGCGATCGCCGGTGGCGTCCACCTCGCCCGCGCACTGGTCGAGGGCGGGCGCAGCCGGCTCGGCGACCCGGCGGCGTTCCAGCTCGCGGCCTCCCTCGAGGGGCACCCGGACAACGTCGCAGCGGCCTGCTTCGGTGGGCTCACCGTCGCCTGGCGGGAGGGGGAGGACTTCCACGTCGCGCCCACCCAGGTCGGGCCGGGTGTGCGGGCGGTGGTCCTGATCCCCTCGACACCCCTGTCGACCGAAGTGGCTCGAGGCCTGCTGCCCGCCACCGTGCTCCACGCTGATGCCGCGGCCGACGCCGGCCGGGCGGCCCTCCTGGTCGCGGCGATGGGCACCGGATGGACCGGCAAGCTGCACGCCGCGACCCAGGACTGGCTCCACCAGGAGTACCGCCGACCGGCGATGCCGGAGTCGCTCGACCTCGTCGACGCGCTCCGTGCGGCCGGGCACGCCGCCGTCGTCTCGGGTGCCGGTCCGACGGTGCTGGTGCTCACCGACAGCGCCGGGGCGGACCGGGTCCCGACGTTCGCGCCGGACGGGTGGCAGGTCCGGCGGCTCGACATCGCGACCGGCGGGGTGCGCGTGGTCTGACGCACGGTCCCCGCTCCGGGCGGGAACCTGTGTCGGCGCCGGCGTGTTCGACTGGTACGAACCGCGCCGGCAGGCGTGGCCGCGATGCCACGCACGGCTGAGGCGGGTGCTATCTTGGCGGTGCCTCAGGGCGGCGACGCAGCTCCGGTTCAGGAGCTGCCCCACAGCCCGAGCACCCCTCCCTCTCCCGGCCGCAGCAGTGCGTCTTCGATCGCACGAGCCACACCGCGCTGGCGGGGGAGCACCAACACCAGCGGCCCTCCGGCATCAGTCGGACGGCCCTGATACGTGGGAAGGACTCACGTGACGGACACCATCGAATCCACCTCCGCGGACGCCTCCGGTAGCACTGCCGACGGCGCCTCCGCTCCCAAGAAGAAGTCGGGTGGACTCAACTCCATGCTCCTGGCGGACCTGAAGTCGATGGCCGGCGGCCTCGGCATCCGGGGAGCCGGCTCCATGAAGAAGGCCCAGCTGGTCGACGCCATCAAGGCGGCCCAGTCGGGTGGGAACGGCCAGACGGGTGGGAACGGCCAGTCGAGCCAGGCCCGCGAGTCCGGTCGCTCCGGCCGGACCGACTCCGACGCTCCCGACGCGCGCGAGCAGAGCGACCAGGACGGCGACCGGACCCGCGAGAAGAAGCGCGACCGCCCCCAGGACGACTCCCGTCAGGACGACGACCAGTCCGACCGCGGCGACCAGCGCGACGGGCGTGAGACCCAGGGCAAGGACCGCCAGTCCGGCGGCCAGGCGAAGGACCGCCAGTCCGGTGGTCAGGCGAAGGACCGCCAGTCCGGCGACCAGGGCAAGGACCGCCAGTCCGGTGACCAGGGCAAGGACCGCCAGGCCGGCGACCAGGGCCAGCAGGGCGACGACGGGCAGGGCAGCCGTCGCAGCCGGCGGCGTCGCGGACGCGAGCGCAGCAGCAACCGGCCGCAGACCGGTGGCCCGGCCCAGCGCAACGAGCCCGACACCACGATCCTCGACGACGACGTCCTGACGCCGGCGGCGGGCATCCTCGACGTGCTCGACAACTACGCGTTCGTCCGCACCAGCGGCTACCTGCCCGGCACCGACGACGTCTACGTCTCGCTGTCGATGGTCCGCAAGTACGGCCTCCGCCGGGGCGACGCGATCGTCGGCCAGGTGCGCCAGCCCCGTGAGGGCGAGCGCAAGGAGAAGTTCAACCCGATGGTGCGGATCGACTCCGTCAACGGCGCCGACCCCGAGGCGTCGAAGAACCGGGTCGAGTTCGCCAAGCTGACGCCGCTGTACCCCAGCGAGCGGCTGCGCCTCGAGACCGAGCCCACCAACCTGATCGGCCGGGTGATCGACATCGCCTCCCCGATCGGCAAGGGCCAGCGCGGACTCATCGTGTCGCCCTCCAAGGCGGGCAAGACGATGATCATGCAGTCGATCGCCAAGTCGATCACGACCAACAACCCCGAGTGCCACCTGATGGTCGTGCTGGTCGACGAGCGGCCCGAGGAGGTCACCGACTTCGAGCGGTCGACCAAGGGCGAGGTCATCTCGTCGACGTTCGACCGCCCGGCCGGTGACCACACCATGGTCGCCGAGCTGGCCATCGAGCGCGCCAAGCGCCTCGTCGAGCTCGGTCACGACGTGGTCGTGCTCCTCGACGGCATCACCCGCCTGGGTCGGGCCTACAACCTGGCTGCGCCGGCGTCCGGCCGGATCCTGTCCGGTGGCGTCGACTCGGCCGCCCTCTACCCGCCCAAGAAGTTCTTCGGGGCCGCCCGCAACATCGAGAACGGCGGCTCGCTGACCATTCTCGCCACCGCCCTGATCGAGAGCGGCTCGAAGATGGACGAGGTGATCTTCGAGGAGTTCAAGGGCACCGGCAACATGGAGATCCGGTTGCGTCGCGACTTCGCCGACAAGCGGCTGTTCCCGGCCATCGACGCGGTCCAGAGCGGCACGCGCCGCGAGGAGCTGCTGATGAGCAAGGAGGAGCTCCAGATCGTCTGGAAGCTCCGCCGCGTGCTCTCCGGCCTCGAGGGTCAGCAGGCCCTCGAGCTGCTGCTGGAACGACTCAAGAAGAGCCAGACCAACATCGAGTTCCTGATGCAGGTCCAGAAGACCACTCCGGGCGACATCGCCGACGACTGAGGTCACCGCGCAGCCGAGCGCGAGGAACGAGCGCCCGGCGTGGGCGCGGGGAGGTCGAGCGAGCGCACGACCGAGCGTGCGAGGTCGTGACTGCGTGTCGAGACCCGGTGACGGTGCCTGGGGCAGCGGGCCCGTGGTCTCGACGGGCTCGACCGACGGGGTTGGTGGGTGTGGTCTCGAGCGGGCTAGCGACCGACGGTGGTCGTGGTCTCGACGGGCTCGACCGACGGGGTGTGGTCTCGACGGGCTCGACCGAAGGGCCCGACCGGCGGAACATCCGGATTACCCGCGGCGTTACACCCGGTGGCACAATCGCCCCTTGGTTCCGGTTCACCTCACCCGCACCGCGCGCGTGGGGACCCGGCGACTGGAAGGACACCATGAAGAAGGACATCCACCCCGAGTACCGCGTGACCGAAGTGACCTGCACCTGCGGGAACGTCTTCACCACGCGCAGTACCGCACCGAACGGCACCATCCACGCCGACGTGTGCTCCAACTGCCACCCGTTCTACACGGGCAAGCAGAAGATCCTCGACACCGGCGGTCGCGTCGCGCGCTTCGAGGCGCGCTACGCCAAGGTGGCGAAGAAGTCCGAGCCGAAGGCCGACGAGACCGCCTCCCAGTAGCTCCGTCGACGGCGCCGACCCCCTCCATGGGGTCGGCGTCGTCGCGATTTGTCAGCCCCCTGCCATCGTGGCGGGGGTCCGGACCGGAGCGGAGGAGCCATGTTCGAGGCCGTCGAGAGCCTGCTCGCCGAGCACGCCGAGCTCGAGGGACGACTCGCGCTCCCCGAGACCCACGCGGACGCCCGCACCGCCAAGACCCTCAACCAGCGCTACGCCGAGCTGACCGCCATCATCACCACCTGGCGCGAGTGGCGGCAGACCGCCGACGACATGGCGGCCGCCCGCGAGCTCGCGGCCGAGGACGGCGACTCCTCCTTCGCCGAGGAGCTCGAGGCCCTGGCCACCCAGCGCGAGGTGGCCGAGGAGCGGCTCCGTCGCCTGCTCGTGCCGCGCGACCCCGCCGACGACAAGGACGCGATCCTCGAGATCAAGTCGGGTGAGGGCGGTGAGGAGTCGGCGCTCTTCGCCGGCGACCTGCTCCGTATGTACAGCCGGTACGCCGAGCAGCGGGGCTGGTCGACCGAGGTCCTCGACGCCACCGAGTCCGACCTCGGCGGCTACAAGTCGGTGACCGTCGCGGTCAAGGCCCGCGGGACCACCGAGCCCGGCCACGCGCCGTACGGCCTGTTGCGGTTCGAGGGCGGCGTGCACCGGGTCCAGCGGGTGCCGGTCACCGAGTCCCAGGGCCGCGTGCACACCAGCGCCGCAGGCGTCCTGGTGCTGCCCGAGGCCGAGGCGATCGACGTCGAGATCGACGAGCACGACCTGCGCATCGACGTGTTCCGGAGCAGCGGCCCGGGTGGGCAGAGCGTGAACACCACCGACTCGGCCGTCCGGATCACCCACGTGCCGACCGGCATCGTGGTCAGCTGCCAGAACGAGAAGAGCCAGCTGCAGAACAAGGAGCAGGCCATGCGCATCCTGCGGGCCCGCCTCCTGGCCGCCGCCCAGGAGGAGGCCGACGCCGCCGCCGGCGAGGCCCGGCGCAGCCAGGTGCGCACGGTCGACCGCTCCGAGCGGATCCGGACCTACAACTACCCGGAGAACCGGATCTCCGACCACCGCACGGGCTACAAGGCCTACCACCTCGACCAGGTGCTGAACGGCGACCTCCAGCCGGTCATCGACTCCTGCCTCGAGGCCGACCTCGCGGCCCGGATGGACGCGTGGGAGCAGTGAGCCCCGCCGACGACACGAGTCGCGGTGTGCTCCTGACCGTCGCCGTCGACCGGCTGCGGGGTGCCGGCGTCGAGAGCGCGTCGTACGACGCGAGCGAGCTGCTGGCCTTCGTCCTCGGCGTCCCGAGGTCGCGGCTCGCCCTCGTCGACGAGCTGACCCCGTCCCAGGCGCGGGAGTTCGGGCACCTCGTCGGCCGGCGGGCGGCCAGGATCCCGCTGCAGCACCTGACCGGGGTCGCCCACTTCCGCCACGTCGAGCTGCAGGTCGGGCCGGGTGTCTTCGTCCCGCGGCCCGAGACCGAGCTGCTCGCGGGATGGGCGGTCGACGAGGCCGGCTCCGTGGTCTCGACACGCTCGACCGACGGGCCGGTCGTGGTCGACCTCGGCACCGGCTCGGGAGCCATCGCGAAGGCGGTCGCGCACGAGGTGCCGACCGCGCGCGTCCACGCCGTCGAGCTCGACGAGCACGCGCACGGATGGGCCGCTCGCAACCTGGCCGGCACCGGCGTCGACCTCCGCCAGGGCGACCTGGCCGAGGCCTTCGACGACCTGGCCGGCACGGTCGACGTGGTGGTGAGCAACCCGCCGTACATCCCGCACGAGGCCTGGGAGTCCGTGGCCGTGGAGGTCCGCGACCACGACCCGGAGCTGGCCCTCTATGCGACGGGTGACGGTCTCGACGCGATCCGCGTGGTCGAACGCCGGGCGGCCCTTCTGCTCCGTCCCGGCGGCGTGGTCGGTGTCGAGCACGCCGACGTGCAGGGCGAGTCCGCGCCGGCCGTCTTCACCGCCTCCGGGCAGTGGGAACAGGTGCGCGACCACGACGACCTGACCGGGCGTGCGCGGTTCCTGACCGCGCGGCTGGCACGATGAGCCCGACCCCGCCGTTGAGCGAGCCGACCCACCTAGACGTTGCCGAGGACCGATGAGCACGACGTACCCCACCGCGTCCGACGACGAGCGGGAGTCCGCGATCGAGGCGGCCGCCCAGGCCGTGCAGCGCGGCGGACTCGTCGTGCTGCCGACCGACACCGTCTACGGCATCGGGGCCGACGCCTTCGACCACGACGCCGTCCAGGCGCTGCTCGACGCGAAGGGTCGCGGTCGTGAGATGCCGCCGCCGGTGCTGGTCAGCGCCGCGACGACGCTGGCCGCCCTGGCCACCAACCTCCCGCCGTACGTCGAGGCGCTCACCGAGGCCTTCTGGCCGGGGCCGCTGACCCTGGTCTGCGAGCAGCAGCCGTCCCTGACCTGGGACCTGGGGGAGACCCGCGGCACGGTCGCGGTCCGGATGCCCGACCACGAGGTCGCGCTGGCCCTGCTCGAGCGCACCGGCCCGCTCGCGGTGAGCTCGGCCAACCTCAGCGGGCTGCCCGCCGCCGTCGAGGCGTCGGAGGCCGAGGGCATGCTCGGCGAGAGCGTCGAGGTGGTGCTCGACGGCGGCACCTCGCCCGGTGGCGAGGCCTCGA
Organism: uncultured Actinomycetota bacterium; assembly: GCA_963809265.1. Taxonomy (GTDB): domain Bacteria; phylum Actinomycetota; class Actinomycetes; order Propionibacteriales; family Nocardioidaceae; genus Nocardioides. Next base: position 70,122 of record CAWEJC010000002.1, read on the forward strand.
CGATCCTCGACGTGCGGCTCTCGCAGCCTCGCCTCCTCCGAGTCGGCGCCCTTGCGGTGGATCGGATCAACGAGGTCGTCCAGCCCCTCGGGTGCACGGTCATCGAGGACGACGAGGACTAGGCCACCCGGTGCGCGAGTACCTCCTCGTCTTCCTGGTCGCCGCGATCGCGACGTACCTCCTGACCGTCATCGCCCGGGAGATCGCGCTGCGGACCGGAGCGGTCGCGCGCGTGCGCGACCGCGACGTCCACGCCGAGCCGGTGCCCTACCTCGGCGGGCTGGCGATGCTGGGTGGCCTGACCGCGGCGTACCTCGTGGCGCGGGAGCTGCCGTTCCTGTCCCACAGCGGTGGCCCGTTCGTCTTCCACGACACCCGGATCGTGCTGATCGCGGGGGCGATGATCTGCGCGGTCGGCACCCTCGACGACCTGTTCGAGCTCGACGCCCTGACCAAGCTCGGCGGTCAGGTGCTGGCCGCGGGGTTCCTGGTCCTGAACGGCATCCAGTACGTCTACTTCCCCCAGGGACAGGGGGGTCAGTTCTCCCTCGACCCCGCACAGGGGGCGCTGCTGACGGCGTTCGTGATCGTGGCGACGATCAACGCGGTGAACTTCGTCGACGGCCTCGACGGTCTCGCCACCGGCGTGGTCGCGATCGGCGCGATCGCGTTCTTCGTGTTCTGCTACCAGCTGACCAGCCTGAACAACGCCTCGCTGGCCTCCACCGGGGCCCTGCTGAGCGCCATGCTCGGCGGGGCCTGCCTGGGCTTCCTGCCCCACAACTTCAACCCGGCCCGCCTCTTCATGGGCGACAGCGGCTCGATGCTGATCGGGCTGGTCCTCTCGGCGAGCGCGATCACGCTCACCGGGCAGTACTCCGGCTCCGACCTGAGCCAGGGGGCGATGGGCTCGCCCGCGAGCCTGGCCCCCACGTTCCTGCCCCTCGCCCTGCCGGTCACGCTGCTGGTGGTCCCGATCGCCGACCTCGTGCTCGCCGTCATCCGGCGGACGCGGGCGGGGCGCTCGCCGATGGCCCCCGACAAGCAGCACCTGCACCACCGGCTGCTCGAGATCGGCCACTCGCAGCGCCGAGCGGTGCTGATCATGTGGATGTGGGCGGCCTTGGTCGCGGGGAGCACGGTCGTGATCAGCCTCTACACGGGTCCGCTGATGTGGTGGTCGATCGGCATCGCCGCGGTGCTGACGGTGGGCCTGACCTTCCTGCTCCCCAAGCTCCGCCGACCCGGCCTGACCGGGGCGGAGAGCAGCTAGGAGAGGGGCCGGCTGGCGGACGCCGGAACGCTTGTGCTACTTTTCACAAGCACCCCGTTGCCGATCAGATCAGGCCGCCAGATGATGACGACCGAGCTCCTCGAGACCCGTTCCGGGGCCCCTGTGTGCACGGGGGTGCGCACCCTCCCCGCCCGGTTCGTGGCAGGGGCTCGCTGTGATAGTTTCCGACCGTCGCCGAGGCCGCGTTTCATGTGCGTCGGCGACGTTGATTTCTCGACGTCGACACCCGTGAGAGCGACCTGAGTGGATGCCCGATGGACACCCGGACCCGACCCTTCGGGGCCGCGACCTCGTGGGCCTCGGCGGGATGCTCGCGGGAGCCGTCGTCGTCGGGCTGGTCGTGGGCCTGCTGGTCGACCATGCGGCCGGCACGTCGCCGGCGTTCACCCTGGTCGGCATCGCGCTGGGGATCCTCGCGGGTGCGATCGGCTTCTGGCTACGGGTCCGGGATGCGTTGCGATGAGCGAGCGATGTGAGGGAGGTGTCCGTCGTGACTGAGCAGGAGACGCCGCAGACGGCGCCCGAGGCGACCGCCTCCTACTGGCGCGTCGTGCGCGACCAGCGCAAGACCATCGGGGTGGCCGTCGTGCTCGGCGTGGCCGCCTACTGGGTGCTCGGCCAGCTCGGCGAGTGGACCATGGCCGGCTGCATCGCCGGCGGTGTGGCGCTCGGCCTCCTCAACCACCTCGCCACCGAGTACTGGCTGCTCCGGATCATCACCTCCGGTGAGCAGCCGACCCGCAACAAGCTCGCGATGTCGACCCTGGTGCGCCTCCTGGTGCTGTCCGTGGTGGCCGTCGGCATCGCCGTGTGGTTCTGGCCCGACGGGATCGGCCTGCTCTTCGGGCTGGCGATCTTCCGCCTGATCGCGCTGGTCATGACCACCGTCCCCCTGTTGAAGGAGCTGAAGGACCAATGAGCGCCGCCGTCCCCTCCGTCTGGGCCGCCGACATCGAGATCGGTCACCACGTCGAGCGGCACTTCCTCGGCATGACCTTCAACATGGACACGATCTGGACCACCCTGATCGCCGGCGCCGTCGTGCTCGCCCTCGGCTTCTGGGCCCGTGCCCAGCTGACCCGGCAGGCCGACGACCACGTGCCGACCAAGCTGCAGATCATGTGGGAGGCGGTCATCGACCAGGTGCAGAGCCAGGTCGAGGACAACCTCGGCAAGGTCAACCGCACGGTCGTGATGATCGCGGTCGCGGAGTTCTTCTTCATCCTGGTCTGCAACTGGCTCGAGATGATCCCCAGCGAGCCCAACCAGGACTGGCACTTCCTGCCCTCGCCGACGGCCGACACCAACCTGACCTACGCCATGGCGGTGATGGTGATGATCGGTGTCTGGACCTACGGCATCCGCGAGAAGGGGGCCAAGGGCTACTTCAGCCACTTCCTCCAGCCGTTCCCGTTCCTGCTGCCGCTCAACATCATCGAGGAGATCACCAAGCCGATCTCCCTGGCACTGCGGCTCTTCGGCAACATCTTCGCCGGCGGCATCCTGCTGGCGTTGATCGGCTCGCTGACGGCCTGGAGCATCGGCGTGATCCCGGTGGGCGGCGTCCTGTCCGTCCTCTTCGCCGTCCTGTGGAAGCTCTTCGACATGGCGATCGGGCTGATCCAGGCGTTCATCTTCGCGCTGCTGACCGTCCTCTACTTCGGGATGGCCGGCGCCGGGCACGACGAGCACGACGAGAAGCACGCGGACGCCGACGACGCGACCGCCGACACGACTCGGGACGCACAACCAGAGCTCGCGGCCTGAGCACCCCGCTCGACCGCACCAGAGGTACACCCGTAGCGCCGCCCCGGCGGCGCGGAACCAAGGAGAGACAGTGGCAGTAACTGATTCGGCCATCAAGACCGCGGGCGCGTTCGTGGGCGGCGGCCTGGCCCTCGCCGGTGGCGCGATCGGCGCTGGTGTCGGTGACGGCCTCGCCGGTTCGTCCTACATCCAGGGCGTGGCGCGCCAGCCCGAGGCCCAGGGTCGCCTCCAGACGATCTTCTTCCTGACGGTCGCGCTGGTCGAGGGCATGTACTTCATCAACCTGGCCTTCATGGCGCTGTTCGTCTTCGTCCTCGGCAAGTGAGTCGAGACCGAAACCACGAACGGCGTCGAGCCGGAAGACAGGACTGACTGATGGGCAATTCAACTGGCACCGGGGTACTGCCGCTGGCGCAGAACTTCCTCGTGCCCAACGGGACCTTCCTGGTCTCGCTGCTCGCGTTCGCGATCCTCGTCTACATCTTCGGGAAGTACCTGATCCCGCCGATCAACAAGGCGATGACCGAGCGCCAGGAGGCGATCCGCAAGGAGTTCGCCGACCTCGAGGACGCCCAGTCCGAGGCCCGCAAGGCCGAGTCGGACTACAAGGAGCAGCTCAACAACGCCAAGCACGAGGCGGCCCGCATCCGCGAGGAGGCTCGCGAGCAGGGGGCGCAGATCGTGCAGGAGGCGCGCGAGAAGGCCCAGACCGAGGCCGACCGCATCGTCGAGCACGCGCACGCCCAGATCGAGGCCGACCGCAAGGCGGCGTTCGCGTCGCTGCGGCGCGACGTCGGCAGCCTGGCCACCACCCTGGCCGGTCGCATCGTGGGCGAGTCCATGGACGACGACGAGCGCCAGGGCCGTGTGGTCGAGCGCTTCCTCGCCGACCTGGAGGAGGCCCGCTGATGGACCTCCGCGGAGGCTCTGCCGAGGCGCTGACGGCGCTGCGCGAGCAACTCGACGACGCGACCGGGACCAACCGGGCCGCGGCGGAGCTGGGTGACGAGCTGTTCACGGTGAGCCAGCTGTTCCGCAGCGAGGCCGCGCTGCGTCGGTTCGCGACCGACGGCTCGCTGCCGGTCGAGGCCAAGCAGGGGATGGTGAAGCAGGTCTTCAAGGGCCGCCTCGGCGACGCGGCCCACGGGCTCCTCACCGAGGCCGTCGGACGACGCTGGACCCGGTCCTACGACCTCGCCGACGTGCTCGAGCGGCTGAGCGAGATCGCGGTCGTGCGCTCCGCCGGCGCGAAGGCCGGGCAGGTCACCGACGAGCTCTTCGCCCTGTCCGGGATCATCGACGCCAACCCGTCGCTGCGCTCGGCGCTGTCCGACCCGGCGCGCTCGGTCGACGACAAGGCCGCGCTGGTCGACTCGCTGCTCGACGGGAAGGCCGTCCCCGCGACGGTCACCCTGGCCAAGCAGGCGCTGGCGGGCACCTACCGCACCATGACCAACGCGCTGACGACGTACCGAGAGGTCGCCGCGGAGACCCAGGACGAGGCCGTCGCCACGGTCCGGGTGGCCCGACCGATGGGCGACGCGGACCAGCAGCGCCTGGCCGAGCTCCTCGGCCAGCAGTACGACACCACCGTGCACCTCAACGTCGTGGTCGACCCGGACGTCCTCGGCGGCGTCCGCGTCGAGATCGGCGACGAGGTCATCGACGGCACCATCGCCAGCCGGCTCGACGACGCCCGACGGCGTCTCGTCGGATGACCGGCGCACCGAGAACGTCACCGAGACCAGACAAGAGAGTAGGGAAGAGATGACGGAGCTCACGATCCGTCCGGAGGAGATCCGCGACGCACTGACCAAGTACGTCGAGGACTTCAAGCCCGAGGCGGCCAGCAAGGAGGAGGTCGGCACCGTCGCGCAGTGTGCCGACGGCATCGCCCGCGTGGCCGGTCTTCCGTCGGCGATGGCCAACGAGCTCCTGGAGTTCGAGGACGGCACCCTGGGCCTCGCGCTGAACCTCGACACCCGCGAGATCGGCGTCGTCGTCCTCGGCGACTTCGACAAGATCGAGGAGGGGCAGACGGTCCGGCGGACCGGCGACATCCTCTCGGTCCCCGTCGGGGACGGCTTCATGGGCCGCGTGATCGACCCGCTCGGCACGCCGATCGACGGCCTCGGCGACATCGAGTCCGACGAGCGCCGCGCCCTGGAGATCCAGGCGCCGGGCGTCATGCTGCGCCAGCCGGTGAAGGAGCCGCTGGCCACCGGGATCAAGGCCATCGACGCGCTGACCCCCGTCGGCCGCGGCCAGCGCCAGCTGATCATCGGCGACCGCTCGACGGGCAAGACCACGATCGCGATCGACACGATCATCAACCAGAAGCAGAACTGGGCGACCGGCGACCCGGCCCAGCAGGTGCGCTGCATCTACGTCGCGATCGGCCAGAAGGGCTCGACCATCGCCGCGGTGCGCGGTGCCCTGGAGGAGGCCGGCGCGCTGGAGTACACCACGATCGTGGCGTCCCCGGCGTCCGACAGCGCGGGCTTCAAGTACCTCGCGCCCTACACCGGCTCGGCCATCGGCCAGCACTGGATGTACGACTCCAAGCACGTGCTGATCGTGTTCGACGACCTCACCAAGCAGGCCGAGGCCTACCGCGCCGTGTCCCTGCTGCTGCGCCGCCCGCCGGGCCGCGAGGCCTACCCGGGCGACGTGTTCTACCTGCACAGCCGTCTGCTCGAGCGCTGCGCGAAGCTGTCCGACGACCTGGGCGCGGGCTCGATGACGGGTCTGCCGATCATCGAGACCAAGGCGAACGACGTCTCGGCGTACATCCCGACCAACGTCATCTCCATCACCGACGGCCAGATCTTCCTGCAGTCCGACCTCTTCGCGTCCAACCAGCGCCCGGCGATCGACGTCGGTGTGTCGGTCTCGCGGGTGGGCGGCAACGCGATGACGAAGGCGATGAAGTCGGTGACCGGCTCGCTCAAGGTCGAGCTCGCCCAGTTCCGCGCGATGGAGGCGTTCGCGATGTTCGCCTCCGACCTCGACGCGGCGTCGCGGCAGCAGCTCGACCGCGGCCAGCGGCTGATGGCCCTGCTCAAGCAGCCGCAGTACTCGCCGTACCCGCTGGCGGAGATGACCGTGTCGCTGTGGCTCGGCACCTCGGGTCGCCTCGACCGGGTGCCGACCGACGACGTGCTGCGCTTCGAGCAGGAGTTCCTCGACTTCCTCGGCCGGCAGCACAAGGACGTGCTCGACGGGATCAAGGAGTCGCGCACCTTCGACGACGCCACCACGGAGAAGGTGACGACGGCGTACGACGAGTTCCTCGACCAGTTCGAGACCTCCGACGGCCAGTCGATCAAGCCCGGCACGGAGGCCAAGGCCGACCCGGTGACCGACGACGAGCTCGAGCAGGAGCAGATCGTCAAGCAGAAGCGGGACTGACCGTGCCGTTCCTGCCCCTGACCATCGACGAGAGCACGGGAGGTGATGGCTGATGGCCGTGTCCCTGCGTGAGTACCGCGCCCGGATCCGCTCGGTCGAGTCGACCAAGAAGATCACCCGCGCCATGGAGCTCATCGCCGCGTCGCGCATCATCAAGGCGCAGCAGCGGGCCCAGCAGGCCGCGCCGTACGCCCGGGAGCTGACCCGGGCCGTCTCGGCACTGGTGACCTTCTCCAACACCGACCACCCGCTCACCACCGAGCCCGAGGACCCGAAGAAGGCCGCGATCCTGATCGTGACCTCCGACCGGGGCCTCGCCGGTGCCTACTCCTCGAGCGTGCTCAAGGAGGGGGAGCGGCTCGCCGAGCGCCTGCGCGGCGAGGGCAAGGAGGTCGTCACCTATCTGACCGGTCGCAAGGGCGAGGCCTACTTCCGGTTCAGGGGCCGCACCGTCGCCGCGAGCTGGTCCGGTTTCTCCGACCAGCCCCGCTACGAGAACGCCAAGCAGATCGGTGAGGCACTGATCGGCGCCTTCACGTCCGACGAGGACGCGGCGGAGCACGTCGACGAGGTCCACCTCGTGTACACCCAGTTCCGGTCGATGCTCGTGCAGGAGCCGCACGACGTGCGGATGCTGCCGCTGGAGGTCGTCGAGAGCGACGAGGCGCCGAGCAAGGAGGACGTGCTGCCGCTCTACGAGTTCGAGCCGTCGGCGGAGGAGGTGCTGGACGAGCTGCTGCCGAAGTACGTCCAGAGCCGGATCTTCTTCGCGCTGCTCCAGGCGTCGGCCTCGGAGCTGGCCGCACGGCAGAAGGCGATGAAGTCCGCGACGGACAACGCCGAGGAGCTCATCAAGAAGTACACCCGCATCGCCAACCAGGCCCGGCAGGCGGGCATCACCCAGGAGATCAGCGAGATCGTCGGTGGCGTGAACGCGCTCGCCGACGCGAACGCGGCCGGCGACTGACCGTCCGGCACGACCCAGACCGCAACCCCGCACATCACGAGTGAGTTGAGAGACATGACTGCCACGGTTGAAGAGAAGAACGCCGGCACCGGCGAGGGCGCGGGCGGACGGATCGCCCGGGTCATCGGCCCGGTCGTCGACATCGAGTTCCCCGTGGACTCGATGCCCGACATGTACAACAAGCTCGAGTGCCGCTTCGAGCTGGCCGGTGAGGAGCACCTGCTCTCGCTCGAGGTCGCCCAGCACATCGGCGACGGGATGGTCCGCGCGATCTCCCTGCAGCCCACCGACGGCCTGGTCCGCGGCGCGACGGTGACCGACACCGGCGGCCCGATCAGCGTGCCGGTCGGCGACGTGACCCTCGGCCACGTGTTCAACATGCTCGGTGAGCCGCTGAACCTCGAGGAGGGTGAGAAGCTCGACGTCAAGGAGCGGTGGGGCATCCACCGCAAGGCGCCGGCGTTCGACCAGCTCGAGTCGAAGACGCAGATGTTCGAGACCGGGATCAAGGTCATCGACCTGCTGACGCCCTACGTGCAGGGCGGCAAGATCGGCCTGTTCGGCGGCGCCGGCGTGGGCAAGACGGTGCTGATCCAGGAGATGATCGCGCGCGTCGCCCGTGACCACGGCGGTGTGTCGGTGTTCGCCGGGGTCGGCGAGCGCACCCGTGAGGGCAACGACCTGATCCAGGAGATGACCGAGGCCGGCGTCATCGGCCAGACCGCCCTGGTCTTCGGCCAGATGGACGAGCCGCCGGGCACCCGGCTGCGCGTGGCGCTCTCGGCGCTGACGATGGCGGAGTACTTCCGCGACGTGCAGAACCAGGACGTCCTGCTGTTCATCGACAACATCTTCCGGTTCACCCAGGCCGGGTCGGAGGTCTCGACCCTGCTCGGTCGGATGCCGTCCGCGGTGGGCTACCAGCCCAACCTCGCCGACGAGATGGGCACGCTCCAGGAGCGGATCACCTCGACGCGTGGTCACTCGATCACCTCGCTGCAGGCGATCTACGTGCCCGCCGACGACTACACCGACCCGGCGCCGGCCACGACGTTCGCCCACCTCGACGCGACCACGGAGCTGTCGCGCGAGATCGCCTCCCTCGGCATCTACCCGGCGGTGGACCCGCTCACCTCGACCTCGCGGATCCTCGACGCCCAGTACATCGGGCAGGAGCACTACGACTGCGCGATCCGGATCAAGCAGATCCTCCAGCGCAACAAGGAGCTGCAGGACATCATCGCGATCCTCGGTGTCGACGAGCTGTCCGAGGAGGACAAGATCATCGTCAGCCGGGCCCGCCGGATCCAGCGCTTCCTGTCGCAGAACACCTACGTCGCCAAGCAGTTCACCGGCCTCGAGGGGTCCACGGTCCCGGTCGCCGAGACCGTGGAGGCGTTCAACAAGATCGCCGACGGCGAGTACGACCACGTGGCGGAGCAGGCCTTCTTCATGTGCGGCGGTCTCGACGACGTCGAGAAGAAGTGGGACGAGATCCAGAAGGGTCTCTGAGATGGCGAAGACGATGCAGGTGTCCCTCGTCGCGGCCGACCGTGAGGTCTGGTCCGGCGAGGCCACCGTGGTCAACTGCCGGACGATGGACGGTGAGATCGGGATCATGGCCGACCACACCCCGGTGATGTCGGTGCTCTCGGCGGGTCAGGTCGACGTCCGGACGGTCGACGACGGCCACTGGGTCGCGGCCGTCGACGGCGGGTTCATCTCGGTGGCCGACAACCACGTACGGCTGCTCTGCGAGTACGCCGAGCTCTCCCACGAGAGCGACTTCGACGAGGCCAAGCGACTCCTCGACGAGCGCAAGGCCGCCCTGGAGGGCCAGGACTGATCGCCCCGACCGGGGGCCGGCAGGAGAGGGAGCGTTGCCGATCTGGGAGTGGCTGCTGGAATCGGCAGCGGTGGTGCTCCTCGTCGTGCTGCTCCTGGGGGTCGCCCTGATCATGCGTCGACGGTGGCTGTCCCGCGACGGCGGCACCTTCGAGCTCAGCTACCGCGCCCGAGCCACGACGCCCGGGCGCGGTTGGCTGCTCGGCCTGGGCCGGTACGCGGGTGACCAGCTCGAGTGGTTCCGGATCTTCTCGCTCTCCCCGCGTCCGAAGCGGGCCTGGGCCCGCGGGACGCTGACCTTCGTCGAGCGTCGCCAGCCCGAAGGCGTCGAGCAGCTCTCGCTCTACCCGGGCCACGTCGTCATCCGCTGCCAGACCCCGGAGGGCGGCCTGGAGCTGGCGCTCGGGTCCTCGTCGCTGATGGGCTTCCAGTCCTGGCTCGAGTCGGGACCACCCGGCGCCCAACACCTGTGAAGCAGCACCCATGACCACCGGGCCGGCAGGCACGCCCGCGACCAGCGCCCGGAACGCCGTCGCGCTGGTGTTCGCCCTCAACGGCTTCTGCTTCGCCACCCTCGCCTCACGCGTTCCCGACCTGCGGGAGTCCCTCGACCTGTCGAACGGCGCGCTGGGCGCCCTGCTGCTCTCGGTGGCGGTCGGCTCGATGCTCGGGATGCCGGTCAGCGGGCACCTGATCGAGCGCTGGGGCGCCGGTGCCGTGGTGCGCCTGGGTGCGCTGGTGGACCTCGGCGGGCTGGTCGTGGCCGGCGCGTTCGCCACGGCGGGCTCGGCGCCCGGTGCCGCGGTCGGACTGCTGGCCTACGGCTTCGGCACCGGCGTCTGGGACGTGGCGATGAACGTCGACGGTGCGGCGGTGGAGCGCGAGCTCGGGCGGAGCATCATGCCGCGGTTCCACGCTGGCTGGTCGCTGGGCACGTTCACCGGTGCCGGGATCGGAGCCGTGGCCGCTGGTCTCGGCGTACCCCTGGCCGCGCACTACGCCGTGGTCCCGGCCCTGGCGGTGGGCGTCGCGGTGGTGGCGAGCCGCCGGCTGCTCCCGGCCGGCGACGACGAGGGCGAGGCGGGGGAGGCGGCGAGCGGCTCGGCCTGGCTCGAGCCGCGCACCCTGGCGATCGGCTTCATGGTGCTCGCCTTCACCCTTGCCGAGGGTGCCGCCAACGACTGGCTGGCCCTCGCCCTGGTCGACGGCTACGACGCACCGCACTGGGTCGGGGTCCTCGGGTTCGCCCTGTTCGTGGCGGCGATGACCCTCGGCCGCGTCGGCGGACCGGTGGTCCTCGACCGCTTCGGCCGGGCACCCTCGATGCTCGCCTCCGCCCTGGCGGCCACCGCCGGCGTGCTGATCGTGGTGTGGACCGGCGTGGCCGCCCTGGCGGTCCTCGGCATCCTGCTCTGGGGGTTCGGCGCCGCCCTCGGCTTCCCGGTCGGGATGAGCGCCGCCGGCGACGACCCCGCCCGGGCCGCCCGCCGGGTCAGCGTCGTCTCGACCATCGGGTACGGCGCGTTCCTGGCGGGTCCGCCGCTGCTCGGCTTCGTCGGGGACCACGTCGGCACCCTCGACTCCCTGCTGGTGATCGCGATCGCGATGGTCCCGGCCGCGGTCCTGGTCAGCTCGGTGCGCAAGCCGCGTCCCGTCGGGCAGCCCTAGAGCTCACCGGCTGTGCCGTCGCCGAGCGGTCCTGGAAGAGTGACGCCGTGACCGTCCTCCACGAAGCGCTCCGGGACGCCGCGCCCACCCCGTACTGGCTCGACCGGCCGGACCGTCCGGCACCGCGCCCGCCGCTCGACGCGCACCTCACCGCCGACCTCTGCGTCGTGGGCGGTGGCTACTCCGGCCTCTGGACCGCGATCCTGGCCAAGGAGCGCGACCCCGGCCGTGACGTCGTGCTCCTGGAGGGCCAGCGGATCGGCTGGGCCGCCTCGGGGCGCAACGGCGGCTTCTGCGCCGCGTCGATCACGCACGGGCACGCCAACGGCGCCGACCGGTGGCCCGACGAGATCGACACGCTGGAACGGCTCGGCCGGGAGAACCTCGACGCGTTCGAGCAGACCCTGACCCGCCACGGCATCGAGTGCGACTTCGAGCGACCGGGTGCGATCACCGTCGCCACCGAGCCGCACCACCTCGAGTGGCTGCGCGAGATGACCGAGGAGAACCCGCACGCGACGTACCTCGACCGCGACGCGATGCGGGCCGAGGTGAGCTCACCGACGTTCCTGGCCGGTGTGCTCGAGCCGGACGACACGGCGCTGGTCGACCCGGCTCGGCTGGCCTGGGGACTGGCGGCGGCCGCCGAGGCGCTCGGGGTCCGGATCCACGAGGGCACCCACGTCACCGGTCTGTCCTCGGCCGGCGCCGGGCTCGAGGTCCGGACCGACTCTGACCACCCCGGCAGGCCCAGCGTCGTCCGGGCCGGACGCGTGGCGCTGGGCACCAACGCGTTCCCGTCGCTGGTGCGCCGCGTGCGGATGCACACGGTCCCGGTGTACGACTACGCCCTGATGACCGAGCCGCTGTCGGCCGCGCAGCTCGACGCCATCGGGTGGCGCCGCCGGCAGGGCCTCGACGACATGACCAACCAGTTCCACTACTTCCGGATGACGCGCGACGACCGGATCCTCTGGGGCGGCTACGACGCGATCTACCACTTCGGGCGGCAGGTCCGCCCGGCGTACGACCAGCGGCCCGAGACCTTCGACCTGCTGGCCCGCCAGTTCTTCACGACCTTCCCGCAGCTCGAGGGGCTGCGGTTCTCCCACCGCTGGGGCGGCGCGATCGACACCTGTACCCGCTTCTGCGCGTTCTTCGGCACCGCGTACGCCGGGCGCGCGGCGTACGCCCTCGGGTTCACCGGGCTCGGGGTCGGTGCCACCCGGTTCGGCGCGGACGTGATGCTCGACCTGCTCGACGGCGTGGACTCCGAGCGCACCCGGCTGGAGATGGTCCGGACCAAGCCGTTGCCGTTCCCGCCCGAGCCGTTCGCCTGGACGGGGATCGAGCTGACCCGCCGCTCGCTGGCCGCCGCCGACCGCAGCCAGGGCCGGCGGAACCTCTGGCTCCGGAGCCTGGACCGGCTCGGGCTGGGCTTCGACTCCTGAGGCGGGGAGGACGCCATCGATGAGGTCCTCCCCGGCTGTGCTGCGGGTCTGAGGCCATCTGGCCTCAGACCTGCAGCTGTCACGGTTCCCGGGTCGTGGGGAGGGCCGACACCGAGCTCGAGCGGGCCCATCGGCACCCGACGGAGCCGGGCCGACGTGGTTCGGTCGAAGATCATCGGGGCGGGCGGGGCCGATCACCGGTAGGCTCTGACCACGTTCGCGACCGATGACCCAGTCCCTGGGCTCTGTCTCGCGGCGTGCTGGGGAGGCGGTCGCGGTGCGGACCGGTCAAGGATCCTGTGTCTGCCTGCGGCCCTGTACGAGGCCACCCGTCGACCCGACCACCACGGCATGAACGCGGGCATGAACGCGTCCGACGCCGAGCTGCGACGACTTCTCGAGAACGTCCTGCGCACCCGTGACAAGCACCGCACGCAGCTGCAGGGGCGGGCCGGCTCCCCGGAGCTGAGCCTCGCGCGCGAGGCCGCCCTGGAGGCTCTGGAGGAGTACGTCGCCGTCCTCGAGCAACGGCGCTGGCCGGTTCCTCACCGGATGCACCAGGACCTGCAGCTCCTGCGGGCGCTCTGCGGACATCCCGGCGACGCCGGCCGCGCCGCGTTCACCGGGTCCTCGAGGGCATCGAGCCGGGGCGCCTGGGGCACCGGCGGCTCCACCGCCTGAGCCCAGGACAGGCCCCGGCTCAGGACAGGCCCAGGATCACGCCGTCGTCGGTGAGGTCGATGCGGCCTGCCGAGGGCTCACGGGGCAACCCGGGCATGGTCATCACGTCGCCGCACACCAGCACGACGAACCCCGCACCCGCGGACAGCCGTACCTCGCGCACGTGCAGCTCGTGCCCGCTCGGGGCACCCACCGAGGTGGGGTCGGTCGAGAAGGAGTACTGGGTCTTCGCCACGCACACCGGCAGGGCGCCGTAGCCGTCCTTCTCGATGCGCTGCAGCCGCCGCTTGGCCCGCGCGTCCCAGGTCACGAGCCCCGCGCCGTAGAGCCGGGTGGCGATCGCCTGCACCTTCTCGGTGAGCGAGGCCTCGTCGGGGTAGGTGAAGCCGAAGGTGTACGGCGAGGGCTCGTCGAGCGCCTGCAGCACGCCCTTGGCGAGGTCCTGGGCGCCGACGCCCCCGTCGGCGAAGTGGGTGGCCGGGAACGCCTGGACACCCTCGTCCGAGACGAGCTCGACGACCTTCGCGATCTCGGCGTCGGTGTCGGTGGGGAACCGGTTGATCGCCACGATCGGCTGGATGCCGTAGACGTCCCTGATGTTGCCGAGGTGACGACGCAGGTTCGCCATCCCGCCCTCGACGGCGGCCAGGTCCTCGGTGCCGAGGTCGGCGAGCGCCACGCCGCCGTGGTACTTCAGGGCGCGCACGGTGGCCACGACGACGGCGACGTCGGGGCGCAGCCCGGACTTGCGGCACTTGATGTCGACGAACTTCTCCGCCCCCAGGTCCGCCCCGAACCCGGCCTCGGTGACCACGATGTCGGCCAGCCGCAGTCCGGTGCGCGTCGCGGTCACCGAGCTGCAGCCGTGCGCGATGTTCGCGAACGGCCCGCCGTGCACGAACGCCGGCGCGCCCTCCAGCGTCTGCACGAGGTTGGGCGCGAGGGCATCGCGGAGGAGCGCGGCCATCGCCCCGTCGGCGTGGAGGTCGCGCGCCGTGACCGGCTGCATCGTGCGCGACCAGCCGATCACGATGTCGCCGATCCGGCGCTTCAGGTCGGCCCACGACTCGGTCAGGCAGAAGATCGCCATCAGCTCCGAGGCGACCACGATGTCGAACCCGTCCTCGCGCGGGAAGCCGTTGGCGTGCCCACCCAGGGCGACCGTGATCTGCCGCAGGGCGCGGTCGTTCACGTCGAGCACGCGCTTCCAGGTGATGCTGCGGACGTCGATGTCCAGCTCGTTGCCCTGGTGGATGTGGTTGTCGATCAGGGCAGCGAGCAGGTTGTTCGCGGCGGCCAGGGCGGCGAAGTCGCCGGTGAAGTGCAGGTTGATGTCGGTCATCGGCACGACCTGGCTGTAGCCGCCTCCGGCAGCGCCGCCCTTCATCCCGAACACCGGGCCCATCGACGGCTCACGCAGGCAGGCCATCGCGCGGTGGCCCAGACCGTGCAGGGCGTCGGTGAGCCCGACGGTCGTCGTGGTCTTCCCCTCGCCCGGCGGGGTGGGTGACATCGCGGTCACCAGCACCAGGCGCCCGAGCGGCCGGTCGGCGAGCGACGTCACGTAGTTCAGGTCGACCTTGGCCTTGTAGTGGCCGTACGGGATCAGGTGATCCTCGTCGATCCCCAGCGTGTCCGCAGCCACGTCCCTGATCGGCCGCAATGTTGCGGCGTTGGCAATCTCGATGTCCGACAGCACAGTGGCCGGCCTCCCTCGTCAAACCCGAGCCGCACCTAGCCGAGGACGAGCCCCGGCGGGAGGGGCAATGTTCCCCGGCGCCCGGCCGACCCTGGCGTCGGCCCACCGGCCGTTTGCCCACCGAAGGGCGGGGTACGGGCCATGGATTCGCTCTCCCTCGGAGGTCTCATCGTGTTCTGGCGCACCCTCGTCGGGTCCACTGCCTCGCACTCCTCGCCGGGTCCGCCTCGGTGGTCGGGTCGTCCGCCGCTCCACCTCCGGACACGGCCGCTCCCGGGGCGCCCGGGCAGAAGGCGACCTGGACCGAGGCGGACAAGACCGGCTTCGGGACGTCGCGGAGCCGTGGGAGCAACGTGTGGTTCACCCTCCAGCAGGGGCGGACCAGCGAGGTCTTCTACCCCGACCTGTCCACGCCCAGCGTGCGCAGCCTCGAGCTCGTCGTCACCGGCCCCGGCTTCACCGACCGTGAGTCGACCGACATGCGGCACCGCACCGTCCGGCCGGATGCCCGCAGCCTGCGCTTCCGCCAGGTGAACACCGACGACAGGGCCGCTACCGGATCGTCGAGACGTTCGTGACCGATCCCCGGCGTGCCGCTCTCGACGTGCGGATCCGGTTCACGTCGCTGGACGGCGGCAGCTACGGCGTCTACGCCTCGTACGACCCGTCCCTGGCCAACAGCGGGATGGACGACAGCGGTCGTACGTCGGGCCGTGCCCTGCTGTCCTCCGACGCCGGCGGCACCGTCAGCTCGGCGCTGGTCGCGACACCCCGGTTCGGGGCGACCTCGACCGGGTACCTCGGCACCAGCGACGGCTGGACCGACCTGTCGGGCGACCAGACGCTCGACCACACCTACCGTCGGCGGGGCCCGGCAACATCGTCCAGGTCGGGCAGATCAGCGGCGTCACCGGACGTCCGGGACACCGGGCCGCGCAGCTGAGCCTCGGGTTCGGGTCGACGCGACGCGCAGGCGCGGCGTACCGCCGATGCGGCGAGCGCAACGGCGTTCGCCACCACCCAGCGCCGGTACGACGGGGGCTGGCACCGCTGGCTCGCCTCGCTGAAGCGGGTGCCGGCGAGTGCCGACGCCGTGCGCCGGCAGTACCTCGCCTCCGCGCTGGTCGTGGCGGCCGCGGAGGACAAGCGTCACCCGGGAGCGTTCGTGGCCTCCCCGTCGGCTCCGTGGGTCTGGGGTGACGAGGTCCCCGACCTCTCCTCACCGTCCGGCGCCTACCACGAGGTCTGGGCCCGCGACGCCTACCAGTTCGGGACGGCACTGTGGGCCATGGGCGACCGGGCCGCCGCCCGCAGGATCGTGCACTGGCTCTTCACCGTGCAGCAGAAGCCGGACGGGTCCTTCCCGCAGAACTCCGACGTCACCGGCAAGCCGGTGTGGACCAACCTCCAGCTCGACGAGGTCGCACTGCCGATCGTGCTCGCCCACCTGGTCGGGCGCGACGGCCCCGCGACGTACGCGCACGTGAAGAAGGCCGCCGACTTCATCGCCGGCTACGTCGACCCCGACACCGGTCTGTCCGCACCGTTCACGCCCCAGGAGCGGTGGGAGAACCAGTCCGGGTACTCGCCCAACTCCATCGCCGCGCAGATCGCCGGCCTGGTCTGTGCCGCCGACATGGCGCGCCGCAACGGCGACCCGGCGTCGGCGCAGAAGTGGCTCGCGCTCGCCGACGCGTGGAAGGCGAAGGTCAAGCAGTGGACGGTCACCACCAACGGACCGCTCAGCAGCAAGCCCTACTTCCTCCGGCTGACCAAGGACGGCCACCCGGACGCCGGGACGACGTACGCGATCGGTGACGGCGGACCGAAGGCGGTCGACCAGCGCAAGGTCGTCGACCCGAGCTTCCTCGACCTGGTCCGCTACGGCATCCTCCGGCCGCGCGACCCGGACGTCCGCTCGTCGCTGCGCGTCGTCGACGAGCAGCTCGGGATCAGCACGCCGAACGGCCCGTTCTGGCACCGGTCGAGCTTCGACGGGTACGGCGAGACGCGCAGCGGCGGCGAGTGGGTGATCACCGACTCCGGCACGCACACCACCCTCGGGCGGGCGTGGCCGCTGCTGACCGGGGAACGCGGTGAGTACGCCGTGACCGCCGGAGCTGCTGCCGAGCGGTACCTGCGCGCCATGGGGGCCGCCTCGGGTCCCTCCGACCTGCTCGCCGAGCAGGTCTGGGACGGCCGGGCACCGACGGGTCGGGCGTGCTGCCGGCTCGGCGAGGGCACCCGCTCCGCGACACCGCTGATCTGGTCGCAGGCGCAGCTGATCAGGCTCGCCTGGACGATCCAGCGCGGCGTCCCGGTCGACCAGCAGGCCGTGGTGGCGCACCGCTACACACCCTGACGGCGTGGGTCAGCCCGCCGGCGTGTCCGGCATCCCCGGGAGGCCGGCGGGCGTGACCCACACGTAGCCACCGACGAGGGTGCGCCCGACCGCGAGCGCGTTGCGCAGGGACGGTGCGTTGGCGGGGTGGATCGTGCCCCAGAGGGCGTCGCCGGGGCCGGCGGGCAGCTCGTCGACCAGGCGCTGCACCGTCGCCGGAGCCAGTCGCCGGCCGCGGTGGTCGGCGTCGAGACAGATCTCCTGCACCGAGAAGCCGGTCACGGCGTGCGCGTCGTACCTCAGTGCCGCGACGACGCCGGCCGGCTCGCCGTCCGCGAGCACCTCGAACAACAGCCCCTCCTCGGCACACTCCGTCAGCGACTCCAGGTCCTCGGGGTGTGCCCACATCGCGAGCCCCGGCTCGGCCACGGCCAGCTCGGCATAGATCTCCGCCACCCGCTCCGCCAGCGCCGGCGGCTCGCCGGCCCGCAGCCGCACCTCCTGGTACGTCGCGGCGCGGGGGTGGGTCCGGAGTCGGTCGACCGTCCCGGCCACGACGTGCAGGTCGACGGCGCAGTGCGGCCCGAAGCGGGGGTCGCTGCTCAGCGCCTCGACCAGGGCCGGGGTGTCGGGCGCGTCCACCCGCAGGCACCGCGGCGAGAACGCCTCGTAGGCCGGCAGCACGGCCTCGGCGACGCCGGCGAGGCCGTCGGGAGTCGGGGGCGCGGTGGTGGCGACCACCTCGACGAAGGGCCGGACCACGTCACCGCCGCGGTAGCGGATCCCGGTCACGGCCCACCCGCCGTCGGGCAGGTCGAGCCGCCGGTTGGCCCAGTCGAGCGGGTCCTCCGGGCCGCCGATGCCGACGCCCTCGCGGAACTGAGCGCCGAAGTCCGGGTTCGCCATGCGTTCGACCTCGACGGTCAGTCCGCTGCGCAGCTGCCGCCGCAGGTCGGGCTCGGCGTACCACGTCGCGAGCAGGGGAGAGGTCCAGGCCAACCGGGCCTCGACCAGGTCGTCCATCAGGTCGCCCATCGGGTTGTCCATCGGGTCATCTCGTCCGTCACGTCGCTCGAGCCTCGTGGCTGGCGGCCACCGCGAGGCCGTCGACGAAGTCGTTCATCGCATGACCCGAGTGCCCCTTCACCCACTGGAAGGCGATGTCCTCGCGGTCGGCGACCGCCGCGACGAGGGGCTCCCAGAGGTCGCGGTTGGCGACGGGCTTGCGGGCCGAGGTCAGCCAGCCCCGGTCGAGCCAGCCCTCCCACCAGCGGTCGCGGAAGCAGTTCACGACGTACGTCGAGTCGCTGACCACCAGCAGGGGCGGGCCCAGGGATGGATGCAGCGTCGTGACGGCCTCCAGCGCGGCGCGGACCTCCATCCGCTGGTTGGTGCTCGCCGCCTCGCCCCCCGACGCGAACGTCGTGGTGTCGACCGCCCAGGCCCAGCCACCGGGCCCGGGGTTGCCCGAGCACGCGCCGTCGGTGAACACCGACACGGCACCCTCCGGAGCCACCATCGACGCCCGCGGTGCTCGCCTCATCGGCGCTCGACGAACGCCGCGATCGAGGCGGCCTCGCGCTTGCGCGAGGGCTCGTGGAGGTAGGGCATGTGGCCGGTCTCGAAGTACTCGTGCTCGATCCGGTCGAACGCGTCGTCGGCGAGGCGCAGGTGGGCCACCATGTCCTCGGCGGCGTGGTACGGCGTGGCCAGGTCGTAGTAGCCGTACTCGACCCGTACCCGCAGGTGCGGGTTGGCCCGCATCAGCCGCTCGAGCCGGTCCGCCACGAAGATCGGCTTGCCCTCGAACTCCTCGAACGACCACTTCGTGATCGCGTGCGCGTAGACCTCGTAGGGCAGGTCCTGCCGGTTGCCGAGCTCGCTGTGCAGGTAGTGGTGGAGGGCAGCCGCGAAGGGGCCGTTCATCGCGTCCATCGACGGGTCGGCGTCCATGTTCTCGGCGATCAGCGACCTGGCTGCCCCGGTGAACCGGCCGTCGATCCGGCCGACCGTGAGGCCGCGGTCGCGCAGCAGCTCGGTGCAGAACCGCCAGTGCTCGATGCGCAGGTCGGTGCGGTCGACGTACTCCTCGGAGAGCCCGGTCAGCCGGGCGAGGGTGCGGACCACGCTCGCGCGCTCCTTCGCCGGCAGGCGGCGGCCCGCGGCGAGCGCCGTGCGGTAGGGACCGGCCGCGAACGCCTCCGCCTCCTGCCGCACCTTGCCCAGCCGGCCCTTGACCTTGCCGTGGTAGTGCGCGATCGCGGTGTAGGTCGGCAGGAAGTTCAGGCACGACTCGTCCCACCGGTGCTGGCCGAAGTCCTGGGTGCCGAAGTCGAGCACGCTGGAGACCAGCACGATCCCGTTCAGGGCGAGCGCGTGCTGCTGCTGGAGCCGCTCGGCGACCGCGACGGCCCGGACGGTGCCGTAGGACTCGCCCAGCAGGAACTTCGGCGACATCCACCGGTCCTCGCGGGTGCACCAGAGCCGGATCAGCTCGGTGACCTGCTCCACGTCCTTGGCGAAGCCGTGGTACTTCTTCGCCTTGCCGCCCTCCACCGCGCGGGAGTGCCCGGTCGACATCGGGTCGATGAAGACCAGGTCGGAGACCGCCAGCAGGGTCTCGAGGTTGTCGACCAGGCGGTACGGCGGTGGGTGCGGAGCGGTCACGTCACCCACGTCGACCCGGCGCGGCCCGAGCAGACCCATGTGCAGCCAGATCGAGGACGAGCCGGGGCCGCCGTTGAAGACGAACGTGATCGGCCGCGTGGTGACGTCGGTGTCGTCGAGCGTGTACGCCGTCACCGACAGCTCGGCGCGGGCCTTCCAGCCCCGGAAGACGTCCTTCTTGACCTCCTCCTCGCGGAGCACGATCCGCCCCGACCGCGCGGTGTACCGCAGCTCGCCACGCCGCAGGCGCAGGGTGTGCCGCGTGACCACCAGGTCGTCGCTCGGCTCCGGGCTCGAGCCTGGTCCGTCGGTCGAGCCTGGTCCGTCGGTCGAGCCTGGTCCGTCGGTCGAGCCTGGTCCGTCGGTCGAGCCTGGTCCGTCGGTCGAGCCTGTCGAGACCACCGACCGCTTCGAGTCGCCCATCAGCGCTCCCCTCCCGGGATCCACAGCACGTCGCCGTTCTCGCGGTTGGCGTAGCGGGCCAGGATGAAGACCAGGTCCGAGAGCCGGTTGAGGTAGCGGATCGCGAGCGGGTTCATCGTGTCGCCGTGCACGTCGTACGCCGCCCACGCCGACCGCTCGGCGCGCCGGATCACCGTGCGCGCGACGTGCAGGCGGGCCGCGCCCGGTGAGCCGCCGGACAGGATGAACGAGCGGAGCTTGGGCAGGTCCTCGTTGAACTCGTCGCACCAGCCCTCGAGCCGGTCGACGTACTCCTGGGTGATCCGCAGCGGCGGGAACTCCGGCGCCTCCACGATCGGCGTGCAGAAGTCGGCGCCGACGTCGAAGAGATCGTTCTGGACGTGTATCAGGACCGCCCGGACCGACTCCTCGAGGTCATGAGCCGGATCTGTCTGCGCGAGCGCCACGCCCAGCTGGGCGTTGGCCTCGTCCACATCGGCGTAGGCATGGAGTCGGAGATCGTTCTTCGACGTCTCACTCATGTCGCCCAGGCGGGTCGTGCCCGCGTCACCGGTGCGGGTGTAGATCCGCGTCAGGTTGACCATGAGCATGAGGTTAGTCGTCCGTGATGCGAAGAAATCAGTGGCCGCGACGCAACCGAAAGGGGATGCTCGCGCGTCATAGAGGTAACGAGACGTTGCTCATGACTGACCAACGCCGGAGGGTCGGGCCTCCGGAGGACGGAGGCAGACGATGAGTCACATCAGCAGCAGGGCACGGAGCACGGGGAGCACGGGGATCGGGGGTCGGACGATGGACATCGTCCACGACGGGCAGACACTCTGGCTGAGCGGCGACTTCGACGTGCGCAGCACCATGGAGGTGCGGAGTGCCATCTACGAGCACCTCGACGGGTTCGAGCGCGACCTCACCATCGACCTGACCGACGTCCACACCCTCGACATCACCGCCGCCCGGGTCCTCGCCTACGCCACCATCGAGGCGAGCCGGGCCGGGCACCACCTGCGGGTGCGCGGCTGCGGGCCCGCCGTGCGCCGGATGCTCCAGCTCTCGCGGCTGGCCCGGTTCATCGAGGTCGAGCGGGCGGCCGCGACCGCCTGAGGGTCCTCAGAGGTTGGTCGACGCCGACGCGGTGGCCGACTGCACGCCCGAGGCCGAGGCCAGGGCGGATAGCGCGATGTTGCCGCTGGAGTTGTTCTTCAGCGGCACCTTGTAGCTCAGGGTCGACGTCGAGTGCGACGTCACCAGGCTGCCGGTCCACACGAAGCTGTAGACCCAGTCGGTCCCGCTCTGGGTGGCCGAGCCGAACGTCCAGCCGGATCCCGTGACCGACTGCGGAGCGGCGCCGTTCACGCGCGAGCCCGGGTAGGTGACGAGCACGGTGAGCGTGGCCAGCGTCGGGCCGCCGGCGGCGTAGACGTTCTGCACCTGGACCTGCGACTGCGCGGTGGTCGGCTTGCCCTTGTTGTTGTAGTCGGCGCCGAAGACGTTGAAGGTGTCGAACTTCAGGGTGCCGTGCGTGGCCGAGGCGGCCAGCGCGGGCGCCGCGGCGGCCAGCGAGACCACCGGCACGGTCCAGGCGCCGACCCGCACGACGGTGCGACGGTCCAGCGTGCGGCGCTCGGGAGCGGCGGTGCGGTGCGTGTTCATGGGTGTTCCCCTGTGTGAGATCGAGATCCCCGTCGACCCCCTCGACGGATATACGAAAAGTAGGGGTCTCGGGCGCTGTGCATGGCCGAATCCGTGGGAAGTAGCCGATCGACACACAGGGATCCGAAGAAAGAGGCCGATCGGACGTGTGGCCTAGTCACCTTGAGGCATAGCCCACACGGTGGGGTCGGGCCAGGCTCGCCGCCCCTACGCTCGGTCCATGCCCGACAAGGACAGCCCGTGGGTGATGCGCACGTACGCCGGCCACTCGACCGCCGCGGCCTCCAACGCGCTCTACCGGACCAACCTGGCCAAGGGCCAGACCGGCCTCTCGGTGGCCTTCGACCTGCCCACCCAGACCGGCTACGACCCCGACGACGCCCTGAGCCGCGGCGAGGTGGGCAAGGTCGGCGTGCCGATCCCGCACCTCGGCGAGATGCGCCGGCTGTTCTCGGACATCCCGCTGACCGAGATGAACACCTCGATGACGATCAACGCCACCGCGATGTGGCTGCTCGCGCTCTACCAGGTGGTCGCCGAGGAGCAGAACCCCGACCTGACGCCGTCCGAGGTGGCGCACCGGCTCGCGGGGACCACCCAGAACGACATCGTCAAGGAGTACCTCTCCCGCGGCACCTACGTGTTCCCACCGGAGCACTCCCTGCGCCTGATCTCCGACCTGATCGTCTACACGGTCCACGAGATCCCGGGCTGGAACCCGATCAACATCTGCAGCTACCACCTCCAGGAGGCGGGCGCGACGCCCACGCAGGAGGTCGCCTACGCGCTGTGCACCGCGATCGCCGTGCTCGACGCCGTCCAGGCCTCGGGGCAGGTCTCGGAGGAAGACTTCGGCCGGGTGGTCGGGCGCATCTCGTTCTTCGTCAACGCCGGGGTCCGGTTCGTCGAGGAGATGTGCAAGATGCGCGCGTTCGTCCAGCTCTGGGACGAGCTGACCCGTGAGCGCTACGGCGTCGAGGACCCGAAGATGCGGCGCTTCCGGTACGGCGTCCAGGTCAACAGCCTCGGCCTGACCGAGGCCCAGCCGGAGAACAACGTGCCGCGGATCGTGCTCGAGATGCTCGGCGTGACGCTGTCCAAGGACGCCCGCGCCCGCGCCGTCCAGCTGCCCGCGTGGAACGAGGCGCTCGGCCTGCCCCGGCCCTGGGACCAGCAGTGGTCGCTGCGGCTGCAGCAGGTGCTGGCCTACGAGTCCGACCTCCTGGAGTACGACGACCTGTTCGCCGGCTCGCACGTGGTCGAGGCGAAGGTCGCCGAGCTCGTGGCCGGCGCCAAGGACGAGATGGACCGGGTCCAGGCGCTCGGCGGTGCCATCGCCGCCGTCGAGAGCGGCTACATGAAGCAGGAGCTGGTCTCGTCGCACGCCGCCCGGCGCGGCCGGATCGAGTCCGGTGAGGACGTGGTCGTCGGCGTCAACCGGTTCGAGACCACCGAGCCCTCGCCGTTGACCGCCGACCTCGACGCCGCCATCCAGGCCGCCGACCCCGAGGCCGAACGTGCCGCGCTGGAGAGCGTGCGCGCCTGGAAGGGCGAGCGCGACGAGGACGCCGTGACCGAGGCCCTGGCCCGGCTGGCCGCCGACGCGAAGACCGACGCCAACCTGATGACCGCCACGCTGGTCGCGGCCCGCGCCGGGGTGACGACGGGAGAGTGGGCCGGGACGCTGCGCTCGGTGTTCGGCGAGTTCCGGGCTCCGACCGGGGTCGCGCGGGGCGGTGGGGGCCCGGTCCGAGGCGGGACCGGCAGGTGAGGAGCTCGCCGAGGTACGCCGGCGCGTGCGCGAGACCGGCGAGGAGCTGAGCGGGGGCAGGGGCGGTCGGCTGCGGCTGCTCGTGGGCAAGCCCGGGCTCGACGGTCACTCGAACGGCGCCGAGCAGGTCGCCGTTCGCGCCCGGGACGCCGGGTTCGAGGTCGTCTACCAGGGCATCCGGCTGACCCCCGAGCAGATCGTCGCGGCCGCGGTGGCCGAGGACGTGCACTGCGTCGGGCTGTCCATCCTGAGCGGCTCGCACATGGAGCTGGTCCCGGCGGTCCTGGTGGGGCTCGAGGAGGCCGGCATCGGCGACGTCCCGGTCGTGGTCGGCGGGATCATCCCCGACTCCGACGCCCGCCGGCTCATCGACGCAGGGGTGGCGGCCGTCTACACGCCCAAGGACTTCGGGCTCACCGAGATCATGGGCGGCATCGTCGACGTGATCCGCGAGGCCCACGACCTGGCCTGATCGGCGGCCCCCAGGGGCGCCGTGTCAACCGGACGGGCGGGGCGCGCGTCGTACCAGACAGACAACCCGACACCCGGGAGGTGGGTCGTGAGACGTCCGAGGCATCTCGTGTGGGTGGCCGCGGTGGCGCTCGCGACCCTGCCCGCCCTGGCCGGCTGCGGGGGCGGGGGCGGCAGCAGCGCCGGAGCGGGCGGCCCGGCAGCCCTCCCGTCCGACTCGGACTCCGAGCGGCCGTCCGACCAGACACCCGCACCCGGCATCGAGCAGGAGAACCCCCAGCGCTTCATCCAGCGGTGGGCGGCCGCCGAGGCACGGATGCAGAACACCGGCACGACGGCGCCGTACCTGGCCCTGAGCCGCCCGTGCGTGTCCTGCCGGCAGCTCGCCCACACCGTCGCCGGCTACTACGCCGCGGGCGGTTACATCCACGGCGGCGCCTGGCACATCGACTCGATCAAGGCCGCCCCGTCCTCGCAGGGGCTGGTCACCTATCTCGTGCGCGCGCACACGGCGCCGATGACGGTCCGTGAGTCGTCCTCCTCACCGGTCGACCACGTGCCCGCCGGTCCGGTCAGCTACGACATCGGGCTGCTGGCCAAGGGGTCCTCCTTCACGGTGGGCGTCCGGACCCGGAGCGGCTGAGCCAGCGCAAGTTAGGTGAGCCTCACCTGATTCGCTACAGTGCGCGGGTGTCCAAGAAGTCCAAGGCCAAGAAGCCGAAGACGAAGTGCTGCGTGAGCGACGACCGCTGCAAGCGCTGTCCCATCCGCATGCTCAAGGAGGGCACCCTGCCCGTGGGCTATACGGTCAAGAAGCGCAAGCTCGTCAAGGCAGCCTGACGGCCGGCCGGCCCGCAGATCCAGAGGAGAGATCGTGCCCGCATCCCGTTTCGTCGAGCGGCTCAACGAGCAGATCGGTCACGAGCTGGCGGCCCACCAGCAGTACCTCGCCTGCGCCATCCACTACGACGCGCTGACGATGCCCCAGATGGCGGCGTTCTTCTACGACCAGGCGCTCGAGGAGCGCAGCCACGCCCTGATGATGGTGCAGTACCTCCTCGACACGGATGCCGAGGTCGCGCTCCCGGCCGTCCCGGCGCCGGTCTCGTCGTTCGCCGACGTCGTGGCGCCCGTGGAGCTCGCGCTGGAGCAGGAGAAGCGGGTGACCGCCCAGATCAACGAGCTGCTGGTGATCGCACGCGAGGAGAACGACTTCGCCTCCGAGCAGTTCCTCCAGTGGTTCATCAAGGAGCAGGTCGAGGAGGTCGCCACCATGACCGACCTGCTCGCCGTCGTCCGCCGCAACGCCGACGTGGTCGAGAACATCGAGGAGTACGTCGCGCGCGAGGCCGGCGCCGAGCGCTCCGACCCGTCCGCTCCCCGCGTCGCCGGGGGCTAGCCCGCGGACAGGTCGCCGACCTGCTCGGCGTACCAGAGGACGCCGGTGAGGTGCTCGGCGATCGCCCGGAGCGTCCAGCTGTCACCCCGCGGGCGGTCCCACTCGTCGGCGCCGGCCGCGTCCAGGCGGAGCGCGAAGGTGCGCGCGAGCCGGGCGAGGCGCTGGTGGGCCTCGTCGCGGTCGAGCTCGGTGAACCGGGCCCAGTCCGACTCCAGCGTGACCAGGCTGCCGTGCCACTCGTCCGGCTGCGAGGCGACGCCGGCCAGGAGCGCCTCGACCTCGGCCGTGTGGTCGACCAGGTGGTCGGCGATCCGGCGGACGGCCTTGACGGGCGTGTAGACGCGGTCACCGTCCTCGCTGACGCGCGGGCGGCCGTCCCAGTGGATCCAGGTGTCGACGAGGCTCAGCGAGCGGTGGACGGCGTCCTCGACGACGGTGCCCGGGTTCTCGGTGCTGGAGGTGGTCATGGCGCGACGCTAGGGACCCGACGGTTCGGTGGGGCCCGAAGCGTGGTCGTCCTACGCTCGAGGACATGTACGACGTCGACCTCTCCGCCGTAGGTGCTCTGCTCGGCAACCCGAGCCGGGCCGCGATGCTCGACGCGTTGATGACCGGCCGTGCGCTGACCGCGACCGAGCTCGCGCGGGCCGCCGACGTGAGCGCCGCGACCGCGAGCGAGCACCTGGCCAAGCTCCGCGAGGGAGGGCTGGTCGAGGTCGTCGCCCAGGGCCGGCACCGGTACCACCGGCTCGCGTCTCCCGACGTCGGCGCCGCCCTCGAGGCGCTGTCGCACATCGCGCCGGTGAAGCCCGTGCGGACGTTGCGGCAGTCGAGCCGGGCACGGTCGCTGGCCGAGGCGCGGACCTGCTACGACCACGTCGCGGGCCGGAGCGGCGTCGCGCTCCACGACGGGCTGATCGGCCGTGGCTGGCTGGTGCCGGAGCCCGGCGGCTACGGGTTGTCGGAGGCCGGGGTGGGGGGCCTGCTCGCGTGGGGCGTCGACCTGACCACGGCGCGGGCCGCCCGGCGTACCTTCGCCCGGCCGTGCCTGGACTGGACCGAGCGGCGCGAGCACCTCGCCGGGTCGCTCGCCGCCGCCCTCGCGGTCGCGCTCATCGACGGACCTGAGCCGTGGTTCGTCCGCCGGTCCGACGACCACCGTGGGTTGCGACCGACCGGGCTCGGCCGCTCTCGGCTGGCGGAGCTGGGCTGGGAGCCGGCCGGTCGGATCGCCTGATCACCAGCCCCTGATCACCAGCCCTGATCACCAGCCCTGGGTGCCCGGTCCGCCCTTGACGGGCCCGACGATCCGGGCGGTGATCCAGCCGCCGTAGAACCCACCTTCCTGCGGCACGACGACCTCGCCGTCGACCGTGCACCGGTCCACCGCCCCCGGCATCACCGCGACGTGGCCGAGCAGAGCCTCGAAACCGGGGGAGGGTCGCGGGTAGGTCCACGCGGCCCGCCCGGCGGTGCGACCCGGCGTCACGACGTCGAAGTAGGCGGCCGACCCCTTGAACTCGCAGTACGTCGAGCCGCCGACGGCGCGCAGCACTCCCGCCTCGAACGCCGACTCCGGGAGGTAGTAGGTCGGCGGGTGGCTGGTCTCGAGCACCCGGAGGCACTCCGTGCTGTGCGCGATCCGTCCGCCTCCCAGCCAGACCTCGACGACCTCGGTCGTCTGCTCCACGCGGGGCGGTCGTGGATAGTCCCAGACCGACTCCTGGCCGGGACCCGGCTCGACCCGGTGCGGTCTCATCGTGACCCTCGGCGCGCCCACTCGGCGTACCCGAGGGCGACCAGAGCGGGGGCGGCCAGGATCGCCAGCAGCGACCACAGCACGAAGGAGACGCCGACGGGAAGCCTCCCGTCGTCGTGGGCCGACTGGGCGATCACCGCACAGACGAACGCGGCCAGGGCGGCCGTCGCCAGCACGATCGCGAGCCCGCGGAACGCCACCGTCAGCACCGGGGCCGGCGGCCCCGAGACCCGGCTGGTGCCCAGGTCGATCGGGGGAAGCCGCGCGGGGCGCCAGGCGACGACGGCCGCCGAGGGGATCGGGCCGAACACGTGCGGGTAGACCTCGTCACCGACCTGCTCGTCGCGCACCTCGGCGTCGAGCAGGTCGGTCTCGATCTCCAGCACCACCAGCGGGTCCGTGACGTCGGCGTAGTAGCGGTCGCGCACGCCCGGCACCTGGTCGTGCCGGGCGGCGTGGATGAAACCCTCCTCCTCGAGGGTCCGGCCGTACGTCGACGTGGTGTAGGTCCCCGACTGCTGGGCCTGCTTCCAGTCCTCCAGCGTGGCGATGTGGAAGATCCGCATGCCAGCGCATCCTGCCGCCGGTGGGGTCAGGCGGCCACTCCTGCGGGGTGCCGGCGGCGGACGTCGCGCCGGTCGCGGACCAGGTGCCCCGCGGCCACGAGCCCGAAGCCGACGCCGAGGACGGCCAGGGCGACGAGGCCGTAGGAGAGGGGGAAGTGCTCCGTCGTGAACGCCGGGTCCGTGCCCTCGCCGAGCGAGTCGAGGGTCAGGTAGAGGGTCTGGAAGACGAACGCCCACAGGTAGGCGACGGCGTACGTCGTGTTGGCCGCCAGGCGCGAGCGCACCAGGTAGCCGAGCGGGAACGCGGACAGGACGGTGAGGACGGCGATCACGGTGTGCCTCCTGGGCTCGGGTCTCGGACGACACCCACCGTGCGACGGCCTCGTGCCCGGCGGACAGGGGACCGGTCCCCGGTGACCTCCCGGGTCGTCCCGGGTGGTCGGGACCGGGCTCCCGGAGCGGCACTAGGTTGACGGGGTGAGCGACGTGCACTGCCCGGCCCGGATCATCGTGGCCCGGCACGGTGAGGCGGAGTACGAGACACCCGAGATGAACGCGACCGGCGGGAGCCTGACCACGCTCGGGCGGGAGCAGGCGCGCGACCTGGGGGAGCGGCTGCGCTCCGAGCGGGTCGCGGCCGTGGTCTGCAGCGAGCTGTCGCGCGCCGTCCAGACCGCCGAGATCGCCGCGGGCGTGCTCGCCCTGCCGGTGCGGGTGCGGGAGCGGCTCCACGAGTTCCCGGCGGGCGACTTCCTGGGCCGCCCCTACGAGCACGAGTTCTTCGACGCCCTGGTCACGTCGTGGCTCGCCGGTGACCTGGCCGCGGGCGTGCCCGGCGGCGAGACCGGGCGCGAGACGGCCGACCGGGTGCTCGGCGTGCTCGAGGACCTGGCCGACCAGTACCGCGGCGAGACCGTGCTCGTGGTCAGCCACGGCGGCGTCATCCTCGCGCTGTGGGGAGCGATCGCCCCCGGGTCGCCGGTCGCTCCCGGCAACGACCTGGTCCTGAACGGCTCGACCTACGTCTTCGAGCACGACGCCGACGGCTGGCGCGTCGGGGAGCAGGTCTAGTCGATCAGCCCGCGGTGCACCACGTCGAGCACGCCCTCCAGGACCTGGTTGCGGACGTCGGACGGCACCTCGCGCAGAGGGCCGTGCACGTGGAGCTCGGCGTACCCGTGCACCGCGGCCCAGCAGGCCACGTCGGCGCCCTGCCGGCGCTCGGCGGTCAGCGCGCCGCTCTCGACGAGCTCGTCGAGCACCGCGTTGAGGACGGCGTAGGGACCGGCGGCGGGTGACTCCTCGACCTGGTGGACCTCCGGCCCGCCGGACGTCGTGAAGGCGACCGCGAACAGCCCGGGCTCGCGGATCGCGAAGTCGACGTAGGCCCGGCCGGTCTCGCGCAGCCGCTCGGCCGCGCGCTGCGCGGGGTCGTCGGCGGTCACGGCGTCGATCCGGGCCGTCATCGCCTGCTCGAGCTCGGCCATCGCCCGGTCGGACACCTCGCCCAGGAGGGCGGCCCGGTCGGCGAAGTGCCGGTAGGCCGCGTTGTGGGAGACCCCGGCCCGGCGCGCGACCTCGCGCAGCACGACGCCGTCGGGTCCGGTGGTCCGGGCGAGCTCGACCGCGGTGTCGACCAGCACGGGTCGGAGGTTGCCGTGGTGGTACGGCTGGCTGCGGGCAGTCACGGGTCGAGGGTAAACGATGTTGACAGTGACTACATCATCTCGTAGGTTCATGTTGTCAGCGTCCACATCGGACGCCACCCGAGAGCACGGAGAACGAGATGTCCAACTCGCGAACGGAGCAGGGAGCTCCTCGTACGGCGGTGCACAAGGCCTGGGTCCTGGCCACGGTGTGCGCGGCCGTGCTCGCCATCAACCTCGACACCACGATCGTCAACGTCGCACTGCCGTCGATCTCGCGCGAGCTGTCCGCCGGGACCCGGCAGCTGCAATGGGTCGTCGACGGCTACAACCTGGCCTTCGCCGGCCTCGTGCTCGCGGCGGGCAGCCTGTCCGACCGGTTCGGGCGGCGTCCGGCCCTGATCACCGGCCTGGTGGGATTCGCCGTCGCGAGTGCCGCCGGGGCTCTGGTCACCTCGGCCGGGGCGCTGGTCGCCACCCGGTTCGTGATGGGCGCCTTCGCGGCCCTGATCTTCCCGACCACCCTGTCGATCATCAGCAACACCTTCCGCGAGCGTCGCGAGCGGGCGGCCGCTCTGGGGATCTGGGGAGCCGTCGTCGGGCTCGGCGTCGCGGCCGGCCCGGTCACCGGCGGGCTGCTCCTCGAGCACTTCTACTGGGGCAGCGTCTTCTGGGCCCTGGTCCCGCTCGCGCTGGTGACCGCCGTGGCGGCGTTCGTCCTGGTCCCGGAGTCCCGCGACCCGGGCGTCCCGCCGCTCGACCTCCCCGGGCTCGGGTTGTCGGTGGCGATGCTCGCCTCGCTCACCTACACGATCATCGAGGCGCCGTCCCACGGCTGGGCCTCCGCCGAGACGCTCGGCGGGTTCGCGGTCGCCGTCACCCTGCTGGCCGCCTTCGTCGTGCGGGAGCGCCGTACGCCGCACCCGATGCTCGACGTCTCGCTCTTCCGCGACCGGCGCTTCAGCGCGGCCAGCGGCGCGGTCACGGTCACGTTCTTCGCGCTGTTCGGCTTCATCTTCCTGGTGACGCAGTACTTCCAGTTCGTGCGGGGCTACGGCGCGCTGTCGACCGGAGCGCGGATCCTGCCGGTGGCGCTGTCCATCGCGGTCGCGTCCGTGGTGGGTGCGGCGCTGGCTCCGCGGATCGGCACGAAGGTCGTGGTGACGACCGGTCTGGTGCTGTTCGGCGCGGCGTTCCTCTGGATCTCGACCACCGGGGCGACCACGCCCTACGTGTCGGTGATCGTGCCGCAGATGGTGATGATGGGCCTCGGCATGGGACTGATCTCGACGCCCGCGACCGAGTCGATCCTGCTCGTGCTGCCGCCGGCGCGGGCGGGTGTCGGGTCCGCCGTGAACGACGCGACCCGGGAGCTGGGCGGGACCCTGGGGGTCGCCGTCGTCGGCTCGGTCTTCTCGTCGGTGTTCGGCTCGCACCTGGCCTCGGGCGCCTTCGGTGCGCTGCCGGGCTCCGTGGTGGGACGGGCCCAGGACTCCGTCGGCGTCGCGCAGGCCGCCGCCGGGACCGACCCGCGGCTGGTGGCGGCGTTCCAGGACTCGTTCCTCGCCGGCCTGCAGACCGCGACCGTCGTGATCGGGTTGCTCTGCCTGGCCGGCGCCGTCGCCGCGGCGTTCCTGCTGCCGGGCCGGCTGCCCGCTCCGGTCGAGCCGGTCGAGGCGGAGGCCGAGCCGGTCGCCGCCTGACCTGAGGCGGGTCGTGTGCCTGAGGGCGGTCCAGAGACCGTCGTCAGGCACACGACCGCGTCTGGCAGGGTCTGACCCCATGACCGACTCCCGGGACGACGCGACGTACTTCGTGACCGACATCGAGTGCTCGGGGCTCCGGCTCGACCAGAGCTCGATGATCTCCTTCGCCACCGTCGCCGTGACGGCGACCGGGGAGGAGCGCGGCCGTTTCGAGGCGGTGCTCGCCGAACTGCCCGGCACCTCGTGGGAGCCCGGCACGCGCACGTGGTTCGAGCACGAGGAGCCCGAGGCGCTGGCAGCCGCCACGACGGACCCGCGCGACCCCGCCGAGGTGATGGCGTCGTTCGTCTCCTTCGTGGAGACCGTGCCGGGGACCCGCGTCTTCGTCGCCCACCCGCTCGCCTTCGACGGCTCGTGGATCGACGGCTACCTGCGTCGCTTCACCGAGCACCAGCTGCTGGACGGGATGTACCACCCGGCCCCGCTCTTCCACGACTCGCTCTGCCTGCGCTCGTACGGCGCCGCGGTCACCGGCCGCTTCGTGGGTGACGTGTCGCCGGCGACGCTGCCGTCGGAGTGGTTCGGCGAGGTCCCGCACACGCACCGGGCCGTCGACGACGCCCTCGGCTACGCCCACCTGCTGGTCGAGCTGATGCGTCGCTCCGGGGCGGCCGCCGGGGGCTGATGGCTCGTGAGGGGCGGGCGATCGGGATGTGGCCGGTTCACCTCCATCTCGTGGTGAACCAGTCCACGCGACCAGCCTCAGAACAACCGGTCGTCCGCGTTGTCGAGCCCGCGCAGCGCGTCGTAGTCCACGACCGCGCACGCGATCCCGCGGTCCGTGGCGAGCACCCGCGCCTGCGGCTTGATCTCCTGCGCCGCGAAGATCCCGCGCACCGGCGCGAGGAGGGGGTCGCGGTTGAGCAGCTCGAGGTAGCGGGTGAGCTGCTCGACGCCGTCGATCTCGCCGCGCCGCTTGATCTCCACGGCGACCGAGGCGCCGACGGCGTCGCGGCACATCAGGTCGACCGGGCCGATCGCGGTCGGGAACTCGCGGCGGACCAGGGTCAGCCCGTCGGCCAACGTCGCGGGGTGCTCGGCCAGCAGCTCCTGGAGGTGCTTCTCGACGCCGTCCTTCTGCAGACCGGGGTCGATGCCGAGGTCGTGGGAGGAGTCGCTGAGGACTTCCTCGATCAGGATCTGGAGGGTGTCATCGGGCCCCTTCGACGAGGCTCGGGAGGTCACCGTCCAGAGCATCGCCCGTCCTCCGAGGTCCCCTCCCGCAGGGTGCACGGCGGCGACATCCAGTTGAGGGGCTTGTAGGAGCCGCCGTCGGCGTGCACCAGCACCGACCCGTCGGCCTTGATCATCAGCACCCGGGTCGCCATCGGCAGGTGGGCGGTGAGGCGTCCGGCGTAGTCGACCTGACAGCGCGCGACCACCAACCTCACGGGCCGGGAATCTACCCGGTGCGGCAGACTCGGCCGCATGCCGGACCGGGCGGATCGGATCGTCGTCGTGGGCGCGGGGGTCGTGGGGCTCAGCTGCGCGCTGCGCCTGCTGCGGGCCGGCCATCGCGTCGACGTCCTCGCCCGCGACCTGCCGCTGGAGACGACGTCGAGCGTGGCCGCCGCGATCTGGTACCCCTACCTCGCCCTCCCGCAGGACAAGGTGACCGCGTGGGGCAAGGCGACCTACGACGAGTTCGCGCGGCTGGCCGCCCGTGGCGTCGACGGCGTCGCGATGCGCTCCGGCACCGAGCTGCTGCACCGAGCGGACACCCGATCCCTGGTGGATCGACGCCGTGCCGGCCCTCGAGCGCGTCGCGCCCCGCCCGCCGTACGACGACGCCTGGTCGTTCGTCGACGCCGGTGGTCGACATGCCCCGCTACCTGGCCGTGGCTGGCCGAGCAGGTCCAGGACGCCGGCGGCACGATCACCCGGATGGCGCTGGCCCGGCTGCCCGAGGCGCCGCTGGTCGTGAACTGCTCCGGGCTCGGGTCGCGCGCCCTGGCGGCCGACACCAGCACCACGCCGGTGCGCGGCCAGGTCGTGGTCGTCGAGCAGATCGGCCTCGAGGAGTGGTGGCTGGCCGAGGGCGGCCCGACCTACGTCGTCCCGCGGACGCACCGACATCGTCCTGGGCGGCACCGACGAGGAGGGCGACTGGAGCCGGAGCCCGTCGCCGCGGACGGCCGACGACATCCTCCGCCGGGCGGCCGAGCTGGTGCCCGAGGTGGCGGGTGCCCGCGTGCTCCAGCACAAGGTGGGGCTCCGACCCGCTCGCCCGGAGGTGCGGCTGGAGCGGGTCGGCGACGTGATCCATTGCTACGGCCACGGTGGCGCCGGCGTGACGTTGTCGTGGGGCTGTGCGGACGAGGTCGTCACGCTTGCGGACGGATAGCGGCAAAAAGCACGGTTTGCCTCCCATGACTTGGTAAAGACGTCGCTTACGCTCCGGCCATGGCCCTCCTGCTCGCCCGCCGTCTCGTCGCCGTCGCCGGGTGCGGGGCACTCGCCCTGGCGCTCCAGGTCCCGGCCCACGGTGCCGCGGTCACGTCCACCACCATCACGACGCCGTCCGGGAGCGCGACGTACCTCTACGACGGCGGTCCGCGCACGATGACCGTGGCCGGGACGGCGTCCGCCGGCGTCACCACGGTCTCCGTCTACTGCCTGCGCGGACCCGAGGGTCAGACCGACGCCACCACGGTCGCCACCGGCGTCCCGGTGACGCAACGGCGCCTTCTCGGTGACGGTGCCGGTTCCGGACATCGGCCCCGACGGTCCGGTCTGCCGGCTGCGCGCCCTGCCGCAGGGGGTCGGCACCGACGACAACCAGACGACGTACACCGGGCCGGTCGTGCACCTCGACCGTCTCGACACCTCGACGGTCGGTGCCACGGTGTTCGACTTCGCCCTCACCGCCGGGAGCCGGAACGGCGAGATGTCGGCGGAGAGCGCCGGGCAAGTGCGGCACGAAGGACATGGGCAACGTGCCGGCCGACCTCGCGAACCCGTTGGACTTCCGCGCCTGCGTGGCGAACCTCGGGCCCGGCGCGGCCGCCGGCGGCACGGGCTCGCTGCGGGTCGATGGCCACCTGGCGCTGCTGCCGTACTCGGTGTTCGCGTACGGCGATGCGACCGTCCCCCTGCACCTCACGGTCCACACCCGGAGGAACGGGACGGTGACCTGGACGGAGAAGGCACCTCTGGTGCGCTGCCGGGACACCGACAGCTACCCACCGCCGAGCGGTCAGTGCGACTCCGTGGTCGCCACCGGGGTGACCTTCACCCGGGTCGGCACCTTCGACTCCGGCGGCCACCAGACCCGGCTCCGCGACTCCTTCGCCTCCGCCGACGGCAAGACCCACCGGGTGCGCACGGTCTACGGGATGGAGTGGACCGCGCCCCAGACCGGTGCGCTCGGCTTCGCGTTCCCCGGCCGCCCCGGAGGCTTCCGCGCCTCGTCCCCGGGCCAGGTCGTGACCGGGCTGCCGAAGCAGGCGTCGACGTTCCTGGTCCGCTCCGACCGGTTCGCCGACGAGGGTGACCCGCTGGTGAGCACCCGAGCCGTCACCTGGTCGCGGACGCCGTCGTCGCTCCGGTTCGCGAGCGACCCCACCGTCTTCGGGCTGACCTACGCGCTGACCGTGCCGAAGCACGGCGCCGTCCGGCTCGGCTTCACCGACAGCAACGCGACCACGACCCGGTCAGCGAAGTCGCTCGGCGCCCGCGCCGCGGCGGACATGATGCCCGCTCCGTGGATCACCTCGCCGGCCACGGGAGCGGTGGTCACCGGGAAGAAGACAGTCGTCAAGGGCACGGTCCGGGCCGGCGCCAACGGCCTGCCGGTGTCGGTCACGGTGAACGGCCACGCCGCCACCCTGACGGCGCGGAGCGCGACCAGGGCGACGTACCGCGTCGTCTTCCGGGAGTCGCTCGGGAAGCACACGCTCACGGCCGTGGCCCGGGATGCGGGCGGCACCAGACGCTCCACGTCGATCAAGGTGAGGAACCAGTGATGAAGAAGCTCCTCTCCCGAGGTCGTCTCGTCGCGGTCGCGGCGTCCGGCTGCCTCGTGGCCGGTGTGCTCGGGCAGGTCGCGGCCCAGGCGGCCCCTGGTCCCGGCACGTGGACCAAGATCACCAGCCCGTCCGGGGCGAGGACGACGATCCTCAGCCGGTGGGGCCACGAGGGCCAGCTGCGCCTCACCGGCACCACCTCGCCCGACGTGACCTCGGTCAACGTCTACTGCCTGCGCGGCTCCGGCACGAACGTCGACGCCACCACGGTGGCCACGACGGTCCCGGTCTCGTCCGGCGCCTTCGCGGCGACGGTCCCGGTCCCGGGGGCGGTGCTGTCCCCGCGCTGCCGGCTTCGGGCACTCCCCAGTGGTGTGAACCCGCAGACCCTCTACCTCGCGTCGTACGCCGGGCCGGTCATGAACTTCGACTCCTGGCGCTACTTCGCGTCCCAGGACACCGTCCAGCTCCGGGCCAGCACCGGCGACGGGACGTTGGTCGCGGACGGCGTCGGCACCTGCAGCGCAACGGTGCTCGCCACCCTGATGCCGGACCAGACGGTGTCGGGAGGCTCCGACGGCTGCCTCTACGCACTCCGCGGCGGGTCCCTCGGTGACACGCACAGCACGGCCCGGGTGGACGGCCACGAGGCGTTCACGACGGGAGCGGCGCTGAGCTACGGGCTCACGCCCCCGAAGCTGGCGTCCACGTCGTTCCACCTGGTCCGCGGTGGTGGAGTGCGCTGGACCGAGGTGATGCGGCTCGACCGCTGTGCGTCCGGCGACGCCTTCCCGCCGAGCGCCGGCTCCTGCCCGACCCTGGTCTCGACGGGGGTCGAGCTCCGGATGGTGTCGACGTACGCCGCGACCGGGCACCAGGTACGGATGCGGACCGAGCTCCGCTCCCTCGACGGCAAGCGGCACGCCCTCCGGCTCGACTACTCCAACCAGGTCAGCGGCCTCGCGACCGGCGCGGTCGGCTACCTGTTCCCGGGGCAGAAGGGGTTCCACGCCTCGCACCTCGGTCAGGTGGTCACCACGCTCGGGAAGGGCGCCGGAACCATGCTCGCCCGGAGCAACCGCGTCGCGGTCGAGGGCGACCCGGCCGTGGCCACCCGCGCGATGACGTGGTCGCGCACGCCGGCCCGGCTCTCGTTCTCGCCGAGCGCACCGGACACCTTTGCGATGACCTACCGGCTGACGGTGCCGAAGGGTGGCTCGGTGCACCTCGGCTTCACCGACAGCGACGCCACCCTCACCCGCCAGGCCTTCGGTCTCGGCGCGCGTGCCGAGAACGGGATGATGCCGGTGCCGCGGATCACGTCACCGACTCGTGGCACGGCCATCGAGGGACGCACCACCAAGGTCACCGGCGTCGTCACCGCCGGCGCCAACGGGCTGCCCACCTCGGTCACCGTCAACGGTCACGTCGCCACGCTCAAGGCGAAGGGCGCCTCGAGGGCGACCTACACCGTCACCTTCACCGAGGCGCTCGGCCGGCACACGCTGACGGTGACCGCGAAGGACGCCGCCGGCAACCGGCGTACGACGTCGGTCAAGGTCCGCAACCGGTAACCGGGCCGGTGTCACCCTCGCGAGCGAGCTCGCGTCGAGCTCGCTCCGGCCGTTCCGGCCCCGCTCCGCGAGGCCGGAACGTCCTCACTCGACCCACATCGTGTTCCAGGTGGGCATGCCGAGCGCGCTGTCGTCGTTCATGCCCTTGACGTGCGAGCCGTGGGCCATCACCACGCCGCCGTAGTACGTCGGGAACAGCGGGAAGTACTTCCTCATCACCGACTCGTCGAGGGAGTTCCAGGCCGCGGGCTGCTGGTCCAAAGGCATCAGCTGGATCTGGTCGATCTGCTTGGCCACCGCGTCGCTGGAGAACACCGAGTAGTTGGCACCCAGCGAGCCGGTCTTGGCCGCGTCGGTGTTGGCGTAGACCGTCGGCAGCCAGGTGCTGCCCGAGGGCCAGTCGGAGCACCAGCTGGCCGAGCGCACGTTGATGTCGGAGGTGGTCTTGCCGCGGTCGTCGACGTAGTTCGCGATCGTCGTCGGCACCGGCGTGGGCTTGAAGCCCGCTTCACCCAGCGCGCGCACGATCGCGTCCTTCACCTTGACGCTGACCGGGTCGTCGGCACGGAACAGGAACTTGATCTGGTAGCCGACGGCGTTCGCCTCCTGCAGGAGTGCCTTGGCCTTGGCCGGGTCGGTCTCGAACGGCTTGCGTCCGGTCACGTCGTACGCCGTGCGGCCCGGGATGCCGGGCGGCATCAGGTTGGTGGCGGGGACCGCGGTCACGCCGGGGATGTCGCCGCCGGCGAGGATGGCGTTCTTGTAGGGGTAGGCCCACGACAGGGCCTGCCGCACGCGCTTGTCGGTGATCTTGCGGTTGTCGGGTCCCCAGTAGAAGGTGCACGGCTGGCCGCCCAGGGTGAGCCGGTCGGCGCTGTTCTCCTTCATCTTCAGGTAGTCCGGCGCGAGCAGGTTGTCGTAGGTCAGCGTGGTCTGGCCGTCACCGCTGTCCGACAGCAGGATCTGGTCGATCTTCTCCGACGGCTCCTGCGTCTTGAAGTCGTAGCCGTCGGGGTACTGCGTGCGCGCGGGATCGGTCGACGAGTCCCAGTAGGGGTTGCGCTGCAGGACCAGCTCCTTGCTCGCGCTGAAGCTCTTGATCATGTAGGGCCCGGTCGCCATCGGGTGGTTCTTGTACGTCTTCGGGTCGGACGCCTTGCCCAGCGGCACCGGGCCGTTCGCGGCGAAGGCGCCCCAGTACGGCATGTCGGGGAACGGCTTGTCCATGGAGATCGTGAGCCGGTCGCCGTTCACCTTGATCGCGTGGAACTTCTGGTTCGGGGCCGTGTAGGGGCCCTTGTACGACGAGCCGCCGCGGAAGTAGACGTTGGAGTAGTACTGGCACGGTCCGGTCGGGAACGTCGCCGCGTCCATGCAGCGCTGCATCCCCCAGGCGACGTTCTGCGCCGTCACCGGGGAGCCGTCCTCGAACTTCACGCCGGGCCGGATCGTGAAGGTCCACTTCGTGTAGTCGTCGTTGTGCCGGCCGAGGTCGGTGGCGAGGTCGGGCACCAGCACCATCTGCTTGGTCTTGGCGTCGTAGCGGTACTGGGTCAGGGAGCGCGTGATCAGCTGGCTGTCGATCGACATCGTGTCGAGGTAGTACGCCTCGGCCGGGTCGATCGTCGTGGTCAGGCCCGTGTTGGTCAGCACCGTGAGCGTGCCGCCCTTCTTCGCGCCGGAGACGGTGACCGGCCCCTTGGCCGTCGGGTCGGTCCCGCTGCCGGTGTTGCCGAGCGCGCCGGTGTCGACGCTCGGGCTGCCACCGGAGGAGGAACCCGAACCACCGCACGCGGCGAGGCCGAGGGCCGAGGCGACCAGGAGGGGAACGACGGGGAGGAGGCGGGAACGTGACATCCGAGATCCGTTCGACCGGCCCCGGTCCGAGTTCCGGGGCGGAGGCCACCGATGGTAAGCACTCCCGGTCACGAACGGGTCACGACCCCGGTGAGCCACCTCGCGGTGAGCGTCTGCGGCTGCGTGGGAGGATTCGGCTCATGACGAGCAGTCCGACCGATGCCGCCGCGCCCGACACCCGCCGTGAGTTCGCCACCATCGGTGTGGTGGGCCTCGGCACCATGGGCGCGGGCATCGCCGAGGTGTTCGCCCGCAACGGCTTCTCGGTGGTCGGCGTCGAGGTGACGGACGAGGCCGTGGAGCGCGGCCGTCAGCACCTCGAGCACTCCACCGGCCGTGCGGTCAAGCGCGGCAAGCTCAGCGAGGAGGAGCAGGCCGAGCTGGTCGCCCGGGTCTCCTTCACGACCAGCCTGAAGGACCTCGCCGACGCCGACTTCGTGGTCGAGGCCGTCGTGGAGTCGATCGAGATCAAGAAGGCGATCTTCCGCGAGCTCGAGGGCATGGTGAAGCCCGAGGCCATCCTGGCGACCAACACCTCGAGCCTCAGCGTCACCGAGATCTCCACCGCGAACCTCCATCCGGGGCGGGTCATCGGCGTCCACTTCTTCAACCCGGCGCCGGTGCAGAACCTGGTCGAGATCATCCGCACGGTCGTCACCGAGCCGGAGGTGCTCGAGGACGTCAAGGACCTGGTGGCGCGGCTCGGCAAGAGCCCGGTGATCTGCGGCGACCGGGCCGGGTTCATCGCCAACACCCTGCTGTTCGGGTACCTCAACCACGCGGCGTCCATGTTCGAGCAGCACTTCGCGACCCGCGAGGACATCGACGCGGCCATGCGCTACGGCTGCGGCTACCCGATGGGCCCGCTGGCCCTGCTGGACCTGATCGGCCTGGACACGGCGTACGAGATCCTCGACACGATGTACAAGCAGGGCCGCGACCGCCTGCACGCGCCGGCGCCGATCCTCAAGCAGCTGGTGACGGCCGGGTTCCTGGGCCGCAAGACCGGCCGTGGCTTCTACACCTACGAAGGTCCGGACAGCCCGATCGTCGTGGCCGACGTCCACTCGCCCGACGCGGAGCACCAGCCCCAGCTGAGGCGGCCGGTGCGCACGGTCGGCGTCGTCGGCACCGGCACGATGGCCACCGGGATCGTCGGAGGTCTTCGCCAGGTCCGGTTACGACGTGACCTACGTCGGGCGCTCGGCTGCCAAGGTCGACGGCGTGCGCGCGGCCGTCGAGCGGTCGCTCGACAAGGCGATCCAGCGCGGGAAGCTCGCCGAGGAGGCCAAGGGGGAGACCCTGGGCCACCTCATGGGGACGACCGACCTGGACGACCTGGCCACCGTCGACGTGGTCGTCGAGGCGATCGCCGAGGACCTCGGCGTGAAGACCACGCTGTTCGAGAACCTCGACGAGATCTGCAAGCCGGGCGCGATCCTGGCGACGACCACCAGCAGCCTGCCGGTGATCTCGCTGGCGACCGCCACGAAGCGGCCGCAGGACGTCGTGGGGATGCACTTCTTCAACCCGGCCCCGGTGATGCAGCTGGTCGAGATCGTCTCGACGGTCACCACGGCCGACGACGTCCGCGAGACCGCGCTGGCGCTGTGCGCGACGTTGGACAAGGTCGCGGTCTCCTGTGGCGACCGCGCCGGTTTCATCGTGAACGCGTTGCTGTTCCCCTACCTCAACGACGCCGTGAAGATGCTCGAGGCCCACTACGCCACGGCCGACGACATCGACACCGCGATGAAGCTCGGCTGCGCCCTGCCGATGGGCCCGTTCGAGCTGCTCGACGTGGTGGGGAACGACGTGTCGTTGGCCATCCAGCGCGAGCTCTACCTGGAGTTCCGCGAGCCCGGCTTCGCCCCCGCGCCCCTGCTCGAGCACCTGGTCACCGCCGGCTACCTGGGCCGGAAGACCAAGCGCGGCTTCCGCGACTACAGCTCCTGATCGCGCCTGCCCGGCCGCGGAGGTCCGCCTGGTCTCGTGACAGGCGCAGAGCGCGTTCCTCGACCACCGGCGGGGCGCTGGGTCCCGGC
>CAWEJC010000003.1:0-1184783 GCA_963809265.1 uncultured Actinomycetota bacterium
CTGCTCCATCCGGAGCGGTCTCCGACAGTCCGACGCCACCGTTCGTGACGACTGGTGAGATGCCATCGCCCGTTCGGCCCTGCCGAACCCCTTCCGAAGGTGGACCACGCGAGTGTTGTTCTGATCTGGGGTGACGATCGCCTTCGGTGCGCTCGTCCCTGATGGCCGTCCATAACCAACACGAATGGTTCGGTGCTTGCCTCGATCCCCGGCGGCGACGCGATCCTCCGCAGTACCGTGCGCGCGTGAGCGACGAACCCGCGCCGGCGGCCCCCGTACCGGCTCCACCGCCGATGTCCCCACCGGCCGGCGCTCGCGCGGCGGCCGCACCTGCGGCCGCGGACCGCGCCCGGATCCCGACCCCGCTGCGGATCACCTCCGACATCGCGTGGCGGCTGCTGGTGATCGTCGCCGCACTCGGCCTGCTGGGATCTGGCTGGTCATCCAGCTGCGGGTGGTGATCATCCCGGTCGTGGTGGCGCTGCTGCTGGCCGCGCTGTTCGGGCCGGTCGTCGGTCTGGCTGCGCGACCGGCGGGGGCCGCGCGGGGTGGCCGCGGTGCTGGTGCTGATCGGCGGCATCGCGGTGTTCGGCGGCGGGCTGACGATCGTCGTCAGCACCTTCATCCCGGGCGGCCGCCTGCAGGACCCAGCTGTCCGCGAGCATCGGGGTCGGTGCAGGACGGCTGCTCGCAGGGCCCGCTGAACCTGCCCGGGCCGAGCTGGTTGCCCCGAAGTGCCGCGCGCAGACAGAGGCGATGACCACCAACAGGCGCGCGCTGACCTCCGGCGCGCTGAGCACCGCCGCAACGCTCGGGGAGGTCGCGGCCGGCATGGTTGCTGGTCCTGTTCACGGTGATCTTCTACCTGCTGCGACGGGCGCGCAGATCTGGCCCTACCTGTGCGCGGCGTGCGCCGCCGGCTGCGCCGCGCCCGGGTCGACGGCGCGGGCCGGGGCGGTAGTTCGCCGCGCTCGTGGCCTACGTGCGGGCGACGGTGCTGGTCGCCATCGTCGACGCGGTCGGGATCGGCATCGGCCTGGCCATCGTGGGGTGCCGCTGGCGATCCCGCTGGCCGCCCTGGTCTTCCTCGGCGCGTTCATCCCGATGGTCGGCGCCGGGCTCGTCCGGGGTGGTCGCGGTGCTCGTCGCCCTGGTGACGACCGGGCCCCGTCGCCGCGCTGATCATCCTGGCCGTGGTGATCGGGGTTCAGCAGCTCGAGGGCCACGTGCTGCAACCGCTGCTGCTGGGCCGCGCGGTCGGCCTGCATCCGCTCGCGGTCGTGCTGGCCGATCGCCGCCGGCGCGTGATCGGGCCGGCATCACCGGCGCGCTGGTCGCGGTGCCGCTGCTCGCCGTGATCAACACGGGCGGTGCGCTCGCTCGTCGCGCCCGTCGAGCAGGGCCCGTCCGAGGTGGACGCCGTGCAGCCGCGGCACGCCCATCCGGTGGCGCCGGCCGATGCCGCGGCGCCCCCCGGATGGCTGCGCAGGTGGTGGCAGCAGCTCAACTCGTCGGCCCGTAGCCGACGATACGGGTGTCTCGGCCAAGGACTAGACGCTCGTAGAGAGCGGTATCGCGCACGAGCTCCCGTTGCCCGGCGCGCACGGGCCGCCTAGCGTTCCGCACGTGGCCAAGATCGTGTCGTTGACCGACGCCGTGGCCGAGTTCGTTCACGACGGCGACACGGTCGCGTTGGAGGGGTTCACGCACCTCATCCCGTTCGCCGCGGGCCACGAGATCATCCGCCAGCGCCGCCGCGACCTCACGCTCGCCCGGATGACCCCGGACCTCATCTACGACCAGATCATCGGCGCCGGCTGCGCCCGCAAGCTGATCTTCTCGTGGGGCGGCAACCCGGGTGTCGGCTCCCTGTACCGCCTGCGCGACGCGATCACCGCGGGGTGGCCGGTGCCGCTGGAGATCGAGGAGCACACCCACGCCGGGATGGCCAACCGCTACGTCGCCGGCGCGTCGGGCCTGCCGTTCGCGGTCCTGCGCGGCGCTGCGGGCACCGACCTCACGCGGCACACGCCGACCGTCACCACGGTCCGCTGCCCGTTCACCGGCGAGCACCTCACCGCCGTCGCCGCGTTGAACCCGGACGTCACGATCGTGCACGCCCAGCGCGCCGACCGGGCCGGGAACGTCCAGCTGTGGGGCATCACGGGCGTGCAGAAGGAAGCGGTGCTCGCCGCCCGCCGCGCGCTGGCGACCGTCGAGGAGGTCGTGGACGAGCTGCCGCCGGAGCCGGGTGCGTCGTGCTGCCGCGGTTCACGCTGAACGCCGTCGCGGTCGTGCCGGGTGGCGCCGCGCCGTCGTACGCGCACGGCTACTACGACCGCGACAACGCCGCCTACCTGGAGTGGGACACGATCAGCCGGGACCGGGAGACGTTCACCGCCTGGCTGCGGGACGTTGAGAAAGGTGACCCTGAGAAGGGGGACCCGGAGAAGGGCGAACCGGGCACGAAGCGGAGGAGACCGTGAACCACACGGCCGAGGAGATGATGACCGTCGCCGCAGCCCGCGAGCTGCGCGACGGTCAGGTGGTCTTCGTCGGGATCGACCTCCCGTCGCGCGCGGCGAACCTCGCCCGGCGCCTGCACGCGCCCGGCCTGGTGCTCGTCTACGAGTCGGGGACCGTCGACACCAAGCCCGCCGAACTGCCGCTGTCGATCGGCGACGGCGTGCTGACCGACTCGGCGTTGACGGTCGTCAGTGTTCCCGAGGTCTTCAACTACTGGCTGCAGCCCGGACGGATGGACGTCGGATTCCTCTCCGGAGCCCAGATCGACCGCTACGCCAACCTCAACACCACGGTCATCGGCGCGTACGACGAACCCGAGGTGCGGCTGCCCGGCTCCGGCGGCGCCCCCGAGATCTCCGCAGGCTGCCGCGAGATCATCGTCGTGATGCGCCACCGCAAGCGGGCCTTCGTGGACCAGGTCGACTTCATCACGACGTTCGGGCACGGCTCGGGCCCGACGGACCGCGCCCTGCTGGGGCTGC
Source organism: uncultured Actinomycetota bacterium (assembly GCA_963809265.1). Classification (GTDB taxonomy): domain Bacteria; phylum Actinomycetota; class Actinomycetes; order Propionibacteriales; family Nocardioidaceae; genus Nocardioides. The sequence goes on from CAWEJC010000003.1 coordinate 3,009, forward strand.
ACGGCTCCGGGCCGATGCGGGTGATCACCGATCTCGGCGTGCTGGAGCCGGCGCCCGACTCCAAGGAGCTCATGCTCACCGCGCTGCACCCGGGCGTCACCGTCGAGCAGGTGCGGGCGGAGACCGGCTGGTCGTTGGAGATCTCCGACGAGCTCGGCGAGACGACCCCGCCGACGCGAGCGGGAGCTCACCACCCTGCGCGCGATGAGGACCGTGGGTGCGGGTCGCGGTGAACGGTGCAGCTGCACCACGTCGCCGAGGGGCCGCGCGACGGGCCGGTGCTGGTGCTGGCCGGATCCCTCGGCAGCACCGTGGAGATGTGGCGCCCGCAGCTGCCCGTGCTCGCCGGGCGGTTCCGGGTCGTGCGGATCGACCTGCGCGGTCACGGCGGCTCGCCGGTGCCCCGGGTGACTACCGGATCGCCGACCTGGCCGACGACGCGCTCGCGCTGCTGGACGAGCTCGGTCTCGACCGCGTCGGCTGGTGCGGGCTGTCGCTGGGCGCGATGGTCGGCATGTACCTGGCTCGGAGACGCCGGAGCGGATCGGCGAGCCTCACCCTGTGTTGCACGTCGCCCACTTCCCCGACCCGACGGCCGTGGACAGCAGCGGATCGCCGCCGTCGCGGAGCGCGGGACGGCCGGGATCGCCGAGGCGGTCGTGGCGCGCTGGTTCACGCCCGGCTGGGCGGCGGCGCATCCGGACGTCGTCGGCGAGGCGGAGGCGATGGTCGCCGGCACGTCCGACGCGGGCTACGCGGGCTGCTGCGCCGCGCTCGCCGTGTGGGACCACCGCGACCGGCTCCCAGCGATCACGGCGCCGACGCTGGTCATCGGCGGATGCCGACGATCGCGGCACACCCGTCGAGCCGCACTCCCGGACGATCGCCGACGGGATCCCGGGCGCCCGGCTGGAGATCGTGGCGGCGGCGCACCTGGCGAACATCGAGCAACCGGAGCAGACGACAGCGCTGATCGGCGCACACGCCACCGTGACCTCGCCGTGATCCTCATGTGACATTGCCCTGTCCCTCTGGCCAGGGGACGGGGTCGCCTGCCTACCCTCGGTCGGTGATGAGTGAGCGCGAACGCCACGCACTGACCCGCATCGAGCGGCACCTCGCCGAGAGCGATCCCCGGCTCGCGCGGATGCTCGCCACCCACCGCCACCCCGGCCAGTCCCTGCCCGTGGCGCTGCTCGCCATCGGCCTCGCCGCGATCCTGCTGGGCAGCGTGACCGCGGTGGTCGCGCTCGTCGCCATCGGCAGCGTGACCGCGCTGGCCGCGCTCGCCGTGGCCGCCCTCCGCAGCGCAGGTGCACCCCGCACTGCGTGAGTGCGGACTGCCGGCGCCCAGCGGGCAGTGTCGATTCCGGCGCTGCTCGTTCGTCCTTGCCTTGCTTGTCTGTGGTCTTGCTGCACCGGACGTGTGAGGTGATCGGATTGCGCTACATGCTGCTGGCGTACGGGTGTGATCGACCGGAACCGGGCGATGCGCGGTACGCGGAAGCACCGGCGCGGGTGAACGCGTTCACCGAGGAGTGCCGCCGCCGGGGGGTGCTCGTGGCCGCGGATGCCTTGAAGTCGGAACTGACGGCGACGACGGTGCGGGTGCGCGAGGGAACGACGCTGACCACCGACGGTCCGTTCGCCGAGACGCACGAGCACCTGGGCGGCTACTTCCTGCTGGACTGCGCCGGCTTGGACGATGCGTTGGAGCTGGCCGCGATGTGTCCGATGGCGAGCTCCGGCGCGGTCGAGGTCCGCCCGCTGGCGACGCTCCCGGCTGGACCACCGCCGCTCCCGACGGGCGTCCCGCGATCAGCGGATGAGTCGGTCGCCGGCCGCAGCGATAGAGGGTGTCTACCGCGAGCACCGCTCCCGGATGCTGGCCGCCCTGCTGCGCGTCTTCGGGGACTTCGAGCTCGTCGAGGACGCGCTGCAGGACGCGGTCAGGGCCGCCCTCAGCCACTGGACGACCGAGACCCCGGCCGACCCGGTTGCGTGGCTGCTGACGACGGCGCGCAACCGAGCGCGAGACCGGGTTCGCCACGCCCGGATGGCCGCCGACCGGCACGCCGGGATGGGAAGCGAGATGGCCGGCAGCGGGGCCGACGAGGACGAGGGCTCGCGACTGATCGACATCGGCGACGAGCGGTTGAGCCTGATCTTCACGTGTTGCCACCCCGCGCTGGCGGTCGAGTCACGGGTCGCGCTCACGCTGCAGGCGGTGGCCGGGCTGACCGCCGCGCGGATCGCCGCCCTGTTCCTGTCCACCGAGTCCGCCACGGCCCAACGGCTGGTACGGGCGAAGCGGAAGATCCGCGAGGCAGGGATCAGCTTCGAGGTGCCGCCGGATCATCGGCTGCCCGAGCGGCTGTCCAGCGTGCTGGCGACGGTCTACCTCGTCTACACCCACGGATACACGGCCGACCCGGACGACGTCGGTCGTCAGGGACTGCGGGTGGAGGCCGTCCGGCTCGGTCGACCGATCGCCGCGTTGATGCCCGACGAGCCCGAGGCGCCCGGGCTGACCGCGCTGATGCTGCTGACCGACAGTCGCCACCGGGCGCGTCACGACGATGCCGGCGACGTGGTTCGGCTGGGTGATCAGGACCGATCGCGCTGAGGTCAGGACATGATCGCCGAAGGCATGCGCCTGCTCGGCCGCACCGCGCAGTTCGACCGCCCCGGCGAGTACCGGCTGCAGGCGGCGATCGCCGGCGAACACGCACGAGCCGCCGGCGCGCACGACACCGACTGGGCGGCGATCGCGGAGCTGTACTCGCAGCTGATGGAGCTGACGCCGTCGTCGGTGGTCGCGCTCAACCACGCGGTCGCGGTGGCCGAGCTCGACGGGCCGGCCGCAGGTCCGACGCTGATCGACCGCATCACCGAGCTGGACCGCTATCACCTCGCGCACGCCGCCCGGGCCGATCTGCTCCGCCGCATGGGCCGGCGCGAAGAGGCCGCCGCCGCGTACCGGCGCGCCCGCGAACTGGCCGACAACCCCGCCGACCGCCGATTCCTCGCCGGCCGCCTCGCCGCGCTCGACGAACCGTCCACCACCGCCGGCTGACCGAGCACCACGACCACGTCGCATCGACGTGTCGAGCTCGCCCGCGGTCGATCGACCTCGCTGCGTCACGTCCGCATCCATCGCAGTGAGGAACTCATGACGGCGATTCCGACCGAGCCACGTACCCGCGACGAGCGCCGCCGCGCAGCGCTCGAGATGCTGCGTACCCAGCACCACCTGTGGCTCACCACCGGCGGGACCACCCGCGGCGCGCACATGATCCCCGTCAGCTTCGTCTGGGACGGCGGCGACATCACGATGGCGACGTTCGCCCGCAGCCGCACGGCCGACAACCTGCGCCGGTACCCGATGGCCCGGGTCGCGGTCGGCCGGACCGACGACGTCGTGATGATCGACGGCGCCGTGTCGCTCGTCGAGGTCCCGGACATCGACCCGGCCACCGCCGACCGGTTCACTGCCGTCTCCCTCGACCCCAGAACGATGCCCGGGTTCCTCTACCTGCGCCTGACGCCGACGCGGATCCAGGTGTGGAACGGGTTCCACGAGTGCGCGGGGCGCACGGTGATGAGCGACGGAGGGTGGCTCGCCTCGGCGCCCACCTGATGCTCGACCCGTCTCAGCCGTGGGCGAGGTCGGCGAACCGGCTGTAGTGCAGCTGGTGGGCCACCACGATGGTGCCCTGGGGGCCGTTACGGTGCTTGGCCAGGATCAGGTCGGCCTCGCCCGCGCGGGGGTCGTCACGCTCGAACGCATCGGGCCGGTGCAGCAGGATCACCATGTCGGCGTCCTGCTCGATCGAGCCCGACTCGCGCAGGTCCGACAGCATCGGGCGCTTGTCGGTGCGCTGCTCGGGGCCACGGTTGAGCTGGCTCATCGCCACCACCGGCACCTCGAGCTCCTTGGCCAGCAGCTTGATCTGCCGGGAGAACTCCGAGACCTCCTGCTGGCGGGACTCGACCTTGCGGCCCGAGGTCATCAGCTGCAGGTAGTCGAGGATGATCAGCTTCAGGTCGTGGCGCTGCTTGAGCCGCCGCGCCTTCGCCCGGATCTCCATCAGCGTGAGGTTCGGGGAATCGTCGATGAACAGCGGCGCCTCGCTGATCTCGCTCATCCGCCGCGCCATGCGTGTCCAGTCGTCGTCGCTCATCCGGCCGGCGCGCATGTCGGCCAGCCGGATCCGGGCCTCGGCCGAGAGCAGTCGCATGACGATCTCGGCCTTGCTCATCTCCAGGGAGAACACCGCGCTGGTGAGCCCGTGCTTGATCGAGCAGGACCGCGCGAAGTCCAGCCCCAGCGTCGACTTGCCCAGGCCCGGCCGGGCCGCCACCACGATCATCTGCCCCGGGTGCAGGCCGTTGGTGATGGCGTCGAGATCGGTGAAGCCCGTGGGCACACCCGCCGCGGTGCCGCCGCTGTTCTGGATGGAGTCGATCTCGTCCATCGTCGGCTGGAGGAGCTCCTCCAGCACGGTGTAGTCCTCGGTGGTCGAGCGGTCGGTGACGTCGTAGATGGCCGCCTGGGCGCGGTCCACGACGTCGTTGACGTCGGCGCCGTTGGCCCCGTGGTAGCCCAGCTGCACGATGCGGGTGCCCGCCTCCACCAGCCGGCGCAGGATCGCCTTCTCCGCCACGATCTCGGCGTAGTAGGCGGCGTTGGCCGCCGTCGGCACGGTGGCGATGAGGGTGTGCAGGTACGGCAGCCCGCCCAGGCGGATCAGATCGCCGCGCCGCTGCAGATCGGCCCCGACGGTGACGGCGTCGGCGGGCTCGCCGCGGCTGTAGAGATCGAGGATGCAGTCGTAGACCGTCTGGTGGTTGGGCTTGTAGAAATCGTCTGGCCGCAGCACCTCGACGACGTCGGCGATCGCGTCCTTCGACAGCAACATGCCGCCCAGCACCGACTGCTCGGCGGTGAGGTCCTGCGGAGGCTGCCGGTCGAACGTGCTCGCCGACTCGCCGCCCTCGGAGGACCGAGCCGCGAACGGTCGCGCTGTGGCGGCCTGCCGATCATCTGTCAGCGCCATACGCAGCGTCACCCCCTACCTGCAGTCTATCGAACATGCATTCGACCGTCACGTCCGACTTCCCGGTGACCCGGCGATGAACGGTAGGTGCCGTCCGGTCGATCACAAGCACCTCGGTCGCGCAGGTTAGGGGTGCCCCGGCCCGGTGTCGAACCAGCCTGTGCACAGACCTGTGCACGGATTGGGGATGGGCCTGCATGCACGCCGGACCAGTCCGGGACCAACCTGTGGGTGGAGTGTGGACAACTCGAAATCTTTCGCCGTTTTTGCAGGTCAACGTCTTTCCACAGATTGTGGACAACTTTGGTCGCGCGACACGCCGCGACCGCCTTCTTCGGCGTGTCGGGACGCTCCGGAACCTGTCACCGGGCGCATTTCAACGGTCGCTCACCGACACCGGAGCAACCTTTCGGTCCCGGCGTAGGTGCGCCGAACGGTGCCTCTCGCGCGAGCAGCCGCGATCGTTACGCCGACGCGAAAAAGCGGGGCCCGGTCAGAAGACCGAGCCCCGCTTCATGTACGCACAGTGACCGGCGCCGAGGCACCGATCTCACTCGCGATCAGTGTCGCCGGACGCCTCCGGCGCACAGGATCAGTTGGCGACGACCTCGACAGTCGTCTCGACGGTGACCTCCGGGTGCAGCACGATGCTGACCGGGTGGCCCCCGACGGTCTTGATCTGGGTGGGGATGGTGACGGCGTGCCGGTCGAGCGCCGGGCCGCCTGCGGCCCGGACCGCCTCGACGACGTCGGCCGGGGTGACGGAGCCGAAGAGCCGGCCCGAATCGCCCGCGGCCTTGGCCTTCACGGTGAGGGTGAGGGCGCCGAGCTGGCCGGCGACCTCCTTGGCGTGGCCCAGATCGCGGATCTGACGGGCCCTGCGGGCCCGCTGCAGGGCAGCGACCTGCTTCTCCGCACCGCGAGAGGCCGGGATGGCCAGGTTGCGGGGCAGCAGCAGGTTGCGGCCGTAGCCGTCCTTGACCTCCACGATGTCGCCGGGCTCGCCCAGGTTGGGCACGTCGGCGGTGAGGATGAGCTTCATCGTCGGTCCTTCGTCGTTTCTAGCGCGCAGTCGTCAGGTAGGGCAGCAGAGCGACCTCGCGCGAGGTCTTCACCGCGACCGCGACGTCCCGCTGGTGCTGCCGGCAGTTGCCGGTGACCCGGCTGGCGCGGATCTTCCCGCGATCGGAGATGAACTTCCGAAGCAGGCCGGTGTCCTTGTAGTCGATGGACTGCGCCTTGTCCGTGCAGAATGCGCAGGCCTTCTTCTTGACCGGCTTGCGCAGAACGGGCTTGGGCATGGGGTGGTGCTCCTGGTGTGGCTCGAGATCCCGGCAGGGACGGATCAGAACGGCGGTTCGTCGTCAACCGGACCGCTGCCGGCGGGCGGGGCCGAACCCCACGGGTCGTCGGCCTGGCCGCCGCCGTAGTTGCCGCCGCCTCCGCCGCCACCGCCGCGGTTTCCTCCGCCGCCACCGCCGCTGAAGCCACCGCCTTCGCCACCGCTGCCGCCGAAGCCACCGCTCCCGCTGCCGCGGCTGGTCTTGTTGACCTTGGCCGTGGCGTAGCGCAGGGACGGGCCGACCTCGTCGACCTCCAGCTCGACAACGGTGCGCTTCTCGCCCTCACGGGTCTCGAAGGACCGCTGCCGCAGCCGACCGGTGACCATCACGCGCATACCGCGGGTGAGGGTCTCGGCGACGTTCTCGGCGGGCTGGCGCCAGACGTTGCAGCGCATGAACAGCGCCTCGCCGTCCTTCCACTCGCCGGACTGCCGGTCGAGCTGGCGCGGGGTGGAGGCCACCGTGAAGTTGGCGACCGCGGCACCCGACGGGGTGAACCGCAGCTCGGGGTCGGCGGTGAGGTTGCCGACCACAGTGATGACGGTATCGCCGGCCATGGCAGCCTCAGCTCGCCGTCGCGGCGGGCGCGGGGGCCCGCTTCGGCTCGCGGCGCAGCACCTTGGTGCGCAGCACGGACTCGTTGAGGCCCAGCTGGCGATCCAGCTCCGCGACCGCGGCGGGCTCCGCCTCGATCTCGACCAGGGCGTAGATGCCCTCGGCGTGCTTGTTGATCTCGAACGCGAGGCGACGCTTGCCCCAGATGTCGACCTTCTCGACCGTGCCACCAGAGTTCTTGATGACGTTGAGGAATGCTTCCAGCGACGGCATCACAGTGCGCTCGTCAAGGCTGGGATCGAGGATGACCATCAGCTCGTAATGACGCATGAGAACCACTCACCTCCTATGGACTCGTCGGCCGCGGTGGGTTCCGCAGCAGGAGGTTCTCACCGCACCCCGACAGGAATCGGGCCGAATGCCCTCGCCATGGGGTGCGACCTGCAACGTTATCAGCGGCGCCCGATCCGACCGCGGGCAGGCCCGGCACGACCGGTCGAGTTCCACGTTCGCCGAACGGTGTTGTCGCTCCCGGCAGCCGCAACGATCGTGACGACCGTCGGTGTCGATCTTGTGGGCAATGTGCGAGCGAGTGTGCGACGAACGGCCACGGCGGCCGCGGCGGTCGTGGCGACGACGGTGCTGGCGGGTGGGGCGGCGCATGCGGCGGAGCCGTACGTGTGCCCGGACAGCGAGATCTGTCTCCACGACGGACCCGACGGCACCGGTGAAGCGTTCGTGGTGCCGATCAAGTGGCAGGGCGGCTACAAGCTCGACGGCACCGGCTGGGCCAACCGTGCCGTCTCGGTCCGGAGCAACCAGCCACTGCCCTTCTACCTCTACACGACCCCGGCCGGCGAGGACTACCGGGTCCTGCGGGACACCTACGCACCGGGCGAGCAGCGCAACGTCGCGCCCGACGCGGCGCGGAACTTCGACCTCGTCGCCAACCAGCGGTGGCCGGAGTGTTAGGAGGCTGACCCCACATGATCGTGATCCCACGGGCGGGGATCGGGTGATCCCCCGCCCGTGACGATCCGGGGGAACCGACACGGATGTCCGCGCCGGTCACGGCGTGGGGGCCCGCCGGCATGGGCGCGGTCTACCTCGCCCGCCACGACCACGGCCGTCGTCGACGGCGGCACCGGCGCGGCGACGGCAACGTTCCCGCTGGGGACCCTGACCCCGCGCCGGGGCGTCGTCGCGGGCGCGATGACCGCGACCGCGGCCGACGGGCAGACGGTGACGGTCGTCGTGAACATCGGCGCGGCGACGGTGGAATCGGTGTCCGAGTTCGACCGGAGCTCGGATGTCGCCGACGTGCGGCCGGTCGGCGTCGACGGATCCGGCGACGTGATCGTGATAGGTGGGCCGGGTGGTGTGCGCGATGGATGCCCGACCCGGGGAGCTCCGGTTACGAGCACCTGTCGGTCGCACCCGCCGGTCGGCTGCTCCACGGGGTGAACGACGCGCAGGCCGTCATCTGCGACATCAGGACCCGGGAGGTCGTGAAGGACGTCGGCCGACGGCGCCACGCTCTACGCCGTCACCGCCGACCAGGTGCTCGCCATCGACGTCGGCGCGTACACCTGACATGGCTGTCGGAGCCGGTCACTACGCTGGGCGCATGCTCATCGGGGCCCATGTACGGGAGGACGATCCGGTTGCCTCCGCAGCCGACCGCGGCGCCGACATCGTGCAGATGTTCCTCGCCGACCCGCAGGGCTGGAAGAAGCCGCCCACCCATCCGCAGGCGCAGGAGCTGCGCGCGAGCGACGTGGCCGTGGTGGTGCACTCGCCGTACGTCGTGAACCTGGCCAGCACGAACAACCGGATCCGCATCCCGTCGCGGAAGGTGGTCGTGCAGCACGCGGAAGGCGCCGCGGAGGTCGGCGCGATCGGCCTGGTCGTGCACGGTGGCCACGTCACCGCGAAGGACGATCCGGCCGTCGGCGTCGACAACTGGCGCAAGTTCATCTCCCGCCAGGAGGACGAGGGCGGGTTCGCCGTGCCGATCCTGCTGGAGAACACCGCGGGTGGCGATTTCGCGATGGCGCGCCACCTCGACGCGCTGGACCGGCTGTGGAACGCGATCGGGGAGTTCGGGGTGGGCTTCTGCCTCGACACCTGCCACGCGTTCGCCGCCGGCCACGACCTCGTCGACGTGGTGGACCGGGTGAAGGCGATCACCGGGCGGATCGACCTGGTGCACCTCAACAACTCCCGCGACGAGTTCGGGTCGGGTCAGGACCGCCACGCCAACGTCGCGAACGGCACCATCCCGGCCGAGCAGCTCGTCGCCGTGTGCGCCGCCGCCGGGGCGCCGGTCGTCGTGGAGACCCCGGCGGAGGGCCAGGCCGACGACGTCGCGTACCTGCGCGAGCGGCTCGGGCAGTGACCCGGGTGGACCCCGGTACCGGGGTGGCGGCGGGCGAGCCCGAGACCCGCCGCCCACCGGTCGCGTCGACGAGCCCTGCCGTGGGTCGCGGCCGGCTGATGCTGGCCGTGATCGTGCTGCTCACCGGGCTCACCCTGCTCGTCGGCTACGCCAACAAGGCGCGCTGCACCGGCCCGGAGTTCGACCAGGCCGGCCGCAGCCAGCCCGACTACGACCTCCGCATCGATCGCGACGTCTGCTACTCCGACATCCAGCACCTGTGGCTGGGCCGCGACATCGACAAGCACGTCTTCCCGTTCGTGAACGGCTCGATCACGCCGGAGGGCCAGCTCAAGGGCGGCACGGTCGAGTACCCGGTGCTGACCGGCCTGTTGATCTGGGCCGGCGCGATCTTCGCCCACGACGACGCGGAGTACCTGCTCGGCTCGGCGCTGCTGATGGCGCCGTTCGGGCTGCTCACCGGGTGGATGCTGGGCAGGCTGGCGCGGTGGCGGGCGCTGCTCTGGGCGCTGGGCCCACCGCTGGTGCTCTACGCGTTCCACAACTGGGACCTGCCGGTCGTGGCGTGCGCCGTCGGCGCCGTCTACGTGGTGCACGGCCGGCGGACGTCCCGCCCGCTGGCCGACCGGGCCACGATCGCGGCGGTGCTGCTCGGGATCGGGTTCGCGTTCAAGCTCTACCCGGGGGCGTTCCTGCTGCCGCTCGCACTGTACGTGCTGGTCACGGCCACGCCGGGCCGGCTCGACTGGGCTGCGGCCCTGCGGGTGCCGATCGCCGGGTTCGGCACGATGATCCTGGCGAACGTGCCGTTCGCCCTCGCCGGCTACGACGGCTGGCGCGCGTCGTTCACGTTCCAGCAGCTGCGCAAGGTCGACATCACCACGAACTCGATCTGGTACTGGGGCCTGCGGCCAGATTCGGGACCCGACGACGCCGAGTTCCAGCAGCTCATGGACATCGTGTCACCCACGCTCGTGCTGGCCTCCTTCGCGCTGGCCGCCGCGATCGGCCTGTGGCGGTGGAAGCGCACGGGCGAGTACCCGTGGCTCGGGGTCAGCGCCGCGATGCTGTGCGGGTTCCTCCTCCTGCACAAGGTGCACTCACCGCAGTACACGCTCTGGCTGCTGCCGTTCTTCGTGCTGCTCGCCGTGCCGTGGCGGTGGATCGTCGGCTACCTCGCCGTCGATCTCGTGATGGGCATCGGGATCTTCCGCTGGTACTACACGCTCAAGGTCGGCGGCACCGGCATCGACGACGGGCTGGCCGCACAGGCCGTCGCCGTCGGCGTGTGGGGTCGGGCGGCGCTGCTGCTGGTGCTGTTCGTCGTGTTCCTGACCGTCGGCACCCGGCTGCGCAACGACGCCCCGGCCGCGGCGCTCGAGACGCGGTAGCGATCAGCGCCAGGCGAAGACCGGCTGCTCGTAGTGCGCCACCCGGGTGTCGCGGTGGTGCAGCACGACCTCGCGGAACTGGTGCAGGATCGCCCCCGTGGGGGCGTGGACGAACCGTCCGAACAACGGCACCTGGATCACGGGGTGCTCCGACTCCGGGATGCTGATGAACCGGGGCTGCACGTCGAGGAACCGCAGCGGCACGCGGTGCACCTCGCCGACCTCGTCGGGATCGGGGCGCAGCGCCTCGGGGGCGCCGGCCCAGAGCACGACCGGTGTGATCAGGAAGCCGGAGCGGCTGGCGTAGTCGTCGAGCTGCCCCAGCTCGGCACCGACAGACAGGTGCAGCCCCAGCTCCTCGGCGAGCTCGCGACGGGCGGCCTCGCCCGCCGACTCGCCCGGCTCGACCCGGCCGCCGGGCAGTGCCCACTGGCCGGCGTGGCGGCGCAGGGTGGTGGCCCGGCGGGTGAGCAGGAACGCCGGCCCGTCGGGTTCCTCGACGAGCGTGATGGCGACCGCGGCCGCTCGTAGATCCGGCCGCTCCATCGTCCGCCGCTCGAATCGCTGCAGGGTTGCGGCGACGTCGCGGGGATCCACACACCCGATGGTGCACTACCGGACGCCGCTCCGCGCCCCCTCGAGTGAGATTCGATTCTTATTGGTATCGATGACAGGGCGGGTTGCTGCGGGGACCGGCGACGACGCGGGCCGTCGCGGCCAGTCCGGATCGTCGCCGGACGCGCCGTCGGTCCGCACCGGATCGTGGTCGGGACGCAGCACCGAGCGGATCACCAGCGCGCACAGGAACACCACGAACACGTCGCGCACCACCACCGCGCCGAAGAACCACTCCGGCGGCAGCCCCTTGTTCTGCGGGGTCAGGTAGTAGTACATGCGCGGTGCCCACACCAGCGCGTCGACGGCCATCCACGCCAGCACCAACCGCCAGCGGGGCAGCGCCAGTACCGCGAGCGGCACGAGCCACAGCGAGTACTGCGGGCTCCACACCTTGTTGACGAGCAGGAACGCCCTACTCCCTGTCCGCCGCCCCGGACGGACACGGGCTGCGGATCTCCGTCCAGGGCGTCGGCGACGGCAGCTCCGAGGTGGCCCACCTCCGACCCGGCACGCCGGCCTTCGTCGAGGGCCCGTTCGGCCGGCTCGGCGCTCGCGCACGGACCCGCTCGCGCGTCGCGCTCATCGGGGCGGGCGTCGGCATCACGCCGCTGCGGGCCCTGGCCGAGGGGCTCGACGTCGAGCACGGTGACTGCGTCGTGCTGCACCGCTACTCCACGAGCCCCCTCTTCGGCGACGAGCTGGAGGACCTGGCCCGGCAACGCGGGCTCGCCCTGCTCGACCTGCCGGGCCCTCGTCGTGCCCTCGACTCGTGGCTGCCTCAGGGCGTCGACGGCCGGGTCGACGATCTGTCCGCCCTGACCTACTGGGTCCCCGACATCGCCCAGCGCGACGTGTTCGTGTGCGGACCCGTGCCCTGGACCGACCTCGTCCGGTCGACGCTGAATGCCGCCGGGCTCCCCGATGACCGCCTCCACCTCGAGACCTTCAGCTGGTGACCTCATGAGACGCATCTCGTACTGGTTCCTCTCCACCCTCTCCGCCGTCGTCCTGCTGGTCGGCTTCGACGCCTCCCGCCACGGGAGCACGCCCCTGGCACCGATCAGCTCGTCGGTGGCGTCCGGTACGACGAGCTCGGGTGGCGCCGACCCGGGGACGTCGACCAAGAAGTCCGGTACGTCGACCAAGACCACGACCGTCACCGGAGCGGTCGCGCAGACGCAGTGGGGCCCGGTGCAGGTGCGGCTGACCGTCAGCGACGGCACGATCTCGAAGGTCGACGTGGTGCAGTACCCCGACGGCAACGGGCGCGACGCGGAGATCAACAGCTACGCCCTCCCGATCCTGATCCGGGAGACGACCGACCAGCAGAGCGCGTCGATCGACATGGTCAGCGGCGCCACCGTGACCAGCGACGGGTACCTCCAGTCGTTGCAGTCCGCGCTCGACCAGGCGAACCTGTGACCACCACGACGGCTCAACTCCCCGGGACCCCGGTCCGCCGTTCGGTCGAGCAGGTCATGGGCATGCCCGTCAGCCTCGCGCTGCGGGGGCGGCACACCGACGACGCCGCGGCGGACGGTGCCTGGGCCGCCTGCCTCGCCGAGCTGCGCGAGGTCGAGCGGATCTTCAGCCGGTACCGACCCGACTCCTTCCTCTCCCGGCTCGCGGCTGGGCGAGATCAGCCTCGACGAGTGCCCGGCCGTCGTCAGCGAGGTGCTCGCGCTCGGCGAGCGTGCGCGCCTCGAGTCGGGCGGTGCGTTCGACGTACGCCGGACCACGCCGGACGGCTCGGTGGTGCTCGACACGGACGGTGTCGTGAAGGGGTGGGCGGTGCAGCGGGCCGCGTCGTACCTGCGAGCGCTGGACGACACGGACGTCGCCCTCTCGGCCGGTGGGGACATGGTCTGCCACGTGGCCGACGACGCCCGTCCTGCCTGGCGCGTGGGGATCGAGGACCCGCTCGACCCGGCACGCGTGCTCGCGGTCGTGCCGGTACGCCGCGGGGCCGTCGCGACCTCGGGCCACGCGCACCGTGGCCGGCACGTCGTCGACGCCCGCACCGGACTCACGCCCGACGGCGTCGCCTCGGTCACCGTCATCGGCGCGGACCTCGCCGAGGTCGACATCGCCGCCACCACCGCCTACGCCCTGGGCCGCGACGGAGCGGACTGGCTGCGCACCCGCGACCGCACGGCCCTCGTGGTGCACGACGACGGCAGCGCGGTGGTCCTGGGACGCCCCCGCCCTGACGGCGCCACGGAATGGCGTTGAGGCCGCGCCCCGACCACGGGCACAGTGACGCATGACCTCCTACATCTCCCACACCACCGTCGACTGCCACCACGCCTACGAGCTCTCCGAGTGGTGGAAGCCCGTGCTCGGGTACGTCGACCTCGAGGACGACCCCAACGAGCCCGGTCACGAGGAGTGCCTGATCCGCGACCCCGAGACCGGCCACCTGGTGCTCTTCATCGAGGTCCCCGACCCGAAGGCGGCCAAGAACCGCATCCACTTCGACCTGATGCCCCGCGCCGGCACCCGCGACGAGGAGCTCGCGCGGCTGCTGGAGCACGGCGCCACCGAGGTGCACGACCTGCGCGGCACGTGGGGACCGGGGACCGGCTGGGTGGTCCTGGCCGACCCGGAGGGCAACGAGTTCTGCATCCTGCGCTCGCCCGCCGAGCGTGCGGCCGCGTCAAGCACTTGATCGATCCAATATGTCAGGACTCCTGACAGAGGTAACGTCCGCGGCACATAGTCGGGCGACAACGACGCCGGCCGATCGCGACAACTTCACGTTCACCCCGTCGAAAGACGGTCCGGTGGCCTTCTCGGGCCCGCAGGGAGCACCGGACTAGCGCCACCGCGACGTACGAGAGGGAACACCGCATGACTGCCGATACGCAGACCCGACCGACCGCCCAGGACGATGCCGAGCCGAGCCCCGACGACCCACCAGGGGATCCTCGACTTCGTCGCGGAGGTCGCCGCCCTGACGACGCCCGACCGCATCCACTGGTGCACCGGCTCCGACGAGGAGTGGACCGAGCTGACCGACGCCCTCGTCGCGACCGGCACCTTCACCCGGCTCGACCCGGCGAAGAAGCCCAACTCGTTCCACTGCGCCTCCGACCCCAGCGACGTCGCCCGGGTCGAGGACCGCACCTTCATCTGCTCGGTCGACGAGAAGGACGCGGGTCCCACCAACAACTGGATGGACCCCGAGCGAGATGAAGGCCATCATGCGCGGGCTGTACGCCGGCTGCATGAAGGGCCGCACGATGTACGTCATCCCGTTCGTGATGGGTCACCTCGAGGCCGACAAGCCGATGTTCGGCGTCGAGCTCACCGACTCGGCGTACGTCACCGCCTCGATGCGGGTGATGGCCCGGATGGGCAGCCACGTGCTGCGCCGGATCGAGGAGCTCGCCGACGCCGGCCAGGACGTCGCCTGGGTCCCCGCGATCCACTCGGTCGGGATGCCGCTGGCCGAGGGCCAGGCCGACGTCGCGTGGCCGTGCAACGACACCAAGTACATCGTGCAGTTCCCCGAGGAGCGCGCGATCTGGTCCTTCGGCTCCGGCTACGGCGGCAACGCGCTGCTCGGCAAGAAGTGCTACGCGCTGCGCATCGCCAGCGTGATGGCGCGCGACGAGGGCTGGCTGGCCGAGCACATGCTGATCCTCAAGCTCACCAACCCCCAGGGCGTCACCAAGTACGTCGCGGCGGCGTTCCCCAGCGCCTGCGGCAAGACCAACCTCGCGATGCTCGAGCCGACCATCCCGGGCTGGAAGGTCGAGTCGATCGGCGACGACATCGCCTGGATGCGGATCGGGGAGGACGGCCGGCTCTGGGCGGTCAACCCGGAGTACGGCTTCTTCGGCGTCGCTCCCGGCACCAACGAGCACACCAACCCCAACGCGATGAAGACCATCAACATCGGCAACTCGGTGTTCACCAACGTCGCGCTGACCGAGGACGGCGACGTCTGGTGGGAGGGCCTGGAGAACCCGCCGGCCCATGCCACCAGCTGGAAGGGCGAGCCCTGGACCCCCGACAGCGACGAGCTGTCCAGCCACCCCAACAGCCGCTACTGCACGCCGATCAAGCAGTGCCCGATCCTCGCTCCGGAGTACGACGACCCGCGCGGCGTCCCGATCGACGCGATCCTGTTCGGCGGCCGCCGCAAGACCACGATCCCGTTGGTGACCGAGGCCCGCGACTGGGTCCACGGCACGTTCATGGGCGCCACGCTCAGCTCCGAGACCACCGCGGCCGCCGTCGGTCAGGTCGGCGTCGTACGCCGCGACCCGATGGCGATGCTGCCCTTCATCGGCTACAACGCCGGCGACTACTTCAACCACTGGATCACGGTCGGCAAGGAGAACGACGCGGCCAAGCTGCCGAAGATCTTCTACGTCAACTGGTTCCGTCGCGACGCGGACGGCGGCTTCCTGTGGCCGGGCTTCGGCGAGAACAGCCGCGTCCTGAAGTGGGTCATCGACCGGATCGAGGGCCAGGCGGCCGCGGTCGAGACCCCGATCGGGCACGTGCCGACGCTGGAGTCCCTCGACACCGAGGGCCTGGACCTGACCGACGAGCAGCTCGCCGCAGGCTCTCGCCGTCGACGTCGAGGAGTGGCGGGCCGAGATCCCGCAGATCCAGGAGTGGTTCGAGAAGTTCGGCGAGCAGCTGCCCGCCGTCCTCTGGACCGAGCTCGACGGGCTCAAGGCGCGCCTGGGCCTGACCGGGCGCCGGTCCCGCCATCACAGTCACGGATCCGCGACTGTGATGGCGCGCGGTCGATGTGCGACGATGCGTGCGATGGCGGGCATCGTCGAGGTGAGAGCGTGACCGGTGGCAGACCTGGGTCCTGAGGAGCGGGAGCTCCTCGAGACCTCGGCGGCGCCGCTGTACGAGGAGGCAGCCCTCAGCGGCGGGCTGAAGGACTCCGATCCCCGCCTGGCTGCGCGGCGGCGAGCTGCGCGACGGCGCTCGACCTCCTCGTCTCGCTGAACCTCCTCGTCCACGACCAGAGCAACCACACCTACGCGCCGGTGGACCCCTCCACCGTGCAGTCGCACGTCGTCGGGCCGCTGAGCCAGCGCGGCACCGACCTGCTCAACGAGTCCTCGGAGTGGGCCCGCGCGTTCGGCGGCCTCTCCCAGGCCTGGCGCCGCTCGCCCGGAGCGGTGCGTGGGCCCGATCAGCGAGTTCCGCACCCACGCGATCGGGGTGTTCATCAGCGGGGCCGTGGCCGAGTGCGAGGAGGAGCTGCTCACCGCTCAGCCGCAGGCCGGGCGCGAGCGCGCGAGCCTCAAGGCCGCCGCCGAGCGCGACAAGGCCGCCCTCGACCGGGGCGTGAAGATGCGCACGCTCTACCAGCACAGCGCCCGGCGCCACGCCATCACCCGGTCCTACGTCGCCGAGGTCACCGCGCTGGGCGCCGAGGTCCGCACCCTCGACGAGTTCTTCAACCGGATGATCGTGGTCGACCGGCGGCTGGCGATCATCCCCGGCCCCAGCGGCGACGACGTCGCCATCGCGGTGCAGGAGCCGGCCCTGGTGGCCTACCTCGTCGACGTCTTCGAGCGGGCCTGGGAGCGCGCCCGGCCGTTCACCAACACCGAGCGCTCGATGATGAACGACATCGCCCGCGAGCAGCGCGCGATGACGATCCGGATGCTGATCGAGGGCCACTCCGACCCGGTCAGCGCCAAGCGCCTCGGGGTCAGCGCGCGGACCTTCGCCGGCTACGTCGCCGACCTCAAGGCGGAGTACGACGCCGACACGCGCTTCCAGCTCGGCTACACCATGGGGCAGAGCGGCGTCTCGGGCCGCGAGGACGAGTGACCGGCGAGAGCTGTCCCGGGCGCGAGCATCAGGGCTGGTGAGGTGCGGCCCTCAGCGCAGCCGGCGCAGGGCCAGTTCGTGTCGATGGCGTGAGCCGGAGCCGTGATGCCGAGCGCGCCGACGCTGAGCACCGCCGTCGCGAGCGTCAGGGCCACCTTGCGCATCGTCTTCATGAGTCGCACATCCTCCCGGGGTAAGAGTCTCTCGGCGACCCTGTACCCATTCTCAAGGAGGCTCGAACCGCGCAGACACATCGGCCGTGGCTCAATTACTTGCAATGCACATTCCTGCAACAGGGCCAACGGCGCACGGCGCCGTACGACCACTTTACCCGCGCCGACACAGGCCCCGCCGCGGGATCCCGAGGCCGGCGGGGCCTACTGGCGGAGGCGGCGGGATTTGAACCCGCGAGAGGGGATTACCCTCAACCCGCTTAGCAGGCGGGCGCCATAAACCGGGCTAGGCGACGCCTCCCCGTCAGCCCGCACAGGTTACAAGCAGGGGCGCGCGGCCAGCCAATCAGGAGACGCCCGGGCCCGCGTGCGGCGTGTGGGCGTCGCGGACCCGCCGGCGTACGTCGTGGGCGAAGGCGTCGGCGTCGGCGGCGACCGCCGCCATCGGCAGCCGGGTCGCGCGGCCGTCGCGCAGCCGGAGCTCCAGGCAGGGGCGCCCGTCCGGGCTCGCCGCGACCACCTCCGCGACCTGCGACCACTCGGCGGCTGCCGACGCCGATGCCGCCCAGCAGGCGGACGGCGTACCCCTGGGCGGTCAGGCGCACGGCCCAGGCGCGCCGCAGCAGGTACCACGCCCACGCCGACCTCCAGCACGAGCCCGACGAGCGTCACGATCGCCGGCCGGCCGCCAGCCGGCGCCGGTGAGCGACCCCGACGACGGTGGCCACGACGACCACGACCGCCAGGGTGACCAGGCTACGCCCGACCAGCCGCACGGCCAGCGCCGGGCGCCAGCCGGTAGCGTGGTGTCGGCGCCCCTCGTCGGTCATCGGGCCATTCAACTGAAACCGTCGCCGAGCCGGCCAATCCGCACGGTTCCCGGTCTTGCCCGCGGACCGGCAGGGGTCCACAGTGGAACTCAACCGTCGCAGCCCCGACGACGAGTGAGCCGGCACTCGGGAGGTCCCCATGACGGCAACGACAGCCACCCTCGAGGATCTCCTGCGGCCCGGACGCGACCGCGACAACCTCGGCGCGTGGCGCTGGTCGGTGCGCCGTCGGCTCGTTCCCGTGCGTGACCAGCTCCTGCGCGAGCACCCCGTCCGCGGCGAGGCCTGGCTGTCGGCCCGGGCCACCCGCACCCTGCGCGAGCGCGACGAGCTGCATCGCCCGGCTCAACGCCCTGGCCGCCGAGGTGCTGGTCACCGAGCGACGTCGACGAGCTCGCCGACCAGCTCAGCCGCCTGCTCGCCGACATCGTGCGCCACCACCAGCGCGTCGACGACCTGGCCTGGGACGACGTCGAGCTGGAGATCGGCGGCTCGGAGTAGCGCGGGCGCCCTAGACTCCTGCCCGGCGTGGTTCCGCGGCGCGGAGCCGCGCTCGGAGGGGTGCCGGAGTGGCCGATCGGAACCGCCTTGAAAGCGGTCGCTGGCAGAGATGTCAGCCGCGGGTTCGAATCCCGCCCCCTCTGCCGGACGCTCAGCGCGGGGCGGTCAGCTCCACCATGACGTCGCCCTCCTGGACGACGTCGCCGGGGGTCACCTTGATCGCGGAGACCACCCCGCCGTGCTCGGCGAGCACCGGGATCTCCATCTTCATCGACTCCAGCAGGCAGACCGGGTCGCCGGCGGCGACCGTGTCGCCGACGGCCACCTCGACCACGATCACGTTGGCCACCATCTCGGCCAGGATCCGCACCGTCTGCTCGCGAGCCACGCTGACGAACCTAGTGGATGCTCACCACAGCGCGTGCGTGCGTCCGGGCTCGGGGCGCACCGCCGTCGCCTCGTGCGTACAGCCGTCCGGCCTGCCGGCGGCCGTGAGCGCCCTGCGGGGCGGTGAGCGCGCAGGTCGAGCCGGATCAGCAGGTAGCCGAGCACCAGCCCGATGACCGACGCCGTACGCCGTGGCCAGGGCGACCTCCTTCACGCTCCGGCCGGGATCGACCAGGCGTAGGCGACGGGGGCGCTCACCGCGATCCCGAAGGCGCACACCCACCAGCCCTGCCGGCGTCGGGCCCGCATGTGGGTGCCCCAGGTCAGGGCCGGCACGCCGAGCAGGGCGATGATCGGCCGCGGGAACGCACCGAGGTGGTGGTGGCTCCACCGCACGGAGTCGTCGAGCGTCTCGACCAGCCCCTGGGTGCCGTACCTCTGCAGGAGCTCGGCGTACCCCACCGTGAGCGCGAGCATGATGCTGCCGCCGACCACGGTCACGACACCGCGCGAGCCGAGCCCGTGGAAGCCGGCCCCGAGGCGGTAGACGGTGAGGACGGACGCGGCCAGCGACAGCGCCAGGACGGTGTACTCGAACCGGTGCAGGTCGACGACCGGCGACCAGGCCAGGGTCGCCATCGCCCCGACGGCCGACACGACCAGGACGCGACGAGCGTCTCGCGGACCGTGCCCACGAAGCGCACGCGCCGGCACCGTGACCATCACCGCGAAGACCGCCGTCAGCACCGCCGTCACCACCGCGGCCCCGCTGCGGAGCGCGTGGACGTCGAGCGCGACCACGACCCCGCCGAGCACCAGCGCGAGCCCGGCGAAGATCACCGGCCGACCGCCCGTGCGCGCCGCCAGGCCCCAGGCGTACGCCGTGCTGGTCGCGACCGCACCGGCGTCGGCGAGCCAGTCGTCCGACGTGACCCGAGCAGGGCGACGAGCAACGCCGCGGCGGCCGCGAGCACGACCACCAGCCAGGCGGCGAGGCCGAGGCCGTGACCGGCACGTCGACGAGGAGCGGCCCTGGACACGGAGGGTGAGGCTACAGGCGCCGGTTGGCGAGGGAGGGGTTGGTGCGGCGGGCCTGGGCGACCGCGTCGAGGTCGAGGTCGGCGGTCAGGATCTCGGCGTCGTCACCGGCCTCGACGAGGATGTCGCCGAGCGGTCCGACCACCATCGAGTGACCGCTGTAGCGGGGGCCGGGCTGGCCGACGCCCGACGACGTAGACGGTGTTCTCGATGGCGCGCGCCCGCAGCAGCGTCGTCCAGTGGTCGACCTTGCGCGGCCCGGCCACCCAGGCCGACGGCACGAGGATGACCTCCGCACCGGCGTCGACCAGCCGCCGGGCGAGCTCGGGGAAGCGCAGGTCGTAGCAGGTCATCACGCCGACCGTCGTGCCGCCGAGGTCGAACGTCGCCGGCTCGATCGGGCCCGGCCGCGAGCACGTCGGACTCGCGGTAGCCGAAGGAGTCGTAGAGGTGGATCTTGCGGTAGTCGAGGTGGGCGGCACCCGCGCACCACGACCGTGTTGAAGGGCGTCGCCGCCCGTGGGCGGACTGCTCGAACATCCCGGCGACGACCGTGGTGTCGCGCGCGGCCGCGACCCGCTCGACCTCGGTGACGAACGGTCCGTCGAGGGGCTCGGCGAACGGCGCGAGGTCGGAGCCGGGCTCACCGAAGTCACGGGCGAACGCCTCGGGCAGGACCACGAGGTCGGCGCCCTCGGGGACCACCGACCCCAGCCGGGCGCGGTTGTCCGCCGGGTCGAGGGACGACGACTCCTGCACCAGCACCACCTGCATGGCCCCAGCCTGCCACCACCCGCGCCGGTGCCCCACGATGGCGCGGTGACGTGGGCGGCGGTGATCCTGACCGGTGGGCACGGCTCGCGGCTGGGCGGAGCCGACAAGGCGGCCCTCGAGCACGCCGGCCGCTCGCTGCTCGACCGGGCTCTGGCCGCGGTCGCGGGCGCCGACGAGGTCGTCGTGGTCGGGCCGGAGGCGCCGACGCTGCGTGCCGGTGCGCTTCGCTCGCGAGGACCCGCCCGGTGGCGGGCCGCTGGCCGGGCTCGCCGCGGGCGTCGCCGCCCTCGCCGGCGGGCACGACCGGGTCGTCGTGCTGGCCGTCGACATGCCGCACGTGACGGCCGCCACGGTCGCGCGGCTGCTGGACGCCGCTGCGTGGAACGCGACGCGGCCTGGCTCACCGGCCCGGACGGACGCCGCCAGCTCGCGGGCGTCGTCCGGCCCTCCTCGGTGCCCGACTCCGACGGCAGGCCCACGGCGCTCCGATGCGGCTCCTGATGGCGGCCGGCACCAGTCGCGACGTCCCGGCCCGGGGACGCACGAGGCGGACGACGTCGACACCTGGGACGACCTCGCCCGGCTCCGGACGAGCATCCGGTCCCGGACTTGAACGGTGGGCTCGAGTTTCGCAAGATTGGGCCCGTGAACCTGCACGACTGGATCGACGAGCTGTGTGACGCCCTCGACATCGAGGCGGATGTCGGTCGACGAGGCGCTCGATCCTCGACCTGGCCAAGGTGGCGGCCGACAACGTGGTCCGGAGCCGCGGCCCCGATCACGACGTACCTCCTCGGGTACGCCGCCGGT
Organism: uncultured Actinomycetota bacterium; assembly: GCA_963809265.1. GTDB lineage: Bacteria > Actinomycetota > Actinomycetes > Propionibacteriales > Nocardioidaceae > Nocardioides. Next base: position 24,701 of record CAWEJC010000003.1, read on the forward strand.
GCGGCGGGCGCCGACGTCGAGGAGATCGAGCGCCTCGCCGCCAAGGCCCAGGCGCTGGCCGAGGGCTGGGACCGCCCGACCGGCGCGGCCGAGCCCGTCGACCTCGACGAGGACGTGCCCGACGACACCGGGGTGGACCACACCGGCGACGAGTTCGACGAGTGAAGGCGGTCCTGCCGCGCAGCCCGGGCGGGCCCGAGGTCCTCGAGTACGCCGACGTGCCCGACCCGAGTGCCGGCCGCCGGCGAGGTGCTGCTCGACGTCGTCGCGACCGCGGTCAACCGGGCCGATCTGCTGCAGCGGCAGGGCCACTACCCGCCGCCGCCCGGAGCCTCGGACATCCTCGGCCTCGAGTGCAGCGGCACGGTCGCGGCGCTCGGCAGTCCGGCGTCACCGGGCTCGAGGTCGGCGAGGAGGTCTGCGCCCTGCTCGCCGGCGGTGGCTACGCGACCCGGGTCGCCGTCCCGGCGGGGCAGGTGATGCCCAAGCCCGACGGCGTCGACCTGGTCACCGCCGCCGCCCTGCCCGAGGTCGCCGGCGACCGTCTGGTCCAACGTGATGATGGTGGCCGGCCTGCGCTCGGGCGACACGTTGCTGGTGCACGGCGGTGCCGGAGGCATCGGCACCTTCGCCATCCAGCTCGGCCGCGGCGCTCGGCGCCCGGGTGCTGGCCACGGCCGGGTCGGCCGAGAAGCTCGCACTGTGCGCCGAGCTCGGGGCCGACGTGACGATCAACTACCGCGAGCAGGACTTCGTCGAGGTGGTCCGCGAGGCCACCGACGGCGCGGGCGTCGACGTCATCCTCGACAACATGGGCGCGTCGTACCTCGCGCGCAACGTCGCGGCCCTGGCCACCGAGGGCCGGCTCGTGATGATCGGGCTGCAGGGCGGCACCAAGGCCGAGATCGACCTCAACGCCCTGATGCGCAAGCGCGCGGCCGTCGTCGGCACCACGCTCGCGGGCGCGGCCGGTCGGCGAGAAGGCCGACGATCTGCGCGGCCGTCGCGCGAGCACGTGTGGCCGCTGGTGGCCGACGGCACCATCCGGCCGGTGGTCGGCCACACCCTCCCGCTGGCCGAGGCGGCGGAGGCGCACCGGCTGATGGAGAGCGGCGAGAGCACCGGCAAGATCCTGCTGGTCGTCTGACCTGCGCCGGCGACGTTTGTAGGGTGGCGGCATGAGCGAGGACCAGTCCGGACAGCAGCACGTCATCGTGGTCGGCCCGGACGGCCAGCCCGTCGCGGTTCCCGCCGAGGCCGGCGCAGGCCGGCGGTGGCGACGAGGACGGCGACGACCTGCGCGAGCTCACCGACCTGGTCGAGCAGCCGGCCAAGGTCATGCGCATCGGCAGCATGATCCGGCAGCTGCTCGAGGAGGTGAAGTCGGCGCCGCTCGACGACGCCAGCCGCAACCGGCTCAAGGAGATCCACCGCTCCTCGATCAAGGAGCTCGAGAGCGGGCTCGCCCCCGAGCTGGTCGAGGAGCTGGAGCGGCTGTCGCTGCCGTTCACCGAGGAGGGCACGCCGTCCGACGCCGAGCTGCGCATCGCCCAGGCCCAGCTGGTCGGCTGGCTCGAAGGGCTCTTCCACGGCATCCAGACCGCGATCTACGCCCAGCAGGTCTCGGCGCGGGCGCAGTTCGAGCAGATGCGGCGGGCCCTCCCGGGCGGCGCAGGGCCAGGCCGGCCCCGGCCAGGGCCATGGGTCAGCGCCCCGGCGATGCCGCGGCAGCAGGGCACCGACGGCGCGACGAGGGCACCGCGCAGGGCGGGATGTACCTCTAGGGCTCGCTGCGTCAGGTCGGTACGCCGGCGCCGAGGCGGCCGACGACGAGCAGCCCGAGCAGGCTGACGACCAGCAGCGCGGCGCCGGGCGCCAGCAGCCGCGAGAGACGCGGCGGCGAGGCGTCGGCGACCTTGGTGAACTCGGCCGTCACCGGCGGTGCGGTGCTGCGGCTGCACGCCGTCGCCGAGCTTGGCGACGACCTGGCGGGTGAGCTTCGGGGTGGCCCGGCGGTGGCCGCGGTGGCATCAGCTGTCGAGCCCTTCTCGGTGACGAAGAAGATGTAGCGCTTGCCGTGGACGCAGCGTCGGCGGCGGGCACGGGCTTCCCCACCTCGCGGCCGTGACCAGGACCGAGTCGGTGACCAGGGACGACTGGTAGACGCGGTCGGCCTTCACCTTGTAGGTGCGGGTGCGCTGCGGTGCCCTTGCCCTTGACCGGCCGCGACCTTCTCGACCACGCCGCGGAAGACGACGTCGGCCTGCTTGATCTGCTTGTCGAGGTCGGATGCGGGACACCGGGCGGGTGCCGGGGCGGCCGACGCGGGTGACGCGGGTGCGGCCGCCAGGAGCACGGCGCCGACCAGCGCGGCGGCCGAGACGCGGCGCGCGAGCGCGCGTCGTAAGGACCCGGTCATCGCGACCATCACATCACAGGCCGTAAACGCGGCGAGGATCGCCGCGACGCCGTCCTCGGTGTTGCGCGGGGCGACGTGGTCGGCCGCCGCGCGGACCGACTCGTGCGCGTTGGCCACGGCGTACGACGTGCCGGCCCAGGTCAGCATCGGCAGGTCGTTGGGCATGTCCCCGAACGCGACGACCTCGTCGGCGGTGACCCCCAGCCGGTCGCAGAGCGCGGCGAGGGCGCCGCCCTTGGTGACGCCGACCGCACTGATCTCCACGAGGTGGTCGATCGTCCAGGTCGGGCGTCGCGCGCTCGCCGACCGCGTCGATCACCCGGGCGCGGAAGTCGTCGGGGTCCAGGGTGAGGTGCTGGGCCAGGACCTTGACGGCGGGCTCGTCCCAGACCTCCTCGAGCTCACCGACGCGCATGTCGGGCGGGGTCGGGTGCAGGTCGACGTACGCCGGCTCGTGGCGGTAGCCGCCGAGGCACTCCAGGGCGATCGCGCAGCCGGGCGCGGCCTCGCGGATCGCCGCGACGATCGGCAGTCCGACCTCGGCGGCGATGCCGCGGCAGTCGAGCACCTCGCGGCTGCCGATGTCGTAGGTGATCGCGCCGTTGGACACGATGCCGACCCCGCGGCCGCCTCCGACGTGCGCCCAGAGCTCGTCCATCCAGCGCAGGGGCCGAGCGGTGACGACGACCACGCGGACGCCCTGCTCCTGCACGCGCCGCAGCACGTCGCTGCGTGCGTCGGAGAGCTGGCCCGCGTCGTCGAGGAGGGTGCCGTCGAGGTCGGTCGCGACGAGGCGCGGCGTCGTCATCGGCTCTCGTCCGGCCGGAACCAGCGGTCGAGCTCGACGGCGGCACCCTCGTCGTAGACCGTGCCGGTGACCGCGTCGGCGGCCTCCTGGACCACCTCGATCGACTGGCCCATCGCCACGCCCCGGCCGGCCCAGCGCAGCATCTCGATGTCGTTGCGGCCGTCGCCGATGGCGAGCACGTCGGCGGCGGCGACCCCCAGCTCGTGCGCGACGTGCTCCAGGCCGGACGCCTTGCTGACGCCGACCGGCGCGAGGTCGAGCCAGGCGGTCCAGCCGACGACGTAGTCGGTGCCCTGCAGCCCGAGCCGCTCGGCGAGGGCGACGAAGTCGTCGGCGGTCGCCTCCGGGTCGCGGATGATCACCCGGCTGACCGGTACGGCGACCAGGTCGGCGACGTCGGCGATCGTCAACTCGCCCGTCAGCTCGCCCTCGGGGAACGGGCCGGTTGACGCGGTAGCCGACCCCGCGCTCCTCGACCGCGACCAGGGCGCGCGGCCGCTGCTCGAGGATCGCGGCCACGGCGGGCGCGGCGTCGAACGTCTCCTCGTGCACGACCTCGAGCGGCGGGTAGCGGAACACCACGGCGCCGTTGCTGGCGACGACCCACAGCCGCTCGCCGTCACCGGGGTGCAGGTCGAGCAGGTCGGCGACCCGGGTCATGCCGTACGGCGAGCGACCGCTGGCCAGCACGACGTGGCCGCCGGCGTCGAGGGCGCGGTGCACGGCGTCGTACACCGGCGGGCTGATCTGCTCGTACGTCGTGCCGACGCCCTCGACCCACTTCAGCAGCGTGCCGTCGATGTCGAGCGCGACCAGCTGCGGCCGCCAGCCCGGCGGCGGTCACGGGGTCGAGCTCACCGGGTGACCGGCTTGAGCACCTCGAGCCCACCGAGGTAGGGCCGCAGCGCCTCGGGCACGCGCACCGAGCCGTCCTCCTGCTGGTGGGTCTCGAGCAGCGCGATGATCGGGCGGTTGGTCGAGCAGAGCGTGCCGTTGAGGGTGGCGACCGGCCGGATCTCGTCCGCTTGCCCGCCGTCGAGGGGAAGCGGCCGCGGGTGTCGAGCCGGCGGGTCTGGAAGTCGGTGCAGTTGGAGGTCGAGGTGAGCTCGCGATAGCGGCCCTGGCTGGCGATCCAGGCCTCGCAGTCGAACTTCCGCTGCGCCGAGAGGCCGAGGTCGCCGGCGGCGACGTCGATCACGCGGTAGCAGAGCTGGAGCTTGTCGAGGAACTCCTTCTCCCACTCCAGCAGCCGCTGGTGCTCGGCGTAGGAGTCCTCGAGCGTCGTGTAGACGAACATCTCGACCTTGTCGAACCAGTGCACCCGGAAGATCCCCCGGGTGTCCTTGCCGTGGGAGCCGGCCTCCTTGCGGAAGCACGGGCTGAACGCGGCGTAGCGCAGGGGCAGGGTCGCCGACGTCGAGGATCTCGTCGGAGTGGTACGCCGCCATCGGGACCTCGGAGGTGCCGACCAGGTAGAGGTCCTGGCCCTCGATCCGGTAGACGTCGTCGGCCGCCTGGCCCGAGGAAGCCCGTGCCCTCCATGGCGCGCGGCTTGACCAGCGACGGCGGGACGACCTGGATGAAGCCGTTGGCGCGGGCCTGGTCCAGCGCCATGTTGACCAGGGCGAACTCGAGCTGTGCGCCGATGCCGGTGAGGAAGTAGAAGCGCGAGCCCGAGACCTTCGCGCCGCGCTCGAGGTCGATCGCGCCGAGCATCCGGCCGAGCTCGACGTGGTCGCGCGGCTCGAAGTCGAACTCCGGCGGGCGTGCCGACGGTCTCGAGGACGACGAAGTCCTCCTCGCCGCCGGCCGGTGCCTCGTCGGCGGCGAGGTTGGGGATGTCCATCAGGGCCTGCTGCCAGGCCTCCTCGGCCTCGGTCTGGGCGGCCTCGGCGGCCTTGACCTCGGCCGAGAGGTCCTTGGTGCGCGCCAGCAGCGCGGCCTTCTCGTCGCCCTGGGCCTGCGGGATCTGCTTGCCGAGCTGCTTCTGCTCGGCCCGCTTGGCCTCGAAGGCGGAGATGGCGCTGCGGCGGGCGGAGTCGGCGGCCAGGGCCCGATCGACGACGTCGTCGGAGAGCCCGCGCTTGGCCTGGGCGGCTCGAACGCGGTCGGGGTCCTCGCGCAGCACCTTCGGGTCGATCACGTCCCAAGGCTATCGGCGAGGTCGGCGGGTCAGCACACGAGTTCCCGGCGTCCGTGCGGGTGGGGTGAGCCGAACGGCGTCCCGGCATACTGGCGCGCGTGCTGGACCGCCCCCGCCCCTCGATCCTGGCCTGGGCCGGGGTGTGCGCGGCGCTGTTCGCGGTGCTGGCCTTCCTGGTCCACCTGTCGCGGGCGCCGCTGGACGGGTTCGACGACTGGGGCCGGAGCGCGGAGCACTGGGCGCGCGGGTCACGACGGCCTGGTCCACGTCCTGCGGTGGGTCGAGGCGGCGTTCGCGCACCCGGGATGACGATCCTCACGCTGCTGGTCGCCGTGCCCCTCTGGGCTGCGCAAGTACCACCGGGCCGCGGTCTACACCGTGCTGGTGGTGGTGACCACGACCCTGGCCTACGCCTGGCATCAAGGTCGGTTACGGCCGCAACCGGCCGGTCTGGCAGGACCCGACCGGTCCGCTGAAGTCGCACTCGTTCCCCTCCGGGCACTCGGCGAGCACGGCCGCCTTGGCCGGGGTCGTGATCGTGCTCGCCCTGATGCTGGTACGCCGCACCAACCTGCGCCACCTGGTGTGCACGGCGGCGGTCCTGGTCTCGTTCCTGGTCGGGCTCGACCGGGTGCTGCTGGGCCGGCACTACCCCACCGACGTCCTGGCCGGGTGGCTGCTCGGCGCCTGCATCACCCTGTTCTGGCTGGCGATCTACACCCCGGTGCCGCGCGGCCACGCGGAGTCGGCGATCCCGCTGACCGAGTCGGTGCCGTCGGACCGCCGGCTGGCGGTGATCCTCAACCCGTCGAAGGTCGAGGACGTCGGCCAGTTCCGCTCGATCGTCGGCGGCGATGGCCGGCGAGGCCGGCTGGTCGCAACCCTCCTGGCACTACACGACCGTCGAGGATCCCGGCACCGGGATGGCGGAGGCGGCGTCCGTCGCGGGCGCCGACCTGGTGCTGGTGTGCGGCGGCGACGGGACGGTGCGCGAGGTCTGCGCCGAGCTGGCCGGCACGGGCATCCCGGTCGGGATCATCCCGGCCGGCACCGGCAACCTGCTGGCCCGCAACCTCGACATCCCGCTCTACCTCCGCGCCGCCATCGACGTCGCGCTGACCGGCCAGGACCGGGCGATCGACCTGGTCGAGGTCTCGGGTGACGACATGGAGGACACCCACTTCATGGTGATGGCGGGCATGGGCCTCGACGCCGCGATCATGCAGGGCGTCAACGAGCAGCTGAAGGCGAAGGTCGGCTGGTTCGCCTACGTGCTGTCCGGGGCCAAGGCGTTGATGTCGCCGGTGGTGCGGATGGAGATCTCCGTGGACGGCGAGGAGTTCACCAGCCACCGCGCCCGCACGGTCGTCGTGGGGAACGTCGGGTTCCTGCAGGCCGGGATGCCGCTGCTCCCGGACGCCGCGATCGACGACGGCCTGCTCGACGTCGTGCTGCTCTACCCGAAGCGGTTCGTGTCCTGGCTGCCCCTGGCGTTCCGGGTCCTCGCGAAGCGCCCGCGCACCGACGAGACCATCGCCCGCATGACCGGGCGCACGGTCACGATCCGAGCCGCCGCGCCCACGCCACGTCAGCTCGACGGTGACCCCCTCGGTGCGGGCAGAGAGCTCCGGATGACCTGCCTGCACGGGCGGGTCCTCGTGCGCGTCCCCCGCTGAATTTCGCGATAGTACGGATCAATCAGCCGCTCCTGGGGCGACGTACGGCGGCCATCCGATCCGTACTATCCGTCCGTCCGGTCAAGAGTGGGAGGCTCAGCCGGCGCAGGTGCCGTAGGTGCCCAGCGTCTCGTCGAGGCAGACCCTCCCGAGGTCGTGGGCGATCAGGGTCGGCGCCGTCGCTTCGCCACCGCCGGCCGGACGCCAGGCCCACACGTGGAACCTGCCGGCGCACCGAGGTGCCGACCCGGGTGTAGAGGCGGCCGCTCGGGCGTCAGCCAGGAGAGGTACGCCGCCTGGCCTCCGCCCGACGTCGTGAAACCGCCGCCGAGCGGCAGGGGTCCGCGCGTCGGCAGCGGGCTGCACGCGACCGCCGCGGTCGACGTAGACCCGCCAGGTGTCGGAGTCGCCGCCCTCCTGGCTGAGCAGCACCGCCGAGCGACCGCCGCCGAGCCGGACCGGCGGAGCCGAACAGGACGGGAGCCCAGCCGACCGGCACCCGGGCCGCGTGGGTCACGCCGCGCTGGTGTGCGTCACGTCGTACGGCGCGGCCTCGGGGTCGACGTCCGCGTCGAGGTTGCGCACCTTCCACGCGCCGCCGGCGAACGACGTGCTGCTGCGGTCGGCCCAGGCCGGTCGTCACCGTCGGGCAGCAGCGCCGGCAGGTCACCGTGCGGACCGACGTCGAAGGCCCAGTCCTGGCCCGGGCCGCAGACTGGGGCGGCGCGGACGACGTGCGGTCCCAGCAGCGGACGCCGGCGCGACGGGCGCGAGGTAGCCGGCCGTCGCGCAGCGACCACGTCCGCGCGACGACCACGACGCGGTCGGCGCCGTGCTGGAGCGGGTCGAGGGTGCCGTCGTACAGCCGGTGGCCGGCGACCCAGGCCGTCGACGAGCCCCGCTCGTCGCCGAGCACCGCGCGGCCGGCGGGTGCGCAGCGCGGCCAGCGTCGCCGGCCGCGCACCACCCAGGCCGTCCAGTCCCGGGAGTGGTCGCGCCCCGACGCCCGAGACGACGATCGCGAGCCCGCGGCCGCCCACGTCGGCCAGCCCCTCGAGCCGCGGGCGGTCCTGGAGCAGGTGCGCCGACCGTGCCACCGGAGCCGAGCCGGACCCGCAGCAGGTCGCGTACGGGTGAGGGTGACGACGTCCGCGGTGCCGTCGCCGTCGACGTCGCCGGTCAGAGCGCCCGCCGGCGGGGCGACGCGCCCGCCGGGTGCACCGGAGCTGTGCCGTCCCGAGCCCCGAGGACGAACGGCGTCGCGACGGCGGCGGCGAGCAGCCAGCGCACCGACGCCGACGACCGGCTCTCTGCCTGACGTTCATCGCGACTCCCCGTCCGAGCGCCCTCGCTGGCGAGGGCTCTCCTCAGGGAGACGCGGCCGGGTGCGCGGGAGTTGCAGGGGGACGGCGGTCCCGCGTCACCCGGCCGCGCGGCAGCCGCCGTAGGCGGTGAACGCCTGGTTGAAGCAGACGCTCGCCGAGCGCGGTCGCGACGCAGGGCGGGCGGCGTGTACGCCGTGCCGCCCTGCGGGTCCCAGGCGTAGACGCGGAAGCGACCCGGCGGTGTCGGTGGGGACCCGGGTGTAGAGGAGCCCGGACCTGCGAGACCCACGACGTGCCGTCGGCCAGGGAGACCCGGCCTCGCATGATCAGCGGCTGCAGCCGGCCGTCCCACCGGACGAGCGACCTGCCAGCCGCCCGTCGGCGTACGCCGCACCGTGCCGGTGGTGATGTCACCGACCCGGACCCGAGCCCCGTCGCTGCAGGCCGGGCTCGACCGGCGGGCAGCAGCGACGGGCAGGTCGCCGTGCGAGCCGAGCGCAGGGTCGGCGGTGGTCCGTGGTCGCGCGGTGGTGGTGCGTGCGTGGTCGTGGCTGGTCGACGTCCGGATCGCGGGCGAGGCCTGCGCGCCGCGGGCATGGTCTGCAGGGCGTGCAGGCCGAACGGCACGACGATCGCGGCGCACGCCAGCACGACGGCCGCGATCACCGCCGCTCGCCGCCCGTCGCCCGCCCAGGTCTCCGGGTCCCGAGCCCCGTGCCTGGTGCGTGTGTGGTCGCCATGTCGCCCCCTGTTCGTCCCGAGTGCCCGTCACCTCTTCAGACGTGCCGGGCGCGCTCGCGGTTGCTCGGCGCCGCGGACCGTGGCCGAGTCGTGACCTTCACGGGCGGGTCAGGGACGGGCGTGGCCGATCGCCTCGTCCTCCTCCGGCGACAGCTGCTGCTCGCAGGTCCAGGAGGAGATGCTCTTGGCATAGGTGCGGGCGTCCGAGCGACCGTGGATCGAGGTCAGCACGACGCCGTCGCCGGCGTCGTCGAGCAGGGCCAGCGACCAGGACAGCTGTCCGCCCATGTCGCCGAAGGCGTCGTACCGGACCACGGCCAGGTGGCGCAGCGCGTCGCCGCCCTCGACCCGGAGCGCCGCGACCTCCTGGCGCAGCCCGTGGACGTCCTCGGGGAGCGCGGCGGCGCCCGGCACACGCCGGGACGCCGCCTGGCGCCGGAGGGCGACGACCGCCAGCGCCGCGGCCGCCAGGGCCACCACGATCGCGACGACGTCGAGGATCCACACGCTGAGCGAGCGTAATCGCGATGGCGCCCGACATGTGACACTGACGCGCGTGAGTACGTCCCTCGGTCGGGAACGGCGCCGGATCGTCTACCAGGGCGAGCCCGGCTCCAACTCCCACCTCGCCTGCCAGCAGCGCTGCCCCGACGCTCGAGCCGGTCGCGGCCGCGAGCTTCGAGGACTGCTTCGCCGCGGTCGAGAACGGCGAGGCCGACCTGGCGATGATCCCGATCGACAACTCACTGGCCGGCCGGGTCTCCGACATCCACCACTTCCTGCCGACCTCGCCGCTGCACATCGTGGCCGAGCACTTCCTGCGCATCCGGTTCGCGCTGCTCGGCGTCCCCGGGGCGACCGGCTCGACGACATCCGCACCGTGCACAGCCACGTGCACGCGCTGGGCCAGTGCCGACGGGTCATCCGCGAGCACGGCTTCGTCGCCGGTGATCTCCGGCGACACCGCCGGCGCCGCCCGCGAGGTCCAGGAGGCCGGCAGACCCGACCCAGGCCGCGATCTCGCCGCCGCTGGCCGCCGAGATCTACGGCCTGGAGGTGCTGCTCGAGGACGTCGAGGACGAGGACCACAACACCACGAGGTTCGTGGTGCTCTCGCGCGACTTCGACCAGGCGCCGCACGGCAACGGCCCGGTCGTGACCAGCTTCGTGTTCAACGTGCGCAACCTCCCGGCCGCGCTCTACAAGGCGCTCGGCGGCTTCGCCACCAACGGCGTGAACATGACCAAGCTCGAGAGCTACATGGTCGGCGGGGAGTTCACCGCGACCCAGTTCCTCGCCGAGGTCGACGGCCACCCCGAGGACCGCCGCGTCGAGCGCGCGCTGGAGGAGCTGGCGTTCTTCACCACCGAGGTGAAGGTGCTCGGCGTCTACCCCGCCGACCCGTTCCGACGACGGAGTCGGGCCGGCCGGGCTGACCCGGCGGCTACGCCGCGGCGTCGGCCGCCATCACCCAGAACATCGCGCCCTGCGGGTCGGCGACCATCGCCATCCGGCCGACGCCCGGCACGTCGATCGCCGGCACGACGGTGGTGCCGCCGAGCTCCTCGACCTTGGCGACGCTGGCGTCGACGTCCTCGACGTTGAAGTAGACGTTCCAGTGGGGCGGGGTGCCCTCGGGCAGCATCGCGAGGTCCATCGACCCGCCGACCTGCCGGCCGTTGACGTCGGTGAGCACGGTGTACTCTCACCTCGCCCATGTCCATCGGCTCGCTGCCCATGCCGAGCACCTCGGCGTAGAACGCCGTGGCGGCGGCGACGTCGCCCGTGACGCACTCGTTCCACGTGGGGGTGCTGGGCTCGTTGGCGCGCTGCGGTGCCGGTCGTCTCGCCGGCCTGCCAGAGCCCGACGCGGGCACCCGGTGGGGTCCTCGATCGCCGACATCCGGCCGGCCGTCGCCGACGTCGAACGGGCCGGCCTCGACCGTGCCGCCGGCGTCCGCTCGACCTTGGCGGTCGTGGCGTCGACGTCGTCGACGGCGAGGTAGACGCCCCAGTACGCCGGGTGGCCCTCCATGCCGGGCATCTGGCCGCCGACCCCGCCCAGCTCGCTGCCCTGGAGGGTCGCGATGTAGTAGTGGCCCATCTCGCCCATGTCGTTGTCGTCGTAGTCCCAGCCGAACAGCCCGGAGTAGAACTCGCGGGCGGCCCCCTGGTCGGGCGTCGACAGCTCCACCCAGCTCGGTGTGCCCTGGTCGTAGTGCTCGAACGTGGCCATCGTCTGCTCCCTCGCGATGTCGTCGGTGGATCGACCCCATGCACGACTCAACACCCCGGGCGCCGACGTGGCAACGGGTGCGCGGGGTGAACGACGCCTGAAACGCCACCCGATAGGTTCGACAGGGTGGACCTCGCCGTCATCGCGATCGCCTTCGGGGCGATCTTCCTGGTCGAGCTCCCGGACAAGACGTTCGTCGCCGCGCTGGTGCTCTCGACCCGCTACCGGCCCCTGGCCGTGTGGGTCGGCGTCGGCCTGGCCTTCTTCGTCCAGACCCTGATCGCGTGCACGGTGGGCGGGCTGGTGACCCTGCTCCCGCACCGGCTCGTCGAGGTCGTGGCCGGGCTGATCTTCCTGGTCGGCGCGATCCTGCTGCTGCGCGAGGCGCCCAAGGCGGACGCCGAGGAGGCCGCCACGGAGGAGGAGTACGCCGCGAAGGCGGCCTCGCCGAAGGCCGGCCTGGCCGCGGTCGGCGCCAGCTTCCTGGTGCTCTTCGCGGCCGAGTGGGGCGATCTCTCGCAGCTGCTGACGATCAGCCTGGTCGGTCGCTACCACAGCCGGTCTCGGTCTTCGTCGGCGCCTGGGCGCGCCCTGCTGGTCGTGTCGGGGCTGGCCGTGGTGGCCGGCCGCTTCCTGCTGCGCTACCTGCGGCTGTCGACGATCCACTACGTCGGGGCGGCCGTGTGCTTCCTGCTCGCCGGGGTCACGGCGTACCAGGTCGTCGCGGGGTGACCGACCGTCGCGGCGCCCCGTTAGAGTGCGGCCCATGTCGACGCAACCCCACGCCCGGACGCCCCACGGGCGCGGACTCGGAGGTCGGGCGTCTGCGGACGGTCATGCTCCACCGCCCCGGGCCCGAGCTGACAGCGGCTGACTCCGCGCAACAACGACCGGCTGCTCTTCGACGGCATCCCCTGGGTCGCGCGCGCCCAGGACGAGCACGACGCCTTCGCCGCGGCCCTGCGCGAGCGCGACGTCGAGGTGCTCTACCTCACCGACCTGCTCACCGAGACCTTCGCCGACGCCGAGGCCCGCGACCGGGCGATCGAGACCGCCCTGGGCAGCCTCCACCTCGGCGAGACGATGCGGCGCTGGCTCGGCCCGATGCTCCACGACGTCGTCGCCGGAGGAGCTGACCGACCCACCTGACCGCCGGCGTCCGCAACGACGAGGTGCGCGGCGGCTTCGGGCTGGTGACGTCGCTGCTGGCCCGTGACGACTTCCTGATCGACCCGCTGCCCAACCTGCTGTTCACGCGCGACTCGTCGGTGTGGGTGCGCGACCAGGTGACGATCACCTCGCTGGCGATGCCCGCCCGCGCTCGCGAGACCCAGCTGACCGAGCTGATCTACAGCGCCCACCCCCGCTTCGCCGGCGCCCCGCGGCTGCACGGCTGGCGCAACGAGCACGTCGAGGGCGGCGACGTCCTGCTGCTCGCGCCGGGCGTGCTGGCGATCGGGGTCGGCGAGCGGACCACGCCGGCCGGTGCCGAGCAGCTGGCCCGCGAGGTGTTCACCACCGGGCTCGCCCACACCGTGCTGGCCGTGCCGATCGCCCAGGAGCGGGCGACCATGCACCTCGACACGGTGTGCACGATGGTCGACGTCGACAAGGTCGTGATGTACCCCAACGTCGCCGCACACCCTCACGGCGTACGCCGTCACGAGCTCGGCGACGCCGGGATCGACACCGACGGCGACCTCGAGCTCGCACGTCGCCGACGCCGAGCACTTCCTGGTGGCGGCGGCCAAGGCGATGGAGATCGACACCCTCCACCAGATCGACACCGGCCTCGACCCGGTCACCGCCGAGCGCGAGCAGTGGGACGACGGCAACAACACCCTGGCGCTCGCCCCGCGGGTGGCGGTCGCCTACGAGCGCAACGACGAGACCAACGCCCGGCTCGAGGACGCCGGCATCGAGGTCGTCCGGATCGCCGGCTCCGAGCTCGGCTCCGGGCGCGGCGGGCCGCGCTGCATGAGCTGCCCGATCGAGCGCGACCCTCTGGGCTGAGCCTCGGGGTCGACCGAGGGCATGAAAAGGCCCGGTCGATGTCGACGGGGGAGGCAACAACGACCGGGCCGTCAGCGACGCTAGCGAACCACAGGCGGGCGGATCAACCTTCCCCGGGCGTGTCTTTTGCGCGGTCCGGATCGTCGCAGGTCAGCGCAGGGTCACCTGCTGGTTGGCCAGCCGGGTGCGGGCCGCCCGCTCCTCCGCGGTGAGCTCGGCGTCGTTCGGCCAGCGCCGTCTCGAGCCGCGCGGAACGCCGGCGACCGGCTCCTCGAGCGCCGCGGCGCCGGTGCCGCGAGGGCAGGTCCCAGACCGGGGTCAGGAGCCCGTGGGCGCGGAACATCCCGACCAGCTTCGACCCCTCGGCGATCGAGTCGTCGCCTGCGGCGTGGAGCCGGGCGAGGGCGTCCAGCAGCGGCCGACTCGTCGTCGGGCAGCACCCAGCGCAGGTGCTCCTTGGCTCCCGGCGTCGACCCAGTACGCCGCCTCGACGGACGCCAGCCGGACGGTCGGCGCGACGGCGCCGTTGGCCTGCTCCAGCGCGTCGGACATGTCCTGGTCGCGCTCGGCTCACGTCGCCGAGCCACCAGTCGAAGCCGTCGTGGACGCGTCACCTCGAGCGGCTCGTCGGCGACCAGGTCCTGCAGCCGGGCGCCGGGCCCCGGGGGGTCGACCAGCCCGACGACGCCCGGCTCGTCGGTGGCCAGCGCCTTCTCCAGCACGGCGCCGAGGTCGCGGGCGGGATCGCCGAAGGCGTGCCGCACCTGCATCCCCAGCCACACCTCACCGGAGTCGCGCACCATCGCCGGCGCCGCCCCGGCAGCAGGCTGCCCAGGAGCACCGTGCGGTCGCCCACCGTCAGCGGGGCGGTCGCCGACGGCACGAACTCGCGCAGCGCCACCAGGTCACGCTCGGCGACCAGGCCGGCGAACGGCCGGGCGACGTAGGCTCCGCCGGCCGAACCGTGACAGGCCTTGTAGCGCTTGCCCGACCCGCACGGGCAGGGCTCGCGCGGCCCGACCCCGCCGTCGGCGGTCACCCGGTCGCGGGCCTTGGTGCGGGAGCTGCTTCGCCATGCGGCGAGGCTAGCCGGAGCGCTCGCTCGACGGTCGCTCTCGGTCGTCCAGCCACCCGAGCACGGCCCGAGGACGATCGGTGATCACGGCCTCGCACCCCGAGCGAGCAGCACAGGTCCAGCTGCTCCTCGGTGTTGACGGTCCAGACGTGGAGGTCGTGCCGCTCGTGCGCCAGCTTCTCGGCGAACTTGGGGTGCCGGGTGAGGGCGTCGATCCCGGGGCCGAGGATCCAGCGGTCCTCCACGACCGGCTTGAGCATCGGCCAGTGCCGCGCCTTCTCGATCAGCATCACCAGCCGCAGCTGCGGGGCCAGCCGCTGCATCCGCTGGAGCGCGACGTAGGAGAAGCTCATGACCCGGACCGGGCTGTCCGCACCGGTCCAGCCGAACTCCGCGAGCGCCTCGACGAGGCGTCGCTCGACCAGCCCGCCGTACCGCGTCGGGTGCTTGGTCTCGATCGCCAGCTCGACGGGGCGCTCGGCATCGGCGACGGTCTCCAGCAGCCGGCGCAGGGTCAGCACCTTGTCGAGGTCGGGGTCGAGCTCGTCGCCCTCGTCGTCGAGCGCCGCCCAGGGGTTCTTCCAGGAGGCGAACTCGAGCTGGTCGAGGTCGGCCAGCTCCATCGTCGAGACCACGCCGCGGGTGCTCGCGATGCGGCGGAGGTCACGGTCGTGGACACAGACCAGGTGGCCGTCGGCGGTGAGCCGGACGTCGCACTCCAACGCCTCGGCTCCGTCGCGGATGGCTTCGAGATAGGCCCTCCGGGTGTGCTCAGCATTCTCGAAGCTCGCGCCGCGGTGTGCGACGACCTGCGGCCGCATGTCCATCATCATGACGCATCCCGGGTCACGATCGAGGGCGTTCGCGGCGAGCCGCGGCACCTGTTCACCGACCCTTCTCCCGGCGGTCACGTGCCCGACGTGGGCGGCCCCGACTAGCGTGACCGCATGTCATCCGAGACGGCGGTCGAGGTCCGCGACAACCCCGGTGAGCACAGGTTCGAGGCCTACGTCGGCGACCGGCTCGCCGGGTTCACGGCGTACGAGCTGACCGACGGCGGGATCATGATCCTGCACACCGAGGTCGACGACGGCTTCGAGGGCCAGGGGGTCGGCTCGTCGATGACACGGCAGGTGCTCGACCTGGTCCGGGCCGACGGCGAGCTGAAGGTCACCGTGCTCTGCCCGTTCGTGAATGCCTGGCTGCGACGCCACCCCGACTACCAGGAGCTGACCCGGCGATGACGCGCACCCCGACCGACCACTTCCTCCGCCAGCTGCAGCTGTGCCGCGACGACGTCGTGGCGTCGCTCGACGGCCTCTCCGAGTACGACGTACGCCGTCCGGTCGTGCCGTCGGGCACCAACCTGCTCGGCCTGGTCAAGCATCTCACCGGCATCGAGCTGGGCTACCTCGGCGCCTGCGTCGGCCGGCCGTCGCCGGTCGCGCTGCCCTGGGAGGACGACGGGTCCGTCTGGGAGTCGGCCGACATGTGGGCGACGCCCGACCAGTCGCGCGACTACCTGCTCGGCCTCTACCGACGTGCGTGGCAGCACAGCGACGAGACCTTGCGGACCCTGCCGCTCGACGCACCCGCGTCCGTCGCGTGGTGGCCGGAGGAGCACCGCGAGACGACCCTGAGCGAGCTGGTCGTGCGGGTCCTCGCCGAGACCGCCCAGCACGCCGGGCACTGCGACCTCGTGCGCGAGGTGATCGACGGCAAGGGTGGCGGCGACGCCGGTGACGTAGGCGACGAGGACTGGTGGACGACGTACGTCGGCAAGATCCAGGGCGCGGCCGACAGCTTCCGCGAGTAGTAGCGCTCCCTCAGTCCGCAGTGGTCTCCCACACGATCCACTCGGGCTCGCGGGTGACCGCGCCGTCCTCGACGAGCGCGAGCACCGCCGCGACCTCCGCCTGCTCCTCCTGGCGAGCCAGCGCCGCACGGTCCTCGAACGCCTCCAGCACGACGAAGGTGTCCGGGTCGGTCAGGCTCCGTGCGACGTCGAAGTGCACGACTCCCGGAACGTGCCGGCTCGGCCCGGCCACGGCGATGAGCGCTGCGGTCATCTCCTCGGCTCGCTCGGGCCGACAGCGGAGCTCGTACCGGCAGACGATCATCGTCCCTCCTCACGGTGGCCGTACGGGAGCGTACGCCCGGCCGGGCTACGTTGTGGCCGTGGAGGACGTGGACCAGACGCGGTACGCCTCGTCGTTCGGCGCGGCCGCCGCGGCGTACTCGACGCATCGTCCCGACTACGCCGCCGTTGCCGTGCAGTGGGCGCTCGCCCTGGCGCCGGGCTCCCGGGTGCTCGACCTCGGCGCCGGCACCGGGAAGCTCACCGGCACGCTGCTGGGGGCCGGGTTCGAGACCACGGCCGTCGAGCCGGATCCGGCGATGCTGGCCGAGCTCCGCAGGACCCTGCCGACCGTCCGCGCCGAGTCGGGGAGTGCCGAGGCCATCCCGCTCCCCGATGCGTCCGTCGACGCGGTGGTGGCGGGCAACGCCCTGCACTGGTTCGACATGGCCGTGGCGGGGCCCGAGATCGCCCGGGTGCTCGTGCCGGGCGGCGTCCTAGCGGGACTGTGGAACGTGCTGGACGACCGGGTCGGCTGGGTCGCGGACCTGGGGCGCGTCAGCGGCAGCGAGGCGATCGGTCCGCGTGACACGCCCGAGAGCTGGCGCGTGGCGACGGCCGGCGCGCACCTCCCCCCGACGAGCGCTGTCGCCCGGTTCGGTTCACCGGAGCAGGAGACGTTCGCGCACGGTCAGCGCCGCACCGCCGAGACCCTGCTCGAGACGCTCGCGACGCGAGCCGGGATGTTGGTGATGCCGGAGCAGGAGCGCGAGGCCCGCCTCAGCCGGATCCGCGCGTTCCTCGCGAGCCGACCGGAGACCGCCCAGGGTGAGTTCGTCCTGCCCATGCTGACCGCCGTCCTCCGCACCCGCCGGCTTCCTGACGGGTGACGTCGGGGACGAGCCTCACAGGAGGCCGCGGAGGCGGTCGCTCAGGGAGTCCTTCACTGCCTGCGTGACGGCCACGTCGATCTGCTGCTCGAGACCGGCCTGGTCGTCGACGTTCGCCAGGAGCCTGCGGAGGTCGAGGTCGTCGATGGTGCGGGTGAGCACGTCGTCGGTGGGCAGGGCGGAGTCGACCAACGAGTCCGGGAGCGCCCGGATGGCGGCCTTGACGAAGCCGTTGAGGTCCGTGGAGTCGAGGGCCTCGTCGACGAGGTCCGAGGACGGCGGCAGGGTGCCGTCCTTCTTCATCCGGGTGACGGCGGACAGCAGACCGTCGTGGAGGGCCGCCAGCTGCGGGTCGGTCGGCGTGCCCGACTCGGCGAGCTCGAGCGTGAGCTCCTCCCGGCTGACGTGGAGGTGGCAGGCCGCGCCGTCCAGACCGAGCAGCACGACGCGCTCGGTGAGGGCGTCGAGGTCGGCGGGCCGCGACGTGTCGCCGCGGACGACGCACGGATCGGCCGGGCGGAGCGGCTCGAAGGAGCCACCGCCGTGGGCGACCTGGACGCCCAGCACCCCGACCACCAGGGCCAGCGCGACCGCGGGCAGGGCGGCGAGCCGGGCGCCACCGGTCATCGTGTCCTCCTCCCCCGGGGCAGCAGCCCGATCAGCATCGCCAGCAGCGCGAGGCCGGCGCCCACGAGGAACGAGTCGCGGAACGCGCGGGTCACGGCGCGTTCCAGCTGCGCATCGAGCTGACGCTCGAGCTCGGCGGCGGCCGGGCGCTCGCCGGGAGCGAGGTCGAGCGAGGCGAAGGCGTGGTGCAGGTCGGGCACCCGGCCCTGCTGGTGCGAGAGCGCGTCGCCCAGCGCCTGCGCGACCGCGATCTTGTCCTGCGGCGTCAGCGGGGCATCGAGCACCAACGACGTGATCGCCTCCTGGGCGGGGACCTGGGCGTCGCGCAGGTCCGCGGTGAAGACCGGGGTCAGGATCGCCAACCCCAGGACCACCCCCACGTGTCGCGCGCCGATCGTCCAGCCCGCGTGCTCGACGCGCGGCAGGCGCATCTGCATCGCCTGCGAGGTGAGACGGTCGACGGTCAGGCCGAGCCCCAGGCCGACGAGGGCCTGGGGCGCGATGGTCCAGCCGAGGTCGGACGACGGCAGCAGTGCGAGGCCGGCCAGCCCGCCCGCGATCAGGAAGCAGCCGGCGACGACCTCGACCTGCGCGGGTGGACGCAGGAGTCGGGCGAGTGGACGGGCCGCCAGCGCCGCGACCGGTACGACGGACACGGTCACCGCCGCGGTCGCCGGCGAGCGCCGCCAGCCCTCGACCAGGAGCAGGACCAGCAGGAACAGGGCCGCGGTGAGCGCGGCCGACAGCAGCGCCAGCGTCAGGTTGGGCCGCACCGCCGGCCGGTGCCGGTCGGACCGGAGCGCCGAGACGGCCGGGGCCGCGAGAGCAGCAGGCACCGCCAGCGCGGCCACCGGCACCTGCACCACGAAGATCGCCTGCCACGAGAACGCCTGCGTCAGGAGCCCGCCCACCACCGGCCCGGTCGCGGTGCCGACGACGCCGGCCGTGACCCAGGTGGCGACACCGCGCCGCTCGCCGTACACCGCCACCAGGAGCTCGAGGCAGCCGATCAGGGCGAGCGCACCGCCGAGCGCCTGCGCACATCGAGCCGCGATCAGGACGTCGATCGATCCCGCCCACGCGCACCACGCCGACGCGCCCGCGAACACCGCGATGCCGACCGCGCCGACGATCCTCGGCTGGGCCCGCGCGAGGCCGACGGCGACGGGGACCGAGACCAGCCCGAGCACGAGGTTGAACGCGATCAGGACCCAGGCGACCTGGGTCACCGAGGTCTGCAGGTGCTGCAGGATCGCCGGCAGGGCCAGCGTCACGACCGCCGAGTCGGCGAGCACCAGCGCCACGGTCACCGCCAGGAGCGGGCCGGTGGCCGCGGACCTCCTCACGACGAGGCGTTCCGCAGGTAGAGGTCACGGAGCAGGCAGATCTCCGCGCCGTGGTGGATGACCTCCAGGTTGACGTAGAGGACGAGCCGGGCCATCGGTGCGTCCGCGAACTCGGGCGGCTGCGTCGGACCCTGCGGCCGCGCGAGCCCCTCTCGCCCGAGACGGCGGACACCCTCGACCCACCTGGCGTGCGTCTCGTCGAGCTGACGCAGGGCGGTCTCGGCCGTCCCGGCGTAGCGGAACGTCGCCATGTCGGCGGGCGGCCCACCGAAGTGCGTCCCGCTCGTCTCCGCGAACCCGACGATCAGGTGCGCCAGGCGCCAGGCGATGGTGGTGACCGGCTCCCGGTCCGACGTCGGCTCGTCGTAGTCCATCGTGAACTCGTCGGGTCCGCGCCGTCGGACGGTCCAGCAGTCGGGGACCGGCTCCCAGAAGTACTCCTCGTCCGTCAGCCCGCTGAGGCGCGGCCGCAGCTGGTCGTGCCAGTGCGTCTCGAGCTGGCCGAGCACCTCGGCGTTCCAGTCGACCTCCGCACGACCCGTCATCGCGACCTCAGGAACGCCCCGAAGTGGGGCACGGTGAACGCGATCCGGCCGCGCTCGCCGGAGTAGATCAGCCCCTTCTTCAGCAGCCCGTCCCGCGCCGGAGAGAGCGACTGAGGCTTCTTGCCGAGCGCGGCGGCCACCTCGGCGGTCGGCACCGACTCGAGGCCCTGGAACCGCTCGTCGGCCATGGCGCGCAGGTACTCCCGCTCCCCCGGCGTCGCGCGCTCGAAGCGGGAGCCGAAGAAGCCGACGGCCAGCTCCCGCTCCGCCTCCGGTGCGGCGACGGCGACGTCGGCGGCCGTGATCGGCGAGCGGGGCGCGAGGTCCCAGACGGTCTTGCCGTAGGCCTGGATGAAGTAGGGGTAGCCGCCGGTCGCGGCGTACAGCGCGGCCAGCGCCTCCTCGTCGTACGCCGCCTCCTCGGCCTCGGCGGGCACGCGCAGGGCGAGGTCGGCGTTCTCGCGGTCGAGCCGGTCGATCCGCTGGTAGGAGAACAGCCGCTCGGAGTAGGACTTCGCCGCCGACAGCACCGCCGGCAGATGGGGCAGCCCGGCGCCGACCACGATCACCGGCAGACCCGACTGGCTGATCTCGTGGCAGGCGGCGCACAGGGCCGAGACGTCGTCGGGGCCGACGTCCTGCATCTCGTCGACGAAGACCGCCACACCTCGGCCCTGGTCGGCGGCCAGGCCACCGAGGTCGGTGAACAGCTCGACCAGGTCGATCTCGATGTCGCCGGAGTCGGCGCGCCCGCGGACGGCCGGCGCGTCGATGCCGGGGTGCCACCGGTCGCGCAGCTTGGCGCCGACGTCCCGGCCTCGCGCTCGGCGAACGACCGGACGACGCCCAGCACGTGGGTGACCGAGTCCTCGTCGGGATGCCCGAGCTCGCGGACCGCCTGGTGGAGCGCCGAGGAGAGCGGGCGGCGCAGCCCCTGGTCGGGTCGCGCCTCGAGCTTGCCGGTGCCCCAGCCGCGGCGTACGGCGGCCGAGCGCAGGGCGTTGAGCAGCACGGTCTTGCCGACCCCGCGCAGCCCGGTCAGCACGATGCTGCGCTCGGGCCGCCCGTGGGCGACCCGCTCGAGGACGACGTCGAACGCCGCCAGCTGGGCGCTCCGGCCGGCCAGCTCGGGCGGCCGCTGCCCGGCGCCGGGGGCGTACGGGTTGCGGATCGGGTCCATGCTCGGACGGTATCGGGCTCTCTAGCCGATTCCGTAGACAGACCGGGCTCCCCGACAGCGCGTGTCGAGGAGCCCGGGGTGGTGCCGAGGTGGGTCCTGGTGCGAGTGGCCGTGTCCTTTCTCGCGGTACCAGGTGGCGGGGCGTGGTCATGACGACGACGGGTCGGTGAACTCCTGACGAGAGGTGGACCCCGAGTGGAGAGTGTCTGCCGATCGTTAGTACCCTTGAACTAAATGAACTCCACGGCCTCCTCCTCCAGCACCCTCGGTCCGCGCTACAAGTGGATCGCCCTGTCCACCACGACGCTCGGCGTCCTGATCGCGACGATCAACTCCTCGATCCTGCTGATCGCGCTGCCCGACATCTTCCGCGGGCTGAAGATCGACCCGCTCGCGCCGGGCAACTCCAGCTACCTGCTCTGGCTGATCATGGGCTACCTCGTGGTCACCGCGGTGCTGGTCGTGGCGTTCGGCCGGCTCGGCGACATGTACGGCCGGGTGAAGATGTTCAACGCCGGCTTCGCGATCTTCACGCTCTTCTCGGTGGCGCTGAGCGGTCACCTGGATGACCGGGACGTCGGGCGTGCTCTGGCTGATCATCATGCGGATCCTGCAGGGCGTCGGCGGTGCGCTGCTGATGGCGAACTCGTCGGCGATCATCACCGACGCGTTCCCGGCCGACCAGCGCGGGCTGGCGCTCGGGCTGAACATGGTCGCCGGCATCGCCGGCTCGTTCCTCGGCCTGGTGATCGGCGGCGTCCTCGCGCCCGTCGACTGGCGCCTGGTCTTCCTGGTCTCGGTGCCGTTCAGCCTGTTCGGCACCGGCTGGGGCTACCTCAAGCTGCGCGACCTCAGCCCGCGGCGTCACCACGTCATGGACTGGTGGGGCAACATCACCTTCGCCCTCGGGCTGATCGGCGTGCTGGTCGCGATCACCTACGGCATCCAGCCGCACGGCAGCCACATCATGGGCTGGACCAACCCCTGGGTGCTGGCGTCGATGATCGGCGGGCTCGCCCTGCTCGCGCGTCTTCTGCGTGATCGAGACCCGCATCGACCACCCGATGTTCCACCTCGAGCTGTTCAAGGTCCGCGCGTTCTCCTTCGGCAACCTCGCCAGCCTGCTGGCCGGCCTCGGCCGCGGCGGCCTGATGTTCATCCTGATCATCTGGCTGCAGGGCATCTGGCTGCCCGCGCCACGGCTACTCCTTCGAGTCCACGCCGCTGTGGGCCGGCATCTTCATGCTCCCGATGACCGTCGGCTTCCTGGTCGCCGGCCCGCTGTCGGGCTGGCTGTCCGACCGGTACGGCGCCCGCCCGTTCGCCACCGGCGGCATGCTGATCGCGGCGCTGAGCTTCCTGTGGTTCGCCGCTCTGCCGGTCGACTTCACCTACTGGATGTTCGCCGCCGCCCTGTTCTCCAACGGCTTCGGGATGGGGCTGTTCGCCTCGCCCAACCGGGCCGCGGTGATGAACGCCCTGCCGGCCAACCGGCGCGGCGTCGGCGGTGGCATGAGCACGACGTTCCAGAACACCTCGATGGTGCTCTCGATCGGCATCTTCTTCTCGCTGATGATCGTCGGCCTGGCCGGCTCGCTGCCGGCGACCATGCAGACCGGCCTGACCGCGCACGGCGTCCCGGCCGGTCAGGCGCACGCGGTCGCCGGGCTGCCGCCGGTGGCGGTGCTGTTCGCGTCGCTGCTCGGGCTACAACCCGGTGCAGTCGCTGCTCGGCGACCACACGCTCAGCCAGCTCTGCCGGCCACGACTCGACGTACCTCACCGGCCACACGTTCTTCCCCTCCCTGATCTCCGGGCCGTTCCACGACGGCCTGATCGTCGCCTTCGCGTTCGCGATCGTGGCCTGCCTGGTCGCGGCGGCGGCGTCGTGGTTCATGGGCGAGAAGTTCGTGCACGCCGACGACCAGCACGAGGAGACGCCGCTCGACTTCGCTCAGGCCGAGGGGCCGGCGCCCGACGCTCGAGACCGAACCCGAGGCGGCGCGGTCGTGACCACGCGTCGTACGCCGGACGCGAGCTCACCGCGCCTGGCCGGCGAGGTGCGCACCGAGGTCGGCCGCCTGGCCTACCACCTGCGCACGCCGGCGACCCGCTCCGGGATCACGCCGACCCGGCTGGCGGCCCTGTCCGCGCTGACGCGCTATCCCGACGGCGTCCGCCAGGGCGACCTCGCGGAGCTGATGAACGTGTCGGCGCCGAGCATGACCCGCCTCGTGGAGATCCTCGAGGAGGCCGGCTGGGTCGAGCGCCGACGCGACCCGCGCCGACCAGCGCTGCCTGCTGCTGGTGCTCTCCCCGGTCGGCCGGAAGACGCTCGACACCCTGCGCGACGAGTCCGCGACGGTGCTCAGCGAGGAGCTGGCCGACCTGACGGCCGACGAGCGCGCGGCCCTCGCCGCCGCCGTGCCCGTCCTGCGCAAGCTGGCCGACCGGCACCTCGACGGCTGAGCCGCTGCTCGAGCGGTCCCAGGGCTCAGCCGACCTGGTGGCGCCGCGAGCGGCGACGGCGTACGCCGTGTCGAGGCCGGTGCGGAGCAGGTCGATCAGCTCGGGAACCTCCTCGACGGTCAGCCGGAACGAGCCGGTGCAGACGTTGTCGCGCCACAGCGACAGCACGACCAGGTCGGTGTCGTAGTGCCACGAGACCCGCAGCGCACGGTCGGCGCCGCGGGCGTCGAGGAAGATCTCCCCGGTCGCGGGCAGCGGTCGCGCGGTGGCCATGGTCGATTCTCCCTCCGCCCCGGTGATCTGTCACCGATCGTCGTCCCAGGTCGGCCGATACTTGACGCCATGCCGGAGCTGCCCGAGGTGGAGGCGCTGGCCCTCGACCTGAAGGGCCGGCTCGACGGTCATGCCATCGCCAAGATCCACCTGGCGGCGTTCAGCGCGCTGAAGACGTTCGACCCGCCGGTGCAGGCGCTGGAGGGCACGCTGGTCGACGACGTGACCCGCCACGGCAAGTTCATCGACATCGAGGCCAGCGGGCTCCACCTGATCTTCCACCTCGCCCGGGCGGGGTGGATCCGGTGGAAGCGACGAGCTCCCGCCCGTGCCCCCGCGGCCGAACAGCAAGTCGGGGCTGGCGGTGCGCGTCGTCCTCGACGACGGCAGCGGCCTCGACGTCACCGAGGCCGGCACCAAGAAGAGCCTCGCGGCCTACGTCGTGCGGTCGCCGCAGGACGTGCCCGGCATCGCCAGCCTCGGGCCCGACCCGCTCGACGACGCCTTCACCCGCGACACCCTCGCCGACATCCTCGAGGACGCCGGCCGCTCCCAGATCAAGGGCGTGCTGCGCCACCAGGGCACCATCGCCGGCATCGGCAACGCCTACAGCGACGAGATCCTGCACGCCGCGAAGATGTCGCCGTTCAAGCCGGCGAACAGCCTGACCGCCGACGAGCTCGACCAGCTGTTCGCCGCGATCAAGGACGAGCTCGGCGACGCCGTCGCCCGGTCGCGCGGCCTGCGCGGCCAGCGAGCTCAAGGGCGAGAAGAAGACGCACATCGCCGTCCACGGCCGCGCCGGCGAGAAGTGCCCGGTCTGCGGCGACACCGTGCGCGAGGTCAGCTTCGCCGACTCCGCATTGCAGTACTGCCCGACCTGCCAGACCGGCGGCAAGCCCCTGGCCGACCGCCGGATGTCGCGTCTCCTCAAATAGGTGCTGGAGTAGGCGCATGCAGATCCCCACCGCCGAGGTCGGCGGAGTGCCCGACCCCCTGCCCGACGGGCTGCTCGTCCTCGACGTCCGCGAGGACGACGAGTGGCGCGCGGGCCACGTCGAGGGCTCGGTCCACGTGCCACTCATGGAGCTCGGCGAGCGCTACGCCGACCTGCCGGAGCTGTCGGCGGCCGATCAGACCCTGGTGGTGTGCCGCTCGGGCAACCGCTCGGCGTACGCCGCTGGCTTCCTGATCCAGCAGGGCCTCGACGCGGTCAACCTCGCCGGCGGCCTGCTCGCGTGGCACGCCGCCGGGCGGGCGCTGGTCGCCGAGGGCGACCACCCACCGGCGGTGCTCTGAGCGACTAGGAGGACGACCCGGAGGGCAGGTCCTGGCACTCGTCGGTGTAGTACGTCAGGAACGACACGACGTCCGCCTGGTCACCCGCCTTCAGCCCCTTGGCCATGCCGGTGAGGTCGGAGTCCTTGGCGTCGTCGGGCAGGGCACGCAGGTGGTCGATCAGCACCTCGAAGCCGTGCCGGGCGCCGGAGTCGATGCCGCTCGGCGTGCCGATCCCACCCAGCTTGTCGGCCGCCTCCTTCGGGCGTCGTGTCCGCACCGAGCTCGTTGAACGTCTTGCAGAACGACGTCTTCGAGGCGTCCGTGGGCGCACCCGAGCCGCCGGCGTCGGAGCCCGAGGAGCCGCTGCCGCAGGCCGTGAGCCCACCGGCCAGCACCAACGCACCCGTCGCCACCAGCGTCCTCGCGTTGCGCATGCCGCTCCTCATCCGTCGGTGCTGTCGGGGCCGTGGAGGCCGTCGTCTGCCACTGTGCCCCCTGCCCGGTTGGTACGCACGTCGGCACCGCGCGGTTCGAAGACGGCCGGCGGTGTCGGGAGCACCTCGGCGAGCAGGCGCAGGTACTCCTCCCGCGGGACCTCCGCGACGCCGAGGGACGCCAGGTGCGGGGTCTGCCACTGGGTGTCGACCAGCCGGTCGTGCCCGTCGTCGAGCATCCGCACGAGCGCCAGGAAGGCGACCTTCGAGGCATCGGTCTCGCGGTGGAACATCGACTCGCCCGCGAACAGGCCGCCGAGCGCCACGCCGTAGAGACCACCGACCAGCCGGCCGTCGCGCCAGCACTCGACCGAGTGCACCCAGCCGAGCTCGTGGAGGCGGAGGTAGGCGTCGCGGATCTGGCCGTCGATCCAGCCCGACGGGCCGACGCGGGTCGGCACACGCCTCGATGACCTCGGCACACACGGTGTCGACGCGGATCTCGAAGCGTCGGGCCGACTTCGCCAGGGAGTGCGAGACGCGGAAGTCGCGCGGCCGCAGGATGCCGCGGCGGACCGGGCTGAACCACGCCATCGGTGCCCGCCGGCCACCGATCGGCATCGGGAAGATCCCGCAGCCGTACGCCGCCAGCACGGTGCCCGGTTCGAGGTCGGCACCGGTGGCGACCAGGTCGTCCTCGGGGTGGAAACGTGCGGGCGGCGGGAACTCCCAGATGGTCGGAGGTGGGTCGACCGGCACGGCTCAACCGTAGAGCGTGCCCTGCGGGCACGAACGTAGGATCGCGGCATGGCCGGGACCACGAGCACCAGCGGCGCGGGCCGGCAGCCCGTCCGGCTGACCGAGCTCGCACCCGGTGTCACCGCGGCGTTCGTGCGCGAGGCCCTCCACCGCGCGATCCACGGCATCGGCCCCCTGCCACCGGCGGCCGCCGCCGCCGACAAGCAGCTCGCGGAGCAGCACGGCGACGTCGGCAAGGCCATCCACGAGGTGATCGAGAACCACGTCCGGTACGCCGGCGCGCAGGGCTTCCTGACCAACCTCGGCGGCCTCGCGACGATGGCGTTCACCGTGCCGACCAACATCTCCGGCCTGGCCCTGGTCGAGTGCCGGATGATCGCCGGGATCGCCCACCTGCGCGGCTACGACCTCGACGACCCGCGCGTCCGCAACGCCGTGCTGGTCTGCCTGCTCGGCGAGGAGTCCGTGCACCGGCTGGTCTCCGAGCAGAAGCTCCCGGCGCCGCCGATGGCCCTGGCGACCGCACCCGCCCACGACCCCTGGCTGGACCGGGTGATCTCGGCCGAGGTCGCGGCCGACCTGGTGGCCAAGGTCGCCGGCAAGAAGCTGGTCGTCACCGTCGGCCGGCGGATCCCGCTGGTGGGCGGCCTGGTCGGCATGGGCGCCGACGGCTACGCGACGTGGAGGATCGGCCGCTACGCCGACCGCGAGCTCCTGCCCCTCGCGCGCCGGTAGGCCTTCATCAGCATCCGCCCGGAGTCGCCGTTCTCGAGGCGGCGTACGAGCTTCTCGCGCCAGCGGTACGTCGGGCGCAGGTGGGCCTTCTCCAGCTGCCGCTGGGTGTCGCTGAGCTCGGCGTCGCGATGTCCCAGCTCGCGCTGCAGCCGGGCGTGGTCGAGCAGCACCGCCTTGAGCGCGTCGACGGCGGCACCGGAGACCAGCGACTCGTCGGGGTCGTCCGGGTCGGCGTAGTCGTCGCCCGGCGGTGCGCCGCGCAGGTCGTCGAGGTCGCCGATCACGTCGTACCTCCGAGCCACGATCTCGGCGATCCACGACTCCTCCAGCCCGGACGCCCACGGGTAGGCATCGGGCGGCAGCGCCAGGCGAGGGGTGCGGGTGCGCCGCGACAGGGTCTGGTGGGCCAGCAGCTCGCGGACCAGTGGTCGGTAGAACGCCGGCTCGAGCTCCTCGTTGGCGGCGCGGTTGATCCGGCGGATCAGGGTGGTCTCGGCCGAGCCCAGCGAGGGGTTCATCCGCTCCCCGTCGAGCTGGAGGTCGATGCCGTCGAGCCCGAACGCCTCGACGAACCGCTTCCAGAGCAGCTCCGGTGAGCCGCCCGCGGGCGGGACCGTGACCACGTGGACGTGCTCGGGCGGGAGGTCGTGCCCCCAGCGGTCGAGGATGTCGGGGATCTCCTGGACACCCCAGAACCACGTCGGGATGCGCCCTTCGCGGCGCGGGTCCTGGATCCGCTGGATGAAGGCGCCGTAGGAGAGGGACGCGCGGTGCTTGACGTTCTCCTGCCACTCGGCGGGGATCTGGCGCACCAGGTCGCGCACCGAGAGCACCAGGTGGATCTCGGAGTCCTGCCCGTGCCCGAGGCTCTCCAGGGCGCGGCCGATCTGGAGCCGCGAGGCGGTGGCGAGGATCTCGTGGCTGATGATCGCGTGGCCGTGGGAGCGGCGTACGGACGCGGCGAGCTTGTCCCACGAGCCGATGGCCTGGGCCTCCAGCCCGCCCCAGGGCATCCGCATCAGGTCGAGGGCGGCGAGGAAGTGGGCGTCGAAGCGCTGGGCGGGATAGGTGATGCCGTGCCGGTGGAGCAGGCGACGGTTGTGGAACAGCACGTGCTGGAGGTACGACGTGCCGGTCTTGGGGGTGCCGACGTGCAGGTAGACCTTGCGGGTCATCTCCACCGGGCCTCCCGTTCCGCGAGCTCCTGTACCGGCTGTGCGACCCATGCTGGGCCGGCGCGCTCCCGATCGGAGGCCCCAGCAGCAGCCGGATGGCCAGCGCGAGCACGCGCTCCTCGTCCGGCGCCGTCACTCCGGGCCGGTCGTCCGGTGCGGCCAGTGCGCCGTGGACAGCGTAGTCACCGGCGGCGAGCCGTCGTCGGAGGACGGCGGTCTGGTCCTCGAGCCAGGGCTGCAGCCGGGCGGGGAGCCGCAGCGGCTCACCGGGGTGGGCGGCGAGGACCGGACGGAGGCGGTGCCACATCAGCGCCGTGCGGCGCTCGGGCGTGACCAGGAGGCCGACCACCGGGGCGGTGCGGCGGGCCAGCTCGATGGCATCGGCCGACAGCGGTCGGGCCGGCGTCACGTGGCGGCGGAGCCCGGCGGCGAGCCGGGTCGCACGGCGCGGGTCGTCGAGCACGACGTGGACCCGTCCGGTCCCGACTCGCGGCACCCACGCCTCGGCGAGGGTCGCCAGGTCGACCCGCGTCGGCAGGGTCGGTCGGCGTACCTCGGCGGCGAGCCACTCCGACCACGGGCGCACCCCGGCGCCCAGCGATCGCGCCGTCCAGACATGGACCAGCATGCTGGCCAGGTCGGATCCGGCGACCACGACGGTCGCGCGACGTCCTCCGGGTGGGCGGCCGCCGGCGGTGAGGGTGTCGCGCAAGGGGGTCGCGACGTCGGGGTCACCGAGGACGCGGTAGCGCCGGCGCAGCAGCCGCGGCGTGCGTGGCTCGAGCGGGTGCCCGGCGGCGGCGGTGTCCTCGGCGATCAGCGCGGTCGCGACCCGGACCAGCTCGTCGGGGGGCAGGGCAGCGGGATCGACCGGGGGCGGGCCGAAGGCCGACTCGGGCAGCACGCCGACCAGCCCGAGGTCGGGTCGCCCCCGACCCGGCGCGCTGGTGGCGAGGACGCGGGAGGCCAGCTCGGGACTCGGGAGGCTCTGCTGGTTGAGCCGGCGCAGGAGCTCGAGCTGCTGGGCCCCGGGCAGGTAGCGGCCGGACTGCTCGTCGGCCCCGGCCGCCGAGCCCCAGTCCGACCAGGGCGTCGTCCCGCCGTCGCGGAGGTGGGCGACCCAGCCCCAGGCCCGGGCCTCGCCCGCGTGCTCCGTCACCGCTTGTAGGCCTCGCGAGCCCGGCGCAGCCGGCCGAGCATCGAGGCATCGGGGTCGGGCCGCGACGCCGCCTCCTCGGTCATCGCCGCGAGCGCGTCGAGAGCGGCGCGGAGCTGGGCCTTGGCCGAGATCCGGTCGGGGTGCTTGAACTTCGCGCCCTCGGGCCACGGCTCGGGCAGCAGGTCGGCCGGGTCGCCGACCACGTCGACCCCGCTCTGCTCGAGCCACTCGATCCAGCGCTCGCCGCGCTCGCGCGCCCACTCGTGGTACTTGGGGGGCAGCAGGATCGGCAGTGAGTCCTGCCCACCCAAGGTCTCGTCGGCCAGCATCCCCAGGATCAGCGCGTCGTACCCGGGGTTGTTGCGGGTGGTCCGGCCGATGCGCTCGTTGAGGGCCCGGAGCACCTGGGTCTCGGCGCTGCCCAACGAGGCGTTGCTGCGGTCGCTGTCCTCGGGCGCCCACTCGGGCTCGATCGCGAGGGCGCGGCACATCCGGTGCCAGAGCAGGTCGGGCTCGGCGTCCACGGCGTCCTGCTGCGGCACCGTGACGACGTGGACCTGCTCGGGCGGAAGACCGTTGCCCCAGGTGCCGAGCACGGTCGGGAGGTCGAAGGCGCGGGCGAACCACGGTCGACCGCCCCGGACGCGGGCGAGGTAGCGGCGGTACCGCCAGCGCCGCCCCTGCTTCACGCTCTCCTGCCAGCCTGCGGGCGCCTGGCGGGCGAGGTCGCGGGCGGAGTAGACGATGTGGATCTCGCTGTCGGCCAGGTCGGCCTTCAGCCGGGCGACGTGCTCCGGCCCGGCCGGGGCGAGGATCTCGTGGCTGATGATCGCGGCGCCGTCCGCACGGCGTACGCGACGGACCATCGCGTCCCACGATCCCTCGGCGTGGCCCGGCGCACCGCCCCAGTCCTGCCCCATCAGGTCGAGCGCCGCACGGAAGTGGAACAGGCCGGTGCTCATCAGCGGCGCCCGGCTGGGGATGTGGACGTCGTGCGCGGCCAGGCTCCGCGCGTTGATCGCCAGCCGGTCCTGGAGGTACGTCGTGCCGGTCTTGGGGGCACCCACGTGCACGTACACCCTCCGGCTCATAGCCGGATTCTGTCAGCCGGAGAGCGCGCGAACCACGGCGGAGGGGCTGGGGCGGCCGAGGTGGGCGGCCAGCCAGGTGGAGGTCTCGACGAGGGCGGTCGAGGTCGACGCCGTGCTCGATGCCGAGACCGGTGAGGAACCAGACCAGGTCCTCGGTGGCGAGGTTGCCGGTCGCGCTCTTGGCGTAGGGGCAGCCGCCGAGGCCACCGGCGCTCGCGTCGAACGTCGTGATGCCGGCCCGCAGGCCGGCGTAGGCGTTGGCGAGGGCCTGGCCGTAGGTGTCGTGGAAGTGCAGGGCCAGGTCGCCGACCGCCATCCCGTCCGCGACGAACCCCTCGACCAGGGCCGTGACGTGCCCGGCCGTCCCGACGCCGATCGTGTCGCCGAGGCTGAGCTGGCTCGCGCCGAGGTCGAACAGCCGGCGGCCGACGGAGACCACCTGCTCGATCGGCACGGCGCCCTCCCACGGGTCGCCGAAGCACATCGAGACGTAGGCCCGGACGTCGAGTCCGGCGTCGCGGGCACGGCGTACGGTCGGCTCGAACATCGCGAACTGCTCGTCGAGGGAGCGGTTGAGGTTCTTCTGCGCGAAGGTCTCGGTCGCACTGCCGAAGATCGCGACGTGGCGACACCCCAGCTCCAGGGCCCGGTCGAGGCCGCGCTCGTTGGGGACCAGCACCGGAAGGTCACGAGCCACGTCCCCGAGCATCCGCACCAGGTCCTCGGCATCGGCGAGCTGGGGGACCCAGCGCGGATGGACGAAGCTCGTGGCCTCGACGACCGGCAGGCCCGCGGCGACGAGGCGTCGGATCAGCTCGGCCTTGACCTGGGTCGGGACCAGCGCGGCCTCGTTCTGCAGCCCGTCGCGCGGACCGACCTCGTAGATCGTGACCCGCTCCGGCAGCCCGTCGGCCGGCACGGTCATCGGCAGCTCACTCATCGGCGGCCTCGACCACGAACAGCGTCGCACCCAAGCGCGACCTGGTGACCGGCGTCCGCCTCGACGGCAGTCACCGTGCCGGAGAACGGCGCCTTCAGCGACAGCTCCATCTTCATCGCCTCCATCATGCCGAGCACCTGCCCGTCCTCGACCCGGTCTCCCGCGGCGACCCGGACCTCGAGCACCGTCCCGGGCATCGGCGCGGTCACCGTTCCGTCGCCGACCGCGACGTGGTCGGCGAGGCGGTCGGGACCGGTGAGGACGAAGCGCTGACCGTGGTAGCTGACCTCGACGATGTCCGGCTGGACGTTGACCACCGCTCGCACCCGGTGGCCGTCGATCTCGAGCTCGAGCACGTGGTTCTCGCCGGACAGCTGCCGGACCGGGACGCCGTCCACGGTGCCCGCCGCGCGGTCCACGACCACGTCCCGGTCGAGCTCGACCAGGGTCGCGGCCGGCGGACCGCCGAGGCGGAAGCCGTCGGCCTGGAAGGGGTGACCCGTGTCGAACGCCGACAGCATCGCCGACACCCACGCGGCCATCACCCGCGGGATGTCGGCGTCGGGGGCCGGGACCTCGTGGCCGTCCAGCCACGAGGTGTCGATGGTCGCGTCGCGGAACTCGTCGCTGGCCACCAGCGCCCTCAGGAACCCGGCGTTGGTGGTCAGCCCGAGGATGGCGGTGTCGTCGAGGGCGTCGACGAGCGCCTGACGGGCGCTCTCGCGGTCGGCTCCGTGCGCGATCACCTTGCCGAGCATCGGGTCGTACGCCGTGCTGATCGCTTGGTTGCTCGCCAAGGCGTGATCCACGCGCACGGTCGAGGGCCACCGGACCAGCGAGGTGGTGCCCGCCTGGGGCAGGAAGCCGCCGAAGGAGTCCTCGGCGTAGACGCGAGCCTCGATCGCGTGCCCGTCCAGGGCCAGGTCTTCCTGCGCGAACGCGAGCGGCTCACCGGCGGCGACCCGCAGCTGGTGCTCCACCAGGTCGAGCGCCTCCCCAGCGACCCGGACCGTCGCCTCGGTGACCGGATGCTCGACCTGGAGCCGGGTGTTCATCTCCAGGAAGTAGAAGTCGCCGGCCGCGTTGTCGAGCAGGAACTCCACGGTCCCGGCGTTCGTGTAGCCGACCGCCCGCGCGAGCGCGACGGCCGCATCGGTGAGCCGCTCGCGGAGCGCGGGGTCCACGGTCGGGCCGGGCGCCTCCTCCAGCACCTTCTGGTGACGGCGCTGGGTCGAGCAGTCGCGCTCGAAGAGGTGCACCACGGTGCCGTGGGCGTCGCCGAGCACCTGGACCTCGATGTGTCGTCCGGACTCCACGAACTTCTCCACGAGCATCGTGTCGTCGCCGAACGACGACCGCGCCTCGCGCTGCGCGGCGGCCATCGCCTCGGCGTACTCCCCCGCAGCCCGGACGACGCGCATGCCCTTGCCGCCACCCCCCGCCGCCGCCTTGACCAGCACCGGGAAGGCGAACGACGACGGGTCGTCGTCCACGGCATAGGACGGGACGACGGGGACGCCGGCCCGCACCGCGATCTCGCGGGCGTGGTCCTTGCGTCCCATCGCGTCCATCACCGCGGCGCTCGGCCCCACCAGGGCGATCCCGGCCTCCTCGAGGGCGCGGGCGAACGCCGCACGCTCGGACAGGAAGCCGTAGCCGGGGTGGACCGCGTCGGCGCCGGTGGCGACGGCCGCGCCGACGACCGCCTCGATGTCGAGGTAGCTGCTCACCGCCACCGCCTCGTCGGCCGCCGTCACGTGCGGGGCGTCGGCATCGACGTCGGTGTAGATCGCGACCGTGGGCAGCCCGAGCCGCGCGCAGGTGCGGAACACCCGCAGCGCGATCTCGCCGCGGTTGGCGACCAGGACCTTCGAGATCTCCATGGCGCTCACATCCGGAAGACGCCGTACGACGGCGCCGGGATCGGGGCGTGGGACGTGGCGGCGAGGCCCATGCCGAGGACGCGTCGGGTGTCGGCGGGGTCGATGATGCCGTCGTCCCAGAGGCGCGCGGTGGAGTAGTAGGGCGATCCCTGGGTCTCGTACTGCCCGCGGATGCGCTCCTTGAACTCCTCGACCGGGACCGGGTCGTCGGGTCGGCGTACCTCGGCGAGCACCGACGCCGCCTGCTCGCCACCCATCACCGAGATGCGGGCGTTCGGCCACATCCAGAGGAACCGCGGGTCGTAGGCGCGGCCGCACATGCCGTAGTTGCCGGCTCCGAACGACCCACCGATCACGACGGTGAACTTCGGCACGACGCTGCACGCGACCGCGGTCACCAGCTTGGCGCCGTCCTTGGCGATGCCGCCGTTCTCGTACTCCTTGCCGACCATGAAGCCGGTGATGTTCTGCAGGAAGACCAGCGGGATGCCGCGCTGGTTGCACAGCTCGATGAAGTGGGCGCCCTTGAGCGCCGACTCGCTGAACAGGATCCCGTTGTTGGCCACGATCCCGACCTCGCGGCCCCAGATGCGGGCGAAGGCGCAGACCAGGGTCTCGCCGTACAGCTTCTTGAACTCGTGGAAGCGGCTGCCGTCGACGATCCGGCGGATCACCTCGCGCACGTCGTACGGCGTCCGGGTGTCGGCCGGCACGACGTCGTACAGGCGACTCGGGATCCTCCAGCGGCTCGTCGACCGTCCCACGCTCGTCGGTCGAGCCTGTCGAGACCACCGGCAACGTGTCCACGATGCTCCGCACGATCGCCAGCGCGTGCGCGTCGTCGTCGGCCAGGTGGTCGACGACCCCGGACGTGCGCGCGTGGACGTCACCGCCACCGAGCTCCTCGGCGGTGACGACCTCGCCGGTCGCGGCCTTCACCAGCGGCGGGCCGCCCAGGAAGATCGTGCCCTGGTTGCGCACGATCACCGACTCGTCGCTCATGGCCGGGACATAGGCGCCGCCGGCGGTGCACGACCCCATCACGCTGGCGATCTGGGGGATGCCCCGCGCGGAGAGGTTGGCCTGGTTGAAGAAGATCCGGCCGAAGTGCTCGCGGTCGGGGAACACCTCGTCCTGCATCGGCAGGAACGCGCCGCCCGAGTCGACGAGGTAGAGGCAGGGCAGCCGGTTCTCCTGGGCGATCGTCTGCGCGCGCAGGTGCTTCTTGACCGTGAGCGGGTAGTAGGTGCCGCCCTTGACGGTCGCGTCGTTGGCGACCACGACGCACTCGCGCCCGTGCACGCGGCCGATGCCGGTCACGATCGAGGCGCTCGGCACGACGTAGTCGCCGTCGCCGTACATCCCGAACGCCGCCAGCGGGCTGAGCTCCAGGAAGGGGCTGCCGGGGTCGAGCAGCCGGTCGATGCGGTCCCGCACCAGCAGCTTGCCGCGATCGGTGTGCTTCTTCCTGGCCGCGTCACTGCCACCACGGCGGACGACGGCCAGGTGACCCCTGAGCTCTTCGACCAGCTCGCGCAGCTCACTCACGATCCTAGGTTAGCGATCATTAACCTGGCGTGCCAGGTGGAGCCCAGCTCAGCGCGCGACCGCCACGCCCAGTGAGTCGGCGGCCAGGGACTTCGGAGCGCCCTGCTCGTAGAACACGTCGACCTCCTCGACGGTGAAGCCGGCGGTCCGGAGCAGGTCGAGGATCGGACGCGTCAGGTGACACCCTCCGGCCACCCGCCTGTTCAGCGGCTCCAGCCGGTGCTGCCAGCGCTGGACGCTCTCGTCCGGCGCCAGGCCGTGCTCGATGAAGTGCAGGGTGCCGCCCGGGCGGAGGACACGACGGACCTCGGTCAGCGCGAGGACCGGGTCGGGGATGGTGCACAGCGTCCAGGTCGACAGCGCCGTGTCGACGCTGTCGTCGGCGAACGGGAGCGACTGCCCGTCGAGACCGGACCGGTCGACGATGACGGGGGAGGCCGACACCCGGTCCCGGGCGAGCTTCCACCCCAGGTCCGACGGCTCGACCGCGGCGACCCGCTGGACCGCGTCGGGGTAGAACGGGACGTTGTGCCCGGAGCCGAAGCCGATCTCGACCACCTGCCCGTGCAGTCCGGCGCACACGCGTTCGCGCAGGGGACGTGACTGCTTGGACCCGCAGGCGACGTCGATCAGCCTGGGCAGCACCCGCTCGCGGTAGACGCCCATCGCCGCGCCTCTCAGACCAGCTCGCCGATGAGGTCGGCGAAGGCAGCGAGGTAGGCGTCGACGTCCTCATCGGTCGCGGCGACCGAGCAGGTCGGCCCGGCGCCGACGATGGCGTCCCAGACGCCCGCGGTTCGCGAGGTAGACGCGCAGCAGCCTGCGCAACGGCACGTCGAAGGTCTGCCATCGCCTCGGTGGCCGTGCGCGGCATCGCCGGGCTGAACGACAACCCGCTGCGCGGCCAGAACCGGTGGGTCGTCCACTCCAGCCCCGACGCCGCGACGACGCTGCGCCAGCCCGTCGGCCAGCCGGGTGCCGAGACGTTGACTGTGCGCGTAGGCCTCGTCGGTCAGCACCTCACTCATGGTCGCCCGCGCCGCGGCCATGGAGACGGGGTTGCCGAACAGCGTGCCGCCGACTGCGACCTGCGGCTTGTCGTCGTCGCGACCACCGGGGCGCTGCAGCGCGGCCGCCACCTCCTCGGTCATCCCGTACGCGCCCAGCGGGATGCCCGCGGCGATCGACTTGCCGACCGTCACGAAGTCGGGCGCGAGGCTCCCACCGCCGGGTGAGCCCGCCGGGACCGACGACCTGGGTATGCGTCTCGTCGTAGGCCAGCAACGTGCCGGTACGCCGGGTCAGCTCACGCAGGCCCTCGTGGAAGCCGTCGTCCGGCATCAGGAGGCCCACGTTGTTGGTCAGTGCCGGCTCGGTGATCACCACGGCCACCTCGCGGGCCGCGAGCGCGCGCTCCAGGGCCTCGAGGTCGTTGAACGGGACGACGAGCGGTCCGGTCCGTGACGTCGTGCGGCAGGCCGTCCTCCTCCGGCACCAGGCGGCCGTCCTCGAGCTCGACCAGCACGTCGTCGAAGTGGCCGTGGTACTTGCCGTCGAAGAACAGCACCTTCTCGCGGCCGGTCGAGGACCGGGCGATCCGGATGACCTCGGTGTTGGCGCTGGTCGCGGCCAGCGTGAACTGCCACAGCGGAAGGCCGTAGCGCCGCGCCAGCTCGCCCGCGACCCAGATCGAGTCCTCGGTCGGCAGGAGGTACTGCGCGCCCCGGGCCACCTGCCGGCTCACCGCCTCGACCACAGGCAGCCGGGCCGTAGCCGGTGAACATGGACATGTCGGCGATGTTGAAGTCGGCGTACTCGTGGCCGTCGACGTCGCGCAGCCGCGAGCCGGCGGCCGACTCGATGAACAGCGGCGGGTGGTCGTACGACGTGCGCAGCCAGCTCATCGGCACGCCGTTCGGCATCACTGCCTGCCCGGCGGCCCACAGCGCCTGGCTGCGCGGGCGCATCTCACGAAGGCAGCGTCCTCACGCTCCTTGAGCGCCGCCACCCGCGCCGGGTCCACTCCCGATCCGCCCATGCGCGGAGCGTAGAGCACCGATCGACTCAGCCGGCGGTCCAGAGCTCGGCCGTCGGCGCCCCCGGCGTGAGCGTGGCACTCCCGTGCCAGCGGACGAACGACGGGCGCGGCAGGTAGGTCCGACCGAGGAAGAAGCCGCGGCTGATCCTGGTGACGGTCAACGTCGCGCCGTCGTCGGCGCTGACGGGCACCCGGCGGACCGAGATCGAGGCGACGTCGGCGGCGGTGGTGCCGACCGGGAGCTCCACGGTGGTCGCGCTCGGTCCGTTGCGGTTGACCGTCCAGAACGCGATCCCGTGGTTCGACGTGTACGTCGTCGCGTCCCCCTTCAGCCGGACGTCCACGGCCAGGCCGAGGCCACCGGCCGACGCGGCCGGGGTCGTGGTGTGCGCGACGGCGAGGTAGAGGTAGCTGCGCTGGTCGCCGACGTCGGGGGTCGCGGGGTCCGACGGCGACTCGATCTTGTGCTCGCGGAGCATCTCGCGGGCCATCACCTGGTAGGTCCAGGGATGACGGTCCATCTCGTGCTCGCGGGGCTGGGTCGCCGACAGCACGTCGCGGGTGGAGAGCGCGAACCGCATCGGGTCGCCGACCTTGTCGCACACGTTGTTGTTGGACGTGCAGGTCTGGATCAAGGGGTGGGTGCCGTCGTACTTCCCGCGGAACGGCTTCGTCTGGTGGGCGGGCGCCTGGATCACGCCGCTACCGCGCACGCGTCGGCCCTGCGCGTTCACCTCGACCCGGTAGACCCACTCGATGTCGGTCGAGCGCCCCCACTGAGCCATCAGCGCCGGGGTGTTGGTGCCGCCGTCCTCGTTGCTCCAGAGCACGGTGTACTCGATCACCGAGTGCCCGGCCTTGGCCGCCGGCAGGATCCGGTGCCAGGCGATCAGCGGGGTGTCCGTGCGGTTGTTCTGGAAGCGGCCGCCGAGACCGGCGACGTTCCGGCCGTAGAGCACCGGGGCGTAGCGGGCCGCGGCGTACGCCGGGTTGCCGGGACGCACGGTCGTGAAGCCGATGTCGCGCAGGGTCGCGACTCCCGCCTTGCTCGGCGACCGGTCACCGGCGTAGTGCAGTCGCAGGACGTGGCGGCCGTGACCCAGCCGTCCGAGCGCGAACTGACGGGCGATCCGGCCGCCCGACGTGATCACGATGTCGGTGGCGTAGTGCCCGTCGACGTACGCCGAGACCACGGCCGACTCGTTCCCGCGCTGCGACCACAGCACTCCGCGGGCGGCGACGGTGACGTCGAGCAGGACCTCGCCGGCATGACGCCGGTGGAAGACGACCTTCGCGTCGTGACCACCTCGGTGCACCGTCACCGACCAGGTGTGGGCGGCGCGCGCCGGTCGCTCGGCCGACGCCGGGGTCAGGGTCGTGACGGCGACGGTGGCGGCCAGCGCGAGGCCGGTCAGGGCGGCTGCGGCACGTCGGGCGGGCAGGCGGGTCGATCGCATGTCCGCATCATCGCGCATGCACCGACTCCCCTCGGTGTCCGAACTCCACACCCTTGGCCTCCTTGCCGATCAGCGTGATCACCGCCACCGCGACGAGCACCGGGACGATCGTGACGCTGAGCGCGAAACCGTAGGAGTGGGTCGAGGCGAGGTGCTCCTGGATCGGCAGGTTGAACGCCGCGAAGACGTTGCCGAGCTGGTAGGTGACACCCGGGTAGAAGCCCCGGATCGCGTCCGGCGACATCTCGGTGAGGTGCGCCGGGATGACGCCCCAGGCGCCCTGCACGCAGACCTGCATGAGGAACGAGCCGAGGCAGAGCATCGCGGCTCCGGTCGAGTACGCGAACAGCGGCACGATCGGCAGTCCGAGGACGGCGCAGAAGGCGATCGTGTAGCGCCGTCCGAAGCGCTCGGACAGGGAGCCGAAGACGAGCCCGCCGAGGATGGCGCCGACGTTGTAGATCATCGCGATGACCAGTGCGGTGTGCTCCGACAGGGCCGCCCCGCCCTGGTCGGTGGCCTTGAGGAAGGTCGGGTAGACGTCCTGCGTGCCGTGGCTCATCCAGTTGAACGCCGTCATCAGGACCACGAGGTAGACGAACCGGGTCAGGATCGTCCGGTTGAAGAAGACGTCGCGCATCCGGGTGCGGGTGACCTTCAGCTGCTCCCGCGTCGCCTCCCACGCCTCGGACTCGCCCACGCGCGTCCGCACGAACAGGCTCACCATCGCCGGCACGATCGAGAACGCGAACAGCCAGCGCCAGTCCAGGCCGAGCCCGTCGCTGAGCACCAGGAAGACCAGGGCCGCCAACAGGTACCCGAACGAGTAGCCCTCCTGGAGCAGCCCGGAGAAGAAGCCACGTCGTTCGCGCGGGATCTTCTCCATCGCCAGAGCGGCACCCAGCCCCCACTCGCCGCCCATGCCGATGCCGTAGAGGAACCGCAGCACGAGCAGCACCGTGAAGTTCGGTGCGAACGCGCACAGGAACCCGACCGTGGAGTAGAAGAGGACGTCGACGATCAGCGGGACGCGGCGCCCGACCCGATCGGCCCACAGACCGAACAGCAGGGCC
Organism: uncultured Actinomycetota bacterium; assembly: GCA_963809265.1. Lineage (GTDB taxonomy): Bacteria > Actinomycetota > Actinomycetes > Propionibacteriales > Nocardioidaceae > Nocardioides. The sequence continues at coordinate 64,117 of CAWEJC010000003.1, forward strand.
CCGATCGGCCGCATCAGCAGGGTGGCCGTGGTCAGGAACGCCACCGTCTCCTTGGACTTGCCGAAGGTCTCCGCGATGTCGGCGTAGACGAGGACGACGATGAAGTAGTCGAAGGCATCCATCGTCCAGCCGAGCAGCGCGGCGATGAACGCGTTGCGCTGGTCGGGAGTCAGAGGAGGGTGCGAGCGGCTGCCGACGATGGACATGGTGAACCAGCTCCTTCGCCGGCCCGAGCCGGCCCGAGACGAGGTCGTCGCGGGTTCCGTACCCACTTCGTGCCGGGTGAAGCGACCGTCCCGCTGACCGGCGACGCGGAGCCGACGACGTTAACGAGCGCTAACCTGGCTGCGTGAACCGGCGCGACCAGATCCTCGCGACGGCCGCCGACCTGTTCGCCACCAAGGGCTTCCACGGCGTCTCCGTGGGCGAGATCGGCAAGGCCTGCGGCATCTCGGGCCCGGCGCTCTACAAGCACTTCGAGTCGAAGGACGCCGTGCTTGCCGCGATGCTGGTCGGGATCAGCGAGCAGCTGCTCGACGAGGGGCGTACGCGGGTCGCCGCGGCCGGCTCGGCCCGGCAGGCACTGGAGTCGCTGGCCGCCTGGCACATCGACTTCGCCCTCCAGCACCGGTCACTGATCGTCGTGCAGGACCGTGACTGGCAGTCGCTGCCGCCGAACGCGCGGGAACGCGTCCGCCACCTGCAGCGGGAGTACGTCGACGTCTGGGCCGGTCAGCTGCGGCGGATCCACCGGGGCCTGCACACCGACCGCGCGCGGGCGATGGCGCACGCGGCGTTCGGCCTGATCAACTCCACGCCCCACAGCGGTCTGATCGCCGACGACGCCATGCGCGTCGTCCTGCAACGGATGACGATGGGCGCGCTGGCTCAGTAGTCACCCGGCGGCGAGACGAACTCCCAGTCGTCGCCGTTCTGGCGCTCGACCCGGCGGATGAAGACGCGTGGTGTGCGGTGACGCTTGACGTCCTCCGCCCAGGCCAGCGCCTCCCCGTCGGTCGGGAGGTCCCTGGTGTCGATCACCTCGCCACCGCGGTCGAGCAGGCGGTAGGTCGAGGTGCTGGTCGGCGTCATGAGTCGGCCGAGTCGCTCATGCCGCCAGCCTCACACCACCCACCGACAGCGGTCCACGGGGTTTCAGAGCAGGTGGGTGATCTCGGCCGCAGCGTCGTCGGCGAGGGCGACCACACGGGCGGCCCGGACGGCGGCGTCCATGGCGACGGCGAGGTCGTCGGCCGCGGCGTCGGGCGTCTCGGGAGCCGCGGCGGCGAGCTCCGCCTGGAGGTCGTCGGGCGAGAGCCCGCGCAGCCGGAGCAGGACCCACGGGTCGCCGTCGACCAGCCAGGCCACCTGGAGCATCAGCGCGAGCGCGTGGACGCAGGGGTCGACCCAGGCGCCGCAGGGACAGGCCGAGCCCAGCTCCCCGCCGTAGGGCAGGAGCTCGACGCCGGCCTCCTCGGCCTGCTCGACCAGCCGGTGCGGGAGCTCGCCGGCCATCAGGGCGGCGAGGTGCCCGGACTCGCCGGCGACCACCTCGACGAACGCCCGGCGGCTGACCGGGTCGAGCTCGGGGACGGTGGCGCTCACCGGCCAGACGTCGGCGCGGTGGTGGACCTGGGCCACGACCGTGCCGTGGTCGAGGGTGATCCCGCCGATGCCGCCGCTGCGGGACAGGCCGCGGGCGGTGTGCAGGTCGGAGTCGGCGTACGACGCCTCCTCGACCGCTCGCACCCAGGCCCGACCCCACCAGGTGGCGGCCCGCGACGTCGACCTCCGGGGCGGGATGCGGGAGTAGGTGACGGCGGTCGTCGAGCGGGCGCTCACGGCACCCTCCGCAGGGAGACGAGGTCGTGGAGCTCCTCGTTGGAGAGCTCGGTCAGCGCCGTCTCTCCGCGGGCGAGGACCGAGTCGGCCAGCGACCGCTTGCGCCGCAGCAGCTCGGCGACCCGCTCCTCGACCGTGCCCTGGGTGATCATCCGGTGCACCTGCACCGCGCGCGTCTGGCCGATCCGGTGGGCCCGGTCGGTGGCCTGGTCCTCGACGGCGGGGTTCCACCAGCGGTCGACGTGGACGACGTGGTCGGCGCGGGTGAGGTTGAGGCCGGTGCCGCCCGCCTTGAGGGACAGCAGGAAGACCGGCACCTCGCCGGCCTGGAACGACGCCACCATCGCGTCGCGCTGACGCACCGGCGTGCCGCCGTGCAGGAACTGGTGGGGAACGCCGCCGCGGCTCAGGTGGTCCTCGAGGAGCCGCGCCATCGCGACGTACTGGGTGAAGACCAGCACCGAGCTGTCCTCGGCGAGCACGGTGCCGACCAGCTCGTCGAGCAGGTCGAGCTTCTCCGAGCGGCCACCGAGCCGCCCGCCGGACTGCTTGAGGAAGTGGGCCGGGTGGTTGCAGATCTGCTTCAGTCCGGTCAGCAGCTTGAGCACCAGACCACGCCGCGTCTCCTCGTCGGCGCGCTCGATGCGCGCCATCGTGTCGCGGACGAACGACTCGTAGAGCACGACCTGCTCGCGGGTCAGCCCGAGCAGGTGGTCGGTCTCGGTCTTCTCCGGCAGCTCCGGCGCGATGCCGGGGTCGGTCTTGCGGCGGCGCAGGAGGAAGGGCCCGATCAGGCCGGAGAACTGGCGCGCCTTCGTCGGCTCGAGCCCCGACTCGATCGGCCCGGCCCACACCTTGCGGAACGCCTGCCGGCTGCCGAGCAGCCCCGGTGTCGCCCAGTCGAGGATCGCCCACAGCTCGGTCAGGTTGTTCTCGACCGGAGTGCCGGTCAGCGCGACCCGCGCGGCCGACGGCACGGCGCGCAGGGCCCGCGCGGTCGCCGACCGGGCGTTCTTCACGTGTTGCGCCTCGTCGGCCACGACCAGGCCCCAGCCGACACGGGCCAACGTCGGGGCGTCGCGGCGGAGGGTGCCGTAGGTCGTCAGCACGAAGCCCGGGTCGGGTCGCGCGTCGGTCGGCTCGAGGTCGTCGAGGGAGCGCTGGCCACCGTGGAAGCGGCGTACGTCGACGCCGGGCGCGAACCTCCGGATCTCCGCCTCCCAGTTGCCGAGAAGCGACGCGGGGCAGACCACGAGCGTCGGCCCCGGGCGCAGTGCCACACGGTGCAGGTGGAGGGCGATCAGGGTGACGGTCTTGCCCAGACCCATGTCGTCGGCGAGGCAGGCCCCGAGCCCCAGCGACGTCAGCCGGTCGAGCCAGGTGAAGCCCTGGCGCTGGTAGTCGCGCAGCGTGGCCACCAGGCCGGGCGGCGACGGGAGCGGAGGGGCGGTGGCGGCGCCGAGGAGCTGCTCGCGGAGCGTGAGCAGGCTGGCGCCGACCACGACCTCCGCGGGTGCGTCCTCGACCTCGACCACACCCGTGAGCGCGGCGGCGACGGCCTGGGCCGCGGGCACCGTCCGGATCAGCCGCTTGCGGGCCTTGCGGGCGATCGCGGGGTCGACCACGGTCCAGCCGCCGCGCAGCCGGAGCATCGGCGACGACGCCCGGGCGAGCCGGTCCATCTCGTCGTCGGTCAGCGGGTCGCCGTGGAGGGCGAGCTGCCAGTTGAAGGCGAACAGGGCGTCGCCGCTGAGCACGCCCTCGACCAGCTGGGCCTCGCGCTTGCCCGGAACGCGGTCGAGGGTCGCGGTCGCACTCAGGTCGCGGCCGAGGCTCCGCGGCCAGAGCACGTCGACGCCGATCGCCCGCAGCCCGCCCACGCCGTCCTCGAGCAGGCTGACCAGGTCGTCGGAGTCGAGGGTGAGCTCGTCGGGCACCCGCTGCTCGAGCAACCGCTCCAGCGGCGGCCAGGCGGCAGCCGCCTCGCGCAGGGCCAGCGTGGCGTGGGTGCGGGCCCGGTCGCCGAAGCCGTGCACCGTCGGGGCGTCGTTCCACAGGCCGGCGGCGTCGCACACGTGGAGCGCGTCGCGCTCGTCGTGCACCTGGAGCACCAGCCGACAGGCGCCGGCGACCAGCTCCTCCTCGTCGGCCTCGACCCGGAGCGACAGGGTGACCAGCTGGGGCAGGTCGGAGCGCGCACCCCGATGCCGGGTGACGAGGTCCTGCAGGCGATGGGCGAAGACGTCGTCGGTCGACCTGGAGCGCGGCCGGCGGGCGGCGGGCGCGGTGCGCGGCATCGTGTCGACCACCGCGTCGACCACCCGGCGTACGACGGTCTCGGCGGCGTCGGCGGGCACCCCGTCGTAGGCGCGCGACTCGGCCAGCCGGCGGAGGCGATCGGCGTCGTCGCGACCGAGGGCGGACAGCCGCCAGGCGCCGTCGCCGGGCTCGAACTTGCCGGCCGCCACGAACCGCATCCCGAGCAGCGAGGCGGCCGCCAGCAGGGCGACGGACGGGTGGGCACCCTCGGTCGCGCGGGCCTTGGCCAGGACCGGCAGGGCGGCCCGGATCGGCAGCGTGATCGTGCGCTGCGGTCATCGGTGAACTCGACCGTGCCCTCGCGTGGCGTCTGGCCGGCGTGCAGGGTCGCCGGCCCGGTCAGGGGCACGAAGCTCACCGACACCTCCCCCACGGCGGGCCGGAATCTCCCGGCCCGCGACGTCGTTGACGACCGTACCGACCCCCGCCGACAGCTCGGCCGGAGTGGTTGCAAGAATGCTTTCGAAAGACTACTTTCGATGAATGCCGACGGGGAAGGGAGCGCGCCGTGACGACACGACGCAAGGGGCAGGGCAGGCGACGGGCGAAGCGCCGCTCGAGGCCGCAGGAGAAGGGCCACACCAAAGACCGTCGTACCGACGACTGAGCGACCCGCGCGAGCTCCAGGCGCTGGCCCACCCGGTGCGGCTGGGGATCATGGAGCTGCTGACCGTCGACGGCCCGCTCACGGCCACGCAGCTCGCCGACCGCCTCGACGAGACACCGGCCAACTGCTCGTGGCACCTGCGCAAGCTGGCCGAGCACTCCTTCGTCGAGGAGGCCGGCGGCGGGATCGGCCGGCAGCGGCCGTGGCGGGTCCGCTCCATCGGCCTGGCCTGGGACGACGTGGATGCGACACCCGGTGAGCTGCGCGCCGGCCGGGCGCTCGAGGAGATGCTCCTGCAGCGCCAGGTGACCCGGTTCCAGCAGGCCCGGGCGCAGCTGCTCGACGACGGCGAGCGCGACTGGGCCGAGGCCGCGAACAGCACCCAGTTCGCCAGCTGGCTGACCGTCGACGAGCTGGACGAGCTCAACCTCGAGATCCGCACCCTCCTCGGGCGGTACGCCGAGCGGCTCGTCGCCCCCGAGCAGCGCCCGGCCGGCTCGAGGCTCTGCGAGCTGGTCGCCTGGGGTGCCCCGCTGCTGCTGCCCGGCGTCGAGGCGGTCCCCGCCGCGTCCGTCGATCCGGACCGCGAGGCCATGGACGCGTCGTGAGGCGCGCCTTCCGCCAACCCGGGTTCACCCGCCTGTACGTCGGGCTCACCGCGTCGATGTTCGGCGACTCGGTGATGCTGCTCGCGCTCTCGATGTGGGTGAAGACGATCACCGGCTCCAACGCGATGGCCGGCCTGACGTTCTTCTTCATGGTGATCCCGGCGCTCTTCGCGCCGCTGCTCGGCGTCTGGATCGACCGGGTGAAGCGCCGTCCGCTGCTCGTCTGGGGCCATCTCGCCTCGGGCGTCGGCGTCCTGCCGCTGGTGCTGGTGCGCGGCGAGGGCCAGGTCTGGGTGATCTGGGCGGTCGCGATGCTCTACGGCGTCTCGTTCGTCGTGCTGCCGGCCGCGCTGAACGGGCTGCTCAAGGAGCTGGTGCCCGAGGAGATGCTGGTCGACGCCAACTCCTCCCTGCAGACCACCAAGGAGTCGTTCCGCCTGTTCGGCCCGCTGATCGGCGCGCTGCTGTTCACCTGGCTCGGCGGCTGGGCGATCGCGGTGCTGGACTCCGCGTCGTTCTTCGCCGCGGCAGCCGTGATCGCGACGATCGCGGTGCAGGAGCACCAGCCCGAGCACGAGGACGCGCACTTCTGGCAGCAGCTGACCGCCGGCCTGCGGCACCTCGCGGGCGAGCCGGTGCTCAAGCACGTCCTGATCGGTTTCGCACTCTGCATCCTGGTCTTCGGGTTCACCGAGTCGGTCGATCTACGCGCTGCTCGACGCCTTCGACAAGCCGGCGACGTGGGTCTCGGTGATCGTCTCGGCCCAGGGCGTCGGCGCGATCGGCGGCGGACTGTCCTCGGGCGGCGTCGTCAGCCGGGTCGGCGAGGTCGCCAGGTGCGTGGTCGGCCTGGCCGGCTGCGCCGTCGTCGGTCCTCGCCATGGCGGCCGCCCGCAGTTCGCGGTGGTGCTGGTGACCGCTGCCGTGTTCGGGCGCGGCGCTCCCGTTGCTGACGGTCGCGTTCATGACCCTCATCCAGCGCCGCACCCCGCAGCCGATCATGGGCCGCGTCTCGGCCGCGGTGGAGGTCGTGATGGCGACACCGCAGGCCATCTCGCTGGCGCTCGGGTCGCTGCTGGTGGTGGTGCTCAGCTACCGGCAGATCTTGTCGATCATGGGGGTCGTCACGCTGCTGGCCGCGGCGTACATCGCGGTGCTGCTGCGCTCGCAGATCGCCTCCGACGTACGCCGCTCGGTCGTGGCACCCGCGCCGGTCGACCTCGACCCGCCCGCCGGCGTGTCACTCCCGGCGAGCCCACGTCTGACCACAGGTCCGGACACAGAGGGAACACCCGATCGACAGCCGGAGTTGGCAAAGAATTCGACCGTTGTCGGCGGCAGTCCCTAGGCTCGACGGGACACGACACGCACAGGGGAGCAGATCAGGATGAGTACCGAGATCGACAGCCCGGTCCGGTGGCTCCGCCACCGCCGGGAACGGAGACGACGGCAAGCTCGACCGCCGGGTGATGGTGGTGGCCGGGGTGGTCGTCCTCGGGGCGATCATGTCGATCCTCGACATCACCGTCGTCGCGGTGGCCCAGCGCACGTTCCAGGACATCTTCGACAAGACCCAGGCCCAGGTCGCCTGGACCGCCACGGGCTACACCCTCGCCCTGGCCACGGTCATCCCGCTGACCGGGTGGGCGGCCGACCGGTTCGGCACCAAACGCCTCTACATCCTGGCGATCGTGCTCTTCACCGCCGGCTCCGCGCTCTGCTCCACGGCCAGCAGCCTCGAGATGCTGGTGACCTTCCGGGTGCTCCAGGGTCTCGGCGGCGGCATGCTGATGCCGCTCGGCATGACGATCCTGACCCGCGCCGCCGGGCCCGAGCGGCTCGGCCGGGTGATGGCGATCCTCGGCGTCCCGATGCTGCTCGGCCCGATCTTCGGCCCGATCCTCGGTGGCTGGCTGATCGACGTCGCCTCGTGGCACTGGATCTTCCTGATCAACGTCCCGATCGGCATCGTCGCCGCGGTCTACGCCTGGCGCGTGCTCGACCAGCGACGACGTCCACCCGTCGGAGAGCTTCGACTTCGTCGGCATGCTGCTGCTGTCCCCGGGCCTGGCGCTGTTCCTCTACGGCGTGAGCTCGATCCCCGCCGCCAAGCAGGAGCACGGCACGATGTTCACCTCGCACGGTCGTGACCAGCCAGCGTGGTCGGCATCGTGCTGGTGGCGGCGTTCGTCGCCTGGGCCCTGCGCAAGAAGAACATCCACCCGCTGGTGCAGCTGCGGCTGTTCACCAACCGCTACATGACCGTCGCCGTGGTCACGATGACGCTGTTCGCGATGGCGTTCTTCGGCGCCTCGCTGCTGTTCACGCTCTACTTCCAGCAGGTGCGCGGCGAGTCGCCGCTGAGCTCCGGCTGGCTGGTCGCGCCCCAGGGCTTCGGCGCGATGGCGACCATGCCGGTCGCCGGCTTCCTGGCCGACAAGATCGGCCCCGGAAAGGTCGTGCTCACCGGCCTGGTGCTCGACACGGTCGGCATGGGGATGCTGATCCCGGTCGACGAGAAGACGTCGTACGCCTACATCATCACCTCGTTCGTGGTGATGGGTCTCGGCATGGGCTCGACGATGATGCCGGTCTTCACCGCGGCCCTGGCCAGCCTGAAGGACCACGACATCGCGCGCGGCTCCACGCTGATGAACATCACCCAGCAGATCGCGATCTCGATGGGCACGGCGCTGTTCTCGGTGCTGCTCACCAACGCCTACAACAACCACGCGTCCACGGTCGAACCCGACGCTGGCGATCCAGAGCGGCGCCGACCCGCCACTCGGCCGGCTCGCAGCCCACCGGCGACGGCAGTCGTGTCGCGCAGGGTCTGCACTTCATGGGCCAGTCGTTCGGTGGCGTCTACCTCGTCGCGACGGTCCTGGTCGGGCTGTGCCTGGTGCCGGCGTTCTTCCTGCCGCGCAAGCCGGCCGAGAAGCCCGTCGACCCCGCCCAGATGATGGTCGGCTGAGCCGCCACCCGTATCCTGCGCCTCGTGCGCCGACCCCCCCGTCGTCTCCTCGCCGCTGCGCTGTCCGCGGTGCTGGGCGCGGTGGGTGGGGTCGTCACGGCGTCGTTGGTCGACCACCACGACGCGCCCGACCCGCTGGGGCTGGGCGTCTCGCTGGTCAACCAGCCGTGCAGCGGCAAGAGCGTCGTGGTGACCATCGCCGGCTCGTCGCCCGAACGGCTCGCCTCGGCCGTCGCCGAGGACCCGCAGCACGCGCGCTACCTCAAGATCTCCGACTCCTGCCCCACCGTGTGGACCACGGGCGGCACCCGCACGCACGGCTACGCCACCTACCTCGGTCCCTACGACACGGTGGGCCAGGCGTGCCGGGTCCGGATGACGGCCGAGCATCGCGGCGACCTGGTCACCCGGCTGCGCGACGGGACCCGCGAACCCGTGCAGTGCCTGTGCTACCTCGACTACGAGACGATGCCCCGGCTCGAGCCCGGCATGGAGGTCGACGCCCTCGACGGGATCTACGTCTTCGCGCTCCAGGACGTGCTCACCTCGATCGGGCTGAACCCGACCGACCACGTCACCGGGCTCTACGACGACGCGACCGTCGACGCGGTCAAGACGTTCCAGCACGGTCGAGCGCTGCCGGCGAACGGCATCGTCGACGCCGCGACCTGGCACGACCTGCAGGGTCCGGGCTGTCAGAACCGCACGGACTGACCCGCTCCGTCGACGAACGCCTCGCCGCGCAGGACCGGCACCACGGGGCTGACGTCCGCCGCGGCCGCGATCTCGACGTCGCGGCCGAAGCCCGCGGCCACCAGCTCCCGGCCGCTGGCGCAGTCTCCGGCAGCGCCGTCCCGAGCTCGGCCGCGCACGGCGTCGTACGCCGCCGCGGCCGACCGCGCCTCGGGGCTCGAGCCGTCGTGCCCTGGCGTCACGCAGAGCCGCCAGCACCGCGCCGGCACCCCAGAGGTCCTCGACCGCGGGACGCAGGGACCCGTCGGGCCAGCGCTCGCCGGCCGCGACCACCCGCACGACGCCCTCGACGCCGCCCAGCCACTGGCCGACCGGCGAGGCGTTGCGCAAGCAGGCGCCGACCACGGTCGCGCCGGACTCGGCGAGGGCGAAGGCGATCGTCGAGCCGTTCGGAGACGGCAGCACCACCCGCTCGATGCCGGTGACGCCCGCGAAGGAGGCCGGGGAGAGGCTGACCGACCCCTCGGCGAGTCCGGCACGCCGACCGCGCGCGAGCACGGCACCGCGCTCCGCGGCGTACGCCGGCGCCTCGTCGGCCGCCCAGGGGAAGGGGTGGACCGCGATCCCCTGCTCCACCGCGACGGTCAGGGTCGTGGTGAACGACAGCACGTCGACGACCACCGCCACGTCGCCCGGCCGGGCGTCGGCGACGAGGGCCCGGGCACCGGTCAGCCCCCAGTCGAAGCGGACGCGGTACGCCGACTGCCCGTGCTCGGTCACCAGATGCGGACGCGTGCCTCGGGCTCGAGCCACAGGCCGTCACCGGGCTCGGTGCCGAACGTCGCGTGGAACTCGTCGAGGTTGCGCACGACGTTGGCCCGGAACTCCGGCGGGCTGTGCGGGTCGATGGTGAGGTACTGCTGGTCGAGCTCCTGGCGACGCTTGGTGCGCCAGCAGTAGGCCCAGTTGAAGAACAGCTTCTGGGCGTCCTCGAGGCTGACCTCGCCGCCACGCGCGATCGAGTAGGCCATCAGCGCGATCGTGAGGCCCCCGAGGTCACCGATGTTCTCGCCGACCGTCAGCTCTCCGTTCACGTGCTCACCGGGCAGGGCGCGCGGCTCGAAGCCGCTGTACTGCGCGATCAGGGCCCGGGACTTCTCCTCGAACCGCTCCTTGTCGGCCGGCTCCCACCAGTCCTGCGAGGTTGCCCGCGCCGTCGTACTTCGCGCCCTGGTCGTCGAAGCCGTGCCCGATCTCGTGTCCGATGACGGCGCCGATGCCGCCGTAGTTCTCGCTCAGCTCGGCGTCGGGGGAGAAGAACGGCTTCTGCAGGATCGCGGCCGGGAAGCAGATCTCGTTCATGCCCGGGCGGTAGTAGGCGTTGACCGTCTGCGGCAGCATCAGCCACTCCTCGCGGTCGACCGGCGAGCCGATCTTGGCGAGCTGCCGTCGGGTCTCGAACGCGTTGGCGGAGAGCACGTTGCCGAGCAGGTCCTCCGGCTTGAAGTCGAGCTCGGAGTAGTCGCGGAACGAGTCCGGGTAGCCGATCTTCGACCGGAACATCTCGAGCTTGGCGTAGGCCCGCTGCTTGGTCTCCTCGCTCATCCAGTCGAGGGCGGAGATGGAGTCGCGGTAGGCGCGCAGCAGGTTGCCGACCAGCTCCTCCATCATCTGCTTCGAGGCGGGCGGGAAGTGGCGGGCGACGTACTCGCGGCCGACGGCCTCGCCGACCGACCCCTCGACCACGGCGACCCCGCGCTTCCAGCGGTCGCGCAGCTGCGGCGTGCCGCTGAGGGTGCGGCCGTAGAAGTCGAAGTTGGTCTCGACGAAGGCGGAGGGGAGGTAGGGCGCGGCCGTGCGGACGACCCGCATCGTCAGCCACACCTGCCACTGCTCGATCGGCACGTCCTCGAGAGCCGAGGTGAGGTGCGTCGAGGTACGACGGCTGCCGCACGCAGACCTCGGCGATGGTCTCCTCCGAGCCGCCGAGGTTGCGGATGAACGCCTCCCACTCGAACGCCGGGCAGAGCTCCTTGCAGCTCCGCCAGCGTCAGCAGGTTGTAGGTCTTGTCGACGTCGCGGGTGGCCGCGCGCTCCCAGTGGCCCTGCGACAGGCGGGTCTCGACCGACATCACCGTGGCCGCGTCGGCCGCGGCGTCCTGCCGACCGATCAGCGTGAACATCCGGGTCAGGAAGTCGACGTACTTCTCGCGGATCTCGGCGAACTTCTCGTCGTGGTAGTAGCTCTCGTCGGGCAGCCCGAGGCCGCCCTGGACCACGTTGAGCAGCGAGCGGTCGGAGTCCTTGGCGTCGACGTCGACGTACACGCCGAACGGGCCGCTGCCGCCGACCTGCTCGAACTCGCCGAGGAACGCCGCGAGGTCGTGCAGGTCGCGCAGGCTCCCGACGGCGTCGAGCAGCGGCTGGATCGGTGCGGTGCCGAGGGTGTCGACGGTCGCCTCGTCCATGAACGACGCGTAGAGGCAGGCGATCCGCATCGCGTCGCCGTCCAGGCCCTGCTCACCGGCGACGACCTTCTCGGCGAGCTCCTCGATGATGTCGCGCACCTGGGCCTCGGCCGCGTCCGCCAGCATCAGGAACGGACCCCAGCTGCCCTTGTCGGCGGGGATCTCCGTGGTCTCGTACCACCGCCCGTTGACGTGGCCGAAGAGGTCGTCCTGCGGTCGGACGGACAGGTCCATGCCCTCGCGGGCGTCGTCGAGCGTGCTCACCCGAGGAGCCTAGGTGGTCCGTGTCGCTCAGCGCACGCGGACGACGCTCTTGCCGAGGGTCCGCCGGTCCGCCATCTCCTGCAGGGCGCGGCCGAAGTCGTCGAGGCCGTACGTCGCGCCGATCGGCGGCGCCACGACGCCGGACTCGATCATCGGCAGCAGGAGGTCCCACTGCTCGCGCATGTAGGTGGGCTTGGTCATCGCGTACGCACCCCACCCGACCCCGCGGACGTCGACGTTGTTCAGCAGGAGCCGGTTCACCTTGACCTCGGGGATGCCCTGCCCGGAGGTGAAGCCGACCACGAGGAGCCGGCCCTGCTCGGCGAGGCTGCGCAGCGAGTCGGTGAAGGTCTCGCCCCCGACCACGTCGACCACGAGGTCGACGCCGCGGCCGCCGGTGAGCTCGCGGACCGCGTCCTTGAAGCCGTCGAGCAGCACCGTCTCGTCCGCGCCGGCACCGCGCGCGAACGCCGCCTTCTCCTCGGTCGAGACGACGGCGATCGTGCGCGCGCCGAGCCCCCGGGCGACCTGGAGCGTGGCCGTGCCGACACCTCCGGAGGCGCCGTGCACCAGGACCGTCTCGCCCTCGCGCACCTGTCCCCGTTCGTGCAGGGCGAAGAGCGCGGTCAGGTAGTTCAGCGGCAGCGCCGCGCCCTCGTCGTACGTCGTGCGGTCGGGCAGCGGGAACACCGCCGAGGCCGGGACGACGGCGCGTTCGGCCGCGGCGCCGTAGGGCAGGACACCGGCGACCCGGGCGCCCGGCTCGAGCCCCGGCACGCCCGGTGGCGCGGACACCACGGTGCCGGCCGCGTCGACGCCGAGGGTGAACGGCGGCTCCGGCCTGACCTGGTACAGCCCCTGGCTCAGCAACAGGTCGGGGAACGAGACGCCCACCGCGTGCACCTCGATCAGCACGTCGCCCGGGCCGGGCTCCGGCTCCGGCACGTCGACCACCCGGACGTCGGCGGGGCCGGTGGGCTGCAGGACCTGGACCGCTCGCATGGGCCCATCCTGGGCCATGGCCCGCAGCGGGAGCGGGTCAGCGTCCGTAGGTGGTTCGCGGCCACAACCAGCGGTACTCGTGGGGAACCTTCCGGACCGACGGTGGAGAGTCCCCCGGCGCGCGACCGATCGACGTCAGGTAGTGCCGTGACACGCACCAGTAGCGCTGGGGTCCGTCGGGTGTCGGGAACGCCATCGGAGTGCCGTGCCGATCGGTGGTGACGAGGTTGCCGTCGTCCTGGTCGCACGCGTTCCTGATCGTGGTGAACAGGTTGAACGGCTCGGCTTGGTGCTCGGGTCGGAGACTCGACACCACGAGGGTCGCACCGTAGGCGACGAGGACGACGACGAGGACCCCTGCCACCGCCATCAGTGCACCACGCGATCCCTTGGGCTCGCGGCCCAGGACCTCCTTGTCGCCGGGAGGCCCGGCAGAGTCCTGTTCGTCGGGTGCCGACAGGACCGAGTGGCAGTGCGGACACCTGGCGGCCGCCGCCTCGACGCTCTCGCCACAGAACGGGCAGTCCCTCGTGTCGGAAGGCACCACCCAGCCCTCCCGGTCCCGCCCCTCGAGCTGCCGGTCCAGGTGCCGAGCACACTTCTGGGCGCCACACCATCGTCATCCATCGGCCCCGAGCGGGCAAGAAGTTCCGCATTGCGCAGCGGCATCAGAGGTCGTGCGTCACGGCCTGATGGCGGGCTCGAGCCGCATCCTGACCTCGTTGTCGTCGATGGCGTACTCGAGCAGACCCAGCCGTTCATAGAGAGCGCGGGCCCGGGGGTTGTCCCGTTCGACTCCGAGCTCCAGCGGGAGCCCCGCAGTCTGCGCCTGGTCAATCAGAACGCGGATGACGTCGGTGCCGATGCCCTGTTCCTGGAACTCCGGCATCACTTGAATGCCGGCGATCTCCACCAGGTGGCCGGGGCTCACCACCCGAAGTCGGCCGACCCGAGCGCCACCGACCTCGAGCACGTACAGCGCAGAGTTCGGCTCATCGCCGCGCACCTGTTCCCGCGTCCACTCGGCGTATCCGTCGCGGTACCCGGCCTCGTCCTCCCCCTGAGGCCAACGGTCATCCGCTTTCAGGGTCGCCACGGCGACGTCGGTCAGGAAGGCGATGTCTTGCTCGGTCGCTCGTCGAATCTGGACGCCCATGCCGGGTAGAACACCAGGCCGCAGCGGCTCGATCAATCTCGTTTCCGGACAGCGGCGTGAGAGTGCGATGACGGTGCTCCGGCGAGGAACGGCCGCACGACTCCGAACTAGTCCTCCACACGCTGCCTCGGGACTTGGAAGCGCCGTACCTCCTGTGGCCAGCCGCAGGCGGAGGCGACCTTTCCTGCCCACATCCGAGCAGTCTCCTCGTCCGTCACGTCGACGATCGTGAAGCCTCCGAGGTGCTCCTTGGTCTCGGCGTAGGGGCCATCGGTGAAGACGGGGACACCGCTGGAAGCATCCACGCTGAACACGGGCGCGTCGTCGTCCAGGCCTCCCAGGAAGACGTAGACCCCCGCCGCCTTCATCTCTGCCCGCAACGCCTGAACGGCCCTGGACTTCTCCGCCATCTCGTCGTCGGTGAACTCGGCCACCCACTCTCCGTTGAACGCGATGAGGTATTCGCTCACGTGCACTCCTTGGTCGCGGATGGCACTTTCCACCCTGTACCAACCTACGAACGGTGACAGCGCGATACGACACCCATCGACACACTCGCGTCCAGGACGCGCATCGGCATGCGCTGCCGCCCGGACAGCGGCCTGTGAGGGCGTTTCAGGCCCTCCCGCTCGGGGCCACCTCGCGCATCATCACGCAGTTGCCCTGACCCTTGGGCCGGTCGTAGGTGAAACCCTCGCGCTCGTACATCGCGCGGGTGCCGTTGTAGAGGAACGAGGAGTTCTTCTTGCGCACCCCGCCGGTGTCGTGCGGATAGCCCTCGACCAGGCCGCCGCCTGCACGCGCGATCAGCTCGACGGCTCCGCGCAGGGCGATCGCCGCCAGGCCCCGACCACGAAGGCCGCGCTCGACCAGGATGCACGTGATTCGGTAGGGGGGCAGTCGCTCAGCAGTGGCCAGATACTCCTTGCGGTGGTGGATGTCGGGCAGTTCCTCGGGCGATCCGTACTCCGCCCAGGCGACGGCCCGGTCGCCGTCGTAGACCAGTGCAGCGTGCGCGATCCCGTCGTCCACCAGACGTTGCTTGAGCGCCCGGTTCCCCTCGCGACTCTGTCCCTTCTCCGCGCAGTCGGGATGGAACTTCGTGCACCAGCAGCCGGCGAACATGCCCCCGTTCCGCTCGACGAGAGCGGCAAAGTCTCCGAACGTCTCCGACGTCAGCGCCTTGATCGTGAAGTCGGCCATGCTGGCAACCTAACCCGGATTGCGGCTGTTCTGAGTCCGGTACTCACGCTGCCGGCCCCGCATGTGACGCCCGCTCATCGGCATGAGAGCGGGCACTCACGAACCGACGTGGCCGGACACCCAAAGAAACCAGAAGCTGATGAGGATGCAAGCAGCGAGCAACGCGCCCAGCTCATCGAGGATGCCGACCTTCCAATCATTCATGCGCTCATGATGGCTCGACAACTTGACTCAACGCGTGAATTGCGCGGGTACCGGACAGCGGCATGAGCGGGCGTTAGGACAATTGCCGCCGTCGCCAAACGATGGCGCTTCTGGACGACTCGCCAGGCGGAACGGGATCCGTCCGAATCACTCTGAACCCCTCCCGCTCGTAGAACCTCGCCGCGCCCGTGTTACCGGCGAAGTGCTCAACGTTTACAGTGATCCGTCCCGTCCGGCAGCGAGCTGATTGCGTGGCGCAACAACTGCACGCCGCGGGAACGACCACGATACTCCGCGGCGAGGTACAACTTCCAGATCACCTGCTCACACGACAGTTCGCCTGTCTGGCAAACCCCCACAACCTCGCGATCCACAGCGGCGAAGTGAATGGCCGGCCGATGCTTGGGTCCGCGACGCGTGCCGTGGACGTCGAAACACGGAGGCACCGCCGAACCGTACGCGACCGTCGCACGGTCGATCAGCAGAGAGCGCAGCACGCTCAGAGGCATGAGCGGACACCGCGGCTCGGCTAAGAGATCGGTGTCAGAACATACTGGGCCGCCCGCACATGCAGAACCAGAGCGTTGAGGAGCCAGCTCTCACATGCCGAACGCCCCGAACGAAGATCGTCGCGTGCTCGCCCGCCGGATGTCGGCGCATGGCCGCCACAAGCGTCGCCGTGTGCGGGATGCCCGGGCTGCCGCACTGCGGGTGCTGAGCCAGCACGGTACGCACGGGCTGCGAACGCCGGCGACCGGGGAGCAACATCGGCGGGTGGTCGGCAACACGGGCGTCGACGAAGCTGAGCCGGGAGCTGCCTGCGGTATCCGCTGGCGCGGACGATCATGGGGCCGCTACGGAAGACTCAGGTCGCATCGCCGACGATCCGCTGACGATCGATGCGCATGGACAGGGCCACAGAGACAACCGGGGACTCACTCGACGACGGTGGAGACGACTACGACAACCACCGGCGAGCAGCCATCGACGCCCATCCCTTCGAGACGGGCCCGACGAGCGCACGTTGATCGGGTTCAACCCGCTCACTAGTGCAGTCGTCGGCCCCAACTGTTGAGATCTCTTTCGGCGTACCACACACTCATCGGCATGTCGACGTGCGCGCGGACAGCGGCAGATGAGTGCGATTCAGGGCACCCATGTTCGAGTCGTGTGCCTGACACCGCGCTATGGACCGTTCTCATTGCCACACGACCTCGCGGACGTCACTGAACGGCTCCAGCGGTCACACAGCCGCGGCCAGGCTGGATCGCTGCGCCTCCGGGCTACCGCTCATCGGCAGATGAGTGCGCCGAGCTAGGTGGCCCTGCTGCACCCCCGGCGGGTTCCTCGTTCACGCTGCCCGGGAGAGGGTGCGGGTGCCGGTGTGGTCGACCAGGTAGAAGCTGCCGTGGGGGTCGCGCCAGAGGTAGAGGCCGGGGAAGGGTTGCTTGACCGTCCACCGGCCGTGGGTCTTGAGGCGGTGGTGGGCGGTGGACATCGGCCCGTAGTTGCCCAGCCGCGACTGCCCGGCACCGACCGCCTCGGCGCCGTGCCTGAACGGCACGGTGTGGTCGATCTGCGCGGGGTGAAGGCTGGTGGAGTACGGGAAGATGTCGGCCGGCGTCATCAGACGGACGGCCCTTCTATGTCGGTCGGGGATCTCGTAGGCATCCACCGGCGCCAGTCCGTCGAGGTCGAGCACGGGCCGGATCGTGACGTGTGCGTGACGGGCTGAGGTTCTCCCGGACCCACGCCTCGGTCATCGCGCCGCAGCCCTCGACCCGGGCGATCGCGTCGGCAGCGGGGGCGGCGTAGGCGTGGAGGTTGACCACGACCTGGGGGAGCAGGGTTCCCCAGTCGAGGACTGGCTTCAGCGCCGGTGCGGGGCACAACGGGTTCGGTCCTCGGCTCGTCGCGGGGAAGGCCGGGAGGGTCCTCAGGCCGGTCGCGCCAGGCTTGGTACGCCGCGATCAGCTCGGCCGCGAGGTCGGGGCGAGCCAGGACGAGCAGGGCCTTGACCCGCCGCTGTCCACGGCAGTCGGCGTCGCCGAGGTCGGCCAGGATGTCGGCGATCCGCTGCAGTGCGGCGTCGAAGACCGCGACCGTCGCGTGCGGCGCCCGGATGTAGAACCCCCGCAGCCCGTGGTCGTCGTCACCGGCACTGGGCGCGACATCGGGCGGGCCAGCTGTTGCTCGGCCGCCTGCCGTTCCGCCGCCGCTGTGGCCTCGGGATCGGCGGCGGCCACGACGCCCTCGACCAGGGATTGGAACCGCGTCCAGGTCAGCCGGCCGTCGGCGTACGGCCCGACCCGCTCGTCGACGTACGCCGCCTGCTCGGCGGTCAGGTCGCGGGTCCTCCGTGCGACCAGCCGGGCCAGGTAGACCCGCACCTCCCCGGCCTCCACGCCGCGCCACAGCCGAGGGAGTCGGTGACGGAGGTCGAGGCCGTCGGCCATCAACAGGCCGGCCGACACCGTGGACATCCCGAGCCGGGCGCCGAGCTCGGAGGCGGCGAACTCGGCGACCTCGGGAGTCCCCGCTCCGCCGATCCGCCGCGCACGCTCTCGACCCGGGCGACCCGTCTCGGCGGGATCGAGGGAGTCGCGGTCGTGGAGGTAGGCGTGCTGCACGGCGACGCGGAGGATCTCGACCTCGCAGCGGTGCTGGGTGGCGACGAGCAGCTCGGCATGGTCGAGCAGCTCACCGCCCGACAGATCATCCAGCACCACATTCATATGACCACTCAAGCATGGGGTACCGACAGTCGGATCCCGCGCCGGCGGTCAGCGCGGAGCCACGATCCGGTTCAGCTCGAAGTGCATCGGGTCGGTGTAGTGCCAGGTGCCGCCCCAGGTGAAGCCCCAGCTCTGGAAGATCGAGACGACCTGCCGGTTGATCAGGCCCACGGTGCCGCGCTCGTTCTCCGGGACGTTGACGTCGAAGGCCAGGCCGAAGGCGTGGTTGGACAGGGTGGTGGTGCCGGCGATGAAGCGCGGGACGTAGCACCCGCCGTACTGCCCGGGGTGGATCGCCGAGGCCAGCCCGTCGGCGATGATCTCCTGCAACGCCGCGCGGAGCTGGGGGAACATCTGGGTGTTGCAGGTCATCGGCCCGATGATCGGCATCGTCTGGGTCGAGATGTGCGACGCGACCCAGCCCGGCTCCGGCGCGATCCGGCCGCCGCCGAGCACCGAGTAGCTGTACGACCCGACCGCGTCGGCGGCGCTGCCGACCAGGAACGCCGTCTGCTTGGCCGCCGGGTCGAGCCCGAGCCGGGCCGCGACGTCGAGCCGCTGCACGGACGCCGCGTGGCCCACGATGCGCTGGATCGGCTTGCGGATCGACAGCGGCGTGCGGATGCCGGTGGAGACCAGCACCGCGTTGCCCGGCCGCATCCCGAGGGTCTTCACCCAGCTGTCGTTCACGATCGCGTCGACCTGCGGGATCTGGGGGGCGTAGGCACCGACGTGCACCCGCGGCGCATCGGCCCGGGCACCCAGCCGGACGTAGCCGTCCTTCGCGACCTGCTTGCGGAAGCCCTCGCGGATGGCCATCTCGCCGGCGGCGACGCGGTTCCACTCGGGCTGGAACTGCGCGACGGCGTCCGGGTTGAAGTTCCGGTACGACGCGGGATCGACCGCCGCGACGTTGATCGCGTGGTCCTCGATGCTCACCTGGGCCAGGCTGAACCGCTCGATCCGGGTGACACCCTCCACGTTCCGGATGCGCCGGACCATGCGGTCGCTCAGCGGCTGCTGCCGGAAGATCAGCATGTCGGCCGTGTGCAGGGGCGCTCGGAACGGTCCCGGCTTCGCGACGGCGTGCCCGGTCGGGTCGGTGGTCGGGGCGGTCGTGGGGTCGATGGTCGGGGAGGCGGTCGTCGGGTCGGTCGCGCTCGCGTCGGTCGTCGCGGCGGACGGCGGCGGCACCGCGCTGCTGGACGTGCCGTCACCGCACGCCGACAGCAGGAGCGACAGCAGCACCAGGCACGACGCCACGGCACCGGCGCGGTGGCGTGCCCGAGCGTCGTCCATGGGTGGCAAGGGTAGTTCGACGGTGGGTGGCCGCAGCCCGGGTCAGTGACCGCGGTTGGGGCAGTCCAGCTGCGGTCCCGACGACACCGGCTCGTGCTCGTCGTCGTCCGGCGCGACGACGGGACCGTGGGTGATCGTCAGCCACGAGACGACCCCGCCCACGGCGAGGAGCGCCGCGCAGACCAGCATCGCCTTGCCGTAGGCGTCGTCGAAGGCGACCGGGTTCGCGTACTGGTCGCCGGACAGACCCACGGCGACCGGCAGGGCCGCGACCGCGAGCAGGGACCCGGCCCGGGCGACGGCGTTGTTGACGCCGCTGGCGATGCCGGCCCGGTCGTCGGGAGCGGCCGCGAGCACGGTCATGGTCAGCGGCGCCACCATCAGCGACAGCCCGAGCCCGAACACGACGACGGGCGGCAGCACGCCGGTCCAGTACGACGTGCCGGCGCCGACCAGCGACAGCCAGGCCACGCCGACGGCCATCACGATCGGCCCGACCGTCATCGGGATCCGCGGTCCGATCCGCGCCCCGAGCTCCCCACCGCGGGCGGCCAGGAAGAGCATGATCAGGGTCAGTGGCAGGGTCGCGACGCCGGCCTCGAGAGCGCCGTACCCGAGCACCGTCTGCAGGTCGATCACCAGGAAGAACATGATCGCGCCGAGCGCGGCGTAGACCAGGAGGGTCATCGCGTTCGCGGCGCTGAAGTTGCGCGAGGCGAACATGCTCAGCGGCATCATCGGGTGGGCCGAGCGGTGCTCGACGACGAGGAACGAGATCCCGGCGACGACGCCGACGGCCAGCGCGGCCAGGGCGTACGTCGTGCGCCACTCGATCAGCCAGTAGGTCAGGCCGCCCAGGAAGATCGCGGCCAGGGCAGCCCCGAGGACGTCGAAGCGCCCCTCGCTCTCGGCCCGCGTCTCCGGCACGAACCGCAGCGCGACGACGACGGTGACCGCGGCGATCGGGGCGTTGATCAGGAAGATCCAGCGCCAGTCGGCGTACTGCACGAGCCCGCCGCCGACGAACGGCCCGATCGCGGCGGCGATGCTGCCGAGACCGGACCAGGAGCCGATCGCCCGACCGCGGTCGCTGCGGGTGAAGACCGCCTCGATGATCGACAGGCTGCCCGGCGTGAGCAGCGCGCCGCCGATGCCCTGCAGGACACGAGCGGCGATCAGCGTCTCCGCGTTGGTCGCCAGGCCGCACAGCACGGACGCGGCGGCGAACCAGACGACGCCGACGATGAACACGCGCCGTCGGCCCAGCCGGTCGCCCAGGGCGCCGCCGAGCAGGATCAGGCTGGCGAGCAGCAGCAGGTAGCCGTTGGTGATCCATTGGAGCTGGGCCAGTGAGGCGTCGAGGTCCTTGCCGATGGTCTTGAGGGCGACGTTGACGACCGTGCCGTCCAGCATCGCCATCCCCGACCCGAGGACCGCGGCGAGGACGACCCCGCGGCCGGCGGCGGAGGAGTACTCGATGGACCCCGCGCTCACCGTCGTGACCCTACGGCGTTCACGCGCGCAGCGTGCGGCTGGAGATCCACGCGATGTCGTCCGCGGTCGCGGCCGGGTCGCCGATCGGGTGCACGACGTGGGAGAGCACCAGCCGGACGACCATGTCGATCGCGGCGTCGAGGTGCCGCTCGTCGATGCGCACGTCGTACGCCGTCACCCGCGCCCGCACGGCCTGGGTCGCGGTCAGCACCAGGGCGTCGTTCCGCGTCGTCAGCAGGGGCAGCAGCTCGGTCTCGGCGCCGTAGGACGCCGACACGACCGCCTGCAGCAAGGCGTTGCTGCGCGCCAGCTCGAGCACGCCGCGAGACGCGCTGCGGATCGCCTCGACCAGGTCGCCGGGCTCCCGGTCGAACGCGGCGTCGACCACGGCCAGGAACGTGGCGAGCTCGGCCAGGACCATCTCCTCGGCGAGCTGGGGCTTGGAGCCGACCTCGTTGTAGACGGTCTGCCGGGAGACCCCGACCCGGTCGGCCAGCTTGCCCATGGTCACGCCGGCCCAACCGACCTCGAGCGTCAGCCCCGCCGCGGCCGCGACGACCCGCTCGTGCGTGGTCAGGGTCGGGGCGGTGGTCACCCGGCCAGTCTAGGAAGCGGGCGCGTGCTCGACCGCGACGAAGTCGACCTTGTCCCGCACCCCGCAGTCGGGGCAGCACCAGGTGTCGGGGATCTCCGACCAGGCGGTCCCGGCCGCGAAGCCCTCCCGCTCCTCACCCACCACCACGTCGTAGGTGTAGCCGCAGCCGGGACAACGCCAGGCCAGCGCCTCGTCGGTGCCGGTGGTCTCGACAGGCTCGACCGACGGCACCGGCTCGACCGACGGCGCCGGAGCGTCGGCCGAGCGCGTCGAGACCATCGCGCCGTACCGGGCCAGAATCACGTCCCGCTTGCGGGGGGAGATGTTGGCCAGGCCGATGTCGCCCCCGAAGTGGGCGAGCACCCGCGGATCCATCACCCGCCGCCACACCGCCGGCACGATCGCGAGCACGATCATCCCGGCGTACCCGGTGGGCAGCACGGGGCTCGCCTCGTAGTCGCGGAGCGACTGGTAGCGCCGGGTGGGGTTCGCATGGTGGTCGCTGTGCCGCTGCAGGTGGTAGAGCAGCACGTTGGTCGCAATGTTGTTGGAGTTCCACGAGTGCGACGGGTCGACCCGCTCGTAGCGCTGCCGCTCGCCCACACCGACCTTCTGCCGGAGCATCCCGTAGTGCTCCATGTAGTTGACGACCTCGAGCAGCGAGAAGCCGACGACCGCCTGGATCACGAGGTACGGCGCGATGCCGACGCCGAAGACCGCGATCATCGCCCCCCACAGCACGGCCGACATCAGCCAGGCGTTCAGCACGTCGTTCGAGAGCCGGAAGGGGTGCTGCCGGCGCCGGGCGATCCGCTTCCGCTCCAGGTTCCACGCGGACCTCAGGGAGCCGCCGACCGTGCGCGGCCAGAACTCGTAGAAGCTCTCCCCCACTCGCGCCGACGCGGGGTCGGCCGGGGTCGCGACGCGCACGTGGTGGCCGCGGTTGTGCTCGATGTAGAAGTGGCCGTAGAAGCTCTGGGCGAGCGCGACCTTCGACAGCCAGCGCTCGTTGGCCTCCTTCTTGTGGCCGAGCTCGTGGGCGGTGTTGATGCCGATCCCGCCGATGCAGCCGATCGAGATCGCGATCCCGACCCGGTCGATCGATGGAGAGGTCGTAGTGGGTCATCACCCAGAAGGCACCGACGAAGCCGGCGTACTGGATCGGCAGGAAGGCGTAGGTGATCCACCGGTAGTACTTGTCACGCTCCAGCGCCTCGATCACGTCGTCGGGCGGGTTGGAGCGGTCGAGCCCGGCGACCAGGTCGATCGCGGGCACGATGCCCAGGATCACGACGGGTCCGATCCAGAACCACGCGCCCCAGCCGGTCAGCCGCCACATCGTGATCGCGATGAACGCCAGGGACGGGACCACCAGGCCGATCAGCCAGAGGTAGCGCTTGCGGTCGCGCCAGTCGTCGGTCTCGGATCTCATGTCGGCTCCTCCCGAGGTTTACATCACGATATGATTTGTAAACCCCGCTCGCAAGGGTCCGCACATATCGGGAGGTTGCTCCGCGCGGCCGACACGGGGAGATTGGGCCCATGAGTGCGCATGGTTCGGGCCTCCCGTTCGGCATCGACTTCGGCGGGAGCGGCATCAAGGGCGCGCCCGTCGACCTCGAGAAGGGCGAGTTCACCGACGAGCGGGTCCGCATCGACACGCCCCAGCCGTCGACCCCCGACGCCGTGGCGAAGGTCTTCGCGGAGCTCCTGGCGAAGTTCCCCGGGTCCGACGGGCCTGTCGGCGTCACCGTGCCGGGCGTCGTGGTCAAGGGCGTGGTGCAGTCGGCCGCCAACATCGACAAGCACTGGATCGGCGAGGACGCCGACCAGCTGATCACCGAGCGGACCGGGCGCGACGTCCACGTCGTCAACGACGCCGACGCCGCCGGTCTCGCCGAGGTGCGGTACGGCGCGGCGAAGGGCCGGCGCGGGCTCGTGATCGTCACGACCCTGGGCACCGGCATCGGCTCGGCCCTCGTCTACGACGGTGTCCTGGTGCCCAACTCGGAGCTCGGCCACCTCGAGATCGACGGTCACGACGCCGAGAAGCGGGCCGCGTCCAGCGCCCGCGAGCGCGAGGACCTCTCCTGGGAGGACTGGGCGAAGCGGCTGACGACGTACTACCGCAAGCTCGAGGACCTGTTCTCCCCCGAGCTCTTCGTGGTCGGTGGCGGCATCAGCAAGAAGGCCGACAAGTTCCTGCCCCTGCTCGACATCCAGACCGAGATCATCCCCGCCCAGCTGCGCAACGCCGCCGGGATCGTCGGCGCCGCCCTCTACGCGACCGAGAGCGAGGACTGAGGCTCAGGCCTCCGGTGCGGTCAGCGCCTGCTCGATGTCGTCGGAGATGTCGAGCGGGTCCTTCTGCGGTGCGAAGCGGTTGACGGGCGTCCCGTCCCGGCCGACCAGGAACTTGGTGAAGTTCCACTTGATCTTGCCGCCGAGCAGACCGCTCTGCTCGTCCTTGAGCCACGCGTAGAGCGGGTGGGTGTCACCGCCGTTCACGTCGATCTTGGCGAACATCGGGAAGGTCACGCCGAACGAGCTCTCGCAGAACGACGCGATCTCGTCCTCGCTGCCCGGCTCCTGGTGGCCGAACTGGTCGCAGGGGAACCCGAGCACCGCGAACCCACGCTCGCCGTAGGTGTCCTGCAGCTTCTGCAGGCCGGCGTACTGGGGTGTGAACCCGCACTGCGACGCCGTGTTGACGACGAGCAGGACCTTCCCGGCGTACTCCGCGAGGTCGACGTCCTGGCCGTCGATGGACGAGGCGTGGAAGTCCGAGATGGTGCTCATTGGTCTGCTCCTCTGATGGCGGCGGCGACGGCCTTCGGCACGTCGGGGTGGAACACGGTCGGGATGATGAAGTTCGGGTTGAGCTCGTCGTCCTTGACGACGTGGGCGATCGCCTCGGCCGCCCGGAGCAGCATGTCGGTGGTGATCTCCTTGGCCCGCGCGTCGAGGAGACCCCGGAAGACGCCGGGGAACGCGAGCACGTTGTTGATCTGGTTGGGGAAGTCGGAGCGGCCGCTGGCCACGACGGCGGCGTACTTCTCGGCGTCCGCCGGGTCGACCTCGGGGTCGGGGTTGGCCAGCGCGAAGACGACCGCGCGCTCCGCCATGTCGCCGATCCACTCGGCCGGGAGGATGCCAGGGGCACTGACGCCGATGAAGACGTCGGAGCCGCGAAGGGCGTCGTGCAGGCCACCGCGCAGCCGCGAGGCGTTGGTGCGGGAGGCGAGCTCGGCCATCGCCGGGCTGAGCGTCTCGTCGTCGGCGGAGAGGATGCCGTGGAGGTCGCAGACGACGACGTCGCCGGCGCCGCCGGCCAGCAGCAGCGTCACGATCGCGGAGCCGGCCGCACCTCCGCCCGAGACCACGATCCGCACGTCGGGCAGCTTCTTGTCGACGCAGCGCAGGGCGTTGGTCAGGGCCGCGAGCACCACGATCGCGGTGCCGTGCTGGTCGTCGTGGAAGACCGGGATGTCCAGGCTCTCGCGCAGCCGGCGCTCGACCTCGAAGCACCGCGGAGCCGCGATGTCCTCGAGGTTGATGCCGCCGAAGCCGGGGGCGATCATCTCGACGGCCTTGACGATCTCGTCGGTGTCCTGCGAGGCCAGGCAGATCGGCCAGGCGTCGATGTCCGCGAAGCGCTTGAACAGCGCCGCCTTGCCCTCCATCACCGGCAGGGCGGCGCCCGGCCCGATGTTGCCGAGCCCGAGCACCGCCGAGCCGTCGGTGACGACCGCGACGGTGTTGCCCTTGATGGTCAGCCGCGAGACGTCCTCGGGGTTCTTGGCCAGCGCCATGCTCACCCGCCCGACGCCGGGCGTGTAGGCCATCGACAGGTCGTCGCGCGTGCGCAGCGGGACCTTGCTCCGCACCTCGATCTTGCCGCCGATGTGCAGCAGGAACGTGCGGTCGCTGACCTTGTGCACCTCGACGCCCTCGACCTGGCGGACCGCGTCGACCAGCACCTCGGCGTGGTCGGCGTCGGCGGCCGAGCAGGTGACGTCGACGACGAGCCGGTCGTGGCTGGAGTCGGCGACGTCGATCGCGGTGACGATGCCCCCGGCCGCGGCGATCGCGGTGGCGACGGCGCCGACGACTCCGTGGTCCGGCGCGGTGTGCAGTCGCATCGTGATGGAGTACGACGACGGGGTGGCCGACATGCTCCTCACCCTAGCCGCGGGGCGACAACCGCTCGTCGGCGCGCCGCGACCTGAGCAGGACGCCGAGGAGCAGCACGAGAGCGACCACCTGCGCGGCCACGACGCCCCCGACGAGGGCGCCGCGATGACCGTCGTACAGCCAGCCGGCGAGGCCGCCACCGGCCAGCGCCGCGACCGCCTGGAACGCCGCGAACGCGCCGTACGCCGTGGCCAGACGGGTCGCCGGGACCAGGTCGGCCACCAGCGCCTTCACGGTCGAGTCCTGGACCCCGGTGGCGGCTCCCCACAGGAGGACGCCCGCGACCGCGAGACCGGTGTGGTCGGTGAAGACCAGGGCCGGTACGGCCGCCACGACCACCGGCAGGACCAGCAGCGTGCCGCCACCGACGCGGTCGTAGGCGAAGCCGGTGGCGAGGGACGCGACGGCGTCCGTGCCCATCGCCGCGGCGTAGACGACGGGGACCGCGGCGGCCGCGACGAGGTGCTCGTGCACCAGGTGGAACGAGATCACCCCGAAGGTCATCAACCCGGTCGTGGTCAGGGCGCAGGCGACGGCGTAGACGTAGAACGTCCGTGGGAGCGCGTCCAGGGGAGCTGACCCGGTGGTCGGCTCGCGGCGCGGGTCGCCGACGGAGCGGTGCAGGCGCGCGAGGACGCCGAGGGCGACGGCGCCGGGGATCGCCAGGACGAGGAGGCCGGCCCACTGGTGGGCCGTGACGGCGATGACCGCCGCGACCAGCAGCGGACCGAGGAAGGCTCCGGTCTGGTCGAGCGCCTTGTGGACGCCGAAGCCACGGCCGCGGCCGACGTTGCGGGCCGCGACCGCGAGGAGCACCGACTTCGCCGGACTCCGGATCGCCTTGCCGGTGCGCTCGAGCAGGACCATCGTGGCGCCGAAGGCCAGACCCGCGGCACCCAGGGCGGGCGCCAGCGCCATCAGCGGCACGCAGACGGCGGTGAGGGCGTAGCCCACCACCATCCAGCGCCAGTAGCGCCCCGTGCGGTCGGCTCCGGGTCCCGAGAAGAGACGGAAGCCCAGGGCGGCGGCCTCACCGGCGCCCGTGACCAGGCCGACGGTCAGGGCCGAGGCGCCGAGCGAGGCCAGGAACGGACCGGTGATCGAGCGCGCGCCCTCGTAGACCAGGTCGACCAGCAGGCTGACGATCCCGAGCCAGAGGACGGTGCGCCAGCCGTCCCAGCCGCGGGTGTCGACGGTCTCAGGCATCGCGGCTGCGCCGGTGCCACGCCCAGACCAGGCCGATCGCGATGAACGCCACGATGACGCCGCTGGTGTAGCCCAGCGCCTGGGTGATCCGGCCGATGGAGTGAGCGGCGAAGTAGCCGAGGAGGACGCACGCCGTCCCCCAGAGCACCCCGCCGATCACGTTGAAGACCAGGAAGCGGCGGTACTCCATCCGGCTGGCCCCGGCGAGGCCGGGCATGACGGCGCGCAGGAACGCCGTGAAGCGGCCCATCACGACGGCGCGGCCGCCTCGTCGCCGGAGGTAGGCCTGGGCCTGCTCGATGCGTTCCGGGTGGTTGCGCAGGACCGGTGCCCGGACCAGCCGCGGGCCGAGCTTGCGACCGACCTCGAAGCCGATGCTGTCGCCGGCGACCGCCGCGACGAGCACGATCGCCAGCACCAGGACCACCGAGACCTTGCCCGCGTCCGCGAGCACGCCGCCGTACACCACGGCCGTCTCACCGGGCAGCACGAAGCCGAAGAACAACGCCGCCTCCCCGAACACCAGCGCGGCGATGATCAGCAGCGCGATCCACGGCGGTACGTCGAGCAGGGTGTCGACGACCTTCTGGAGCATCAGCGCACCCGACCTAGCCCACCAGGTGGGCCCGGACCCGCGCCCACTCCCCCACCGCGACGGGGTTCTCGTGGTCGCGCAGGTTGATCTCCACGTCCCGGTCGCGCAGCGTCAGCAGCAGCGTCGAGGGGCCGGCCTCGGCGACCTCACCGTTGATCAGGTAGGTGCCGTCGTCCTGCTTGTCGAGCACCGACTCCTCCGAACCGGACTCCACGTCGTCGACAGCGATGCCGACCAGCGTCGGCCGGCGGATGCGGCCGCCGAGCCGCCACGACAGCAGCAGCATGCCCCCCACCAGGAGGTCGGCGACCACGGTGATGACCAACCCGGCCCAGCTGCGTACCTGGCCGTCGGCGTGGAACGCGCCGGGGTGTCCCTCGACCACGCGGACCGTCAGCTGCTGGGTCTGCACGGCGCGCTGCCCGACGTCGCCGGTCACCTTCACGGTGCGGAGCGTCTGCTTCTCGTCGATGCTCTTGGGCAGCCGGAACGCGACGTCCGCGTCGTCCCCGGATCGCGTGACTCCGACCACCGTGGCCGAGACGCGGATCCCGCTCGAGGCGGCCTTGTGCAGCTGGTACTCGTGGAGGGCGTACGGCACGTTGATCACCACGAGGGCGAAGAGGACGAGGATGATCCGCCCCCAGCGCAGGCCGTCCCGCCGCTGACTCATGCGCGCCAGTATGACCGGCGGCGCGGCTGACCCACGCCGCGGCGTAGGCTCCGCCGGCGTGGCCGCCGCGCACCCGGACCCCGCGCTCGGTGTCTTCGACACCCTGCTCGTGCGCGATGGCGTGCCGGTCGACCTGGAGGCGCACCTCGACCGGCTCGCGCGCTCCGTCCGGGAGCTGTACGACGTGCCGGTCGACGTGGCCGCCCTGGCCCAGCGCCTGGTCGCCGACACCGGCGGCCTCGGCACGGCGCGGGTGCGCACGTCGTACGACCCGGGGACCGGCGTCTGGACGATCGACGCCGCCAGGATCGATGTCCCGGGGCTCGATCCCCGGCGGCTCGTCGTCCGTCGGGTGGTCGGCGGCCTGGGCCCCCACAAGTGGACCGACCGGCGTCCGGTCGCCGATCCCGGTGACGCCGACGACGTGCTCCTGGTCGACGAGCTCGACCACGTCCTCGAGTGCGGCAGTGCCAACGTGTTCGTGGTGCTCCCCGACGAGATCGCCACGCCACCCCTGGACGGCCGGATCCTGCCGGGGACGGTCCGGGCCCGGGTGCTGGCTCTGGCCGTCTCCGAGGGCCGCCCCGTCGCCGAGCGTGCGGTGCCGGTCGCCGACCTCGCGGAGGCCACGGAGGTGTTCACGACCAGCTCGATCCGAGGCGTGCAGCCCGTCATCGCCTGCACCGACGTCGGTTCCTGGGCGGTGGGTGCGGAGACGCGACGTCTCCGCGGGCGCCTGGGCGGCGCTGCGACGTAGCTCGGCGACGCAGCCGCTTTGCCAGCCCCCAGGCAACCCCTGGAAAACTTTCGGGCAACGTCTTCCACGGCCGCAAGATCTGTCGTTGAATCTACTCAGTGGTCACGATCTTCGGATCGGGGCCACGGCCAGTCCGAACAACCGGGGGGAAGTCCGGACTGATGGAGGTCCGCTACCGCCCGGGGGGACGGCAGGCGCCACGGCC
Organism: uncultured Actinomycetota bacterium; assembly: GCA_963809265.1. Lineage (GTDB taxonomy): Bacteria > Actinomycetota > Actinomycetes > Propionibacteriales > Nocardioidaceae > Nocardioides. Next base: position 93,210 of record CAWEJC010000003.1, read on the forward strand.
CCCGCTCGCACTGCGAGCGGGGGCGCCTCTCATTTCGGGAGATTCTTCTCGCCAGCAACCCCCTCGCGCGCGATCCGACACCGATTTCTGAGAAATTCGAAAGATTCGTCGCCGATGGCGTCACGAACCACGGATCCAGTCGTTTCCTAGACATCGGAGCGAGGTCCCGTGGATCGCCTCCGAGTACAGCCGGATCGCCCGGGGGGACGAAAAGGCTGTGGGGGGTCCGCTACCGCCCGGGGGGACGGAAGCAGGCGCCAGTGCCCCCGCTCGCATCGCGAGCGGGGGCGCCTCAGTCTTCTGGCTCGGTCTCGCAGGGACCGCCGAACATCGGAAGCGGCGAAGCCGGTGGAGCCGCGATGACACGGTCCGTCGTGCTCTCGGAGAAGAGAGATCTGCTGGTGCGCGAGGGGGGAGTTGAACCCCCACGTCCTTTCGGACACACGGACCTGAACCGTGCGCGTCTGCCTATTCCGCCACTCGCGCCAGAAGCCCGCCAAGGCTATCCCAGGGCGCGGTGCGCCCCAAACCGGCGCGTCGACCCGTGGCCGACCCGTGGCCGACCCGTGGCCGGCGTCCGACTCGGCCTCCGCCGAGTCGGATCGGCGCTCGCACCCCGATACGATCGGCGGCAACCCGACCAGGCTCGGGCCACGTCCCACGAGGGCGGGTACGGGGGAGACCACCGGAAACGCAACCACGGGGCGGAGAGGAGTGTGGCGTGAGCGGCCTGCAGAAGTTCGAGCAGCGGCTCGAGGCAGCTGGTCTCCGGGGCCTTCGCCCGCGCGTTCCGCAGCGCCGTCCAGCCCGTCGAGATCGCCGCCGCCCTCCAGCGCGAGTGCGACAACAACACCCAGATCCTGTCCCGGCAGCGCCGGATGGTCCCCAACGACTTCCACGTCGAGCTCTCGCAGCCCGACACTCGACCGGCTGTCGCCGTACGACTCCGCCCTGGTCAAGGAGCTCAGCCTCCAGCTCCAGGAGCACGCCGAGAAGCAGAGCTACGTGTTCGCCGGCCCGGTCACGATCGCCTTCGACACCGCCGACGACCTCACCATCGGCCGCTTCCGGGTCCGCAGCCGGGCGCACGCGTCGTGGTCAGCAACGCCACCCACACCCAGGTACGCCGCGCCCGCGCGTACCTCGAGGTCAACGGCACTCGTCACCCGCTCCAGCCGCCGGGCCTGGTGGTCGGCCGCGGCACCGAGGCCGACCTCCGCATCAACGACCCCGGCGTGAGCCGCCGGCACATCGAGTTCACGGTGAACGAGTCGCACGCCGGCGGCGTCGGAGTCTCCGTGCAGGACCTCGGCTCGACCAACGGCATGCTGGTCGACGGCCACCGGATCTCCAGCACCGCTCTGCAGGACGGCTCGGAGGTCAAGATCGGTCGCACGACTATGACCGTGCGCGTCGAGGAGGACGCCGATGTCTGAGCTCACGCTGTTCCTGATCAAGATCTCCTACCTGGCGATCCTGTGGATCTTCGTGCTCTCCGCGATCTCCGTCGTCCGCTCCGACATGTTCGGCGCCCGGATGCCCCCGGCCGCCCGCGAGGCCGCCGCGCCGAAGACCCGTCGCCAGCCCAAGCAGAAGGCCAAGAAGGGCTCGCCCACCCACGTCCTGGTCGTCGACGGCGCCAACAAGGGCGAGCGCGCCGAGCTCGCGCAGGCCCCGATCCTGATCGGCCGAGGCGCGGACGCCGCGATCCGGCTCGACGACGACTACGTCTCCACCCGTCATGCCCGGATCGCCGCCAGCGGTGACCAGTGGTTCGTGGAGGACCTCGGCTCCACCAACGGCACCTACATCGGCAGCGCGCGTCTGACCCAGCCGACCACGCTGACGCTCGGCACCCAGGTCCGGATCGGCAAGACCCTCCTGGAGCTGCGCAAGTGACGTTCCGGCTGCAGTACGCCGCGATCTCCGACGTCGGACGCGTACGCAAGGACAACCAGGACTCCGGGTACGCCGGACCCTGGCTGCTGACCGTGTGCGACGGGGTCGGCGGTGCCGCGCGCGGCGACCTGGCCTCGAGCACGGCGATCGGCCAGCTCCGGCGCCTCGACGAGCCTCCCGCTGAGGACCACGACGAGGAGCACCGCCTCGAGCTGGTCGCCGGCGCCCTCCACCGCGCCTCGGACAAGATCGGCGACCTCGTCGACGAGGAGCCCGCGCTCAGCGGCACCAGCACGACCGCCACGGTCGCGCTCTTCGACGGGGACCGGCTCGCCATGGGCCACGTCGGCGACAGCCGGGCCTACCTCTACCGCGGGCAGGAGATCAGCCAGCTCACCAGCGACCACACGTTCGTGCAGAGCCTGATCGACGAGGGCCGGATCAGCGAGGAGGACGCCCGGACCCACCCCCACCGCAACCTGATCCTCAAGGCCCTCGACGGCGTCCACGACGTCGACCCCGACCTGTTCATCGTCCCGCTCGCGGCGTCCGACCGGATCCTGCTCTGCAGCGACGGCGCGTCCGGCTCGCTCGACAACGGCCGGCTCGCCGACATCCTGTCCACGGGCTCCCCCGACTTCGCCGCGGTCGAGCTGGTCCGGGCGAGCCTCGAGGCCGGCAGCACCGACAACGTCACCTGCATCGTCGCCGACGTCCTGCCCGCGACCGACGAGCCCGAGCAGGCCCCACCGATGGTGGTCGGGTCGGCGGCGGAGCTGAGGCGCAAGCCGCGCGGCGGATCGTCGTTCTTCCGGGGCCACCGGGCCGGCGACACCGGCGAGATGGAGCCGGTGGCGGCCGAGATCCCCGACGACCTGCCGCCCGGTGTCCCGTCGTTCGCGATCGACCCCGACCCCGAGACCGCCCGCTACGCGCCGCGCGCCCCGCACCGCCATGCCTGGCTGCGACGCGGCCTGGTGCTGGTCGGGCTGATCGGCATCGCGTGGATGGCCCTGGCCGGCGCCTGGAGCTGGAGCCAGCACCAGTACTACGTCGGGGAGCAGGACGGCGTCGTCACGATCTTCCGCGGCGTCGAGGCCGACGTGCCCGGCTTCGATCTCTCCCACGCCTACGAGACCACCAACGTGAGGGTCGACCAGCTCGCTCCCTACACGTCGCGCACGGTCGAGGACGGCATCGGCGCCGGCAGCCTGGCCGAGGCCGAGCGCACGGTGGCCCACCTCGCCGCCAACCAGACGCCGACGGGGGGTGGCTGAGATGGCCCAGCGAACCTCGCAGGCCGGGTCGCTCATGCAGTTCGTCCACCGCCGCCGCCGCGGCGCCGAGCTGTTCCTGCTGGTCCTCGCCCTCTTCGTCGGCGTCGGCGCCTACGCCGCCGTCGGGCTCGGCGTGAAGGAGAAGGTGCCGGCCGACATCGTGTCCTACGGCGGCTGGCTGGCCGCGCTGATCATCGTCGCCCACATCACCGTGCGCATGGTCGCGCCGTACGCCGACCCGGTGCTGCTGCCGATCGTCGCGGCGCTCAACGGCCTCGGCCTGGCCGTGATCCACCGCATCGACCTGGCCCGCGACACCCACCTCGCGCGCCAGCAGCTGGTGTGGATGACCCTCGGCGTCGCGCTGTTCGTGGCGACGCTGGTGTTCCTGCGCGACCACCGGGTCCTCCAGCGGTTCACCTACACCAGCGGCCTGGCCGCGATCGTGCTGCTCCTGCTGCCGATGGCGCCCGGCATCGGCAAGACCGTCAACGGCGCGCGCATCTGGATCCACGTCGGCTCGATGAGCTTCCAGCCCGGCGAGGTCGCCAAGGTGCTGCTCGTCGTCACCTTCGCCGGCTACCTCGTGCTCCACCGCGACGCCCTCGCCCTGGCCGGCCGCCGGGTCGCGATGGTCGACCTGCCGCGCGGCCGCGACCTCGGCCCGATCCTCGCGATGTGGCTGGTCAGCCTCGGCATCCTGGTCTTCCAGCACGACCTCGGCTCGAGCCTGCTGTTCTTCGGCCTCTTCCTGATCATGCTCTACGTCGCCACCGAGCGTGCCGGCTGGCTCGTGGTCGGCAGCACGCTCTTCGTCGTCGGGTCCTACCTCACCTTCGTCTTCATCGCCCACGTCCGCGAGCGGTTCCAGCTCTGGTCCGACGTCTGGGCCCACTACGGCGACGGCACCGACGACAAGGGTCGGCAGACCGTCGAGACCATGTTCGGGATGGCGTACGGCGGGCTGATCGGCAGCGGGCTCGGCCAGGGCTCGCCCTGGCGGATCCCCTTCGCCGAGAGCGACTTCATCTTCGGCGCCATCGGCGAGGAGCTGGGTCTGACCGGCTCGATCGCGGTGATCCTGCTCTACGGCCTGATCGTCGAGCGCGCCTTCCGGGCCGCGCTGATCAGCCGCGACGACATCGGCAAGCTCCTCGCGACCGGCCTCGGCGGCGCGGTCGCCCTCCAGGTGTTCGTGGTGATCGGCGGTGTCACCCACCTGATCCCGTTGACCGGGCTCACCACGCCGTTCCTGTCGTACGGCGGGTCGTCGCTGGTCGCGAACTGGGTGATCGTGGCGGTCCTGCTGCGCATCTCCGACGCGGCGAGACGCCCGCTGCCCGACCTCTCGACGCCCGACGACGCCGCCATGGACGAGACCCAGGTGGTGAAGATGTCGTGAACAAGCCGATCCGGACCGTCGCGATCTTCTGCCTGCTGCTGTTCCTGGCGCTGGCCCTCAACGCGACCTATCTGCAGTACTACCACGCGAACGCGCTCAACGACCGCGTCGGCAACGGCCGGGTGGCGACCGCGACGTTCTCCCGCGACCGCGGGGCGATCATGGTCGGTCGCACGGCGATCGCCGAGAGCGTGACGTCGAAGGACCAGTACAAGGTGCAGCGGGTCTACCGCCAGCCGTACATGTACGCGCCGATCACCGGCTGGTACACGTTCGGCAACGAGACCGGGATCGAGCGGACGCAGAACTCCTACCTCTCCGGCGAGGACGACAGCCTCTTCGTCAACCGCCTCGTCGACCTGGTCAACGGCAACGCCACCAAGGGCGCGAACGTCCTGCTGACCATCAACCCCGCGGCCCAGAAGGCGGCGTACGACGGCCTGCGCGCCCTCGGCTCCGACGTGCAGGGCTCCGTCGTCGCGATCGAGCCGAGCACCGGGAAGATCCTGGCGATGGTGTCGCTCCCGTCCTACGACCCCAACAAGCTGGCCGACCACAACTTCAAGAAGGCCGTGGCCTACGCCAACCAGCTGTCCAAGATGCCGTCCAACCCCCTGCTCAACCGCGCGGTGCAGACGACGCTGCCGCCGGGGTCGACGTTCAAGGTCGTCACCGCGAGCGCCGCGATCCAGAGCGGGAAGTACACCTCGAGCTCCCTGGTGCCGGGCGGCCCGTCGTACACGCTGCCCCAGTCCCACAGCGTCGTGCACAACGACGTGGTGAGCGGCTGCGGGAGCGGGAAGATCCCGTTCACCCAGGCCATGGAGTTCTCCTGCAACACCAGCTTCGCGCCGATCGCGGTCTCGGTCGGTGCGACCGAGATGCACAAGCAGGCCGAGGGCTACGGCTTCAACCAGCACTACCTCGACGACCTGCCCAGCCAGGCGATCTCGCGCTACCCGGCCGGCCTCGACCCGCCCAGCACGGCGCTGGCGGGCTTCGGGCAGGGCTCGGTGACGTCGACGCCGCTCCAGATGGCGATGGTGGCGGCCGGCGTCGCCAACCACGGCGTCGTGATGAAGCCGTACCTGGTCGACTCGCTGCAGTCGCCGACCAGCTTCGAGACCCTGAAGCCCGGCACCTCCCAGGAGCTCTCGCAGGCGACCTCGTCGTCGACGGCCAGCGAGGTGACCAAGATGATGGTCGCGACCGTGCAGAACGGCACCGCCAGCCCGGCCGCGATCCCGGGGATCCAGGTGGCCGGGAAGACCGGCACCGCCCAGAGCGGCCTCAAGAACCCCGACGGCAGCGAGGTCCCGCCGTACGCCTGGTTCGTGAGCTTCGCCCCGGCCCCGTCGCCGAAGGTCGCGGTCTGCGTGATGCTCCAGCACGTCAACCAGCCGACCGACGAGATCCACGGCGGGACGTTGGGCGGCCCGATCGCCAAGGCGGTCATGGAGGCGGTGCTGAATCCCCATGACTGACCAGATCCGACCGGTCGAGAAGCACGGAGAGGGCGACGAGTGAGTCCCGAGAGTTCAGACGGACAGCAGCTGATCGGCGGGCGCTACGCGCTCGGCGAGCTGCTCGGCCGCGGTGGCATGGCGGAGGTCCGCAAGGGCACCGACACCCGCCTCGGCCGCACGGTCGCGGTCAAGCGCCTGCGCACCGACCTCGCCAGCGACGTGACCTTCCAGGCCAGGTTCCGGCGCGAGGCCCAGAGCGCCGCGTCGCTCAACCACCCGTCCATCGTCGCGGTCTACGACACCGGCGAGGTGCCGGCGAGTGACGGTTCCGGCGTCTCCCAGCCCTACATCGTCATGGAGTACGTCGCGGGCCGCACGCTGCGCGACATCCTGCGCGAGGGCCGCAAGATCCTGCCCGAGCGGGCCCTCGAGATCGCCAGCGGCGTGCTCTCGGCGCTCGACTACAGCCACCGGGCGGGGATCATCCACCGCGACATCAAGCCCGGCAACGTGATGCTCACGCCGTCCGGCGACGTCAAGGTGATGGACTTCGGCATCGCGCGCGCCATCTCCGACGCGTCCAGCACGATGACCCAGACCGCCGCCGTGGTCGGGACCGCCCAGTACCTCTCGCCCGAGCAGGCGCGCGGCGAGACGGTCGACTCCCGCTCCGACGTCTACTCCGCCGGCTGCCTGATCTACGAGCTGCTCACCGGCCGCCCGCCGTTCGTCGGCGACTCCCCGGTGGCCGTGGCCTACCAGCACGTGCGCGAGCAGGCGTCGCCGCCGTCCGACCACGACACCGACCTGCCGCCCGAGGTCGACGCGATCGTGATGAAGTCGCTGGCGAAGCGGGTCGAGGACCGCTACCAGTCCGCCGCCGCGATGCGCGGCGACATCGAGCGCTACCTGGCCGGACACCCGGTCCACGTCACCGCGCCTCCGCCCCTTCCGGTGGACCCGCCCACGACGGTGACGAACCCGACGACCACGATCACGCCCGTGCCGCCGCCGGTCGAGCAGCCGCCGCCGGAGGAGGAGCGCGGGACCCGGCCGGGTCTGCTGGTGTTCCTCGGCCATCCTGCTGGTGATCGTGCTGGGGCTGGCGGCGTACCTGCTGCCCAAGATGTTCGCCAGCCCGAACGACCAGGTGCAGGTGCCCCGGCTCGCGGGACTCACCGCGGACGCCGCGCGTGCCAAGCTCGGCGACGCCGGCCTCGAGGTCGGACCGCCGAAGTACGGCTTCAGCAGCAAGGTGGCCGCCAACCGCGTCATCGACCAGGACCCGCCGGCGGACGAGTTCGTCGACAAGGGCACGACGGTCACCTTCACCCTCTCGCGCGGCACCCACCCGACGAAGGTGCCCAACATCATCGGCTCGAGCCGGGACGACGCCGAGACGGCGCTGCAGGCCGCCCACCTGAACGCGGTCTTCACACGCGTGGACTCCGACCAGCCGAAGGGCACGGTCGTCAGCACCGACCCGACCCCCGGCACCCAGGTGCCCCCGGACTCCGACGTGACGGTCAACATCGCGCGCGGGCAGCAGAAGGTGCCCGACGTCGTCGGGAAGACGCAGGCCGAGGCCGAGCAGCTGATCAAGGACCACGGCTTCGACCCCCAGGTGAGCCCGGACACCACCTCGACGGAGCCGGAGGGGACGGTCACCGGGCAGACCCCGACCGGCCGGCACCCAGCTGCCGCAGGGCTCGACGGTGTTCATCAGGTGGCGACGGCGCCGTCCTCGCCGCCGACGTCGCCCCGACCTCCGAGCCGACCTCACCGTCGACGTCGTTGCCGACCTCGCCGATCACGCCGTCCTGACCAGGGCGGCGTGGCGGCGGGTCAGCTGCCGCTGTCGTCCTGGGGCAGGACCCGGGCGTACTGCAGGTCGGTCAGCCCGTCGTACGCCGGCGCGGTGACGTGGTCCTCGATCTGCTCGTCCCAGCCGACGTTGATGTCGGGGTCGGCGGCGTCGGCCCGGTACACCTGGAGGTAGGAGTCGTCGGCGATCGCCTGGCTGAGCGCGGTGACGTCGCCGACGGCCTGGATGCGGTAGGGCTGGCTGTAGGGGACGCCCTGGAGCTGCACGGAGTTGCCGATGCAGCGGATGCCGGTGGTGCTGACGACCCGCTGGCCCTGGATCGTGACCGCGGTCGCGCCGCCCTTCCACATCGCGTTGACCACGGCCTGGATGTCCTGCTGGTGGACCAGCAGCAGGTTGGGGTTGTCGACGGTGTCGGGGGTGTCCTGACCGGTGCTCTGGGGCGCGTCCGAGAGCGTGACCGTGAGGCCGGGCCCGGTCTGGGCCGACAGACCCGCCGGTGCCTTGACCAGGTCGGCCTGCTGGTTGAGCCGGCGTACCTGCCGGTTGTCCACCGAGCCGGAGAGGGTCGCCACCTGGCTGCGGAGGTCGAGCGCGCGCTGCTTGAGGCCGTCGACCCGGTCGGAGTCGTACTGGACCATCGAGGCGAGGTCGGTGAACCGGCCGGGACGCAGATCGGTGCCCTCGCTGCTGTGGGCGCTGACCACGAACAAGCCGCCGCTGATCAGCCCGACCACGGGCGTCGCCACGCGCCAGGCGACCGAACGGCGTGATCGGGTGTGGGGTCGCGACGGCATGCCGACTAAGGTATCCCGCGACCTGTGAGGGACGCCGTCCAACCGTGGCCGGCGCCGCATGCGTGAAGGAGGCCTGCGTGGCCAAGCTCAAGGCCAAGCAGTCGTTCATCGACCCCGACCGCGGCCCCCTGCTCAGCGTGCGGTTCATCGTCGCCATCGTCCTGATGGTCGTCGGGATCGCGTGGATCGTCTTCTACTACACCGTCGTTCGCGTCGACCCCACCGCCGTCCCGGCCGCCCAAGCCCGGCGGCCCGTCGTTCATGGGCGACATGGAGAAGTGGAACTACGTCGTCGGGTTCGGGCTGTTCTTCCTCGGCATGCTGATCGCCGCCCACCCCGCCACGCCGCTGGGCCGCGGCCGCGGAGTCGTGGTCGGGATGCTGACCTGCTTCATCCTCGGCCTGCTGTGGATCTGCACGTTCTACGTCCTCACCGGCGCCCAGCTGCCCAAGGTGGCGGTCTTCAACGACCTCGACCAGTGGAACCTGGTGGTCGGCATCGCCTTCATGGCGGTGGGCTTCTCCTACGCGACGCGGTGGGAGTGAGCCCGTCGGAGGCGAGCTCGCTCGCGTCCGACAGGCACGCGTCGGTCACCGTGCGTGGACAGGTCAGATCGGCACCCGTCATCCACACCTGTGGAATCACCTGTGGATAATCACACCGCTGTAGTTCTCCCCAGACTGCTCCACACCTGGGGACAACCGGCTAGGTGAGCGCGGCGGTGCGGAGCACGAACGCCAGGGCGACCAGGATCGCGACGCCGGCGAAGCCGGCGGCCTGCCAGGTGGTCCGGTTCTGCCGGGGCGAGTAGGCGAGGATCCCGGCCAGGGCGAGCCCGCCGACGAAGCCGCCGACGTGTGCCTGCCAGGAGATGCCGGCGGCGAAGAACGTGAGCGCGGCGTTGATCCCGATCCACACGAGCAGCTGGCTCACGTCTGCTCGGGCCTTGTAGGCGAACACGAGCAGGGCGGCCATCAGGCCGAAGATCGCCCCGGAGGCACCGAGGCTGCTGCTGTCGGCCGGGGCCAGCAGGTAGATGCCCGCGGAGCCGACGAGGCCGGAGAGCAGGTACAGGCCGAGGAAGCGCACTCGCCCGAGGATCATCTCGAGCTGGGGTCCGAGGAACCACAGCGCGAGCATGTTGAAGCCGATGTGCAGCAGCTCGACGTGGGCGAACATCGACGTCACCGGCTGCCACCAGTCGCCCGCGACGAAGCCCACCCACCTGCCGTCGGGAGCGGTCGAGCACAGCCGGCCCGAGCTCACCTGCGGGTAGAAGTTGCCCGGATGGTCGCTGGCCACGCACAGGCCACGCGGGATCAGCGAGAGCCGGAAGACCAGGGGGCTGTTGTTGGCCCCGGAGGCCATGATCAGCACCCAGACCGCGGCGTTGATCCCGATCAGCGTCTTCGAGACCAGGCCGTCGCTGCCGGGGCGCAGGCCGCCGTACGCCGTGCGCGCCTGTCGCGTCGTACGGCGGCCCTCGGCGATGCAGTCGGGGCAGTGGAAGCCGACCGCGGCGTCGCGCATGCAGTCCGGGCAGATCGGCTTGCCGCACCGCTGGCACTGGATGTAGGTCTCGCGCCCGGGGTGCCGGTAGCAGGTGGGAACGCCGGCGGGTCCACCCGCCGGCGTCGACGCCCCTGCTCCGGGGCCCTCGGGCGTGCTCAGGAGCCCGTGACCTCGACGGACTCGATCACCACGGGCTCGACCGGGCGGTCACCCGGGCCGGTCGCGGTCGTGGCGATGGCGTCGACGACGTCGCGCGAGGCCTGGTCGGCGACCTCACCGAAGATCGTGTGCTTGAAGTTCAGCCACGGGGTCGCGCCGACGGTGAGGAAGAACTGCGAGCCGTTGGTGCCGGGACCGGCGTTGGCCATCGCCAGCAGGTACGGCTTGTCGAAGACGAGCTCGGGGTGCGGCTCGTCCTTGAAGGTGTACCCGGGACCGCCGGTGCCGGTGCCCAGCGGACACCCGCCCTGGATCATGAAGCCGTCGATGACCCGGTGGAACGTGAGGCCGTCGTAGTAGCGCTCACCGCTGCGACCGGCGTCGTCGCGGTAGTCCTTGGTGCCCTCGGCGAGACCGACGAAGTTCGCGACGGTCTCGGGAGCGTGGTTCGGGAACAGGTTGATCGTGATGTCGCCCCGGTTGGTCTTCAGGACGGCCTGCTGGTCAGCCATGGATGCCTCTCGCGTGTCGCTGCTGGTGAGGCAGATCCTCCCATGCGGGACAACCGGAGCGCGTACGCCGGTCGTCCAGGCCGTGACGCTAGGGACCGCCCTGTTGGGTACGTAGGGGATCGTGGTGGGATAGGACGACGAGACGAAGGGAAGGGTCCTCATGCGCATCCGCCGGAAGAAGTCGCTCATCGAGCAGGCTGCCGACTACGTCGAGGCCGCGGTCGACCGAGCAGGACCGATCCTCGCCGACGCCAAGGACAAGGCCGGAGCGGCGTTCGCCGACGCTCGCGAGCAGGCCGGACCGGTGCTGGCCGACGCCCGCGACAAGGCCGTCGCCAAGGCCGGCCCCACGTTGGTCGACGCTCGCGACAAGGCGACCCCGCTGATCGCGCAGAGCGCGGCCCTGGCTGCCGAGAAGGCCTCTCAGGCCGCCGACCTCGCGTCGGCCAAGGCCGCCGAGGGCAAGGAGCTGGCCTCGGCGAAGGCCGCCGAGCTGACCGGCAAGCCGAAGAAGAAGCACCGCCTGCGCAAGCTGGTGATCTTCGGCGGTCTCGCGGCGCTGCTCGGTGTCGCCGTCCGAAAGCTCCGGGCGAGTGCCGACGAGGAGAACTGGCAGTCGTCGTACACGCCGACCCCGGCGCCCCGCGACGCCGACCGCACCGACACCCCGATCGCGGACGCTGCGGCAGCATCGACCGAAGGCGCCGACGAGGGTGGTGCCGGTCCCGACGAGGCGCTCGCCGACGCTGTCGACGAGTCGCACGACGTGACCACCCCGGACGAGCCGGCCGACGTCGTCGACGTCTCGCCGGGCGAGGAGCCGGTGGCGAAGAAGTCCGCCAAGCCGTGACCCTCCTGGGCGCCTAGCCCACCTCCGCCGTACGTCGGGACCGGCCCCGGGCGACCTCCTGGGGCCGGTGCTCGGCGATCCACCCGTCGATCTGCTCCCACCACCCGAACAGCCACTCGATCTGCGCCTCGCGCTCGGCCGGGATCTCGTCGCGCGGCACCTGCCACCAGCGCATGGTGATCACCTTGTCCATCGGTAGCTCCCGCCACACGTCACCGACGGTGAGCATGTGGTCGAGCCCGGTGTGCGCGACCAGCACGACGTCGGCCTCCGGAGCGGCGTCGAGGGCGGCCAGCAGCCCGCCGGGGCGGGGCGCCAGGACGTGGGTCATCCGCTCCGCCCTCCGCGCCATGCGCTCGAGGCCGAGCCGGCGGAGGCGGTCGATGCCGCGCTGCCGGCGTTCGGGCGTGAAGTTGCCGCCCTCGGGGAAGATCACGAAGGCGTCGTTCGCATCGAGGTCGTGGGCCAGGTCGGCGATCTGGGCCTCGAAGTCCTGGCTGCCCCCCTTGCCCGGCGACACGAACCGCGACGGGATGCGTCCCATCACGACGTCGACGGCGGGGTCCCACGCGAGGGTGTCCTTGAGGACGACGCGCGGCTCGCGGTCGTACCAGTGCATCAGCGCGTGGATCAGCGTGAACGAGTCGCCTGGTCCCGCGTGCCGACAGGCCACGATCAGCGGGCGACCTGGATGGGCATTCGGGTCGGGGCCGTCGGTCTCGATGCGCAGCGCGAGGACGCGCCGGGCCTCGCGGAACACGACGTACATCAGGCCCTGGACCAGGTCGTAGTGCAGGCCCTCCCAGTACGGCGTGCGGATGCGGCGCCCGAAGCCCGAGGCCAGCCACCAGCCGAGCAGGATGACCAGCAGCACGCTCTCCGCGGTCACCCAGACGACCGTCAGCCAGAGCAGGCGCAGCAGCCGCCAGCGCCCCGGGAGCACCGGGACCAGGGCCGCGACGACGATCAGCCACAGCGGCAGCAGCACCCACAAGGCCACGGCGAGCAGGATCATCGCCGGCGCGATCACCAGGCGCCGGAGCAGCCAGATCACGGCAGGCTCGAGAGGTACTCACGCGACGCCTCGTAGCTGGCGTCGATCCGCGTGCGGACGCGGGAGAAGTCGCGGTGGGCGAGCAGCGAGTCGTCCCGGGCCGACGTGCCGCGCGCGGGGAGCACGTGCACCTCCACATCATCGGGGGCTTCGGCCAGCTCGCGCGCGAAGCGGTGCCGGCGCGCGATCTCGAACGAGACGCGCGCGACCTCCCACGGGCGCTGCGGCGGGCGGAGGGGCCGGTCGAACCGGCCGACCTGGAGGACGAAGACCCGGTCGGCGCCCAGCGAGATCGCGCGGCCGAGCGGGATCGAGTTGACGATGCCGCCGTCGAGGAAGTGCTCGCCGTCGACCTCGGCGGGCGGGAGCAGGCCGGGGACGGCGGCGCTGGCCATGATCGCGTCGACCAGGCGGCCGGAGGAGAACCAGTGCTCGGCCGCCCGCTCGATGCTGGCCGCGCAGACCTGGAACCGCACCCGGAGGTCAGCGAACGTCGTCTCCCCGAACTCCGCGACGAGTCGCTGCTGCAGGAACGCCGAGGAGTACAGGTGGGTGCCGGTCGACACCGCCCGTCGTACCGTCCGGAACGGCCGGTCGGAGATCGCGCGGGCGGTGCTCGCGTCCTGCCACAGGTCGGTCAGCCGCTCGATCACCGCCGGCGTGGGGTCGCGGGCGACCATCGCGCCGTTCAGCGCGCCGACGCTGGTGCCGAGCACGAGGTCCGGCGTGACGTCGACCTCGAACAGGGCCCGCAGCATGCCCACCTCGGCCGCACCCAGCACGCCCCCGCCCCCGAGCACGAACGCCGTCGTCATGGCCCCATCTTGGGGGATAGTCCCCGACGTTCTGGTCGCCTCGGGGCACCTCGACCCGACCAAAAGGTCGGGGACTATCCGCTCAGGACGTCACGCCGGCCGGTGCGAGCTCCGGGTGCTCCTCGCGGATCCGCCGGGTGACGACCCGCTCGACGTAGAAGATCACCAGCGGGATCAGTCCCGAGACCAGCACCAGCAGGGCGAAGGGCAGCGACCAGCGGGTCTGCCGCCACAGCAGGAACGACACCACGACGTAGATGATGAAGACCCAGCCGTGGGCGACCCACAGGATGCTCCAGTCCTCGCCCCAGCGCTGCAGGCCGCTGCCCTGGCTGGCGAAGTGCCGAGCCGGGAAGACCACCAGCGAGCAGAAGGCGAGCAGGACGCCGACGATCATCGCGAGCACGCGGTACGCGGGGAAGAGCTTCGACACGACCCGAACCTACCGGGGCCGGGGTGACGGCCTCCGCCCGAGGACGTCCTCCTCGAGCCAGCGCCACCACATGAAGATCGCGAACGCCCCGAAGACCCACCACTGGAAGGCGTAGAGCAGGTTGCGGAGCCCGCTGGTCGTGTCCGCGCCGGGCAGGTGCTGCGGCCCGACGGGCTCGAGGCCCTCCGTCCCGGTGACCGGCGCCGCCCCGTGGGCCCCGGGTGGGAGCTGGCGCTCCGTGGCCACGACGTACCCGCCGTAGAGGTCGTACGGCGCGCGCGGCAGCAGGTCGGTGGTGCTCAGCTCCGGGATCACGTCGTCGGCACGGCTCGTGTCGTCGGCGCCGGTGTCCTCCGACGGCTGGAGCAGCCCCACCAGGGAGGCCCGGCCGGTCGGCGCCGCGGGAGCCTCGGCCGGGCTCGTCGTCCAGCCACGGACGACCGGGACGGCCGACCCGGTGGCCGTGACCACTGGCGTCACGGCCCAGACACCGGTGCGGCCCTCGCGCTCTCGGTCGGCGACGTAGACGGTGTGGGCCGGGTCCCAGCGTCCCTGCACCACGACCGGCCGGCCCACACCCGACGCCGGGAACGCCGCGTCCGGCCCGAGCACGTCGTCGAGCGGCACCGCGGGCTCACGGGTCACCTGGGCGGCGTCGTCGGTCCGGTGGTCGTGCCACACGCCCAGCTGCCAGCGCCCGAGCAGCACGCACGCCGCCACCGCGACGAGCATCAGCACGTGGATGCCCCAGTAGCGCGGGGCGAGAGCCTGCCTCGCCGGCACGGAAGGGGCGTCGGGCGGCACGCGGTCAGGCTACGGCGCGCCGCTAGTCACCCGGGGCGCAGACCCCGAACGGCAGAACACCCCGCCTGACCAGCGCCGCCGCGGCCGCCGGATGCGGGACGTCGTAGCCGATCCGGCCGCTCGACGGGTCGGCCACCGGGTTGCGGAACACCCGTGCGAACCGTCCCCGACCCAGCCGCGCGCGAGCGAAGAGATCGGTCCGGTCGCGATCGACCCGCACGGTCGCCACGTGGTCACCGAAGGTCACCGCGAACCCCGCGATCGGCTCCAACGGCGACCCGCCGGCACGGCCCGTCGCCTCCAGGCAGCCACGCTGGACGACGAACGCCTCGCCCGGGCCGGGCACGAGCCGGGCCCAGGTCGGGTCGCTCCCCCAGACCGGCTCGCCCGGCGTCGCGGCGCCGTGCGCGACCAGGTGGTCCGCCACGTCGACGCGGGCTCCGCGCAGCGGCCCGACCCCGGCCCGAGCCGCACGCGACACCGCCGCCATGTCCACGTCGGGACCGAAACCGACGACCCAGCCACGGCTCCCGTCGCCGGAGAAGTGCGCCTCCCAGGCGACGTCGTCGACGCCGAAGCCGTACGCCGTGCGCAGGCGGCCGTCGACCGGCGCCAGCACCGACCGGTCCAGCAGCGGGGCCTCCACGGCCGCGCGCGTCCGGAACGCCGCACGATCCGCCGCGGACGACCGGCTGGTCAGCTCCGGGAGCCCCACCTGCCGCCGGACCTCCACCAGGTCGACCACGCGGAGCGTGCGCGCCCGCAGGGGGACCAGCGCCTGCACAGCCTGCGCCGGCGGCAGGGAGCCGTCGTACGCCGGGATCTCGGTGGGGACCGACGACGGGGGCGTCGGTGGCGGCGCGCTGTGCTCGTCCGCGCACCCGGCGGCCAGCAGCGCGCAGACCAGGCCGGCGACGACGGCCCCGCGCGCGCTCACGCGGGGAGCCTACGAGAACCCAGGTCCCGGTCGGTCTACGCGCTCAAGGCCGGGTACACCCCGATCCCGGTTCCGTGACGACGTCCGGCACCGCCAGGGACCTGCACGGCGCGGCCTGACCGGGGCGGGTCGTCGACCTACGTCCCTAGCCGCAGGACGGGAAGAACTGGTCCCAGGCGAGCTTCGCGTCGACGGTGATGGCCGCCGAGGACGAGGGCGGCGAATGGTCGAGGTCAACGGGTCCGATCCCGACCGCACCGTGACTGCATCCGGTCCAGTTCAACCCGAAATGTGCTGTGCCCTGATAG
This sequence comes from uncultured Actinomycetota bacterium, assembly GCA_963809265.1. Lineage (GTDB taxonomy): Bacteria > Actinomycetota > Actinomycetes > Propionibacteriales > Nocardioidaceae > Nocardioides. The sequence goes on from CAWEJC010000003.1 coordinate 109,261, forward strand.
ATGTTGATCTTGTTCGGGCACGCTCTCGACGTCGAGGAGAAACCGGTTCCGAACGCCGTGATCGAGAAGGTGCGTTGCGAACACGAACCGGGACTCAGCGCGGAGGTCGGTTTCCATTGGACGATGGAATTCCCGCTGCCGTACTGAGTATTTCCGCGGAACTGCGTCAACCGATTGTGGTCGTCCGACGCGCTTCCGCTCGCAGCGTCTCCCAGGTACCAGTCCGCCCCGTCCGCCTGGACCTTGCGCTGCACGTCGCAGTAGCGCGACGTGGCGTTGCCGCCGTCTCCCGAGTTGCTGACGCACGGAGAGGCGATGATGGGGGCGGCAGCGGCGACGACACCGGCGCTGGGGTGCTCCGAGCGCTGGTTCGACCCCCACCGCGCCTCGGCTTCACGCACCGGGATTCCGGCGATCGTCACGTCAGAACCCAGTCGGACATGGAGCTTCGCGGCTTCTCTCAGTGCGGCGCGGGGCGAGAACCCCACCGCGAGCGCGTTGTCGACGAGGGTCTGTCCCGACGCCATCTCAGCGGTGGCGGGTGGCTGCGTCTTCGGATCAGGAGTCGTGAGGGAGGCCGTGACCGAGTGATCGGTGGCCACGGCAGTCACCGTGCTGCCGACGGGTCCGGCCGCACGCACCGTGGTCCCCTTGCCTCGATACGTCGCCACCACGTCGCGGCCGGAAGTCGTCCTCAGGTCTCGCAGTGCGAATCCTCGAGAATGCATTTCGAAACCTCGGGTCGGCGGGGCCGTTTGTCCACTCGCTCCGACAGAAGGAATCAGGCCCACGAGAAGGACGATGAAACCCGCGAAGATTGCTGTGCGACCTGATGACATGATCTCTCCCCGACAAAGAGGCAACCTGCCTAGGATCGGAGAGTCCCACGCCGCGCAGAATGCTGTCAACGAAGTGCGTGACGGCCGGGCTGTGCGGTGTCGAGCCGACGTCCGACGACGAGCTCGGTCACGCCGGACTAGGGCTTCACGTCTCCCGGAAGGACCGACCCACGCACGCCGGCGTTCGCGTGGAGTCGCTGCAGCAGCGCGTCGAGCTGGGCGATCTCGGCCGCCTTCAGGCCGCGCCGTAGCCGGGTGTCGAACTCCCGGGCCGCACCGGCCAGGGCCACGAACAGCGCCTCCCCGGCGTCGGTGAGCCGCACGACCTGCGTCCGTCGGTCGCCGGGCTCGCGCGTACGGACGACGAGCCCGCGCTCCTCCATGCCGCCGAGGTGATGGGTGAGCGTCGCCCCGCGGATCCCGATGTGGTCGGCGATCTGCTGCTGGCTCGCTGCTGCGCCGCTCTTCAGCGCGAGCAGCACCATCCACACCGGTCGTGATCCACCGGCCGCAACGAGGGCGTCGTCGAAGGCACGCCCCACGTCGCGGGCCACGTCGGCGAGACGGAGCCCGATCGGCATTCCACGAGGTCCTGGCACGACTCCACCCTAGCAGAGTTCATTCGAAACCTAAACGTTTGACATCTATTGCTTAGATGCCTAAGGATAGGCGGTGACATCTCGGCACAGGAGGAAGCCATGACCGACCAGACCGGCGTCTCGCAGGCGCCCGCTCCGTTCGCCGGGCGCTGGCGCGCCCTCGGCGTGATCGCGGTGGCCCAGCTGCTCACCGCCCTCGACGCGACGATCGTCAACATCGCCCTTCCGACGGCCCAGCACGACCTGGGCTTCGGCGACGGGCAGCGCACGTGGGTGATCACGGCGTACACCCTCACCTTCGCGGGACTCCTGCTGATCGGCGGCCGGATCGCCGACCGGGTGGGGCGCCGGACCGCGCTGCTCGGGGGTCTCGCCGGCTTCGCCCTCGCCTCGGCCGTCGCCGGCCTCGCTCCGAGCTTCGAGGTCCTGGTCGCCGGCCGGGCGCTGCAAGGGGCCTTCGCCGCCGTGCTGGCACCCACCGCCCTGTCGTCGATCGCGGTGATGTTCACCGACGGCCGTGAGCGCGGTCGCGCGTTCGCGACGTACGGCGCGGTCGCGAGCAGCGGCGCCATCATCGGGCTGGTGGTCGGGGGCGCCCTGACCGAGCTGGTGAGCTGGCGCTGGTGCCTGCTGGTGAACGTGCTGTTCGCGCTCGGGGCGCTCGTCGCGGGCACCCGGCTGCTGCCGCGCAGCGAACCCCACCCCGCGACCCCCTTGCCGGTCGCCTCGGCCGCGGTGGCGACCGCGGGCCTCGCCGGACTGGTCTACGGCGCCTCCCAGGCGGCCGACCACGGCTGGACCGACCCGCGCGTCTGGGCGCCGGTGGCCGTCGGCCTGGCCCTGCTCGCTGGGTTCGTGACCCGCCAGGCGCGCAGCACCACCCCGATGCTGCCGCTGACGCTCTTCCGCGAACGTGCCCGCGTCATCGCCTACGTCGCCATCGCCGCCGGCGTGGTCGCGTCGTTCGGGCTCTCGTTGATGCTGACCTACTACTTCCAGGCCGTGCTCGGCTGGAGCCCGTTGCACACCGGGCTCGCCTTCCTGCCCCTCAGCGTCGCGGTCTCCGTCTCCGGGTACGCCGTCTCCGGCGTCCTGGCGCGCACCGTCCCGGCACGCTGGCTGGTAGCCGCGGGCGTCGCCCTGGCCGCCGGCGGGATCGGGATGCTCTCCACGCTCGACCTCGGCAGCGGCTACGTCACCACGGTGCTGCCGGCCATGGCACTGCTCGGCCTGGGCATGGGCGGTGTCTTCACGCCCGCGATCCAGATCGTCACCAGCGGGGTCTCCGCGCGAGACGCCGGTGTCGCCGCGGCCGTCGCCAACGTCGCGATGCAGGTCGGCAGCTCCCTCGGCGTCGCGGTCCTCAACAGCATCGCCGTCTCGGCCACCGACGGCTACACCGGCTCGCCCGACCCGCGCGCCGCCCTCGTGCACGGCTACGCGACGTCCGCCGGCTGGGTCGCCGCGGCCCTCGGGGTCGTCGTCGTCCTGGTCGTGGCCGGACTCTCCGGTCGACCCTCCCCCTCAGCCCCCGCATCCGCGAAGGTGGAACAACCCACGCAAGGAGCAGCACGATGAGCGTCGAGCTCAACGGCGTGCTCGACATCAGCCTCGGCAGCCAGGCCCGCTGGAAGCACGTCGTCCAGTCACCGACCGACCGCACGGGGCGTCAGCACGTGAAGGTGAGTGAGTGATGCCGGTCCTGCCCCTGGGCGCCCTGCTCCCGGCGTCCACGCTCGACCACACCTGGTTCGCGGTGCTGTCGGCGTTCGTCGCCATCAACACGATCATGTACACCGCGCTGGCGATCGCGAAGATCGCGCCCAAGATCTACGTCAGCGACCTGATCCACCGGCGCGACCGGCGGGTGACCAACAGGTCCATCCATCCGGGCCCGGAGGACCAGGACGTCAGCAGCGCGGGATAGACCACCGTCGCACCGTCACCGGACAGCCGACGGCTCCGCGCCCGGATCCAGCCGGTCCAGGATCCGGTCGAGGCGCTCGTCGTTGCGCCGGTCCTCGGGCAGGAGCAGCTCGACGGTGAGGTCGAGCAGGTCCGAGAGGCGTTCGTTGAGCCGCCGGTTCTCGTCCATCGCCTCCTCGAGCAGCCGTACGCGTCGCGGTAGGCCGCCCTTCCGGTCCACCACCCTGCGGGCACGGTCCTTGATGCTCATTGCCAGGTCACTTCCCATCGGGTCTTGTCGGTTGCTGCACCGGACCTCCTGCGGCGATCCACGATCGTCCCCCCGGCGGTGGTGATCTCTCGTTGCAGGGTGTCCGGGTCGAGCCTCGGATGGCCCATGGCCGTTTTTCCCGACGTCCGGAACTCCAGCAGGGTAGGGCCACCGGAGCGTCCCACGAGCGAGCAGAACCGCCAGAGCGAGGGCCGGACGAACGGGGTCAGCTCGTCGACCAGGTCACGCGCGAGGACCGTCACCGGACCGTCCGAGGAGCCGAGCTCGGAGCCACGTGAGAGCGTGCGATGCGTGGCGGCGACGTTGATCGTCTCCCACCGTGGCCGATCGCCGCGGAAGCGGGCCTTGGCTCGGAGCTGGGCGGCCAGCACGTAGTCGGATGCGGTCACGTCGTACCCGCGCTCGGCGAGCGCCAGTGCGTCGGCGCCGTCCCCGGAGCCGAGCTCGACGATCCGCCCGCCCGCCGGCACCCGCTGGGTCACCCACTCCACGGTGTCCGGGTGAGCCTTCGTGGGTGGGGTGGAGTTCCAATGGGTCTGCCAACGGGAGAGGTCCGGTCGCTGGCCGCGCCACCAGCCGCTCATGATGCGGATGTTCTCCCGCGGGTGGTGGAAGTGGAACGACGGCTCGGGGACGGCCCAGCCGGGGCCGTAGGTGTAGGCCAGGAACGCGTCGACGTCGCGCGGGGCGGGGAACGCGACGCCCTCGAGGTCGATGCTGCCGAACGGCCACAGCCGGTCCAGGGCGAGCCGGCCACGCAGGGAACCGGTCAGGTGGAAGTGGTCGCCGATCATGCAGGACCCGAACACGTCGACCCCCGCCCGGCCGCCCACGGGAAGGGGGACCCACACCTTGAAGTTGGCCGCCGACATCCGGACCACCGACCAGCCCCGTCGCCGCATGGCGCCCTCCAGCCGCCGGCTCTCGCGAATCACGTCGAAGGGGTGCGTCCCGTGGCTGAGGAAGGCCAGGTCGAGGTCGGAGTCGTGTCCGATGACGTGCCCGGTGCGGCGCGCGCCGAGGAGACCTCCGTAGCAGACGTAGGCACGGGCGCCGCAGCCGACCAGGTCGTCGAGCACGCGGCGGGACTCCCGCACCAGCGCCTCGACGGCGGCCCGGTCCAGGTTCTCGAACATCCGCTGCATCCGGCCCGACTTGTCCAGGGAGAGGGCGACGCCGTGCTCGTCGGTCAGGGACAACGGGTCGTCCGAGCCGCCGAAGCCGACCGGTTGGTCGAAGAGCACGAGACCCTCGTGCCGCCGTACGACGACGGGCGCGCGGCCCCGCAGCCGTACCCTCAGCCGGGGCGGCCAGCGGACCACCCAGCCGCTCGGCGTGCGGGTGCCGTCGGACTCCAGGGCGAAGGACCACACCCGGTGGCCCCCGACCAGGAGGTCGAGCGCGCCTGCCCCCGGAGTGTTCGCCGGAAAATGCATTCCGGCGTCGTCGACCCGGATGCCGTGGCCCCTGGTCACGTCACCTGCCTCGAGCACCGCCGGCCGATCACGATCGCCTGCTCCCCGAAGAACACGGAGGTCACTGTAGTGGCGTGCGGCGCCGTAGCCGGGACATCGGAGGAGCGGTGGAGCCTAGGGGACTCGAACCCCTAACCCCCTGCTTGCAAAGCAGGTGCGCTACCAATTGCGCCAAGGCCCCGGAACGCCGGCACCCCGGCGTGGGGGGTCAGTCGCGGTCGACCTTGTCGGTCGCCTCGGCCCAGAGGGCCTGCTCGCGCTGACCCTCGTCGAGCTTCTTCTTGGCGAACAGGACGCCGGCGGCGGCGAGGGCGAGCAGCAAGAGCTTCTTCATGGCGGACTCCGGCGTGTGGATGGGTGAACCAGTGGGCCTAAGAGGACTTGAACCTCTGACCTCTTCCTTATCAGGGAAGCGCTCTAACCGTCTGAGCTATAGGCCCGGATCTGGTCGTCGAGAGACCAGGACGGCCGCCTGCGACGACAGGGCGACCGGTGCGAGACATTACCGCAGCGCCGGAAGCGTCACCGAATCGGGACTGGCCGCCACCGGCGTGGGGAACGGCTCAGCTGTCCTCGGACAACGTGACCTCGACGCCGCCGAGCAGCGACGCGGACATGTTGTAGAGGAACGCGCCCAGGGTGGCGATCGCGGTGATCAGGATGACGTCGATCACCGAGACCAGCATGGTGAAGCCGAGCACCCGCGACATCCCGAGGTAGTCCTCGATGTTGAACGTCGAGACGTTGTTGCCGCTGGAGACGGTGTCGGAGACGGTGTTGTTGATCGAGCTCCACACACCGGCGGCGCCGAGCACCGACCAGACCATGAAGACCGACACCACGGTGACGATGCCGAAGGCGATCGACAGCAGGAACGACACCTTCATCACCGACCAGGGGTCGATCCGGCTCAGCCGCAGTCGGGCACGGCGCGGGCCGCGCGTCGCGGACGGCGTACGTCGTGCGGCCGTGGCCTCGCGGACCGGCACCACCGGCACCTGGGCGGTCTGCTCCGTGGGCCGCTCGGGTGCCGTCTGCACCGACCGCTGCTGCGACTCGGGCTGCGTGACGGGCTGGGCCGCGGGCGCGGGCTGAGCGACAGCGGGCCGCTCGTCGGTGCGCTGGGCGAGGTCGGTGGGCATCGGCGGGAGCACCCGGCCGTTCCCGTGACCGTTCTCGCGGGACGGCTCATGGGACGCCTGGCCGGCGGCACGCCGCTCGCCGTTGGCGCTGATGCGGCGCTGGAGTCGCTCGGCCAAGGGGATCCGCGCGGTGTCCTGGTGGTCGGGGGCGCGTCTGGACAGGTGCCTGCTCGGCAGAGCGCTCTGTCATCAGCCCTCACTCTCCTGGATCGGCAGCAGGTCCGTTCTCGGACTCGGACGACACCGGTGAAGACGTCGTCCCGCTCTCGATTGTTGCATCCGGGACAACATCCGGCGATTCGCCGGATCCGTCCGCGGACACGTCCCCTTCCGGGTCACCCGACGGGGTAGGTGCCCCCGAGGCCTCCTCCAGCACCTCGTCCGGCGACTCGACCGACCTGGTCACGACGGCGACGGCGTCGCCGTCCTTGGGCGTCACGAACTTCACGCCCATGGTGGACCGACCGGTTGCCCGGAAGTCTGCGTTGATCGGGCTGCGCACCACCTGACCACCCTGGGTGATCGAGAGGATCTCGTCGTCGTCGACCACGATGAACGCGCCGACCAGGCCGCCTCGGTCCTCGTTGGCCAGCGACATCGTCTTGATGCCCAGACCGCCCCGCGACTGCTGGCGGTAGTCGCTGATCCGCGAGCGCTTGGCGAAGCCGCCGTCGGTCATCGTGAAGACGTACTGCGGCTTGACCGCGTCGTGCGCCTCGGCCTCGACCTGGTCGGCCCGGATCACCGACATCGACAGGACCGCGTCGCCGGCGCGGAACTTCATGCCGGTGACGCCGGACGTCGCCCGACCCATCGGCCGGAGCTGGCTGTCGTCGGCGGGGAACCGGATCGACTGGCCCTTGCGCGAGACCAGCAGGATGTCGTCGTCGGCTCGACCAGCTCGGCGCCGATCAGCTCGTCGTCGTCCTCGCGGAAGTTGATCGCGATCACGCCGGCCTGGCGGGGCGAGTTGTAGTCGCCCAGGCGGGTCTTCTTGACCAGGCCGTTGCGGGTGGCCAGCACGAGGTACGGCGCCTGCTCGTAGTCGCGGATCGCCAGCACCTGCGCGATGTCCTCGTCGGGCTGGAAGCTGAGCAGCCCGGCCACGTGGCCGCCCTTGGCGTCGCGCGACGCCTCCGGCAGGTTGTAGGCCTTGGTGCGGTAGACCCGGCCGGCGGTGGTGAAGAACAACAGCCAGTGGTGGTTGGTGGTCGCGATGAAGTGCTGCACCACGTCGTCGCCGCGCAGGGTCGCGCCGCGCACGCCCTTCCCGCCGCGCTTCTGCGTGCGGTACTGGTCGGCGCGGGTGCGCTTGGCGTAGCCGCCGCGGGTGATCGAGACGACGAGGTCCTCGTCGGGGATCAGGTCCTCCATCGAGAGGTCACCGTCGGAGGCGATGATCTGCGTACGCCGGTCCTCGCCGTACTTCTCGACGATCTCGCCGAGCTCGTCGGAGACGATCTGCCGCTGGCGGGCCTCGTTGGCCAGGATGTCCTCGAGGTCGGCGATGGTGCGCTCGAGGTCGGCCAGGCGGTCGATGATCGCCTGGCGCTGGAGGGCTGCGAGCCGGCGCAGCTGGAGGTCGAGGATCGCCTGCGCCTGGATCTCGTCGATCTCGAGGAGCTCCATCAGGCCGGTGCGCGCGTCGTCGACGTCCGGCGAACGCCGGATCAGGGCGATCACCTCGTCGAGCGCGTCGAGCGCCTTGACCAGACCACGCTGCACGTGGGCGAGCCGCTCGGCCTCGTCGAGGCGGAACCGCGTACGACGCTGGATCACCTCGATCTGGTGGGCCACCCAGTTGCTGATGAACTGGTCGACGGTCAGCGTCCGCGGGACGCCGTCGACCAGGGCCAGCATGTTGGCGCTGAAGTTGGTCTGCAGCTCGGTGTGCTTCAGCAGGTTGTTCAGCACCACGCGGGCGACCGCGTCGCGCTTGAGGATCACGACGAGCCGCTGGCCGGTGCGGCCCGAGGAGTCGTCGCGCACGTCGGAGATCCCCTGGACCTTGCCCGAGTCGGCCAGCTCGGCGATCTTCAGCGCGAGGTTGTCGGGGTTGACCATGTAGGGCAGCTCGGTGATCGACAGGCAGGTGCGGCCCTTGGCGTCCTCGTCGATCTCGATGACCGCGCGCTGGGTGACCGATCCGCGGCCGGTGCGGTAGGCCTGCTCGATGCCCTCGCGGCCGACGATCAGCGCGCCGTTGGGGAAGTCGGGGCCCTTGACCCGCTCGACGAGCGCGTCCTGCAGCTCCTCGCGAGTGGCGTCGGGGTGCTCGAGCGCCCAGGTGGCGCCGTCGGCGATCTCGCGCAGGTTGTGCGGCGGGATGTTGGTGGCCATGCCGACGGCGATGCCGGCCGAGCCGTTGACCAGCAGGTTGGGGTAGCGGGCCGGCAGGACCATCGGCTCCTGCGACCGGCCGTCGTAGTTGGGCTGGAAGTCGACGGTGTCTTCGTGGATGTCGCGCACCATCTCCAGGGCGAGCGGCGCCATCCGGCACTCGGTGTAGCGCATCGCGGCCGCGGAGTCGTTGCCCGGAGAGCCGAAGTTGCCCTGGCCGTGGACCAGCGGGGCCCGCATCACCCACGGCTGGGCGAGCCGGACCAGGGTGTCGTAGATCGCGGTGTCGCCGTGGGGGTGGTACTGACCCATCACGTCGCCGACCACGCGGGAGCACTTGGAGAAGCCGCGGTCGGGGCGGTAGCCGCCGTCGTACATCGCGTAGAGCACGCGCCGGTGGACCGGCTTCAGCCCGTCGCGCACGTCGGGCAGGGCCCGGCCGACGATCACCGCCATCGCGTAGTCGATGTAGGCGCGCTGCATCGAGGTCTGGAGCTCGATCGGCTCGATCCGGCCACCGGGTCCGGGGCCGTCGCCTCCGCCGGCGTTGCCGGTGCCGAGGTTGCTGGGGGTCTCGGTCATTCTCTGGCTCTCTACCCTTGTCTAGTGTCTGCTCTAGATCTTCGTATCGTGGTCTCGACAGGCTCGACCGACGCGTGAGCTAGATGTCGAGGAACCGCACGTCCTTGGCGTTGCGCTGGATGAACGACCGGCGCTGCTCGACGTCCTCGCCCATCAGGATCGAGAAGATCTCGTCGGCCCGGGCGGCGTCGTCGAGCGTCACCTGGAGCATCAGCCGCTGGTCGGGGTTCATCGTGGTCTCCCACAGCTCCTCGGCGTTCATCTCACCGAGGCCCTTGTAGCGCTGGACCGGGTTCTCCTTGGGCAGCTTCTGCCCCGACGCCAGCCCGTCGCGCATCAGGGCGTCGCGCTCGGAGTCGGAGTAGACGAACTCGTGCTCGGCCGGCTTGTTCCACCGCAGGCGGTAGAGCGGCGGCTGTGCCATGTAGACGTAGCCGTGCTCGATCAGCGGCTTCATGAACCGGAACAGCAGGGTCAGCAGCAGGGTGTTGATGTGGTGGCCGTCGACGTCGGCGTCGGCCATCAGCACGATCTTGTGGTAGCGCAGCTTGTCGAGGCTGAACTCCTCGTGGATGCCGGTGCCGAGCGCGGAGATGATCGCCTGGACCTCGGTGTTGGCCAGGACCTTGTCGATCCGGGCCTTCTCGACGTTCAGGATCTTGCCGCGGATCGGCAGGATCGCCTGCACGCGCGGGTCGCGGCCCTGACGGGCCGACCCACCGGCCGAGTCGCCCTCGACGATGAAGACCTCGCACTCCTCGGGGTTGGTCGACTGGCAGTCGGACAGCTTGCCCGGCAGCCCACCGCCTCCGAGCAGGCCCTTGCGCCCGCGCGCGAGGTCGCGCGCCTTGCGGGCGGCGATCCGGGCGGACGCCGCGGCCTGCGCCTTGCGGACGATGTCCTTGCCCTCGGCGGGGTTCTGCTCGAGCCAGGCGCCCAAGTGGTCGTTGACGACCCGCTGGACGAAGCCCTTCGCCTCGGTGTTGCCGAGCTTGGCCTTGGTCTGGCCCTCGAACTGCGGCGTCGGTCAGCTTGACCGAGACGATCGCGGTCAGACCCTCGCGGACGTCGTCGCCGGAGACCCGGTCCTCGCGCTTCTTGATCAGGCCCCACTCCTCGCCCCAGTGGTTGACCAGGGTGGTGAGCGCCGAGCGGAAGCCCTCCTCGTGGGTGCCGCCCTCGGGGGTGTTGATGGTGTTGGCGAAGGTGTGCACCGACTCGGTGAACGAGACGTTCCACTGCATGGCGACCTCGAGGCTGAGGTCCTGGGTGCCGCCCTGGGCGCCGGCGCTCTGCTCGGCCTCGAACGAGATCACGGTCGGGTTGGCCAGGGTCTTGCGCTTGTTGAGGTACTCGACGAAGTCGACCAGCCCGCGGTCGAAGCGGAAGGTCTGCTCGATCCCGCCGCCCTCGCTCTGGTGGATCGAGGCCGGGCCGGCGGCGTCCACGTCGTTGTCGACCGTGTCGTCCTGGACCGCGTCGAGCACCTCGGCGGCCGCCGGGCGGTCGTCGCGGACGACGATCTCGAGGCCCTTGTTGAGGAAGGCGTACTCGCGCATCCGGGCGGTGATCGTCTCGAGGGAGTACGACGTGGTCTCGAAGACGTCGGGCGAGGCCCAGTAGATGATCGTGGTGCCGGTGCGCTCGTCGGGCTCCAGCTCGCGGACGTCCTCGAGCTCGCCGTCGGGCACGCCGACGGAGAACGTCTGCCGCCACAGGCGCCCGCGGTTCTTCACCTCGACGGTGAAGTGGCTCGACAGCGCGTTGACCACGCTGACGCCGACGCCGTGGAGGCCGCCCGAGACCTTGTAGCCACCGCCGCCGAACTTGCCGCCGGCGTGCAGCACGGTGAGCACGGTGGTCACGGCCGGCAGCTCCTGGCCGGGGGCGGTGTCGGTCGGGATGCCACGCCCGTTGTCGTCGACCCGCACGGCGCCGTCGGCCATCAGCGTGACCACGATCCGGTCGCAGTAGCCGGCCAGCGACTCGTCGACGGCGTTGTTGACGATCTCCCAGATCAGGTGGTGGAGCCCGCGCTCGCCGGTCGAGCCGATGTACATGCCGGGGCGCTTGCGCACCGCCTCGAGGCCCTCGAGGACCTGGATCGCGGAGGCGTCGTACTCGACCCCGTTGGGCGGCTCGGGGAGGACGACGCTGGGGGTGGGGGGCGGGGTGGACTCGCTGCTGGTGGGGATGGACTGCTCGGGAGTCTCGTCGCTCACGCGCACCTCTTCGATTCGGGCCTGGCATGGATCAGGCCGCGTAGCGGAACAGCTCGCGGCCTCGACGTCCATACTAGCCGTTCTGGGGCCGCAGCCCACGCCGCCATCCCCAGGACGGGGGTGTCGGGGCAGGAAAATCGGCTTCAGACGGCGCGCAATGCCGCCTCGGAGCGCCGATCGGGGGTGCAGACGGGTCCCCATACGTCCGCGAGCCGCCAGATCGGCATTTCGCGAGCCCTGCGCGCGCGGGCGGCTCACCCGTAGGTGTCGCGCGGACCACGTCCGTCCCGGACCGAGCGGGTGCCGTGCTTCCACGACGGCGCGTGCGGCCCGAGGACCTCGATCACGACCACCGTGCCGTGGCCGAGATCCTCGTTGAGGCGGCGTACGACGGTCGGCGCGAGCAGCTTCAGCTGGGTCGCCCAGGCGGTCGAGTCGGTGCGCACGACGAGCTTGCCGTCGGCGAACGACTCGGCCCGGCTGTGGGCGCCGATCTCGGCGCCGACCAGCTCGGCCCAGCGGGCGAACATCGAGGCGACCTTGAGGTCGACCTGCCAGCCCGTGGTCGTCGACGACGCGGCTGAGGGCGGCGTCCAGGGTCTGCGGGTCCCGGCCGTCGGGGTGGGCACCCGAGACCCGGCCGGTGCGCGGGGCTCGCCCGGTCGTCCGGCGTACGGCGGACTTGCGGCCGGGCGTCGAGCGAGCCGTCGCCCGGGCCAGCGTGCGCGCCAGGTCGAGCCCGTCGCGCGGCGTGCTCCGGCTGCTCGTCGCCCGGCCCGGCGACCTCGTCGTCAGGGCTCACGGGTCACCTCGCCGCCGGCCACCAGGAAGCGGGTGCCGGCGAGCTTCTCCGGCACGTCGGCCGAGACGGCGGCCGTGACCAGGACCTGCTCGGCCCCCGCCACCAGCTCGGCGAGCTGGGAACGGCGCTCGGCGTCGAGCTCGGCGAAGACGTCGTCGAGGATCAGGATCGGGTCGTCGCCGTCGGCCCGGACCAGGTCGTACGACGCGAGCCGCAGGGCCAGCGCGAACGACCAGGACTCGCCGTGGGAGGCGTAGCCGCGCACCGGCAGCCGGTGCTCGCCGTTGCCCAGGGTCAGCGCGAGCTCGTCGCGGTGGGGGCCGACCAGGGACACCCCCCGGTCGAGCTCGTCGGGGCGGCGGACCTCGAGCTCCTCGAGGATCCGCTCGGTCAGGGACGCGCGGTCGGTGAGGTCGCCGATCTCCAGGCTGGGCTGGTACTCGAGGCCGGCGTCGTCGCTCGTCGCGCCGCGGGCCACGGTCGCGTAGGCGTTGCCGACGTAGGGACGCAGCTCGTCGACGAGCCGCAGACGCTCCGCGAGGATCTCGGCACCCGTCCTCGCGAGGTGGGCGTCCCAGACACCGAGCGTGGACAACGCGCTCTCCTCCGACGACGAGCCGCGCCGCGCGTGGCCGGCCGTCTTCAGCAGGGAGTTGCGCTGGCGGAGCACCCGCTCGTAGTCCTGGCGGACGCCGGCCAGTCGCGGCGCCCGCAGCACCAGCAGGTCGTCGAGGAACGTACGGCGCCCCGACGGGTCGCCCTTGACCAGGGCCAGGTCGTCGGGGGCGAAGACGACGGTGCGGACCAGGCCGATCAGCTCGCGGGCCCGAGGCAGGTCGGCGCGGTTGACCCGCGCCCGGTTGGACTTGCCCGGGTGGATCTCGATCTCGAGGATCGCCTCCCGCCCGTCGCGGACGACCGCGGCGCGTACCAGTGCACGCTCGGCGCCGGCGCGGACCAGCGGCGCGTCGGCGGCGACCCGGTGGGAGCTCAGCCGGGAGAGGTAGTCGATGGCCTCGACCAGGTTGGTCTTGCCCTGCCCGTTGCGGCCGATGAACGCCGTCGCACCCGGCTCCAGGGGGACCTCCGCGGTCGCGTAGGAGCGGAAGTCGACCAGCGTCAGGTGCGCGACGTACAACGGAGGTGCTCTTCGGCCCTCAGCTGGTCGGCGACGCGTCGCCGCCGGGAGGCGCCTCGGTCTTGACCGCGTGACCGCCGAACTGGTTGCGCATCGCCGCGACCGCCTTCATCGCGGGGCTGTCGTCCTGCTGGGAGACGAAGCGGGCGAACAGGGACGCCGCGATCGCGGGCATGGCCACGCCGTTGTCGATGCCGGCCTCGACGGTCCAGCGACCCTCGCCCGAGTCGGCGGCGTAGCCGGCGATCTTGTCGAGGTGGGCGTCCTCCTGGAGGGCCGCGACGAGGAGGTCGAGCAGCCAGGACCGGATGACGGTGCCCTCGCGCCAGGAGTTGAAGACCTCGGTGACGTTCTCGACCATGTCGACCTTGTCGAGGAGCTCCCAGCCCTCGGCGTAGGCCTGCATGACGGCGTACTCGATGCCGTTGTGGACCATCTTCGAGAAGTGGCCGGCACCCGGGGCCTTGCCGGCGTGGACGAAGCCCGAGTCGCCCTCGGGCTTGAGGGCGTCGAACGCCGGCTGCACCTTGGCGACGTCGGCGTCGGACCCGCCGCACATCAGCGCGTAGCCGTTCTTCAGCCCCCAGACACCGCCGGAGACGCCGCAGTCGACGAACCCGATCCCCTTCTCGGCGAGGAGGTCGGCGTTGATCTGGTCGTCGGTCCACTTGGAGTTGCCGCCGTCGACGACGAGGTCACCCTCGCCCAGCAGCCCGGCGAGCTCCTGGACGGTGTCGCGGGTCGGGTCGCCGGCGGGCACCATCACCCAGACCACCTTCGGGCTCGGCAGCTGCTCGACCATCTCGGCGAGGCTGCCGGCGTCGGAGACGTCCGGGTTGCGGTCGAAGCCGATCACGGTGTGGCCGGCGTTGCGCATCCGGGTGCGCATGTTGCCGCCCATCTTGCCGAGGCCGACGAGTCCGAGGTCCATGCAACGCTCCTAGCAGTGGTAGGGCGGGAGTCGGGTCAGGAGAGCAGGCGCCTCGGCATCAACAGGTAGCGGAAGCCGGTGCCTTCGCCTGTGGGGTCACTGTCTCCCATCGAACCACTGATGACAACGGGCTTGGTCGACACCGTGAACGCCAGCTCGACCACGGCCTCGTCGATGACCTGGAGGCCGTCCAGCAGGAACTGCGGGTTGAAGCCGGTGGTGATGTCGTCGCCCTGGATCGTGGCCTCGATCGACTCACTCGCCTGCGCCTCGTCGCCGGAGCCGGCGTCGAGGGTCAGGGTGCCGTCGGAGAACGCCAGCTGGACCGCGGTGTTGCGCTCGGCCACGAGGGCGACCCGCTTGAGCGACTCGATCAGCGCGGCCTTGTCGACGGTCGCGGTCGTCTGGTGCTCGTTGGGGAACAGGCTGCGGACCTTGGGGAACTCGCCGTCGAGCAACCGGGTCGTCGTACGACGGCTGCCGCCGGGGCCCGAGCCCTCGAAACCGATGATGCCCTCGCCCGTGCCGCCCGCGGCCAGGGCGATGGTGACCTCGCTGCCCGCGGTCAGGGAGCGCGCGGTGTCGCCGAGCACCCGCGCCGGGACCAGCGCCGCCAGTGACTCGTCGGGACTGTTCGGGTCCCAGACCAGCTCGCGGTGGGACAGCCGGAAGCGGTCGGTGGCGAGCATCGAGATGCCCGAGCCGGAGATCTCGATCCGGACGCCGGTGAGCACGGGCAGCATGTCGTCGCGGCCGGCCGCGGTGACGGCCTGCTGCACGGCGTGGGAGAACACGTCGCTGGAGACGGTGCCGGTCGCGGCGGGCATGTCGGGCAGCGCGGGGTAGTCCTCGACCGGCATGGTCTGCAGGCTGAACCGCGCCGAGCCGCAGGTCAGGCTCACCCGCGAGCCCTCGAGCACCATCTCGACCGGCTTGGCCGGCAGGCTGCGGCAGATGTCGGACAGCAGGCGGCCGCTGACCAGCGCCTTGCCCTCGTCGGACACCTCGGCGCTGAGCGTGGCGCGGGCGGAGGTCTCGTAGTCGAACGTCGACAGCACCAGGCCGTCGTCGCTCGCCTCGATCAGCAGACCGGACAGCACCGGGACGCTCGGACGGACGGGAAGGCTGCGTGCCGCCCAGGCGACGGCATCCGCGAGTACGTCGCGGTCGACGCGGAACTTCACTTCACGGGTCCTTCGCAAGACGGGAGGGGCGCGACGAACCGCACCGTGGGAATTCTGGACTGTGCATCCTGCCACGCGGGTCCCCCACGCGGGAGTGCCGCCCGGCATTGTCGAGCCGTGCTCCGGCGGCCGGTCGTGCCGGTTGTCCCCAGGGAGGCCGGGTCGTGGATGTTGCACATGGTCCAGATCCCTCTCTAGGTCCGTGGGAGTAGTAGCAACCGTGGAAACTGTGGACGACGGGTGTCGGGCCAGGTCAGGGCCCGGTTCGGCGTCCACAGGGGCTGTGGAGCGGGCGGTGGGAATCCCAGGTCTCCTGTGGTGCGCGTGGCCGGCGACCGTGGCCGTCGTCCGGCGTTCCACACGGGCTGTGGACGACGCGCCGGGTCGGACGCACACCGCTGCCCACATCTTGCAGCGATGTAGTTCACCTACGACTGCCGGGCCTGCAGCTTGACCCGGTTGGTCAGCTCGCTGACCTGGTTGAACACCGCACGGCGCTCGGCGAGGAGCTGGTTGATCTTGCGGTCGGCGTACATCACGGTGGTGTGGTCGCGGTTGCCGAACTGCGCGCCGATCTTGGGCAGCGACAGGTCGGTGAGCTCGCGGCACAGGTACATCGCGATCTGCCGGGCCATCACCAGGTGCCGGCCCCGGCTGGGTCCGGTCAGCTCGTCGATGGAGAGGCCGAAGTACGCCGCGGTCTGGGCGATGATCAGGGCCGCGGTGATCTCGGGCTCGCCGCCCTCGGGGATCAGGTCCTTGAGCACGATCTCGGCCAGGGTCATGTCGACCTCCTGGCGGTTGAGGTTGGCGAACGCGGTGACCCGGATCAGCGCACCCTCGAGCTCGCGGATGTTGGTCTGGATCTTGCTGGCGATGAACTCGAGCACGTCGGCCGGGGCCGAGAGCCGGTCCATGGCGGCCTTCTTGCGCAGGATCGCGATCCGGGTCTCGAGGTCGGGCGGCTGGACGTCGGTGATCAGGCCCCACTCGAACCGGTTGCGGAGGCGGTCCTCGAGCGCCTCGAGGCGCTTGGGGGCGCGGTCGGAGGTCAGCACGATCTGCTTGTTGGCGTTGTGGAGCGTGTTGAACGTGTGGAAGAACTCCTCCTGGGTCTGGGTCTTGCCCTCCAGGAACTGGATGTCGTCGATCAGCAGCACGTCGACGTCGCGGTAGCGGCGCTTGAAGCGGTCCTGCCGGTCGTCGCGGATGGCGTTGATGAACTCGTTGGTGAACTCCTCGCTCGACACGTAGCGCACCTTGGCGCCGTTGTAGAGCGAGCGGACGTAGTGGCCGATCGCGTGCAGCAGGTGGGTCTTGCCCAGGCCGGAGTCGCCGTAGACCAGCAGCGGGTTGTAGGCCTTGCCCGGCGCCTCGGCGACCGCGACGGCGGCGGCGTGGGGGAAACGGTTGGACGACCCGATCACGAACGTCTCGAAGGCGTACTTCGGGTTGAGCCGGGTCTCGCCGGAGGCCGGGCGGGGATCGTGCAGGGTGCGGGGGCTGGGAGGCGACATGGAGATCTGTCGCCATGTCGACAGATGGACTCATCGACTCCTCGAGGGAGTGCGTCAGCGCCTCGTCGTCGGCGAGCGCCGGGTTGACGGTCACGGCGAGCCGGACCTCACGGCCGAAGCTCTCGGTCAGGGCGTCCTCGAGCTGACCCCGCAGCCGGCCCTCGAGCTGGGTGCGGGTGAAGTCGTCCGCGACCGCGATGATCGCGGTGTTCCCGTGCCAGCCGGCGGGTTCGCTGGCCTTGACCCAGGCCTGCTGGTTGGGCTGGAGCTCGTCGATGACACGTTGCCAGGCAGCAGCCAGGTCGGCGTCGTTGTCCACAGGAAGTCCCGCTCTCTGATCGTCGCGCGTGCCGATGGCTCGGCCCCCGCGCGGCGGTCGGGGGGCGGTCACCGGTTCCACAGGTT
This sequence comes from uncultured Actinomycetota bacterium, assembly GCA_963809265.1. Lineage (GTDB taxonomy): Bacteria > Actinomycetota > Actinomycetes > Propionibacteriales > Nocardioidaceae > Nocardioides. The sequence continues at coordinate 126,634 of CAWEJC010000003.1, forward strand.
TGTCCACACCTTGTGAACGTGGCTGTCGCCTTGTGGAAACAGCCTGCCGAGATGTTCGCGGTGGAGGCAGCACTTGCAGCATCACCGCAGGTCAGAGGCCGGATGAGGGCCAATGCCGGTGGTGCCGACTCGGGCTGCGGGGAAGGGCCGACCCGAACGCGGGGAAACTCGACGAGGTCCGAACATAACGCCGTTCGGAGTGCCCGGGCAAGGCGCTATCCACAGGTTGCGGAACGCCGGCGCAGGTCGCGGGGGACGGGCCGGGTGCCGATCGATTTCCACAGCCGCCCGGTCGGCCACCGGACCGAGCGCGCGGGATTTGACCTGCCGGAGCGGCCGCGCGTACCGTTCCTCGGTCACCCGGTGTCGACGGGTGCCGCATGTCCATGTCGCTCCCGCACCCCTGCTGGGTGGTCGGAGGACGTGGGTGGGCGGTGCCGGTTGAAGCCACAGGACCCTGTCGCTTCCATCAGCGCTGCCCGACGCCAACGGGCGATCTGACCGGAGAGCCGGCGTGACTCGTCCCTGACCCATCGGAGAGATGTCGTGAGCAAGCGTACGTACCAGCCGAACAACCGCCGCCGTCACAAGGTGCACGGATTCCGGCTGCGCATGCGCACCCGCGCGGGGCGCTCCATCCTGTCCGCGCGTCGCCGCAAGGGCCGCAAGAGCCTGGCGGTCTGAGCCTCCGGCTCGACCGGCCTCGTGCCCGCGCGTACGTGCTCCCGTCGCAGCATCGCCTCACTCGCGGTGATGACCTGCGCCTGGTCGTCCGTCGCGGACGTCGTCACGGCAGCGACACCCTCGTGGTGCACCTGCTCGGCGGTGACGCGGACGAGGCGCACCGCGCGACCGACCCGACCAGGGTGGGTTTCGTGGTCGGTCGAACGCGTCGGCAACTCCGTCCTCCGTCATCGTGTCCAACGTCAGCTCCGGCACCTGTGCCGCGACCGCCTCGACCGGCTGCCGACCGGCAGCCGGCTCGTCGTGCGTGCGCTCGCGCCGGCCGGCCACGCGACGTACCAGGAACTCGGCGCCGACCTCGACCGTTGTCTGCAGCGGGCCCTCGACGCCGGGCGTCGTGCCGAGCCGGGGACGGTGAGCTGACCGATGCGGTACCTGCTGATCGGCTTCCTGCGCCTCTACCGGCTCCTCATCAGCCCCCTCTACGGCCAGGTGTGCCGCTACCACCCGTCCTGCTCGGCGTACGCGCTGCAGGCGGTGACGGAGCACGGTTCGGTGCGTGGCTCCTGGCTGGCCGCACGCCGACTGCTGCGCTGCCACCCGTGGGCGGCCGGCGGCTACGACCCGGTGCCCTCACGCACCACACCCACCCAAGGAGCCTGATCCGTGGAATTCCTCGGCACCATCGGCCACTTCATCCTGACACCGCTCTACTACGCGATCTCCGCGGTGCTGCTGGGGTGGCACGAGCTGTTCAGCCTGGTGCTGCCCGAGGACGGCGGCATGTCCTGGGTGCTGTCGATCGTCGGGCTGACCGTCGTCATCCGGGCCGCGCTCATCCCGCTGTTCGTCAAGCAGATCAACGCCAGCCGGAACATGCAGCTGATCCAGCCCAAGGTCAAGGAGCTGCAGAAGAAGTACGGCCACGACCGGGAGAAGCTCGCCGCCGAGACGATGGCGCTGTACCGCGAGAGCGGTACCAACCCGTTCGCGTCGTGCCTGCCGCTGCTGGTGCAGTCGCCGATCTTCATCGCGCTGTTCCGCCTGCTCGACCAGGCGGCGAAGAACGACAAGGCGAACGGCTTCCTGACCAAGGACCAGGCGTTCAGCTTCGGGCACGCGAAGCTGTTCGGCCACATCCCGATCTCGGCGACGTTCCTGAAGCCGGAGGGCCTGGCGAGCGTCCAGATCCTGGCGGCGTTCCTCGTGGTGGCGATGACGGCCACCACGTTCACCACGCAGCGCCAGCTGATGACCAAGAACATGCCGGCCGACGCGATGACCGGCCAGTACGCCCAGCAGCAGAAGATGCTGCTGTACGTCCTCCCCGTGGTCTTCGCGGTCGGCGGTGTCGCGTTCCCGATCGGTGTCCTCTTCTACTGGACGACCACGAACCTCTGGACGATGGGCCAGCAGTTCTACGTGATCCGGCGCAACCCGGCACCGGGGACGCCGGCGTACGACGCGAAGGTGGCGCGCGACCGTGCCAAGGGCCGGACGCCGGACGAGCCGACCACGGCCGACGGCCCGGCCGAGGCGCCGCCGGAGCCGCAGCGCCCGCCACGGCAGCAGCCCAAGCGGCAGTCCAAGCAGCAGCGCAAGAAGAAGCCGAGCGGGGGCGGCAAACCCGGGAACGCCCGCACCGACGACGACGGCACCACCGAGGGGAAGACCGCATGAGCGAGACCGAGCAGACCGCCGAGAGCACCGAGTCGACCGACACCCTGGAGACGGGGGGCGCCGTCGAGACCGACACCGTCGCCGACGGCGGCGACGCCACCGAGCTGCAGGACGCGGCGATGGTCGCCGAGGGTGCGGGGGCCGAGGACGACGACCTCGCTGCGGTGACGGACGAGGACGAGTCGGACGACGCTGACGAGGACGACGGCGCCGGGGAGGACCAGGCCGGCGAGACCACCTCGCTCGAGGAGCGCCTCGAGCAGGAGGGCGACATCGCGGCGGACTACCTCGAGGAGCTGCTCGACATCGCCGACCTCGACGGCGACCTGGACATGGACGTCGAGGGGGAGCGGGCGGTGGTCTCGATCGTGGGCGCCGAGCTCCAGCAGCTGGTGGGCGACCAGGGCAAGGTGCTGGACGCACTGCAGGAGCTGACCCGGCTCGCGGTCTACCGCGAGACCGGTGAGCGGTCCCGGCTGATGCTCGACATCTCCGGTCACCGCGCCGCCCGCCGGCGCGAGCTCGAGGAGCTCGCCGCCACCACGGCCGCGGAGGTGAAGGAGTCGGGCGAGCGCGTCTCGCTGCGACCGATGACGCCGTTCGAGCGGAAGGTCGTCCACGACGCCGTGGCCGCGGCCGGACTGACGTCGGAGTCGGAGGGCGTCGAGCCGCGGCGCTACGTGGTGGTCCTGCCTGCCTGATGGCCGACTTCACGAGCTCAGCGAGTGAAGCAGGCGACGTTTCACGTGAAACCGGCCCGGGTGCCGACCCCGACGTTTCACGTGAAACAGTGCCGGCCCCTGACGCCGCCGTCGCTACCCAGGTGGTGGCGCCGGGGCGGCTGCCGCTCCTCGAGCGGTACGCCGGCCTGTTGGCCAGCGAGGGCGTGGTCCGCGGGCTGATCGGTCCCCGCGAGGTGCCACGCCTGTGGGACCGCCACCTGCTCAACTGCGCGCTGGTGGCCCCACTGGTGCCGGACGGCGCCACGGTGGCCGACCTCGGGTCCGGCGCCGGGCTGCCCGGACTGGTGCTCGCCGTCGCGCGACCCGACCTGCAGGTGACCCTGGTCGAGCCGATGGCGCGCCGGGTCGCGTTCCTCGAGGAGGCGATCGCGGCGCTGGGATTGGACCGGGTGGACGTGGTGCGGGGTCGCGCCGAGCAGTGGACCGACCCCCGGCGCTTCGACGTGGTCACCGCGCGGGCCCTGGCGCCCCTGCCGAAGCTGCTGGGCTGGGCGATGCCACTGATCGCCGAGCGCGGCCTGGTGCTGGCGATGAAGGGCTCCTCCGCACAAGAGGAGATCGACGCGGCGGCGGCCGACCTCGACCGTTGGCACGCCCGGGCCGAGGTGGTCCGATCCTCGGTCCCGGGGTCCTCGGTGACCACGGTGGTACGGGTGGTCCGGGGTCCTGCAGCGGGGATAGGTTGGTCGCAGTCGAGCACTCGCCGACGACGAAGGGAACGTGCGTGACTCAGGACGCGACCGCGGGGGCGGTGGGTGCGATCCGGGCCGGTCTGGGATGGCCGGATCCGGCTCCGGAGATGGATCGGGATTCAACGTTTTCCACCGGTCTGGGGTGGCCCTCTGAGCGTGCCCATCCACAGAACGACCCCGGTTTTCCACAGCCGCCTGTGACTAGTCCGGCCGCCGAGGAGACGAGCCCCGTTTCACGTGAAACCAACGAGCCTCCAGCTCCCGAGTTACTGGTCGAGGGGGCTCCCGAGGGCAGCACCGAGGTCGCCACGGCGGCGACGGAGACCGCCGACGCGGTCGCCCACGCCCGGGTGATCCGGACGGCCGGCGAGCTGGCCGGCACGAACTCGCTCCTGGACGACGAGAACACGCCGCTGGCCCGGATGGCCGAGGACACCATCCGCGCCCGGCAGGCGGCGGCGCACCGCCCCCCGATGCCGCGACCGGAGGCCACCCGGATCCTCGTGGTCGCGAACCAGAAGGGCGGCGTCGGCAAGACCACCACCACCGTGAACGTCGCGGCCGCGCTGGCCCAGCTCGGTCAGCGGGTGCTGGTGATCGACCTCGATCCCCAGGGGAACGCCTCGACCGCGCTGGGTGTCGACCACCAGCGCGGCGTGCCCTCGACGTACGACGCGCTGGTCGACGGCGAGGAGCTGGCCGGCCTCAGCTCGCCGGTGCCCGACCTGCCACGGCTCGACGTGGTGCCCGCGACCATCGACCTGGCCGGCGCCGAGATCGAGCTGGTCAGCATGGTGGCCCGCGAGAACCGGCTGCGGCGCGCGATCGTCGCCCACCCGCGCGTCGGCACCGCGGAGGAGGCGGGGGAGGACCGCTACGACTACCTCTTCGTCGACTGCCCCCCCTCGCTCGGCCTGCTCACGCTGAACGCCCTGGTGGCCGGCGACGAGATGCTGATCCCGATCCAGGCCGAGTACTACGCGCTGGAGGGCCTCGGCCAGCTCCTGGAGACCGTCGACATGGTCAAGGCGCACCTGAACCCGCGCCTCGTCGTCTCCACGATCATGGTGACGATGTACGACGGGCGCACCCGGCTCGCGTCCGGCGTCGCCCAGGAGGTCCGCGAGCACTTCGGCGACCAGGTGCTGCGGACCGCGATCCCCCGGTCGGTCCGGGTCTCCGAGGCCCCGTCGTACGGCCAGACCGTGATGACCTACGACCCGGCGTCGCCCGGGGCGTTGTCCTACCTCGAGGCGGCCCGCGAGATGGCCAGGAAGGGGGCCCCGCGATGACGCAGGACCGACAGCGCCGAGGCCTCGGCCGTGGCCTGGGCTCGCTGATCCCGACCGCCGCTCCCGAGGTGACGGACGGCGAAGCGCCGGGATCGGTGGCGACCGACGACCGACCGCCCGCGCCGGCGGGCGCCTACTTCGCCGATCTGCCGATCGAGCAGGTCGCCCCCAACCACGTGCAGCCCCGTCAGGTCTTCGAGGAAGACGCGATGGCCGAGCTGGTCCACTCCATCCAGGAGGTCGGGCTGCTGCAGCCGGTGGTGGTGCGCCGGAGCGGTGACCACTCCTACGAGCTGGTCATGGGCGAGCGGCGTTGGCGGGCGGCCCAGGAGGCCGGCCTCGAGACGATCCCGGCGATCGTGCGCGAGACCGACGACGCCGACATGCTGCGCGACGCCCTCCTGGAGAACCTCCACCGTTCTCAGCTCAACCCGCTCGAGGAGGCGGCGGCCTACCAGCAGCTGCTCGAGGACTTCTCGTGCACCCACGACGAGCTCGCCTCGCGGATCGGCCGCTCGCGTCCGCAGATCAGCAACACGATCCGGCTGCTCAAGCTCTCACCGGCGGTCCAGCGCCGGGTCGCGGCCGGCGTCCTGTCGGCCGGGCACGCGCGGTCCCTGCTGGCCGTCGACGACGCCGACCGGCAGGACCAGCTCGCGGCACGGGTGGTCGCCGAGGGCATCAGCGTCCGCGGCCTGGAGGAGATCGTCGCGGTCGGCGACACCGGCTCGAAGGAGGCTCCGGTACGCCGGCGCAAGCCCTCCGCGCCCGGCCTCCAGGACCTCGCCGAGCGGCTCTCGGAGCGGCTCGAGACCCGGGTCAAGGTCGACCTCGGTCAGCGCAAGGGCCGGATCACGGTGGAGTTCGCCTCGCTCGAGGACCTGCGCCGGATCGTCGACATCATGGACCCCCGCAACCGCACGGACCGACCCATCTGAGCACTGAGGCGATCTAGCGATATGTCGACAAAGCGATCTATCGGCTGATCGACACAGCGGTGTTTCCGCAGGTCAGCGGCCTGCGGCCAGGCGCTTCTCGGCCCGTCGGCGCCGCTCCTCGGCGTCCAGCCGGGCCGCCTCCTCGAGGGTCGGGGCACTCCCGCCGTACGACGCAGGCACCCACCAGGCGCCGTCCTCGTGCTGGGGGTAGGTCGTGACCGCGTCGTCGAGCAGTCCCTCGAGGGCGGTCTTGAGGGCGGCCGTGCCCGCGACCGGGTCGACGCCCGACACGGCCAGCGGCGGACCGACCCGGATCGAGACGGCGGTGCCGCGGGAGAGGTCGCGGTCGTGGTCCTTGGTCATCATCCGCTGGGTGCCCCAGAGGACGAGCGGGACCAGCGGCACCCCGGCCGCGGCGGCGATCCGGACGGCTCCGGTCTTGAGGTCCTTGATCTCCATCGCCCGCGAGATCGTGGCCTCGGGGAAGATGCCGACGAGCTCCCCGCGGACCAGGCACTCCCGGGCGACCGCCAACGACGACTCCCCGTCCGCGCGGTCGACCTGGATGTGGTCGCAGGCCCGCATGATCGGCCCGGTGACCCGGTGGTCGAACAGCTCGCGCTTGGCCATGAACCGCACCCGCCGGCCGATCCGGTCGGGCGCGACCCCGCCGTAGATGAAGTCGACGTACCCGACGTGGTTGACGGCGAGCAGCGCGCCGCCGGTGCGCGGGATGTGCTCGAGGCCGCTGACGTCGATGTCCTGGCCGAGCGCGCGGAAGCCGAGCTTGGCGATCCGGATGATCGACGAGTACACGAGCTCGGCCATCCGGGCAGCCTAGGGTCAGCGGCGCGAGGCGAGGAACTCCGCGATGCGCCCGATCGCCTCGGAGAGCACCTCGACGTCCGGCAGCGTGACCAGCCGGAAGTGGTCGGGCTCGAACCAGTTGAAGCCGGTGCCGTGGGTGACCAGGATCCGCTTCGCGCGGAGCAGGTCGATCACGAACGACTCGTCGTCGTCGATCGGGTAGACCTCCGGGTCCAGCCGCGGGAAGCAGTAGAGCGCGCCGCGTGGCCGCACCGAGGTGACGCCGGGGATCTCGTTGAGCAGCCGGTCGGCGAGCATCGTCTGCTCGTGGAAGCGCCCGCCGGGCACGATCAGGTCATCGATCGACTGGTAGCCACCGAGAGCGGTCTGGATGGCGTGCTGGGCCGGCACGTTGGCGCACATCCGCATGTTCGCGATCAGGGTGAGGCCTTCGAGGAAGTCGGTGGCCAGCTCCAGCGGGCCGGAGATCATCACCCAGCCGGCTCGGTAGCCGCAGACGCGGTAGGCCTTGGACAGGCCGCTGAACGTCAGGCACAGCACGTCGTCGCCGGCGTACGTCGCGGCGTGGTGGTGCACCGCGTCGTCGTACAGGATCTTCTCGTAGATCTCGTCGGCCATCACGACGAGGTCGTGGCGGCGGGCGATGTCGACCAGGCCGCGGACGGTGTCCTCGCTGTAGACGGCACCCGTGGGGTTGTTGGGGTTGATGATGACCAAGGCGTGGGTGTGCTCGGTGATCCTGGACTCGAGGTCGGCCAGGTCGGGGTCCCAGCCGTTGCTCTCGTCGCACCGGTAGTGCACCGGGGTGCCGCCGGCGAGGGTCACGGCCCCGGTCCAGAGCGGGTAGTCGGGGGCGGGCACCAGGATCTCGTTGCCGTCGTCGACGAAGGCCTGGAGCACCATCGAGATCAGCTCGGAGACGCCGTTGCCGATGAAGACGTCGTCGACGGTGACGTCGCGGAGCCCGCGCTCCTGGTAGTAGTGCGCGACGGCGGTGCGCGCCGGGTAGATGCCCTGGCTGTCGCTGTAGCCCTGCGCCTCGGGCAGGTGGTGCACCATGTCGGCGACGATGGCGTCGGGCGCCTCGAACCCGAACGGCGCCGGGTTGCCGATGTTGAGCTTGAGGATCCGGTGGCCCTCGGCCTCGAGCCGCTGGGCCTCGACCAGGATCGGCCCGCGCACGTCGTAGCGCACGTGCTGCAGCTTCTGGCTCTGGCGGATCCGGCGCACGCGGTCATCCTCCCAGGCATGGGCGAGGTGCCTACGATGGTGTCCGCAGCGGTGCTCGCGGGTCGAGGCAGGGAGGGGCCATGTCGCGCAAGGTCGTCCGGATGACGCTCGACCACCTCGCCGAGCTCGACGCCCCCTGCCGCAGCTGCGTCTTCTGGGAGCTCGACCCGGTCCGCCGCGGGCGGGTCGACGAGCCGGCCGCCGAGAAGGAGGCCTGGATGTCGTCGGTCCTGCGCGACTGGGGCTCCTGCGGCCGGGTGATGATGGTCGACGAGCGCCCGGTGGGATACGCGCTGTACGCGCCGCCGGCGTACCTCCCCGGTGCCGGCGGCTTCCCGACGGCGCCGGTGTCGTCCGACGCCGTGCTGCTCTCCGCGGTGTACGTCGAGCCGGCCGCGCGCGGCGGTGGGCTCGGGCGGATGCTGGTGCAGGGCATGGCGCGTGACCTGATCGAGCGTGGCGGGATCGCGGCGGTCGAGGCGTTCGGTGACACGCGCGGGCCCGGGCGGCCCGGTGTGCGCAGCTGCGTGACGCCTGTGGACTTCCTGACCAGCGTGGGCTTCAAGACCCAGCGCGCGCACGCGACGACACCGCGGATGCGGATGGACCTGCGCGCGACGCTCTCGTGGCGCGAGGAGCTCGAGGGTGCCCTGGAGCGGCTGCTGGGCGCCGTACGGCCGGCACCGAAGACCACGGCCGACCATCCGCGCACGACGACCCGGAGCACGCCGGGCACGCAGCCGCCGGTCTGAGGGACACCGGCCGACCCCGGACACGACGAAGGCGGCCGAGCCGCAGGGCTCGACCGCCTCGGGTCGGTTCAGGGAGTCGCGCTCAGCTGATGAACTGCTCGAGCTCCTTGAGGAGCGCGGACTTCGGCTTGGCGCCGACGATGGACTTCACGACCTCGCCGCCCTGGTAGACGTTGATGGTCGGGATGCCCGTCACCCGGTAGGACGAGGGGACGACGGGGTTCTCGTCGACGTTCATCTTCAGGAACGTGATCTTGTCGCCGTGCTCGCTGGCGATCTCGCTGAGGATCGGGTCGACCTGCCGACACGGGCCACACCACTCGGCCCAGAAGTCGACCAGGACCGGCTTGTCGGACTTGAGCACCTGCGCCTCGAAGTCGGCGTCGGTGACGGCAGCGAAGTTCGCCACGGGAGTTCCTTCCAGTAGTTCGGGTCGACACCCCGCCGACGGATCTCCGGCGGGCTGTCACCTGAGTCAACATCATGCCGCCGACGGATGTTCCCGTGCCGGAGGCGCGGTCGGTGGGTCGGTCAGACGGTCGCCGTGACGGGCTCGGCGGCGGTGGTCGCGGCCGCCGCGTGGTCCAGGTCGGCGAGGTAGCGCTCGGCATCGAGGGCGGCCGCGCAGCCGGTGCCGGCAGCGGTGATCGCCTGCCGGTAGTGGTGGTCGACCAGGTCGCCGGAGGCGAACACACCGGGCAGGTTGGTGGCGGTCGACGGGTGCGTGACCACGACGTAGCCGTCGTCGTCGAGGTCGATCTGTCCCTGGAGCAGCTCCGAGCGCGGGTCGTGCCCGATCGCGATGAAGAGCCCGGTCACCGGGAGGGTGCTCTCGGTGCCGTCCTTCGTGCTGCGGACGGTGATCGACTCCAGCCGGTCGTCGCCGTTGATCGCGGCGACCTCGGAGTCCCAGAGCATCTCCAGCTTCGGGTCGGCGAACGCTCGCTCCTGCATGATCTTCGAGGCCCGCAGCTCGCCGCGACGGTGGATCATCGTGACCTTGCTGCCGAACCGGGTCAGGAACGTCGCCTCCTCGACCGCGGAGTCGCCACCGCCGACCACGGCGATGTGCTGGTCGCGGAAGAAGAAGCCGTCACACGTGGCACACCAGGAGACGCCGCGGCCCGAGAGCTCCTCCTCGCGCGGCAAGCCGAGCTTGCGGTACGCCGAGCCCGTGGCCAGGATCACGGCACGAGCGGAGTAGGTGTCGGTCACCGTGCTGACGGTCTTGATGTCGCCGGTGAGGTCCATCGAGACGATGTCGTCGGCGACCAGCTCGGCGCCGAAGCGTTCGGCCTGGGCCCGCATCTCGTCCATCAGGGCCGGGCCCATGATCCCGTCGCGGAACCCGGGGAAGTTCTCGACCTCGGTGGTGTTCATCAGCGCGCCACCGGCGGTCACCGAGCCCTCGAAGACCAAGGGGTGGAGCGACGCGCGGGCGGCGTAGACGGCGGCGGTGTAACCCGCCGGGCCGGACCCGACGATGATGACGTTGCGGACGTCGCCCTCGGTCGAGGGGGACGTGGACTGCGACTGCGTCATGAACGGACTGCTCCCAGCTGCCGGTCGGGTTCTGGTCGTGCCACCGGCGGGACGTGCGACCAGCTCGTACAACGCATCGTAGGCGAGCCGGATTCCCGGGACGGGAGCCGGAGCGACCCCGTCCGCCCCGGGAGTCTCGGGCGCCCCTCAGGGCACGGGGAGCGTCGTCGACCGCACCGGTCGGCCGTTGCCGCAGACGTAGAGATCGACGACCTGGCTGCCGCCCTCGGCACGGCGGTAGACCAGGACCGCGGGGGCGTGCTGGTACTCCGCGGCGACCCGGCGGCCGCGGGCCGGGACGTCCGGACACGGCTTCGCGGCCGAGCGGAGCGGAGCCGCCTTCTGTCGCTGGAGCAGCACGCGCCCCTGGCGCGCATCGGCGGAGAAGTGCCGGGGCCGGACCGTGACGACACCCTGGGCGATCTGGGCCGAGTCGTTGCCGGAGGACGGCGCGGGGGCGTTCTCGGGCTGCTGGTCGTGTTGCCGGTGTCGCCGAGGGCTGTGGAGCCGCCGGCGTCCTCGCTGGGCCGAGCCGGCGGAGTCGCCACCGGTGTGGAGGTGGGGGCTGATCGTGACCCCGCCGACGACGATCGCGGCCGCGGCGACCAGGAGGCCGGCGACGCGGCGCCGGCGGTGAGCCGAGATCGGGACGACGACGTCGTGGTGGATCCGGTCGGGGCGCGGCTCCGGTGTGCGCTCGGACTCGCCACCCCGGCTTCAGCCGCGAGGTCGGAGAGCACGGCGTTCATCCGGGTCGCCACGTCGTCCGGCATCGCCTCGGTGTGGCGCGCGTCGGCGAGGAGGCGGCGTACCTCCGCGATCTCGGGGGAGTCAGGGGACTCGGGTCGCTCGGTCACGGGGCACCTCCTTCGCCTGGTGTGGTGGATGTCGGGCTGGGTCTCGGGGGGACGGCGATGGGACGGGCCGACCCGGCGTCCGGTTCCGCGTGAGGCCGGTCACGCGCGCCTGGGGCGGGCCGCGTCGTCATCCGGCCGGTCGCCCGGGCGGTCACCCAGGGTCCCCAGGCGTCACGCAGCAGGAGCGCGAGCCGGTCGCGGCCGCGGGCGCACCGGGACTTCACGGTTCCCTCCGCGCAGTCGAGCATCACGGCGACCTCGGCCACGGAGTAGCCCTCCATGTCGACCAGGACCAGGGCGGCGCGCTGCTCCGGCGGCAGCGTCCCCAGGGCCTCCAGCAGGGCCCGGCGCCGTTCGTCGCCGATCGCGGCCTGCTCCGGGTCGTCGCGCTCGCCGGTGGCCGTGCGCGCGGAGCCGCGGTCGCGCTGCTCGTCGAGGTCGTCGGGGAGCTGCTCGGTCCGGCGTACCTTGGCGGCCCGGAGCCGGTCGAGGCAGGCGTTGACGATCACACGGTGCAGCCAGGTGGTGACGGCGGCATCCCCGCGGAACGTCTCGGCCCGGCGGTACGCCGCGACCAGGCCGTCCTGCAGCCCGTCGGCGGCGTCGTGCGGGTTGCCCATCGTGCGCACCGCGACCGCCCACAGCCGGTCGCGGTGGCGGGTGAACAGCCGGGAGAAGGCGTCGGGGTCGCCGGCGACGTGCGCCGCGAGGAGCTCGGCGTCGGTGGGCTCCTCGTCGGATGGGCCGGTGACCCGGTCAGCCACCCTTGACCACCGCCTCGGCGATCCCACCGCGGAACCCACCGGAGACAGCGGGCAGCTTGGTCAGCCAGACCACGACGTAGCGTCCCGTGACGGGCTGGTCGAGCGAGACGGTGCCGTGGGTGCCGCTGAGCTCGGCGCGGCCGGCGACGTCCAGGCCGACCAGGTTGGGCGGGTCCGTGGAGGAGACGTAGACGCTGACCGAGGTGGGGAACCCGACCGTGGTGAGGTCGACCGAGCTCACCTCGTGGGCGGCACCCAGGTCGAGCACCAGCCCGACGCCACTCTTCAGCCCGGCGTCGCCGAACTGCTGGTCGTAGCGCAGGGTCGTCCAGGCCGTGGCCGGGTTGCCGTCGACGGCGCGCGGCGCCTCGTCGGCGTTCTCCCCGTTGCCGCCCTGCGGATCGAAGTCGCCGGCCGTGATGCCGGTGATCGCCTGCGCCGTGGGTCCGCCGGACGTGCTCGTCGTCCGGCTCGGTGGGGGGCTCGAGTCGTCGCGCGCCGTGCCGAGGGCGGTCTTGCCGCGGCCCAGGTTGAAGGCGATCACGACGGCGACCAGGACCAGGAGGCAGGCCGCGATGATGCCGGCGAGGCGCAGCATGCTGGTGCCCGGCGCGTGGCGGTCGTCGTCCTCGTCCTCGTCGACGAACGCCGGGAGCACGCCGCTGCCCGTGCTGACCCCGGTGCCGGTGTTCTCCCACGGCCAGAAGCCGGACGTGCCCGCGCCGGTGGTGGCCGGTGCGGCGCGCGGTCGGCGTACGGGCTGGCCCTCGACCGGGTCGGGGGCGAACAGCGGGCGCTCGGGAGTTGGCTCGAACTCCGGCGGCGGAGGCGGCTTCTCGCTGTGGTGGCGGAGCCAGGTCACGTCGTCGGTGTCCTCGTGGAAGATCGGCATCCCGGCCTGGGTGGGCAGGCCGTCCTCGCTCCCGGCCTCGGTGGCCGGCTCCTCGGCAGCGGGCTCCTCGATGGCGGGCTGCAGCCCGGTGTCGTCGTCGTCGCCGATGTCGGTGGCGTCGCGCGCGGGCGGGTCGGGCAGCGGCGGCAGGACGACGAGGCCCTCGCCGCGGCGCGGGTGCTCGATCCGGGCCAGCCAGCCCTCGGCCGCCGCGGCCGACGGACCCAGGAAGTCACGCAGCGAGTCCGCCACCATCGCGGCCGAGACCTCGGTGTCGCCGCCGTGGTTGAGCACGTGGTCGCAGAGCGCGTCGAGCGTGCGCGGGATGCCGGCCCGCACCTGCCGCGGGCGCATCACGTGCCCGTGGGTCGACGGCGCCGACGGGACGGCCGACCGGCTGACGCCCGCCCACTTGCCGGTCAGGGCGGCGTACAGCAGGCCGGAAAGGTCGGCGATGTCGGTGGAGATCCGGCCCGCGGGCAGTCCGTGCAGGGCGGCGTCGACCGCGAAGCCGATCAGCCGGACTGCGCCGTCGGTGTCGATCAGGACGTTCTCGGGCACCAGGCGACCGTGGGCGACCTGCGCCTCGTGGGCGAGGGCCAGGGTGTCGGCGACCTCGGCGACGATCCAGGCCGCGACCGTCGGGGAGAGCGGCCCGCCGTCGGCGAGCAGGATGTCGAGGCTGGTGCCCGACCCCCACTCGTTGACGACGAAGCAACGCTCCGCGGCTTCGTCGATGTCGAGCACCCGGAGCATCCGGCGGTCCAGGACGGTCGCCGACGTCCGGGCTGCCTCACGGAGCAGGGGCGCGCGGTCGTCCTCGCAGGCGATGATGTGCACCGCCACGTCGCGCTGGAGCACGGAGTCGAAGGCACGCCAGAACCGCCCGCCCTTGCTCTCGGTGAGCAGGTCGGTCAGCCGGTACCGCTCGGCGAGCACGTCGCCGGGCCGGGTGTCCTCCACCTATCCCCCCTCGAGTCGCTCGCTGCCCCATGTTAGGAGGCGACGTGCCGGCCGCGTCGACGTCGGAGCACGGTGTCGAGCACCGTGGTCACCTCGCGGATGCGCATGATCCGGGCGAAGGCGAGGAACAGGACCAGGTCGAGGCCGCCGACCCACACCAGGCGCAGCGCCGCGAGCGTGTGCGAGACGTCGTCGCCACGACCCGGCAGCGCGTGGGCGAGGAGCGCCGCCAGGCCCGCGGCGAGGCCGGCGGCGATCAGCAGCCGGACCAGGAACCGGACCAGGTGCGGCGTCTCCAGACCGCCCAGGCGGCGGCGGAGCAGGGCGTAGGAGACGGCCGAGCCGAGGAGGTACGACGCCCCGTAGGCGAGCACCAGCGCCGGCGAGGTCTGGGCGGCGGTCGCCCGGTGCACGAGCACGACCGCGACCACGATGTTGGTCACGCCGATCGCGCACTGGACGAAGAAGACCGTGCGGTTGAGCTCGAGGGCGTAGAAGCCGCGCAGCATCAGGTAGTGGACGGTGAAGAACACGATCCCCGGCCCGAACAGGATCATCGACGGCACGTAGTGGTCGAACGTCGACGCGGTCGCGCCGTAGCCGAACAGGACCTTGGACGCGTCGTAGGCCAGCAGGGGCAGGCCGAGGGCGAAGGGGATGACGACGGCGAGGGCGGTGCGCAGCGTCCCGGCGAGCGTCCCGGCCAGGCCCGACAGGTCGCCGTCGGCCGCCTTGGCGGACAGGCGCGGCAGGATCGCGGTGGCCAGCGACACCGTGATGATCGCGTGCGGCACCATCACGAAGAGGAACGCCGCGGCGTAGACGGTGTAGCCGGTGGCGTCGGAGACCTGGGCGTGGTGGTGTGGCTGACCGCAGGCCGCTCGCGCGGTACCGCCCGAGGCCAGCCGGACGACGACGGTGTAGGCGACCTGGTTGACGATCACGAAGAGCACGGTCCAGATGCCGAGCCGCAGGGTGTGGCCGAGGCCGCTGCCGCGGAAGTCGTAGCGCGGCCGGAAGCGCACGCCGGCCGCCTTGAGCACCGGGATCAGGATCAGCACCTGGGCGACGATCCCGAGGGTGGCGCCGCCGCCCAGCACCAGCTCCTGGGTCGAGGTGAACGGCGCGCAGCTGGAGGTGGCGGGCAGGGCCCCGAACCAGAACAGGTAGAGGACCAGCACCACGATCGAGATCGCGTTGTTGGCGATCGGCGCCCACATCATCGGCCCGAAGCGCCCGCGGGCGTTGAGCACCTGCCCGAGCAGCACGAACATGCCGTAGAAGAAGACCTGGGGCAGGCAGTAGCGCGCGAAGGCGATGGCCGAGTCGCGTTGGGCGGCGAGCCCGGGGTCGTCGTACGAGCCGTTCAGGTAGAGCTTCATCACCAGGGGCGCGGCGATCACCAGGAGGATCGTGACCGCTCCCAGGAAGAGCAGCGCCAGGGTGATCACGCGGTTGGTGTAGGCCTCGCCGCCGTCGGTGTCGCCCTTCTGCGCCCGCACCAGCTGCGGGACCAGCACGGCGTTGAACACACCGCCGGCCAGCAGGATGTAGAGCATGTTGGGGATCGTGTTCCCGATGTTGAACAGGTCGGCGTGGAGCTGGTTGCCGATCGCCGCCGCCAGGAGCAGGTTGCGGACGTAGCCGCTCGCGCGGGAGAAGATCGTGCCGGTCGCCATCACGGCCGACGAGGCGAGGATGCCGCGGCTCTCGGTGGCGTCGTCGACGCTCATGGGGTGGTACGCCGGGCGGCCCGGGCACGCAAGGCCCGTCGGGTCAGGCGGACGAAGATCGCGGCGAACAGCAGGACGACCCCGGCGCCGATGATCACCCAGATCAGCCGGCTCACCTGCTCGGCTCGCATCGGGAAGGTGTCGCGGGCGGACACGAGCGGCCGTCCCCCCTTGCTGGTGAGCTCGAGGGTGACGGTGTGGACGCCGCGCTGGTGGGTCGAGGCGTTGAGGAGGACGGTGGTGCGGCCGTGGGGCGGGAGCGTGACCTGCTCACCGCCGCTGATCCGCAGCCGCGTGTCGGACAGCGCCCTCACCCGCACCGTCACCGGCACGTCCAGCTCGTTGCTGACGATGGCGGAGAACCGCCCCGAGGTGCTGGCCAGGGTCACCGACGGCGGGGCGGCGAGGTCGATGGCGTCGAGGTTGTCGCGGACCCACTTCGCGGTGATCCGCATCCGGGCGAGGGCGAGGTAGGGCTCCCGGGCCGCGGCGTACGACGCGTTGCCGGCGACCTCCTCGAAGAGGCGCTGGACCAGGACGTGGTTGTCGGTCAGCACCGCCTGCAGCGTCTGGCCCTGGTCGAGCAGGTCCGAGGCGGACAGGTAGACACCCGGTCCGAGCTGCGGCTGGCCGGGCAGGGGCTCACGCAGCCGGGTGGGTTCCAGGGTGGTCGGCGGGACGGCGGTGGCACCGCTCAGCGTCGTCAGGCGCAGCCACGGGACGTCGAGCCCGGAGAAGAAGCTCGGGCGGATGCGGCGGTGCAGGCTCGTCGGCAGCTGGACGACGAGAGGCTGCTGGCCGTCGAGGAGACGCAGGGCCGCCTCGGCGAGGATCCGTTGCCGCAGTGCCAGCGAGCTGTGCGCGTCGACCGGGCCGGGTCCTCCCTGGGCCGCTCCCGTGGAGGTGACCAGCACCCGGTGGCCGGCGACCCGGTTGACGGTCGCTGGAGCGTCCTGGAGACCGGAGTCGGGGAGGATCACGTCGGTGTCGCGGGGGAGTGCCGCGATCGTGTCGCCGGTGGTCCGGCCGTCCGGGGGCGAGACCGCCGGGCTGGAGGTCAGCCCCCAGCGGCGCAGGCTGCGCGCTCCGTGCTCGAACCCCTCCCGCAGGAGCGTGGGGTCGTAGCGCGCGGCCGACTCGACCGCGAGGTCGCCGTAGGGCAGGGCCAGCACCTCGCCGGTGTCGCCGGCCAGCAGCGGCTGCACCCGAGCGAGCCAGTGCCGGGCTGCCCGGGCGGTGGCCGGCGCCGGAGTCGTGCCGGCGGCTCCGGATCCGGTGTCGGCGGTGGCGTCGGCGGAGGCCGAGGCGCTCGGGGACTCCTCGCCCGAGGCGCGCTGCGGCGGCGCCGCCAGGGTGCGGGCCGGGTTGTTGCGCGCGAGCCGGCGTACGACGTCGGGCACGGCGGGATCGACCAACCAGGTCAGCGGATGGCCCCGCGCCGCGCGGCCCAGCGCGGCGACGTCGTGGAGCTCGCCCGAGCGGAGGCTGGTGCCCCACTGCTCCGGGTCGACGACGGTGCCGTCCGGCCCGCGCACGACGCCGGAACGCACCGGGACGACGAGGGCGGCGTCCTCGTGCTGCCCGGAGGCCAGCTCGGACGAGGGCACGAAGGGCAGGAAGGTGCGGTCGCGACCGACGGCCACCCGTGCGTCGCCGTCGCCGTTGTCGCCGAGGACGTGCACGCCGAACCAGTAGACGCCGGGGGTCGACACCGGCAGGGTCGCCTGCGGCAACCGCACCTTGAACGGGGCGGACTCCCCGGGCGCGAGCGACGGGATGCTGGCGAAGGTGCCCGCCACCGTGATCCGGTGACCCACGTCGGCGTCGATCGGGGCCTGGGCCGCCGCCGCCAGCTCGGCGGCGGTGGTGATCGGGGTGTCCCCCATGAAGCCGTGGACGTTGATCGCGGTCCAGGTCCGCTGCGACTCGTTGGTGACCGTGCCGCGGATGACGATCGGGCCGTGCTCGGGCACGTAGTCCGGGGTGATCTTGCGGATCCGGGGCACCAGCGGCTGCTGCTCGTCGACCCGGGTCACCAGGGCCGAGGCGGCCGCCGAGGGGGCCGCGCCGGAGCCGGTGGTGGCCACGGCGGCCGGCACGCAGACGACGCCGCCCAGCACCACGAGCACGCCCGCGGTCACCACTGCCCGGGCATGCGGCAGCGACGGCGGGCGGAGCACCCCCCGATGGTAGTGGCGGCTCCGCGTCGCACCGGCACGCCATGACGCCGCGCCGACCCCGCGCGCCCCCTAGGCTGTACCCCCGTGTCCGACGCCGCAGATCGCCGACCACCCGGGACGATCCGGTTGGCCGACGCCCAGCGCGACGTCGCGGCCGAGCTGGACCGCATCGGTCCGGTGATCGACGAGCTCGGTCAGCGCTTCGGCGACGCCGGCCACGAGCTCGCCCTGGTGGGTGGACCGGTCCGCGACGCCATGCTCGGGCGCGCCCACAACGACCTGGACTTCACGACCTCCGCACACCCTGACGAGATCGAGCGGGTGATCGCCGGCTGGGCGGACGCGACGTGGGACATCGGTCGCGCGTTCGGCACGATCGGCAGCCGCAAGGGTCCCTTCCAGGTCGAGATCACGACGTACCGCTCGGAGCACTACGACCCCTCGTCCCGCAAGCCGTCGGTCGCCTTCGGCGACTCCCTCGAGGGCGACCTGGGCCGGCGCGACTTCACCGTGAACGCGATGGCGGTGCGGGTGCCGTCGCGTGAGTTCGTCGACCCCCACGGCGGCGTCGTCGACCTGGCCCACGGGCTGCTGCGCACGCCCGGGCGGCCCGAGGACTCCTTCTCCGACGACCCGTTGCGGATGATGCGGGCGGCCCGGTTCGCGGCCCAGCTCGGGTTCGAGGTCGACCCGCCCGTGGTCGAGGCGATGACCGCGATGGCCGAGCGGATCCAGATCATCTCGGCCGAGCGGGTGCGCGACGAGCTGGTCAAGCTGGTGCTCGCGGCGTACCCGCGCCTCGGCCTCAGCCTGCTCGTCGAGACCGGCCTGGCGGCGCTGGTGCTGCCGGAGCTGCCCGCGCTCGCACTGGAGCGCGACGAGCACCACCGGCACAAGGACGTCTACGAGCACACCCTGACCGTGCTCGAGCAGTCGATCGGCCTCGAGGAGCGCCTCGGCGGTCCCGACTTCGTGTCGCGCTTCGCCGCCCTGATGCACGACGTGGGGAAGCCGCGCACCCGCCGGTTCCTCGGCGACGGGACCGTGACGTTCCACCACCACGACGTCGTCGGCGCGAAGCTCACCCGCAAGCGGATGCAGGCGCTGAAGTTCTCCGGCGACACCACCGACGCGGTCTCGCAGCTGGTCGAGCTGCACCTGCGGTTCCACGGGTACGGCGACGGGCAGTGGACCGACTCGGCCGTGCGCCGCTACGTGCGCGACGCCGGCGACCAGCTGGACCGGCTGCACGTCCTGACCCGCGCCGACTGCACCACGCGCAACCAGCGCAAGGCCGAGCGGCTTCGGCGCACCTACGACGAGCTCGAGGACCGGATCACCCGGCTGTCGGCCGAGGAGGAGCTGGCCTCGATCCGGCCCGACCTCGACGGCACGCAGATCATGGAGATCCTCGGGATCACGCCCGGCCCCGAGGTCGGCGCGGCGTACCGATTCCTGCTCGAGCTGCGCCTCGACGAGGGACCTCAGTCCTACGACGAGGCGAAGGCGGCCCTGCTGGGCTGGTGGGCGTCTCGCCCCTGAGTCCTACGATCGGCCCATGGCACAGGTGAGCGTGACCGGGCCCGAGGTCGAGCGCGGCGAGGAGATCCTGACGCCGGACGCCCTGGCGTTCGTCGCCGACCTGCAGGTCCGGTTCGGTGACCGTCGCGACGAGCTCCTGGCCGCGCGGCGTACCCGACGGGCGGAGATCGGCCGCACAGGCACCCTCGACTTCCTCGCCGGGACCGCCGACGTCCGGGCTGCCGACTGGCAGGTCGCGCCGGCGCCCCCGGACCTGCAGGACCGGCGCGTCGAGATCACGGGGCCGACCGAGCGGAAGATGGCGATCAACGCGCTCAACTCCGGCGCCCGGGTGTGGCTGGCGGACTTCGAGGACGCCAACACACCGCACTGGGTCAACGTCGTGGGCGGGCAGGTCAGCCTGTACGACGCGGTGCGCCGCACCATCGAGCTGACCACCGCGGAGGGCAAGGAGTACCGGCTGCGTGACCCCGACCGGCTGCCGGTGATCCTGCCGCGGCCGCGCGGCTGGCACCTGCCCGAGGCCCACCTCACGGTCGACGGGAAGCCGACCGTCGGCGCACTCGTCGACTTCGGGCTGTACTTCTTCCACAACGCCGCCGAGCTGGTGGCGCGTGGCAGCGGACCGTACTTCTACCTGCCGAAGATGGAGTCCCACCTCGAGGCGCGGCTCTGGGACGACGTCTTCAGCCACGCCGAGCAGGCGCTCGGCATCGCCCACGGCACGGTCCGCGCGACGGTCCTGATCGAGACGATCCCGGCGGCCTTCGAGATGGAGGAGATCCTCTACGAGCTGCGCGACCACTGCTCGGGCCTGAACGCCGGTCGCTGGGACTACCTGTTCTCGATCATCAAGACCCTGCGTGACGCGCCGGGCGACCACACCCTTCCCGACCGCAACGCGGTGACCATGAACGCCCCCATGATGCGGGCCTACGCCGACCTGCTGGTCGCGACCTGCCATCGTCGCGGCGCGTTCGCGATGGGCGGGATGGCGGCGTTCATCCCGTCGCGGCGCGACGAGGCGGTCAACGAGGCGGCGTTCACGAAGGTGCGCGACGACAAGACCCGCGAGGCGAAGCAGGGGTTCGACGGGTCGTGGGTGGCGCACCCCGACCTGGTGCCGCTGTGCGCGGAGATCTTCGACGACCTGATGCCCACGCCGAACCAGGTCTCGCTCCAGCGCGACGTCGACGTCTCCGCCGCCGACCTGCTCGGCGTGGCCGCGACGCCGGGCGCCCGCACCCTCGACGGGCTGCGCACCAACGTGGAGGTCGGCATCACCTACGTCGCGGCCTGGCTCAGCGGGAACGGCGCCGCCGCCATCCACCACCTGATGGAGGACGCCGCCACCGCCGAGATCTCCCGCTCGCAGATCTGGCAGTGGGCCCACAGCGCCGCCGTGCTCGAGGACGGGACCGTCGTCGACCGGCCGCTGGTCGAGCGGATCGTCGCCGAGGAGTACGACGCGCTGGTCACCGCCGGCGGCCCCTACGCCGCGCAGCTCGAGGTGGCCCGCGACCTGTTCCTCGCCAGCGCTCTCGACGACGAGTTCGTCGACTTCCTCACCCTCCCGGCGTACGAGGAAGTGCTGCGCGCCGGCGGCTGACGCCGGTGAAGTGGGGCCGGTAGTTTGGGCGACCACCCACTGATCGGGAGGCATGGTGAGGCTTCTTCTCACGTCCGCGGGCGTCAACAACGCCAGCATCCACCGGGCTCTGGTCGACATGCTGGACAAGCCGATCGAGGAGTGCAGCGCCCTCTGCATCCCCACCGCGGAGTACGGACACCCGAACGTCGGGCCCGGCGAAGGGGCCTGGCGCTTCATCAGCGGGCGGTCCGAGAACCGGATGGTCGACCTGGGCTGGAAGTCCGTCGGCGTGCTGGAGCTGACCGCCCTGCCCAGCATCGACGAGGAGCGCTGGGTCCCGCTGGTGCGCAGGACGGACGTGCTCCTGGCCGCGGGCGGCGATGCCCTCTACCTGCACCACTGGATGCGGGAGTCCGGGCTGGCGGACCTCCTGCCCTCGCTGGGCGACACGGTCTGGGTCGGGCTGAGCGCCGGCAGCATGGTGATGACACCCCGCGTCGGGGAGGACTTCGTCGGCTGGCCGCCACCCAGCGGCAGCGACGCGACCCTCGGCCTCGTCGACTTCTCGATCTGCCCCCACGTGAACCCCGAGGGCAGACCCGGCAACTCGATGGCCGAGGCCGAGGGCTGGGCCGCCGGCATCGAGGGGCCGGCGTACGCGATCGACGACGAGACCGCGATCCAGGTGGTCGACGGCCGGGTCGAGGTCGTCTCCGAGGGGAGCTGGCGGCTGTTCTCGTGACCGGGTGACGCGGGTTTGTCGCATTTCGGGTCTCCGGATCGACGTACCAGTGACCGATCCCTCACCGAAGCGACGGGCACGCGATGACCAGCACCCTCCTCCGACCCACCCGTGCCGCCGACCGGGTGTGCGGCGCCCGGCACCGGGACGCCCTGCTCGACCGGCTGTCGCCACGGGAGCTGGAGGTGCTCGCGCTGATGGCCCAGGGCTGGTCCAACCGCGCCATCGGCGAGCACCTCGTCGTGGAGCTCAAGACCGTCGAGACCCACGTCGGCCGTGTCTTCACCAAGCTCGGGCTCAACGAGGACCGGTACGAGAACCGGCGCGTGCTCGCCGTTCTGACCTACGTCGGCGTCCTGAGCGGATAGTCCCCGACCTTTTGGTCGGGTCGAGGTGCGCTCAGGCGACCAGAACGTCGGGGACTATCCCTCCGGGGGGCCAGAACGTCGGGGACTATCCCTCCAGGGACACAGGACGACGGCGGTCGAGGACGGGCGGCCGCCACTGGTCGGCCGACACCAGCTCGCCGGCCACCCACACCTGGGCGACGTCGGCCGAGGTGGCGTGGGCGAACGCCTTGGCCAGCGCGTCGTCCGGGGAGGCGGCGTAGCGGAGCAGGATGTCGAGCGGGGTGCCGGTGCGCGGGCGCAGCCAGATCGCGTCGAAGGCCATCTGCTCCCCGAAGAACCCGACCGTCGAGGCGAGGTCGAGGGCCGCGGCGCCGGCAGTGGTGGCCAGGTGGAGCAGGTGGGGGGAGGTGAGGGCCACGCCCTCGCCACCCAGCGCCTGCTGGACGAAGTAGGCCTGCAGACCCTCCTTGAACAGCGACAACCCGGTGCCGGCACCGACGTCCGACCCGAGGGCGACGCGAACGCCGGCTTCGAGGTGCCGGCGCAGGGGGAACAGTCCGCTGCCCAGCGTCATGTTGCTGGTCGGGCAGTGGGCGACGGCGATGTCGGCGGAGGCCAGGACCTGCAGCTCGTCGTCGGTGGGGTGGACGTCGTGGGCGAGCACGCTGCCGGGCTGGAGGAGACCGTGACGGGCGTAGGTGTCGACGTACGACGAGCAGCCGGGGAAGAGCTCGCGGACGCGGGCGATCTCGGCCGGGTTCTCGTTGACGTGGCTGTTCAGGATGGTGCCCGGGACGTCGTGCAGGACGGCCGCACACGCGTCGAGCAGGTCGGGGCCGCAGGAGAGGGCGAACCGGGGCGTCACCGCGTAGCGGTTGCGCCGCACGCCGTGCCAGCGCGTGGCCAGGGCGAGCGAGTCGTCGTAGGCACGGGCGGGGGTGGTGTGCAGGTCGTCGCGCAGGTCGCGGTCGCTGACGACCAGGCCGCTGGTGATCCGCAGGCCGAGCCGGTCGGACTCCGCGAACAGGGCGTCGGTGCGCCTCGAGGTAGTGCGCGCCGAAGACCAGGGCCGTGGTCGTCCCGGCGTTGGCGAGGGCCCCGACGAACGCACGGGCGAGCTCGCCGGCGTACGCCGGGTCCGCCAGGCGCGCCTCCTCCGGGAGGGCGCAGCGGTCGAGCCACTCCAGCAACGGCATGCCGAGGGCGCCGATGCAGCGCAGCTGCGGGAAGTGGACGTGGGTGTCGACGAAGCCGGGCAGCACGATCCCGCCCCGGAGGTCGACGACCTCGGCGGACGCGTACGACGACGCCAGCGAGGCGAACGACCCGCGCGCGGCGATGGTGCCGTGGTCGTCGACGACCAGCCCGCCGTCGTCCTCGGCACGCAACGCACCCCCGGTGAACGGGTCGTCGGGGGTGTCGAGGAAGGTGCCGCGGAACAGCCTCACGAGGGGGCCCGGCGTGCGTGAGCGCGGTCGTCGGCGAAGGACTGCAGCAGGGCAGCCGCCACCGAGACCGCGATCGTCGCCGGGTCCTTGCCCGCGAGCTCCGACAGCCCGATCGGCGTGACGACCCGGTCGACGGCGTCCCGGTCGTGGCCGTCGGCGAGCAGCGTCGAGCGGAACCGCGACCACTTGGCCGACGAGCCGATCAGCCCGACCGGCCCGAGGTGGGTGCTCCGCAACGCCGCGTCGAGGAGCGCGACGTCCTCGGCGTGGTCGTGGGTCATCACCAGCACGTGGGTGCCCGGCGGCAGCTCCGCCAGCACCAGCTCGGGCAGCACGGCCTCGTGGTGGACGTGCACCCGCGCGTCGGCGTCGGCCAGCGGAGCCAGCACGTCGGCACCCAGCTGGTCGGGACGCGAGTCGATCAGGTGCAGGTCGAGGTCGTGCCGCGCCAGGATCCGCGCCAGCTCGAGGCCGACGTGCCCCACGCCGAAGATCGCGACCGCCGGTCGTACGCCGAGCGGCTCGAGCAGCACGGTGACCTCGCCGCCGCAGCACTGCACGCCGTGCTCTCCCGGTGCCTTGTCCGAGAGGTCGAGGGCGAACGTCGCCGGCGCAGTGTCTCCCGCAGCCAGCATCGCCCGGCCCCGCGCGACCGCGGTGGCCTCGACGTTGCCGCCGCCGATGGAGTCCCAGGTGGCGTCGGCCGTGACGACCATCTTCGCTCCGGCCTCGCGGGGCGCGTGCCCGCGCACGGAGACCAGGGTGACCAGGACCCCGGCCCGCCGCTCCTCCCGCAGCTGCTCGACCGCCTGCAACCAGCGCATGCTCACGCTCCCGCCGGCTCGCGGGAGCCGGCCACCTGCCGGGCACCGTCGAGGGCCCAGTAGACCGCCTCGGGAGTGGCCGGGCTGGGCAGCTCGACACTCAGGCCCGGGGGTCCGAACGCCGCGCACGCCTGGCGCAGTGCCTCGCGCACCGCGAACGCCAGCATCAGCGGTGGCTCGCCCACGGCCTTGGAGCCGTAGACGGCGCCGTCCTCGTGGGCCTGCTCGAGCATCGCGACCCGGAAGTCCTCCGGCATCTCGGAGAAGCTGGGCAGCTTGTAGGTGCTGGCCGCCTGGGTCGTCAGCCGGCCACGCTGCTCGCCGTCCGAGACGTCCCAGCGCAGGTCCTCGAGGGTCAGCCAGCCGACCCCCTGCACGAACCCGCCCTCGATCTGGCCGAGGTCGACCAGCGGCGACAGGCTGTCGCCGACGTCGTGCACGATGTCGACGCGTCGGGTGCGGTAGGCGCCGGTGAACCCGTCGACCTCCACCTCGGCCGCGGCCACGCCGTACGCGAAGTACTTGAACGGCGAGCCCTTGAAGACGGTGGCGTCCCAGTGCAGGCCCTCGGTGCGGTAGTAGCCCGCCGCGAAGAGCGGCACGCGCGCGAAGTACGCCTCGTGGACCAGCGTCTCCCACGGCAGGTCGCGGCCCGCGTCGACCTCGGCGAGGCGCGTGCGGATCTGCTCGCACGCGTCCTTGACCGCGCCGCCGTTCAGGTCGGAGCCGGAGGACGCGGCGGTGGCCGACGTGTTCGGGACCTTGTCGGTGCGGGTCGGGGCCAGCCGCACGCGGGCGAGCGGGACGCCGAGCGCCGTGGCCGCGACCTGGAGCATCTTGGTGTGCAGGCCCTGGCCCATCTCGGTGCCGCCGTGGTTGACCAGCACCGAGCCGTCCTTGTAGACGTGCACGAGCGCACCGGCCTGGTTGAAGGCGGTCAGGTTGAAGGAGATGCCGAACTTCACCGGCGTCATCGCCAGCGCGCGCTTGGTGTGCGGGTGGGTGGCGTTGAACTCCGCGATCGCGGCCGACCGCGCGGCCACGTCGCCGGTCGACAGCACCTGGTCCCAGGCGACGCCGGCCCGCTCGGCGTGCCGCACCGGCTGTCCGTACGGCGTCTCCTGGCCGTCGGCGTAGAAGTTGCGGCGGCGCAGCTCGAGGGGGTCGATCCCGAGCAGCGGCGCGCAGCGCCCGAGGATGTCCTCGATCACCAGCATCCCCTGCGGGCCGCCGAACCCGCGGAACGCGGTCTGCGAGGTCTTGTGCGTCCGTGCGACCCGGCCGTGGATGCGCACGTCGGGGATCCAGTAGGCGTTGTCGACGTGGCAGATCGCGCGGGCCAGCACCGGCTCGGACAGGTCGAGGCTCCAGCCGCCGTCGGAGGTCAGCGTGGTGTCGAGGGCGAGCAGGCGGCCGTCGTCGTCGAAGCCGACCCGCCAGGTCGCGTGGAAGCCGTGCCGCTTGCCGGACATCGTGAAGTCCTGGGTGCGGTTGAGCCGCACCCGCACCGGTCGGCCGGTCAGGGTCGCGCCGAGCGCGGCGACCGCGGCGTAGCCGTTGGCCTGCGTCTCCTTGCCGCCGAAGCCGCCCCCCATCCGCAGGCACTGGACGGTGACCGCGTGGCTGGCGAGCCCCAGCACGTGCGCCACGATCTCCTGGGTCTCGGTGGGGTGCTGGGTCGACGACTGCACGAAGACCTGGCCGGCGTCGTCGACCTGGGCGAGCGAGGCGTGGGTCTCCAGGTAGAAGTGCTCCTGGCCGGCCATCTCGGTCTCGCCCTCGAAGACGTGGGTGGCCCGGGCCAGTGCCGCGTCGGCGTCACCACGCTCGGCCCCGGGCAGCACCCCCTGGAAGCTCGTCGCCGCGATCGCGTCGTGGATCGTCAGCAGGGCCGGCAGCGGCTCGTAGTCGACCTCGACCCGGCCGGCTCCGCGGCGTGCCGCCTCGAGGGTCTCCGCGAGCACCCAGCACACGGCCTGGCCGTGGTGCATCACCTCGGCCGGGAAGAGGGGCTCGTCGTGCCGGGTGCCGGAGTCGTTGCTGCCCGGCACGTCGTCGGCGGTGAGCACGCGGACCACGCCGGGCTCGTCGTACGCCGCGGCCGCGCGCAGGCCGGTGACCCGCGCATGGGCGTGGGGCGCCTGCACCGGCCAGGCGTGGAGCACGCCCTTGGTGCGGGGGGTGAGGTCGTCGGTGTAGAGCGCGCGTCCGGTGACGTGCAGCGCCGCGCTCTCGTGGGGGACCGTCTCGCCGACCACGGCGTCGGGCGGGCGCTGGGAGAGCTCGGTCACGAGGCTCCTCCGTCGGTCGAGCCGGTCGAGGCCACCGACTCCGCGAACAGCCGGCGCAGCGACTGGCCGAGCATCGCCGACCGGTAGCGGGCCGAGGACCGCTGGTCGTCGATCGGGGTGCCCTCGGCGGCCAGCACGACCGCAGCCTCGTCCACGGTCTCCGGCGACCAGGGACGGCCGGTCAGCGCCGCCTCGGTGTCGAGCGCCCGGACCGGGGTGGCGGCGACACCGCCGAGCCCGATCCGCGCGGCGCGGACGACCCCGTCGGCCACGTCGATCGCGAACCCGACCGCCACGCTGGAGATGTCGTCGAACCGCCGCTTGGCGATCTTGTGGAAGGCCGTCAGCGGAGCCAGCGGCAGGGGGACGACGACCTCCTTGATCAGCTCGCCGCGCTCGCGGACGCTGGTCCGGTAGCCGGTGAAGTAGTCGGCCAGCGGCACGCGACGCTCGCCGGAGGCGGACACCAGGACGACGTCGGCGCCGAGGGCCAGCAGCACCGGTGGGCTGTCGCCGATGGGCGAGCCGGTGCCGAGGTTGCCGCCGAGGGTGGCGCCGTTGCGGATCGGCCGCGACGCGAACTGCCCGAACAGCTCGTCCAGCACCGGCACCCGGCCGGCGAGGCGTCGTTCGACCTCGGTCAGCGACAGCCCGGCGCCGATCCGGAGCTCGTCGCCCGACCAGTCGAGGCCGCGCAGCTCGTCGAGCCGGTCGACCGCCACGAGGAGGCCGGGTCGCGAGCCGCGCAGGTTGATCTCGACGCCGAGGTCGGTCGCGCCGGCGACGGGCGTGGCGTCGTCGCGCTCGGCCAGGACCTCGAGGGCCGCGGCCAGGTCGGGCGGGCGCACGAACGTCGCTCCGTCGGCCTCGAGCCGGGTCGCCGGGGTTGCGGGGGCCGGAGCGGTGCGGCGCACGGCGAGCGGGTCGGCGGCCGCGGGCTGGGTCAGTGCGTACGCCGCGTCGCGGATCGGCCGGTAGCCGGTGCAGCGGCAGAGGTTCCCGCTGAGCGCATGGAGGTCGAACCCGTTCGCGCCACGCTCGGCGTGGGTGCCGTTGGTCGAGGGCGCGGCTGCGCGGTCGGACCGGTAGTACTCCGCCGCCATCGAGCACACGAAGCCCGGGGTGCAGTAGCCGCACTGCGATCCGCCGCGCTCGGCCATCTCCCGCTGCACCGGGTGGAGCCGGTCGGGCGTGCCGAGGCCCTCGCTGGTGACGACCTCCTGGCCGGCGAGGGAAGCGGCGGAGACCAGGCAGGTGTTGATCGACGTCCACTCCGTGCCGGGCGAGCCGTCGGCCGGCGGCCGGGCGACCAGCACGCAGCAGGCACCGCACTCACCCTCGGCGCAGCCCTCCTTGGCGCCGGTCAGGCCGCCGTCGCGCAGGAAGTCGAGCGCGGTCGTGTGCGGAGTGACCGCGTCGAGGCCGCGCCGCTCGCCGTTGACGATCACGTCGGCGACGCCGGTGATCTCGCCCATCGCACCTGCCCTCCCCATCGTGGTGTCCGCATGCACCAGAGGCATGGTTGGAGGTCCTGCCGAGCGCCTGCTGGTTATCCATGCGAACAACAGGCCGCGCACCACTCTACCGACGCCGGCGGTCGACGCCCTAGATCCTCAGCCGCGGGTGGCGGTTGACGTCCTTGTAGAGCAGGTACCGGAACGGGCCCGGGCCGCCGGCGTAGCAGGCCTGCGGGCAGAAGGCGCGCAGCCACATGTAGTCGCCGGCCTCCACCTCGACCCAGTCGGTGTTGAGCAGGTAGACGCCCTTGCCCTCGAGCACGTAGAGGCCGTGCTCCATCACGTGCGTCTCGGGGAAGGGGATGGCCCCGCCCGGCTCGAAGTTCACGATGTTGACGTGCAGGTCGTGGCGCAGGTCGGCGAGGTCGACGAACCGCGTCGTCGACCAGGCGCCGTCGGTGCCCGGCATCACCAGCGGCTCGACGTCCTGCTCGCGCGTCACGAACGCCGGGGGCGCGTCGAGTCCGTCCACCCGCTCGTAGGCCTTCCGGATCCAGTGGAACGTCGCGGGCCTGGCCTGCCGGTTGCGGATGGCCCACACGGCACCCGGCGGCAGGTAGGCGTAGCCGCCCGGCCGCAGGTCGTGGGTGGTGCCGTCGAGCACGAGCCGAAGCCGCCCCGAGGTCACGAAGAGCACGGCCTCCGCGTCGGGGTCGACGTCGGGCCGGTCGGAGCCGCCGCCGCGCTCGAGCTCCATCACGTAGTGGCTGAACGTCTCGGCGAAGCCGCTGAGCGGACGCGCCAGGATCCAGCAACGGGCGTGCTCCCAGTGCGGGAGGTACGACGCGACGATGTCGGTCATCGAGCCGCGCGGGATCACGGCGTACGCCTCGGTGAAGCGGGCCCGGTCGGTGGTCAGCCGCGTCTGCGGCGGCAGGCCGCCCGGGGGTACGGCGTAGGTCTTTCGGGGTCCCTGCGGCGTTGTTCGACGGAGGAGCGAAGCGGGGAAAAGAAGAACGGCGTGGGGTGGTTGTCATGTCGTTCCTCTCGCCAGCAACCGGCCGCGGGGCTCGTCGTCGATCTCGCGCCCCGCCAGGAAGGTACGCCGGACGACGCCCTGCAGGGTGCGGCCGGCGTACGCCGAGACCCGATTCTTGTGGTGCAGCCGCGACACGTCGACCACGAACGACTCCTCGGGCGCGAGCACGGCCAGGTCCGCGTCGCGGCCGACCTCGATCCGACCCTTGCCGGACAGCCCGACCCGGTCGGCCGGAGCGGTCGCCATCCAGCGCACGACGTCGGTGAGGGGGACGCCCCTGGAGCGGGCGGCGGTCCAGACGGCGGCGAGCCCGACCTGGAGCGAGGAGATGCCGCCCCAGGCGTGCCCGAAGTCCGGCACCTTGAGGTCGGCGGTGCTCGGCGAGTGGTCGGTCACGACGAGGTCGATGTCGCCGGCGGCGAGGCCGGCCCACAGCAGGTCCTGGTTGGACAGGTCGCGGATCGGCGGGCAGCACTTGAACTGCGTGGCGCTGTCGGGCACGTCCTCGGCAGCCAGCGTGAGGTAGTGCGGGCAGGTCTCGACCGAGACGTCGACACCGTCGGCGCGAGCGGCGTGCAGCTCGGGCAGGGCGCTCGCCGACGAGAGGTGGACGACGTGCGCGCGGCCGCCGGTGCGGCGCGCGGTCTCGATCACCAGGTGGATCGCGGAGTCCTCGGACGCGGGGGGCCGCGAGGCCAGGAACCCGGCGTACGCCGGTCCGCCGGCCGGCTCCTCCTCGATCAGGCGGCCGTCCTCGGCGTGGACGAGCAGGAGGCTGCCCAGCCGGGCGGTCTCGGCCATGGCCTCGGCCAACCCGTCGGCCGTCAGGGGCGGGAACTCCGCGACGCCCGAGTCGAGCAGGAAGCACTTGAAGCCGAAGACGCCGGCCTCGTGCAGCGCGGCGAGGTCGCCGAGGTGGTCCGGCACGGCCCCGCCCCAGAATCCGACGTCCACGTAGGCCTGGCCACGCGCGGCGCTGCGCTTGGTCTCGAGCGCGTCGACGGTCACCGTCGGCGGCACGGAGTTCAGCGGCATGTCCACGATCGTCGTCACGCCCCCGGCCGCGGCCGCGTGCGTCGCGGTGTCGAAGCCCTCCCACTCGGTGCGCCCGGGCTCGTTGACGTGCACGTGGGTGTCCACCAGGCCGGGGATCAGCACCTCGTCGGCCTCGAGGACGACCGTGCGGGCGGCGAGCGGCGGGTCGTCGTACGGCGTGAGCACGACGATCCGCCCGCCCGCGACGCCCACGCAGACCGACGTCTCGACACCCTCGACGACGGCCCGGCGCGCGCGGACGACGAGGTCGAGGTCAGCTGCCACGGTAGGTGGAGTAGCCGAAGGGGCTGAGCAGCAGCGGCACGTGGTAGTGGTCCTGGTCCGCGGCGACGGTGAACGTGACGGCCACCTCGGGGTAGAAGCCGTCGGGCTGGTGGACCGCGACGGCGAACCGCAGCGTGTAGTCCCCGCGCCCCAAGGTCTCCTCCCAGCGAGCCGACCCGCCCGTCGGCGTCGGTGGTGCCCTCGGCCAGGCCGGCACCCGAGGCGTCGACGAGCCGGACGGGGACGCCCACGGCGGGACGGCCGTGCGCGGTGTCGAGGACGTGGGTGCTGAGGGTCGCCATCGTCTAGGCCTCCTGGTCGAGCCGGACCAGCATGATCTGGCGCAGGTTGTCGAGCATCTCGTCCCGCTCGACGTCGGGCGGGTTGTCGAGGCGGCGCCGGAGCTCGCCGAGGATCTCCGGGCCGGTCCGGCCGGCCGCGCGGATCAGGAACACGTGCCCGAACCGGCCTTCGTAGGCCCGGTTCCCTTCGAGCAGCTGCTCGGCCGTCCCGACGTCGCGGGCGTCCACGCCGCTCTGCTCGCGGGACGACGCAGCCGCGTTGTGGGTCGCCGCGGCACGCTCCCCGATCCGCGGATGGCCGGCGAGGGCCGCCTCGACGTCGTCGGCCGAGAGCTCGCGCGCGGCCCGGTCGGCGGCGTCCGTCAGGTGCTGCCGGGTCCCGTACGGCCGGCCGGCCAGCACCCGCTCGGCCCAGTCCGGCGCGGACAGGCAGCGCAGCAGCAACGCCCGCGCCGCGCCGTCGTCCAGCTCGTCGAAACCCATCAGCAGAACCCCGGCACGTCACGCCACGCGACGGCGTCGTCCGGCGCGTCGTCGCGGCGCACCTGCGCCTCGATCAGGCCGTAGGGGCGGTCGGCGGCGTGGAACACCTCGCCCGGGTTGGCCACCCCGAACGGCGAGAGGTCGACCAGGAAGTGGTGCTTGTTGGGTGCGGAGAACCGGATCTCGGCGAGCGCCGGGTGGGCCTCCAGCACGGCGCGACCCATCAGGTGGAGGGTCTCCTGCAGCGCGTGGCTGTACGTCGTCGCGAAGGTCTCCAGCAGCAGCGCCCGCACCTCGTCGTACGACGCGTTCCAGTCGGGTCCGTCGGTCGGGACCCCGTCCCAGCGCCAGCGCGCAGTCAGCGACGTGGCCAGGATCCGGTCGTCGGTCTCGGGGAGCGTCGTGTACCGGTCCTGGAGGAAGCCGGTGAACTCCGAGCCGGTCGACTTCAGCACCGTCAGGTCGGTCAGCCCCGACAGCACGTGCACCCGGTGCGGGTCGCGGCCCTCGACGACGACCACGCAGGTGCGGGTGTCGGTGCCGCGACGTGTGAAGGAGTGGTCGTGACCGGTCGCGCCGACCGGGATCCGGTCCCAGGCGTACTCCTCGACCCGCACCTGGGCAGACGTGGCGGCGGGGCAGGCCTCCATGAGCCGCTCCGCCAAGGCGATCGCGTAGTCCTCCGGGGAGTCGACGCCGTGCTCCTCGGCGTAGGCGAACGCGGTGTTCTTCTGGGTGTCCGTCGGCAGCACGTTCGCCTGGTCGCCGGTCTCGTGCGCGGCGGTGAAGTCGCCGCGCAGCGCGGTGGAGACGTTGAGGTCGCGGATCTCGTGCCGGTCGGTGTCGCGGAGGATCCGGACCACCCGCGTCTCCGCCTTGCCGTACCTGTTGTCCCCCAGCACGATCGCCATCCGACTCTCCTCTCAGCCCGGCTCGTCAGGTGCGGGCCGGTCGCGCCAGCGCGGTCAGCGCCGGTCGGTCCAGGCCGGTGGCGGCCTGCGCCTCGTCGTCCCGGACCGCGCCGCAGTCGAGCCCGCGGACCAGGAAGTCGGCGAGGGCGCGCGCCGTCGCGGGTTCGTCGAGGACGCCGCCGGCCGTGCGGGCACGGTAGCGCTGCAGCCGGTCGGCCGCGTCGGCGAAGCCCTCGCGGTAGAACGCGTACGTCGCGGCGTAGCGCGTCGGCAGCTGGGCCGGGTGCAGGTCCCAGCCCTGGTAGAAGCCGCGCTCGAGCGCGCGTCGTACGAGACGGAGGTGGAGAGCCCAGGCGCGCTGCACCTGCCCGACATCGCCGACGGGGAGGATGTTGGTCGACCCGTCGGACAGCCGCACGCCGGTGCCGGCCGCGGCGGCCTGCATGACCGCCTTGGCGTGGTCGGCCGCCGGGTGCTCGAGCGACTGGTAGGGCGCGGCGATCCCGCAGAACGCCGAGTAGTCGTAGGTGCCGTAGTGCAGCCCGGCGACGCGGGTGGGCGCGGCTCGGATCATCCGTGCGACCAGCGCGGTGCCGTCGGGGCCGAGGATCGACTGCGGCGTCTCGACCTGGATCTCGAAGCGCAGCGCGCCCGGCGGCAGACCGTGCGCTGCTTCGACCCGCTCGCACGCCAGCGCCATCGCCTCGACCTGGGCCACCGCGGTGACCTTCGGCAGGGTGACGACGAACCCGTCGAGGGAGCCGCCGGCGGAGAGCAGGTGCTCGACGAAGCCGACGAGGGTGGCGAGACCGCGCCGCCGGGTCGGCCGCTCGAAGCTCTTGAACCGGATGCCGCACGACGGGGGCGCGGTCGCGGCCTCCTGCGACGCGGCCAGGGCCGCGGCCGCGCGGGCGACGTCGGCGTCCTCCTCGGCGTCGGGACGTGGGCCGTACCCGTCCTCGAAGTCGATCCGCAGGTCCTCGATCGGCTCCCGCTCGAGCTTGTCGTGCACCAGGGGAAGCAGCTCCTCGGCGGCTCCGCCCAGGAGCGCGCGCAGGACGTCGTCGTGGTCGGTCAGGCTCTGCCAGCGCCCGCTGCCCCCACGCCGGGGCGAGGTCAACGGCGTACTGGTCGGCCGGGACGTAGACCGTGTGCACCGGCTGGCGACCGGGCCGCTCCCCGGGGAACCGCTCGACCAGCGCGTCGTCCTCCGCGGCCAGTCGCTCGTCCAGCTCGTCGGCCAGCGCGGCCGCCAGGTCCTCCACGCACCGATAGTACGGATCAATCCGCCGCCCGCTGAGCGCCACTGCCAGGCCTCATGATCCGTACTATCCGTCCGGGGGGCGACGGCTGCTAGACAGGACGCGTGAGCCCGACCACCACCGACGTCCGCGCCGACGCCGAGCGACACCTGCGTGCTCTGGTCGGCCGCGACGACGCCGTGCTGCGCGACGACCAGTGGGCGGCGATCGAGGCCCTGGTCGTCGAGCGTCGCCGGTCGCTGGTCGTGCAGCGCACGGGCTGGGGCAAGTCCGCGGTCTACTTCGTCGCCACGCTGCTGCTGCGCGCCGAGGGTGCCGGCCCGACCGTGATCGTCTCGCCGCTGCTGGCGCTGATGCGCAACCAGATCGCGGCCGCCGAGCGGGCGGGCATCCGCGCGGTCACGATCAACTCCACCAACATCGAGCAGTGGGAGGAGATCCAGACCGCGGTGCGCGCGGGCGAGGTCGACGTCCTGCTGGTCAGTCCCGAGCGGCTCAACAACCCCGGCTTCCGCGACGAGGTGCTGCCGCGTCTGGCGGCGACCTGCGGCCTGCTGGTCGTCGACGAGGCCCACTGCATCTCCGACTGGGGGCACGACTTCCGGCCCGACTACCGCCGCATCCGCACCCTGCTGGCCGAGCTCCCGGCCGGGATCCCGGTGCTCGCCACGACGGCCACGGCCAACGCGCGGGTCAGCGCCGACGTCGCCGAGCAGCTCGCCACCGCCGACGGGTCGAGCGACGCCCTGGTGCTGCGGGGATCGCTCGACCGCGAGTCGCTCCGGCTCGGGGTGGTCCGCCTCGTCACTCCCGAGCAGCGGCTGGCGTGGCTGGCCGACCATCTCGCGGAGCAGCCGGGGTCCGGCATCGTCTACTGCCTGACCGTGGCCGCCACGCACCAGGTCGCCGACTACCTGCGCTCGCGCGGCCACGACGTCGCGGCGTACTCCGGCCAGACCGAGCCGACCGAGCGGCTGGCGCTCGAGGAGCGGCTCGCCTCCGGCCGGGTCAAGGCGCTGGTCGCGACCAGCGCGCTGGGCATGGGCTTCGACGCCACCCTCGGCTTCGTGGTCAACCTCGGGGCGCCGCAGTCACCGGTCGCCTACTACCAGCAGGTCGGCCGCGCGGGTCGCGGCACCGACAGTGCCTCGGTCGTGCTCCTGCCCCAGCAGGAGGACAAGGACATCTGGGCCTACTTCGCGTCACTGGCGTTCCCCCGCGAGGACCAGGTCCGGCACACCCTGCGGGTCCTCGGCGAGGAGGGGGTCGCGAGCACGGCCGCGCTCGAGACGCTGGTCGACCTCGGCCGCAGCCGGCTCGAGCAGATGCTCAAGGTGCTCGACGTCGACGGCGCCGTACGCCGGGTCAAGGGCGGC
Source organism: uncultured Actinomycetota bacterium (assembly GCA_963809265.1). Taxonomy (GTDB): domain Bacteria; phylum Actinomycetota; class Actinomycetes; order Propionibacteriales; family Nocardioidaceae; genus Nocardioides. The sequence continues at coordinate 161,342 of CAWEJC010000003.1, forward strand.
TGGGAGGCGACCGGCCAGGAGTGGAGCTACGACGGCGACCGCTACGAGCGGGTGACCGAGGCGCGCAAGCGGGAGCAGCGGGCGATGCTGGACTACCTCGACACCGACCGCTGCCGCATGTGGTTCCTGCGCGACCAGCTCGACGACCCCGACGTCGAGGAATCCACCCGCTGCGGCCGGTGCGACACCTGCGGCGGCCTCGAGCTGTCGACGTCCGTCTCCGACGGCGCGGTCGACGAGGCGCGCACCCGGCTGGCGCGACCCGGTGTCGTCGTGGAGCCGCGGGCGATGTGGCCGACCGCCCTGGCCAACCTCGGGCTCGACCTGAAGGGCCGGATCGCCGACGGGGCCGAGCCCGGCCGGGCGGTCGCCCGGCTGACCGACCTCGGCCACGGCCAGGCCCTGCGCGAGCTGTTCGCCGAGCCGGCCACCGACCGACGCGTGCCCGACGGGTTGGTCCGGGCCGTCGTCGAGGTGCTCGGTGACTGGCAACCGCACGTCGACGGCATCGTCGTGGTCGAGTCGGCCACGCGGCCGACCCTGACCGCCGACCTCGCCGAGGGACTGTCCCGGTTCCTGAAGAAGCCGGTCGTCGCCCGCTGGGCGATCACCGATCCGACGGTCGAGCCCGGCCAGGGCGCCATGAACTCGGCCCAGCGGGTCGCCGCGGTCACCCGCCGCTACCGGCTCGAGGGCGACGTGCCTCCTGGTCCCGTGCTGCTGGTCGACGACCAGGTCGCCACCGGCTGGACCGTGACCCTGGCCGCGCGAGCCCTGCGCGAGGCGGGCGCCACCGAGGTGCTCCCGCTGGTGCTGGCCACCCGTTCCTGAGCCCCACCTAGGGTGTGAGCCATGCAGAGCGAGCTCTTCGACCAGTCCAACATGGAGATCGCCGACCAGCAGCAGCGGTTCGCGCTCCAGAACAGCCAGATGCTCCGGGTCTCCCTCGGCCCGGACGTGCTCGCCACCAAGGGCTCGATGGTGGCGTTCCAGGGCTCCATCGAGTTCCACCACGAGAAGGCCGGCAGCATGGGCAAGCTGTTGAAGAAGATGGTGTCGTCGGAGGACAACCCCCTGATGCGGGTCACCGGTCAGGGCGAGGTGTTCTTCGCCAGTCGCGCCGGCTTCGTCAACCTCGTGGAGCTCACCGGTGACGCGATCAGCGTCAACGGCCGCAACCTGCTCGCCTTCGACGCCTCGCTCACCTGGGACATCAACCGCACCAAGGGCGCCGGCGTCCTCGCCGGCGGGCTGTTCAACACCACCGTCACCGGTCAGGGCATGGTCGCGATGCACACCATGGGCAAGCCGGTGGTCCTCGACTGCACGCAGCAGCCGACGTACGTCGACACCCAGGCCTGCGTCGCCTGGTCGGCCAACCTCACCCCGACCATGGTGTCGAGCATGAAGTTCAAGTCGATGCTCCGCGGTGGCTCGGGCGAGGCGATGCAGTACGCCTTCCACGGTCCGGGCTTCGTCGTCGTCCAGGCCGACGAGTGGGAGCAGTCGCAGTCGCAAGGCTCCTCCGGCGGGCCGGGCGGCCTGATCGGCGACCTGCTCAGCTGAGCCCCGGAACCGTGGTCCCGGAGCCCAGCCGAGGGTGAGTCAGGCCGCCGGCGAGACCGGCTGGTCCTGCAGCCGCCGGTAGGTGTAGGCCAGGCCCACGAGCACGACGGGGACGGCCACGAGCAGGCCGACCAGGCAGATGATCGCGCCGACCACGACGCACACGATGGCCAGCAGGGTCCACAGGATGGTGGGACCGAGGTTGTCCAGGCAGAGCCGGAAGCTCGCCCGGATGGCGTCCGTCGCCGACATGTTCTTGTCGATGATGAACAGCAGCGTGAACTGGGTGAAGTACCCGACCAGCAGCGCCGGCAGGTAGCACAGGACCGTCCCGATCAGGGTCAGGACGCCGATGATGATCGCCGCGAGGACCACCTGCATCTTGTCCCAGCCCTCGAAGAGGTTGCCGAAGGAGACGGACTGCCCGTCGGTGACCGAGAGCCCGCCCTTGTAGAGGCCGGCGGCCAACACCTGGGAGATCAGGCTGGTGATCGCACTGGCGATGGCGGCCGCGAGCAGCACCAGGCCGAAGCTCGAGCCCGAGTTCGTCATGCCGCCGACCACGATCAGCCGGATCACGACCGAGATCACGATCACCACGACGCCGATCACCAGGGTCGGGACGAGGAGGGTCGACGGGCTCGCCTTGAACTTGTTCCAGCCGTAGCTGACCGCGTCGGTGGGGCTGTACGCGCTCGGGGCCGGCTGGCCGTAGGGGTTGTCGGGCGGGGCGCCGTAGCCACCACCGCCGCCGTAGCCACCGCCGCCCGCAGCGCCGCCGGCGGCACCGCCGTAGGGGTCGGAGGGTGGCGGCGGAGGGGGAGCCGGGGCGTCGTAGCCGCCGGACGCAGGGGGCGGCGGAGGTGCGTCGTTGGAGCCGTCGGGCCGCGGAGGCTCGTGAGGGTCGCTCATGGCGGGCAATCTAGGGGTGGTCGACACCCCCTGTCACGGGTCGTTCGGACAACGTCGCCCCCTCGGGACGCACCAGACCCCGGCCCGCCAGTGGCGGACCGGGGTCTGTGATGTCGTCAGCTCAGGCGAGGTGCGAGCTCACTCTTCGCCCGGTTTCGTCGCGCCCGTCGCGGCTTCGTCCCTCAGCCGCGGGGCTTGCTCAACCTGCGGGCGAGACGAGTGTGCGTTCGTTCCTCACGCTCACTCTTCGCCCTTGATGAACGCCTCGACGCGGGCGCGGCCCTCGTCGTCGGGCAGCTGCACCGGCGGGCTCTTCATCAGGTACGACGACGCCGAGATGATCGGGCCGCCCTGGCCGCGGTCCATGGCGATCTTCGCCGCACGGATCGCGTCGATGATGATGCCGGCCGAGTTGGGGGAGTCCCAGACCTCGAGCTTGTACTCCATGTTCAGCGGGACGTCACCGAACGCGCGGCCCTCGAGCCGGACGTAGGCCCACTTGCGGTCGTCGAGCCACGCGACGTAGTCGGACGGGCCGATGTGGACGTTGCGGTCGGAGATCTTGCCGGCCAGCGACCCGTGCAGGTTGGAGGTCACCGACTGGGTCTTGGAGACCTTCTTGGACTGCAGGCGCTCGCGCTCCAGCATGTTCTTGAAGTCCATGTTGCCGCCGACGTTGAGCTGGTACGTACGGTCCAGCGCGACGCCGCGGTCCTCGAACAGCTTGGCGATCACCCGGTGGGTGATCGTCGCGCCGACCTGCGACTTGATGTCGTCGCCGATGATCGGGACGCCGGCCGCCTCGAACTTCGCGGCCCACTCGGGGTCGGAGGCGATGAAGACCGGGAGCGCGTTGACGAAGCCGACGCCGGCGTCGATCGCGCACTGGGCGTAGAACTTGTCGGCCTCCTCGGAACCCACCGGCAGGTAGGAGACGAGGACGTCGGCCTTCGCGTCCTTCAGGGCCGCCACGATGTCGACCGGCTCGGCGTCGGACTCCTCGATGGTCTCGAGGTAGTACTTGCCGAGGCCGTCGAGGGTGCGACCGCGCTGGACGGTCACGCCGAGCGGGGGCACGTCGCAGATGCGGATCGTGTTGTTCTCCGACGCCTGCGTCGCCTCGGACAGGTCGAAGCCGACCTTCTTGGCGTCGACGTCGAAGGCGGCGACGAACTCCACGTCGTTGACGTGGTAGTCACCGAACATGACGTGCATCAGACCCGGGACGGTGCCCGCGGGGTCGGCGTCCTTGTAGTACTCGACGCCCTGGATCAGGGACGTCGCGCAGTTGCCGACGCCCACGATTGCTACTCGTACCGAACCCATGTGGGGTTGTTCCTTCCTAGCGGGTGCTTCCAGTGGTCGCGTCGGCCGGCGGGGCCGCGCTGGTGGTGGTGGTGTCGCTGGTGTCCGGGGCCACCACGGTGGCCGCGGGCGGGAGGTCGGCCGTGCGGTCGCCCGACCGCTCGGCGTTGATGAGGTCGGTCAACCAGGTGACCTCGCGCTCGACGGACTCGATCGAGTGACGACGCAGCTCGGACAGGTAACGGTCGTCGCCCCGCGTGGAGTGCTGGGCGCGGTCGAGCCGTTCCTGGAGGCGGGACAGCCGTCCCTCGAGGATGCGCAGCCGGACGTCGGCGTCGGTGCGGGAGAAGAACGCGAACCTCATGTTGAAGGTGTCGTCCTCCCACGCGGCCGGGCCGGTGTCGGTGATCTGTTCGCCGAAGTACTGACGCCCGAGCGGCGTGATCTGGTAGACGATCCGCTGACGTCGGGAGACTCCCGGCGAGGTCGCCGTGACCTCGTCGATCCAGCCGGCCCGCAGCAACCGCTTGAGAGCGGGGTAGAGCGAGCCGTAGGAGAGCAGGCGACCCCAGCCGAGCAGCAGGTTGAGCCGCTTGCGCAGCTCGTACCCGTGCAACGGGGACTCGTGGAGCAGGCCGAGCACGGCCAGCTCGAGCGATTCCGCCTTGCGTGCCATGGGTGCCTCCTCCCTGCCGTCCGGGCCGCGGCCGACCGGGCCTACCCTGAGCGGGACAGTCCTCGATGTGTCGCGGCGTTCTATCGATTCAACGTATCAGGGCGATATATCAAGAGACAAACTCGCGTCGTTTCGGCCGCCTTCGGCACCGCCCCGTACCCTCGACCCCGACGGCGTGGGCCTGCGGCCCGTCCAGGCCTGGCTCCGGGACGCCGAGCCGCGGCTGCCGTCACCCGAGCACCGTTCCCCCGACGCACCCGTCATGTACCTGGAGTGACCCGTGACCGCCAAGCGCAGGGCCGAGGGCCCGGCCGTCAAGCGCAAGCCGAAGCAGGCCGGCACCACCAAGAAGCGACTCCTGAAGATCGCCAAGTGGGGCCTGATCGCCACTCTGGCCGGCTCCTTGCTGCTGATCGGCGTGTTCGTCTACCTCTACAAGACGACACCGATCCCCAACCCGAACAAGGACTTCCAGACCCAGTCGTCGTTCGTCTACTACAGCGACAACAAGACCCAGATCGGGCAGTACGCCACCCAGAACCGACAGATCATCCCGCTGGGGGAGATGCCCAAGCAGCTGCAGAACGCCGTGGTGGCGGCCGAGGACCGGACCTTCTACAGCAACCACGGCATCGACCCGAAGGGCATCATCCGGGCCGCCTTCAACGACGCCCGTGGCGGCGCCACCCAGGGCGCGTCGACGATCACCCAGCAGTACGTCAAGATCCTGTACCTGACCCAGGAGCGGTCGCTGAACCGCAAGGTGCACGAGGCGATCCTGTCGCTGAAGCTGCAGAAGCAGCTCAGCAAGCAGAAGATCCTCGAGGGCTACCTCAACACCATCTACTTCGGCCGCGGGGCCTACGGCGTGCAGGCCGCCGCCCAGGCCTACTTCGGCGTCGACGCGGCCGACCTGTCGCTCAAGCAGAGCGCCGTGCTGGCCAGCGTGCTGAACAACCCGTCGCAGTACGACCCCGCGAACGGGAAGGACAACCGGAAGGCGCTGCTGAGCCGCTACCGCTACGTCCTCGACGGGATGGCGAAGATGGACACCGTCCCCGCGGCCAAGGCGACGAAGGCCGCGCGGCACCTGCCGACGTTTCCCGTGTTCAAGGAGTCGAGCAAGTACGGCGGCCAGAAGGGCCACATGCTGGCGCTGGTGCGCCAGGAGCTGCACGCGCTCGACTTCACCGACGACCAGATCGACGGGGGCGGCCTGCGGGTCACGACCACGCTGACCCCGAAGGCGATGGCCGCGGCGAAGTCCGGCGTCCTCCAGGTGCGCCCGAAGCTCTCCTACAAGGAGCTGCACGTCGCCGTGGCGTCGGTCCAGCCCGGGACCGGGGCGCTGCTGGGCTTCTACGGCGGCCAGGACTACCTGCAGTCCCAGATCAACTGGGCCCAGGCGGGCGGCATGGTGGGCTCGACGTTCAAGCCGGCGTCCCTGGCCGCGGCCATCACCGACGGGTACTCGCTGAAGAGCACCTGGGAGGGCAACTCGCCGTACACGTTCCCGGACGGGCTCGAGGTCCACAACGAGGGCGACAGCACCGGCACCAACTACGGCACGGCCATCTCCTCGGTGACCGCGATGGAGCAGTCGGTGAACACGGCCTTCGTCGACATGTCCGCGAGCATGCAGAACGGGCCGCAGAAGATCCTGACCATGGCCAACAAGATGGGGATCCCGCCGGTCAAGGCCGACCCCCACTACCCCGGCATCCCCGACACGTCGCGCGACCTCGACGCGGATGCGCTGATCACGCTGGGCAAGGCCAGGATCAGCGCGATCAACATGGCCAACACCTACGCCACCATCGCCAACAACGGTCAGCGCGCCGACGTGCACGTGATCAACAAGGTGACCGACAGCAAGGGCAAGGTCCTCTACAGCTTCAAGCCGCACACCACGCAGGCGATCAAGCCCGACGTCGACCGCGACGTGAGCTACGCGATGCAGCAGGTCGTGCTCCACGGCACCGGCGCCAACGCCCAGGCCATCGAGCGCCCGGCCGCCGGCAAGACCGGCACCGCGACCAACGACAACGGCGACGTGTCGTCGTCGTGGTTCGTGGGCTTCACCCCGCAGATCGCGACCGCGGTGATGTACGTCCGTGGCGACGGCGACAACGCTCTCAACGACTGGCTCCCGCCGTACAACGGAGCGGCCGGGTACTTCGGCGCCGGCTACCCGACGGCCACGTGGGCCGCGGTGATGAAGCAGGACCTCGTCGGGCTGCCGATCGAGCAGTTCCCGCCGGCGGCCAACGTCACCGGGACGCCGCCCGAGACGGGCCACGCGCCGACGACGGCACCGCCGCCTCCGCCGAAGAGCACGCGGACGTCGTCCGCGCCTCCGTCGTCGAGCGAGCCGACCAGCAAGCCGACGTCGTCCGCGCCGCCGCCGTCGTCGTCGCCGACGACGTCCGCCCCGCCGACGTGTCTCCCGCTGACCTGTCCCTCGAGCCCGAGCTCACCCACCGGGTCCACGAGCGCACCGCCGGCCAGCCAGCGGCCGTCGGTGATGGCGTCTCGCGAGCCGTGGTGGTGACGGGCCGTTGACACAGGAGGGTGACGGCCGCCTTCCGGCCGTCCGGCCGACGGCGGACGACCCCGTGGTCGCGGCCCTGAGCCGCGGTGTCGGCGGGCCCTCCGGTGAGCACGCCGGCCGGCATCCCTGGTGGACGCCGGTGCGGGTCATCCTGGCCATGACCGCGATCTGCTTCGCGCTGGGCATGGTGCAGAAAGCGCCCTGCTACGACGCCCAGTGGACCAACAACCAGAGCCGCTACTCGGAGATGTGCTACTCCGACCTCCCCTACCTCTACGTCGGCCGCGGCTTCGCCGAGCTGGACTGGCCGTACTCCGACTCGCTCCAGGTGCGCGACCGCTACGACGTCATGGAGTACCCGGTCGGCATCTCCTACTACGCCTACGGCGCCGCCTGGGTCACCCACGTGCTGAAGGGCTCCCCGGACCTGCTGCCACGGGGGGCGATGTCGCAGGGGCAGCTGTACGCCGACCACGGCGTCCTGCGCGAGAGCCTGCTGTTCACCGCGGTCAACGCCGTCGGGTTCGGGATCTGCGCCCTCCTCGCCGCCTGGCTGCTGGCCGGCGTCCATCGGCGGCGTCCGTGGGACGCCGCCCTGTTCGCGCTCTCGCCGGTGCTGCTCTTCGAGGGGCTGATCAACTGGGACCTCCTGGCGGTCGCAGCCGTGGCGGGAGCGTTGTGGGCGCACTCGCGCGACCGTCCCGCGCTCACCGGCGCGATGATCGGGCTCGGCACGGCGCTCAAGCTCTACCCGCTCTTCCTGCTCGGCGCGCTCCTGGTCGTCTGGGGTCGTGAGCGGCGCTGGCGCGACCTCGCGGTGGCGACCGGCACGGGCCTCGGCGTCTGGTTGGTCGTCAACGCGCCGGCGTACCTCTCGGGGCACCACGAGTGGAGCGTCTTCTGGTCCTTCAACGCCAAGCGGGGCGCCGACCTCGGCTCCCTCTGGTTGGTCGGCCAGCAGATGGTCCACGGCACCGTCGCGCCGCACACGATCAACGTCGTGTCGTGGGTGGTGTTCGTGCTGTGGTGCGGGGCGGTGGGCGTGCTGGGCTTCCTGGCTCCGCAGACCCCGCGACTGGCGCAGCTCGGCTACCTGGTCGTGGTCGGCTTCCTGCTGGTGAACAAGGTCTACTCACCGCAGTACGCGCTGTGGCTGCTGCCGCTGGCGGTGCTGGCCCGGCCGCGCTGGCGCGACCAGCTCATCTGGCAGGCCGGGGAGGTCTTCTACTTCGCCTCGGTGTGGTGGTACCTCGGCACCTACCTCAACCCCGCCGGCGGTGGGGAGGCCGGCTTCTACTGGCTGGCCGTCGGGGTCCGGGTGGGCGCGCAGGTCTACCTGACCGTGCTCGTGGTCCGCGACCTGTTGATGCCCGAGTACGACGTGGCCCGCTCCGGCCGCTTCGCCCGCGCGGCCCACGCGTTCTGGCCACCGACCGAGCCCGGACGGCTGACGTTGGGCCGGACGCGCTAGGGCCACGCCACGTTCACGCCGTACTCGCCCTCGCACCTGGTCGTGCTCGCGCTCTTCGTGGCCGGGACCGTCGGGCTGCTGGTGGCCGGGCCGCGGCTGCGCGGGACGCCGCGCGAGCGGCCGGTGTCGGTCGCGCTCGCCTGGGCCAACCTGGCCTTCGGGGTCGCCTCGACGGTGATGGCGCTGGTCCCGTTCACCGCGCGGCACTCCCTCCCGCTCCAGATCTGCGACCTCGCCTGGGTCGTCGTCGCCTGGGCCCTGCTGACGTCGCGACCGCTGCCGACCACCCTCACCTACTACTGGGGGCTCACCCTGTCGGTGCAGGCACTCGTGCAGCCGACGCTGTCCGAGCCCTTCCCGGAGCCGGCGTTCTTCGTGTTCTGGGCCAAGCACGTGCTGATCGTGTGGGGCGCGGTCTACCTGTGCCTGGGCCTGCGGCGCGGCCCGGACTGGGCGGCGTACCGGCGTGCGGTGGCGTGGACCTGCGGCTGGCTGGCCGTGGTGCTCGCGCTGAACGCCGCGCTGGACGCGAACTACGGGTACGTCAGCGGCAAGCCGGCGGAGGCGACCGTGCTCGACCTGCTCGGGCCGTGGCCGGTGTACCTCGTCGTCGAGATGGCGATCGTGATGGCCGGCTGGGCGCTGATCACCCTGCCCTGGACGCGGTGGAGCTCGAGCGACCGATAGTACGGATCAAACGGCCGGCCGGGGCGGGCGAGAGGGCGGCGTTCTGATCCGTACTATCGAACAGGGTCTAGGAGATGAGGACGGCGTCGAAGGCGGTCGTCGTGAACCGGACCCGTACCCCGACCTCGTCGCCGACGGCCGGGACCCGGGGGCCGTGGGGCAGGAACAGCATCGAGGCCTGCATGTGTGGTGGCTCGGCGAACAGCCGCAGCTTGCCGTCGATCGTGAACGGCGAGCGGACGAAGCCCACGGCGTCGAGGCCGCCCCGGGCCAGGGTCGCGGCGCGCGCCCGGATCGAGTGGTCGCCCGTCGGCGCCTCGAGGCCGATGCCGTGGGCGGTGCCGCCGGAGACGACCAGGATGTGGCCGGCCTTGGGCGCCGTGCGTCCGCGGTAGCCGAACACGTCGCCGCGCTCGACCTCGTGGACGTCGAGCACGGTCGCGGTCACGGTCAACGCGCCGCGGTCACCGAGCCAGAGGTCGGTGCCGACGCGCGGCCGCACCTCGAAGTCGGCGTACGACGTGCGGAGCGAGGTGAGCTCGCTCGGCGTGAGGTGGCTGACCCACAGGCGTCGGGTGGCGAGCCCGGACGCGACCACGTCGTTGACGAGTCGGAGCACCTCGGTCAGGTGGGCGCCGGCGGCGAGCGGGAGGTGCAGGGCCACGCCCTCGACCGTCGCGGGTCGGCGCTCGAGGAGCCGGGCGGCGGACCGCAGCTCGTCCGCGGACATCCCGTGGCGACGCATGCTGGTCATCCGCTCGAGCACGACCCGGGCCTCGGGGTCGTGGTCGAGGAGGGCGAGCAGATCGGCCAGGCGACTGACGGTGTGCACGACTCGCCGACGCGGCAGGTCGTCGGGCAGGTCCGAGCCGGTCGGGCGCCACGGCGTGAGCACGAGGAGGTCTCCGTCGAAGCGCTGCCGGACGTCGGGCAGCTCCTCGTAGGTGCCGACAGCGAGCGCGTCGACGCCGAGCCAGGCGGCCTTGCGGGCAAGTCGGCCGACGCCGAATCCGTAGCCGTTGCCCTTGGCGACCGGCACCAGCCCGGGCGTCCGGTCCGCGACCGAGCGGAGGTGGCGCCGCCAGCGGTCGCCGTCGACGCTGAGGGTGAGACTCATCCGCGGCGCCCTGGGAGCTTCGCGAGGACGGACCGGCGGTTCATGTAGAGCGCGAAGCCGCGGTAGAGCGCGCGGTTGAGCGGGAGGTCCCACTCGCCGACCGTCTCGACCGCCTCGCCGCCGGTGCCGGTCTTGAACTGGATGAGACCGACGTGGGCGTCGTCGGCGTCGAGGGTGTCGGTGATGCCGCGCAGGTCGTAGACGTCGGCGCCCTGGGCGATCGCGTCGCGGATCATCGACCACTGGACGGCGTTGGAGCCCCGGACGTCGCGCTTGTCGGTGGAGGAGGCGCCGTAGGAGTACCACGCGTGCCGGCCGACGCGGACCGCGATCGTGGCGGCGACGAGGTCGCCCTCGTGGTGCGCGAGCCAGAGGGTGATCCGGCCCGGGTCCTCCGCGCCCAGCGCGTCGTACATGGTCTGGAAGTAGGCGAGCGGGCGGGGCGTGAAGTGGTCGCGCTCGGCGGTGTGGACGTAGAGGTCGTGGAACGCCTTGAGGTCCTCGCGAGACCCGGTCGCGACCGTGACCCCGGCCTTGTCGGCCTTGCGGATGTTGCGGCGCCAGAGCTGGTTCATGCCGGCGAGCACGGCGTCGTCGGTCCGCCGCGTGCCGTCGTCGTCCACCAGCGGGATCACGAAGGTGTACTGGGGCTGGCCCGCCGCGAAGCCGCCCTCGGCCACCTGGCGGCGCCAGCCGAGCGCCTCGAGCTGCTGGACGACACGGGCGCCGGAGGCCGACCGGGACGAGGGAGCCAGCTCGGTGAGGCTGTGGACGGTCTCGTCGGCGATGCCGGCCTTGACCTGGTCGGCGGTCCAACGACGGGTGACGACCGGCGGACCCATCCGGACGCCGAAGGCGCCCTGGGCCCTCACGTGCTCGGTCATCGGGGTCAGCCAGTCACCGAGGTCGTCGCTGACGCCCGGCCGGGACCAGTCGAGCACCGGGCCCTCGGGGAGGTAGGCGAGGTAGCGCGCCAGCCGGGGCAGCTTGCGGTAGAGCACGAGCCCCACCCCGACCAGCCGCTCACCGTCGTACCACCCCAGCGACTCGGCCCGCCACTCGGACTTCACCGTCGCCCAGGCCGGCGTCTGCAGGAAGCTCGCCCACGACTGCTCGCGGATGAACGCGCGGTGCTCGTCGGGGGAGATCGAGCGAACGGTGGGGACCACGGCGTCGAGGCTACCGGGGTGTATCAGGGGCGCGGACCGCCGCTCCTAGGGGTTGTTCGGCCGCACCACCCAGCGCGAAAGCCGGTACCACCCGGCACACCACAAGCAAGGACAGCACGACGGTGAACCTCGCACCGATGACTCAGCTCGCCCTCGGCACACCCGACTCCCGGGATTGTCGACGACGCCACGCTCCGGCATGCTCCTGCGAGGACCTCCTTCCCGAAGTGACGTCCCGAGGAGGCATCCGATGAACGACCCCGACCTCCAGGACGAGCTGCTCTTCGCCGACGTACGCCGAGCGACGGCCGAGTTCGACCCGATGCCCGACGGCATGGTCGAGCGGATGGTGGCCGTGACCCGCGACGTCGCCGACCACGATCCCGACCTCGAGCTCCAGCTGATGCTGGTGGTCGAGCGCTTCGCGGAGCTCGTGGGCACCCGTGGTGGCGCCCGCTCCTACACGCTGCGGTTCGGCGGCGAGGGCGTCGACCTGCTCGTGCGCGTCGGTGTCTCCGAGGAGGAGGGCCGCGCCCGGCTCGACGGCTGGCTCGTGCCCGCCGAGAGCGCGCCGGTCCAGATCCGTGAGGTCGGCGGCGAGGGCCGGACCTACGACGGCGTGGCCGAGGCCAGCGGCCGCTTCGAGTTCCCCGACCTGCCGACGGGCTTCTACCGTGTCTCCCTCAAGCTCGCCGACGACCAGACGTTCGGTACGCCCGCCTTCGAGATCTGACCCGACCCTGACTCACCGGAGGACCACCCATGTCCGAACCCCGTAACGTCGCCGGCCGCCCGCGGCGGGCGGCTGCCGAGACAGGCCCGGCTCGACCTGGTGAAGGGGCGCCTGGTCGACCCGACCAAGGCCCTCGACATCCGCGGGCAGACCGTCTCGCCCACGGCGTACGTCGGCACCCGGCTGATGATCGGCAAGGGCCCGGGGTACGAGGCGCGGCTCGCGATCGTCGAGGCGGTCGCCGGAGCGCACGGGTGGGACATCGTGCCCGACGAGGAGCCGGCGTTCGCCGAGAAGCTGCCGCTGGGCGTGCGCACCGTGGAGATCACGGCGCGCGCCGACTCCACGGAGGCGCCGGACGCCTTCCTGCTGCTGCAGTACATCCGCGACGACCGGGGCACCAAGGCCCTGAGCCGGATCGACCTCGACCACGTCATCGTCACCCAGCCGTTCCAGCCGACCGGCTGGGACATCCCGCACGGCTGGGACATCCCGCATCCCTACGGTGTGCCGCAGGGCTGGGACATCCCGCACCCGGACCCCGCGACGGCGGTGTCGGCCGGGCTCCTCAGCTACGGCGCGCCCGGGAGCGGCGGGCGCCAGGTCGTCTCCTACGCCGGGCAGCGACCGGCCCGCAGGCGCAACGGCGACGTCCAGGGCCGACGGCCGGTGGTGGCGATCCTCGACACCGGGTGCGGCCAGCACCCGTGGTTCGACGGAGGCGTCGTGGAGCGCTCGGTGAAGCTGGACGGGGTCGGCATCGGCCACACCGACCCGGCCACGGACCCCGAGGTGCACGGCGACCTGGTGGGACCCTTCGACGGCTCGGTCGACCGGATCGCCGGGCACGGCACGTTCATCGCCGGGCTGGTCCACCAGTGCTGCCCGGACGCCACGATCCTGGCCTGGCGGGGGATCGACCCGGCCACGCCCCTGATCGAGTCCCAGTGGCTGACGGCGCTCGCCCAGATCACCGAGCTGGTCCGTCGCTACCGCGAGGGTGACCGTCGCCGAGGTCGTGCGATCGACGTGCTCAGCCTCTCGATGGGCTACTACCACGAGAACCCGCAGGACCAGCTCTTCGACCCGATCCTGCTCGACCTGCTCGAGGAGCTGTCCCGGCTCGGGGTCGCGGTGGTCTGCTCCGCCGGCAACGACGCGACGGACCGACCGTCGTACCCCGCCGCCTTCGCGCCGTGGCGCACCTATCGCAAGGGCACGCTCCGGGCTCGCCACGACCACGTCCCGGTCGTCTCGGTCGGAGCCCTGAACCCGAACGCCACCGACGCGCTGTTCACCAACGCCGGGGAGTGGGTGCGTGCCTACGAGCCGGGGGCGGCGCTGCTGAGCACGATGCCGGCGTTCGAGGGCGGGCTCGAGCCGATCGCCCGGACCCGTGTGGCCGACCGCGTCCGCGAGTCGATCGATCCCGACGACTTCCGCTCCGGCGTCGACGCGGCGGGGAACGACCTGGGTGGCTTCGCGGTCTGGAGCGGCACGTCGTTCGCGGCGCCGGTGATGGCGGGCAAGCTCGCGGCCGCGATGGCCAACCAGCTGATGAACCGGGAGAACCCGAGCGACACACCCCTGGCGGCCGTCGGACGAGCGTGGCGGGCGGTGGAGTCGCACACCGACCTGGTTCGGCCAGAATAGGAGGCATGCGGAGCGCCGCCGAGCTCCATGAAGCCGGTCTCGAGGCCCTGGTGGGCCGACGTTTCCCGACCGCTCGGCGGCTCTTCGACCGTGCCCGCGAGTCGGCCAGCAGCCCGGACCTGATCGCCCGGATCGATGCGAGCCGCTCCTACATGAGCGCCGAGCAGGGCGACCTGGAGGGCGCCCTCGCGACGTGCCAGGAGGCCCTGACCCGCGACGGCGTCACGTTCGAGACCCTGGGTGTCCTGCAGAGCCAGCGAGCGCTGATCCTGTCTCGGATGGGCGACGCGCCCGCCGCGCTGGACGCCTTCGCCATCGGGGTCGCGATGCTCACCGACCCCGTCGAGCTCGCCAAGGCGCTGACGAACCGCGGCATGGTGCACGTCGCGCGCGGCGACGGCGAGCCGGCCGCGGCGGACTTCGTCCGGGCCGTCGAGCTGTTCCGCGACGCCGGCCACACGGTCGGGGCGGCGATGGCCGAGCACGACCTCGGCTGCGCCGACCTGCTCCGTGGCGACCTGGTCTCGGCGCTCGCGCACATGGACGCCGTCCGCCCGATCCTGCTTCCGCTGAGCCCGGTGGGCGTCGCGATCACCAACCAGGACCGGGCCGAGGCGATGATGGCGGCGGGCCTGACGCGCAGCGGGCTGGCGGTGCTCGACGAGGTCGCCCGGACCTTCGGGAACCACCGTCTCCACCAGCGGCGGGGCGAGGCCGAGCTCACGATCGCCCGCGCGTCGCTCGGCACCGACCCGGGCCGTGCTCTCGAGGCCGCTCGGGCAGCGAGGTCGCGCTTCGACCGCACCCGCTCGCCCGCGTTGCGGGCGCGGGCGGACGGGCTCGTCTTCGGCGCCGAGGTCAGGCTCGGGCGGACGGGCCCGGCGATGATCGTGCGCGGCGACGTCCTGGCCGCGGACCTGGCCCGGTTGCAGATGCCCTGGTGGGCGATCGACGCGCGGCTCGACGCCGCCCTGATCGCGGCCCGTCGTGGGGAGCTCGACGAGGCGCGGCGTCGCCTGGCGTCGATCCGGGTCCCGGCGCGTGCCCCGCTCGGCGTACGACTGCGGGAGCGGGACGTGCGCGCCGCCCTCGCCGAACGGACCGGACGTCGTACCGATGCCCTGGCCCACCTCCGGCGCGGGCTGGCCGACCTGCACGAGTGGCAGAGCTCGTTCGGCAGCCTCGACCTGCAGACGATGGTGACCGGTCACGGACGCCGGCTGGCCGTCCGGGGGCTCCGGGTGGCGGTCGCGTCGGGGTCGCCGGAGGTGCTGTTCGAGTGGTCGGAGCGGGCCCGGACGCTGGCCAGCCGGGTGCAGCCGGTGCGGCTGCCGGGCGACGAGCAGTCGCAGGCCGACCTCCAGGAGCTGCGGGTCCTGGCGACCGCGGAGGACCAGCCCCGCAGCGCCGCCGCGCGTCAGGCCGAGCTCCGGCAGCGGGTGCGGGAGCGGGCCTGGCAGCACCGCGGCTCGGGCGAGTACGACGACCCGGCCGCGCTGGTCGAGGTGCAGTCGCGGCTCGGAGCCGACCGGGCGCTGGTCGCCCACGTGGTGACCAACCGCGAGGTCTCCGCACTGGTGGTGACGTCGGACTCGGCGTCCGTCGTCGACCTCGGCCCGCGCTCGGCCCTGGACGCCCTCATCGGAGGTCTGCTGCCCGACCTCGACATGGCCGCCGCCGAGCTGCCGGGCCTGTTCGCCGACGCCATCCGCTCCGAGCTCCGCAGCCGGCTCGGCCGACTCGACGACCTGCTGCTCGCGCCGCTGGTGCCGCTGGTCGGCGACCGCGAGCTGGTGCTCACGCCGTCCGGGGTCCTGGCGACGGTGCCGTGGACGATCCTGCCGAGCAACCTCGGTCGGCCGGTGACGGTGGCCCAGTCGGCGACGTCGTGGCTGTCGCGCACCGCGGCGCCGCTCCGGTCGTCGTCCGCGGGCTTCGTCGCCGGGCCGCGGGTCGCCCAGGCCGAGGCGGAGACGTCGGCGGCCGCGTCCGCCTGGCCCGGCGCCGCCATCCTGCACGGCTCCGAGGCGAGCGCGGCAGCGGTGAGCCAGATGGCCGGCTCGGTCGACGTGCTCCACGTGTCGGCCCACGGCCGCCACTCCTCGGAGAACCCGCTCTTCTCCGGTTTCGAGCTCGCCGACGGGCCGTGGTTCGGCTACGACATCGACCAGCTCACCTCGGTGCCCGACGTCGTGCTGCTGTCGGCGTGCGAGGTCGGCCGCTCGACGTTGCGCGGTGGTGAGGAGCTGATCGGGATGACCGCCGCCTGGCTGCACGCGGGCTCGCGGTGCGTGATCGCCTCGGCCGCGGCGATCAACGACCTGGTGGCCCACGACGTGCTGGTGGCGGTGCACCGCGAGCTGTCGGCCGGGCACGCCCCGTCGGCCGCGCTGGCCCGGGCTCTCTCGGAGGTCGACCCGGACGGCCCGCCGGCACCCCTGATCTGTTTCGGTTGAGCAGCCGAGCACGAGGAACGAGCGCTCCGTGACGGGACGGTGGCGGGGCGGGCGACGGGCACGGTGGCGGGACGGTGGCGGGGCGAGGAAACCGCGGACGAAATGGCCGGCGCGCCGACGACGTGGGTCGTTTCGTCCGCGGTTTCTTCCTCACAGCCGGGAGCGGACCGCCTCGAAGTCGGCGAGGTGATCGTCGGCGCCGCCCGGGGTCTCGAAGACCACCGGCGCACCGGCGTCGCGGACGACCTGGGCGAGCAGGTCGGGGTCGATCTTCCCGGCGCCGACGTTGGCGTGGCGGTCGGCGCCGGAGTCGAACTCGTCGCGGCTGTCGTTGCAGTGCACGAGGTCGATGCGCCCGGTGATGGAGCGGATCTCGTCGACCACCGACTCCAGCGGGATGCCGCCGGCGTGGGCGTGGCAGGTGTCGAGGCAGAACCCCACGTCGGTGGAGTCCTGCGCGGCGGCGACCGCGTCGAACACGCCCTTGATCCGGTCGAGGTAGCGGGCCATCGCGTTGTCGCCGCCGGCGGTGTTCTCGATCAGCAGCGGGATCTTGATGTCGGTGGCCTCGATCGCCTTGCGCCAGTTGTCGAAGCCGACGGCAGGGTCGTCGTCCTTGTTCACGTGGCCGCCGTGGACGATCAGCCCCCGCGCGCCGATCGAGGCCGCGGCGTCCATGTGCTGCTGGAGGAGCTTGCGCGACGGGATGCGGATGCGGTTGTTGGTGGTGGCGACGTTGACGATGTAGGGCGCGTGGACGTAGAGCCCGACGCCCGCCGCCTCGGCGTCGGCCCGCAGGCCCTCAGCGCCACCGGCGTAGCGGAACTCCGGGCCCTTGTACCCCTGCGGGTCGCCGAGGAAGAACTGCACGTGGGGCGCCTGCCGGGCCTTCGCCTCGGCGATCGGGTCGGTCTGCTCGACGTGCGCTCCGAGGGCGAGAGGACTCATGCACCCCATCGTAGGAACCGGGACCGACACCGCGCACGGGCCGGCTCAGTGGCAGGCTGTGCCCATGGACGCCGTGGTGCTGATCGTGCTCATCCTCGCCCTCCTGGGCATCGTCGCCTCCGCCCTGATGGTCATCGGCGTCGCCCTCAGCCGGACCAAGCAGGGCTGAGCGCCCGACGCCCTAGTGGGCCCAGCGGCTGGCGGACGCGACCTCCTCGGCCGAGGCTCCGTCGAACAGCTCCAGCTCGGACTCCCGCACCGCGGTGATCGCGCCGACCAGCGGGTCGCCGAACGCCGCGGCCAGCACGGCGTCCGCGGCGAACGCGTCGGTCGACTCCCGCAGGCTCGTGGGCAGCCGGGTGATCCCGCGGCTGGCCAAGGCGTCCTCGTCGAGCGAGGCCGGGTCCACGTCGACCGGCTCGGGCAGCGTCGTACCGGCCTCGAGCCCGGCGGTGCCGGCGGCGAGCAGCCCTGCGAACACCAGGTAGGGGTTGGCGTGGAGGTCGAAGCACTTGACCTCGAGGTTGGCCGCCCAGTCCTCACTGCCGTGCGAGCCGGTGACCATCCGGAGCGCGGCCTCGCGGTTCTCCAGGCCCCAGCAGGCGTAGGCGCCGGCCCAGTGCTGCGGGATCAACCGCAGGTACGACGCGACCGACGGGGCGCCGACGGCCAGGAGGGCCGGGAGGTGCTCGAGGATCCCGCCGGCGAACGCGGTCGCCTCGTCGGTGAGACCGAAGCGGCCGGAGCCACCGGCCATCAGGTTCCGCTCGTCGCGGCCCAGGCTGAGGTGGACGTGCCCACCGTTGCCGACGCCCGCGGCATCGACCTTGGGGGAGAACGACGTGCGCAGGCCGTGGCGGACGCCGACGGCGCGGATCGTGGCGCGTACCAGGACCGAGGTGTCCGCGGCGTGCACCGGCGACTCGGGTGCGACCGAGAGCTCGAGCTGCCCCGCGGCGTACTCCGGGTGGAACTGCTCGACGGCGACGCCCTGCGCGGCCAGCGCGGTGAGCACGTCGCGGGAGTAGTCCGAGGCGTTGGTGAGGCGGGTCAGGCCGTACGCCGGGCCGGTCGCCCCGGGCACGTACTCCTCGGGGTCGGTGGAGACCACCCACTCGATCTCGATCGCGGACAGCACGTTGATGTCACGGGCGGCGAGGTCGTCGACCAGGCGGCCGAGGAGGAGCCGGGAGTCGAGGGCGTAGGCGTCGCCGGTCTGCGCGAACCGGTCGCCGGGGGCCCAGGCCCAGCCGGGCTGCGCGGCGAGCACGACGAGGCGGTCGAGGTCGGGAACGATCCGCTGGTCGCCGACCGGAGCCTGGCCGCCGGGAGGCGCGGCCACCCAGTCGTCGAAGCGGAAGTAGTCGAACGCCGTGGAGAACCCGACGCCCCAGGCGGCCAGCGCGGGGAGCCGGTCCAGCGGCACCGACTTCACCCGCGAGATCCCGGCGTTGTCGACGAAGCTGGTCGCGACCGCGACCACGCCGCGGTCGGCGAGGTCCGGCACGAGCGCCTCGGCGCGGCTCTGGCGACGGTCTCGGTCGGCGAGGTCCACGGTGTTCCCTTCGGATCCGTGCGTGCGACACGCGCACGCACACGGATTGGACACGTCTGGACAAAGAATAGGGCCGGGATCAGACTCCGGAAGAGGTCCGATCATCCACCCGAGGGGGATCCATGTCCGCACCGGTCCGTGAGGCCACGTCGCTGCGTCGTTCGTTGTCGGTCTGGCAGGCGGTGGGGCTCTCCGTCGCGCTGATGGCCCCGAGCATGGCGGCGAACATCAACCCGCAGGGCACCGCGCTGACCGTGGGCCGGGCGACCCCGCTGGCGTTCTTCCTGGCCGCGATCGCGGTCCTGCTGATCGCCTACGTCTTCGTCCGGCTCTGCCAGTACTACCGGCACGCGGGCTCGGTCTACGTCTTCGCCGGCGCCACCCTCGGGGCACCCGCGGGCGCGATCGCGGGGCTGTGCCTGATGGGCACCTACATCTTCTACGCCCTCGTCACCTCGTCGGCCGCGGGCATCTTCGGCGCGAAGTTCCTCGACATCATCGGGATCTGGAACGACCAGCCGGACTGGGCCGGGTTCCTGATCGGCTTCATCGCGCTGGCCCTGGCCCTGCTCCTGGCCGTGGTGCCGGCCAAGCGGGCGGCCGAGGTATTGCTCAGCGTCGAGGGCATCACCGTGGCTCTGATCGTCGTGGTCACCCTGATCGTGCTCGTCCGCCTGCTCGCCCACAACACCCCGAACGACGCGACGTTCACGATGAAGGTCTTCGAGGTCGAGCCCGGGACCAGCACCTCGACCCTCTTCCTCGGCATCGTCTTCGGCCTGCTCTCGTTCGCCGGGTTCGAGGCCGCGTCGACCCTGGGAGAGGAGACCGAGCACCCCCAGCGCGACATCCCCCGGGCGATCCTCGGCACGGCGATCTTCGGCGGCATCTACTTCACCGTCGTCACGGCCATCGAGATGATGGCCTTCAAGCCCGACGCCGACGGCGTGCAGGCCTTCGGGGCCTCGTCGGCCCTGGTCGGCGACCTCGGTACGTCGTACATCGGCACCTGGGTGGGCGACCTGATCACGCTGGGCGCCTGCGTCTCGGCGTTCGGCTGCTGCCTCGCGTGCGTGGTCGGCGCCTCCCGGCTGCTGTTCGCGATCACGCGTGACCTGGCACCCGGCCACGCGCTCGGCCGGACCGGGACCAACGCGACCCCGGCGGCCGCGGCCGCCGTCGTGTCCGGCGCCGTGCTCGTGATCGCGGTGATCTGCGCGGTGTTCTTCGACGCGAAGCCGTTCGACACGTTCTTCTGGAGCGGCGCCATCGGCACCCTGATCCTGCTCGTCGCCTACCTGCTGGCCACGATCGGCTGCATCAAGCTGATCTGGATCGACAAGAAGATGCCGAAGGTGCGGACCTGGGAGATCGTGATCCCGATCGCGGCGGTGGTGGTGATCGCGTACACGCTCTACCGCAACGTGCTGCCGTACCCCGACGCCAACCCGGCCCGCTGGTTCCCGGTCGCCGCCGGAGGCTGGCTGCTGGTGGTGATCCTGGTGACCTTCCTGGTCCCGGGCTTCGCGCAGCGGCTCGCCGGCGGGCTGCGGAAGCTCGACGAGAGCGAGCACGAGGTCCTGGGTGGCTGACAGCTGGAGCCTGGGCGTCGGCGACACTCTCGGCGTGACGCTGGAGCGCGCGCTCGACGACCTGGTCGACCACCACTGCCACGGGATCCTGACCACCGACCTCGACCGGCCGGCGTTCGAGGGGCTGATGAACGAGGCCGTGCGCGCGTCGCCGTTGGGCACCACGCTCTTCGACTCGACCCTCGGGTGGGCGATCCGGCGGCACTGCGCGACCGTGCTCGACCTCGAGCCGCTCGCGCCGGCCGAGGAGTACCTCGCGCGCCGCACCGAGCTCGGCGGCGAGGAGGCCAGCCGGCGGCTGATGAGCGGGACCCGGATCGCCACGCTCCTGGTCGACACGGGGCTGGGCCCGGCGGAGCTCACGCCGATGGACGAGCTCGCCGGACTGTGCGGAGGGACGGCGCGCGAGATCGTCCGCCTCGAGCGGCTGGCCGAGCTGGTGCTGGCGGCCAGCAGCGACGACTTCGCCGGTGAGGTGGAGGACCGGCTGCGCACGGCCCGGGCCGCGGGAGCGGTCGGGGCGAAGAGCGTCGCGGCCTACCGGGTCGGGCTCGAGCTCCCGGCGACCAAGCCCACGGCCGACGAGCTGCGGCGGGCCCTGGGCCGGGTCGACCCGGCCCGGCTCGCGGACCGCACCGTCAGCGGCTGGCTCGCGCACACCGCGATCGAGCAGGGTCTGCCGCTGCAGTTCCACGTGGGCTACGGCGACCGCGACCTCGACCTGCTCGACTGCGACCCGCTGCGGCTGACGGCGTTCCTCCGGGCGACCGAGGAGCACGGCGTGCCGGTGCTGCTGCTGCACAACTGGCCCTACCACCGGCAGGCGGCCTACCTCGCCCAGGTCTTCGACCACGTCTTCATGGACCTCGGGCTGACCACGCACAACACGGGGGCCCTCGCGACCGGGGTGCTGCGTGAGACGCTCGAGCTCGTGCCCTTCGGGAAGCTGCTGTTCTCGTCCGACGCCTACGGGCTGGCCGAGCTCTACCACCTCGGCGCGCTGCTCTTCCGGCGGTCGATGGCGACGGTGCTCGGCGAGCTGGTGGCCGCCGGCGAGGCCACGAGCGACGACGCGGCGTACGTCGCCCGACTGGTCGGCCGCGAGAACGCGCAGCGGGCCTACGCCCTGTGACCGGCGCGGCCGTCGACGACCTCGCCACGCGGTGGCGGGCTGCGGCGCACGCGCTGCTCCCGGACGCGATCACGCTGCGGCACGAGCTGCACGGCGCTCCGTGCCTGGGCGGGGAGGAGGCGCCCACCGCGCAGTCCGTCGTCGACTGGATCGGGCTCGGTGACGGCGAGGTCGTGGCGGGGACCGGCCGGCTCCTGCGGCTGCCCGGCGCGGCGGGGTCGGCGATCGCCGTCAGGACCGAGCTCGACGCCCTGCCGGTCGAGGAGACCACCGGGGTGCCGTGGGCCTCGGTCAACGGGTCGATGCACGCCTGTGGCCACGACGTCCACCTGGCCGGACTGGCCGCCGTCGTGCGCGCGGCGGCCGCCGTCGACCTCCCGCGACCTCTGGTCGCCCTGCTCCAGCCTCGCGAGGAGGGCGTCGACTCCGGCGCGAAGGACATCGTCGACGAGGGCGGGCTCGACGGCATCGAGGCCGTGGTGGCCGCGCACGTGCAGCCCCGGGTCGAGACCGGCGTGATCGCGGTGACGCCGGGCCCGGTGAACGCCGCCATGGACACCTTCCGGGTGGAGGTCAGCGGCCGGGGTGGCCACTCCGGCTACCCGCACACGGTCGACGACTCCGTCCTCGCCCTGTCGGCGGTGGTGGTCGCCCTCCAGCAGGTGGGGGCGCGCCGGATCGACCCCACGGCCGGCGTGGCCTGCATGGTGAACCAGCTGCGGGCCGGCACCGCCGACAACGTCGTGCCGTCGCGCGCGGTCTGCTCCGGGACGGTGCGCACCATGCGGCCCGAGGACCGCGCGACCGCCCACCGGGCCATCGAGGAGATCGCGACGGCGGTCGCGGCCGGTCACGGCTGCCGGGCCGAGGTGACCATCGGCCTCGGCGAGCCGGTGCTCGTCAACGACGTCGGGCTGGCCGTCCGGGCCGGCGAGATCCTGGCCGAGCTCGGGCACGCGGTGGACCCGACGTTCCGGTCGTTCGGCTCGGACGACTTCGCGGCGTACTGCGAGCGCGCCCGTGGCCTCATGCTCTTCGTCGGGACCGGTGCCGAGCGCGGCGGCCTGCACGACGCGTCGTACCTGCCCGACGACGCCTACGTCGCCACCGTCGCCGACGCCCTGATCGCGGGCTACTGCGCGGCTCTCACCCCCTGAACCGCGAGCCGCTGCACCAGACCCAGTGGTGGCATCCGGTCGGGCACCTCGGGCGGACGCGGCCGCGACCGCCAGGGCGCCCCGCTCGGGACGCCGACCGCACGCAGCCGGGCTCGCGCGAGCTCGGCCGTGGCGGGTCGCGCGGGCGGGTCGAGGTCGGTCAGGCCGCGCAGCAGGGCGCGCAACGGCCCGCGTGGGATGTCGCGGTCGTGGCGCGGAAGCCGGCCGCTGAGCAGCTCGACCGCGGTGACCCCTGCGGCGAAGAGGTCGTGGCGCGGGTCGGCGGGAGCGCCGTCGGCGGCCTCCGGGGCGAGGTAGCCGTCGGTGCCCGCGGGCGGCACCACGGCTCCGACCGGGACGGCCACGTCGAAGTCGGCCAGCCGGAGGTGGGGCCGACCGGTGCCCGTCGGCTCGAGCAGCAGGTTGGCCGGCTTGACGTCGCGATGGACCAGGCCGGCCGCGTGGACGGCGCCAGGGCCAGGAGGAGCTGGTCGAGCAGGACCGCGACGTAGTCGGCGGGGAGGGCGCCGTGCTCGGCGAGCAGCCGCTCGGCCGTGCCGCCCCGCACCAGCGGCTGGGTCAGCCACGGCCCCGGCGCCGGCCCGACCGGTGACGACGTGGGGATGGACGAGCCCGGCCGCGGGCTCGGCCGGGGCCGGTCCTCCGCCGCTCGGCACCTTGACGGCCACGAAGCAGCGGGCGCCGGCGTCCCACGCGCGCCAGACCGTGCTCGCGCCACCACCGCCGATCGGGTCGATCAGCTGCACGCGAGAGGCGTCGTACACGGCCATGTCCGCACGCTAGGGACGGGCGTATCAGCGGTGCGCGGTGCGACTCCTGGGCTGTGGACACGGCGTACCGGACCGGACGCTGTGGATCCGAACCGGCTCGATCAGGTCATTGCCAGCGGGTGCCCGACGGGTGCAGGCTCTCGCCGAGCCAGATCCGGTCCGTCGGAACTGGGAGATGAGGGACAGACACATGACCGACCATCACGGGGAGAACCCGATCGAACCCACGGAACCGGGCAGCGGCCCGGCCGAGGGTGCGGCCACGCCGCCACCCGCCGACGCCCCCGCTCCACCCCCGGCGGCTCCCGCCGCTCCGGCGGCGCCCGCCGGCTCGGCGAGCAGCGGGTCGCAGTACGACTTCGACCAGGCCAAGCAGACCCTCCAGGGGGCGCACAAGTTCGACCTCGGGATCATGGGGGCGGGCGTCGTCGCCTTCATCGCCTCCCTGCTGCCCTTCTACACGATCTCGGTCAGCGCCGGCCCGCTCGGCGGCGGCTCCGACTCGGTCAACGCCTGGCACGGGTTCTTCGGCTGGTTCGCGGTGCTGGTCGCGCTGGCGGCGTCCGTGGTCGTCGCCCTGGCGCTGCTCAACGTCGTCAAGCTGCCGATGCCGGTCCACCAGATCGCTGCCGGCGGGTTCGTCCTGGCGCTGATCTGCCTGATCCTCGGCCTCTTCGTCGACCCCAACGGGGGCTGCGGCGGAGCCGGTGCGTTCGGCATCAAGTGCGACATCGGTCGAGGCGTCGGCTACTGGCTGGCCCTGCTGGCCGTGCTGGCCGGCACGGGACTGTCGGTGCTGCGCATGCGCGAGTCGTCGGGTGCCGCGCACAGCGCCTGATCCAGCCTCACGACGGGCGTCGGCCGATTCGGTCGGCGCCCGTCGCGCTGCTAATCTGCTGCCGTTGTCCGGCCTGGTCCGGACGCCGCGGCGCTCGACCCACGTCGTACGCCGCGCAACGCAAAGCCCTCCTGCCACGGATGGTCCGTGGCCGCTCTAGTCCAGAGGAGGTGGAGACCGCTGTGCGTGCCTATGAAGTGATGGTCATCCTCGACCCGAGTCTCGAAGAGCGGACGGTGGAGCCGTCCCTCGACAAGTACCTCAACGTCATCCGCAAGGACGGCGGCAGCGTCGAGAACGTCGACGTCTGGGGCCGGCGTCGCCTGGCCTACGAGATCCGCAAGAACGCCGAAGGCATCTACGCCGTCATCCAGCTCACCGCCGAGCCGGCCACGGTCAAGGAGTTCGACCGCCAGCTCGGCCTGAACGAGTCGATCCTGCGCACCAAGGTGATGCGTCCGGACGCTCACTGAGCGACCTGTGGATCGACGGTGGCGCATGTCGGCGCCACCGACGACCATGAGCCCCAACGCTTCCGCACCTCTTGAGGAGACCTGACATGGCAGGCGACACCCAGATCACCGTGGTCGGCAACCTCGTCGACGACCCCGAGCTCCGTTTCACGCCCTCGGGGGCCGCGGTGGCCAACTTCCGGATCGCCTCGACGCCGCGCACGTTCGACAAGCAGTCCAACGAGTGGAAGGACGGCGACGCGCTGTTCCTGTCCTGCTCGGTGTGGCGCCAGGCCGCGGAGAACGTCGCGGAGTCCCTGCAGAAGGGGATGCGCGTCGTCGTCCAGGGCAACCTCCGCTCCCGGCAGTACGAGACGCGGGAGGGTGAGAAGCGCACCGTGTTCGAGATCCAGGTCGACGAGGTCGGTCCGTCGCTGAAGTACGCCACCGCCAAGGTGACGCGCACGCAGCGCTCGGGCGGCTCGTCGTACGGCGGCGGTCAGCAGGGTGGCGGCCAGAGCGCGCCCTCCGACAACGACCCGTGGGCGACCCCGGCGCAGGGCCAGGCCGCTCCGGCGGCCGGCTCCGGCGGCGGCGCCCCGGCCAACGACCCGTGGGCGACGCCCGGGGTCAGCAACGACGAGCCGCCGTTCTGAGCGACGGCGCGCCCGTCCCCACCACTGAATACCCAGTCCAAGCCCACCATTCCGGCGTGAGCCGGGCTCACTGAAAGAGAGCACCACAATGGCCAAGGCAGTGATGCGCAAGCCGAAGAAGAAGGTTTGCCAGTTCTGCAAGGAGAAGGCGACCGGTGTCGACTACAAGGACACCACCCTGCTCCGCAAGTTCATCTCCGACCGCGGCAAGATCCGCGCGCGTCGGGTGACCGGCAACTGCGTCCAGCACCAGCGGGACGTCGCGATCGCGGTGAAGAACGCCCGCGAGCTCGCGCTGCTGCCCTACACCTCGACCGGTCGCTGAGGGGGCACGACGATGAAGATCATCCTGACCCAGGAGGTCACCGGTCTCGGACAGCCCGGCGACGTGGTCGAGGTCAAGGACGGCTACGGCCGCAACTACCTGCTGCCCCGCGGCGTCGCGATCCGCTGGACCCGTGGCGGCGAGAAGACCGTCGAGTCGATCAAGAAGGCCCGCTCCACGCGCGCCGTCCGCGACCAGGAGCACGCCGCCCAGATCCGGGGCAAGCTCGAGGCCGGCCCGGTCGACGTGAAGGTCAAGGCCGGCTCGGCCGGTCGCCTGTTCGGTGCCGTCACCACCTCCGAGATCGCCGGCGCCCTCGCCGTGGTCGTCGGTGAGGACGTCGACCGGCGCGCGATCGCCCTCGGCAACCCGATCAAGACGCTCGGCGCCCACTCGGTGTCGGTCCGTCTGCACGACGAGGTCTCCGCGACGGTGGCGCTCAACGTCATCCCCGCCTGACCCGCTCGACCCGCGTCGTACGACGCTCCCACGGCCTGCCCGGACCTCGGTCCCGGCGGGCCGTGGTGCGTGGGGGCTCGGATCCGGCCTGCGAAGCAACTGGCATGGAGGCGACATTCTCAGGGTCGGATTCGAGTCGCCTGTGTGCCAGTTGATGGTGCGTCGGCGCCGCCGCGCGTCCACAGATGACCGACGCGACCGCGTGATCCACCAGGTGTCCCCATGGGGGCGCCGTCACCTCCCGACTGCGGCGAGCCTTCGATCATGGAGGAGCCAGCCTTTGTCCAGGGGAGACGTCGCGGCCCGGGATGGTCGCGGGTGGCCTACGGACTGCACGTGCCCACGGGTGCCCAGGCCGACGCCTCACTGCACGCCCTCGCTTCCCAGCTGCACAAGGGAGCCGGGTTCACCCACCTGACCGCGGCACGCATCCGCGGGTGGTGGCTGCCTCCGCTTCCGGCCGGGCTGCCGGAGTTCGCCGCCCAGAACAACCGGAACCGACCCCGTCGCCCCGAGCTTCGCATCGTCCGCACCACTCCGGTGCCCGAGATCTCACAGGTCGACGGGCTGCCCGTCGTCTCGCCGACCGACGCCCTCCTCGCCGTCGCGCGTCATCTCGGACTCCTCGACGTCGTGGTGATCCTGGACGGGGCGCTCCACGCGGGTGACGTGAGCCCGGACGCAGCTCGACGCGGATCTCCTGGCGCGACGCTTCGGGGTGCGCCGGCTGCGGCCACGCCGCCCTGCTGGCTGATCGTCGATCGGAGTCGCCGTACGAGACCCTGCTGCGGGTCCTGCACGTGGTGTGCGACGTCCCCGTCGTTCCGCAGCATCGAGCTGTGGGCCGCCGGGCACTTCGTGGCACGCGGCGACCTGAGACTCGCTGGGCACGTCACACCTTCCACGAGTACGACGGATGCGGTCCACCGGACGCGGGAGCGGGCATCGCTCGCGACCTCCGCCGTGAGCGCGACATCGGTGCGGCTGGGTGGGTGCGTCGGGGCTACACCGACGTCGAGCTACTGCGACGCCCGAGTCGAGATCCTGCGCGACGCCGACCGCGCTCTGGGAAGGGCCCACGACTCCGTCGCGGCTTGGAGCGCTGGTACGCCTTGCTGAGGGAGTCCTGCTTCACGCCGGCCGGGCGGCTCCGACTGCTGAAGCCGGCTTGGATCTTCCGACCACAGCCGCGTGACTTGTCGACTGGAGGCCGCGCCGGCGCAGGCGCCAACCAACTGGCATGAAGACCGGAGCCATCGGACGTCCGAAAGGCGGCCTCTGTATGCCAGTTAGTTCGCAAGCGCCCGCGGCGCCGGATCCGGGGCGGGCAGGGCCCAGGGCCGCCCGGCGTACCGGAAGAGCAGGACGATCACCAGCAGCAGGCTCAGGCTCCCGACGACAGCGGCGAGGCGTGACCAGGGAGTCCAGGCCGCCGCCGAGCACGACCGGTGGGAGCACGAGGACGACCACGAAGAGGGTCCGCGCCGTCTGCAGCCACCGCCGCGCGTCGGCGTCGCCGGCGGAACCGGCCGCCTGGGCGAGGGCCTGGGCGAGCACGATCACGGTAGACGACCTCGGGATGCTGGCGGCCCAGGCGAGCGAGTCGTCGGTGACGTTGAGCGCGTCGCGCGCGCCGGGGAACCACACGACGACCGAGACGAGCAGGCGCAGCACCGCCAGGGTCCGCAGGGTGTCCTGCTGGCGCACCGGCAACCCGGCCAGGCCGACCAGGACGAGGAGCCAGCCGAACGGGTCGGCGAGGACGTCGTAGCCGTGGATCGTGGCGGTCAGCAGGACGATGACCAGGCCCATGGCCACGGCCTGCAGCGGCTTCACGGCGGCCAGGCTAGCCGGGGCGCGCGACCCCTGTGCATGAGCGGTGGATATCCCCCGATCCGACCGGGGTCGTGGTGATCTGTCGACAAACCAACGTGCGAATCCCAGATGGCGACAAGGTGAACCAGGTCACCGGCCAACTTTTCCGGGTGCACACCTGTGGAACTGACAAACGTGCAGGTCAGCGGCCTGGTCGGGCAGAAACTGCCGATGCTCTGTCCACACGTTGTCCACGGCGCTTCGCCACAGGTCGGCGCGTGTCGTCCACGGACCGGACCCCGGTTATCCCCAGCCCCTGTGGACAACGTCCTATCCGGCACCCGTGCCGGGCGCCTAGATTCGCGCCTGCGGCGGGTCGGACCCGCGGTCGACCGCCGACGGGGACGGTACGCCGGCGCTGTCGGTGGTCGCCCCTAGCGTCACTCCCGTCACACCCGCCGGGCGCATGGGGCACCCGCGGAACGGGGAAGGCTGTCGCTGCGTTGAGCATCACCGAGCAGGGGTCGTGGGACGTTCCGGGCGTGCCCGAGCCGCCACGCGACAGCGTGGGCGACGACTGGGGCGACGGGCCCGCGGCGTACGCGCCGGGCGAGCGGCCGACCCGTCCCGGGCGACCGCACGCCGCCGCAGGACAACGCCGCCGAGCAGAGCGTGCTCGGCTCGATGCTGCTGTCGAAGGACTCCATCGCCGACGTCAGCGAGGTGCTCCGCGGCGCGGACTTCTACCGGCCCGGTCCACGAGGTCATCTTCGACTCGGTCATCGACCTCTACGGCCGCGGCGAGCCGGCCGACCCGATCACCGTCGCCAACGAGCTGCAGCGCCGCGGCGAGCTGACCCGCATCGGCGGCGCGCCGTACCTCCACACGCTCTCGGCCAACGTCCCGATCGCGGCCAACGCCGGCTACTACGCCGAGATCGTCCGCGAGAAGGCGATCCTGCGCCGGCTGGTCGACGCCGGCACCCGGATCGTGCAGATGGGCTACGCCGGCCAGGGCCAGGTCGACGACGTGGTCGACTCGGCCCAGGCCGAGGTCTACCAGGTCACCGACCGCCGCTCGTCGGAGGACTACGCACCGCTGAGCGACATCATGGACCGGCGTCCTCGACGAGATCGAGGCGATCGGCAACCGCGAGGCCGGTCTGTACGGCGTGCCCACCGGCTTCGCCGACCTCGACGACCTCACCAACGGTCTCCACAACGGCCAGATGGTCATCGTCGCGGCGCGTCCCGGCGATGGGCAAGAGCACCCTCGCCCTCGACCTGTGCCGGGCGGCGTCCATCCAGAACAACATGGCCTCCTGCTTCTTCAGCCTGGAGATGACCAAGCTCCGAGATCACGATGCGGCTGTTGAGCGCCGAGGCGAAGGTGCCGCTCAACCACATCCGCAACGGCCAGATGAACGACGACGACTGGCAGAAGCTCGCCCGCAAGATGGCCGAGGTGTCCAGCGCGCCGCTGTTCATCGACGACTCGCCGAACATGACGATGATGGAGATCCGGGCCAAGGCTCGTCGGCTCAAGCAGCGCCACGAGCTGCGGCTGATCGTGATCGACTACATGCAGCTGATGACCTCGGGCCGCAAGGTCGAGAGCCGCCAGCTGGAGGTCTCGGAGTTCTCCCGCCAGATCAAGCTGCTGGCCAAGGAGCTCGAGGTGCCGATCATCGCGCTCTCCCAGCTCAACCGTGGCCCCGAGCAGCGCGGCGACAAGCGCCCGATGATGAGCGACCTGCGTGAGTCGGGCTCGCTGGAGCAGGACGCCGACATGGTGATCCTGCTCCACCGCGACGACGTCTACGAGAAGGAGTCGACCCGTCCCGGCGAGGCCGACCTGATCGTGGCCAAGCACCGCAACGGCCCCACCCGCGACATCGTCGTGGCCTTCCAGGGCCACTACTCCCGCTTCGTCGACATGGCCCACTGATCAGCGCTTGACCTTGACGCTGCGTCAAGGTTGCACGCTGGGGGCATGACACGCACGAACACGATTCACGTCGCCGGCCTGACGAAGTCCTACGGCGACCTGGCGGTGCTGCGCGGCGTCGACCTCGACGTCGCGCGGGGCAGCATCGTCGCGCTGCTCGGCTCCAACGGCGCCGGCAAGACCACACTGGTGAAGATCCTCTCGACCCTGCTCCGCGCGGACGCCGGGACCGCCCGCGTCGCCGGGTTCGACGTGGCCACGCAGGCCGCGGACGTGCGGAACGCGATCAGCCTGACCGGGCAGTTCGCGGCCGTGGACGAGATCCTCTCGGGGCGCGAGAACCTGGTGCTGGTCGCCCGGCTGCGGCACCTCGACGACGCCGGCACGATCGCGGATGCGCTGCTGGAGCGCTTCTCGCTGGCCGAGGCCGGGGAGCGGAAGGTGGCGACGTACTCCGGTGGCATGCGCCGTCGCCTCGACATCGCGATGAGCCTGATCGGCGACCCGCCGGTGGTCTTCCTGGACGAGCCCACGACCGGGCTCGACCCCCAGGGCCGGCTCGAGGTGTGGCAGGCCGTCCGGCAGCTCGCCGGCGAGGGGACCACGGTGCTGCTGACCACGCAGTACCTGGACGAGGCCGAGCACCTCGCCGACCGGATCGCGATCCTCCACGAGGGCCGGATCCTCGTCGACGGCACCCTGGCCGAGCTCACCCGCCTCCTGCCGCCCGCCCGCGTCGAGTACGTCGAGAAGCAGCCGACCCTCGAGGACGTCTTCCTGGCGGTCATCGGCCACGACGACGTCGACACCCCGGCCGCCCACGACACCCACCACTCACTCACGACCAAGGACCCACGATGACCACGCACTACGTCGGCGACACCGCCGTCCTCACCGGCCGCACCCTGCGCCACGTCACGCGCAGCCTGGACACGATCATCACGACCGCGGTCATGCCGATCGCGGTCATGCTGCTGTTCGTCTACGTCTTCGGCGGCGCGATCGACACGGGGACGGACCGCTACGTGGACTACATGCTCCCCGGGATCCTGCTGATCACGATCGCGTCCGGGATCGCCTACACCGCCGTCCGGCTCTTCACCGACCTGGACAGCGGGATCTTCGAGCGCTTCCAGTCCATGCCGATCGCGCGCTCCAGCGTGCTGTGGGCGCACGTGCTCACCTCGCTGGCCGCCAACGTCGTCTCGCTCGTCGTGGTCGTGGGCGTCGCCCTGCTGATGGGGTTCCGCACGGGTGCCGGACCGCTGGCGTGGCTCGCGGTCGCCGCACTCCTGGTCCTCTTCACCCTGGCGGTGACCTGGATCGCGGTGATCGCCGGCCTCTCCGCCGGCACCGTGGAGGGTGCGGGCGCGTTCTCCTACCCGCTGATCTTCCTGCCGTTCATCAGCTCGGCGTTCGTGCCCACCGACACCATGCCCGGCCCGGTGCGCGTGTTCGCCGAGCACCAACCCGTGACATCGATCGTCAACACGATCCGCGGCCTGCTCACCGAGCAGCCGGTCGGCCACGATGTCTGGACCGCCCTCGCCTGGTGCGTCGGGATCCTCGTCGTCGCCTACGGCGGCGCGATGGTCACCTATCGGCGGAAGATGGCCTGAGCGGTCCCCCGACTCCCGGACGAGAGGCACAGTCGCCGATGCTCACGATCAGCCAGCTCGCGTCGTACGCCGGCGTCACGGTGCGCGCGGTCCGGCACTACCACGCCACCGGCCTGCTGCCCGAACCCGAGCGCGACAACTCGGGGTACCGGCGCTACGACGCCAGGGCCGTGGTCGAGCTGATCAAGATCCGCACCCTGGCCGAGGCGGGCGTGCCTCTGGCCCGGGTGCAGGAGCTGCTGGGCGCCGACGAGGAGGAGCTCACGACGGCGGTGGCCGAGATCGACCGTCGGCTGCGCAGCGAGATCCGCGAGCGCCAGGAGCACCGACGCCAGATCGCGAAGCTGGCCGCCGGCGACAGCCTGTCGGTGCCCCGGGAGGTGGTCGAGTACCTCGACGCGCTGCGCGCCAGAGGGGTGCCGGAAGCGCTGGTCGAGGGTGAGCGCGACGGCTGGATCCTGATGGCCGCGCGCTGGCCGGAGCAGATCCCGGAGCTGATGGTCGACAAGCTCGCGCAGCTGGAGGACCCGAGGACCGTCCAGCTCTACCGCCTGATCGGCGACCTCCTCGAGCTCGGTCCTGACGAGGAGCGGCTGAACGCGGTTGCCGACCTGATCGCGGAGATCGGCGAGCAGGCGGCGGAGCGCGGTGATCTCGACCAGCAGAACGAGAGGCTGGACGACGACGCCTACGTCGCGCTCATCGACTCCTTCGCCTCCGACTCCCACCCGTTGGTCCAGCGGCTCCAGGAGCTGATGGCCGAGCGTGGCTGGTCCGGGTGGAGCCGCATGGAGAAGGCGGACGACGCGGACCCGGCCCCCGGCGCCGGCTTCAGTCGAACAGGGCCACCTGCAACGTCGTGAGCACCCAGGTCTCGTAGCGGTCGTAGTCGTAACCGGCGTCGGTGACGAGCAGCTCGTGGGTGTGCGGGCTGGCGATCGTCCACGCCGTGTCGACGACGTCGTCGCGGGTGAGCCCGGTGCGCCAGCGGTCGGCGGGGACGGTGTCGAGGAGCCGCGCGTAGTTCGCACGCCGGAGGACCATCAACGCGTGCCAGTCGGCCGAGATGTCCGGGTCGACGGCGGCCGCGTCGCGATAGGTGCGCCAGACCGACGCGGACCGCTCGGCGAGGACCCGGAACTGGTGCACCAGGTGCCGCACGAGTGCCTCGGGATGGTCGACCGCCTCCTGCGGGTCGAACTCCGCCATCACCACCTGCGGCAGCTCCCCGGCCGAGAGCTGCCCCTCCTCGCTGCCGGTGAGGGCCTGGTCGAGGACGCCGCGCAGCAGGTCCCGCTTGCTGCCCCACGAGTGGTAGAGCGTCTGGATGGCGACACCGGCGCGGTCGGCGATCCGCGCCACGGTCGCCGCCCGGTAGCCCTGCTCGTGGAACTCCTCGGCGGCGGCCACGAGCAGCCGGCGTCGGGTCTCGCGTCGGGTGGCCTCGCCGGCCTCTCGCTGCCGGGTCACCCGGCGCGGTCGAGTCTGGGCGGGCCCGTCGGACGGTCTCGACGTCGGCGTCACGGTGGGGCCTCCTTCTGCACGGTAGCCACGGGTGTGGCGCGACCGACTTGCAGGATTGTAGTCGTCGTGCGATAGTTTAGAACAACGTTCTAAAACATTCGATAGACACTCCACTTCAGGATCTGACCATGAACCAACGCCTCGCCGCTCCCGCACCCAGCTCGCCGACCTCGACAGCGCCCGACGTGAACCACCGGGCGGTCACCGCCGTCGTCTGCGTCGCCCTCGCGGCGGTCGTCGCCGCGATGTCCTCGCTGAACGTCGCCCTCCCGGACATCGCCCGGTCGACCCACGCCGACGAGACCCAGCTGACCTGGGTCGTCGACGCCTACTCGCTCTTCTTCGCAGCCCTGCTGCTGCCGGCCGGGGCGCTCGGCGACCGGTTCGGTCGCCGGGTGATGCTCCTGGCCGGCCTCGGCATCTTCGGCGCCGGCTCGGCGGTCGCGATGACCGCCGACGGTGCCCACGAGCTGATCGCCCTGCGCGCGCTCCTCGGGCTCGGAGCCGCCCTGGTCATGCCGGCCACGCTCTCGACGATCACCGGCACCTTCGAGGCCGCCGAGCGGACCAAGGCCGTGAGCATCTGGGCCGGCGTCGCCGGAGGCAGCGCCGTGCTCGGTCTCCTCGCGTCGGGCACGCTCCTGGAGTTCTGGAGCTGGAGATCGGTCTTCGCGCTCAACGTCGTGCTCGCGGTCGCCGCGATCGTCGGAACCCTGCGCGTGGTCCCGGAGTCCGCCGACCCGGACGCCCCTCGTCTCGACGTCACGGGCGCGCTGATCGCGGTCGTCGGGCTGTTCGCCGTCGTCTACTCGATCATCGAGGCCCCGACCTACGGCTGGGGCGCCGCCCGGACCCTCGGCGGTGTCGGTGCCGGGATCCTCGTCCTGGTCGGGTTCGTCCGCTACGAGCTGCGCGTCGCCCACCCGCTGCTGGACCCGAGGATCTTCGGCCACCGGCGCCTGGCCGCCGGCACGTTGTCGATCTTCGTCCAGTTCTTCGCGTTCTTCGGCTTCGTGTTCGTGATCCTGCAGTACCTCCAGCTGGTCCGCGGCGACTCACCGTTGCGGTCCGCGCTCTCGATGCTGCCGATGGCGGTGACGATGATGCCGACCGCCCGCCTGGTCCCGCGGCTCGTCGCCAAGGTCGGCGCGAAGGCGGTCTGCGCCGTCGGTCTGGTGCTGATCGCGGTCGGTCTCGCCGTGGTCGCCCAGGTGGACGCCGACAGCTCGTACTGGCTGCTGCTCACCGGGCTGCTCCCGCTGGGCGCCGGCATGGGCGCCGCGATGACCCCGGCGACCAGCGCGATCACCGAGGCGCTGCCGGCCGCGCAGCAAGGCGTCGGCTCGGCCATGAACGACCTCTCCCGCGAGCTGGGCGGCGCGCTCGGCATCGCCGTCGTCGGCAGTGTGCTGTCGTCGGTCTACCGGAGCCACTTCGTGCTGCCGCACACCGGGACCGGCGTCCCGGCGGACCTGGCCGCCAAGGCGCAGGAGAGCTTCGCCGTCGCCGCCCACCTCGGCGGCCCGATCGCGAACGCCGGCAGCAGCGCGTTCGTCGACGGCCTCCACGCGGCCCTGCTCATCGGCTCGGCCGCCGCGCTGGCCGCTGCGGTGCTGGTCGGCCTGCTCCTCCCGCGCCGGAGCGACTCGACCGAGCCGGCCGCTACCCCGGAGTGACCCCTCCGCCGCCGCGTACCCACAGGTGCGCGGCGGCGGTGGATCGGCCAGAGTGCTCTCATGACCGGCACGCCCGACGCGATCCAGGCCTTCGTCGACGCCACCAACGCCGGCGACTCGGAGGCGTTCGTCGCGACGTTCACGCCCGACGCCCATCTCGACGACTGGGGCCGCACCTTCGAGGGACACGAAGGCGTCCGGTCGTGGGACCGCACCGACAACATCGGGGTGCAGGCCCACTTCGAGATCCTGGGCGTGAAGCCCGGTGCCGTCGCCGACGAGTACGTCGCCACGCTGCGGGTCTCGGGCCACGGCTACAACGGGACCGGGCCGATGACCTTCCGGCTGCGCGACGGGCGGATCACGGACCTGCGGATCAGCGGTGAGTAGCGAGCCGTCCGCCGCCGTCGCCGTCGCCGTCGTGACCGGCGGGAGCCGGGGGATCGGACGGGCGATCGTCGAGCGGTTGCACGCCGACGGAGCGCGGGTCGTGACCTGCGGCCGCGGCGACCGACCGGCGTACCTGCCCCAGGACGTGCGCTGGGTCCGGGCCGACGTCGCGAGCCCGGCCGACGTGGGCCGGCTCGTCGCCGAGGCGCACGACGTCTTCGGCCCGGTGTCGCTGCTCGTCAACAACGCCGGGGTGCTGGTGGCCACGACCGTCGCCGACTCCACCGACGACGACTGGGACCTGCAGGTGGGGGTCAACTGCCGCGGCGTGTTCAACACCTGCCGCGCGGTCCTCCCCGACATGACCGAGCACGGCGGCGTGATCGTCAACATCGGCTCGATCTCCGGGGTCGTCGCCGACCTGTCGAGCGCGCTCTACAACGCCTCGAAGGCGTTCGTGCACGCACTGACCCGCTCCATCGCGATCGACCACGGCCCGCAGGTGCGGTGCAACGCCGTCCTGCCCGGCTGGATCGAGACGGACATGGCCGACGAGGGCTTCGCCCTGGCCGGCGACCCGGCCGAGGCCCGCCGCGACGCGATCGCCCGGCACCCGGCCGGCCGGTTCGGCGAGCCGGCCGACATCGCCAACATCGTGGCCTGGCTGGCCTCCGACCAGGCGGCCTGGGCCACCGGCCAGTGCTTCACCGTCGACGGCGGCCTGACCGCCGCCTCGCCCCTGCGGCCCGAGTCCTTCTGAGCCGAGATCAGACGACGTCCCCGAGGTCGATCGCGGCGAGTCGCGCGGGGTCGGCCACGATGTTGATCTCGACGATGCGGCCGTCGCGGATGACCGGGCTGAACACCGACACCGGTCGGCCGTCCTTGAGCCCGAGCAGCCCGACGACGCCGTTGACGAGGACCACGAGCTGGAGCTGCTCGTGGTCGGAGGCGCGGAACGACGCGGCCTGGGAGGCGACCTGCATGGCGCCACGGATGACCGTCGACGCACCACCGGGGCCGGCGTCGGCGCGCAGCGTGACCTCGGGGTCGAGGACCTCGACCAGCGCCTCGAAGTCGCCGCGCTGCGCGGCCGACGTGAAGGCCTCGAGGACCCGGCGCTGGGTGGCCAGGTCGGCGACCGGCGGCGGGGTGGCGCGCACCCGGCGGCGGGCCCGGCTGGCCAGCTGGGTGGCGGTGGCCGGCGTGCTGCCGACGATCTCGCCGATGGCGTCGAACGGGACGCCGAACATGTCGTGCAGCACGAACGCCATCCGCTCGCGCGGGTTGAGGGCGTCGAGCACGACGAGCATCGCCAGGGTCACCTCGTCGGCCTGCTCGGCCGAGGTCGCCGGGTCGGCGTCGAGGCGCGTCACGACCGGGTCCGGCACGTAGACCTCGAGCGGGTCCTCGCGCCGGGACTTCCGCGAGCGCAGCATGTCGAGGCAGACGCGACTGACGACCGTGGTCAGCCAGCCGCGCAGGTTCACCACGTCGTCGGTGTCGGAGCGCGAGAGCCGCAGCCACGCCTCCTGGACGGCGTCGTCGGCCTCGACCACGGAGCCGAGCATCCGGTAGGCCACCGAACGCAGGTGGTCGCGGTGCTCCTCGAACTGGTCGGCCAGCTGTTCCTGGGTCTGCATCTGTCAGGTCCTTCCTTCGCGATCCGTCAACCAGATGACGAACCGAACGAGAACGACATGACAGGAGAATGCTTCATGGACCCCCGGATGACCCACCCGGTTTACCTCGTGCCCGCGGCGCTGAACGCGCTGACGGCGTACGCGCACGCAGGTGAGGGTCTCGGCGTCCCGGCCGAGACGCTGGAGATGATCCACCTGCGCGCGAGCCAGATCAACGGCTGCAGCGTCTGCGTCCAGGCGCACTCGACCAACCTGAAGAAGGAGGGGATGAGCGACGAGCGCCTCTTCACCGTGGCGGCCTGGCGCGACGCGCCGTACTTCACCGACGCGGAGCGGGCCGCCCTCCTGCTCACCGAGACCCTGACCCGTGTCGCCGACCGTGGCGACGCGGTGCCCGACGACGTGTGGGCCGAGGTCGCGCGCCACTACGACGAGCAGGGGTTGTCGGCGCTGTTGATCGCGATCACGTCGATCAACGTGTGGAACCGGCTCAACGCCGCCACCCGGCAACCGGCGGGCGCCTGGACGGCCTGAGCCAGAATCGGGGCATGAGCGAACCCACGCCCCAGACGGCCTCCGGCAAGGTGCTGCTCCACTTCGCGATGTCGGTGGACGGCTTCGTCGCCGGACCCGGGCACACGATGGAGTTCATGGCCGGGGCGAGCAATCGCCCCGGCCTCATCGACGAGTACGTCGCGACCACGGGCGCCGTCCTGGCCGGACGGCAGGGCTTCGACAGCGCGATCGGCGACGCGCGGCCCTACGGCGGTGCGTGGCAGGGCCCGATCTTCGTGCTCACCCACCATCCCGAGGACGCCCGGCCGGCATCGGACGTCACCTTCCTCTCCTGCCCGGTCGAGGAGGCCGTCCGGATCGCCCTGG
Organism: uncultured Actinomycetota bacterium; assembly: GCA_963809265.1. Classification (GTDB taxonomy): domain Bacteria; phylum Actinomycetota; class Actinomycetes; order Propionibacteriales; family Nocardioidaceae; genus Nocardioides. The sequence continues at coordinate 199,040 of CAWEJC010000003.1, forward strand.
ACGCGGCGGCCGGGAAGAACGTCGAGGTCTTCTCGCCCACCATCGGTCGGCAGCTCCTGGCCCTCGGGCTGGTCGACGAGGTCGACCTCCACGTCGTACCGGTCCTGCTCGGCGACGGGATCCGGCTCTACGACGCGCCGGGCGGCGCCGTCGTCCCGCTCGAGCACGACGGTGAGGAGCCGCGGCGCACCCTCAGCCTGCGCTTCCGTCCGCAGGCCGGCGCACCCGGTAGCGCAGGGGCGTGACCCGGCGCAGTCACATCGGCGGGTCGCTGCCCTCGTCCAGCACGTGGCCACCGTCGTCGAGCACCCGCCAGGTGACCGGCTGCAGGCCGCCGGGCCGGGCGTCGCGCAGCACGCCGGCGACGTACCGGTCGTGCACCGCGAACGTCTCGGTCGGTCCCCCGGTGACGGACAGCTCGACGCGGGCCGCCTGGGGCGAGACGATCCCGCCGAGGAGGTACCACGACGCCGTCTGGCCGACGATCGACTTGTTGTCACCACCGGTCGTGCCGTACGACAGGGCGATCCCGTGGTCGAAGCGCTGCAGGTCGGTGATGCCCGCGTCCCACGTGACCGGTGACATCGAGCACAGCGCCGCCTGCCCGTCGGCGGTGACCAGGACCGCGGCCGAGACGCCGTCGACCGTGTCGGCCGCCGTGATCCCGCCGCTGGCGGGATGCGTGAGCCTGAAGCTGCTTCCGGTGGTGATGCCGGCGATCTGCCGGCAGTTCTGGGTGAGGTCGTCGCGGTTGCTCGCGCTGCCCGTGTAGGACGCCAGCGGCACGCGGTCGTGCTCGTGGCCGGCGGCGGGGACCCGGCAGAACTCCGGGTTGTACCCGTCGCCCGGGTCTGCGAGCACCAGGTCGCCGACCAGGTAGCGACCGGGCGTCACCGACCACTCGGCGCGGTCGGGGTGCTGGGTGTACATCGGGAGGGAGGAGTACGCCGCGAGCTGGGGACGGCAGCGGTCGACCACCTGGGCGGGGCTCAGGGTCGTGGCCGTGTGGTGGGTCGCCGAGGTCGTCAGCGTCCCGCTCGTCGCCGGCGCGGCGTCCTGGCCGCGTCCGCCGTTGAGCAGGGAGATCCCGAGGACCACCGCGGCCGCCGTTCCGACGGCCACGAACGTCACGGCGCCACGGCGTACCCGGCTCCGGGTGCGATCGTGCTCCGCTCGCGCGACGAGGTCGCGGAGGTCGGTGCGCAGGGGTCGGCCCCGGTCGTCACCCGCACGGTCCAGCAGGTCCTTCAGCTCCGTCATCGTTCGCTCCTCACCAGGGTGGGGTCGCCGAGGGACTCGCGCAGGTGGTGCAGTGCGGCGGAGGTCTGGCTCTTGACCGTGCCCTCCGTGCACCCGAGCACGCGTGCGGTCTCGGCGACCGACAGGTCGAGGTGGAACCGGAGCACGACGCAGGCGCGTCGTCGCGGTGGCAGCCCGGCGAGGGCGTCGAGCACGCGATCACGCTCGTCGACCTGGTCGGTGGCGTCGTGGACCGCGGCCGTCGGGGCCTCGACCCCGATCAGCTCGCGCCGCTTGGGTCGCCGCCGTTCGTCGATCAGCAGGCGAACGACGGTCTGCCGGGCATACCCGGGCAGCGACGCGTGCCGCTCGATCTTGTGCCACGAGCGGTAGACGCGGATCAGCGCCTCCTGCGCGACGTCCTCGGCGAGGTGCCAGTCGCCACACATGAGGTACGCCGTACGCCGCAGGTCGCGCAGCGACGCCGCGGCGAACTCCGCGAACTCGTCGATGTCCCGAGCCTGACCCATGTCCTCGCCTCCGATTTCCATCCTCACCCTTCATGACGAGAGCGGGTAGTCCCGGGGTTGGTCGGTCGGCCCTACGCTGCTCGCGTGACCGAGGGCCCGATCAGCTCCGCGCGCCTGCTGAGCGCCGATCTGCACGCCGAGTCTCTCGACCCGGACGGCGCGTCCCAGGCCCTCGCGACGGCCTCGCGCGCCCTGCTCGGGGCCGCAGGCGAGGTGGGCGAGGTCGGGCTGTGGGAAGCCGGGCCGGGCACCGACACCGACACCGAGGTCGACGAGGTGTTCCTGGTGCTGTCGGGTGCGGGCACCGTCACCTTCGAGGACGGCAGCGCGATCGGCCTGCGCCCGGGCGTCCTGGTCCGGCTGCGCGAGGGCGACCGGACGACGTGGGAGATCACCGAGCGGCTCCGCAAGCTCTACCTCGCCTGAGACGTCGTACGACGTGGTGACCGGAACGAGCGAACGGATGACGTCGCGGCGTGGACAGACACTTCGCCGCCGACGTAGCGAGTTCTACAGTGCGAGGTGATGTCCAGCCATGTCGGCCGGGTGAGGGCTCCCTGGTCGTTCTCTCGCGAGACCGTGCTCGTCGCCTGCGGCCTGCTGGTGATCTACGTCGTGTGGGGCTCGGTCTACGTCGCGATCCGCTATGTCGTCGAGGACGTGCCGGCCCTGCTCTCGATCGGGGTGCGGTACGTCGTCGCGGGGCTGGCGCTCTCCGCCTACGTCGCCGCGCGGCACGGGGCCGGCGTCCTCCGCGCACCGCGCAACGCCCTGCTGGGCTGCGCCCTGCTCGCGATGCTCCTCCAGGTCCTCACCAACGGCACCACCACCTGGGCGGAGGGCGCCGGCGTGCAGGCGGGCCCGGCCGCCCTGCTCACGGCGCTGGCGCCGATGGCGATCGTGCTGCTCCGTCTGGGCACGGGCGACCGGCCGCGAGCCGTCACCTGGGTGGGCGTGCTCGTCGGGTTCGCCGGGCTGGCCGTCCTCCTGCTCGGCGGCCAGTCGGTGCCCGGCTTCCCGCTCTGGCCGTCCGTGCTGATCGTCGCCTCGGCCGGCTGCTGGGCGGTCGGCTCGTTCCTCCAGCCCCGGCTGGTGCTGCCGTCGCACACCTTCGTCACCGCGGCGTTCCAGCTCCTCTTCGGCGGGCTGGTCCTCACGGTCGCCGGCCTGGTCGGTGGCGAGCGCACGGACTTCCACTTCCCGGCGGGCACCTGGCTGGTGCTCGGCTACCTGACGCTGTCGTCGGTGGTGTCCTACACGACGTACGTCTGGCTGCTGCACCACGCGCCGATCTCGCTGGTGTCGACCCATTGCTACGTCAACCCGGTGGTGGCGGTGCTGCTCGGGTGGGCGTGGCTGGGCGAGCCGATCACGTGGCCCGTCGTCGTCGGTGGCGCGGTGGTGCTCGTCGCGGTCGCGCTGGTGATGGCCGAGCGCCGACGGCTCCCCGAGGAGCCACCCGTCACCTGAGCAGGTCGGCCACCGTCGCGATGCCGGAGCGGATGGCGCGCACGGGGGTGTTGCCGTAGCCGAACACCAGTCGCGGCGGGTCGGGCGCCTTGGTGGAGCGGTTGAGGCCCATCGAGTAGAGCCCCACCCCGCGCCGGCGGGCCTCGGCCACGACCGCGTCGACGTCCGCGCCGTCGGGCAGGTGGCCGACGGCGTGGAAGCCGGCGGCGAGACCGGTGACCCGCATCGCGGGGGCGTGCTCGGCGAGCGCCTCGACCAACGCCGTACGGCGAGCGGCGTACTCGCCCCGGACCCGGCGCAGGTGCCGGTCGTAGCGTCCTGACTCGATCAGCCGGGACAGGGCGAGCTGGTCGATCGCGGCGGTGCCCCGGTCGGCGACGTCCTTGGCGGCCGCGACGCCCTCCACCAGCGACGGTGGCACGACCGCCCAGCCCAGACGCAGCGCGGGCGCCAACGACTTGCTGACGGTGCCCAGGGCGACCACCCGGTCTGGGGCCAGGCCCTGCAGCGTGCCCACCGGGTCGCGGTCGTAGCGGAACTCCGCGTCGTAGTCGTCCTCGAGCACCATCGCGTCCCGCTCGCGGGCCCAGGCGACCAGCGCGTGGCGGCGTTCGGGGGCGAGGACGACGCCGGTCGGCCACTGGTGGGCGGGCGTGACCACGACGGCGCGGGCCTCGGTGCGGTCCAGTGCCTCGACGTCGAGCCCGAGGTCGTCGACGGGGACCGCGACCACCGTGGCCCCGACCGACCGGGCGGCGGCGCGCGCTGTTGCGATCGCCCCCGGGTCCTCGCAGGCCACGACCGCGGGCCGCAACGCCTGCAGGACCAGCGAGAGCCCCTGCGCCATGCCGTTGCAGACGAGCACCTGGTCAGGCGTTGCCTCGACCGCGCGGACCCGGCGCAGGTACGCCGCCAAGGTCTCCCGCAGGGCCGGCACGCCGAGCGGGTCGCCGTAGTCGAACGCCGTGTGGGGGGCGTCGCGACAGACCTCCTGCACCGCCCACGCCCAGTCGGTGCGCGGTGCCGAGCTCAGGTCGGGCACGCCGGACTCGAAGTCGGCGACCAACCGCTCCGGGCTGACACCGCGCCGGGTCGAGCGGGCGGCGCGAGGGCTCCGGGTGGTCGGGTCGGCCGGGTCGACGGTGCCGGCCGAGGTCGCGGCGACCGTCGTGCCCGAGCCGGTGCGCGAGAGCAGGTAGCCCTCGGCCGCGAGCTGCTCGTAGCACTCCTGGACGACCCCGCGGGACAGGCCGAGGTCGGCGGCGAGCATCCGCGACGACGGCAGCCGGTCGCCCGGTGCCAGCCGGCCGGTGCGGATCGCGTCGCGGACGCCGTTCTCGAGCTGCGCCCGCAGCGGCGTGCTCGCCGCGCGGTCGAGCGGGACCAGGAGCTCCGGCGCGCGACCCATGCCTGCACGCTAGCCCAAGTGGACCCCGATCCGAGTCGTCCAGTGGCCCTGATCAGGGGTCCACATCGGATCTAGCGTGGTCGCCATGACCACGACCCAGTCCGCCGCCCCCCAGCCCGCGTCGTACGACGTCACCGCCTCGCGCCCGCGCCTGGTGACCCGCGCCCTGCTGGTCCGGTTCGTCTCGATCGTCGGCTCCTCGATCGGCTTCTACCTGCCGCTGTCGGTGGTGCCGCTGGTCGCCCAGGAGGCGGGCTCGGCGAGCACGGCCGGCTTCGCCACCGTCGCCCTCCTGCTGGCCACCGTGTCCTGCGAGCTGGTCACGCCGCGGCTCGTCTCCCTGGTCGGCTACCGCTGGGCGCTCGCTCTCGGGCTGCTGTTCCTCGGCGCTCCCACCGTCGTCCTGGTCTTCGTCGCCTCCACGCCGGCGATCCTGGCCGTCAGCGTCCTGCGTGGCATCGGTTTCGCGGTCAGCGTGACCGCCGGCGGCGCCGTGACCGCCTCGCTGATCCCGGCCGAGCGTCGCGGCGAGGGCCTGGCCCTGGTCGGCATCGTCGGCGGCATCCCCGGGATGCTGGCCCTCCCCGCGGGGGTCTGGATCGCCGGGCAGTGGGGCTACGCCCCGGTGTTCGTCGCCACCACCGTGATGACCCTCCTCGCCCTGGTCTCGGTGCCCGGGCTGCCGGCCCGCGCGGCGTCGAGCCGGCGTTCCGACGGGGCCGAGCCGAGCGTCCTGGCCGGTCTCCGCAGCTCTGCCCTCCGCCGTCCCGCCGCGATCTTCGCGACGTCGACCGCCGGGATCGGCGTCCTGGTCACCTTCGTGCCGCTCGCGGTCACCGGTGCCCACGCCTGGGTCGCGGCCGCCGCGCTGCTGGCCCAGCCCGCGGCCTCCACCGGCTCGCGGTGGCTCGCCGGCCGGATCGGCGACCGCCGGGGCCATGCGGTGCTGCTCGTCCCGGGGCTGGTGCTGGCGGTGACCGGGATGCTGGGCGTCGCTCTCACCGGCTCGCCGGTCGCGGTGGTCGCGGGTGCCTTCGTCTTCGGCGTCGGGTTCGGCATCCTCCAGAACGCGACGCTCTGCCTGATGTTCGCCCGGGCGCCGGAGGGGTCCGAGGGAGTCGTCAGCGCGATCTGGAACGCCGCCTACGACCTCGGCATGGCCGCGGGTGCCCTCGGGGCCGGGCTGGTCGTCGCGCACGTGGGCTACGCCGCCACCTTCGCGCTGGCCGCCCTGGTGATGCTGCCCGGACTGGCCGGCGTGCGCCGCGACCGTCGGTGAGGAGACACTGGTGGTGTGGATCCGGCCGGTCTCCCCTTCGTCGACGAGCACAGCCGGCTGGTCGAGGCGACGACCGGCCGCACCTGGGCCGCCCTGGAGGCGTACGTCGACCGGCTGACCACGGCGCCGCACCGCGTGCTCGGCCCGCTCCTCGGCACGGTGCCGCGCAGCGGCTTCGAGGTGGTCGGCGCCGACCCGTCGCACGAGGTCGCGCTGGGCGGGCGACACCGGTTCTCGACGTACCGGCTGGTGTTCCGCGTCGAGCCGGACGGACCCGGCTCACGCCTCCGCGCCCTGACCTACGCCGCGTTCCCGGGACCCCACGGCACGGCCTACCGGGCCGGGCTGATGCTGAGCACCGGCCATGCCCGGGCGACCCGGGGCATGCTGCGCAGCATCGCCCGGCGTGCCGAGGCCTGAGGCGTGCGGTCGGTCAGCGCCAGGGCGTGCTGCGTACCAGCCTCAGCGCGCGCTGGGTGACGAAGGGCTGGCTCTGCCGGTAGAGCCAGGGTCGGCCGATCCAGAGGTAGGCGTCGACGTACCGCCGCGCCTGCCGGTCGGTCGCGGCCGGGAGACCCCAGCGCTTGGCGCCGACCTTCGTCGTCGGCGGGATGCCGAGGGTGGCGCAGGTCGTCGCGGCGGGAGCAGTCGTGGAGCCGCAGACCACCGGGTTGTCGGCGTCCCGGCCCGTGTAGGCGCCGTACTCGTAGGGGTGCCCGTTGCTCGAGGTGTTGATGACCGCCCGGCGGTCGGCGTACCCGAGGGAGGCGAGCTTCCTCGAGATCCCCGCGGCGCGGGCGACCTCGTCGGTCGTCGAGTCGAAGTGCGTGCTGTTGAGGGCGAAGCCGTGGGCGTACTGGATGCCGCCGCGGACCAGGATCTTCACCGCGGCGTCGACCCCGCCCTGGGATCCGGCGTGCGGCCAGTCGGCGGCGCCGGCCTCGATGTAGACGCTCGTGCTCGGCTGCGCGGAGAGCACCTTCGCGGCGTACGCGACGAGGTGCGACGGCACCTTCGAGCCACCCGGCGCGCACAGGGCGAACGGGCCGTCGGGCTGGAGCACGATCGCGGTCGGGGCGTTGCCGACGGCGGCGGCGAACCGGTCGATCCAGGTCTTGTACGACGCGCGCTCGGCGTGGGTGGGCAGCCGGGTGCAGGCGTCGTGCTCCCAGGGCACCATCCGGAAGATCGACATCTGCACCAGGGCGTCCGGGTCGCCGTCCTGCGAGCCGGCGATGTAGTCGTCGACCTTCTGCGCGATCTGGTTGTCGGGGATCCAGGCCCCGAACCACTTGGCCTTCGGCTTCAGGGCGATGTAGCCGAGGAGCTGCTTCTTGGTCCCGGTGGCGTTGGCGTACGGCGCCCACGCCATCTCCTGCCCTCCCTTGTAGGTGCCCCACGGGCGACCGACGAGCGGGTTGACGTACGCCGCGGTGCGGGCGGTCGCCGACGCGGCCGGGTGCTGCGGGACCGCGGCCTGGTGGGCGGGGGAGAGCAGACCGGCGGCGAGGCTGAGCAGCATCGCCGACGGCAGGAGCACGCTGGGCATGGGGGATCTTTCCGTTCCAGGGGGATCCCAGGATCACCCGGATGCGGACCCGCCGCCCGTGGAACCGGGAATCTCGCCGAACTTCCCGCGGAGGCGGAAGACCCGGCTGAGACCACCCCGCGTGTCCTCGACCACCTCCGCCGCCGGGCCGCCGTTCAGCTTCAGCAGCCACACGGCCAGGTCGTCGGGGTGGAACGCGCCGAACCGGGGGAGGGCCACGATCATCAGCTTCTGCCCCGACGCGCGCTGCCGCCCGATCAGGCGCTCGCCCGGGGCAGCGGCGTAGTGGAGGGTGACGTTGCGCCGCGAGACCGACACCGCACCGAGGCGGTCGAAGGGGACGACCGGGCCGCGACCCATCCGGAACCCGTCATGGGTGACGGTCAGCTCGGTCGTGCCCCACAGGGCGGCCCGGCCCGTGACCACCGCGCACGCGGCGACGACGACGGCCCCGATCACCGACCACAGCGCGGGTCCGTCCACCACGACGGAGTAGAGGAAGCCCAGCAGCGCGACGACGGCGACCGTGAACATCAGCCAGGAGGTCCAGCGGTGCGGGCCGAAGGTGACGCTGCCGTCGCTCTCGAGCCGGCCTTGCCAGTCGAAGGGTCCCTGCTGCCGTGGCATGCGCGCCATCCTGCCCCAGGCCCGCTCACTCCAGACGTTGCAGAAGGACCTTTTCCACCGCCGAGAGGACGACGGCCAGGACCGCCGTCCCGACCGCGGCCCCGGTCAGCCATCCCCAGGCGACCCCGCCCGTCTCCGGGCCGAGCCCGCGGATCGCGGGCCCGACCGGCGGGACGACGGGCACCAGCACCTCGGCGACGGCGACCAGTGCGACCGCGCTCAGCGACCAGCCCGGACGCGCGATCACCGGCGGTGCGCAGAGCGACCCCAGGACCACGCCCCCGACGACGCTGAGGGCCAGGGCGAGCGCGGCGGCGAGGGCGTCGGCGACCGTCAGGTGGCCCAGGTCGGTCAACGCGGCACCGGCGTAGGCGAGGGCCGCGGCGGCGCCGGACACCTCGAGCGCGGCCCGGCACTGGGCGCGTCTCAGCGCGCGGGTCCCGCCCGCGCCGACCGCCACGATCGCGGCCGTGGGCGCCGGATCGGCTCCGACCAGGGCGACGGTGAGCCAGGCGGCCAGCGGGAACAGGTAGCCGCAGGCGACCGCGGCGGTCGGCCGGAGCCCGCCGCCGGACACCTGGAGCACCGCGGTCGCCAGGACCAGGACCAGGATCGGGGCCGTCAGCCGCTGGCGCGCGCCGGCCACCGTCAGCGCGTACCGTCGTGCCGCCGCGCTCACGTCGTCACCTCGGGGTCCGGGGTGGCTCGCACCTCATGCACGGACCAGCCTTCGGCCAGCGCGTCCCGGAGCAGGTCGTCCACCTCGTGTGCGTCCACCTCCTGCGTCCGCGGGGCGCCGTCCGGGCGAGCCAGGACGACGCGCACCCGGGGGACGTCCGGTGTCGCCGGCCCGGGACGGACGAGCCTGCCGCCCTCGATGCGGTACGTCGTGCCGCCGGGCGCAGCGGTGGGGTGCGGCGCCGCCTCCAGGACGATCGCGCCGGCCGAGGCGCGGGCGGCCAGCAAGCGGTCGAGCGCCGCGGCGCCGGCCGGGTCCAGCGCGGCGTACGGCTCGTCGAGCACGAGCAGGGCCGCGCCCGACTGCAGGAGCTGGACCAGCCCGATCTTGACCAGGTTCCCGCGCGACAGCGTCCCCAGGGGGACGTCCAGCCCGGGCGAGACCCCGAGCTCGGCGGCCACCTCGTCGAGGTCGGCGTCGAGGTCGCCGTCGTGGCCCGCGACACCGCGGGTGGCGAGCACGAGGTGCAGCCACGACCGCCCGGTCAGCCGCCCCGGCGGCTCGACGCGGTCGGGCAGGTAGGCGACGGTGGCCGGCCGCTCGACGACCACGCCGGCGACCGGGCGGCTCAGTCCGGCCACGGTCCGGAGCAGGGTGGACTTGCCGGAACCGTTGGCGCCGACGACCGTCACACGGTCGCCCGCGGCGAGCTCGAGGTCGACGCCCCGCAGCACCGCGGACCGGGTGCCGGGCCGCCGGGTCGACACCGCCTCGAGACGCACGGCGCCCATCCTGACCCATTCCCGGTGACGACCCCGGACAGCAGAAGAGCCGGCCGCGGTAGTCGCGGCCGGCTCTAGCCGGTGGTGGGTGTGGACGGTCGGTCGGGTGGTGGCACCTCAGCGACCGCGGCGGTTGAGCAGGTAGTCGTCGTACGGCGGGACCCGGAGCAGGGCGCGGTGGGCGGCCACGGAGTCACCCCATGCGTAGCGCACGAAGGTACGGAGCTTCCGGTTCCTGGTGGACTTCTCTGATGTGGTCATGCCTCTATGGTGGCCCTCCGAACTGTGAAGCACAAGCGAATGTTTCTTACGAATGATGAAGACATGCTGTATGGTTGGACCATGCTCGACGTACAGCGACTCAGGGTGTTCCGGGCCGTCGTGGCCAGTGGTTCCGTGCAGGCGGCGGCCGACCACCTGGGCTTCACGCCGTCCGCGGTGAGCCAGCAGCTCTCCGCGCTCCAGAAGGAGACCGGGCTGGTCCTCTTCGAGAAGGCCGGCCGCGGGATCTCGCCGACGGCGACGGCGAAGGTCCTCGCCGCCGAGAGCGAGGAGCTGATGGGCAGCCTCAGCCGGCTGGGCGGTGTCGTGGAGCACCTGCGCGACGGCCGCTCGGGCAGCATCGCGATCGGCACCTTCGACTCGGCGGCCCAGTTCTGGCTGCCCCACGTCGCCAAGGGCCTGCAGAAGGACTTCCCCGAGCTGGTGATCGAGCTCGGGCTCGACGAGCCGGCTCCGGGTGACACCCGCCCCTCGCGCCGCGACCTCGACGTCACCACCGAGACGGTCGACGGTCCTCCGACCGAGCGCCCCGGCTACGAGCGGCTGGTGCTGGTCGAGGAGAGCTACCGCGTGGTCGCACCGCGTGGCCACGAGCTGTTCGACGACTACTCCGGCGACGTGCCGATGGCGGCGCTCGCCGACGTTCCGATGATCGACAACGACTTCGGCGACACCATCTGCGGTCTCATCGTCGGCAACGCCTGCCGTGCCGCCGGTTTCTCTCCTCGCTTCGTCGCCCGCTCGGGCGACCACCACACGGCACTGGCGTTCGTCGCGGGACGGATCGGGGTCACGATCCTCCCCGAGCTCGCCGTCACCGACGACATGGCCGGTGTCGAGAGCCGGCCGCTGGTCAGCCCGGTGCCGCGTCGGCGGATCGTGGCCTTCGTCCGCGACTCCTCGTCGATGAGCCCGCCGGTGTGCCGTGCGGTCTCGCTGCTCCAGGAGGCCGTGGCGACGACCGTCGCGCGACGCGCGGGTCGCTGACCCGAGCACCTAGGTCGGGTGCATGCCTCGGGTGATCGATCCCCACGTCCACCTGCAGCTCGGCGACGACCCACCCGCCACGGGTCGGTCGCACCGGGCCAGCGACTACCCCCTCTCCTCACCCGACGAGAGCCTGGCCGGGCTCCGCGGCCTCGGGCTGAGGGACGCGGAGCTCGACCAGGTGCTGACCGGGACGGCGACCGAGCTGTTCGCCTCTGACCCGGGGCGTCCTCAGGCCGCGACCTCCGCCAGCTCCGGCTCGTCGTCCACGCTCGGAGCGGGGGCGGCCGTCTCGCGGGTGGCCCGCGAGGCGAGCACCAGCACAGCGGCCATCAGCACGACCCCGACCAGGCCGGCGACGTGGAACGCGTCGGTGAACGAGGACTTCACGGCCGCCAGCAGGGCGGGGTCGTGCTGTCCCTCGCGGACCCCGTCGATCACGCTCTGCTCGGCGGTCGAGCCGGGCAGGTCCAGGCGCAGGCGGTAGACGACGGTGCCGAGCGACCCGAGCACGGTCAGGCCCAGGGCGATGCCGAGCTCGTTGGCCAGCTGGGCCAGCGACGCGCTGGAGGCGGCGCGCTCGGGGGGAGCCGCGCTCATCACGCCGTCCATCAGCATCGGGAACGCCGCGCCGATGCCGAAGGTGGCCAGGCTCGCGGCGATCGCGACGATCGGGCGGCCGGTGGCGGACTCCGGGGCCACGGCGTACAGGGCGAAGCCGACGGTCATCAGCGACATCATCGAGACCACCACGGTGCGCTGCGGCAGCCGGCGGTTCAGCCACGGGCCGAGGTTGGCTGCCGCGATCATCGAGACCATCATCGGCAGCATCCACCAGGCGGACTGCAGCGGCGAGAGGCCCTGGACCTCCTGCAGGTAGAGGTTGAAGAACAGCGAGGTGCCGCCCATCAGCAGTGCGGTCAGGAACAGCGCGGAGAGCGTACGACGCACGCGCGGCCGGACCAGGAGCGCCAGGTCGAGCAGCGGGTGGGCCAGCCTCGACTGACGGCGGAAGAACACGGTGCCCAGGGCCACCCCGACCACGAGGGTGACGACCACCGGGGAGTCGAAGCCGGTCGCGACCGCGCGCTTGAGGGCGAAGACCAGGCTCAGCACCGACACGAGCGACAGCCCGGCGCTGGTGAGGTCGAGGGGAGCAGGCACCTCGGCCTTCGACTCGGGGATCAGGCGGGGCAGGGCCACGATGGTCAGGGCCATCACCGGCACGCCCATCAGGAACACCGAGCCCCACCAGAAGTGGGCGAGCAGCAGGCCGCCGAGGAACGGCGCGATCGCCATGCCGCCGAGGAAGACGGTCATCATCACGCCCATCGCCTGGATGCGCGCCTTCTGGTCGGTGAACAGACCGCCCAGCAGCGCCATCGACGCGGGCATGATCGCCGAGCCGGCCAGCCCCATCACGCCGCGGGCACCGATCACCAGCTCGGGCGTGCTGGCGAAGGCTCCGACGGCGGACGCGACCGCGAAGATCGCCGCGCAGACCAGGATCATCCGGCGGCGGCCGATCCGGTCGGCGATCGCGCCGGTCGTGAGCATCGCGCCGGCGACCATGAAGTTGTAGCTGTCGGTCATCCACAGCAGCTCGGTCGCGCTGGCGTGCAGGTCGCGGCCCATCGTCGGCAGCGCGACGTTGAGCACCGCGATGTCGACCGCGACCAGCAGGGTCGGGAAGGCCAGGGCGGCGAGGGCGAGCAGCGAGCGTGTCCGGGTCGGGTGCGCGGGGGCGGTGGTGGTCATCGTGACTCCTGGGTCCGTGTCGGTTCACCCCTAGGTCGAACGACGACGCCGGTTTTCGACACGATCGGCGGAGATTTCCGGGTCGGACTCCGACGAGTCGTCACGTGGAGGCCGGCGTTGGGCAAAGGAATGCCGATTCGCCTGCCGTGCGGTCCGTCCCGAGCGGACGATGGGCCACGCACGACCCTCGTCCCGCCGACTTCCCCGGAGCACAGATGAAGCGCACCGTCCGACTCGCCGTCTGCGCCGTCGCGGCGCTCACGCTCGTCGGCGTCGGCACCGACGCGCAGGCGCTCGGGGGACACCGGCACCCGCACCACCACACCCGCATCGAGCACGACGGTTCCCCGCACGTGCTGCGCGCCCTCGGCCGCCTGTCCCGCCGCCTGGACCACGCGACCCGTGACCGGCGGCTCGTGTCGCTCTCGGACGACGACCGCGCGGCGCTGAAGACCAACGTGGCCGCCGACGAGGCAGCCGTGGAGGCCGTCGCCACGGCGTACTCGGTCGAGCCGTCCGGCGAGTCCCGGGCCGCGGCCAAGGTCGTGCTACGCCACTACCACGCCGATCGCTACGTCGTCGCCACGAACATCCTGCGACGCAGCCATGCGACGGCGGCCGCGATCGCCGACCTGCAGGCACTGGTCGTGCCTGCGAGCGTCGACGAGACCGCCCTCGCCACCGCGAGCGGCCTGCTGGCCGGCGTCCCGGCGAGCGGGTTCAGCGCCACGTCGACGCGGCCGAGCCTGCATGCCGCGCGGCACGCCGTGACGCAGGCGCGGGCCCTGGTCGCGCAGGTGCGCGCCGACCTTGCCACCGGCTGAGGTCACCCAGGCAAAGATTCGCCGATTAGCCGTACGGCCCGGCCGACCAGGGTCGAGCATGAGCCTGCAACGCGTCCTCCGCCGTCCGCCACTCCCTGGCCGCGGTCGTGGAGCGTCGTACGGGGGTTGAGACCGGACCTCAGCTCTCGAACCACGTCGGGCCTGCCTCCTCACGGGGGGCGGGCCCGACGTCGTCGGGGCGGGTACGCCGTCAGCCGGCCAGCACCAGGTCCTCGCGCGCGGACTCCTGGGGCGTCGTCCGGTGGGCGCGGCGCAGGGCACCGAAGGCCATCGCGCCGCCGGACACCACCAGGCCGCCGGCGAGGAGCAGGCCCCAGTGGAAGCCGGTCAGGTAGGCGTCCGCCGGTGAGTGGCCGGCGGCCAGCGCCGCACCCTGACGGCTGGTCAGCACTGCCCCGATCACGGTGATCCCGAGCAGGCCCGCGACCTCGCGGGAGGCGTTGAAGACCGCCGAGGCGACGCCGGCCTGGCCGGTCGGCATCACGCCGAGCACGGTCGCGGTCAGCGGGATCGTCATGCCGCCGCCCAGGCCGATCACGGCGAAGCTCGGCATCAGGGAGAGGAACGTCGCGTCCGTGCCCAGCAGCGCCACCGAGGCGATCGCCAGGCCCATGGCCAGCATCCCGAACCCGGTCGACCGGTAGGCGCCGAACCGGGCGGCGACCCGGTCGGACACGATCGCCGAGCCGGCCATCAGCAGCGCCATCGGGACGAACGCGGCTCCCGCCTTCGTCGGCGAGAAGCCGAGCACGCCCTGGAGGTAGATCGAGGTGAAGAAGTAGATGCCGAACAGGCCGAACGCCCACAGCATCAGGGCGACGATGCCGCCGGTGAACTCGATCCGGCGGAACAGGGTCACGTCGACCATCGGCTGCGCGACCCGGCGTTCGACGACCACGAACGCCAGCGCGGTCGCCGCGGCGACGCCGAAGGCGCCGAGGATGCCGGTCGACGCCCAGCCGCGGCCGTGGCCCTCGATCAGCGCCCAGGTGAGCGCGAACAGCGAGACCGTCGAGAGGCCGAGACCGGCGACGTCCAGCCGCCGCGCCTCGTCCTCGCGCGACTCGGTGATGGCCCAGGCGCCCAGCGCCATGGTGGCGACGCCGACGGGCAGGTTGATCCAGAAGATCCACTCCCACGAGACGTGCTGGGTGAGCAGGCCGCCGAGGACCGGCCCGACTGCGAGCGCCAGTGCGCCCACGCCGCCCCAGATGCCGACCGCCGCGTTGCGCTCGCGCGGGTCGGTGAAGGTCGCGCTGATGATCGCCAGCGTGGTCGGGGTGACGGTGGCGGCGCCGATGCCCTGGAGGGCGCGGGCCGCGATCAGCGTCGTCGCCCCGCCGGCCAGCCCGGCCAGGAGCGAGGAGATCGTGAAGATCGCCAGGCCGGCGAGGAACAGCCGCCGTCGTCCGAAGCGGTCGGCCAGGCGCCCACCGGCGAGCAGCAACCCGGCGAACGTGAGGATGTAGCCACTGACCACCCACTCGATGCCCGACGTGGTCAGACCCAGCTCGCGCTGGATGTCCGGGATCGCCACGTTCACGATGTTGTTGTCGAGGTAGGTCATGAAGGTGGCCAGTGCCACCGCCACGAGCGCCCATCTGTTGCGCGTCATCTCACGTCTCCTATACGTCGTACATGTATGCCGTACAGGAAAGCCTGTACGGCGTATAGTTGTCAAGCCTTACCGTGTATAGTTGGCGGCATGACACCCCGGACCGCCACTGCTGCGAAGCCCGCCACGCGGGCCGGCAAGAGCGACCTCAGCCGCGACGCGATCGTCGAGAAGGCTCTGACGGTGATGGACGCCGAAGGCCTCGACGCGGTCACGATCCGCCGGGTCGCCCAGGAGTTCGGGGTCACCCCGATGGCGCTCTACTGGCACGTCGCCAACAAGGACGAGCTGCTCGCGGCGATGGGAGACGCCCTGCTCGCGCACGTCGACCCGCCTCCGGCGACCGGCTCGTGGTCGGTCCAGCTGCGCGGCGTCGTCGAGCGCCTGATCGAGGCCCTGGCCCAGCACCCGGCCGCCGCCGGGCTCGTCTTCCCGCGCGTCCTGGTGACCGAGCCGGGGCTGCGGCTCACCGAGTTCACCCTGACGCTGCTCGAGGACGCCGGGTTCAGCCGCGAGCAGGCGGCCGACCTCGCCCGGATGGGGCTTCAGACCGCGATGATGCTGGTCACCCAGCTCCCCGGCGCCGAGAACCAGGCCGCCCAGGAGGAGCGCGACGCCCTGCTCGCCGAGAAGCGCGCCCACGTCGAGAGCCTCCCGGCCGACCTCTACCCCCATGTCCGGGCCGCGGCCGTGCCGCTCACCGACTGCGAGGACGAGGCGGCGTACTACTCCTTCGGCGTCGACCTCTACATCGAGGGAGCGCTCGCCCTGCTGCGCCGCGTGAAGCGCGGCTGACAAACCCCGGCGACAACCCGGGTCCCCGTCCGGGATGCTGCGCCTCGTGCCCCGTCCACTCGTGCCGAGCGTGCTGCGCGAGGAGCCGCAGTACCGGCTGCTGTTCGGCAGCCAGGTGCTCAGCGTCCTCGGCGACCGGGTCACCAGCGTGGCGATCCCGTTCGCCGTCCTGTCGGTCGGTGGCGGCGTCCGCGAGGTCGCCCTCACGTCGGCCGCGCAGTTCCTGCCGTTCGTCGTGCTCGCGATCCCGGCGGGTGTCTGGGCCGACCGTTGGGAGCGGAAGCGGATCCTGATCAGCTCGGACACGGTCCGGCTGGTCACCCAGACGCTCGCGGCGGTCCTGCTGCTCTCCGGGAACGCCTCGGTGCCCCGGCTCGTGGTGCTGGCGGCGGTCTTCGGGGCGGCCGACGCGTTCTTCGCGCCGGCGTTCAGCGGGCTGCTCCCGACGACGGTCAGCGCCGGCAACCTGCAGCCGGCCAACGCGCTGCGCGGTCTCAGCTTCTCGCTGGCCAACGTGGCCGGCCCGGTGATCGCCGGTGTCCTGATCGGCTTCGCCGGCGGCCCGGGCTCGGCACTGGTCTTCGACGCGGCGACGTTCCTGGTCTCGGTCGTGCTGCTTCTGCCGCTCCGGCCGGGCGTGGTCGCGGAGGTGGTCGCCGAGGACGCCGGAGCCGCCCCGGCGTCGTTCCGGACCTCGCTGCGCGAGGGGTGGCAGGAGGTGCGCTCGCGCAGCTGGGTGCTCGGCTACCTCGGCGGCTTCTCCGTCTACCACGCGATGGTGCTGCCGGCGATCTTCGTGGTCGGGCCGGTGCTGATGCAGGACCACTACGACGGGGCGCGGTCGTGGGCGATCGTGACCGCGCTGTTCGGGATCGGCAACATCCTCGGTGACCTGCTGCTGCTCGCCTGGCGACCGGCGTACGCGCTCCGGGTGGGCGCCCTGATGCTGGTGGGGGCGTCGTGCCAGGCCGCGATCATCGGCAGCCACCTGCCGGTGTGGGGGATCGGGCTGCTCGAGCTGCTGACCGGGATCTGCGTGACCGGGACGTTCACGCTGTGGGAGACCTCGCTCGGCGAGCACATCCCGCCGGGGTCGCTGTCGCGGGTCTCCAGCTACGACTACCTGTCGAGCACCGGTGTCATCCCCCTCGGCAACGTCGTGGTCGGCGCCCTGGCCGCCCTGCTCGGCATCTACCCGGCCCTCATGGTGATGACGGTCGTCGGGGTCGGTGCCGCCCTGGTCGTGGTCTCGATCCCCTCGGTCCGCCACCTCCCCCGAGGAGCGATCACCTCACCGTCCGCCTAGGCGCTGGTCGGCGGGGGTCCGGAGCGGCCGGCGCTGTAGTCCGTGACGAAAAGCAGCACATTCGGCGTTCTTCCGATGCTTTTCGTCACGGACTACCCCGGCAGCACACCGTCTGGCCCTCAGACCGTGGTGCCGGGCTCCAGACGGGCGCCGGCGTCGACGGGTGACTCGACCACCGAGCCGCGACCGACCAGGACGATGTCCTCGTCGCGGGCGAGCCGGGCGGCCGGCACCGCCCCGACCCGCGCCGTACGCCGGAGCTCGGTGTCGTCGTCCACGATCGCCGTCTGCACGACGGCTCCCGACCGGATCACGCAGTCGGCGAAGACGACGCTGTCCGCGACGCGGGCGCCCTTCTCCACGACGACACCCGGTCCGAGGACGGAGCCCGCGACCTCGCCGGCCACGTCGCAGCCGGGGGACAGCAGGCTGTCGGTCAGCCGGGCCGAGGGCCTGACCCGCGCTGCCGGCCGGTCCGGCCAATGGGCGATCACGGGCCGTCCCGGCCGCGAGAACACGTCGACCTTCCCGGCCAGCAGGTCGCGGTGACCCTGGAGATAGGTGTGCGGCTGGCCGAGGTCGCGCCAGTAGCCGTCGATCGGGCACTGCCCGCACCGTGCCCGACGACACCAGTCGGGGGAGCAGGTGGTCGCCGAAGTCACCCAGACCGGAGTCGTCGGGGTCGTCGTCCAGCTCGGCCCGCAACGTCTCGAGCGTCTCCAGGAGCGCCTCGGCGCGGTAGACGAAGATCTCGGTGGCGACGGTCCCGGTGCTGGGCCGCGAGACCTTCACCTCGAGGTCGCGTACGACGCCGCCCCGACCGGTCAGGACCGCGACGTTGTCCGACGCCTCCCGCTTGGAGACCTCCGCGGTGACCAGCGTCGCGGTGCTGCCACGGGCCATGTGCTCCTCGACGACGGCTGCGAGGTCCAGGTTGAAGACGTGGTCGGCACTGGTCACCACCACGTGCTCGGCGCCGTGGCCGGCGATCTCGGCGTGCAGCTTGAGCAGGAGGTCGGCGTTCCCGGAGGCGAAGCCCTCCTCGCTGCTGGGACCGGTGCCGGTCTGCGGCACCATCCGCCGGAAGCCGCCCCGGTTGCGGTCCATGCTCCAGGGCCGGCCGCCGGCGAGGTAGTCGTCGATCGAGGCCACCTGGTACTGCACGCTGACCCAGACGTCGTCCAGCTCGGCGTGGTACAGCCCGGACAGCGCGAAGTCGACGAGCCGGTGCACGCCGCCGAAGGGCAGCGCCGGCTTGGCCCGCTCCCGGGTGAGCACGTCCATCCGCGAGCCCTGGCCGCCGGCCTGGACGATCGCCAGCACCTGTCCTCGCCGCATGGCGCCACCTCCCGCGCCACGAGACTGCCGCACCGACGGCGTACGACGCCTCACCCCGGCGAGGGAGGCGGCTGTCGGCGGTCGCCCCTAGCGTCGCGACCCATGGACATCATCCTGATCCCGGGCCTCTGGCTGACCGCACGTTCGTGGGACGACGTCGTCCCACGCCTGGAGGAGGCCGGCCACACGCCCCACGCGCTGACGCCGCCCGGCATGGAGTCGGTCGAGGCCGACCGATCGGGCGTCACCCGGCAGCACCACGTCGATGCCGCGGTCGCGGCCGTCGACGCGGTGGACGACGACGCGCCGGTGCTGCTGGTGGGGCACTCGATGGGCGGTGTCATCGCCTGGGCCGCCGCCGACGCCCGGCTCGACCGCGTCGCGGGCGTCGTGTTCCTGGCCAGCGAGCCGGCCGTGCCCGAGCAGTCCGACTCGATGTTCCCGGTCGACGGCGACGACGTGCCGCTGCCTGCGTGGGACTTCTTCGACGACGAGATGGTCGCCGACCTCGACGACGACCTGCGCGCTCGCATCCGCACGGGGTCGGTCCCGTCTCCCCTGCACGCGGTCACCGACGCGCTCTCCTTCGGCCACGACGCGCGCTACGACCTGCCGGTCACCATGGTCACCGCCGAGTACGACTCGGCCCAGCTGAAGGAGTGGACCGACGCCGGCGAGTCCGGCACGGAGGAGATCGCGGCGCTCCGCAACGTCGAGTGGGTCGACCTGCACTCGGGGCACTGGCCGCAGTTCAGCCGGGTCGACGACACGGTCCGGGTCATCCTCGAGGCCGTGGCCCGCGGCTGAGCCGTCAGCGGGAGCCGCGGAACAGGTCGGCGGCCACATCGGCGTCGGAGGCCAGCGCCAGCACCTCGTCGCCGGCCCGGAGCGCCGTGCCACCACGCACCTGCACCATCCGGCCCGCGCGGCTGACGACGCTGATCCAGACGTCCTCGCCCATGGGGAGGTCGCGCAGGGTCGCGCCGTCGGCGGTCGAGCCGGCCTCCACGACGTAGCGGTGCAGCCCCTCGGGCTGGTCGCGGAACCGCATCCCCATCGCCCAGGGCTCCGGCTCCACCACCCGCATCGGCACGTGCCACACCCGCGCCAACGTGGGCACCAGGCCACCTTGGACCACGACCGAGAGCAGCACGACGACGAAGACGACGGCATAGATCCGATCGGCATCCGGGGCGCCCTCGACCACGACGTAGGTCCCCAGCAGGATCGGCACGACGCCCTTCAGGCCCGACCAGAGGACGAACGCGCGCTCGCCGCGCCGTAGCCGCACCGGGACGAGGATCAGCCCCACCAGGAGCGGTCGGACCAGCAGGATCAGCACGGCCCCGACGCCCAGGGCGAGGGCCCAGTGCCCGTGGTGGAGCGCGGTCGAGAGCGGGATCGAGAGGCCGAGGAGGGTGAACGCGACGATCTCGGCGAGGCTGGCCAGACCCGACGCGAAGTGCTCCACCTCGCGCTTGTACGGCGCGCGGGTGTCGCCGACCATGATCCCGGTCAGCAGCACCGCCAGGAAGCCGGAGCCGTGCGCCACCGTCGTGACGCCGTAGAGCAGCAGCGCGAAGGCGATCGCCCGCAACGGGTAGAGGGCCTCGTTGGGCATCGGGAGGTGCCGGAGGAGCCATCGCATCGCCCGGCCACCGGCCACGCCGAAGACGATCCCGACCGCCATCTGCAGGAGGAACTCGACGGCTCCGTGCGCCACGGCCCCGAAGCCCGCGCCGGTGGAGCCGAGGATCGCGATCATCAGGGCAATCCCCACCGGGTCGTTGGCGCCCGCCTCGCCCTCCAGCAGCGTGCCCGAGCGGCCGGTCACCTCGCGGCGGCCGAGGACCGAGAAGACCGTCGCGGGATC
This sequence comes from uncultured Actinomycetota bacterium, assembly GCA_963809265.1. Classification (GTDB taxonomy): domain Bacteria; phylum Actinomycetota; class Actinomycetes; order Propionibacteriales; family Nocardioidaceae; genus Nocardioides. The sequence goes on from CAWEJC010000003.1 coordinate 219,402, forward strand.
GGTGGGGGCCAGGGCCGTCCCCAGCAGGAGTGCCGGTCGCCAGTCGAACCCGAACCAGTAGTGCGCCGCGGCGGCGAGCCCGGCTGCGGTGACGAACGTCCCGGCCACGCCGACCCAGAGCACGGGAACCGCCACCGGCCGGAACCGTGACAGGCCGATGTGCATGCCGCCGTCGAACAGGATCACGACCAGCGCGATGGTCACGATCCGCTGGTCCACCTCGATCCCCAGCGAACCGAGATCGGGGAAGACGTCGGCGGCCACCGAGGCCGCGACCAGGAACAGGGCCGGGCTCGGGACCTGGGTCAGCGCCGTCAGCCGGCTGGATCCGACCGCCAGGAGCAGGGCCACCGACGCCACGACGACCACGAGGGCGAAGGGAAGGATGTCGTGCATCGAGACTCCGGGGTCGTCGGACGGACGCCGACCAGACTTCCCGGCACACCCTGAGGACTCAGGCTAGTACCCGGCCACCGGCTCTGGGGGCTCGGCTCAGGAATGCGCGACGCATCGCGTCGCCCACGGCCGGGCCTCGAGCCGCCCCGCGGGGATCGGCTCGCCACAGACCTCGCAGGTGCCGTACGTGCCGTCCACGACGCGCTGTCGCGAGCGCCGTACCTCGTCGAGCATCGCGAGCAGGTGCTCCTGGGTCGAGACGGCGGCGAGCCGGTCGACCGCCATCGAGGTGCCCTCGCCGACACGCTTGCCGAAGGAGATCGTGCCGAGCTCGCCCGGCGGCCGGGTCAGCTCGGCCAGCTGGGCGACGAGCTCCGCCTCGCGCTCGGCGAGCAGGCGGTCGGCGTCCTCGTGCATCCGGCCAGGGTAGGCCGCGTGCTGAAAGCGGGTAGTCCGTGACGTTTCGGCCCCTGGCGGCCGCCGACGGGGGCCGAAACGTCACGGACTACCCGCACGACCGTCGGGGTGAGCCGGTCCGGGGCCGCGCTGGCTAGCGTGGCGACATGCCCTCGGCCCACCGCACCTTCACCACCCGCACGCCGCCCGACGTGGTCTACGCGTTCCTCGCGGACTTCACCCACGCCGAGGAGTGGGACCCGGGCACCGTCGAGTGCACCCGGATCGAGGGCACCGGCGAGGTGGGCACGCGCTACCACAACGTCTCGTCGTTCCTCGGTCGCACGACATCGGTCGAGTACGTCGCCGAGGAGCTGACGCCACCGACGTTCGTGCACTTCCGCGGGCACAACGAGCAGTTCACGGGACACGACCGGATCCGGCTCGACGCCTCGGGCTCGGGCACCCGGGTGACCTACGACGCGTCGTTCGCGTTCCACGGCGGCAGCCGGGTCGCGGCCCCGCTGGTGGCGCTGTACCTGCCCCTGCTCGCGAACAAGACCGTCCGCCACATGCGCGAGCGCCTGGACCGCCTTGCCTGATCCCTGGAGGTTCCGGGGCTCCATCGCCGGGGTGGGGACGACGAGCGGGGTCCGGGTCGTGGTCGGGAGCTGGGTCGCGTCGCCGTTCGGGACGTTCGCCGACGTCATGCTCGCCGAGCCGGACGGCACCCGCCGGCTGCTCGCGCCGTCCGAGGACGTGGCGAGCTTCGTGTCCTCGACCTACTCCTTCGACGAGGTCCGGGTCGTGCCGGTGAGCGTCGACCTGACCGGGCGGCGGGTGCGGGTCGGGGCGGACGAGCTCGAGCTCGCGTTCACCGTCGGCCGGCGTACGGCGCTCGGCCAGGCCCTGCGCCTGGTGCCGGAGGCGGTCGCCACCGCGCCCTGGTGGTCGCGCGTCACCGACCCGGTGGCGGCGTCGGTGCTCCGGGGGGTCCGCACCCGCGGCTCGGCCGGTCGGGGGCGACTCGAGGTCTACGGCGCGACCGACCACCACCTCGTCGACTCGGCGTCCGGGTCCTGGCGCGGACGTGCCCTGGGTCACCTGGCACCGGTCCGGCCCGACCCCCGCTTCGGTTTCGGCTCCACCCCCCGCCGTCCCTCGCTCACCACCCTCGTCACGACGGTCCTGGAGGGGTAGTCCCCGACGTTCTGGCCCCCCTAGGGGCCTGTAGGCGACCAGAACGTCGGGGACTATCCCGACCGAGCGCACTAGCCTGACCCGGTGAGCCACGACCCAGCCCAGCCCTGCTCGCACGTGGGGGCCGGCGAGCTGTCGGCGTCCGACCCGACGCCGGGGATGTCCCGTCGGCTGGCCGTGCACCGTGACGGGATGTGGACCGGGACCGTCGACACCGAGCCCCGAGCCACGTCGGGCTGGCACCACCACGGCGACTACGAGACCACGCTCTACATCGTCAGCGGCCGGATGCGGATGGAGTCGGGTCCCGGTGGCCGGGACGTGGTCGAGGCGGGTCCCGGTGACTTCCTGCGCGTCCCCGCCGGTGCGGTCCATCGCGAGTCGAACCCGTCCGACGAGCCCGGCCGCGCCGTGATCGTGCGCTGCGGCAACGGCGAGCCGACCCACAACGTCGACGGGCCGGCCGGGTGAGCGCACCCGACGGCGTCCTCGGGTCGCTGGACTTCGTCTACTGCCCGAGCACCGACGCCGCCGCCGACCTCGCGCACTGGACCGAGCGGCTCGGCGCCGAGGCGGTGTTCGCCGTCGAGCGCTTCGAGACCCGGGTCGCCTGCGTGCAGGCGGGCGAGGGCCCGGCCGTCCTCTTCGCCGAGCACCTCTCCGGCGACCGCCCGGTCCTGCTCTACCGGGTCGACGACCTCACCGCCGCGGCCACTGCGCTTCGTGCTCGCGGCGTCGAGGTCGGCGAGCCCTTCGAGTTCCCTTTCGGCGACGGCGCCGAGCTGACCAACCCGGGACCCCAGCGGGTCGCCGTCTACGAGCGCACCCACGGCGACCGCGGAGCCTCGCTCCGCGGCCGGCGCGACTTCTGACCACCCGCGAGAGGACATCCATGCCCACGATCACCCTGCCCGACGGCCGCGACCTGGAGGTCGAGGTCACCGGGCCCGACGACGGTCCGGTCATCGTCTTCCACCACGGCACGCCAGGAGCGTCGACCCCGCTGCCGGCACACGCCCGCGGGGCCGCGGCTCGTGGCTACCGCCTGGTGACCACCTGCCGGCCCGGGTACGGCGCCTCGACCCGGCAGCCGGGCCGCACCGTCGCCGACGTCGCCGCCGACACGGCCGCGGTGCTCGACCACCTCGGCGTCGAGACCTGCCTGACCGGAGGCTGGTCGGGCGGCGGGCCGCACGCCCTCGCCTGCGGCGCCCTCCTGCCGGACCGCGTGCGCGCGGTCCTCGTCATCGCCGGCGTCGCGCCGTACGACGCCGAAGGTCTCGACTTCCTGGCCGGCATGGGTCCCGAGAACGTCGTGGAGTTCGACGCGGCCCTCGAGGGCGAGGCCGCCCTTCGCCCGGTCCTCGAGCAGCAGCAGCCGGCGCTCGCCGCGATCTCGCCCGAGGACGTCGCTGCGTCCCTCGGTGGCCTGGTGCCGCCGGTCGACGTGGCGTCGTTGACCGGCGAGCTGGCCGAGTGCCTGGCCGACGAGTTCCGGCACGGGCTCGCTCACGGCGTCGACGGGTGGCTCGACGACGACCTCGCGTTCACCCGGCCCTGGGGGTTCGAGCTCGCCGACCTCCGTGTGCCGACCTACGTGTGGCAGGGCAGCGAGGACCTGATGGTGCCCTTCGCCCACGGCGAGTGGCTGGCCGCCCACATCCCCGGCGTCGTCGCCCACCTCGAGCAGGGCGAGGGCCATCTCTCGATCGGCGTCGGCGCCACCGACCGGATGCTCGACGAGCTCACCAGCAGCTGAGCCCGGGCCGCGGGTCAGAGGCGGTAGTACGCCGAGGGCAGCGCGTTGTGCTCGCGCTCGTCGACGAAGACCAGCCCGGCCTTCTCCAGCACCCGACGGCTCGCGGGGTTCGCCAGGGCGGCGTACGCCGTCAGCTCACCAGGCGGCTCGGGGAGCGGGTGGGCGAGGTGCCACGCGACGAGGGCCTGCGCGAGCTCGGTCGCGAGCCCGCGTCCCCACGTCTCGGGCAGCAGCGTGTAGCCGAGCTCGCGGTGCCGCTCGTCCCCGCCGAATCCGGCGCGGCCCAGGAAGACCCCGGTCGCGCGATCCTCGACGCGCCACTTCGCCGAGCCGGTCTCCTGCTCGACGAGGTACGCCGCGAGCCGGTCGCGCGCCTCGTCGTACGTCTCCGGCCGCCCTGGACGGATCCAGCGCATGGTCTCCGGGTCGGCGTGCAGCCGATGGAGGTCGTCGAGATCCTCGTCCAGCCAGGTGGTCAGGGTGGTGCGCTCGGTCGCCAGCACGGTCCGTCGCTCCACCCGCCCAGTATCTCGAGCGATCGCCCACGCGCCGACACCACCTGTGACACCGTTTCCGTCGAGATGACCCCCCTGATCCTTCCCGTGGACGACGAGCTGCGGCTCCGGCCGTTCGCGGGTGACGCGGACGTCGACCTGGCATGGCCGTGGTACCGCGACGCCGAGACGGTCGAGCTGGTCGACGGCCCCGGGAGGCCGACGTACGCCCGCGACCGCGTGGCCGCGATGTACGACGCGCTGGCCGCGCAGGGTGCGGTGTACCTGATCGAGCGACTGACCCACGCGGAGACCTGGGAGGCCGTCGGAGACGTCACGCTCGCGCCCGAGAGCTTCCCGATCGGTCGCGGCGCCGAGGGCACCGGTTGTTCCGACGGGCTCGGGTCTCGTGGCGCCGTGCAGCGACGGCCCTCCGGCGTACGTCCTGCGGTTGGCTTCGCTCGGCAGCCGTTCGCGAGCGTGAGGGAATGACCGGCGGCCACCCTCCGTTGGCCCCGGCATGAGTCGACAATGGGTGGCGACGCGTCCCGGTGGCCTCGACGTCTTCCAGCTCGCGACGACCGAGCCGCCGACACCCGGTCCCGGCGAGGTGACCGTGCGGGTCCGTGCCGCCGGGATGAACCCGGCCGACATCAAGCACGTCGCTCTCGGCAAGGCCGCCGACTTCCCCCGCCCCGTCGGCTACGAGGTCGCCGGCGAGCTCGCGGCCCTCGGCCCGGACACGCAGATCGCCAGCGGCGGCGGCGCGGTCGGCGATGCGGTGCTGGCGTTCCGCATCCGTGGCGGCTGGGCCGACGCGGTCACCGTGCCGGCGGTCGACGTCTTCGCCAAGCCCGACTCGCTCTCGTTCGAGGCCGCGGCCAACCTCCTCCTGGTCGGCAGCACGGCGTCCGAGATGCTGCACCGCACCGGCGTGACCGCGAGCGACACCGTCCTGGTGCACGCCGCGTCCGGAGCCGTCGGCGTCAGCCTGCTCCAGCAGGCGGCGCTGCTCGGCATCCGCGTGATCGGTACCGCGGGCGAGGGCAGCTTCGACGTCGTCCGGCGTTACGGCGGCGAGCCGGTCGCCTACGGTGACGGGCTCGAGGAGCGCGTGCGTGCCATGGCGCCCTCAGGCGTCTCCGTCGCCCTCGACTGCATCGGGACCGATGAGGCCGTCGACGTCTCGCTGGCCTTGGTGGCGGACCGCGCCCGGATCGTCACCATCGCGGCCGGCGAGCAACGGGCAGCCGAGGCCGGCATCCTCCGGGTCGCGGGCGCGATGCCGGAGAGTGCGGCCTACCGGGACAGCGTGCGGGCCCACCTGATCGGGCTGGCAGCCGACGGGCGGCTGGAGGTGCCGGTCGCGGCCACCTACCCGCTCGACCAGGCTCTGGCCGCCGCCGAGGTGCTCGCCGGCGGGCACCCCGGCGGCAAGCTCGCGCTGCTGCCCTGACGTCCGTCACCCGGCGTACGACGCCGCGGGGATGACCCGTGCGGAGCGACCGGCGCGTGCCATGCTCCCGGCATGCTCTTCCGGATCGTGGTCGTCCTGGCAGGCCTGGGCTTCCTCGCCTACCGGCTCAACCTGTGGCTCGCGATCCGGAGCGCCAGGAAGCGGGGCGACCGTGCCCGCGAGCACGAGCTGCGGACGCACGGGTTCCGGCTCTACCGCTGGGCGCTGCTGGTGGCGGTGCTGCTGATCGTGGTCCTCACCTACTTCGTCTGGGCCAACTCCCGCTGACCGGCGCCCCGTCGGACTGTCAGGTCGGAGCGCGGTCGTCGAGGACGGCGCGGGCCGTCGCCAGCCGGTGCGCGCAGCGGTCCGGCATCGTGTGCCAGTAGTAGGGGAACGTCATGATCGCGAGGGCGAGCGCCCACCCGCGGCCCACCTGCCACTCGCCGTCGTCGACGCGGACGCCGTCGCGGAACGTCTGCCGGGCGTCGGGGTCGAGGAGCTCCCAGGCGACGGCGAGGTCGACGGCCGGGTTGCCGACCGAGAGACACCCGAAGTCGAGCACCGCGGTGAGGCGACCGTCGCGTGAGAGCAGGTTCTCGGCGAGCAGGTCGCCGTGGTGCCATCGCGGTGCGCCCGCCTCGTGGGCCTGGGGAACGGCGAGCACGTCGTCCCAGGTCCGCTGGGCGGCATCGACGTCGAGACCCAGCCCCTCGACCTCCCGGCACTCACCGAGCCAGCGGCGGACCTCCTCGTCGAGCTCGGCGAGCGGGCTGCCGCGGTACCAGCGCAGGGCCGGGTCGGTGAGTGCGGCCGGCGGCACCTCGAGGGTGCGTAGGCCGGACACGACGCGCGGCCAGGTCGCGGGCCAGGTCGTGCCGGGGTCGCTCCTCCGGTCGGGGCAGGCTCGGCTGCTCGCCCTCCACGAAGCACACGACCGACCACCTCTCGGGATAGCCGGCGGCGGGGGCACCGAGGGCCAGCACCTCGGGCACGGCGACCGGCACCACCGGTGCGACGTGGGACAGCCAGCGCTGCTCCTTCTCGATCGTCACGGTCCCACCGGGCTGACGGGGCACCCGGACGAGGAGCTCGTCACCGAGTCGGAACAGCGCGTTGGTCGAGCCCGAGGACGCGAGGCGGCGCAGCGGCAGTCCGTCGTACGCCGGTGACAGGGTCGCCAGCAGGCGGCCGACGAGCACCTCGTCGACCGCGATCTCGTCGTCGTGCATCCGCACCATGCCGACACCCCACCCGACCGACGCCCGCGCTGTCGACCGGGTTCCGGCGCGACCGGTGGTAGACCAGTGCCATGCCCGACCCGATCGACGTCCCCGTCGCCGGCGGCTCCCTCCGGGTGGCGGTCTGGCCGGGGACCGGCGCTCCGGTCCTCGCCGTCCACGGGCTCACCTCGTCGTCGCGCTCCTGGCCGTTCCTGGCCGAGGCACTGGATCACCCGGTCTTCGCGCCCGACCTGCGCGGCCGGGGCCGGTCGAACCGCCTGCCCCGACCGGCCGGCATCGCCCAGCACGCAGAGGACTGCGCCGCCGTGATCGAGGCAGCGGGTGGAGGTCCGGTCGTGGTGGTCGGGCACTCGATGGCCGGCTTCGTGGCCACCGTGCTGGCGCACCGGCATCCCGACCTGGTCCGCGCGTTGGTCCTCGTCGACGGCGGACTGCCGTTCCCCGCCGACGACGAGGGCGCGATCCTCGACGGTCTGCGGCCGATCCGGCAGCGGCTGGAGACGTCGTACACCCGCGAGAGCTACCGCGACTGGTTCCGCCACCATCCCGCGTTCGCCGGCGACTGGACGCCGGAGGCGGAGGAGTACGCCGACTACGACCTGCCCGAGTCGCCCGGGCGGCCGGCCGCCGACCCCGAGGTCGTCGAGGAGGACATGGTCGACATGCTCGGCGGAGGCCCGGCGTACCTCGCGGTGCTCGACGAGCCGCGGCACCCGCGGGTCTTCCTGCACGCGTCGCGCGGCTTCGCCGACGACCCGCCCGGCCTCTACCCACAGCCGACGGTCGACGCCTACGCCGCCCGCTGGCCCGACCTCGACGTCCGCTTCGTGCCGGACGTGAACCACTACACGATCGTGCTCAGCCGCCGCGGTGCCGACGCGGTCGCGCAGGCGGTGCGCGACGTGTCCGACGCGCCCTAGGGTGACCGCATGAGTCAGGCCGAGGTGGTCGACGACCTCACCGCCGCCGACGAACCTCCCGCTCTCGGGTCGACCGCTCGCAACGTCGCGTTCGCGGTGATCATCGGCGGGATGCTGCTGTCGGCCCTCGACTCCACGATCGTGTCGACGGCCCTGCCCACGATCGTCGGCGACCTGGGCGGCGCCGAGCACATGAGCTGGGTGGTGACGGCGTACCTGCTCACCCAGACGATCGCGACGATCCTGGGCGGCAAGTTCGGCGACCTGCTCGGCCGGAAGTGGATCTTCGTCGGCAGCATCGTGATCTTCACGGCGGCCTCCGCGCTGGCCGGCCTGTCGCAGAACATGACCTGGCTGATCGGCTCGCGGGCGATCCAGGGCATCGGCGGTGGCGGTCTCACGGTCACGGCCACCGCGATGATCGCCGACATCATCCCGCTGCGGGACCGCGGGAAGTACCAGGGCGCGGTCGGTGCCGTCTTCGGCGGGACGACGGTCCTCGGCCCGCTCATCGGCGGCTACTTCACCGACAACCTGTCGTGGCAGTGGGTCTTCTACGTCAACGTGCCGGTCGCGCTGGTGATCCTGCCGCTGGCGGTCCGGCTGCTGCCCTCGGTCCCCGCGGCCGCGAAGCCGGTCTTCGACGCCCTCGGCATCGTGTTCATCTCACTGGGCTCCGCGGGGCTGATCCTGGCGACCAGCTGGGGCGGCACCCAGTACGCGTGGTCGTCCGCGACGATCATCGGCCTGGTCGTCGGGGCCGTGCTGTGCCTGGGGATCTTCGTCTACGCCGAGCACCGCGCGGCCGAGCCGATCCTGCCCCTGCGGCTCTTCCGCGGGAACGTCTTCAGCGTCAGCTCGGTGCTCAGCTTCATCGTCGGCTTCGCGCTGCTGGGCACGATGACCTTCCTGCCGACCTGGCTGCAGTACTGCGACGGCGTCAGCGCCACCGTCTCCGGCATCCGCACGCTGCCGATGGTCCTCGGGCTGATCGTGGCGTCCGTCGGGGCGGGCACCATCGTCAGCAAGACCGGCCGCTACCGGGTCTTCCCGATCGCGGGTGCCGTCGTGATGGCGGGCGGCATGGTGCTGCTGGCCCGGCTCGACGAGGACTCGTCGACCCTGGCGTCGTCGACCGCGATGCTCGTGCTCGGCGTCGGGATCGGCCTGGCGATGCAGGTCCTGACGATCATCGTGCAGAACACCGTGGACTACCGCGACCTGGGGGTCGCCACCTCCGGGGTCACCTTCTTCCGGACGATCGGCAGCGCGTTCGGCGCCGCGGTCTTCGGCACGATCTACGCCCACCAGCTCAAGCCCCAGCTGGCCGACGCCGTCGTCGCGAGCGGCGCCGACCCGCGCCTGGTCACCACACCCGAGGCGGTCAAGACGCTCCCGCCCGACCAGCACGCCACCATCGTCCATGCGTACGCCGAGTCGCTCCAGCACGTGTTCGCCTCGGCGGTCCCGGTCGCGCTGCTGGCCCTCGTCGTCGCACTGGTGCTCAAGCAGGTGCCGATGCGGGGGCTGACGCAGCCGGGTGCCACCGACCTGGGGCACGGCTTCGCGATGCCCGACCAGCGCACGTCGCAGGAGCAGCTCGAGGGTCAGGTCGTCCGGATCCTGCGCACCCGGCTCCCCGAGGCGGCGGCCGCGCTCCTCGACTCGTCCCGGGCGGGGCTCGATGCCGTCCAGGTGTGGACGCTGCGCCAGATCGCGATCCAACAGCTGCGGGCGCACGGCCCGGCCGACCCGATCACCATCGCCGCTGCCCACCGGGTGCCGATGGCACTGATCTGGCCGGCCGTCGACGACGCCATCCGGCACGGACTGGTCGACGAGACCGGTGGCCGGGTGCAGCTGAGCGAGCACGGGCGCGAGCGGTTCACGGCGTTCGTCCGCGAGCTCTGGGAGTGGCTGACCGCCCAGGTCGAGGAGGCGAACGGCGCGCCGCTGGACGACCAGGGCCGCGACGACCTGCGCACGATCGCCCGACGGGTGCTCCTCTCGGACGACCCGGTCAGCGAACCGATGGAGATCGCTCAGGCCGGCGCGTGAACGAGTGACGGGTCAGCGCCGGAGGGCGTGAACTTCTGCCGGGTCAGCGGGAGGAAACTCCCCGAGGGCGTGGTCGGCGATCCGCTTCATCATCCAGACGTCGATCCCGCCGCCGACGACTCCGCCGGCGAGGGGGATCCCGCGGCCGAGCCGGGCGAACGCCTTCTCGCCGAAGCCCCGCAGCAGGCGGAAGCCGATCGCCTTGTTCAGGATCAGCAGCGCGGCGGGCGGCAGCTGTTGTCCGACCAGGCCGACCATCTTCCCGGTCCCGCCGGTCAGCCCGGCCTTGGCCAGCACCTCGTCGGCGTCGGAGCCGACCAGGGTCAGGAGCACCGCCGTGCGCACCCGCGGGTCGTCCACGTCGTAGCCACGGAGGGTGGCGATCGCGGCGACCATCCGGGTCGCGCCGACGTAGAACTCCACGACGTTCGCGGGCAGCGCGACCGGCATCGTCACGAAGCCGCCGACGCTGGTGACGAAGCCGCCGACGCCGCCCTTCACGACGTGCGACCGGATGATCTTCTTCACCGCGCCCTCGGGGGTGCGGGTGTCGCGCCGGGCGAGGTCGGCGAGCTCGCGCGCCGACTTCAGCGGCCCGAGCCCGTCGATGCCGGCGTCGAGCAGCAGCTGGACCAGGCGCCCGACGATCCCCTCGTCGCCGCGCGCGACGGTCGCCGGCAGCCGGTCGGCGCCGTCGTCGCGGCGTCTCAGCGACACGTCGAGGTCACCCGTTGCTCGGGGGGACGTCGGCGCCCGGCTCGTCCGGCGTACCACCGGAGCGCTGGTCGGCGATCTTCTCGACACCGCGCTCGAGCGAGCCGCGCACCTGGCTGATCCGCTCGGCGTGCTTGCCGTCGGTCCGCCGGTCGACGGCGCCGGCGGCCTTGTCGAGCAGGCGCTCGATGTCGCCCTTGTGCTCGTGCGCGAGCTCGCCGGCCTTGGTCACGCCCTGCCGGACGGCGCCCTCGATCGTCGTCGCGAGGTCGTTGAGGTGACGGTCGACCTCGTACTCCTCCATCTTGGCCCGGATCGTGTCCGCGAGCGGTGGCTTCTCGGACGGCCGGTCCTGCGGGTTCTCGGTCATGGCACCTCCAGGTGTCTGAGGCTCCCATCCTGCCCGCCCGCGCGGCCTCACCCAACCGGGCGGATCCCTGGCCTCACCCCGAGCTGCCGCAGACGGGCCACTGACAGACTCGCGCGATGACCGAGTTCACCGTCCGCAACCGCTCGGAGGCCCTGGTCGCGGCCGATCGCGCCGAGGTGTGGCGGGCGCTCACCGATCCCGACCTGCTGCCGCGCCTGACGCCGTACCTGCGCAGGATCGAGGCCGAGGGCGACCGCTGGACCTGGCACCTGACCAGGATCCCGGTCCTCGGGGCGATGGTGGCGCCGTCGTTCACCGAGGTGATGACGTTCGACGAGCCGGGCTCGATCCGCTTCGAGCACGACCCGGACCGGACCGAGGAGAAGGCCGGCGTGAACGGCGAGTACCGGCTGACCGAGACCGCCTCGGGCACCGACCTGAGGATCGACCTCGGGATCACCGTCGACCTGCCCTTCCCGCGGGCGGCGGGCCCGGCGGTACGGACCGCGATGCGGGGCGTGGTGGCCGCCATGGGCAGCCGCTTCTCCGCCAACCTGGTGCGTCACCTCGGCCGCTGACGTTTGGCCGGTCCCACGTCGGGGGTACGGGAGGGGTGACACCCGACGGAGGGGGAGCACATGAGCGACCACGTCGCGCACGCCGAGACCGAGATCTCGGCCTCGCCGCAGCAGGTCTGGGACGCGTTGACCGACCCGGACGCGATCTCGAGCTTCATGTTCGGAGCGAAGGTCGACACGGACTGGGAGGAGGGCAGCCCGATCACCTGGAGCGGTGAGTACGACGGGAACCCCTACCAGGACAAGGGCGAGATCCTCGAGGTCGTCGAGGGGCAGCGGCTCCGGATGACCCACTTCAGCCCGCTCGGCGGCGACGACGACGTCCCGGAGAACTACCACACCCTCGACTACCGGCTCGAGGACCGCGGCGAGACCACTCGGCTGACCCTCGACCAGGACGGCAACGACACCGCCGAGCAGGCCGAGCAGTTCGCCGGCAACTGGCAGACGATGCTCGACCAGGTCAAGGAGTACGTCGAGGCCGGCTGACGGTCAGGAGCGGACCAGCCGGGCGATCGCGGCCGACGCCTCGGTCAGCTTCTCGTCGCCGCCCTCGCCGGTGGCGACGGCGTCCTTCACGCAGTGGGCGAGGTGGTCGTCGAGGAGGCTGAGCGCGACGGCCTGGAGTGCCTTGGTCATCGCCGAGACCTGGGTCAGGATGTCGATGCAGTACTGCTCCTGCTCGACCATCCGCTGCAGCCCCCGGGCCTGCCCCTCGATCCGGCGCAGCCGCTTGAGGACGTCGTCCTTGTCGTTGAGGTATCCCGGGTCATCCATGACCCCACTGTACCCGGGAGGGGTATCCAGGGCGTTCGGCCCGTGAACGTCGCACCCGGTGCACGCCGCCGTCGCCGACGATGGGGGCATGGCCGAGGACACGGGGACGCCGGACCGGGCGCTGCGCGCCGACATCCGTCGGGTGACCTCGATCCTGGGCGAGACGCTGGTGCGCACCGAGGGTGCGGACCTCCTCGAGCTGGTCGAGCACGTGCGCGCCCACGCCAAGGAGGATCGGCTCGACGAGCTGCCCGACTTCGACCTCGCGACGGTGACGCGGCTGGTGCGCGCGTTCACGGCGTACTTCCACCTGGCGAACATCACCGAGCAGGTCCACCGCGGGCGCACCTTGACCCGGCTGCGTGAGCAGGAGGGCGGCTGGATCGAGCAGGCCGTCGCGCGGATCGCCGCGGCCGGCGTCGCGCCCGACGAGGTCGCCGGCATCCTCAGCCACGTCGGCCTGCGCCCGGTGTTCACCGCGCACCCGACCGAGGTCGCCCGGCGGTCCACGATCGACAAGCTCCGCCGCGTCGCTGCGCTGCTGGAGGAGCCGGACAGCCCGCGCCGGACGCGTCGGATCGAGGAGGCGGTCGAGCTGCTCTGGCTCACCGACGAGCTCCGCCTGGAGCCGCCGGCGCCGACGGACGAGGCGCGCAACGTCGTCTACTACCTCGAGGGTCTGTCGGGCGGCGCCCTCGCCGACGTCCTCGAGGAGCTCCGCGACCGGCTGGCGGAGATCGGCGTCGACCTGCCGCCCGACGTCCGGCCGTTGCGCTTCGGCAGCTGGGTCGGCGGCGACCGCGACGGCAACCCCCACGTCACCCCGGCCACGACCCGCGAGGTGCTCACGTTGCAGGCCGTGCACGGGATCCGGCTCCTGCGCACTCTCGTCGACCGCCTCCGGCGCGACCTCTCGGTGAGCAACCGGGTCGGAGCGGTGTCCGACGACCTGCGCGCGCGGCTCGACGAACAGCTGCCCCGACTGCCCGAGGTCGAGCCGCGCTACCGCCGGCTGAACGCCGAGGAGCCCTACCGCCTCTTCCTCACCTGCATCCACGTCCGGCTCGGCCTGACCGAGCAGCGCGTCGTGGGTGGTGGACGGCATGCCGAGGGTCGTGACTACGCCGACGACACCGAGCTCCTCGACGACCTGCTGCTGCTGCACCGCTCGGTCCTCGAGCACCAGGGGCCCGTCGTCGCCGGCGGCGAGGTCGAGCGGCTCGTCCGCACCGTCGCCGCGACCGGTCTGACGCTGGCCACGCTCGACGTCCGGGAGCACGCGGCGAAGCACCATGAAGCCGTGGGTCAGCTGCTCGACCACGTCGGCGAGCTGGGGACGCCGTACGCCGAGCTCGACCGACCCACTCGCACCAAGGTCCTGAGCGAGGAGCTCGCGAGCCGTCGACCGCTCGCGCGCCGCCCGCTGCCGCTCGACGAGGAGGCGGCGGTCACGGCCGAGACGTTCCGGGCGATCCGCTGGGCCCTCGACGAGCTCGGACCGCGTGCGGTGGAGAGCTACATCATCTCGATGACCCACGACGCCGACGACGTGCTCGCCGCCGTCGTGCTGGCCCGCGAGGCGGGTCTGGTCGACCTCGGCTCCGGCGTGGCCCGGATCGGCTTCGTGCCCTTGCTGGAGACGGTCGACGAGCTGGAGCAGACCGAGTTCATCCTCGACGCGCTCTTCGCCGACCCGTCGTACCGCGCGCTGCTCCGGCTGCGCGGCGACGTGCAGGAGCTGATGCTCGGGTACTCCGACTCCAACAAGGCCGGCGGCATCACCACCTCGCAGTGGCAGATCCAGCGCGCCCAGCGGCGCGCTCGCGACGTCGCTCGGCGGTACGGCGTGCGGCTGCGGTTCTTCCACGGCCGAGGCGGCTCGGTCGGCCGCGGTGGCGGCCCGACGTACGACGCGATCATGGCGCTGCCGTCGGGCACGGTCGACGGCGAGGTCAAGATCACCGAGCAGGGCGAGGTGATCAGTGACAAGTACGCACTGCCGGCCCTCGCGCGCCAGAACCTCGAGCTCGCCCTCGCCGCCACGGTCGAGGCCAGCGTGCTGCACCGCACCGACCGGCGTACGCCCGACCAGGCCCGGCGCTGGGACAGCGCGATGGACCGGATCTCCGACGCCGCCCACGACCGCTACCGCGCGCTGGTCGAGCAGCCCGGTCTCGCGGAGTACTTCCTCACGGCCACCCCGGTCGACCTGCTCGGTGCCCTGCACATCGGGTCACGGCCGTCGCGGCGGCCGGGCGCCGATGCCGGCATCGACGACCTCCGGGCCATCCCGTGGGTCTTCGGCTGGACGCAGTCGCGGCAGATCGTGCCCGGTTGGTACGGCGTGGGCAGCGGCCTGGCGGCGTCCTCGCGGAACGGGGACCTCGAGGCGCTGCGCGAGATGTACGCCGACTGGCCGTTCTTCCGGACCTTCCTCGGCAACGTCTCGATGACCCTGGTGAAGACCGACCTCGACCTCGCCGCCCGCTACGTCGCGCTGGCACCGGACGCGCTCCGGCCGCTGCTCGACGACATCCGGGCCGAGTACGACCTGACCGTCGACCGGCTGCTGGCCGTGACCGGCGACGACGCCCTGCTCGACCGCGAGCCGACCCTCCGCACGACCCTGGAGATCCGCGAGAACTACCTCGAGCCCCTCCACCACCTCCAGATCGAGCTGCTCGGTCGCTACCGACGAGGAGAGGACGACCCGGCCCTCGAGCGCGCCCTCCTGCTGACGATCAACGGGATCGCCGCGGGGATGCGCAACACCGGCTGAGGCGGCCCGGCCGGGTGGATGATCGGCAGATGGGCAGTCTCCGTGAACACCTCGATCTCTCCGTCACCTCGCTCGTCGCCGTGGTGCTGACGACGGCGGTGATGTACCTGGCTCTCGTCGTCCTGCTGCGGGTGTGGGGGTCTCGACTCGCAGTCAGCCCGGCGAGTCACAGCATGGCCACGATGGTCGTCCTGGGCGCGATCGTCGGCCGGGCCAGCCTGGGTCTCGAGCCCGACCTGGAGGCCGGGCTCTTCGCGCTCGGGACGGTCCTGGTCCTGATGCTGCTGGTCGGTCGGGCGGTCGAGTCGGGCGCGCGGGGTCAGGCGGAGTCGCTGGTGGTCGCCGGTCGGATCCACGACGACACGCTCCGTCGGCTGCGCCTGACGGAGACCGACCTGTGGTCTCGGCTGCGAGAGTCCGGGGTGGGCCGGCTGGACGAGATCGCCCTGGTGATCCTGGAGCCCAGCGGTCGGCTCTCGGTGTTCCGGGCCGGCGACGCGCTGGAGCCGGCGGCGATCGCCGATGTCCGAGGTGCGGACCGCCTTCCGCCCGGCCTGTTCGGCTGACGCCGCGTGGCGTGCGGTCAGCCCGGGATCGGCTGGTCGTCGTCGCGCGGCCCGAAGATCGCGAGGCCGTCGAGGGTCTCCTGGTCGAGCCCGGTGTCCCAGGCGGCCATCTGGCCACGCGAACGGCGGGAGAAGAAGGCCCGGAACAGCTCGTAGTCGGGGACGCCGGACACCGCGTCGGCGTGCTCGCCGAGCGACGGCGTCATCGCCTCGACCACCGGGCGCCACATCTCCTCGGGAGGGGCACCCTTGCCGAGCGCCTCGTGGAGGTCGGCGTGGTGCACGGCGGTGTTCCAGACCAGGGCGGGGCGTTCGTTGCCGTCGAGGCTCGCGACCACGGCGTCCATGCTGCCCCGCACCTCGGCGACGAGGTCGGTGGTGGTGTGC
This sequence comes from uncultured Actinomycetota bacterium, assembly GCA_963809265.1. GTDB lineage: Bacteria > Actinomycetota > Actinomycetes > Propionibacteriales > Nocardioidaceae > Nocardioides. The sequence goes on from CAWEJC010000003.1 coordinate 235,496, forward strand.
GCCGCGCGTTCGCCGACGTGGCGCTCGGTCCAGTCCGGTCCCGGCGCCCCGTCCATCCGGCCGCTCAACGCGTCGGCGGGACTGCCCGCCAGATGGGCGAGCACGTCGTGCACCGTCCAGTCCGGCGTGGCCGGCACCTGCTGCGAGAGCTGCTCGGTCGAGAGGCCCTCCGCCAGGGCCGTCACGGCGTCGACGTTGGCCCGGTACACCTCACCCCAGTCGGTCATGGCGACAACCTAGGGCGCGGACGGATCGGGGTCGAGATGTCTCTTGCCCGGCGTACCTCAGTCGCGTACTGTCGCGATATATCGCGAACAGTCGGCGAGAGATCGCCGAGTGATCGCAACCGAGAGCCGAGTGGAAGAGGGGACGACCATGGGGCGGGACTGGGGACGCGAGTTCGAGTCGATGTTCCAGCAGCACGGGCGCGGGCCCGGCTGGAGCGGGGGCCACGGTCGGCCGGGGGGGCGCGGCGGCCACTGGCAGTGGGACACCTCCAACCGACGGTCGGGTCCGCCGCCGTGGCTGACCGGTCTGTTCGGCCTGGCCCAGCAGGAGACCGGCCGGGGTCCGCGCGTACGCCGCGGCGACGTGCGGGTGGCGATCCTGGCCGTGCTCGCCGACGCGCCGTTGAACGGGTACCAGGTGATCCAGGAGATCTCCGACCGCACCAACGGCGCCTGGCGCCCGAGCCCCGGCTCGGTCTACCCGACGATCGCGCAGCTCGAGGACGAGGGGCTGCTCGAGGGCGACGACGAGCGTGGGCGGCGCACCCTCCAGCTCACCGAGACCGGCCGGGCGTACCTGGCGGAGCACGAGGACGAGATCGCCCAGGTCTGGGCGCCGTTCACCCGCGAGCGCGACGAGCGCCCGGACGGCGGTGACGACGACTCGGGTCCCGACTTCGCGGCCTTGAAGCCCGAGCTCGGACGCGTGATGAACGCCGTCTGGCAGATCATCACGACCGGCACCGACGAGCAACGCCGGGCCGCCATCGGCGTGCTGGTCGAGGCACGGCGGGCGCTCTACCAGATCCTCGCCGACCATCCCGGCGACGTCGACGACCTGGGTGACCAGCAGCCCGAGGAGGAGTGGTGAACGACCGACTGCGCATCGGGGACGCCGACCGTGAGACGGCGGCCCGCGAGCTCGGGGAGCACTTCGCGCTCGGGCGGATCACCGCGGACGAGCACGCCGAACGCCTCGAGCAGATCTGGGCGGCCCGCACCGCGGCCGACCTGGCACCGGCGTTCCGCGACCTGCCGCGTGCGCAGCAGGAGCGCCCGCGCCCGGCCCGGCCGGAGCGAGCGCCGCGCCCCGACCGTGGTCGGCGGATGGAGCTGCCGCGCATCCCGTTCCCGTTCAAGGTGCTGGTCGCGATCGTGCTGGTCTGGTGGGGCTTCCACCACCCGCTGTTCCTGGTGGTCGCCGCGGTCGTCTACCTCCTGGTCGTGCGACGCTTCGTCCGCCGGCACCGCTGGCGCGGACGGTCCGGGCACTGGGGACACGGTCCGTACCAGGCCGGCTGGCACTGAGATGTTGTCGACCTGGCGCTGGCAGCACGGCGTACGACGCGCACCGGGCGACCGCGTGGCGGCGTACGCCGTCGACCCGGTCTCAGACGCCGATCGCGCGGTTCACCCAGACGTCGCCGACCTCCATGCCGACCTTGAGGTAGAGGCTCAGCGCGCCGGTGCGCGAGTCGGTTGACAGCGCCGACCGCTTCGCGCCGTGCGCGCGACCGTGCGTGAAGGCGTCGACGAGCAGCGCCTGGGCCAGGCCGCGGTGGCGCTGGTCGGAGCGAACGGCGAGCTTGTCGATGTACGCCTCGTCGGCGTCCTCGCCGGCCATGATCACCAGGGCCACGCCGGCGATGGCGCCGTCGGGATCGGTCACGACCCGCATGTTCCAGGGCTCGAAGCCCGGCCGGCCGATCACCGAGGCGTGGAAGTCGTCGTACGGCTCGCGGTCGCGGACGGACCACTCGAGGAAGGCGTCCTCGACCACGTCGTGCACGGCCGGGTACTCCGCGGCGTGCGCCTCGCGGATCTCGTAGCCGGCCGGCAGCGAGCGGTCCTGGATCTCGGTGCCGTCGGGCAGGGCGAGGACCCAGCTCGTGTGCCGGATCCGGTAGCCGAGCTTCTCCAGGAGGGCGTCGCCGGCCGAGCCCTCGGGCACCGGGCTGCCGTAGCCCGTCCCGCCGAGGTCACGGGCCGCCTGCTGCATCCAGCCGGCGATCGCCGTCCCGATCCCGCGCCGACGGTAGTCGGGGTGGACGGCCGCGTCGCCACGGTCGCGGCCGGTGATCTCGCCGTAGCCGACCATCCGCGCCCCGTCGAAGACACCGAGCGTGTGGGTGGCGACGTCCCAGCTCGGCCGGCTCCAGTCGCTGACGATGTCGGCGGGCTCGATCTCGACCTTGCCGACGTCGACCAGCTCCTGCGCCGCGGCCAGCTCGAACACCGCGCGGGCGTCGTCCATCGTGAGGGTCCGGGAGGTCAGCCCGTCGGGCAGGTGCAGCTCGCTCATGGCGCCGTATCAGATCACCCACCCGCCTCCCGGCGCACGTCAGTTAACGCTGACCCGTCAGAAGTCCACGCCGTACGGCGCCGACCCGTCAGACGTCGACGCCGAAATGGCACCGACCCGGCAGAAGTCTCGGTGGACTTCTGCCGGGTCGACGGTGTCAGCCGTGAACTTCTGCCGGGTCAGCGATCACTTCGCGATCGCGGAGATGTCGAACTCGAGCTTGATCTTGTCCGACACCAGGAAGCCGCCGGTCTCGAGCGCGGCGTTCCAGGTCAGGCCCCACTCCTTGCGGGAGAGGGTGGTGTGGCCCTCGAAGCCGATGCGCGTGTTGCCGAAGGGGTCGCGGGCCGAGCCGGTGGACTCGAACTCGACGGTGATCGGCTGGGTGGTGCCCTTGATGGTCAGGTCGCCGGTGATGGTCCAGTCGTCGCCGTCACGCTCGACGTTCGTCGAGGAGAAGGTGATCTCGGGGTGCTGCTCGACCTCGAAGAAGTCGGCGGAGCGCAGGTGGGCGTTGCGGTCCTCGACACCGGTGTCGATGCTGTCGGCCTTGATGGTCAGCTCGACCTTGCTGTTGGCCGGGGTGGCGGTGTCGACGTGGGCCGTGCCCTCGAAGTCCTTGAAGGCGCCGCGGACGGTGGTCACCATCGCGTGCCGGGCGCTGAAGCCGAGCCGCGAGTGCGCGGCGTCGAGCGTGTAGTCGCCGGTGATGTCCTCGATGACGGTGGTGGCGGGGTCGAACGGGCTGTTGGTCATGGTGTGGGGTCCTTCCCAGGATTGAAGTTTCAACCACTGATCGGTAAAACGCACCCCGGTCCGTTTCATTCCCCGATCCCGGTGTGGCCTGGGTCACACGGCGCCCATCGCGGCGACACCCTCGACCGACGGGCGTCGCCGGTGCCACGCTGGCGCCATGGCTTCGTCGACGCAGGCCCCGCACCAGATCCATCTCGCCGAGAGCGACCAGCCGACGCGCTGGTACAACGTGCTCCACGATCTGCCGACGCCGCCGCCGCCCGTGCTGCACCCCGGCACCGGGCAGCCGGTCGGGCCCGACGACCTGGCTCCGCTCTTCCCGATGGACCTGATCCTCCAGGAGGTCTCCGGGGACCAGTACGTCGAGATCCCCGGCGGGGTGCTCGACGTCTACCGGCTCTGGAGGCCGTCGCCGCTCTTCCGCGCCCACCGCCTGGAGAAGGCCCTCGGCACGCCGGCGCGCATCTACTACAAGTACGAGGGCGTCAGCCCGGCCGGCTCCCACAAGCCGAACACCGCGGTGCCGCAGGCGTACTACAACGCGAAGGCCGGGATCGCGAAGCTCACCACCGAGACCGGGGCCGGGCAGTGGGGGACGGCGCTCGCCTTCGCCTGCGCGCAGTACGACCTGGAGTGCGAGGTCTGGCAGGTGCGGGCGTCGTACGACCAGAAGCCCTACCGCCGGATGATGATCGAGACCTTCGGCGGCACCGTCCACCCGAGCCCGAGCGAGCTCACGAACGCCGGCCGCACGATCCTCGCCCAGGACCCGGACAGCACCGGCAGCCTCGGTATCGCGATCAGCGAGGCCGTCGAGATGGCGGCCGGCGACCCGACCACCAACTACGCGCTCGGCAGCGTCCTCAACCACGTGCTCATGCACCAGACCGTGATCGGTGAGGAGGCGCTCCTGCAGCTCGCCCAGGTCGGCGAGACCCCCGACCTGCTGGTCGGCTGCACGGGCGGCGGCTCGAACTTCGGCGGCCTCGCCTTCCCGTTCCTGCGGGAGAAGTGGGCCGGGAGGATGTCGCCGACGATCCGGGCGGTCGAGCCGGCGTCGTGCCCCTCGCTGACCCAGGGGACCTACGCCTACGACTTCGGCGACACCCTCGGGATGACCCCGCTGATGAAGATGCACACGCTCGGTCACGACTTCGTGCCCGACCCGATCCACGCCGGGGGGCTGCGCTACCACGGGATGAGCCCGCTCATCTCCCACCTCTACGAGACGGGTGAGCTCGAGGCGGTGGCCAAGAAGCAGTCCGAGTGCTTCGCCGCCGGCGTGCTGTTCGCCCGCACCGAGGGCATCCTCCCGGCGCCGGAGCCGACCCACGCGCTCGCGGCGGCGGTCGAGGAGGCGCTGGCGTGCAAGGAGTCCGGCGAGGAGAAGGTGATCCTCACGGCGCTGTGCGGCCACGGCCACCTCGACCTCGCGGCGTACGACGCCTACCTGCGCGGCGACCTGGTCGACCACACCTGGGACGACGCCGAGCTGCAGCAGGCGGTCGGGGCGGCCCTGGAGAAGCTGCCGAGCGTCGGCTGAAGGGAGGCGTGTAACCGACCCTTTCCGGGAGACACGCCGTGCGGTCGTACGGCGTGTTGCCCGGAAAGGGTCGGTTACACGGGCGCGATCACGCCCGCAGCGCCGCCTCGTCGGCCTCGGTGCCGACCAGCTCGCGGACCCGGCCGATCGCGTCCCAGTCGTTGACGTGCATGCCGGCGACGACGCGGTCGCCCCGCAGCCACCAGACCCGGAAGGTGCGTCCCTCGACCGGCCCGTCGGTGTCGCCGGTGACGACCACGCGGTCGAAGCCGTCGGGGCCGGGATGTCCGACGTACTCCAGGCCGAGGGCGTACTGGTCGGTGAAGAAGTAGGGCAGGTCGTCGGCCACGGCCTGGCCGTCCAGCAGGTTGGCGGCCGCGACCTTTCCGTGCTTGATCGCGGTGTCCCAGTGCTCGACCCGGACCCGGTGACCGAGCACCGGGTGGTCGACGTTGGCGACGTCGCCGGCGGCGAAGACGCCCGGGGCCGAGGTGCGCAGCCCGGAGTCGACCAGGATGCCGTTGTCGACGGCGATGCCGGCGCTGCCGGCGAGGTCGGCGAGGGGGGCGACGCCGACTCCGACGACCAGGCGGTCGACGGTGAGCGTGTCCCCGCCGGCCAGCCCGATCGTCGAGCCGTCCGAGCCTGTGCCGGCGATCGTCTCGATCCGGACGCCGGTGCGCACGTCGACGCCCTTCTCGCGGTGGAGCTGGGCGAACAGGGCGCCGACCTCGGGGCCGAGGACGTTCAGCAGCGGCTGCTCCAGCGCCTCGAGCACGACGACCTCGGCGCCGGCCTGCCGGGCGGCGCTGGCGACCTCGAGCCCGATCCAGCCGCCGCCGATGATCCCGATGCGCGCCCCGGGGGTCAGCTGGGCCTTGAGCGCGGTCGAGTCGTCGAGCGTGCGCAGGTAGTGGACCGGCGCTCCGGAGTCGTCGGCGAGCGCGAGGTGGCGCGGCACGGCACCCGTCGCGAGCAGCAGCCCGGACCACGTGAGCTCCTCGCCGCCGGCGGTCAGGGTGCGGGCGGCGGGGTCGATCGAGTCGACGGTCACGCCGGTGCGGAGGTCGACGTCGTGCTCGGCGTACCACCCCTCGTCGTTGACCATCGCCTTCTCCGCCGGCTCGTTGCCCAGCAGGTAGCCCTTGGACAGCGGCGGGCGCTCGTACGGCGGGTGGGCCTCGCCGGCGAACACGACGAGGTCGCCGACGTATCCCTGGTCGCGGAGCTCGCGCACCGCCGTGCCGGTGGCGAGGCCGCCACCGACCAGGACGATCGGGGCGTTCATCGCGACGCCGTCCGGTCGCGGGTCAGGGAGAGGAACTCGGCCCGGGTCTTCGGGTCGTCACGCAACCGGCCGCGCAGGGCCGCGGTGACGGTGCGGGCTCCCTCGGCCCGCGCGCCGCGCAGGCTCATGCAGGTGTGCTCGGCCTCGATCACGACGCCGACGCCCTGGGGCTCCAGCCGCTCGGTGAGGTGTTCGGCGATCTCCATGGTCAGTCGCTCCTGTGTCTGGGCCCGGCGCGCGAAGAACTCCACGGTACGGGCGAACTTGGACAGGCCCAGGATGCGAGACCCGGGCAGGTAACCGACGTGGGCGACGCCGGTGAAGGGCAGCAGGTGGTGCTCGCACAGGGAGTGCACCGGGATGTCCGAGACCAGGACCAGCTCGTCGTACCCCGCCGCGTTGCCGAACGTGGTCGAGTCGAACTCCGGCGGCGTCAGCATCTCGGCGTAGGCATGGACGAGGCGGCGGGGCGTCTCGAACATGTCCTCGGAGTCGATCGGCAGGCCGAGGGCGGCGAGCATCTCGGTGGCCGCGCGCTCGGCCCGGTCGAGATCGACCGGCGCGCGCTCGTGGGTGATCCGCGGCCGCCAGCGCGGCCGGTCGATCTGCTCGTCGACCTGGAGGGCGACCGCGTCGGCCATGGAATCTCCTTCTGGACCGGAAGTTCTAAGAGTGAGTAGAATGTCTGTTAGAAGACGACCCGTCAAGGCAGGAGGTGGCGATGGGCACGGGGCACACCGAGGGCTCGGCGTTCTCCGCGATCGGAGCGCTGGCCGACCCGGTACGCCGGCGCCTCTACGAGATCGTGAGCGGCCGCGACGACGGGGTGGGGCGGGAGGAGGCCGCGCGGACGGCCGGCGTCGCGACCCACACCGCTCGCTTCCACCTCGACAAGCTGGTCGAGGAGGGGCTGCTCTCCGTCGAGCACCGCCGGCTGAGCGGGCGCACCGGCCCGGGCGCGGGTCGGCCGGCGAAGGTCTACCACCGCTCCGACACCGAGGTGGCGGTGTCGCTGCCCGAGCGCGGCTACGACCTCGTGGGCCGCGTGTTCGCGGCCGCGGTCGAGCGGTCGTTGGAAGGCGCGCCGCTGACCGAGACCCTCGCCGAGGAGGCCCGGGCGGCCGGCCGCCGCGACGGCACGGCGTACGACGGGAAGGGCGGCGAGCTGGACCGGTCGGCCGGGGTGCTGGCGGGCCGCGGCTTCGAGCCGACCCGCGTCGACGACGGCCTGGTGCTGCGCAACTGCCCGTTCGACGCCCTGGCGCGCGAGCACACGGCCCTCGTCTGCGGCGTCAACCGCGACTACGTCGGAGGCGTCCTCGACGGCCTCGGCTGCGCCCGGACGACGGCCCGCCTCGACCCCGGCCCCGACCGGTGCTGCGTGCGGGTCGAGGACGCGCCCCTCCGGAGCTGAACCACCCCTTTGGCACTATGGCGGCCATGGGGAACCGCCGACTGCTGCTCGTCGTACCTCCGATCCTGGCGCTGACGATCGCCGGCTGCGGCGGCGGCGACCAGGGTCCGTCCCCCGACCCGACGGCCGACGCCCTCGCGGTCGCGCTGAGCTCCGGTGACGTCTCCCAGCTGCACTTCGCCGACGAGCCGGCCGGCCAGGTGCAGAGCGACTACGAGACGACGGTGTCCGCACTCGGCGACCTGAAGCCGAAGGTCAGCGTCGCCTCCGTCTCCGACGAGAAGGACGGCGCCGCGACCGCGACCCTGCGCTGGAGCTGGCCGGTGGGCACCGGGTGGACCTACACCACGCAGGCTCCGCTGAAGGCGTCCGGCGCGACCTGGCAGGTCGGCTGGTCGGACGCCGTGGTCGAGCCCTCGCTGAAGACCGGGGACACGTTGCACGTGTCGACCATCGGCGCGAAGCGCGGCGACATCCTCGGTCCGCACGGCGTGGGACTCGTGACCGACCGGCCGGTGGTGCGGTTCGGGGTCGACCGGACCAAGGTGCCGGCGTCCCGGGCGGCGGACTCCGCCCGCCGGCTGGCGCAGCTGGTCGGCATCGACGCCGCGTCGTACGTCAAGCAGGTCAAGGCCGCCGGGCCGAAGGCCTTCGTGCAGGCGATCGTCTTCCGTCAGGACGAGGTGCCGTCCGCGGTGTCCTCGCAGTACGTCCACATCAAGGGCGTCGACGCGATCGCCGGCCAGGTCCCGCTCGGGCTCACCAAGGAGTTCGCGGCGCCGATCCTCGGCACGGTCGGTCCGGTGACCGCGGAGATCGTCAAGGACAACCCCGACGTCTATGCCGCCGGCGACGAGGCGGGACTCTCCGGGCTCGAGTCACGCTACGACGAGCAGCTGCGCGGCACCCCGGGCGTCGTCGTCACCGCGCTGTCGAAGGGCGGCGAGGCTCGACAGCTGTTCAAGGCGAAGCCGGTCGACGGCAAGCCCCTCGTGCTCACCCTGGAGCCGCGGTTGCAGACCCTGGCCGAGCACATCTTGAGCACCGTCGGCCCGGCCAGTGCTCTCGTCGCGATCAGGCCGTCCTCCGGCGCGGTCCTGGCCGCGGCGAACGGGCCGGGGAACAACGGGTACAACGACGCGACCTACGGACGGTTCGCGCCGGGGTCGACGTTCAAGTCGGTCAGCTCGCTGGCACTCCTGAAGCAGGGCGTCTCACCGTCGTCGTCGGTCGACTGCCCGACCAGCCTGAACGTCGACGGCAAGGTGTTCACCAACGACAGCTTCTACCCCCCGGGGGCGCTCGGTCGGATCACGCTGGCCAGCGCGCTCGCGAACTCCTGCAACACCGCGTTCATCAACGAGCGCACCAAGCTCGGATCCCACGACCTGGTCGACGCCGCCGCCACGCTCGGCATGGGCGTCGACCACGACCTCGGCTTCCCGGCGTACTTCGGGAACGTCGTGCCGCCCACGACCGAGACCACGAAGGCCGCCGACATGATCGGGCAGGGCCAGATCCTCGCCTCGCCGATGACGATGGCGACGGTGATGGCGTCGGTGGTCGCCGGCCACACGGTGGTGCCGCAGCTGGTCACCTCGATCGACCCGGCGAAGACCTCGCCCGCCCCGATGTCGGCGGCCCAGGACGCGACGCTCAAGCAGATGCTGCGAGGCGTCGTGCTGAACGGCACGGGGGTCGGGCTCCGCGACGTGCCCGGACCGCCGGTGATCGCCAAGACCGGGACCGCCGAGTTCGACCGCGGCGGGAAGCGGCTCACCCACGCCTGGATGATCGCCGGCTACGGCGACCTCGCGGTCTGCGCCTTCGTCGACGTCGGTCAGACCGGGGCCGGCGTCGCCGGGCCGCTGCTCGAGCAGTTCCTGCGGGGGACGCTGGCTCGGTAACGGTTCGGCCGGCATCCCGGACGCTGTCTCGGCAAATGCCGCCCGGCACACGACGTGGGCACTCCCGCCGAGAGCCGCCTCCAGCCCCGACCACCGCGCGTCGTCCTCAGCGGCCCCACCAGTCACACCGCCACGGCGTTCCCTGCGCTTCGTAGCCGTTGCAACCCCTACTAAGCGACGGGATCCCCGGTCAGCCGGGGATCCCTGCAGGGACCCCAGCCGGCGTTCCCGGCAGGCCCTACCCCTCCCGCGACATCACCGACCGCGCGACGTCGTCGGGCATCGGCTCGTAGTGGCCGAAGGAGCGGGTGAACGAGCCGGATCCGTGGGTCGAGGAGCGGAGGTCGACGGCGTAGCGGACCAGCTCGGTCTGCGGCACCTCGGCGTTGACCACGGTCCGGTCGTCGCCCACCTTGTCCGTGCCGAGCAGCCGGGCCCGGCGCGACGAGAGGTCGCTCATGGTCGCGCCGATGTGCTCGTCCGGGACGACGACCGCGACCACGTCGTACGGCTCGAGCATGGTCACCGAGGTGGCGGCCGCCGCCTCGCGGAGCGCCAGCGAGCCGGCCATCTGGAAGGCCATGTCGGAGGAGTCGACGGCGTGCGCCTTCCCGTCGGTGAGGGTGACGCGCAGGTCGACCATCGGGTAGCCGGCCCGCACGCCCTTCTCCATCTGGGCGCGCACGCCCTTCTCGACCGACGGGATGAACTGGCGGGGGACGGACCCGCCGACCACCTTGTCGACGAACTCGAAGCCCCCGCCCTCCGGCAGCGGCTCGACCTCGAGGTGGCACACGGCGTACTGCCCGTGCCCGCCGGACTGCTTCACGTGGCGGCCGAGGCCCCGGCCGGCACCACCGAACGTCTCGCGCAGCGACACCCGGAACGGCTCGGTCTCGACGTGGACGGCGTAGCGCTCGGAGAGGCGAGAGATCAGCACGTCGGCGTGTGCCTCGCCCATCGTCCAGAGCACCAGCTGGTGGGTCTCGGCGTTGTTCTCGACGCGCAGGCTGGGGTCCTCGGCGGCGAGCCGGCCCAGCGCCTGGGAGAGCTTGTCCTCGTCGGCCTTGCTCGTGGCCACGATCGCCACCGGGAGGAGCGGCTCGGGCATCGACCACGGCTTGAGCACCCGCGGCTCGCCGATCGCGGAGAGGGTGTCACCGGTCTCGGCCCGGCTCAGCCTGCCGATGGCGCAGAGGTCGCCCGCGACGACCGCGGTCGCGGGCACCTGCTGCCCGCCGAACGGGTAGGACAGCGAGCCGATCTTCTCGTCCTCGTCGTGGTCCGCGTGGCCGGAGTCGGAGTAGAACGACGTGAAGTGTCCGGACACGTGCACCGGGTCGTCGGCGGTCAGGGTCCCGGAGAAGACCCGGACCAGGCTGAGCCGGCCGACGTACTGGTCGCTGGAGGTCTTCACCACCTCGGCGACGAGCGTGCCGCGCGGGTCGCCGGCGATGGCGCCCGCCTCCTTGCCCGCCGGTGTGAACACGTCGGGCGACGGGTGCTCCTGCGGCGACGGGAACCCGTCGACGGCGAGGTCGAGCAGCTCGGCGCACCCGACGCCGCTCATCGAGCACACCGGTACGACGGGGTGGAAGCTCGCCCGCGCGACGGCCTTCTCCAGGTCCTCGGTCAGAGCGTCGTGGGAGATCTCCTCGCCCTCGAGGTAGCGGTCCATCAGGGTCTCGTCCTCGGACTCCTCGATGATCCCCTCGATCAGGGCTCCGCGGAGGTCGGCGTGCTCGCCGTCGTCGGTCATCAGGTCGACCAGCCCGGTGACCTCGTCGCCCTCGCGGACCGGGACGTAGAGCGGGAGCACCTGATCGCCGAACGCCGCCTGCGCGGCCGCGAGCACCCCGTCGTAGTCGGCGCGTGCCTGGTCGAGCTTGGTGATCACGACGGCGCGCGGCATGCCGACCTCGGCGCACTCCCGCCACAGCGAGGTGGTGGCGTCGTCGACGACCTCGCTGGCCGCGATCACGAACAGGGCGCAGTCGGCCGCACGCAGCCCGGCCCGCACCTCACCGACGAAGTCGGCGTACCCCGGCGTGTCGACGAAGTTGATCTTGGTCTCGCGGTGGACCACCGGTGCGACGGCCAGGGAGATGGACCGCTCGTGGGTCTTCTCGGCGCTCTCGAAGTCGCAGACGGTGGAGCCTTCCTGGACGTTCCCCGCGCGGGGGACGGCTCCGGCGGAGGCGAGCAGCGTCTCGACCAGGGTGGTCTTCCCGGAGCCACCGGGTCCGACCAGGACCACGTTGCGGATCCGGTCGGGACTGCTCGCCCCGAGATCTTGGCCCGCTGGTCTACGTCCGCCCGCCTTGTCCGCCATCACTGCCTCCAGGTGTGTGCCCAGACCGGCGGCCGTCCGACCGCCGCGTCGGAATCGATGGGGTCCAAACAACTCCTGTCGAGCGGCGAGTTCAAGGGGAGGCCGCCGCTCACTGGCCGAGCATCACCTTGCCGCCGCTCGTGGTGGGGCCGGCGTGGAAGTCGCGGATGCCGATTCAGCGGGTGCGCGGTCGGCGCATCCGGCACGGTCGAGCGGCTCGGGTGGTCGTTGTCCGCCAGCCCGACGGCCCCCACGGCGAGGATCGCCACGACGGTCGTGGCGACGGCGACACGGACAGGGTTGGGGACGGTGGAGATGTTCATGGTCGGTGCTCCTTCTCGGAGGCCGGACTGTCCGGCCCACGACGAGTCACCCTCGCCGTCGGACCACCCTGCGGGCATCGGCAAGATCTCCCACGTTCGCGATCTCGACGCCTACTTCCGCGAACCGGGCCACGTGGGACCTCGGTGAAGGGGCTCAGGAGCACGCCCGCCGACGTACGTCGCGAGCGATCCTGGAACAGGTGGGGACGAAGCGAGCCCCTCGCAGCATGGGGTCAGCGAGGGGCTCGATATCGTCCGGGTGCTAGCCCCCAGGCCGACAAATCACAGGGTGTCAGAGTCGTGACGGCTGCGTGAACACTTTCGACAAACTCGACCCAGTGACAGGCTGATTCCATGACTGGACTAGACCTCTTGGCGAAAACCGGCTCGCGCGGCCTGTTCATCGGCGGGCAGTGGCGCGACTCGTCGACGGGCGCGAGGTTCGAGGTGCACGACCCGGCCGACGAGTCGGTGATCACCGACGTCGCGGACGGCAGCACCGACGACGCGATGGCCGCCCTCGACGCGGCCGTGGCGGCCCAGGCCGAGTGGGCGGCGACCGCCCCGCGCGAGCGCGGCGAGATCCTGCGGCGCTCGTTCGAGGCGATCATGGACCAGGCCGACGACTTCGCCGAGCTGATCAGCCTGGAGATGGGCAAGACCCTGGCCGAGGCCAAGGGCGAGGTGACCTACGGCGCGGAGTTCTTCCGGTGGTTCGCCGAGGAGGCCGTGCGTATCCACGGCCGCTGGATGCAGGCGCCCGCCGGCGGGTCACGCCTGCTGACCATCCGCAAGCCGGTCGGCCCCTGCCTCTTCATCACGCCGTGGAACTTCCCGCTCGCGATGGGCACCCGGAAGATCGGGCCCGCGATCGCCGCCGGCTGCACGATGGTCGTCAAGCCCGCCGAGCTCACGCCGTTGACGATGCTCGCGCTGGCGAACGTGCTCACCGAGTCCGGGCTGCCGGCCGGCGTGCTGAACGTCGTCACCACGCACGACTCCAAGGCCCTCAGCGCCACGTTGATGGCCGACGAGCGCCTGCGGAAGGTGAGCTTCACCGGCTCGACCCCGGTCGGCAAGGTGATCGTCCGGCAGTCGGCCGATGCGCTCCAGCGGGTCTCGATGGAGCTCGGCGGCAACGCGCCGTTCCTCGTCTTCGAGGACGCCGACGTGGCCGCGGCCGTCGACGGCGCGATGATCGCGAAGATGCGCAACATGGGCGAGGCCTGCACGGCCGCCAACCGCTTCCTGGTCCACGAGTCGGTGGCCCGCGAGTTCGCCGACCTCCTCGGCGCCCGCATGGGTGCACTCACGACCGGCCGCGGCCAGACCTCCGGCACCGACGTGGGCCCGCTGATCAACGCCGACGCCGTCGAGTCGGTCGGCCGGCTCGTGACCGACGCGGTCGAGGGTGGCGCCGAGCTGGTGACCGGTGGCGGGGCACCCGACGGCCCCGGCCACTTCTACTCCCCGACCGTGCTGCTCGGGGTCGCGGCGGAGGCCCGGATCGTCCAGGAGGAGATCTTCGGGCCGGTCGCGCCGATCACCACCTTCGCCTCCGACGCGGAGGCGATCTCCCTGGCGAACGCGACCGAGTACGGCCTCGCGTCGTACGTCTACACCCGCGACCTCGACCGCACGATCAAGGTCGCGGAGGCGCTGGAGTTCGGCATGGTCGGCGTGAACACCGGCCTCGTGTCCAACCCGGCGGCTCCGTTCGGCGGCGTGAAGGCCAGCGGCTTCGGGCGCGAGGGCGGTTTCGAGGGCATCGACGAGTACCTCGACACGACGTACGTCGCGATCCCGGTCTGACGGTCGCCGCGCCGCCCGGGTCAGCGGGTGGCGCGGGGCTGGGCGAGCGCGTCGGCCAGCTGCGTGCGCGAGCTGATCGAGAGCTTCCGCAGGATGTGGGACACGTGCCACTCCACGGACTTCACGCTCACGCCCAGCTCGGCCGCGATCTCGCGGTTGCGCTTGCCGACGACGACCAGCTGCGCCACCCGGCGCTCGGCGGCACTCAGCTCGGCGAGCCGGCCGGGCAGCTCACCGTCGGGCGCCTCGCCGAGGCGCTCGAGCAGCCAGCGGATGCGGCCCAGCAGCGGACTGAGCTCCTCCTGGCGCGCGTACTTCTCGGCACTCCGGAGCAGGTCGACCGCCCGGGCGGAGGCGTGCGGCTCGAGCAGCAGGATCCAGGCGGCCAGGTCGGTCCGGATCTGGGCGTCGAGCCGCGCGGCGCCGCTGCCGTGCAGCACCTCGAGCGCCTCGTCGAGCAGCTCGACCCGGTCGCCGGTCGGTGCGATGGCGGCCTGGGTCCGCAGGGCGTAGGCGACGGCGTACGTCTCGTCGCGGGTGCGCGCGTCGGCGAGCTCGTCCTCGACGAGCGCCGTCGCCGCGGCGATCTCGCCACGTCCGGCGATGACACGTGCGAGGCCGCTGCGCCACGGCAACCAGAGGTGGCTCTTGGCGGCGGCGAGCTCCTCGCCGGCGCGCTCGTAGTAGGACACGGCCTGGTCGGCCTGGCCGCGCGCGGCTGCGAACTCGCCGAGACCGAACGACGCGGTCGCGCCGATGACCCCGCGGATGCGCATCAGGTTGGTGAGGTCGCGGGAGTACGTCGCGGCGCCGCGCAGGTCGCCGAGCGCGAGCTTGGCGAGGACTCCGGTCAGCGCCAGCGACACGCGTGCGGAGTCGTCGAGACCGTCGTCGTGGCGCGCACGGTCCACCGCGCTCATGGCGTCGGCGATATTGCCCTGCGACAGTGCGTCGCGGGCATGGTTCACAACACGGGCGGAGTCGTCCGCAGCAGAATCGAACATGCTTGAGTCCGCCCCCCTGGGCTCGAGCATGTATAGAAGGTAGGGCCTGGCGGGGCCCCGGGATAGAGCCGCAGGACCGATTTAACGAACCGTTGCCTTCGCGAGCGTGAGGGCCCGGTGAGCAGCGGTCGAGGCGAGGGTGCGGTCGCCCGGCACCAGCCCGATCCGGGTGCGACGGTCGAGCAGGTCGTCGACGTCGTGCGCCCCCTCGTGGGTCACCCCGAAGACCAGCTCGGCCAGCGTCACGCCGATGCCCTCGGCCACCGGCTCGAGCAGCTCGTCGACGGTCAGGCCCGTGACCTCCCGCGCGGACGTGAGGACGAGCTCGGCATCCGTCCCGTAGCGCCGGACCAGCCGGGACGCCGGTGCGGCGGCGGCGAGCCGGGCGAGCTCGGGGCGGGGGGCGGCGCCGGTCAGGGGGAGTCGGGCCGTGCGGCACGGTCGGGCCGCGAGGCCGGACCGGGCGATCGCGGTGTCCAGTGCGTCCTGGGCCATCCGGCGGTAGGTCGTGAGCTTGCCGCCGACGACCGTGACCACGCCGGTCGACGAGGTCAGCACGGCGTGGCGACGCGACAGGTCGGAGGTGCGCCCGTCCGCGCGCAGCAAGGGCCGGAGCCCGGCGTAGGCCCCGACGACGTCGTCGCGGCTCAGCGGGTGGGCGAGAGCGGCGGACGTGGTCTCGACGAGGAAGTCGATCTCGGCGTCGCTCGCCTCCGGCACGTCCGGCGCATCACCCTCGACCGGGACGTCGGTCAGCCCGACGTAGACGAGCCCCTCCTGCTGGGGGACGACGTTGAGGAAGCGGTTGCGCTCGCCCGGCACGGGCAGGGTCAGGGCGACGCGGAGCCCGGGGAGGGCGCGCAGCACCAGGTGGGTGCCGCGGCTCGGCCGGAGCTCGACGTCGTCCACGAGGTCACCGGCCCAGACTCCCGCGGCGTTGACCACGGCCCGCGCGGTGACCTCGTGCGTCTCGCCGGTCAGCTCGTCGCGCAGGGTCGCGCCCCGGCCGTGCAGGTCGACGGCCCGCGACCGGGTGCGCACCTCGGCACCGAGGCCGGCCGCGGTCCGCGCGATCGTGGTGACCAACCGGGCGTCGTCCTCGAGCTGACCGTCCCAGGAGAGGATGCCGCCCCGCACGTCGGAGCCCAGCACCGGCGCCAGGTGGTGGCTCTCGGTCGCCGAGATGCGTCGCGGGCGCGGCAGCGTCTCGGACGACGTGCGGGCCGCGATCCGGAGCAGGTCACCGGCGCCGATCCCGGCGCGCAGGAACGCCGCCTGCCGGCGGCCCGTGGAGCCGTCGAGGGGGAGCAGCATCGGCAGGGCGTGGGTGAGGTGGGGAGCGGTGACCTCCATCAGGATCCCGCGCTCGACGGCGCTCTCGTGGGCGACCCCGACCTGTCCGTTGGCCAGGTAGCGCAGGCCGCCGTGCACCAGCTTGCTCGACCAGCGCGACGTACCGAACGCGAGGTCGTGGGCGTCGACGGCCAGGACCGACAGGCCCCGGGAGACGGCGTCGAGCGCGCACCCGACGCCGGTCACGCCGAGCCCGACCACGAGGACGTCGACCTCGTGGGGAGCGGCGGCCAGGCCGGCCCGGATGCGGGTCACCGGGGGGCTTCCTGCGGCGACCATGCTGCGGACGAGGTGCTCGAGCTCGCGGTCGAGGTCGTCCTCGCCGACCTCGTCGTCGACCATCGTGTGGGCGCTCAGCACGAACCCGTGGGCGGCGAGCAACAGCGCCCGGGCGATGGCCACCGGGTCGCCGGCACGGACGCTGCCGTCCTGCTGGCCGTCGCGCAGACGCCCCGCGGTGAGCTCGGCGATCGCCTCCTGGCTGCGGCCTCGTCGGGTGAGCAGGTAGGGGAGCAGGAGCTCGGCGTCGAGCTCGACGATGCGCACGAACAGCTCGTTGTCGCGCAGGGCCCGGGTGGTCGCGACGACCTCGGCCACGATCCGGTCGGCCGCGCTCGCCGGCTCGCCGAGGGCGGTGTCCGCGTCGGTCACCGCGCGGGCGACGACCTCACCCCACTCGCGGGTCATCAGGTCGCCGAGGACGGCGGGCATGTCCGGCCACGCGCGGTAGATCGTCATCCGGCTCACGCCGGCGCGGCGCGCGACCTCGGTGAGCGTCGTACGCCGCCAGCCGACGTCGAGGATGCAGGCGCGCGCGGCGTCGAGGTACGCCGTGTGCGGCTCGCCGTTGTGACGAAGTGACGTCATATGTCACACTGTAACACGTGAGCATCGAGATGCACCCGACCCGGTGGGGCGACCCGGACCGCGCAGCCGCCCTTCCCGAGACGGCCCGCGGCCTGGTCGAGCTGGTCTTCCCGGTGGCCGACCGGACGGTCGCCGACGACGCGCCGGTGACGCTGCCGGAGTCCGGGTTGTCGCCGGAGGTGCTGGGTGACCTCGGGGTCGCCGTCGGTCCCGACCAGGTCCTGACCGACGACGCCTCGCGCCGGCTTCGCACGCGTGGCAAGTCCACGCCCGACCTGGTCCGGGCCCGACGTGGTGACCTCACCGATGCCCCGGACGCCGTGGTCCGTCCGGGTGACCACGACCAGGTGCAGGCGGTGCTCGCGGTGGCCGCCCGGCACCGGATCGCGGTCGTCCCGTTCGGCGGCGGCACGTCCGTGGTCGGCGGGCTGGTCGCCCGGCGCGAGGGATATGCGGGGGTCCTGAGCCTCGACCTGGTCCGGATGAAGCGCCTGCTGGCGGTCGACCCGGTCTCGATGACGGCAACCCTCGAGCCGGGTCTGCGTGGCCCCGAGGCCGAGGCGCTGCTGGCGGAGCACGGGCTGACCCTGGGCCACTTCCCCCAGTCGTTCGAGTTCGCCACGATCGGCGGCTTCGCGGCGACCCGGTCCAGCGGCCAGTCGTCGGCGGGGTACGGCCGCTTCGACGCCCTGGTCGTCGGGCTCGCCGTGGCCACCCCGGTCGGTGCGGTCGAGCTCGGGCTCGCGCCGGCCAGTGCCGCCGGCCCGGACCTGCGACAGGTGTTCCTCGGCTCGGAGGGTGCCTACGGCGTGATCACCGCGGTCACCGTCCGGGTCCGCGCGCTCCCGGAGGAGAGGGTCTACGAGGGCTGGCACTGGCCGTCGTTCGACGCCGGCGCGGACGCGATGCGCACCCTGGCCCAGGCCCAGCTGCTGCCGACGGTGCTCCGGCTGTCGGACGAGCACGAGACGGCGCTCAACCTCGCCGACCCCGACTCGATCGGCGGGTCGTCCGCGGGCGGTTGCCTGATGATCGTGGGCTTCGAGGGCTCCGCGACCGCGGTGGCCGCCCGTCGGTCCGCGGTCGCCGCTGTGCTGACCGAGCTCGGCGGGGCTCCGGCGGGCGAGGAGCCCGGCCGGAAGTGGTCCGCCGGCCGCTTCGACGCGCCGTACCTCCGCGACTCGATGCTGGACGCCGGCGTGCTGGTCGAGACGCTCGAGACGGCGGCGTACTGGTCCCGGCTGCGCGACACCTACGACGCGGTGTCGGCGGCGCTGACGCGGTCGCTCGGTGAGCCCGCGCTGGTGCTCTGCCACGTGTCGCACGTCTACGAGACGGGCGCCTCGCTCTACTTCACGGTCGCCGCGCCCGAGGGCGACGACGTGCTGGGTCGGTGGGCGGCGGCGAAGTCCGCGGCGATGGACGCGATCGTCGACGCCCACGCCACGATCACCCACCACCACGCGGTCGGGACCGACCACCAGCCCTGGCTGGAGGACGAGGTCGGGCCGGTCGGGCTCGCCGTCCTCCGGGCCGTCAAGGACGCCGTCGACCCCGACGGGATCCTCAACCCGGGTGTGCTGGTGCCGGCTGTTCCGGGCGTGTAACCGACCGTTCCACGACGACACGCCGTCGCCACGCCCGGCGTGTCGCCCGGCAGGGGTCGGTTACACGTCTCCAGATCCGCCCCCGAACGACCACATCAGGAGCTGGGTGGGGACGGCGGTGGTGACCGTCATCTCGTGGTCGCCGGTGATCTCGAAGGCGTCTCCGGCCGCGAGCGGCTCGGCGAGGCTGGAGCGGGTCAGCGCACCCGTCGCGACGAAGACGTAGCGCCGAGGTGCCTCGGGCAGGGTCAGGGTGGTGCCGGCGGGGACGTCGCCGATCCGGTACGTCGCTCCCGGCACGCCGAGGTCCGCCTCCCCGGCCACGACGACCAGGTCGCCGCTGCTCAGGTCGGGCGTCGACGTACGCCGGGCCGGCTCACCGCCCGGCTCTCCCGGGCGGAGCCAGGCCTGGACGAACCGGGTGGCGGAGCCGGCGGCGCGTTCGCTGTGGGTGATGCCGGAGCCGGCCCGGGTGATCGCGAGCTCACCGGCGGAATGGGTCGCGACCCCGTCCGCGTCCTCGTGGGCCAACGCCCCCGAGACGACCCAGGTCACGAGCACGATGTCGGCGTGGTCGTGGGCGTCGTAGCCGCGGCCCGCGCCCAGGAGGTCGTCGTTGAGTGCCACCAGGGGACCGAACGAGACGCGCTCCTCGTCGTAGAAGGACCCGAACGAGAACGAGTGACGGGTCTGACGGCCCGGTTCACGCGTCACGAACCGGTGCATTCCTCTTCGAACCACTACGGTCACCGACACAATGATCCCCGTGGCTCACCCTCTCCTCCCACCGGGCTTCCGATTCGGTGCCAGCACCGCGTCGTACCAGATCGAAGGGGGAGCCTCGGAGGACGGCAAGGGACCCAGCATCTGGGATACCTTCAGCCACCAGTCCGGGAAGATCGCGGACGGCTCGAACGGCGACGTCGCGTGCGACCACTACCACCGGCTCGACGAGGACCTGGACCTCATGCAGCGGCTCGGCCTCGGCGGCTACCGGTTCTCGATCTCGTGGCCCCGCGTCCTTCCGACCGGTTCCGGTCACCCGAACCCGGCCGGGCTCGACTTCTACGAGCGACTCGTCGACGGGCTCCTCGCGCGCGACATCCAGCCGATGGCGACGCTGTACCACTGGGACCTCCCGCAGGAGCTGGAGGACGCCGGCGGCTGGCTGAACCGGGACACCGTCGACCGCTTCGCGGACTACGCCGCGCTGGTGGGCGAGCGCCTCTCGGACCGGATCGAGCACTGGATCCCGATCAACGAGCCGAACGTCGTCACGATGATGGGCTACGGGAACGGGATCCACGCGCCGGGCAAGGCCCTGATGTTCGACGCGCTGCCGGTCGCCCACCACCTGCTGCTCGCGCACGGACGGGCCGCGATCGCGCTCCGGGCCGCGGGCGCGGCCAGTGTCGGCTGCGCCAACAACCACGCCCCGATGTGGCCGGCCAGCGAGGACGAGGCCGACGTGGGGGCCTCGAAGCTGTTCGACGCGCTCTGGAACGGGATGTTCTCCGAGCCGATGCTCTTCGGCCGTTACCCCTACGACCTGGCGCCGCTCGTCGCGCCGGTCGTGAAGGCCGGCGACATGGCGACGATCCGCCAGCCCCTCGACTTCTACGGCGTCAACTACTACAACCCGATGCGCATCGCCGCCGCCGACGAGGACGCGCCGATGCCGTTCGAGCCGTTGGAGATCGTCGGCTACCCGACCACGGACTTCGGTTGGCCGGTCGTGCCCGACGCCTTGCGTGAGTGGCTGATCACCCTGCGAGCGCGCTACCGCGCCGCCCTTCCACCGATCATCATCACCGAGTCGGGCTGCTCCTACGGCACGGCGCCCGACGAGTACGGCATCGTCGACGACCAGGCTCGCATCGACTATCTCGACGCCCATCTCCGGGCCGTGGCCGTCGCCGTGCGCGCGGGGGTCGACGTCCGCGGGTACTACACGTGGTCGCTGCTGGACAACTTCGAGTGGGCCGAGGGCTACACCCAGCGGTTCGGGCTGGTGCACGTCGACTACGACACGCAGGCCCGTACCCCCAAGGCGTCCTTCGACTGGTACGCCGAGATGATCAAGGCCCAGCCGCCCGACAACTAGGAGCCCAGGCGCTCTTACCGCCGGCCCAGGCCGCGCGTGGTCCAGCCGGCGGAGCGCCAGGCGTCGAGGTCGAGCACGTTGCGGCCGTCGAACAGGGCCGGCCGGCTGACGACGCCCTCGAGGTCGGCCGGGGTGATCTCGCGGAACTCCGGCCACTCGGTCAGGTGGAGCACGAGGTCCGCGTCGCGGCAGGCCTCGATCGCGGAGTCGGCGTACGACAGCGTCGGGAAGGAGCGTCGTGCGGTGGTGTTCGCGCGGGGGTCGTAGACGCAGACCTCGGCGCCGCTGAGGTGCAGCTGACCGCTGACCCAGAGTGCGGGCGAGTCGCGGACGTCGTCGCTGTCCGGCTTGAACGCCGCTCCCCAGACGCCGACCCGGGCGCCGGACAGGTCGCCGCCGACCATCGCCTTGGCGATGTGGACGACGCGCTCGCGCTGGCGCTGGTTCACGTCGTCGACGTGGCGCAGGAAGGTCATCGCGTCCTCGACGCCGAGCTCGCCGGCCCGGTGCACGAAGGCGCGGATGTCCTTGGGCAGGCAGCCGCCGCCGAAGCCGATGCCGGCGTTGAGGAACCGGCGGCCGATGCGCGCGTCGTACCCGATCGCGTCCGCGAGGTCGACGACGTCGGCACCGGTCGCCTCGCAGACCTCTGCCATCGCGTTGATGAAGGAGATCTTGGTCGCCAGGAACGCGTTGGCGGCGACCTTGACCAGCTCGGCCGTCGCGTAGTCGGTGACCACCACGGGAGCGCCGGCGTCGATCGCGGGCGCATAGAAGTCGCGGAGCAGCTTCTCGGCGCGGCCGTCCTGCACGCCCATCACGATCCGGTCGGGGTGGAGCGTGTCCTGGACCGCGAAGCCCTCGCGCAGGAACTCCGGGTTCCACGCGAGCATCGCCTCCTCGCCGGCGGGGGAGAGGTCCGCCAGCCGGGCCGCCATCCGGGCCGCGGTGCCCACGGGCACGGTCGACTTGCCGACCACCAGCGCCGGCCGGTCGAGGTGGGGGGCGAGGCCGCTGATCGCGCTCTCGACCTGGCTGACGTCGGCGGCCAGGCTCTCGGCCTGCTGCGGCGTGCCGACGCAGACGAAGTGCAGCTCGCCGAACGCCGCCGTCTCGGCGTAGGAGTCGGTGAAGCGCAAGGTCCCGCCGTCGACGTTCCGCCGGAGCATCTCGGCGAGCTGGGGCTCGTACATCGGCACCTGACCCTCGGCCAGCGCCGCCCGCTTGACCGGGTCGATCTCCATGCCGAGCACGTCATGGCCGAGCTCGGCCATGGCGGCGGCATGGGTGGCCCCGAGGTACCCACATCCGATGACGGTGATCCGCATGGCGGAATTCTAGGGAGCGGCCACCGGTCGCGCCGTTTCGGAGAGGACGGCGGCCACCCGGGTGCCCTGTTTGATCGCCCGCCTGGCGTCCAGCTCCGCGACGACGTCGGCTCGGGCAGGCCACCGGGGTGCAGCGACTGACACGGCTTGCGCGTCGATACCCCTAGGGGGTACAACGGTCACATGACCGACTCCTGGCGGATGGCGATCACTGCGACGCGGCACTGCCTCACCGGCTGTGCCCTCGGTGAGATCACCGGCATGGTCCTCAGCACCTGGTGGGGGTGGGGCAACCTCGCCAACATCGTGCTCTCGGTGGCGCTGGCCTTCCTGTTCGGCTACACCCTCACCTACACCGGCGTGCGTCGGATGGGGGGCGACGGGCGGACGGCGTTCCAGGCCGCGATGGCCAGCGACACCATCTCGATCGCGACGATGGAGATCGTCGACACGGCGTTCATCCTGATCGTGCCGGGCGCGATCTCGGCGGGGCTCGGCACGGCGCTCTTCTGGTGGTCGCTGGTCGTCTCGCTGGCCGTCGCCTTCGTGGCGGCGGTGCCCGTGAACCACTGGCTGATGGAGCGCGGCAAGGGGCACGCCGTCATGCACCAGTTCCACGAGGAGCACGCCCACCACCACTAGGCAACCGGAATGGTTAACATTCCGGACATGCGCATGCCCCGAACGGCTGCCGTCCTCGCTCCGCTCATGCTCCTCGCGCTCGGGTGCGCGCCGCAAGCCAGCTCGACGGCCACCGACCCCAGTACCCAGTCCTCCGACCAGACCCCGGCCGACTGTGCCCAGGGCAAGACCCTGACCGACGGCACGCTGACCGTCGGGACGGACTCGCCGGCCTACGACCCGTGGTTCCGGAACAACGACCCGACCAACGGCAAGGGCTACGAGTCCGCGGTCGCCTACGCCGTGGCCAAGCAGCTGGGCTTCGACCAGTCGGCCGTGAAGTGGGTCAAGGAGCCGTTCAACAAGTCCTACGCCCCGGGCGACAAGGACTTCGACTTCGACATCAACCAGATCTCGATCACCCCGGCCCGCGCCAAGGTCGTCACGTTCTCCGACGGCTACTACACCGTGGCCCAGGCCTTGATCGCGCTCAAGGACTCCCCGGTCGCCGGGGTGACCTCGATCGACGACCTCAAGAAGTACAAGCTCGGCGCCCAGACCGGCACCACGTCGCTGACGGCGATCCGCGACGACATCCAGCCGTCGTCGGAGCCGCTGGTCTTCGACGACACCAACGTGGCCAAGCAGGCGCTGCTCAACCACCAGGTCGACGCGATCGTCGCGGACCTGCCCACGGCGTTCTACATCACCGCGGTCCAGATCCCGTCCGCCGCGATCGTGGGCCAGTTCCAGCAGCAGAGCGGTCTGCCGGAGCAGTTCGGGATGCTGTTCCAGAAGGGCAACCCGCTCGCCGACTGCGTGGACCAGGCCCTGGCCGCCATGAAGAGCGACGGCACGCTCGACGGCATCGAGCAGAAGTGGCTCAGCCAGACCGTGAACGTGCCCGTCCTCCAGTGACCGCCGAGTGACCCGGCCGTGAGCTCCACCCCGGAGGCCGACGCCTGGCGGCCGAGCGAACGAGAGCTCGAGCGCCGGGCCGTGCGCCGTTCCCTGCGCCGACGGTCGATCCTCGTGTCGTCGGTGACGACGCTCGTGGTCTTCGCCGCGCTCTGGATCGCGACCGTCACCTCGCCCGGCTGGCAGACGGTCAAGGCGACGTTCTTCTCCACTGACGACGCCAGGGCGGCGTTCCCCTCGATCTGGCACGCGTTCTGGACCTACAACGTCAAGCTGTTCCTGATCGGGGAAGTGCTGATCCTGGTGCTGGCCCTGGCCGTCGCCCTGGTCCGGCAGTCGCGGGCTCCGGTCCTGCTCCCGCTGCGCATCATCGCGGTGGTCTACACCGACCTGTTCCGCGGGATCCCGACGATCCTGCTCGTCTTCATGCTCGCGTTCGGCATGCCGGCGCTGAACCTGCAGGGCGTCACGAACTCCCTGTTCTTCTGGGGGCTCGTCGCCCTGGTGCTGTCGTACGGCGCCTACGTCGCCGAGGTGCTCCGCGCGGGCATCGAGTCGGTCCACCCCTCGCAGATCGCCAGTGCCGACGCGTTGGGTCTCACCCGGTTCCAGGCGATGCGCTTCGTCGTCGTGCCGCAGGGCGTCCGCCGCGTCATCCCGCCGCTGCTCAACGACTTCGTCAGCCTGCAGAAGGACACGGCACTCGTCGGAGCCGCCGGGCTGTTCGACGCCCTGTTCGCGGCGCGCGACTACGCCAACTTCAGCTTCAACTTCACGCCGTACGTCGTGGTGGCCGGCTACTTCGTCGTCCTGACGATCCCGCTGGCCAGGCTCACCGACCACCTGCAGCGTCGCGCGATGGAGCGCGAGAGGCAGGGCGCCCTGTGAACGACGTGCTGATCGAGGTCTCCGACCTGCGCAAGTCCTACGGCGACAAGGTCGTCCTCCGCGACATCGACCTGACCGTCCACACCCACGACGTGATCTGCCTGATCGGCTCGTCCGGGTCGGGCAAGTCGACGCTCCTGCGCTGCCTCAACCTGTTGGAGGACATCGACGACGGGGTGATCGAGTTCGAGGGGCGCGAGATCTCCGACCCTCGCGTGGACCGCCGCGACGTGCGCAGCCGGGTGGGCATGGTCTTCCAGTCCTACAACCTGTTTCCGCACCTGACCGTGCTCGACAACTGCACCCTCGCGCCGCGCCGGGTGCACGGCCTCTCGAAGAGCGAGGCGGAGACGCGGGCGCGCGACCTGCTCAGCCAGTTCGGGCTGGCCGACCAGGCGGAGAAGCACCCCGACCGGATGTCGGGCGGTCAGCAGCAGCGGGCCGCACTGGTGCGGGCGCTGTGCACGCAGCCCACGCTCCTCCTCCTCGACGAGATCACCGCCGCGCTCGACCCGGAGCTGGTCGGCGACGTGCTGCGGATCGTGCGCGAGCTCGCCGAGCGCGGCACCACGATGATCCTGGCCACCCACGAGATGGCGTTCGCCCGCGACGTCGCGACCCAGGTGTGCTTCCTCGACCAGGGGCGGATCCTGGAGCAGGGTCCGCCGACGGAGATCTTCAGCAATCCCCGCGAGGACCGGACCCGGCAGTTCCTGGCGCGGGTGTTGCCATCGGCGGGGTAGTCCGGGACGAACAGCATCGGATTCCGGCTCCAGGTGATGCGTTTCGTCACGGACTACCCCGACGACCACCCACCACCCCACCCGGCATGATCAGGGCATGACCGTCGAGCTCGGACGAGGCACCGGGCCGCTCCGTGGCGTCAAGGTCGTCGAGCTGGCCGGGATCGGCCCGGGGCCGCACGCCTGCATGATCCTGGCCGACCTCGGCGCCGACGTGATCCGGATCGACCGCCCGGGCGGCCAGGCGCTGACCGGTGGCGCCCACGACCTGCTCAACCGCGGGCGCCCGAGCGTCGCGATCGACCTCAAGCATCCCGACGGCGTGGCGGCGGTGCTCGACCTGGTCGCGACCGCCGACGTGCTCGTCGAAGGACTGCGGCCGGGGACGACCGAGCGCCTCGGCCTCGGGCCCGACGCGTGCCTGGCCCGCAACGCCCGCCTGGTCTACGGCCGGATGACGGGGTGGGGACAGACCGGCCCGCTGGCCACCACGGCCGGGCACGACCTCGGGTACGTCGCCATCACCGGCGCCCTGTTCGGGCAGGGCCAGGACCAGGCGCGCCCGCACTTCCCGACCAACCTGATCGGTGACTTCGGCGGCGGGTCGACGTACCTCGTGATCGGGATCCTGGCGGCACTCCTCGAGGCGCGGATCTCGGGCGAGGGGCAGGTCGTCGACGCCGCGATCGTCGACGGGACGGCGCACCTGAACTCGATGGCCGCCGGCTTCCTCGCGGGCGGCCTGCTGCGTGAGCAGCGCGCGTCGAACCTGCTGGACGGCGGCACGCCGTTCTACGACCTCTACGAGACCGCCGACGGGCAGCACCTCGCGATCGGCGCGCTCGAGCCACAGTTCTACGACGAGCTGGTGGCCGGCCTCGGCATCGCCGACGCCGTGCCCGACCTGCCCGACCGCAACGACCCGGCCCACCACGCGGAGCTCCGGCGGATCATCGGCGACGCCGTCCGCGGCCGCACCCGGGCCGCGTGGGTCGAGGTCTTCGACGGCACCGACGCCTGCGTCGCCCCCGTGCTGCCGATGACCGAGGCCTTCGAGCACCCCCACCTGGTCGCGCGCGAGACCTTCGTCGTGCGCGACGGCATGACCCAGCCGGCGCCGGCCCCGCGCTTCTCGCGCACGCCGCCGACGCTGACGACCCCGCCGCCGGCGGCGCCGGGGCAGCACACCCGGGAGGCCCTCACGGCCTGGGGCATCGCCGACGTCGACCGGCTCCTGGAGACCGGAGCGGCGGTGCAGGCCTGATGCCCGAGCACGTCGACGTCCTGATCATCGGCGCCGGCCTCTCCGGCATCGGCGCCGCCGCGCACCTGACGCGCGCGCTGCCGCACACGTCGTACGTCGTCCTCGAGGCGCGCGACGTCTCCGGAGGGACCTGGGACCTCTTCCGCTACCCGGGCGTCCGCTCGGACTCCGACATGTTCACGATGGGCTACGCGTTCCGGCCGTGGCGGCGCGAGGAGGCGCTGGGGTCGGGCGAGCGGATCCTGGAGTACCTCCGGGACACCGCGCGCGAGTACGACGTCGAGCGCCGCATCCGCTACTCCCACCGCGTGGTCCGCACCTCGTGGGACTCCGAGGACGCCCGGTGGACCGTCGAGGCCGAGCACGACGGGAAGCCGGTCACGTTCACCGCCGGGCTGGTGTGGTCGTGTCGCGGCTACTACGACTACGACCACGGCTACGAGCCGGAGTTCGCAGGGGCGGCGGACTTCGCCGGGCCGATCGTCCATCCCCAGCACTGGCCGGCCGACCTCGACTGGACCGATCGGGACGTCGTGGTGATCGGCAGTGGCGCGACGGCCGTGACTCTCGTCCCCGCGATGGCCGCGGCCGCCGCGCACGTGACCATGCTGCAGCGCTCACCGTCGTACGTCTTGAGTTTGCCGCAACGCGACCCGTTCGCCGCCCGCGCCCGGCGGTGGCTGCCGGCCCGTCTGGCCCACCGCCTGGTCCGGTGGAAGAGCATCGCGGTGCAGGCGGTGTTCTACCGGGTCTCGCGAGCCCGTCCGGCCTGGGTCAGGCGGATGGTCCGCCGGCAGAACGTGGCCCAGCTGCCCGACGGGTACGACGTCGACACCCACTTCACCCCGCGCTACGAGCCGTGGGACCAGCGGATGTGCTTCGTGCCCGATGCCGATCTCTTCCGAGCCCTACGCCGGGGAGACGCCGAGGTCGTGACGTCGACGATCGAGCGCTTCGACGCCGACGGCATCGTGCTGACCGGCGGTCGGCATCTCCGTGCCGACGTCATCGTCACCGCGACCGGGCTCTCGCTGTCGCCGTTCGGGGGGATCGAGATGCTCGTGGACGGCGAGAAGATCGACCCGTCGAGCTCGATGACCTACCGCGCGCTGATGCTCAGCGAGGTGCCGAACTTCGTGTTCACGGTCGGCTACACCAACGCGTCCTGGACCTTGAAGGTCGACCTGGTCGCGGAGTTCACCTGCCGGCTGCTGGCGTACATGTCCGCGCACGGCTTCCGGACCGTCGTACCCCGGCACGACCCGAGCGTCGGCGAGGTGCCGCTGATGGACTTCACCTCTGGCTACGTGCTGCGCGCCCTCGACCAGCTCCCCCATCAGGGTGACCGGGACCCGTGGCGGCTTCGCCAGAGCTACCTGCGCGACCGCCGGACGATCCGCCGCGCGCCGTTGGACGACGGCGTCCTCGACTTCACGTGACCCGCGCCACCGCATGCGGACCGCAGGCACGGGTACGAGGAGGTCGTACGACGAGACGCTCGGCGACACAGAGGAGGCACCGTGGGACTCGACGACAAGATCCAGAACGAGGGCACCGAGGCGAAGGGCAAGGTGAAGGAGGCGGCTGGTTCCGCCACCGGCAACGAGAGCCTGGAGTCCGAGGGCAAGGGCGACCAGGGCGAGGCGAAGGTCAAGAAGGCGGGCGAGCACGTCAAGGACGCCGCCGAGAACGTGAAGGACACCTTCAAGTCCTGAATGCACACGTGCGAGAGCCCCGTCGGCAACGGCGGGGCTCTTGCGTGTCCCTAGGCTGGCGGTCGTGATCGGGGTGGTGGTGCGCAGCGTGCGCCGGACCCTGTGGGACCAGGTGCCCCGCGACCACCGCGAGTCCGACCACGACCTGCGCCGGAGGCAGTGGATCACCGGCGCCGTGGTCGTCGTCGGTGCCGTCGTGCTGTCCCTGTCGCTGCGGATCGAACCGGGCAACGACTGGTTCTACCCGGCCACCCTCGGCCTCGCCGTGGTCTGGACCGTCGGCGCGTTCGCCTCGGGGCCGCTCCACCTCGGCCGCACTTTGCAGGGTCGGGAGCCGGGGCCGCGCCCGGTGCTGATCCCCGTGATCTACGGCGCACTCCTCGCCGCCCTGTTCGTGGTCGGGGCCCTGATCGTGCGGCAGGTCCCGTGGCTCGACGGCGAGGTGCGGCACGTGCTCGACCACGCGAACGCGGGCTCGATCCCCCTGCTGGTGGTGGTGACCGCCGTGAACGGGGTCGCCGAGGAGCTGTTCTTCCGGGGGGCGCTCTACGCCGCGACTCCCCGCTACCCGGTCGTCGTCACCACCGCGGCGTACACCCTCGCGACGCTCGCCACCGGCAACGTGATGCTGGCCTTCGCCGCGATCCTCCTGGGAGGACTCGTCGGCCTGGAGCGCCGTGCCACCGGGGGGATCCAGGCGCCGATCATCACCCACGTCCTGTGGTCGGTGACCATGCTGGTCGCGCTCCCCGCGATCTTCGGCTGAGCCCGGTAGTCCCCGACGTTCTGGTCGGGTTTCTGGGCTCACAGGCGACCAGAACGTCGGGGACTATCCGTCCCCAGCGTCAGTCGGCCGTGTCTTCGAGAGCGCGGCGGACGGCCTCGTCGTACGACAGCGGCTCACCGGGCACGATCTCCTGGATCGAGCGGTCGGTGACGACGACCTCCGTGCCCATCGAGTCGATCAGGTTGCGGCCGGTGGTGGCGTCGACGTCGGTGACGAACGACAGCCAGTACGACGAGAGCCGCGGCGTCAGGACCGGGACCGTGATGATCGGCACCCGCCGACCCCGCGACACCTCGGACGCGATCTCCAGCATCTCGAGGTACGTCATCTGCTCCGGGCCGCCGATCTCGAAGACCCGGTCGGAGGCCCGCGGCTCGTCGGCGACGCCCACCAGGTAGCGGATGACGTCGTCGACGGCGATCGGCTGGGTGCGGGTCGAGACCCACTTCGGGACGACCATGGCCGGCAGGTTCTTCACCAGCTGCCGGGTCAGCTCCCAGGAGATCCCGCCGCGCCCGATCACGATCCCCGCTCGCAGGACCGTGACCGGCACGCCGCCGGCCCCGAGCAGACCCTCGACCTCTCGCCGCGAGCGCAGGTGCGCCGACAGGTCGGCTCCCTCCGCGCCGAGGCCGCCGAGGTAGACGATCTGACGCACGCCGGCCTCCGCCGCCGCCTCGCCGAAGGCCTGCGAGGCGCGGGCGTCGCGGTTCTCGAAGTCCTCGGCGTCGAGCGAGTGCACGAGGTAGTAGGCGACGTCGATCCCCTCGAGCGCGGGGCCGAGCGTCGACTGGTCGTGCACGTCGCCACCCACCGCCGTGCCCAGCCCGTCGTACTGCTCGGGACGGCGGGTCATGGCGCGCACGTCGTGGCCCTCGTCGAGGAGGGCGGGAACGAGCCGGCTGCCGACGAAGCCGGTCGCGCCGGTGACCAGGATGCGGGTGGGTGTCACGTCAGACGCCGTACCCACGCGCGCGACGCCGAGACGCGATCATCGTGTGCGCTTGGCGATGTTGGCCCGGCGTGTCGCGTCCATGCCGGCCTCGTAGGCCTGGACCAGGGAGGCGATCGAGAGCGGCTTGAGGCGTTCGACGACCTCCTGGATCTTCTCCGGTGAGACGCCCTGCTCCTTGTAGACCGGCCAGACCATCGTCCGGAACAGCTCGTAGAGCTCCTCGGCGATGGCGCGGCCGTGTGCGGCGTACACCTCGGCGGCGGCGCGAGCCGCCTCGATCGGGTAGCCCAGGTCGAGCAGGCCGAGCCCGACGCCGAGCTGCGAGCGGGAGACGTGGAAGCGCCCACGGGGCTGGACCCGCAGCACGCCGAGCGCCGCCAGGGTCTCCAGGTCGGACGCCGTCAGCCGGCGTCCCGCCTGGCGCTCGAGGTCGGCGCGGGTGAGCTCCTCCCACGAGTCGGCCATCCAGGGCGCCAGCATCGCGCGGTGCAGGGCGATGTCCTCGGGGGTCGCGTCCGCCGGGATCCCGGCGACGTACTTCTCGATGGCCGACAGGGTGAAGCCGTGCCCCTGGAGCTCCTGCACGAGCTGGAGCCGCGCCACGTGGTCGGCGCTGTAGTAGCCGCTACGTCCCCGTCGGATCGGCGGCGGGACGAGCTGCTTGCTCGTGTAGAACCGGATGTTGCGCACGCTCATCCCCACGCGCGCGGTCAGCTCCTCGAGGGTCAGCAGCGTGACCGTTCCCACAGCTGCCTCACCTTCCTTGACGACCATGACAGTAAGAGTGTCACAATCGGAAGCATGGCTCCATCCCCCGAGCAGGCACCCCAGGAAGCATTCGTCTACGACCACCTGCGTACGCCGCGCGGCAAGGGCAAGGCGGTCGGCTCGCTCCACGAGGTCAAGCCGGTCGACCTGATGGTCGGGCTGCTGGAGGAGATCCAGACCCGCAACCCGTCGTTCGACGCCGGCCGTGTGGACGACGTGGTGCTCGGCGTCGTCTCGCCGATCGGTGAGCAGGGTGGAGACATCGCCAAGACCGCGGCCCTCGCGGCCGGCTATCCCGAGACCGTCGCGGGCGTGCAGCTCAACCGTTTCTGCGCCTCGGGGCTGGAGGCGGTCAACCAGGCGGCGGCCCGCATCCGCAGCGGCTTCGAGGACCTGATCCTCGCCGGCGGTGTCGAGTCGATGAGCCGGGTGCCGATGGGTTCCGACGGCGGCGCCTGGGCGGCCGACCCGGCCACCGCGCTCACGACGGGCTTCGTGCCCCAGGGCATCGGTGCCGACCTGATCGCCACCCTCGAGGGCTGGAGTCGCGAGGACGTCGACGCCTACGCCGCCGAGTCGCACCACCGGGCCGCCAAGGCGTGGGCCAACGGCTACTTCGCCGACGCGATCGTGCCGGTCAAGGACGTCAACGGCGTGACCGTGCTCGAGCACGACGAGCTGATCCGCCCGGACACCTCGGTGGAGGGCCTCGCCGGTCTCAAGCCGAGCTTCGCATCGATCGGCCGTGACGCCGGCTTCGACGACGTGGCCCTGGAGAAGTACCACTGGGTCGAGCGCATCGACCACGTCCACCACGCCGGCAACTCCTCCGGGATCGTGGACGGTGCGTCGCTGGTCGCGATCGGCTCGGAGCAGGCGGGCGTGGAGCTCGGCCTGACGCCCCGCGCCAGGATCGTGATGACCGCGGTCTCGGGCGCCGACCCGACGATCATGCTGACCGGTCCGGCCCCCGCGGCCCGCAAGGCCCTGGCGAAGGCCGGGCTCGAGGTCGGCGACATCGATCTCTGGGAGATGAACGAGGCCTTCGCGGCCGTCGCGATGCGGTTCATGAAGGACATGGGCATCACCCACGAGACCACCAACGTCAACGGCGGTGCGATCGCCATGGGCCACCCCCTGGGCGCGACCGGCGCGATGCTGCTCGGCACCCTCGTCGACGAGCTCCAGCGTCGCGACCTGCGTCGCGGCCTCGCCACCCTCTGCATCGGCGGCGGCATGGGGATCGCCACGATCGTCGAGCGCGTCTGATCGCGGAGCGATCCGACGAGCGATGACGAGCGAGGCGATCGATGCTGGTCGAGCGAGCGGCACGGCTGAGCCTGCGAAGCCGTGACCCGCGTGTCGAGACCCGGTGACACCCGCACCGAGCCGCAACCGACGACTCCGAGCAGAAGGACTGATCAGATGACCGAGATGGTCTCGACCAGCTCGACCGACGACCTCACGGCCGTCCGCTACGAGCAGGACGCCGACGGCATCGTCACCCTCACCCTCGACGACCCGACCGCGAGTGCGAACACGATGAACGAGCTCTACCAACGCTCGATGCACGCGGCGGTGGAGCGGCTGTACGACGAGGTCGACGAGATCGCCGGCGTGGTGGTCGCCAGCGCGAAGAAGACGTTCTTCGCCGGTGGCAACCTGACCCTGATGATGCAGGCGGGTCCTGACGACGCCGCCTCGGTCTTCGCCGGGATCGAGGCGATGAAGGCCGACCTGCGCCGGCTGGAGAAGCTCCCACGCCCGGTGGTCGCCGCGATCAACGGCGCGGCGCTCGGCGGTGGCTACGAGATCGCGCTGGCCTGCAACCACCGGATCGTCGTGGACGACTCGTCGGCGGTCGTCGGCCTCCCCGAAGCGACCCTCGGCCTGCTTCCCGGAGGCGGCGGCGTGACCCGGACGGTGCGGATGTTCGGCATCCAGTCGGCGCTGATGGACGTGCTCCTGCAGGGCACCCGCTTCAAGCCCGCCGATGCCCACGCCAAGGGACTCGTCGACGAGGTCGTGGCCACCCGCGAGGACCTGCTGCCTGCTGCGCGAGGCTGGATCCTCGAGCATCGCGACGACCCCGAGGCGGCCAGCAAGCCGTGGGACCGCGAGGGTTACCGGATGCCCGGCGGTACGCCGCAGTCGCCCAAGCTGGCGGCGTTCCTCCCGGCGTTCCCGGCGTTGCTGCGGCAGCAGACGAAGGGTGCCGTCTACCCGGCCCAGCGCGCGATCCTCTCCGCCGCGGTCGAGGGTGCGAGCACCGATGTCGACACCGCGAGCCGGATCGAGAGCCGCTACCTGACCAAGCTGATCGTCGGCCAGAACTTCAAGAACATGACGCAGGCGTTCTTCTTCGACCTGCAGGCGATCAACGCCGGCAGGTTCCGCCCGGAGGGCGTGGAGGAGTTCCGGGCCACCAAGGTCGCGGTCCTCGGCGCCGGGATGATGGGCGCCGGCATCGCCTACTCCTGTGCCCGTTCCGGGATGCAGGTCGTGCTCAAGGACGTCTCGCAGGAGGCGGCCGATCGCGGCAAGGCCTACAGCGAGAAGCTCAACGCCAAGGGCATCGAGCGCGGCAAGCTCTCCCCGGAGAAGTCCGACGAGATGCTCGCGCGGATCACGCCGACCGCCGATCCCGCCGACCTGGCGGGCTGCGACCTGGTGATCGAGGCGGTCTTCGAGGACCCCGGCCTCAAGCACCAGGTGTTCGCCGAGGTCCTGCCCTACGTGAACCCCGACGCGCTGCTGTGCTCCAACACCTCGACCCTGCCGATCACCGAGCTCGCGACCGGCGTCGAGCGGCCCGAGGACTTCATCGGGCTGCACTTCTTCAGCCCTGTCGACAAGATGCCCCTGGTCGAGATCATCAAGGGGGAGCAGACCTCCGAGACCGCGCTGGCCCAGGCCTACGACGTCGTCCTCCAGATCCGGAAGACCCCGATCGTCGTCAACGACAGCCGCGGCTTCTACACCTCGCGGGTCATCGGCACGATGGTCAACGAGGGCCTGGCGATGCTCGCCGAGGGCGTGCCGCCGATGTCGCTGGAGCGGGCGGCGATGCAGGACGGCTACCCGGTCGGGCCCCTGCAGCTGACCGACGAGCTGAACATGGAGCTGATCGCGAAGATCGCGAAGGCGACGGCCGACGCCGCCGAGCGCGACGGCCGCACGCCCGAGGAGCACCCGGGCACCGCGGTCGTGGCGCGGATGATCGAGCTCGGCCGCCCGTCGCGGCTGAAGGGCGCCGGGTTCTACGACTACGAGGACGGACGCCGGACCCACCTGTGGTCCGGCCTCGCGGAGGCGTTCCCGGTCGCCGACGAGCAGATCCCCTTCACCGACGTGAAGGACCGGATGATGTTCATCGAGGCGATCGAGACCGCGAGGTGCTTCGAGGAGGGCGTGATCGAGTCGTCCGCCGCCGCCAACATCGGCTCGATCATGGGCATCGGCTTCCCGGCCAACTCCGGTGGAGCGGCCCAGTTCATGACCGGCTACCAGGCCGTCGACGGTCAGGGGGACGGCGTCGGTCCGATCGGGCTCGACGCCTTCCTGGCCCGGGCCGACGAGCTGGCCGACCGGTACGGCGAGCGGTTCCGGCCCACGGCGTACCTCCGGGAGCTGGCCGCCCAGGGTGGGCGTTTCCCGGCCTGAGCCGTCCCGGCGCTCTAGCCTGCGCCCATGGCCCGGTTCCAGAAGACGCTCACCGGCGATCCGAAGGCCCTCGTCGCCCACCTGGACGAGGTGATCCTCGGCGGCAGCATCACCGCCGACCGTGACGAGGCGATCGAGCAGCGGGTCGGTGACGCGGGGATGATGGTCCTGGTCTACGAGCGGTACAGCGCGTTCGGCGGCAACCGGCTCAGCCTGACGGTCAGCATCCTCGCCGTGGGTCGGGAGCTGGCCGTGACGATGGTGAGCGCGGGTGGGAGCCAGGCGGTCTTCTTCAAGATGAACGTCGTCGGCGAGAGCACCTTCCTCGCCAAGGGCGTCAAGGCGCTCGAGGGCTTCGCCGGCTAGGGCATGGTCCTCCGGCCCCGGGACCCCTGGCCCGGGTGGATGAAGTTTTTACCGTTCCGGAGTCAGACGGCGGATCCGTTGAGAGGATTCTCGACGTGACCCCACCCCCCGTCGTCGACGTGCGCAGCCTGCACGTCCGTTTCGGCGAGGTCGAGGCCGTGGCCGGCATCGACCTCGAGGCCCACGCCGGCCAGGCGACCGCGCTGCTCGGCCGCAACGGCGCCGGCAAGTCGACCACCATGCGCGTGCTCGCCGGTGTCGTGCCGCCGACGGCCGGCTCCGTGACGATCGCCGGTCTCGACATCCGCAAGGACACCCTCGCCGTCAAGCAGATCACCGGCTACTGCCCCGACGTCGGCGGCCTCGTCCCGAGGGCGACACCGTGGGAGCACCTGCAGCTGAGCGCTCGTCTCCGCCGTCTCGACGGCTGGGAGGACCGCGCCCGCGACATGCTGGAGCGCTTCGAGCTCGGCGACGTGATGAACCGCGTGACCGGTGGCTTCTCCCACGGCATGGGTCGCCGTCTCTCCGTCGTGCTGGCCGCGATGCACGAGCCGCAGGTGCTGCTGCTCGACGAGCCGTTCGACGGCGTGGACCCGATCGGCGTCGAGGCGACGTTCGAGGTGATCGCCGACGCCCGTGCGCGCGGCGCCACGATCCTGCTCTCCACCCACCTCCGCGACCTCGCGGTCCAGGCCTGCGGGACCGCCCTGGTCCTGCGCGGCGGTTCCCGCGTCGCCGCCGTCGATGCCGCGGAGATGGCCGGCGAGGAGGGGGCACGTGCCTACCGAGCTCTCCTCGACTGAGGTCACCGCGCCCGTCGACTCACCCACGCTCGTCGCGGCCGCACGGCGTGCGGTCGAGGACGTCGCGATCCTGTTCCGGTTCCGCAAGCAGGCCGTCCGCCGTCGGCACCTGGCCCGGGTCCTGTCCCTCGTCTTCGTCGCCGTCACGGTGCTGGTCGCGGTCGTGCCGGCGTTCGTCCCGGGTGCCGGGGGTGCGGACAAGGCGTTCGACATCTTCCTGCTGATGCCCAGCGCGCTGGCCGGCTTCCTCCTCCTGTCGATCAGCTCGGCGATCGCGTCCGGTGGTGGGCGCGAGCTCATCTCCCGCGACCAGGCCGGCCCCTACCCGATCAGCCCCACCACCGACCACCTCGGGGCCCTGGTCCTCGCGCCCCTCAACATCGCCTGGATGGTGCAGGCCTGGGTCCTGCTCGGGTCGATGGCGTTCAGCTTCGGGCACACCAACCTGTTCCAGGCGCAGACCGTGATGGTCCTCTGGCTGGTCTTCTCCACCTCGGTCGGCCAGGTGCTCGCCTGGACCATGGAGGCCGTACGACGCCTGCCCGGCGGGATCATGGCGGGCCGCGTCCTGTTGCTGTCCCTCGGGCTCGGGGCGGGTGCGGTGCAGCTGACCGGCCACACGCTCGACCTGCTGGACCGGATCCCGACCCTGTGGGTCTTCGTCGGCGCCGTCAGCGGCTGGGGCGGTCGCTGGTGGCTCGACCTGGGGATCCTCCTCGTCGGCACCCTCGTCGCGGTGGTGGTCGGCGCGATCCCGGCCCATCTCGCGGCTCACCGACTGCCGCGCGACGAGGCGCGGATGGAGACCGACCAGCACGCCCCGCGGTCGATGCCGCGCAGCGTGCTCGGCATCCTGGTCCGCCTGGACCGCGCCTCGGTGTGGCGGTCGGTCCCGATGCGCCGCGGCGTGCTCGTGCTGGCCGTCGGCCCCGGGCTCGTGGCGATCTTCGGCAACCTGCCGTGGGCGTCCATGACGATCCTGCCGGGCCTGGTCGCCTCGGGTGGTGCGCTGCTGTTCGGCGTGAACGCCTGGTGCCTCGACGGCCGCGGGGCGCTGTGGCGCGAGAACCTGCCCGCCTCGCCCACCGCGGCGTTCGACGCACGCACCTGGGTGCTGCTCGAGTTCCTGGGTTGCGCCGCCCTGATCACGGTGGCGATCGGAGCCCTCCGCGCCGGCGTCCCGAACGCCGAGGAGCTGTCGGCCCTCGTCTGCACCCTCCTGGTCGTGATCCTGCAGGTCGTGGGCGCCGCGATGCGCTGGTCGATCAAGAACCCCTACCCGGTCGACCTCCGCTCGGCCCGGGCCACGCCGGCCCCGCCGGCGGCGATGGTCGGCTACTCCGCCCGGCTGGCGACGAGCACGACCATCACCAGCCTGTGCTTCTCGGGCTTCGCCCACGTGCCCGAGTGGCGGCTCTCGGTGATGTTCGCGATCCCGTGC
Organism: uncultured Actinomycetota bacterium; assembly: GCA_963809265.1. GTDB lineage: Bacteria > Actinomycetota > Actinomycetes > Propionibacteriales > Nocardioidaceae > Nocardioides. Next base: position 272,598 of record CAWEJC010000003.1, read on the forward strand.
CTGATCTGGTCCGGCGTCCGGCTCGCGCGGGCACGCCACCGCTGGGCCGACCCGTTCGTCCGGGCGCGGGTCGTCGCCACCACGGCCTCCTAGGCAGGCCGGGCGTTCGCGCGCTCTAGGCTCGGCCGCATGGACTTCGCGCCGTCGGCCCGTGCCGCCGACCTGACCGCCCGGGTGGCCGAGTTCATGGCCGCCGAGATCACCCCGGTCGAGCCGGCGTACCACCGCGACCTCGCCGAGGCCCGGCATACCGGTGACCCCTGGACCCCGCTGCCGGTGCTCGCCGAGCTCCAGGAGAAGGCGCGGGCGCAGGGGCTGTGGAACCTGTTCCTGCCGCGCGAGCACGCGGGCGAGTACGCCGTGCGGTTCGGCACCGACGGGGGTGAGGGGCTGACCAACGTCGACTACGCGCCCCTCGCCGAGCTGATGGGTCGGTCGGCCATCGCGCCGCTGGTCTTCAACTGCAACGCCCCCGACACCGGCAACATGGAGGTGCTGCTGCGCTACGGGTCGGCCGAGCAGCGGGCCCGCTGGCTGGAGCCGCTGCTCGACGGGCGGATCCGCTCGGCGTTCACCATGACCGAGCCGGAGGTCGCCTCGTCCGACGCCACCAACATGGCCGCGACGTGCGTCGTCGACGGCGACGAGATGGTCGTCAACGGTCGCAAGTGGTGGTCCACCGGCGTGGGCAACGCGGACTGCAAGATCCTGGTCTTCATGGGCGTCACCGATCCCGACGCCGACCGCCACCGGCGCCACTCGATGGTGCTGGTCCCGATGGACACCCCCGGGGTGAGGGTCGAACGGCTGCTCAGCACCATGGGCCTCTACGACGAGCCGCTGGGGCACGGCGAGGTGTCGTTCACCGACGTGCGGGTGCCGCTGGGCAACGTGATCTCGGGTCCCGGGGAGGGGTTCGCGATCGCGCAGGGGCGGCTGGGCCCCGGGCGCATCCACCACTGCATGCGGCTGATCGGGCTGGCCGAGCTCGCGCTCGAGCTCGCCTGCCGGCGCGGTCTCGAGCGGACGGCGTTCGGCAAGCCGTTGGCGAACCTGGGCGGCAACCGCGAGCGGATCGCCGACGCGCGGATCGCCATCGACCAGGCCCGGCTGCTGGTCCTCGACGCGGCGTGGAAGCTGGACACGGGCGGCCCGGCGAACGCGCTGAGCGAGGTCTCGGCGATCAAGGTCGCGGTGCCGACCATGGCGCAGGAGGTCATCGACATGGCCCTGCAGCTCCATGGCGGCGGCGGGATGTCCGACGACTTCCCGCTCGCGGCGGCGTTCGTCAACGCCCGGGCGCTGCGTCTCGCGGACGGCCCCGACGAGGTGCACCGGGGCCTGGTGGCGCGCCTCGAGCTCGGCAAGTACGACGGCCGCCGATGAGCGGTCGTGTGCCTGAGGCCGCGCCCGAGCGCGGGGTGGGGCACACGACCCCCCAGCGGGTCCTGGTCACCGGCGCAGCGTCCGGCCTCGGGGCGGCGCTCGTCGCGGCGTACCGGGCACGGGGCGACGAGGTCCTGGCCACGGACGTGGCCGAGGGGACCGACCTGCGGCTCGACATCACCTCCGACGACGACTGGGCCGCGGCGCTGCGCGTGGTCGAGGAGCGGTGGGGCGGGCTCGACGTCCTGGTCAACAACGCCGGCGTCGCCGGCGGCGGGCGCATCGACGTGGCCGGGCTCGACGAGTGGCAGTGGATCATCGACATCAACCTGCTCGGTGTGGTGCGCGGCTGCCGGACCTTCACCCCCCTGTTCAAGCGCCAGGGCTCGGGCCGGATCGTCAACATCGCCTCGCTCGCCGGGCTCGTGCACCCGGCCGGGATGGCGTCGTACAACGCGGTGAAGGCCGGCGTCGTCGCGCTGACCGAGACCCTCGGGCACGAGCTCGCGGGCTACGGCGTGCGGGCCCACGTCGTGTGCCCGTCGTACTTCCGGACCAACCTGCTGGCGTCGATGCGCGGCGCCGACCAGGCCCTGGGCGCGGTGGTCGGCCACCTCGTCGAGAGCTCGCCGTTCACCGCCGACCAGATCGCGGCGGCCGTGCTCGCGGGCATCGACGCCGGCGACGAGGTGATCCTGCCGGACCCGATGGCGCGGGCGGCGTACGACCAGAAGCTCGGTGACCGCCCGGCCTACGACGAGCAGATGCGTCGCCAGGCGGCCCGCCTCGACGCGCTCGGTGGCGGACCCGGCGAGGTAGCGATCCGGCCACAAACGGTCCCGTCCCGCCCGATCCTGGGGCATCGTGGACCCATGGCGGCCCGGTACGACGAGTGGGCGGCGGCGCGGACGCCGTCGCTGCTCGCGTTCGCGTCGGCCCTGGCCGACGACGACCGGGCCGCCGAGGCCGCCGTCGCGCAGGCGTTGGCGCGGGTGCGGGGCGCCTGGTCGCGGATCGGGCACGACGACCCGGACCTCGAGGCCCGGCGCCACGTCGTCCGTGCGTGCGCCACTCCGCGGCGGGCCGCCGTGGTGCTGCGGCTGCTGGAGGAACGGTCCGACTCGGAGATCGCGGAGGTGCTGCGGTGCTCGGAGGCCGCAGCGCGGCGACATCTGCAGCGCGGCTTCGCCGACGTCGAGCACGAGCAGTCGGCCGACCCGGTCTCCGGCGCGCGCGACCGGTTCGCGGCCCGCGCCGGCTCGGCGCCGACCCAGCTGCTGACCCGCGCCCCTGCGACGGAGCCGGAGCCGACGCAGCGCCGGCATCGCCGCGCCTCGTGGCTCGCCGCCCTGGGCGTGCTCGCCCTGGTCTGCGGTGTCCCTCTCGTCTCGCACCTGTCGAGCGAGCAGGACGGGGTGATCAGCTACCCGAAGACGGTGGCGCCCGCGACGTGGCGCTACGAGTCGTACGCCGGCGTCCAGCTGCGGGTGCCGGACACCTGGGGCTGGGGCGCCTCGCCGGTCCGCGCCAGCATCTTCTCCGGCCCGCACCACCTCGGCTCGTGCGGGACCAACCAGGCCGCCGTGCTCTCGCCGGCGGACAACTCGGCGTACGTCTCGGTGATGACCCAGTTCGTCGGCCGCCCGGCGGTGCTGACCGACCGGTGCATGTCGTGGGGCTCGGCCGGGACGACGCCGCGCGGGGCAGGCCGTCTGGTTCGAGTCGCCGTACGCGGTCGGCGTGAAGTCGGTCGGCGGGACCGTCGCCGAGACGCGCGTGGTCGGCGGTCAGCACATCACGGTGTTCGCGCCCGAGCCGTCAGTCCGGCGACAGATCCTCGGCACCGTCGAGCAGGTCGACGACGTCGACGGCAACGGCTGCCCGGTGCAGGCCGTCGTACGACCGACCGAGGGCCCGCGCGGCCAGCCCCCCAGCCGCGTGTCGGTGTGCGTCTACTCCCAGGACACCGGGGCGGCGACGTTGCAGTACTCCGGCAGCGTCTCCAGCGCCGGCGGCCAGGCCTACGCAGCCCACCTCGACGACGCGCTGACCCGTTCCGGCGGCCGCTGCCCGACCCCCAGCGGCCAGTGGGTCGCGCTCGGCCTCCACGAGCAGGGCGGCACGCGTTGGGACGTGGTCAACCTCGGGTTGCGACCGGATCGAGACCGCGGACGGCCGGACGGCGCCACTGACGACGACCACCGTCCGCGACTGGGCGGTCGGCGGCGTGACGGCGTACGTCGGGGCGCCGCGGCGCGGGCTGACGGAGTACTTCCGGGCTCCGGTGGGCTGAGCGGCTCCGCTCGACATACTGGGCCGATGACCACGCCCGACGAGTCGCGCCCCGTCCGCGAGGAGGACGCCGTCGACGTCGAGGCGGTGGTGGCCTGGCTGCGTGAGCACGCCGAGGCCGACGTTCCGGCCGGGCTGCCGGAGGTACGTCAGTTCCCGGGAGGCGCCTCGAACCTGACCTATCTCCTCCGGTGGCCGGCACACGACGCCACTGACGCGCCGCGCGAGCTGATCCTCCGGCGCCCGCCCGCGGGCGCCAAGGCGCGGGGAGCGCACGACATGACCCGCGAGTACACGATCCAGCGGGCGCTCGGCCCGGTCTACCCCTACGTCGCGGGCATGGTCGGACTGTGTCGGGACGCGTCGGTGGTCGGCTCCGACTTCTACGTGATGGAGCGGCTCGACGGGCTGATCCTGCGCAAGGACCTGACCTTCGAGATGCCCCCGGGCGCCGCGTCGACCCTGTGCGAGCACGCGTGGGAGGCGCTCGTGCGGCTGCACGAGGTCGACGTCTCGGAGGTCCCCGAGCTGGCCGACCTCGGCCGGGGCCCGGGGTACGTCGAGCGCCAGGTGACCGGGTGGACCGAACGGCTCTCGCGCGCCGCCACCGACGACCTCGGCGACTGGAACGACCTCACCGGCTGGCTCGCCGCCCACCGGCCGACCGACTCCGGCCAGTGCCTGATCCACAACGACTGGCGCTTCGACAACATGGTGCTCGATCCCGACGACGACCTGCGCGTCACCGGTGTCCTCGACTGGGAGATGGCGACCGTCGGCGACCCGTTGATGGACCTCGGCGGCGCTCTGGCCTACTGGATCCAGGCCGACGACGACCCGTTCTTCCGCGAGTTCCGCCGACAGCCGACCACGACGCCGGGCATGTGGACCCGCCGGCAGGTCGTCGACTGGTACTGCGCGCGCCGCGGCCTCGAGATGACCCCCGAGCGATGGCGGTTCTACGAGGCGTTCGGGCTGTTCCGGCTGGCGGTGATCATCCAGCAGATCTGGTACCGGTTCGTCCACGGACAGACCCACAACCCGGCGTACGCCGGCTTCGGCGACGCCGTGGGCTACCTCGAGCAGCGGACCCGCCGCGTGGTGGGCGCCTGATGGGGCTGGTGCTGCTGGTCCGGCACGGCCAGGCGTCGTTCGGTGCCGACGACTACGACGTCCTCAGCGAGACCGGGGTCGAGCAGGGTCGCCGTGCTCGGCCGAGCCCTCGCCGCGCAGGGCCTGGTGCCGACGTCGGTGGTGCACGGCTCGATGAGGAGGCAGCGCGGACACGGCGACGGCGATGCTCGAGGGCGGCGGGTGGTCGGTGACGCAGGAGGTCGACGCGGGGTGGGACGAGTTCGACCACGTGGGCGTGGTCGCGCCGGGCTGCCGTCGGGCAGGACATGTCGGACCGGCGTACCTTCCAGCGGGTCTTCGAGGAGGCCACGGCCCGCTGGTCCGGTGGCGAGCACGACGAGGAGTACGACGAGCCGTGGCCGGCGTTCCTCGGCTCGGACCCCGGACGCGCTCGACCGGGCGTTCGCCCACGAGGGGCTGACGATCGCGGTCACCTCCGGCGGCCCGATCGCCGTGGTCTGCGCCCGGCTCGTCGACCCGGCGACGACACCTCCGCCCGGCTCTGGACCTCCTTCAACACCGTCACCGCCAACGCGTCGGTGACCCGGGTCCTGGAGGGCTCGCCGGGCCGCCGGCTGCTCTCGTTCAACGAGCACTCCCACCTGCCCCGCGACCTGGTCACCTACCGCTAGGTGGGGCAATTCGCATGTAACACGCCGTCCACTGCTCTGCCACGCCGACGCAACGGCCCGCCAGAACAGTGGACGGCGTGTTACAGGGGGCGATCAGCCGGCAGCGGATCCGCCACCGGCAGATCCGCCGGGAGCAGCACGCCCTTCGGTCGGCGTCCGCACGGTGCCACCGTGGCGGCATGAGTGAAGCAACGGCCTGGGGCCGGATCGACGACGAGCTGGCCAGCAGCCTGCTCGACCAACGCACGCTGCTGATGGGCGGCGTCCTCGACGAGGCGCTGGGGAACCGGCTGTGCACCGGCCTGATGGTGCTGTCGGCCCGCGACCCGCAGGCCGACATCCACCTCTGGATCAGCTCGCCCGGCGGCTCGGTGCCGGCGATGCTGGCGATCCGCGACGTGATGACGCTGATCCCGAACGACGTGTCGACGCTGGCGATGGGGATCGCCGCGAGCGCGGGGCAGTTCCTGCTCAGCGCGGGAGCGAAGGGCAAGCGCTACGCGATGCCGCACTCCCGGGTGCTCCTGCACCAGGGGTCGGCCGGCATCGGCGGGACCGCGATGGACATCGCGATCCAGGCCGACGACCTGCGCCACACCCGTGACACCGTGCTCTCCCTGATCTCCTCCGACACCGGGCAGAGCGTGGAGACCGTGGAGCGCGACTCGCGACGCGACCGGTGGTTCAGCGCCGACGAGGCACTCGACTACGGCTTCGTCGACCACCTCGTCAGCTCGGTCGACGAGGTCCGGACCGCCGTCGTACGCCCGCTCGGGCTGGGGGTGCGCTGAGATGTCGAGCTACCCGATCCCCTACGTGACCACCCAGACCAACCGCGGTGAGCGCACCGTCGACGTCTACAGCCGGCTGCTGGCCGACCGGATCATCTACCTGGGTACGCCGATCGACGACGGCGTCGCCAACACGATCATCGCCCAGCTGATCCACCTGGAGTCGGAGAACCCGGACGCGCCGATCAACCTCTACCTCAACTCGCCCGGCGGCTCGATCCCGGCGATGCTGGCGATCTACGACGCGATGCAGTTCGTCCGGCCCGTCGTCGAGACCACCTGCGTGGGCCAGGCCGTCGCGACCGCGGCCGTGCTGCTGGCCGGCGGGGCCCCCGGGCGGCGCCAGATCCTCCGGCACGGACGGGTCGTGCTGCACGCACCCGCAGCCGAGGGCCGGGGCACGATCCCCGACCTGATCCTCGAGGCCGACGAGATCGAGCGCGTGCGCTCGCTGCTCGAGGAGCTGCTCGCTCAGGACACCGGCAAGACTTCGGCGCAGATCCGCGACGACACCGAGCGAGACCTCGTGCTGACCGCCGAGCAGGCGTTGGAGTACGGCGTCGTCGACGCCGTGATCACCGAGCGGGACGCGCCGGGGTCGGTGCTGGCTCAGGCGGCGAGGCAGACCGGGGTCTGAGGGCTGATCGAGGTCGACGCGACACGGGTCGCGATCTCGGCGACGCTCAGCCCGAGTGCGCCGGCGATCGCGGCCAGCAGCTCCGAGGACGGGTCCTTGAGCCCCCGCTCGACCTCGGAGAGGTACTGCGGCGAGACGCCCGCCTCTTCAGCGACGTCGACCAGGCGCTTGCCCGACGCCAGCCGCTCCTCGCGGAGCTCGTGCCCCACGGACTCGCGCCACAACGGCTCGACCGAGGGCCTGATCGCGGGCGCGGTCTCGCGACGCGTGCGCGGCGGCGCCTCGCGGCGCGGCCGGTCGGGCTCCTCCTGCGGCTGCTCCCGGCGTACCGGCAGCGGGACGACGTCACCCATGGATCGACTGTAGGTCCGGAGTCGCCGGAATTCCTCTCGTTTCTGCTCACGGCAGAACCGGAGCAACGTCGCTCAAGCGGGTCCGGCGCGACGGTGGCAGCGTGACACGCATGGAGATCGGGACCGTCGAGGCGGTGTGCGTGGCGCACCGGGTCGTCGAGGGTTATTACCACCCGACCGCCATCGACAAGCGCCCGGCCGACGGCCCCGTCCGGGTCGGCGAGCTGGGCCCCGAGGGGGACCGGCACGTCGACCCGTCCCACGGTGGGCTCGATGCCGCGGTCTACGTCTACGCCGACGAGGACGCGGCGTACGTCGCCGGGCTGCTCGGGCTGGAGGTGCCGCCGGGTCTGCTCGGTGAGAACGTCCGGACCCGTGGGCTCGACGTCACCGATGCCCGGCTGGGTGAGCGGTGGTGGCTCGGCGTACCCGGCCGCGGTGTCCTCCTCGAGGTGCGCAAGCCCCGGACGCCGTGCCGGAACCTGTCGATGCGGGTCGGCACCGACGGTTTCCATCTCGACCTCAACCGCAGCGGCCGCGTGGGCGCCATGTGCCGGGTCGTCGCACCCGGGGTGGTGGGCGCCGGGGACCCCGTCACGCTCGAGCACCGGCCCGACCACGACGTGTCGATCGGGGTGCTGGTCACCGGGATGTCGCCCAGCCAGGCGCAGGACCTGCTGGACTCGGGCACCGAGCTGACCGCCGCCGTCCGGGCCAAGGCACGCCGGCGTGCCGCACGCGGCTGAGCCGGGTCAGATGAACGGCCGCTCCTGCGGGGTCGTCGCCTGGATCACGTAGGTGCTCATGATCTTGTCGGCGAAGGTCTGCTTCTGGGGGTCCCAGATCGGCCAGAGGTAGCCGATGTAGCAGAAGCCGTCCACGACGTGGAGGAGGGAGCGGAGGAACGCCCAGCCGGCGCCGATCGGCTGCAGGTCGGAGTTGACCAGCCGGATCGCCAGCACGCTCTTGCCCACCGTGGCGCCGGTGCGGCCCTGCCGGATGCAGACGTTCCAGACGAACACCCCGATGTAGAGCAGCCCGCTGATGATCATCAGGATCAGCGGCAGGGCGATGTCGCCGGTGTAGCTGCTCGAGGTCGTGCCGTCGGGATTGGTCGTGGTGGTGGTGTCCTGCGCGAGGACGACCACGGCGAGGAAGAGCGGGATCAGGGTGGCCGTCGTGATCAGTCCGTCGATCAGCGAGGCGCCCACGCGGGTGAACCACCCGGCGTACCCGCCGAAGCCGAACGTCGGCTTGCCGGCGACCGCGCCGGCGTAGGGGTTCTCCGGTCCGCCGGGTGCCGGCACGACGCCGTACGGCGCGGGCTGGCCGTACGGGTTGGCCGAGGACGGCTGCGGTGGCGGGGCGGCGGTGAAGGCCGGGTTGCCGGTGGGCGGGGCGCTCCAGTTGTCCGGGTAGGGGTTGTAGGTGGGCGCGTCCGAGGGCTGCCCCGCATCGCGGTCGGGCTGCTGCCCGGCCTGCTCGTCCGGCTGCTCGGGACCGTCGTCGGGTCCGGGTGGCGGCGGGCCGTACTGCGACATGCGTGCTGTCCCCTCGTCGGTCGCGCCCCCACGGCGCGATGGGCACGAGTATCGCCCGATCGGCGGGCTCGGGCGCGGCTCCCACGACGATCGAGGGCGTGTCCCCCTTGCATACCGGGTATGGCCAGGCGTATACATACTCGGTATCTACGGCCACGGGGGACGTGGAGCGACGGAAGGAGTCGCCGGTGTCGGTGCGTAACGCGCTGCTGGCCCTGCTGGAGCAGGGACCGCGGTACGGCTACCAGCTGCGGGCGGAGTTCGAGGACCGCACCGGCGGCACCTGGCCGCTGAACGTCGGGCAGGTCTACACGACCCTGTCCCGTCTCGAGCGCGACGGGTTCGTGGAGGGCCAGGGGGCCGACGCCGACGGACACGTCGTGTACGCCGTCACCGGGGCCGGACGCGACGAGGTCGCCTCGTGGTTCGGCTCGCCCGTGGCGCGGACCCAGCCGCCCCGCGAGGAGCTGGCGATCAAGCTGGCGCTGGCCGTCAGCGTGCCGGGGATCGACGTCGGCACCGTGATCCAGCAGCAGCGCTCCGCCACCATGACGGCCCTGCAGGACTACACCCGGCTCAAGCGCCGGGCCACCGGCGACGACCCGCACGAGCTGGCCTGGGGACTGGTGCTCGACTCGCTGGTCTTCACCGCGGAGGCCGAGATCCGGTGGCTGGACCACTGCGAGGCGCGCCTGCGGCGTGCCGCGAACGACCGCGCCGAGCGTCGGTCGGATCCGACCGCTCCGTCCGTCGAGCTCGTCGAGACCACCGGCTCGGGCGCCACGGAGGCCACCCGATGAGCGCCGTGCTCGAGCTCGAGACCGTCACCCGGGTCCACGGGGAGGGCGCGACCGAGGTGCTGGCGCTGCGCGAGGTCAGCTTCGCGGCCCACGCCGGCGAGCTCGTCGCGGTGATGGGCCCGTCCGGGTCCGGCAAGTCGACGCTGCTCACCCTGGCCGGCGGCCTGGACACGCCGACCTCGGGAACCGTCCGCGTCGAGGGGACCGACCTGGCCGCGCTCGGCCAGAAGGGCCGCGCGGCCATGCGGCGTACGTCGGTGGGCTACGTCTTCCAGGACTTCAACCTGATCCCGGCGCTGACCGCCGGGGAGAACGTCGCCCTGCCGCGCGAGCTGGACGGCGTCGGCGCGCGGACCGCTCGGAAGGCGGCGCTGGCGGCGCTCGCGGAGGTCGGGATCGCGGATCTCGCGAAGCGGTTCCCCGACGAGATGTCCGGCGGCCAGCAGCAGCGGGTGGCGATCGCGCGCGCCATCGTCGGCGACCGCCGGCTGATCCTGGCCGACGAGCCGACCGGGGCGTTGGACAGCGAGACCGGCGAGGAGATCCTGCGCCTGATCCGGGCTCGCTGCGACGCCGGTGCGGCCGGGGTGCTGGTCACGCACGAGGCGCGGCACGCGGCGTGGGCCGACCGGGTCGTGTTCCTGCGCGACGGCGTGATCGTCGACGAGTCCGGCTCCGACCGGCCGGACGCCCTGCTCGAGCAGGCTCGATGAGGCTGGTCTCGGGCTGGCGGATCGCACTGCGCCTCGGGTGGCGGGACGCCTGGCGGTCGAAGGGGCGCAGCCTGCTCGTGCTGGCGATGGTGACGTTCCCGGTGGTGGCCGTGGTCGCGGCCGACATCGCGCAGGCGACGGCGAGCGTGAGCTCGGTCGAGGGGCTGGACCGCCGGATCGGCTCGGCCGAGGCCCGGGTGTCGACGGTGCCCGGCGTCGACCGGGTCTTCCAGACGGCCGATCCCGACTCCGGGGGGTACGGCGCCCAAGGGGGCCACGGCACGACGTCGATGCCGACCCTCGCCGACGTCCGGCGGGTCTGGGGCGGGTCCCGGCCCGCGATCGAGCTGCGGACGAGCGAAGCGAGCATCCGGACCGACCTCGGCGTGCTCGTGGTCGGCGCCACCGGCGTGGACCTGCAGAGCCCCTTGGCGACCGGGCTCTTCCGGCTGACGTCCGGGAGGCTCCCGACCGGCGCCCACGAGGTCGACATGAACGCCGCGTTCGCCGACCACGGCTACGCCGTCGGTGACACGCTCACCCGGTCCGACGGGACGAAGCTCACGGTGGTCGGGACCGCAGAGTCCACCGACACCCGCTCGGAACCGCAGCTCGTGGGCGAGACGGACGTCGTGCCGCCACCGCGCGCCCGGGCCGGGCGCACCTGGCTGGTGGGCGGCGCACCGGTCACGTGGACGGACGTCCGCGCGGCCAACGACGTGGGCGCGCTCGTGCTGTCCCGGCACGTGGTGGCCCACCCGCCCTCGACCGCCCAGCTGCCGCCCCAGCTCCGTGGAGCGCTCTCGACCGACCGCTCCACGATCTACGCCGTGCTGGCCCTCATCGCCGTGATGGCCCTGATCGAGGTCGTGCTGCTGGCAGGACCGGCGTTCGCCGTCGGAGCCCGACGGCAGTCGCGCAACCTGGCCCTGATCGCGGCGAACGGGGGGACGCCGACGCAGTCGCGACGCGTCGTGCTCGGCTCGGCGGTCGTGATCGGCGCCTTCGGCGCCGTCGTCGGGGTGGTGCTGGGCATCGGACTCGGGCGTGCGCTGCTGCCGGTGCTGCAGTCGATGTCGGACGCGTACTTCGGGCCGTTCCAGATCCGCTGGACCCACCTGCTGGGGATCGCGGCGTTCGGACTCCTCAGCGCCTTCCTGGCCGCCGTCGTCCCGGCCTGGCTCGCGTCCCGGCAGGACGTCGTGGCCGTGCTCGCCGGACGCCGCGGCGACCGCGCCGCCAGCAAGCGGTCGCCGTTCATCGGCGCGGCACTGGTCGCGACCGGCGTCGTCACCGCAGCCCTCGGAGCGCGACAGGGCTCGAGCACGGGGCTGATCGCGATCGCCGCGATCCTGACCATCCTCGGGATGATCTTCCTGGTGCCGGTGGTCGTGCTCGGGGTGGCGCGGCTGGGTCGCAGGTTCCCGTTGCCGCTGCGGTACGCCGTCCGCGACGCGGCGCGTCACCGCACCCGCACCGTCCCGGCCGTCGCCGCGGTTGCCGCGACCGTCGCCGGCGTGGTCGCGCTCTCGATCGGCAACACCAGCGACCAGGCGCAGGCCAAGGCCGAGTACACGCCCCAGCTGCCCCAGGGGTACAGCACGATCGCGATGAACGACGGGCCGGCCGACTGGAGCCGGGTCGAGGCCGCCGTACGACGCGTGGCCCCGAGTGCGCACGCGACCAGGGTCCTCGGCGTACGCGGGTCCCGGGGCCTGGTGGTGCGCGCCGGGGTGGACCTGCCGGACGGCTTCATGTCGACGCTGCCCGTGCAGGCGCTGGTGAGCGACGGCCGGGTTGTCCCGGATCTGTTGCGGCAGTACCTGCCGGCGCACGAGTGGCAGCGGGCCGCGCCGGTCCTGCGACGCGGCGGCGCCGTGGTCTTCGGTCACGCCGACGCGACGGTGCCGTCGGCGGAGCTGGCCATGGGCGAGCCCGGTGGACCCCCGGGGCGGTCCGTCCGGGTCCCGACCGTCGTCGTGGGAGTCCCCACGGACCAGCCCATGGTCGCCGGGATCCTGTCGCCGGCGGTCGCCCGGGCACTGCACCTCCCGGTGCGGACCGCTGGGTTGCTGCTGACCGGGACGACACTCACGGCCGCGCAGTCGGACGACCTCCAGCAGGTGCTGAGGGCCATGGACCGGGACGCGTACCTCTACACCGAGCGCGGGTACCAGGTCTCGGGGTCGCGAGAAGGTCGTCCTCTGGATCCTGTTCGGGCTCGCCGCCGTGCTCATGCTCGGCGGCACCCTGACGGCGACGTTCCTGGCGCTGGCGGACGCGCGACCCGACCTCGCGACGCTGTCGGCGGTCGGTGCCTCGCCGCGGATGCGTCGCGCCGTGGCCGCGGCGTACGCCGTCTCGGTCGGGGTCGTGGGTGCGGTGCTCGGGGCGGCGGTCGGCTTCGTGCCGGGGATCGCGGTGTCCTACCCGCTGACGCGGCCGTACAACCCCGGCGACGGCCCCTCCCACTACCTCTCGATCCCCTGGCTCGAGATCGTCGGGCTCGTCGTCCTGCTGCCGTTGGTCACCGCGCTGGTGGTGGGACTGGTGGCTCGCTCGCGGCTGCCGCTCGTGGCCCGGCTGGACTAGTCGGTCAGTCCGCGAGCGGTCGCACGATCCGTGCGGGGTTGCCGACGGCCAGCACGCCGGCGGGGAGGTCGCGGACCACCACCGAGCCGGCCCCGACCACCGTGTCGTCGCCGATGGTGACGCCGGGGCAGACCACGACCGCACCGCCGAGCCAGACGTTCCGGCCGATGCTGATCGGCTCGGCGCTCTCCCACCGTTCCCGACGCGGGGTGGGCTCGAGGGGATGGGTCGCGGTCAGGAGCTGCACCCCCGGCCCGAGCTTGGTGTCGTCGCCGATCGTCACCGGCGCGGTGTCGAGGCAGACCAGGCCGAAGTTGGCGAACACCCGCTCGCCGACGTGGAGCTGGAAGCCGAGCTCGCACCGGAACGGCGGCCGGAGGTTGCTCCCCGCGCCGAACGAGCCGAGCAGCTCTCGCATCCACGCGTCCCGCTCGTCGTCCTGGTCGGGTCGCGCGTCGTTGATCCTGCGGAGCAGGTCGCGGCAGCGCCGGGTGTCCTCGGCCAGGGACTCGTCGAACTGGTACCGCTCGCCGGCCAGCATCCGCTCCCGCATGGTCCGCTCGTCCGCCACCCGCGCATCCTGGCACGGCGCTTCGGCGGGATAGTCCCCGACGTTCAGTCGCTGATCCAGACGGACACCCAAACGTCGGGGACTGTGACAAACCGACAGGCTTGACTGTTTGTTTGTACGACGGGAGCATGGCCGGGTGTCGACGACCGTGCGGGTGCCCCAGGAGGAGCGCTCGCGGGCGATGCGGGCGAGGCTGATGGACGCGACCATCGAGTGCCTGGTGGAGCGCGGCTTCGGAGGCACGTCCACCACGCTGATCAGCGAGCGGGCGGGGGTCTCCCGAGGAGCCCAGCTCCACCACTTCCCGACCAAGAACGCGCTGGTCGTCGCCGCCGTCGAGCACCTGACCGAGGTCCGGGGTGCCGAGCTCGCCGCCGCGGCCGCCGCCGTGCCCGCCGCCCACCGCACCCGCGACGTGCTCCGGATGCTCGGCGACCACTTCGCCTCGCCGGTGTTCATCGCGGCTCTGGAGCTCTGGGTCGCGGCCCGCACCGACCCCGCCCTCCTCGAGGCCGTCGGGCCGCTCGAGCAGCGGGTCGGGCGCGACACCCACCGGATGACCGTCGAGCTCCTCGGCGCCGACGAGTCGCGACCCGGCGTCCGCGAGCTCGTGCAGGGGACGCTCGACCTGGTCCGCGGGCTGGGTCTGGCCGCCACGATCAGCGACGACACCCGCCGTCGCAACCGGATCCTCGACCAGTGGGCGCGCACCCTCGACGGAGCCGTGCGATGAGCAGCCTGCTCGACGGCATCCTGGGCGACCTCGCGACCGAGACCGGGCGCCTGGAGTCACTCGTCGCCGACCTGCCGGAGGCCGGCTGGCGGGTGCCGACACCCGCCCCGGGCTGGGACGTCGCCACGCAGATCGCCCACCTGGCCTGGACCGACGAGGCCGCCCTCGCCGCCGCGACGGACAAGGAGCGGTGGGACGCGCTGGTGGTCGAGGCCCTCGCCGACCCGGAGCACGCCACCGACCGGGCGGCGCTCACCGGCGGCATCGCCGCGCCCGCGGCGCTCCTCAACCGCTGGCGTACGGCGCGCATCCGCCTCGTCGACACCCTCCGTGCCTACCCGGCCGGCCGGAAGATGCCGTGGTACGGCCCGCCGATGTCGGCCACGTCCATGGCGACGGCGCGGTTCATGGAGACCTGGGCACACTCGCTCGACGTCCACGCCGCGCTCGGCGCGGACGCCGAGGTGACCGACCGGATCCGGCACGTCGCCCACCTCGGGGTGCGCACGCGCGACTTCGCGTTCTCGGTGCACCGCACGCCGCCGCCGACCGAGGAGTTCCGGATCGACCTGACGGCGCCGTCGGGTGACCTCTGGTCCTGGGGCCCGGAGGAGGCCGTGCAGACCGTGACCGGCTCGGCGTACGACTTCTGCCTGCTGGTCACCCAGCGGGTCCATCGAGCCGACACCGCGCTGGTCGCCACGGGCCGCGACGCCAACCTCTGGCTGAACATCGCCCAGGCCTTCGCCGGCCCGCCGGGCGAGGGACGTGAGTCGCACGATGGCTGAGCCGCGCCGGCCGCTGCGGATCGGCAACTGCTCCGGCTTCTACGGCGACCGGCTCTCGGCGATGCGGGAGATGCTCGAGGGTGGGGAGCTGGACGTGCTGACCGGCGACTACCTCGCCGAGCTGACGATGCTGATCCTCGGGCGCGACCAGCTGAAGGACCCTGCTCTCGGCTATGCCCGCACGTTCGTGCGTCAGGTGGAGGACTGTCTCGGTCTCGCGCTGGAGCGTGGCGTCCGGATCGTCAGCAACGCCGGTGGCCTCAACCCGGCGGGTCTGGCGGCCCGGATCGGTGAGATCGCGGCAGGGCAAGGGCTTGCGCCGTCGATCGCGTACGTCGACGGCGACGACGTGCGCCCCCTCGCACCGACCCTCGGGCTCGGCGCGGGCGCGCTGACCGCGAACGCCTACCTGGGTGGTTTCGGCGTCGCCCTCGCGCTGGCCCGGGGCGCCGACGTCGTGGTGACGGGACGGATCACCGACGCCTCCCTCGTGGTCGGTCCGGCCGCCTGGTGGCACGGGTGGACCTCGACGGCGTACGACGAGCTGGCCGGCGCCATGGTGGCCGGGCACGTGCTGGAGTGCGGCTGCCAGGCCACGGGTGGCAACTTCTCGGGCTTCCGCGAGATCCCGGATCCCGCTCGACCACTGGGGTTTCCGCTCGCCGAGGTCGCGGCGGACGGCTCGTCGGTGATCACGAAGCACGACGGCACCGGCGGGATGGTCACGGTCGACACGGTGACCGCCCAGCTGATGTACGAGGTGCAGTCGACGGCGTACCTCGGCCCCGACGTCATCGCCCACCTCGACACCGTCACGCTCTCGGACGTGGGCGCCGATCGCGTCGCGCATCTCGGGCGTCCGGGGCTCGGCCCCGCCCGAGCAGCTCAAGGTCTGCGTCAACGAGCTGGGCGGCTACCGCAACTCCGTGGAGCTGGTGCTGACCGGGCTGGACCTCGAGGCCAAGGCGGAGTGGGTGCGGGGTCAGCTCGAGCCGCGGCTGGACGCGTCCTCGGTCACGTGGGCGCTGGGCGCGCTGCCCCGGCCGGACAGCCGACACCGAGGAGGGCGCCTCGGTCCTGCTGCGATGCACGGTGCAGGACTCGTCGCCCGAGCCGGTCGGTCGCGCCTTCAGCGGCGCCGTCGTGGAGCTCGCGCTGGCGTCGTACCCCGGCTTCACGATGACCGCGCCGCCCGCGAGCGGCACGCCGTACGGCGTCTACCGGGCGGAGTACGTCGACCGATCGGACGTCTCGCAGACCGTGCACCACGCCGACGGTTCGACGGAGGTCGTGGCGTGAGGGCGCCGCTGGGGGCGTTCGTGCACGCCCGCTCCGGGGACAAGGGTGGCGACGCCAACCTCGGGCTCTGGGTGGCTCACGACCTGGCAACGTCCTACGACGCCCGGGTGGCCTGGCTGCTCGAGACCGTCACCCCCGACTTCGTCCGCACGCTGCTCCCCGAGGCGGCGGGTCACGAGGTCGAGGTGTTCCCCCTGCCGAACCTGGGCGGGGTCAACGTCGTGCTGCACGGACTGCTCGGGGAGGGCGTCGCCGCGTCGACGCGGTTCGACCCGCAGGCGAAGGGGCTGGGCGAGTGGGCACGGTCGCGGCACGTGGAGATCCCGGAGGGGTTGCTGTGAGGGCGGGGGGTGGTGACCGGTTCATCAAGAGATGGAGGTCAACCCGCACTTCTCGTGCGGAACTCACCGAGAGAAGTGGCGGTTCACCTGCCTCTCTTGATGAAGCAGTCGATCACCGGGACCACCCATGACCGCCGAGCGCGAGGCGCTGCGCGAGGTGGCGCGTGAGTTCACCCGGCGCGAGGTCACGCCGTACCTCCAGCAGTGGGAGGACGCCGGTGAGGTGCCCCGCGACCTGCACCGTCGGGCCGCGAAGCACGGCCTCCTCGGCGTGGCCTTCCCGGTGGAGGTCGGTGGCGAGGGCGGTGACCTCCTCGACAGCATCGCGGTGATGGAGGCGATGCTCGCCGAGGGTGCCTCCAGCGGCCTGATGGCCGCGCTCTTCACGTCGGGCATCTCGCTGCCCCACCTGGCCGCGTCCGGGGACGCCGACCTCGTCGACCGCTTCGTCCGGCCGACCCTGGCCGGCGAGCTGGTCGGTGCGCTGGCGGTCACCGAGCCGGGAGGTGGCTCCGACGTCGCCGCCATCCGGACGACGGCCCGACGCGTCGACGACCACTACGTCGTCGACGGGACCAAGACGTTCATCACCAGTGGGGTGCGGGCGGACTTCGTGACGACGGCGGTCCGCACCGGCGGGCCGGGTCACGCGGGCCTGTCGCTGCTGGTGGTCGAGAAGGGGACGCCGGGCTTCACGGTCGACCGGTCGCTGTCGACGATGGGCTGGCACTGCTCCGACACCGCCGAGCTCGGCTTCGCCGACGTCCGCGTGCCGGCGTCGAACCTGGTCGGGGTCGAGGGATCGGGTTTCGCGCGGATCGCCGAGCAGTTCGTCGTGGAGCGTCTCGCTCTGGCGGTGCACGGCTACGGCATCGCCGCTCGGAGCCTCGCCCTGACCGCGGCGTACTGCCGCGAGCGCGAGACGTTCGGCCGCGCGCTCGTGGCGCGTCAGGTCGTGCGGCAGCGTCTCGTCGAGATGCACCGCCAGGTCGAGGTCGCGCGGGCGTACACCCACGAGGTCGCGCGGCGGTACGTCGAGGGCGCGGACGTCGTGGCCGACGCGTGCCTGGCGAAGCAGACCGCCGTGGAGTGCGCGGCGTACGTCTGCGACCAGGCCGTGCAGCTGCACGGCGGAACCGGATACCTGCACGGGACCGAGGTGGAGCGGCACTTCCGCGACGCCCGGATCCTGCGCATCGGAGGAGGAGCGACCGAGGTGCTGACCGATCTTGCCGCACGACTGCTGGGATACGCGCCGTGATCCCCGGGCTGCACGGGCCGCTGACCCGTGAGGTCTCGGTCCACATCGACGCCCCGCCGGAGGAGGTGTGGGCGCTGGTCAGTGACGTGACCAGGATCGGGGAGTTCTCGCCGGAGACCTTCGAGGCCCGGTGGACGCGTGGCTCGACCGGGCCTGAGGTGGGGGCGTCGTTCAAGGGGCACGTCAAGCGCAACGGCGTCGGCCCGACGTACTGGTCGCCGTGCCAGGTGACCGCCTGCGTGCCGAACGAGGTGTTCGAGTTCGCCGTCGGCACCGACCAGACCACCCTCAACAACTGGGGCTACCGGCTCGCGCCCGACGGGAACGGCACGCGGGTCACGGAGTACTTCCGGATCGAGCCGTCCTTGATGATGCGGGCCTACTGGACCCTGCTCGGGCCGCTGCGCGGGCGCACCAACGAGCGGGGGATGCGGACGACGCTGGAGCGGATGAAGGCGGTGCTCGAGACGTGACCACTGCCCCGACCGACCAGGCCGGCGCGAACCGGACGGCGATGCTGGCCAAGCTCGCCGACCTCGAGGCCGAGCACGCCAAGGCCGTGGCCGGCGGTGGCGAGAAGTACGTCGACCGCCACCACGCACGGGGCAAGCTGTTGCCGCGCGAGCGGATCGAGCTGCTGGTCGACCCGGGGTCGGCGTTCCTCGAGCTGTCGCCGCTGGCGGGATGGGGCTCGGACTTCACGGTCGGGGCGAGCGTGGTGACCGGGATCGGGGTCGTCGAGGGCGTCGAGTGCCTGATCACCGCCAACGACCCCAGCGTGAAGGGGGGCGCCAGCAACCCGTGGACGGTGAAGAAGATCTTCCGCGCCTCGCAGATCGCCGAGGAGAACCACCTGCCGACGATCTCGCTGGTCGAGTCGGGAGGCGCGGACCTTCCGACGCAGAAGGAGATCTTCATCCCGGGCGGGAAGCTGTTCCGCGACCTGACCCGTGCGTCGGCCCGGAAACAACCCACAGTCGCGCTCGTGTTCGGCAATTCCACAGCCGGGGGCGCCTACGTGCCCGGGATGTCGGACTACACGGTCATGGTGAGGGGGCAGGCGAAGGTGTTCCTGGGTGGCCCCCCTCTCGTGAAGATGGCCACCGGTGAGGAGGCGGACGACGAGTCACTCGGAGGCGCGTCCATGCACGCGCGCATCTCCGGCCTGGCCGACTACCTGGCGGAGGACGAGCTCGACGCGATCCGGATCGGGCGCCGGATCGTCGCGCGACTCAACCGACGCAAGGCGCGGACGGAGCCGGTCCCACCGTTCGTCGAGCCCGACCTCGAGGCCGACGGACTGCTCGACCTGATCCCGAGCGACCTCCGCGAGCCGTTCGACCCGCGCGAGGTGATCGTCCGACTGGTCGACGGCAGCGGCCATGGCAACGAGCGGCCGTTCGACGAGTTCAAACCGCTCTACGGCGCGTCATTGGTCACCGGGTGGGCGCGGCTCCACGGCCGTCCGATCGGGATCCTCGCCAACGCCCAGGGCGTGCTGTTCAGCGAGGAGGCACAGAAGGCGACCCAGTTCATCCAGCTGGCGAACCAGGCCGACACACCCCTGTTGTTCCTGCACAACACGACCGGCTACATGGTCGGCGCCGAGTACGAGCAGGGCGGCATCATCAAGCACGGCGCGCAGATGATCAACGCGGTCAGCAACAGCACCGTGCCCCACCTGAGCGTGATCATGGGTGCGTCGTACGGCGCCGGGAACTACGGGATGAACGGCCGGGCCTTCGACCCACGGTTCCTCTTCACCTGGCCGAGCGCGAAGTCGGCGGTGATGGGCCCGGCGCAGCTGGCCGGCGTCCTCTCGATCGTGGCGCGCGCCGCGGCGGAGTCGCGCGGCCAGGAGTACGACGAGACGGGCGACGCGCAGATGCGGGAGCTCGTCGAGGCGAGCGTCGAGGAGCAGAGCCTGCCGTTCTTCCTCTCGGGGATGCTCTACGACGACGGCGTGATCGACCCCCGGGACACCCGGACGGTGCTGGCGATCTGCCTCTCCGTGATCGAGAACGCGCCCTTCACGGGTGCCGGCGGCTACGGGGTGTTCCGGACGTGATCAGGCGACTGTTGGTGGCCAACCGGGCCGAGATCGCGAGCCGCGTGTTCCGCACCTGCCGCGACCTCGGGATCGCGACCGTGGCGGTCCACTCGGACGCCGATGCGGGGCTGCCCTACGTCCGCGAGGCCGACGTCGCGGTGCGCCTGCCCGGCAGTGCCCCCGCCGAGACCTACCTGCGGATCGACCTGCTCGTCGCCGCGGCCCGGCGGGCGGGCGCGGACGCGATCCACCCCGGCTACGGCTTCCTCTCGGAGAACGCCGACTTCGCGCGCGCCGTCATCGAGGCCGGGCTGACCTGGATCGGGCCCGATCCGGAGTCGATCGAGGCGATGGGCTCGAAGGTGCGGGCCAAGGAGCTGATGCGCGGGGCCGGGGTGCCGGTGCTCGAGACCCCGACCTCACCCACGGCGGCCGACCTGCCGGTGCTGGTGAAGGCCTCGGCCGGTGGCGGCGGACGCGGCATGCGGGTCGTGCGCGACCTGGCCCGCCTCGACGAGGAGCTGGCCGCCGCACGTGCGGAGGCGGAGTCGGCGTTCGGGGACGGGACCGTCTTCGTCGAGCCCTATCGTCGAGCACGGACGTCACGTCGAGGTGCAGGTCGTCGGCGACCGCCACGGCAGGGTGGAGGTGTACGGCGAGCGCGACTGCTCCTTGCAGCGTCGCCACCAGAAGGTGGTGGAGGAGTCACCGGCCCCCGGCCTCAGCGATGCGACGCGCACCGCCCTGCACGAGGCGGCCCGCACGGCGGCCGCGGCCGTCTCGTACGTCGGCGCCGGGACCGTCGAGTTCCTTCTCGACCCACGGACGGACCACTTCTGGTTCCTCGAGATGAACACCCGGCTCCAGGTCGAGCACCCGGTCACCGAGGAGGTCCACGACGTCGACCTCGTCGCGCAGCAGATCGCCGTGGCGGAAGGGCGCCCGGTCACGCCGGCGGCGCCGGCGTCGGGTCACGCGATCGAGGTCCGTCTCTACGCCGAGGACCCGGCGGCCGACTACGCCCCGCAGGGCGGCACCCTGTCGACCCTCGACCTCCCGGCGGCTCCGGGGCTCCGGGTCGACGCCGGCTACGCCTCGGGGAGCGTGGTCTCGACGTTCTACGACGCGATGCTGGCGAAGGTGGTCGTCCACGGCGAGTCCCGCGAGGGCGCGGCGCGGACGCTGGCGGGCGTCCTGGCCCGCACCCGCATCCACGGCGTGACCACCAACCGCGACCAGCTGGTCGGCCTTCTCCGTGACCCGGACTTCCTGGCCGGTGAGCTCTCGACGGCGTTCCTCGACGAGCATCCACCGATCCCCGCCACACTCACCGGCGACCACGCGGTCGCCGCCGCGCTGGCCCTGGCCGAACGCGCACGCGCGGGCCGGACGGTCCAGCAGGGCATCCCGGTGGCGTGGCGCAACGTCGTCAGCCAGCCACAACGGACCGAGTTCACCGGCGGCCACGTCGTGGAGTGGTGGGCCGGACGCGAGGGGTACGCCGTCGGCGGCCTGACGGTCCACGCGGCCGGCCCGACCGGCGTGACGCTCGAGCGCGACGGGGTCGTCACGACGTACGCCGTGGCGATCAGCGGCGACCGGGTCGACGTCGACGGTCCGACGGGGCATGCGGCCCTGGTCGTCGTCCCGCGCTTCACCGACCCGGCCGAGGCGGTTGCGAGCGGCAGCCTCCTCGCCCCGATGCCCGGCACCGTCGTCAGCGTGGCGGTCGAGAAGGGGCAGCGGGTCGAGGCCGGCGAGCCGGTCCTGGTGCTCGAGGCGATGAAGATGCAGCACACCGTGAGCGCCCCGAGCGCGGGCACGGTGACGGAGCTCGACGTACGGCCCGGGGCGCAGGTCGCGGCGGGCGAGGTCCTGGCAGTCGTGGAGGAGATCACATGAACAGCTACACCGAGTCCGAGGAGCGCCAGGCGCTGCGTCGCGAGGTCGCCAAGCTGGCCGGGAAGTACGGACGCGAGTGGTTCACCGAGAAGGCCCGCTCGGGCGAGAAGACCACGGACCTGCTGGCTGGAGATCGGGCGGACCGGCTACCTCGGGATCAACATCCCCGAGGAGTACGGCGGTGGAGGCGGCGGCATCGGCGACATCGCGGCGGTCTGCGAGGAGCTCGCCGCCCAGGGCTGTCCGCTGCTGCTGATGGTGGTGAGCCCGGCGATCTGCGGAACCATCATCGCCCGCTACGGCACCGAGGAGCAGAAGCAGCGCTGGCTGCCCGGCATCTGCGACGGCACCGGGACGATGGCGTTCGCGATCACCGAGCCCGACGCCGGCACCAACACCCACAACATCACCACCACCGCCCGGCGCGACGGTGACGGATGGGTGCTGAACGGCCGCAAGATCTACATCTCCGGGGTCGACGAGGCCGAGAACGTGCTCGTCGTCGCCCGCACCGAGGACGCGCGGACCGGCAAGCTGAAGCCGGTGCTGTTCGTCGTACCGACGGACGCGGAGGGCTTCGAGGCGCGACCGATCCCGATGGAGATCGTCAGCCCGGAGCTGCAGTTCCAGGTGTTCGTCGACGACGTGCGGCTTCCGGCGGACGCGCTGGTCGGCGACGAGGACGGCGGCCTGGTCCAGCTCTTCGCCGGGCTCAACCCCGAGCGGATCATGGCCGCGTCGTTCTCCACCGGGCTCGCCAGGTTCGCCCTGGACAAGGCCGCGGCGTACGCGAAGGAGCGCACGGTCTTCCAGGGTCCGATCGGGACCCACCAGGCGATCGCCCACCCGCTCGCGCAGTCGAAGATCGAGGTCGAGCTGGCCCGGCTGATGACCCAGAAGGCCGCCGCGCTCTGCGACGCGGGCGACGACATGGCCGCGGGCGAGGCGGCGAACATGGCCAAGTACGCCGCCGCCGAGGCCGCTTGCGACGCGGCCGACCGTGCGGTGCAGACCCACGGCGGCAACGGGATCACCCAGGAGTACGGCATGGCCGGGCTCCTCGTGGCCACCCGGGCCGGGCGGATCGCACCGGTCTCGCGCGAGATGATCCTCAACTTCGTCGCCATGCACTCGTTGGGCCTGCCCAAGAGCTACTGACGCGACGCCGCCCGATCTGGTAGGCAGGGGCATGCCTGACACCTGGCGCTGGGTGACCGACGGCGGTCTCGAGACCGACCTGATCTTCCACCGGGGCGCCGACCTTCCGGAGTTCGCGGCGTACCCCCTGCTGCGCACCGACGAGGGCCGCGCGCTGCTGCGGTCCTACTACGAGGGGTACGTCGCCATCGCCGAGGCGGCCGGCGCCGGCCTCCGGCTGGAGTCGCCGACCTGGCGGGCGAACCCCGACTGGGGTGCGATCCTCGGTGACGACGTTGCCGCCCTCGACGACGTCAACCGGGCCTCGATCGAGTTCCTGCAGGGCCTGGCCGCCGAGTGGGGCGACCGGGTCGACGGCACGACGATCGTCGGGCAGATCGGTCCGCGTGGCGACGGGTACGCCGCGGGCAGCGCGTCGAGCGCCGATGAGGCCGCGGAGTACCACGCCGCTCAGGTCGCGTCGTTCTCGGCAGCCGGGGCCGACGAGGTCTCGGTGCTGACCATGACCGACTCCCACGAGGGCCTCGGGGTGGCGCGAGCAGCGGCCGCAGCCGGCATCCCGGCGGTCATCTCGTTCACCGTCGAGACCGACGGCCGGCTGCCGGACGGGACGTCCTTGGGAGACGCCGTGACCACGGTCGACGAGGACACGTCGCCGGCGTCCTTCATGGTCAACTGTGCCCACCCGCAGCACGTCCTCCCGGCGTTCGAGAACGCCGGAGCCTGGGTCGGGCGCATCCACGGCCTGCGCAGCAACGCGTCGTTGCAGAGCCATGCGGAGCTCGACGAGGCCGAGACCCTCGACGAAGGCGACCTCGGCGTCCTGGTCTCCGCCCACCGCGCCCTCGAACAGCACCTGCCGGCGCTGCAGATCGTCGGCGGTTGCTGCGGCACGGACGCCCGCCACGTCGCCGCGCTCTGGGGGATCGAGCCCCCGCTCACCTGAGGGGCACGAACCGGTAGGACCCGTGCCGGGTGACGCTCACGTCGCGCATCGAGCACGAGACCCGGAGCATCGTCCCGGCGACCGGGACCACCATCACCCCGCCGGTGTGCAGCTGCGCCACCAGGTCGTCCGGGAGCTCCCGGGCCATCGCCGAGACCAGGATCCGGTGGAACGGCGCCGCGCCGGGCAGGCCGAGCACGTCCGGCCTCGCCTCGTGGATGCTCGCCCAGGGCACGGAGGCGCGCTCGAGGTTCTCGCCGCCGAGCTCGGCCAGGTCGGGCTCGAGCTCGACCCCGAGCACGCGACCGGTCGGACCGGTGAGGTGCGCGAGCAGGGCGGTGGTCCACCCGGAGCCGGACCCGACGTCGAGCACCTTGTGCCCGGGATGGACGTCGAGCAGCCGCAGCATCGACTCGACGGTGCGTGGCTGTGAGTTCGTCTGGCCGAGCCCGATCGGCAGCGGACCGTCGTACGCCGCGCTCCGCCGCTGCCCCGCCGGGAGGAACTCCTCCCGGGGCATCGCGGCGAACGCCTCCGCCACCCGGTCGGCCATCACTCGATAGTACGGATCACGTGGCCCCTCCCTGGGGACTCGCAACCCGTCATGTGATCCGTACTATCGAGACGTACGCCGAGGGGGGCGGGGGAAGAACAGGGGCACCCGGGCGGCGTACTCGTCCCAGCCGGGCCGCGTCGACATGGTCTTCTCCAGCAGCTTGGCGCCGGTGACGTTGCGGATGAAGTAGGTCATGGCGATCGGCGAGGCGACCGAGACCAGAGCGGGCAGCCAGCCCGACGCGAGGCCGCCGGCGACCCAGATGCCCCACCACAGGCACGCGTCGCCGAAGTAGTTGGGATGGCGGGTCCACCCCCACAGCCCGCGGTCCATCACCGGGCCGCGGTCGGGGTCGCGCCTGTACGCCGCGAGCTGAGCGTCGCCGACCGACTCGAAGACCACGCCGATCCCCCAGACCACCACGCCGACCCAGACCAGCGGCGCCCAGGCCACGTCGGAGTGCCCGGCCGCGAGCACGGGCAGCGCGATCAGGCAGATCACGACCCCCTGGGTCAGGAAGACCTTGCGGATCGCCGTCCCGAAGCCGCCGCCGTCGAGCAGCTCCTCGTAGCGGGGGTCCTCACCCCGCCCGCGCGAGCGGCGCAGGATGTGCCAGGCCAGGCGGCAGCCCCAGACCGCGACCAGCACGAAGACCAGCCAGCGGCGCCACGGCGTGCCGGTCCCGGCCACGGCCGCACCCAGCCCGATCGCGACGAGGGCGAGCCCCCAGGTGACGTCGACGACCGAGACCCGGCCCACGGCTCGGGCGACGAGCGCGGTCACCACCATGGCGGCGGCCGCGATCGCGACCGCGAGCACGGCGAGTCCCCACCAGGTGGAGATCACCAGGACCGCTCCGGCGGGAGGTCGTGGTCGCCCCCCGGACGGACGGACAGGATCTGGTCGACCCCCATCCGCCCGTCGCGGAACGCGAGCGCCCCGCCGACGAGGTAGAGCCGCCAGACCCGCACGACCTCCTCGCCGACCAGGGCCGTGAGCTCGGGCAGGTGCAGCTCGAAGTTCTCCAGCCACCCCGCGACCGTGCGCACGTAGTGCTCGCGCAGGGCGTGCACGTCGCGTACCTCGAGACCCCCGTGCTCGAGGTACGCGACGGTCTCACCGACCGGACGCATGTACATGTCCGGTGCGATGAACGACTCGATGAACGGCCCGCCCCCGGGATGCTTGCCGGTCCGAGACATCTGCTGCACGAGCACCCGGCCGCCCGGCCGCACCGAGCGCCGCAGGACGTCGACGTACGCCGGGTAGTTGCGCTCGCCGACGTGCTCGCCCATCTCCAGCGACCCGACCGCGTCGAAGTGGTCGCGCTCGGGCACCTCGCGGTAGTCCTGGAGCCGGATCTCGACCCGGTCGCCCAGCCCACGCTCGGCGATCCGCTGGTCGATCAGCTTCTTCTGCTCGGCCGCGATCGTCACCCCGGTCACCCGGGCGCCGAAGTGCTCGGCGGCGTGCAGGGACAGCGAGCCCCATCCGCAGCCGACGTCCAGCAGGGTCCGGTCCGGTCCGAGGTCGAGCTTGCGGCAGACCAGGTCCAGCTTGGCGTGCTGGGCGGAGGCCACGGACTGGTCCGGGTCGTCGCCGTAGTAGGCGCACGAGTAGGCCATCGCGGGGTCGAGGATCAGCCCGTAGAACTCGTTGGAGAGGTCGTAGTGGTGGCTGATCGCACGCCGGTCGCGGCCCGGGCTGTGCAGCCGGCCGCGCACCCGTGCCTGCGACGCGGGCGGCGCCGGCGGCTTCCCCAGGACGCCGAGCGCACGCAGCGTTCGCACCCCATGCGCGAACGCGGCCGGACTCGGCCGCCCGGTGACCCCGCGCTCGCGGCCGACCGCGAAGGCGTTGCTCAGGGCCTCCCCGAGGTCTCCGTGCACCTCGAGCTCACCGGTGACGTAGGCCTGGGCCGCGCCCAGCTCACCCGGATGCCACAGCAGCCGACGCAGGGCGTCGGGCGTCCGGATCTCGACCACCGCCCCGTCCTCGGGCCCCGCCTCGGAGCCGTCCCAGGCGCGGAGCCGGACCGGCAGCTCGCCACCGACGAACGGCTCGGCCGCCGCGGCCAGCTCGGCGGCGACGCCACCGGTGCGGCCCCGCGTCGTACGCCGGGCGGCGGTGTCGGCGGTCATCGCGCGCCCTCGCGGGTCAGCACGATCTGGTTGACGTCGATGTAGCCCGAGGCGAACCCCGCGCGCGAGTACTCCAGGTAGAAGTGCCACATCCGCAGGAAGGTGTCGTCGAACCCGAGGGCCAGCACCCGCTCGCGCGCGAGGAGGAACCGGTCGTCCCACTGGCGCAGCGTCTCGGCGTAGTGCGTGCCGAACGAGAGCCGGTCGGTGATCCGCAGCCCCGTGTGCCGCGACGTGATCCGGTCGATCACCTCGACCGACGGCAGGAAGCCGCCTGGGAAGACGTACTTGTTGATCCAGGTGTAGGTCCGTCGCGTCGCCAGCATCCGGTCGTGCGGCATCGTGATCGCCTGGATGCCGACCCGGCCGCCGGGCACGGTCACCCGGTCGAGGATCTCGAAGTAGTCGGTCCAGAAGTCGTAGCCGACCGCCTCGATCATCTCCACCGAGAGCACCACGTCGTACGACGGCGTCTCGTCGGTCGAGCCGGTCGAGACCAGTGCGCGGTAGTCCAGCAGCTGCACGGTGACCCGGTCGGCCAGCCCGGCGGCCGCGATCCGGGCCTCGGCCAGCTCCTTCTGCTCGGTGGACAGGGTGATCGAGTGGACGACGGCTCCCCGACGCGCGGCGCGGAGGGCGAGCTCGCCCCAGCCGGTGCCGATCTCGAGCACGCGGGTGCCGGCGGTGACACCGGTCCGGTCGAGGAGGCGCTCGATCTTGCGCGCCTGCCCGTTCGCCAGGTCGGCACCACGCGTGGGCGCGGTCATCCGCGAGAAGCCGGAGAGCGGCAGCTCGTCGCCCTCGAACAGCGCCGACGAGTAGGTCAGCGTCTCGTCGAGGAACTCCTCGAACAGGTCGTTCGACAGGTCGTAGTGGTGGGCGATGTTCTTCCGCGAGTTGGCGCGGGTGCTGCGCTCACGACGCGGTGGCCGCCGGACGGCGATCGCCCGCAGCTTCTGCAGGCTGTCCGGCACGAGTCGCGGCATGTCCGCGGCGAGCACGGTGAGGAACGCGCCGAGGTCCGGAGCGTCCCAGGCGCCCGTGAGGTAGGCCTCGCCGAACCCGATCAGCAGGCCGTGCCCGAGCCGGGCGAAGAACTCCTCGGGACGGTGGACGGTCATCTCCGGACCGCCCGCTCCCAGGGTTCGACCCTCGAGGTGGACGGTGACCGGGAGTCGCCGTACGCCGGCCTCGAAGAGGTGGCGGGCGACGGACGCCGAGACGGTGGCGCGGAGGCCGCTGGGGACCTGGGCCAGGTCGGGCCACTGGTCCAGGGCCGGGCGGCTGATGACGGTGGTCATCGGGCAGTCCCCTCCTTCGGGGTGGCAGCGGGTCGTGGCTGGACCGGCAGGCGGCGTAGCCACAGGCCGACGCCATGGACGCGGATCAGGGCGGCGCCACGCAGGGCCGCGGGTGCGGCCTTGCGGGCGGACGTCGGGGTCCGGCGGCCGGACAGCGAGGCGCTGAACGTCGCGCCGTCGTCGGTGTGCAGGGTGACCGCGACCAGCAGGTCGTCGCCGGGGACCGGCACCCGCACGTCGTACCAGCCGTCGGTGCCGTGGAACGGCGAGACGTAGAGCTGCTTGTCGACGCGCGCGCGGCCCTGGTCGTCGGGGTGGACGAGGTAGGCGTGGCGACCGCCGTAGGTGTTGTGGACCTCGACGATCGCGCCGGCGAGCTGCTGGGTCCGGTCGAAGCACCAGAAGACGCTGATCGGGTTGAAGCCGTTGCCGAACGCGCGGGCGTTCGCGGCCATCAGTACCCGGCCTCCGGTCACGTCGATCCCGTGCTCGGTGAGGAAGGCGTCGACGTTCTCCCGCAGGGATGCGTCGGGCGAGCCGAGGTGGTCGCGCGCCTCGAAGGTGCCGAGGACGCCGTGGTCGGGCAGGTCGTCGAGGTCGACGAGCCAGGTGTGCGTGCGGTGCTCGAAGTCCTTGCGGAACGGGCGGCGGCGGGTGTGGCGGATGCGCGAGGCGAACATCCCCGGCTCCGGCAGCTCGGGCGCGTCCCAGGGCAGGCCGAGGTGGGCGGCGGCCGCGGCTCCGGACCTGGCGCCGTCCTCGTGGAACCCCCAGCCGTGGTAGGCGCCGGCGAATGCGATCCGGTCGGTGTTCGCGTCCGGCAGGCGCGCGCTGGGCGGCGACCGATCCGGGCGTGTAGATCGGGTGGGCGTACTCCATCCGCTCGATCACCGAGTCGGGGTCAACGAGGTCCTCGCCGCCGAGGGTGACCAGGTAGTGGGTGTCGGTGGCCAGCCGCTGGAGCCGGGTCAGGTCGTAGGTGACCGTGACGCCGTCACTGCCCCCTCGGGCCGGCCGCAGGAAGTTCCACGACGCCCGGGCTCGCCCGGCGCGCGGGAGCAGGGAGGTGTCGGTGTGGAGCAGCGCGACGTTGCTCGAGTAGGGCATGGACGACAGGGCCAGGCGCTGCGCGTCGCTCGGCTCGGGCAGCATCGCCAGCGCCTGGTCGGGATGGGTGGCGATGACGACGCCGTCGTACGTCGTGGTCCCGCCGTTGCCGTCGGTGACGCGGACGCCGTCGGGCGTCTGGACCACCGAGGTGATCTTGGTGCCCGGCCGCACGTCGTCGAGGCGGGCCGCCACGCGGGCGACGTACTCCTGTGATCCCCCGACCACCGTGCGCCACTGCGGCGAGCCGGTGACCGAGAGCATCCCGTGGTGGGACAGGAACTCGAAGAGGTAGCGCGCGGGGTAGTCCAGCGCCACGTCGGGGTCGCAGGACCAGACGGCCGCCACCAGCGGCTCCATGAACTGCCGGCCGAAGTACGCCGAGAAGCCGCCCTCGGCGAGGAAGTCACGCAGGGTCGCGTCTCCGGCCGCGGACGGGTCGGCCAGCAGGGCGCGGGCACGGCGGTGGAAGCGCGGCACCTCGCGCAGCATCCGCAGGTACGCCGGCCGGCCGAGGTTGCGCAGGGACGGGAACAGGCCACGGGCGCCGAGCGCACCGGCGTACTCCAGGCCGGTCTCCTCGTCGCGCACGGACATCGACATCTCCGACGGCTGGGTCGCGACGCCGAGCTCGGCGAAGAGCCGGAGCAGGGTCGGGTAGGTGCGCTGGTTGTGCACGATGAAGCCGGTGTCGATGGCGAGATCGCCCACACGGTGCGTGTCGGCGTGCCCGCCGAGGCGGGCGTCCGCCTCGTAGAGGGTCACGTGGGCGGTGCGCGCCGCGACGTGCGCGGCTGTCAGACCGGCGACGCCGGACCCGATCACCGCGATGCGCCGGGCACCGGATGACGTGGTGGTCATGCCGCGTCGTTCCCCGATGCGCCCGTCTTCAACGGGAAGAGCGCGATGACGGGACCCGTGGGGTTGGCGGACCCGGACTCGGGTTCCACCGAGACGGCCGCGGCCTTGGCCGTGGCGGCGTCACCGGTGAGCACGGTCGGCTCCTCCGCGTCGGGCATCAACCCGGCGGACACCATGCCCTGGCCGGGCTGCTGCAGCCACATCTGGTACGTCGTGCCGGCCTTGGCGGCGGGCACGTGGCTGCCGATCAGGACGGCCCGCTTGAGCGAGGCCGAGCGGATGATCGTGAGCTTGCCGCCGCCCGGCACCGGCTCGGTCACGCTGACGGCGTCGGGCGCCTGGCGGATCTGGTCGGCCAGCGTCGTGCCGCCGCCCTGCTGCCACGGGTGCCAGGCGAAGGTGCCGAGCGCCAGCAGCACCACGGCCGCGGCGGCCACCAGCGTCGGCAGCAGCCGCCGGCGCAGGGTCACCACCGGGGCGACGTGAGCCGCGGGCGCGTCCGCAGGAGTCTCCGGAGGAAACGGTCGCACCTGGCTGATCCCGGCGAGCACGTTCGCCCGGAGGGACGCCGGCGGCGCTTCCTCGGCCTCCAGGTCGGCCATCAGGGCGGTGGTCTCGCGGAACGACTGGACCTCCGCCCGACAGGCGGGGCAGGTCGCGAGGTGCTGCTCGAAGCCTCTGCGCTCGGCGTCGTCGAGGGCGTCGATGGCGTAAGCGCCCGAAAGGGCATGGATGTCGCTCATGCTTGCACTACCTCTCCGACGCCCAATGCGTCTCTCATGCGGATCAGGCCATCCCTGATCCGGGTCTTCGCGGTGCCGATCGGCAGGTCCAGCAGGGCGGCCACCTCGGTGTGGGTGTAACCCCCGAGGAACGCCAGCTCCACGGCCTCTCGTTGCTTGGTGGTGAGGTGGGCCAGGGCGGTTCGGACCCGGCCCGCCTCGAGCGACGCGGTCGCCGCCTCGGCGGTCTCGTCGTGGGGCACCGTCATCTCCCGGTGCCCGTACGCCGCGTCGCGTCGTCCGGAGGCCTCGGCCGAGCGGACCCGGTCGACGGCCTTGCGGTGGACGATGGTCAGCAGCCACGAGATCGCGCTGCCCTTCTTCACGTCGTACCGGGCGGCGTGGCGCCAGCAGTCGAGGTACGACTCCTGGGTCACCTCCTCGGCCTGTGCCCGGTCGCGGAGGACCCGCACCGCGAGGCCGAACGCGCGGCTCGAGGTGGCGTCGTACAGCTCCGCGAACGCGGCCTCGTCCCCGCGGCTGGCCCGCTTGAGCAGGTTCGCCAGGTGCGCCGACGGCGACCCGCCCTCCTCGGAGGGCGGGTCGTTGGGCACGGGCCTGAGGTGGCTCACGGCTCGATCCTGTCGTCTCGTGGCTCTGGTGTCAGCGTCTGTCGTGTTCTCGGTCGACCGAGGTCACATCTTCGGCATCAGGACCGAGTTGACGATGTAGACCGTGGCGTTGGCCGTCGGGACGTTGCCGCAGACGATCGAGGCCTGGCCGGTGCCGACCACGAAGTCGGGGTCGGAGCCGCTGATCTTGAGGGTGCCGCCCTCGAGCGTCTTGTGCGACCCGTCGAGCTGGTCGGGGGTGAGCTTCCCGGCGATGACGTGATA
Source organism: uncultured Actinomycetota bacterium (assembly GCA_963809265.1). Taxonomy (GTDB): domain Bacteria; phylum Actinomycetota; class Actinomycetes; order Propionibacteriales; family Nocardioidaceae; genus Nocardioides. The sequence goes on from CAWEJC010000003.1 coordinate 304,102, forward strand.
GGTCAGGATCTTGGTCAGCGTCGCCTTGTCGGCGAGCACGGCCTTCAGCGTCTTGGGCGGGATGGCCGCGAACGCGTCGTTGGTCGGCGCGAAGACGGTGATCGCCTTCTGCGAGTTCAGGGTGTCGACCAGGCCGGCCTTCTTCACCGCGGTGACGAGGGTCGAGAGCACCGGGTTGGCGCTGGCGGCCGAGGCGACGGGCGCGGTGGCCATGCCGTTGAAGGAGCCCGGACCCGACTTCGGAACGGCGACGCAGCCGTCGCCGAAGGTCTGGGCCCCGGCGTCGGTGGTGGTCGAGCTCGAAGTGGTGTCCGAGGGGGCCGTGTTGTCGGCGGCGGTGGAGCTGCTGTCGCTGCTGCCACACGCGGCCAGGCCGAGCGCGCTGCCCAGCGCGATCGCGGCGATCCCCGTGCGTCGGATCTTGGTGTTCATGGTGACCTCTTTCGTTGGTGTGCGGTCGTCGGAGATTCGGAGTGGAGCCCCACCCGGATGGGAGCGGGGTGGTGATTCAGGACACGGCGACGACGAGCTTCTGGATGCCCGAGGAGCCGTTGGGGAACGGCATCGCGCGGACGGCGGTCTGCACGTTGCCCTTCCGGTCGGTGGCGCGGCTGGCGATCTGGTGCGAACCGGGCTTGGCGTCCCAGGCCAGGTACCACTGGCGCCAGTAGTCGTTGCCGGCGCTGGGGCCGAGCGTGGCGCGCTGCCAGGGGCCGCCGTCGATCTGCACCTCGACCTTCGCGATGCCGACCGGCTGGGCCCAGGCGACCCCACCGATGAACGTGCGGCCGGTCTTCACCTGGAGACCGGACGGGGTGTCGATCCGGCTCGCGATCTTGATCGGGGCGTCGGTCGCCCACTTCCGGTCGGTCCAGTACGCCGAGTCGGCGTCGTAGGTCGTCAGCGTCATCTTCGAGATCCACTTGCAGGCGCTGATGAAGCCGTAGAGGCCGGGCACCACCATCCGGGCCGGGAAGCCGTGGGCGCGCGGCAACGGCTCGCCGTTCATGCCGACGGCGATCATCGCGTCGCGGCCGTCGGTGGCCAGCGCGAGCGGGGTGCTGATGGTCATCCCGTCGACGTCGGTGGACAGGATCTGGTCGGCCTTGCCGCCGACGCCTGCTCGGTCCAGGAGGTCGGTGAGGCGGACGCCGAGCCACCGGGCGCCGCTGACGTAGGGGCCGCCGACGTCGTTGGAGACGCAGGTGAGGGTGATGTCGCGCTCGATCAGCGGCATCGCGAGCAGGTCGTCGAAGCTCCAGGACATCTCTCGGCGCACGTCGCCGTCGAGGGTCAGCGACCACGAGGACGCGTCGACGATCGGCAGTGAGAGGCGGGTGTCGACGCGGTAGAAGTCGGCGTTCGAGGTGCGGAGCGGCGTGATCCCGCGGACCTTGTCGTCGAGGCCCTTCGGGAACGCCGGCGCCGCGCTCCGCGGCCGGGGCAGGGTGATGTTGCCGATGGCGGCGCGCGAGTGGGCGATGACGCGACCGGCGTACCCGCTGGCGGCGGCGACGGTCGCGACCGCGGCGGCGCCGAGGAGCACGCCTCGGCGGCTGGGGTGGGCGGTCTCGCCGGTGGTCGTGCCGGGGACCAGCGCGCGTCCGGTCTCGAGCCGCGTCAGCGCCCACAGGACGGCCAGGCCGACGATCCCGGTCAGGATGCCGGGCACCGCGTCGACGGTGCGGACGACCGGGCGGCTGAGGGCGGCGTACAGGGCGACCCCGACGAGCAGGACCAGCAGGCCGGCCCCCCAGCGGAACGCGCGGCGGGCCAGCAGCCCGGCGACACCGGCGAGCACGAGCACGCCGACCAGGACCGAGCCGACCAGGATGGTCTTGTCGTGGGTGCCGAAGTGGACGATCGCCCAGTTCTTGACCGGGGTCGGGGTGTGGTCGATGACCAGCTCCCCGACGGCGAGGACCGGAGCCGACGCCGGATCGTTGAGTGCGGCGACGAGCTGGCCGACGCCGGTGCCGGCGAGGGCCGCGAGGACGCCGTACAAGGCGAAGCGGAGTCTGGTGGTCACACGGAGTCGTTCGTCGCGGGCGGTGATCGGGATGGGCGATCCCCGCCGGGGTAGTCCGTGACGAGACGCACCTCCGGAGGCCGTGAAGTGATGCGGATCGTCACGGACTACCGGGATGGCAGGATGCCCGGCATGCCGGATGAGCTCGTCCACTACGCCGTCGCCGACGCCGTCGCGACGATCACCCTCGACTCCCCGCACAACCGCAACGCGCTGTCGCAGCAGCTGGTGACCGAGCTGTTCGAGCGGCTGCAGCGGGCCGACGAGGACCACGACGCGACGGTCGTGGTGGTCCGCCAGGCGGGGAAGGTCTTCTGCTCGGGGGCCGACCTCTCGGAGGCCACCACGGTCGGGATGGAGGAGGGAGCGAAGCGGATCGTCGCCCTCCAGCGGCTGATCGCCACGATGGACAAGCCCGTCGTCACCCGCATCTCCGGGGCGGTGCGCGCCGGGGGCATCGGGATCGTCGCGGCGAGCGACCTCGCGATCAGCGCCGACGACGCGACGTACGCCTTGACCGAGGTGAAGCTCGGCCTCGCCGCCGCGATCATCTCGCTGACCGTGCACGCGCGGATGAACCCGCGCGCGGCCGCGCTGACCACGCTCGGCGGCGAGGTGTTCACCGGCAGCCAGGCCGCGGAGTACGGCCTGGTCACCCGGGCGGTCCCCGCCGACGACCTCGACGACGAGGTCGCGGCGCTCTGTGCCCAGCTCGCCACCGGGGCCGCCCAGGGGTTGCGCGAGTCCAAGCGGATCCTCAACGCCGACCTGGTGCGCCGGATCGACGCCCTCGGCGACGACATGGCCGCGCTCAGCGCCCGGCTGTTCGCCACCGACGAGGCGCGCGCGGCGATGACGGCGTTCCTGGACCGGAAGAAGGCGTAGGCAACCATTCCGGTGGCCCGGGCGGTAGTTCCGGGCATGACCACCACGTCCGTCGTCGACTCGGGAGGCCGCGTGGAGCCCGGTGACAGCAGGACCGCCGCGACGTTCGACGAGTTCGTCGCGGCGCGGTCCCGTGCGCTGCTGCGCACGGCGTACCTGCTGACCCACGACCACGCACTCGCCGAGGACCTGCTCCAGACGTCGCTGACGCGGGCGTGGTTCGCCTGGAAGCGGATCGTCGGCGAGCCGGAGCCCTACGTCCGCAAGATCCTGGTCAACACCTACGCCTCCTGGTGGCGACGGAAGTGGAACGGCGAGCAGCCGACCGAGGCGCTCCCCGAACGGGTCGTCGAGGACGTCACCGAGCCGACCGACCTGTGGACGGCGATGGAGCGCCTGCCGCGCCGGATGCGTGCGGTGGTCGTGCTCCGCTACTTCGAGGACCTGACCGAGGCCCAGACCGCCGACGTGCTCGGGTGCTCGGTCGGCACCGTCAAGAGCCAGACCAGCAAGGCGCTCGCCAAGCTGCGCATCGACCCGGCGCTCGCCGCCGACTCCGCCGAGGCGGAAGGAGACCCGCGATGAACTCGCTCACCGACCTGCGTCGCACGCTCGACCAGCACGCCGACGACGTCGCCGACCCGGCCGCGGTGGCCCGCACGGCGGCCGTCCACCACCGGGTCGCCGTCGTACGCCGGCGCCGCCGGGCCGTGGGCACCGGCGTCGTGGCTCTGGCCCTGGTTGCCGGTTCCGCGGCCGTCCTGGTGCCGCGGCTGACCAGCGACGCCCAGCCCGCCGCGCCGGTCGTGCTCGGCCAGCAGGCACCGACGACCGTCGACTCGCTCGGTTACACCTACCGCACGGACGGTCACGGAGAGTCCTTCACCGGCCGCGGCTCGATCTCGCTGAAGGCCTCGTCGCGCCCGCGGCTGTTCAGCTGGACGACCGATGGAGCGACCACCGTGCGCGTCACCCTGCCCAACGGCGACGTGCTGCGTTCCACGACGCAGGGGTTCGACGACTCCGCCGTGGTCGCTCCGGGTGAAGAGGGCCGGCTTGCCGTCCGGGTCTCGAGCGGGCATGTCGGCCTGGCGTCGTACTCCCTGACCGCGACGTCGCCGGCCGGGTACACGCACGCCGGACTCACCTACCGGGACGAGGTCTCCGGCGCCCGGCTGCTGACGGCGCGCATCGGAGAGCCTGGTCAGATCGACCTGCACGCGTCGTTCGTGGCGCCCCGCGGCTGGCTCGGGGTCGGCGTCATGTGCTCCGAGCTGCCGAAGGGCGCTGCGCTCAACGTCTCCTTCAACGGCCACGCTCGCGCGTCCGGCGAGTCCTGCGACTCCGACGGGACCTTCGACCCCGGCGCTCACCTCGGTGTGGCGTTCCCGGTGCGGCACCCGGGCGCACCCGTGCGTGTCCGCGCCTGGGTCAGCACCGGCATGGACGACCCGACGCCGCTCGCGACGGAGTCGACGGCCGACCTGCGCATCGGCGTGGGCGTCTACGGTCCCCTGCCGCAGCAGCCGCTCGCCGGCAACACCGTGCCCGAGGTCGTCGAGCGCGACGGCCACACGTGGCGGCTCGCGACGTGGCGGACCTCGACCGGGAGCCCGCTCCGCCTGCCGGCGTCGTCGCAGGACCGCGTCGCAGCCATGGCATGGCACACCCACGGGCACACCCGGGTCACGTTCGGGGCCGGTGCTTCGGCGACACCGGAGGGGGGCAGCTTCAGCGGCGGAGGTGGCGGGCTCCCGGACCTGTGGGTCCCCGCCGGCGCTCCCGTCCGAGCCACGCTCGACCACGGCCGCGGCAGGTTCGGCGTCGCTCTCTACGAGCGCGTCGACTGACGCTAGCGGCTCTCGACCAGCGACCGGGTGAGGAACACCAGCGTCATGAAGGTGCGGTAGAGCCGCAGCGGGTCGTCGTCCCGGCAGCGCACGGTGGTGGAGGTGACCCGCTCGACCCCGCGGAGCCAGGTGGCCTGCTCGGCCATGTCGGGCGACACCAGCCGGATCTCAAGGGTCGCCGGCAGCCCGATCGCCGGCGGGGTCGCGGTCAGGTCGGACAGCGCGTGACGGACGCCCTCGCGGATGCGCTCCCGGGCGAGGAGCGGGTGGAGGTGCTCGGCGGCGTAGCGGCTGACCGAGCGCTTCACCTCGATCGCCTCGATCCCCGGACAGAACGGCGCGGCCTCGGGGCCGACGTACTGGTCCCCGGTGATCACCGCGACGGGCACGCCGTGGTGCTGGGCGACCAGCGCGTTGATGCCGGCCTCGCCGGTGACCGTGCCGTCGAGGAGGACGTCGGCGATCGCCCGCGGGTTGTAGGTGTGCGACAGGATCCCGGGCGTCGGCATCGCGGCGTGGTAGCCGAGGAACAGCGCGACGTCGTACGACGCGTCCAGCCCCTCCATCATGTAGAGCGGCTTGAACCGCCCCGAGAGGTACGACGCGTGGCCCCCGAGCCGGTCGGGCGGCAGGTTGCGCATGAACGAGTGGCTGTCGTTGACCAGGATCTCGGTGGCGCCGGCCTCGCGTGCGCCGTCGATGGCGGCGTTGACCTCGCCGAGGGCCAGGTCGCGTCCGAGGGCGTAGTCGTCGCCGCCGGCGAGGCACTGCTCCCAGTCGGAGATGCCGGCGACACCCTCCATGTCCACCGAGATGTAGACCTTCACGGGCCGAGCCTGTCACAGGCACGGATCCGCCCCTGCGGGTCTTGTCCGATCCTCGCAGTGCCGGCGGATCGGGCGCGATACGATGTTCGACTTGTGCTTTCTGGAGCCGTCACGGGGGCGGTCGCGGGGAACCGAGGAGAAAACGTTTCGTGGCAGACGAGGTTCTGGCCGCTGAGCTCGCCGCTGAGCAGGCCTTCGTCGATCGGGTCTATGTGCAGCTGGAGAAGTCGGCGCGCAACGCCCGGGCCCTCGCGCGCGAGGGTCACGGGCGCGGCGCGCTCGGTCACGAAGGGGGTCTGGTCGAGCGCGACGCCATGGTCTTCCAGGCCGCGCGCCGGATCGCACAGCTGGACGCCGCCCACGAGGGCCTGGTGTTCGGACGGCTCGACCTGCAGGAGCGGCTCGACCCGGAGCCGCGCTACATCGGCCGGATCGGGCTGCGCGACGACGACCGCGACTCCCTGCTGATCGACTGGCGGGCACCGGCCGCGGCGGTGTTCTACCAGGCGACCGCCGCCGAGCCCCACGACGTGATCCGGCGGCGCGTGCTGCGCTGCACCGGCCCCCAGGTCGTCGGCGTCGAGGACGAGCTGCTCGACGCGGACGCCGAGACCGACCTGCCGATCGTCGGCGAGGGTGCGCTGATGGCGCAGCTCTCCCGCGCCCGCGACCGCTCGATGCACTCCATCGTCGCCACCATCCAGGCCGAGCAGGACAAGGCGATCAGGGCGCCGGCCAAGGGTGTCGTCGCCATCAGTGGCGGCCCCGGCACGGGCAAGACGGTCGTGGCGCTGCACCGCGCGGCGTTCCTCCTCTACACCGACCGGCGCCGCTACGAGGCCGGCGGCGTCCTCGTGGTGGGTCCGTCCGGCGTCTTCATGCGCTACATCGAGCGGGTCCTGCCGTCGCTCGGCGAGACCGCGGTGGCGCTGCGGTCGCTCGGCGAGGTCGTCGGCGGGCTGCGCGCGACGCACCACGACCTGCCGGGGGTCGCGGCGGTGAAGGGCTCGGGTCGGATGGCCGAGCTGATGCGGCGTACGGCGCGCCAGCAGGCGCCGGGCTCGCCCAAGGAGTACCGCGTCTTCTGGCGCGACGACGTCATCCACCTCGACCGCGGTGCGCTCGGCCGGCTCCGGCGCCAGCTGATGAGCCAGGGCCAGCGCAACCGGCAGCTGCCGCGCGTCGCGTCGTCGCTGCTCGACGTGATGTGGCGCCAGGTGCGCGGCGAGCGTGGACGCGACCGCGGCCGCGAGGCGTTCGACGACGACATGCTCTCCTCCGAGGCGTTCGTCGAGTTCGCGCTCTCCTGGTGGCCGCCGCTCGCTGCGCCCGAGGTGCTCGGCTGGCTGCGCGACCCGGAGTTCCTGGCCCGCGTCGGCGAAGGCGTGGTCACCCCCGACGAGCAGCGGCTGCTCGTGGAGTCGTGGCAGGGCGACGACCTGTCCGTCGAGGACGTCCCGCTCGTCGACGAGCTGCGCTACGCGCTGGGCGACGTGCCCGACCGGGCGAAGGAGGAGGACCACGAGCTCGACGACTTCCTCGGGGGCGACCTCCAGGAGCTGACCAGCGCGGTCGAGCGCGAGTACGGCTCCGGCGCGGCGCTGTGGATGCCGCCGACCCACCGGATCGAGGACGACCGCTACGCCCACGTCCTGGTCGACGAGGCGCAGGACCTGACCCCGATGCAGTGGCGCATGGTCGGCCGCCGCGGCAGGGCCGCGACCTGGACCATCGTGGGCGACGCCGCCCAGTCGTCGTGGCCGGTGCCCGCCGAGTCGGCCTCCGCACGAGCCGCGGCGATCGAGGGCAAGGAGCTCCACGAGTTCCACCTCTCGACCAACTACCGGAACTCCTCCGAGATCTACGAGTACGCCGCGGCGTACGCCGGTCGGGTCGGCCTCGACGCCGACCTGCCGACGGCGGTGCGCTCGACGGGGGTCTCCCCCCGTGAGGTGCCCGCCGGCGGTGACCTCGCGAGCACGGTCCGCGAGCAGCTGGGCGAGATCGCCGGCCAGGTCGCCGGGACGATCGGGATCGTCGTCCCGGTCGCGCGCCGGTCGGAGGTGTCGGGGTGGCTGGCGTCGTGGCCGGAGTACGCCGAGCACGCCCCCCACGCGGCCAACCCGGCCGCCGCGGGCGACGACCGGGTCGTGGTGCTGACCGGCATCGACACCAAGGGCCTGGAGTTCGACGGCATCGTCGTGGTCGACCCGGACGCGATCGAGGCGGAGTCCCCGACCGGCCGGGCCACCCTCTACGTCGTGCTCACCCGCGCCACCCAGCTGCTGACCCTCGTGCGCTGACCCGGCAGAAGTTCACCGCCCACGACGCCGACCCGGCACGAAGTTCACCGCTCACGACGCCGACCCGGCACACGTTGTGCCGGGTCGGCGTCCCACCTGGCACAACGTGTGCCGGGTCAGCGTTCCTCACGGTGAACGTCTGACGGGTCGGCGTGGGTCAGGCGGGGACCGGGGCGGTCTCGGCCAGCTCCCGCTCGACGATCTCCTGGTGGGCGTGGACCTGGGCCCGGCTCGGGAGCAGGAGGGACGCCAGGGCGGCCAGGGCGTAGCCGGCGGCGGCGACCCAGCAGGCGGCGAGGAGTCCCGACCGCAGCGAGCCCGCGTCGTACGACGTGCCGACCACGTTGAAGAACACGGTCCCGGTGATCGCGACACCGAGCGCGGCCCCGACCTGCTGGACCGTGCCGTAGGCGCCCGAGGCCGCCCCTGCCTCGGCGGTCGGGATGGTCGCCAGGGCCACGTCGACGAGCGGCACCACCAGCAGGCCCAGCCCGATCCCGGAGATCACCAGCGCCGGCACCAGGTCCCACGTCGAGAGCCCGTCGCCCCGGCCGTGCACGACCGCGAGCACCCAGACCGTCGCCGCGGACTGCAAGGCCGCTCCGGACACCATCACGACCTTGCCCAGCTTCACGCCCAGCGGCACCGAGATGCCGGTGCCGAGGAACGCACCGAGGCTGAAGGGCAGCAGGGTCATGCCGGCATGGATCGCCGACCAGCCGAGACCCGTCTGCACGTAGACCGTGAGCACCAGCGCGAAGCCCGCCAGCGAGCCCTGGAACGCGCCCTGCGTGACCAGACCGGCCGAGAAGCCGCGGTCGGAGAAGAGCCGCATCGGCAGCAGGGCCGACCCGGTGACACGTTCGCGCCGTCGCTGCTGGACGACGAACGCCGCCAGCACCACGACCCCGGCCGCTCCCACGGTCCAGATCCAGGCCGCCCAGTCCTGCTGACGACCCTCGACCAGGGCGTAGACGACGCCGAGCAGTCCGGACGTGGCCAGCAGCAACCCGAACGGGTCGAGCCGCAACGGGTGCTCGGAGCGCGTGTCCGGGACCCATCGGATCGCCGCGGCGGCCAGCGCCACCCCGATCGGCAGGTTGATCAGGAAGATGCTGCGCCACCCGATGCCGAAGGCGTCGCTGCTGACCAGCCAGCCACCCAGGACCGGGCCGATCACGGCCGACATCCCCGAGACCGCTCCGACCGCGCCGAGCATCGCGGCCCGTTCGCGGGGGGCGTAGAGGGCCTGCAGCGACGACAGCAGCTGCGGCACCATCATCGCCGCGAACGCGCCCTGGACGACGCGCGCGAGCAGCAGGACGCCGATCGACGGCGCCACGCAGGCGAGCACCGACCCGACGGTGAAGCCGGCGACGCCGGCCACGAACACCCGCTTGCGGCCGAGCATGTCGCCCAGCCGGCCACCGGTGATCATCAGCACGGCGAACGCGAGCAGGTAGCCCCCGACCACCCACTCCAGCTGCGCGCCGCTGGCGTCCAGGTCGGTCCGGATCGACGGCAGCGCGACGTTCACGATCGTCGCGTCCAGCAGGTCCATGAACGACGCGAAGATGAGCACGCCCATGGCGAGCCCCCGCTTCTCGGTCATCTCGTTCTCCTTCGAGGTCCGGTAGTCTTTGGAAGTGAGAAGTCCCGAACCAGGACATCTCCGAAACGGAATAGTTCCGATATGGAGAGAGTAGCGAGGTCCCTCCGTCGTGTCCACCCGGAAACAGCTCGGTGAGCAGCTGGCGCTCGTGATCCAGGAGGTCATCGCCTCCGCGGTGCTCACCAACGAGCGCATCGCCCGGTCGGTCGGCCTGAACGTCGTGGACTTCCAGACCTACGGCGTGCTCCTGCGCAACGGCGAGCCGATGACCCCGGGCCAGCTGTCCCAGCTGACCGAGCTCCCCTCCAGCACGACGACCCGCGTCCTCGACCGGCTCGAGGCGAAGGGGATGGTCGAGCGACACCCGGACCCGGCCGACCGGCGCAAGACCTGGGTGCACGCGTTGCCGTTCGACGACGAGGGCGTGCAGGCGGAGTACGCCGAGATCCTGCGGCAGATGGACCAGGCCCACACCGGGTTCACCGTCGCCGAGCTGCAGACGGTCCTCCGCTACCTGGGGACGATCAAGAACGTCCGCTGATCAACCGTGGTCGATCAGAACGGCGGGGGGCCCACCACGGTCATGGCCCCGGAGTCGATGCCCGCCGCGACCACCTTCGCGAAGTCGACGCCTGGGTGGGTTCCACCGCTCTCGACCGGGACGCTGGCGGCGCGGAAGAACGCCTCGGCTCCGGCCGGGCTGAGCAACGAGAGCAGGCGGGTCTCGTCGGCGGTGACCAGGAAGGCGTGCGCGGTGCCGCGCGTGACCACGGCGAACCCGCCGGCGCGAAGGTCGTGGACGGTGTCGTCCACGCGGAGCCGGATGGCGCCCTGCACGACGTAGAACGACTCCTCGAAGGGATGGGTGTGCACCGGGGTGGTCTTCCCGGCGTCCATCAGGTCCTCGAACAGCATGAACCCGCCCGCCGTCTCGTCCTCCCGCGCCAACCAGCGGTGGAGGCCGCCGCCGTAGAACCAGCGCTGCTCCATGTCCTCGACGTTGCGCACCACTGTGGTGGAGGTCGGCATGGCGTTCCCTCCGTTCATGGGACACGTGTCCCATGACGAAACATAGGTACCATGACGACTTGTGTCAAGGAGCTACGAAGGCGTCGGCCGCACGCGGCAGAAGGAACGCACCAGGGCCGCCCTGGTCGCGGCGGCCCGGGAGCTGGTCGCTGCCGGCGGCGCGGTCCCGACGGTCGCCGCCGCCGCGGCCGCGGCGGGCATCTCCCGGACGACCGCCTACCGGTACTTCCCGAGTCAGCACGACCTGCTGATCGCCGCTCACCCCGAGGTCGAGACCACGTCGATGCTGACCGAGCCGGTGCCCGAGGACGTGGTCGCACGCGTGGAGAGCGTCGTGCGGCGGTTCCTGGCGATGATCGTGGAGACCGAGCCGCAACAGCGCACGATGCTCCGGCTCTCGCTGAGCGACGGTGTCGACCGTCGCGCTCTGCCGTTGCGTCAGGGTCGCGCGATCGGCTGGGTCTCGGAGGCGCTGGAGCCGTGGCGCACCAGGCTCGGTGACGACGGCGTACGACGTCTCGCCGTCGCCGTCCGCGCGGTCAGCGGGATCGAGTCGCTGGTGTGGCTGACCGATGTCGCCGGGCTCGACACCGAAGCGGCCGTCGACCAGATGGTGTGGTCGGCCACGGCCCTCGTGCACCAGGCCGATCGCGAGGCCTGAGGGACTGAGACGCGGCGGGTGCCCACGGACGGTCTCGATACATTCGCGCCATGACCGCCGACCTCCCTGCCCGAGGGCAGCGCGCCCGGGACGCCATCGCCGCGCTCCAGGAGCACGAGGCGTGGGCGATCATCCGGCGGTCGACGCGGGCCGGCGACCGGGAGACCGTCGGGCTCGTCGGCGGCGGCCGCCGCGTGGTCGAGTCGCTGCTCGACATCCCTCTGGAGGACGGTGTCCCCGAGCCCGGTCACATCGCCGACCGGCTGGTCGCGGTCCCGTTCCGGCAGGTGCGCGAGCGCGGGTTCGAGGCCCACGACGACGGCACCCCGCTGGTCGTGGTCGACGTCGAGACGGAGCTGGAGTTCAGCGTCGAGGAGGTGATCGACGCCATCGACGACACCGGGGTCGAGCTCGCCGACCGGGGTGGCTTCGACATCGACGACGCGGCGTACGCCGACCTGGTCGAGGAGATCATCCGCGACGAGATCGGCCAGGGTGAGGGCGCCAACCTGGTCGTCGGGCGCCACTACCGCGCCCAGGTCGCCGACTGGGACGCCGGCAAGGCGCTCACCGTCTTCCGCCGGCTGCTGCAGCGGGAGCACGGGGCCTACTGGACGTTCGTCTTCTTCACCGGTGACCGCTACCTGATCGGCGCGAGCCCCGAGCGGCACGTGTCGGTGCACGGCGACGACGTCCGGATGAACCCGATCAGCGGCACCTTCCGGCTGGCCGGTGCCGACGGCGAGCGCACCGACGTACGCCGCGACCTGCTGGCGTTCCTGCGCGACGAGAAGGAGATCTACGAGCTCTTCATGGTCGTCGACGAGGAGCTGAAGATGATGTGCGACGTCTGCGACAAGGGCGGGCAGGTCCTCGGCCCGTTCCTCAAGCCGATGAGCCGACTGATCCACACGGAGTACTTCCTGGCCGGCCGCACCAGCCGCGACCCGCGCGAGGTGCTGCGCGACACGATGTACGCCGCCACCGTGACCGGCAGCCCGGTGCAGAACGCCTGCCGGCTGATCAAGCGGTACGAGACCGAGGGCCGCGGCTACTACGGCGCCGCGCTGGCCATCCTCGGCCGCGACGCCGACGGCGCCCCGGTCCTGGACTCAGCCCGATCGTGATCCGGACCGCCGACGTCGGCCTCGACGGCCGGCTGACCGTCACCGCGGGTGCGACCCTGGTCCGCGACTCCGACCCGGCGTCCGAGGTCGCCGAGACCCACGCCAAGGCCGGCGGCATCCTGGCGGCGTTCGGGCTCGTCGCCCCGGCGCCGACGCCGACGGTCAACGTCGCCGAGCTGGTCAACGACGAGGACGTGCTGCTCGAGCTGTTCGCACGCAACCAGCGCCTCGCGTCGTTCTGGCTCGCCGACCAGTCCGGCACGCGCCCCGACGCCGCCCTGGCCGGGAAGCACGTCGCGATCCTCGACGGCGAGGACGACTTCGTGAACATGCTCCGCCACGTGCTCGGCGTCGCCGGCATGACCAGCACCGTCGTCCCGCACGCGTCGTACGCCGACGGGTCGCTCGACGACGCCGACCTGGTGATCGTGGGGCCGGGCCCCGGTGACCCGCGCGACGGCGACGACCCGAAGATCGCGACGTTCCGGGCCGCGGTCGACCGACTGCTCGAGAGCGGCCGGCCGTTCCTCGCGGTCTGCCTGGGCCACCAGGTGCTGTGCGACCGGCTGGGCATCCCGCTCGCCTACAAGGACATCGTGTTCCAAGGGACGCAGGACGAGGTCGTGCTCGACGGGCGCCGGGAGCGGGTCGGCTTCTACAACACGTTCGTCGGCCGGGCGACGCCGGAGGTGTCGCTGCCGGACGGCGTCGCGGTCGACGCCGACCCGGCCACCGGTGACGTCCACCTCGTGCGCGGGCCGCACTTCCGGGGCATCCAGTTCCACGCCGAGTCGATCCTGACCCAGCACGGCGCCGACCTGATCCACCGGCTGGCGGCCGACCTGCTCGCCTGAGGGTGACGGCCGCGACAGGGGCGTCAGGATCCCGTCAAGACCCGTGAGCCTGGGCCGGCACCGGCCCACGCTGGGGGCGTGAGTCTTCATCTCTCCGTGCCCACCCGGATCCCGTGGGTGGACCTCGCCGGGTTCCGGGTCGGGGCCGTGCTCTGGGGCGGGCTGGCGGTCCTCGACGTCGGCCGCCTCGCCGCCGCTTCCGTCGTACGCCGGGCTGGGCGCGGTCGCCCTCCTCGTCACGTCGGCCTCGATCGGCATGCGGACCACGACCGGGATCTGCTCGGCCGTCACCGGCTGGCTGCTCGTCGACGGCTTCGTGGAGCACCGCTACGGCGTGCTCGGGTACGACGCCGCCCGGACACCGCGGTCCTCGCGCTCCTGGTCGGTCTCGCCCTCGTCGCGACCCGCACCACGCGGTCACGTCGATGAGCGCCACCCTCCCCCTGACCCGGCGCGCGAAGGACTGGCTGGTCAACGAGGGCGAGGTCGGCCACGCCGACACCGGCAAGCCGTGGTGGAAGGTGATGTGCCTGACCGGCGTCGACTACTTCTCGACCCTCGGCTACCAGCCCGGCATCGCGGCCCTCGCGGCCGGGCTGCTCTCGCCGGTCGCCACCCTGGTCCTGGTCGCGCTGACCCTGCTCGGCGCGCTTCCCGGTCTACCGCCGGGTCGCCGAGGAGAGCCCCCACGGCGAGGGCTCGATCGCGATGCTCGAGCGGCTGCTCAGCTTCTGGAAGGGCAAGCTGTTCGTGCTCGCCCTGCTCGGCTTCGCCGCCACCGACTTCATCATCACGATGACGCTGTCGGCCGCCGACGCCAGCGCCCACCTGATCGAGAACCCCAACCTCCGCCCGACCCTCGCCGGCCACCAGGTGGCGATCACCCTCGTCCTGCTGGCGCTGCTGGGCGCGGTGTTCCTGCGCGGCTTCACCGAGGCGATCGGCCTCGCGGTCGGCGCTGGTCGGCGTCTACCTCGTCCTCAACGTCGTGGTCATCGGCGGTCGGCCTCTGGCAGATCGCCACGCACCCGCACCTCGTGCCCGGACTGGACGGCGCGCCCTGACCCGCAGCACGGCAACCCGCTGGCGATGGTCGGGGTCGTCGCTGATCGTCTTCCCCAAGCTCGCCCTCGGGCATGTCCGGCTTCGAGACCGGGGTCGCGGTGATGCCGCACGTCCGCGGCGACCCCGGCGACACCGAGGCGCAGCCCACCGGCCGGATCCGCGGCACCAAGCGGCTGCTCACCACCGCCGCGCTGCTGATGAGCGTCTTCCTGGTGACCAGCTCGTTCGTCACCACGCTGCTGATCCCGCCCGCGGCGTTCGAGGCGGGCGGCCGCGCCAACGGCCGTGCGCTGGCCTACCTCGCGCACGAGTACCTCGGCAACGCCTTCGGCACGACGTACGACGCCTCCACGATCGCGATCCTGTGGTTCGCCGGCGCCTCGGCGATGGCCGGGATGCTGAACCTGATCCCGCGCTACCTGCCCGCGCTACGGCATGTCGCCGGAGTGGGCCGGTGCCGTGCGCCCGCTGGTGCTGATCCTGACCGGCACGGCGTTCCTGATCACGTGGATCTTCGACGCCAGCGTCGACGGCCAGGGCGGCGCCTACGCCACCGGCGTCCTCGTGCTGTTCACCAGTGCCGGCGGTCGCGGTCACCCTGGCCGCCCGCCGGGCCGGGCAGCGCAAGCGGATGTTCGGCTTCGGCGCCGATCGCCGCTGGTGTTCGCCTACACGACCGTCAGCAACGTGATCGAGCGCCCGGACGGCGTGAAGATCGGCGCCTGCTTCGTGCTCGCGATCGTCGCTCGTGTCGATCGCGTCGCGGATCAAGCGGGTCTTCGAGCTGCGGGCCACCGAGATCGACTTCGACGCCACCAGCCAGGTGTTCCTGCGCGACTGCGCCCGACGCACCATCCGGCTGGTCGCCCACAAGACCGAGGACCGCGACCTCGAGGAGTACGTCGACAAGATCCGGCAGCTCCGGCGCGACCACGACCTGCCCGTCCGACCCCGACGTGATCTTCGTCGAGGTGACCGTGGTCGACCCAGCGACTTCGAGGGCCGGCTGCACGTGCGCGGCGAGGTGCTCCACGAGCGCTACCGGGTGATGAGGGTCAGCGCGTCGTCGGTGCCCAACGCCCTGGCCGCACTCGCGCTGCGGATCCGCGACGACACGGGCGTGAACCCGCACGTCTACTTCGAGTGGACCGAGGGCAACCCGGTGCAGCAGCTGCTGCGCTTCCTGCTCTTCGGCGCGGGCGAGGTCGCGCCGGTGACCCGGGAGGTGCTCCGGCGGGCCGAGCCCGACCCGGCCCGCCGCCCGCACGTGCACGTGGGCTGAGGCGTCCGAGCGTGGACGACTCGGGGTGAGACTGAGCCCGTGGACAGCCCCGAGGCCGGTCGCCTGAGCCGGCGGCGGCTGCTGCTCGGCTGGCTGGTCGACGATCGTCGGGCTGCCCGTGCTGACCGTGGTCGCTGGTGCACCTCGGCGTCGGGGTCGTCGCGGCGTCTCGCTGGCCACGATGCTCTACCTCAGCCTCGCGGTCGCTGGTCGCCCTGGTCGGCGGCCGCTGGCCGGCGCTCGCCGCCGCGGTCGCCGGCGCCCTGCTGCTCAACTACTACTTCCTCCCGCCGCTGCACACCCTCGACGTCGCCTCGGGCAACGACGTGGTGGCCCTCGCTGGTCTTCGCCGTCACCGCGGTCGCGGTCGCGACCGTCGTCGACGCCGCCGCCCGCCGCCGGGCCGCAGGCGCGGACGGCCGCAGCGCGAGGCGGACACGCTCGCGATGCTCAACCGGCAGGTCCTCGGCGGGGAGTACGACGTCCCGCGGCTGCTCGACCTGGCGCGCCGCGCACCTTCGGTGCGACGTCCGCCGAGCTGGTCACGGAGGAGCCCGCGGCGGCGGCCGGCTCCGTCGTGCGTCCCGGCCGGGGCCGGCGGCTGGCTGGTGCTCGCGGGCGCCGTCGCTCGGGGACGCGGGAGCGGTCGGTCGCCGCGGCGTTCGCCTCGCACGTCGGCGTCCTGCGCGAGCGCGAGGAGCTGGCCCGCCAGTCGATGGCCGCCGAGCAGCTCGAGGCCGGCAACCGCACCCGCACCGCCCTGCTCGCCGCCGTCTCCCACGACCTGCGGACGCCGCTGGCCGGGCTCCGCTCGGCGACCGAGACCCTGCAGACCCACGACCAGCGGCTCGACGCGGCCGAGCGGCACGAGCTGCTCGACGCGATGGAGACCTCGATCGCGCGGCTGACCACGATGGTCAGCGACCTGCTCGACATGAGCCGGCTCGAGACCGGTGCGGTCCTGCCGATCGCCGGCGACGTCCCGCTCGGCGAGGTCGTGCGCCGGGCCTGGTCGGCCTCGAGGGCGCCGAGCGGGTGCGGGTCGCCGAGCTGCCCACGGCGTACGTCGACCCCGGCCTGCTCGAGCGGGTCGTCGCCAACCTCGTCGCCAACGCCCTGCGCTACAGCGACGTCGGTGGAGGTCGAGGGCGACGCGCGCGGCGCCCGGGTCGTGCTGCGCGTCGTCGACCACGGGCCCGGCGTCGAGCCGGCCGACCGGGCCGGCATCTTCGAGCCGTTCCAGCGGCGCGGCGACGTCCGGCAGCGGGCGTCGGGCTCGGCCTCGCCGTCGCGCGCGGGCTGACCGAGGCGCAGGGCGGGACGCTCGAGGCGGCCGAGACGCCCGGGCGGCGGCCTGACGATGGTGCTCGACCTCCCGGGAGCCGCGCGTCATGAGGGTCCTGCTCGTCGACGACGACGCGACGCTGCGCCGCACGCTCGCGATCGGCCTGCGCGCCGCGGAGCACGACGTCGCTGGTCGCCGCCGACGGCCGTACGGCGCTGCAGGCGCTGCCGCGAGGACAAGCCGGACCTCGTCGTGCTCGACCTCGGGCTGCCGGACCTGTCCGGCGTCGAGGTGCTGCGGCGAGCTGCGCGCCTGGAGCACCGTGCCGGTGGTCGTGCTGTCGGCCCGGGCCGAGTCGAGCGAGAAGGTGCAGGCGCTCGACCTCGGCGCCGACGACTACGTCACCAAGCCGTTCGGCATGGACGAGCTGCTGGCCCGGATCCGGGCGGCCGCCCGCCGGGCCGGCTCCGACGTCCCGGTGCTGGAGGCCGGCGACCTGCGTGATCGACCTCGCCCGCCCGCCGGGTGACCAAGGCGGGCGCGGTGGTCCGGCTGACCCCGACCGAGTGGGGGCTGCTGGAGATGCTGGTCCGCACGCCGGGCCGGCTGGTCAGCCAGCGCGACCTCCTGCACGAGGTCTGGGGCCCGACGTACGGCCGCGAGACGAACTACCTGCGCGTCTACGTCGGCGGCCTGCGCAAGAAGCTCGAGGACGACCCCGTCCCAGCCCCGGCACCTGATCACCGAGCCCGGCATGGGCTACCGCTTCGAGGTGTGACCGGGCGGACCGGTCAGGGTTCCTGGCCTGTCCTGCGCTTCTGGGGGTTGCAACGGCCAGTAACCACGTTCCCCGCGTACGCGGGGAATCGACAAGGCCCGCGCAGCCCCGTCAGCGTGGCGAGCAGGGGGCGCCGGGGACCTGCAGGACCATCCGGGTGCCGCCGCGGTCGGTCTCGTCGACGCGGACGTTGCCGGAGTGGCGCTCGATGACCTGGCGCACGATCGACAGGCCGAGTCCCGAGCCGGGCATCGAGCGCGACTCCTCGGAGCGGTAGAAGCGCTCGAAGACGTGGTCACGGTCGCCGGCGGCGATGCCGGGGCCGTCGTCGTCGACGGTCAGGGTGCCGTGGTTGAGCCGGATCCGGACACGTGCCGCCGGGCGGGCTCCACTTCACCGCGTTGTCGAGCAGGTTGGTCACCGCCCGCTCGAGCGACGCCGACTCGCCGATCACCCACCACGGCTCGGTGTCGACCTCGAAGGTCAGGCCGGTGCCGCGGCGGCGGGCCCGGGCGACGGCCCGGTCGACGACCTCGGCGAGGTCGACCTGCTCGACGACGGCGCGCAGCGGCTCGTCGCGGGCCAGCTCGACCAGGTCGCCGACCAGCGTCGACATCTCCTCGATCTGCCCGCGGACGTCGTCGAGCAGCTCGCGTCGTGCGGCGTCGTCGAGCCCGCCGGCTCGCGTCGGCCTGCAGCAGCAGGTCGAGGTTGGTCCGCAGCGAGGTGAGCGGCGTACGCAGCTCGTGGCCCGGCGTCGGCGACCAGCCGGCGCTGGCGGTCGCGCGAGGCCGACAGCGCGACCAGCATGTCGTTGAACGCCGTCGCCAGCCGCGCGATCTCGTCGTCGCCCTCGATCGGCAGCGGCTGGAGGTTCTCGGTGCGGGCGATCCGCTCGACGTTGCGGGTGAGCCGGCGGACGGGCCGCAGACCGTTGCGGGCGACGGCCCAGCCGGCCGCGGCGGCGCCGATCACGCCGGCGAGGCCGAACAGCAGCATCACCGCGCCCGAGCCTGCGCAGGACGCGCTCCTGCGGCGCCATGTTCTGGGCGAGGACGACGGCGTAGCCGCACCGGTGCCGACGGGACGGCGACGACGCGGTAGTCGATGCCGCCCTCGGCGACGGTCCGGACGCTGCTCGCGCTGCTGCCCGGCCGCGACGGCGATCTCCGGCTGGCCCAGCGGCAGCGGCGGTCCGCTCTTGATCATGGTCGATCGCGCTGCCGTCGGCGCGTGACGCACGAAGAGTCCGGACGTCGGCGGCGCCGGCGGCGCACGACGGGATCGGCTGGCCGGTCAGCCGTGCGCTAGGGCGCGGCCGCCGCGGCCTTGTGCGCGCGTTGGATCAGGGAGTTGTCCAGGGAGTTCTCCAGCGACATCTTCACCGTGACGTAGGCGCCGAGGGCGACCAGCGCGACCGCGAAGCAGACCGCCATCGTGGTCATCAGGATCACGCGGCTGGCCAGCGAGCGGCGGTAGTGCCACCGCGGCTCGTCGCCACGCCGACGAGCCGGGTGCCGGGCCGGTCGCCGGGGTGGTCATGACTCCTTCAGGACGTACCCGACGCCCCGGACGGTGTGGATCAGGCGCGGCTCGTCCTCGGCCTCGGTCTTGCGGCGCAGGTAGCCGACGTAGACCTCGAGGGAGTTGGCGGTCGTGGGGAAGTCGTAGCCCCAGACCTCCTCGAGGATGAACGAGCGCTCGAGCACCCGGCGCGGCCGGCGCAGGAACATCTCGAGCAGGGTGAACTCGGTGCGGGTCAGCTCCATCGCCCGGCGCCACGGCGTACGTCGCGGGTCGCGAGGTCCATCGACAGGTCGGCGAAGACGAGCACCTCGGTGTCGTCGCCCTCGGTCGGGACGACGCGGCGCAGCAGCGCGCGCAGCCGGGCCAGCAGCTCCTGGAGGGCGAACGGCTTGGTGAGGTAGTCGTCGGCGCCGGCGTCGAGGCCCTCGACCCGGTCGCCGACGGCGTCGCGCGCGGTGAGCACCAGGATCGGGACGTCGTTGCCGGCCTTGCGCAGGGTCTTGGTGGTCTCGATGCCGTCGAGCCGGGGCATCATCACGTCCATCACGACGACGTCGGGGCCCTGCCCGTGGCCGAGGCCGCCGATGCCGGCCAGCGCCTCGGCGCCGTCGGCGGCCAGCGAGACGGCGTACCCGTTGAACTCGAGGCTCCGTGCGCAGCGACTCGCGCACCGCCTTGTCGTCGTCGACGACGAGCACGTGCGGCTTGGCGCTCGCAGGCGTCGACGCAGGGGCGGTGTCACGGTCTCACTGTGCCCGATCGTCCTGAACCGCGCCTGAGAACGCGCACCTGCTGCGCAGCCCCAGCTCGCGGCGCAGGGCTGGGACCGCGGCCAGGATCGCCGGGTCGGCCCGGCGCGGGACGAGCAGGTCGAGGACCAGCCGGTGGCGCCACGGCAGCTCGGCCACGCGCTCGCGGCCCTGCCGCTCGGTCGCAGCGACCGCGGTACGACGGCCGGGCAACCCTGGCGCCGGGCCGATCGCGACCGCCGTCTGGACGGTCGCCGCACCGGCGGGGCCGGCGCCGAGCCCCACCAGCCGGTCGCGGATCGCGGCGGCGGCGGCGTCGTACGTCGCGAACACGACCTCGCGGTCGCGCAGCGGGACGCTGCCGGCTGGCCGGACGACGGGACGCCGACCGGCAGCAGGAGCACGGCGAGCTCGTCGGTGCCGATCCGATGACGGCGGCACGAGTCCGTGGCAGCTCGACCTGGTCCGGCGATGGCGAGCACGGCCGCGTCGAGCGTGCCCTCGTCGAGCCACTCCACGAGCCGGTCGCCGTGCTCGACGTGCTGCTCGACGCCGGCGTCCGACAGCACCGCGTCCATCGCCGGGAGCACCAGCTCGGCCAGGCTCGAGATCGTGCCGACCCGGCGTACGGCGTGGTGGTCGGCGGCGCGGGCGGCCTCGAGCGCGCCGGCCAGGTGGCCGAGGACGTGGTCGGCCTGCCGCGCGAGCTCCGCTCCGGCCGGCGTCGGTCGCGCGCCCTGGGTGTCGCGCTCGAAGAGCACCAGGCCGGCACGTCTCTCCAACCGGGAGAGGCGTTGGCTCGCCGAGGGCTGGGCGACCTGGAGACGCCGGGCGGCCGCACCGACCGAGCCGGTCCGGGCCACGGCGAGCACCAGCTCCAGGTCGTCGGACGTGACTATGTCACTCATAGGTTCATCGTATGGTCGGTGGAGATCAACCGGCGGCTACCGAGCGTGCTGCCGTCCGCCGAGCATGGAGGCATGAGTCCTCGCACCGGTGCGCTGCGGATGCTGGTTGGCATCGCGGTCACGGACCTCACGTTCCGGACGTCGCAGGTGGCCCTCCCCCTCGTCGTGCTCGCGGCCACGGGGTCGGCCGGCGCGACCGGACTCGTCGGAGGGGCGTCGGGGATCCCGGTCCTGCTCTCCCCCTGGTGGGCCCGGCGCCTGCGACACCGGGTCCGGAGCGGACGCGCGGTGGCGGCCTGCTACCTGGTGGAGGCGGTCGCGCTGGGTGCCGTGGCCCTGTCCGCCTCGCTCGGCCGGGTGGACGTGGCGGTGCTCGCCGCGGCGGGACTCCTCCTCGGCGCCGCCGAGGCGGTCGACGGACCGGCCCGCGACGCCCTCGTCGCCGACCTCGGCGACCTGCTGGGGGAGGACCACGCGTTGACCCTGCTGACGACGCGGGACTTCTTCCGCCGGGTGAGCATGGTCGTCGGTCCCGGGCTCGGCGGCCTGCTGGTCGCCCGGGGCGGGTCCGTGCCACTGCTGTGGGTCGAGGTCGCGTCGATCCTGCTGTCGGCCGCCCTCGCCGCCGGTGTGCGGGCCGTCGGCCGCGAGGGGCGTGACGAGGTCGTGGATCGAGGGATCTGGGCGACCGTGCGCGGTCGCCGCGAGCTGCTCGCGGGGTGGGCCGTGCGGGGCACCGGGTGCGCCCTGTGGTTCGGCTTCACCCTCGGCTTGGCGTTGCTGGGTGCGGAGTCCGGTCGCGGCGGGACGTTCCTCGCGGCCGGGATGACGGCGTACGGCGCGGGCTCGGTGCTCGGGACCCTCGGGGTCGTGCGGCTGCTGCGGGTCCTGCCGGCGCTGCCGGCGGTCGCGGGCGCGTGGGCGCTCACCGGGGGCTGCTGGGTGGCCATGGGACGGTGGCCGGAGACGCCGGTGATCGCCGGCGCGGCGTTCGTCAGCGGCCTCGCCGTCGTCGTCGGCAACGCCGGTGTCACCGCGCAGATCACGCGAGGCTCCGACGGCGCGGAACGCCGCGTCCTGCTGGCCGGTCAGAGCGTCGTGGTCAACGCGTCGTCCTCGCTGGGACTGCTGGTGGGAGGCCCGCTGCTGGCGCTCGTGGGCTCGACCGCCACGTTGACGGCCACGGGGGCCGTCACGGCCGTGGTCGCGCTGGCGAGCCTGACCGTCGTACGCCGGTCGGGTCCGTCAGGCGAACCGGCCGGCGACCTCCGCGGCCCGCGAGCCGTACCCGCCGCCGAAGAGGGAGGCGTGCACGAGCAGCGGGTGGAGCTGGTGGAGCCCGACGCGGTCGCTCCAGCCCTCACCGAGCGGGGAGACCTCCTCGTAGGCCTGGAGCACGCGCGGTAGCTGCGGGAGCCCGAACAGCGTGAGCATCGCCAGGTCGGTCTCGCGGTGTCCGCCGTGGGCGGCCGGGTCGATCACGCAGCAGCCGGCGTCGTGGGTCCAGATGACGTTGCCGTTCCAGAGGTCGCCGTGGATGCGCCGCGGTCCCTCCTCGGGCACCAGGTCGGGGAGCCGCCCGACGATGCCCTCGACGACCTCGGCGCCCTCGGGCGTGATCGCGCCGCGGTCGCGGGCGAGCTTCAGGTAGGGGAGCACCCGCTTGGTCGCGAAGAACTCCGCCCACGTCGGTGCGCTCTTGTTGGGCAGGGGCAGGCGGCCGATGAATCCCTCGCGGTCCAGCCCGTACGTCGGTGCTGCGGCGTCGTGGGTCGCGGCCAGCGCGCGACCGAAGTCGGAGGCCGCCTCGGTGGTGAGCTTCCCGGGCTCGATCCAGTCGAGGATCAGGCAGTCGGCCTCGACGGCCAGCACGTCGGGCACCCGGACCCCGCCGACCTCACCGAGCCAGCGCAGCCCCGCGGCCTCGGTCTCGAAGAACCCGGGCGGCGCGTTGGTCAGCGTCTTCATGAACGCCGACCGGCCGCTGCTCAGCCGGAGCTTGGTGGCGGTGGAGATGTCGCCGCCGGCGACCGGAGCCGTCGCCGCGACGGCGGAGCCCAACAGCTCTTCGGCGCGTCGAGCGATGTGCGGCTGGCGCGTCATCGCGACCTCCTCGGATCCGGCATGAGTCACCGTAGCGAGCGGGGACGTTCCGACCAAGGTCGGTCAGTCAGTCAGCGGACGTCCCACCCGTGCCAGTGCGTGATCTCGAACCACGCGCTGACCCGCGGGCGTGTGCGGTTGGAGTAGTCGTGCCCGGTGTAGTGGCGCGACAGCCGGTCGATGTCGGCGAGTGCCTTCTCCTCGTCGTGCTCCCAGCGCACCACCCGCCCCCGCACGCTGACGTGGGTGTGCCACTCCTCGTCCTTCAGGGCCGTCAGCGAGACGTAGGGATGTTCCTCGATCCACTGCAGCCGCGCGCGGCCGGCGTCCATGTTGACCAGCACGGTGCCGTCGTCCTCGACCAGGTACCAGGTGGCGACGGACATCGGGTGCCCGTCGGGGCGCCGGACGGCGATCACAGCGGGGTTGGGCAGGCGCAGCAGCGCCAGTGCGGTCTCGGACGGGGTTCCCTTCGGCATGCGGCCTCCTGGGTCGTGGCTGGGTCGGTGGGCTCGGTCGTGGTCGGGGCCGCGGCCCGCCGGTCACGCGAGCAGGTCGGCCAGCTCGGTGACCAGGGCGTCGACGGTCCTCTCCACCATGGTCAGCACCACGGCGAAGCCGTCTCTTCCCCCGTAGTACGGGTCGGGGACGTCGGCGCCCGGGTCGACCGGGTCGTGGTCGCGGAACATCCCGACCCGTTCCGACCGGCCGCCGAGGTCGGCCAGGTTGTCGACGTCCATCGCCAGCACCAGGTCGTGCGAACCGAGCCAGGAGTCGTCGTACTGCCGGGCGCGGTGGCGGCTCGGGTCGTAGCCGGCCTCGGTGAGGGTCGCGGCGGCCCGGTCGTCCATCGGGCCACCGACGTGCCAGCCGCCGGTGCCGCTGCTGTGCACGACGACCCGGTCGTCCAGCCCGGCCGCGGCCAGCCGCTCCTCGAGCACGACGTGGGCCATGGGGGAGCGGCAGATGTTGCCGAGGCAGACCAGCGCCACGGCGTACCGATCCGGCTGCCGAGGAGGAGGAAGCACGCTCAGTCGTCGTCCTTCAGCAGCGACGCCGTGCCCCAGTTGACGATCGTGATCACGATCGAGCCCCACAGCGCGTTCCAGAAGCCCTGCACGTGGAAGCCGATCCCGACGCCGCCGGCGATCCACGCCGTGAGCATCAGCATCAGCGCGTTGATCACCAGCAGGAACAGCCCGAGCGTGAAGATGATGAACGGGATCGAGAAGAACGTGACGACCGGCCGGACGACGCTGCTGACCAGCCCGAGGATCAGGGCCACGAGCAGCAGCGGCACGATCTTGTGGTTGAGCTCGGCCTGCCCGGCGTCGGGCCCGGTGAAGTAGATGCCGTCGAGCAGCCAGGTGGCGACCGCGACGCCCGCCGCGGTCGTCAGCAACCAGGTCACGAAGCGCACGTCGCGAGCATAGGCGAGCGGGTCAGGCCATGCCGCGCGCGGCGCAGGTCGCCGAGCTCGAGCCGCTCGATGATCGCGTCCTCGGCGCCGTGGAGGTGCTCGCCGAGGTCGGTGACGGCGGTCTCGATCTCCCCGGCCTCGAGGAGGTCGAGGAGGTGGTGGTGCGAGCCGGCCTGGTCGCGAGCGTTGCGGCGTACCCGGTCGATCTGGGCCAGGGCCAGCCGCAGCTCCGCCACGATCGTCTCCGCCATCGACACCAGGCGCGGCGAGCCGGTCAGACCGACCAGGCTCAGGTGGATGTCGAGATGGCGCTGGTTGAGGTCCTGGTACGACGCATGCGCGGCGACCGCGTCGTCGTAGTCGCCGAGGGCGCGGCGTACGGCGTCGCGCGCCTGCTCGGTCGCGTGCGGCCAGTTCCGCACACCGGCGGTCTCCAGGACGGTCCGGGCCGTGGAGACGTCATGGACGGACTCGGGGTCGGGGCTGGCCACGCTGACCCCGCGGTTGGGCTCGCGGGTCGCCAGCCCCTCGGCGACCAGCAGCGCGAGCGCCTCGCGCAGCGTGGGGCGCGAGACGCCGAGCGACTCGGCGAGCGCGACCTCGCGCAGCGGCGTGCCGGACTCGATCTCGCCCTCGAACACGGCCCGGCGCAGCTCGTCGGCCACCCGGTCGACGGTCGAGGAGTGCTCGAGGCTCAGGCCGCCGAACGGCGAGGTCGGCTGGTCGGCCGAGGAGGCGGTCGCAGGCTCGGCCGGGGGCATGGGAGCCATTGTCCGACAACGACTTGCCCAGCGACATTCCTCGCCCGTATCCTGGTGTTGTCAGATTGTCTGACAATAGTGCGAAGGGAAGGGGTGGGTCGTGACCGCGCTGAGCTGGGGCCGCCGCTACGTGATGGTCCGCCCGGACCACTTCCGCATCGACTACGCGATCAACCCCTACATGGACGTCGCCGACCAGCCCGACCGCCATCGTGCGATGGCCCAGTGGGTCGACCTGGTCTCGACGATCGAGCGGCTCGGCGGCACCGTCGAGGTCGTCCCGCAGCGTGCCGACGCCCCCGACATGGTCTACGCGATGAACCTCGGGCTCGGCATCGTCCGGCCCGAGGGCGCGCACGTCGTGATGTCCCACATGCGCTACGCCGAGCGCCGGATGGAGACCCGGTCCGCGCAGCCGTGGTTCGAGCGGAGCGGCCGCGCCACGTCGTACGTCGGGCGCGACGGCGTCGGCGCCCACCTCGAGGCCGGTGACGTGTTCGCCTGGGGCGACGCGCTGGTCGCCGGCTACGGACCGCGCACGGAGGAGCTGGCGCTGAAGCACCTCGCCCACGACCTCGGCGTCCGGGTGCGGGGTGTGCGGATCACCCACCCGGCGATGTACCACCTCGACCTCGCCTTCTGCCCGCTCGACGAGCGGCGCGCGATGGTGGCGCCGGGGGCGTTCGACTCCGCGTCGGCCGACGCGCTGCTCGCGCTGGTCCCCGAGCCGCTGGTGCTCACCGACGAGGAGGCGCTGACGACGTTCTGCGCCAACTCGATCGTGATCGGCCGCACGGTGGTGATGCCCGCGGGCGCCCCGGAGCGGGTGAAGTCGCGCCTGGTCGAGTGGGACTTCGAGGTCGTCGAGGTCGACGTGTCGGAGTTCCACAAGGGGGGCGGCTCCGTGCGGTGCCTGACCAACCCGGTCGACGTGACGCTCGGTCGCGACCTGCCCACCGTGGCCGGTGGCGAGGTCGTGCTGCCGGCGGTGGGCTGAGTCCCTCCGAGCGCAGCTTCACCAAGGTATGTCGACGAACCTGCACTTCCCATGGTCAGTACGCCGTGGGAAGTGCAGGTTCGCCTGCATACCTTGGTGAAACCGTCACGGCCACCGCCCACTTGGGAACCCCCGCGAACGAGCCCTAGGTTCGACGGCATGTTCACCATCGGCGGCACCAGCTGGATGCTGCTGTTCGCCGCGGCGGCGGGGCTGCTGGCCCTGGTCGTCGGCCTGGCGGTCGGGCGCCGGATGGGACCGGTCGCGGGGTTCGCGTGGTTCGGCCTGGTGTGGAGCATCGCGGTGATCGGGGTCGTCACCCTGATCCCCGCCCAGAACGGGCTCGGCTACATCCCCGCCGACCAGCACGCGACCAGCTGCAGCTGGGACATCGGTGGCCCGTCCCCGGACGGCTTCTGGATCTTCGGCGGCGGACAGCAGCTGCTGAACACCATGCTGTTCGTGCCGGCCGGGCTGTTCCTGGTGCTGGTGGCGTCGCGCTGGCGGGCCGGCCTGCTGCTGGTGCCGCTCGGCCTCCTCGCCCTCGCGGCGTACTCGCTCGGCGTCGAGGAGACCCAGCTGCACGTCGCCCGCATCGACCGCGCGTGCGACGTCACCGACATCATCGACAACGTCACCGGCGCCGCCATCGGGGTCGCCCTCGGGCTCGCACTGCTGCCGCTCTTCCGTCCCTGGCGGGCGCGGACCCGACGCGAAGCCGGAGATAGGTTGACGCCATGACCGGTCCCCAGCCGCGCGACTGCGTGTCCCAGATCCCGGCGTACGTCGCGGGCAAGCCGCCGCAGCCGCGCGAGGGGCTGACGACGTACAAGCTCAGCAGCAACGAGAATCCCTACCCGCCCCTCCCGGGTGTCGTCGAGGCGGCCCTGCGGGCCGCCGAGCAGATGAACCGTTACCCCGACATGGGCAACACCGCGCTCTACGAGGCGCTGGCCGACAAGCTCGGTGTCGGGACCGACCACCTCACGCTCGCGACCGGCAGCGTCGGCCTGATCTACCAGCTGGTGCAGGCCTTCTGCGATCCCGGCGACGAGGTCGTCTACGCGTGGCGCAGCTTCGAGGCCTACCCGATCGCGATCACCGCGGCCGGCGCGCGCAACGTCCAGGTGCCCGTGCTCGCCGACGGTCGTCACGACCTCGATGCGATGGCGGAGGCGATCACCGACCGCACCAAGATCGTGATGGTGTGCACGCCGAACAACCCCACCGGGCCGGCGATCACCCACACCGAGCTGGACGCCTTCCTGGCCAGGGTGCCGGAGCACGTGCTCGTCGTCGTCGACGAGGCCTACCTCGAGTTCGTCCGGATGAGCGACGCGGTCGACGGCATCGCGGCCGTCCGCGCCCACGGCAACGTGGTCGCCACGCGCACCTTCTCGAAGGCCTACGGCCTGGCCGGGTTCCGGGTCGGGTACGCCGTCGCCCCGCCCTCGATCGCGACGGCGCTGCGGGCGGTCAGCCTCCCGTTCGGGATCTCGAACGTCGCCCAGGCGGCGGCCCTCGCCTCGCTCCGTGCCGAGACCGAGCTGCTCGCCCGCGTCGACGCGCTCGTGGCCGAGCGGGAGCGCGTCGTCAAGGGGCTCGCCGACGTCGGGATGACCGTGCCCGAGACCCAGGGGAACTTCGTGTGGTTCGCCGCCGGCGACCGCACGGCCGACCTCGCGGCGGCAGCCGACGACCTGGGCATCGTGGTCCGGCCCTTCGCCGGCCACGGCGCCCGGATCTCCATCGGCGAGACCGAGGCGAACGACCGGATCATCGAGCTCGCCCGGACTTTTCCGCTCAACGGTTGAGGAAACCCCGTCCGTGCCCCTGGTCTAGACCATGGCGTGGGGGCGCACCTGCGGTCACTCCCGCTCCTAGCGTGAGGTGTCCACACGCCTCACTCACGGGAGTCACCCATGCCCAGATCCCCCTCACTCCGCCGAGCGATGGCCGCCACGGCTTGCGCCGGCGTGGCCGTCGCCCTTGCCTGGATACCGGCGGGGAGCGCGCAGGCCGCGGTGCACTCGGCCTTCATCGCGAGCGCCAGCACCAGCGCCGACTACACCGGCGCCGGATCGGGTGACTGCAACCTCCTGACCGGGGTCCAGGAGAGCCAGAGCCCCGAGTCCGACTTCTCCGGCGGCACCCGGCACGCCACCACGTCCACCTCGGCGACGTACGTCAACAGCAACGACGCCACGGACCGGGTGCACGTCAAGGCGGCGTCCAACGCCACGATCACGGTGCACAAGAGCGGCCAGGACATGTCGTCGTTCGCGCTGAGCGCGACCGGCAAGGTGACGGTCAAGAACGACCTCGCCGACGCGTCGGCGTGCCGCGGCGGGGGTGAGGCCCTCGGCCAGGCCATGGTCGCCTTCACCGAGCACAAGGCGGGCTGGTTCTACCTCACCCGCGACACCGCGAAGAACTCGGTGACGACCTTCGTCGTCGTCAACGAGGACACCGGCGACCTGGTGACGCTGGACTTCTGGGAGGGCGACGAGTCGCACGCGACCAGCCGCGCGTTCCTCACTCCCGGCACGTACCAGATCGCCGAGACGCAGACCGGTGTCGCGGTCGGGACGGGTGGGATCTTCAAGCGGTCCGCGCACGAGTCGCGCAGCGCGAAGGTCAGCGCCTCGCTCCACGCGCGGTTCGTCAAGGCGGGCTCGGCGCCGGCTGGGACGAAGGGCGCCGGCAGGTCGTACGTCGCGTTCCCCGCGTCGGTGTCCTGCGGCACCCACCGGGCGACACTGCAGTGGAAGTCGAGCGCGAGCCACGTCGCCAGCGGGGCGTTCCTCGTGAACGGGTCGAAGAAGGCCTCGGACGGCTCGCCGCGCGGCGGGGAGAAGATCGTGCTCAAGCACCTGAGCAAGACCGCCGACCTGAAGATCACCGCAAAGCTCCGGCTCAAGAGTGGCGGCACCGCCACCGCGACCCGGACCTACGCACCCTGCCAGGGCTGAGCCCCGGCTGACCCCCCACGGTCGTCCGCCTGAGGTGTGGCTCCGGCCCACCCCGGGCGGACGACCCGGACGTGCTGAGGTTCAGGCGGCGACCGGCTCCCGGGCGACGACCTGCTCCTGCCGGTTCATCCCACGGAAGCTCGGGATCAACGCCGGTGACATCGTCGCGGCGAAGTAGGCGAAGCCGACCACCAGGAGCGCGGGGGAGAGCCCGATCCCGCTGACCAGGACGCCGCCGAGCACGCCGCCGAACGGCATCAGCGACCAGCACAGGGCGCTGCTCAAAGCGGTGACCCGGCCGACCATCGGGCGCGGGATGCGCTCGAACTGCACCGCGCCGAGCACCGGGTTGAGGAACCCGGACGACGCGCCGCCGACGACGCACATCGCCAGGATCGCCCACAGCGGGACGCCGATCGCGAAGAGCACGAAGCGCGGGAGCCCGGTGACCAGGAACGCGATCAGGTAGGTCTGGAACCGCGGCAACCGGGTGCCGTACGCCGCGGCCACCACCGAGCCGAGCATCGAGGCACCGCCCCAGACGGAGAACACCAGCCCGACCGCGCCGACCCCGGCGCCGGAGTCGTGGGCCCAGACCGGCAGCAGCACCGCGGACCAGGCCAGGTCGAGCAGGTTCGTCACCGCGACCATCACGCACAGGCTCATCAGCACCGCGTCGTGGCGCAGGAAGCTCCACCCGTCGCGCAGCTCGGCGGCGTACGA
The DNA here is from genome assembly GCA_963809265.1 of uncultured Actinomycetota bacterium. GTDB lineage: Bacteria > Actinomycetota > Actinomycetes > Propionibacteriales > Nocardioidaceae > Nocardioides. The sequence goes on from CAWEJC010000003.1 coordinate 333,849, forward strand.
CGTGCGCGACGCGTCGGAGACCTGCTCCTCCCGTCGGGCGGACTCGTCTCGTGGGTCGAGCTGGTCGAGGCCCCGCGGCTCGAGGCTCGACGTCGTCAGCACGAGCAGGAGGGCGCAGACCGCGAACGAGACGGCGTCGACCGCCACGGCGTTCGCCGCCCCGATCGTCGCGACCAGACCGCCGGCGATCGCGGCGCCGACCATGGTCGCGCCCCGCTCGATCGCCGAGGACAGCCCGGTGGCCCGCTCGTAGGGCACGTCGGCGCGCTCGACCAGAGCCGGGATCAGGGCGGTGGTGGCGGCGTCACCGGGGCCGCGCAGGGCGCCGGCGACGGCGACCAGGCCGAGCAGCAGGGGGAAGCTCAGGCTGCCGCTGTGGTGGAGCAGGGGGATCAGTCCGACCGCGAGGAAGGACAGGGCGTCGGCAGTGATCGCCATCCGGCGTGGGCCGACCCGGTCGACCAGCGGGCCGCCGAACGCCTTGAGCAGCACCATCGGCGTGATCTCGGCGAACGCGACGAGGCCGGTCTGGGTGGGTGATCCGGTCGTCGTGAGGACCAGCCACGGGATCGCGATCATCGAGACCCGGGTGCCCAGGAGGGAGATCGCCTCGGCGGTCAGCCAGCCGTAGAGCGGGATGCGCTGGGCCCGCGGGCGGTGGATCGACGCAGTCATCGGTCGTCTCCTTCCAGGACGACGGTGCCGGGCCGGGGGAACGCGTTGAGGTTGAGCACGAAGTCGGCGGTGCCGGCGACGTCCTCGCCGTCCTCGTCCTCGCGCCAGTCGTCGATCTGCTTCATCAGCGTGGTGACCAGCTGCTCGGCGCGCTCAGGGGTGAGCCGGAGGTGCCAGTCGCTGGTGGTGCTCGCGTGCTGCCAGGGCCCCGGCAGGTAGCGCCGCTCCCCGGCGTACTGCATGAGGGTCTCGGTGTACATCAGGGCGACGGTGTGGAGGTAGGCCTCGGTGCTCTCGGCGTCCTCCTCGCTGGTGCGGGCGTCGAGGTCGGCCCGGGTGCTCTGGTGGGCGGCCCTCCACCATCGGTCGCGGGCGTCGCCACGCTCGTGGTCCTCCTCGATGAAGCCGTGCTCGGCCAGCTGGCGGAGGTGGTACGACGTGGCGCCGGTGTTGAGCTTCAGCTCCTGGGCGAGCTGGGTGGCCGTGGCCGGACCCTCGAGCCGCAGCAGCATCAGCATCTTCAGCCGGGTCGGGTGCGACAGGGCACGCAGGCCGGCGGCGGAGGGGGTGATCGCGGAGGTCGCCATATCCGCAACATACCTTTGCAAAGGTCACTTTGCAAAGGTGTCCGTGGAGTCTGGCGGATAGTACGGATCGTCAGGCCGGGTCGAGCCGGTCGAGAAGGTGCAACGTGATCCGTACTATCCAGCGGGTCCGAGGGGTACGGCGGAGGCATGACGGCTTTCGAGCGCGACACCGACTACCTCCCCGACCGGATCACCCAGGAAGCGGGCCGGTCGCAGGATCCCTTCGAGAAGCCGCTCGAGGTCCCGACCTGGCCGGCCGAGCCCGGTCGGTACCGGCTGGTGGCGGCGTTCGCCTGCCCCTGGGCGACTCGCGCGATCATCGTCCGCCAGCTGCTCGGGCTCGAGAGCGTGGTCTCGCTGGGCCTGTGCGGCCCGACGCACGACGAGCGGAGCTGGCGGTTCGACCTCGATGCCGGCGGCCGCGACCCGGTGCTCGGCCTGGAGCGGCTCCAGGAGGCCTACCTGCGCCGCGACCCGGCGTACGACAAGGGGATCACGGTGCCGGCGATGGTCGACATCGAGTCGAAGCAGGTCGTCACCAACGACTTCCCGTGGATCACCCACGACTTCTTCTTCGAGTGGCGCGACCACCACCGCCCGGATGCGCCCGACCTCTGGCCCGACGACGTCCGCGACGAGATGGACGAGGTGATGGAGCTCGTCTACACCGAGGTCAACAACGGTGTGTACCGGTGCGGCTTCGCCGACGACCAGGCGTCGTACGACGACGCCTACGACCGTCTCTGGTCGGCCCTGGACTGGCTCGAGGAGCGGCTGACCGACCGTCGCTACCTGATGGGCGACGGGCTCACCGAGGCCGACGTGCGGCTGTTCACCACGCTGGCCCGCTTCGACGCGGTCTACCACGGCCACTTCAAGTGCAACCGCACCAAGCTGACCGAGCTGCCGGCCCTCTGGGGCTACGCGCGCGACCTGTTCCAGACGCCCGGCTTCGGGGACAACACGGTCTTCGAGCAGATCAAGCGGCACTACTACGTCGTCCACTCGCAGCTCAACCCGTCCGGGATCATCCCGAAGGGGCCGGACCTCGACGGCTGGCTCCGCCCGCACGGACGCGCGCGCCTCGGCCGCGCGGTCTAGCGTTCCGCGCGTGAGCGGACGCGTGCGGGTCGGCATCTCGGGCTGGCGCTATCCCGCCTGGCGCGGCGACTTCTACCCGTCGGGGCTGCCGCAACGACGGGAGCTGGAGTACGCCGCGGAGCACCTCACCTCGATCGAGATCAACGGCTCGTTCTACTCGCTGCAGCGGCCCACGTCGTACGTCGCGTGGCGAGCCTCGGTGCCGGACGACTTCGTGTTCGCGGTCAAGGGACCGCGCTACGTCACCCACCTGAAGCGGCTCAAGGACGTCGACGTCGCGCTGGCGAACTTCTTCGCCTCCGGCGTCCTGGCCCTCGGCAGTGCGCTCGGCCCGGTGCTCTGGCAGCTGCCGGAGAACCTCCGGTTCGACGCCGACGTGCTCGACGACTTCCTCGGCCGGCTGCCGAGGTCGACGACGGCCGCCGCCGAGCTCGCGCGGGGCCACGACGACAAGGTGCCCGACGACCGGGCTCTCACCACCACCGACGCCGACCGGCCGCTCCGGCACGCGCTCGAGTTCCGCAGCACGACGTTCGCGACCACCGAGGCCTACGGCGTGCTGCGGCGGCACGAGGTCGCCACGGTGCTGGCCGACACCGCCGGTCGCTGGCCGCGCGTGGACGAGGACACGGGCCCGCTTCGCTACGTCCGACTCCACGGGGACAAGGAGCTCTACGCCAGCGGCTACACCGACCGCGCCCTCGACGAGTGGGCCGCCCGCTGCCGCTCCTGGGCCGACGCCGGGCAGGACGTCGTCGTCTACTTCGACAACGACATGAAGGGCTACGCACCCCACGACGCGATGCGGCTGATCGAGCGGCTGGGCTGATCAGGAGTTCCGCTCCACCTCGCTACGGAGCTTGAGCACCGGCGTGCCGTCGTCCTGCTCGATCTCGTACGCCGGGTCCTCGGCGCTGCCGTGCCGGGTGATCTCGCTGCCCTTGATCGTGCGGGTGACGGTGTCGTGGTGGATGGCCGTGACGCGCCCCTCGCCACGGCCCGTCCCCCACGCCCAGGTCACCGTCGTGCCCTTCTTGATGGTCATGCCCGGGCCGTACCCGGAAACCGTGGTGGGACTCCGCTCGCGATCAGGGCGTGACCACGACCCGGCCGCGGAGGCCGGGCTGGGCGGCCGCCTCGTGGGCCTTCGCGGCGTCGTCCAGCGAGAACGACCCGGCCACCCGTAGCCGCAGGTCCCCGCTCTCGACCAGGCCCACGAGCATGGCCTGCTGCGCGGCGTCGTGATGGACGTGCACCGTCGCCACCGTGATGGCGCGCTCGGGGGGCGGTTCGCTCGGGTCGGAGACCGCGACGAACGACCCGCCGTCGCGCACCGCGGCCAGGGCGGCCGCGCCGATCTGGGCGGCATCCACCAGGCCGTCGGCGCCCTCGGGGAGCAGGGCGCGTACGGCCGCGCCGACCTCCGGTCCGGTGACGAAGTCGGTGGCGCCGTTGGCGCGGACGTCGGACTCGTCGTCCGCGCGCGCCACCCCGACCACCCGGAGCCCACGCCGTGCGGCCAGCGCCACGAGGTAGTCGCCGACCCCGCCGGCTGCCCCGGTGACCACGACGCTCGATCCCGGCTCGAGGCCGAGCAGGTCGAGCGCCTGGTGGGCGGTCAGCGTGTTGAGGGGGAAGGTCGCCGCCGCCTCGGGCGCCACGCCGGTCGGGCTCGTGGCCACCGCCTCGGCGGGGAGCACGACGTGCGAGGCCACGGCGCCGGTGGGCCCGACGAACTCGTCGCGCAGCCCGACGACCTCGTCTCCCACCGACCAGCCGGTGACTGCCTCGCCGACCGCCGCGATGGTCCCGGCGACGTCCCAGCCCAGGCCGAGGGGGAACGGCTCGCCGATCACCGCCGCCATGGCGCCGGCTCGCATCGCGAGGTCGACGGGGTTGAGGGCGGCCGCGCGGACGGCGACGAGCACCTGGCCGGGGCCGGGGACGGGGGTCGGGATCTCGACGACCTCGAGCACCTCGGGGCCGCCGTAGGTCTGCTGGATGACGGTACGCATCGTGCACGCTCCTTCGGAGTGGTTCGGGTTGACAGCACGACCGTACGAAGAGTTACTCTCTTTTGGTAAGTAGGCACCTGAGAGTGCGTAACTCACCGATCGGAGACCGGCGATGCCCACGATGACGGCGGCCCAGCGACGCGACCGTGAGCGGCTCAGCTTCAACGTCTTCCTGGCCCAGTGCCCGAGCCGCCAGCTCCTCGACCGCCTCTCGGACAAGTGGGTCGGACTGGTGATCTGCGCGCTCGAGGACGGGCCGCGGCGCTACAGCGAGATCGCGCGGGAGGTCGCCGGGGTCAGCCAGAAGATGCTGACCCAGACCCTGCGCTCCCTCGAGCGCGACGGCCTGGTCGAGCGCGAGGTGACGCCGAGCGTGCCGGTGCGGGTCGACTACACCCTCACCCCCCTGGGCACCTCGCTGCTCCCGGTGATGGACGCCGTCCATGCCTGGGCCGAGCGCCACATGGGTGAGGTCAACGCGGCCCGCGAGGAGTTCGACCAGGCCTCCTGACCGGGTCGTGTGCCTGAGGACGGTCCAGGGACCGTCCTCAGGCACACGACCCGACGTGCGGCCGGCGTACGCCGGGCGTCAGCCGACCGGAGCGACGTCCTCCTCGGCGTCCGGCTGGCCCTGGCCCTGCTGGGACCGGTCCACGAAGTCCTTCTGCCGGATCAGCACCAGGGACAGCACGCCGGACGCGAAGGCGATCACCGCCGCGATCAGGGTGATGTGGTTGAGGGCGTCGACGACGGCCGAGGTGCCGATCTGGTGGACCAGGTCGTAGGCCTGCTGGCCCACCGAGGCTCCCTGGGTCTGGGTGGCGGCCTGTTGCGCACCCTGGGCCGCCCCCTGCACCTGGCCGCCCGACAGGGCGGCGGTCAGGCCGTCCACCGCCTGCGGCGGGACCTTGCCGGTGAGCTCCGGGCGCACCGCGTCGGAGACCTGCTGGCTGAAGATCGAGCCGAGGGCGGCGATGCCGGTGGCGATGCCGACCTGCCGGAACGTCGAGTTCACGCCGCTGGCCATGCCGGCCCGGGCGACCGGGACGACGCCCACCGCGGTCGAGGCCAGCGGCGGGTTGATCATCCCGATCCCGACGCCGGAGACGAGCAGGCCGGGGATCAGGTGGGTCCAGGACGACCCGTCCTCGATGCCGTGGATCAGCAGCAGGCCGACGCCGAGGATCAGGAAGCCGGGGCCGATCAGCCACTTCACGGGCAGACGCTCGGTCAGCCGCCCGGCCGCGGCCGCGGCGAAGAACGAGGCGCCCGACAGGAACAGGAAGCGGACGCCGGTGTCGACCGCGGAGTATCCGAGCACGTTCTGCACGTAGATCACGAGGTAGGTGAGTAGCGAGAAGATCGAGGCCGAGACGCCGAACGCGGCGACCAGGCCGCCGGTGAACGTCGGCTTCCGGAGGAGCCCGAGGTCGAACATCGGCTTGTCCTGGACCAGCTGGGTCACCACGAAGGCGACCAGCAGAGCCGCGGAGGCGACCAGCGACGCCACGACCCGACCCTCGCCCCAGCCGTCCTTGCCGGCCTCGATCAGGCCGTAGACGAGCGCCGCGAGGGCGAGCGAGAAGCTGACGAAGCCGAGCCAGTCCGGCCGGCCGGCGTTCGGGTCCTTCGACTCCGACACCCTGAGCAGCGAGACCGCCAGCGCGACCAGGCAGATCGGGATGTTCACGAAGAAGATCCACCGCCACGACAACCCGCTGGTGAGGGCACCGCCGAGCACCGGGCCGATCGCGACCGCCACACCGGTGGTGGCGCCGAAGACACCGAACGCCGTCCCGCGGTCCTTGCCGTGGAAAGCGCTGGCGAGCAGCGCCAGCGCGGTCGCGAACATGGCCGCGCCGCCGATGCCCTGGAACGCCCGGGAGATCTGCAGGAAGAAGATGTCCTGCGCCGCGCCGCACGCCACCGAGCCGACGGTGAAGATCACCAGCCCGATCACGAAGACCCGGCGCCGACCGAACAGGTCGGCCAACGAGCCGGCCGTCAGCAGCAGCGCCGCCAGGCTCAGGGCGTAGGCGTCGATCACCCACTGCAGGTCGGACAGGGAGGCGTCGAGCTGGCTCTGGATGTCCGGGAGGGCGACGTTCACGATCGTGATGTCCAGCAGCAGCATGAAGACGCCGAGACAGACGGCGGTCAGGGTCCACCACTTGGGGTCACGCGTCGACGTCGTGGGGTGCTCGCCGGCCTGGTGGGACATGGGGTCTCCTCGCCGCCGAGTGGCGGACCTATCGTCACGGAGTTAACGATTACCCTGAGTACGATACTCGTGACGAGGAGATCGTCAAGGGGTGAACGATCAAGGAGGTGAGTGATGTGGGCCGCATGGTCCCCGGCGCCCCGCAAGTGCTGCTGCCGGCGCTCGGCGACCTCGCCGGGCACGTCGTGTGGCGTGCCCATGCCCGGGTCGCCTCCGCGATCGAGTCGGTGCTGCCCGAGAACGTCGACATCCACGCCTACGCCGCGCTGGTCGCACTGGGCGACGGCGTACCCCGGTCGCAGCAGGCCCTGGCCCGGACCGTCAGCGTCAGCCGGACGACGGTGATGCGGGTGGCCGCCGACCTCGCCGACCGCGGCCTCGTCGAGCGGGTCCGCAACCCGGAGGACCGCCGGTCCTACCTCCTCACCCGCACTCCCGAGGGCGGGACGGCCGCGCGCACGTGGCGCCGCCACGTGGACGAGCTCGAGAACGCGATCATCGCCGGGTTGACCCCGCGCCAGCGCGACGACCTGCACTCCCTCCTGCTCACGGTGGTCGAGCCCGACCTCGCCCCCGACACCCCCGAGGCGCTCCGGGACGGCATCGGGTTCCTGGTCACCCGTCTCCACCACGCGATGCGGGTCGACTTCACCCTCGCCCTGCGGCCGATCGGCCTCGAGCCACCCCATGTCGGGATCCTCACCGCGCTCCGCGCCACCGGGCCGGTCTCGCAGTCGGAGCTGGCCCGGCTGTTCGCGGTCAGCGGCGCCCACATGGTCCAGCTCGTCGACGAGCTGGAGGAGCGCGGGCTCGTCGAGCGCCGCCGCCTCCCGACGGACCGACGCGCCCAGGTGCTCCACCTGCTGCCGGGTGCCGAGCAACGGCTGGCGGAGGCGCTCCCGCTGGCCGACGCCGTCATCGACCGGACGCTGGCGGCCCTCACGCCGAGCCAGTCAACCCGACTGCTGCGCCTGCTCCGCCGCCTGATCACGACGTCCTGACCAGCGCCTCCCGCGCCGTCGGAGAGCCGCTGACACGGGCCTGACGGGCGCCTCGGGACCGGGCACCTGATTCGCCTGCCTCGCACCACGCCCGGTAAGTTGGGGGGCATCATTGTGGTCCCAGTCACACCGGCAGCACGTCGCACCACCCCAGCGTCGGCGGCCGTCCCGACAGCAGGCAGGCGGCGACCCCGCGAGCCCTGAGCACAAGGAGCAAGCGTGACCCAGTCCGGCTTCGGCCCCGACCTCGCGGAGGTCTTCGGACCCGCCCACCAGGACGGTGGCCCCGAGCTCGTCCAGCTGCTCACCCCCGAGGGCGAGCGCGTCGAGCACCCCGACTTCACGTTCGGCGACGGTCTGTCCGACGACCAGCTGGCCGAGACCGTGCGCGGCTTCTTCCGCGACATGGTCCTGACCCGGCGCATCGACGTCGAGGCCACCGCGCTGCAGCGCCACGGCGAGCTGGGCATCTGGGCCCAGCTGCTCGGCCAGGAGGCCGCCCAGGTCGGCGCCGGCCGCGCGCTCAAGCCGCAGGACTACGTCTTCCCGACCTACCGCGAGCACGGCGTCGCCTGGTGCAAGGGCGTCGACCCGCTGAAGCTGCTCGGACTGTTCCGCGGCGTCGACCAGGGCGGCTGGGACCCCCGCGAGAACAACTTCGGTCTCTACACGATCGTGATCGGCGCCCAGACCCTGCACGCCACCGGCTACGCCATGGGCATGCAGCGCGACGGTGTGGTCGGCACCGGCGACGCCGACCGCGACGCCGCGGTGATCGCGCACTTCGGTGACGGTGCGTCGTCCCAGGGCGACGTCAACGAGTCGTTCATCTTCGCCGCGAGCTACAACGCCCCGGTCGTCTTCTTCTGCCAGAACAACCAGTGGGCGATCTCCGAGCCGATCGAGCGCCAGACCCGCATCCCGCTCTACCAGCGCGCACTCGGGTTCGGCTTCCCGGGCATCCGGGTCGACGGCAACGACGTGCTCGCGACGTACGCCGTGACCCAGGCGGCGCTGCAGCGTGCCCGCGAGGGCCAGGGGCCGACGCTGGTCGAGGCGTACACCTACCGGATGGGCGCCCACACCACCACCGACGACCCCACCCGCTACCGGCTCTCCGACGACGTCGAGCGCTGGAAGCTGAAGGACCCGATCGCGCGTGTCGAGGTCTACCTCAAGCGCAACGGCATGGCCGACCAGGACTTCTTCGACGCCGTCGCCGCCGAGGCCGACGACCTCGGTCACACCCTGCGCGAGGGCTGCAAGGCGATGCCCGATCCTCAGCCGATGAGCATGTTCGACCACGTGTACGCCGAGGAGACCGAGGAGCTGCGCCGCGAGCGCGAGGGCTACGCGGCGTACCTCGAGAGCTTCGAGGGGGCCCACTGATGAGCGAGACCACGACTCAGAAGATCACCCTGGCCAAGGGCCTGAACATGGGCCTGCGCAAGGCCATGGAGGACGACCCCAAGGTCCTGCTGATGGGCGAGGACGTCGGCAAGCTGGGCGGTGTCTTCCGGATCACCGACGGTCTGCAGAAGGACTTCGGCGAGGACCGCGTCATCGACAGCCCGCTGGCCGAGTCCGGCATCGTCGGGACGGCGATCGGGATGGCGCTGCGCGGCTACAAGCCCGTCGTCGAGATCCAGTTCGACGGCTTCGTCTACCCGGCGTACGACCAGATCGTCTGCCAGGTCGCGAAGATGTGCTACCGGTCGCAGGGCAAGACCCCGCTGCCGATGGTGATCCGCATCCCGTTCGGTGGCGGCATCGGCGCGGTCGAGCACCACAGCGAGTCGCCGGAGGCGCAGTTCGCGCATACGCCGGGTCTCAAGGTGGTCGCCTGCTCCAACCCGGTGGACGGCTACTGGATGATCCAGCAGGCGATCGCCCACCCCGACCCGGTGATCTTCCTCGAGCCGAAGCGGCAGTACCACGCCGACAAGGCCGAGCTCGACGACACCGCGACGCCAGACCCGCTGTTCAGCAGCCGCGTCGTCAAGCAGGGCACCGACGTCACCGTGCTGGCCTACGGCCCGACGGTGAAGACCGCGCTCAAGGCGGCCGAGGCCGCGGGCAACGAGGGCCGCTCGCTCGAGGTCATCGACCTGCGCACGCTCTCGCCGCTCGACATGAGCCCGGTCCTCGACTCGGTCCGCAAGACCGGCCGTGCGGTGGTCACCCACGAGGCGCACGTCAACCTCGGCCTGGGTGCCGAGCTCGCCGCGCGCATCACCGAGGAGTGCTTCTACTCCTTGGAGGCGCCGGTGCTCCGGGTCGGCGGCTTCGACACGCCGTACCCGGCGTCGCGGATCGAGGAGAGCTTCCTCCCCGACCTCGACCGGGTGCTCGACGCCGTCGACCGCACGCTCGACTTCTGAGACATCTGAGAGGGACCGACATGGCCGAGTTCAAGCTGCCCGACGTGGGCGAGGGTCTCACCGAGGCCGAGATCGTCACCTGGAAGGTCAAGGTGGGCGACACCGTCGGCATCAACGAGATCCTCGTCGAGATCGAGACCGCCAAGTCGCTGGTGGAGCTGCCGTCGCCGTTCGCCGGTGTCGTGCAGCAGCTGATGGTGGGCGAGGGTGAGACCGTCCCGGTCGGTACGCCGATCATCGCGATCGGCGACGCGCTCGACGGGCCGATGCCGGAGGAGACCGGCGGTGCCCACGCAGGGCCGGCCGAGCAGACGGAGTCCGACCCCTACCTCGGGATGGCCGAGAAGGCCGGAGCGGCCGACGCGGCCCGCGAGGTGCTCTCCTCCGAGATCGACCTGTCCAACCCGGCCGCGAGCGGATCGGCCGAGGGCGAGTCGCTGGTGGGTCGGATGAAGGCCGACCGCGGCGCCACCCGGCGTGCCCGCAAGCCCGCCGCCGCCCTGCAGACCCAGGCCGCCTTCGAGCCGACCGGCGTGACCGCACCGATCGACCTGGACGAGGAGGACGACGCCGACGGCCCGGCCGTCCCGGCGACCGCGGCAGCGCCGGTCCCCGGCAACGTGCGGGTGCTGGCCAAGCCGCCGGTCCGCAAGCTCGCCAAGGACCTCGGCGTCGACCTCACGTCGTTGACCGGCACCGGGCCGAACGGCGCGGTGACCCGGGACGACGTCCAGGCCGCTCAGGGTGAGGGCGCAACGTCGTACGAAACGGTCGCTCGAGCGACCAGCTCGGCTGACGTCCCGGCCGGCGAGCGTGAGTGGCGCGAGCCGATCAAGGGCGTGCGCAAGATGATGGGCCAGGCGATGGTCCAGTCGGCGTTCTCGGTGCCTCACGTCACCGAGTGGGTGACCCTCGACGTGACCCGCACGATGGAGTTCGTCGAGCGGCTCAAGACGCGGCGCGAGTTCCGCGACGTCCGCGTCTCGCCGTTGCTGGTGCTGGCCCGGGCGGTGATGCTGGCGATGCGGCGTACGCCGGAGATCAACTCGTGGTGGGACGACGACGCGCAGGAGGTCGTCTTCAAGCGGTACGTCAACCTCGGCATCGCGGCGGCCACGCCTCGTGGACTCGTCGTGCCCAACGTGAAGGACGCCGAGCAGCTCTCCCTGCTCGACCTGGCCGCCTCCCTCAACCAGCTCGTCGAGGTCGCGCGGTCGGGCAAGACCCAGCCGGCCGAGATGGCCGGCGGCTCGTTCACGATCACCAACGTCGGTGTCTTCGGCATCGACAGCGGGACGCCGATCATCAACCCCGGCGAGTCCGCGATCCTGGCCTTCGGGGCGATCAAGAAGCAGCCGTGGGTCGTCTCGTCCGCCGCCGGCGACGAGATCGCCGTTCGTCAGGTGACCACCCTCGCCCTGAGCTTCGACCACCGGCACATCGACGGCGAGAAGGGCTCGCGGTTCCTGGCCGACGTCGCCGGGATCCTCGAGGACCCCGCCTCCGCGTTGTTGTTCTGACGGCTGTTTCGGGCGGTGTAACCGACCGTTGTGGGGCGACACGCCGTGCCGAACGACGGCGTGTCGCCGTCGAACGGTCGGTTACACGTCCAAATTCAGCCCGCCCGCCACACCGGCTCCGTCGGACCCAGCAGCCAGGAGTGGAAGAACGACGACAGGTCCTGGCCGGACTCCCGGCTCCACCACGCGCTCAGGCTGTCGCGGTCCTGGCTGGTGAACCGGTGCGTCGTCAGCCACCGGCGGGCCAGCGACCAGAACTCGTCGTCACCGAGCCGCTGGCGCAGGGTGTCCCACATCAGCGCGGGGATGTAGTAGGCGTTGCCCTCGCCGAAGGTGCCGGGCCGGTACGCCGCGGGGGCGCCGTACTGGCTCCGCATCCCGCCGGCGATCCGCGACCACTGCCCGAGGATGGCGGCCAGGCTCTTCGGGCCCTGCGACGCGGTCCAGTTCCCCTCGGCGAGGTAGGTCGCCATGCCCTCGTTCATCCAGAGGTCGCTCCAGTCGTCGGGTGAGACGGTGTCGCCGTACCACTGGTGCGCGATCTCGTGGACGATCACGTCGCGCGACAGCGTGTAGTCGCCGATCCCGAGGGTCACCATCGACTGGGTCTCCATCGCGCTCTGCGACGGCACCAGCAGCACGCCGAGCGTGGGGAAGGGGTAACGACCCACCTTGGTCTCCAGGTAGCGGACGGCCTGGGGCGTGTAGCGCAGGCCCGCGATCAGCCCGGGCCGGTCCGACGGCGTCCAGTAGCTGATCGGGAGTCCGTGGGGGCCGGTGTCCTTGGTCTGGGTGTAGCGCCCGATCGCGATCGTGACCAGGTACGACGCCGCCGGCTCGGGCAGCCGCCACCGCGTCACCGTCCCCGAGGCCGACGAGGTCCGGGAGAGCAGCCGGCCGTTGGAGACCCCGACCTGGCCCTTCGGCGCGTGGATCGTCACGTCGTAGAACGCCTTGTCGGACGGGTGGTCGTTGACGGCGTACCAGCTGTAGGCGCCGTACGGCTCCTGCATCGTCCAGACGGTGCCGTCGGGCGCGATCGTCCAGCCGGTGGTCGAGAAGTCGGCGCGGTCGGTGGGCGCCACGACGGGCTCCGGGGTGCCGGCGTACGTGAGCTGAAGGACGTGGCGGCTGTCCGCCTCGACCGCCGCCTCGACGACGAGGTCCTTGCCGGGGTGCTGGAACGTGACGGCCTTCCCGTCGAGCCAGACGCGCCCGACCTGGAGCTGCCGCGCGAGGTCGAGCTGCACGTGGTCGGCGCTCTTCGCCGCGCGGAAGAGCAGGGTCTCGGTGGCGGTCAGCCGTTGGGCACGGGGGTCCCAGCGCAGGTCGAGCCCGTAGTGGAGGGCGTCGACCCCCGGGTCGCCGATGTTCGGGTAGAGGGTGTCCTCACGCGGCTCGCTCGTCGCCGCGTCGTACGCCGTGGTGCGGGCGTCCCCGGCCTCGCCGCTGACCGCGGGCGCGGTCGGCGTGTGGGTGGAGCCGGAGCCGCAGCCGGCGGCGACGATCCCGAGCAGGGCGAGGCCGACGGCGAGCCTCCGAGGCCCGCCGGGCATCAGTCGATCCCGCGGAGCAGCGGCCTGGCGAGCTTCCGTCCGTGGTGGATCTGCGCCTTGACGGTCCCGAGCGGGATGCCGATCTGCTGCGCGATGTCGTCGTACGACATGCCGTAGACGTCGCGCAGGATCAGCGGCTCGACGAACTGCGGGTGCTCCCGCTCGATCGTCTCCATCGCCTCGAGCAGGTCGAGCCGGGTGCCGGCGATGACGCTGGTGGTGCGCGGGTCGGGCTTCTCCATCGGCAGCACGTCGCTGGAGATCGCCTGGTTCTTCATCCGCCGGTACGTCGTGCGGGCGCTGTTGACCGCGACCACGTGCATCCAGGTGGTGAAGCGCCCCTGCCGACCCCAGGACCCGATCTTGTTCGAGATGTTGAGCAACGCCTCCTGGCAGGCGTCCTCGGCGTCCGGTGTGTACGGGAGCACCTGTCGGCACACGTTGAGGCAGCGGGGCCGGACCGCGGTGAGCAGCTGCTCCAAGGCGTCGCGATCACCGCCCTGGGCCCGGCGCGCCAGCTCGTCGACGTCGTCCGGCGTCAGTTCCTCTGTGCTCATCGCTGGGCTCATGCCCGTCCCTACTTCCCCGTGCCGCCCCGGTGGTCCTCGTCGGGGCGGAAGTGTGTCTGCACCATAATGCCGAGGGTGTCCATGCCTGCCCGCCTCGGCCGCTACGCCGTGCGTCGGCGCATCGGGTCGGGCGGGTTCGCCACCGTCTGGCTTGCTTATGACGAGCAGCTGGACTCTCCGGTTGCCATCAAGGTGCTCGCGGAGAACTGGACCGAGGACAGCCACGTCCGTCAGCGCTTCCTCGAGGAGGGTCGTTACCTCCGCAAGGTCGAGTCGCCACACGTCGTCACCGTGTACGACGCGGGGTCGCTGGACGACGACCGCCCCTACCTGGTGATGTCCTACGCCGACCAGGGCACGCTGTCGGACCGGCTCGAGGGTGACGGGCTCACCGTCGCCCAGGCCTGCGAGGTCGTCCGCCAGGTCGGCGAGGGGCTGCACGCCCTCCACCGGCGCGACGTCCTCCACCGCGACATCAAGCCCGCCAACGTGCTGTTCCGCACGGTCGACCCCGAGCACGAGGGCACCGTGGTCCGGGCGATGGTCGGCGACCTCGGGCTGGGCAAGGCCCTCGACGTGTCGTCGCGGCTGACGATGATCGCCGGGACGCCGTCGTTCGTGGCGCCGGAGCAGGCTCAGGGCGAGCACCTCGACGCGCGCGCCGACCAGTTCTCGCTGGCGGCACTGGCGTTCCTGCTGCTGAGCGGACGCCCGCCGTACTCCCACAGCTCGCTGTCGGCCGCGGCCGCCCCGCCTCCGCCGCCCGCGCTGTCGACCGACGAGCGGCCGTTCCCCGAGAGCGTCGAGGCGGTCGTCCGCCGCGGTCTCTCCGCCGACCGCGAGGAGCGGTACCCCGACGTGCCGGCGTTCGTGGCCGCCCTGCGCGAGACCCTCGGCGAGGGCGGCATGGGGGCGCTGCCCGCCCGCTGGCTCCCGGTCGATCCCGAGCTCACCCAGCCCGGCAACAAGCCGTCGCTGCGGCCCGCCGACGACGCGCTTCCCGCTCCGGTCCCGCCCAAGCGCCGTCCCCGGTGGCCGGCGGCCGTGCTGGCGCTGGTCCTGCTGGTCGCCGGCGGCATCGGCGGCTTCGCCTGGTGGCGCTCCGCCCATGCCACCAAGACGTTCACCGACCAGGACCGCACGCTGTCGGTGACCGTGCCGACGTCGTGGGCGCGCGACGTGTCGCTCAACGGGTGGGACCCGCCGGACTCCGACTTCAGCCAGTCGGCCCTGTCGGTCGGTGACCGCGCGGACTGGCGTGCGGCGGGCGAGGGCGTGTTCGTCGGGCTGATGCCCGAGAGCAAGCTCCCGAAGACCATGCCGCAGCACCCGACCTGCTCGACGCCGGGCACCCCGAAGGCCAGCACGTCCGGTGACCCTTCGCTGACCGCGACCTCGACCGGGTGCCCGGGCGGTGCCGTGATCATCGAGAAGGCGGTGCAGGTGAGCTCGTCCAAGCTGTTGTGGATCCAGGTGCGCAGCGACGACGAGAAGACCGCCCGGCAGGTGCTCGACTCGGTCAGCACCAGCGGCTCGCTCGGCTGAGTCACGCGGACTCAGCGGAGGTCGAGCGCCTCGAAGCGGTCTCCTCGACACTGCACCGTCGCCGTGACACGTGACTGCTCCGACAGCGATCGACGGAGGGCGTCCGCGTCGGTGGCGCCCGAGGTCCGGTCGGTGACCCGGAGTCGCACCGTCACCTCGGCGTACCGGTCGAGCCGCACGGCGTCGCCGCGGTCCACGACGACGTCGAGGGCGTACGGCGGCGAGATCGCGCTCGTGATCACCGGACCGTGGTACCCGATCACCTCCCCGCCCAAGGTGCTCCCACCCGACGGCCGACAAACCACGCGGGTGTTCATCGCGACGACCGACGCCGGCGGGTGGGTCAGGTCGTCGCTGACCCAGACGACTCCGTCGGTGAGCACCGCCGTGCCCGGGTCGACCCCCGGGATCCGGTCGACCGCCACCTTCTCGGCGGAGACCGTCCCGCCGCCGTCGTCACACCCGGGGCGCGTCCCCACGCCCAACCGACCCCCGGCGCGCGGCAGGTTCAGCAGGGCGCCGTCGGCGACGTAGCCCCGCCCGGCGAAGTCGAGCAGCGACGCGCACGAGGCCTGGCTCTGGCCACGGTCGTCCCGGGAGGCTGCCCACCAGCCGACGCTGCCGACGCCGATGGCCAGCACGACCGCGGCCGCCAGCCAGGGGAGAGCGCGGCGCCGACGCTCCGTCGTAGGGCGAGGCGGGACGGTGGCCACCAGCGCCCGCTCGAGCCGGCCGGCGTCGTACGCGGGCGCCTGAGCCACGGCCGCCCGCAACAGGTGCCGGACGTTCTCGTCGTTCTCGGACACGGCGCTCACTCCTCCTCGGTCGTGCTGTCGGCGCGGTAGGTCGCGGCGAGCCGGGCGCGGAGCTTCGGCATCGCCCGGTGGGCGAGGGAGCGCACCGTTGCACGCGAGCAGCCGACGACGTCGGCGATCGCCTGGTCGTCGAGGTCCTCGTAGTAGCGCAGGACGACGACCGCACGCTCGCGGACGCTGAGGTCGGCGAGTGCGGAGAGCAGGGTGAGCCGGTCGTCGGAGCCGGACGCGCTCGACTCGGTCGCCAGCCGCAGGCGCGGCAGCGCGCGGCGCTGGACCGACCGGCTTCGGAGCGCGCTGCGGTGGGCGTTCACGATGCTCGTACGGGCGTAGGCGCCGGGGTCGATCAGCCCCTCGAGCCCTCGTTCCACGAGCCGGGCCAGGACGGAGTAGACGAGGTCCTCCGCCTCCGCGTCGTCGCCGCCGGTCAGCAGGTAGGCGAACCGCAGGAGCGCATCACCGTGGGCCGCGGCGAAGGTCGCGACCTCGGGACTGCGCTCGATCCCGGCCATGGCCCCCCGTCCGCTCGCCCCCACACCCCACAGACGCGCGAGGGGCGGCAACTGTTGCACGGGTCGCGCCGTGCACGAGCTAGGAGGCGCCGCCCGACTTCTTCGGCGGGTGGTACGGGTCGGTCGTGCCGATGATGTTGTCGGCGAACCGGTCGAACAGGGCCTTGAGCCCCGGCACGTCCTGCTTTCGGCCGGCCACGGACATCTCGAGCGTGGCCGTGCTCGAGCCGGAGGCGGCGAACCACTGGAAGTAGTTGTAGCGCAGGTGGTGGTTGACCGTGTCGATGTAGGTGAAGTACGCCGCCGACGGCGTCTGGTGCAACAGCTTGAAGTGGGCGTACGCCTTGAAGCCGACGATCTTGGTGGCGACCATCTGGGCCGGGGTGAACTGCTGGGTGTTGTCGAGCACCTTGACCCGCAGGCTGTAGCCGCCGACCGTGGGCTCGCCCGCCGGCCGGAACCTCACCTCGGGCTGGCGCGCGGCCTGCTGATCGGTGAGCACGTCGTCGGGCTGCATGGGTGGTGGGCACTCGGCGGCCACCACGCAGACGGCGTAGGGCACCCAGCCCGCGGGCACGTGGTAGGTCCAGGTGGCGAGCTTGTTGCCGATCGTGCGATCGGGCAGCGGCAGGGACAGGTCCGGGCTGAGCGGCTCGTAGGTGATGTCGGGTTCTGTCTTGGGGGGCTTGGGCGGCTCGTCGACGGGCACGCTGGGCGAGACGGCCGACATCGGATGGGCGTCGCCGGAGACGGAGGTGTCGGGGCGCGCGGCGTACGCCACGACGGCGCCTCCGCCGAGCCCGAGCATGCCGCAGAGCAGCGCGACCACGAGTCCCCGCATGCTCATGCGCCACAACCTACCCACCGGGGATAACGGTCAGGACACGCGTTTGCGTGCGGGTGTCGTACCCGTCAAGGTGGCGGCATGACCTCGACGTACTTCGACAAGCACCGCGAGAAGCTCGACGCCGCCGTGGCCGCCAGCGCCTCGCGTGAGTACTACTCGGCGTACGACGAGTCGCCGTCGCCGCGGGTGTACGGCGAGTCCGCGGCCGGCGAGGGCAAGGCGGCGTTCGAGGCCTGGCAGGGGCAGGACTTCCCGCTCGAGACGCCGGGCAGCGCGGGCACGGTCTCGACCGAGCGTTCGCCGTTCGGCTTCGACCTCGGCATCCGCTACCCCCGCGCCCATGACATGGATGCCTTGCTGGCGGCCGCGCAGTCCGGGATGAAGGGCTGGCGCGACGCCGGGCCCGAGGCCCGCGTCGGCGTCTCGATCGAGATCCTCGACCGGCTCCACGCCCGGGTCTTCGAGCTCGCCAACGCCGTGCAGCACACCAGCGGCCAGGCGTTCGTGATGGCCTTCCAGGCGGGCGGCGCCCACGCGCTCGACCGCGCCCTCGAGGCGATCGCCTACGCCTGGGTCGAGATGACCCGGACCCCGCGCACCGCGGTGTGGGAGAAGCCCGGCAAGGTCCCGCTGAAGATGGAGAAGACGTTCACGATCGTCCCCCGGGGCGTCGCCCTGGTGATCGGCTGCAACACGTTCCCGACCTGGAACTCCTGGCCGGGCCTCTTCGCCTCGCTGGTCACCGGCAACCCGGTCGTGGTCAAGCCCCATCCGTCGGCCGTGCTGCCGCTCGCGATCACCGTGCAGGTCTGCCGCGAGGTCCTCGCGGAGGCCGGTTTCGACCCGGACCTGGTGACCCTCGCGGCCGAGGACCCGGCCGACAAGCTCGCGTCGTCGCTGGCGTTGCGGCCCGAGGTCAGGCTGATCGACTTCACGGGCGGCAACGCCTTCGGCGACTGGCTGGAGAAGAACGCCTCGCAGGCGACCGTCTTCACCGAGAAGGCCGGCGTCAACACCGTCGTCATCGACTCCACGTCCGACTTCAAGGCCATGTGCTTCAACCTCGCGTTCTCGTTCGCCCTCTACACCGGACAGATGTGCACGGCCCCGCAGAACGTCTACCTGCCGGCGTCCGGCATCGAGACCGACGACGGCACGAAGACGCCGGCCGAGGTCGCGGCCGGGATCGGCGCGGCGTTCGAGAAGCTCCTCGGCGACGACGCCCGCGCGGTCGAGCTGCTCGGCGGCGTCGTCAACGACGGGGTGCTGACCCGGCTCGACGCGGCACCGTCGCGCGGCGAGGTGTACGTCGCGTCGCGGACGGTGACCCACCCGTCCTACCCGGACGCGACCGTGCGGACCCCGACGATCATCGGGCTCACCGCGGCCGACTCCGACGTCTACGAGACCGAGTGCTTCGGTCCGGTGGCCTACCTGATCGCGACGTCCGGCACCGACGAGTCGATCTCGCTGTTCCGCTCGACCGTGCAGGAGCACGGCGCGATGACGGCTGCGGTCTACTCGACGTCGGACGCCGTGATCGAGCAGGCGCGTGACGCGGCGCTGGACGCCGGGGTCGCGCTCAGCGAGAACCTCCTCGGAGGCGTCTTCGTGAACCAGTCCGCGGCGTACTCCGACTTCCACGGCACCGGCGCCAACCCGGCCGCCAACGCGTCGTACACCGACGGTGCCTACGTGGCCTCACGCTTCCGCGTCGTCCAGTCCCGCCGCCACGTCTGACCCGGTCCGACTGTCAGGGATCGAACAGTCGGGCGGGCGGCCGAGGCACTAATCTCGCTGGACCGACCGGCTCGGCCGGTGGCATTCTCTCGGGCTTTCAGCACACCCAGGGGGAGACACCGATGGACATCAGCGCGCTCGCGCAGTCAGTGACGGGCCCGGTCTACGCGCCGGGCGACGAGGGGTACGCCGACGAGGTGGCGGGGTTCAACCTCGCCCGCCAGCACACACCGGACGTGGTCGTCGCCGCCCGGTCCGCCGAGGACGTGGCGGCGACGGTCCGGTGGGCCGGAGAGCACGCGCTCCCGGTCGGCGTCCAGGCAACGGGGCACGGGTCGGTCGTCCCGATCGACCAGGGCGTCCTGGTCAGCACCCGCGGCATGGACGAGATCAGCATCGACCCGGAGCGACGTACGGCGCGGGTGGGCGCGGGCGTGAAGTGGCGCGCGCTCCTCGACGCGGCCGCCGAGCACGGGCTGGCCGGGCTGTGCGGCTCGACGTCCGACGTCGGGGTGGTCGGCTACACGCTGGGTGGGGGCCTGCCGGTGCTCGGTCGCCGCTACGGCTTCAGCTCCGACCACGTCCGCAGCCTCGACGTCGTGACCGGGGACGGCGAGGTGCACCACGTCGAGACCGGCGACGGCTCGGAGCTCGACTGGGCGCTGCGCGGCGGCAAGAGCAACGTCGGCATCGTGACCTCGATGGAGATCGGCCTGCTCGACGTCCAGGACCTGTACGGCGGCGCCATCTTCTGGCCCGGGGCTCTCGCGCCCGCGCTGCTCGCGGTCTTCGCGGAGTGGGTCGAGACCCTGCCCGAGGAGTTCTCGGCGTCGATCGGCCTGCTCCGGCTGCCGCCGCTGCCCGACATCCCGCCGCCGCTGGCCGGTCAGTTCACCGTCCACCTGCGCGTGGCCTACCTCGGCGACGACGCCGAGGGCGAGCGGCTGCTCGCGCCGATGCGCGAGGTCGCGCCGCCGTTGATCGACATGGTCGGGCGGATGCCGTACGCCGACCTCGACCGGATCCACATGGACCCCGAGGCCCCGGTGCCCTTCGAGGAGGGCGGTGTCCTGCTGCGGGAGCTCGGTCCGGACACGATCGGCGCGATCCTCGACCACGCCGGGCCCGAGGCCGAGTGCCCGCTCCTGCTGGTCGAGCTGCGGCTGCTGGGCGGTGCCCTGTCGCGCGGCGCCACCGATGCGGTCGGTGGCCGCGACGCGGCGTACTCGCTGTTCGCGGTCGGAGCGATGATGCCTCCGGTCGCCGAGGCCGTGCCGGGTGCCATCCGCGCGGTCGTCGGGGCGATGGCGCCCTGGTCGACCGGCGGCACGATGGTCAACTTCCACGGCGTCCCCGGCGACGACGCCGACCGTGCCCGTGCCTGGTCCGCCCCGACGTACGAGCGCCTCCAGCGCGCCAAGGCGTCGTACGACCCGGCCAACCTGCTGCGCTTCGGCCACGCCGTCCCCGCCCTCGACCCCGCCTGAGGTGGTTCTTCCGGGGTAGTCCGTGACGTTTCGGCCCCTCGGAGGGCCGTCAGAGGACCGAAACGTCACGGACTACCGGGCCATCGACCACTACCGTGACCCCGTGGCCGACTTCGTCCTCCGCAACGTCCGGATCGTGGAGCTGGGGCGGGGGCCCGGGTGGGCCGGCCCGGTCGACCTCGTGGTCGAGCAGGGCGCGGTGCAGAACATCGGGCGCGGCCTCGACCGGCCGCTCGGGATCGAGGAGTACGACGCCGAGGGGCGCTGGGTCATCCCGGGCCTCTGGGACCACCACGTCCACCTCGCCCAGTGGACCGCGCACGGCCAGCGGCTCGACCTCTCCGGCTCCGAGTCGCCCGAGCACGTCGTCGCGCGGGTGCGTGAGCACCTCGCCGACCACCCCGGGCCGCTGGTCGGCTACGGGCACCGGCTCGGCATGTGGCGGACCGAGCCGACGGTGGCCGCGCTCGACGCGATCGCGCCGGACGTCCCTGTCGTCCTGATCGCCGGCGACGCCCACCACGCCTGGCTGAACTCCCGGGCCCTGGAGCGGCTGGGTCTCCCGCCGCGCGACGGGGTGGTCACCGAGAACGAGTGGTACGACGCCTACACCCGGATCGACCTCGTGGTGCAGCCCGACGTCTCGCCGACCGCCTACCGCCGCACCCTCGACCAGGCGGCCGCCCTCGGCATCACCGGCATCGTCGACCTCGAGCGCGGGCAGACCCCGGCCGACTGGGAGCCGCGCGAGACCCCGGTCCGGGTCCGGATCTCGACGTACGCCGACGGCCTCGACGCCACCATCGCCGCCGGCCGCCGCACCGGCGACCGGATCCCTGGGTCGTCCGACCTGGTCACGATGGGACCCCTGAAGATCATCAGCGACGGCTCGCTCAACACCCGCACCGCGTGGTGCTGCGAGGAGTACGCCGACGGCTCCGGCTCCGGTGCGCCCAACCAGAGCGACGCCGAGCTGGCCGGACTGCTCGACCTCGCCCACAGCCGCGGCCTCGAGGTCGCGACCCACGCGATCGGTGACCTCGCGCTGCGTGCGGCCCTCAACGCCTACGACGTGACCGGCGCCGCCGGCTCGATCGAGCATGCCCAGCTGGTGACCCGCGAGGCGGTCACCGCGATGGCCCGGCTCGGCCTGCGGGCCAGCGTGCAGCCGGCCCACCTCCTCGACGACCGCGACGTCACCGAGCTGATCTGGCCGGACCGCGCCGACCGGTCCTTCGCCTTCCGCTGGATGCTCGACGACGGCGTGCAGCTCGCCCTCGGCTCCGACGCGCCGGTCTCGCCGCTCGACCCCTGGCTCGCGATCGCGGCCGCGGTGCACCGCAGTAACGACGACCGCGTGCCCTGGCATCCCGAGCAGGCACTCACGGCTCGCGAGGCGCTCGCCGCCAGCGTCGACGGTCAGGGCAGTGTCCATGCCGGCATGCCCGCCGACCTCGTGCTCCTCGACGCCGACCCGCTCGCCGACCACCCGGACACCGCGGCCGCCGGCCTGGCCCTGCGGACCATGCCGGTCGCCCTGACCCTCGTCGCCGGGGAGACGGCGTACGACGGGATGTGACCGTCGCCGCGCGGCTCGAGCAGCTCGGCCTCTGACGTCCCACCCCAAGGGCTGTTGTCCGCGCGGAGGCCGGGTGCTTGCGTCGAAGGCATGACCGAGCACAGTGAGCAGCAGTCCCACGACCCCGGAGTCCACGTCGCCGACAGCGGCGGCGACGGTCGGCCCGTGGTCCTGATCCACGGGTGGCCGCTGTCCGGTGCCTCGTGGTCGGAGCAGATCGCGCCGTTGCGGGACGCGGGCCATCGCGTCGTGGTCTACGACCGCCGGGGGTTCGGCCAGTCAGACCCGGGCGACGGGTACGACTACGACAAGCTCGCCGGCGACCTCGACAACGTCCTGACCGACCTCGACCTGACCGACGTGACGCTGGTCGGCTTCTCGATGGGCGGCGGCGAGGTGGCGCGCTACGTGTCGGCGTACGGCGAGGACCGCCTGCACAGCGTCGTCTTCGCGGCCGCCGTGCCGCCGTACCTCGCGAAGACCGACGACAACCCCGACGGCCCGCTCGACGAGGAGACCGCGCAGGGTTTCGAGCAGCAGCTGCGTGATGATCGCGACGCGTTCTTCGACCAGTTCACCACGGCGTTCTTCAGCGCGGGCGACGAGCTGAAGGTCAGCGAGGAGCAGCGGCAGCAGGCCGTCGAGCTGTGCCGGCAGAGCGACGAGGAAGCCGCGCTCGGCTGCCTGGAGGCCTTCGGGACCACGGACTTCCGTCAGGACCTGAAGAAGATCACCGTGCCCACGCTGGTGATCCACGGCGACGCCGACGGCGTCGTGCCGTTCGAGGGGTCGGGCGCGCTGACGCACCGGGCCGTCGAGAACAGCGACCTCCACGTGGTCGAGGGCGGACCCCACGGCCTCAACGTCAGTCACGCCGAGGAGTTCAACCGCACACTTCTCGACTTCCTGGAGCGGTGACAGGTCCGCTCGTCAGCGGAGTCCGACGACCGACCGGTCCGCCGGCCCTCGCTCACGCCAACGCGATCGTCAGGTCGCGGACGGTGTCCGGGTCCTCGAGCCGGTCGCCGTACAGCTCGCGGAGCTGGCCCATCCGGTAGCGCACGGTCTGCGGGTGGACGAAGAGCGCGGCGGCGACGTCGTCGCGGCGGCCCTGGTGGAGCAGCCAGGCCCGCAGGGTCTCGGCGAGCTTCTGCTGGGTCGCCGGGCGCAGGTCGTGCAGCGGCGCGAGCACGCGGGCCCGGAGGTCGGCGACCGCCTCGCGGTCGGCGGCGAGCACGAGGTCGGCGAGGTGCTCCTCGGTGTCGTACGTCGCGTCCTCGCCGAGGGCGGAGCGGAGGTCGAGCGCCCGCAGCGCCCGGGTGTACGACGTGCTGGCGGCGAGCCAGGGCCGGGCCGGTCCGGCGACCGCGGCCCGGCCGAGCAGGGTGCGCATCAAGCGGGTGCGGGCACGGCCGCCGACGTCGGGCACGAGCAGCACGCCCAGCCCGTCGGGCAGCGTGACCGGCTCGCCGACCGAGGACAGGGTGCGGCGGTCCAGCAGCCCCTGCACCGGTCGCAGCTGTGCGCTGGGGAGGAGGACGGCGGTCAGGGTCTTCGGCGGCGTCCAGTCCGCACGCTCGGCCGCGGCCACCAGCGCGTCGGCCGGGTCGGCGCGGAGGATCCCGAAGGCCAGGCGGTCGAGGTAGCCCTGGCGCACCCGCCCGCTGGTCTCGAGCTCGTCCGCGTGGCCGGCCACCGAGGCCGCCGACAGCTCGTCGATGTAGGCGAAGACCAGCTCGGCGAAGTCCGCCAGCATGTCGGCCGGCACGCCGGCGTCGACCGCGGTCTCGGCGAGCTCACGCCAGGCGACCCGGGCCCCCACGCGGTAGGCGGACAGCAGAGCGTCGGCGCTGCGGCCGCTGCGGGCCTCGCCACGGCCCAGGGCGTAGGCGCCGTCGAGGGCCGGCGAGAGCGGTTGCGCCTGGTCGCCGACGCGGCCCCGGGCGGCCAGCCGGAGGAAGCCGGCGAGCGCCATCTGGACGGCGTTCTCGACGTTGTCGACCATCGGCCCACCGAACGCGCCGGCGTACGACGGAACCTCGTCGGTGACCGCCGCGATGGTGTGCGTCGCGACCTCCGGAAGGCGTCGGCGGAGCAGGTCGAGCAGGCGCGGGTCGAGGGTGATCCGCGTGGGGCGAGCCTCGGGAGCGTTCATCAGACCCCATGGTCGCACTCTTGTTCGCATCGAACAAAAAGAAGGCCCCCGATTCACGTGTGTTGGTCAGGAACGCATCAGGTTCTGACGACATGCTGGCTG
The DNA here is from genome assembly GCA_963809265.1 of uncultured Actinomycetota bacterium. Lineage (GTDB taxonomy): Bacteria > Actinomycetota > Actinomycetes > Propionibacteriales > Nocardioidaceae > Nocardioides. The sequence goes on from CAWEJC010000003.1 coordinate 358,257, forward strand.
TATGAGCACCACACTTACGCCCACCACCTCCTGGCGTAGCCGTGCTCTCAGGCTCGCCGAGACGGCCACGACCCCGCTCGTGCCCGCCGACTTCCTCGACCTCTTCGCCCCGCTGCGCTCCGGCGCCGACCTGCGCGGCCGGGTCGAGTCGGTCCACCCCGAGACCGCCGACGCCGCCACCCTGGTGATCCGGCCGGGTGCCGACTGGAGCGGCCACGTCCCCGGGCAGTACGTCCGGATCGGCGTGGACGTCGACGGCGTCCGCTGCTGGCGTGCCTACTCGCTGACCCACGGTCCGCGCGCCGACGGCCGCATCTCGGTCACCGTCAAGGCGGTGCCCGACGGTCACGTCAGCCCCTACCTCGTGCGGCACACCCGACCGGGCACGCTGCTCCACCTCGAGCAGGCGACCGGTGAGTTCGTGCTCCCGGTCCCGTCCGCGGGCGAGCCCGGGACGCGCAAGCTGCTCTTCATCACCGCCGGCTCCGGGATCACCCCGGTGATCGGGATGCTGCGCAACCTCTTCCCGGCCACCGACAGCGGCGTCCTCCAGCTGCCCCGCTCCGCGGCGTACGACATCACCGTGCTCCACGTCGCGCCGAGTGAGCCGGACTCGATCTTCCTCGACGACCTGCGCCGGCTCGAGGCCGCCGGATCGATCCGCCTGGTGGCGCGCTACGACGACGAGCACGGCGTGCTCGACCTCGACCACCTCGACGCCCTGGTGCCCGACCTGGCCGAGCGCACGACGTTCGCCTGCGGCCCCGGTGGCCTGCTCGACGCGATCACCAGCCACCACGAGCAGCGCGACCTGCCGTTGTTCACCGAGCAGTTCCGGGTCACCGCGCTCGTCGCCGGTGAGGGTGGCACGGTCACGTTCGACCGCGCCGGCGTCACCGTCGACTGCGACGGCGGCCGCCCGATCCTGGAGCAGGCCGAGGACGCCGGGATCCTGATGCCGAGCGGGTGCCGGATGGGCATCTGCTACCAGTGCGTGCTGCCGATGCGCGAAGGCGTCGTCCGCGACCTGCGCTCGGGAGAGCTGACCATCGCCGTCCCCGGGGAGACCGGGTCCGACGGCGTGCGTATCCAGACCTGCATCAACGCGGCCGCCGGGCCGTGCCACCTCGATCACTGACTCGATCACCAGGACCCCCGAAGGAGAACGAGATGACCACGATCCAGAAGAAGCCCACTGTCGGACAGGTCAACCCGATCGCCCACCTCGACGCCGAGGACCTCGAGCTGATCGCCAAGGAGCTCGACGACATCCGCCAGTCGGTCATCGACACCCGCGGCGAGCGCGACGCGCGCTACATCCGTCGCGTGATCAAGACCCAGCGCTCGATCGAGCTCGGCAGCCGCGTCGTCCTGCTCGCGTCGCTCTTCCCGCCGGCCTGGGTGGTCGGCACCGCTGGGCTCTCGGTCGCGAAGATCCTCGAGAACATGGAGATCGGCCACAACATCCTGCACGGGCAGTGGGACTGGATGCGCGACCCCAAGATCCACTCGACGACGTGGGAGTGGGACTCCGCCACCCCGGCCGAGCAGTGGAAGCACGCGCACAACGAGCTCCACCACAACTTCACCAACGTCATCGGCAAGGACAACGACCTCGGCTACGGCATCATGCGCGTCGACGAGGACCAGCCCTGGCACCCGATGCACCTCGGGCAGCCGGTGTGGAACTTCATCAACGCCCTCTTCTTCGAGTACGGCATCGCGGCGTACGACCTCGAGTTCCGCGGCGCCATCGCCCGCGGCAAGACCAAGGACCCGAAGTTCCAGCGCGAGTTCAAGGCCGTGCGCGACAAGATCAAGCGCCAGGTGACCAAGGACTACGTCGTCCACCCGGCGCTGTCGATGGTGACCGGCTCGTTCGTCACCACGGCGCTCGCCAACTTCACCGCCAACACCGTGCGCAACCTGTGGTCGCACTCGGTGATCATGTGCGGCCACTTCCCCGAGGGCGTGCAGACCTTCGAGAAGCGCTCGATCGACGGCGAGAGCAAGCCCGAGTGGTACGTCCGCCAGATGCTCGGCTCCGCCAACATCTCCGGCTCGAAGCTGATGCACATCATGACCGGCAACCTGTCGCACCAGATCGAGCACCACCTGTTCCCCGACCTGCCGTCCAACCGCTACGGCGAGATCGCGCCGAAGGTGCAGGACCTGTTCGAGCGCTACGGCCTCGACTACTGCGCCCGCCCGCTGCCGCAGCAGGTGTACTCCGCGTGGCACAAGGTGGTCCGGCTGTCGCTGCCCAACGGCTGGCTCGACTCGACCACCCCGCGCAACCTCCCCGGCCAGCTGAAGCGGCTCTACCAGATGTCCACCGGTGGCCCGAAGGTCCGCCGGGCGCTCCAGGCGCGGATGACCCAGGAGCAGCGGCGCTCGCTGGCTCGGGCGGCGTAGGGGAGTCTGCAGGGATCCCCGGCTGACCGGGGAACCCTGCGCTTAGTAGCCGTTGCAACCACTACTAAGCGGCAAGAACCCGTGGTCGCTGTGACGGGTGTGGCTGGGGTGTGACGGTACGACGAGCGAGGAGCGCCGGTGTTCGAGTCGGTCGAGCCTTCCCCCGACGACGTACGCCGGGCCCTCCCCGGTGACGACCTCGTCCCGCGCGCCGACGTGGTCATGGACCGCGCCTTCGACCTCCCCGCAGCACCGGAGGTGGTGTGGCCGTGGTTCGTCCAGCTCGGCAAGAAGCGGGCCGGGTGGTACCTCCCGACCTCCGTCGAGCGGTTCGTGCCGCGCTCGCGGCGCGCCCTCCGTCGGCTCGAGCCGTCGCTGCAGACGCTCCGGGTCGGGTCGGTGATCCCCGACTGGGGCGGCAGGCACGAGACGTTCCGGGTCGCGATCGTCGACCCACCGCACGCGCTGGTCCACACGACCCAGCGCGGCCGCACCTTCGGGTCCTGGGCGATCGTGCTCACGCCGTACGACGACGCCGGCACCGCCGCGACCCACGTCCAGCTCCGGCTCCGGCTCTCGCCGGTCAAGCGCCAACGGCTGGCCGGGACCGTCGGGGAGTTCTTCGACGCCTCGACGATCGCCGGCCTGGCCGCCGGGTTGCGGGAGCGCGTCGCCGGTCGGTGACGCGCCCCGCCCTACGGGGCAACCGGGTCGTGGCTCAGCTGCCCTGGAGGCACAGGTTGGGCGAGTAGTAGTCGTGCCACAGGGTGATGGAGTTGATCGGGTCCATCGGCTCGTTGAGGTAGTGCCCGGGCAGGAGGTAGGTGTGGCTGCCGCCACCGTTGTACCCGGTGTTCAAGGTGAGCGACTCCACCTCGCTGACCGTGCAGTTCTCGACGTCGATCCCGTTGTTGAAGACCCGGTGGATGCCGTACACGTCGTGCAGGTTGGACCAGTAGTGCACGCCCCGCTCCGACTGGAAGTTGTAGTAGAAGGACGGGTGGTCGTTGTTCCAGGTCCCGTTCGGGTAGAAGCAGACGGCGTACGCCGGGCACCCGTGCGCGTACTGCGGGATGCGGTGGACGTCGGCCTGGGCGGTCTGCGAGGTCACAGTGATCAGCCCCAACGCGGCCACGGTCGTGGTGACCGCAGCGACGATGAGTCGGCGGACGGACTTGGTCTGGGGTTTCCGAGAAAGATGCATGCGGTGGATCGTGGACCGGCCACGCGCCCGACCGCGACGCATTCGGCACCTGCCGAAACGTCGCCGGGTCGGGCGTCAGGCCCGACTCAGAGACCCGGAAAGACCTTCCGCACCAGGTCGAGGTCGACGCCCTGCGCGGACGTCGTCGACGGGGTGTGGTCGGGGTCGAGCCGGCCGTAGACGAGCCGGACGAACGCCTCCGTGGGCAGCGACAGCTGCGCGGCCGACGTGTCGTCCAGCGACGGTGAGAGCGAGACCCCTGACGGCCCGAGGTCGAGGTGGAAGGCCCGTTCCGGCGACGTCGTCCGTACCTCGACGGACGCCTGCTCGTCGGACGGCTTGCCGGCCCAGCCGGCGACCATGCCGAGGTTGTCGGCGACCAGCCCGGCGGCGTCCGCGGCGAGGGTCGAGGACGGGTCGAGAGCGACGGTGACGTCCCAGGTGTGCAGGGTGTGCTCGCTCAGCCGCATCCGGAGGAAGGACGCCAGGTCCTGCTGCATCCCGAACACCTCGAGCTGCCAGGACTCGCGCTCGGACTCGCTCAGGGCGTCGACCGCGTCGAGGAACGACGCGTCGGCCTCGAGCGAGTCGCGGATCTGGTCGGTCGGCGACTTGGCGTTCCACGCGTCCCAGACGGACTGGTTCGCCTCCCCGCCCGGTGCCGGCTCGCCCTTGACGCCGGCGGCCACGTAGGGCAGGAAGATCTCGGCGCCCGACCCGAGGTGCGAGGCGACCTGGGCCACGGACCAGTCGTCGTCGTACGACTGCAGGGTCGCGCGGTCCTCGCCGAGCTCGGCGAAGGCGGTGGAGAGACGGTCGTGCGAGGCCCGGAGGACCGCGAGGACATCGGCGGTTGAAGTTTCACTCATGCAGCGGTAACCCGCAGGAGGTCACACCCATTCCGGGAACGTCGGCTCCGGCAGCGGCCCGCTCCGCTCGTCGCGACCCGACTCCAGCGCCTGCCCGAGCTGGAGCAGCGACGTCTCGCTGCCACGCGCTCCCCAGAGGGACACCGCCACGGGCAGCCCGTGCGTCAGCTCGACCGGGACGGTCAGGATCGGCGAGCCGGCCAGGGCGCTGGAGTCGCTGGCACTCCCGTCGACACCGCCGTCCCCGTTCACCAGGTCGATCGGGCTGGGCGGCGCCATCGCCGGCGCGATCAGCGCGTCGAGGTCGTGCTCGCCCAGCGTCCGGTCGAGCTCGGCCAGGCCGGCCGCGGTGCAGGCGTCGATGCTCTCGAGGTACGCCGCGGAGGCGACACCCTCGGTCTCCTCCGCCTTCTCCAGCAGGCTCTGGCCGAACCACGGCAGCTCCTCGTCGGCGTGCGCCCGGTTGAACGCGATCACGTCGGCCAGGGTCTTGACCGGGGCGTCGCGGGTCGCGAGGTACTTCGTCAGCCCCACCTTCAGCTCGACCAGCATCAAGGTGAGCCCGACCCCGTCGTCGAGGTCCTTGAGCGCCGGCAGGGCCAGGTCGTCGACGATCACGGCGCCGGCGTCCGAGAGGATCTCGAGGGCCCGCTCGGAGGCGGAGTCGGCCGCGACGCTGTAGCCCCACAGGTCCCGCGGTACGCCGACCCGGCGGCCGCGCACGCTGCGCGCGAGGTCGTCGGCGGTGCTCGTCCCGGCCATCGCGTCGAGCAGCGCGGCGGTGTCGGCGACCGTCAGCGCCATCGGCCCGGGCGAGTCCTGGCTCCAGGAGATCGGCACGACCCCCTCGGTCGGCACCAGGCCCACGGTCGGCTTGAGCCCGACCAGCCCGCAGGCGGCCGCCGGCGCGGTGATCGAGCCGTTCGTCTCGGTGCCCACCGCGAACGGCGCCAGCCGCGCCGCCACGGCCGCCCCGCTGCCCGAGCTCGAGCCCCACGCGGTGCGGTTGAGGGCGTAGGGGTTGCGGGTCAGGCCGCCGTGGGCGCTCCAGCCGGACGTCGAGTGCTCGTCGCGGATGTTGGCCCACTCGCTGAGGTTGGTCTTGCCGAGCACGACCAGCCCCGACTCACGCAGCCGGCGTACCAGCGGTGCGTCGCGGTCGGGCGGGTCGTCGGCGAGTGCCAGCGAACCCGCGGTCGTGGCCAGCCCGGCCGTGTCGATGTTGTCCTTCACCAGGACCGCGCGTCCGTGCAGCGGCGAGCGGCTGTGCCCGGCCGCGGTCTCGCGGTCGAGCGTCTCGGCCTCGGCCAAGGCGTGGGGATTGACGGCGTTGACCGCGCGGATCCGCGGGTCGAGCTCCTCGACCAGCCCGAGCAGTCGGCGTACCTCGTCCTGGGCAGGTCCTGACGTCACCTCGCGATCCTGGCAGCAGCTCGAGGCGGCGCCAGGGCCGCGTCGTCGGCGGTGTGGGGGATGCGGCCGGGGAGGTTGCGCAGCATCCGGGCGACCACGCCGCTCATCTCCCAGGACGACGCGTCCTCCTGCATCCGCTGGATCTGCTCGAACGTGACCATCTGGTAGATCGTGTTCGCGGGCACGGCGAGCGCCATGGCCCGTTCGATGTCGAGCTCGGGGTACGCCTCGCGCCAGGCCTCGGCGTACGCCGCCGTGCGGTCGCGTGCTGCTCGTCCTCCGGGAGCCGGGACGCGAGGAGGACGACGTCGAGGAAAGGGTGGGAGACCGCCGCGTCGCTCCAGTCGTAGAGCACGACCTGTCGCCGTCGCGGGCGACGTTGCCGGTGTGGAGGTCGCCGTGGACCAGGGTGTCGGGGACGCCGAGGGCGATCAGCTCGTCGAGCACGCGTGGACGGCGGGCGCTATGGCGCGGGCGGCGGCCAGCTCCTCGGCGGTGAGGCGGCCAGCTCGAGACTGCTGGCCAGGACCTCGTCGAACGGTGCCGGGTGTCGAGAGGTCCGCACGGGGACTCTGGGCGGCACGGACCTCGATGAGATGGTCGCGCGAGCGGAGCTGAAGGGTGGCGGTGATCCGGGCGGCCGCGGGGCCGATGTCCTCGCGGCGTCGAGTGCTCGTCGGCGCCGGCGAGCTCCTCGGTCAGCGTCCACCCGCGCGCGTCGTCGTCGTCACGACCGGGGTGCGTGGTCGGGCAGCATCGCCTCGACGAGCCGGGTCAGCGCGGGCTCGGCGTGGAAGTGCCGGCAGGCGGCCTTGAACCACACCGGCGTACCGGGTCGCAGTCGGGACCCGGAGGACCGCCGACATGCTCCAGACCTTGACCGGGTCGGTCGGCCCGGTGCGCGTCCGTCCGCCGTGCGGCTCCAGCGCCTGTCGAGCCACGCCTCGACCTCGTCGTACCACGCCGTCCGGAACCAGTCCGCAGGCGATCGGGCGGCGGTTCGACACGGTCATGACCGGGCCTCGACCCGGCAGCAGCGCGGCGACCGCGGCGTCCTCGGCCAGGTCGTCCACCGAGGTCCAGATGCCATGGCCGGGGTCTCGCCACGGGAGGTGAACACGTTGAGCAGGACCCGGGGATCGGTGCTCACCTGCAGCTGCGGCGCCACCGGGACTGCGGCGCCGTCGCCGCACGGTGGCGTGCCAGCTGGGACAGACGGGTGCGCTCCGGGGCGTCGTACTCCGGCAGGCGTCGCTCGGCGTCGCAGAGGACGTGACCGTCGTGCAGCAGCGCGCGCAGACTGGCGGGAGGGCGTCGGCACGGGTGGCATTCTGCCCGCCGGGCGATCGACACGCGCAGCGTGGACGCGACGCCGCCCACCACCGGTGAACGGCGTCGCTCCGGCACGGATCATCGGGTGCGCGCGAGGCGAGCCGCCAGGGTCGGCACCACGATCGCCGCGGCGACGGTGTGGGCGGTGATCAGGCAGACCGCCGAGGCCGTGTCGAAGCCGAACGTCAGGTCCGGGACGACGGACAGCACGGTGAGGGCGACGGCCGTGCGCACGAAGGTGCGCTGCGGGCGGCGTGCCTTGCGGGCCATCACGGCGGCGATGGCGACCCCGATCAGCGAGAAGACCAGGGTCAGCTGGGCGAACCCCAGGGCCGGGATGCCCGGACCGCCGGGCTCGGTGGCGAACGAGACGCCGTCGGCACACGCCAGGGCGGCGATCGCGGTGGTGGCCGCGGTGGCCGCGACGGAGGCGGCGACGCCCTGCTTCCAGACCGAACGACGGGCGCCGGTCGAGGTGGTCGGGGCGGTGGTGGTGCGGGTGCGGATCTGCGTGGTGGTCATGTCGATCTCCGTTTCGGCGGCGGGCCACCTGGTGTGACCTGCTGATGTGATGACCACGAACCCGTCGACACCGATCCGACAGGTCGACCGGAAGATTCTGAAACTTGTGGCAGGTTTGTCGTATCGGCGCTGCGCCGTTCGTGGAGTGGACAGAGGCGGCCATCGAGGCCGCCCGCGAACAGAGGAGAAGCAGATGACGCACTACCTGCTGAGCGTGCACGGCCCCGCCGAGGCGAGCGAGTTCGGCGACTACGGCTCCCGCGAGGAGATGGAGGCGGCCTTCGAGGCGACCGGCATCTTCAACGAGCAGCTCAAGGCTGACGGCTACTGGGTCTTCGCCGGCGGCCTCCAGTCCGCCGACACCGCCACGGTGGTCGACGGCCAGGGCGAGACGCCGGTGATGACCGACGGTCCCTACCTGGAGAGCAAGGAGGTCATCGGTGGCTTCTGGGTGATCGACGCGCCCGACCTCGACGTGGCACTCAAGCTGGCCGCCGACGGGTCCAAGGCCTGTCGCGGCAAGGTCGAGGTCCGGCCGTTCGACGGCCTGGCCTGAGGCACGGCGTACGACGCATGCCAGCCGACTCGACGGCCGTCGAGCGGGTCTTCCGCGAGGAGTACGGCCGCCTGATCGCCGCCCTCGTCCGCCGCTTCGGTGGCATCGACATCGCCGAGGAGGCGGCGGGCGAGGCGCTGGTGACCGCCCTGGAGAAGTGGCCGGTGGACGGCGTCCCGGCCAATCCCGGCGGCTGGCTCACCGTCACCGCGGGCAACCGCGCCATCGACCGCATCCGCCGCGAGAAGCTGCGCGACGCCAAGTACCAGGCAGCCCAGATGATCTACGACGACACACCCCACGAACCCACCGGACGCGGTCGAGGACGACCGCCTCCGGCTGCTCTTCACCTGCTGCCACCCGGCGCTGGCCCCCGACGCTCGGATCGCGCTGACCCTGCGGCTCCTCGGCGGGCTGACCGTGCCCGAGATCGCGCAGGCGTTCCTGGTGCAGGAGACCACGATGGGGCAGCGGATCACCCGTGCGAAGAAGAAGATCGCCGCGGCGAACGTGCCCTACCGCGTCCCCGAGCCGCCGACCTCCCCGAGCGCCTCGCCGGCGTCCTGACCGTTCTCTTCCTGGTCTTCAACGAGGGCTACCTCGCCTCCGGCGACGGCGAGCCGATGCGCGCCGAGCTCACCGGCGAGGCGATCCGGCTGACCCGCATCCTGCGCCAGCTGCTGCCCGACGAGCCCGAGGTCGTGGGCCTGCTCGCGCTGGTGATCCTCATCGACGCACGTCGCGAGGCCCGGGTGCGCGCCGGTCAGCTGGTACCCTGGACCGAGCAGGACCGCGCCGGTTGGGACCGCGCGCTGATCGTCGAGGGTCACGCCCTGGTCCGCGAGTGCCTGGCCATCAACCGGCCGGGGCGCTACCAGATCCTGGCGGCGATCAACGCCGTCCACACCGACGCCCCGTCGGCGGCCGACACCGACTGGTCGCAGGTCATCGCGCTCTACGACCAGCTCACCCGCGCTCGACCCCTCGCCGATCGTCGCCCTCAACCGCGCGGTCGCGGTCGCCGAGCTCGACGGGCCCGACGTCGCCCTCGCCCTGGTCGACCGGCTGCCGCTCTCCGGCTACCACGCCTGGCACGTCACCCGCGCCGACCTCCTCCGCCGCACTCGGCCGCACCGCCGAGGCCAGTCAGGAGTACGACGCCGCCATCGCCGCCACCCAGAACACCGCCGAGCAGGCCTACCTGACCAGAAAGCGCGACGAGCTCGTCTGAGGGCGGCCGAGGCCTCCTCGGTCGAGCCTGTCGAGCACCACGCCGGCCATCGGTCGAGACGAGCAATCCTGGCGGAACGACTCACACCTCATCACGGCCTGGCCGGGCGCGGTCGGCTGCTCTTCGTCAGTGCACGCGCCGGTAGTGCAGAGCGACCGCCCCGTTGCGGAGTGCCTCCGCCGAGACCAGATCGAGTCGTCGTGTGTCTGGCAGCCCGCTCTCGAACAGGGTCGGGCCGTGGCCGGCGATCCTGGGGTGGACGAGGAACTGGTACTCGTCGATCAGGTCCAGCCGGTCGAGCTCGGTCGCGAGCGTGCCGCTGCCGAGGAGAACGCCGGCCGGCGTCGCCTCCTTGAGCTCCTCCACCGCCGTAGGCAGGCCGCCCGTGAGGTGGTGACTGTTGCTCCACGAGAAGTCCGATCGCGTCGACGACACGACGTACTTCGGCTTGGCCTCCAGCCGGACAGCCCACTCGCGTATCGCCGGCGGCGCCTCCTCGTCGCCGCGGGCGACCGCCGGCCAGTAGCTCTCCATCATCTCGTAGGTGACGCGGCCCCACAGCATCGCTCCGGCGTCGTCGAGAAGGCGGGTGAAGAAGGCGTGTGTCTCGTCGTCGGCGATCCCCACTCGGTGGTCGACGCAGCCGTCCAGGGTGACGTTGATGCTGAAGGTCAGAAGTCCCATGCCGCGAGCCTAGGGCCGTTCGCCTCGGCCACGTCGGCACGTCGAACTAGTCACCTGGCACTGGTCCGCGTGGTCGTTCGGGTCGTCCGGGACCGTTCCCCGACCATTCTCCTCATGTCCTCTTAACCTGGTGGAGCCGTCGTCACCTCGGGCGCACGGTTCCTCTCGGACACCTGGAGCGCCCACGTGGACACCACCGACGCCGGACGCCGGCCAGCGCTCGCTCGACGCGCGACGAACGTCCAGCGGAGGGATGCCGCATGAGCTCGACGCTCTACACGATCGGCACGGCTCTGCGCCGCGCCCACGACCACCACCTCGAAGTGGCCCTCCTGGTGGAGAGCCACTGGATGCAGGGATCCGTGATCGCGGTCGACGGGCACGGCGTCCTCCTCGACCTCGTCGAGGCCGACGAGCACTCCGTGGTCAGGCTGGAGTCCGTCTCCGCCGTACGGGTCCACGGCCGGCTCCCCGCCACCCCGGAAGCCGACGCGCAGGAGCCCGCCGACCACGAGCCGGCGCACCCGAGCCTGCAGCCGGCCTGAGCCGTTCTCCCGGGGTGCGCCTAGCCCCTGTCGGCCAGGGGTCGCGACACGTCGATTTCGGGTGCCCTCGGTGCGTGTTCGCGGGCCCCGCGGTGGGCTAGGTTGCGCATGTCGGGAGGACCCGGGACCTCGCTGCGGGGGCAGCCGGACCGGGTGTCCCGTGAGATGTCCTTGGGGGGACGACGTGGCGCGGGTGTTGCGCATGCCAGACGTGGCGGACGACGCGAGCTCCGCCACGCTCACCGCCTGGTTGGTGATGGAGCGCGGCGACTTCCTCGGCGCGCAGAGCATCGCCACGGTCGAGACCGACACCTCGCTGCTGAGCATCGAGGTGGCCGAGCCCGGCTTCCTGATCCGGTCACTGGTCGAGCCCGGGGACCCGGTGGCCCCCGGGAGCCCGTTGGCCGTGCTGGGTGCGCCCGGTGAGGTGATCGAGGACGTCGAGGACCTGATGGTCACGCTGGGCCTGGCCGTCGCCCACGAGGCGCAGGAGGCGGGCGCCCACCTGCGCGCCCTGCCGTCCGACGACCCGCTCTACGCCACGACCTGGCCGCCCCACGAGCCGACCGGCGAGATCGCCGTGGAGATCGACGACCTGGAGGTCGTCGACGAGACCCCCGCCGAGCCGCCGGTGGAGTCCCTCCTCGAGCCCGCAGACGCGCCCGCCGATGAGCCGGCTGTCGCCGTCGACGAGCCCGTCGTCGTACGCCGTGTCGTCGGCTGGGCCGACTCCGTCGCCGAGGCGGTGCTGGACGCCGTCGGCGTCACCGCCGCGCATTCCCGGACGGAGAGCGCCGAGGCTCCCTCGGCCCCTCTCGAGCCCGCCGCTGCCGCGCTGCCGCAAGTACGGCTGCGCGACGTCGTGCGCGCCGACGAGCTGCTGAGCATCGTCGCCAAGGTCGACACCGTCTCGCTGATCTCCCTGGTGGTGAAGGCGGTCGCGGTCACCACCCGTCGGTCACCGCTCCACCCCGGTCAGACCTCGATCGTCGACGTGGCCGTGCCGCGCTGGACGGGGTCGGCGACGGTCGCTCCCGTCGTGCACGTCGCCAACCTGATGACGGTCAGCTCGCTGACCGCGACTTGAACGACCTCGAGAGCCGGTCCCGCGAGGGCCGCCTCGCGGCCGCCGAGCTCGAGCCGGCCTCGATCGCCGTCGTCGACCTCGGCACCGAGGGCGTCGCCGAGGGCACCGTCGACGCGACGACCGAGCACCCGGTGGTGCTGACCATCGGCTCCGTGCGCGTGGAGCCCGTGGTCGACGGCGGCGTGCTGGTGCCCGGCCGCGTCATCGCAGTCACGCTCTCGTGCGACGCCAACCGGATCGAGTCGGGCGCCGCCGCGCGCTGGCTGGCCTGCCTGGCCGGCCTGCTCGAGCAGCCCCTGCAGTTCCTCACCTGATCGCGGCGCCCTCCCGCAGCGGAAGGGCGCCCGTGCGGTGGGGCTCAGCCCTCGGTCGCCTCCTGGAGCGGCGCGGTCTCACCGGAGCCGAACAGCAGGATGTAGGTCGCGCCCGCGATCACACCGCCGGCGATCGGCGCCAGGATGAACAACCAGAGCTGGCCGATCGCATCGCCGCCGGCGAACAGGGCGGGGCCGATCGAGCGGGCCGGGTTCACCGAGGTGTTGGACACCGGGATGCTGATCAGGTGGATCAGGGTCAGCGCCAGGCCGATCGCGATCGGTGCGAAGCCCTTGGGGGCGCGGGTGTCGGTCACGCCCAGGATCACGTAGAGGAAGAACGCCGTCAGCACGAGCTCCACCAGGAGCACCGACCACCAGGCGTAGCCGCCGGGTGACCGGTCGCCGTAGCCGTTGCTGGCGAAGCCGCTCGTCGTCGAGTCGAAGCCCGACTTCCCGTGCGCCATCACCCACAGGCCGAAGGCCGCGACGACGGCCGCGACCACCTGGGTGACGACGTACGCCGGGACGTCGCGCCAGTCGAACCGCTTGCCCATCGCGAGCCCGACGGTGATGGCGGGGTTGAAGTGGCCGCCGGAGATGTGCCCGACGGCGTAGGCCATGGTGAGGACGGTGAGGCCGAAGGCCAGCGCGATCCCGTAGAACCCGATCTCGGAGCCGGCGAAGACGGCGGCACCACAGCCGCCGAAGACCAACCAGAAGGTGCCGAAGAACTCGGCCGCGATGCGTTGGGGCATGGGGTGCATGGGGAGATCCCTCCATCTCGAGTGCCTCTGGCGATGGTGGCAGATCCGACACCCGAGGTGGTGGACCTCCTCACCCGCCGGCGCCCGCATTGTGCGAGGGTGTTACTTCGACGTATTGTCGAACTCGACCTCGACAATTTGTGTGAGTAGGTGACCGCGATGGCCGGCGACCTCGACCGGGTGGCCGAGCGGGTGGCGAGCACGAACGCCGGCCGCCCGGCGACACCGAGCACGCCGGGACGCGCCAGCGCGGTGGCGACCTGGGCCGACGACCGGCTGGGGCTCGCCTCGGTGCTGCGGAAGAACCTGCGCAAGGTCTTTCCCGACCACTGGTCGTTCATGCTCGGCGAGATCGCGCTCTGGTCGTTCGTCGTGCTGCTGCTGACGGGGACGTTCCTGACCTTGTGGTTCACGCCCTCGATGTCGGAGACGGCGTACCAGGGGACCTACACCCAGCTGCGCGGCGTGCCGATGTCGGACGCCTACGCGTCGACCCTGCACATCAGCTTCGACGTGCGCGGCGGGCTGCTGGTGCGGCAGATGCACCACTGGGCCGCGATGTTGTTCGTCGGCGCGATGATGATCCACCTGATGCGGGTGGCGTTCACCGGAGCGTTCCGCAAGCCGCGCGAGCTGAACTGGGTGATCGGCTCGATCCTCCTGCTGCTGGGGACGATCGAGGGCTTCACCGGCTACTCCCTGCCCGACGACCTGCTCTCCGGCACCGGCATCCGCGCGGCGGACGGCTTCATCAAGGCGACGCCGGTCGTCGGCACCTACATGTCGTTCTTCCTCTTCGGCGGTGAGTTCCCGGGCGACCAGGTCATCCAGCGGCTCTACATCGCCCACGTGCTGCTGATCCCCGGCCTGCTGCTCGCGCTGATCGGTGCGCACATGCTGCTGCTCGTGTTCCACAAGCACACCCAGTGGCCGGGGCCCGGACGCACCGAGCAGAACGTCGTGGGCTACCCGATGCTCCCGGTGTACATGGCGAAGGCCGGCGGCTACTTCTTCATGGTCTTCGGGGTGACCGCGGCGATGGGGGCGCTGCTGTCGATCAACCCGGTGTGGAAGTTCGGGCCCTACGACCCGTCGAAGGTGACGGCAGGGTCGCAGCCCGACTGGTACATGGGCTGGCCCGACGGCGCCCTCCGGATCATGCCGAACTGGGAGACCCACGCGTTCGGACACACGATCTCGTGGAACATCCTGCTGCCGATCCAGATCCTGCCGGTGGCGATGTTCTCGGTCGTGCTGATGCTGCCGTTCCTCGAGGCGTGGATCACCGGTGACAAGCGCGAGCACCACCTGCTCCAGCGACCGCGGGACGCGCCGACGCGCACGGCGTTCATGGCCGCCCTGATGGCGGTCTACGGGTTGTTCTGGGCCGCGGGCGGCAACGACATCATCGCCACCCACCTGCACATGAGCCTGAACTCGATCACCTACTTCATGCGGGCCGCCGTGTTCCTCGTGCCGCCGCTGGTGTTCATGATCGTCCGTCGCTGGTGCCTCGGGCTGCAGCGCGCCGATCGTGACCGTCTGCTGCACGGCTACGAGACCGGCGTGCTGATGCGGTCGCCCGACGGCGGGTACTCCGAGCGGCACCTGCCGCTCAGCGAGGACCACGCCTACGCGCTGTCGGCGCGCGACCGCGACGAGCTCGTCACTGTCCCTGCGGACACGGACGAGAACGGCGTCGCCGCACCTGCGTCGCGGGCCGTGCAGGTGCGGCGGCGGCTCTCGCACTGGGTGTACGCCGACAACGTGCAGAAGCCGACCGTGGCCGAGCTCGAGGCGGCGCGTGCCCACGCCCACCACGACCGTGAGCAGGAGGCGGAGCTCGAGCACCCGTCGGCCGGGCACGAGTTCGACGACCACCGACTGCGAGACGCCGAGAGCGTCCCGCTGCGCCAGGGCGGTGGCGACCACCACGACTGAGCCGACGCTCGTGAGTAGGGTCCGCCTGTGACGATCGGGATCGGCGAGCTGGCGCGGCGTACCGGGCTCACGCAGCAGGTCGTCCGAGCCTGGGAGTCGCGTTTCGGGTTCCCCGAGCCGGAGCGCACCGACGGCGGCCGACGGGTGTACGCCGATGCCGACGTCGAGCGGATCCAGCGCGTGCTGGCGCTGAAGGAGTCCGGCGTTCGCCTGGCCCAGGCGATCTCGCGCGTCCGGGACGTCGAGACGTCCGGGCCCCTGTCGATCTACGGCGCCGTGCGCAACCGCCACCCGCACCTCGAGACCCGACTGCTCCACCGGGAGCCGCTGGTCGCCATCTCACGGGCGATCGAGGACGAGGCGATGTCGCGCGTCGAACGGCCCGTGGTGTTCGGGATGTTCCAGCGCGAGACGTTCTTCCGGCAGTCGGCGGCCCGGTGGGACGAGATCGCGCGGACGGCGGCGTCGTGCGTGGTGTTCGCCGACTTCGCCCGAGCCGCGGGTGGTCAGGGTCGGCCGGTCGAGGTGCCCCTTGCAGCCGACGCACCGCTGCTGCGTGAGTGGGCGGTGGTGGTGACCGCCCCGTCCCTCTCGGTCCTGCTGACCGCCTGGGAGGTCCCGGACCAGCGGTCGGTCCCGGCGCGGCGGCGGACCTTCGAGTCGACGTTCACCTTCGACCCGGTGGCGGTGCGGACCGCGGCCGAGGTCTGCGTGGCGGCCGCACGCGCCTCCGGCGTCGTCCCGGCGTCCGAGCTGTCCGCCCTCAGCGACACCCTCGCCACCGAGCCGACGCCGAGCCACGGCGTCGACTCCCTGGTGATGCGGGCGTTCGACTACCTGCAGCACGCGCCTAGGGTCGGTGCATGACCCAGGCGCTCGTCGTGTCCGGTCCCGATCAGCTCGGGGTGCAGGACGTGACGCTCCGCGCGCTCGGCCCGGACGACGTGCGGGTGCGCATCGCGGGCGTGGGTGTCTGCCACTCCGACCTGTCGATGGTCAACGGGACCCTGCGGCCGGCGTACCCCCAGGTGCTCGGGCACGAGGCCTCCGGCGTGGTGACGGAGGCCGGGGCGAGCACGACGGTGCCGGTCGGGCAGCACGTCGTCCTGAACTGGGCGGTGCCCTGCGGCACCTGCTGGCACTGCGGCCACGGCGAGCCCTGGCTGTGCTCGACGATCGAGGGGATGACCGGTACGCCGGGCGGCACCCTGGCCGACGGGACGACGTTCGAGGCCTGCCTCGGGCTCGGTGCGATGGCCGAGGAGGTCGTCGTCCCGGCGGCTGCCGTCGTACCGCTGCCCGACGACGTGCCGCTCGCGGAGTCGGCGCTGCTGGGCTGCGCGATCCTGACCGGGATCGGGGCCGCGCGGAACGCCGCGCACGTGCAGCCCGGCGACACGGTGCTGGTGATCGGCCTCGGCGGGGTCGGCCTGTCGGCCGTCACCGGTGCCCGTCTGGCCGGTGCCGACCGGATCATCGCCGTCGACGTGTCGGAGTCCAAGGAGGCGCTGGCCCGCACGGCCGGCGCGACCGACTTCCTGGTCGCCTCGCCCGACCTCGCCAAGCAGGTCCGCGGCCTGACCGAGGGTCGCGGCGCCGACCAGGCGCTCGAGTGCGTCGGCTCCGCGGTGACGATCCGCCAGGCCTGGACCGCCGTACGCCGCGGCGGCACCTGCGTCGTCGTCGGCCTCGGACCGAAGGACCAGCAGGTGACCTTCAACCCGCTGGAGCTGTTCCACTTCTCCCGCACGCTGGTGAGCAGCATCTACGGCAACAGCGACGCCCGCCACGACATCGAGGGCCTGCTGCCCTACGTCGCCGACGGCCGTCTCGACCTCGCCTCGACGATCACCGACCGGATCACTCTCGACGACGTCCCGTCCGCCTTCGAGCGGATGCGACGCGGCGAGGGCGGCCGCGCGCTGGTGGTCTTCCCGCCCCACGACCAGGAGACCTGATGCCCGACAACGAACGCGTCGCCGTGCTCATCGACTGCGACAACATGAGCCACCGCTGGGTGCGGTCCATCCTCGCCGAGACCGCGAAGCACGGCACTCTCGGGATCAAGCGTGGGTACGGCGACTGGACCGACAGCCACCTGGACGGCTGGCGCGACAAGCTGCCGACGTACGCCATCCAGCCGGTGCAGCAGTTCGCCTACACGGTCGGCAAGAACGCCACGGACTTCTCGCTCGTCATCGACGCCATGGACCTGCTCTACTCCGGCAGCGTCGACACGTTCTGCATCGTCTCCAGCGACAGCGACTTCACCCGGCTGGCGATGCGGCTCCGCGAGTCGGGCAAGCAGGTGCACGGGATCGGCGCCCGCAAGACACCGTCGGCGTTCCAGAACGCCTGTGACCAGTTCACCTACGTCGAGGTGCTGGTGGGCGAGGAAGCCGTCTCCGAGGGCGGGACGCCGCCGTCCAAGGCGGCCGCGGTCAAGTCGACCGCGAAGAAGGCGGCGAAGAAGGCCGCCAGCGCCGTTCCCGCCGCGACGCCCAGCAAGGCGTCGCAGGTGCAGGAGCTGACCGAGCTCCTCCTGCCGGCCGTCGAGGCGAACGCGAAGGACGACGGCTGGGCCTCGCTGTCGGTGGTGGGGTCGTACGTCGTGAACACCAACCCGACGTTCGACTCGCGCAACTACGGGTACTCCAAGCTGAGCAGCCTGGTCGCGCGACCTGCCGCGCCTCGAGGTCCAGTCGGTGCCCGCGGGCAACGGGCTGTCCTCGCTCCACGTGAGGGAAGCCCCGCGCACGCGGCGCAAGCGCTCCTGACCCTGGTCACGGACGGCGCCGACGTCCGATGATGGACCGACCTCTCGACAGGAGCCACGCATGACGATCGACCTGGAAGCCATCAACGCCGAGCGCGAGCGGATCAAGGACGACTACCTGGCCGAGTCGGCCGACCGGCCGGCGAGCAGTGCGCAGGGGCTGCACCACTTCGCGCTGATCTGCTCGGACGTCCGAGCCACCATCGACTTCTACCAGGGTGTGCTGGAGTTCCCGCTCACCGAGATCTTCGAGAACCGTGACTACGCCGGCTCCAACCACTTCTTCTTCGACATCGGCCACGGCAACCTGCTGGCGTTCTTCGACCTGCCCGGCCTCGACCTCGGTCCGTACGCCGAGGTGCTGGGCGGCCTGCACCACCTCGCGATCTCGGTCACCCAGGAGAAGTGGGACCACCTGCGCGGCAAGCTCGACGCGGCCGGGATCGAGTACCTGGTCGAGTCCGAGAAGTCGATCTACTTCCGCGACCCCGACGGCGCCCGCCTCGAGCTCCTCGCCGACCCCCTGGGGGAGATGTACGGCACCAAGGTGCTGTAGCGCTCGCAGTGGTTTCTGCGCGAAGGATCCGGTGGTCGAGGAGGGCGCTCTGCGCGGAGGATCCGGTGGTCGAGGAGGGCGCTCTGCGCCCGTCACGAGACCCGGTGCCCAGGCAGCTGCGGTGGTGGCCGGTGGTTTCGTGACGGCGCTGGCGCGCCTCCTCAACCACCGGCAACGGCGTCGTGGCGATCGTCGAGCCATGGCCTGCGGCTACGTGCGGCGTGTTCCGGTGGTCGAGGAGGGCGCTCTGCGCGGAGGATCCGGTGGTCGAGGAGGGCGCTCTGCGCGGAGGATCCGGTGGTCGAGGAGGGCGCTCTGCGCCCGTCACGAGACCCCGGAAACCTCGGAGCGGTCGCCGCGGCCGATCCGCCAGAGCCACCACAGCCCGACGAAGGGCAGGACGAGCGGCACGAAGCCGTAGCCGCTGCCGTAGTCCGACCACACGCTGGCCCTGTCGATGTCCGACGGATGGCTCAGCGTCCCGATGACGAGCACGCCGGTCAGCTCGACCCCGATCGTCACCAACGCGATCCGACGCCGTTCGGTCGCCAGCGCCCAGGTCGCGACGATGTAGACGATCCCCGAGAACAGCGACAGGGAGTACGCCACCGGTGCCTTCGACGCCTGCGTCGCCAGCTGCACCAGCGCCCGGGCCGTCGCGGCGAGCGCGAACACGCCGTACACGAAGACCAGGATCCGGCCGAGGCCGGTCCGCGTGGAGGCGCTCACCTGACACTCACCGGGCAGCCCACAGGTCGTGCAGGCGCAGGAACAGCACCGGTACGACGACCACCGCGACCAGCAGCACCCCGGTGCCGGACCGGGTGCGCTCCCCGAGCGACCACAGGAACCCGACCGGCAGGATCAGCAGCGCGCCGACGAGGTAGCCGACGTACGCCGCGACGTTCACACCGCCGTGGTCGCCGGAGACCATCACCAGCCCGATCACCAGCTGCACGAGGAGCCCGACCTCGAGCAGTGCCAGCGCGCCGTAGAGGTAGTCGTTCGGCAGCCGGTCACGCACGATCAGCACGACCAGCCAGAGGACGACGACGAGGCAGATCGCGCTCAGGACGATCTGCAGCCCGGTCACGCGGCCGAGCCTAAACGGGAGGCGTCACCCCAGGATCCGCGGGAGGCCGAAGCCGGCCATCGTGCCGACCTCGAAGCGGGTGATCTCGCAGACCCGGTCGCCGGCGAAGCCGACCACGATCAGCCCGTTGGCCCGCCAGGTGCCGGTGACCGGGTCGAGGGCGTACATCCCGCTGGCGGGGCAACCGTTGGCGCGGGTGTGGACGAAGCGGAGCGTCCGCCCCTGGGGATGCACGATCGCCTCGAAGAACTCGATGGCGGCGTCGCGGTCCGTGGTACTCGAACGGCAGCGGCGGCATCTTCAGCCAGACGTCGTCGCTCAGGATCGCCACCAGCTTGGACACGTCGTGGGTGGCGAAGGCGTCGACGTACGCGTCGATCAGCCGGCGTTCCTCCGGGAGCCCTGCGTCGGGGGCGGGCGGCCGTTCGCGTCGCTCGGCGAGCGTGGGATCGGACTCGAGCGTGGCGCGGGCCCGCTTGAGCGCGCTGGTCACCGACTCGACGGTCGAGTCGAGGAGCTCGGCGACCTCGGCCGCGCGGTAGCCCAGGACGTCACGCAGGATCAGCACCGCCCGCTGCCGCGGTGGCAGCAGCTGGAGCGCGGTGACGAACGCCAGCGACGTCGCCTCGAGCGTCTCGACCACCGCCTCCGGCCCCGGCGCGGGGTCGGGCAGGTCGAGCAGGACGTCGGGGTAGGGCGTCAACCAGGGGACCTCGCCGTAGCGCGACGGCTCGGGCGCCGTACGCCCGTTGATCACCGGCGGGGTCACCTCGGGCTCCCGACGCGCACCCGCGCGGACGGAGTCGAGGCTGCGGTTGGTCGCGATGCGGTAGAGCCACGTGCGGACCGACGAGCGCTCCTCGAAGCCGCCGAGCCCGCGCCAGGCCGAGAGCAGGGTCTCCTGCAGGACGTCCTCGGCGTCCTGGAACGAGCCCAGGATCCGGTAGCAGTGCACCTGCAGCTCGTGCCGGTACGGCGCGACCAGCTCGCCGAACGCACGCTTCGTCGCCCCCGCGGCTCGCGCCAGCAGATCGGGCACCAGGTCTGTGTCCATGTCCTCACCTTCACTTCTCCTCGACCCTCTCGCACCCCACCGACAGGAAGGGCTGCAGGGATGGACGACGGCGAGGCCCGGAACTGGGCGGTCCGGCGGCGCCCAGTTCGCGACGTACCTCCCGTCAGTCCTGACGAGTACGCCGGCGACACCCGGTCGCCGGTGGGAGAGAGGAACCCTCATGCCACGTCCGGACCTCGGACCGACCCGCGCCGAGCCCACGGGGACGCAGCCGCACCGCCGGCTCACCGTGCTGCTCACCGCGGGCGCCTACCTGCTGGTGACCCTCGACGCGCTCGTCGTCGTCACCGCCCTGCCCTCGATCCACGCCGACCTCGGCGGCGGCGCCGGCAACCTGCCGTGGATCATCAACGCCTACGCCCTCACCTTCGCGGCCGGGATCATCACCGCCGCCGCGCTCGGTGACCGGCTCGGCCGTCGACGTACGTACGCCGCGGGGCTGGTGCTGTTCAGCGTGGCCTCGGCCGCGTGCGCGCTGGCCCCCGACCTCGGCACCCTGATCGGCTTCCGCGCCGTGCAGGGGCTCGGTGCCGCGATCGTGATGCCCCTCGGGCTGACGCTGCTGACCTCGTCGTTCCCCGCCGACCGCCGCGGTGCCGTGGTCGGGATCTGGGGCGGTGTCGCCGGGCTCGGCGTGGCCTCGGGGCCACTGGTCGGCGGCGTCGTGACCGAGGGCCTGGACTGGCACTGGGTGTTCTGGGTGAACGTGCCGCTGGCGATCGGCGCGGCCGTGGCCGTGCTCCGGATCCTGCCCGAGACGTACGGCCCCCGGACCCGGCTCGACCCGCTCGGCATGGTCACCGCCTCCGGTGCCATGGGCGCCCTGGTCTGGGGCGTGCTGCGCGCCCCCGACGCCGGTTGGGGCTCGACCGAGGTGCTGGTCGCGCTCGTCGCCGGGGTGCTGCTGCTGGCGGCGTTCGTCGGTTGGCAGTCGGTGGCTCCGGCGCCGATGGTGCCGCTGTCGCTGTTCCGGTCGCGGATCTTCGCGGCCGCATCGGTGACCTCGTTCCTGATGGCCGCGTCGATCTTCGCCACGGCGTACGTCACCAGCCAGTACTTCCAGGTCTCGCGCGGCGACTCGCCGCTCGGCACCGGACTGCGGTTCCTGCCCTGGACGATGACTCCGCTGCTGATCGCGCCGATCGCCGGCAAGCTGGTCGACCGGCTCGGTGCTCGTGCCCTGGCCGCGCCGGGCCTGGTGCTGCAGGCCATCGGCTTCGTCTGGCTCCTGCACGAGGCACACACCCACGCGTCGTACGGCGCCTTCGTCGTGCCGTTCGTCGTCGCCGGTGTCGGCATCTCGATGGCGCTGCCGGCGCCGTCCGCGGCCGGGCTGAACGCCGCGCCGCCCGAGATGCTCGGCCGAGCGGCCGGCGTCCTCAACACCGTGCAGCAGGTCGGCCAGGCGGCCGGGGTCGCGGCCGTGACCGTGGTCTTCGACGCCCACGGGTCGCTCTCGTCGCCGTCCGCCACGTTGTCCGGCTACGAACCGGCCCTGGCCACGGCCGCCGGCATCTCGGTGCTCGGGGCCCTGGCCGCTCTGGGGATCCGGCGACAGCGGCGTACGCCGACCGCCGGTCGAGGCGCCGGAGGTCGACGGGTTCGCGGAGGTCACCGCGGCCTGACCTCCTCCCCGGTCACCCGGTGTCGGTGGTCGAGGAGGTCGCTCTGCGACCGTCACGAGACCCCGGCCCGGTCCAGGGCGTACCGCCGAGTCTCGGTGGTCGAGGAGGTCGCTCTGCGACCGTCACGAGACCCCGGTTGTCGGACCGATCGTCGCTAGACCCGGTTGTGGGGCCGGGGGTTTCGTGACGGGCCTAGCGGCCCTCCTCAACCACCGGTTCCGGCCCTCCTCGACCCATCGGTCCGGTCCGGTCTGGGCCGTCCGGGTGGCGTCGGTGGTCGAGGAGGTCGCTCTGCGACCGTCACGAGACCCTGGTTGTCGGACCGATCGTCACAAGACGCGGTTGTGGGCCCGGGGTTTTCATGACGGGCCTAGCGGCCCTCCTCAACCACCGGTCCGGTCCTGCTCGACCATCGGTCCGGTCCGGGCCGTCCGGGTGCGTCGGTGGTCGAGGAGGTCGCTCTGCGACCGTCACGAGACCCTGGTTGTCGGACCGATCGTCACGAGACCTGGTTGTGGGACCGGGTTTCGTGACGGGCCTAGCGGCCCTCCTCAACCACCGGTCCGGCCTTCCTCAACCACCGGCCGGGTCTTCCTCGACCCATCGGTCCGGGTCCGGTCCTCCTCAACCACCGGCCCTCCTCGCGCATCAGTCCGGCCTCCTCAAGCAGCCGCGGATGCGGTAGGCAGGGGTCTGTGCAGTTCACCCACGACTGGCTCCCGCAACGGGTCCGCTTCGCGTCGGGCGGGGCGGCGGAGGCGGTGGCCGACGAGGTACGGCGGCTCGGGGCGTCGCGGGTGATGGCGATCGCGTCGGACGCGGCGCGCGCCGAGCCGGTGCTGGCCGGCGTACCGGTAGCCGTCGTGCACACCGAGGTCGCGATGCACGTCCCCGTCGAGGTCGCCGAGCGGGCCCGGGCGGTCGCCGCCGAGCACGACGTGGACGCACTCGTCTGCGTCGGTGGCGGCTCCACCACCGGACTCGCCAAGACGGTCGCGCTCACCACCGGCCTGCCGATCGTCGCGGTGCCGACGACGTACGCCGGCTCCGAGGCGACGGACGTGTGGGGACTCACCGAGGACGGCCGGAAGACCACCGGCGTCGACCCGGTCGTGCTGCCCCGGGCGATCGTCTACGACGCGACGCTGATGCTCGGGCTGCCCGTGTCGACCAGCGTCGCCTCCGGTCTCAACGCACTGGCCCACTGCGTCGACGCGATGTGGGGTCCGCGCGCAGACCCGATCGACAGATCCCTGGCCCTGGAAGGGATCCGGGCACTTCGCGACGGGCTGCCACGGGTCGTCGAGGAGCCGATGGGACCGTCCGGTCGCGAGCAGACTCTCTACGGCGCCTACCTGGCCGCCGTCGCCTTCGCATCGGCGGGCTCGGGTCTGCACCACAAGATCTGCCACGTGCTCGGCGGCATGTTCGACCTGCCGCACGCCGAGACCCATGCCGTCGTGCTGCCCTACGTGCTGGCGCTGAACGCGCCGTCCGTCCCCGATCTCGACCGCCGCATGGCCGACGCCTTGGGAGCCGACTCGGCCCTGGCCGGCCTGCTCGACCTGAAGCGTGAGCTGGCGGCACCCCGCGCGCTGCGCGACCTCGGGCTGCGGGTGGACGACCTCCCGAGGGCTGTCCGCCCGATCCTCGATGCGGCACCATCGAACAACCCGACCCCGGTCACGGCCGAGAACATCGAGTCCTTGCTGCGCAGCGCCTGGGCGGGGGAGGAGCCGACATGAGCGACGTCTCGGCGGAGCAGCAGGAGCGGGAGCGCGCGCTGGTCGACCGGGTGCTGGCGTCGTTCGCGGGCACCCCCGACCCGCGCGCCAAGGAGCTGGTCGAGGCGCTGACCCGGCACCTGCACGCGTTCCTGCGGGAGACCCGGGTGACCGAGGACGAGTGGAAGCGCGCGATCGACTTCCTGACAGCGGTCGGGCACATCACCGACGAACGGCGCCAGGAGTTCGTCCTGCTCTCCGACGTGCTCGGTGCCTCGATGCAGACGATCACCATCAACAACGAGGCGTACGGCGACGCCACCGAGGCCACCGTCTTCGGCCCGTTCTTCGTCGCCGGCTCGCCCGACGTGGGGCTCGGCGGCGACATCGCCGGCGGTGCGCCGGGCGAGCCGTGCTGGGTCGAGGGCACCGTGCTCGACACCGCTGGGACGCCGATCCCCGACGCCCGCGTCGAGGTCTGGGAGGCCGACGCCGACGGTCTCTACGACGTGCAGTACGACGACGACCGGGTCGCCGGACGTGGCCACCTCCACACCGACGACCAGGGCCGCTACCGGTTCTGGGCGGTGACCCCCGCGCCGTACCCGATCCCCGACGACGGCCCGGTCGGCGCTCTTCTCCGCGCGACGGCCCGCTCGCCGATGCGCGCCGCGCACCTCCACCTGATGGTCGAGGCCGCCGGCTTCCGCACCCTGGTCACCCACGTCTTCCCGCGCGGCGACGCCTACCTCGACTCCGACAGCGTGTTCGGCGTCCGCGACTCACTGATCATCGACGTCCACCAGCAGATCCCCACCACCCCCACCCCGGACGGCCGCGAGGTGACCGGCCCCTGGGCGCGGATCGACGTCGACCTGGTGCTGGCCCCGGCGGAGTGACCCGGAGCCGAGAAACCGCGGAACACACTCACCCGAGCACCGGGCGCGTCGCCGATCTCGTCCGCGGTTTCCGAGGGACGTGGGCCGACCACACACACGACCCGGTCCTACGATGCGAGCCATGAGCAACCTCCGCGCGGTCTCGGAGTGGGTCGGCGAGCGGCTGCCGCAGCTGATCGAGCAGCACCACGTGCCGGCGGCCGGCGTCGCCGTGCTGGCCGACGGCGAGGTCGCCGACCACGCAGCCGGGATCCTGCACCTCGGCACGGGTGTCGAGGCGACGACCGAGTCGGTCTTCCAGATCGGCTCGGTGACCAAGCTCTGGACCAGCAGCCTGGTCCTCCAGCTGGTCGACGAGGGCGTGGTCGACCTCGACGCGACCGTCCGCACCTACCTGCCCGGCTTCCGCCTCCGCGACGACGACGCGGCAGCCACGATCACCGTGCGGCAGCTGCTCACCCACACGTCGGGCTTCGAGGGCGACATCTTCACCGAGACCGGCGTCGGCGACGACTGCGTCGAGAAGCTCGTCGACGTCCTGCACGACGTGCCGCAGCTCTTCGCGCCGGGGTCGATGTGGTCGTACAACAACGCCGGCTTCGTCGTGCTCGGCCGACTGGTCGAGGTGCTGCGCGGCAAGCCGTACGACGCGTGCCTGCGCGAGCACCTCATCGCCCCTCTCGGGATCACCGAGGCCGCGACGGATCCCTACCAGGCGATCCTCTTCCGGGCCGCCGTCGGGCACCTCGCTCCGGCGGGCGACGAGCCCCAGCGCGCCGCTCACCACTGGGCGCTGAGTCGTTCGAACTGCCCCGCCGGCGCGATGTTCGCGACCAGCGCGCGCAGCCTGCTCGGCTTCGCCCGCATGCACCTCGAGGACGGCGCGGCCGCCGACGGCACCCGGCTGCTCGCTCGCGGGACCTCGGCGCTGATGCAGGAGAGCCAGGTCGAGCTCCCGGCGCTGGGCCACTTCGGCGACTCGTGGGGGCTGGGGTTCGAGAGGTTCGCGCGCCCCGACGGGTTGGTGGTCGGCCACGACGGCGCCACCATCGGGCAGTACGCGTTCCTGCGGATGGTCCCCGACGCGGGCGTCGCGGTGGCGCTGCTGACCAACGGCGGTGACGCGGCCGCCCTCCACACCGACCTCGTCGGGCACGTCCTCGCCGAGCTGGCCGACGTCCGACTGGCCGAGCCGCCCGCACCGCCCGCGGATCCGCCGCCGGTGGACGCCGCGGCGTACGTGGGCACCTACTCGTGCGAGGTGGCCGACCTGACCGTCACCCAGGACATCGAGGGGAGGGTGTGGCTCGACGAGACGCCGAAGGGGATCGCGGTCGAGTTCGGCGACCTCCCCACCCGCACGGAGCTGGTCCGGCGTGAGGGCGACACCCTGATCGCCCGCGAGCCCGACCGCGGGATGCACCGGGTCTACGCCTTCCTCGGCGCCGACGCCGGCCCGGCGGCGTACCTCCACACCGGCCGCGCCCTTCCCCGTAATGCGGGATCCGGAGCCATGGTCCGCTAGGCTGGAGTCATCAGCCCGTCGCGCTCTCGCCGCGGACTGTCCGCACGTCGTAGCAGCTGACGCTGCTCCGTAGCGAAGCCGCCCGAAACCCTTCGGATCCCGGCTGTCGGCGAGACACCCGTACAGATGGCAATCCCTTGACTACTTTCACCGATCTCGGCGTGCCCGCACGCCTGTCCACCGTCCTGGCTGGCCAGGGCATCGAGACCCCGACCCCGATCCAGGCCGCGACCCTGCCCGACTCGTTCGCCGGCCGCGACGTGCTCGGCCGCGGCCGCACGGGCTCCGGCAAGACCTACGCCTTCCTGCTCCCCATCGTCGCCCGACTGAGCGACGGCGCTCGGCCGCGGCGAGGGGCGCCGCGCGCGCTGATCCTGGCGCCGACCCGCGAGCTCGTCGGCCAGATCGACGCTGCCCTGGCCCCGCTCGCCAAGGCCGCCGGACTCACCAGCCGCACCATCTTCGGTGGTGTCGGCCAGCACCCCCAGGTCACGGCGCTGCGCTCGGGCGTCGACATCGTCGTCGCCTGCCCCGGCCGGCTCGAGGACCTGATCGGCCAGGGTCACTGCACCCTCGACGACGTCCAGGTCACCGTCCTCGACGAGGCCGACCACATGGCCGACCTGGGCTTCCTGCCCTCCGTCCGCCGGATCCTGGCCCGTACGCCGAAGGGCTCGCAGCGCCTGCTCTTCTCGGCCACTCTCGACAAGGCGATCGACACCCTGGTCCGCCAGTTCCTGAGCAACCCGGTCACCCACCAGGCCGACTCGGCGCAGTCGCCGGTCGCCCAGATGACCCACCACGTGCTGCACGTCGAGCGCGAGCACCGGCTCCCGGTGCTGGTCGACCTCGCCAGCGCACCCGGCCGCACGTTGTTCTTCACCCGCACCAAGTACGGCGCCAAGGCGCTCGCGCGCCAGCTCAACAAGAGCGGCGTGCCGACCGTCGAGCTGCACGGCAACCTCGGCCAGGGAGCCCGCACGCGCAACCTCGACGCCTTCCACGCCGGCAAGGCCGCTGCTCTCGTCGCCACCGACATCGCCGCCCGCGGCATCCACGTCGACGACGTCACGCTCGTCGTGCACGCCGACCCGCCGGCCGAGCACAAGGCCTACCTGCACCGTTCCGGCCGTACGGCGCGCGCCGGCAACGCCGGCACGGTCGTCACCCTGATGACCTCCGAGCAGGTGCGCGACGTGCGCGACCTGACCAAGGCCGCCGGGATCAAGCCGACCACGACTCGGATCCAGGGCTCCAGCCACCCGGTCCTCCTCGAGCTCGCTCCAGGCGAGCGGACGTTGACCGCGGGCCTGAAGCCGGCTGCCGCGTCGTCGCCCCAGACACGCTCTGGAGGCGGCGGCGGAGGTGGCCGCAACCGGAGGCGTCGTTCGGGCGGTGGCAACGGTGGCAACGGCGGTGGCAACGGCGGTGGCCGCGGCCAGCGCTCCACGTCGTCCGCGTCGACATCGGGCTCGACGTCAGCCGGCTCGGGCTCGAAGTCGTCCGGTCGTCGGCGCCCGCGCCGCGGGTCCGCTCCGCGGGGCACGTCGGGCGGCGGCAGCCACAGCGCTGCGTCGTTCAGCTCCGGTCGTCGCTGACAGGAGCGGCTAGACCTCGTCGCGCAGGACGGCGGCCGCTCCGGCCATCGCCCGCATCTTGCCCTCGGCGCTGGCCCGGGGCAGGTACTTCATCCCGCAGTCGGTGGCGATGGTGATCTTGTCGGGCGTGGTGTGTGCGAAGGCGCGGCGCACCCGGCCGGCGACGGTCTCCACCGACTCGACCTCGTCGTCGGACAGGTCGATGACGCCCAGGATGATCGTCTTCTCACTGAGGTCCCGCAGGACACCGAGGTCGAGGCCCGACTGGGCGGTCTCGATCGAGATCTGGTCGGCCGGGCAGTCCGCGAGCTCGGGGAGGAACGAGTAGCCCTCGGGGCGCTCGTGGATGATCGCGGCGTACCCGAAGCAGATGTGGACCGCGGTCGTGCCGGTGACCCCGTCGAGGGCGCGCTGGAGCGCGGCGAGACCGTAGGCGCGCGCCGGTTCCGGCCGGGCCTGCATGTAGGGCTCGTCGATCTGCACGAGGTCGGCGCCCGCGGCGTGCAGGTCCTTGATCTCGGCGTTGACGGCCGCGGCGTACGCCATCGCAGCGGCCTCGGCGTCCGGGTAGAAGTCGTTCTGCGCCTGCTGCGACATCGTGAACGGACCCGGCACGGTCATCTTGATCGTGCGGTCGGTGTGGGCGCGCAGGAAGGTCAGGTCACCGACCTCGATCGGGTGCGGCCGCTCGATCGGGCCGACGATGCGCGGCACCGGGTTGGGGTGACCGCTGCGGTCGAGCGCCGTGCCCGGGTGGTCGATGTCGATGCCGTCGAGGGCGGTGGCGAAGTGGTTGGAGTAGGACTCCCGCCGCATCTCGCCGTCGGTGATGATGTCGAGCCCCGCGGTCTCCTGTGCCCGGATCGCCAGCAGGGTCGCGTCGTCCTGCGCCTGCTCGAGGTACGCCGGGTCGACCCGCCAGAGCTCGCGAGCCCGGACCCGGGGTGGGAACCGGCCGGCCAGCTTGGCGCGGTCGATCAGCCACTCCGGCTGGGCGTAGCTGCCCACCAGCGAGGTCGGGAGCAGGGGCGGGCGGGACGACGTCGTGGTCACGGGTCGACAGTACGGCCGCGTCGCGTCAGCTCGCGGCCTCGACCTCGGTCAGGGCCTCGGTGAGGATCGCCACCAGGGTCTCGGCCTGGACGTCGACCGTGGAGGTCGACTCCTCGTCGGCACCGTCGAGGGCACGTGCGGCGAGCCCTGCCTTGCTGTCGATCAGCTCGGCGATCTTCGCGTCGATGGTCTGGGCGGCGATGATCCGCCAGGCCGTGACCGGCTCGGTCTGCCCGATCCGGTGGACCCGGTCGATCGCCTGAGTCTGCTCGGCGTTGGTCCACGAGAGCTCGGCGAGGACGACGTTGGAGGCGACCTGGAGGTTGATCCCGACGCCGGCGGCGGTCAACGAGCAGACGATGACGTGGGTGTCGGGGTCGTTGACGAACGAGTCGATCGCCGCGTCGCGGGCTGCCCTCGTCTGGTCGCCGCGGATGGACGTCGCACCGACGCCCCGGCGGGCGAAGACCTCCTCGGCCGTGTCCATCACGTCGAGGTGCTTGGCGAAGAAGACGACCTTGCCGGCGCTGCGGGCGAGCTGCACGGCGTAGTCGGCCGCGAGGTCGGCCTTGGCCTGACCGATCTTGCGGACCATCGTGAAGACGTTGTCGCCGGCCCCGTCACCACCAGCCCGTGTCTCGGAGCCCTCGGCGACCTCGCGCTCGGCCACCCGGCGTACGAGCTCGAGGTCGATGCCGGCCTCGTTGAGGACGGAGGCGCCGGCACGGCGGTGCTCCAGGGCGGCGCGGTAGCGACCCACGAGTCGCTGGGCGAGCTGTCGCTCGGCGTCGCGGATAGAACGCCCCATCGCGCCCTCGAGCTCGACGGGGAGGTCGGCGATCCGACGAGCGGGGATGTCGGCGGCGACGTCGACCTTGCGGCGGCGGACGATGCCGAGGTCGACGACGGCCTGACGCGCGGCGGGATAGAAGGCGTGGTCGGCCGGCGTGAAGCCGGTCTCCTCCAGCTCGGCCATCAGGGTGTTGCCGGGCTTCTTGTCCTCGATCCAGCCGAGCATCTGCCAGATGGCGCGGAAGTCGTCGATGTCGTTGATCAGCGGGGTGCCGGTGAGCGCCATCAGCAGCGGCCGCGCGACGCGCTGGCGGATGCGGTCGGAGACCTCGAGGACGTTCTGCGAGCGCTGCGACTTCTTGTTCTTGATGTAGTGGGCCTCGTCGACGACCAGGCCACGGAAGCCGTGCTCGCCCATCCAGCCGACGTGCCGGTCGAGGACCTCGTAGTTGACGACCACGATGTCGGCGAAGCCGTCGACGTCGAGGCCGTTGCCGTGCACGACGGTCACCGATCGGCTCGGCGTCCACATCTGGGCCTCACGGGCCCAGTTGGTCTTCACGACGTTCGGCACGATCGCCAGCAGGGGGAAGGCGTCGACGGCCTGGGCGGCGAGCAGGGCCTGCGCGGTCTTGCCGAGGCCGGGCTCGTCGGCGAGGAGGAACGTGCGGTGGCCGTCGGCGACCGACGCCAGCAGGCGCGCCTGGTGGTCCATGAGGTCGAGACCCTCGGGCAGCAGGATCGGCCGCGGCTCGGGCAGGGCCATGCTGGCGGGCGCTCCCGGCGCCGCCTGCTCGAAGGAGTTGAGCAGGGGCTCGATCAGCTCCCAGCCGGCGAGGTGTCCGCGGACGCGGGGCGCGGTCTGGCTGAAGTCGGGCACGAGGAACGGGTTGGCGAGCTGGGCCTGGACGACGGACTGGGGGAGCGCCGTACGTTCGCGGACGGTGGTGGAGAACGTCGGCTCCGGCTCGGGCTCCTCCTCGACCTCGAGGCCGGCCTGCTGCTGCATCTCGCGCTCGAGCCGACGCGTCGCGTCGGAGACCACGGCGTCCTCCTGGAGCAGCGAGAACAGCGACGGCTCACGGGTCGCGATCTGGGCGAGGATGGTGGCGAGACCCTCGAGCCGCTTCAGCTGGGTGTCGCGCTGGGCCGGGGTCAGCGCGGGATCGTTGCGGACGTTGGCCCGTTCTGCCCGGGCGAGCAGGGCGGAGGCCTGGAAACGCGCGCGTTGGCCCGACGTCAGCTGTCGGCCCTCGACGGCGCGCTCGACCTCGCGCACCGCCATCGCGAGCACCGGGATGATGCCCTCGTTGTCGCGGTTCCGGACACGGTTCCCGGATCGCTGAGCCGTCCGGGTACCCCCGGATCGGCGCCGACGCTGTGTGGCCAACCAGCCGCTCTCTTCCTCAAGCGTTGAGGTCCGCCGCCCGCGAGCCCTGCTCGCTTCGCGGCGTCCCGTCGTCGGGCGACGGGCTTGATCTCGACAGCCCGACCCGTTCCCGGATCGAACCCCCACGGCTTGTGTCCCGCTCGCGCGGTGGACACCCGGACGTTGTGTGGTGGACCAGAACGGTCAGCCACCCGGCGGTGCCGATGGGACCAGTGTACGAGGTCGCGTGCGGATTCGCTCGTTCGCGGTGAAACCGGGTCGGCCGGGGTGCTGGTCGGACACTCGGGCGGGTGTGGCGCCCGTGAACGGTGGGACGGCTACCCCAGCCGCGCGAGCCGGGCCTCGACCAGTCTCCGCACCAGGTCGTCGGGGAGCGGCACGTCGAGGGCGAAGTGCAGCGACCCCGGCGTCTTCTCGTACGCCGCGAGCTGGTCGCCCAGGTCGGCCAGCACGTCGCCGTTGTGGGGGAGGTAGGCGAGGTGGTGGGTGAACGCGGCGAAGCCGGCCACGACCTTGCCGTCGACGCGGAAGGCCGGCATCCGGTAGGAGATGCACTGCTCGGCGTCGGGCACGACCGCCAGGATCGACCGCCGCAACGCCTCGAGCGTGCTCCGCTTCGGCTCCTCGACCGTCGCGAGGTACTCGTCGATCTCCTCCGCACCCATGCGTCCACCCTGCCATCGGTCCGACCGCCGGCTCGGTTGCTCGGACGTCCGACAGCCACGCCCGCGGCGACCACGGCAGGATGACGTCCATGGAGCCGCTCGACCTCGCCGTTCTCCCCACCCCCGTCGAGCCCGCGCCGCGGCTGGCCGAGGCGATCGGCCTCGGTGCGGATGACCTGTGGATCAAGCGCGACGACCTGCTGGGCCTGGGCGGGGGCGGGAACAAGGTGCGCAAGCTCCGGCTACACCTGTGCGGAGGCGCTCGACCAGGGCGCGCGGGTCCTGGTCACGACCGGCGCCGCGCAGAGCAACCACGCACGACTCACGGCTGCCGCCGGTGCACGCCTCGGCCTCGACGTCGAGCTCGTGCTGGCAGGGTCGGGCGAGGCGCCGATCACCGGCAACCTCCTGTTGGACAGGCTCTTCGGCGCCCGACTCGTGTGGGCCGGTGACGTCGCCCACGAGGACCTCGAGCAGGT
This sequence comes from uncultured Actinomycetota bacterium, assembly GCA_963809265.1. GTDB lineage: Bacteria > Actinomycetota > Actinomycetes > Propionibacteriales > Nocardioidaceae > Nocardioides. The sequence goes on from CAWEJC010000003.1 coordinate 390,387, forward strand.
CGCCGCGGACCGCGTGGCCGCGCTCGCGTCGGCCGGGACTCCGGCGTACCAGGTGCCCTACGGCGGCTCGAGCGTGACCGGTGCTCGCGGGTACGTCGAGGCCGGCGCGGAGATCCTCGACCAGGTACCGGACGTGCAGCACGTCGTGGTCGCACTGGGCTCGGGAGGCACGGCGGCCGGGCTGGTCGCCGCGCTCGGAACGGCGCGGGTGCTGGCGGTGGACACCGGCGCGACCGCCGACCCGCTGGAGCGGACGGCGCGGCTCGTCGAGGGACTGGGAGGTGACCCGGAGGGGATGCGGCTACGACGTGACCTGGTCGGCGCCGGCTACAGCACCCTTCCGGAGCCGGTGGCCGAGGCGCTGGAGCTCGCGGCACGCACGGAAGGGATCGTGCTCGACCCCGTCTACACCGGTCGTGCCCTCGCCGGACTCGTCGCGGCGGTGCGCGGCGGCGACGTGCGCCCGGGCGACCGCACGGTGTTCGTCCACACCGGCGGCCTGCCGGGTGTGTTCGGCTCGATCCCCCTCGCCCAGCGCCTCGCCTGAGCATCGACGATCTGGGGCACCGGGTCTCGTGACGGGCGCAGAGCGCCCTCCTCGACCACCGAACCAGGCCGGCCGTCGGTCGATGGTGGAGGCGGGGTCGCCGTATGCCGGTGGTTGAGGAGGCGCGGTCGGCTGTATGCCGGTGGTTGAGGAGGCGCGGTCGGCTGTATGCCGGTGGTTGAGGAGGCGCGCTAGCGCCGTCACGAAACCGAGGCCATCCACAGGCGCGACCGAGGCGGTGGCGGCGGGCGCATCGATCGGGTCACCGTGGGGCCATGGCCTGGGTCTACATCCTCGAGTGCTCCGACGGCAGCTTGTACGTCGGCAGCACCATCGACCTCGAACGTCGGATCTGGCAGCACGACAACGGCGAGGCCGCGGCGTACACCCGACGTCGCCGACCCGTCCGACTGGTGTGGTCGTGCGACTTCGACCGGATCGACGAGGCGTTCGCGTTCGAGAAGCACCTCCAGGGATGGGGGCGAGCGAAGCGGTGGGCGTTGGTCGAGGGCCGCGTCGACGACCTGTCGTGGCTGTCGAGTCGGAGCGCCGCTGCGATCCGGCGCCGCCTCGCCGAGCGCCCGCCGGGTCCCGGGGTCCCGTGACGGGCGCAGAGCGCCCTCCTCGACCACCGGATCGCAGTCGGGCGCAGGGCGCCCTCCTCGACCACCGGAATCAGCCGCTGTGTGTCGGTGGTTGAGGAGGCGCGCTAGCGCCGTCACGAAACCTTGGTACCGGAGACCTTCTTCTCGCCGGGTCTCGTGACGGGCGCAGAGCGCCCTCCTCGACCACCGCATGCAGTCGGGCGCAGGGCGCCCTCCTCGACCACCGGATGCAGTCCCCGGCGCAGGGCGCCCTCCTCGACCACCGCACAGCCGGCCGTTTGTCGGTGGTTGAGGAGGCGCGCTAGCGCCGTCACGAAACCTAGGTACCGGAGACCTCTTCTCGCCGGGTCTCGTGACGGGCGCAGAGCGCCCTCCTCGACCACCGGACCTGTCGATGGGTGGGGAGGCGCGTCCGCCGTGTGTCGGTGGTTGAGGAGGCGCGCTAGCGCCGTCACGAAACCTAGGTACCGGGGACCTGCTTCTCGCCGGGTCTCGTGACGGGCGCAGAGCGCCCTCCTCGACCACCGGATGCAGTCGGGCGCAGGGCGCCCTCCTCGACCACCGCATGCAGCCGGGCGCAGGGCGCCCTCCTCGACCACCGAGGCGATGCCGTCTCGAAACCGAGGTCGCGTCGATTTCGGGGGTGCTCGGCACGTCATCTCGCCAGGAGGCCGACCCATCCGGGTGGCCGAGAACAGGAGGCCCGTGATGAGCCACCCCATCGTGCACGCCGAGATCCGCTCCACCGACCCGGACGCCACCCGATCCTTCTTCGGTGAGCTCTTCGGCTGGACCTACCCGACCGAGGGCGCCTTCCCCGGCTACACCTTCGTCGACACCGGCGTGCCGGACGCGCTGTACACCGCGATCAGCCCACTTCAGGGCGACAGCGACCTGGTCACCTTCTTCATCGGGGTCGACGACATGGCGGCCAGCATCGCCGACACCACGCGGCTCGGCGGACGCGTCGTGCAGGAGCCGGTCACGGTCCCCGGCGTGCAGTTCGCGCTGATCGCCGACCCGCAGGGCCACGTGGTCGGGCTGGCCCAGCAGCTCAGCGGCTGAAGAACCCACCCGTGCCGAAGACCCGGTCCGCGAACCGCTCGCCGATCAGGCGGTGGCTCGCGGTGTCCGGGTGGAGGTCATCGGGCAGCGGGAGGCTCTCGACGTCCGCGGCGCCGTACAGCAGGGACCCGTCGAGGTAGCCGATGTACGGGTCCTCGGCCGCGCGCTGCTCGACCCCGCCGGTCGCCATGTCGATGGTCATCGTGTGGCCGCCCCGGCCGTCGCCCGCGAAACGAGCCGCCCGTCCACCACCACGTCGTAGACCCCGTCGGGTCGGGCCGGCGCTCCGACGTACGCCTGCTTGGTCGGCACCGTGGTCAACCGGATGGTGGTGGCAGCGGTGCGGAAGGCCAGGCGTACGCCGGACGGCTGGGACTCCGCCATCAGCAGCTGCCCGTCGGCGTAGCTCCGAGCCCGCGCAGTCAACCGGTGGGGGACCAGGCCGAGCTCGCCCGCCTCGAGCTCCAGCGCCCCGCGCACGAGATCGGCGGTGAGCGGCGTCGAGATCAGGTCGGTCACGCTCCCAGCATGGCGTGACGGTCGACGTGATCGCGGATCAGGCCCGGCGACGTACCGTGGCGGCATGAGTCGTCCGATGCTGCTCTCGGTCGGTGCCCTGCTGGTGATCGTGGGCGCCGTGTGGTTCCTGCAGGGCATCGACGTGCTCGGTGGCTCCGGGATGAGCGGCAAGACCCTGTGGGCGGTCGTCGGCCCGGTCGTCGCCCTCGTCGGGGTGGGCGCCCTGGTGGTCGGCGGTCGCCGCCGCCGCGCGGACTGACGGGGCGTCACTCCTCGCGCACGAGTCGCACCACCGTGGCCCGGGCCGCCCAGTCGGTGAGGTCCTGTTCGGGTCCGGTGTCGTAGTAGCGCTCGTCCATCTGTCTCCGGAGCGCCGGGTCCGGGCTCTCGACCACGGAAGCCGCGTAGCGACCGAGGGGCCGGCCGGGGAGCTCGAGCTCGACCAGCGGCTGCTGCCGGACGTTGCGGACCCAGTCGGCGGCCTCGCCGTCACCGGCGAACAGGTGGACGACGTCCTCGGACTCGAGGAACCAGATCTCGATCCGGTGCGGCCGACCGGTCCTTCGTCCGGTGGTGGTCAGGTAGCAGACCTCGTGGCTCGGCATCCCCGCACTTCATCACTTCGAGCCGGGTTGAGGTCAACGACGTTCACAGGGAGATCGGGAGCACCTCCCTCAGGTGACCGGCGTCGTCGGGGACCGGCGAGCGCCCGAGCCCGACCAGCGCAGCCTGCTCGTCGGTCCACGTCGCAGGGAGGTCGACGTCGGCGACCGCCTCGACCGTCCGGCGTACGACGGACAGGGAGCCCGCCGTCGGTGGTCCCGCCGGCTCACCCAGGTCGAGCTGGTGGACGGCGAGCTCGACCACCCAGGTCGCCAGGAAGTCGCCACTGGTCATCGTCTTGCCCTGGAACAGCACGGGGCGATCGGCCAGGTTCCCCACCGCCAGCCGCGCCATCGCGGCGACGTCCTCGAGATGTCGCAGCGCACTCGACGGCCGGGTGTACGCCGCGGCGGTCCGGCGCATCCAGAGGATGTGGGGGACGGGGTCGTCGTCGTCAGTCGCGAACGACGCCCAGTAGGACGCCGCGTCGTGGTCGGGCGGACCGTCGACCTGCGCCGCGCACACGGCGTTCATCTCCTCCAGCCCGGCACGCACGTGGACGACCGTGTCGAGCCGGCTCCAGCCGTGCACGCGGGCCGCACCGAGCAGGTCGTACTCCGAGATCGACTCCGCGGCCGTGACGAACGCACCCAGCTGCCCGATCAGGAGCTCGACAGCGGTCGCATGGTCGTAGGAGAGCGGGCGCACGCCCTCACTCTAGGAAGCAGCCTGCACAGAACCTCCACATGTCGTCCCCGCCTCGTCCCCGTCCGCACTCGTAGCCTTCAGGGCATGACCACCCCGAGCCGTCGCGTCCTCGTCGTGGAGGACGACCGGGTGATCAACCAGGCCGTCGCCGACCGCCTGCTCGCCGAGGGGTACGCCGTCGTCCGGGCGTACGACGGGCCGGGCGCCGTCGCGGCGTTCGCCGAGCACGCCCCCGACCTGGTGGTGCTCGACCTGATGCTGCCCGGCTACGACGGGTACGAGGTCTGCCGGCGGATCCAGGCCGACCGCCCGGTGCCCGTGCTGATGCTGACCGCCCGGGCCGAGGAGGCCGACGTCCTGGTCGGGCTCGGCGTCGGCGCCGACGACTACCTCACCAAGCCGTTCCGGATGCGCGAGCTCGTGGCCCGTGTCGGTGCCCTGCTCCGACGCGTCGAGCGGGCCGGCGAGCTGCTCGGGCGTCGCGCACTGGAGCTCGGCGACCTGCGGGTCGACGTCGCCGCCCGGCGCGTGTGGCGAGGCGGTGACGAGGTGCGGCTGACGCCGACCGAGTTCGACCTGCTGGTCTGTCTCGCGTCGGCACCGGGCACCGTCGTCACCCGCGAGAAGCTGATGGCCGACGTCTGGGACTGGCCCGACGCGTCCGGCACCCGCACCGTCGACAGCCACGTGAAGGGACTGCGCGCCAAGCTCGGTGGCGAGCTCATCCGCACGGTCCACGGCGTCGGCTACGCCCTCGAGACCCCGGCCCCGGCATGACCGCGCAGCCGCTGGCCCGCGTCGGCTCGCTCAAGGTGAAGCTCGGCCTGCTCGTCGCGGTCAGCGCGACCGCTGCCGCACTGGTCGCCAGCCTGGGCCGGGTCGGCGGCGTGCCGCTCTGGCTCAGCCTGCCGGTCACGGTGGCGCTCGCCCTGGCCGTCACCCAGCTGCTCGCCGTCGGGATGACCTCACCGCTGCGCCAGATGACCACGGCCGCAGGCCGGATGGCGACCGGCGACTACGCCGTTCGCGTCGCCGACACGTCCAGCGACGAGGTCGGCGACCTGGCTCGTGCGTTCAACACGATGGCCCGCGACCTCTCCCTCGTCGACCGGCAGCGTCGGGAGCTGGTCGCCAACGTCAGCCACGAGCTGCGCACGCCGCTCGCCGGGCTGTGCGCCGTCCTGGAGAACCTCGTCGACGGTGTCGCCCGCGACCCCGCGTCCCTGGCCGCCGCGCTCGAGCAGGCCGAGCGGACCAGCCGGCTCGTCGAGGACCTCCTCGACCTCGCCCGCGTCGACGCCGGCCGGGCACCCCTGACGTGGAGCCGGTCGCGCTCGCACCTCTGCTCGACGCCGCCGTCGCCGAGGCCGGCGTGACCGACCGCGACGTCTGGTACGCCGCCCGGGTCGAGCCGGTCGACCTCGTCGTCCGCGCCGACCCCGCCCGGCTCCGGCAGCTGGTCGCCAACCTCCTCGACAACGCCTCCCGGCACAGTCCCACCGGCGGAACGGTGTCGATCGCCGCGACCCGGACCGCCGATCGCTATCTGCTCGAGGTGCACGACCAGGGGCCGGGCGTCGCCCCGGCCGACCGCGAGCGGGTCTTCGAGCCGTTCGGCACGCTCAGCGCGCACGACGGCGGTGGCGGCACCGGCCTGGGTCTCGCGATCGCCCGGTGGGTCACCGACCTGCACAGCGGGTCGATCCGCTTCGTCGACCCCGAGCCCGGTCGCGAGGGCGCCCGGGTCCAGGTCTCGCTGCCGCTCGAGCCCACCGACCGGCCGGCCGGGCCTGCTGAGCCGGAGCAGCCGCCGGTCCCGAGACCCTCAACGCCCGAGGCCGCGCCCACGGCGCCGATCGCTCCGACCGCCGTGGCGCCGCTCCCGGTCCTGGACGGCGTCTTCGGCGCCTTCTGGCCGGAACGCCACGTCCCGGCCCGGCTCTCGTTGCTGTTCGGCGCTCTCGGCGTCGGGCTGCTGGGCGGGATCGTGATGCCGTTCCGCGACCTCGGGCTCGGCACCTTCCTCGTGCTGCTCGCTGCCGGTGGCGTCGTGCTGACGGCCGCTCGGCGCCGCGACGCCTGGACCGTCACCTGTGCCGCTCTGTGTGCCCTCCTGTCGGCGGTCGTCGTGGTGCGCGCCGCCGACTGGATCATGGTGCTCTGCCTGATGGCCGGTGGCGCGCTCTGCGTCTGCGGGGTCACCGGCGGCCGCACCGCCGCGGGCTTCGTGCTGTCGGGCATCGCCTGGCCGTTGTCCGGTCTGCGTGGCCTGCCGTGGCTCGGGCGCACCCTGGCCCGGCTCACCGGACTCGGGCACGGCGCGGCGCTGCTGCGCACGGTCGTGTGGTCGGTGCTCGGCCTGATCGTCTTCGGTGCGCTCTTCGCCTCGGCCGACGCACTGCTGGCCGAGTGGTGGTCGCGCCGTGCTGCCCGATCTCTCCGTCGGGAGCGTGGTACTGCGTGCGTTCCTCACCGTCGCGGTCGGCGGCGCGGTGCTCGCCGCTGCCTACCTCGCCCTGAACCCACCTCGGGTCGACCGCGTCCCCCTGGGGACTCGTCCGGTCACCCACCGCTTCGAGTGGCTCGCACCCGTGCTCGTGGTGAACGCCGTGTTCGCGGCGTTCCTGGTCGCGCAGGCCGCGGCGATCTTCGGCGGCCACGGCTACGTCGAGCGCCAGACCGGACTCACCTATGCCGCCTACGTGCACCAGGGCTTCGGCCAGCTCACGGTCGCCACCGTGCTCACGCTCCTCGTGATCTGGGCGGCGGCCCGGAAGGTGCCGCGCGACCAGCCCACCGACCAGCTGCTGATGCGTGCCTCGCTCGGCCTCCTCTGCCTGCAGACGCTGGTCGTCGTGGTGTCCGCGCTGCACCGGATGGACCTCTACCAGGATGCCTACGGCTTCACCCAGCTCCGTCTGCTCGTCGACGTCTTCGAGGGCTGGCTCGGCGTACTGGTGCTCGCGGTCGTCGCCACCGGCCTCGGGTTCCGTGCCGCGTGGTTGCCGCGCTTCGCCCTGATCAGCGGAGTGGTGGCGGTCCTCGGGCTCGCCGCGATCAACCCCGACGCGTGGATCGCCCGCCACAACCTCGATCGGTACGCCGAGACGGGCAAGGTCGACTGGACCTTCCTGCGCAGCCTCTCCGACGACGCCGTCCCGGTGCTCGCGGACCTCCCGTCCCCCGACCGGGCCTGTGCGCTCGGCGATCGCACCGGCGCCGACGACGACTGGCTCGCGTGGAACCTCGGCCGCCATCGCGCCGCCGACCTCCTGCCGGCGGCGGGCTCCTCGGTCACCCAGGCGGTCATCAGCTGCCCTGACTCGTGAGCCGGACTCAGTCGTCCACGCGCACGAGCGCCTCGACCACCCGGCCGACGTGCGTGGTGAACGCCCGGCCCTTCGGCACCAGCGCGGGGGTCGCGTGCGCGAGCTGGGCATGGCCGAGGAACGCCGCGTAGGCCAGCAGACCGCGGTCGCGGGCGCGGGCCGGTGACATCCCGAGCTGGGTGAACAGCGTGGTCAGGTAGGCCAGGCGGCGCTGCGTGACCCGGCCGAGGCTGGCGGACACGAGGGGGTGAGAGGCGTTCGCCTGGAGGGCCAGCTCGACCGATCCGGCACCCGGCCCCGCGCCGGGTCCGACGGCACGGAAGACGAGCTCGAGCAGGTGGCGCAGCCGGGCGGGGGCGTCCTCGTCCTGCTCGACGGTGGCGATCACGAGATCGGTGTCGCGCTTCTCCCAGCGCTCCAGCGCCGCGGCGATCAGGGCGTCCCGGTCGGCGAAGTGCCAGTAGAAGCTGCCCTTCGTGGTCCCGAGCTCTTTGGCGAGCGGCTCCACCGCGACGGCCGCCAGACCTCCGCGCGCCAGTGCGTCGAGGGCGGCGCGTGTCCAGTCCCCGACGGTCAACGGCTCGGTCTTTACCTTGGGCATGTCCATACGCTACCGTACGGAGCAACCTCCATACGGAGGCGTATGGAGGACTGCCATGGACGCACAGCTGCAAGAACCGGCCACCAGCCTGCGACCTCTCTACCGGTCACGCCTGGTGCGCCCGGAGCGGTTCGGACGCGCGGCCGCGGTCGTCGTTCCCGAGTCGCCACTGCTCGCACGCGCCCTGCCGGCGGTCGGCTGGGGCGACGCCTACGCCGTCACCTTCCCCGGCCGACCGCCGGGGAACCCACAGGAGTGGGCGGACGCGATCTTCCGGTCCCGGCCGCTCTGGGTCGCCGCCCTGTTCGGCGTCCGCGAGCTGCTGGTCCGCATCGTCGGCATCGAACCGGGCGGACGTCACGTCTTCGACACGGTGGCGTGGAACGCCGACGAGGTGCTCGTCGGCGTCGACCAGCAGCACCTCAGCTTCCGGGCGTCGGTGCTGCTGGAGCGCCGGCGGGTCGTCCTGACCACCGTGGTGCAGGTGCACAACCGCCGGGGGCGTGCTTACTCCGCGCTGGTCCGACGGCTGCACCCGGCCGTGGTGCGCACGATGCTGACCCGGGCCGCGCGCACGATGGCGGAGTCGTCCTGAGTCCGACCGAGACCGGAAGTGAGGTCACCGGGGCGGCAGTCCTTCCAGCAGACGACCGGCCAGGCGACGGGCGACGTCGAGGGTCGTCGGCTGGTAGCCCTCGGACAGGACGGCCAGGATCACGTGGTCGGCACCTGCCTGGCGGTGGGCCTCGACGCGATCGATGATCGCGTCGACGTCGCCCCACGCCACCAGCTCGTCGACCAGCCGGTCGCCGAGGGCGGCGACCTCGTCGTCGGCGAAGCCCATCCGGGTGAAGTGGGCGCGGTAGCCCGCGACCCGGGCGAGGAACTCCAGGTGTCCACGGGCGGTACGACGGGCCGTCTCCGGGTCGTCGTCGAGCACGACGAACTGGTCGACCACCAGCGTCGAGTCGTCGCCGAGAGCCTCGCGAGCGTGCCGGGTGGAGTCCGGTGTGACCAGCAGCGTGAGCGCGCCGGCGCACCGGTCGCGCGCCACCTCGAGCTTGCGGGGACCGAGCGCGGCGAGGAGCCGACGTTCGGCCGGCACCGGGGGATCCGCGTGGTCGAGCCGGTCGAGGTACTCGCCGAGCGCCTGCAACGCCCCACGCCCCTGGGAGCCCCCCAGCCCCACCACGAAGCGTTCCTCGGCCGTCCCCTGGAGCTCTGCGCGCAGGCGAACGACGTCGCCGGCGTCGTACACGTCGGGTGAGATGATCGCCGTGCCCACGCGTGCGTCGGTCGTGGCCCCGATCAGCTCGGAGACGCGCTCCAGTCGGTCGAGCTGACCACCGGCGATCCAGAGGGTGTCGTAGCCGAGTCGCTCCAGCTCCCGCGCCTCGTCGAGGTGGCTGCCGTTGTGGGCGATGTCGAGGGATACGCCGATCGTCCCGAGGTCGAGCCGGCTCATCACGTTCCTTCCGGTGGGAGTGCTGACTCTCGTCACGCTAGGAGCTCAACCGCCCTTGAGTTCAAGCCGCAGAGCGCATCATCGTTCCAGATTCTGAACAGGATTGTTGACAATCTTGTCACACCTCCCTACGGTCGTGCTACTAGAACCATGTGACCACCACCACTCGGAAGGGGTCTGGCCCGGTGACACCTCGGGACGCGCGAGACGGCAAACGCAGCGGGGCCGGCGCCCAGGCGTCCGCCCTGGAGCAGCTGCGGTTGCAGATCCTGCGCGGTCACCTCGCCCCCGGCCAGCGACTCGTCGAGGGGGACCTCGCCGATCGTCTCGGAGTCACCCGCGGCAGCGTTCGACTGGCGCTGCTGACCCTCACCGACGAAGGCCTGGTCGAGCGGGTGCACCACCGTGGTGCGAGCGTCCGACAGGTCCCCCTGGCCGAGGCGCTCGAGATCACCGACGTCCGCATGGTGCTGGAGGGGCTGTGCGCGGCGAAGGCCGCCGAGCGGATCACCGACCAGGAGATCACCGGGCTGCGCGAGCTCCGGCAGGACATGCAGGACGCCGTCGCCAGCGGTGACGTCCTCGGCTACTCCGATCTCAACCGCGCCCTGCACGGGGCGGTGCGGGACATCGCCGGCCACGAGGTGGCCAGCAAGCTGATCCTGCGGCTGCGCGGCCAGAGCGGGGTGTCCACCAGTTCCGGCTGGCCCTGCAACCCGGGCGACCGCAGGTTTCCCTCGGCGAGCACCTCGCCATCATCGACGCGGTCGTGGCGCGCGACCCCGAGGCCGCCGAGGCGGCCATGCGCCGACACCTGTCCAGCGTGCGCGTCGCACTCCAGGACGCCGCCGCCAGTCCGGCCCCCGCGGTCGGGCTGCTGGCCGAAGGACTACCCGGGCGCTGAGTCGTCCCTTCCCCGTACTGCGCCGTCCCCGGACGACGCAGCGCTTGGCCTACCCAGAAGGAGCTGAGTCACATCATGAACGGTCTGCAGCAGCACCCCATCAGCAGGCGGGGGCTCCTGGCCCTCGGCGGTGCCGTGGGGATCGGCGAGCGTCCTGTCCGGCTGCGGTGGCGGCGGGGGCGCCAACTCCGTCGACGTCACCAACACCGGGTCCAACGACACGTTGATCCTGCAGCAGCTGATGTCCGACAAGGGCTTCATGAAGAAGCAGGGGATAACGGCACACACCACCAACGTGTCGGACGGGACCCGGTTGATGGGCAGCGTGATCGGCGGGCAGAGCGACCTCGCCGTGCTGACCGGGTTCTCGCAGATCTTCCCGGCGATCGAGAAGGGGGCCGACCTCAAGCTGGTCGGTGCGGTCACGCTGATCCCCGCGGACGCCATCTACAGCTCCAAGTCCGAGATCCGTTCCCTTGCCGACCTCGAGGGCAAGAGCGTCGGCACCGGCGCACCCGGTGCGCTGCTGTCCGAGCTGTTCCTGGCCGCCTTCCAGAAGGCGGGCGTCGACCCGAAGAAGGTCACGTTCGTCAACATCGGCAGCAGCACCGACGTCTTCAAGGCAGTCGTGGCCGGCAAGGTGGACGCCGGGATCGGCTACGTCTCGTACTACGACCAGCAGGACAAGTACGGCGTCCACTCGATCGCCGACCTGTGGGACATGCTGCCCGAGTTCACGTTGCAGGCGGCCTTCGCGTCGAGCAAGACGATCGACTCCAAGGGCGACGAGCTGGCCAAGACCCTGGCGGCCTACCTCCAGACCTTCCGGTACGCCGCGAGCAAGGGGTCGAAGGCCGACTACCTCAAGGCGGCACTGAAGGTCCCGGGGGAGGACGAGGCCACGGCCACGACCTTGTGGAACTTCTACCAGTCGCACCGCTTCTTCAGCCCCGACCTGCAGATCACCCAGGAGCGGGTCAACTTCATCCAGAAGCTCAACATCGATTCCGGCGTGCAGACCAAGACGCTCTCGTTCGACCAGGTCACCGACATGTCCGTGGCGAACAAGGCGGTGAAGCTCCTTGCCTGAGCCACTGAGGCTGCGCACCGCGATCGCGACCTACGGCCACACGGCGGCGCTGAAGGCGGGTTCCGAGCCCGACGGCGTGGTGTGGGACCACGTCGAGGTCAGCCCGATCATCGCTGCGTTCCGACGCATGGTCCGGGACCTCGAGTTCGACGTGTGCGAGCTCGCGCCCACGACGTACCTGATGGCTCGCGAGGCCGGCGTGCCGATCACCGCGATCCCCGTCTTCCTGATGCGGAAGTTCCACCACGGCGATGTCGTGTGCCGCACCGATGCCGGCATCGAAAAGCCCCTCGACCTGGTCGGCCGGCGGGTCGGCGTCCGCGCCTACTCGGTGACCACCGGCGTCTGGGTGCGCGGCATCCTGTCCCACGAGTACGACGTCCCGCTGGACGAGATCACCTGGGTCGTCGACGACGAGGACCACGTCACCTCCTACCGGGCACCGGCCAACGTGGAGCAGCTGCCACCCGGGAGCTCGATCGCCGAGGAGTTCGGTGCCGGCCGGATCGCGGCCGCCCTGAGCGGCCCGGCCGGGGTCGGGCGATCGGGGGCTCCGTCCGGGTCTTGGGGCTCGTCGGACACCGCTCCGCAGGCGGACCACCACCCACTCTTCCCGGACGCCACCGAGCAGGCGGCGGAGTGGCACCGGCGTACGGGGATCTATCCGATCCACGGGGTCGTGGTCCTCCGCGACGAGGTCCTCGCGCAGCACCCGTGGGTCGCGCGCTCGCTGTACGACGCGTTCGTCACGGCGCGCGACGACTACGTCGCACGACTCGACGCCCCCGATCTCGATGGCGCCGACGATCGGCGGCTGCGTGCCGTGCGGGAGATCGTCGGCCCCCAGCCCCTGCCCTACGGCATCGAGGACAACCGCGCCTCACTCCAGGCGCAGATCGACATCGCCACCGAGCAGCGCCTCATCAAGGAGACGCCCGCGGTGGACGACGTGTTCGCCCCGCTGGACGCCTGACCGGACGACGAAAGGCACACCATGACCCGCACCATCATCGACATCCATCCGCACGTCATCACCACGGACGAGGAGCGTTACCCACGCCAACCGCTGGGGGGCACCCAGTCGACGTGGTCGGCCGAACGGCCGGTCACCGCCGAGGAGATGGTGGCCGCGATGGACGAGGCGGGGATCGCCCGCTCGGCCGTCGTCCAGGCCTCGACCTGCTACGGCCACGACAACAGCTACCTCGCCGACTCCGTCGACGCCTACCCCGACCGCCTCACCGGCGTCGTCTCGGTCGACGTACGGGCCGACGACGCCGTGGAGCGCTTGGAGCACTGGATCGATGAGCGAGGTCTCTCGGGCTTCCGGCTGTTCACGACCGGCAGCACCATGCCCACGAAGGGGGCTGGTTGGACGCCCCGGAGTCCTACCCGGCCTGGCGATGGGCCGGTGAGCGCGGCATCCCGATCTGCGTCCAGATGCGGATGGAGGGGATCCCTCAGCTCCGGACCATGCTGGATGCGTTCCCGGACACACCCGTCATCCTCGACCACCTCGCGCGCACCCCGGTCGAGGAGGGACCGCCGTACGCCGGCTCGCAGGAGCTGTTCGCCCTGGCCGACGTGCCGCAGGTCTACCTGAAGCTGACCACCAACGCGCTCCAGGCGGCCCGCGACGGCCAGGCCTCGCCGGAGACCTTCTTCCCCGAGGTCGTCGGCCGCTTCGGTGCCGAGCGGATCGCCTGGGGCTCCAACTACCCGGCCCGTCCGGGTCCGCTCCGCGACCTCGTGGACCTCGCCACGACCACGCTCGACGACGTGGTGGGCAGCGCGGACGCCGACCAGATCCTCGGCGGCACGGCGCTGACCCTCTATCCGTCCCTGCAACGCGAGGAGGCCAGCGCATGAGCACGCTCGAGCTCACCACGGTCGTCGGCAGCTACGCCCACACCGTTCCGCTCAAGGACGGTCGCGTCGGGTCCGAGTCGGTGACTCTCCGACACGAGACCGTCGACCCCGTCCACGACGCGTTCGGCGCGATGGTCAACGACCTGAAGTTCGACGTGTGCGAGATGGCGATCGCGACCTTCCTGCAGGCGAAGGCGGCCGACGTGCCCCTCACGCTGCTGCCGGTCGTGACCGTCGGGCGGTTCCAGCATCGGATGCTGGTGCGAGCACGCACCGGCGGCCCTGCTCCGGAGGACCTGGCCGGCCGGACGGTCGGTGTCCGCGCCTACACCGTGACGACGGGGATGTGGGTGCGCGGCCTGCTCCAGCAGCAGTACGGCGTCGACTCGGACTCGGTCACCTGGCAGACCTACGAGTCGCCTCATGTCGCCGGCTTCACCAACCCGCCCAACGTGCTGGCCCCGACCGGTGACGGGAGCCTCGCCGGCGATGCCGCGACCGGCGTGACCGCCGCCGCGATCGTGGGTGGCGCGGCCAGCAGTGACGACCTGACTCCGGTCATCGACGACCCGGACGAGGCCGCTCGCGCCTGGTACGCCGAGCACCGCGTCGTCCCGGTGAACCACCTGGTCACCGTGCGCTCGGAGCTCCTGGCCGACAACCCGGGCCTCGGCGCAGAGCTGGTCCGGATGTTCTCCGAGAGCAAGGCCCTGGCCGACGCGCCCCCCGACCCCCTGGCGGCGTCGCTCGGTGTGGACCCCACGCCCGTCGGTGTCGACCGCATCCTGCCGGCCGTGGAGATGGCGGCCGAAGCTTTGCCACCGCCAACACCTGGTCGACGCACCGCCCGACGTCTCCACCCTCTTTCGAGGAGGTCTGATGACCACGACGCAGGAACGACCCACGACCAAGCTCACGGTCACCGGAGTCTCCAAGGCCTACCGGGTCCGCGGGACCGGTCGCACGGACGGGACGCCGTTGCAGGTGCTTCGCGACGTCAGCTTCGAGCTGCGTGAGAACGAGATCGTCTCGCTGATCGGCGAGAGTGGCTGCGGCAAGACCACCCTCTTGCGGATCGTGCACGGCTTGATCCGTCGCGACCGCGGCGACGTCGCGATCGACGGTCGTGTCGTCAGCAGCCCCGGGCCGGACCGCGGCATCGTCTTCCAGCAGCCCAACCTGCTGCCGTGGCGCACCGCGCGGCGCAACGTCGAGTTCGGGCTGGAGATGCAGCGCGTCGCCAAGGCTGAGCGCCGTCGCCGGGCCGACGAGCTGCTGGAGCTGGTCGGGCTCGCCGACTTCGGCAACCGCTATCCGCACCAGCTCTCCGGCGGCATGCAGCAACGGGTCGGGCTGGCCCGAGCCCTGGCGGTCGATCCGGAGGTGCTCCTGATGGACGAGCCGTTCAGCGCCCTCGACGCCCAGACGCGCGAGGTGCTGCAGGCCGAGCTGCTCCGGATCCAGGCCGAGACGGACAAGACCGTCCTGTTCGTGACCCACGACCTCGACGAGGCGATCTACCTCTCCGACCGGATCGTGGTCCTCTCCGCCCATCCCGGGCGGGTCAAGGAGATCGTGACGGTCCCCTTCGGGCGCCCGCGCCCGGACCTCCCGGTGCTGCGGTCCGAGCCGGCGTTCGCCGAGCTGCGCACCCGCATCTGGGAGCTGATCAGACCCGACGGGCCCGCCGGTACGGCGAGCCAGGGGGAGGAGAGGTGAGCACGATGACCAACACCCCGACCACCGAAGCCGCGACGTCCCCTCGACCATCTAGAGGCGGCGCCCGACGCCGAGGAGACCACCCTCACCGCCTCGCACGAGAACCGCACGCTGTGGCTGATCCGCGTGGCGTCGGTCATCGTCGTGATCGGCGTGTGGGAGATCGTCGGCCGGCACGTCAACCAGCTGTACATGTCCTACCCGAGCGCGATCTTCAGCGCGGGCGTCGACATGACGAAGTCGGGCGAACTGCCGTCGGCCCTCGGCGAGAGTGCCAAGACCCTGGTCCTCGGCTTCGTGATCGCCAGCGTGATCGGGGTCGCCCTCGGTCTCGTCATCGGTCGCTACCGCCGCGTGGAGGCCGCCTGCGACTGGCTGGTGAACGCGCTGTACGCGACCCCGCTGGTCGCGCTCATCCCGCTCGTGATCCTGTGGTTCGGCCTCGGCTTCAAGGCCAAGCTCTGCATCGTCGTGATCATGGCGGTGTTCCCGGTCCTCATCAACACCGCCAGCGGCGTACGCAACGTCAGTGCCTCACTGGTGGACGTCGGCCGTGCCTTCGTGGCCAACGAGCGGCAGATCTTCACCAAGGTCGTGCTGCCGGCGGCCCTGCCCTACATCGTGACCGGCCTCCGTCTCGGCATCGGCCGGGCCATCATCGGCATGGTCGTCGCCGAGTTCTTCACCGGCATCTCCGGCCTCGGCGCCCTGGTCATCACCTACGGCAACTCGTTCCGCACGGACGCGATGCTCGTGCCCGTGCTCGTGCTGATGATCCTCGGCGTGGTCCTGACCGCCCTGCTCCGCTGGGCCGAGGACCGGATCGCGCCGTGGCGGAAGGACGGAGGCAGCTGATGGTCATCGACATCCACGCCCACTGGACCACGGCCCCGGCCGAGCTCGGCGCCTTCAGGGCCAAGCAGCTGGCCACCCTGAACAAGCCGGACACCGTCCCTCCGCCCCGCATCGATGACGACCAGCTCCGTGAGTCGATGCAGGCACATCTGGAGCAGATGCGGTCCCGGGGCATCGACGTCCTGTGCTTCTCGCCGCAGGCCTCGGCCATGGGGCACGACCAAGGAGACCTCCGCATCAGCGAGCTCTGGACCCGGGTCAACAACGACCTGATCCGGCGGATCGTCGACCTCTACCCGGACTCCTTCGCCCCGGTCTGCCAGCTGCCGCAGTCGCCGGGCGAAGCCCCCGAGGTGGTGCTCGACGAGCTCACCCGCTGTGTCGAGGAGCTCGGCTTCGTCGGCTGCAACATCAACCCCGACGCCACCGGCGGCCTGCCGCCGTGGACGCCGCCGTTGGGTGACCGGGCCTGGTACCCGGTCTGGCAGCGGCTGTGCGAGCTCGACGTTCCGGCGATGGTGCACGCCAGCGCCACTCGCAACCCGTCGCTGCACGTCAACGGGTCGCACTACGTCGCCCAGGACTACGCCGCGGTGGTGGAGCTGTGCTCGTCGCGGGTCTTCGCGGACTTCCCGGAGCTCCGCCTGATCGTCCCGCACGGCGGCGGCGCCATCCCCTACCAGTTCAACCGGCACCGCTCACTCCACCTCCTGCAGGGGCTCGCGCCGTTCGAAGAGGCCGTCGGGCACCTCTGGTTCGACACGGCCGTGTACGACGCGGACTCGCTCGAGATGCTGGTGCGCAAGATCGGCCCCCGCCGGGTCGTCTTCGGCTCGGAGATGTTCGGGACCGCCAAGGGGACCGACCCGCTCACCGGACGCCTCTTCGACGACAACCGGGACGTCATCGAGGCGATCCCCGGGCTGGACGACGAGGCGCAGCGGCTGGTGTTCAACGACAACGCCCGCATCCTGTTCCCGCGGGCCGTCGACGTCTTCGACCGCGCCGAGGCGCGGGTCGCGAGCTGAGGCGCCGATGAGCACCCTGAGCCACGACACCGCCCGGCTCGACCATCGCGTCGTCACCCGCGTCCGGCGTCCTGAGCCCGACGACGTGGAGGCCCTGTCGGCCTTCGGCGTCGCGACGGTCCACGAGGCGTACCTCAGACGCGGGCTCATGGACACGGTGCGGCCGGTCGTCCCGGACACCCGGATCTGCGGACCCGCGGTGACCTCCCTGAACGCCGCCGGAGACAATCTGATGCTGCACGCGGCGATCGAGCAGTGCCGGCCGGGCGACGTCCTGGTGGTGGCGACGACCGCGCCGTCCCGGCACGGGATGTTCGGCGAGCTCCTGGCCACGCAGTGCCGAGCGCGCGGCATCGCCGGCGTGGTCCTGGAGGCCGGTGCCCGCGACACGCGTGAGCTGCGCGAGATGGGCTACCCGACCTGGTCCGCAGCGGTGAGCGCGGCCGGGACGGCGAAGACGAACCCGGGCTGGGTCAACGTGCCCGTCGAGTGCGACGGCGTCATCGTCAACCCCGGTGACGTCGTCGTCGCCGACGACGACGGCGTGGTCGTGGTCGCGCGGGACGACGTGCCCGAGGTGGCGGTGGCAGCGGCCGAGCGCGAGGAGCGGGAAGCCGGCGTCCGTCGTCGGTTCGAGAGCGGCGAGCTGAGCCTCGACATCAGTGACCTCCGGCAGAGCCTGGAGCGGCTCGGCGTGCGGTACACCGACGAGGCGTGACGGCGGCGCCGTGCACGCGCCGTGTCATAGGGATGAGGGCGCCGAGCACCCAAACCGTGTGGGTCAAGGAGCAGGTCTGACCGAGCTCGCTGGGCTCTCCTCGAGTGCGCCCTCTCCAGATCGACCCCTCGATGCCAACATGTTCGGGTGGCAGGTGGGAACTGGAGGGAGGTGATCGACGAGTCCGGCGAGTCCGCACCCTCGGTCGTCCTGGTCGACGACTCCCAGGAGGTCCGCGGGCTCGTGCGCCGGCTGCTCCAGTCGTCCGGCTTCGACGTCGTCGCCGAGGGGGCCGACGGGGACGAGGCGATCCTCCTCGCGCACCACCACCAGCCGACGCTGCTGCTGCTCGACACGTCGATGCCGAAGGCGGACGGGATCGAGGCCCTGCCAGCCATCCTGGCGCTCAGCCCCGACACCAAGGTCGTGATGTTCACCGGCTTCGAGGAGCCGGAGCTGGCCGCCCGGGCCCGGCAGCTGGGGGCGGCGGACTTCGTCGAGAAGTCGATCCCCCTGGAGGACCTCCCCGGTCGCCTGATGCAGACGGTGCACCAGGAGGCGTCAGTCGTCCGACCGGGACCGAGCACGAGTGGCGGCGCTGTCGGCCAGGCTCCCGCCGGTACGCCGGAGCAGGCGACCCTCGACCAGCACGTGCAGCAGTTCCGCGAGCTGTTCGACCGCGCCGAGATCGGGATGGCGACCCTGACCTCGAGCGGCACGGTCGTCCGAGCCAACCGGGCCTTGTCCGGGCTGATGTCCTGTGAACCCTTCGAGCTGGTCGGCGTCGACTACGGCCGGCTCACCCTCGGCCAGGGCGACGACCTCGACCGCCGGCTCGAGGACATCGCCACGCTGGGCGCCGACCTCGCGTCGTTCGAGCACTACCTGCCGGCACCGCCGGACGAGGAGCCGTCCCGGATCGTCCGGGTGACCCTCGCTCCGATCCGCGACTCGCAGCGGCGGGTGCTCTACGTCTTCGCCCAGGTCCAGGACGTCACCTCCCAGCGTGCGGTCGAGGGTGACCTGCGGCGGAGCGAGGAGAACTTCCGACGGCTGGTCAACGCCGTGGCCGAGTACGCCATCTTCATGCTCGACGTCGACGGCATGGTGGTCAGCTGGAACGCCGGAGCCCAGCGGATCAAGGGATACGCCGCCCACGAGATCATCGGCCGGCACTTCGCGGTCTTCTACCCGCCCGAGGACCAGGCCTCGGGGCACCCCGAGCACAACCTGCAGATGGCCATGATCGAGGGCCGCCACGCCGAGGAGGGCTGGCGGGTGCGCCAGGACGGCAGCCGGTTCTGGGCGAGCGTCGTGATCACGCCGGTCTACGACGACGCGGGGCGTCATGTCGGCTTCGCGAAGGTCACCCGCGACCAGTCACAGCACCGCGGCCCACGAGGAGGAGAGGCAGCGGTTCATCGACGAGCGGATCCACGTGCTGGCGATGACCGCCCACGAGCTGCGCAACCCCACGGCGGTCATCGACGGGTCGGCGGGCGCCTTGCAGGCGTCGTGGTCGGACCTGACGGTCGAGGAGCGGAACGAGCTCCTCACCGGCGTCCGGACCAGCGCCGACCGGCTCCGTCGTCTCGCGACGGACCTGTTCACGGCCTCCCGGTCGGACGGCGAGACCCTCCCCCTCCGCCAGGACAACGTCTCGCTCTTCGACGCGCTGCACAGTGCGGCGGCCCGCAGCCATGCCGCGGGCGCCGAGGTCCGGATCGAGGTCGACTCGCCCCGGGAAGCGGTGTTCCGCGGCGACGCGGAGCGGCTGGCTCAGGCCCTCGACAACCTGCTGGACAACGCCCTGCGGCACGGGTCGCCGCCGATCTGCCTGATCGGGACGGCGAACGACGTCATCCACATCCGGGTGACCGACACCGGCCCCGGCGTCCCGCCGGAGCTGGAGCCGCGACTCTTCGAGCGCTTCGCCAGCACCGGCCCCGCCGGCGGCACCGGCCTGGGGCTGTACCTCGTGCGCGAGATCGCCCGACGCCACGGCGGGGACGCGTCGTACCACCCGCCGGGAGCTGCCGGTCCGGCGACGTTCGAGATCGCCCTGCCGCGTCCCCCGCGATGAGGGAGGCACGGGTCCGGCGCTTCGGTGTGACCGACATCGGGCCGGCCGCGACCAGCCTTTCTGCGTCACACTGAACTCACCCGAGCAGCACCAGAGTCGCGATCTCGGCTAGGGAGGTCGGCCGTGTCCGAGCAGCGGGTCCTGATGATCGGGCTCGGCACGATCGCCCAGACACACCTGCACGTGCTGGGGCAGCGCGCCGACGTGGCCCTGGTCGGCGGGGTCGATCCCGTGGCGGAGGGTGTCGGCGTCCCCGTCTTCCGGAGCCTGGACGACGCGCTGGCCGCCGACCTCGCACCCGACCTCGTGGTCGTCGCGACGCCGACCGAGACGCACGTGCGGCTGGTCCGCGAGGTGGTCGAGCGGACGGATGCGCTCGTGCTGTCGGAGAAGCCGTTGGCCGCCACGCGCGCGGAGGTCGACTCGCTGAGCGACGTCGCCGGGCGGGTGCGGGTCGCCCACCACTTCGCGTTCTCACCGGAGGTGGAGTGGGCCCTCGGGCGCGTCCGGGCGGCCGGTTGGCCGCACCCCAGCCGGGTGCTGAGCGTCTTCCACGACGCGTACGCCGGCCTCGGTGAGTCCCGGCTCGAGAGCTACGTCTCGACCTGGGTCGACTCCGGGCCCAACCAGCTGAGCCTGCTGGCGCCGTTCGTCGGAAGGTGCGAGGTGACGGCGCACACCGACCGGCGCGACCGGGCCGTCACCGTGCTCGAGCACGACGGCGGTCGCACGGTGCTGACGTCGAACTGGCTGGCCGCCGACTCCTCCAAGCAGACGACGCTCGACTACGCCGGGGATCGGCAGGTGCGGATGGACCACACCTCCCTGACCGCGACGGTCGTGGAGGACGGCCTCGTCACCGAGCACGTCGGGTACGCCGGCCACGCCGGCCGCAAGGAGGCCCACTACCGAGGCCTCTACGACGTCCTCCTGTCGGACTCATCCGATCCGCGCCTCGGCGTCCCGTTCGCGGCCGAGCTCGCGCGCCTGCTCGAGGACGCCGCCGCCGCGCCGTCCGCGGACGTCGCCTGGACGACGATCTAGCGAGGCGCGGTGTGTGCCAGCAGGGCCGGGACGAGGAGGTGCCAGGCCGCGGGCGGCGGCACCTCGTGGCCGACTCCGGGCAGCACCAGCAGGGTCGCCCCCGGGATCGCCGCGGCGAGCGCCTCGCCGTGCGGCAGCGGGAAGAAGGGGTCGTCCGCGCCGTGCACCACCAGGGTGGGGGCCGCGATCCGGCGTGCGTCGAGCGGCTCGTCATCGTCCTCGTCATCGTCCTCGCCGTCTCCACCGACGATCAGCCAGTGGTTGCCGGCGGCGGCCGGATCGAGGCTGCGCGCGTGCACGGCCAGGGCCGTGGCGCGCACCCGCGGCTGGTCGAAGGGCAGGGACCCGGCGTAGGGCCGGGCACCGGCCACCGCCCAGTCGGCGTAGGAGTCGGCGTCGGACCAGTCGGGCTCGGGCGGTGGTGAGTCGAAGAGGGCCGTGACCGCCGGTGTCGGGCCGGGCAGGTCGGCCTCGACACCCCCGACGGCGGCCGTCGAAAGCAGCGCCAGGCTGGCCACCAGCTCGGGGCGGGTCAGGGCGATCTGCTGGGCGATGCCGCCGCCCATCGAGAGGCCCACGAGGTGGACCGGACCCACGTCGAGGGCCTCGATCAGACCCGCGCAGTCGTGCCCGAGCTGCCACCCGTCGTACGACGGGCTGCCGGGCGTGCCGGTCGACGACCGGCCGGTGTCGCGGTGGTCGTAGCGGACGACGTGTCGTCCGCCGTCGGCCAGCTGGGTGCAGAGCTCGGTGTCCCACCAGTCCATCGCGGAGGCCGCCCCGGCGACGAGGAGCAACGTCGGTTGCCCCGGGTCTCCGAAGCTCTCGACGCACAGCTCGACGTCGCCCACCTGGACCAGCCGGGAGTCACCCACGCTCCGACCCTGTCAGGCGGCGCCGACAGGGAGGGCCATTCCGCGCGCGTCGTGCTCGACCTCGGGCCAGGGCGACGTACGCGCCCACGCCAGGCCGCCCTCGACGGCGGCGCCGATCTCCTGCGCCGTGGCGCGGATCGGCTCGAGGTCACCGGCCGCCTCGTCGGCGTCCACCACGTCGGCCTCGGCCAGGAAGTCGCCCAGGCCGTGCAGGAACGTCGTCAGCCAGGCCACCGGGTCGGGCGGCATGGCCGGCTCGAACGTCCGCTCGCCCGGCTCACCGTCCTGCATGGTCGGGTGCCAGTGCATCCGGTCGGCCGCGCCGGGTGCGGACTCGAGGAAGTCGATGCGACAGATCGCCGGTCGCAACGACGAGGCGTCCGAGGCGTAGAGCGAACCGGTCGCACTGGTCGTCACCGGGCGTACCTCGATCCGCACGCCGCGCTCGCGGGCGTCCGGCTCGTGGGCCACCGCCGGGTCGAGGAAGTCGACCCGGGCCACCGAGATCGCGAGATGGTCGAACACCCACACACGTTCCATGCCCACGAGCGTGTCACGTGGAGGCGACCGGCACCACCAGCGTCCTGCTCAGGAGTCGAGGCCGCGGGCGAGCTCGCCGACGTGGCTGAACGGGATCGGGTGGACCAACGCGTCGGCGTGCCGGTGGACGAGCTCCCACCCGTCACCCGCGCGTCGGAAGACCAGGGTGAGCCGGAGCGACCATCCTCGTCGCCGACGTCGCCGTTGATGAACGCCTGCGCGGCCTCGTCCATGCGTTGGACGAGGGCCGCCAGGTCGGTCTCGGTGATCGGTTGCTGCTCGGACATCCGGGCATGGTGGCACGCCGGTCACCGGCGGCGCGTCGTCCTCGGGATCGATCTGAGCGTGGCCGGTCAGGAGGCTGCGGGTGCCGGCGTGGAGTGCTGGGCCGGGACGTCGACGGTCTCCTCCGACGGCATCACGATCCACAGGATCGGGTAGACCAGAAGCTGGCTGCCGGGCAGGACCAGGAGCAGCAGCACGAAGAGGAGGCGGGCGGTCCACGGCTCGAGGCCGAGCCGTCGGCCGAGGCCGGACGCCACCCCGCCCAGGACGCGCCGGTCGCGTGACCGGACGAGCCCGTGTCGGGCGAAGAACTGGCGGATGTCGTTCATGGTGTTTCCTTCAGTCGGTGCAGGGCGCTTCCCTGCAGCCTCCACTGTGCGTCGTACGACGCCTCCGCCACATCGGGGAACCACCCCGGCCACCCCCGGTGCACCTCCCACGACGGGTCAGGGGTCGAGCCGGTCGGGTGCCGGGGTCTCGTGACGGGCGCAGAGCGCCCTCCTCGACCACCGGCGGAGGGCAGATCGCTCTGCTCGACCACCGGGTCGACGGGGGGAGCGCTCTGATCGACCACCGAGCGAGGTGCGCACGCCGTAAGTCGGTGGTTGAGGAGGCGCGCTAGCGCCGTCACGAAACCACGGTTCCGCGACTGTTCTGGGTGCCGGGGTCTCGTGACGGGCGCAGAGCGCCCTCCTCGACCACCGGCGGAGGGCGGAGCGCTCTGATCGACCACCGGCGGGGTGCGCACGCCGTAGGTCGGTGGTTGAGGAGGCGCGCTGGCGCCGTCACGAAACCCGGGGCCCTCACGACGATCGGGGGCCGTTCGCCTTTGACTGGTACCTTTCACAGCATCCGGCAGACTGTCGGATCCTCAGGGCAGACACTCGCTCGTGGCCGGACCGTGGCGTCCGCCGACAATCTCGTCGCCTCCTCTGAGCTCTTTCAGAGGAGCAGCAATGTCTGTGTCGTCGTCCGTTCCCACCTCCGCGTCGCCGCCCGGCCGCTCGGCCGTCGTGTACTGCGAGGGTCAGTTCGGCGAGCAGGACGGCAAGACCGCCAACGGCCTGGTCCGGCACTCCGAGAAGTACGACGTCGTCAGTGTCATCGACAGCCGGTGTGCCGGTGCCGACTCCGGAACGGTCCTCGACGGCACCCCCAACGGGATCCCCGTCCTGGCCTCGCTCGCCGAGGCGGTCGCGCACGCCGGCCACGCCCCCGACTTCCTGATCTGCGGCCTGGCCCCGGCCGACGGTCTGCTGTCCGCGGAGCAGCGCGTCGTGCTCCTCGACGGCATCGCCTACGGCATGCACGTCATCAACGGGCTGCACGAGTTCCTCAACGACGACCCCGAGTTCGTCGCGGCCGCCCTGCTGCACGCCGTGACCATCACCGACGTACGCCGCCCCAAGGACAAGAAGGACCTCAAGCTCTTCTCCGGGCGCATCTTCGACGTCACCTGCCCGCGCATCGCGGTGCTCGGCACGGACGGAGCCATCGGCAAGCGCACCACCGCCACGCTCCTCGTGCGCGCCCTCCAGGAACGGGGCGTGAACGCCGTGCTCGTCGGCACCGGCCAGACCACGATCATGCAGGGCGGGAAGTACGGCGTCGCCCTGGACGCGCTCGTCCCCCAGTTCTGCACCGGCGAGGTCGAGGACCAGGTCGTCGCCGCCTTCGAGGGCGAGAACCCTGACGTGATCATCGTCGAGGGGCAGGGGGCGCTGAGCCACCCGGCGTACCTGACCTCGGCCCACATCCTGCGCGGCAGCAGGCCGGCGGGTGTGATCGTCCAGCACGCACCGGAACGGCGCGTCCTGGGCGACTTCCCGATGATGGCGATGCCGAGCGTCGCCCGCGAGGTCGCGCTGATCGAGAGCTTCGCGGACACGCGCGTCATCGGGATCACCGTCAACCACGAGGGCATGGCCGACGACGCCGCGATCGGGAGGGCGATCGACAAGATCGAGCTCGACCTCGGGCTCCCGGCGACCGACCCGCTGACCCGCCCGCTCGACCAGCTCGCAGAGATGGTCTTCGACGCCTTCCCGGCCCTCAGGGAGTCGCGCGCTCGATCCACTCGATGAGCGCTCCTCGTCTCGAGGTCGATCTCGACGCGATCGAGGGCAACACACGTGTCGCTGGTCGACGGACTCGGCCGCAGAGGCATCCGCGTCACCGGCGTCACCAAGGCTGCTGCTCGGGTCGCCTGGGGTCGCGGGCGCGATGCTGCGCGGCGGGGCGAGCGGGCTGGGTGACTCGCGAGTCGAGAACCTCGTGCGGCTCGAGAACGCCGGGGTGCCGGCACCCCGCACCCTGATCCGTTCGCCGATGCTCAGCCAGGTCGACGCCGTCGTGGGGCATGCCTCGACGAGCCTGAACACCGAGCTCGTCGTGCTCGAGGCCCTCTCCCGGACCGCCGTTCGCCTGGGGACGACACACGCTGTCGTGCTGATGGTCGAGCTCGGCGACCTCCGGGAGGGGGTCCTGGCGGCCGACCTGGTGCCGCTCGCGCTCGCCGTGCGTGGCCTGCCCGGCCTCGACCTCGCGGGGATCGGCACCAACCTGGCCTGCCAGAGCGGCGTCGTACCCGACCAGACGAACATGGACTGTCTGTCCGTGCTGGCCACCGACGTCGAAAAGGCCGTCGGCGCCCCCTTGTCGGTGGTCTCCGGCGGGAACTCTGCCAACGTGGGCTGGGCCCTGAGCACCAGCGACACCGGACGGATCGACGAGCTCCGTCTCGGAGAGGCGATCCTCCTCGGCCTGGATCCCCTGACCCGGCTGCCGATCGCCGGTCTGCGGACCGATGCGTTCTCGCTCGTGACCGAGCTGGTCGAGGTGCAGACCAAGCCCGCCACCTCGTGGGGCGAGCTCGCGCAGACGGCCTTCGGTGCACCGCCGCCCCGGCGTTCCGGCGGGCTGGTGCGCCAAGGGATCCTCGCGGCGGGTCGGCAGGACGTCGACCCGGACGGGCTGGTTCCGCCGGACGGCGTCGCCGTGCTCGGTGCGAGCAGTGACCACCTCGTCGTCGACCTGGGCGACCACGATGCGGCCGTCGGCGACGAGCTCGCCTTCGGGGTCGGGTACGGCGCCCTCCTCCGCGCGATGACCTCCCCCTTCGTGGACGTCGTCGAGCGGACGCTCGAGCCCCTCACGGCATCGCCGACTGTGCTGGGTGCCGGGGTCTCGTGACGGGCGCAGAGCGCCCTCCTCGACCACCGAGTGGCGGTTCGCCCTCCGCTAGCGCCGGTGCGGCACGCCGATGCGTGGTTGAGGAGGCGGCACGCCGTAGGTCGGTGGTTGAGGAGGCGCGCACGCCGTAGGTCGGTGGTTGAGGAGGCGCGCACGCCGTAGGTCGGTGGTTGAGGAGGCGCGCTAGCGCCGTCACGAAACCTAGGTTCCCCGACTGTTCGGCTGCCGGGGTCTCGTGACGGGCGCAGAGCGCCCTCCTCGACCACCGGTGTAGGGCGGTCGCCCTCCGCTAGCGCCGGTCCAGGTGCGGCACGCCGTAGGTCGGTGGTTGAGGAGGCGCGCTAGCGCCGTCACGAAACCTAGGTTCCCCGACTGTTCGGCTGCCGGGGTCTCGTGACGGGCGCAGAGCGCCCTCCTCGACCACCGGTGTAGGCCGGATCACCCTCCTCGACCACCGGTGTAGGCCGGTTCGCCCTCCGCTAGCGCCGGTCCAGGTGCGGCACGCCGTAGGTCGGTGGTTGAGGAGGCGCGCTAGCGCCGTCACGAAACCTAGGTTCCCCGACTGTTCGGCTGCCGGGGTCTCGTGACGGGCGCAGAGCGCCCTCCTCGACCACCGGTGTAGGCCGGTTCGCCCTCCGCTAGCGCCGGTCCAGGTGCGGCACGCCGTAGGTCGGTGGTTGAGGGCGCGCTAGCGCCGTCACGAAACCGAGGCGCCGGTTTCCCGGACGGGGGTCGTCCGGATGGGGTGGGAGGGTGGGGTCATGAGCGGCTCGGCGGAGGTGTCGGTCTCCTGGGGGCAGGCGCTGGCCTGGCGGATGGGGCGGCACCTGCTCGATCCCGTCGGCGAGGAGTCGGTCGCCGAGGTCGTACGACGACTCGGCGCCGTGCCCGCGACGGAGGAGTCGTCGGCCGAGCTCGCAGTCCGCACGCGACGGACCCGATCGCGCCCGGGCGAGCTCGCGGCGGCGCTGGTCGCGGGGACGGTGGTCAAGGCGTTCGCCTTCCGGGGCGGGATGAACTACCTCTCGCCCGAGGACGGCGGCGCCTACCTCGCCGTGCGCTCGGCCGGCCGGCAGTGGGAGCTGCCGAGCTGGCAGGAGTTCTACCGGCTGACCCCGTCGGACTGGCCGGCGTTCGGAGCGGCGGTGCAGGAGGCGTTGGCCGACGGGCCACTGACGATCGCCGAGCTCGGCGCCGCCCTGGCCCGCCGGCCTGCCTACCGCCACCTCAAGGCGGTCTTCGACGACGACGCGTGGACGCTGCTGAAGCCGCTGACCTGGCAGGGCTACATGGGCTTCGGCCCGAGGCGCGGCCGGGAGCACACCTTCCAGCGCCTCGACGACAACCCGCGGTGGAAGGGGATCCCCGAGCTGGACGACGCGGGTCGGCACGCGGTGACGGCGTACTTCCGCACCTACGGCCCCGCGTCGACCGACCACGTGCACCACTGGCTCGGCGGTGGGCTCAGCGCCGGACGCAAGCGGATCGACCGGTGGCTGAGCGACCTCGAGGACGAGCTGGTGGCGGTCGACGTCGAGGGCACGAGCGCGTACGTCGTGCGCAGCGACGCCGAGGACCTGGCCGCCGCCTCGCCGTCCCGGGCCGTCCGGTTCCTGCCCGGTCACGACCAGTGGGTGATGGGGCCGGGCACCAAGGACGGACACGTGACCCCCGCGGACCGCCGCGATCCGATCACCCGCCGGGCCAACCCGGTCATCGTCGGCGGGGTGGTGAGCGGCACGTGGTCGGTGACGGACGACGAGCTCGTGGTCACCTGGCTCGCCGACGGCCGCAAACCGCGCTCTGCACTCGAGGACGAGACCACCCGCTTCGGCTCGATCCTGGGACGTCCGCTCGAGCTGCGCGTCGAGGACTGACGGCTAGCCCGTGCTCGCCCCGCGGCGGCGTCGGCGGTAGGCGCGCGCGGCGAAGCGGTCGTTGCAGACCGTGCAGCAGTAGCGACGAGTTCCGGCGCGGGTCCGGTCCACGAAGGCGCAGCGGCAGGGGTCGCTGGAGCAGACACCGAGCCGGCCGACGCCGTGCTCCGCGATGTGCGCGGCGAGCGCGGCCGGCAGCCGGGCCGCGAGCGCGGCGTACCCGGTCAGGTCCGGTACCGGGACGAAGCGGGCTTCGTCCGGCGTCCCGCCCACCTCGAGCTGGAACACCGCCTTCGCCTTGACCAGCTGCGGGTTCAGCACGTCGGCCGCGTCCGCCGGGTGGGCCGCCTCGAACGCCGCGCGGAGGACGTCGCGCAGCGCGCGGAGGCGCGGGAGGTCCCGTGTCGTCAGGCCGGCAGCGAGGTCGGCGTGCCCGACCCGGGCCAACGCACCGGCGAACCAGGTCAGGTCGCCGAGCCGGTCCGCCGGGTCCTCGAGCAGGTCGTGGGTGTTGACCAGGAGCACGGCGAGGTCGAGGTCGCTCGCCGGCAGGTCGAGGCCGCGCTCGAGCCAGTCGGGCGGAAACGACGCCATCGCTGCCACCGATCCCACCTCCCGCTCGGACACGATCCGGTATCGATCATGCGTCAGTACCTTGACGGCAGATACTACTGACACCACAGTCCGTCAGGTGTAAGCAATGTTACGCAACTGACGAAGGAGTCGGCATGGGTCGGGTACGGACATGGATGGCGGTGGCGGCCACGAGCGCCCTGCTGGCGGGGGCGGGTGGCGTGGGAACGGCACAGGCACAGACGGCGTCGCAGGACGCGCGAGCACACCGAGGCGTCGTGATCACGAACGTCCGGCTGCACGTGCCGGGTCAGCACCGCACGGTGTCGGCGTACGTCGTGAAGCCGGCGGGCACGCTGAAGCACGACTCGGCCGCCGGCGTGCTCTTCCTGCACTGGCTGGGAGACCTCCACAACGACAACACCGAGTACCTCGGCGAGGCCGTGGGGCTCGCCGAGCGCGGGGTGGTCTCGGTGCTCCCGCAGGGCTACTTCCCGTGGGTGCCCAACCCCGACGGCACGGAGCACGACGTCACCCTGATCCACCAGCAGGTGAAGGCGATGGAGCGGGCGCTCGACAAGCTGGCCGGCATCCGCGCGGTCGACCCGAAGCGGATCGCCGTGGTCGGCCATGACTACGGCGCGATGTACGGCAGCCTCCTGGCCGACCGCGACCACCGGGTCTCGGCCCTGGTGCTGGAGACGCCGGACTCCTTGTGGGGCAACTGGTTCGCCTCGTTCTGGCTCGGCCTCGAGGGCCAGGCCCGTGACGACTACTACCAGCTCTTCCAGGGCCTGGACCCGATCGACCACACCTCGCGCCTGGGCAAGCACGTCCTCTTCCAGTGGGCCGGCGACGACATCTACATCCCGGCCGAGGTGCGTGACGCCTACGCAGCGGCCAGCCCCGACGCCAAGGTGAAGCTGTACGACGGAGCCCAGCACCAGCTCACCGACGCGGCCCTGCTCGACCGCGACGCCTTCCTGGCGAAGCAGCTGCACCTGAAGTGACCGCGCGTGGGGTCGCCGGGGCGAGGGGTCCCCGGCGGCTCACGCGTGCGGGTCGAGCTCCTCGAACAGCGTCAGCTGCAGGTCGGCCGGGCCCTCGAGCCGGGCGTTGAGCGACCGCCACGGCGTCTCGGTCGGCGCCGCGATGACGTGGGCACCCGCGTCGGCGAGACGCTGGGTGTCCTGGACGGCGTCGTCGACCTCGAAGGCGATCCGGATGTGCGGGCTCACCGGACGACCCACCTCGACGTCGTCGATCATCCGCACCTGGGCGGGGTTCGAGATCTCGAGAGTGGCGCGGCCGGCGTCCAGGATCATCACCTGCGCGCCGCCCTCCCCGGCGTAGGACTCCTCCTCGGGGAGCCCCAGGGCATCGCGGTAGAACGCCACCGCCTGGTCGTAGTCCTCGGCGCGTACGACGACGCGCAGCTGGCGAACGGTCATGCGCGAGTCTCTCGCACCTGGTGGTGCCAGGGTGGGGCCATGGTCACGCGGGCAGAACGACCTCGATGAGCGAGCTGGAGGGCATCCCGGACGCCGTCATCCAGGGCGACGTCGTGCTCGAGCCGCTCCGCGTCGAGGACGCTGCCGAGATGGCCGCGCTGCTCGACGACGCCGCGCTGCACGAGTTCATCGGCGGGACGCCCGCGACCGAGGCGGAGCTGGCCGAGCGCTACGCCCGCCAGACGGTCGGCTGGTCGCGTGACCGCTCGCAGCGGTGGCTGAACTGGGTCGTCCGTCCCGACCCGGACGGACCGCTCGTCGGGACGGTCCAGGCCACCGTGACCGTCGAGGACGACCACCTCACCGCCGAGGTTGCGTGGGTCGTCGGGACGGGCCACCAGGGACGCGGCTACGCGAAGGCGGCGACCGCGGCGATGGTCGGGTGGCTGCGTGACCAGGGGGTCGACGTGCTCGTCGCGCACGTCCACCCCGACCACCGTGCGTCCCAGGGGGTGGCGGCGTCGGTCGGGATGACGAACACCGGCGCGGTCGTCGACGGCGAGGAGCGGTGGGAGAGCGTCAGAGCACGTTGAAGGCGAGGGTCAGCGCCACCGGCAGCACCACCCAGGCGAGGGCGAGCAGGACGACGGCGTACGCGACGAAGTCGCGGCTCTTGTCGCGCGGCGGGTCACCGGCCGCGCCGATGGTCTCGTAGAGCGCGCGCAGCGGGGCGTCCAGCGCGATCCGCGTACGCCGGCGCGCGATCGCCGCCGCGGTGATCACGCACCAGAACGCCGCGACCGCGAGCGCGACCGTGACGGCCGCGACGACGAGCAGCACCAGCGGGCTGCCGGTCGCCTCCCGGGCGGCCGACGAGACCGCCGAGAGCGCGGCGCCTCCGACCAGGAACGCCGGCAGGCCGCCCGTCCGTCGGGAGAGGTCCTGGCCCACCCGGTCGAGCTGGCGGCGGGCGAGCGTGAGCATCCGGTACTCCGGGCTGCCGGGGACGCTGTTGGCCTCGCGCAGGGCGTAGAGCCGACCCAGGTGCTCGACGACGGACCGCTGGTAGCTGCGGACGACCATGCCGATCAGGACCTTGACCACGAGCGAGGCGACCGGGGTCAGGAAGCTCACGCGGACCGACGACGGTGGCCGCGCGGCGTTGCGGTCGAAGACTTCCACGGCGCGCATCACCGTGCGGTGGGCTTCGGGGAAGCGGTCGGGCATCTCCAACGGCGACCGCTGGCCCAGCTGGCGCAGCATCTGCGACTCGACGCGCCCGGCCGCCCCGAACTGCTCGAGCATCACGTCGGCCCGCTGCGGGTCGTCCTCGCGGAGCAGGCGCAGGGTGTCGAGCCGGTCGGCCAGCTGGTCGAGGACGAACCTCTCGCCGTGCTCGTCCGGCTTCGCGGGCTCGGCCGCACCGCCCGCGGTGGGTCCGTCTGCTGCCACGGGCCGCAACGTATCGCAGCACAGTCGTCGCTCGGGGTTGCCTGTCGCACCGGGCTTGCGCTGCACTTGGGTGGTACTCCGGGAGTCGCGATGAACCTGAGATCGTTGCTTGGCCCAACAGCCCGGTCCCGCGTGGGATGGGTCGCCCTGGGTGCGATCGCCGGCGCGGCCGTGGTCTATGCGCTGATGCGCGGCCCTTCGGGTGGTTCGGACCTCACTGCGGCACCGATCCACCTCGATGGATCGGAGTACCTCGCCATCGGCGACTCGTACGCGGCCGGTGAGGGAGTGACGCCGTACCAGTCGGACTCGGGCGATGGTGCGGGCGGCGACCGGTGTCACAGGTCGCAGCAGAACTACGCCCGTCAACTCACGTTCACGCCGTCGGTGCAGGTGGTCGATCACTCGTGCTCGGGGGCGAAGCTCGGGAACATCTTCGACACCGTGCAACAGCACAAGGGCATCGCCAACCGCTTCGGGATCCAGCTCGGTGACGGCTGGAGGTCTTCCGACATCGGACTGGTCACGATCTCGATGGGCGGGAATGACGCCGACTTCGCCAGCGTCCTCAGGTTCTGCATCCACGGTCCCTCGTGCATCGACCGGCCGTACAAGGACGGGTTGACCCTGCGCGCCTGGGCTGCTGCCAAGCTGCCGGCCATCGCGGCAGAGGCTCAGACGATCTACACGCGGATCGCCCAGGGCGACCCGCAGGCTCGCATCCTCGTGATGGGATACCCGCACCTCTTCCCCGAGAGTGAGCTGTCGGGTCCCGGCTGTGGTGTCGTGGCGGACGCTTTCGATCCCGACGAACGCGCGTTCATCCGCACGGCGACCAGCCTGATGAACGCCGGGCTGGAGAATGCAGCCGTCGCAGCCGGAGTGGAGTTCTTGCAGACGAAATGGGTCTTCGCCGGCCACGAAGAGTGCTCCACG
The DNA here is from genome assembly GCA_963809265.1 of uncultured Actinomycetota bacterium. Classification (GTDB taxonomy): domain Bacteria; phylum Actinomycetota; class Actinomycetes; order Propionibacteriales; family Nocardioidaceae; genus Nocardioides. The sequence goes on from CAWEJC010000003.1 coordinate 422,320, forward strand.
GGGGCGGACTGGGTGCGCTCTTTGGACCTCGGCCAGATCGGCGCCAGCTTTCACCCGACCGTGGCGGGGCAGGCCGCTTACGCACGACTGATCTCGTGTTACCTGAACGAGTACCCGGCGCAGCCGACCGTCGGTTCGTCCGCGGAGACCGGAGGCGCGAGCGGGTACGCCGCGGGAGGACCCGAGGACGACCAGCTCCTCGGATGTGCTCGGGGGACTGTCTCCTGAGGAGGACACGCACGGCGCCCTCGGACGCTCGAGCCCTCACGGCATCGCCGACTGCTCTGGGTGCCGGGGTCTCGTGACGGGCGCTGGGCGCCCTCCTCGACCACCGGTGTAGGCCGGATCACCCTCCTCGACCACCGGTGTAGGCCGGATCACCCTCCTCGACCACCGGTATAGGCCGGATCACCCCCCTCGACCACCGGTGTAGGCCGGATCATCACCCTCCTCGACCACCGGTGTAGGCCGGATCACCCTCCTCGACCACCGGTGTAGGCCGGATCACCCCCCTCGACCGACCACCGGTGTATAGGCCGGGATCACCCTCCTCCTCGACCACCGGTGTAGGCCGGATCACCCCCCTCGTCCGCTGGTGGGTCGTCGGTCGAGCGAAGTCGAGACCACGAGGCTCTCCGACGGTTCTAGGGGCCGGGGTCTCGTGACGGGCGCCCCGAATGGCGGGCGCGTTGCGCGAGGGCCCGAGATCCTCACGGCAGTACACGCCCGTTCGCTAAAGTGTAGTAAGTTAGTTGACAATGACTCGTCGGACCCGGGCCGCGATGCCCGAGAAGGAGCTACTCCCATGACCCAGCTCGAGCAGCGAGCCCGTCTCCAGGTCGCCCAGGTCGGCGGACACATCGGCGCGGTGGTCTCCGGCCTCAGGATCGGGCAGGACCTCGAACCCTCGGTCGTCGGCGAGCTCCGGGCCGCCCTGCTGGAGCACAAGGTCGTCTTCCTGCGCGGCCAGGACGGCGTGACCGATGCCGACCAGTACGACTTCGCGGCCCGGCTCGGCGAGGTCACCTCGCCCCACCCGACCGTCCAGGGCCAGGGCAAGGCCGTGCTGCCGATCGACTCCGAGCAGGGCAAGGCCAACTCCTGGCACACCGACGTCACCTTCGTCGACCGGGTGCCGGCGATCAGCGTGCTGCGCGCGGTGAACCTCCCGCCGTACGGCGGCACCACCGTCTGGGCGAACACCGTCCACGCCTACGCGACCCTGCACCCGGCCCTCCAGGCGATGGTCGGCGGGCTCCGGGCGATCCACAGCAACCAGTACGACTACGCCGGCGAGCACCCGCAGCTCGGGGGGATCGACGTCCGGGAGCAGCGCTACCGCGACGAGTTCGCCCACCTGCTCTTCCTCACCGAGCACCCGCTGGTGCGGATCCACCCCGAGACCCAGGAGCCGTCCCTCCTGCTGGGCCACTTCGTCCGGTCGATCACCGGCCTGTCGACCCAGGACTCCCAGGACCTGTTCGCCCTGCTGCAGCGCCACATCACCCGGTTGGAGAACACCGTGCGCTGGAGCTGGCAGCCCGGCGACATCGCGATCTGGGACAACCGGGCGACCCAGCACTACGCCGTCGCCGACTACGACGACCTGCCCCGGCTGATGCACCGGATCACCGTGGCCGGCGACGTGCCGGTCGGGATCGGTGGCGACGTCAGCCGGGTCATCCAGGGCGACGCGAGCGCATACTCCTCGATCGCCGCCCCCGCCGCCTGAGGGCGGTCCTCCCCAGGGACATGGAGCCGGCGTCGTCGGGTACGACTGCGGCATGGGCGGTCGTGCACGCAGGGTGACGCGGTGACCGCCTGTGCTGCGCCCCGTACCGTCGTCAGTGCAGCGCGCGATCTCGTCCGGTGACGCCGCGTGTGCGGGCGACACCGGCCCTGAGACCGGAGAGGACACCATGACGGCGTCAGTGGAGGCATCGCGCGGTCCGATCCGCGTGGTCGCGTTGCTCCGGGCCGCCCACCTCGGTCCCTGCGTCGCGGTCACCGCGGTCGTCGCCCTGCTGGCGGTCGGCCAAGGCCTCTCGGCCTACCGCGGCGTGGTGGTCACCGCGGCGGTGCTCACGGGACAGCTGACCATCGGCTGGGGCAACGACCTGCTCGACGCCGCCCGCGACCGTCAGGTCGGCCGGGCCGACAAGCCCCTGGCCAACGGCGAGCTGTCGCCGTCGACCGTGCGGGCCTTCCTGGTCGCCGCGGCAGCCGCCTGCGTCGTGCTCTCCCTGGCGGTCGGCTGGCGCAGCGGCCTGGTGCACCTCGGCATCGGGGTCGCCAGCGGCCACCTCTACAACCTGGTGCTCAAGAGCACGGCCTGGTCGTGGCTGCCCTACGCCACGGCGTTCGGCACCCTGCCCGCCGTGGTCACCCTGGCGGACGTGCCGCACCACTGGCCGCCGCTGTGGATGATGGCGGCCGCCGCTGCGCTCGGGGTCGCGGCGCACTTCCTCAACACGCTCCCCGACCTCGCCGCCGACGCGGCCACCGGGGTGCGCGGCCTGCCACACCGGATGGGGGCCCGGGCCAGCCGAGCGGCCGCGATCGTGCTCCTCGTCGTGGCCTCCGTCGCAGCAGTGCTCGGCCCCGAGGGTGGGCCGGGGGCCTGGGGGTGGGCGGCCCTCGCCCTGGTGGTCGTGCTCGCCGTCATGGCGGGCGTCACGCGCGGGCGGGCGCCGTTCCAGGCCGCCGTCGCGATCGCGCTGGTCGACGTGGTCCTGCTGACCGTGGCCGGCTCATGAGGGCCTGGGACCTGGCCGTCGTCGGCGCCGGACCGGCCGGCGCCGCCACCGCGATCGGTGCCCTGCGTGTGGACCCGACGCTCCGCGTCGCGCTGCTGGATCGGGCGACCTTCCCCCGGGACAAGTCCTGCGGCGACGGCATCGCACCGCACGTCATCGACCTGCTCGAGGGCGCCGGGGTCACCTCGGTCGTCGGCGGCCGGGTGGCGGTGCCCCGGCTGCGCCTGCGTCGCGGGAACGTCGGGGTCGACCGTGAGATGGAGCGGCCGACCTGGGTCATCCCACGCACCGAGTTCGACCAGCGCCTGGTGACCGCGGCCCAGGAGGCCGGCGCCGAGCTCCTCCACGAACGGGTGCGCGAGGTCCACGACGGCTCTCCCGTCCGGCTCGACGACCGGCACGAGGCTCAGGTCGTGGTCGGCGCCGACGGTGCCCACTCCGTCGTCCGTCGCACCCTCGGCCTCGCTCCCGGGCCGATGGCGGTGGCCATTCGTGGCTACGCCCCGACTCCGCCGGAGCGTGCCCGAGCCCAGGTGATCGTCTTCGACCTGGCCCGGCAGCCGGCGTACGCCTGGTCCTTCGACCGGGGCGACGGGCTCAGCAACGTCGGGTACGGCGTGCTGGTCGGCCGCACGCGCGACAACCTCACCCGGCAGCAGCTGATGGAGCGGCTCGACGCGCTGCTGCCGGGCGCGTCGGTCGGCGGCACCGACTGGAAGGGGCACCAGCTGCCGCTCTCCAGCGGACGCTGGCGGCCTCCGGCCGGGCCCGTCCTCCTCGCCGGCGACGCCGCCGGACTGGTCAACCCGATGACCGGCGAGGGGATCTACTACGCGGTCGCGACCGGCCTCGCCGCCGGCCGGGCCGCCGCCGAGGCGATCCGGTCCGGCCGTCCCGCGACGGCCGGCGCCCGCCACGCCGCGATGGTCAAGCCGTTGCTCGACCGGCACCTGCAGCACATCCGCCTCGCCGGTCGGCTGTGCCGCAGGGGCGCCGTCATCGACGCCGGACTGCGTGCGTCGTACGCCGACCAGCGCGTCTTCGACGACCTGGTCGAGCTCGGACTCGCCCGCGGCCGGATCACGCCGTCCCTGCTCCGCGGGCTGGTCCGCGAGCTCGCCACCGCGGCCGTCGGCCGCCCGACCCCGGCACCCACGCACGACGAGGAGACAGCTGCATGCGAGTCCTGAGCGTCCACGGCGCGCTGCCGGAGCACCGGTACCCCCAGTCCGTGCTCACCCGCGAGTTCTCCCGCACCATCCTGCGCGGCGGCGTGGACGAGGCGGTCGTCAGCCGGATCCATGCCCACGCCGGCGTCGAGACGCGCCACCTCGCCCTGCCCCTCGAGCGGTACGCCGAGCTGAGCGACTTCACCGAGGCCAACGACGCGTTCATCGAGGTGGGCGTCGAGCTCGGTGCCCGAGCCGTCACCGATGCGCTCAAGGACGCCGGGCTGACCCCCGAGGACGTCGACCTGATCGTCTCCGCGACGGTGACCGGGCTCGCCGTGCCGTCGCTCGACGCCCGCGTCGCCGCGCTGATCGGGATGCGGCCCGACGTCGTTCGCGTGCCGCTCGTCGGCCTCGGCTGCGTCGCGGGTGCTGCCGGGATCGCGCGCCTGCACGACTACCTCGTCGGCCATCCCCGGAGCGTGGCGGTGCTGATGTCGGTCGAGCTGTGCTCGCTCACCCTGCAGCGCGACGACACGTCCATGGCCAACATCGTGGCCAGCGGCCTGTTCGGGGACGGGGCTGCGGCGGTGGTCGCGGTCGGTGCCGACCGCGCGCGGGACTTCGACGACGCCGCGGGCGGCCCGCCCCGGCCCGACGTGCTCGCGTCGCGCAGCCGGCTCTACCCCGACTCCGAGCGCACGATGGGCTGGGACGTCGGCTCGACCGGGCTGAAGATCGTCCTCGACAGCAACGTGCCGACCCTGGTCAGCCGCTACCTCGGCGACGACGTGCGCGGCTTCCTGGACGACCACGGACTGAGCCAGGACGACATCGAGTGGTACGTCGCCCACCCGGGTGGCCCGAAGGTGCTCGAGGCGATGCAGGAGGCGCTCGGCCTTCCGCAGGAGGCGCTGCAGGTCACCTGGGACTCACTGGCGCGGATCGGCAACCTGTCGTCGTCGTCGGTGCTCCACGTGTTCGCCGACACGCTGGCCGAGCGGCCACCCCGCCCGGGCTCGTACGGCCTGATGGTGGCGATGGGCCCCGGGTTCTGCGCGGAGCTGGTGCTGCTGCGGGCTCCGGAGGTGGGCACATGACCTGGTTCACCGTGCTGATCGTCCTCGTCGGGCTCGAGCGCCTGGCCGAGCTCGTGGTGTCGAAGCGCAACGCCGCCTGGAGCTTCGCCCGCGGTGGCGTCGAGAGCGGCCTCGGGCACTTCCCGGTGATGGTCGTGCTGCACACCGGCCTCCTGGTCGGCGCGCTCGTGGAGGTCTGGGTACGGCGGCCGGCGTTCGTCCCTGCCCTCGGCTTCACGATGCTCGCGCTGGTGGTCGCCTCGCAGGCGCTGCGCTGGTGGTGCATCGCGACCCTGGGCCGGCAGTGGAACACCCGGGTCATCGTCGTGCCCGGAATGCCCCGGGTGAGCGGCGGTCCCTACCGGTTCCTCACCCACCCCAACTACGTCGCCGTGGTCGTCGAGGGGTTCGCGCTTCCGCTGGTGCACTCCGCGTGGATCACCGCGGTCGTCTTCACCGTCGGCAACGCCGTGCTCCTCGGCGTACGGCTGCGCGCGGAGGACCGCGCGCTGGCCGCGCTGGTGCCCTCGACGGCATCCGGTCCCGGCCGCGTGGCGCCGTGAGCGACCTGCTCGTGATCGGCGGCGGACCCGCCGGCCTCGCCACCGCTCTCTACGCCGCTCGCGCAGGTCTGCAGGTCTCGGTCTGGGACAAGCGGTCGGGCACGATCGACAAGGCCTGCGGCGAGGGGTTGATGCCCGGTGCAGTGGCCGCGCTCGCCGACCTCGGCGTCGACCCGGCCGGCCACGACCTGACCGGCATCCGCTACGTCGCCGGCGACCGCGCCGTGGTCGCGCCGTTCCGCGACGGCCACGGTCGCGGGGTGCGTCGTACGACCTTGCACGGCGCGCTGTCCGACGCCGTCGCGGCGGCCGGGATCACGGTGGAGCACCGGAGCGCGCTGGACCTGCGTGCAGGAGCGCGACAAGGTGGTCGTGGACGGAGCCGGGTTCCGCCACGTCGTCGCGGCCGACGGGCTGCACTCGCCGACGCGGCGGCTCCTCGGGCTGGAGGAGCCCGCCACGCGGCACCGGCGCTACGGCCTGCGTCGCCACTACCGGCTCGCGCCCTGGACGTCGTACGTCGAGGTGCACTGGGCCGACGACGTCGAGGCCTACGTGACGCCCGTGTCGCCGGACCTGGTCGGCGTCGCGCTGCTGACCTCGGGCCGCGGCTCGTTCGACGAGCACCTCGCGGCGTTCCCCTCCCTGCGGCAACGGCTGGGCGACGCCGAGCCGGCCGGCGAGGTGATGGGGGCCGGACCACTGCGGCAGCGGGCCAAGGCACGGGTCGCCGGACGCGTGCTGCTCGTCGGCGACGCGAGCGGCTACGTCGACGCGCTCACCGGCGAGGGCGTCGCGCTCGGGGTCGCGCAGGCGCGGGTCGCGGTCGCGGCGCTCGTCGACGACGACCCGCGGCGCTACGAGCGCGACTGGCACACCGTCACCCGCCGCTACCGGATGCTGACCGGGTCACTGCTGACGGCCACCCGGCTCGGACCGGTGCGCCGGATGCTGGTGCCGACCGCCGAGCGACTGCCCGGCGTCTTCGGGGCGGCCGTCAACGCGCTGGCACGGCCGGCATGACCACCGCGCAGGTCGAGGAGGTCGTGCTGCTCGACGAGTCGGGCCGGGCGATCGGGTCGGCGCCGAAGGCCACCGTCCACCACGCCGGGACCCCGCTGCACCTGGCCTTCTCCTGCTACGTCTTCGATGCTGCGGGTCGACTGCTGATGACCCGGCGGGCGCTCGACAAGCGCACGTTCCCCGGTGTCTGGACCAACTCGTTCTGCGGTCACCCGGCGCCGGGGGAGGACTTCCTGGAGGGCGTCGTACGCCGCGGCCGTCAGGAGCTGGGGCTGGTGCTCGACGACCTCCGCCTCGCGCTGCCGGCGTTCCGCTACCAGGCGACGATGCCCGACGGCGTACGGGAGAACGAGCTCTGTCCGGTCTTCGTCGCCACCACGACCTCCGACCCCGTCCCCGACGCCGCGGAGGTCGCCGAGCTCGAGTGGGTGCCGTGGCCGGACCTCCGTGACGACGTGCTGGCGGGCCGGCGCGAGGTGTCGGTCTGGTGCGCGGAGCAGGTCGCCGCGCTCGCGCAGGTCGAGTCGGGCGCCGGTCACTTCGCCGAGGCGTCCTACGACGACCTCCCACCGGCCGCCCATAGGTAGAGCACAGGTCGAGCACAGTCAGGACTGTCAGCGTGGGGTTGTGGACTCCTCGACCGGCCCGGACGGCAGCTTCCTGGAGCGCGCGGTCCGGGGCGCGCTGGCCGAGGCGGTAGGCCGGGAGACCCGCGTCAACCCGGTGCTTCCGGGCACCGGCGGCCCGGCCGGCAACGCCCTTCTGACGGCGTGGACCGCCCTGGTGCTCCTCGCCCTGTCCCTGGCGGAGCTGCTGACCCTGATCGACGTCCGCGGTCTGATCTCCTGGCACGTGGCAATCGGAGCGCTGCTCGTGCCACCGGCCTTGATGAAGACCGCTAGCACCGGATGGCGCATGGCGCGCTACTACGTCGGCCACGCGCCGTACCGAGAAGCCGGCCCGCCACCGCTCCTGCTGCGGCTTCTCGGTCCGCTGGTGGTGGTGTCCACGCTCGGTCTGCTCGGCTCGGGCATCCTGCTCGTGCTCCTCGGTCAGGACCGTGCGCACAGCAGCCTGCTGAACCTGCTGGGCTTCCGGGTCGACTGGGTGACCCTGCACCAAGTTTTCTTCATCACCTGGTGCGTGGCGGTGGGGCTGCACCTGCTCGGCCGGATCGTGCCGGCCCTGCGACTCACGATGCTGACGGGGCCGGCCTCGACGGCGGTGCCGGGCCGATGGACTCGTGTGCTGTGGTTCGGTGCCATGGTGGCGTCGGCAAGTTCGCTGGCGGTCGTGCTGGTGCACGCCGCCGGGAGCTGGGCGCCCCTCCACGGGCTCGGACCACGCCCGGGCGGCTAGGACGAGCCGGTCGCCACCCACCACGCAGCGACCTGGGCACGCGAGCGGACGCCGAGGCGGAGGCGGATCCGCTCGAGGTGTCCCTCGGCGGAGCGTTCCTCGATCCCGAGCCGCTGGCCGATCTCGCGGTTGGTGAGCCCCTCGGCGACCAGGGCGGCGATCTCCGCCTGTCGAGCGGTGAGGGTGGGCGCCTCCGGTGCCGCTGCGACCGGGAGACCGAGGAAGGTCCGGATGGTGGCGACGAGCGTCGTCGTGTCCCCGTCGTACGGCAGGTGCGAACGGCCGGGCAGCACCTCCAAGCGCGCCTGGTCGATGCCGGACGCGATGACCCGGGCCTGCGCCAACGGGGCCGCCCGGTCCTCCTCGCGGTGGACGACCAGGGTGGGCGCGCGCACGCGGTCGAGCGACGCCGACACGTCGATCCGGTAGCAGAGCCGCAGCAGCGCGGCCGCGGTCTCGGCCGACGCCGCTTCGCGCTGATAGGTGCTGAGGGCGGCGCGGGTCCCGGCCGACGAGTCGGGCGCGAAGATGTCGGTCAGCACGTCGGCGCCGAGGCCCCAGTGGCCGGCGATGAGGGCGACGACGTGGTCGCGGATCTCCGGGGTGCCGATGTCCGCGCCGCGCGCCCACCCGCCGTACAGCACCAGGCGATTCACGGTCTCGGGGTGCCGCGCGGCCCACTCGATCATCAGCGGTACGCCGAGCGAGCTGGCCACGACGTCGGTGCGGGTCACGCCGGTGTCCGCGAGGACCGCCGCGACCACCTCGAGCTCGTCCTCCGGCGACGGCTCCGCGGTCGACGTGCGATCGGAGAGTCCGCAGCCGAGCCGGTCGTAGCGCAGCAGCGTCCGCCCCTGCGCCAGGCTCTCGAGCATCTGCCGCTCCGCCGGCAGCGCCCAGCTCAGCTCGAGGTGGCTCAGCCAGCCGCCGACGAAGAGAAGGGGTGGCCCGCTGCCTGCCGACGCGTAGGCCACGGTCGTCCCGTCGCGGGTGCTGGTCGAGGCCAGGCGCTGCTCCACTCGTGGACTCCACCGCATCCCGGGGGTCCCGGCAAGTGGGGTAGTTCCACGCCTGACGGCACGGGCCCGCCGATCGACGATGGAGGCATGGCCATCACGGAGCAGACGCGCACCCGCCACCACTCCACGATGGGGGCCGTCCTGGCGGTCGCCTACGGCGTCGCCTGCTACCTCGGCTTCGTGATGGTCTTTCTCTACGCGGTCGCCTTCCTCGCCGACGTCGTCCCGCGGACCGTCGACCAGGGCGGCCCGTCGTCCGGCACCGCGCTCGCGGTCGTGGTCGACGCCCTGCTCCTCGGCGTCTTCGCGGTCCAGCACAGCGTGATGGCCCGGCCGGGGTTCAAGAAGCGCTGGACGACGCGGGTGCCGGCGTACGTCGAGCGGTCGACGTACGTGCTCGCGGCCTCGGCCGCGCTGGTGCTGACGTTCTGGCAGTGGCGCCCGATCCCGGCGGTGGTCTGGGACGTCTCGACGCCCGCACTGCGGGCGCTGCTCTGGGTTGTCTTCGCCACCGGCTGGGCCTGGGTGCTCCTGATGACGTACGCGATCGACCACGTCGAGCTGTTCGGTCTCCGCCAGGTCGTGGGTCACCTGCGCGGGCTCGCCGACCGCGCGCCGTCGTTCGCCGTGCCGTTGCCCCACCGGCTAGTGCGACACCCGATGATGCTCGGCTTCTTCCCGGCCTTCCTGGTCGCGCCGACGATGACGGCCGGTCACCTGCTCTTCGGCGTGCTGGGCTGTGCGTACGTCCTGGTCGGCGTGCGCCTGGAGGAGCGCGATCTGACCCGTAGCTCCCGGAGTACGCCGCCTACGCGGCCGTCACGCCCCGCTTCATCCCTGCCCCGCATCGCCCTCGGCGGTGACCCGGTCGTTGCGCAACGCCGCTCACCTCGGTGGGCAACCGGCGTACGCGACCTAGGCAGCTGTCACCGATGTGGCGGTCCGCCCTGCGGCGGCACCGTGTCACTCACCACCCACCACCATCCAGGAGATCCCGCATGAGCGTGAGCTGCCTCGTCCGTCCGTGCGAGAGCGACCCGTCGACCGACCGCTGGGCCGTGGAGCTGGACCGCTCGAGTCCGGCGACAGGTCGTCGGTGCTGGAGGTCTTCGCGGGCCTCGGCCCGCGCTCGCGCCAGCTGCGCTTCCTGAGCGGCAAGCCGCGGCTCACCGGTGCCGACCTCCGCCAGCTGACGGCGGTGGACCACCACGACCATGTCGCGATCCTCGCCGTCTCGGTGGCCCAGGGTCTGGCCATCGGGGTCGCCCGCTTCGTCCGCGACCCCGACCGGCCGGACTCCGCCGACGTCGCGGTCGCGGTCGTCGACGCCTGGCAGGGCCGTGGCATCGGCACGATGCTGACCACCGCGCTGTCGGACCGCGCCCTGGAGGTCGGCGTTCGCCGGTTCACGATGGCGATGGCGCCCGACAACGACGCGGCCGTCCGGCTGCTCCATCGCGCCACCGGTGAGATCGAGCGGCTGGCCATCGACGAGCACGTGGCCGAGTTCGCGCTCACGTTGAGCACCGTGTCCTGACCGGCCAGGCAGCCCCAGGGTCGACACTGGTCTCATGGAGCCGTTGGTCAGCACCCATCACGCCGCGCGGGTCCTGCTCGAGGTGAGCGCGATCGCGTTCGCCACGTCCGAGGTCTACATCCGGCTCCGGAGCGCCCTGAACCGCGACGGTGAACGAGCCGACCGTGGCAGTCTCGGCGCGGTGGTGGCGGGCATCGCCGCCGGCCTGTTGGTCGCGGTGTGGTGCTCCGCCGACCTGACGGGCGCCACGATCCCCGGTGGCTGGCTGCCGTTCCTCGTCGGGCTGGCCCTGATGTGGCTCGGCATCGCCCTGCGCCAGTGGGCGGTCTGGACGCTCGGCCGCTTCTTCACCGTGGTCGTCCGGATCACCGACGAGCAGACGGTGATCGACCGCGGCCCCTACCGCTGGGTCCGCCACCCGTCGTACACCGGACTGCTGCTGACCCTGGTCGGTCTCGGCGCCGCCCTCGGCAACTGGCTCTCGGTGCTGGCGCTGGCGGTCCTGCCGACGATCGGGCTGATGGTGCGGATCCGGGTCGAGGAGCGCGCCCTGCTGGAGTCGCTCGGCGAGCCCTACCGCGCGTACGCCGAGCACCGCCGCCGCCTGATCCCCGGCCTCTGGTGACCCGTCGGTCGAGCGGAGGGTTTCGTCGGTCGAGCCTGTCGAGACCACGACCACCACCGATGGTTGAGGAGGGCGCTCTGCGCCCGTCACGAAACCCGGTGACCCGATCGCCGGCGTCCCCACAGTCGGTCGAGCGGAGGGTTTCGTCGGTCGAGCCTGTCGAGACCACGACCACCACCGATGGTTGAGGAGGGCGCTCTGCGCCCGTCACGAAACCCGGTGACCCGATCGCCGGCGTCCCCACAGTCGGTCGAGCGGAGGGTTTCGTCGGTCGAGCCTGTCGAGACCACGACCACCACCGATGGTTGAGGAGGGCGCTCTGCGCCGTCACGAAACCCGGTGACCCGATCGCCGGCGTCCCCACAGTCGGTCGAGCGGAGGGTTTCGTCGGTCGAGCCTGTCGAGACCACGACCACCACCGATGGTTGAGGAGGGCGCTCTGCGCCGTCACGAAACCCGGTGACCTGCTCGCCCGCGTCTCGAGGGCGGCCGGCTCAGTGCGGGTGCGGTGTCTCCTCGGGCGGGCGCAGCATGCCGGCGAGGGTCTGCAGGAGGGTCCAGGCCATGGTCGGGCTGCGCTGCACGAGCGGCTGGAAGTCCCACAGCGTGATGCCCTGGCACACGAGCTCGCCGTCGGCGGTCACGGTCGCCGTGCGCGCGCCGGCCGTCGATCAGGGCGATCTCGCCGAAGTGGTCCCCGGGGCCGAGCGTGCGCCGGAAGACGCCGCCCACGGTCACCGTGGCGGTGCCCGACTCGATCAGGTAGAACGCCGCGGCGTCCGCGCCCTCCTTGGTGACGGTCTCGCCCGGGGCGAAGGTCCGCTCGGTGAAGAGCCGAGCGACGGCGTCCCGGTCCGGACCGGCCAGCTCCGACAGCAGTGGCACGCGCACCAGTGACTCGGCCAACGCGTCCGGCGCGATCACGGTCGCGGGTGCCGAGGCCCCCGCCGACGTCGTCAACGCGCGGCACTGCAACAGGTAGAGCCGACCCTCTGCGAAGGCCCACTCCATGTCGCGCTCCGCGCCGTACACCCGCTCGCACTCCGACGCGAGGTCGGAGAGCGCCTGGAGCTGCCTGTCGTCCAGGCACAGCGACTCGACCAGCTCCGGCGGGACGTCCTCGTCCACGGTGCCGCCGTCCGGTGCCGACCGGATCGCGAACCGCTTGAGCCCGGCACGTACGTTCCAGCACCTCGCCCGTGCGAGCCACCCGGAAGGAGTCGGGGATGACCCGGCCCGAGACCACGGCCTCGCCCAGACCCCAGCTCGCCTCGATCATCCGCTCGTCCGCGCCGGTGATCGGGTTGCGGGTGAACATCACCCCGGCGGACTCCGGCTGCAGCAGCGACTGCACGACCACGCCGACGCTGGGCCTCGCGAACACGCCCAGCCGCTTGCGGTAGGTGATCGCCGAGTCGGAGTTGGCCGACCACCAGACCGCCCGGACCGCCGCCTCCACCTCCTCGACCGACGGCACGTTCAGGACGGTGATGTGCTGCCCGGCGAAGCTCGCTCCCGCGCTGTCCTCGCCGACGGCGGACGACCGTACGGCGAGGGGTGTCGGCAGCGCAGCCACGGCCTCGCGCAGGGTGCTCACCGCGTCGACGTCACCGGACGCGATCGAGTCCACCTCCGGCCCGGGCAGGGCGACACCCGGAGGGACGGGCAGGCCGGCGCGCAGGGCGTCTCCGAGTCCCACGGCCTTCGCGCCGTACAGCTCCTCGGTGTCCGCCTCGACCAGCGGGACGATGCCGCTCACTCGAGGACCGTGACGGTGCCCTGGTCACCGTCGACCAGGACCCGGGTGCCGTCGGCGATCCGGACGGTGGCGTCGCGGGTGCCGACGACGCCGGGGATGCCGTACTCCCGCGAGATGATCGCCGCGTGCGACAGGGCTCCGCCGCTGTCGGTGATGATCGCGCTGAGCAACGGCAGCAGGATGTTGAACGCCTCGGTGGTGGCCTCGGTCAGCAGGACGTCGCCCTGCTGGATCCGGTCGAAGTCGCTCGGCCCGGCGACGCGACGGACGATGCCCTCCCGGCTGCCGGCGCTGGCGCCGAGCCCGCGGATCACCGTCTCCTCGTGGGCCTCCTCGGAGACCGCGAACATCTCACCCAGGGCCGTCCCCAACGCGGCCATCAGCCGGGCCATCGGCGGCGGGAGCGTGGACAGGTCGGGGAGCGGGGGCGGGTCGTCGCCCAGGTGCGCCGGGGCGTCCTTCGCGGTGTAGGTCTTGTGGTAGCCGTGCCGCTCGGCGAGCTCGTCGCCCGTCGGCTCGGCCGCCCCTCCGACCAGGGCGCACATCTCGTCGACGTCCGCGAACACGATGTCCTCGGCATCACGGAGCCGACCGCTCGCCGCGACCCGACGGCCCGCCGCGAGCGCGGCTCGCCGCATCAGGCCGGACGCCCAGATGTCGGAGTAGACGCCGCGTTCGTCGCGCACGCTGTAGCCGATGCGCGCCTCCGCCAGGAGCGCGTCGTACTCGTCGCGGTGCTCCTCCGGGACGTGGCTGCGGACCTCGGCGATCTCCTGGTCGACGTTCGACGCCGCGCCCGTCTCGTCGATCGCCGTGCGGATGGCGCGGAGGAGAACGTCGGGCAGCTCGAGCGCGTAGTGGTTCGAGATGTCGAACCCGTCGAGCAGCCGGAACCCGACGAACTCGAGGTAGTCGTCCAGCGCCCGGCCGGTCGGCGTGGCCTCGCGCCGCAGACGCTCGAGCAGCTTCCCCGGGTCCTCGTCCGCATCCAGGGCCTGCCGGGCGGCCGGGTCGGCGCGGTACGCCGTGACCAGCGCGGCGTGCTGAGGAGAGTCACCGCCGGAGATCAGGGACGCGCCGCGCATCAGGCCGAGCAGCTTCACCGTCGACAGGCCCGTCCACTCGCGGGCCTGGACGAGGAAGTCGCCCGGAGGGATGACCGCGGTGCCGGTGAAGGCCATGTGCTGCCGGATCATCGCGGCGTGGTGGTCGTGGCAGCGGCGGAGGTAGTCGACCAGCGCCTCGTCGCTCAGGGCATCGGGATCGACGGCCTGGATCTCGTGGTGGGCCTGCACGGAGGCGGGCTTGCGCACCTCCTGCCACTCCGTCGCCTGCTCCCGCCACAGCCTGCCCTCGAACACGTCGGCGGCGCGCTGGACCCGCTCGGGGAAGGACTCCGGCGGGACCGGCTCCATCTGGCCGTAGGAGAACCCGCTGACGTAGCTGGTCCGCCGGGTCGTGAACGGCGCGCCGTAGAACGACATCATGTCCTCGTAGCCGAGGCTGAACGGCTCCGGATGCATCTCCGCCCAGTAGGCCGTGACCGGCCGGGGGAAGTGCAGTGCGTCGAGGTCCCAGGGGCCCGGACCCGGTGGCTCGAAGGTGAGTTCGTGCTTCGTCACGGCGTCCATCGAGGTGACCCTTCTCGGCGCGAGAGGCCCTCAGTCTGGGCTCGCCGAACATCGCGCACAAGGGTGAGGTACGCCGGCGTACCTCCGAGGACGACTGTCCGGGCGTCCTGTTCTCGATCGTCGCCCAGCGCTCCTCGCGGACTACCAGGTCAGCGGGTCGAGCCGGAGGTAGAAGTCGAGGCGTTCAGGGTCGAGCTCCGTTCCGTAGATCTCGGCGAACTCCTGGTCGGCTCGACGCGCCATGGCCTCGTCGTCCCACGTCTCACCCGCGGTGGCGAGCAGCAACGCGATGTCGCCGTACGGATCGGCGGTGCCCAGTCGCCCGAGGTCGATCAGGCCGGTGACCTTCCCGGTGGCGGGGTCGACCAGGATGTTGGGCAGGCAGAGGTCGCCGTGACACACCACCAGCTCCGCCCGCTCCTGGGCGAGACGGACCGGCAGCTCGGCCCTGATCTCCGCCAGGATCTGGAGCGGCGGGGTGTGCTGCAGCGCCACGGGGAGGAACTCGACGACCACCCGCTCCTCGGCCACAGCCGCCTCGGCGAGAGACATCATGTGCTGGAGCCCGCGGTCGAAAGGACATCGGGTCGTGGCGAGATCGTGCAGGTCTCGAACGGTGGCGACGATCGAGGGCCAGCCCCGACGAAGGGCTGGAGCATCGAGCTGGCTCGCCGGCACCCCCGGCACTGCTCGGGTCACCAGGCAGGCACCGGCGCCCGACTCACGCCAGTCCAGCACCCGAGCACCGGGGACGACGGTCTCATCGATCCAGACGGTGCGGTCGCGCTCGTCGGCCAGCTCCGTCAGCCGATCGGCCGGCACCACCTTCGCGTAGCGCTGCTGGTCGCGATCGACGAAGACCGACGCGCCGGACTCACCGCCGGCGACGGGCTCCCAGGTACGCGACCCCGGCGGAAGCAGCTCCGCGAGCCGGGAGGCGTCTACTGGCACTCGTCCAGCATGACGCCTCCTGGCTCGGCGTCAGAGCCGGCACCACGTCGCCCCGTGCGGGGACCGTCACTCGCCGGGGGCGTCCGGACCCGTGGAGATCTGGCGGAGGGTCGAGATCACCGTGACCTCGGGCCAGTGCTTGGCGTGCAGCTCGGCGAACTCCTCCTGGTCGGCGACGGCCTCCTCGACGGTGGCGTACTCCAGGATCGCCCAGCCGCCGACGACCTCCTTGGCCTCGGCGTAGGGGCCGTCGACCCTGCTGATCTGGCCGTCGCGGGAGATGAAGTTCACGGCGTCCTCGGTGCCGTACAGGCCGCCGCCGTCGAGGAAGACGCCCTTGCCGGCCTGCTTGCCGATGTAGGCGTCCATCGCGTCGAACAGCGCCTGCGGCGGCGTCCCGATGTTCTCTTCCATCCGGACGAATCCCATGAAACGCGGCATCTCGATCACTCCTGGTGGTTGCTGGGGTGGTGCTTCGTGCCCGTACGTCGAACGGCCATGCGACCTTTCGACATCGTCACGCAGATACTTCAGCAGCCTCTTCGGTGGCACGCGAGTCGGTGAGCGTGAGGGCGCCGCCGATGGCGACGATCCCGACGATCACGGCCAGGACGGCGTAGGTGATCCGCTCGCCGTGGAAGAACGACTGCACGAGGGCGGCGCTCCAGGTCCCGGCGGGCAGCTGGGTGGTGACCAGGGCGGCGATCAGGGTGCCGACCACGGCGGTGCCGACACTGGTGCCGACCTCCTGGGCGGTGTCGTTGAGGGCGGCGCCGATCGAGGTGCGGTTGCTCGGCATCGCGTCGACGAGGGCGACCGCGCAGATCGTCATCACGGTGCGCAGGCCGACGGTCATCACGACCATCGAGGCCGCGATCGCGACGTACCCGTGCTCCACGCCCCAGGCCATGCCGCCGAGCGCACCGGTGAGCAGGACCGCGCCGATGATGCAGGCGATGCGGTGGCCGTACTTCTTCAGCAGTCCCTCGGACAGCGGGGTCGCGAGCAGCATGGTGGCGATCATCGGGATGTTCGCGAGGCCGGCGCGCACCGGCGACCAGCCGTAGGCGTACTGGAAGTGCAGGATCAGGCCGAACATCACGCTGGCCATCGCGATCGAGGTGCCGAGCTGCGCGATCGCGGCGCCGCGCACGGTGCCGTTGGAGAACAGGCCGAGGTCGAGCATGGGGGACGACGTACGCCGCTCGTGCCGCACGAACCCGATGCCCGCGAGCACGGCTCCGACGATCGAGGCGAGCGTGCCGACCGACAGCCAGCCGTGCTGGACGCCGGAGGTCGCGGCGTAGCACGCCAGGCCGATCGCGAGGACGCTCAGCGCCGCGCCGACCAGGTCGAGGGCGTCGTCGGTCAGGTCCTCACGACGATCCGGCGCGACGCCGAGCCGGACACCGATGCAGGCGATCAGCGCGATCGGGGCGTTGACGACCAGCAGCCACTCCCACCGGATGTGGGCCAGCGCGGTGCCGCCGAGGACCGGGCCGAGGATGAAGCCGGACATGCCGACGATGATCATCACGGTGATGGCGCGCGTCCGCAGCGTCTTGTCGTCGAAGAGTCGGAAGACCAGCGAGTTGGTGATCGGCGCCATCGCCGCGGCGGCGATGCCGAGTGCGGCGCGCAGGGCGATCAGCTCGCCGGTGCTGCTGACCGCGACGACGCTCAGGCTCATCAGCCCGAACGCCGCGAGCCCGACCAGCAGCACGCGCCGGCGTCCGAACCGGTCGGCGATCGACCCGGCGGTCAGCAGCAGGCCGCCGAAGGTCAGCGAGTAGGCACCGGTCACCCACTGCAGCGACGTCGTACCGCTGCCCAGGTCGCGGCCGATCGTGGGGAGGGCGATCGACAACAACGTGTTGTCGACCATCTCCACGAAGAAGGCCAGGCAGAGGGCGGCGAGGGGGATCCAGGCGGCGCGGAGCGACGTGTAGGTACGTGACTCCGCCGCCGGCGGGGCGGGGGTGGTGGTGATCGTCATGGTGACTCCTCGGGAACGGGGGCGCTGCGAGCGCGTCACCGGTGACGCTAGGTACGAGCGGTTTCACCCCGGCTTCACGCCGGTTTCACGAGTCGCAGTCCGGAGGTCCCGGGCGTCGCGGGGCTACCGGTCCCACCAGTCGAGCACCCGCCGCGCCCGCAAGGTGTTCCAGCGGCCGGGGCGGCCGTCGCCGTCGTCGTACCGCACGTGCGTCGGTCCGGGATGGGTGTTCTCGGCGAGCCAGGTGCCGTCCTCCTGGCGCTTGGAACGCACCAGCTCCACTGCTTCCTCCAGCCGTGGGTCGCGGACGTCGGCGCTGCGGAAGTGCTCCAGCCCGCGCAGCACGTCGTAGTGCCACCGGGTGGGGAAGGAGAACGTGAGCCAGTCATCGACCGGGACCTCACCGGTGCGCCTGCTCCGGAACAGCGACCGCTCGAGCAGGTACTCCTCGCCAGGACGACGGGCTGCCCGGGTCTGGTCGGTGCCGCGCCCGGCGCGCTCGTGCTCCAGCAGACCTTCGAGGACGCAGATGGTGGAGTTGAACGACGAGACGACGGCGCCGCGCTCGGCCTCGCAGTTCCACCCGCCGTCGTGGGGCTGCCCGGCGAGCAGCCGGGTGACGATGCCGTCGACGTCGGCACCGAAGTAGGCGCCCAGGCTGACGGTGTACCCGTTGATGCACTCCTCGACCTCGCCGTCGAAGAAGGGCAGGTCGTCGTACTCCCAGCGGCAGTGGGCGGTCACCGCCTCGGTCATCTCCCGAGCGATCGGGACGTCGGGTCGAGGCCGAGCGCGCGGAGCTCGAGCAGCACCGGCAGCGTGGAGGTCCAGGGCTGGCTGCCGTCGGCCGGTGGCTCGCCGCGTCCGGGGAAGCAGGCGCCGCCCAGCCACTGCCGTCCGGGTCACGAGCGGCCAGGAGGGCGGCCCCCCAGCCCACGTGGGCGACCCGGCTGCGCTCCGCCGTCACCTCGTCGGCGGGGGCGCCGGTCAGGTCGCCGAGCACCTGCCAGCGGATCGCCGGGTCCGAGTCGAGCAGCCATCGCGTCACCGGGTCGACGGGGGACATGGCCACGACGTTAGAACCGATTGCGGACGACGTGGTTCCGGAAACGTGCTGGGAACGGCCTCGTCACCCCGATGGTCGCAGGCCACGCCGCGCCTATGCTCGCGTGATGCGGGCGAGACTGGCGGAGCGTCTCCGCGATCCCGTCTTCTGGAACGACGTCGTCCAGGTCCTCAAGACCGCCCTCGCCGCGATCATCGCCTGGGTGCTGGCCAGCACGGTCTTCGGTCTGTCGCAACCCTTCCTGGCGCCGTGGGCCGCGCTCCTGGTCGTGCACGCGACCGTCTTCCGGTCCTTCTCGCAGGGCGCCATGCAGGTCGCCGCGACGTTCGTCGCCGTGCTGCTCGCGGCGACCGTCGGGCAGCTGCTGGGGTTCGACACCTGGGCCGTCGTGGTGGTGCTCGTGGTCGGCCTGTTCCTGGGCGTCGTGCCGTGGGTGGGCGCCGACACGACCACCATCGCCAGCACCGCGATGGTGGTGCTGACCACCGGGTACGGCGACGGACTGCTGTTCTCCCGACTGATCGACACCGCGATCGGCGTGGTCGTCGGCCTGGTCGTGAACTTCATGGTCTGGCCGCCCTTGCGCCGGCGTACGACGATCGCCGCGATGGACCGGATCGACGACGCCATCGGGGAGCTCCTGATGGACATCGCGTCGACCCTCTCCGGCGGGTGCGACGGTGAGGACATCGACGAGTGGATCGAGCGCACCCGCGATCTGGACGGCGACGTGGACCATGCCTGGTCGATGGTCAGGCAGACCGCCGAGAGCGCCCGGCTGAACCCACGGCGTTCGGCCCGCGCGCTCCGCGATCCGCAGGAGTGGCATCAGCTGCTGCGTCGCATGGAGCAGACCACCGCCGAGATCCGCAGCATGGCCCGGACCCTCGACGCCCACGTGGTCACTCGCAACACGTGGCAGCCGGACTTCGCCGGGCCCTGGACGCGCCTGCTCGCCGAGACCGGGCGCGCGGTGGCCGACGCCGATCCCGAAGGCATTCAGGCGGTGCACGACGAGCTGCGGCGGCTGGTGGACGAGCTCGCCGCGCCGGAGGAGCCGGCCGACCAGTGGCCCCTCCAGGGCGCCCTGATCATCAACCTCCGCAACATCCTCGACGCGATGAGCGAGGTGGCGGTGGCCAACCCCATGGGGCAGCCCGCGGTCCCGCTGGCCCGGCTACGACCCGATGCCTGGGGCGCTCGCTGACCGTGTCGGGTGCTGGTCTCGAGTGCGGTAGGTGAGCAGGCCCTCGATCCCACGCCGGAACGTCTCGGCGACGAGGACGGGGTCGGTCAGGCAGCCGGCTATGCAGCTCTGGGTGGCGTCTTCTTCCTGGTCGCGGCCGTCCGCTTGCACCGTGTCTCCGTCCGGGTGGGCCGGTGACCGGGAGCGAACCGGCTCAGGCGGCGGTGCGCCCGGCGTCCGCCGCGATGGTGGCGCCGGTCAGGTAGCTCCCGGCCTCGGTCGCGACGAACACGATCACCCGCGCGATCTCCTCGGGCGACGCGGCCCGCTTGAGGATCGTCGAGGCCGCGATCGGCCCGGTGTTCTCCGGACCCATGGCGTGAACATGTCGGTCGCCGTGGGGCCGGGCGCCACGGCGTTCACCCGGATGCCGGAGCCACCCAGCTCGGCGGCCCAGGTGCGGGTGAGCGACTCGAGCGCGGCCTTGGTGGCGCCGTAGGTCGAGAGGCCGGGCATCCCGACCGAGGCGGCCATCGTCGAGACGTTGACGATGCTGCCGCTGCCGCGGGCGATCATCGCCGGGACGAGGGCGGCGGTGAGGAAGTACGGCGCGCGCACGTTGACGTCGAAGGACTGCTCGTACGACGCGACGTCCTGGCTGACCAACGGCGCTCCGGGGAAGACCCCGGCGTTGTTGACCAGCACGTCGACGTCGCCGGCCGACTCGGCGAGCTGGCGGACCGAGTCGAGGTCGTCGAGGTCGGCGGCGACGAAGCGGGCACGGCCGCCGGCGGAGACGATCCGGTCGACGACGGCCTGGCCGCGGTCGGCGTCGCGGCCGGAGACGACGACGTCGTACCCCTCGGCGGCGAGCAGGGACGCGGTGACGGAGCCGATCCCGGAGGTGGATCCGGTGACGAGGGCGGTGGGCATGGCTTCTCCTGAAGTATCGGAATGGCTTGTGCGATCCAGAGTGCTCCGGCTAAATTGGATCAGCAACTCCAGAATTGAGGCGACCATGACCCAGACCCGGCTGACCAGCAAGGGCGCGGCGACCCGTGCCCGCATCGTCGAGGCCGCCGCCGAGCTGATGTTCATCCAGGGAGTCGCCGGCACGACGCTCGACCAGGTGCGCGACGCGGCCCGGGTCAGCAGCTCGCAGATCTACCACTACTTCGCCGACAAGGACGCGCTCGTGCACGCCGTCGTCGCCTACCAGAACGACTCCGTGGTCGGCGCCCAGGAGACCGACCTGCAGTCCCTCTCGACCGTCGCCGACCTGCGCGCCTGGCGCGACCACCTGGTCGACCACCAGCGCCGCCTGCAGTGCCAGGGCGGCTGCCCCATCGGTGCGCTGGGCTCCGAGCTCGGCGAGCTCGACCACGACGTCCGCACCGGCGTCTCCACCGGCTACCACCGCTGGCAGCACGCGATCCGCGAGGGCTACGTCGCCATGCAGGCCGGCGGCACCCTCCCGCCGTCCGTCGATGTCGAGACCCTCGCCACCGCCACCCTCGCCGCCCTCCAGGGCGGGCTGCTGCTGTGCCAGATGCACCGCACCACCGACCCGCTCGAGGCCGCGCTCGACACCGTCATCGCCCACGTGGAGTCGCTGAGCCGGGCGTCGTGAGCCTCGCTACGGCGTGAGCACCGGGTAGCGCAGGTGGGTGACGCCGACGCCTGCGGTGACCGTCGGGTTCCCGAGCTTCGCGGGCGTCCCGGTGAGGTGGTCGAAGAGCCGGACGCCCGAGCCGAGCAGGTAGGCCGCGACGTCGACGGAGATCTCGTCGACGAGGCCGGCGTTCCAGAGCTGCTGGATGGTGTCGGCGCCGTGGACCGCGACCGACTTGTCTCCGGCGGCGGCCTTGGCCTGGGCGACGGCGCTCTCGACGCCGTCGGAGACGAAGTGGACGGTCGAGTCGGGCCGCGGCCAGCCGTCGGGCACCTCGTGCGCCAGGACGAACGCCGGTCCCCAGGCATGGTTGCCGCCCCACCCGTCGGCGACCTCGAAGGTACGCCGGCCCGTGATCAGCGCGCCGAGCCCGGAGGTGAGGTCGTGCACGTGCTGCGCGCTCGGCTCGGACATCCGGAACGTCATGGGGTCCGACCCGCCGGTCGTGAGCTCGACGTCGCCGGAGACGTACCAGTCGAACACCTCGGCCACCCCGTCGTCAGGGTCGGCGACGTAGCCGTCGAGCGACATGGACATGAGGGCGATGACCTTCGACATCTGCTTCTCCTTCGGCTGCGGGCGGCCCGATGACCGCCGTTCAGCCTCACCACGATCGGCCGGACGCCGATCCGACAGGTCCGGGTTGAGAGGGTGGTCTGCGTGGAGGTGCTGCCCGACATCGTCGCGCCGGAGCCGGTGATCGTGTTCTGCGGTCAGGCCGGGGCCGAGAGCAACAAGCTCCGCGACCACTACTACGAGACGCCCGGCAACAGCTTCTGGGAGTCGCTGCACCTCAGCGGCCTGTCGCCGCGTCGCCTGCGTCCGGAGGAGGACGCCGCGGTCGCCGGCCTCGGGCTCGGCCTGACCGACCTGGTCGGACACTGGGACCCGCGCTGGGTGGAGATCGACGAGCTGGTCGCGAAGCTCGAGCGGTGGCGGCCCGAGTGGCTGGCGTTCACCAGCAAGACCGTCGCCCACGAGGCGGCGCGGGCCCTCGGCGTACGACGTCCTGGTCTCGGCCCGGCCGACTGGTACCTCGGGCCGTCCCAGGTGTTCGTCCTCCCCGGTGTGAGCGGCGCCAACCGGCGCAAGGACTACGACGGCCGCCCGGACCGGCTCTCCTGGTGGCGCGACCTCGCGGCCCTGGCCCAGCTCTGAAGGGTCTGGCTATCCTTCCCCGGCGACCGAGGGCTCGCGGGTGCGCAGGTAGGCCAGGACCGCCAGCACCCGACGGTTGCTGGCGGCGTCGGGGTGGAGCTGGAGCTTGGTGAAGATGGTGCCGACGACCGGCTCCACCGTCTTGACGCTGAGGTGGAGCTCCTGGCAGATCGCGGCGTTGGAGAGCCCGCGGGCCATCAGGTCGAGCACCGACTGCTCCCGCGGGCTGAGCTCGTCGAGGCGGCCGGCACGCTGCTGGCCGGCGATGACCTCGGCGAGGTTCTGGTGCGCCAGGACCAGCGCTGCCTGAGCGGAGAGGTCGTCGAGGAGCCGGCGCTCGGCCGCGGAGAGCGGATCGGCCCGGTCGACGGTGAGGGCGCCGATGGTCGCGCCGGCGCGGACAACGGGTCTGGTCCGGAGGCCGGACGAGCTCAGCGTGGCGAGATCCACGGCGGCGATCGGCTCCGAGGTCTCCGGCCACACCCCCACGGCGTGCAGCTCCGACGGCTCGCCCATCCAGAGCACGGCCCGGGCGCGCAAAGCGACTCGGCCACCGCCCGCGCCAGGTCGTGGGGCAGGTCCTGGCCGGTCGGCCCGCTGCGGGACAGCCAGGTGAGCGCCGCGTACGTCGCGAGGTGCTGGCCGTGGACGACGGCCCAGCCCGCGGCGATCGGGAGCAGGGCCACGGTCAGGAGTCCCGGTGTCGGCGTACCCCAGCCGATCGTGCCGACCGCGAGCGTGACGCCCGAGACCGCCGCGGCACCCGCCAGCCAGACCAGCTGACTCCTGACCAACGCGTCCGCGCGCCGCCACCGGGCGACGACCACGACCACCCACAGCACCTGGAGCACGGCGTAGGCGGGATGGGCGAGGTGGGACCACACCGTGGTGACGAGGTGGGGCGACTCCGCGTGAAGCGGATGAGCGGTGTGCAGGCCGGCTGCGGCGTACTCCACGGGCCAGATCGCCGAGAGGGTGGCCGAGAGTCCGGTGACGGCCACCACCGCCACGACCACGGGCGCCCATCGCCGTGAGGGCAGCCGGCCGTCGGGGAAGAAGATGACGCTGAGGGTCACCAGTCCCAGGGCCACCGCGATCGGCCAGACCCCGAGCCAGCCGAGCCAGGTGCCGCCGGACGCGCCCGGGACATGGCCGACCTGGCGACCCACGAAGAGCACCGCCTCGACGACCCCGGTGGCCAGGAAGAGCGCGCCGGTGAGGTGGCCGGGTCGCTGGAACCGGACGTAGGCACCGACCGCGGTGAAGGCGAGGGCCAGCAGGCCGTTGTGCAGGTTCGCCAGCCAGAGCCCGCGGGCGAGCCCGAGCGTCACCAGGACGACGACGGCGCTGAGCAGCAACAGCGGCAGCAGGGCTCGCAGCGCGCGACCGTCGGTGCCGTCCACGGGGCCGATCGTCCCACGACGGTGCGCCGAGGCGATGCAGGGATTTCCCTGGACAGGCGGGTCCAGGGGTTGCCCCGTGGTGCCGCCGCCGTCACGAGCCGCAGCGTGGCCACGACGCCTACCGAAGGGATCCACCATGACCACCACCGACCTGCCGACCGACCGGCGCATCCGCACGCTCACCCCCACGGACCGGCTGCTGACCGCCGCCCTGGTCGTGGCGCCGGTGATCTACCTGGCGGCGGACTCGACGTACGCCGCCCGCGGCTGGGACGACGCGACCGCCGGCGTGCTCCACGTGCTCGGCGCCATCGCCTACGGCTTCGTCGTGCTGCAGGTCGCGCAGCGGCTGCCGGCCGCCTCCCGGCTCAGGGCCGCGTTGCTGCTGATCGGGCTGATCGGCATGGCCGGCAACGTCGCCTACGGCTTCGACACGATCCACATGTCGCTCGGCGACACCGAGCTGGTCGACCAGCCGGGGCGGCCAACCTGATCAAGCCCCTCGGGCTGTTCTTCCCGCTCTCGCTCGCGGTGGTCGCGTGGGCGCTGGCGCGACTCGGACACCGGTGGCAGGGCGCGGTGCTCCTGGCGGCGGCCTTGGTCTGGCCGGTGGCGCACATCGGCAACATCGCGACGCTGGCCGTCGCCGTGAACGTCGCCCTGGTGATCGGCCTCGGCAGCCTCGTCTGGGTCGAGCACGACCGCACGCCGGCCGCCGGCTGACGCGTTCCCGACCGGTACTGTCGCTGCGTCGTCGCGCTGGAACGGCGGCGCAGAGCAGGAGGTCGCGGGTGCCGGTGGACGGGGCGGGCTGGGTCCCCCGGACCGACGACCCCGATGCCGTCTACGACGCGGTGACCACCTGGGTCGAGCAGCAGGGCCTGAGCCTCTACCCCCACCAGGACGAGGCGATCATCGAGCTGCTCGGCGGCAGCAACGTCGTCCTCGCGACCCCGACCGGGTCGGGCAAGTCGCTGGTGGCGATGGCGGCGCACGCGGCGGCACTGGCGGGTGGCCGGGTGAGCTTCTACACGGCGCCGATCAAGGCGCTGGTCAGCGAGAAGTTCTTCGCCTACTGCGAGATCTTCGGCCCGGCGAACGTCGGCATGCTGACCGGCGACGCGTCGGTGAACTCCGACGCGCCGATCATCTGCTGCACCGCGGAGGTGCTGGCCAACATCGCGCTGCGCGAGGGCCCCGACGCCGACGTCGGGCTCGTGGTCATGGACGAGTTCCACTTCTACTCCGAGCCCGACCGCGGCTGGGCCTGGCAGGTGCCGCTGCTCGAGCTGACCCAGGCACAGCTCGTGCTGATGTCGGCGACGCTCGGCGACGTCGGCGAGCTCGCCGCCGACATCTCGCGACGCAACGGCCGGGCGACCGCCGTCGTCGACGACGCCGAACGCCCGGTGCCGCTGGTCTTCTCCTGGGCGATGACCCACGTCGCCGACACCGTCGCGGAGCTGATCGAGGCCCAGCAGGCGCCGGCGTACGTCGTCCACTTCACGCAGGCGGCGGCCGTCGAGCACGCCACCTCCCTGCTCGCGGCCAAGCCGGGCATCGCGATCACCCGCGAGGCCCGCGACGCGATCAACGAGCGGCTGGTCGGCTTCCGGTTCGGCGCCGGCTTCGGCAAGACCCTGCACAAGCTGGTCCGCCGTGGCATCGGCGTCCACCACGCCGGGATGCTGCCGCGCTACCGCCGACTCGTGGAGCAGCTGGCGCAGGCCGGGCTGCTGGTCGTGATCTGCGGCACCGACACCCTGGGCGTGGGCATCAACGTGCCGATCCGGACGGTGCTGTTCACCGGGCTCGCGAAGTTCGACGGCACCCGGCAGCGGATCCTGCGCTCGCGCGAGTTCATGCAGATCGCGGGCCGCGCCGGCCGGGCCGGCTTCGACACGGTGGGATACGTCGTCGTCCAGGCGCCCGAGCACGTCATCGACAACGCGATCGCCCTGAAGAAGATCGGCGACGACCCCAAGAAGCAGCGCGGCTACCGCCGCAAGAAGGCGCCCGACGGCGAGGTCGTCTGGTCCGAGGAGACGTTCGACAAGCTGGTCTCGGGCACCCCCGAGCAGCTCGTCTCGCGGATGAAGGTCGACAACGCGATGCTGATCAACGTCGTCGCCCGCGAGGCCGACGCGTTCCCGATCCTGCGGCGGCTGCTCACCGACAACCACGAGAACCCGCGCAACCAACGGCGGCTGGCGCGACGGGCCCTCCGGCTGGCGCGCAGCCTGGTGCACTCGGGCGTGCTCACCCGGCTCGCCGAGCCCGATGAGTTCGGTCGGCGCTACGTGCTGACCGTCGACCTGCCCGAGGACTTCGCCCTCAACCAGCCGCTCTCGCACTTCGCGCTGGCGGCGTTCGACGTCCTCGACCCGGAGGCGGACGACTACACGCTGGACCTGGTGTCGGTCGTGGAGTCCGTGCTCGAGGCGCCGCGGCAGATCCTGGCCCAGCAGCAGTACGTCGCCCGGGGCATCGCGGTCGCCGAGATGAAGGCCGACGGGATCGAGTACGACGAGCGGATGGCGCTGCTCGACGAGATCACCTGGCCGATGCCGCTGCGCGAGCTGCTGGAGGCGACGTACGCCATCTATCGCGAGACCCACCCGTGGCTGCCCGAGGACGCGTTGTCACCGAAGTCCGTCGTGCGGGAGATGTACGAGCAGGGCATGAGCTTCACCGACTTCGTGACCCGCTACCAGCTGCCCCGCTCCGAGGGACTGGTGCTGCGCTACCTCACCGACGCCTACCGGACCCTGCGGCAGACCGTCCCCGACCAGCACCGCACCCCCGAGCTCGAGGGGCTCTCCGAGTGGCTGGGCGAGACCGTGCGCCAGACCGACTCCTCGCTGCTCGACGAGTGGGAGGCGCTGACCGACCCCGAGGCCGTCCACCGGCACGCGGTCGAGCTCGCCGAGCACCGCCCGCCGCACAACCCGCGCCCCATCTCGCAGCAGGAGCGGGCGTTCGGCGTGATGATCCGCAACGCGATGTTCCGCCGCGTCCAGCTCGTCGCCCGCGACGACCTCGACGGACTGATGGCGCTGGAGCGCGCCGCCGCCGACCGGACCGACCCGCCGGGCGAGGTGGTGATGACCCGGTCTGCCTGGGACACCAGCATCGAGGCCTACTACGCCGAGCACGACGAGGTGCTGCTCGACGCCGACGCCCGCGGCCCCGAGCTGCTGCGGATCGATCGCACCGGTCGGTCCTGGCCGGTCACCCAGACCCTGCACGACCCGGAGGGCCACCACGACTGGGTGATCGAGGCGCTCGTCGACGCCGACGCCTCCGACGAGTCCGGTGAGCTGGTGCTGGTCACCCAGGCGTTCCGCCGCCTCGACGGCTGATCAACGCCGGGCGCACGAGATGCAGGTCCGTGCCGTGGGCCTGGCCTCGAGCCGCTCCGCCCCGATCGGGGCGCCGCACCGCTCGCACGTCCCGTACGTGCCCGCCTCCCACCTCCGGACGGCGGCCTCGACCTCCTCGAGATGGTCCTGCGCCTGCCGCACCAGCGCCCCCAGCTGCGACCGCTCGAACGCGATCGTCGCCCCCTCCGGGTCGTGCTCGTCATCGGCGTTCGTGTCCCGCGACGCCGCCACGACCGCGTCGAAGTCCTCGGTGAGCCCCGCCAGGCGCTGCAGCGCCTGCCGTCTCTCGGCCGCGAGTCGGGTCGTGACGTCGTCCACGTCGTCCATCGTGACGCGCCCTCGTCTGGACAGGCGTGACTCGGTGCGCCGACAGTCCGCATCAATCCGCCGGAAGCTCGACGCACACGAATGGTGCATAACTGGTTCGGAGGCGCCTCACCCGTGTGGCGGTCCGCGTGTGAGGCTGTCGTCAGGCCGCAGGAGCCCAGCCATGTCGCACACCACGTTGATGCCGTTCCAGCCAGACCAGATGAGCCCGGGACAGCTGGCGGCCGTTTCGTACTTGGCCCGATACTCCGGCCACACCCATGCCTTGTACGCCTCCCAGCTCCGCCGGTGGTTCGGCTGGTGCGAAGCCAATGGCCTTGACCCGCTGGTCGGGATCCAACGCGCCCACGTCGAGCTGTACATCCGTCACCTCAGCGAGGCTGGGCTGATGGCGTCCTCGGTCAACACCTCGATGCACGCGGTGCGGGGGTTCTTCCGGTTCGCCCACATCGACGGGTTGATCCCCGGCGATCCTGCCGTCTACGCCCGACTGCCCAAGATCCACTCTGACGAGTCTCGTACCCAGGGGCTGGATCGACTCGAGCTGATCCGATTCCTCCAGGTCGCTCCGACCATCACCGTCCACCACGGCGCGTTGGCCTACCTCCTGGGCATCAACGCGTTGCGCGCCTCCGAAGCCGCCGCTGTCCAGATCGAGGACTACCACGAGACCCTGCGCGGGCATCGGGTCCTGCACCTGGTCGGCAAGGGCAACAAGCCGGCGACGATGCCGATCACCGTGCCGGTTCTGCGGGCCCTGGAAGTCTGCCGCGGCGAGCGCACCGAAGGGCCACTGATCCTCCGTCCTGTCTCCGGTCGGCCGATAGACCGCCGCGATGTCTACCGGATGGTCCTCCGGATCGCCCGAACCGCCCGCATCCCGCGCCACATCAGTCCCCACTCGCTGCGTCACGCGGCCATCACCAACGCTCTCGACGCCGGCGTCCCTCTCCGCGATGCCCAGATCCTGGCCCGACACGCCGACCCGCGCACCACCGAGCACTACGACCGAGCCCGAGGCAACCTGGACCGTCACGGCGTCCACTTCCTCACCGCGTACGTCGCCGGCGTCTGAGACGGACACGCAGTGGTACCGCACTGGTACCATAGTCGTATGGCGATGAACCTGAGACTGAGTGACGTCGAGAGCGAGGCCCTTCGCGCCAAGGCGGACGAGGAGGGTCGGTCCATGCAGGAGGTGGCCCGGACCGCGATCGCGCAGTACGTGTCCGAGCGCCCCAAGCGCCTCCGCAGCGCGATCGAGCGCATCCGCGACGAGGACCGTGAGCTCCTCGATCGCCTCGCGCAGTGAGCGACGAACACATCGACTACCTCAGCGTCGAGGACCTGCTCGAGATCGCTGCCGGCATCGTCGACACGGTCGCCGTCCGGGATGCGGGCCTCCTTGCCGCGGCAGCGGGACGTCCACAGGTGACGGTCTTCGGCGACGATGCCTACCCGACGTTCGAGAGCAAAGCAGCCGCCCTGCTTCACTCACTGGTCAGGAACCACGCCCTGGTCGACGGGAACAAGCGCCTGGCTTGGGCCGCGACCAGAGTCTTCTGCCTCCTCAACGGACGCGACATCACCTACACCGTCGACGAAGCCGAGGCCCTCATGCTCGCGGCTGCCGCCGGAGGACTGGACGTGCCAGACATCGCCACATGGCTACGTCATCACCTCAGCGATGCGTCATAACGTCGGATGTCGCCGCGTTCTCCTCTGCGTTAGTCCGTCGCCTGAGCCCTCGGTCAGGCTATCGGCCGCCCACGTGTCCAGTCACCGCGTGCAGCACGCTCGAGCTCGGTCATGCGGGCCACGACTCGGACATCTACGTCTCGCAGGCGCATAGCGGGCCCGCCGACGCTCAAGAGACATCACGTACCACCACGGCGGGCGCAGGTTTGCCTTCCTTCGGTTGTGCGCTCGGCACAGCGCTTGTCCGTTGCTTACCACTGTCGGGCCGCGCCGCGACCACGGATAGACATGGTCAACTTCACTCGCCACGGCTCGACAGCGTCCCCACACCAGAACCAGAGCGCCCTCGCAGCGCCCGCCGGCGCGATCCATGACCGCCCGACGAGTACCGAACT
The DNA here is from genome assembly GCA_963809265.1 of uncultured Actinomycetota bacterium. Classification (GTDB taxonomy): domain Bacteria; phylum Actinomycetota; class Actinomycetes; order Propionibacteriales; family Nocardioidaceae; genus Nocardioides. The sequence goes on from CAWEJC010000003.1 coordinate 452,075, forward strand.
TGAACCCGCGCCACGGGTCACGCCGTTGGAACATCCTCGGGCCTCGACCCGGCAGTGGACACGCCAGAAGCAGGACGATCACGGCGAGCACAGCCACCAACGGCAAGAACAGACCAGAACCATCCAGCAGCGCACTCGACGTCGTGCCATCCACGGGGACGAGTCTGGCTTGAAGAACTACGCGCCCGCAGCCGAACGGCGAGGTAGAAAGACCGAGCGCGCAATCCCAGCCGGTGCATCACTTCGCCGGAACCGGCCGGGTGATAGGGCCGGGCTTTGGCGCCGGATCAGAGTTGGAACGTCTGACCCTTTCCGGGCAGCTCCAGGTGGCGGTTACGAGCGGTGGCGTTGTTGCACGTGGCGGATCACGCCAGAGCTCGAGAGGTCCGATCCGAGTGTCGGCGAAGTAGGTCAGCGAGTCGTAGCGGACGTGCAGTCGGCGCACGGTGTGGGGCGCCACCCTCAGGTGGTGCTTCTCGCTGTAGTGGCCGGTGCGGAAGTACTGGATGCTGACGGTGCGGTAGCCGTGGTTGCGGAAGCTGACCACACCTGGATGGCCCAAGACGCGGCGCGCCACCGGTGGCGGGAACTTGCGGACCGTGACCCTCAGCGTGCCGGGCGTGAGGAACTGGCGGTCGCACGCGTAGTAGGTGAGAACGTAGGTGCCCGGCTCCGCGCCATCGGCGCCGAGGTCGATGTAGCGGTCGGGATCGTCGGAGCGTGCTCGATCGCTTCCGGCCCACCAAGGTTCGAGGAGGGCGTCGAGTCCGACACCGGTGGGTACGTCGATCCAGCACACTCCCAGGTCTTCAGGGGTGTCGTCGCTGTCGTTGCGCAGGACACGGACGTGGGCGTCGTCGTAGTAGTCGAGCGTGACGTGGTCGGGGGCGGTGACGGGCGCCGCGTTCGGAGCGGGAGGGTCCATGGCGCTCTCGACGCCGGTGTGAACGTTCGGTCGCGTGGTCCGACTCAGATGCGGAGACCGGTCGCCGAGCACGGCTTGGTATCGGTGCTCGGCGGCACGCCGGAGGTCGGCCGCCGGGCCGCCGAGTCGTCGGGTGAGGGCGACTCGGCCGGAGGCTCCGGTGTGGCGGACTCGGCCGTACCCGACGGGCAAGGGGTCGTCGCCGTCACTGTCCAGGTCGGAGACCAGGTAGGCGACCCAGACGATCGAGGCCCAGGCGGGCTGCCGGTCCTTGGTCGCGTGCGCCGCGAGCCTGAAGGCGGCGTGGCCCGACCCGTGGGGAGGTCCGTACTCGACCTCGATCGGCTCGTCGAGCGGGTTCGTGAACCGGACGGAGCCCGGTTGGTCGGCGATCGCGCGAGCCGTGATCTTGCGGACCTCCACCGTCAGCGTGGCGGGAGTCAGGAGCTGCCGATCGCACGCGTAGTAGGTCACCGGGTAGCTGCCCGGCGCGAGTGGCTGCCTCGGCTCGATCATGACGTACGTCGAGGCCGGCCGGATCCTGGCGAACCCCGGCTCGCCGTTGCGCGACCAGATGTGTGCGCCCACCCCTTCGTCGTCGGGCGCATCGATCCGGCACACCTGCAGATCCCCGCCGTCGGCGTCGGTGTCGTTGGCGAGCACGTGGACGTCGACGAGGTCAGACAGCGGGGTGATGACCACGTGGTCGTCCACGGCAACCGGTGGCGTCGCGACCGGCGCGGCCGCCTGCGCGTCGACCTGCGCCGGCAACAGGCCCAACGCAAACGCCGCCATCGACACCAGAGCCACCCACGACCACCGCACGCGTCGCTGCATCGCGCCCTCCCCTGCCATGGAACCAGGACCGGATCGTAGGGCAGCACCGGTGCCGGGTGGGTGTGGATCGGCCATTCTTGTCGGCCCGAGCACGTGACGATCTCCAGGGCTCACCGGGAGCGGACCCAAGGCGTGGACGGGCTCCAGCTCATCGGATCCCCCTGCTCGCCCAGACCATCACCGTCCACCACGGGACCCAGCGCACCACCGAGTGCTGCACCTGGTCGGCAAGGGCAGCACATCCGCATCTTCGGTACCACGCTGGTGCCCTCGGAATGTGGCGATGAACCCACGACTCAGTGACGCTGCCTCCTACGGACGCCACCTCGCCTACACCCCTAACGAACCCGAGACACTCATGATCACGGCCACAGCCGGAGCTTGGACGCGCCCGAAATTGCGACCTGGATGGACCGTCGTTTCGAAGGCCTCGTTCCGCCGCTAGTTGTGTTCCTTCATGGCGTTTCGCATCGATGCGCTCGGCCAGGGACCTGGGAATGTGCAACCGGCCTGGTGCCCAGAGCCGTGCAGACGACGCTCTTGGTGAGCGTTCAGCTCGCGCTGTCGACGGCGTTGCTCACCGGGGCCCACTCGTCGAGCTCGGCAATCCGTGCGACCAGTGCGGTGCGGATGTCGTTGACGGCGGCGCTTCCGGTCGCGATGCGGTGCGGCGGGGTGGTCGGCCTCGGTTGCGGCCATGATCGCGTCGACGACGCGCTCGGCACTGTTGAACGCGGTCGGCGGCAGGCCGCCGATCGTCTTGAGGACCTCGCGCACGGTCTGGTCGTAGTCGCCGATGGTCTCGACGTGGTCCAGGTTGGCCAGGAAGAGGTCGCGGTGAGGCCCGGCTCGACCAGCGTGACCTTGATGCCGAGCGGGTCGAGCTCGCCGAACAGGGCATCGGTGAGGCCCTCGACGGCGTACTTGGTCGCCGCGATCATGCCGACGCCGGCGTGCGCCATCTGCCCGAAGTAGGAGGAGCCCTGCAGGATGTGGCCCGATTCTGGGCGCGCAGCATCGGCAGCGTTGCGCGCAGGACGTTGAGCACGCCGTGCACGTTGGTGTCGAAGATCGCGCGGGCCTGCGCGTCGGTCGCCTCCTCGACGGCGCCGAAGACGCCGTAGCCGGCGTTGTTGGCAACGAAGTCGATCCGACCGAACCGCTCGACGCCGGCGTCGACGGCGCTCTGCAGCTGGTTGATGTTGGCGACGTCGGCGCTGGCGGCGAGGACCTGGTCGCCATACTTGTCGGTGAGCTGCGTCAGGCCTTCGGTGCGTGCGGGCGACGGCAATCACGTTGTCACCTCGTTCTGCTGCGCGGAACGCCAGCGCGAGGCCGATACCGGATGAGGCACCGGTGATGAACCACGTGCGGGTGGACTGGGACTGGGCGTGATGAGTTCGTCATGGTGATGACCATAACAGTTTGACTCATAACGTCAAGACGGAATATCGAGATTTGTTATGGTTGAACCGGGAGTGACCACAACAATCTTGGAGGGAGAGCGACGTGAATACTTCGACGCTGTACCCGCTCGAATTGGTGCTGGCCTTCGCGAACACGCACGCGGATGCCGGCGCCCGCAGCAGAGCGATTCACGGACGCAGAGGGATTGACGAATTGGCTGGGCGAAGTGGCCTGGAGCGGAGCCGAACCAGCGCGAACCGTGACGGACTACGACGTCGTGAGGCGCGGGAGCTTCGTGACGCGTTGGTGACGGTGCTGCTCTCGCACTCGAACGACCCTGCTACCTCGGACCTAGAGGGTCCAGTCTGCTGAGGCGATCCTCGAGCGAGCTGGTGACAGATGTCCGGTCGCCGTGCGGTTGAGCGGCGCAGAAGCACGCCTTGGCCCAGGCTGCGGCGGATTAACCGGCACGTTCGCGGGCGTGTTGGCCGCGGCGACCGAGCTTGCGTTTGTCGGGGCAGTGGGCTCGGATCAAGGCGTGCCGGAACGAGCCTTGCCATTTCGCGTTACTTCGACCGGAGCAAGAACACGTCGGCAGGCTACTGCAGCACCCAGTGCTCGAGCCAAGCGTCGATGCGTACCTACCGTGCCCGGAAGAAGGAAGCGCTGGCTGGGGGGCACCTCGAGCGTCCTGAAACCTCCGGTGCCGGCCCGCCAGCTGTCGGGTGGCTCCGAGCAGATCGACGACGTCGCCCTGGGTGCGGCGCGGGGCGTCGTTCCAGTGGGTGAGGTCGAGGAGGCGCAGGGCGCGGACCTGCGGTGACGGGCAGAGGGCGGCCGGGGGATCGGTGTCGTCGCGGAGGGCGTGCCAGGTGAGGTCGAGGGTGCGCTGGACGAGCTGGGAGTGCGCCTGGTCCGGGCCGCCGGCGGCGAGGACGACGGAGCCGGCCAGGCAGGCGCCGGTGACCGGGTACTGGTAGACGTGCCGCACCTCGTGGGCCGTCAGCAGCCGCTGGCCACGGGGCGTCGCGACGGCGAACCACGCGTGCTGCACCCAGCCGTGGCCGACGATCGAGGCGGCGTCGGTCAGCAGGTCGCGGATGGCGTGGAGCTCGGCGCGACGGGCTGAGGCGGCATCACAGCCGGCGAGGCGTCGGCGTTCGGCCCGGGAGGCCGGGAGCGGCGGGTCGGTGTGGTGAGGGGCTGCGGCGACCAGCGTGCCCATGAGGAACCTCCGCCCAGGAGACGATCGTGCTCCTCCACTGTCACCCCGGACCCTCCGCGAGGCAAGCGCTGCCTACGCTGAGGCCGTGCGATTCACCGAGCACGAGCTGACCGTGGCGCTCACCGGTGCCGCGAAGGCGGTGCTGGCGGCGCAGCGTCGCGACGTACGCCGCGGCAAGGCCGACATCGATGCGGTCTGGGACGCGATGGACCGCTACCAGCGGTTCCAGGTCCTCGACCGGCTCGGCTCCGAGCTGCTGCCGGTGCTGGTCGCGCTGCCGGACGTCGAGGTCGCGGCCGGCACCCGGCCGTCGTACACCGACCGCGAGGTCACCGAGACCGTCGAGTCGGTCCTGGGCGACGGCGGCGGCAAGCTGAAGCGAGCCGTGATCATCAAGGCCCGGACGGCGCTCGTGCAGTCGGCACTGGCGCATCTCCCGCCGCGGCAGGACCCCGACGCGCTGGTCGTGCCCGACCACCTCTAGGAGTCAGCGCCAGACCGGCGCGATCTCCTTGCGGTAGCGACGACCGAACAGCCCGCCGATGATCGCCAGCACCGGAGCGGGGACACTCTCGCGCAGCGCCGACTTCTCGGCGGGCGTCGCGCCGTCCTGCACCCAGGTGAAGAAGGTGCCCGCCTGCGGCATCCCGACGCGGCGGCCGAACTTCTTGCCCATCTCCTTCATCGCCGGGTCGTCGTGGTGCTGGGTCAGTGCCGGCTCGGTCTCCGCCTCCTCGTGGTCGAGGTGGGTGACCGTCGTGGTCTGGAGCTTCTCCATCGCGGCCGCCGCGACGTCGGCGTCGGCGCGGGTCGCCGTCCGGCTCAACGTCGTCATCGTGGCGCGCGTGGTCGCCAGGTCGGCGGCCATCGCCTCGTGCTCGGCGTCGAAGGTCTCGATCGTGGGTCCGGCGATCCCGATCGCCTTCATCGCCGGCCAGGCGATCTCGTGCTCGCCCTCGTGGTGCTCGGTGAGCTGGGCGTCGAAGTTCGTCCAGGCCCGGTGGAGCTCCGCGGCCCGGCCGTGATCGCCGTCGCGGAACGTGTCGAGGGCGTCGCGGAAGCGGCCGAGGTCGCGACGGACCGCGGCGTGGATGACCTTGTTCATGCTCATGCTGGGTGTCGAAGCCATGCCTCACGCTAACCACGGTCCGTGCTCTACTGTCCAGACGATTGTTGCTGCGGCGCGAGGGGAGTCGACGTGCCGAGCCCTCTGGTCCGGACCAAGCTCTACGTCCCTCCGGTACGCCGTGGCGTGGTGCCCCGCCCGCGGCTGGCCGATCCGGCTCGGCGGCGACCGGCAGCCACGGCTCACCCTGGTCTCCGGCCCCGCCGGGTTCGGCAAGACGACCCTCCTGGCCGCGTGGGCCGAGGCCGCCGCGGACACCGGGCGCCCGCTGGCATGGGTGTCGCTGGAGGAGACCGAGCAGCAGCCCGGCTCCTTCTGGAGCTACGTCGTCAGCGCGATCGACGCGGCGGTCCCCGGCCACGTCGGCGGGCTGCTGCCGCTGCTCGAGACCGCGCACCCGCCGATGGAGTCGGTGCTGGCCACCCTGGTCAACGAGCTCGGCGTGGTGCCCGACGGACTCGACCTGGTCCTCGACGACTACCACCTCGCCGACGGGCCGGCGATCAGCGGCGACGTCGCCTTCCTGGTCGAGCACCTGCCGCCCGGCGTGCACCTGGTGATCAGCACCCGCGCCGACCCGGCCCTGCCCCTGGCCCGGCTGCGCGCCCGTGGTGAGCTGGCCGAGGTGCGCGCCGCCGACCTGCGGTTCACGCTGGACGAGGTGGCGGCGTACCTCAACGACGTCGTCGGGCTCGACCTCGACGCCGGCGAGATCGCCGACCTCGAGGGCCGCACCGAGGGGTGGATCGCCGCGCTGCAGCTGGCCGCTCTCTCGCTGGAGGGTCGCGAGGACGCCGCGGGCTTCATCGCCGGGTTCGCCGGCGACGACCGGTACGTCGTCGACTACCTCGTCGAGGAGGTGCTCGGTCGCCAGCCGGACGCGGTGCGGGACTTCCTGCTCGACACCTCGATCCTCGACCGCCTCAGCGCGTCCTTGTGCGACGCCGTCACCGGCGGAAACGACGGCAAGTCCGTGCTCGAGTCGCTGGAGCGGGCGAACCTCTTCGTCGTCCCGCTCGACGACAGCCGGCAGTGGTACCGCTACCACCACCTCTTCGCCGACGTGCTGCGCGCCCACCTCCTCGAGCAGCGCCCGGACGACCTCGCCGCCCTCCACGGACGTGCCGCCGACTGGTACGCCGCGGCCGGCGAGCCGGTGCCCGCCGTCCGGCACGCGGTCGCGTCCGGCGACGTCGAGCACGCGGCCGACCTCATCGAGCGCTCGATCATCGGCCTGCTCCGAGACCGGCAGGAGCCCACGGCCCGCAGGTGGATCGACGACATCCCGGACCACGTCGTCCGACGTCGCCCGGTGCTCGCCGTGGGCTTCATCGGCGCGTTGATGTCGAACGGCGAGCCGCAGACGGTCGCGAGCCGCCTGGACGACGTGGAGCGGCTGCTCGCAGACCCGCCCGCCGATGTGGTGGTGCTCGACGAGACCGAGCGCGCGCGGCTGCCGGGGGCGATCCAGATGTACCGAGCGGCCCTCGCGCTGATCGCGGGTGACCCGGCCGGCACGGTCGAGCACGCCGACCTCGCGGTCGTCCGTGCTGCTCCCGGCGACGACCTGACCGTGGCCGCGGCGTCCGCCCTGTCGGGGCTCGCGTCGTGGAGCGGTGGCGACCTGGAGGCGGCGCACCGCGGCTACTCGGTCGCCGTCCAAGGTCTCGAACGGGCCGGCAACATCGCCGACGTGCTGGGCTGCTCGATCACGCTCGGCGACCTCCGCCTCACCCAGGGACGACTGGGTGACGCCCGGCGTACCTACGAGGACGCGCTCCGGCTCGCCGCGGCCCACCAGCCCGACCGGCCCCTGCGCGGCACCGCCGACATGGTGGTCGGCCTGGCCCAGGTGGCCCTCGAGCGGGACGACCTCGAGACCGCTCGCGGGCACCTGGCGCGGCTCGACGAGCTGGGCGAGCTGAACGGCCTGCCCCAGCACCCGTACCGCTGGCGCGTGGCTCGCGCGCGGCTGCAGGCGATCGAGGGTGACCTGGCGGGAGCGGCCGCGCTGCTGGAGGAGGCGGAGCGCGTGTACGTCGGCGACTTCTCGCCGAACGTGCGACCCGTCGCGGCCCAGCGTGCGCGGGTGCTGGTCGCCCAGGGCCGCCTCGACGACGCGCTCGACTGGGCGCGCGACCAGCACCTCGCCGCGGACGACGAGCTGCACTACGTGCGCGAGTACGAGCACGTCACCCTGGCCAGGATCCTGATGCACCAGGAGGGCGCGGGCCTGCGGACGGCGCGGGGCCTCCTCGAGCGTCTCCGGGTCGCCGCCGAGGCCGGTGAACGCCGCGGCACCCTGATCGAGATCCTGGTCCTGGAGGCGCTCGCGCACCACGCGGAGCACGGCCGGCACGACGTACCCGGGGCCCTCGCCTCGCTCGAGCAGGCGCTCCAGCTGGCAGCGCCGGAGGGACACGTGCGGGTGTTCGTCGACGAGGGGGCGCCGATGGCCACGCTCCTGGAGGCCGTGGTCGCGGCGCGACCCCACGTCGTACGCGCGTCGACTGCTCGACGCCTTCGACCGCACGCCGTCCGCCCCGGCGGAGCAGGGGATCGTGGACCCCCTGAGCACCCGCGAGCTCGACGTGCTCCGGATGCTCGCCACCGACCTCGACGGTCCGGCGATCGCACGCGAGCTCGTCGTCTCGCTCAACACCGTGCGCACGCACACCAAGAACATCTACGCCAAGCTCGGCGTCAACAGCCGCCGCACGGCGGTCTCGCGAGCCGGCGAGCTCGGGCTGCTCGCGCGCACCTCGCGCTGAGGAAGATCACCACGTCGCTCACCAGATGATGTGATCCGCGCTCACCACCCCGGCTCCTAGCTTGCGGGCATGAACACCGCAGCCACCACCGACCCGGACGGGTCCGGTTGGTACGAGATCCGCCTCCACGGGCGGCTCGACCCCCGATGGTCAGCACGGTTCGACGGCATGACGCTGACCACCGGTGACGGCTCCACCCTGCTCGCGGGTCGAGTCGTCGACCAGGCCGCCCTGCACGGCCTGCTGCACCAGCTGCGCGACATCGGGCTGCCCCTGGTCTCGGTCACCCAGGTCGACCCCGATGACGCCACGCGCCCATCCGCACACCCGACACATCCAGCACCAGGAGCCTGACATGACCATCACCGCCGCAGCACCCACCACCGCCCCCGCCGTACGCCGTGATCCCACGCGCGGCCACGCCCGCGCGGCCGGCATCTTCTACCTGCTCACCTTCCTCTCCTCGATCCCGGCCCTGATCCTGATCGGGCCGATCCTCAACGACAGCGGGTACGTCACCAGCGCCGGCCAGGACACACGGGTGCTCTGGGGATGCCTCCTCGACGCCGTGAACGCGTTCACCGCGGTCGGCTCGGCCGTCGCGGTGTACGCGGTGGTGAAGAGGCACAACGGGTCGCTCGCGCTCGGCTTCGTCGTCTCTCGCCTGATCGAGGCCGCCGTCGTCCTGATCGGCGTCGTCAGCCTGCTCGCGGTGGTCACCCTGCGCCAGGACTTCGCCGGCTCCGGCGCCGACGCGGCCTCGCTGACGGTCACCGCCAACGCCCTGGTGGACGTCCGGAACTGGACCTTCCTCTTCGGCCCCGGCCTGATGCCGGTCTTCAACGCCGTCCTGTTCGGCACGCTGCTCTACCGCTCGCGGCTGGTGCCCCGGATCATCCCGACCGTCGGCCTGATCGGCGCGCCCCTGCTCTTCGGCGCCTTCGTCGCGGTGCTCTTCGGCGGCATCGAGCAGGTCTCGGCCACCGCCTTCTTCCTGACCCTGCCGGTGGCGGCGTGGGAGCTCAGCGTCGGCCTCTGGATGACGTTCAAGGGCTTCCGTCCCGAGGCCGTCGCCGCCCTCGAGGGGCAGCACACGGCCTGAGCTCCACCTTCCTGATTGGCGAAGGCGGTCCCGCACCAGCGGGGCCGCCTTCGTCGTTCCTCAGCTCAGGGACCGGAGCGCCGCGGCCGCGTCGGCGACGCAGGTCGCGAACGTCGTGTCCTGCTCGGCGATCCAGCGCGCGAAGGCGACGTGGAAGACCGACACCGCGCTGTGCGCGGCCAGGGTCGCCGCGGGATCGGCGACACCGCGCTCGTGCAGCGCCTGGGCCGAGGTCTCGGTCAGGGCGGCCAGCTTGAGCAGCTCGCGCTCCTGCAGGCTCGGGTGGGCCGCGACGATGGCCGAACGGCGAACGGCGTGCTCGCGCCGGTCCTCCAGCAGGCCACCCGCCGCGACCATCCCGGCCAGGGCCGCGTCGAGCGGCGCCGACCCGGACGGGGCGGCCACGATCGCGTCGTACGTCGCCTGCTGCATGAGGGCCGAGCCGTCGAAGAGCACCTCGCGCTTGTCGGTGAAGTGCCGGAAGAAGGTGCGCTCGGTGACGCCCGCCCGGGAGGCGATGTCAGCGGCGGTGGTGGCCTCGAAGCCGCGCTCGGCGAACAGCTCGAGCGCAGCCACGACCATGCGGCCCTTCGCGTCCGGCTCCCAGCGACTCATGGCCGCAGTGTAGGTGATGACAGTCCCTGACATGGCGTGCTAGCGTTGATGTCAGTCACTGACATTCCCTGCGAAAGGACCTCTCATGCGCGTCTTCGTCACCGGCGCCTCCGGCTGGATCGGCTCGGCGGTCACCGACGAGCTCCTCGCCCACGACCACCAGGTCGTCGGCCTCGCCCGCTCCGACGAGTCGGCCGCGGCCCTCGAGGCCAAGGGCGCCACGGCCCACCGCGGCAGCCTCGACGACCCCGAGAGCCTGGCCGCCGCCGCGAAGGACGCCGACGGCGTCGTCCACCTCGCCTTCCGGCACGACTTCGACGACTACGCCGCCTCCGGACGGCTCGAGCACGCCGCCGTGCAGCGCATGCTCGACGTGCTCGAGGGCAGCGACCGCCCGTTCCTGCTGGCGTCCGGGCTCGCGGCCGGCGTCGCCGGGCGGCCGCTGACCGAGGAGGACGCGTCGCCGTTCCGCGGCGCCGACTCGATGCGCGGCGGGAGCGAGAACCTCGCCCTCGACTATGCCGACCGCGGCGTCCGCTCGGTCGCCCTGCGCTTCTCGCCCACCGTGCACGGCATGCGCGACCACGGGTTCACGGCGGCGCTGACGCGGGTCGCGCACGAGCGTGGCGCCGCCGGGTACGTCGGGGACGGGTCCACCCGCTGGGCGGCCGTCCACGTCTCCGACGCCGCGCGTCTGGTCCGGCTCGCTCTCAACGGGGCCCCGGCCGGGTCGCGGGTGCATGCCGTCGGCGAGGAGGGCATCGCATCGCGCGACATCGCTGCGGCGATCGGCGACTTCCTCGGCGTCCCGTCCGTCTCGGTCGCGCCGGACGACGTCGAGTCGCACTTCGGCTGGATCGGCCGCTTCTTCGGCATGGACATCACCGCGTCGAGCACCCGCACCCGCGAGCTCCTCGCCTGGACCCCGACCGGCCCGACGCTGTTCGAGGACATCGCCGCCGGCGCCTATGCGTTGAGCTGACCGCGGCGGGTCGATCCCAGGTGGTCCGGCACACTGAGCCGTCTTGTCGGACGTCCGAGAGGAGCAGCCGTGTCAGGCATGACGGATCTGGAGCAGATGCTCGCCACGCTCCGACCGGAGGTCCGGGACGGGGAGTACGTCTACGTCCTCGACCCCGGGCCCTCGACGGTCCTCGAGTCCGAGGCGGTGATCCAGGAGACCGAGGGCCGGTGCCTGGTCGTACGGCGTGAGGTCGCCGACGCGGCGGGGCTGGCCTACGACGTCGTGCTCTCCTGGATCACGCTGACCGTCCACTCCTCGCTCGAGGCGGTGGGCCTGACCGCGGCGTTCTCGACGGCGCTGGGCGAGGCCGGGATCAGCTGCAACGTGCTGGCCGGCCTGCACCACGACCACCTCCTGGTGCCGGTCTCGCGCCGGGACGAGGCGGTCACGACGCTGAGAGCCCTGGCGGGCTGAGGGTGGCGGCACCAATCCTCACGACGCGCTGTCGAGGCGCGCGAGCAGGTGACCCCGGGCGCGGTGGAGCTGGGGCATCAGGCCGTAGATGACGATCGGGACGGCGATCGTGGCGAGCACGAACGTGCGCGTCACCGTCGGCAGGGTGTGCAACCAGTCGCCCAGGGCGAGGTTGAGCACGGTCAGGGTCGGGAACACGGCGAGCCAGATCATCAGCGCCAGCTGGTGCTTCGTGGGTGGGGTGGGCTTGGCGGTCATGCGCTTTCCTTCCGATGGGTGGTCCCGAGGGGGCGGCCGCTCTCGAGGTCGAGGACGGCCCGGCGTACGTCGTCCTCGACGAGGTCGGCGTTGAGCGCGAGGGCGGCGGCGGACCCGGCACCGGCCGCGGTGATCAGCTGGGCACGGGGATCGACGACGTTGCCGGCGGCCCAGACCCCGGCGACACTCGTGCGCCCGGTCGGGTCGACGACGACCCAGCCGGCCTCGTCCACCCGGCAGCCGAGTCGCGTGAGGAGGTCGTCGTACGGCACGAAGGTGGGTGGGACGAAGACGACCTCGCGCGGCACGACCCGGCCGTCGTCCATCCGTAGTCCGACGAGCCGGTCGTCGTCGACCACGAGCTCGGCGACGGTGCCCTCGACGACGCCGACGGCGCGAGCGAGCAGCCCGGTCCGCTCCTCGGGCGTGAGGTGACCGGACGGCGTGACGTAGACGAGGTCGTCGGTCCACTGCCGGACGATCTGGGCGTACCTCGCCGAGCCCGGCGTCCCACCGAGCACGGCGACCGGTCGGTCGCGCACCTCGTGGCCGTGGCAGTAGGGACAGTGCAGCACGTCGCGAGCCCACCGCTCGCGGAGGCCGGGGACGTCGGGGAGCTCGTCGCGCAGGCCGGTGGTGACCAGCACGCGCCGTGCCGTGAACGACGTGCCGTCCGTGAGCACCACGCGGAACCCCTCGGCGCCGACGGGCAGCACCTCGGCGACCGAGCCGTCGACCAGCTCGCCGCCGTACGACGCGACCTCGCGCCGGCCGATGGCCACGAGCTCGGCCGGCGGGAGGCCGTCGCGGGAGAGGTAGCCGTGCAGGTGGGCGGCCGGCGCGTTGCGCGGCTGACCGGAGTCGACCACGACCACGGAACGGCGAGCGCGCGTCAGCACCAGGGCGGCCGACAGGCCTGCGGCTCCACCGCCGATCACGGCGACGTCGTGGGCGGGAGCCGGGGTTGCCGGTGAGGTGGTCATGTGGCCAGAGTGGAGGCCGGTCCCGGGAACGCCAACGGTTGTTGCCGTTTCCGGGAACCGTCGAGGGGGTGGGAGGCGTGGGTGATGTCGTCGCCGACGTGCCGAACGTCGCCTCCGCGCTGGAGCAGGTGGGGCCGCGGCTACGTCGGATCCGCGACCAGCGCGGACTGACCCTCACCGAGGCCGCGCGCGTGACCGGCATGTCGAAGAGCACGCTGTCGCGGCTGGAGAACGGGCAGCGCCGACCGAGCCTGGAGCTGCTCCTGCCGCTGGCGCAGACCTACCGGGTGCCGCTCGACGACCTGGTCGGCGCCCCCGAGGTGGGGGACCCTCGCATCCGGCTGAAGCCACGCCGCGTGAACGGCCGCACGATCGTCCCGCTGGCCGGTCAGCCCGGCGGCATCCAGGCCTGGAAGATCGTGATCCCGAAGACCCAGACCGTCCCGGCGCCGCGCACGCACGACGGGTTCGAGTGGCTCTACGTCCTCTCCGGGCGGATGCGGCTGGTCCTCGGCGACCGCGACCTCGTGCTCGGCGTCGGCGAGGCGGTGGAGTTCGACACCCTGGTGCCGCACTGGTTCGGCAGCAACGGCGACGGTCCGGCGGAGGTGCTCAGCATCTTCGGCCGCCCAGGCGAGCGGATGCACGTGCTCGCAGCCGCCGGTGAGCTCGGCGAGCGCTCCGAGCGCTGACACCTGCGCCGCATGAGGCACCGCCGGGGCGCGGCCCCCACCGGAGTGGGGGCCGCGCAGTGAGATCTCAGGAGGGATCTCAGTAGGTGGTGATGGTGCGGGCGTTGCGGCGGAGCCGGCGGGCTCGGGCCAGGCGGATCCCGAGGCGTCGACGGTCGGCGTCGGCGAGTCGGTCGGCGATCACTTCGTGGGCACAGCGGTCAGGCATCTGCGTCAAGGGCGCTCCTCTGGTGGGGTTTCGTGGTGGTGTGGGCGACGCCGAGCTCGCCGGAGGCGAGGGCCGCGGGGAGGTCGAGCGGCTCCCTCGGTGGTCGCGGATAGGTAGGCGAATTGCTTTTCGAATGGCGGCGTGATAACTTCTTTATCGGGCCTTCCTTTTCTTTATCGGAAAAGATGCGGACAAACGCAAGAACTTACCAATCATGGTGCGTCGCGTCCAGCCCCCTCAGGGACTTTCTCCTCCGGCTGCGCTCGGACATGCGTGCGGCCCGCCGGATCGAGATCCGACGGGCCGCAGGGGGACGGGGTCAGTAGACCGAGACGCCGTACGTGCTCAGGGCCTCGGTGACCGGCTGGAAGAACGTCGTCCCGCCGGTCGTGCAGTTGCCGCTGCCGCCGGAGGTGAGACCGATGGCCTTGTTGCCGTCGTACAGCGGACCGCCCGAGTCACCGCCCTCGGCGCACACGTCGGTCTGGATCAGGCCGGAGACCGTGCCCTCGGGGTAGGTCACCGAGACGTTCAGCGCCTGGACGGTGCCCGAGTGGGTGCCGGTGGTCGAGCCGGTGCGGGTGACCTGCTCGCCACGGAAGGCGTCGGCCGCGGTCCAGCCGCCCGGGTGGGACAGCGACGGGTTGGCGTACTGCACCAGCGCGAAGTCGTTCCCCGGGAAGCTGTAGTCGAGCGTCGGGCCGATCTCCGTGCTCTGGCCCGGGTCGACGTACCAGGTGCTGGCCACGGCACCGCAGTGGCCGGCCGTCAGGAAGTAGTAGCTGCTGCCGTCGGTGACGTTGAAGCCGAGTGAGCACCGGTAGCCACCGCCGTAGATCGCGTCACCGGCACTGCCGTAGGGCGGAACCGGCCGCTCGCGTGGTGGATCACGAGGTCGGCGGAGGTGCCCGCCGACCTGCGGACCTGGGCCACCTCGGTCTTCGAGACGGTCTTGTCGACGGTCACGACGACCTTGCCGCTGGCCGTGTCGACGTACCAGGCGACACCGTCGACACCCGAGGTGCGGATGCCGTGACTGGCCGCCTTGAGCTGCGCGGAACGCGTGTCGGCCTTGGCCCCGGCGTGGTGTGACGCCGAGGTCGCCGGTGACTGGAGCAGAGCCGTCGCGGCCACGAGACCGACGACGAGAACGACCAGCTGGAGCGCTCGGATGATGGTGCGTGGGCGTTGCGAAATGATGGCCACAGTTCCTCCCGAGAACGTGAGCACAGGAATAGGACCTCCACGACCATTCCACGGGACCTGGCATCGGTCCACCGGTCAAAAGGGTGAAGGGCGGGGTCCCCCGGCGTACCTCGGTGGCCCGATGTCGGCGGCGTGGGGCAGGCTCTGGGGCGTGGCCGCGCAACCCTCGGATCCCTACTCGACCAAGCCGCTCACGCCGGAGACCTGGGCCGACTTCGCCGCCCTCGTGGAGGCCAACAACGGCGTGTGGGGCGGGTGCTGGTGCATCGGGTTCCACCCCGAGGGCATCACGAAGGACAGCACGGCGGAGGGCAACCGCGACGCCAAGCGCGCCCACGTCGACCACGGGTCTGTGCACCAGATCCTGGTGTACGCGGACGACGCGTGCGTGGGCTGGATCCAGTACGGCCCACCGGCCGAGGTCGCGACGATCAAGAACCCGAAGGCCTACGAGAAGGAGCTCGTCACGCTGCCTGACTGGCGGATCGGCTGCGTCTTCACGAACAGTCGCCACCGTGGTCAGGGTGTCGCGCGGGCCGGGCTGGCGGCCGTCCTCGACGCGATCGGCGAGGCGGGCGGTGGCACGGTCGAGGCCTACCCGGAGCAGCTGGAGGGGCGTGGGCCGCAGCGCGGCGCCTACCTCCACACCGGCCCGGAGACCCTGTTCGAGGAGTACGGCTTCGTCCGTGACCGCCGGATCGCCAAGTGGCGCTGGGTGATGCGGACGACGGTGGCCGCTCGCCCGTAGCCCGGCCGGAATCCACTCGCCCGGCGCACGGCCCCGGCCTAGCATCGTGGCGTTCCGTCTCCGTCGTGACGCGGGCTGCACACCGTGACAGGGCAGCCAGGGTGAACCGGGATGCGAGCGTGAGGTGAGGACCGTGGTGGAGGATCGCGCGATCCGGGGCACCGTGGAGATCGCCTGCGACGAGTCGGGCTTCGTGGGCGGGTCGCTCTTCGGAGGCACGCGGGTCTTCGCCCACGCGAGCGTCCTTCTCGACGTACGCCGCGCGCGAGAGCTCGTCGAGGAGGTCCGGGCTCGCACGGGTGCCGGCCCCGACGAGCTCAAGGCCTCGCGACTCAACCGACCCTGGGGTCGGCCGGTCGCGGAGTGGCTGTGCGGCCCGGACGGACCGCTACGGGGACGTGCCGTCGTGCACCTGACCGACACCCGCCTGTTCGGGATGGCGCGGCTGGCGCAGGTGCTGCTGTCCGACGCCTCGCCGGAGGGGTGGTGGAGCGCACGGGAGGACGCGACGACCTGGGAGCCGGCCCTCCGGTTGCACGCACTGGTGGCGCGCCTGCCCGAGGACCTGCAGGCGCGGGCTGCTCGAGTGCGCCCGCGACGTGCTGTGGGTGAACCGCAGGCGGCAGCATCGGGACGCGTTCGGGTCGTGGGTCGAGGTCGCGCGCGACGCCGTGGACCGGCTGCCCGACGCCGGCGACCGGCACTTCCTGGCCGGGTGGACGACGCCCGTGGCCCTGGAGCGTGCGCGCGACTACGTGGCCACGCCTCCCCGGTCACCCCTCACCGAGCCCCTTCTGCCGGCCCTGCGGTGGGCCGTGCACCACTGGAGCTCCCAGGGCGACGTGCACGTCGTTCACGACGAGCAGTCGCTGCTCACGCCGGCGCGGGTGGCGGCCATCGCGGACGAGCTCGCGGTCTCTCGGTCCGGACGCCGGCTGACCGGGCTCGTCCGCGTGGACTCCCGGCAGGACGCCCGTGTGCAGCTGGCCGACCTGCTCGCGGGAGTGGTCCGGCGTACGGCGGAGGACCAGCTGTCCGGGGCGGGCGGAGGATCGCTGTCCGTGGATCACCTGGTGACGGACGCGTCAGTCATGACGGAGCACGCCGCGCACCTCTCCTGAGGCGGCGGCGTGCTCGACATCGGCCGCAGGTGCGGCCGACGGTGTCAGCTCAGCGACGGCCCCGCATGCGCCCGAAGATGAAGAGCGCCAAGGCGATGATGACCAGGATGATGAGAATCGTCCACAACATGGGTGGAACTCCGTCCGGTTGAGTGTCTGCTGGTGTGCGGAGTCCTTGTGCGGGCGCAGCTTCGCCCAGTCCTGCCCCCGAACTCCAGGGCCATCGTTCCCCCACCGGCGCTCCCCAAACGTCGGGACGCTTTCCGCACCTGCCGACTCCGCTGGAATCGAGTGCCTGGGCCTCGGTTTCGTGACGGTCGCAGAGCGACCTCCTCAACCACCGGCATTGCCCGAGCCCGCCCTCCTCACCCACCGGCATTGCCCGAGCCCGACCTCCTCGACCACCGGCATTGCCCGAGCACGACCTCCTCGACCACCGGCATTGCCCGAGCGCGACCTCCTCAACCACCGGCGCCCGCACCGCACGACCGTTCCTGGGTCCGTTGGTTGAGGAGCGCGTTCTACGCGCGTCTCGAAACCACCGGACGCCACCACACCGCCGGTATCTCGGCTGGTCGGCTGGCGCCTCCTCCCAGGAACACCACAGGAGACCACGTTGCCGATCGACGCGCGCACTGAAGGGGGCGGATGCCTCCACGCCCTGTGAGCTGCAGGGGAGTGAGAGGCGATGATCGACAGCACCGCGATCTGCGCGACCCTCGGCGGAGGCGTGGGTGCCGTCGGCTCGATCCCCTACGTGCGGGACGTGTGGCGACGTACGACCGTTCCGCACCGCGGTTCCTGGTTCATCTGGGCCGTGATCGAGGTGGTCGCGGTCGAGGCGCAGCGCGCCGACGGAGCGTCCTGGAGCATGATCCCGCTGATCAGCCAGGCGCTCGGCACGTGCCTGGTGTTCGCCCTCGCTCTGCGGCTGGGGAGCGGCGGCGTGAGCCGGGTGGAGCTGGCACTGATCGCCCTTGCCGGCGCCGGGGTGCTCGGGTGGTTCGCGGCCGACGAGCCGGTGATCGCCACCGGAGGCGCCATCCTGGCCGACTTCATCGGGGCCACCATGATGCTGCCCAAGGCCTGGCGCGAGCCGCGGAGCGAGACGATGTCGACGTTCGCCCTCGCCTCCGTCGGCGGGATCCTGACCGCCGGATCGGTCGGCGTCCTGGCGCCGTCCCTGCTCGTCTACCCGATCTACTTCGCGCTGATCAACGCCCTGCTCGCCGTGGTCATCGGCTACCGACGAGCGGTGGCCCCGGCCACCGCGCCGACCGGATCCCCAGACACCGTTGAGGAAGGTCGGCGCCTGCAGGCTTCACGGATTCCCGGGTAGTGCCGTCGCTCGCCTCGGAGTGGGGGCGGCTCTGCCACCGGGCCCAGTCGGCGCTGACATCACCGGCTGCGCGAAGCAGCTTCGGCAGGTGCTGGTCGAGCAGCGTCTCGGTCGAGGTCTCGGCGGCGTGGACGGTGACGTTCATGGCCGCGCGGACGGTGCCGTCGCCGTCCCGGACGGGGACGGCGATCGAGCGGACGCCGGGCGCGAGCTCCTCGTCGGCCAGGGCCCAGCCGCGGGCGCGGACCTCGGTCAGCTCGGCCCTGAGCGTGGCGCCGGACGGCTCGGCCGACGAGGAGGCGCCGTCGATCAGCGAGTACGGCGGGGTCACGCCGCTGCGGGTGGGGATCGTCAGGACCTCGTCCAGCTCGTCCGACGACAACGCCGCCAGCAGGACCTTGCCCTGCGAGGTGACCGGTGCCGGGAAGAGGGTGCCGATCTCGACGCGCAGGGCGATGATCTTCGGGACCGAGACCCGGGCGACGTAGATGATGTCGCTCCCGTCGAGCTGGGCCATCGACGACGACTCACCGGTCTGGCGCACCAGCGCCTCGAGGTGGGGACGGGCGACGTCCCACAGGCCGAGGGACGCGACGTACGCCGTGCCCAACGTGATGCACCTCGGGGTCAGCGAGAAGGCGCCGTCGACCGACCGGACGTAGCCGAGCTCCTCGAGGGTGAGGAGCAGGCGCCGGGCCGTCGGGCGCGCCAGGCCGGTCGCGGTGGCGACGTCGGCGAGGGACATCTGCCGGTGTGACGCGTCGAAGCAGCGCAGCACGTCGAGGCCGCGCGCGAGCGACTCGACGAAGTCCGGTCCCGAGCCGCGTCCTGCCACGCGCAGACCCTACGACTCCGAGTCCGAGCCGGGATCGCCGAACATCGTCCCGCGTGCGCCGTGCGTGCTCTCGGACTGGTAGTCGGTGTACTGGTACGGGTTGTCGAGCACCTTGCTGCCCTCGGGCATCTCGGGGTGCATGCCGGCGTGCCAGGTCTCCTCGCCCATCTCCGAGGTCAGGTAGGAGACGGTCGCGTCGATGTCGCGTCGGACACCGGCGGCGTCGAAGCCGACCAGCTTGCCGGCGTCCTTCACGACACGGCCATCGACGATCACCGTGTGCACGTCGCCGCGCTGGGCCTGGAAGGCGACGTGGCCGTAGGGGTTGAGGATCGGGAAGGAGACGGGGGAGTCGTCGTTCTTGAGCAGCACGACGTCGGCCTTCTTGCCCGGCTCGAGGCTGCCGAGGTCGTCGCGGCCGAGGGCCCGCGCGCCGCCGCGGGTCGCCCAGTCGACGACGTGCTCGGCCCGCAGCGACAGCGCGGTGACGGTGTCGCCCTTCACGTGCGCCTCGAGGTGCTCGCGGGAGCGGTCGGCACCGAGCGTCGTGCGCATCGCCGAGAAGAGGTCGCCGCTCCACCAGACGCTGGTGTCCATCGAGAGCGAGACCGGGATGTCGTACTGCCGCACCTGCCAGGTCGGGGGGTAGCCCTGGCCGGCGCTCTGCTCGGACTCCGTCGACACGGACACCGAGCCGCCGGACGCCGCGATCCGCTGGTAGGAGTCGGCACTGAGCGAGGCCGCGTGCACGTAGATGTTCTCGGGGTTGGCGAAGCCGTTCTCGTGGATCAGCCGGATGCCGTCGTCGTTCGTCGCACCCCAGACGCCGGCGTGCGTGGTCACCGCCAGACCGAGGTCGCGGGCCACCTCGAACGCCGCCTTCTCGGGGAACGACGGGTCGCCGGTCACGTCGAAGGCCAGCTGGAAGCCGAGCATGTCGGCCGCGCCGGTGCGCCGTCGTTCGAAGAAGTCGCGGACAGCCGGGTCGGCGGTCCACTCCCAGGGGCCGGCCTGGATGTTGCCGTAGGCCAGCACGAACCTGCCCGGCACCGACTGCAGCGCGTCGACCGCGGCGTCGGCGTGGTCGACCGACTGGAGCCCGTGCGACCAGTCGACGGTCGTGGTGACGCCCGCCTCGAGCGACTCCCACCCGGAGAGCACGTTGCCGGCGGCGATGTCCTGGGGGCGGAAGGCCTTGCCGTGCTCGAGGTAGTACCAGACGAAGTACTGCGTCAGCGTCCAGTCCGCGCCGTACGCCCGCATCGCGGTCTGCCACATGTGTCGGTGGGTGTCGATCATCCCCGGCATCACGATGCCGCCCGACGCGTCGACCTCGCGGGTGCCCTCGGGAACGTCGAGCCCCGGGCCGACCGCCTCGATCCGGTCGCCGACGACCAGGACGTCGGCGTTCGGCAGGATCGTGTGGCGGTCGTCCATGGTCAGGACGGTGCCGCCGCGCAGGACGGTCGAGTCAGTCATGGGTCCTCCCGTACATCTGTCCGCTCAGCGGTCACACTCGACCCGACCGCTCGGCGTGTCAAGGGGTTGACGCCCCTCCTGAGCGTCGATTGACTGATCCGGACACTTGTCCGTACTGCCGAGGTGAGACGCCGTGCCCGACCGTCCGACCGGACCGCTCTCCGGGCTGCTGGTCGCGGACTTCTCGCGGGTGCTGGCCGGCCCCTACGCCACCATGCTGCTCGCCGACCTCGGGGCCGACGTGATCAAGGTCGAGGCACCCGTGGGTGACGACACCCGGGCCTGGCTGCCGCCGGTGCGCGACGGCATCTCGACGTACTACCTCGCGGTCAACCGGAACAAGCGCTCGGTCGTCCTCGACCTCAAGGACGACGTCGACGTCGTCCTCGCCCGCGAGCTGGCCGGGCGGGCCGACGTGATGATCGAGAACTTCAAGCCCGGCGGGCTCGACCGGTTCGGGCTCGGCTACCACGACGTCTCGGCCGGCAACCCGGGCATCGTCTACGCCTCGATCAGCGGCTTCGGCACGACCGAGCAGGGGCGCGTGCTGCCCGGCTACGACCTGATCGTGCAGGCGATGTCGGGGCTGATGAGCCTGACCGGGTCTCCCGAGACCGAGCCCTTCCGCTCCGGGATCTCGGTCTTCGACGTCATGGCGGGCATGCACGCCTCCATCGGCATCCTGGCGGCGCTCAACGCCCGTGGCGACTCCGGCCAGGGACAGCACGTCGAGGTGAACCTGCTCTCCTCGGCGCTCTCCGGCATGGTCAACCAGACCAGTGCGTACGTCGCCGGCGGCGTCGTCCCCCATCGGATGGGCAACAGCCACCCGAGCCTCTACCCCTACGAGCCGATCCCGTGCGCCGACGGCGAGCTGATCGTCACCTCGGGGAACGACGTGCAGTTCCGCAAGCTCTGCGAGGTGATCGGAGCACCCGGGCTCGCCGACGACCCGCGGTTCACCCGGATGGCCGAACGCAACGCGCACCGCGACGAGCTCCGCCCGCTGCTCGTCGAGCGGTTGTCGAGGCGGACCACGATGGAGTGGTTCCGCGACATCATCGCCGCCGGCGTGCCGTGCGGGCCGATCAACGACGTCTCCGGCGGGGTCGGGTTCGCCACCGAGATCGGGCTCGACCCGGTCGTCGAGGTGGGCGAGGGCGAGGCGATGGTGCCGTCCGTGCGCAACCCGATCACGTTCTCCGAGACGCCCGCCGACTACCGCTACCCGCCTCCCTCGCTGGACCAGCACGGGTCCGAGATCCGTGCCTGGCTGTCCGCCGAGAGCGAGATCGATCCGCTCGGTTTCGAGACAGGCGCCAGGGCGCCTTCCTCAACCAGCGGGAGCGGCGGCACGCCTTCCTCGACCGGCGGGAACGGCGGCACTTCTTCGTCGACCGATGTGGGCAGCAACGGAGGTGCGGCCGATGAGTGACGAGCTGAGCTTCCCGACGTCGCTCGGCACCTCGACCGCCGACGAGATCCGCCTCCTGGGGCAGAGCCTGACCGAGGACCTGATGGGCAGCGTCGGGTTCGGCGAGCTGGCGTTCTGGCTGGTGACGCTGCGGCGGCCGACGCCGAGCGAGGTGCGGGTCTTCGAGGCGGTGCTGGTCGCGCTGGCCGACCACGGCTTCACGCCGACCGCGATCGCCGCCCGGCTCACCTATCTCTCCGCGCCCGACTCGTTGCAAGGAGCGCTCGCCGCCGGGTTGCTGGGCGGGGGATCGCGCTTCCTCGGCGTCACCGAGGACTGCGGCCAGTTCCTGCACGGCGTCCTCGACGGACAGGCGGACCTGCCGACCGACGACGCCGGCTGGGACGCCCTCGCCCTCGACGCCGTACGCCGGGAGCGCGAGGCCGGGCGGTACGTCCCCGGTCTCGGCCACCCGGTGCACAAGGTCGAGGACCCCCGCACCCCGCGCCTGATCGCGATCGCCGAGGAGGAAGGGCTGCACGGCCCCCACCTGCGCCTGTTCGAGGCCATCGGGCGGACCCACGAACAGGTCCTCGGACGACGACTCCCGCTCAACGGCGCGGGTGTCTGTGGTGCCGCCCTCGCCGACCTCGGCCTGCCCGTCGACCTGCTGCGCGGCTTCGCGCTGCTCGCCCGGGCGGCCGGGCTGCTCGGCCAGCTCGCCGAGGAGACGCGGCGTCCGATCGGGATGGACGCCTACCTCACCATCGACCGCAACGCCGTCTACGTCGACCCCACCGCCGACGACGCGCCGGAGAACCAGGAGTAGCCATGGCGACCGTCGCCGCCGTCATCGCCTCGACCCACCACCCCTTCTACTACCGGGCCAGCACGAGCACCGGCGACGACCGGCCGCCGTTCGCCGACGAGTGGCAGGCCAAGATCGAGACCTTCCGCGAGACGCTGACCCGCGCCGAGCCCGACGTCCTGGTGATGGTCGGCAGCGACCACTTCCACCAGCTGTGGCTCGACAACATGCCGCAGTTCCTGGTCGGCAAGGCGCCGTACTACGACGCCAACTGGTACAACGAGGAGCGCGAGTTCGGGCTCCCGCGGATGAGGCTCACCGGCGACGAGGAGCTCTCCCAGCACCTCCTGCGCGGCGGTCTCGACCGCGACTTCGACCTGGCGTTCAGCAACGAGCTGCGCATCGACCACAGCATCACCTGCCCGATCATCACGCTGCGGCCCGAGGCCGACCTGCCGATCGTGCCGATCTACACCAACATCTTCGCGCCGCCGCTGCCCCAGCCGAAGCGGTTCGTCCAGCTGGGCAAGGCGATCCGCGAGATGGTCGAGTCCTGGGAGAGCGACCAGCGGGTCGCGATCATCGGCACCGGTCACCTCTCGCTCGAGCTCGGCGGTCCTCGGCAGTTCGGGGAGCACGGTCCCGACCCGGAGTTCGACCGCAAGGCCGTCGAGTGGATCGCGAACGGCGACCTCGAGGGTTGCTGCGGCGAGGTGACCCTCGACAGCCTGCACCTGCCGGGCAACGCCACCCACGGCTTCATGGACTTCATGCTGATGATGGGCGTCGCCGGCGAGGGCGTGAAGGCCGACCACGTCGACTCGCTCGACCTCTTCCACACGATGGAGGCGTACTTCACGTGGTATCCGGAGGGTTCGGGTCTCGACGGTGATCTCGACAGGCCCGACCAGCGAGCGACGGAGGGGGCGCTCCGATGAGCAAGTACCTGCTGGACAAGTTCCTCTTCACCGTCGACCGCGACCCGGAGCTGGTCGAGCGCTACCGCTCCGATCCCGCGGGCACCGTCGCGTGGTGGGAGGAGGAGATGGCGAACTCGATCCTCAACTGCCACTCCCACGAGCGGTCGACCTGGCTGGCCTTCTCCGACGAGGAGCGCGACGTGCTCGTGCGCCAGGACCACGTGCGGCTCTTCGAGCTGGGCGCCCACCCGTTCCTCACCCTGACGCTCTTCATCGCGATGTTCGAGCGCGACCACGGCCCGCTGGAGTACCAGATCGCCTACGGGCAGGCGCTGGCCCACCTCTCCCTGCCCTACCCGGACATCGCGACATGAGGGCCGCCGTCCTGCACACGCCCGGCCTGGCGCCGTCGTACGCCGAGCATCCCGCGCCGGCGGGTGGATCGGGGACGACGGTCGTCCGGGTCACGGCCGCGCCCGTCGTGCCGCTCGACCTGCTGTGCGCGTCGGGCACGTCGTACTTCGGCGTGCCCGCGACGCCGTACGTCCCGGGCGGCCAAGGGGTGGGCGTCGTCGAGTCGTCGGCGGCCGTCGCGGTCGGCACACGCGTCTGGTTCTTCGCGACCGCCGGGATGAAGCCGGGCGACGGGTCGATGGCCGAGCTCTGCGGCGTCCCCGACGGTGACATCGTCCCGATCGGGGCCGGCGTCCCCGACGAGCTGACCGCGGCGCTGGGACTCTCGGGGGTCGCCGCGTGGATGGCGCTGTCGTGGCGCGCGCGGCTGCAGCCGGGCGAGCGGGTGCTCGTGCTCGGTGGTGGCGGAGCCGTCGGGCAGGTCGCCATCGGAGCCGCTCGGGTGCTGGGGGCCTCGGCCGTCGTCGCGATGGCGCGGCCGCGGTCGGTGGCACGGGCGTCCGCAGCGGGGGCGGACGTCGTCGTCCCGCTCGAGGGGGAGGCCGACGTGGTCGCCTCCGCGCTGGCCGAGCACGGACCGTTCGACGTCGTGCTCGACCCGGTCTTCGGCGTCGCCTCCGAGGCGGCGTCGCGGTGCCTCGCCGAGCACGGACGACTGGTGAACCTCGGCGGAGCAGGCGGCGACCAGGCGACGTACTCGTCCTCCGTGCTCCGCAGCCGCACCGCCTCGGTGCTCGGCTACACCAACAACGCCCTCACCGCCGACCAGCGCAGCGAGGCGATCACCGCCGTCCTCGAGCACGCCGCGGCGGGCCGGATCCGGCTGCACCACACCGTGCACCCGCTCGCCGACGTGGAAGAGGTGTGGCAGCGGGTCGCCGCCGGCGAGGCCGACACCCGGTCCGTGCTCGTCCCCTGACCGTGCGTCAGTGCGGCCGCCGCCGCGACGGGCGCGGCACGAACGCGTGCGCGTCCTCGTCCTCGACCCCGGGTCGCAGGTGGACTGCGGTGGCGGGTGACACCAGCCCGCGTTCCCCGTCCTCCAGCCAGCCCTCGAGGTCCGGCGCGTGCGGGCGAGCGCCGGATACGGCGGGGATCACCAGCGACGCGACCAGCCCGGCCACCGCCAGGCCGAGGGTGATCCAGATGCCGAGCCGGACGCCGTCGGCCGGTGAGGACTGCTGTTGCGCGAGGTAGACCACGACGGGTCCGACGGCGAACGTGGCCGTCAGCCGCAGCAGCTGCACCAACGCGAAGGCGCGGCCGAGCAGCTGTGAGCGGACACCGAGCCCGGCGAGGAAGAGCCCGGGCGCCACGGTCGCGCCGGCTCCGAAGCCGAGGAGCACCGCCGCCCAGGGCACGGGCCAGGTGGTGCCGGAGCCGCCGAGCGCGAGCAGGAGCGCGCAGCCACCGACCAGGGCGAGGAGCCCGGCGTTCACGAGGTACGGCAGGAAGCGGGTGGGGAACAGGATGCCGAAGGCCGCCGCGGCCGGGACCAGTCCGAGCGGCATGCTCCAGAACAGCAGGCCCGCCGACGTGGGCGACCTCCCGGCGACATCGGTGAGGTAGAGCTGGACCAGCTCGACGGCGGTCACGAAGGTCGCACCCGCCACCATCGCGACGACGGTGCCGGTCACGGGCAGCTGGGTGCCGAGCTCGAAGACGGGCATCAGCGGACGCCGGCGGCGACGTTCCACACCGATCAGCACGACCAGCGCCAGGAGACCGACGGCGAAGGGCGCCCAGAACTCCCACGACGAGAGGGACGTCGCGGAGACCACCGAGGTGGCGAGGAACACGAGGGTGGCACCGAGCAGGGTGAGCGCGAGGGCAGGTGCGTCGATGGGCAGGTCGGGGTCGAGCGGTTCGAAGGTCGGATAGCCCAGGAAGGCCGCCAGCAGGGCGAGTGCCCCGAGGCCGGTGACCACCCACAGCAGTACTCGCCACGACCCGGACCCGGCGACCACTCCACCGACCAGTGGCCCGAGCGTCGTGGCCCCGAACAGCCCCAGGTTCACGATCGCGACCGACCACGGGAGGCGGCGTACGCCGAACCGGGTGATCAGGGGAGGGAGGGCCGAGATCATCATCAGCCCGGTGCTGCCGCCCTGCAGCACGCGGCCGACCAGGAAGGGCGGCAGGCTGGTCGCGATCGCCGTGAGCGCCGAGCCGACGACGAAGGCGGTCGCGTACCCGAGGAAGAGGGGCCGCACCACGACCCGCTGCGCCAGCTGGGCGGCCACGACCACGCCGACCGCGAACGCCGCGTTGCTGAGGCCGTTGGCGACCTGCAGCCAGGTCAGGGACGTGCCCAGCTCCCGGGTGAGCGGTGTGCTGAGCGGGAGGAAGCCGGTGCTGAGCACGAGGTCGGGACAGAGCCCCAGCATGGCGATGGCGACGGCCAGGCCGTAGGTACCACGGAGGCGCTGGCTCACGACTCTCGACGTACCCCGTGCCGAGCCCCCACATGTCCCGACGCCGCCGCCCGAGGTAGGGCGCCCGACCTGTCGCAGGGGGAGGCGACGGGCCGGGCGCCCGGGCTCCTCTTCTCGGATGGCAGGCGACGTGCTCGTGCCATCCATCGCGCCCGTACCCCGAGGGGCGGCACATCACACCTCGACAGGTGAATTTTCTGGGGCCGAGCCGCCGGACTACTCCGGCGGCGGTCCGAGCGGAGCCGCTGCCAGCGCCTGCGCCACCCCGACCAGGTTCGCGGCCATCGCTCGTCCGGTCTTCTCGGAGTAGTCGTGACCCTGGTCGGTGTCGCCGTAGTCAGGCCCGGGGCCCGGCCCGATGTTCCAGTAGGTCCAGGCCTGGCCCGGAACGGTGTAGCCGATGTCGCCGAGCCCGCCGGTGATCTCCGAGATCACGTGGTGGGCGCCGTCCTCGTTGCCGGTGACGACCACGCCGGCCACCTTGTTGTAGGCGACCGGCCGCTCGTCGTCGTCGGTCTCGGAGATCATCGCGTCCATCCGCTCCAGGGCGCGCTGGGCGATCGACGACGGTCGTCCCACCCATGTCGGCGTGGCCACGATCAGGATCTCGGCGCCCAGCAGAGCCTCGTGGACCCGGGGCCACTCGTCGCCGTCGCCCAGGTCGGTCTCGACGCCGGGCGGCACCGCGAGGTCGGCGAGCCGGAAGACCTCGCTCTCGACGTCGCGGTCCGCCAGCGCCGCGATCACGCTGTCGGCGAGGAGCTGGGTGTTGGAGGTGGTGCCCCCGCTCTTGAGCGAGCAGTTCAGGACGACGGCACGCATGGGTGTTCCTCTCGTCGAGGTCAGGAGGGGTCAGGAGGCGGGTCGGAGCAGAACCTTGGTCCAGCCGTCGACCCGCTGGTCCAACTTGTCGTACCCCTCCACCGCCTCTCCACCGCCTCGTCGAGCCCGGCGCGTGCGAGACCAGCCTCGCCGGGTTCGCCCGACCCCCGAGCATCAGGTCGCGGGAGCTGCCGCTCTTCGACGACGCCCAGGTCCTCGTGGCCGAGCACGTTGCCCTCCTCGACCGCGGTCCGACCTTCGTACATGTGCAGGTCGGAGCCGCAGATGTTCGTGGTGGTGATCCGGATCAGGGCGTCGGTCGGGTCCTCGATGGTGGCATCGGGGATCTCCTCGACGGCCAGCTCGCGGGCACCGCGGTAGACCGTTCCCGTGCCCGACGCCCGCCCGCACTAACTCATCCGTTCGGAGGGGCACATCCGCTGGCATGGGCAGGCGTCGGCCGGGTACCGGAACCCATGTCGCCGCCCCGACGCGTGACGGGGGAGGCGGCCAGGCCCGCCGGCTGCAACCAGTCGGTCGGCGGGCCGCCCAGGGTGCGGGTCCTCCAGAGTGACGCACACCCCCAAGGGGGTCCCGCCCCGCCGTGCGTGCGTACTAACGTCGGACGCACCGGCCTGGGGCCGGGCCGGACTCGGGACTCCGGGCTGAAGCCAACGGCAAACCCTCCCTTCGCCCTGCTGGAGACCACGGCGGGTCGTCACGGAACTCGAGAGGTTTCCTGCCGTGGCTATCGCTGCCCCCGCATTGACGGCGCACCCCGAACGCAACGCCCGCGCACGCCGTACCGCCCAGATCGTCGACCGCCTCGACGGCGCCACGGGTGCCCGGCGCAAGGCCCTCCTCGACGGGCCGTCGAGACCAACATGGGAGTCGCGCGCTCGGTCGCGGCCCGGTACCGCCATCGAGGGGTCGCCGGCGACGACCTGGACCAGGTGGCGTACGCCGCGCTGGTGCGGGCAGCGCACGCCTTCGACCCCGGTGCCGGCCACGACTTCTTGTCCTACGCCGTCCCGTCGATGCGGGGCGAGGTCCGTCGCTACTTCCGCGACTGTGGATGGACGGTGCGGCCACCGCGCCGGATCCAGGAGTCCAGGCCCGGATCACCGCCGCCGAGTCCGAGCTCGCCACTGCCCTTGGCCGGCCACCGCGCCCGGAGGAGCTGGCCCACGAGCTGAGGGAGTCGGTGAGCGACGTCGAGGAGGCGATGGCGGCGAACGGCTGCTTCTCGCCCACCTCGTTGGAGCAGGAGACGCGCGAGGACGGGACGATGTCGATCGGCGACGGCCTCGGTGGCGACGAACACGGGTTCGACGCCGTGGAAGCGCGGGTCGCCCTGCAGCCGGCCTTGAAGCAGCTCGGCGAGCGTGAGCGCCGGATCGTGTCCCTGCGCTTCTTCGCGGACCGCACCCAGCAAGAGATCGCCGACGACATCGGGGTCACCCAGATGCAGGTGTCGCGGCTGCTCAGCTCGATCTACGACAAGCTCCGTCGCGAGCTCAGCCAGCCGCTCGGACCCACCGCCTCCGCGGGATAGGCCGGGCGTACAGTCAACAGATCCCCGAGTTCCGGTGACCTCCGCGCAGCCAGCGCTCCTGCCATCGGTGGAAGATGGCCCCCCATGGACCCGCGCCTGCGCGCTGCTGCCGAGCTGGCGGCGCTCAGCACCGACCTGATGCGCGAGAGGTGCGAGGAGTCGACGGTCCGCGTCGTGGTCGACCGGGTCGTCGAGCTGGTGGGGGCGTGCCGGTGGAGCAGCGTCACGCTGACCCGCCGGCGCGGGCGCTTCGAGACCGTGGCCTCCTCCGACGAGATCGCCGACACCTGTGACCGGCTGCAGTACGAGCTGAAGGAGGGGCCCTGCGTCGAGGCCGCCAGGGAGGGCGACATCCTCGCGAGCCGCGACGTCCGGCACGACCCGCGCTGGCCGCGCTGGGGCACCCGGGTCGTCGACCTCGGCGTGGGCTCGGTGCTCAGCCTCCGGCTCTCCACACCCGAAGAACGGCTCGGGGCGCTCAACCTCTACTCGTCCGACACCGACGCGTTCGACCAGGACGACGTGGACCTGGCCACCATCTTCGCCACCCACGCTGCGGTGGCGCTCAACCGTGCCCAGCTCGTGAGCGGCCTGGAGACGGCGATGCACAGCCGGCACATGATCGGTGTCGCCCAGGGCATCCTGATGAACCGCTTCGGACTGTCGATCGACCAGTCCTTCGAGGTGCTGCGGCGCTACTCCAACGCCCGCAACGAGAAGCTGCGCGACGTCGCGGCCTTCGTCGTCAGCCATCACGACCTGCCCGACAAGCGTGACGAGATGCCGGTCCGCGAGGACGGGACCGCCTGACGGCGTACGGCGTTCCGGCCGGCATGCGAGTCGACCGTCGGGGTACCGGAGAAGGGTCACACCACCGACCCGGAGGTCTCCCATGCAGATCGGCTACTTCCTCTCCACCGAGGAGTACGGACCCCGCGAGCTGCTGGCCCAGGCCGAGGCCGCCGAGCGGGCGGGCTTCACCGGCCTGTGGATCAGCGACCACTTCCATCCCTGGAACGACGAGCAGGGCAACAGCCCGTTCGTGTGGAGCATGATCGGGGCGATCAGCCAGGTCTGCTCGCTGCCCGTGACCACGGCGGTCACCTGCCCGACGGTGCGGATCCACCCGGCGGTCATCGCCCAGGCCGCCGGCACGGTCGGCCAGCTGACCCACGGCGGCTTCGTGCTCGGTGTCGGCTCGGGGGAGGCCCTGAACGAGCACGTCCTGGGGGACCCGTGGCCGACCGTGGACCGGCGGCTGGAGATGCTCGAGGAGTCGGTCGACCTGATCCGCAGGCTCTGGTCGGGCGAGGTGGTCTCGTGGGAGGGGAAGCACTACCGCGTCGACCATGCCCGCATCTACAACGTCCCGGAGACGCCGCCGGAGATCTACGTCTCCGGGTTCGGCCCGAAGGCGATCGAGCTGGCGGCCCGGATCGGCGACGGCTACATCAACACCGCCCCCGACGCGGAGATGGTGCAGCAGTTCAAGGAGCAGTCGGGCGGGAAGCCAGCCCACGCCGGCGCCAAGGTCGCCTTCGCCCCGACCGAGGAGGAGGGGTGGGAGCACGCGCACCGGCTCTGGCCGAACGCCGGTCTCCCGGGCGAGCTCGCGCAGGTGCTGCCCACGCCCGAGCACTTCGAGCAGGCCAGCTCACTGGTGACGATGGACTCCACCCGCGAGTCGGTCGTGGCCGGCAACGACGCGACTCCGCACCTGGACCAGATCCAGAAGTATGCCGACGCCGGTTACGACGCGCTCTACGTCGCCAACATGGGCCCGCACCACCAGGAGATGATCGAGTTCTACGGCAAGGAGATCCTGCCGACCCTGGCTCAGTCCTGATCGGTCCGGGCGAGGTGGGCCACGGCGCCGCCGTCGTACCGACGGACCTCGAGGCACCGCAGTGAGCCGGACCCCAGGGACATCAGAGCCGCGACCTGGTCGACCGACCCGAGCTGGAGCAGGGCCGCGCCGCCGTCGGCCAGGTGGGAGTCGATCACCTCGAGGCACTCACGGGCCACAGTGAGACCGTCGTGGCCACCGTCGATCGCCAGCAGCGGGTCCTCGGGGAACCGGCCGGTGTCGCTGCTCTCGACCCACGGCGGGTCGGCGATCACCAGCGGAAACCGCTCGTCCGGCTGCACGACCTCGGTGAGCCGGCCGAGCCGGACGCTCACCCGACCCTCCAGCCCGGCGGCCCGTGCGTTCGCCTCGACGAATTCGACCGCAGCCGGGTTGAGGTCGACGCACACGAGGGGACGATCCGTGCGGGCGATCGCGGCCAGGCCGATCTGCCCGGCGCCGCAGCAGAGCTCGAGCACGGGGCCGCTGGGCAGCTCCACCAGGAGGTCCGCCGCCCAGCGCGACTGCGCGACGGTCCACGTCCGCGGCCGGAGCACGCGGTCGTCGTAGGCGATGTCGAGCCCGTCGAAGTCCACCGTGTCCACCATCACGTCCGTCATCTGCGGTCCTCCCGGATCGACTTGTGCGTGCCGTCGCACCACGGCTTGCGGGCCGAACGGTCGCAGACGCAGAGCGCCACCACGGGTCGCGTGACCGCGTGCTCGGCGCCGTCCTCGTCGATCACGACGTCCGCGCCCCGTACGAGCACCGGGCCCCGAGGACAGGGCTGGAGCCGCACCGTCCCGCTCACGACGCCTCCGCCTGCGCGTTGGTCTCGTCCATGGCTCCCCACCGGGTCAGCAGCTCGGCACCGGACAGTGCGTCCAGGTGCAGGGCACACACGACGCCGAACACGACCTCGCCCAGCAGGTCGGGCTGGTCACGCACGACCGACCCGCAGATGTCCCGCGCTGCTATCTGCTCGTGGACGGCGTCCGCCTCGACGTGCTCGTCGAAGTACTCGGCCGCGGCCGACAGACCGAGCCGATCCAGCCCGGCCGACACCCGGCGCGACGGCACCGAGCTCGACGCCTCGAACGCGGCGAAGTGGCCGACGCCGGCTGCGACGAGCCGCCGGCTCAGGCCGAACATCGACATCACGTTCGCGGCGGCCAGGGAGATCGCCGAGACCTCGTCGAGGTAGGCGCCGTACGCCGGGTCCAGGCCGACGGCCGTCAGCGTGCGGGCATACATGTCCTGGTGGAGTCGCGACGGCCGGCCGCCGCCGAACTCGTCGTACTGCAGCTCGGCGAGGGCGACCTTGGCCGCGCCCTGGAGCCGCGGGACGAGGAACGCCTGAGGGTCGGACTCCTTGAGCTGCTGGACGCTCCGCTCGCGGAGATAGTCGCGCATCTGGTCGGCCGTGGCGTCGCGGCGGAGGTACGACGACAGGTGCGGGCCCTCGTCCTCGTCGACCAGCGCCAGCACGAGGTCTCCGACGTCGTCGTCCCGCGCGAGCGCCCGCGAGACCCGCTCCTCGGTCACCGCGCGCAGCTCGGCCTCGAAGCGGTCCTCGAGCGCCACGCGCAGCGCGATCAGCTCGAGATCCCACTCGCGAGCGCGGGTCGACCCCGTCGAAGACGCGGTAGGACAGCTCGTACGTCGTCCACAGCGCGAGCTGGGCATCGCGATCGGCCAGCACCGACCCGGTGCCGAGCGCGACCGCCGCCGTGGGCTCACCGCGCCCGGACAGGTGCTCGACGACGTGCGTACTCAGCGGGCCGCACGGAACAGGGAGCTGCATCGGAACCTCCTCAGGGCTCGGATGGGTGTTGCGAGTGACGAGAGGTCAGTCGACGACGGCCTTGACGACCTTCTTCAGAGCGCTCGGCTGCGACGGGCGACGAGGCGCCTTCTTGCGGGCCTCGATCATCTGCGCGCCGATCTCCTGGAGCTGGTTGCGCCCGAGGCCCGCGCGGACCTTCGGGAACCACTCCTGCTCCTCTTCCTCCATGTGGTGCTCGACGTTCTCGATCAGGACCGTGGTCTTGGCTGTGAACCGCTCGTCCTCTGGCTTCATCGAGGAGAGCTCGAGGACCAGGACGTCGGCCACGTGGTGCTCCTCGTAGGACTCCAGGACGTCGTCCTCGACCTCCGGCAGGAGCTCCCGGACCCGCGGGTACATGACCTCGTTCTCGATGTAGGTGTGGATCGTGAGCTGCTCGATCATCCGGTCGACGAGGCGACCCTTCGTGGCGTTGGCGTTGTCCCCGGCCTTCTCGAAGGCTCGGAACGTCTTGCGGATCTGCTGGTGCTCGTCCTTGAGCAGGACGATGGCGTCGGTCGACATGGGGCTCCTCGGGTGGTGTGCCAAGCCCGTACCCGGTCGGTGGGCCCTCATGTGACCCGAAAGGGTGGGACGTCGAGGGCATGGCGGAGTGGGCGACGGGTACGACGGCGGTGAGACGTCGCGGGCAAGAGGAAGCAGGACATCAGGTGGCCGATCGTCCGACCGGGCCGTCCACGCTCCAGGTGGACGAGGGGGTGACGCTCGCCGAGAGTCGGCACTCGGCCGCCATCTGGGTACGCCGTGGCGCGCTGACCGTGTTGGCCCTGGTAGTGGCGGTCGGTCTGAGCAGCTATCTCGGCGTCCACACGGGAACCGCCTCCGCCGAACGCGGGGACTGGGGCCTGACCCTGAAGTACCCGCAGGTGGCCAGGCCCGGCCTCGACGTGGACTGGCAGGCCACGGTGACCCATCCCGGAGGTCTCGGCAAGGAGGTCACCCTGGCGATCAGCGGCGACTACTTCAACATCTACGAGACCCAGGGTTTCCATCCCGAGCCCAGCGACGAGACCCGCGACGGCCGGATGCTCTACCTGACCTTCACGGCCCCGCCCGGCGACACGTTCGTCGTCGACTTCGACACCTACGTCCAGCCCTCCAGCCAGGCCGGGAAGTCGGCGACGCTGGCCGTCGTCGACCCGAAGACCCTCACCCCGTTGACCTCGGTCGACGTCCGCACGCGGCTGATGCCGTGACCCCGCTACCCGACAAGGAGGGCTCGTCGTGGAGATCGTGATCCGGGCAGCCGTGATGTTCCTCTTCCTCTGGGCCGTGACGCGCGCGGTCGGCCGCACCACCCTGGGCGAGCTGAGCACGTTCGAGCTGCTGATGTACGTCACGATGGGCGATCTCGTGCAGCAGTCGGTGACCCAGCAGGACTACTCGCTGACGTCCGGCGTCCTCACGATCTCGGTGTTCGCGCTCTTCACGACGGTGCTGTCGTGGACGCAGTGGAGGTTCCCCCGCACGCGGTCGCTGATCAACGGCAAGCCGGTCGTGATCGTGCGGGACGGCGAGCTCCTGACCCGAGCCCTGCGGCAGCAGCGGATGTCGACGTCCGACCTGATGGCGGCCGCGCGGCAGCAGGGCATCCGCAGCATCGGCGACATCGACCTCGCGATCCAGGAGAACGACGGGAAGGTCTCGTTCTTCACCGCGACCCAGGACGCCGAAGGTGCTCCCGAGATCGCCAGCACGTCCTAGCCCCTGTGGTTGGTCAGCTCGGGGCCGCGGCGCTCCTCTTCTCCAGCTCGGTGTCACACCGGGGGCAGCGGATGCGCTGCTCCTGGGCCGCGAAGTCGACGGGGTACTCGTGCAGGTCGTGCAGCGGCGTCCCGCACAGCGTGACGTCCGCTCCGTCCGCCGCCACGTGCAGCGGCCGCTCGGTCTCGAGCGCGGCCTTGCCGAGGCTCCCGAGCTTGTGGCCGGTCCGTACGCCGTCCGTCCACAGCTCGGTGATACCGGACGAGAACACGCGGAGACCTTCCGACGGCGACATGGCATCAGCCTAGGAGCGCGCCCCGCCCCGCGTCCTCGCCCCCATGGGTGGGCTGTCGACGTGAGACCCTCCTCGATCGCGTGCGTGCCGACGGCCTCACCGGGGTACCGGTGGTCATGGAGAACCCCGACCGCCACGGTCTCACCTCGCTCTGGCGCGACCGCGCTCCGATCGAGACGGACGCCGACCTGGCCGACCGCTACGACGACCTGGTCGTCGGCGCCGGCATCAGCGGGCTCGTCACGGCCCTGCTCCTGGCCCGCTCCGGTCGACAGGTGGCCGTGGTCGAGGCCCGGGACGTCGGCGCGGTCACGACCGGCAACACCACCGGCAAGGTGTCCCTGCTGCAGGGGACGCGCCTCACCCGGATCCTGGACCGGCAGAGCGACCGCGTCGCCCGTGCCTACGTGGACGCCAACCGCGAGGGTCGCGACTGGCTGCTCCGCTTCTGCGATGACCACGGCGTGCCCTACCAACGCCGTACGGCCGTCACGTACGCCGCCGATGCGGACTCGCTGGGTGCCGCCCAGCAGGAGCATGAGGCGGCACGGCGCCTCGGCCTGCCCGTGACCTGGCAGCACGACCTCGGCGTCCCCTTCCCCCATGCGGGCGGAACGCTGCTCGCCGACCAGGCGCAGTTGGACGCGATGGACGTCCTCGCCGCCCTCGTGCGAGAGGTACGCCGGCACGGCGGCACGGTGGTGACCGGACGCCGGGTGATTGGGGCACCGCTGTCCGGACAGGCGGTCACCCTCGACGACGGCCGCAGGATCGACGCCGAGAACGTCGTGCTCGCCACGGGGGTCCCGATCCTCGACCGCGGTCTCTACTTCGCCAAGGTCGAGCCTGACCGCTCGTACGCGCTGGCCTTCCGGCACCCCTCGCCGCCCGAGCTGATGCTGCTGTCGGCCGGGTCGCCGACCCGATCGGTCCGCGACGCACCGTCCGCTGGAGGTCCGCTCCTCCTCGTCGGTGGGCAGGGGCATGTCGTCGGGCGGACGCGGTCGACCGCCGCGCACCTGGATGCCCTGCGCGGGTGGACCGCGGAGTGGTTCCCCGGCGCGGAGGAGACCCATGCCTGGTCCGCCCAGGACTACTCGTCGCACGACGGGCTGCCGGCCGTCGGCACGCTGCCGCGCGGCCGTGGGCACCTCTATGTGGCCACGGGCTACGGCAAGTGGGGGCTGACGAACGGCGTGGCTGCCGCGCTGTCGCTGACCGCGCAGATCCACGGGCACCAGCCCTCCTGGCAGACGCCGGTGGCCCACCGGATCACGCGTCCCAGTGGGGCCCTCGAGATCGCGCGGCTCAACGCGTCGGTGGGGATGCACCTGGTCGGCGACCTGGCGCGGGCCGAGCTCGCCGGCCTGCGCGAGCCGGGTGAGGGCGAGGGGGTCGTCGGGCGACGTGGCGCGCTGCCGGTCGGCAGGTCACGCGTCGACGGACGGCCGTGCTCGGTGGTGGCGATGTGCTCCCACCTCGGCGGCACCCTGACCTGGAACGACGCCGAGCGGTCGTGGGACTGTCCGCTGCACGGCTCTCGCTTCAGCCCCGACGGCGCGGTGCTCGAGGGGCCTGCGACCCGCGCTCTGCGGCGTACCGACGACGACTGACGACCGGCCGGATCGGGCTCAGCTCTTCTTGGCTGCGGCCTTGCCGCCCTTGCGGCCGGCCTTCTTCTTCTGGGCGGTGGTGCCGCCCTGGGAGCTGTCGCCGCCGGACCCGCTCTTCTTGCCGCCACGACTCGAGGCACCGGGGCTGTTGGCGATCTTGGCCGCCCGCTCCTTCGACATCCCCTTGTCCTTGAGTGCCTCGTACTGCTTCTCGTTCTTCACGTTGGCCGACTTGCTGGGCATGGCTCCTCCTTCTCGGCGGTTGCTCTTCCGGTACCCGATGTCGGCCGGTGGATGCACCCGGGCTGCCTGCCGGCCGTGGCGATGCGGGTGGGCCGGCGCATGCGGACGCACGCCGCGGATACGTGGGGGTGACGGCGTACGTCGTCCCACGGCGAGGAGGTTCGATGGCGGCGGTCCCGGAGCCCGCGCTGGCCACGCTCAGCCACGAGCGGTTCTGGGAGCCGGGCTGGGTCTACGAGCGCAAGCTGGACGGGCAGCGGGTGCTCGGTCGTCCGCGAGGGCTCGGACGCGCACCTGTTCTCCCGGTCCGGGCGTGACGTGACGGCCGCCTTCCCCGAGGTGGCCGAGGCGCTGGCTCGCCAGTCGACCAGCACCTTCGTGGTGGACGGCGAGGTCGTGGCCTTCGAGGGCTCGCGGACCAGCTTCGCCCGGCTCCAGCCGAGGATCCAGGTCTCCGACGCCGAGAAGGCGCGGCGCTCCGGAGTCGCCGTCTACTTCTACGTCTTCGACGTCCTCGAGGCGGACGGGGAGGACCTCCGCGGCGAACCGCTGCTGTCCCGCAAGCGCCGGCTCCGGTCGCTGCTCCAGTGGCGCGACCCGCTGCGGTCGACGCCGCACCGGGTCACCGCCGGTGAGGAGTGGTACGCCGAGATCTGCCGCCGCGGGTGGGAGGGACTGATCGCGAAGCGCGACGACGCGCCCTACCGCTCGGGACGCACGGATGCCTGGCTCAAGTTCAAGTGCGAGGCCGGACAGGAGCTGGTCGTGGTGGGCTGGACCGATCCCGAGGGGTCGCGGGAGGCACTGGGCGCCCTGCTGCTCGCGTACCACGACCGGTCGGGTGGCGCCGACGACCTGGTGTACGCCGGGAAGGTCGGCACCGGGTTCTCCCGCGAGGTGCTGCGCGACCTCCACGGCCGGCTCTCCCGGATCGAGGTCGAGGAGTCGCCGTGCACCCGCGGCAACCTTCCGCGCAAGGGCGTGCACTGGGCACGGCCTCGGCTGGTGGCGGAGGTGGCCTTCACCGAGTGGACCTCGGCCGGGCAGCTGCGGCACCCGCGGTACCTCGGCCTGCGCACCGACAAGGCGGCGCGCGACGTGGTGCGGGAGGCCCGATGAGCGATGTCGAGAGGCGTCGCGGATCTCCAAGCCGGACAAGGAGCTGTTCCCGGATTCCGACCGAGGCGCGGCGGTGACCAAGCTCGACCTGGCGCGCTACTACGCGTCGGTCGCCCCGGTGATGCTCCCGCACCTGGCGGACCGGCCGATCAACATGCAGCGCTTCCCGGACGGCATCGAGGGGCCGGCGTTCTACGAGAAGAAGGTGCCGTCGCACTTCCCGGACTTCGTCGGGACAGTGGAGGTCGACACCGTCCGACGGCCCCCAGCGCCAGGTCGTGGTCACCGACGCCCGCTCCCTGGTCTACCTCGCCCAGCAGGCGTGCCTCACCCCGCACGCCTGGCTCAGCCGCGCCGACGACCTCCGGCGGCCGGACCAGCTGGTCTTCGACCTCGACCCGACGGTCCCGGGCCTGCCGGCGGTACGCCGGGCCACCCGGCTGGTCGGCGGGCTCCTCGACGACCTCGGCCTGACCAGCGTGGTGAAGACGACCGGCTCACGGGGCTACCACGTGCTGGTGCCGCTGCGGCGCACGGAGTCCTACGACGACGTCCGGACCTTCGCGCGGCGGCTGGCGGAGGTCCTGGTCGCCCGGGAGCCGGACCTGGTCACGCTCGAGGCGCGGAAGAACAAGCGCGGCGACCGGGTGCTGATCGACATCCAGCGCAACGCCTACGGCCAGACCGCCGTGCCGCCGTACGCCGTACGTGCGCGGCCGGGTGCTCCCGTCGCCGTCCCGATCACGTGGGACGAGCTGAGCCGGGTCGAGCCCGACCAGCACACGATCCGCACCGTCGGGCGTCGGCTGTCCCGCGGTGGCGACCGGTGGGCGGACCTGCCGGCGGGCCAGTCGCTCGGCCGGGCCCGCGAGCGGCTCGGCCGTCTCGCCTAGTCCTCCTCGAGGCGGCGGTTGGTCCGACCGCTGAGCACGGACTCGGCGTCGTCGTGTACTCCACGACCGGCCGGGTACGGGACACGAGAGAGGAAGGAGACGCCATGAGCGACAAGACGCGTGATCCCGGGTCGACCCACACGGTGCGGCCCCGCTGGACCTGGATCGCGCTGGTGGTGATGGTGGTCGGCCTGGTCCTGATCGGGGCCGGGATCATCGCGCAGTCGTGGGCCTGGGCACTGCCCGGGATCGTCGTGCTGGCCCTGGGTGGGATCGCCGCCCTCTACGGCGGCTTCTTCTACGACGTGCAGGGCGGCGCCTCGGCGAGCGCTCAGGCGCGCGACGTGATCGAGGGGAACGAGCACGAGTTCCCGGGCGCGGGGACCATGCGGTCCGAGGACGAGGTCAAGCGCGACGTACGCCGGCGCTGGCTGCGGAAGCAGTGACCGGCGCCCACGTCGGTCAGCGGCGTCGCGGCGACCAGCGGGCGTGGGCGAGTGCGGCGCGGGCGGCGTTCATGCCGGGAGCGCCGTGCACGGCGCCACCGGGGTGGGCCGACGCCGAGGCGAGGTAGAGCCCGCGGATGCCGGTCTCCGCGCGGCCCGATCCCGGCACCGGCCGGAGCACCAGCTGCTGGTGCAGCTGCGACGTACCGCCGTTGACGGCGCCGCCGAGGAGGTTGGGGTTCGCCTCCTCCAGCTCGCGCGGGCCGAGGATCCGTCGGGCCCGGATCCGGGACGTGAACCCCGGAGCCCGCTCCTCCATGCGCTGCTGCATCCGGTCGGCGAACCGCTCGCACTCGTCCCGGTCCCAGCCCCCGCTGAGCCCGTCGTCGCCGGCATCCCCCTTCACCCGCTGGGGGACGTGCGTGTAGGCCCACATCGACTCCGTGCCGGGCGGGGAGCGGGTCGGGTCGGTCGTGGTCATCTGGCCGACGAGCAGGAAGGGGTGGGCGGGCACGAGGTCGGCGGAGATCTGCCCGTTGGCCTCGGTCAGCTGCGCAAGCGAGTCGGCGACGTGCACCGTCCCCGGGTCGTACGGCGGCGGGGTCGACCAGGGCACCGGACCGTCGAGGGCCCAGTCGACCTTGACCGTGGAGGGGTCCAGCTGGAAGCGCTGCATGCCCCGCCGGACGCGGCTCGGCAGGTCGTCGCGGTCGAGCAGGCGCTCGTAGAGGATCGGCGCGACGACGGCGGCGACCACGGCCCGACGTACGCCGACGCGCGACCCGTCACCGGCTCGGACGGCGACCACGCGTCCGCCCGCGACCTCGACGTGCTCGACCGGGGCGCCGCAGCGCACCTCACCGCCACGCTCGAGCAGCCGGGCGTGCAGCGCGTCGGTCAGCCGAGAGCTCCCGCCCTCCGGCACGGGGAAGCCGACGGTCTGGCCGAGCATCGTCAGCAGCAGGCCCATCAGGCCCGACCCGGGGGAGTCCAGCGGGATGTCCGAGTGGGCGGCGTTGCCGGCGAGCATCAGGGGTGCCGATTCGCCGCCGAACGGCCACAGGGTGTCGTCGACGACCGGGGTGAGCAGCATCCGGATCAGGTCCATGCCGCCGGCGGAGCGGACGCGCATCAGCCCCCGCGCGGTCGCCCGGAGCGGAGGCAGCGGCGTCAACAGGGCCTCGACGAGCGGGTCGCCGATGCGGTCCCAGCGCTCACAGAGCGCGAGCCAGGAGTCGCCGTCGCCCGCGTGCTGCCCCTCGAGCAGGCCTGCCGTCACCTCCCGGTCGCGGTGCAGCAACGCCCACTGGCCGTCGGGCAGCGGGTGGCCGAGGACGGCCGGCGCGTGGCGCCAGACCAGGCCGTGCTCCTCGAGCCGCAGTGAGCGCAGGGCCGGCGACGCCGCGCCCAACGGGTAGAAGGAGCTGAAGACGTCGTGCTCGAACGCCGGGTCCAGCCCCCGGTCGCTGTGCACGGCACCGCCGACGTGCGGCTGAGCCTCCAGGACGAGCACCGACCAGCCGGCGTCGGCCAACCGGTTGGCCGCGACCAGGCCGTTCGGCCCCGCCCCGATCACCACGGCGTCGTACGACGGGTCCACGGGTCACTCCCGCCGCTCGGCCAGCCAGGCCAGACGGCGCAGGGTCTCCCGGTTGCGCACCTGGAGGGCCAGAGCGCGTGCCGGCGCGGGCACGAACCGTCCCGGTCCGGCCACGAGGTCCTCGTCGATCGTCACCGTCGACTCCGCTCCGCGATCCTCGATGCGGAGGACGACGTCCGCCTCGCCCGTGGGCCACGCCCGGGCGCGCAGCCGCAGCATCCGCCCCTCCACGGAGTCCACCACCTCCGTGTCGTCGTCGATCACCAGGGGCCACACGCCGACCGAGTGGTGGAGCTTCGACCCGGGTGCGGGCCAGTGGTCCTCCACCTGTCGCATCCGGGTGGCACCCACGACCCACAGCGGGTAGAGCCAGCCGTCTGACAGCACCCGCCAGACCTCGTCGGGCGTTGCGGACATGTCCTGCTGCACGCGGCTCATGGTCGTCCGTACCCCGATCGCCGGGCGGAAACCCTCCCGACGTCGCCCTTCCCTACGAGGAGGTAAAGACCTGATCCCGGTCACCCCCCGGGGTGGTCAGGGTCCGGGAGGTCGCCTAGCCTGGGGCCGGACTTCGAAGCACCCCGCGGCGCCACGCGGAGTGCCAGCATCGACCTCTTGTGGGGGAATGACCGTTGCCTCGGGTACTACGCATGCCTGACGTCACCGGCGACTCGGACGCCGGGGTGCTGGCGGCGTGGCTCGTCGAGGAGTCGTCCCGTTTCGATGCCGCGCAGACGATCGCGTACGTCGAGACCGAGGACGAGCTGTTCAGCGTCGAGGCCGGCCGTCCGGGGCTGCTGCTGAAGACCCTGGTCGAGCCCGGAACCCAGGTCGAGCCGGGCACGCCGATCGGGCTCCTCGGCGAGCCCTGGGAGCAGATCACCGACATCGAGGCGGTCCTGGCCGAGCTCGGCGTCGTCCGGCGTGAGCGCGTGAGCGCGGCGTCGCTCGAGGCGTCCGTGTCGGGTCACCGGGCCGAGCCCGACCGCCCGAGCGTGCTCGACTCCCCGCAGCCCCTCTCGGTCGTCGCGGAGCTGGAGGGCGTCGCGGAGCTCGAGGGCGTCGCGCGGGCCACGGCGACGTCCGACGACGGACCCGCGGCCCGGCACGCGGCCGCAGCCGAGCCGGCTGTCGACCCGGCCGTCGAGTCGGACTCCGAGCCCGAGCAGCAGCACCACTACCTCCGCGCCCGGGTGCGCGTCGACCGCCTGGTGGCGCTGTCGGCCCG
Source organism: uncultured Actinomycetota bacterium (assembly GCA_963809265.1). Classification (GTDB taxonomy): domain Bacteria; phylum Actinomycetota; class Actinomycetes; order Propionibacteriales; family Nocardioidaceae; genus Nocardioides. The sequence goes on from CAWEJC010000003.1 coordinate 493,591, forward strand.
GCTGGAGCGAGACCGACCCGAGTCCAGCGTGATCGACCTGGTCGGCCGTTCCGTGATCGCCGCCCATCGTCAGGTGCCCCAGCTCGGCGTCGCCCGGCTCACGCACGACAAGGGTGCGCCGGTCGGGATCCCGGTCACGTTCCCGGGCCGGTTCGGGGTCGAGGAGGCCGCCGCGGTCGTGCCCCAGGGTCAGGCGGCCGTGCTCGCCGTCGGCGCGGTGCGCGACGAGCCGGTCATCGACGCCGGCGCCGTGATCCCCGGCAAGGTGATGACGCTGACCCTCTCGGTGCGCGCCGGACGCGTCGACGACGTGCAGGCCTCGCGCTGGCTGGCCGTGCTCGTCGCGCTGCTCGAGCGCCCGGAGTGGCTGATCGACTAGGCAGCGGTCGTCGTACGGTGGCCGCGTGGACCACGACACCGCCCGGGCCTGGCTCGACCGCTACGTCGCTGCCTGGAAGTCCTACGACGCCGACGACATCGCGGGCCTCTTCAGCGAGGACGTGCGCTACCGCTTCTACTCCTACGCCGACTGGGTGGTCGGGCGTGACGCGGTCGTCCGCAGCTGGACCGGTGAGGCCACCGACGCCCATGCCTCGACACGGGACGAGCCGGGCACCTACGACGCCTCCTACGCGCCGGTCGCCGTCGACGGAGATGTCGTCGTCGCGACCGGCACGTCGACGTACAGCGAGACACCCGGTGGCCCGGTCACCCAGGTCTTCGACAACTGCTTCGTGATGCGCTTCGACGACGAGGGCCGCTGCCGGGAGTTCACCGAGTACTACACGAAGCGCCCCGAGAGCTCCGACGGAGCGTAGCTCCGGCGGAGACCGAGAGGAACGAAGACAGAGCGCAGGGACGGCGTCGGATCACAACGCGTCGGTGGCGACCGCCTCGCCGGTCGACCCGCCGAGACGCCGAGCCGCGTTCACCTGCTTGACACAAGATTATAACTTTGTATTGTTCTCGCCGTGGCGACCATCACGGTGGAGGAGCGGCTGGCGCGCGGCGTGCACCGGCACAGCCCCACCCCGCTGCACCACCAGATCAAGGTCGCGGTGCTGCAGGGCATCGAGCAGGGCTGGCTGCGCCCGGGCTCGCAGCTGCCGCGCGAGCGGCGGCTGGCCGAGGCGCTCGGCGTCAGCCTGGCGCCGGTGCGGCAGGCGATGGTGGACCTCACCAAGGAGGGCTACGTCGACCGCACCCGCGGCAAGGGGACCTTCGTCCGCGAGCGCAAGCTCGTGGAGAAGATCCAGATCCTGGGCAGCTTCCACGGCTCGATGCGCCAGCAGGGGCTCGCTCCCGTCGTCCACGTCCTCAGCTCCCGGGTCGACCCGGCACCCGTACCGGTCGCCGAGGCGCTCCGGCTCCGTGGCCGTCGCGAGGCCTGGTGCCTGCGCCGGCTCGCCGTCCTGGATGACGCACCCGTCGCCCTGCTGACCGCGTGGCTACCCGCCCGCTACCAGAAGGGCATGGCCGGGCACGACCTCGGCGAGGGCTCGCTGTACGACGCGCTCACCGACGTGCACGGGATCGAGATGACCTCGGCGGACAACATCGTCGAGGTCGGACGCGCCGGCCTCGAGGACGCCGACCTGCTCGCCCTCACGCCCGGCAGCCCCCTGCTCGAGGTCGTCGGCGTCACCCGCGACCAGAAGGACCGGCCGGTGGAGTACTCACGGGTGCTCTACCGACCGGAGCATTTCCGGTTCGCCATCGAGAGTCGTCGAGGCGACCACACCTGACTCGGGGCCCGCCACGCGGGCACCACGCACCCACTGCGGCACTGGAGGAACGACATGGCAGAGGTCTCGATCCCCTCGGACTTCTCCGAGGACGGACAGCTGTTCGTACGCAACGCGACCGGTCTGGTCCGGGAGGTCTCCAAGTGGGACGCCCTGATCATGAACACGCTCGGCATGAACGTCGCCCTCGGCGCCGTCTTCATGCTCCTGCAGGCACCCGGCAACTTCCCCGGCGGCAGCATGCTGCTGGCGATCGTGATCGGGACGCTGGTGATGGCCTTCACCCTGCTCTGGGTGTACGCCGAGTTCTCGGCCGCGATGCCGCGGTCCGGCGGTGACTACGTGTTCGTCAGCCGGGCGCTCCACCCGATCGCCGGCTGGCTGCTCTCGTGGAGCCAGGGGATGTGGCTGATCTTCTTCTGGATCGGCTTCAACGCCTGGTTCGCCCTCACGTTCGCGGTCCCGGTGGCGCTGACGACCATCGGCGCGGTCACCGGTCACGACGGCTTCATCACCCTGAGCAACGACTTGGTGGCCAAGCACACCGTCCTCGGGATGACCACCCAGTGGTGGGTGATCGTGGTCGGCGCGATCCTGACCTTCGGCTTCGCGGCGATCCTGATCTACGGCTCGCAGTGGTACTGGCGGATCCAGAAGTGGTTGTTCGGCCTGGCCGGGCTGAGCATCCTCCTGGTCGCGGGCCTGCTGCTGTTCAGGAGCGGCGACATCGCCGCACAGTGGAACACCATGGCCACCGCCAACAAGGGCCTGCAGTACGACGCCGTCATCTCCGCGGCCCAGTCGGGCGGGTTCAACCCGTCGCACGGGTTCAGCCTGTCGGCGACGATCCTGATGTTGCCGTGGGTGTTCTTCGTCGTCGGCTACGCGCAGGGCTCGGCCCAGATCGGTGGCGAGGTGAAGCGCGCCAGCCGCACGCAGTACTTCGCGATGGTCGGCGGCGTGCTCATCAACGGGGCCGTCCTGTTCGGTCTGGTGGCCATCTACCAGCACGCGGTCGGGTCGCAGTGGGCCAACAGCCTCAGCTACCTCGCCAACACCGGGAACGAGCAGCTCGCGACCCCCGGCGGCGTACCGCCCAGCATCAACCTGATCGCCAGCATCCTCACCGGCAGCGTCCCGTTGCTCGTGCTGATCGGCGTCGGGTTCATCCTCTGGGCGCTGATGGGGACGCCGCTCTCGGCGCTGCAGGCCACCCGCTACATGCTCGCCTGGTCGCTGGACCGCACCGTCCCGCACCAGCTCGGCGAGGTGAACGACCGGTTGCACACGCCGGTGAAGGCGATCCTGCTCTGCGCGATCACCGGTACGGCGGCATTGGTCGCGCTGGTGCAGATCCCCAAGGCGAGCCTGCTCGGGGCCCTGCTCGCCCAGATCTGTGCCTTCATCCTGGTCAGCCTGGCCGGCGTCGTGTTCCCCTACCGCCTCCCGCAGATCTGGGAGGGCGGCGGCGGCCGTCGCATCTTCGGCGTGCCGGCGGTGACCCTGGCGGGCCTCGGCGGCGTGGTCGCGCTGGGCGGGCTGATGATCATGTTCATCGCGGACGACACGGTCAACGCGACCTTCGCGGCCACCCGTGGGCTCTCGCTGAAGTTCATGATCGGAGTGGTCGTGGTGGGTGCGGTCTGGTACGCCGTCACCTGGGCGATCAACAAGCGCCGTGGCGTCGACCTGTCCCTGGCCTACCGCGAGATCCCCCCGGAGTGAGCAGCGCGTGACACAGGAGAACCCCGTCTTCCCGGCGACGGCCGACCCCGAGGTGGTCGTCGTCGGGAACCTCACCATCGACGACGTCGTCCTGGCCGACGGCACCACCTTGATGGCCACGCTCGGCGGCAACAGCGTCCACACGGCTGCCGCCGCTGCGGCGTGCGGCGCCAGGGTCGTGCTGGTCGCCCGGCGCGGGGAGGACTTCCCCGCCGACGCCTTCGACCGGCTCGCCGGGGCGGGCGTGGACACGAGTCACGTCGTCGACGTGCTCGGACCGACGGTCCGCAACTGGGTGATCTACGAGCCGGACGGCCGCCGGCACTGGGTGTACCGCACCCCGGCCGGGCGCTCGGCCGAGGTGGCGCCGGTGCCCGAGGACGTCGCGGCCGCCGTCCGCGGGGCACGGGTGGTGCATGTCGCGGCGATGCCGGTCGCCAACGCCGAGGCCGTCGTGGCCGAGGTCCGCCGAGCTGCGCCCGATGCCGTGGTCACGCTCGACACCCACGAGGGCTGGGCGGACGAGCCGGCCGCCCGGGTGCTCGCGCTGGCCGGCGCCGTCGACCTCTTCGAGCCCAGCCTCGAGGAGCTGCAGGCCATCACCGGCGACCAGACGCCGACGGGCGGGCTGCGCGCGCTGGCCCGGGCCGGCGTACGACGGGCCGTGGTCAAGGCCGGCGCCGAGGGCGCCTACGTGATGTCCGGCGACGACGACCTCGTGCACGTGCCCGCCCTCGAGACCGAGGTCGTCGACACCACCGGCGCCGGCGACTCCTTCTGCGGCGGAGTCGCGGCGGGCCTGGCGCGGGAGCTCCGGACCGTCGACGCCGTGGCGCTCGGCGTCGCCGTGGCCGGCACGGCGATCGCCTCGTCGGGCAGCCTGCGACTCCTCGACCAGGACCCCGACGTGCTCCACGAGCTGGGCCGCGACCGCGCGTCCCACGCCTCCCGGGTCACGCCTGCTCCGCCGTCGGCGAACCCCCGACCCGCGGCGGCGGAGCAGGCGCCGGACGGCCCCGACGGTGCGGCGTACGACATCGACGTGATGCGCCGCGAGATCGCGATGATCCCCGACGTCGTCTCGGACGTGCTCGACGACGCCGACGGCCACGTCCGGCGGCTCGCGCGCACCCTCGTCGACCGGGAGATCGAGCACCTGTGGCTCACCGGCTGCGGCGACAGCGCGTTCGCCGGGCAGGCGGCCGCGCTCACCTTCCAGCGGCACACGCCGGTGACGGCCCACCCCGTGCACGCGCTCGACCTCGCCCGCTACCTGCCACGCGCACTGCCCAAGGCCAGCGCGGTCGTCTGCGTGTCCTTCTCCGGGAAGGTCGGCCGCACCACCGAGGCCGCCGTCCAGGCCCGCCGCCTCGGCCACCCGGTCTTCGGGCTCACCCACTCCGCCGACAGCCAGCTCGGGCAGGCGGTGGACGAGGTGGTGCCCCTCGAGGTCACCACGCTCGGCTTCTCGCCGGGCACCTCGACGTACGTCGCGATGCTGGGCAGCCTGCTCCGGCTCGCCGCGGAGATCGCCGAGCTGCGCGGCCAGGAGGGCACCCTGCGTCGCGCGCTCGACGGTCTCCCGGCCGCGACGGCCCGCACCCTCGAGCTCAGCGGTGACGGGGCCGTCGACGCCGCGCGGGCGCTGCTCGGCGGTGGCTGGGCGACGTTCCTGGGCGCGGGTCCCAACGAGGCGACCGCGAGGTTCGGCGCGGCCAAGCTCTTCGAGGGGCCGCAGCTGCGGGCGGTCTCGACCAACCTCGAGGAGTGGGCGCACGAGGAGTACTTCGTGACCGAGGCCGGCGACCCGGTCGTCCTGGTCAACCCGACCGGTGCCGGTCACGACCGTGGGCTCGAGATCCTCTCCGAGCTCCGGTTCGTCGGCGCCGTTCCCGTCGTCGTCTCAGACGCCGAGCCGGAGAGCCGCGGCCCCGGCGAGCACTGGCTGCCGCTGGCACCCGGGGTACCCGAGGAGCTGTCGCCGGTGACGGCCGCGCTGCCGCTGTCGCTGGTCGGCTTCCATCTCGCCGAGCTGACCGGGAAGCGCTCCTACAACTTCCCGAGCGACGAGGCGCGCACCGAGCACTACGACACCATCCACCGCGCGACGATCGGAGAACCGGCATGACCGCCCCGCTCGCGGACGTCGTCGCCGAGGGGCGTCGGGTGGTGGAGTCGGCCACCGACCTGCCTGTCCGGCTGCTGGGCGGCGTGGGTGTCGCGCTCCACGACCACCGTCCGGTCCCGGCGGCGCTGGAGCGCGGGTACGGCGACCTCGACGTCGTCGTCCCGGCCAAGTCGACCCGGCGGACGACGGAGGTGCTGACCGCTGCCGGATACCTCCCCAACGAGCGGTTCAACGCCCTGCACGGGGCGCAGCGGATGCTCTTCTACGACACGGTGAACAAGCGGCAGGTCGACGTGTTCGTGGGTGTCTTCGCAATGTGCCATCGCCTCGACCTGTCCGGCCGGCTCGACCAGCACCCCTACAGCCTCGACGCGGCCGACCTGCTCCTGACCAAGCTGCAGATCCACGAGATCAACCGCAAGGACCTGGTCGACGCCGTACGCCTGCTGCTCACCCACGAGACCGCCGACATCGCCGGCGGCGGCGACGGCCGGATGAACGCGATGTCGCTGGACCGGCTCCGCTCGGTCACCTCGGGCGACTGGGGCTGGTTCACCACGGTCACCGACAACCTACGGCTGGTCCGCGGCGCCGCCGCCGACCTGCTCGCTCCCGAGGAGGCCGCCGTCGTCGAGGGTCGAGCCGACGCGATCGACGAGTCGTTGAGGTCGGCCCCGAAGTCCATGCGCTGGAAGGCACGCAGCGTCGTCGGGCGGAAGACGCCCTGGTACGAGCTGCCGGAGGAAGTAGGGGGTGCACAGGGATGAAGGACGCGAAGATCTTCTTCGCCACGGACATCCACGGGTCGGACGTCTGCCTGCGGAAGTTCCTCAACGCCGGGAAGTTCTACGGCGTCGACGCGGTCGTGATGGGCGGCGACATCACCGGCAAGATGATCGTGCCGGTGGTCGAGGAGTCGCCCGACCAGTTCGCCGCGCACCTGTTCGGCCGCAAACGCGTCGTCGACTCCACCGGTCTGCCCGGGCTGAACAAGTTCATCGCGGACGCCGGCTTCTACGCACACCCGATGACGCCGGACGAGATGGCCGCGCTGCGCCAGGACCCGGGCGCGGTGGACGACCTCTTCCAGAAGCTGATGACCGAGACCATGGGTCGCTGGATCGACATGGCCGAGGACCGGCTGGGTGGCACGGGGATCGAGGTGATCTTCGCGCCGGGCAACGACGACCCGATGTTCGTCGACGACCTGCTGTCCGGTAGCGACATCGTGGTGAACCCCGACAGCCGGGTCGTCGAGCTGCCCGGCGGGTTCCCGATGATCTCGGTCGGCTACTCCAACCGCACCCCATGGGACTCGCCGCGCGAGCTCGACGAGGACGACCTGCGGAAGGTGATCGACGAGGAGGTCGCCAAGCTGGACGACCCGAGCCGGTCGATCTTCAACCTGCACGTGCCTCCGAAGAACACGCCGATCGACCAGGCGATGGAGCTCGACGCGGAGTTCCGGCCGGTGGTCAAGGGCGGTGCGCCGGTGATCGCCGGGGTCGGCAGCTCGGCGGTGCGCGACGCGATCACGGCGTACCAGCCGATGATGAGCCTGCACGGCCACATCCACGAGTCGCGCGGCGAGGCGCGGATCGGCAGGACCGTCGCGCTCAACCCGGGCAGCGAGTACAGCGAGGGCGTCCTGCGCGGCGTCATCATCACGCTCAACCAGAAGAAGGGTCTCCGTGGCTACCAGCTCGTCTCAGGTTGAGATCGGTGTCATCGGCTCGGCCCGGATCGGACCGGACGACCCGCGGTACGAAGCGGCCCAACGACTCGGGCGCGCCGTCGCCGCCGAGGGCTGGGCGATCGTCACCGGCGGGTACGGCGGGCTGATGGGGGCGACCTCCGGTGCGGCCGCGGCGGCCGGCGGGCACACGGTGGGCCTGCCCATGTCGGCGTGGGAGCACCTCGCCCCCCACGAGAGCAACGCGGAGCTCCGGTGGTCGGCGGACTACGCCGAGCGGTTGCGACACCTGCTCACCGCCGACGTCGTCGTCGCGCTGCCGGGCGGCATCGGCACCCTGAGCGAGGCCGCGATCGTCTGGGCGGCCGCCCAGACCGAGCCCGGCGCGGCCGCGCTGGTGCTGGTGGGTGACGCGTGGGCCGACGTGCACCGTGCGGTCGGCGAGGGGCTCGTGGTCGACCCCGACGACCTCGCCCTGGCCCGTTGCGTGGCCACGGTCGAGGAGGTCGTGCCGGCGATCCGCGCCGCATTGGCCGACCAGCGTGAGGTCCGGGGCGCCCGCGGCTGACGCCGAGCACGGCGGTCGAGGGGGAGTCCTGCCCGGTGGTCGAGGAGGTCGCTGTGCGTGCTCCCCGGTGGTCGAGGAGGTCGCTCTGCGTCCTCCCCGGTGGTCGAGGAGGTCGCTCTGCGACCGTCACGAGACCCCGCTACGGATGCATCCGCGCGCCCTTGACCACCTTGTCGACGGCGTTCTTCGGGCCGTGCAGGGCGATGCCGACCAGGTCGAGGTCGTCGCGCCCGACGGCTCGGACCGCAGCCCGGTTGGCCTCGTCGTGGCCGGTGATGAACAGGTCGGCCGTGAACACCGCGACCTCCAGGCCCCGTCCGATCGCGCGGTGGTGCGACCGGGTCAGGTCCTCCTTCGAGCCCTCGAAGACCAGCACCGGCTGCCGGAACATCGCGTGGTACGCCGTGCCGTCGGCGTCGCCGTACGGCTCACCGATCAGCTCCGGCTCCGACGCGGCGATGCCGCTGGAGAGGAACGCGGTGACGTTCAGGCGCTGCCAGGTCTCGAGGTCGTCGCGGAGGACGATCGCGATCTTGGTGTCGAAACGCTTGCGTGGGTCGACGTCGGGTGGCTCTTCCATGCCCGAATCCTGCGCGCGCGAGGCCGGGGTCGTCTTGTACGTTCCTGACATGGCGGGCCGTGCGGCCGACCGGCCGCGGATCCGGGCGTGGCGCCCCGACGTGCCGGGCGTCGCGGAGGTGCTGCACGCGCACTTCCCCGACCACGCCTACCCCCTACACACCCACGACACGTGGGCCCTGCTGGTCGTGGAGACCGGCCTGATCCGCTACGACCTCGACCGGCACGAGCACGGTGCCCTGGGCGACCTGGTCACCCTGCTCCCGCCGCACGTGCCGCACGACGGCCGCTCGGTCACCGACTCCGGCTTCCGCAAGCGCGTGGTCTACCTCGACGAGACGACGTTCGACGCCGCCCGCATCGGCAACGCGGTCGACCACCCGGGCTGGGCCGACCGGCCGCTCCGCGGCCAGATCGACCTCCTGCACAGCGCCCTGGCCCATCCCGGCGACGCCTTCGAGGCCGAGAGCCGGCTCGCCCTGGTCCGCGAACGCCTCATCACCCACCTGGCCGCCACCGACCCGCCCGTCGTACGCCGTGACCGCACCCTGGCCCGCCGGCTGCGCGACCTGATCGACGACCGCGTCACGACCGGCATCACGCTGGCCGAGGCTGCGACGACCCTCGGCGCCTCGGAGACCCACCTCGTCCGCGCCTTCACCCGCGAGCACGGCATCCCGCCGCACCAGTACCTCACCGGCCGCCGCCTCGACCTCGCCCGCCACCTCCTCCTCGCCGGACGCAGCGCCGCCGACACCGCCGCCGAGGTGGGGTTCTACGACCAGGCGCACCTGACCCGCCACTTCACCAGGCTGCTCGGGATCCCCCCGGGCCACTACGCCCGGACCGCGTGAGACCGGGGCGGCGTCCTAGCGGCGCCGCACGACGTCCAGCGCTCGCGAGGTGAGCGCCCGTGCCAGCAGGGGGACCTGCGTCCGCGGTCCCATCCCGTTGAAGAGCACGAAGTCGTCGAAGCGGTGCGGTCCCGGCCGGTCGGCGACGGAGACCGCGGCATCTCGCATGGTCAGCAGCTGGGTCACCGACATCTGCAGCGGCGGCTCGTCGGGCTGATAGCGGCACCCGAGGTAGTAGTCCCTCCCCGGTCGACGGGTCATCTCGATGTGACAGCCGAGCACGTGCGTGACGTCCCGCGCCTCCGCGAACGCGACGAGTCGGTGCAGGCTGTCCACGAACGCCGGGAAGTCGCGGACGTAGATCCGACCGGGATAGACGGTGTCGCCGGTGAAGAGCAAGCCGGTCGACTCGTCGTACACGGCGATCGAGGCGACCTCGTGGCCGGGGATGCCGATCAGCTGGAGACGGCGCTGCCCGAGGTCGTGGTCGACGACCTCCTCCGGCCACCCGGTGAAGCCGAAGAACTGCTGCACGTCCTCCACCGACGTGCCGACCACGACCGTGTCGGGACGGTCTCGGAACGTCGCGTCGCCCGCGATGTGGTCGCCGTGCGCGTGGGTGTGTGCGACGACGAGCCGGTACCCGGGCGTGGGGTGCTGGTCGAGCCAGGCGTCGACGAGCCCGTCGACGACGCCCCGCAACGCCTCGTCGTCGGTCGCGCCGCTGTCCAGGAGCAGTGCGCGCTCGGCGCCGAGGAGGAGGAACGTGAACGGTGCCTCGTAGTCCGCGTCCTTGCTCTGCCGGAGGAGGATCGTGTCGTCGCGGTACCGATGGACCTGCCACGCCGGATCCGTGCGGTGCCGCCGCGACGCCGACCCATGGATCCACCGGACGTCCAGGTCACCTGCTGCCGGTTCGCCGCTCACGAGAAGCGACCCTCTCACGAGCCGATCGGACCAGCCACGGCTCAGCACGTGCCGGGCCGGCGCTGAGCCTCAGGCCGCCAGGTCCGGCTGCGGCGCCGCGCCCTCCCGCTCGTCCTCGATCTCCACCGTGACCTCGCGGCCACGCCGTGGCACGAGGGCGAGCACGGCCACCAGCGCGCCCACGATGGACACCGCGGTGGCGAAGACCAGGCCCGGCCGGTAGGCGTCGAGCATCGACGCGGGTGTGGGTGTCCCCGGTGGGGCCGGAGGCGATCAGGGCGGTGGTCACGGCGAGCACGATCGCGGCGCCGACCTGCATCGAGGTCTGCAGCACGCCGGCGGCGAGTCCCTGCTCGTCGTCCGCGATGCCGCTCGTCGCCTGGATGTTCACGGCCGGGAAGCCGATCCAGCCGACGCCGATCAGCAGCACCGCCGGCAGGATCGCGCCGACGTAGGACGGCGTGGAGTCGACCCGCAGGAACAGCAGGTATCCGACCGCCATCACGCTCAGGGTGACGGCGATGATCCGCGCCGTGCCGAAGCGGTCGACCAGCCGGTTGGAGAAGATCGACGACGCGGTCACCATCAGGCCGACGGGGAGCAGCGCGAGCGCGAGCTCGAGCGGCGACCAGCCGAGGGTGTCCTGCAGGTAGAGCGTGACGATGAACTGCCAGCTGAAGTACGAGCCGCCCATCGCGATGATCGCCAGGCTGGCCCGGACCAGCGTCCCCTTGCGCAGGATGCCGAGCCGGATCAGGGGGTGCGCGACCCGCTTCTCGACGGCCACGAACGCGACGGCCAGGGCGGCGACCACGATGAACGAGCCGATGGTGCGTGCCGAGACCCAGCCGACCTCGTGGGCGGTGACGACCGTGTACACCAGCAGCAGCATCGCGGCAGTCGAGGTCAGGGCCCCGAGCAGGTCGTGGCCGCCACCCTCCGCCGGCGTGTCCTTCGGGAGCAGGGCGATCGCGGCGACCAGGGCGACCAGCGCGATGGGCACCGGGAGCAGGAACGTCCAACGCCAGCCGATGCCGGTCATCAGCCCGCCGAAGACCAGGCCGAACGAGTAGCCGCCGGCGCCGAACACGGTGTAGATCGAGAGGGCCTTGTTGCGCGCCGGTCCCTCGGCGAAGTTGGTGGTGATGATCGAGAGGCCCGTGGGTGCGGTGAACGCGGCGGCCAGGCCCTTGACGAACCGGGTCAGGATCAGCAGCGGACCGGTGGTGACGAGGCCTCCGGTGAGCGAGGCGAGGGCGAAGACCGCGAGGGCGATCAGGAACACCTTGCGTCGGCCGAGCAGGTCGGCCGTGCGACCGCCGAGGAGCAGCAGACCGCCGTATCCCAGCACGTAGCCGCTGACCAGCCACTGGAGGGACGAGGTGGACAGGTCGAGCTCGGTGCCGATCGACGGCAGCGCGACGCCGATCATCGACACGTCGAGGCCGTCGAGGAACAGCACGATGCAGAGCGTCATCAGGAGTGCCCAGGTGCGCCCGGTCCAGAGGGAGGCAGTGGAGGGGCTCGCTGTGGGAGCCGAGAAGGAAGACATGGGACGAGAGCATTCCATGCGTGTGCATTCAATGCAAACACAATTAATGTGGTTGCATGAGGCGTCGATCTTGGCTACCCTGCGACCCATGACCACCTCGCCGTCGACGACCGCGTCGCGCACGAGGCGCCGTGTGCCGGCGGCGCCCGTGGGCGAGTGGCGGGAGCTCCTCGACCGGCATGCGAAGGTCAGCTGCGCCTTGGAGAAGGCACTGCACGACGAGCACGCGATCGGGCTCAGCGAGTTCGAGATCCTCGACCGGCTCGTCGACGCCAACTGCGGCAACTACCGGATGACCGACCTGGCCCAGGACATCTACCTCAGCCAGAGCGCCCTGTCCCGAGCGGTCGCACGACTCGAGGACGACGGGCTCGTCAAGCGGAGCATGTGCTCCGACGACCGGCGCGCGATCTACGTCTGCCTGACCGGTGAGGGCGCCCTGCGTCACCGGGCCGCACTGCCTACACACCGTGAGGTGCTCGCCGGCGCCTGGGGCGACTGAGCGGCGCCGGTGGCGGGCGTCGTGCTACTGCGCGGCTCGCAGCGTTCGGGCGAGAGGCTCCAGCAGATCGGCCAGCCGGTCGAGCTCGCGCGGCGCGAGACCTTGGTACGGCGCCTCGGCCAGGCGGTCGGTCAGTGACTCGACCCGGTCCTTGGTCGCACGCCCGGCCTCGGTGAAGCGGCCGGAGGCATCGAGGAGCCCGCGGGCGCGTAGGCCGTCCATGACCTCGGCGAGGTAGTCCTCCGGGAGGTGGTGGATCCGACCGAACGACTCCGCCGGGTAGACGCCCATGTCGAGAGCGCTGAGCACGTGGGCCTCGAGCCCACCGACGCCCTCGGAGACCAGCGCGGCGATGTGGCCGTCCCCACGGTGCTCGCGGAGCATGTTGGCCGTGTGCCAGAGCCGGGCCACCGGCTCCTCGGGCACGGGGAGCGCGCGCAGCCCGGCGTACATCACCCGCCCCTCGGTCGGCGCGCTGGTCGAGACTCGGGAGAGGAGCTCGGCGGCGCTCGCGAGCCCGGGCGTCCCGACCTGGTCGTCGAGGATCCGACGGAGGGCCGCCACGCATCCCTGCTGACGTGCGGCGTGCGCCGCCTCCGGGGTGGTGACCTCCCAGACCTTCGGGATGTGGCGCGCCACCTCGCCGTCGGCGAAGTTGTAGAAGGCCGCGTGGACCACCTCGGCCGGGGTGTGGCCGAGCGGCGCCGCGCGCCCCGCGAAGTAGCCGTCCCAGTAGCCGCGGAACCCGAGGGCGGCCATCGCGTCGTTGGGCTCCGGGGCGGAGAAGTTGACCATCGCGATCGGCTCGGTGAGGTCGAAGAATCGGCGGGCAACAGGCTCAGGATGCGGCATCTGGTGGTCATCTCCCCTGGTCGTGACGGCGCCCTCGCGGGCCGGCTCTCAGAGGTACTACGAAGGGGATCTCGGCGATCCGACAGCGTCGGACCGGCCACCGGACACGGTGGCTCACCGGTGCAGGAAGATCCCGGCCGCCGGCTTGGGCTCGAAGTACGTCGTCTTGGCGGGCATCACCTCGCCGGCGTCGGCGACCTCGGTCAGGGCCTCGGGCGGGGGTGGTGCCAGCGTGAACAAGGCTCCCCGGTCGACGTCGCAGCGCGCCACCAGCTCGTCGAGCGGCGACGACGAGGGCACGGTGTCGACGGTGCGCACGCGTCCGGGCGGGGCCGGGTCGAGGCGGTCGATCACCTGGGTCTGCAGGATCGTCGCGTCGAGGCCGGGAACGCCGGGCGGGCGGTCGGCCGGGAGGCGGACGTCGTACCAGCGGGACGCGACGTAGAGCCCCATCGAGCCGACCGAGAGCGCGGGCGGCCCGTCGACCTCGCGAATCTCGAACTGCCCGCCCAGGAGGGCGAGCAGGCGGGCCGGGTCGAGCGGGCCGGAGACGCGGCGGTGGAACGCCGAGAGGCTCAGCCCGTCCATCTCGTGCACCACGCAGAACAGACCGGCCTCGGGCGGCTTGCCCGCGATCCGCCACTCCTCGAGGGCGGCTGCCGCGCGGTGGTGGCCGTCGGCGATGTAGAGCTCGGTGGCCGCCAGCTCGGCGGCCAGGGCCGCCGTCGTGGGGCCGTCGTCGAGGCGCCACACGGTCTGCTGGAAGTCCCCCGGACCTGCGAAGTCGAGCACCGGCTCGGTCTGCTGGGCCGACGCGACCGCGCGGGTGAACTCCGGCCCGGCGCGGTGCAGCAACATCACCAGTGCCGGTGGCGAGCTGGACCGGGAGTGGTGCCAGACCAGGGCGTCGACGCGCAGCTGGACGACGGCCTCGTGCCCACGCACCCGCCCGTCGGCGACGGCCTGCACCGCCACGTCGCAGACGACGCCGACGTACGACGCGTCGCCGCGGGTCTGGCGGTAGACGTAGAGCGCGGCCGGTACGTCGTCGTACGCCGCGGGGTCGACCGCGACGCGGTAGAGGTCGACGCCCGACTCGTCCTGCGAGTCCGACATCGCCGACACCGTGCGCCGCGCGGAACCCTGGCGCACGAGGCGGGCAGGAAAGGGGCGGACGTGGGTCATGGCGTGCCGCCGGCGTTCTCGTCGAGCGTCACGACCGAGACGCCGAGCACGTGCGGGATCCCGCGGAGGGCTGCCAGCACCTCCTCCGACGCGTCTCCCTGGACGCCGATGAACGCGACCGCGGCCTCGCCGCCGCGGAAGACGCGGTTGACCATGTGCTGGACGTTGAGGTGCGCGGTGCTGAGCACGTCGAGGACGTGGGCCAGCACGCCGACGCGATCGAGGTGCCGCACCATCAGGGCTGTCGAGCCCAGGCGGTCGGGGTCGAGGTTGACGCAGTGGCGCGCCTCGCCGGTCGTGAACGCGTCGACGATGTCGGTCACGCCCTGGGCGATGGCCCGCTGCGCCTGCGCCGTGGAGGCGCCGATGTGGTGGGTGGCGACGACCGCCGGGTGCTGCGCGAGGCGCGACTCCCACTCGGCCTGGCCGGAGCCGGGCTCGCCGTCGAACACGTCCAGCCCGGCGCGCACCCGCCCGTCGTCCAGCGCCTCGAGCAGGGCGGTCTCGTCGACGACGTCGCCGCGCGAGGTGTTGAGCAGGATCGCGCCGTCCTTCAGCTGGGCCAGGAACGCCTCGTCGACGAGGTGCTCGGTCTCGGCGTTCGACGGCAGGTGCAGCGAGACGATGTCGCTGGAGGCCAGCAGGTCGTCCAGGGAGTCGCACATCGTGATCCCGATCTCCTCGGCGCGCGCGACCGCCTCGGGCGAGCGACCCTTCCGGGCCACCGACTGCACGTGGATGCCGAACGCCGCCGCCCGCTCCGCCACCAGGAACCCGATCGAGCCCAGGCCGAGGATGCCCATCGTCGAGCCGAGCAGGCCCTCGGCCTTGCCGTAGGTCTTCTTGTCCCAGCGGCCCTCACGGAGGTCCGCGACGTTGTCGGCGATCCGCCGGTCGACCGCCAGCAGGAGCCCCATCGTCAGCTCCGCGACCGCCGCCGCGTTGCGCCCCGGGACGTTGCTGACGAACACGGCACGCTCGGCGGCCGCGTCGGTGTCGATCGTGTTCGTGCCGGCGCCGGCCCGGATCACCAGCGCGAGCCGGTCCGCCGCCTCGAAGACTCCGCGCGGCACCTTCGTGCTGCGGACGACGAGCACCTCGTGCCCGCCGATCCGTCCGGCCAGGTCGTCCGCACCGAGGCCTGGCTCCATCACGCACTCGTGGCCGTGCGCCTCGAGGTCGTGGAGCGTCTGATCGGGCAGCTTGTCCGCGAACAGGATGCGCATGTCACCACCTCCGGACGAGTACGCCGCCACGGCGGCGGCGAGTGGGCGTCACGGTAACGCCTCGCCTCGGCCGGCGTCATGGTCAGTCCGCGCCGAGGAGCCAGTGGGTCAGGGCCGCGGTGAGCGCGGCGGGCTGGTCGAGCTGGATCAGGTGCCCCGCCTGCTCGATGACCTCCAGCCGGGACCCGGGGATCAGGCCGTGCAGCCGATGGGCACGATCGACCGGGATCCACACGTCGTCACGCCCCCACACCACGAGCACGGGTACGTCGATCTCGGGGTACAGCGGCTCGACCTGCTCGGTGTAGACCTCGTCGGCCTGGGCGATCTGCCGGTAGAACGCCGCCTGCCCGACCTCGTCGAGCCAGGGGTGGGCCAGGGCATCGAGGGCATCCGGCCGCAACCCCCGGTGGCTGGCCCCGCTGATGTAGGCGCGGACCACGCCCTCGTGCACCGCTGACGGGAGCGCGGCGAAGACCTCGGCGTGATCGTGCACGAGACGGAAGAACTCCGAACCCCACGGTCGCAGCGCGACCACGTCGACCAGCGCCAGCGACGCGAAGGCACGCCCGTGGAGCAGGTGTGCCCGCAGCGACACCGCGCCGCCGTAGTCGTGGGCCACGACGTGTGGCGACGGGAGGTCCCAGAAGCTGAGCAGGTCGCTGAACAGCTCGCCCTGGACGTCGAGCGAGACCCGGTGCTCGGGGAGCTTCGACGACGTGCCGTAGCCGGGCATGTCCCAGAGGTGGACGGTGAAGTGCGGAGCGAGCGCCTCCGCCACCGGCCGCCAGAGCTCGGACGACCACGGCGTCCCGTGGCAGAACACGACCGGTGGCCCACTCCCCAGGCGCTCCCAGCGCACCGAGCGGCCACGCCACGCGAACTCCTCCGAGAGCATGCCTCCGATGCTGCCAGGTCCACGCTCTGCCGCCGAGCCGTCGTTCATCGGGCGGTACGTACGGTGGAGACGAAACGGAGGTTGTCGCACAGATGTTGTACCGAGACCGTTGGATCGAGTGCACGGACGAGGAGCTCCGGGTGCGCTTCTACTACTTCCCCTTCGGCACGAAGCGGATCCCGTACGCGCGGATCAAGGCGGTGAGACGCGTGCCGGTGAGCGTCTTCCGCGGGCGCGGTCGGATCTGGGGAACGGCCAACCCCGGCTACTGGGCCCACCTGGATCCCGGGCGACCCCAGAAGTCCACCGCGCTCGTGCTCGACCTCGGCCGCGGCGTCAAGCCGTTCCTGACCCCGGACGACTGTGACGCCGTCGCCGAGGTGATCCTGACCCACTCGTCGGTCAGGACGATCGAGGACGCCACCGGCCCTGTCGTGTAGATCGACCCTGCGGCGATGTCGAGAACGCGGTGATGGCGACGTCCCCGCTGCACACCACCGCATCAGCATCGGAGGACGGCAGTCATGACGCAGCTCACGCAGTTCGACCACATCGGAATCACGGTCGAGGACCTCGACACCGCCACGGAGTTCTTCGCGGGGCTCGGGCTCGAGATCGAGGGCCGCACGTTCGTGGAGGGTGAGTTCATCGACACCGTCTGCGGGATCCCGGACTCGCGGACCGAGGTCGTGATGCTGCGGCCCCCGGGCGGAGGGACCGGCCTCGAGCTCGCGAGGTTCGTCCGGCCCGACGCGGTGCCCGGCTCGCCGGACGCGATGGCGAACGAGGTCGGGATCCGCAACGCCTGCTTCGAGGTCACCGACCTGCGGGCGAAGGTCGACGCTCTGGCGGCGGACGGATACGGCCTCGTGGGAGGGGTGGGCGAGTACGAGAACACCTGGCTCATGGCCTACGTCCGCGGGCCCGAGGGGATCGTCGTCTCACTGACGGAGCGGATCGGGTGACCTCCCGGGGTGGTCGCGCGCGATCGCCGTGGGCGCTTGACTTCAAGCTCACTTGAAGTGCGAGACTCCGGGCCATGACCGACTTCGCACTCCACCTCGTCGTCGAGGACGTCCCGGCAGCCGTGGACTTCTACGAACGGGCGTTGGGTGCGCGAGTGACGCGCCTGTTGCACCTGCCGGACGGTTCCCTCGTCATCGCCGACCTGGACGTGCAGGGGTTGCCGGTGGCCCTGGCCGCACCCGTACCCGGCACGTCGTTGGCCACACCGCGCTCGACGGCGACGTCCGTGGCCGCGTTCCGGTTCACCGTCCCGGACGCGGACGCCGCCGTGGACAGCGCGGTCGCGGCCGGCGCGACGGTCCACTCACCCGTGCAGGACGCGTTCTGGGGCGTGCGGACCGGGGACGTGCTGGATCCTTCCGGGCATCGCTGGGCCTTCGACCAGCCCTTGCGGGAGGTGTCGGCCGAGGAGATCGAGGCACAGCTCGCGGCGATGTTCGACACCGCCTGAGCCTGCTCGACCCCGAGACCAGCACGCTCGCGCGCACGGATAGCCTCGTCCGATGCCCGAGCTGCAGCCGCTGCGAACCGCCCATGCCGGCGCGGTCCTGGAGTTCGAGACCGCGAACCGTGCCTGGTTCGCGGCGTCGATCTCGGATCGCGGCGACGAGTACTTCGAGCACTTCGACGCGCGGCTCCGCCATCTGGTCGCCGACCAGGACGCCGGCAACGGCGCGTACTACGTCCTCGTCGCCGAGGACGGATCGCTGCTGGGTCGGTTCAACCTGATCTTCGAGGGCGAGGGGGTGGCGACCCTGGGCTACCGCGTCGCGCAAGACGCCGCGGGTCGAGGCGTCGCCACGGCGACCGTCCGCGACCTCTGCTCGCTCGCTGCGTCGCGGCACGGCATCGTCACCCTGCGTGCGGCCACCTCGCGCGCGAACGTCGCCTCCCAGCGCGTGCTGCTCAACGCCGGCTTCACCGAGGTCGGTCCGGCCGACCCCGCCGACATCGGTGGGGAAGAGGGCAGCTGGTACGAGCGGGGCCTCGCACCCCGCTCGGCGAACGACGCCTGACGATGCCGGACTCAGGCCGGCGCGAGCCCGTTCCTCCTCAGCGTGCGGAGCGCCCGGCCCAGGGCGCGGACCTGTCGGTCGAGCTCACGGATCGTGGGGCCGCCGGGGTCGGAGTACGGCGAGAGCCGCGCGCGGTCGCGCAGCAGCTCGCTCTCGGCGCGGGCCAGCGCGGCGTAGACCCGCGGGTCCGACTCGAGACCCTCTCGGCGGCGGGCCAGCTCCGCCGCGACCACACGGATCGACGTCAGCTCGACGGCGTCCAGCCGGTCGGGTGACCGCGGCCGTCGAGGGCGCAGCCACAGCCGGTCCACCCAGGTCGGGGCGATCGCCAACGACGCCTGGGTGAGGGCGCGGTGGAGGGTGCGCCCGTAGCCGCTGTAGAGCCCGATCCACACCGCGAGGTCGTGCAGCGCGGCGCGACGGGCGCCCGCACCGATCGCGCTGTCGTACGGCGCGACCGGGTTGGTCAACGCCACACCGAGGAGAGGCAGCAGCGCGCTCGACTTCGACAGGGTCCGCAACCGGGCCGGGTCCGGCGGTTCTCCGGTGTCGCTCAGGCCGAGTCGAGTCGTGAGGTCGGCGCGGACGACCTCCAGCGCGCCCCGGAAGCGCGCCTGCTGCTGGTGCGGCAGGTGCTCGGCGACGAAGTGGGCGTAGGTCAGCAGCAGGTAGGCGTGGAGCTCCGCGTCGTCGGTCTCGGGCTCGGGGAGCGACTCCGCGACCGACAGCTGCCGGTCCAGGCTGCCGAACAGCGCCCGGCCCACCGCGGCCGCCACCGTGGCCGAGCCCAGGTAGTTCTCCATGGGGTGCCGTACGCCGGGCAGCGCGATGTCGAGCACCCACGGGAAGCGGTGGGAGATGCCGCGCAGACCGGTCACCGGGTCGGCGCCGCCCCAGACGTTGAGCCACCAGCCGACCTGCGGGAGCGGCTCGCGCAGCACGTCCAGCCGGTCGCTGCCGCGATGCACGCCGAGCAGGCCGGCCGGTGAGCCCACCGTGATCACACCGGCCACCTCGACACCCGCGGGGAGCCGGGTCAGCAGGTCGGCGGCGATGACGCTGCCCAGGCTGTGCGCCAGCACCACGATCGCGCCGGACTCCGGGAGCCCCGCCAGTACGCGATGAAGAGTATTCGCGCGCGTGGCCTCGTCGTCGAGGTAGCGCCGCGCCTGGGGGATCACCTTCATCACCGTGGGGACGGTCTCCCCAGCGAGCGGCACGGCCCACCCGGCCGCATGGGCGCCGAGAGCGCGCTCGAGGTCTGCCGTCGCGCGTTCGACGCGCCACCGCAGCTCGTCGCGCTCGCTGCGCGACAGGTGGTGCGACGTCTGCGGGGGCAGCACGTGATGCTCGTCGCTGGGGTAGCGCAACGTGTTCGGGTACTTGGGTGCCCGGCAGTCCACGTCGTCGAGGCCGGGGTAGCCGGCGTCCACCAGAGCGGCGTCCACCACCGTGCGCCAGGCGTCGTCGTGCTCCGCGCCGATGCCGTGGAGGTAGACCAGCGTGGGAGTCATGAGACGCCCATCATGCGGCACCCGGCGATCGCGCCTCCATTGATCATCCGGTCAGGCACGAACTAGCCTCGCGGGCGACGGAGGGAACGGAGATGGGCGATCAGACCGAGACCGCGGTTCTCGCCGGTGGCTGTGCCTGGATCATGCAGCACCTGCTGCGTCAGCCCGAGGGAGTTGTCTCCACCCGGGCCGGGTTCATGGGTGGCGAGAACGACGACCCGACCGAGGAGGACAACCTCGGACATGCCGAGGTCGTCGAAGTGGTGTTCGATCCGGCTCGGCTCTCGTATCGAGGGCTGCTGGAGGTGTTCTTCCAGGCTCATCGGGCCGACCTGGGGGCCGGCGTCGTCGGTTCGGAGTATCGATCCGAGATCTTCTGCACGAGCCCGGAGCAGCAACGGGTGGCCCGGGAGATGATCCGCGACGTCGATGCCTCGGGCCATTGGCCCGGGAAGACGGTGACCGGCATCAGCGAGGCCGTGAAGTTCTGGGAGATGGGGCCCGAGGACCAGGACTACTTCCTGCGGTTCCCGCGCGGCTGCGCCCCGCCCTTCCCTCGACAGGACGACAACTCCGCCCACGTTTCTGCGATGCCTGGTCGTTGACGCGACCCGGCGTCCTGCCGCCGCGAACGTCGCCTGTCAGGGCGTCGGCCCCTCCCGGTTCTCGTGGGCGAGGCGCCAGGCGCGGGTGTGGGCGAGGCCCAGCACGACCGACGGCCGCGTGCTCTTGCTCGTCCTCCCCGGTGTCGTGCGCGGCGCCGAGAACGGCACCGATCCGGGCGGCGTACGCAGGATCGCCTGCCGGAGCAGGAGTGCCGAACCGTCGGCGACGGCACGGAAGTTGGGCTCGTAGCCGAAGACCGTCACGCTTCCACGACCCCGCTTCTCGACGGTCTCGAGGGCCGTGCCGGCCAGCGTCTTGGGCTTGGTGGCGAACCCGGAGACGTACATGCGGTGCGGGAAGGAGCCGACCACCCGGGCGGTCCCGGGCGCCAGGGCGAGGTTGTAGTCGCTGTCCCACTCGATCTCGTTCGGTCCGTGCGGCGTGCGGATCCGCATCATCGCCCCCGGCGACTCGGCCTGCGGCGTCGTCATGCCCACCTGGGAGATCCCCAGCGCCGACGCCAGCAAGGCGCCCTCCTGCCACCCGACGTACCGACCACCGTGTTGGACCCAGGCCGACACCGCGGCTCGACCGTCGGCTCCGAGCCGCCGGTAGACCGGCGTGGAGTCGACGTTCCCCACCACCAGGACGTCGATCTTGCGCAGCGACCTGGCGGTGAGCTGCTCCGGCTGCACGACCTTGTAGGGGAGCCGCCAGTCCTGGTCCAGCCGCCACTTGAGCCATCCGGAGTACTGGTAGTCGTGCGACGTCTGCTTGAACTGGTCGAGCACGGCGATCCGTGGCAGACGCCCGTGCGGTCTGGGCGTCGTCGGCGCGCGCAGCCGCGGAACGCGGACCACCGGCGCGTGCAGGTGCCGGCCGGTGGAGCCGCCCTGGATCCCGGCGAGCAGCGGCAGGCTCCACCCGCTCACGTCGTAGAAGTAGGGGAACGGGACGTAGGTGTCCTCGTTGAGGGTCGCCTGCACCCAGTGCTTCTGCGCCTGGGCCAGGCTGATCCAGTAGGTGCCGGCCGGCAGCGACCTGCGCCGGGGCGCGTCGCCGTACGGGCGGTAGTCGCGGACGACGGTCCGGCGGGCCAGCCGGTCCACGACGACGTGGGCCGTCTGGAGTCGACTCACGGTGCGCCTGGTCTCACGCGAGTTGCCGAGCAGGAAGTAGCCGCAGACCGGTCGCTTCGGCACGCGCCTCTGCACGTGGTGCCCCGGGCTGTAGACGTGGTTCGGCTGGAGGCGGCAGTGCTGGCCCTCCGCCTTCGCCTGGACGAAGGTACGGCGCCACGTCCGCAGGACCTTCGTGTGGTGGGTCGCGCCGGCGAAGAGGGTGGTGAGCGCGGCCGTGTACTGGTGTCGCACTCGTCTCGGGTAGGGCTTGGCGTCTCCTTGCTCGAAGGTCATCCCGACCGCGCCCAGCTGGGTGGTCGGAACGGTGTCGCCGTAGACCTGGGCGAAGAAGTCGTACCCCGAGTCCGAGGTCTCGTAGTGCCAGCCGTGGGCCTTGAACGCGCGCTCGTTCGCCGGGCCGTAGAGGTGCTGGACCTCGTCGTACAGCCCGTTCGGGGTCTCGTGGTAGATCGGGTCCGCGTCCGGTGGGAAGAAGTAGCTGTTGCTGCTGTTCTCGTGCTCGTCGACGAACAGCTGCGGTGGGTACTTCCGCAGCAGGCGGAGCCGTCCCGAGACCTCCGGCTGGGTCGCGGCCAGGACGTCGCGGTTCATGTCGAAGGCGTAGGAGTTGTAGCGAGTGTCGTGCGCGCGTCCGTCGGGGTTCTGGACCGGGATCAGGCCGACGATCGCATGGTCGAGGATCGTGCGCGCCACGCAGTCGGAGCTGTCGGCGAGCTCGTGCAGGAGCTGGACGACGGCGTCCCCGCCGGAGGGCTCGTTGCCGTGGACGTTCGCCGCGATCCACAGGATCGGGGGTGTACGACGGACGATCGCCCTCGCCTGCCGGTCGGGCGTCGACGGGTCGCGCAGCCGGTCGAGGTTCCTCCGGATCGTCGGCAGCCGGTGCAGGTCGCTCGCGTTGCCGACGAGCGCGTAGCGCAGCGGGCGGCCGCTCCAGGAGCGCGCGTACACCCCGGTCACCACGCGGCCGCTGGCGCGGTCGGCGGCCCGCCAGTAGCGGCCGATCTCGGCGTTGGTGGCCTCACGCGTGCCCAGGTGGTAGCCGAGCACCCGGTCGGGGCTGGGCACGGTGCCGCGGAAGTGCGGCTTGGTGGTGATCGGATCGCATCCCTGGTGGGAGCGCGGTGTCTGGCTCGGGGCACTCGCCGTCGCCACGGCGGGCATGCCGAGAGCGACGACACTGGCGGCGGTCATTCCGGCGAGGATGCGGCGCATCCTCGGAGCGTAGGGGGCTTCCGGCCTGGCCCGCCACGATCGTGAGCCGGGACCGCCCGTGCGGTCAGGTGTCTCGTCGGCAGCGGACGACGAGGAACCGCGGCACCGGCGCTGCCGGCTCGCGGAGCTCCTCGATCGCGAAGCCGGCAACGCGGACGGCGTTCAGGTACGTCGACAGCTTCCGGTGGTGGGCGCCGACCCGCCCGCGCACCCCGTCGCCGTGGGTCGTCCACCAGCCCTCGGCGGCGTACCCACGGTCGGGAGGCCAGCTGGAGAGCTGCTCGGACGCACCGTCGCGCAGGCCCGGGAAGCAGGGATGGAGGAGGGAGAAGCTGAACCAGCCGCCCGGGACGAGCACCCGAGCCGCGGTGGACATGACGGCGTCGAGATCGTCGATGTCCATCAGCGCCATGTTGCACACGACGCCGTCGAACGAGTCGCCGTCCCACCAGTCGGTGGTCGTCACGTCACCGACCAGGTAGCGGATCCCGAGCGGTCGTTCCGCCTCCTCCTCCATCGCCCGGCCCACCATCCCGGCCGAGAGATCCACCGCTGTGACCGAGGCGCCGCGATCGGAGAGGTGCCTGCTCAGCTCTCCCAGCCCGCAGCCCATGTCCAGGAACCGCTGACCGGTCAGCTCGTCCGGCAGGAACGGTCGGGCGTCGGCTGCCCACTCGCGGGTGAAGCCGACGTACCAGTCCGCGACCCGGTCGTATCGAGCCTCACGCATCGCCATGCCGACGATGCTAGGTCGCGACCCTGGTCAGCACAGGATGCGCGAGCGCTCGGGGTCGAAGAACGGCTTGAGCGACACCTGGGTCGGCACCCGGGTGCCGGCGATGTCGATCTCGAAGGAGCCGGTCGCGAGGTCGGCGGCCTTGAACGGCTCGTCGCGGCCGATGTCGGCGATGCCGCAGGCGGCGCCGAGGGAGTGCCCGAAGCCGCCGCTGCGGACGTGGCCGACGGGCTCGCCGTCCCAGTAGACCGGCTCGTCGCCGATCAGGTCGTGGTCGGGCGAGCCGAGCAGCACGTTGACCAGCCGACGGGCCGGCGGACCTGACTCGCGCAACGTCGCGAGGGCGTCGCGGCCGACGAAGCCGCCGGGCTTGTCCCAGGCGACCGCGAAGCCGAGCCCGGCCATCAGCGGGTTGTCGGTGGAGTCGATGTCGTGGCCCATGTCGCGGAACGCCTTCTCGAGCCGCATCGTCTCCAGGGCTCCCACACCCGTGGGGCGGAAGCCGAGGCCGGCGCCGGCCTCGCGCAGCTGGTCGTAGAGCGTGGCGCCGAACTCGGTCGGCACGAGCAGGTCCCAGCCCAGCTCCCCGACGTAGGTCACCCGGAGCGCCCAGAGCGGGGTGTAGCCGAGCTCGACCTTCTGCGCCGTCAGGTAGGGGAAGGCCTCGTTCGACCAGTCGTCGGGGCTGAGGCTCTGCAGCAGCTCGCGCGACCGCGGCCCCTGCACCGACAGGAGGGAGTGGCCGCTGGTCACGTCGGTGACCGTGAGGAACTCGCCCTCGCGGGTCTGCCGGCGGATCCACGCCGGCACGCGGCGGTGGATGGTGTCGCCGCTGATCACGACGTACTGGTCCTCGGCCAGCCGGGTGACGGTGACGTCGGCGATGATCCCGCCGCGCTCGTCGAGCCACTGGGTGTACACGATCCGGCCGACCGCGGTGTCGACGTCGTTGGCGCAGACCCGGTTGAGCACGGCCATCGCGTGCGGCCCCTGCACCAGGTGGTGGGACATCAGGGACATGTCGAAGATCGCGAACCGCTCGCGGGCCTGGAGGTGCTCCTCGCGGGTCCGGTCGAAGGCCTCGCCGCGCTCGAAGCCCCACGCGACGGTCGGGGTGACGCCCGGCCCGGCGAAGTAGTCGGGGAACTCCCAGCCGCTCGTGGTCACGAGGTGGGCGCCGTCGGCGACGTGCTGGGGGTGGTACGGCGAGCGACGGACGTCGCGGCCGCGCTGCGGCTGGGCGTTGGGCCAGGACAGGTCGTTGAGCAGGAAGCCCAGCCGCTCGACCGTGCGCTCCTCGCGAAACCGTCGGGTCGCCTGGAACTCGTGGGCACGGTCGACGCCGACAGCGGTGAGGTCGATCGGCGGATGCCCCTCGACCAGCCACTCCGCCATCACGTGGCCGAGCCCGCCGCCGGAGAGGATGCCGACGGAGTTCAGGCCGCAGGCCAGGTAGAGGCCGTCGACCTCGGGCGACTCGCCCAGCATCGGCGAGAGGTCGTCGGTGAAGCTCTCCGGCCCGCAGAACAGGGTGCGGATCCCGGCGTCCTCCAGGGCGGGGAAGCGCCGCATCGCGACCTCGAGGAACGGCGCCATCCGCTCCCAGTCGGGAGGCAGGACGGCGAACGCGCTGTCGCGCGGCGTCCCGTCCAGCGCCCAGGCCGCCGCGACCGGCTCGAACATCCCGACCAGCAGGCCGCCACCCTCCTCGCGGTAGTAGCCGTAGGCCTCGGGCTCCTCGATCACCGGCACCGACTCCGGCGTGACACCGGCGATCGGCTCGGTCAGCAGGTAGTAGTGCTCGGCCGCCTGCAGCGGCACGGTCACCCCGGCCTTGGCCGCCAGCTCGCGGCCCCACAGGCCGGCGGCGAGCACGACCTTCTCGCACTCGACGTCGCCCCGCGGCGGTCCGGACGCCCACCACCCGGCCGTCGTCCAGCACGAAGCCGGTGACCTCGGTCTCCTCGAAGATCCGTACGCCGCGCTGCCGCGCGCCCTTGGCCAGCGACATGGTGACGTCGACCGGGTTGGCCCGGCCCTCGTCCGGCGTCCAGAAGCCGTGGATCACGTCGTCGGTGCGGATCAGCGGGACCAGGTCGGCGACCTCACCCGGCGACAGGATCTCCTTCGTCATCCCGACCGAGCGCATGTACGCCGTCTCGCGACGGTAGGCCTCGTCGCGCCGGGCGAGTCGTGGCCAGCTGCAGGTATCCGCACCGGCGGAAGCCGGTCGAGAGCCCGGTCTCCTCCTCCAGCCGCGCGTACAGCTCGGCGGAGTAGCGGGCGATCCACAACGCGTCCTCCGTCGTGCCGCCCGAGACGACCTCGCCGGCCGCGTGCCAGGTGGTGCCGGACGTGAGCTGCTGGCGCTCCAGGAGCACGACGTCGGTCGCACCCAGCTGCGCCAGGTGGTAGGCGATCGACGTCCCGATCACGCCTCCGCCGACGACGACGTACTGGGCCCGGCTCGGGAGATCCCCGGTGGCGGCGCCGTCGCTTGCCTGGGCGGCGGCCGGGTTGATGGCGGAGAAGTCCAGCGACATGGAGGCACCCTGTCACTGTCTGAACAGTCATTCAACCGCGGAGTCGATCGGTGTCGCCGCTCGTCGAACGACATCGAGGGTCCGGCGACGAGGTACTCGTCGCCAAGCATCGGTGTGGCGCCCTCACATGAGGGTCATGCGCTGCACCACGACAGGGGAGCTACCGCAGCAAGATTCCGAGACGATGCCCTGCAAGCCTCGGGCGATCTTCTTGCCGCCCTTGGCCGACTTGAAGACCAGAGCGAAAGTCCGCCAGGCGTACGCGATCACCAGGATCTGGATCAGGCCGATGCCGACCATGACCACGACACGGAGCCCCCCGCCGGAGGTGAGGACCAGGCTGCGCTGCGCAGCGAACATGCTTCCCTCGACAGCGAAGATGGTGACCGAGGATGCCATGCACCATCCACGCCAGGTGCCTACCAAGCCGCTCTCCTCCTCCTGGGCCCCCTTGATGACCTTTCGTTCCTTTTCGTCGAGGCTGACCGGATCGAGTACGTCTTGGAATGAGGCGTACAGCAGCGGTGCGGACGAGGCGATAACCAGCAGCAAAGCGGTCGTCAGGCCATACGTAACGAGGACGCTTTGATCGATATACGACTTGAGCTTGTCGCTGAACAGCGCGGCCACAGTTCCCAGACTGGTCGTCAAAGCCGTGAGGTTCGAGGCCCAGCTGTCGGACCATGTCCATTTGGCCCCGGGAGGGAGTGCGGGTTTGTCGTCTGCGCCGATCGGGACGATGAAGGCCCCGATCCCGACGACGAGCACGAGGGCTCCCAGGCCTCCCCACAAGGCGTATTCAAGAATGCTCGAGTCGATCCTGAGTGTGGGCTCAGTCGCTCCGACACTGATCATCGGGAATTCCTGTTCGTGGCGGGAGCATGATTGCGCCACGTGTGAGCGAGAAATGCAAGGGTGAAGGATCGAAAGAGTCAACGGGTGTGCTTTGAGGCGGGAGAGCGAGACCGACGTGCGCGCATCACGGTCCGCACAGGTGTCACCCTCGCGACTCGAGCGCCTCCAGGTCGCGTTCGGCGTAGCGCCGGTGGTGCCACTCCTCGTTGACCACGACGCCGAGCGCCTCGGCCACCGAGTAGCGGTCGGCCGGCGGCCAGCCCTCGCCCTCGACCGGGTCGGTCTGCTCTGCCAGGCGAACGTCGGTCAGGTCGGCGAGCACGCGGCGCACGGTCGCCTGCCGCTCGGCGCGCAGCTCGAGCACCTCGTCGAGGGAGGGGCGGACGTCGCGGTCGTGGGCCCACTGCAGGTCGCGCAGCGTCGTGAACGGAAGGTCGAGCGGTGACCAGGGGTCGGGGTCGCCGAGGTAGACCCGGTTGACCCAGGCGTCGGTCGCGTAGCACAGGTGACGCAGGGTCTCGATGAAGGACCACTCGCCGTCGACGCTCTCGTGGAGCAGCTCAGGGTCGAGTGCGCGCGCTCGGTCGACCGTCTCGGCCCAGCGGCGTTCGAGGACCTCCCACGCCTCGCGGAACTCCGCGGCCGTCGTCGGCTTCATCCGCGCGTAGTCGGGGTCGCGCCGCTCCATCTCGGCCTCGACCAGCGGCGCGACGTCGACGCCGTTGATCACGACGTTCTGCAGCTCACCGTCGATCTCCACGTCCTGGAGCTCGACGCTGCGCATGCGGACGCGCCGGATCCCGACGTGACGGACCTCGGACTCGGCGAGGTCGATCCACTCGATGCGCGCCTCTCGCAGACGCGTGCGCTCGAACGTCGTGCCGTTGAGGTCCCGCAGGTCGGTCATGGCGGACACGCTAGGTGACGCTCCGGACGAGGGGCGTCCGGAAAGAGGGATGCTCGGCGTAGGCCGCCGGCCCTAGCCTCGCGCCATGGACGTGGAGCTGCGGGAGATCGACGACGTGGTGCTGGCCGAGCTCCGGGCAGCGCTGGTGCTGCCACCCGAGCAGCGGGAGTACGTCGGTGGTGGCGTCGACGACGCGCTGCGCGACGCGGCGGCGTACCCCGAGGCCAAGGCGTGGCCGCGGGGCGTCTACGCCGACGGGGTGCCGGTGGGCTTCGTGATGCTGAGCTGGGACCTCCGGCCGGACCCGCCCGACCCGACCCTGGTCGGTCCCTGGTTCCTCTGGAAGCTGATGATCGCCCACGACCAGCAGGGCCGCGGCTACGGGCGGGCCGCCATCGCCGCAGTGGCGGAGGTGATCCGCCCCGAGGGCGCCACCGAGCTGTTGACCAGCTACAGCGTCGGTGTCGGCGACCCGTCCGGCTTCTACGCCTCGCTCGGCTTCGTGCCGACCGGCGACCTGCACGAGGGCGAGGTCGTCGCCGCACTGGCTCTCTGAGGCTGTCAGCCTCGGGTCAGCGCAGGCGTCGTAGATTGCCGGCATGGGATTCGTCCACCGCACGGCGACGCTCGACCCGTCCAAGCAGGAGCTGCTGGAGGCCTGGCTGCCGTCACGGCCGTGGGCCTCGGGCGCGACCTCGGTGACGAAGGTCGGGGAGTACCGCTTCGACGACCCGGCGGGCGAGGTCGGCATCGAGACGATCCTCTGGCGGACACCCGACGGCGCTGTGCTCCAGGTGCCGTTCACCTACCGGGCCGAGCCGTTGGCGGGCGCCGAGGAGTTCCTCGTCGGCACCTCGGAGCACAGCGTGCTCGGGCCGCGCTTCGTGTACGACGGGTGTGCCGACCCGGTCTGGGCGACGGCCGTGGCGACCGCGGTCCTGACCGGTGGGACCCAGGCGCAGATGGTGATCGAGCACGAGGGCCGGATGGTCGACGTTCCGGCTCGCGTGCCGGTGCAGGGCTCCGGGTCACCGGATGCCGACGTACCGGTGATCTCCGCCGTCGACGCGGTGCGCGACGACGGGGCGGTCACCACGATCACGGCCGGGCCGGTGACGCTCTGCCTGGCTCGGGTGGTCGGGACGCCGATCTCCGGTGACGCGACCCTCACCGGCACGGCCCGCGACCACGACCTGGGTGTGCTCGTGGGGCTGTCGGTCTGAGCCTCAGACCGAGCTCTGGTCGACGTACCTCTCGTGGAGGTGCACCGGCTCGGTGGTGGTGCCACGCCGTTCGCGCTGCCGCTTGGCGTAGCTCAGGTTGAGCGCCTCGACCGCGATCGCGAAGGCGATCGGGCCGTAGATCAACGGCTTGGCGACGTGGTAGTCGAAGCCGTCGGCGACCAGGGTCGACCCGATCAGCACGAGGAACGCCAGCGCCAGCATCTTCACCGTCGGGTGGGCGTTGACGAACGCGCTGATCCGACCGGCCAGCACCATCATCAGCGCGATCGCCAGCATCACCGCGGCGATCATGATCGAGAGCTGGTCGACCATGCCGACGGCGGTGATCACGGAGTCGAGGGAGAACACCGCGTCGATGAGCAGGATCTGCACGAGCACCCGGCCGAAGGTGCTCGTCCGCCCGTCGCCGGCGCCGTGGTCCTCGGCGCCCTCGAGCTTGCCGTGGATCTCACTGACGGCCTTGTAGATGAGGAACAGCCCGCCCACGACCAGGATCAGGTCGCGACCGGAGATCTCGAACGCGTGCGACGACCCGATCGAGAACCAGGTGTCGGTCAGGCCGATGATCCACGACGCCGCGAACAGCAGGAGGATGCGCATCACCAGCGCCAGGGACAGGCCGACGATCCGCGCCCGCGCCCGCTGCTCCTCCGGCAGCCGCTGGGTCAGGATCGAGATGAACACGACGTTGTCGATGCCCAGCACGATCTCGAGGGCGAACAGCGTCAGGAAGGCGACGACCAGATCGGGGCTGACCACGTCCATACCGGGTCAACGTACGGGACGGCCGAAACGTCCGAGGTGTCGTGCTTCCGGGGTCTCGTGACGGTCGCAGGGCGACCTCCTCGACCACCGGACCTGCTACCGCGCCTTCGATCCCGGACGTCCGACTGCCGCGGTGCCGTGGTCACTGCCGCGGTGGTGTGGGTGCACTGGTGCGGTGACAACCCCGCGTTACCCCAGCGCGGCCGAGACGACCTCGCGGGCCGCCTCCTGCACCTCGGCGAGGTGGTCGGGGCCGCGGAAGGACTCGGCGTAGATCTTGTAGACGTCCTCGGTGCCGCTCGGTCGGGCGGCGAACCACGCGTTCTCGGTGATCACCTTGAGCCCGCCGATCGCGGCGCCGTTGCCGGGCGCTTCGGTGAGCTTGGCGGTGATCTCCTCCCCGGCCAGCGACGTCGCCGTCACGTCGTCGGGGGAGAGGGCGGCGAGCTTGGCCTTCTGCTCACGGTTCGCCGGCGCGTCCACGCGGGCGTACGCCGGGTCGCCGTGCGACTCGACCAGCTGCTGGTAGAGCTCGCTCGGCGTCGTGCCGCTGCGCGCCAGCATCTCCGCGGCGAGCAGGTCGAGGATCAGGCCGTCCTTGTCGGTGGTCCACACGGACCCGTCGCGGCGGAGGAACGACGCGCCGGCGGACTCCTCGCCGCCGAAGCCGAACGACCCGTCGATCAGCCCGGGCACGAACCACTTGAAGCCGACCGGGACCTCGACCATCTCCTTGCCGAGCGAGTCGGCGACGCGATCGATCATCGACGACGACACCAGGGTCTTGCCGATCCGTGCGGTTGCGGGCCAGTCCGGTCGGTTGCCGCTGAACAGGTAGGCGATCGCGACCGACAGGTAGTGGTTGGGGTTCATCAGGCCGGCATCCGGCGTGACGATGCCGTGCCGGTCGGCGTCGGCGTCGTTGCCGGTGGCGATCTGGTACTCGTCCTTGCGGTGGATCAGCGACGCCATGGCGCTGGGCGAGGAGCAGTCCATCCGGATCTTGCCGTCCCAGTCGAGGGTCATGAACCGCCAGGTCGGGTCGACCAGCGGGTTCACCACGGTCAGGTCGAGCCGGTGCCGGTCGGCGATCTCGCCCCAGTAGGCCACGCTCGCGCCACCCAGCGGGTCCGCTCCGATCCGCACCCCCGCCTCGCGGATCGCGTCGATGTCGACGACGCTCGGCAGGTCGTCGACGTAGGTCCCCAGGAAGTCGTACGCCGTGCACGCGGCGCGGGCGCGGGAGAAGGCGATCCGCTGGACACCCTCGAGGTTGGCCCGGATCAGCTCGTTCGCGCGGGCGGCGATCACCTTCGTCGCATCGGTGTCGGCCGGGCCGCCGTGGGGCGGGTTGTACTTGAAACCCCCGTCGTACGGCGGGTTGTGGCTCGGCGTGACCACGATGCCGTCGGCCAGGCCCGTGCCGGTCGTCCGCCCCGCGTTGGCCCGGAGGATCGCGTGCGAGACGCCGGGCGTCGGGGTGTAGCCGTCGCGGGCGTCCACCAGCACGGTCACGTCGTTGGCGACCAGCACCTCGATCGCGGTCGCCCACGCCGGCTCGCTCAGCCCGTGGGTGTCGCGGCCGAGGAACAGCGGTCCGTCGTACCCCTGCTCCCGGCGGTAGTCGCAGATCGCCTGCGTGGTGGCGGCGATGTGCACCTCGTTGAACGCCGTGTTCAGGCTGCTGCCCCGGTGGCCGCTGGTCCCGAAGGCGACCTGCTGGTCGACGTCGTCCGGGTCCGGCTCGAGCGTGTAGTACGCCGTCACCAGGTGGGCGACGTCCACGAGGTCCGAGGGCTGGGCGGGGGTACCTGCACGCGGGTCGGCCATGCCGCCCATCCTGCCGCGGTCGGGGCCCGTGCGGGAGAGCGGTGAGCCAGGATCCGTTCACCGGCGCCGAACCGGTCCCCACTCACCGCTCCGGGGCGTTTCGATAGGTTCACGCGGTGCCCGACCTGGTGACCGAGGTGGACGGCGAGGACGTCGTCGTCCGGTACGCCGACCCCGGCCACGCGGCGGGGCACGTGGGGGTCTGGGCGCACCTCCGGCTCGGTGACGTCTCGATGGGCAGGGTCGAGGGGGGCTGGGAAGCGCGCCTGAGGGACCTCCCGGTCGACCGGCTCGAGTACCTCCTGGACGTCGACGGCGACCTCCGCCCCGACCCGAGCAACCCGCGCCTGACCGGCGGCCCGTTCGGCGACCACTCGTGGATCCCGCTGCCCGCCTACCGGGAGCCGGTGTGGCTCGAGGCCGAGCGGGTCGCCGGGGAGCGGGCGACACTCACCCTCTCCCGCACCGGCGACGGCCGGATCGACGCCGAGATCTGGTCGCCGGTCGAGGTGCCGGAGGGGACGCCGCTGCCGATGCTGATCAGCCACGACGGCCCGGAGATGGACGCCTACGGCGAGCTCACGTCGTACGTCGCGGCGATGATCGCGTCCGGCACGTTGCCGCCGCTGCGGGTCGCCCTGGTGAGCCCGGGTCCGCGGCGCAACCAGCGGTACTCCGCCAACCCCCGCTACGCCCGGGCCCTCGCCACCCGACTCCTGCCCGCCCTCGCCGAGGCGGTGCCGTGCGTGGGGAAGCCGGTGCTGATGGGGCAGAGCCTGGGCGCCCTGGCGGCGCTGCACGCGGTGTGGACCAGCCCGCAGGACTTCGCGGGTGCGTTCGTGCAGAGCGGCTCCTTCTTCACCGCCGACCTCGACCCCCAGGAGTCGGGGTTCGAGCACTGGCGCGAGGTGACGAGCTTCGTGGCCAGCATCCGAGCGGCCGAGCAGGCGGCACCGGAGGCGCCCCCGACCACCCTGGTCTGCGGCACCGCCGAGGAGAACCACGCCAACAACCTCGCGATGCGCGACCACCTGGCGGCCGTCGGCGTCGAGGTCGGCTGGGGCGAGGTGCGGGACGGGCACACCTGGACCTGCTGGCGCGACACCCTCGACCCGCACCTCACCGACCTGCTCACGCGGGTCTGGGCGTGAGCCGAGAAAACCACCGGGCATCCCGGACGGCCGCTCGATAGGTTCGGTGGGTGACGGTCCGGATCGCCATCGTCGGAGACGAGTCCACCCATACCAGCCACCGCGAGCTGAACGCCGTGCGCTCCCAGCTCGGCGACGACGTCGAGGCCGTGTGGGTGGCCACCGACAGCGACGAGCTGCGCGACCTCTCGGCGTACGACGGGGTGTGGCTCGTCCCCGGCGGCCCGTATCGCGACGACGAGGCGGTGTACGCCGCCATCCGTCGGGCCCGCACCGGTGTCGTGCCCTTCCTCGGCACCTGCAGCGGGCTCCAGTACGCCGTCATCGAGTACGTCCGCGACGTGCTCGGCGAGACCGAGGCATCGCACGCCGAGGCCGACGGCGAGGACGCCTCCAACGTCGTCGTTCCCCTCGCCTGCAGCCTGCAGGGCGAGGAACGACGGGTGACCCCGACGCCGGGCTCCCACTTCGCGACGCTCGTGGACGGACCGTTCGTCGGGATGCACTTCTGCGGGTACGGCCCCGCTCGGTCCGTCGTCGAGCGCCTGGTCGCGGGGGGCATGCTCGTCGGCGCGACCGCGGACGACGCCCCGGTCGAGGTGCTCGAGCTGCCCACGCACCCCTTCTACGTGCTCTCGCTCTTCCAGCCCCACATCGGCGCCTCGACCGGGCGGCCGCTCCACCCGCTCCTGGCCGACTTCGTGCGCGCGGCCCGCGCCCACCGGTCCGCCCACGCCGTGGCCGAGAACGCGCGGGGCTAGACCGGTCTGGAAGGCTGAACCGGATGGAACGCCACCAGGTCGAGCTCGACGCCCCCGGCCTCGACCGCGCGGGCACGGTGATCCGCTACGGCCACTACGGACGCCCGGTGATCGTCTTCCCGAGCGAGGCCGGCCGGGCCTGGGACTACGAGAACAACGGCATGGTCGGCGCGGTCGCGCAGCTGGTGGACGACGGTCGGGTCAAGCTCTACTGCGTCGACAGCTTCGACCACGCCAGCTGGTCCGACCGCGGCCTCCCGATCGAGGAACGGGCGCGCCGCCACCAGGCCTACCAGTCCTGGGTCACCGACCAGGTCGTGGCGTACGTCGGCTCCGACAGCGACGGCGCGACCGACGCGGTCGTGACCGGCTGCTCGATGGGCGGCTACCACGCGCTCCAGATCGCGCTCCAGCGCGCCGACCTCTTCCCGGTCGCGATCTGCCAGTCGGGCAACTACGACCCGTCGACGTGGCACGGCTGGGGCGACCGCGGCGACGCGGCGTACTTCACGAACCCGACCGACTACGTGCCCCACCTGCACGGCGACCACCTCGACTGGCTCCGCTCGCGGCTGCACGTCGTGCTGACCGTGGGGGAGGGCGCGTGGGAGACCCATCCCACCGGGTCGCTCCCGAGCGCCCGCCGGATGGCGCACCTGCTCGGCGAGAAGGGGATCTCGCACGAGCTCGACGTCTGGGGGCACGACGTCTCCCACGACTGGCCGTGGTGGCAACGGCAGCTCGCGCACCACCTGCCTCGCTTCTGCTGACATGTCCCCTCCCGACCAGCAGGCCGCGGGCCATCGCCGTACCGTCTTCGGCCCGACCATCGACTCCATCCAGCGCGAGCTCCTGCCCGCCCTCGGCGGTGGTGTGCTGGAGCCCGAGCGGGAGGCGATGGTCCGGAGCTCCGTGGGGCGGCTCCTCATGCAGTTCGGCGACTGGGAGTCGGGCCTCGAGCAGCTCGAGCGGGCTGTCGACGAGCTCCCCGAACGCAGCGTCCCGCGCGCCGCCAGCCTGCTCTGGCTCGGCTGGCCCTACGGCAGCCCGCGGCCGGCGTCCTGGCACCTCGACCAGGTACGCCGTGCGCTCGCCGCCGTCCCGGACGACCTCACGCCGGCCGACCGGCTGATGCTGGACCGGCTCTACGTGACCCGCCTGTTGTTCCTCGGCGACGCCGCCGGCTGGGACCTGCTCGACCGGATCCCCGACCGGGCCGACGAGCAGGACGTCGCCCTGCAGGCCGTGCTCGCGCATGCCGACCTCGCCTACGCCGCGCTTCTCTGGGGCCGCTACCAGCAGGCCGACCACCACGTGCGGATCACCGGGCGGCTCTCGGAGCGGTGGTACTTCGAGGGGTTCACCGACGCCCTCGAGTCGACCGTCGTCCACCTGGACTGGTGCCTCGGCCGGTGGGAGGGACTCTCCGAGCGCGCGCTCGCGCTGACCACCACCGGTCACGACCGCTTCGCCCGGCAGGAGTCGCTGCTCGTGACGACCCGGCTGGCCCGGGCCTGCGGACTGCCGGAGCGGGCCGGCACCGACCCCGAGCTCCTGCTCTCGGAGATGCTGCCCCACGAGGCGCCGGAGCTCCTCGCCCTCGCTGCGACCGAGGCGGCCCAGCGCCATCTCGCCCGCGGCGACGTGGCCGAGGCGGAGCGGGTCACCGACGAGGCGTCGGCCGAGGTGCTGGCTTCGGCCAACTGGCTGTCGGCGACCGAGATCGTGCCCGGCCGCGTGGAGGTGCTCGTGGCGGCCGGTCGCGATGCCGAGGCGGAGGAGCTGGCGGCGGAGCTGGCCAGGCTGGCCGGCGAGCCGGTCCCGCCACTGGTCGCCGCGGCCCTGGCGTGGTGCGACGGCCTGCTGGCCGAGCGGCGCGACCCGGCAGCCGCGGCCGCGCACCTGCGTCGTACGGCGGAGCTCCTCGTCACGCTGGCGCGGCCCTACGACGTCGCCCGCGTGCGGATGCGTCGCGCCGAGTGCCTGCTCCGGGCCGGCGACCGCACGGGCGCCGTGGCCGAGCTGCGCGAGGCACGCTCCGGCCTGGCGGACCTCCGGGCGTGGCCCTTGGTCGCCGAGGTCGAGGGCCGGCTGGCCCGGCTCGGGGTCCGCGGCGCGGGCACCTCCGGACGTCGGGCCTACGGCGAGGAGCTGTCGCCGCGGGAGCGTGACGTCGTCCGGCTGGTCGCCCAGGGTCGCACCAACCGCCAGATCGCCCAGGAGCTCGTGCTCTCGTCCAAGACGGTTGCCAACCACGTGGCCACGGCCCGCCGGAAGCTGCGGGCGCCGTCGCGCACGGCTCTCGCCGTGTCCGCGATCGCCGCCGGCCTGATCGAGCACCCCGCCGAGGCGCGGCACGGTTAGTTGGGCATTTTGCCCGATTGCCCGGCCACTCCGCCGAGCGCGACCGTGAGCCGTGCTCTCGTCTCGGCTCCGGCCCACCGTCCTCCGTCCCCTCACCTATCTCTCCGTGCTCGCCCTCCCGGCCGCGATCCTCGCGACCGTGAACGGCCCGCAGGCCAGTGCCGCGGTGCCCGCCGCACGACGCCACGTGATCGTGGAGTTCACCGGTGCACCGGCGCTCCGCCAGGGACGTGACCTGGCCGCCCCGAACGCCGCCGCGCGCCGGCAGGCTCGCGCCGCTGTCTCCGACGCCCACGCCCAGAGCCTCACCCACGCCCACACCGTCGAGGCCGCGATCCGCGACCGGGGCGTCACTTCGCACGTGACCGCGACCTACACGTACGGCTTCAACGGCGCCGCGATGACGGTGTCCTCGGCCGACCTCGCCGCGTTGCAGTCGACACCCGGGGTCGCGCACGTCTACCCCGACACCACCGTCACGGCGACGTCCCTCGACCCGGCGCTCGGCCTGATCCGCGCGCCCCAGGTGTGGCAGCGGCACGACCCGGCCGGGCACAAGACCGACGGCGCGGGCGAGACCGTCGCGGTCGTCGACACCGGCATCGACTACGACGACGCCGACCTCGGCGGCGGCTTCGGACCCGGCTACAAGGTCGTGGCCGGGCACGACTTCGTCAACAACGACGACGACCCGATGGACGACAACGGGCACGGCAGCCACGTCGCCGGGATCATCGCCGGCTCGCCGGTCAGCCCGGACGGGATCACCGGCGTCGCGCCGGGCGCTCACCTCACGGCGTACAAGGTCCTCGACGCGGACGGTCGCGGCGCCGAGTCCGCGATCATGGCCGGCCTCGAGGCCGCGATCGACCCGAGCAACCCCGACCGCGCCGACGTGGTCAACATGAGCCTCGGCACCCACGCCGACTCCACCGACCCGCTCGAGCAGGCCGCCCACACCGCCTCGCAGGCAGGCGTCGTCGTGGTCACGGCCGCCGGCAACGACGGGCCCGGCGACGGCTCGTCCGAGAGCCCCGGCGACGCCGCCGGCGTGCTGTCGGTCGGCGCGTCGTTCAGCGGGGTCGACCTGCCGGAGATGTCGGTCACCTCGCCCGAGCACGAGGCGCTGCCCACGGAGCTCGTCGCCGGCTCCACCCACGTGCCCGCGGGTGGGCAGGACCTGTCCCTGGTCGACGTGGGCGACGGCTCCGCGGACAGCTACGACGGCCTCGACGTCGCCGGCAAGGCGGTGCTGATGACCTATCCCGTCGTGTCCGACTGGGACGCCGATCTCGCGGCCGCGGCCGAGCACCACGTGGCAGCCGTGCTGATGTCGACGCCCGACTACTTCGGCAGCGGCGCGTCGGGCGGTGGCGGCCTGCCCGGCCACATCGCGAGCACCACCATCGGTGCCTACCCGTTCGTCGGTGTCAGCATCGACGGGACGGCCGCGACCTCGCTGCACAGCATGCTGGCCAAGAGCCCGGTCACGATCCACGTCGCCGGCCAGGACGCCACCGACCTGCTGGCGTCGTTCAGCTCGCACGGCCCGGCGCAGGACAGCTACCTGGTCAAGCCCGACCTGGTCGCACCTGGCGTCGAGATCCGCTCGACCTGGCTGCACGACGACCACGCGGTCGAGAGCGGCACCAGCATGGCGGCTCCCCACGTCGCCGGGGCGGCCGCTCTCGTCCTGCAGGACCACCCCGACTGGACCTCGACCCTGGTCTCGTCCGCTCTTGCCTCGGCGGCGCACCCGCTCGACGGGTACGCCCCCACCGCCGACGGCTCAGGGCGCCTCGACGTCGCCTCGTCCGACGACGCCTCCGTGCTGCCCACCCCGTGGACGGCGCGGCTCGGGCTGGCCTCCATGTCCGGGTCCCGCGCCACGGCCGGCACGTCCGTCGAGCTCACGAACACCGGTGACCGGTCGGCCCGGGTCCGGCTCCGGGTGCAGTCCGACGCCGCGAAGGGGTCGCACGTCACGGTGAGCCCGTCCTCGGTGACCATCCCGGCGGGGGGCGACCGCGAGGTGCACGTGAGCGCCTCGGGGCCCGTCACCAGCACGTCGTACGACGTGTCGGGGCGGGTGGTCGGCACGGTCACCACGGGCCAGGCGACCACGACCCTGCGGGTGCCGTACCTGATGGCGGTCCGGCCGCTCTCGCTGCACCCGACGCCCGACCCGACCGCCGGCCCGCAGACCGTCGAGATCTACTCGGAGGCCTCGCTCACGCAGCCGCCGGTCGTCTCGATGACCGGCCCGAAGGGCGCGCACTTCTCCACGACCGCGAGCCTGGACCACGACCACTGGTGGCAGGCGACGCTGCCGGCGACGGGGCCGGCCGGCACCTACCACCTGAGCGCCACCGCGTACGCCGACGGCGGTGCCCGGGTGACCGGCGAGGCCGTGGCCGACCGGCTCGGCGACCAGGGCTCCACCCGGTGGGACTCCGTGGGCCCGGTCGGTGACGCCGGCGTCCTGGTGACGACGCCGGCCGACCCGGCGGTCGGGTACATGCTGCCCGGCCACGCCAGCAACGCGCTGGTGCAGCGCACCGCCGACGGCGGGCGCACCTGGACGCCGATCGGTGAGGGCGTGCTCGACGGGGGCACCGACCTCGCGATCGCGGCCGACCCGCGCGACGCCGACACCGTGTACGTCGCGCAGAACGGCGGCTCGGACGTGCCTTACGAGGGCCGGGTCATGGTCACCCACGACGCCGGTGCCACCTGGTCGACGCTCCCGCTGCCCGACGACGACTACCGCGACATCGAGGTGAGCTCCGACGGCCGCTCGATCGCGACGGTCGACTTCAACCACGAGATCCAGTACTCGACCGACCGCGGCCGCACCTGGACGAGCGTCGACGTGCCGACGACCAAGAACGCCGTCTCGCTCGCCTTCTCCGGCCACGACCTGTTCCTGGGCGCCGGGCCCGCCCTCTGGCGGCTCGCCGACCTGGGCTCCGGGTCCGCACCGACCGTGGTGTGGACCGCGCCCGGCGCCTTCCCCAACGTCACTGCCCTGGCCGGGCGCGACGGCACCCTCGCCGTGGCCGGGTACGACGCCGGCGCGCACGGAGCGCGGGTCGTCGCGGTCTCGTCCGACGGCGGCGACACGTGGTCGAGCAGCGCTCCCAGCGCGACGTCGGTGGTCTCCGCGCTCGACTGGGTGGGCGACGACCTGTACGCGTCGGCGGGCAGCCAGAGCTGGTCGTCGCCCGGTGGGTCGGGCACCTGGGCCCCCGTCGCGGGTGTGCCGGTCGGCAACCACCGGTTCGGCAGCCTCGGCGGCGACCACGTCGTGTCCGTGATCGGGGTCGGGCTCTACCGCACGACCGACGGCACGACGTACCAGCGGATCGGCCTGACCAGCACGACGGTGCACGCGCTCGGCGTGAGCACGGGCCCGGACGGCAGCCGTCGCCTCGTCGCAGCCACCGGCTACGGCACGACGAGCACGCCGGTCCCGGTCGGCGCACCGGCCGACGTCCGCGACTGGGGGCGCACCGGCACCGAGACGTCCATCGGCAAGGACGACGTGTCGCTGGCCGTCGACCCGCAGGATCCGCACGTGGCCTACGAGATCCAGCACAACGCGTTCTCGCGGTTCGACGTGGAGAAGTCGACCGACGGCGGCCAGACCTGGCACGGCGTCGAGTCGGCGCGGACCTCGGCGACCGGCTACCAGGTCGCGGTCTCGCCGGCGGACGCGTCGCACGTCTACGTCACGGAGCAGGACTCCTTCGGCTACGGGCTGCTGGTCTCGACCGATGGTGGTCAGACCTGGACGCGCCAGGCCCTGGACGAGGCGGTCACCGCCGTCGTGCCGGACCCGCGGAACGCCGCAGCCCTGTGGCTCGGCGGGCCGGACGGCCTCTTCCGCTCCACCGACGCCGGACGCCACGTGACCCGGCTGTCGGGCACGCCGGTCAGCACCATCGCGGTCGACCCGTCGGACCGGTCCCACCTCGTGGTGGGTGGCTCGACCATCGCGGTCAGCCACGACGGTGGGCGGACCCTCGACGTGGCGCGCACCGATCCCGGGCGGATGCGCGTCTCGGCCCTGGCCTTCGTCGGGCGGAACGGTGTCTGCGCCGCGGCCGCGGCGTACGACGACCAGGGTCTGCTCGTCGGCGGGCGCGGGGTGCTGTGCAGCGGGAACGGAGGGCGCTCGTGGCACGACGTCTCGGGCGACCTGCCGTTCCGCTCGATCACCAGCCTGGCGGTCTCGCCGGACGGCCGGTGGCTGTACGCCGGGTCGCTGGGGCAGGGGATCTACCGGACCGGGGTGCGGTCCGTCCTCCCCTGACCGCGGCGGCCGCCCGGTGCGGTGCGGGCCACCCCCGGGCCCCCACCGAACTCCTGGAGCCGGGTGGCCGCTCCCACTCCGTCCCACCTCCCGTCCGGGGCACGTGCGGGAGGTGGGACGGTGGGACGCATGACCCATCACCTCGTCGTCACCCAGAACATGACCGTCGACGGGCGGATCGAGATGCTCGACGACTGGTTCGACCCGTCACCGCAGGGCCAGGACGTGGCCGACCTCCAGGAGGAGATGTCCCGACAGGGCGACGCGGCAGCCGCGATGCTGTTCGGCCGGCAGACGTTCGAGGACCTGCGTGGCTACTGGCCCGACCGCACCGACGAGCCGGCCGGTGCCTCCCTCGCCCGCCTGGAGAAGTACGTCGTCTCGCGCACCCTCGGCGACCCGGGCTGGCAGCACTCCACGGTGCTGCCCGGCGACCCGCTGACGGAGGTGCGGGACCTGAAGGCGTCCGGCGACGGCGACCTGGTGGTCACCGGCAGCATCACCCTCACCCATGCGCTCGTGGAGGCCGGGCTCGTCGACGAGCTGCGGCTGTTCGTCTACCCGGCCGTCCAGGGCCGCGGCCGCTCGCTCACCCCCGACGGCGTCCCGCTGCCCGACCTGACGCTGCTCGAGGACCGCTCCTTCCGCAACGGCGTCACCCTGCTCCGCTACGCCGTCGCCGCACCTGGCGGTGCCTGAGCCACCGTTTCCGGATCCAGAACGGTGACTCTCGCACCGCGACTGCACGAGCGCCCGTGACTAGGGTCGACCGCATGGCCGAGACGAACGACCACCTGATCGGACTCCTGCTCGGCGCCGAGGAGGACTGGCCCCAGGCGTTCGAGCAGATCCTCCGCTTCGTCGGGCCGCTCGGCGTCGACGGCACCGAGCACCGGATCGCCAGCGAGCGGTTGACGATCGAGCCGTTCGACCTCACCGACCCGGTCCGCACCGGCCTGGTCATCGACCGCCTCGCCCACTGGTACTACCACCCGCGCGAGTGGCTGAAGAAGGCCGCGCTGGTCAACGGCACCTACCTGCTGAACAGCCCGTTCACGTTCCAGTCGATGGAGAAGCACTCGGCGTACTGCGCGATGATCCGGCTCGGTCTCAAGGTGCCGCCGACGATCCTGGTGCCCTACAAGAACCCCGTCGACAACCACCGCTGGACCTTCACCAGCGAGAAGTACAACAAGCCGTTCGACCTCGACGTGCTGGCGGCCGAGCTCGGCTACCCGCTCTACATGAAGCCCTTCGACGGCGGGGGCTGGCGCGGCGTCAGCCGGGTCGACGGCCAGGACGACCTCCACGCGGCGTACGACGACTCCGGCGAGATGCTCATGCACCTCCAGGCGACCGTCGACTACGAGCACTTCGCCCGCGCGCTCTCGATCGGCCCCGAGACGATGGTGATGGACTTCCGCCCCGAGCAGCCGATGCACAACCGGTACGCCGTCAACCACGGCTTCCTCAGCGAGTCCGCCGGCAAGCAGTCGGTCGCGATCAGCCGCATCGTCAACGCCTTCTTCCACTGGGAGTTCAACTCCTGCGAGATGCTGGTGGCCGGCGACGAGGTCTACCCGATCGACTACGCCAACGCCTGCCCCGACGTCGCGGTCACCTCGCTGCACTACTACTTCCCGTGGGCGATCAGCGCGCTGGTGAAGTGGTCGACGTACTGCCTGGTCACCGGTCGCCGGTCCAACGTCGACCTCGAGACCAACCGCTACTTCGCGATCGCCGACTCCGAGCGCAGCTACGACGAGAAGCTCGACGCCTACCTCGCCCTCGCCGACGAGCACTTCGAGACCGAGCGCTACCACGCCTGGTGCGCCGAGCACCTCGGCCACCTCGACGAGGCGGTCGCGGAGTGGGTCAGCGGCCCGGACTTCGACCGGCTCCTGGTCGAGACCGTGCGCGCGACCTACCCGCCCCAGGAGCACGAGCAGTTCCTCGCCCACTTCCGCGGCCTGATCGGGATGTGGGTCCAGGACCAGGGGACCCCTCGCCCCTGACGCGTGGCGACGTGGCTCAGAGGTCGACGCTCTCGAGCAGCTGGGCTGCGTGGGCACGCTCGGTGTCGGCGACCTCCGCGGCGGCCGACGACCGGAGCACCCACTGGTGTGTGGCGCCGTCCGGGCCGACGAACGTGCCGGAGCCGAGGGCGGAGTCGATGGTGCGGCGTACGACGGCCTCGTCCTCGGTCGCGAAGAGCACCCGGACGTGGCGACGCGCACCGCGACCGGTGAGCGACGTGTGGTGCGGCGCCACCGGGCACGGTGGCTCGTGGTCGAGCGAGCCGCAGAGGGCCACCGTCACCGCACCGCCGAGTGCGCGATCGTCGGCGTCCGCGGTGAGGTCGACGACCGCGGCGTGGGCGAAGGCCTGTCTCACGGTTCAAGTATGCGCACCGCGCGCCGTTCGGGATCCCAAACCCGCAAACCCACCAGGGTCAGCTCGTGGTCGGCGTGCCCGAGGACGTCGACCGCCCGCTGGACGTCGTCGCGCGCGACCCGGCGACCGAGGGTGACGTGGGGCAGCCATCCCGGGTGCCGGTCGTCCTGGCCGTCGCGCAGGTCGAGGACGGCGCGCACCAGGGCAGGTGGGACGTCCAGGACGCGCGCGACCGTGACCTTCTCACCGCCCAGGAGCGCGAGCCCGCTCGGCCGGACGGTCACCGGCAGCAGCGTGCCGACGATCTCGACCGCCCGTCGCTCGAGCCCCGGGCCGAGGGCGGGCAGGGCCAGGATCGTGACGTGCGGGGTGTTGGTGCTGCCGGTGTGGTCGAGCTGGGACGGCAGCCCGGCGTCGCGCAGGAGCTGCCAGTCACGGCGTACGACGTCGTCCCCGGCCGCGTCGGGAACCAGCTCGAGAGCGTGCAGGCGAGGCACGTGACCGAGCGTAGGTGCCCCACGTCACGGTGGCGGGGATTCGGGGACGGACTGCGCCGGGCCGTAGACTCACCTGGTCAGCGGCTCGCCGAGGCGGGTCGCTTCTTTGATGCCCGGTGTGGTGCGTGACGGTCCGTCACGCGGAGGCCAGTGATCGGGCGCCAGAGCCTGTCACTGCCATGGGATCGCGCGTGCGCGCGCCCACACCGAAGGAAACTCATGTCCGTCTTCACCGAGCTCCCCGCCGAGCTCGTCGCCGCTCTCGCCGACCAGGGCATCACCGAGCCCACGCCCGTGCAGGCCGCTGTCGTCCCCGACGCCATGGCCGGGCACGACGTGCTGGGCCGGGCCCGCACCGGCTCCGGCAAGACCCTCGCCTTCGGGCTCCCGATCCTGTCCCGTCTGGCCGGCACCCGCTCGCGTCCGTGCCACCCGCGCGCCCTGATCGTCGTGCCGACGCGCGAGCTCGCCAACCAG
The DNA here is from genome assembly GCA_963809265.1 of uncultured Actinomycetota bacterium. Classification (GTDB taxonomy): domain Bacteria; phylum Actinomycetota; class Actinomycetes; order Propionibacteriales; family Nocardioidaceae; genus Nocardioides. The sequence continues at coordinate 537,383 of CAWEJC010000003.1, forward strand.
GTCGCCCGCGCGCTGCAGCCGGTGGCCGCGTCCGTCGGCCTGAAGCTGACCACGGTCTACGGCGGCACGCCGTACGAGAAGCAGACGCGCCAGCTGCGGCAGCGTGCCGACCTCGTCGTCGCGACGCCGGGCCGGCTGGAGGACCTGTTCGAGAACGGCTATCTCTTCTTCGACGACATCGAGGTCACCGTCCTCGACGAGGCCGACCACCTGTGCGACCTCGGCTTCTACCCGTCCGTCGACAAGCTGGTCGGGCTCACCCCGGCCGGCAGCCAGCGGATGCTGCTCAGCGCCACCCTCGACGGCGACGTCGACCTGCTGGTGCGCACCCACCTGCGCGAGCCGCGCATCCACGAGCTCGACCCGAACGCCGGCTCGATCACGACGATGACCCACCACACGCTGACCGTCGGGGGCTTCCGCGACAAGGTCGAGGCGCTCTCGGGCCTGGTCCGCGCCAACGGCCGCACCATCGTCTTCACCCGCACCCGTGAGAGCGCGACCCAGGTCGCCGAGGCTCTCACCGAGAGCGGACTGACCGCCGTCGACCTGCAGGGCAGCCTGTCCCAGCGCGTCCGCGAGCGGAACCTCGAGCGCTTCTCCACCGGCCAGGCCCAGGTCGTCGTGGCCACCGACGTCGCCGCCCGCGGCATCCACGTCGACGACGTCGGGTTGGTCGTCCACTTCGACGCCGCCGGCGACGCGAAGTCCTACCTCCACCGCAGCGGTCGCACGGCGCGCGCCGGGAACGACGGCTGCGTCGTCACCCTGACGACGCCGCGCGCGGTCCCGCAGGTGGTCCGGCTCCAGCAGAGCGCCGGCGTCGAGGTGCTCCACCACGACCTGCGCACGGCCCCCAAGCCGATGACGGCGGCGGCGCTGGCCGAGGCGGGTCACCCGGGCCCGGTCCAGTCCCCGGAGACCAGCCGACCGCAGGGTCGGTCCGGCCCCCGCAAGCCCTACCGCGGCCAGTCCCGACGTCCCGCCGGCAAGTCCTACGCCGGGAAGTCCTACGCCGGGAAGTCGTCCACCGGCCGCCCCCACTCCGCCAAGAAGAGCCCGGCCGGTCGATAGGCCGTGGCCGGGGTAGTCCGTGACGTTTCCGCCCCGAAACGACCCCGAGAGGGGCCGAAACGTCACGGAGTATCGGCCCGCCCGCCCGAGCTCGCCCGTCGGCCCGCCCGCCCAGGACCCGCCGCCCGACCTCAGCCCCGGGCCAGCTGGTAGGCGATGGTCAGCATGGTCAGGCCGATCAGCACGTCGAGCACCTGCCAGGCCCGCGGGCGTGACAGCAGCGGCGCGGCCAGGCGCGCGCCGTAGCCCAGCCCGGTGAACCACACGATGCTGCCGAGCGAGGCGCCGACCGCGAACCACCACTTGCCGCTGGGCCCGTGGTGCGCGGCGATCGAGCCCAGCAGGAGCAGGGTGTCCAGGTAGACGTGCGGGTTGAGCCAGGTCAGCGCGACGGCCTGCACGAGCGCCCCCCGCAGGCGCGGTTCGACGTCCGGCGACGCCGTCAACGCCCCGGCGTGCCGCGCCCGCCACAGCGAGCGCACGCCGTACGCCGTCAGGAAGGCGACGCCGAGCCAGCGCACGACGGTGAGCGCGGTCGGTGCGTGCTGGACGATCGCGCCGATCCCCGCGACACCGGCGGTGATCAGCACGAGGTCGGAGACGGCGCACACCGCCACCACGGCCCCGACGTGCTGGCGCAGCACGCCCTGCCGCAGCACGAACGCGTTCTGCGCCCCGATCGCCACGATCAGCGACAGGCCGGTCAGCAGACCGGCGACCAGGGCGTCGAGCACCCGTCGAGGCTAGGGGGTCAGGCCCGCGGCGCGCGGTTGCGTCCGGCCAGCAGGGCCAGGGCGAAACCGACGACCGCCACGATCACGCAGATCCAGCCGACGGTGTCCGCCGCGACGTGGTCGGTGACGCTGCTCGGCAGGTCCACCGCGTGGGTGAGCAGGACGAGGCCGATGATGAGCAGGACCGCCGAGATGCCGATTCCCATGGGTACTCCTTCCGTTCCGGCCGTCCGTACCCCTGTCGGCCCGGCGCACACGTGGGTCCGGGGCCGATGCGGCCGTGGGTCAGAACGCCGACTCGTCGAGGTCCATCAGCGACAGGTCGGTGTGCTCGGCGATCCGGCGTTCGGCCGACAGGCGGGGCAGGTTGGTCTGCGCGAAGAACTGCGCGGCCGCGACCTTGCCCTCGTAGAAGGACTTGTCCTTCGCCGACACGTCGCCGGCGAGTGCGTCGAGGGCGACCTGCGCGCCCCGCAGCAGCAGCCACGCGCAGACGACGTCGCCGAGCGCCATCAGCAGGCGGCTGGTGTTGAGCCCGACCTTGTAGATGTTGCGGACGTCGCCGCCCTCGGCCGACGCGTCGGCGCTCATCAGGTCCTCGATCATGTGCCCGACGATCGCCTGCGCGTCCTCGAGCGCGGTGGACAGCAGGCCGCGCTCGACCTTGAGCCGGCCGTTGCCCGCCTCGCTCTCGAGGAAGGCCTGGATCTCCTGCGCCAGGTGGCCCAGGGCGCGGCCCTGGTCCTTGACGATCTTGCGGAAGAAGAGGTCCTGGCCCTGGATCGCCGTCGTGCCCTCGTAGAGGGTGTCGATCTTGGCGTCGCGGACGTACTGCTCGATCGGGTAGTCCTGCAGGAAGCCCGAGCCGCCGAACGTCTGCAGGGCCTCGGTGCCGAGCAGCACCCACGAGCGCTCCGAGCCGTAGCCCTTGACGATCGGCAGCAGCAGGTCGTTGACCGCCATCGCCAGCTCGTCCTTCTCGCCCTCGTGCTCGGCGATCATCACCCGGTCCTGCCACGAAGCCGTGTAGAGCACCAGCGAGCGCATCGCCTCGGCGAACGACTTCTGCGTCATCAGCGAACGGCGTACGTCGGGGTGGTGGGTGATCGTGACCCGCGGCGCGGACTTGTCGGCGGCCCGGCTCAGGTCGGCGCCCTGCACGCGCTCCTTGGCGAACTCCAGCGCGTTGAGGTAGCCGGTCGAGAGGGTGGCGATGGCCTTGGTGCCGACCATCATCCGGGCGTTCTCGATGACCTGGAACATCTGCGCGATGCCGTTGTGCACCTCGCCGAGCAGCCAGCCGCGCGCGGGCTCGCCGCCGCCGACACCGGGGTCGCCGAAGGTGAGCTCGCAGGTGTTGGAGACCTTGATCCCCATCTTGTGCTCGACGCCGGTCACGTAGACGCCGTTGCGCTCGCCCGTCAGGTCACCGGTCTCGGGGTCGAAGTGGAACTTGGGGACGATGAAGAGGCTGAGGCCCTTGGTGCCCGGGCCGCCGGCGCCCTCGACGCCCGACGGGCGCGCCAGCACCATGTGGATGACGTTGTCGCTGAGGTCACTCTCGGCCGAGGTGATGAAGCGCTTGACGCCCTCGATGTTCCAGGTGCCGTCGTCGTTCGGCGTGGCCTTGGTGCGGCCGGCGCCGACGTCGGAGCCGGCGTCCGGCTCGGTCAGCACCATCGTGGTGACCCAGCGCTGGTCGACGATCAGCCGCGCGATCTTCTTGTCGCGCTCGTTGCCGTTGCGGTTCAGGACCCCGGCGAACATCGGGCCGGCGCCGTACATCCAGATGGCGGGGTTGGCGCCGAGCACCATCTCGCCGACGGCCCACTCCATCGTGGACGGGGCCGGCGTCCCGCCGAGGTCGGCATGGGTGGCCAGCCGCCAGAACTCGGCGTCCATCCAGGTGCGGTAGCTCTTCTTGAACGACTCCGGAACGGGTGCGGTGTGGGTCTCGGGGTCGAAGACGGGCGGGTTGCGGTCGGCGTCCTCGAACGACGCCGCGAGGTCCTCGCGGGCGATCCGGTCGACCTCGGCCAGCACCTCGCGCGCGGTCTCGCCGTCGACCTCCGCGAACGGCCCGGTGCCGAGGACCTCGTCCCGGCCCAGGACCTCGAAGAGGTTGAACTCGATGTCGCGGAGGTTGCTCTTGTAGTGGCCCATGTCCCTTACCTGTTCGCGTCGGAGACGGGTGCTCCCGAGTCGAAAGCCCTGTCATGAGTACTGCTACTCATCAGTAACATGATTCTGCCTCGCGGGCCGGGGCGAGGCAACCGAATCGGCGGAACGACGCGCCGCCACCGGGCGGTCCACCCGCCCGGTGTGAGGGAGACCACGTAGCAATACCCGGTTCGGAGGGCGGTTCTGGGAGACTGCTCGCATGCGAGTCTCAGCCAAGGCGGACTACGCGTTGCGCGCCCTGATCGAGATGGCCGCGCGCGCGGAGGGGGACGCCGCCCGCCCGGTCAGCGCCGAGGAGCTCGGCAAGCTGCAGGAGATCCCGCACAACTTCCTCCAGGCGATCCTGGCCGACCTGCGCAAGGCCGGCATCGTCCTGGCCCAGCGCGGCCAGTCCGGTGGCTGGCGCCTGGCCAAGGCGGCCGACAGCGTGTCCGTGGCCGACGTGATCCGGGCCGTCGACGGCCCGCTGGTCTCGGTCTACGGCCTCCGCCCGGAGGCCGTCTCGTACAACGAGCGGGCCGACGCCCTGCAGCGGGTCTGGATCGCGGCCCGCCACTCGCTCCGCGACGTCTTCGAGCAGGTCAGCGTCGCCGACCTCGCCCAGGGAGCCCTCCCGCCCGCGGTGGCCCGGCTGACCGAGGACGAGGACGCCTGGCAGCCGCACTGAGCCGCTCGCCGTAGCCGGCGGAGCAGCTCGTCAGGCCGCAGGGGCCTCGGCGTCGGTCACCCACTCCACGAACGGGCGCAGGGTCCGCCAGTCGTCGCGGACGGCCTCGAGCAGCTCGGGCGTGTGGATGATCGGCTCGAACCCGTAGTCGTGGCCGATCGTCAGCGACTTGTGGCGCAGCAGGTTGATCCGGGGATGGCTCAGGTCGTAGCCGCGGGGCGCGGTCTTCAGCACGTGCCCGCCGATCACCCAGCCGTTCGCCTCGAGCTTCTTGATGATGTGGGCCAGGTCGTTGCCGCGCCGGTCGTCGTCGATGGCCTCGCGGATCATCGCGATCCGGGGACCGCTGGCGTCGTAGAAGCCGGCACCGGTGCGGATGCCGCGCGCCGACACCTCGACGTACCAGCCGGTGGCGGGACCGACCTCGATGAAGGCGCCCTGGGCCGTCTTGTACGGCGTCTTGTCCTTCGCGAACCGGACGTCGCGGAAGGGGCGGAAGATCTTGGCCTCGCCGAACTCCTCGCCCAGCGCGGCGCAGAGGGCCACCATCGGTCGCTTCACGGAGTACTCGTAGGTGCCCTTGTGCTTCTCCCAGAACGTCCTGGAGTTGTCGGCCTCCAGGTCGTCGTAGAAGTCGAGGGCCTGGCTGGGGAATCCGTTGAACTCGGCAGGCATGCTGGCGAGCCTACGACGAGCGCGCGCCCGGCGGTGGTCAGCCGAGGTCCGTCGTGACCTGCTCGTCACCAGCTTGTGAGTAGGCCGTGACCGTCAGGTGCGTCCCGCCGCACCGGGGCGGCGAGAGGAACGCGTTGCCGGTCCCCGTGGAGGAGTAGGCGATGGTCAGGCTCGCGGTGGCCGGCGCCCAGCGCAGCAGCGTGGCCGGGTCGCTCCGTGACTGCGGGTCACGGGTGAAGTACGCCGACCCGTCGCAGGTGACCAGCGAGCCGGACGTCCCGGGACCGAGGTCCCACCAACCGGAGTCGGTGTGCGCGTAGAAGTGGGCGGCGTCGATGCGGTGGGCGTTCGGGACGACGGACCAGATCGTGGTGCCGTCGAGCAGGGCGGAGTCCCAGCCCTGGCACGGCGTGACGCCGGGCAACGGCGTGAGCCGGGCGCCGTCGACCTGCTCGAGGGTGCGGCACGACGGGCGGTGGTCGTCGAAGGTGAGCATGGTGGTGCCGTCCGCGGTGATCGCGGCCCGGCTGAAGCCGTGACGGGGTGCGGCGCACCAGCCGGTCGTGCCGGAGAGGTCGCCGAGCGCGACCGTGGCCAGGCAGTAGCGACGGTGGGCGCCGGACGTCGCGTGGACCAGGGAGTCGGGACCGAGCGCCCAGGTGCCGCCGGCCACGGTCGGGGGCCGCGAGCCGCCGTCCAGGACCCGGGCCTTCCCGGTGTCGAGGTCGACGAGCGTGGCGCGGTCGGCGTCGGTCGCCTGCCGGTCCTCGCTGACGACCAGGGCGTGGCGGTCGTCGAGGAAGGCGTCGGTGACCGAGGCGTGGTCGCCGGCACGGATCGTGCGCGGGTGAGGTCCGGCGAGCCGGGCGGAGCCACCTCCGCGGGGCACGGTCAGCGTCCAGCCGTCGCCGACGGTGACCAGGTCCTCGGTCGAGCCGGGGACCGCCCTCCACTGCAGCGGCGCCCGGCCGACCGTGACGACCACCGGGCGGTCCGGGCTGCCGACCGGCGTCGCGCTCGGGCTGGGCTCGGAGGTCGCGGAACCGGACGCGATCGTGTGCGGGGGACTGGCGACGGGTCCGGAGTGGTCGCTCGTCGGCGACGACGACGTGTCGCTGCCGCAGGCACCGAGGGCGCAGCCGATCGTGAGCGCGGCCGCGCTCGCGGTGACCACCCGGCGTACGGACATCAGACGCCGAGGTTGTGCTGGAAGTGCGCCAGGTTGGCCCGGTAGGACTGGTAGGCGTTGCGCCACTGCACCCGGTCGATGAACGGCTCGTCGGGGTGGAAGCGCTGCTGGTTCCACGGCTCGAAGTAGCCCAGGAGCGGCGGCTTGCCGTCGCGCTTGCGGTAGCCGCGGCCGACCTGGAAGTGCCCGGACCCGTCGTGGTCGAGGTAGGGGTAGAAGCGCTGGAGCAGCACCGGGTGGAGCACGACCGGCGACCGGTAGTCGACGATGTGGCGCGCCATCAGCAGCCGCCACTGGGCGAACGACCAGTCACCGATGTCGAGGGTGATGTAGGGGCCGGCGTACGACGGCTTGTCGTAGCCGGTCGCCTGGTTGACGACGTGGACCATCGAGGTGATCGACGTGCCGCTCGTGGTGGTCCCGAGCTCGGTGGCCCAGTGGTGCTGGCGGCGCTCGCGGTGCGACCAGCCCCAGGCGATCATCTGCATGGTGGTCGGCCCGCACCAGTAGGTGCGGTGCTGGGCCCGCACCTGGCGTGGGTGGAGGACCGCGCCCTGGCTCGGGTAGTCGCTCCAGTGCTTGGCCGGGTGGCGACCGTTGCTGTCGGGACTGGACGACGTGCGGGTCGAGGTGCCGGTCGCCAGGGGGGACCGGCGTACCTCGGGGTGGCGGGCGAAGAAGCCGTGCGGCAGAGGGACGCCCTGGAACTCGTGGCGGATCAGCCACACCTTGGCCACCGTCCGCGCGGCCTGGGTGAGCTCGGCGCGCTCGGCGGCCGCCCGCGCCGATGGCGACATCCGAGCCGCGCGGCGCAGGGCGTCGTACGTCGAGAGGTCGCCGGTGGAGACGGCGGCCGACCGGCGTGCGGCGGGGCGGGCCAGCAGCGTGGCGGTGCGCGCGCGCACCTGTGACTCCGTCTGGTCGGTCCAGCCGGTGCCCAGGCAGTAGCGCTGGCCCTCGAAGGTCGCGCACCTTGCCAGGTCGTCGGCGAGCGCCCGCGGTGTGGTGGGCGTGGAGCGGCCGGCCGTGAGGCCGCTGCCGACGACCCGGTCGATCGTGCGGCGGTAGGCCGGCGTGAGGCGTCCGTACCCGGCGGTCAGCGGTCCGGTGCGGGGCGTCTCGCCGGTGGTCCGGATGGTGCCGTCGTCACCGCCGCCGCGGGGGACGAACGGGAACAGGGCCAGCAGGAGGACGAGGACACCGAGACTGATCCATCGCGCGCGTGACATGGGGAAGACCTCAGAACTTCAGGAGTCACTTGCCCACCACTGTCCACAATGGTCACAGGAGAGTCAACCCGACGGCGGTCGTCCGTCGGTGGTCGGGAGTAGGCCTGGAGCATGGCTCGGGACGTGTGGGTGGTGACCGGTGGCGGTGGTGGGCTCGGCGAGCGGATCGCGATCGCTGCTGCGGACGCGGGACGGCGGGTCGTTGTCGTGGACGCCGATGGCGCCGCTGCCGACCGCGTCGCCGCGGCCGTCGGCGGGGTCGCCGTCACCGCCGACCTGCGCCGGTCGGACGAGGTGCGCCGGGTGGTCCGCGCGGCGAGCGAGGCCGGGCCGCTCCGGTGCTGGGTGAACTGTGCCGGCGGCTGGTCGCCCGACTCGCAGTTCCCGGACGGCGACTCGTGGCGCTCGACGCTGGCCCTCGACCTCGAGACGCCGATGCTCGCCACCCAGCTCTGCCTGGAGCCGATGCGCGCGGCGGGTGGCGGTGCCGTGGTGAACGTGTCCTCGAGCGCTGCGCTCGGCGACGCGGCGTACGGCTCGCCGGAGTACGCCGCGGCGAAGGCCGGGCTCGTCCGGTTCACCACCGCCGTCGCCGGGCTGGCCGACGACGGGGTGCGGGTCAGCTGCGTCGTCCCACACTGGATCGGCCTGCCACGGGCCTACGACGAGTGGTCGCGGATGACGCCCGACGAGCGTGCCGCGAGCGGCGGGATCGTGCCGGTCGACGAGGTGGTCGACGCCGTGCTCGGGCTGGCCGATGACCCGGCCAGCGCCGGTCGGGTCGTGGAGCTGAGAGGGCGTCCGGTGGTTTCGTGACGGTCGCAGGGCGACCTCCTCAACCACCGGCTCCCGCTGAGGGGCGTGCGGGGTTTCGTGACGGTCGCAGGGCGACCTCCTCAACCACCGACAGCGTTGGTCTGCGCATGCCCCGGTGGTTGAGGAAGGCGCTCTGCGCCTGTCACGAAACCATCGTGACGGACGGCGGGACCGGGAAGGACGGTGTGACCAGGAGGGGCGGGACCGTCAGCCTCGTGATCGGGCTTCGTCGTCCTCGGAACGGAGTTCCGAGGACGACCCCGGCGACTGCTCTGGGCGCTGCGACTGTGCCTTCGTTCCTCTCGTCGCACGGCGGAACTTCGTTCCGACGTGCGACTCGGAGCGGATGACGAGATTCGAACTCGCGACATCGACCTTGGGAAGGTCGCGCTCTACCAACTGAGCTACATCCGCCTGCCGGCGAAACCGGCGTGGAGGATGCTACCCGAGCGTTCTCGGCCCGTCAGATCGGCTCGAGGGTGGGCCGCTTGGCCGTGACGCCGTCGCCCGAGGACTTCCCGGTGAGGCGCCGTTTGATCCACGGAGCGGCGTGCTTGACGACCCAGTCGAGGTCCGCGCGCCTGCCCGCGCGGAAGGGCGACTCGCCGAGCGAGCCGGTCGGGTCGGAGAGGTCCAGGGCGTGGGGGACGCCGAGGGTGTCGAGCACCTCGATCGCCACCGCGCGGTGCCCGAGCGGGCCGAGGTGCAGCCGGTCCTCCGACCACATCAGCTCGGGGTGCTCCGGTCGCATCCGCCAGGAGTCGAGGACGACCGCTCCGTGCCGCTCGGCGATCTCGCGCACCCGCTCGTTGTAGATCGCGAAGCGGCCGCGCAGGCGGGCGAAGGGGCCGCCGCCGCCAGGGTCGAACGCCGTGAACACCCCGACCGTCGCACCGGTCGCGGCCAGCCGGCCGATGGCGTCGTCGTAGAGCTCGCCGAGCGCGTCCACGTCGCACGTCGGCCGGATCAGGTCGTTGCCGCCGGCGTAGACGGTGACCAGGTCGGGCTCGAGGGCGATCGCCGGCTCGAGCTGCTCGGCCAGGACCGGCCGCAGGGTGCGGCCGCGGACCGCGAGGTTGGCGTAGCCGAAGTCGTCGGTCGTGGTCGCCAGCACCTCGGCCACCCGGTCGGCCCAGCCACGTACGCCGTTCGGCCGGGCCGCGTCGTTGTCACCGACGCCCTCGGTGAAGGAGTCGCCGAGCGCGACGAAGCGGTGGAAGACGGGTGCGGTCACGGTGCGCATGCTTCCAGAGCCCTCGTCGGTCGAGCTCGTCGAGACCCCTGTGCGTGGTCTCGACGAGCTCGACCGACGGCGTGGCCGGTAGCGTGCGCAGCGTGCTGCTCAGCGACCGCGACATCCTGGCCGAGATCGACGCCGGCCGGATCGTGATGGAGCCCTGGGAGACCGAGATGCTGCAGCCGTCGTCGATCGACGTGCGGCTCGACCGCTTCTTCCGGGTCTTCGAGAACCACAAGTACCCCCACATCGACCCGGCCGCCGACCAGTCCGACCTGACCCGCATGGTCGAGCCCGAGGGTGACGACCCGTTCATCCTGCACCCGGGCGAGTTCGTGCTGGGCTCGACGTACGAGGTGTGCACCCTGCCCGACGACATCGCCGCCCGCGTCGAGGGGAAGTCGTCGCTCGGGCGGCTCGGCCTGCTCACCCACGCGACGGCCGGCTTCGTCGACCCCGGGTTCTCCGGCCACGTCACGCTCGAGCTGGCGAACGTCGCCACCCTGCCGATCAAGCTCTACCCCGGCATGAAGATCGGGCAGTTCTGCTTCTTCCGGCTGTCGTCGCCGTCGGAGCACCCGTACGGCTCGGAGAAGTACGGCTCGCGCTACCAGGGGCAGCGCGGGCCGACGCCGTCGCGCTCGTTCCAGAACTTCCACCGGACGCCGATCGGATGAGCGCCCTCGACGCGTTGACCGTCGCCGTGCTCGGCGGCACCGGCCCGCAGGGGCGAGGCCTGGCACGCCGCTGGGCGAGCGCCGGCATCCCGGTCGTGATCGGCAGCCGCGATGCCGACCGTGCCGCCGAGGCCGCGGCCGAGCTGGCGAGCGCGACCGGCGGCGACGTCCGGGGCCTGTCGAACGCCGACGCCGCGGCGGCCGGCGACGTCGTCCTGGTCTCGGTCCCGTACGACGGCCACGCCGACCTGCTCCGGTCGCTGGCTCCGGCCCTGGCCGGCAAGGTCGTCGTCGACTGCGTGAACCCCCTGGGCTTCGACCAGCAGGGTGGGTACGCGCTCGACGTGCCGGACGGATCCGCCGCCCAGGAGGCAGCGGTGCTGCTGCCCGAGTCGACCGTCGTCGCGGCGTTCCACCACGTGAGTGCGGTCGTGCTCAACGACCCCGACATCACCTCGGTCGACACCGACGTCCTGGTGCTCGGCGAGGCCGAGGACCGCGACGCCACGGATCTGGTCCGCGCCCTGGCCGACGCGATCCCCGGCGTCCGCGGTGTCTACGCCGGGAGGCTGCGCAACGCTCGCCAGGTCGAGGCGCTGACGGCGAACCTGATCGCGATCAACCGGCGCTACAAGGCGCACGCCGGGATCCGCGTCACCGACATCTGACATCCCCTCGTCGGTCGGGCCTGTCGAGACCACGAAGAAGCCGGCCCCCATCGACGGTCTCGACACGCTCGACCGACGACGGGGACCGGCTCGGGTCCCTGCATGCCTCACAGCCAGCTCAGGCGGCGCAGCTTCCGGTGGTGGCGGCGTACGCCGGCGGGGCGGGGCTGGTGGGTCGGGTGGATGCGGTCCTCGATCAGGTAGCGGGCCTGGGCCTCGATCACGGTCTCGTTCATGGCAGTTCTCCTGTGCTCGTTGATGGGTGCGGGTGGTGGATGGTGGTGGTCAGACTTCGCGCAGCGTGATGTCGCCGCTGACGGTGCGGGCCTCGAGCTCGACGTGCTCCTGGCCCTCCTGGGGGGCTCCGACGCTCTCGACGTTCGAGCGGACGGAACCCGTCACGGTGTTGATGTCGGCCCAGACCGGGGTGCCGGCCGGGATGCCGATGTGGAGGTCGCTGCTGGCGCCCTTCACGCTGACCCGGCCGCGCCGGACCGAGCCGATGCTGAGGTCGCCGCTGCCGGTGGACAGCGAGACGTCGGCGTTCGCGGTGACGACGTTGAGGTCGCCGGACCCGGTCTTCACGACGGCGTTGCCGTTGGTGGTGCCGACCTCGACGTCGCCGGACCCGGTCGAGATGTTGAGCCGGCCGACGCAGGTGCCGACCGAGATGTCGCCCGAGCCGCTCTTGACCTGCAGCTCCTCGTGGGCCTCGGCGATCGCGATGTCGCCCGATCCGGTGTCGACGCGGGCGCTCCCGGTGAAGGTGTCGCAGCCGATGTCGCCCGAGCCCGTCTTCAGCCGGGCCTCGTGGACCTGGCCCTCGACGGTGATGTCGGCGCTGCCGGTCTTCACCGCGAGGTTGCTGCCCTGGGGCAGCTCGACCCGCACGTGCAGCTCACGGTCGCGGCCGCTGAACCAGTTGCCGCCGTCCTTCGGGGCGATGACCGAGAGCCGGTTGTTCTCGAACGTGACGGTCACGTCGTCGGCGTCGTGGCCCTCGACGTCGAGGGTGGTGGTGCCGGTGGCGGTCGCGTTGATCTCGACCTTGCCCTTGCCGATCTCGACGTAGAGGTCGATCGACTCGGGAGTCTCGAACTGGCGATTCATCTGGTGCCTCCTGTGGCGGGTGTTCCAGGGTGTGAAGGTCCGGAGGAGCGGCGGGTGCCGTCCCCTGATGCGTGGGTGGGTGTCTGCGTGGTGCGGTCTCGGGTCAGAGCCAGCCGGTCATCCGCTTGCCGCCGCGCCGGCCGCCCTTCTCGCCGAACGGGTCGTTGTTGCCGAAGAACGGGATGCTGGACAGGTCGACGTCGATGTTGATCGCGCCCTCGCGGGTGGCGGCCCGGACGATGTTGACCAGCCAGGTGTTGAGCGACTGGCCGGCGTCGGCCGCGCGCTCCTCGGCCTTGGCCTTCACCGACTCCGGGATACGGAGCGTGATCCGCGAGAGGTTGCCGTCCTCGACGTCCTCGGGCGCCGGCGGCGCCGGGGGAGCGGGCGGCGTGGGGGCGGAGACGTGCACGAGGAAGTCGAGGTCACGACCGTTGAGCCGCACGTCGACGCCACCGTTGGGCATCTCGGCGGTGATCTCGGCGGCGGCCTGCGAGACCGCCTCCATGATCGCCAGCCGAGAGCTGGAGTCGAGGGCGAAGCCGAGCCGCTCGGCGGCCTGGCGGGTCTCCTCGCCGGCGGAGTCCGCGGCGGAGACCAGCGAGGACCGGAGGCTCTCGACGTACGGGGTGATGTCCATGTGCATCACTATGACATCACGGTGACGTCATGTCAAGAACTTCGTGACATCAAATGATGTCACCGCGGCGTCACGCCGCATCTGTGCAGGTCAGAGGTCGAACAGGGACTGGTTCTCGTCGAGGTCGACGGCGTTGCCGGGCTTGGCTGCCGGGTCGGGCTTCTTCGCCGTCGGCTCGGGCTCGGGCTCCGGCTCCGACTCTGGCTCTGGCTCGGGCTCGGCGGCCACGTCCGCCTCGGCCGGCGCGGGGATGTCGAACAGGGACTCGGTCTCCGGGATGCTCCGTGGCCACGGTCGGCGAGGAGGCGGGGGCGGCGGGCTTCTCGGACGTCCGAGCGACCGGCGCCGAGTCCTCGGCGGTCGTGGTCTCGACAGGCTCGACCGACGAGGGCTCGGGCTGGGTCGCTCCGGCCGGCTCGGGGATGTCGAAGAGGGAGCCCGATGGGATCCCGACGGTCCGCTCGGCCGTCGCCTGAGCGTCCTCCTCCGGCTGGTTCTCGGAGGCTGTCGCCTCGCCCGGCTCGGCATCGAACAGGGACCCACTCGGCGAAGGTGTCTTGGCTTCGACCTCAGCCGTGGCCTCCGGCCGGGCGGTCGAGGCCTCGGACTCCGGCGAGGTACCGGCGATGTCGAAGAGCGACCCGCCGTCCGAGACGGTGGTCGCGTCGGGGCGTCCTTCGGTCGCGCTCGGAGGTTGCTCGTTCCGATCCACGTCGAAGAGGGATCCGCTCGAAGTCGTGGTGGGTTCGGGGGTCGTGGTCTCGACGGGCTCGACCGACGATGACTCCGGGCTCGGCTCGGCGACGGCTCGGGGTCGACGTCGAAGAGCGACGACCCGCCGGAGGCCTTCGCCGCCGGGCCGACGTCCTCGGTCGCGGTGACCGTCTCGGTGGTCTGGGTGTCGTCGCCGGCCTCGGGCTCGGCCCGGGTCTCCTCGCTCCGGGCGCTGGCCGCGGCCGGTGCGCCGGACGGGGCACGCGTGGCGGACTCGCCCTTCACCGACGCCAGCAGCATCTGCGCGACGTCGAGGACCTCCACCTCCTCGCGCGCGTGGCCGTCGGCCTGCTCGGCGCTGAGCCCGTCGGACAGCATCACCCGGCAGAACGGGCAGCCGACCGCGATCTGGTCGGCACCGGTGGCGACGGCCTCCTGGGTGCGGTTGGTGTTGATCCGCTCGCCGAGGTTCTCCTCCATCCACATCCGGGCACCGCCGGCGCCGCAGCAGAAGGAGCGCTCGGCCGACCGCTCCATCTCGACGTACGACGCACCCGGCAGCACCTGCAGGAGCTCGCGCGGCGGTGTGTAGACCTGGTTGTGGCGGCCGAGGTAGCAGGGGTCGTGGTACGTGATCGTCCGCTTGGCTGCCCCGGCCCCGGAGGCGACCGGGGTCAGCCTGCCCTCGCGGACGAGCCGGTTCAGCAGCTGGGTGTGGTGGACGACCTCGAGCTCGAGGCCGAGGTCGCGGTACTCGTTCTTCAGCGTGTTGAAGCAGTGGGCACACGTGGTGACGACCTGCTTGACCTGGTGCTCCCGGAACGTCTCGACGTTCTGGGCGGCCAGCCCCTGGTAGACGAACTCGTTGCCGGCGCGACGGGCCGGGTCGCCGGTGCAGGTCTCGCCGTTGCCGAGCACGCCGAAGGAGATGTCCGCCAGGTGCAGCAGCTCGGCGACCGCACGGGTGGTCTTCTTGGCCCGGTCCTCGTAGGCGCCGGCGCAGCCGACCCAGAACAGCCAGTCGACCGACTCCAGCGACTCCAGCGTCTCGCCGACGACCGGGACCTCGAAGTCGAGCCCCTTCGCCCAGTCCATGCGCGCCTGGGACGACATGTTCCAGGGGTTGCCCTTGCTCTCGAGTCCGCGGAACAGCTGGCTCAGCTCGGCCGGGAAGTTGTTCTCCACCAGCACCTGGTAGCGCCGCATGTCGACGATGTGGTCGACGTGCTCGATGTCGACCGGGCACTGGTTCACGCAGGCGCCGCAGGTCGTGCACGACCAGAGCACGTCGGGGTCGATCACGCCGTACGCCGCCTCGTCGGCGATCAGCGGGCGCTCGAGCTCCTTGACCGCGGCCTCGGGGCCCTTGCCGTCGCCGGCCAGGATCGCCGGCGCGGCCGCCATCGCGTGGTCGCGCAGGTTCATGATCAGCAGCTTCGGCGACAGCGGCTTCTCGGTGTTCCAGGCCGGGCACTGCGACTGGCAGCGACCGCACTCGGTGCAGGTGGAGAAGTCGAGCAGGCCCTTCCAGGTGAAGTCCGTGATCGACCCGACGCCCAGCGCGGCGTTCTCGTCGAGGTCGTCGATGTCCTCGAGGGTCAGCGGCTTGCCGTCGGAGATCAGCGGCTTGACCGCGCCCAGCGCGACCGGGCGGCGCCCGAACAGCACGTTCAGCGGGGCGACGAAGATGTGCAGGTGCTTGGAGTTCAGCACGAAGATCAAGAACGCCAGCATCACGCCGATGTGGAGGATCAGGCCGATGCCGATCAGGGCGGTGCTGTCGGGCAGGACCTTGCCGAGCAGGTAGGAGACGAACGCGGCCTTCCCGTAGCCGTGGTCCGCCCCGGAGTCGGACAGAGCCATGTCGCGGGCCTCGACGGCACCCCGGAAGAGGAACAGCGTCCACACGACGTTGAAGATCATGAACAGGGTGAAGTACGCCGGGCCCAGGTGGGAGCCGAAGAAGCGCGACCTGCGGCCCAGCTGCTTCGGCTGGTTGCGCAGCCGGATGGCCCAGAAGACGGCGATGCCGGCCAGGGCCATCACCGCGATGAAGTCCTGGACGAAGCCGAGCACCGACCAGTTCCCGAAGACGAACCAGCTCCACTCCGGGTCCCGGGTCAGCAGGACGGCGTAGGCCTCGAGGTAGACCGTTCCGAGGATCAGGAACGCCCAGAAGACGAAGAAGTGCGCGGCGCCCGGCACCGACCACTTGAGCAGCTTCTTCTGCCCGAAGACCTCGACCACCTGGCTCTTCAGGGCCGAGCCGAGCTTGCCCGTGACGCCCTCGATGCGGTCCGGGTGCCGGCCGGCCGCTGGTGATCAGGCGATAGAGGAAGACCACCCTGCGCCCGGCGATCGGCAGCGCGACCACGTTGAGCAGCAGCCCGAGGATCAGTACGGCGGTCACAGACACTCCCAGCGGTGACGGGCAGAGACCACCGGATCCTACGGGCAGGTCACCCCGCGCGGGCAGCGCCGTGTCTCACGTCTCAGCCGGTGCCGCCGAGCCGGTGCGTCAGCGTCTGCGCGGCACGTCGGACGGCGTCGGCGAGGGCGACGACGCCGACGTCGTGAGCCTCCCCGTAGGTCACCGCGAGCCCGGCGACCGGGTGCGCGTTGTGGTCGAGGACCGGCGCCGCGACGCTCGCGTAGCCCGGCGTGACCTCGCCGTTCTCGGTGGCGTAGCCGCGACGTCGGGTCTCGGACAGCACCGACCGCAGCGCGCTCAGCGTCCGCGGCCCGGTGCCGTGCCGGTCGACGAAGGCGGCAGCGTCGGGGTACAGCGCCCGCACCTGGGCGGCCGGCAGCGCCGAGAGGATCGCTCGGCCGCTGGCGGTCAGGTGCGCCGGGAGCCGCACGCCGACGTCGGTGACCAGGGGCGGGCGGCCCGGTGCACGCTCCTCCACGACGTACAGGACGTCGCGGCCGTGGAGCACCGCGAGGTGAGCGGTCTGCCCGGTCTCGTCGGCGAGGCCGGTGAGGGTGCTCCGGCTGATCCGCTGCAGGGGCTCCTGACGGCTGAAGCCGCTGCCCACCTCGAACGCGGCGACGCCGAGGCCGTACCGGTGTGCGTCGGCGAGGTGGACGACGAAGTCCTCCTCGATCATCGCGCCGAGCAGGTGGTACGCCGTGGAGCGGGGCAGCCGGCAGGCACGCGCGATCCGGTCCAGCGCCACGGGCTCGGGCTGGCTGGCCAGGAAGCGCAGCACCCGGAGGGTGCGCGTGGCTGCCGGGACCTGACCCATGGCCGCGATGCTCCCACGCGCCGGGTCGACCGGACGCGCCGGCGACCCGACGAGGTCAGCGCTCGGTGCTCGACTCCGGCCGGGTCGTCGAGTCGGGCGCCGAGGTCTCGGACGTCGTGGTCTCGGACGTCGTGGTCTCGGACGTCGGGGTCTCGGATGTCGTGGGGTCGGACGTCGCGCCCGCGGCGTGCTTCGGGGTGGGCGTCTCGGACGTGCCAGAGGTGTCGGACGTGGCGGAGCGCTCGTCGTTCCAGACGTCGGGCTCGTAGTCGCCGGCCTTGTGGTCGACGTCGGGATCGATCCGGTCGGCCTCGCGCAGCTTGTCCTCGTAGCCGGCCTGCTCGACCTGGTGACCCTGCTCGACGGTCGAGGCACGCTCCTCGGCGCGAGCCGCCTCGGCCTGGGCGAGATCGGCCTTCGCGCGAGCCTCCTCGGCCTGGCGCTGGGACTCGGTCAGCCCCGACGCCTGGGCGGTGGCCTGCTGGCGCAGCTCCTCCGCGCGGCCCCGGCGCTGCTCGGTGCGCCGCTTGCCGGTCATCGAGACGACCGCCGCGACGACGATCACCACGACCACGATGACGATGACCCAGATCAGCCAAGTCGGCATGACGTTCCTCCCTGTTCGATCGCCCGTCAGGACAGTAGACCGACCCGCTCGCCGTACCTCCACCCGAAGGGGTGGGCGCCTCGGCGGGCGGGGAGATCGGGCAGCGGGGGCGCCATGGGGGGAGAAGGCGACCCCGCTGCCCGGGGGGATGGATCAGTGCGGAAGGTGCCGGATCGTCAGGCCGGCCTCGGCCAGGTCGACCACGGCGCCCGACCCGTCGAGCAAGGTGATGCGCAGACCGATCACCCGGATGCCGTCGTGCGTCCTGACGACGACACGACGCTCCAGCTTCGCGATCCCGGGGATCTCGAGGACACCGGTCTTGGGGAAGGTCTGCGCCTGCCCGCCGACGGTGACCCGGCCGAGCAGCGTGCCGCGGGCCGACTTGGTGACGTGCGTGCCGTGCCGAGCGACGGAGACCTTGCCGACGACGCCGTCGATGACCAGCTGGCCGCCGAGCTCCACCCGGGCGACCTCGGCCCGCGACGTGCCGCGGGCTCGGTGGGCGCCCTGGAGGCCGCGCTCCTGGGACCGCGCGCCCTTGACGACGAGCTGGCCCCCGAGGTCGACCGAGGCCAGCGACTTCTCGCGGGTCTTCCCGTAGGTGCCTTGGCAGGGCATGGTGCTGAGCGGGTTGGGTCCGCTCTTGACGATGTCACCGGCCGCCGTCACGACGTGCGTCGCCGCCGAGCGTCCGTTGAAGATGCCACCGGTGAGGCCCGAGCTCAGCTCGGCGTACGAGCGCGCGATGCGGATCGACGTCCCCGTCGGGATGACGTCGACGCGCAGCGCGAACGCCTTGGCCGAGGCGTTGGTCGCCGAGTGTCGGGTGACGTGCTGGCCGGCGTAGAGCGTGGCCAGGCCCGGGATGGTGAGGGGATGGTCGGGCGTCGGGGCCGGGAAGGACTGGGCCGGGCCGATCGCCGGGGTGAAGGTGAGCCGGCCGATCCGGGTGCTGGTGGTGGAGTGGAAACCGGTGGAGTCGTGGAACGCCTTCACCCTGGACGTGATGGCGTCGAGGGAGAGCGACCCGAGCTGGCTCTGGGCCAGCACGAGCTTGGCGATCGAGTGCGTCGAGTGTGACGCCACGGTGCCCTTGTGCTGGCTGGTCCAGACGTGGGTCTTGATGCCCGAGGCGGTCCCGAGGCCCGGCAACGTCGCCTCAGCCACGTTGTTCGTGCGTGAGACGCCCGCCTGGTTGGTGCACCCGATCACCTTGTACCCGGTGGTCGCGGACCCCACCGGCAGCTGACCGCCGATGATCCGGGTGCCGAAGCCGGAGGTCTTGAAGGCGAAGGTGGTGCTCTTGGTGGTGTTCTTGCTGGTGCTCTGGGTGGTCTGTCCGGCGTAGGTCGGACCGCCCGAGAGGGCGAGTCCGGCGCAGAGGGGTACCACTGCGACGGCGAACTTGGTGCGCTGCTTCATGAAGTGCTCCTGTCCCCGATTTGACAGTGCCTTAACGAAGGGTCGCAGGCGGGGTCACGGACCCGCCCGAGTCTTTACCCGCCGGCTCGGATCGCTCGTCTCGGATCCCAGACGCCCGGTGCTGCCGGGGCGGTGGCGTCGTCGGCGGACCCGGGAGTTGGATGACGGTATGGAGAGCGTGCGGGTGGGCGTCGGCCCGGTGAGCTTCGACGACGTGGTGGCCGTGACTCGCGGAGGGGCGGGCGTCGAGCTGACCGAGGAGTCGTTGACCGCGATCGACCGGGCCCGGGCGGTCGTCGAGGAGCTGGCCGCGGCCCCCACGCCGGCGTACGGGATCTCGACCGGGTTCGGAGCGCTGGCGACGCGGCACATCCCGACCGAGCTCCGCGAGCAGCTGCAGCGCTCCCTGATCCGCTCGCACGCGGCCGGGTCCGGTCCCGAGGTCGAGCGCGAGGTGGTGCGTGGCCTGATGCTGCTGCGGCTGTCGACGCTGGCGACCGGCCACACCGGCGTACGCCGCGAGACCGCCCAGCTGATGGCGGCGCTGCTCACGGCGGGCATCACGCCGGTCGTGAGGGAGTACGGCTCGTTGGGCTGCTCCGGCGACCTCGCCCCGCTGGCCCACTGCGCGCTGGCCCTGATGGGGGAGGGCGACGTGCGAGACGCGTCCGGGGCGCTGCTGCCGGCAGCGGATGCCCTGGCGGCCGTCGGGCTCTCACCGGTGCAGCTCGCGGCGAAAGAGGGGCTGGCCCTGATCAACGGCACGGACGGCATGCTCGGGATGCTGGTGCTGGCCATCACCGACCTCCGGATGCTGCTGCGCACCGCCGACATCGCCGCCGCGATGAGCGTCGAGGCCCAGATGGGCACCGACCGGGTCTTCGCCGCCGAGCTCCAGGCGCTCAGACCCCAGGTGGGGCAAGGGCTCTCGGCATCGAACCTGGTGCGTGTGCTCGCGGGGTCGGGGGTGATGGCGAGCCATCGGGAGGACCGCTTCCACCGGGTGCAGGACGCGTACTCGCTGCGCTGCTCCCCCCAGGTGCACGGTGCGGCCCGCGACACCGTGGAGCACGCCGCGACGGTCGCCGGACGAGAGCTCGCGGCCGCCGTCGACAATCCGGTGGTGCTGGCGGAGGAGGGCCGGGTCGAGTCCAACGGCAACTTCCACGGCGCCCCGGTCGCCTACGTCCTGGACTTCCTGGCCATCGTCGCCGCCGACGTCGCCTCGATCTCCGAGCGCCGCAGCGACCGGTTCCTCGACCGCGCGCGCAACCACGACCTCCCGCCCTTCCTCGCCGACGACCCCGGCGTGGACAGCGGGCTGATGATCGCGCAGTACACCCAGGCCGCGATCGTCTCGGAGCTGAAGCGGCTGGCGGTGCCGGCCAGCGTCGACTCGATCCCGTCCAGCGCCATGCAGGAGGACCACGTCTCGATGGGCTGGAGCGCGGCACGCAAGCTGCGCCGCTCGGTGGACGGGTTGACCCGCGTCGTCGCGATCGAGCTGCTCACCGCCGCACGCGGCCTCGCGCTGCGGACCACGACCGGCGACACGGCCGGCACGAGGCCGGCGCCGGCGACCGGAGCCGTCGTACGCCTGCTGCACGAGCACGGGGTCGGTGCGCCCGGCCCCGACCGCCACCTGTCCCCCGAGATCGAGAGCGCCGTCGAGCTGGTCGCCTCGGGTGTCGTCCTGTCCGCCGTCGAAGAAGTGATCGGAGAGCTGAGCTGATGGTCTCGACAAGCTCGACCAACGAAAGACTGCCCATCCACGCCCCGCACGGGACGGAGCTGTCGGCCAAGTCCTGGCAGACCGAGGGCCCCCTGCGGATGCTGATGAACAACCTCGACCCCGAGGTCGCCGAGCGCCCCGAGGACCTCGTCGTCTACGGCGGCACCGGCAAGGCGGCGCGCACCTGGGCGGCGTACGACGCGATCCTGGCCAGCCTGCGCGACCTCGAGGACGACGAGACGCTGCTCGTGCAGTCGGGCAAGCCGGTCGGCGTGATGCGCACCCACGCGTGGGCGCCGCGGGTGCTGATCGCGAACTCCAACCTGGTCGGCGACTGGGCCAACTGGGAGGAGTTCCGCAAGCTCGACGAGATGGGCCTGATCATGTACGGCCAGATGACCGCCGGCTCGTGGATCTACATCGGCACGCAGGGCATCCTTCAGGGCACCTTCGAGACGTTCGCGGCCATCGCCGACAAGAAGTTCGGCGGCACCCTCGCCGGCACCATCACCGTGACCGCCGGACTCGGTGGCATGGGTGGGGCCCAGCCGCTCGCGGTCACCATGAACGACGGCGTCGCGATCTGCATCGACGTCGACCAGACGCGGATCACCCGGCGGATCGAGCACCGCTACCTCGACGAGCAGGCCGACTCGCTGGAGGACGCCGTACGCCGGGCGGTCGAGGCCCGCGACGCGAAGCGGCCGCTCTCGATCGGCGTCCTCGGCAATGCCGCGGAGCTGCTGCCGCAGCTGCTGGAGATGAAGGCGCCGATCGACGTCGTCACCGACCAGACATCGGCCCACGACCCGCTGTCCTACCTCCCGGTCGGCGTTCCTTTCGAGGACTGGCACGACGACGCCGAGCGCGACCCGGCCGGCTTCACGAAGGACGCGCAGGCGTCGATGGCCGCGCACGTGCGGGCGATGGTGGAGTTCCAGGACGCCGGCGCCGAGGTGTTCGACTACGGCAACTCGATCCGCGACGAGGCTCGCAAGGGCGGCTACGACCGGGCGTTCGAGTTCCCGGGCTTCGTGCCGGCGTACATCCGGCCGCTGTTCTGCGAGGGCAAGGGCCCGTTCCGCTGGGCCGCGCTGTCGGGCGACCCGGCGGACATCGCCGCCACCGACCGCGCGATCCTCGAGCTGTTCCCGGAGAACGAGCGGCTCCGGAAGTGGATCACCATGGCCGGCGAGCGGGTGCAGTTCCAGGGCCTCCCGGCCCGGA
Source organism: uncultured Actinomycetota bacterium (assembly GCA_963809265.1). Taxonomy (GTDB): domain Bacteria; phylum Actinomycetota; class Actinomycetes; order Propionibacteriales; family Nocardioidaceae; genus Nocardioides. Next base: position 559,233 of record CAWEJC010000003.1, read on the forward strand.
TCTGCTGGCTGGGCTACGGCGAGCGGCACCTGGCCGGCCTGAAGTTCAACGAGATGGTGGCCTCGGGCGAGCTGAAGGCACCGCTCGTGATCGGCCGGGACCACCTCGACTGCGGTTCGGTGGCCTCGCCGTACCGCGAGACCGAGGCGATGCTGGACGGCTCGGACGCGATCGCCGACTGGGCGATCCTGAACGCGCTGGTGAACACCGCGTCGGGCGCCTCGTGGGTCTCGTTCCACCACGGCGGGGGTGTCGGGATGGGCCGGTCGTTGCACGCCGGCCAGGTCTGCGTCGCCGACGGCACCGACCTCGCGGCGGCGAAGATCGAGCGGGTGCTGACCAACGACCCGGGATGGGTGTCATCCGGCACGTCGACGCCGGCTACGACCGCGCCGTCGAGGTGGCCGGGGAGCGCGGCGTCCGGGTGCCGATGTCCGAGGCCCGCGCGGACTGAGCCTGCGACGGGGCGAGACGCCGGTCGAGAAAGCGGAAAACGCGGACGAAATCGCCGACACGCCCGCTGCAGGGCTCATCTCGTCCGCGGTTTCCCCGGCCGCAGACCCAGGGTCCGAGCCGAGGGCCGACCTCAGCCCAGCGGGAGTCGGGCGTCGACGCGCGTGCCGGCGTCGCCGCCGGAGATGGTGAGGGTGCCGCCGACCTCGGCGGCGCGTTCGCGCATCGAGGCGATGCCGACGCCGGGCGTCCACGCCGAGCCGTCACGGCCGCCGTCGCACACCGTCACGACGAGGCAGCCGCCCTCGGCGTCGAGGACCAGGTCGGCGGTGTCGGAGCCGCTGTGGCGGGCGGCGTTGGTGAGTGCCTCCATCGCGATCCGGTACGCCGCGGTCTCGACCGCCGCGGGCAGGCCCGGCAGGTCGTCGGGCGCCGCCAACGAGACGCGCATCACCGAGCCGTCGGGCGGTGCGGACCATCGCGACCCGCTGGCGCAGCGCCGGCACCAGCCCGAGCTCGTCGAGGGCCGGCGGCCGCATGTCGTAGACCAGCCGACGGATCTCGCCCACCGCGGTCACGGCGTCCGCGCGGAGGCCGCGGAGCAGCTCGTCGGCCGACTCGGGCTGCTCCCGCAGGGTGTTGCGCGCCGCGTCCGCGGTGAACGCGATGCCGGACAGCGTCGGTCCCAGCCCGTCGTGGAGGTCGCGACGCAGCCGGCGACGCTCCTCCTCGATCGCCGCGATCGCCTGGCCGCGTGAGGCCTGCACGTCCGTCGGCCAGTGCCCGGGCCCGCAGGGTCTGGGCCAGGAGCGGCGCGACGATCCGCAGCACCCGCTCGTCGTCCGCCGACAGGGTCAGGTCACCGGGACGCAGCCCGACGACGATCTCGCCGACCTCGTCGTCGCCGAGCTGCAGCGGCCAGCCGGCGTACGTGGGTCACGGCGGTGCCCGACGAGGCGAGCTCCACGCCGCCGGCCCAGAGACTCGCGTAGGGAAGCACGAGCGCCTCGCGGATCGCCCGCAGCGCGAGCACCGGGTCGTCGCCGAGCCGCCCGACCACGCGCGTCGCGGCGTCGAGCGGGTCGGGCCGGTCACCGAACAGCATCTCGTCGACGGCGCCGCGCAGGATGACCAGCAGGGGATGGAACGTGGTCGCGGCCAGGGCACCGAGCACGGCGAGGACGCCGGTCGTGGGGTGGGGCTGCCCCATCATGTCCAGCGCCGCCACCGCGCCGACGAAGATCGCGACGTACACGATGAACGCGATGCCGAGCACGACCACCTGCACGATCAGGCCGCGCACGTCGACGACGCGGGGTCGTCGTACGCCGATCACCATGCCGGCCCGACCGTCGAGAAGAGCACCGCCCCGATGACGACCGCCGCGGTCTCGGTGGTCAGGAAGGCACAGTGCCCGAGCACGATCGCGGCCGTGCCCACGGCCAGGACCATCCACAGGATCGCGATCCGGTCGTCCTCGTCGGAGTGCTCGAACCTCCACCACACGTGGATGATCAGGGTCACGGCCAGCGGCAGGACCATGGTTCCGCCGAAGGAGCCGTGGTCGAAGTACGCCGTCCCGAGGACGCCCGCCGCGACGACCAGGACGAAGGCGCAGAAGTCGACGGCGTGCGCTCGTCGCACGCGCGGGTAGAGCAGCAGGGTCAGCGCCGCAGGCAGCTCCAGCGCCCCCACGAAAAGCGGTCCGCCCGACCGTGTCGTGCCGGCCCACCAGGCCGCGAGCCCGGCCAGCATCGCCATCGAAGCGAGGGTCGCGGCGACCCCGGCGGCTCGCGCGCGGGTCCGCAGGAGGGCCAGGCCGCCGGCGCCGAAGCGTGAGCACCGGCAGGGTCACCGCCGAGAGAGCGAGGCCCTCGTTCACCCCGGCCCTCCGACGCCGCGCTCGTGGGCACGGATGATCGCCTCGGCCCGTCCGGCGACCTGGAGCTTGGCGAAGATGGCCGTCATGTTGTTGCTGACCGTCTTCGGGGAGAGGAACAGCTCGCCCGCGATCTCCTGCGTACGCCGGCCGCGGGCCAGGAGCTCGAGCACGACGCGCTCCCGCTCCGTCAGCTCCGGGAACGGGTACGCCGAGTCCGGCGCCGATGGCGGGTCCGCGAAGTAGCGCAGCACGCGCTCGGCCACGCCCTGCCCGAAGATCGCCTCGCCGGCCACGACCCCTCGGACCGCGCGCACGATCTCCTCCTGCTCGGCCTCCTTGAGCAGGTAGCCCTGGGCGCCGGCCTGCATCGCGGTGAAGACGGTGGAGTCGTCGTCGTACATGGTCAGGACCAGCACCCGGTGTCCGGGGGACGCCGGCTCGGATGCGCCGGGTGGCCTCGATCCCGTCCAGCCCGGGCATCCGGACGTCCATCAGCACGATGTCCGGGTGGCTCAGCTGAGCCTCGCGGACGGCTGCCTCACCGTCGGCCGCCTCGCCCACGACGTCGAAGCCGTCGATCGTGCGGAGCAGCGCGACCAGCCCGCCGCGGACGACGGGGTGGTCGTCGGCGACGAGGATCCGGATCGGCGCGGGCTGCTCCATGCCCACATGATGGCGGCGTCGGGGCCCGATGGCCCGGGAAGATCTTCCCGCATCGGGGGGAAGTCGACGGGCACGGCGCCGGGAGTGACGCCCCTGTCCTCGGGTGATGCCCGGCGTCGGACGGTACTGACACCGTCCACCACGAGGAGACACCATGACCACCATGTCCACCACGACCCCGGCGACCCGGACCACGAGCCAGCTGCGCGCCGGACTGGCGCTGTCGGCGTTCCTGGGGCTGATCAACATCCCGTTCCTGTTCGTGCCGACGCCCGACGGCCAGGACGGCACCGCCGATCGCCGTCCTCGTCCTCAGCGCGCTCCTCGGGCTGGTCTCGGTCGCGTGCGCGATCGTGGCGTGGCGCTCGGGCAACCGCCTGGCGATCCGGATCAACGCCGCTGCCCTGCTCGTCAACGCTCTCACCTCGCTGCCGGCGTTCTTCGTCGACATCGACGCGTGGATCAAGGTCGGCGCGGCCGTGTCCGTGATCCTCACCGTCATCGCGCTCGTGCTCACCCTGCGGCGCGAGCGCACGCCGTACACCGTCACGGACTGAGGGAGTCCGACCTCGGGTCGTCCGCGCGCCGGCTGCTGCCGGCGCGCGGACGACCTCCCGCGACACGCCGCGCGGTCACCGGTGCTGAGGCACACTTCAGCCATGACGGAGTCGAACGAGTCGCGGCCCGCGCGTTCCCGGGTCGTCCTGCGCAACATCAGCTCCCGCGCCTGGGAGCACCCCGCCGACCAGGGCGCGCTGGTCGCGCTCCGGAAGCTCAAGGGCTTCGACACGGTCGTCAAGCTCCTGTCCGGCCTGATCAACGAGCGCTCGGTGCGGCTGCTCTTCCTCGGCTCGGCGATCCGGGTCGACGAGCGCCAGTTCCCGGTGCTCCACCGGGCCCTGAGCGACGCCGCAGCCACCTCGACGCCGAGCTGGTCCCCGAGCTCTTCGTCCGGGCCGAGCCGGGCTTCAACGCCTACACCATCGGCATGGAGCGCCCGATCATCGTGGTCAACTCCGGTTTCGTCGACCTGCTCGACGAGGACGAGCTGCGCTGGGTCATCGCCCACGAGCTCGGTCACGCGATGAGCGGCCACGCGGTCTACCGGACGATCCTGCTCCGGCTGATGAGCATGAGCGGGGTCTTCTACTCCGTGCCCCTGGGCGGCCTCGGGCTGCGGATGATCATCGCCGGCTCTGATGGAGTGGCGGCGCAAGTCGGAGCTGTCGGCCGACCGCGCCGGGCTGCTGGCCACCCAGGACCCCGCGATCGCCTACCGCGCGCTGATGAAGATGGCCAGCGGTGGACACCTCGACGACCTCGACCAGACGTCGTTCTTCGAGCAGGGCGCCGAGTACGACGCCGCCGTCGACCTGCGCGACTCGGTCCTCAAGCTGCTTCTCCTCGAGCGACGCACCCACCCGATGACGGTCTCGCGGGCGAGCGAGCTGCGGCGCTGGGTCGACAGCGGCGCCTACACCGCCATCCTCGCGGGGGACTACCCGACCCGCGACACCGACGACGACGCCAAGGTCAGCGATGCGGCTCAGGAGGCGGCGAGCCACTACTCCGCCGCGTTCAGCGACACGCAGGACACGCTCGGGCGCCTCGTCCACGACACCGCCGGCTGGGTCGGCAGCGCCAAGGTCTGGCTCGACGAGCAGTGGCGGCGGCGCGGCGACGAGGACGCGTCGTAGGACCGGAGCGCCGCGGCACGCCCCGGTGCTCGCACGTGCGCACCACCTGAACCGATCTCACGAGATCGACCCAGACGGCCCACGTCGTGGAACCATGGGCGCGTGTCCGGTGAGGGGTCGCTCGACGAGCTCGTCCAGCTCATGTGCGCGGGCGACACCGAGGCCTTCCGTGCCGTCTACCGGACCGTCCAGCCACCCCTGCTGCGCTACCTCACGGTGCTGGTCGGGCGCGACGACGCCGAGGACGTCGCCTCCGAGGCCTGGGCTCAGGCCGTGCGCGACCTGCCTCGCTTCTCGGGCGACGCCGACGGGTTCCGGGGCTGGGTCACGACCATCGGGCGCCACCGGGCTCTCGACCACCTCCGCCTCCGCTCCCGCCGGATCCGGGTCGACCAGGACCTGACCGAGGTCGAGGTGGGGGACCCCGTCGACCTGGAGGCTCAGGTCGCCGAGGCGCTCGGCACCGAGGCTGCGCTGGAGCTCATCCGGAGCCTGCCGCGCGAGCAGGCGGAAGCCGTGATGCTCCGCGCCGTGATGGGTCTGGACGCCAAGACCGCTGGTGCGGTGCTGGGCAAACGCCCCGGCGCCGTGCGCACAGCCGCCCAGCGCGGCCTCCGCTCCCTCGAACGTGCTCTCGACAGGCGTCCCGACTCCCTCGTCGACGTGCGTGACACTCTTCGGCCCTCCGGCGCTGAAGGAGTGAGATGAGCATGGCGCGAAGAGACGTCGAAGCAGGTGATCGCCGGAGGAAGTCCCGCGACGCCCTCACGTCGCGCGCTGATGTCGAACGCGTGTTGGATGCTGCGAACGCACCCGCGAGCCCCCGTGAGCTGGCTGGTGAACGAGCGGCTGTCGACCTCTTCGCCCGTGCAAGTCTCGTCAGTCCTGCCGTGGTGCCGGCCTCCCCGAAGCGCTCGTCGCGCGCCGGGTTCAAGGCAGCGGCCGCGAGCGTCGCCGCCGTGGTCGTGATGTCGAGCGGCGTGTCCTTTGCCGCCACCGGCCACGTCCCTTTCTCCGGAGCGCTGAAGCACGCCACCCGCCTGGTCACCGGCCGGGACGTCGACGACACCAAGGGCGCGCGCGGTCACCACGGCAAGCCCGGCGAATCGCCGCCGGCGCCCGGGCCGAAGGCGGTCGCGCTGGCGGGTCTGTGCCGCGCCTTCGAGCGCGGGCAGAAGGTCACGCACGGTCACGCCCTGGAGACGAGGCCGTACACGGCGCTGGTCGCGGCGGCGGGCAGCGAGGACCAGGTGGCCGGGTTCTGCGCCGCGCTCCCGACCCGCGTCCAGGGCCACGCGACGCACCAGAGCCACCCCACGCAGCCGAGCGCACCCGACGCACCCGACGCACCCGACGCACCCGACGCGAGCCGAGCGGCGAGCCGACGGACCCGGCGACACGCAGGGGACGGACCCGACGCACCCGACCCACCCGACGCACCCGACCAGACCCGACCGAGCCGACGAAGCCCCCACCGAAGCCGACCCACCCGACGCATCCGCCAAAGCCGACGCACAAGCCGCACCCGACCCACCCGCCGAAGCCGAAGCCGACGCACAAGCCGCACCCGACGCACCCGCCGAAGCCGAAGCCGACGCACAAGCCGCACCCGACCCACCCGACGCACAGCGCCGCGTAGGGTCCTCACGCCGTCTCCGGCCGAGCTCAGGCCAGGGCGCCGATCGCGTCCGCGATCGCCAGCGTGCGGCGGGCGCTCTCGACGTGCAGGTTCTCCACCATCCGGCCTCGGTACGTCACGACGCCGGAGCCCTCACCCTCCGCCCAGGCCCGAAGGACGCCGCGCGCATCGGCGACCTCCTCCTCGCTCGGTGCGTACGCCGCGTTGGCGCCGTCGACCTGCCCGGGGTGGACCAGGGTCTTCCCGTCGAAGCCCATCTCCCGCCCCTGGCGACACTCGGCCAGGAACCCGTCGGTGTCCTGCACGTCGTTGTAGACACCGTCGAGGATCGCCCTTCCCGTGGCCCGGGCGGCCAGCAGGGCGAGACCGAGCCCGGTCAGCAGGGGGTGCCGGCCCGGCACGTGCGCGGCGTACAGCTCCTTGGCGAGGTCGTTGGTGCCCATCACCAGCACGGTGAGCCGGTCACTGGCCGAGGCGATCTCCTCGCAGTGCAGCATCGCCGCGGGCGTCTCGACCATCGCCCACAGCTTCGTGTGGTCGGGCGCGTCGAATCCGGCCATCGCCTCGACCAGCTCGAGCACGGCGTCGGCACTGCTCACCTTCGGGACGACGACGGCGTCCGGTCCGACGGCGCAGGCCGCGGCCAGGTCGTCGCGGTGCCACTCGGTGTCGGCGCCGTTGACGCGGATCGTCACCTCGCGGCCGCCGTACCCGCCGCCGGCCACCGCCGCGCAGGCAGCCTCGCGTGCGGCCGCCTTCGCGTCCGGCGCGACGGCGTCCTCGAGGTCGAGGATCAGCCCGTCGCACGGGATGGTCTTGCGCCTTCTCCAGGGCGCGAGCGTTGGACGACGGCATGTAGAGCACCGAGCGACGGGGGCGGAGCGCCTCGGTCATGCCTCGGGATCCCGTCGTAGAGCTTCTTCAGCTCGGGGTCGCGCTCGGCGAGCTGCTCGGCGAGCTCGACGAGCACCAGGCACTGCTTGAGCGAGGCGTCGTCCTCCATCTTCCCGTCGAGCATCACCGCACCCGTGCCGTCACCCATGGCCGCGACCGACCCGGCGGGCGTGCGCGATGTCCTCGACGCTGGGGGAGAAGACCCGGTGCGCGATCTCGATCTGCGCAGGGTGGAGGCTCCACGCCCCGACGCAGCCGAGCAGGTAGGCGTTGCGGAACTGGTCCTCGCACGCCACCACGTCGGCGATGTCGCCGAAGGGCCCGTAGTAGGGGTAGATCCCGTGCGCCGCGCAGGCGTCGACCATCCGCGCGATCGTGTAGTGCCAGAGGTCCTGCTGGTACGTCGTCCGCTCGCCCTCGACGTCGACGCCGTCCGACGTACGCCGCGGGTCGGCGCGCACGAGGTAGCCGGGGTGGCCGCCGCCGACCCGGGTCGTCTTCATCCGCCGGTCGGCGGCGAGGTCGGCCGGGCCGAGGCTGAGGCCCTGCATCCGGGGGCTCGCGCCGCAGATCTCCTCGACGTTGGCGACCCCGCGGGCCGTCTCCAGGATCGCGTGGACGAGCAGCGGCTTGGTGAGCCCGGCCCGCGCCTCGAGCTGGGCGAGCAGGCGGTCGACGTAGGCGATGTCCTCGGGGCCCTGCACCTTCGGGACCATCACGACGTCGAGCCGGTCGCCGATCTCGGCGACCAGCGTCGTGAGGTCGTCGAGGACCCACGGGCTGTCGAGCGCGTTGACGCGGGTCCAGAGCTGCGTGTCGGCCCCCGGCCCGCCCAGGCCGGCGGTCGCCGGGCGATCTTCACCAGACCGTGCCGGGCCGCCTCCTTGCGGTCGGCCTTGACGGCGTCCTCGAGGTTGCCGAGGAGGACGTCGACGGTGCCGGCGAGCTGCGGCACCTTGGCGGCCATCTTCTCGTTCGACGGGTCGAAGAAGTGGATCGCCCGGCTCGGCCTGGCCGGGATCTCCCGCAGCGGGTCGGGCGCGCCGACCGCGAGCGGCCGGAAGAAGTCCTTGGCGCTGCGCACACTCATGGGCGGGACGCTATCGCCGAGCGGCGGTGCGCCGGTATGACGCACTCCACTCGGCGACGCGGTGTCAAGCGCGGCGTCAACCGGCGTCAACCGGTGTCAGCCGGGCTCAGGCGTGGGCGGGTCGGCTCGGGTCGATCTCCGCCTCGACGTCCTCGTCGCCGAGGTCGGCGGTGTAGTCGGCGGCCGCGCGTCTGGTCGACGCCCGGGTCGACCTTGGCCGCGCGGAGGACGATCGTCAGCACGATCGTGACCAGGAGGTTGATCAGGAACGCGATGCCGGCGATGTAGAACTTCGTCTCCGTGAACGGGAAGTTCGCCAACGGCCCGCCGAAGTGCTGCTGCGTGGCCGACTCGACGCCGTACGCCGCCCAGGTGCCGTAGACCATCGCCACCGCCCACCCGGCGAGGAGCGCCCAGCGGTGGAACCAGCGGGTGTAGAGCCCGACCACGATCGCCGGGAAGGTCTGCAGGATCCAGACCCCGCCGAGCAGCTGCAGGTTGATCGCGAACGACCGCGACAGCGCGAGCACGAACACCAGCGCCCCGACCTTGACCACGAGCGAGACGATCTTGCTGACCTGCGCCTCCTCGCGCGGGGTCGCGTCGGGGCGGAAGTAGGCCCGGTAGATGTTGCGGGTGAACAGGTTCGCGGCGGCGATCGACATGATCGCCGCCGGGACGAGCGCCCCGATCGCGATCGCGGCGTACCCGACTCCGGCGAACCACGAGGGGAACTCGTTCTCGAACAGCTGCGGGACCGCGAGCTGCGGGTTGGGCGGGTTGCCGGAGACCTTGACGCCGGCCGCGACGGCGATGAAGCCCAGCAGGGCGAGCAGGCCCAGCAGGAAGGAGTACGCCGGCAGCAGGGCGGCGTTGCGGCGGATGACGCCGCGGTTGCGGGTGGAGAGGACGCCGGTGACCGAGTGCGGGTACATGAACAGCGCGAGCGCCGAGCCCAGCGCCAGCGACGCGTAGGCCCAGTGCAGCGTCGGTGGCGGCATCAGGCCCTTCGACGGGGGCTGGCCCGCGGCGACGGACGCCTTGTTGGCGGTGTCGAACGAGTCGCTGGTCGTGCTGAAGATGTGGCCCCAGCCGCCGAGCTTGTGGGGCAGGTAGATCACCGCGACGATGATCACGACGTAGATCAGGATGTCCTTGACGAAGGCGATCAGCGCGGGGGCGCGCAGGCCCGAGGAGTAGGTGTACGCCGCCAGCACCGCGAAGGCGATGAACAGCGGCAGGTCCTTGAGGAACCAGTTGCCGCTGCCGCCGAAGCCGGCCACCTGCAGCACGGACTGGATGCCGACGAGCTGGAGCGCGATGTACGGCGCGGTGGCGAGGATGCCGGTCAGGGCGACGGCCAGACCGAGCGTCCGTGAGCCGTAGCGTCCCTCGACGAAGTCGGCGGGCGTGACGTAGCCGTGCCGGTGGGAGACCGACCAGAGCCGCGGCAGGAACACGAAGATGATGCGGGTAGGCGACGATCGTGTAAGGGCACGGCGAAGAAGCCGACCACGCTGCCGGCGTAGAGCGTCGCGGGCACCGCGATGAACGTGTACGCCGTGTAGAGGTCGCCGCCGATCAGGAACCAGGCGATGAACGTGCCGAACCCGCGACCGCCGAGGCCCCACTCGTCGAGGCTGTTCGAGGTCGGCCCGACGCCAGCGCGCGGCCGCGAACCCGAGCACGGTGACGACGAGGAACAGGAAGACGAAGACGGTGACCGCGACGCCGCTCATCGGCCCTCACCCCGGCCGACGACGGTCAGCGACCAGCGAGACAGGTAGGCGACGACCGTGAGCACGGCCGACATCAGGATCAACGCGAACTGGAACCAGTAGAAGAACGGGAAGCCCCACAACGTCGGGTCGGTCTTGTCGTAGAGCGGCACCCAGAGGGGGATGATCACCGCGGGCAGCAGGATGACGATGATCAGCCACCCAGAGCCCGGTCGATGCGGCCCGTCGTGGCTCCTGGGACGCGACTGGTAGATGCGTCCCGTGCTGTAGACAGTCAGAACACGCTCTAGAGCAGTGCTGCGTCGACGCTACCCTGCTCGGCCGGTGCGCCACCTGGTCGGCGTCGAGCACTGGTTCCATCGACGGGGAGCCCCGGAGCGGGACCGACCCGGCGACGCCCTCGCGCCGGTGGCTCAGAGGCCGTCGAGGGCGTGGTGCCGGGTGACCGGGTTCCACTCCTGCACGGTGTGGGTCACGCCCGGAGCCGCGTAGTACGGGTCGGCGGCCAGGATCTCGTCGAGCTCGGCACGGCTGTCCACCACGAACACCAGCAGGGCACCGCTGTCGTCGGACCACGGGCCGGCGGCCAGGAGCCGACCGTCGGCCGCCAGGGCGGCCAGCCGCTCCCGGTGGCCGGGCCGCAGCGCAAGTCGCGCGGTGTCGTCGGAGAAGGCCAGCTGCACGGCGTACATGGCGGCCATCGTAGGGGCGGGCGTGCCGGTCGGCGTGGCGGCACCACGCTGGAATCGCCTGTCTAGGCTGGCCGCGTGGACGATGCGACGGTGCCGACGCTCTACGAGTGGGCCGGAGGGGACGCCGCTCTCCGGAGCCTGATCGACGCCTTCTACGACCGGGTGGAGAACGACGACCTGCTGTCGCCGCTGTTCCCCGGCGGGGTGCACGAGGAGCACCGGTCCCACGTGACGACCTGGTGGGTCGAGGTGTTCGGCGGCCCGGCGGCGTACACCGAGGGGCTCGGCGGGTACGAGGCGATGCTCGCCCACCACCGCGGCCTGCACATCACGCCCGACCAGCGGTTCAGGTTCGCGTCGTTGATGAGCCTGGCCGCCGACGATGCCGGGCTCCCCGACGACCCGGAGTTCCGAGCGGCGTTCGTCGGGTACGTCGAGTGGGGCACGCGTCTCGCCCTGCACAACTCGTCGGACGCCGCCGACGTCGCCGCGCACGCACCCGTGCCGCGCTGGGGATGGGGCGTCGCGCCGCCGTACCGTCCCTGAAACAGGCTCGACCGGGCGGCCGCGGGTCCGGCAGGGTCGTGGCATGGCGAAGATCTGGTTCGACGAGGAGATCGCCGCGACGTACGACGAGGACTCGGCCGACCGCTTCGAGCCGGACCTGCTGGCCGACGACGACCGAGGTGCTGGCCGGTCTCGCCGGCGGCGGGCGGGCGCTGGAGCTCGCGATCGGGACCGGGCGGGTGGCCGTGCCGCTCGCCGGGCGCGGGGTCCCGGTCTCCGGCATCGAGATCTCGCCGCACATGCTCGAGCGGCTGCGGGCCAAGCCCGGCGCGGCCGACATCGAGGTGGTCGAGGGCGACATGACCACGACCCGGGTGGACGGCGACTTCGGGCTGGTCTACCTGGTCTACAACACGATCACGAACCTCACCGCGCAGGACGAGCAGGTGGCGTGCTTCGAGAACGCCGCGCGGCACCTGGCCCCCGGCGGCTGCTTCGTGGTCGAGGTCTCCCTGCCGATCCTGCGGTTGCTCGCGCCGGGCCAGCGCTTCCACGTGTTCGCCGAGGAGCCCGGGTACCACGCCTTCGACGAGTACGCCGACGCCGCGTCGCAGCTGCACTGGTCGCACCACATCCGGATGCGCGCGGACGGCTCGTACCGGCGGTTCTCGGCGCCGTTCCGCTACGTCTGGCCGGCCGAGCTCGACCTGATGGCCAGGATCGCCGGGCTGCGGCTGAAGGAGCGGTGGGCCGACTGGGACCGGGCGCCGTTCACCGCCACCAGCGAGCAGCACGTGTCGGTCTGGGAGAAGCCGGCCTGACGGTCAGTCGGTGCGACGCCGGAACCAGCGGCGCCGTCGTGCGTCGCCCGTCGCCTTGGCCTTCGCCCTGGTCCTCGTCGTGGTCGGCGCGGGGGTCGCGGCCTGGCGGGCCGCTGCCTCGCGGCGGCGGGCCAGGCGCCGTTCGCGCCAGGCGTCGACCTCGGTCTCGACGTCGCGCGGCATGGTGATCAGGGGCGGGCCGTCGACGGGGGTGTAGCGCGCCTTCAGGATCCGCGCGTTGAACTCCTCGAGCTCGCGGCGTACCTCCGACTCGGCGGTGTGGCGGTCGAGCTTCGCGTCGAGCTCGGCGTCGTCCTTGCGGAGCTGGAGGGCCGGCGGGAGGACGCTGATCTTCTCGCGCTCGACGAGCTTCTTCAGCCACCAGTCGGGGTCGTGGGTCGCGCCGAGGCCCTCGATCGGCTTGCCGGCGCCCGGCAGGTCGTCGAAGTCACCGCGCGCCATCGCCTCCTTGATCTGGAGGTCGACCCACTCGTGCTGGCGCTGCATGCGCTGGGCCGCTGCCGCGCGGCCGGTGCGCTCGTCGCGCTCGGGTGACCGGTCAGGTGTGCCCGGTGTTGCGCCGGGCGATTCCGAGGTGCCCATGGCGCCATTCTCCCACGCGCTCCTGGGCCGGCCGGAGGCGGTTCGGAGGCGTGTAACCGACTGCTGTCCGGCGACACGCCGCGCCACCGACCGGCGTGTTGCCGTGGAACGGTCGGTTACACGCCTTCCGCCGACGGCCGCGGGGTCAGCAGGAGGGCCAGGGCGGCGAGGAGGGCGGCGCCGGCGCAGACGGACCAGACGACGAGGTAGCCGTGGAGCGGGGCGTGGCCCCGGACCGGGTCCTTGATCGAGCCGGTGCTGGACAGCGCGATCGCGAAGATCGCCGAGGCGATGGCGCCGCCGACGGTCTTGGTCGCGTTGGTCATGCCGGTGGCGAAGCCGGTGCGGTCCTCCGGTGCGCCGGCCGCCGCGCTCGCCGGGAGGGCGGCGACCAGGGCACCGGAGCCGACCCCCGCGACCGCCATGTTCACCAGGGCCTGGCCGGTGGAGCCGTGCAGCGGCAGCCAGAGCGCGTAGCCGAGCGCGACGAGGAGCGCCGCGAGCACCAGCGCCCCGCGCGCGCCGAGCCACCGCGTGGTCAGCGGCAGCGTGAAGGCGCCGATCGCCAGGAAGACGACGTACACCCCGATCAGCGTGGAGACGAACCCGGCGCTCGCGCCCAGGCCGTACCCGGCGACGTCGGGGTCGGTGCGGGCGAAGGTCGAGAGCGGGATCTGCGCGCCGAGCACCGAGATGCCGAAGAGGAACGCCGTCAGCTGGACCGGCCACTGCCCCGGGCTGGCGAGCAGCCGCACGTCGACGAGCGGCTCCGGGTGGCGTGCCTCGTAGCGCGCGAAGGGCCAGAGCGCGGCGACCCCGAGCACGATCAGCACCCAGCCGAGCGGGTGGCCCGGCCCCTGCAGCCGGATCGCGATCAGGCCGCCCATCACCAGCCCGATGACCACGCAGATCAGCGCGAGTCCGCCGAGGTCGAGGTCGAGGCGTCCGGTCGCACGGTCGGGGTCGCGCTCGATCCCGAACCAGATCACCACCAGCACGGCGGACACCACGATCGCCGGGATCATCAGGACGACGGTCATCGAGGTCGCCTCGACGAGGGCGCCGGAGGTCACGGCGCCGATGATCACCGACAGCTCGAGGGCGCCGACCAGGATCGCGGCGGCCCGCCGGGTGAGGACGTCGCGCCGGCCCGACCCCGACGTCCGCCGGTAGACGATCGCCACCTCCATCGGCAGCCACACGACGTACGCGCCCTGCACCGCGAAGCCGACCAGGAACGTCGTGAAGCCGGGCGCGAGGGCCAGCACCCACGAGCCGAGGGCGGTGATCGCCGTGGAGAGGAGGAGCACGTTGCGGGCCCCGACCAGGTCACCGAGGCGAGCCAGGAGCGGGACGGCGAGCGCGGACACGACGAGCTGGGCCGCCTCGAACCAGTTGACGCTGGCGTCCCGGATGTCGAGGTGACCGGCGATGTCCTTGTAGATCGGCGTGTAGTAGCCCTGCAGCACGCCGCTCGCGAGCTCGACGCAGACCAGGAACCCGACCACGGTGGCCAGCGAGCGCACGGCGTCGTGACGCGACGCGGACCCGGTGGCCGTCACTCCGGGAGTCTCTCGATCAGCGCCTGGTACCAGTCGATCCCGGCCAGGAACGCCTCGACGCCGAGGTGCTCGTCGTAGGAGTGGATGGCGCGACGTTGTGCGGCGTCCATCCGGAACGGCGCGAACCGGTAGACGTGCTCGCAGACCCGCGCGAAGTGGCGGGAGTCGGTGGCCCCGGTCTGGACGTACGGCGTGACGACGGCGTCCGGGAAGTGCTCGGCGACGAGCGTCGGCCACCAGGTCGAACACCTCGTCGACGACCGACACCGGGCTCGCCTCGCCGCGCTCGACGACGGTGATCCGCACCTCGGGGTCCTCCACGACCCTGCGGAGGTGCGCGAGGACGTCGTCGACGGTGTCACCGGGCATCACCCGGATGTTCACCCCGGCGGTGGCCGAGGAGGCGATCACGTTGAGCGCCGGGCTGCCCTCGAGCGTGGTGACCGCGAACGTCGTGCGGGCCAGGGCCGCGGCCTCGGCGCCGGCCGAGGTGAGCGCCTTCGCCAGCAGCGGCGTGATCCGGTCGGCGCGGGAGACCAGTGGCCGTAGGGGGAGGGGCAGGTGCGGGGCGAGCCGTCGCATCATCTGGACGGTCGTCTCGGGCAGCCGCGCCGGCATCGGCGACCGGTCGATCCGCAGGATCGCGCGAGCGAGCCGCACGGTCGGCCCGTTGCGGGCCGGCGTGGACGCATGGCCACCGCGGCCCTCGACCCGCAGCTCGACGCTGGTCGTGCCCTTCTCGGCGACCCCGATCGCGGCGACCGGTCCCTTCACGCCGGGGAACGCCTCGTGCGCCACGGCCCCGCCCTCGTCGAGGACGAGCCAGGGTCGGACCCCGCGACGTTCGAGCTCGTCGACCGCGGCCACCGCCGCGGTGCCCGAGACCTCCTCGTCGCAGCCGAACGAGAGCCACACGTCCTGGGCGGGCCGGTGTCCGGTGTCGAGGAGTCGCTCGACGGCCTCGCAGATCGCGGTGACGCAGCCCTTGTCGTCGAGCGTGCCGCGACCCCAGACCGCGCCCTCGACGATCTCGGCTCCGAAGGGCGGATGCTGCCAGGGCGCAGACTCGTCGACCGGGACGACGTCGAGGTGCGCCATCAGCACGACCGGCTTGGCGGCGGTCACCCCGGGCCAGTGGAACAGCAGACCGTGCGTGCCGACGCGGGTGAGCTCGAGCCGGTCGTGCAGCAGCGGGAACTGGAGGCGCAGCTCGTCGAGGAGGCGGTCGAAGGCCGCCGCGTCCACGCGGGAGGCATCCCGGTCGGACACGCTCGGGATCCGGACCAGGGCCTGGAGCTTCGCGACGGCCCGGTCGGTCATGGCTGCAACCTAGTCGCTGGTCCCGTCTCGCACCCGAGACGCGTCCCGTGGTGCGGCACGTTGACCCGGCGCCGTCGTACCGATGGACTGGTGGCGTGTCAGGACGTCCAGCGACCGCGGTGCACGACGTCGGCCTGGTCCCTCCGCCTCCGCTTCGTCGGGGACCCCGACGGCGACTCGTCGGGCAGTCGGTGACCGAGCGTGATCGCGCCGACGGGGTCGACGTCGTCGGGGATCCCGAACGCCGTGCGGGTGGCCTGCTCGTGCTCCGGCGGGATGCCGAAGAAGCAGGCGCCGAGGCCTTCGTCGACGGCGGTGAGCAGGATCAGCAGGCTGGCCATCGCCGCGTCCATGTGCCAGAACGGCACCGGCCAGCGGGCCTCGTCCAGGTCGGTCCAGCCCTTGTCGGGCTCGGCGTAGCGCTGGAGGTAGGACGCCTTGCTGGAGCAGGGGATGATCACGACCGGCGCCGTGGTCATGCCGCGCAGCCAGCTGTCGGGCAGCTCGCCGGGTGTCGTGGTCACGTCCCAGAACGTCGCGACGTCGGCCGGCTGGTCGAGCACCAGGAACGCCCAGCCCTGGCTGAAGCCGGCACTGGGCGCACGCACGGCGTTGGCGAGGGCCCGGTCGACGAAGGCCGGGTCGACCGGGGTGTCGGCGTACTCACGGATCATGCGGCGGCGGCGGACGACGTCCTGGAACTCCATGGGAGCGATCTTGCCTGACCACTTCGAGGACATGTGGCGCACGCTCGGGCCGCTCGGCCGCGACGCGCGCAGCGGCGGGTACTTCCGGCAGCCGTTCGCGAGTGCCGAGCGCGAGCTGGACGCCTGGTTCGTCGAGCAGGCAACGGCGCGGGGACTGCGGCTCGAGACCGACCCCTTCGGCAACCGGATCGCTTGGTGGGACAGCGGTTCCGGTCCGGGCGTCGTCACCGGGTCACACCTCGACTCGGTGCTCGACGGCGGGGCGTACGACGGCCCGCTGGGCGTCGTGTCCGCCCTCGCTGCCGTCGAGACGCTGCGCGGCCGGGGGTTCCGCCCGGCGCGGCCGATCGGGGTGTCGGTGTTCGTCGAGGAGGAGGGCTCGCGCTTCGGGCTGGCCTGCCTCGGCTCGCGCCTGGCGACCGGCGCGATCACCTGGGACACCGCCCGCGCGCTGCAGGACCGCGACGGCGTACGGCTCGACGAGGCGATGGCCGCGGGTGGCTTCGATGCCGAGAATCCCCAGCCCTGGCTGGGACCTGAGCAGATGGCGTGCTTCGTGGAGCTGCACGTCGAGCAAGGTCGGGACCTGGTCGACCGGGGTGACGCGGTCGGCGTGGCGAGCCGGATCTGGCCGCACGGGCGCTACCGCTTCGACATCTCCGGGGAGCCCAACCATGCGGGCACGACGCGGATGGAGGACCGTCGCGACCCGATGCTGACCTACGCGATGACCGCGCTGGCGGCCAACAAGCAGGCGCGGGTCGCCGGTCAGCGCGCGACCTTCGGCCGGGTCGACACCAGACCGAACTCGACCAACTCCGTGCCGTCGGGCGTGACCGCCTGGCTGGACGCGCGGTGCGAGACCGACGAGGGGCTGGCCTCGCTCGTGGACGACGATCACGCGGCAGGCGACGGAGCGCGCGGAGCGCGACGGGACGCGGCTGGAGGTCACGGCCGAGTCGGTCTCGGGGGCCGTCGACTTCGACCCCGACCTGGCACGCCGGATCGCGGTCGACCACGAGTCCGGCGACTGGCCGGTCCTGCCGACCCAGGCCGGGCACGACGCCGGGATCCTGTCCACGCAGGGGATCCCGAGCGCGATGCTGTTCGTGCGCAACCCGACCGGCGTCTCCCACTCGCCGGCGGAGCACGCCGAGATGCCGGACTGCCTGGCCGGTGTCGACGCCCTCGCCGAGACGCTCGAGCGGCTCGCGTCGTGAGCGACCCCACGGCGTACCTCCTGGAACGGGCCTGGGTCGACGGCGCGGTGCAGGACGACGTGCTGGTGGAGATCGAGGGCACACGGTTCACCTCCGTCACACCGAGGGGCATCCGGGCACTTATCGGGGTTGCAACGGCTACAAGCGCCAGATCCCCGGCTGACCGGGGAAACCGACAGCCTCCCCGGCCTCACCATCCCGGGCCTGGCGAACTGCCACAGCCACGCGTTCCACCGCGCACTCCGCGGCCGCACCCAACGCGACACCGGCTCGTTCTGGACCTGGCGCGAGCAGATGTACGACGTCGCCGCTCGGCTCGACCCGGACAGCTACCGCGAGCTGGCGACGGTCACCTATCGGGAGATGGTCGCCGCCGGCATCACGGCCGTGGGGGAGTTCCACTACCTGCACCACCAGCCCGACGGCACGCCGTACGACGACGCGAACGCGATGGGGCACGCCCTGCTCGAGGCCGCACGCCGGGCCGGGATCCGGATCACGCTGCTCGACACCTGCTACCTCTCCTCCGGCTTCGGGTCGCCGCCGGAGGGTGCCCAGGTCAGGTACGACGACGGCAGCGCGGCGGCGTGGGCCGAACGCGTGTCCGCGATCCAGGGCGGCGACCACACCCGCCTCGGCGCCGCGATCCACTCGGTCCGCGCCGTCCCCCGCGACCAGCTCGGCGACGTCGTGACGGCGGCCGAGGGGCGACCCCTCCACGTCCACCTCTCCGAGCAGGTGGGCGAGAACGACGCCTGCGTCCGTGCCTACGGCGCGACCCCGACCCAGGTGCTGGCCGACGCGGGCGTGCTCGGCCCGAGGACGAGCGCCGTCCACGCCACGCACCTGACCGCGGCCGACGTACGCCTGCTGGGTGACAGCGCGACGTACGCCTGCTTCTGCCCGACCACCGAGCGCGACCTCGGCGACGGCATCGGTCCCAGCCGGGCGCTGCACGACGCCGGCAGCGCGCTCACCCTGGGCAGCGACAGCCACGCGGTGGTCGACCTCTTCGAGGAGATGCGGGCGGTCGAGCTCGACGAGCGCCTCGCCACCCAGCGACGGGGCCACTGGACCGCCGCCGAGCTGCTCGTGGCCGGCACCCGGCACGACTCGCTCGGCTGGGACGACGCGGGCGCGATCGCCGTCGGGCAGCGGGCCGACCTGGTCACGATCGCCACCGACCAGGTGCGCACCGCCGGCACCGGCGCCGACGAGCAGACGGCCGTCTTCGCGGCGGCGGCCGAGAACGTCACCCACGTCGTCGCCGACGGTCGCGTGGTGTTCCGCGCGGACGACCGTGAGCAGCTCGGTCGCGACCTGGCCGACGTGATCGGGAGACTGTGGCCATGACGGCCACCCTGATCACGCACATCGGCGAGCTCGTCACCAACGACCCCGACGCCGACGACCTCCTGGGCACGATCGCCGATGCGGCCGTGGTCGTCGAGGGCGCCCACGTCGCCTGGGTGGGCACCGCCTCCGAGGCCCCGGCCGCCGACGAGCAGGTCGACGCCGGCGGGCGCGCCGTCATCCCCGGCTTCGTCGACTCCCACTCGCACCTGGTCTTCGCCGGCGACCGGGCCGCCGAGTTCGCCGCCCGGATGGCGGGAGAGTCCTACGCCGCCGGCGGCATCCGCACCACCGTCGCCGCCACCCGCGCGGCCACCGACGAGCAGCTGACCAGCCACGTGGCGCACCTGGTCGCCGAGATGCGGCGCCAGGGCACGACGACCGTGGAGATCAAGAGCGGCTACGGCCTGACCGTCCACGACGAGGCCCGCAGCCTCGCGGTCGCCCGCCAGTTCACCGAGGAGACCACCTTCCTCGGTGCCCACGTGGTGCCGGCCGACAGCACTCCCGAGGAGTACGTCGCGCTGGTCACCGGCCCGATGCTCGACGCCTGTGCGCCCCACGCCCGCTGGGTCGACGCCTTCTGCGAGACCGGCGCCTTCGACGCCGACCAGTCCCGTGCGGTGCTCGAGGCCGGCGCCGCGGTGGGGCTGCGCGGCCGGCTGCACGCGAACCAGCTGGGCCCCGGACCCGGCGTACGGCTGGCCTGCGAGCTGGGCCTGACCGCCGTCGACCACTGCACCTACCTGACCGACGCCGACGTCACCGCGCTCGCCGACTCGGGCACGATCGCCACCCTGCTGCCCGGGTGTCGAGTTCTCGACGCGCCAGCCCTATCCCGACGCGCGCCGGCTCCTCGACGCCGGTGTGCGGGTCGCCCTGGCATCCGACTGCAACCCGGGCTCGTGCTTCACCAGCTCGCTTCCGCTGTGCGTCGCGCTCGCCGTCCGCGAGATGGGGATGACTCCCGCCGAGGCACTGCATGCGGCGACCGCGGGCGGCGCCGCGGCACTCGACCGCGACGACGTCGGCCGTCTCGTGCCCGGCAGCAGGGCCGACCTGGTGCTGCTCGACGCCCCCACCTACGTCCACCTCGCCTACCGCCCCGGCGTCCCCCTGGTGTCCGCCACCTGGGTCGGTGGACGCCTCGGCTGATCCCCAGCGGGGCGACGCGCCCGGACGAGCCGAGCCGGCAGGACCGCCCGGTCGAGACGGTCGTCCTGGGCGATCCCGACGCCGACCTAGGTGCCTCTGAGGTAGCTGGGTCGGTACCCACCCCGTCATCTGAGGTACCCCTCCCTCGGAGATAGGGATCGGTGCCGATGTCCGGGCCTACCTCAGGGAGCGAGTCTCTATCTGTCAGCCAGAACACCAACCGAAGGAATCACCATGAACGACCTCTTCCTCCTCGAGCCGGAGTACCGCTACCACGCCCAGCGTGCGCGGGACGAGTTCAAGCCGGTCCGCTACCGCAAGTGGCGCCGTCGCATCCAGTGGGACGGGCCCCGCGCGGCCACCAACGAGAAGAACTGGATCAACTGAGATGTCGGTGTCCGTGGTCCGCGCCAAGATGGACCACATGACATCGGAGTTGGTCGGACGAGATGCCGAGCTGGAGCAGCTGTGCTCCACGCTCGGCATCTCTGCGTCCGACGGTCCTTCCGACCGCTCCGCCGTCCTCCTCGCCGGTGACGCCGGCGTCGGCAAGACCCGCCTGTTGACCGAGCTCCGCGACCGCAGCGTCGCCGAGGGCTGGCTGGTCCAGGCCGGGCACTGTCTCGACTTCGCCGACAGCGCCCTCCCCTTCCTCCCGTTCTCCGAGATCACCGGTCGCATCGCCCGTGAGCTGCCCGACCTCTTCGACGAGGTCGCCGAGCGCCACCCCGCGCTGCTCCGCCTGCTGCCCGGCCAGCGGATGTTGAGCCAGGCCACCGACCCCGAGTCCGTCCCCGCCGACCAGGGCGCGCTGTTCGACGCCGTCCATGCGCTCGCCGAGGCCGCCGGGGCCCGCCAGCGTCTGCTCCTCGTGGTCGAGGACCTCCACTGGGCCGACCGGTCCACGCGCGACCTGATGAGCTTCCTGTTCGGCCGGGGGTTCGAGGCGCCCGTCGCCCTCGTCGCCTCCTATCGCTCCGACGACCTCCACCGCCGCCACCCGCTCCGCCGCCAGGTGACGACCTGGGCCCGGATGAGCGGGGTCGAGCGGGTGCAGCTCGCGCCGCTCGGCCGCGCCGACGTGCGTCGCCTGGTCGGCCAGCTCCACCCGGACCCCCTGTCCGCCGAGCGCGTCCGCGACATCGTGGGCCGTGCCGAGGGCAACGCGTTCTTCGTCGAGGAGCTGGTCGGAGCCACGCGCGCCGGCCACATCCCCGAGGACCTCGCCGAGCTGCTCCTGGTCCGCCTGGAGAACCTCGACGACGCCGGTGTCGTGGTCGTCCGCGCCTCCGCGGTCGCCGGGCGGCGCGTCTCCCACACGGCGCTGAGCGCCGTGGTCGACCTCGATCCCGCCGAGCTCGACCTCGCCGTGCGCGACGCCGTCGACGCCCACGTCCTGGTGCCGAGCAGCGACGACTACTACCAGTTCCGCCACGCGCTCCTGGCCGAAGCGGTCTACGACGACCTCCTGCCCGGCGAGCGCACCAGCCTCCACGCGGCGTACTCCCAGGCCCTGCAGGACGGCCGCGCGACCGGCACCGCCGCCGAGCTCGCCCGCCACGCCCGCCTCGCCAAGGACTACCCGACCGCCCTGACTGCCAGCCTGCGCGCCGGCGACGACGCGCGCGGTGTGGGTGGCGCCGAGGAGGCGGCCCAGCACTACCTCCAGGCCCTCGAGCTGTGGGGCGACACCCGTATCCCCGACGGCACCCAGCCGCCCGACCTCGACCATCCGCGGATGGTCCGGCTCGTCGCCGACGCGCTGATCGCGGCCGGCCACCCCGCGCGGGCGCTCGGTGTCGTCCGCGAGCAGCTCGCGCGCCTGTCGCCCGAGGCCGACGACGAGCTGCGCGGACAGCTGCTCGGCGTGCTGGCCGGTGCGCTGATGATGACCGAGACCCAGGAGGACCCCCTCGACCTGACCACCGAGGCGGTCCGTCTGGTCGCCGACGGTCCCACGCCCGCTCGCGCGCGGGTCCTGGCCGTCCACGCGCGGATGCTCGCGCGGTCCGGCCGCTACGCCGAGGGCCGCCAGGTCGCGATGACCGGGCTGGCACTGGCCGAGCGGCTCGACATGCCGCGCCTGGCCAGTGACATCCGCACCACGATGGTGGGGCTGGAGAAGATGGGCGCCCCTGCCGAGTCCCTGATCGAGGCGCTCCGCTCGGCCATCGACGGTGCGGTCGAGGCCGGCGCCGCGACCACCGAGCTCCGCGCTCTGCTCCTGCTGGGCAACCACCACCTCGACAGCGCGGAGTTCGTGGACGCGGACGCGGCGTTCACCCGGGCGACGACGCGGGCCAAGGCCGAGGGCACGCCCTGGGTCCCCTACGCCGCCGAGGCGCGGTGGATGCACGCGGTGTCCTTGCGGATGCAGGGGAAGTGGGACGAGGCGCTGGTCGTGCTCGACACCTCCAAGGAGGTGGTTCCGCCGATCTACGACGCGTTGCTGGCCGGCACGCGCTGCCAGATCCTGGTCGCCCGCGGCGCCGCCGACGGTGACGAGCTGGCCCGCAGCCTGCGGCCGTTCTGGCAGGAGGAGGGGATGGTCGCGACGACCGCCGGCTCCGCCGAGCTGGAGGCCGCCGAGCTGGCCGGCGACCAGGCCGCCGCGGGCGATCTCTACCAGCTGATCAGCACCACGCTCACCAACATCTGGCACCCGCTCTTCCAGGCGCGGGTCCGGCTCGCCGCGACCACGCTGTCGGCGTTCGCCCAGGGCGCTGCCCACCGCAGCGCGACCGAGCGGCTGGCCGATGCGCCCCTGGTGGCCGGCCTGGTCGACGACGCGCACGCGGTGCTCGACCGCCGTGGCGACAAGTCCGGCACCTGGTGGGGGCCCGAGAGCCTCGCCTGGGAGGCGCGGGTCGAGGCCGAGCTGCTGCGGTGGCGCTGGGTCGCCGACGTCGACCCGCCGACGCTCGACGCGCTTCTCGCGGCCTGGCGGCACACCGAGACGGCGTACGAGGCCTTCGGTGCGCCCTACGAGCTGGCCAGCGTCCGGGCGACGCTGGCCGAGATCCTGGCGGCCTCCGGTGACACGGCCGGTGCCCAGGCCCTGACGAAGGTCGCCCTGGAGACCGCGGAGCAGCTGCGCGCGGAGCCGCTCCTGCGCCGGCTGGGTCAGGCCGCCGCCGCGCCGGCCCCGGGCGCGGCGGGCCACGTGCGACCGACCCTGACCCCGCGCGAGTCCGAGATCCTCGCGCTCGTGGCCGAGGGCCGCACCAACGGCGAGATCGGCCGCCAGCTGTTCATCAGCACCAAGACCGTCTCGGTCCACGTCTCCAACATCCTCGGCAAGCTCGGCGCCGCCGGCCGCACCGAGGCCGCGGCGATCGCCCGCCGTGACGGGCTGATCGGCTGAGCGACCCGTCCTGCGCCGTTCACGTACTCGTAGTATGGCGAGCGGAACGGAGCCGCCGATGACCACGCTGGACCAGTCCGACACCACGACCGACGTCAGCGCCCTGACCGCGCGCCGCTTCGAGCGGATGCGGCCCTTCGGCGGAGGGTCCGCGCCGCGCTTCGAGACCAGTGGTCTGCCACCCGGCCCGCGCTGGCCGGTGTGGCTCCAGAGCGTGGGGCTGCTGCGGTTCCGCCACTGGTTCGTGCCGCGCATGTGGCGGACGTACGGCGACACCTTCACCGTCCGCGTCGTCCCGGGTGGCCGCCCGCTGGTCCTCTTCACCCGCCCCGAGCACGCGAAGGAGATCTTCGCGGGCGACCCGGCGGTGTTCCACGCCGGCAAGGGCAACGCGATCCTGGGCCCGATCATGGGCGAGCACTCCCTGCTCCTGCAGGACGGTCGCGAGCACCAGCGGGCCCGCGCGCTGCTGATGCCGGCGTTCAACGGCCACGCGCTGCGCGGCTACCGGGGCCTGGTCGAGGAGGTCGCCGCCGAGGAGGTCGGGCGCTGGCGGTCGGGGGAGGAGTTCCGCAGCCTCGACCGGATGAACGCCCTGACCTTGGAGGTCATCTTGCGGGTGGTCTTCGGCGTCACCGACGAGCACCGCCTGGCGCGGCTGCGCCCGTGCGTGAACCGCACCGTGAACGTCAGCCCGGCCGTGCTGCTCGGCTGGGGCTACCCGGCGCTGCAGCGCGTCGGCCCGTGGAAGCGGACGGTCGAGAACGCCTACCGGCTCGACGAGCTGATCTACGCCGAGATCCGCGGGCGTCGGACCGCCCCCGACCTCGAGCAGCGCACCGATGTGCTGTCGAGGCTGATCCTGGCGGGCGGCGACGATGACCGGCTCACCGACGAGGAGCTCCGCGACCAGCTCGTGACCCTGCTCCTCGCCGGTCACGAGACGACCGCGACAGCCCTGTCCTGGGCCCTGTACGAGCTGGGCCGCGATCCCGCACAGCTGGCCGCGGCGCGCGAGGCCGCGCGCGTCGGGGACGACGGCCACCTCGAGGCGGTCCTCAAGGAGTCCCTGCGCCTGCACCCGGTGATCCCGATGGTCGTCCGCACCCTGATGCGGCCCACGACGGTCGGCGGCTGGGACCTGCCGGCCGGCGCCACGGTCGGCCCCTCGATCCTGCTCGCCCACAGCCCGCGCCGAGCACCACCACGACCCCGAGCGGTTCGACCCGGGCCGCTTCCTCGGTCAGAACCCGCCGGTCAACACCTGGATCCCGTTCGGCGGCGGCGTCCGCCGGTGCATCGGGGCCGGGTTCTCGCTGATGGAGGGCGTCGCCGTGCTGCGGCAGGTCCTCACGGCGTACGACGTGACGGCCGTCGGGCGTGACCGGCCGAAGGTCCGCAACATCACCAGCGTGCCGCGACGGGGGGCCCGGATCCGGGTGAGGTGACGCCGCCCTCCGGGTGAAACTTCTCCACGGTTACGAAATACCCGTCCCACCGTCGTGACGCCCCCGCCACAATGAGGGGATGGGATGGGGGGCACGTCTGCGCGCGCTCCGGATGGACATCGGGCCGTTCCGGGAGCACCGGGACTTCCGCCTGCTCCTGATCGCCGGCACCGTCTTCTACCTCGGCGGGATGATGACGTACGTCGCCATCCCGTTCCAGATCTACCAGCTCACGCACTCCAACTTCGCGGTCGGCGCCGTCGGCCTCGTCGAGCTGGTCCCGCTGGTCGTCTTCGGTCTCTACGGCGGCGCCCTCGCCGACCACGTCGACCGCCGGCTGCTGCTGATCTGGACCGGCATCGCCCAGGCGGCGTTCACGGCCTGGCTGTGCATCAACGCCTTCTCCGACCATCCGCGCCTGTGGGAGATCTTCGTCGTCTCCGGTCTCCTGGCCTCGGCCTCGCGCTCTGCAGCGCCCCTCGCGCGAGGCACTGCTGCCCCGCACCGTGCGCCACGACGAGCTCACCGCCGCCAACGCGCTCTCGAGCTTCGGGATGCAGGCCGGCGTCCTGGTCGGGCCGACCATCGGCGGCCTGATCGTCGCCTCCGCGGGTCCGGGCTGGTGCTTCCTGGTCGACATCGTCGGCCTCTTCGTGGCCTCGATGATGTACGCCGCGATGCGGCGCTACCCGCACGTCGGTGAGACCGAGCCGCCGAGCCTGGCCGGCATCGGCAAGGGGCTGCGCTACGCGATGAGCCGGCGCGACCTGCTGGGCACCTACGTCGTCGACCTGACCGCGATGCTGCTCGCGATGCCGGTGGTGCTGTTCCCCGCCCTCGCCGAGAAGGTGTTCGGGCAACCCCACCTGTTGGGCCTGCTGTACACGGCCGAGACCGTGGGCGCGATCGTGGCCACCGGGCTCTCGGGCTGGACCCGCGGGTCCATCACCACGGGCGGGCGATCGTGGTGGCCGCTGCGCTCTACGGCGGCTGCATCGCCCTGGCCGGCTGGGCTCCCTCGATCTGGTTGACCCTGCTGTTCTTCGTCCTGGCCGGCGCCGCCGACATGATCTCCGCGGTGTTCCGCGGCACGATCTGGAACCAGACCATCCCGGACAACCTGCGCGGCCGGCTGGCCGGCATCGAGATGCTCAGCTACTCGATCGGGCCGCTCGGCGGCCAGGTACGGGCGGGCATCGTGGCGGACCGGTGGACGGTCCGCGGGTCGATCGTCAGCGGCGGCGTCTCGTGCGTCGCCGGGGTCGCGCTGACCGCGATCTGGCTGCGGGACTTCTGGCGGTACGACGCGCTCACCGACGAGCATGCCCTGGCCGAGAAGCAGGCCCGTCAGCCGGCCGCCGAGCGCGCCGACCCCTGAGCCGGACCCGCCCCGACGCACGAACCCTCCCGGCCCGGGCTCCGCGAGAGCCGGGACGGGAGGGTTCGCGAGAGGGTCAGCCCAGGTTCGTCATCGTGATCATGCCCATCAGGGCGTGCGGCATGCCGTCGGCCTTGCTGGGCCAGAAGCAGGTCACCCCGTACTTGCCCTTGGGCAGGTGGTAGGCCCACAGGAACGTGTGCCCGGGGCTGATCACGCCGGTGTCCGTCGAACCCTTCGAGCACGAAGGTCGGCGGCCCCGTGCCGGTGAACAGGGACGCGAACTGCTTCTTGGTCGTCCCCTTCTTGACGTGTTGCATCACCACGAAGTGCGGCTCGTGGGCGGTGTTCGCGGTGCTCATCCAGCCCTGGGCCGCATTGTGCTTGCCGGCCTTGAAGGCGTTCCCGGCGCCGCCGGGACCGGTGGTCGCGTTGATCCAGCCGTCCTTGGCGGGCAGGGCGCGCTTCTGCTTGTCACCCTTGGCCTTGAACGTCGTCAGCGTGTTCGCGTCGAGGTTCACCACGTAGTAGGTGCCGGCCTTGTCGATCTTGACGGCCCACATGTTCGCCGGCCGCGACGCCTTCCGCGGGGTCTCGATGCCGCCGTAGAACACGACGTTCTTGTCGATGCGCTTGACCGCCGCGACGTCCGGCGGGGTGTTCTCGTCCGCCGGGAACGCGAGCCCGAAGTCGCCGAAGGCGTCGGGGAGCGTGTAGCCCGGCTTGAGGCGCAGGACCTGGATCAGGCCGCTTCCGCCGGCGTTCTTCACCTTGAACACGGTGTTGCCGGGTCGGAACTTGCTGTCCGACAGGGCGACGGACGAGGCCTTGGTCTTGATCGTGATGGTGAGGGACTTGGCGCCCCGGTCACTGGTGTGGTGCGTCCCGGAAGCCTCGGCGGCTCCCCCGGTCGCAGCCAGACCCGCTGTGGCCGTGAGCAGCAGCGCGGTGGCTGCGGCACGGTAACGCGTCTGCATAGTGGATCCTCCTGGACGGGGTCTCTCGGGACGGACCCCTGCCCTGGTAGTTCTAGGTGGCCCGGTCCGCGCCCGTCTGCACCGGAGGCGCGAATTACGTCGGGAGGATGACGCCTGCGCCGAGGATTCATCCTTGCGGATGACGGATCCGGCGCGGGCGTCCCGGAAGCGCCGGAGCCCGCCCGGGCGACCCGGATTCGGCCCTGCTTGCCCGGTCCGTGACAATGGAGCCGCGCAGGAGAGGTGGGTGCCGAGGTGAAGGCCGACGAGAACCGCCCGGTGATCGCCGGGCTGCTGGCCCTGGTCGGGCGTGGCCGTGGCCGTGGGCCTGGTCGCCGCGATCGCGATCGTGGCCGGTGCCCATGTGCTCGGGCTCGGCGGGCGGTCATGCCGCCGCGGTCGGGGGCGACGACGGAGCGACGATGGTCGTCCCCAAGCCGCAGAAGACCCATCCCGCGAGCGGGCCGTCGATCACGCTGGGCTCCAACCCCACGTCCTCGGGCTCCGGCCAGCCGCCGCCGAAGATCAAGAAGCCGAAGAAGCAGATCTCGCTGCAGTCCGGCGAGACCTCGGTCTCGCCGATGGGCCGGATCGACCTGACCGGCACCTATCCCGGTGGGGAGGGCGCCGTGCTGAACGTGCAGAAGTTCAGCAACGGCTCGTGGCAGGACTTCTACTCGATCTCCGCGTCGGTCACCAACGGCACGTTCCGACCTACATCCAGACCGGCACGCCGGGGATGAACCGCTTCCGGGTGATCGACTCCGACACCAAGCTCGCCTCCAACGAGGTCAAGGTCCACATCCGCTAGCCGACCGGCGACTTCGTCAGCGGTCGAAAGGGGAGTTTGTACGTCCCGCAGCGCGCGCGTAGTCGCCACCGCGACGCGGACAAAGCGCCACTCGGCGGCGGACCCAGGCGACGGTGCCGGGCTGACCGGCGACCACGCCGCCGAGCACCAGCAGCATGCCGACCGCCTGGAGCCAGCCGAAGGCCTCGCCGGCGACCGCGACACCGAGCACCGTCCCGACCACGGGGTTGATCAGGCCGATCAGGGAGACCGCGCCGGCGGGCATCGCCCGGAGGCCGGTGAACCAGCACCAGTACGCGACACCGGTGCCGGCGGTCATCAGCCACAGGTAGCCGCCGACCGCCGGCGCGTCCAGGTGCGGTGGCGCGCCCTCGACCAGCAGCGCGACGGGGAGCAGCACGAGGCCGCCGGCGACCAGCTGCCAGGAGACCAGGGTGAGCATGTCGACCGGCGGGGTCCAGCGCTTGATCAGCACGAACCCGATCGCCGAGACGAGCACGGACCCGAACGCGGCCACCAGCCCGAGGGTGTCCAGGTCGCCGGGTGAGCGCAGCACGAGCAGGCCGACCCCGGCGATGCCGACGCCGGCGGCCGCGATCCGGGCGATGCCCGCGCGCTCGCCGATCAGCAGGGCGGCCAGCGCCATCACCGCCAGCGGCGACGTCGCCTGGAGGGTCGAGGCCAGGCCGCCGGGCAGCCGGTAGGCCGCCAGGAACAGCAGCGGGAAGAACAGGCCGATGTTGCACAGGCCCATCACCAGCGAGCGCCACCACCACTCGCGCGAGCGGGAGCCGGCGGGTGAACGGCCAGCAGCACCAGGCCCGTGGGCAGCGCCCGCAGGGTGGCCGAGAGCAGCGGCCGGTCGGGCGGCAGCAGGCGCTCGGTGACCAGGTACGTCGTACCCCAGGCGGCGGGGGCGAAGGCGGTCAGGAGGGCGGCTCGCCAGGCGAATAGTTTCCATGGAAACTATTATACCTTCCCGGGAAGATATAGTGAAGGGATGGAGCCGGATCACGTGGACGGGATCCTCGAGCAGTGGGCCCGCGAGCGGCCCGACCTCGACGCGTCGCCGATCGGCCTGATCGGGCGGCTGCACCGGCTCGCCGACGTGTTGAACGTCGAGCTGCGGAGGGTCTTCGCCGAGGAGGGGCTCGGCGACGGGGACTTCGACGTGCTGGTCACGCTGCGCCGTCACGGCGCGCCGTACGAGCTGACGCCGAGCGAGCTCGGAGCGTCGACGATGGTGACGTCGTCCGCGGTGACCAAGCGGATCGACCGCCTCGAGCGCGCGGGACTGGTGACCCGCACCGTGAGCGAGCACGACGCGCGCTCCCGGCGGATCCGGCTCACCGAGGCGGGGCTGGACCTGGTCGACCGGTGATGGCGCCGGCACGTCGCCAACGAGCAGCGCCTGGTCGCCGGGCTCACCGAGCGCGACCGCAGCCAGCTCGCGGCGATCCTGCGCCGCGCTGGGGCCAGTCCCTGGACCGCTGACCTCGCTCAGCCGGCGGATCATGTCGAAGGTGTTCGGGTTGGGACCGGTGCGGCCGGTCTCGCCGCGGTCGAGGGCGGCGATGGTGGCGACGTCGTCGTCGGTCAGCTCGAAGTCGAAGAGCGCGAAGTTCTCCTCCATCCGCTCCCGGTGCATCGACTTCGGGAAGATGATGTCGCCGCGCTGGAGGTGCCAGCGCAGCGTGACCTGGGCCGGCGTACGCCCGACCCGCCGGCGATCGCCCCGATCGTGTCGTCGTCGGCGATGCCGCCCCGGGCGATCGGGGACCAGGCCTCGGTGGCGATGCCGTGCCGCGCGTCGGCCGCGCGGGCGGCCTCGTTGGTGAAGTAGGGGTTGACCTCGATCTGGTTCACGGCCGGCACCACGCCGGTCTCGTCGATGATCCGGTCGAGATGGTCGGGCTCGAAGTTCGAGACACCGATCGAGCGCGCGCGGCCGCCCTCGCGGAGCTCCACCAGGGTGCGCCAGGTCGAGACGTAGTCGCCGTCGTACCGCGTGGGCAGCGGCCAGTGGATCAGGAAGAGGTCGACCCGGTCGAGCCCGAGCTGTCGAGGGACTCGGCGAACGCGCGCCGGGCGTCGTCGGGGAGGTGGAAGCCGTTGTTGAGCTTGGTGGTCATGTACAGCTCGTCGCGCGGGAGGCCGGACGCCTTGATCGCGGCGCCGACCTCGGCCTCGTTGCCGTACATCTGCGCGGTGTCGATGTGGCGGTAGCCCACCTCGAGCGCGTGCTCGACGGTCTGCTGGGTCTCCTCCGGTGGGACCAGGAAGACGCCGAAGCCGAGCTGGGGGATCGTCGTGCCGTCGTTGAGGGTGAGGGTCGGGACTGTCGTTCCGGAAACGGTCATGACAGGGCCGACAACACGATTCGGCAACTTATTCCGCGACGCGACCCGCCCGACGCGGCTCGACGTTGGGGCCACCCTGTTAGATGGGGGCCGTGCGTCTCCTGCGAACCCTGGCGCCGCTCGCGCTGGTCGCGGGCCTGGTCGCCGCCTGCGGCAACGGCTCCAGCTCCGGGCTCCGGCTCCGAGCGGCGACTCGACCATCCTCGGCGCCTCCTCGGGCTTCGAGGTGCGCACCGTCTTCGCCCGCTACGCCCCCGGGCGTGCCGTTCGGACCCCAGCTGCCCAAGGCACTGGTCGACGAGATGTCGAGCCAGACCTGCCCGATGAAGCCGCAGGTCGTGACCGGCTATGCTGATGGAGTGCGACGCGGGGAAGACCGTGTACCTCCTGCAGAACCCGATCGTGCACCGGCGGCGTCGCCTCCGCGACGCCCCTGCAGATCGGGCACAAGGAACATCTGGTACGTCGAGGTCAAGCTCGACCCGGCCGTCTCGCCAGAAGCTCTCGTCGCAGCTCGCGTCGATGACCGGCGAGCAGCTGGCGTTCAGCACGACGGATCGGTCCTGACCTCGATCGCGATCGACGGCTCGTTCCACCCCGACCACTTCGCGATCACCGGCGACTACACAAGGCGACAGGCGACCAAGCTCGCCTCCGAGCTGCACGGCCTGAGCTCGGACCGCCGAGTCCGTCAGCCGCCCTCGTCGTTCGGCTTGCGCCACTGCCGCTCGAACGGCAGCCGCCAGGTGAACGGCGCGACCAGCTGGTGGATCTGGTTGGGGCCCCACGAGCCCTGCGCGTAGGGGCGGACGACGGGCGGGTTCTCCAGCAGCGGCGTGGAGATCTCCCACAGCCGCTCGATGCCCTCGCGCGGTGGTGAACAGGGTGCGGTCGCCGCGCGCGGCGTCGTAGATCAGGCGCTCGTAGGCCTCGAGCACGGCGCCGGCCCACCCGGTGTCCTGCATCGCGAACTGCATGGACAGCTTGTCCAGCTTCATGCCCGGCCCGGGACGCTTGCCGTAGAACGAGAGCGACATCTTGGCCTCGTCGGCCAGGTCGAAGGTGAGGTGGTCGGGGCCGTGGTCGCCGACGCCGGAGCCCGGTCGGGAACATCGACTCGCGGTGGCTCTCGGAACGCGATCGAGATGATCCGGGCGCCCTCGGCCAGGCGCTTGCCGGTGCGCAGGTAGAACGGCACGCCGGCCCAGCGCCAGTTGTCGACGTAGCACTTGAGCGCGACGAAGGTCTCGGTCTCGGAGTCGTGGGCGACGCCCTCGATGTCGCGGTAGCCGACGTACTGCCCGCGGACGACGTCGTGCGGCTCGATCGGGCAGCATCGACCGGAAGACCTTGTTCTTCTCCTCGCCGATGGCCGCCGGCTCCAGCGCGGTCGGCGGCTCCATCGCGGTGAACGCGAGCACCTGGAACAGGTGGGTGACCACCATGTCGCGGTAGGCGCCGGTGCTCTCGTAGAAGTTCGCCCGCTGCTCGAGCCCGAGCTCCTCGGGGATGTCGATCTGCACGTGGTCGATGTGGTTGCGGTGCCAGATCGGCTCGAACAGGCCGTTGGCGAACCGGAAGGCGAGGATGTTCTGGGCCGCCTCCTTGCCCAGGAAGTGGTCGATCCGGAAGATCTGCTCCTCGCGGAACACCTCGTGCAGCTCGGCGTTCAGCTTCCGGGCGCTGTCGAGGTCGGTGCCGAACGGCTTCTCCATGACGATCCGGCTGCGCTCGACGAGCCCGGCCTCGGCCAGCTCGTGCACGACCGACAGCGCGGCCTTGGGCGGCACGCTGAGGTAGTGCGAGCGCTCGAACTCGTCGGTGCCGCTCGCCCTCGGCCTCCTCGATGGTGCGACGGAGGCCCTCCGGACCGCCGTCGCCCGGGCGACCAGTGGAGGAGCTTGGAGAACTCCGGCCAGCCGTCGGTGTCGTGGTCGTCGCCGCCGAACTCCTCGACCGCCTGGTGGGCGAACTCGATGAACGACTCGCGGTCGTGCTCGTCGAGCGACGTGCCGACCACCGTGATGTCGCGCATCAGCCCCGCCTGGAACAGGTGGAGCAGTCCGGGCAGCAGCTTGCGACGGCTGAGGTCACCGGTGGCTCCGAAGAGGACGACGGTGGTGGGCTTCATCGGCATGGCCCCAGCCTGCACCTCCGCCCGCCGCATGGGAAGGCCGGGTCGCGGAGGTGGGTCAGGCCTGAGCCGCGCAGCCCGGTCAGCCGCGGCTCTCGGCCAGCGACTCGTCTGCGCTCGTCCTGATCGTCGCCTCGGCGTCGTCGCCCTCGACCGGCGTCGTCGTTCTCGTCGGTGTCGGCCTCGGGCTGCTCGTCGCGTCGCGTCCTGGGTGGCGTCCTCGGCAGGCTCAGCCGGCTCTCCGGCCTCGTCCTCCTCGTCCGCACCGAAGGCGGTCAGCGGCAACTGGGCCGTTCCGGTGAGGGTGGCCAGCATCTGCCGCACGTTGCCCAGCTGGGCGTTGATGCTGTCGCGCCGCTGGCTGGCGGCGGCGAGCTCGCGCTCGGAGTCGCCGCGGACGCGCTCGGCCGTGGCCTTGGCGTCGCCGATGATGCGCGCCGCCTCCTGGCGGGCCTCCTCGACCAGCCGGAGGCCTCGCGGGTCGCCTCGACCCGGCCGTTCTCGGCGTCGGTGCGGGTGCGCTCGGCGAGCTGGCTCGCCTCGTCGAGACGGGCCTGGGACTCGCCCATGTTCTGGGTGAACTCGTCCTCGGCGGCCTTGCGGCGGCCGGCCAGGGTGGTCTCGAAGTCGGCCGCGGCCTTGGCGGCCCGGGCGCGCTGCTCCTCGTAGACCGCCTCGGCCTCCTGGAGCCGGACCGAGGCGTCGCGCTCGGCGCTGTCGCGGTGGTCGTCGGCGGCCTTGCGCGCCTCCTCCTCGATCCGGGCGGCCTTCGCCTCCGCCTCGCTGCGCACGCGGGTGGCGTACTGGTCGGCCTCCTCGCGCACCTGCGTCGCGCTCTGGTGCACCGACGCCGTGTGGGCCTCGGCCTCCTCGCGTGCGCGGTCGCGCAGCTCGGCCGCCTCGCTGTCGGCCAGCGACAGGATCTTGCCCGACCCGCTCGCCGAGGTGTTCGTAGCTCGGCGGTTCGGACGGCGAGGCGCCGCGTCGTGCAGCTCCTGCACGCGAGCGGCGAGGCCGTCGCGCTGCTGGGTCAGGGCGTTCACGGACGTGGTCAGCTCGTCGAGGTGGCGGTCCACCTCGGCCGGGTCGTAGCCACGCATGACGGTCTTGAAGCTGCTGTTCTCGGTCACTGCTCGGGTTCCTGTGGTGTCGGGGATGGGTGGGCGTTGGTACGGCGAGAGCCTGGATGACGCCGGAGAGCTGGCCGAGCTCCTGGGTGATGCCGTCGCGCTGACGCGCCAGGAGCGCCACCTCCGCGCGAGCGTCCTCGACGATACGCCGTGCCTGCGCGCGGAGCTCGTCAGCCTCCTGACGGGCGGACGCCACGAGCGCGGCGCCCTCGGTGCGGGCGCGACGTAGCTCCTCGTCGGCGGTGCGCTGCTGGAGCAGCACGTGCTCGGCCACCTGCTCGCGAAGACCGCGGCGCCCTGCTCCGCCTCCGCGAGTCGGTGCTGGGCCCGCTCCTCGGCCTGGGCGGCGCTGGCCTCGGCCTCCTCACGGATGCGGGCCGCGTCGCGCTGGCCCTCGGCACGCATCTGCTGGGCCTCGCCGGCGGCGCTGGCCAGCGCGTCCTCGGCGGAGCGCTTCCGCTGCTCCGCCTCGTGCCGCGACTCGTCGGTCTCGACGCCGAGCTTGCTCCGGATCCGGGCGGCCACGCCGACCAGCTCCTGCCGGGCCCGGCGTACGGCCTCGGCGGCGTCGCGATGGCCGAGCTGCCGGATGCGGTCGCCCTCGAGGTCGGCGGTCGCGAGCAGGGACTGCACGGTCTGCTGGGTCCAGGCGATCTGCTCGGCCGCCCCGGCCAGCTGGTGCTGGGCCTCCGCCTCGGCGCCCGCGACCAGCTCCTCGGCCCGGGACCGGGCCTCGGCCAGGACCTGCTCGGCCTCCGCACGATGGCCCTGGGCGTCGTTGGCCGCTGCCTCTCGGACGGCGGTGGCGTCGTGGTCGGCCTGCTCGCGCAGGGCGGCGACCTCCTCGTGAGCCGCCGCCACGAGCTGCTCGGCGGTCGCCTGGGCCTCGGACCGGCGCGACTCGACCAGGTCACGCGTCTCGGAGTCCTGCTGGTCGGCGCGCGCCTGGGCACTCGCGAGCACGGCGTCGGCGTGCTGCTGTGCCTCGTCGCGGGCCGCTGCGGCCGCCGCGACCGCCTCGTCGTGGGCGCTCTGACCGCGGGTCGTGTGCTCGGCGGCGGCGCGCTCGGCCTCGGCGACGATCTGGTCGTGGTGGGTCTGCGCGGCCTGCATCAGCACCTGGGCCTGCTGGCCCGCGTCACTGACGATCTGCTGGGCGTCGTTCGAGCTGTCGTCGAGCAGGCGCTGGGCACGGTCGCGGGCGCGGGTGGCCTCGGCATGGAGCTGCTCGGCCTCGTCGCGCAGCGTGCGGGACTGCTCGGTGTGGGCCTGGGCCTCCTCCTCGGCCCGGGCCTGGAGCTCCTCGGCCACGCGCTGGGCATGACGCAGCACGGCCGCGGCGCGTTCGCTGCCTGCGGGCTCGGGGGGCGGGCCGACCGGACCGTCCTGCATGGCGGTCATGTGCGCATCCTCCCAAACGAATGCGCTTTGCACGAGCCGTCGCCGAACTCTTCTCCCACAGCCGTGCGGGCGGGGCACCACCGCGAGTGGTGAACCGCCCGCACGGGGCCCGGTCGGTGTCAGTGCACCGGGTGCAGGAAGCGGAAGGCGGCCGACGGCACGTGATGGGCAACGGGCGCCGCGTTGCGGAGGGCCTCGCGCCGGGCGGCCCGGATCTCGCGGCGCGCGGTGCGCGCCTGGTGACGACGCTCGGCGTCGTGCACGCGGTCGGCGATCGTCTGCTCGGCGACCTGCTGGGCGGCGGTCAGGTTGTTGGTGAAGGCGTTCATCTCGGGCTCCTCGGGTGGTGGTCTGTGGTGGTGATGACTCGAGATTCGGGCTAAGACGCCCCCGCCGGATCGGGCAGACGACGTAAATCGGGTCTTAGATCCGGATGCCAGCACGCTCGGGCCGTGCCGAGACAATCTGAGGTGCCTAGGTCCACCATGTGAGGCATGGGCGCTCGGAGCGCGGTCATGGTCGGCAGGGAGGCCGACCTGGGGTCACTTCTCGAGGCTGTCGTGCGTGCGGACACCGGGGAGGCCCAGGTCGCGTTGGTGCGCGGTGAGGCGGGGATCGGAAAGACCCGACTGGTCCGTGAGCTCGTCAGTCGCGTCCCGGATGACACCGTGGTCGTCTACGGGCACGCGGTCCCCCTGGCCAGTGGATCGTTGCCGTACGGTCTCGCCGGCGACCTGTTGCGTGCCTTGGTGCGAGAGGTGCACATCAAGGTGGTCGAGGAGGCCTTGGGCTCACGAACGGCGTTCCTGGCCACGCTCGTGCCGAAGCTCGGGCCGGCCCCCGATGCTCGGCTGGACCGACTGGCGCTCTACGCCGCGACCCAGGACCTGCTGGCCGATCTGGCGACGGATCGGACGCTCGTGCTGGTGGTGGAGGACCTGCACTGGGTCGACCAGGCGTCACTGGACCTGGTGACGTTCTGGGCGCGGACCCTGGTTCGAGGTCGGCTGATGCTCGTGGTCACCACCCGGGATCAGGGGGCGGACGAGAAGCTGCTCGCGCGAGTCAGCGAGCTCCGTCGGCTCCCGAACACGACCGTGCTCGAACTCGAGCCCCTGTCGGCGCAGGGTGTCGAGGCCCAGGTGAGGTCGCTGGACGAGACGGCCGGCCCCGACCTTGTCGCAGACATCCAGCGGCTCAGTGACGGGAACCCGTTGTTCGTCGAGGAGCTGGTCGCCGGGGGCGGGCGCGGCCTGAGTACGTCGTTGAGCTTGGACCTGGCCGGGAGCCTCGGTGCTCTCTCCCCTGAGTCCGCGGAGGTGCTCCGAACAGCGGCCATGGAGCCGCGCACCTTCGCCGTCGAGACGCTCGTCGCTGTGGCCGACGGGCCGAAGGCCGTCGTCGAGCAGGCTCTCGACGAGGGCTCGCGCCACGGACTCGTCGATCGCGACCTGCACGGACTATGGAGATTCCGGCACGAGCTGCTTCGTCAGGCAGTTCTGGCATCGAGCCCACCTTCGGTCGGCGTGAGCGCCCACCGTCGATGGGCAGAAGCACTGTCGGCCCCCGGCGCCGATGCCGACGACCTGGTCTCCGCCGCGGGCCACTGGGAGACCCTGGGCGCCCCGGCCGAGGCCTTGGCGGCACATCTGCGTGCTGCTCGAGCGATCGCGGACGCGATGGGACCTCAGACCGCCCGCCACGAGTGGCGCCGCGTCCTGGGGATGCTCCAGGTGGACGCGAGCCTCGCGCCCGAGAGCGTCTACGAGGATGCGCTGCTCGCGGCGGGGGGCGCAGACCTGCTCTGGTCCGAGCAGATGCGGATCGTCGAGGCCGAGGAGCAGGTGGCGCACCCCGCGCCTCCGGTCCGACGAGCATGGACTCGGCTCACTCGATTCTGCGCCTCGCGGTCCGTCGACGGGGTCTCCGCTCCCGAGCTGTCGGTCGACGAGATCCTCCGCCTGCGGAGCATGCTCGCGGCTGAGTCCCCACGACGCGCCACTCTGGCCTGTCTGCATCTGCTCGTGCGAGCCTGCAACGCGTCGGGCGCCCGTGAGCTGAGGGACGAGACGGTCGAGCTCATCGACCAGATGCCGGTAGCAGACCAGAGGCGGCTGGCGCACTCCAAGGTGAACGTCATGGAGTGGCGGCTGGTGGCATCGGAGGAACGACGAGCGAGCCCGGAGGAGGACCGGCGGATCATCGACGAGGCTCTGGTGTACTACGACCTCCTCGACTCCGACCTACGAGCACACGTGCAGATGCGGTTGGCCGAGGTGCTTCAGCGCCAGGGGCACCTGACGCGGGCGGCCGGAGAGGCGGACCAGGCCGTGCGCCTGCTTCATGGCCCGGAGGTGGGTGGGTTCCTCTGGCCCGTCGCGGAGTCCATCGCGTTGGACGTCTTGTTCCTGCTCGGTCGCTGGGACGAGGTCGCGGATCGGGTGGAGCGCGTGATCGCCGATCGCGACCACGTGGAGGCGCACAACGCCGCCCTGGCCCTGGCCGCACAGGTCCGAGCCGCACAGGGTCGCGTCGACGAGGCACTCGACAACATCGCTCTCCTGGATCCGGTCGTGATGGCCGGACACGACGGGACGACCGGATACATGACGCGTCACTTCCCTCGCCTCATCGAGGCAGCCGGGTGGGCAACCCGCGAGCCCGTGCGCGCCCGCACGTGCCTGCTCCCCTTCCTCGAGGACCCGGAGGCGGAGCAGCATCTGCAGGGCCAGGACTTCCTCCTCATCGCAGCGAGGCTGGCGTGCGCCGGCGACCACGCGGGCACCGAGTACTCGGCGCTCGTGTCCGCGGCTGCGCA
The DNA here is from genome assembly GCA_963809265.1 of uncultured Actinomycetota bacterium. Taxonomy (GTDB): domain Bacteria; phylum Actinomycetota; class Actinomycetes; order Propionibacteriales; family Nocardioidaceae; genus Nocardioides. The sequence goes on from CAWEJC010000003.1 coordinate 597,051, forward strand.
GAACACCCTGAGCAGGGACGCCTTGGACTCGGCGTACGGACGGCACGTTGAGGCCTACCTGACGAAGGCGGCCGGTCACGACTCCGCGGGTGACTGGACCGAAGTCATCGACGCCTGGGAGGCGATGTCGGCTCTTTGGTACGGCGCCGACGCCAGGCTGCAGCAGGCTCACGCATGGATGCGAGGAGGCGAGCGCGATCGTGCGGCCGAGACCCTCGCTGCCGCTCTCACGATCGCGGAACAGCTCGAGGCTCGCCCGTTGAGCGATGAGATCCGCAGCCTGGCCGCACGGGCCAGGCTCCGGTTGCCCGGCCATGAGGCACCGGAGCGGCAGCACGCGGGTGGACTGACGGTACGCGAGCTGGAGGTGCTCCAGCTGGTCGTCACCGGTCTGACGAACGAGCAGATCGGGGCTCGGCTGTACATGTCGCCGAAGACCGCGAGTGTCCACGTCTCGCGGATCCTGGCGAAGCTGGGGGCGGCCAACCGGACCGAGGTGGCGATGGTCGCCCACCGGCAGGGGTTGGTCGGGGGCTGACGCACAGCCCCCGACCAACGTCTCGACCCGAGGGTCAGCGCGGATGGTGACGCGGACAGTCGTCGGTCCGGTTGTTGCAGGGCACGTGCCTCGCGGCCGACGCGTGGCCGGCCGAGGTGGTCCCGGGCCCGCCGGGCCCCAGCACCGAGATCCCGAGCACGCTGAGCGCGGCCGCGACCAGGCGTCGGGCGAGCAGCTGCTGCATGTCGTCCACCTCCCGGTGTCAGAGCGGTGGGACCGGGCCGTGGCAAGCCCGCAGGCTCGTCGGGCACGTGTGGAAGGACGAGGCGTGGGCGGTGCCCGTCAGGGACGAGAACGCGATCACGGCCAGCGCGGTTGCGAGGAACTTCTTCATCGGATCCACCTCCTGAGGTGTGGTGTCGAGGTGGCGACGACGCTCGCGCTAAGACGGCGCAGCGCCATCTGGCGAATGACGTAATCCGGCGGCCGCGAGTGGTCACCCGCGTCGCAGGGTGGGTCAGCGCGCGAAGCGCAGGGTGACGATCTGGAACGGCCGGAGCGTCAGCTCGGCACCGTCCCACTCGTCGCCGGCGAGCGGTCGCTCGAGGAGATCGACCACCGTGCCGCCGGACGTCTCGAACGCCGGGACCACCCGCACCCGGGTCCGGGCACCGAGCGGCTCGTAGAGCCGGACCACGACGTCGCCGGACCCGTCCTCGGCCAGCTTCACCGCCTCGACGTAGGCGGTCCCTCCGTCGATGCTCACCAGCGGGTCGACCGGGCGTCCGGAGCGCCGGCGCAGAGGCAGGTTGAGTCCGTAGCCGGCGCGAGCCGCGTCGGCGACCCCGGCTCCGGGCACGATCGCGTGCCGGAAGCCGTGCCGACCCTGGTCGGTGTCGGGATCGGGGAACCGGGGAGCCCGCAGCAGGCTCGCCCGCACCCGCGAGAACGTGCCGCCGCCGGTCCGCGGGTGCCGGGTCACGTCGTGGCCGTACGTGGTGCGGTTGGCCAGGGCGACGCCGTACCCGGGCTCGGAGACCAGCGTCCAGCGGTGGGCGCAGACCTCGAAGCGGGCGGCGTCCCAGCTCGTGTTGACGTGCGTCGGGCGCACGACGTGCCCGAACTGCGTCTCGTACCGCGCCTCGTCGGTGTGCACGTCGCAGTCGACCGCGAGCTTGAGCACCCGCTCCCGCTCGTGCCAGTCGACGTCGGTGTCGATCTCGACCCGGCCGACGTGCAGGGCGATCCGCTGCTCGACCGACGACGCCCCGAACGACCGCCGTACGACGACCGAGTCGCCCGCGACCCGCACCTCGTCGGCGTCGGTGAGAGTCGTGACGCTGTGCCGGTAGTGCTCGTCGAGGTCCCAGGCGTCCCAGCGGTTCGGGTGGTCCGGGTGGAGCTCCAGCAGGTTGGCGGCGCCGTCGGGCGGGAGCACCTCGCGCTCGTGGCGGAGGTCGAGGATCGACCGGATCACGCCGTCGCAGTCGACCGTCACGCGGAACCGCTCGCTCGTGAGCACCGCGCCGCCGTCCTCGGTCGCGACCGCGGTCGAGGCGAGCCGCTCGTCGCCCGGGGGCCCGGCGCCCATCGCGGGCACCCCCAGGCGGGCGAGCGGGGCGGCGTTGTAGGCGACCGGCTCGTCGCCGCCCTGCGCCAGCGCGTCGAGCGCGCGCCCCACGATCGCCTCCAGGTCGGCCAGCACGCGGGCGTACGTCGCGCGCGCCTCGCGGTGGACCCAGGCGATCGACGAGCCCGGCAGGATGTCGTGGAACTGGTGCAGCAGCACGGTCTCCCAGGCGGCCCGGAGCTCGTCGTACGGGTACTGCATCAGGCCCCGCACGGCGGCGGTGGCGCACCAGAGCTCGGCCTCGCGGAGCAGGTGCTCGCAGCGACGGTTGCCGTCCTTCATCGCGGCCTGCGAGGTGTAGGTGCCCCGGTGGATCTCGAGGTAGAGCTCGCCTGTCCAGACCGGCGCACGGTCGGCGTACTCCTCCTCGGCGGCGGTGAAGAACGCCGCGGGCGTCTCGACCCGCACCCGCGGTGAGCCCGCCAGGTCAGCGGTACGCCGGGCGCGGCCGAGCATCTCGCGGGTCGGTCCACCACCGCCGTCGCCGTACCCGAACGGCGCGAGCGCCCGGGAGGCGACGCCCTTGTCGCGGAAGTTCGCGGCCGAGTGGGCGAGCTCCTCACCGGTGAGCTCGGCGTTGTAGGTGTCGACCGGAGGGAAGTGGGTGAAGACGCGCGTGCCGTCGATCCCCTCCCACCAGAACGTGTGGTGGGGGAAGGGGTTGGTGGTGTTCCAGGAGATCTTCTGGGTCAGGAACCAGCGCATCCCGGCCAGGGTCACGATCTGCGGCAGCGCGGCCGTGTAGCCGAACGAGTCGGGCAACCAGACCTCGCGCGGCTCGACGCCGAGGTGGTCGAGGAACCAGCTCTGGCCGACGACGAACTGGCGGGCCATCGCCTCGCCGCCGACCAGGTTGGTGTCCGACTCGACCCACATGCCGCCGGTCGGCACGAAGCGGCCCTGCTCGACGTACTCCCGCACGCGGGCGAAGAGGGAGGGGTACGCCGCCTCCAGCCAGGCCCACTGCTGGGCGCTGGACATCGCGTAGACGAGCGAGTCGTCGGTGTCCATCAGCTGCAGGACGTTCGCCACGGTGCGGGCGACCTTGCGGACGGTCTCGCGGACGGGCCACAGCCACGCGGAGTCGATGTGGGCATGCCCGACGGCCGAGATGGTGTGGCCACCGGGCGTCGCCCGGGTGCCGAGGACTCCGGCGAGCTCTGCCCGGGCCTCGCCCGCGGTGCCGACCACGTCGGTCAGGTCCAGGGCGTCGAGAGCCCGCTCGACCGCGGCCAGCAGCTCGGCCGCGCGCTGGTCGTCGGGGAGGCTGCGACGGAGCCCCTCGACGACCTCGAGATCGGCCACCAGCTCCGCGACGTCGGTCTCGCGGCGGCAGAGGTCGGCGCGCGCCAGCCGGTAGAGCGGCTCGGACGACGTGGTGAGACGGTCGCCCAGGTCGGTGGGCCGAAAGCCGGTCAGCACGGTCGGGTTGGCCGCGGCCTCGACGTACCACTCGACGCGTTCTCCGTAGGTCACCGGGATCCAGTCGTTGCGGGGGTTGAGGCCCTTCAGGACGCGGCCGTCCGGGTCGTGCACGAGGCCCTCGGCCTGGAAGCCGGGGTGTGCCGGGGTGAAGCCGAGATCCACGACGGCCTCGAGCCCCGGCTCCTGCGGCGCCTGGCCGGTGAGCCGGAACCACGACGTGCCCCACGCCGGCCCCCAGCGCTCGCCGACGCCGCAGCGGCACGTACGCCGCCTCGCGCGCGACCGTGAACGGCACCGGCTCGCCGACGTGACCGTCGGCGGCCGGCGGGACGTGCCAGACCTCGACCGTCAGGGGCGCGAGCACCGTGTGGGTCGCCGGCCGCAGCCGCTCGTCCAGGGCGCGGGCGAGGCGGGCCTCGATCTCGCGCCGGCGGTCGTGCATGGCCCGACGCTAGCCGCAGCCCTTTCCCTTGTAACACGCTGTTCGCGGGTCTTCCACGCCGACGCAACGGCGTGGAAGACCGGTGGACGGCGTGTTACATGGGCCGGTCCCGCCTCACAGGACCTGCTGGTACCACGCGACGTCGATCCAGCGGTCGAGCTTGCGGCCCACCTCACGCATGGTGCCGAGGTGGACGAACCCGACGGCCGCGTGGAGCCGCACGCTCGCCGGGTTGGGCAGCGCGACCCCGGCCAGCACCGTGTGGATCCCGTCGCCACGGACACGCTCGAGGAGGTCGACGTACAACGCCCGGCCGAGGCCCTGCCCCTGCGACCCGGGGGCCAGGTAGACCGAGGTCTCGCGGGTGAGCCGGTACCCCGGGCGAGGGCGGTACGACGACGAGGAGGCGAAGCCGACGACCGCACCGTCGTGCTCGGCGACCAGGACGTGGTCGCCCGACTCGACGGAGGCGACCTTGTCCTCCCACCGCGACCGCGGGGGCTCGACGGTGTCGAAGGTGGAGACGCCGGTGTGCACCTCGTGCGCGTAGATCGCGGCCACGGCGTCGACGTCTGCGGCCGTCGCCGGGCGGACGGTCACGGCAGCAGCCCGTGGGCGCGGAACATCCGGTCGTAGAGCTCGCGGACCACCGGCTCCTTGTGCCGGTTGTAGTCCATCCCCGTGCCGCCGCCGGGCTTGGCGTTCATCTCGGTGGCCGCCGCCCGCTTGGCGTCGGCGTACCGCTCGCGATCGGCCGGGTGCTCGATCAGCCAGTCGCGGAACATCAGGTGCCGGACCACCTCGGGGCAGTCGGGGCCGAAGACGTGGAGGTTGGTCGCGGGCTCCTCACCGCGCAGGAGGCGGTGCTCGTGCCACCACGGCTCGCGGATCCGGTGCACGAAGCCGGCGGCGGTCAGCGCCGGGACGTACGCCGCCTCGTCGGCCGGATCGGCGAGCACGAGGTCGGCGTCGATGAACGGCTTGGCCGGCAGGCCGGGCACCGACGTGGACCCGACGTGGTGGAGCTCGAGCACCGCGTCGCCGAGGGCCGCCCGGACCCGCTCCGCGACGCCCGTGAAGTCGGCCGGCCAGCGCTCGTCGTACTCCTCGATCCTGATCTGGAACGGCTTCTGGACGAAGCCCTCGACCCAGGCGTCGCTGTCGGGCCGGTCCTGGTCGTGGTGTCGGGTGATCTCCTCGTTCGTCGCCATCGCGTCACCGTAACCAGCCGAGACGGCGACGCTCGGGACGGTCGCGCAGGCTGACGGCCTGGGCCGGGCGGTTGGTGGTGATCATCCAGATCCGCCGGTCGTGCAGGAAGCGTTTCTGCAGCCACGCCGAGTCGACGGTCCAGACCAGCAACGGGACGCCGACGTGGGTGGTCCAGCGGGACAGCCGGATCATCGCCAGGGCGAAGTGGGCGGCGACGGCGTCGGCCTCGGACTGCCGGAACCGCAGCTGCGGGAACAGCTCGCCCCACCGTGCGCGCAGGGCGTCGCGCCAGGTCATGCCGCGCACGGTGCCGCCGATGCTGAGCGCCACGACCACCGGCGCGGCGTGCTCCCGTGCCCACCCGCGGGCGCTGGTCGTGGTCAGCTGGCGCCCGCTGGTGACCACGATCCGCGACGGGTCGAGCCGCGTCGGCGACCGCGGCGAGGGCGTCCATCTCCCACGTGGCCCCGGACTTCCGCTCGGCCGTCGGCGTGCGGAACTTGACGTCGACATGGGCTCCCAGTCCGCAGGTCGCGAGGACGTCGAGCAGGGCGGCCAGCGTGCAGACGCCGGGGGCACGTGAGCGCAGCTCCGGCCAGGTCAGGTCGGCGATGACCACCGAGTCGTCGCCGGTGCCACCGTCGGCGTCGTGGCTGATGACGAAGGTGCCGTCGGCACACCGTCGTACGTCGAACTCGCAGTAGTCGGCCCCCACCTGGGCCGAGTGCCGGACGCCGGCGATCGGGTCCTCGTGCCCGCTGATCTCGCCGAGCTCGGCGTAGCCGCAGCGGTGAGCCGAGACCAGGACACGATGACGAGCCACAGCCGCACCGTAACGCTGAGGCGCGACCGCACGGCGGCGCCCTGGCCTCAGAGCGTCTGGCAGGTCACCCGGTCCGCGTACTCCTCGACACCCGTCGGCACGCCGTGCCAGGCTGCTCGGGACGACCGCACTCGGAGGGAGTCGCATGACGCAGCCCGCGGATCGCACCGGCCACCTGAAGACGACGGGGATCTTCCGTCGCAAGCCGATCGACGCCGACGACGACAGTGGGCTCGAGCGCAGCATCGGGCTCTGGCAGCTGACCGCCATCGGGCTCGGCGCGATCATCGGCGCCGGCATCTTCGCCCTCGCCGGACCCGTGGCGAAGACCGACGCCGGCCCGGCCGTCTCGGTCTCCTTCCTGATCGCCGGCGTGGCCAGCGCCTGCGCCGCCCTGTCCTACGCCGAGTTCGGCGGGCTGATCCCGCGGGCGGGCTCGGCGTACACCTACGGCTACGCGGTGCTCGGCGAGTCGGTCGGCTGGCTGATCGGCTGGGACCTGCTGCTGGAGTACACCGCGATCGTCGCGGTGGTCGCGATCGGGGTGTCGCAGTACGTCACCTTCCTGCTCGACGCGGTCGGGATCCACCTGCCCGCGTGGATGCTCGGCGCGCCGGGGACCGGCAGCGGTCACCACGTCGACCTGTTCGCGGTCCTGCTCTGCCTCGGGGTCGCCTGGCTCCTCAACCGCGGCATCCGCACCAGTGCGAAGGTCGAGACCTGGCTGGTCTTCGTCAAGATCGCGATCGTGCTCGCGGTGATCGTGGTCGGCGCGTTCTACATCAAGTCCGACAACCTCACTCCCTACTTCCCCTACGGCATGTCCGGCGCGGCCACCGGCGCGGCGACGGTGTTCTTCGCGGTGTTCGGGTACGACGCGATGAGCACGGCCGCCGAGGAGTCCAAGGACGCCGAGCGCAACCTGCCCAAGGCGATCGTGCTGTCCCTGGCGATCGCGATGGTCCTGTACCTGCTCGCCGCCACGGTGCTGACCGGGATGGTGGACTACCGACACCTCTCCGACACCGCTGCCTTCGCCGAGGCGTTCGACTCGGCCGGCCTGTCGGGGTTCGCCAAGGTGGTCGCCCTCGGCGCCATCGTCGGGATCATCACGGTCCTGTTCTCGTTCACCCTCGGTGCCTCGCGGGTCTGGTACGCGATCAGCCGCGACGGCCTGCTGCCGTCCTGGTTCTCCCGCACCAACGCCCACCACTCACCGGACCGACCGGTGTGGATCGTCGGCGCCGTGTCCGCGGCGATCGCCGGGTTCGTGAAGATCGGTGACGCCGCGGAGCTGACCAACATCGGCATCCTCCTGGCGTTCATCGTCGTCTCCGCTGCTGTGATCGTGCTGCGCTACCGCTCGCCCGACCTGCCGCGCACCTTCCGCACCCCGCTGATGCCCGTCACGCCGCTGGTCGGGATCGCGTTCTCGATCTGGTTGATCACCAAGCTCCAGGAGGCCACCTGGATCCGCTTCGTGGTCTGGTTCGTGATCGGCGTCGTCATCTACGCGACGTACGGCTACCGGCACAGCAAGCTCGGGCAGGGCCGCGTGGTCCAGACCGACGACACCTGAGCTCCGTCGGCTCGCTCGGGAACAAGGCGGTAGGGCTGCTCGTTGAGCCGTGTGGAAGACTTGAGTGCAAGTGGCTCAAGAATTTTGCCAGGAGCACCTCCATCCGCGAGGATGGAGCCACACAGACTCACCCGGCCGCAGGCCGGACGAACCCGGAGGTAACCAGACATGGCTCGTGCCGTCGGTATCGACCTCGGTACGACGAACAGCGTCGTCGCCGTACTCGAAGGTGGCGAACCCACCGTCATCGCCAACGCAGAGGGCGCCCGCACCACCCCGTCGGTGGTCGCGTTCGCCAAGTCCGGCGAGGTGCTCGTCGGCGAGGTCGCGAAGCGTCAGGCGGTCACCAACATCGACCGCACCATCCGCTCGGTCAAGCGCCACATGGGCACCGACTGGAAGCAGAAGATCGACGAGAAGGACTTCACGCCGCAGCAGATCAGCGCGTTCGTGCTGCAGAAGCTCAAGCGGGACGCCGAGTCCTACCTCGGCGAGACCGTGACCGACGCGGTGATCACCGTGCCGGCGTACTTCTCCGACGCCCAGCGCCAGGCGACCAAGGAGGCCGGCGAGATCGCCGGCCTGAACGTCCAGCGCATCGTCAACGAGCCGACGGCGGCCGCGCTCGCCTACGGGCTCGACAAGGGTGACAGCGACCAGACGATCCTGGTCTTCGACCTCGGTGGTGGCACGTTCGACGTGTCCCTGCTCGAGGTGGGCAAGGACGACGACGGGTTCTCCACCATCGAGGTGAAGGCGACGTCCGGTGACAACCACCTCGGCGGCGACGACTGGGACCAGCGCGTCGTCGAGTGGATGGTCAAGAAGTTCAAGGACAGCAACGGTGTCGACCTGGCCCAGGACAAGATCGCGATGCAGCGCCTCCAGGAGGCCGCCGAGAAGGCCAAGATCGAGCTCTCGGCCTCGAGCGAGACCACGATCCACCTGCCCTACATCACCCACGGTGAGTCGGGTCCCCTGCACTTCGAGGAGAAGCTCACGCGTGCGGAGTTCCAGAAGCTGACCTCCGACCTGCTCGATCGCACCAAGGCGCCGTTCCAGTCGGTGCTCAAGGACGGCGGCGTCGACGTCTCCAAGATCGATCACGTCGTCCTGGTCGGTGGCTCGACCCGGATGCCCGCGGTCACCGAGGTGGTCAAGGACCTGCTCGGCGGCAAGGAGCCCAACAAGGGCGTCAACCCCGACGAGGTCGTCGCGGTCGGCGCGGCCCTGCAGGCCGGCGTGCTCAAGGGCGAGGTCAAGGACGTCCTCCTGCTCGACGTCACCCCGCTCAGCCTCGGCATCGAGACCAAGGGCGGCGTGATGACCACGCTGATCGAGCGCAACACCACGATCCCGGCCAAGCGCTCGGAGATCTTCACCACCGCTGACGACAACCAGCCCAGCGTCGAGATCAAGGTCGCCCAGGGCGAGCGTCAGATGTGGGCGCAGAACCAGCCGCTCGGCAACTTCGAGCTGACCGGTCTGCCGCCGGCGCCGCGCAACGTGCCCAAGATCGAGGTCACCTTCGACATCGACGCCAACGGCATCGTCCACGTCTCGGCCAAGGACCAGGCGTCCGGCCGCGAGCAGTCGATGACGATCTCCGGCGGCAGCGCCTTGGGCAAGGACGAGATCGACCGGATGGTCAAGGAGGCCGAGCAGTACGCCGCGGAGGACGCCGCGCGCCGCGAGGCCGTCGAGACCCGCAACCAGGCCGACGGACTCGTCTACTCGACCGAGAAGTTCCTGACCGACAACGCCGAGAAGATCCCGGACGAGGTCAAGACCGAGGTCCAGGGCGACCTCGACGCGCTCAAGGCGATCCTCGAGAACGCCGAGGCGGGGTCCGACGAGATCCAGGCCGGCGTGTCCAAGCTCGGTGAGTCCAGCCAGAAGATGGGCGCCGCGATGTACGCCGCGGCCGAGGCGGAGCAGTCCGCCGCCGGTGGCACGGACACCTCGACCGGTGCCGCCGACGACGACGTCGTCGACGCCGAGATCGTGGACGAGCCGGGCGACGCCGACAGCACCGACAGCGCCGACAGCGCCGACAGCTCGGACGGCGAGGGCGAGTCCAAGTGACCGAGCGGCGGAAGGGGAAGTCGCCGAAGGCGGCTTCCCCTCCGACCGGCTCGTTCGGCGACGACGCCGCCGACCCCTTCGAGACGAGCGCAGAGCGCTCTCCTCAGGAACCGATGGGAGCAGAGTCCGAGGTGGAGGAGCCCGTGGCACCGCGAACCGCACAGCAGGACGTCGATCTCGAGCGCGTCGAGCCGACCGGTCTCGACGACATCAGCGGGGTCGACAACTTCATCGAGGAGGGCGCTCCGCTGGAGCCGACCGACCTGCTCGACGAGGAGCTGACCGACCCGGTGCTCGCCCCGGACGCCGCGCAGCTCCAGCAGGCCCTGGCCGAACGCACGGTCGACCTGCAGCGGATCCAGGCCGAGTACGTCAACTACAAGCGCCGGGTCGACCGTGACCGCGAGCTGGTCCGCGAGAACGCGACGTACACCGCCCTGGCGCCGATCGTCGACGTGCTCGACACCATCGACCGGGCCCGCGAGCACGGCCCCCTCGAGGGCGGCTTCCAGGCGGTCGCCGACCAGCTCGAGCGGGTTGTGGCCAACGCAGGCCTGGTCAAGTACGGCGAGCCGGGCGACGCGTTCGACCCGCGCCTCCACGAGGCGCTGAGCCACATCGGGGAGGATCCCGACGTGGAGGTCACCACCTGCAAGGTGATCGCCAAGGCCGGTTACCGCATCGGCGATCGCGTCGTGCGCGCCGCGCAGGTGCTCGTCGTCGACCCCGCGGCGGGCTGACCGGGCTCGACCGGCGACCACCGAGGACCGGGTAGCGGGCCCCAGCAGCGGGTCGTGACAGGAGAGGGGAGGGAACCGTGAGCGAGACCGGCATTCGCGCCGACTGGGTGTCGAAGGACTACTACGCCGAGCTGGGCGTGGACAAGAACGCCACGCAGGCCGAGATCAAGAAGGCCTACCGCAAGCTCGCGCGCAACAACCACCCCGACTCCAACCCCGGTGACTCCACCGACAGCCGGGCCAAGCACGAGAAGTTCAAGGCCGTCGCCGAGGCCTACGACGTCGTCGGCGACGAGGAGAAGCGCCAGAAGTACGACGAGGTTCAGCGCACGTACGGCGGGGGCGGCGGTCTCCGCGGTGGCTTCCCGCGCGGCGGTTCCACCGGCGGGGAGGCCGGCTTCGACCTCGGCGACCTGCTCCGCGACCGGGCCGGCGGCTTCGGCGACCTGTTCGGCGACCTGTTCGGCAACCGCGGCGGCACCACCACCCGCGCCCGCACCCGTCCGGTGCGCGGCCCGGACGTCGAGAGCACGGCGACCCTCGGGTTCACCGACGCGCTCGACGGCGCCACGATCAGCCTCCGACTGACGTCCGACGCGGCCTGCCCCGACTGCCACGGCACCGGTGGCAAGCCGGGCACGCAGCCGCGGATCTGCCCCGAGTGCGAGGGCGCGGGGTTCCTGGTGAACTCCTCCGGCGGTGGCTTCTCGATCAACGAGACCTGTCCTCGCTGCGCCGGCCGCCAGCTCATCTACGACGAGGCCTGCCCGACCTGCCACGGCAGTGGTCGCGGCACGTCCGCCCGCACGATCCAGGCCCGCATCCCGGCCGGGGTGAAGGACGGACAGCGGATCCGCCTGCGCGGCAAGGGCGGTGCCGGCGAGAACGGCGGCAGCAACGGTGACCTGTTCGTCACCGTGAAGGTCACCCCGCACCGGCTCTTCGGTCGCAAGGCGGACAACCTCACCCTCGACGTCCCCGTGTCGTTCGACGAGGTCGCCCTGGGGGCGGAGATCAAGATCCCCACGCTCGACGGCACGTCGGTGACGCTCAAGGTCCCGGCGGGCACGCCGAACGGTCGCACCTTCCGGGTGCGCGGCCGGGGCGCCACCAAGAAGGACGGCACCAAGGGCGATCTCCTGGCCACGGTCCAGGTGCAGGTGCCGGCGCGACTCAACGACGCCGCCCGCGAGGCCATCGCGGGCTACCGGGCCGCCGGGGTGGACAGCACCCTGCGGGCCAACCTCTTCCAGAAGGCCGACGATGCCTCGGCGTGAGCCGCGGGTGCCCAGCGCGGACGCGGCCGTCTACGTGATCTCGGTGGCGGCCGAGCTCTCCGGTCTCCACCCGCAGACGCTGCGCTCCTACGAGCGGATGGGCCTGATCATGCCCGGCCGCACCGGCGGCGGCGGCCGCCGCTACAGCCACCGCGACATCGAGCTGCTGCGGGAGATCGCCTCGCTCACCGCCGGCGGCGTCGGCATCGAGGGCGTACGCCGGATCCTCGAGCTCGAGCACCAGGTCACCGCGCTGCAGTCGCGCAACCGGGAGCTCGCCGCCGAGCTCGCCGCGACCCGCGACGCCCTCCGCGACGCGGTGACGACCCGGCCCACCGATCCCAACCGGCTGCCGGTCCTCCGCCAGCCCGACGCGCCGTCCTCGCTGGTCGTCTGGCGTCGCACCCGCGACTGAGCTGGAAATACCCAGAGTTGAGGGGAATCGACTCAACTTCTCGCTCGTTGGGTCTAGTGAGGGCCAGAGTTGGCCCAGGACCGACCCAGTGAAGGAACCAGAGGAACCAGATGAGCCAGTTCGGGGCCGAGAAGTTCACGACCCGCAGCCGTGAGGCGATCGAGACCGCCCAGCTCGCCGCGACCACGGCGGGCAACACCCAGACCGAGCCCGCTGCACCTGCTGGCCGCGCTGCTGCGCGACGCCGACGGTACGGCGCGCCAGCTGGTGGGCAAGTCGGGCGCCGACGCCGCCTCCCTCGCGGCCCAGGCGGAGGGCGCCGTGCAGGCGCTGCCGAAGGCGAGCGGGCAGACCGTGCAGCAGCCTGCTGCGTCGCCCGCGCTGACCCGCGTGCTCGCCGGGGCGCTCGACCTGGCGGCGTCGATGAAGGACGACTACGTCGCGACCGAGCACCTGCTGATCAGCCTGGCGACCGTCGAGTCGGGCGCGCAGAAGCTGCTCACCGACGCCGGCCTGACCGCCGACGGCCTGCGCGAGGGGCTGACCTCGCTGCGGGGCAACCGCCGGGTGACGAGTCCCGAGGCGGAGTCGACGTACGAGAGCCTCGAGAAGTACTCCGTCGACCTCACCCAGGCCGCCGAGGACGGCAAGCTCGACCCGGTGATCGGGCGCGACTCCGAGATCCGCCGGGTGATCCAGGTGCTGTCGCGGCGTACCAAGAACAACCCCGTGCTGATCGGCGAGCCCGGCGTCGGCAAGACCGCCGTCGTCGAGGGCCTCGCCCAGCGGATCGTGGCCGGCGACGTGCCCGACTCGCTCAAGGGCCGGCGTCTGCTCTCGCTGGACCTCGCGGCGATGGTGGCGGGCGCGAAGTACCGCGGCGAGTTCGAGGAGCGGCTGAAGGCCGTGCTCGAGGAGATCAAGGACTCCGGCGGCCAGGTGATCACGTTCATCGACGAGCTGCACACCGTCGTCGGCGCGGGTGCCGGGGGCGACTCGGCGATGGACGCCGGCAACATGCTCAAGCCGATGCTCGCCCGCGGTGAGCTCCGGATGATCGGCGCGACCACGCTCGACGAGTACCGCGAGCGGATCGAGAAGGACCCGGCGCTGGAGCGTCGCTTCCAGCAGGTCTTCGTCGGCGAGCCGTCGGTCGAGGACACCATCCAGATCCTGCGCGGCATCCAGGAGAAGTACGAGGCCCACCACGGCGTCCGGATCACCGACGCCGCGCTCGTGGCCGCCGCGACGCTGAGCGACCGCTACATCACCGGCCGCCAGCTGCCCGACAAGGCGATCGACCTGATCGACGAGTCGGCGTCGCGGCTCCGGATGGAGATCGAGTCGTCGCCGGAGGAGATCGACCAGCTCCGGCGGACCGTCGACCGGCTGAAGATGGAGGAGTTCGCGCTCGAGAAGGAGACGGACGCGGCGTCGGTCGAGAGGCTCGCCAAGCTGCGCGCCGACCTGGCCGACTCCGAGGAGCAGCTGCGTGGGCTCGAGGCCCGGTGGGAGCAGGAGAAGGCCTCGCTCGAGGGCGAGGGCGAGTTCCGGCGCGCGCTCGACCAGCTCCGGATCGAGGCGGACAAGATGCTCCGCGAGGGCAATCTCGAGGGCGCCTCGAAGATCCGCTACGAGTCGATCCCCGAGCTGGAGAAGAAGCTCGCGGCGGTCGAGGCGACCGAGAAGAACGAGCAGTCGGGGGTCGAGCCGTTGGTCGGCGAGGAGGTCGGCGCCGAGCAGATCGCCGAGGTCGTCGAGGCCTGGACCGGCATCCCGACCGGGAAGCTGCTGCAGGGCGAGACCGCGAAGCTCCTCGAGATGGAGGACGTGATCGGGCAGCGGCTGATCGGGCAGCACGAGGCCGTGCGCGCCGTGAGCGACGCCGTACGCCGTTCGCGGGCGGGCATCTCCGACCCGAACCGGCCCACCGGCTCGTTCCTCTTCCTCGGCCCGACCGGCACCGGCAAGACCGAGCTGGCCAAGTCGCTGGCGGAGTTCCTCTTCGACGACGAGCGGGCGATCGTCCGGGTCGACATGAGCGAGTACTCCGAGAAGCACTCCGTCGCGCGGCTCGTCGGCGCCCCTCCGGGCTACGTCGGGTACGACGAGGGCGGCCAGCTCACCGAGGCCGTGCGCCGACGGCCCTACTCCGTCGTACTGCTCGACGAGGTCGAGAAGGCGCACCCCGAGGTGTTCGACATCCTGCTCCAGGTGCTCGACGACGGGCGCCTGACCGACGGGCAGGGCCGCACGGTCGACTTCCGGAACACGCTGCTGATCCTGACCTCCAACCTGGGCTCGAACTTCCTGGTCGACCCGACCCTGGAGCCGCAGACCAAGCGCGACTCGGTGATGTCGGTGGTCCGCGCGTGCTTCAAGCCGGAGTTCCTCAACCGGCTCGACGAGATCGTGGTCTTCGAGGCGCTGTCCCGCGACCAGCTCGCCCACATCGTCGACCTCCAGCTGTCGCTGCTGGAGAAGCGGCTGGCGGTGCGGCGGATCACGATCGAGGTGACGGACGGCCGCGCGGGCCTGGCTGGCCGAGACCGGCTACGACCCGGCGTACGGCGCCCGGCCGCTGCGGCGGCTGATCCAGTCCGCGATCGGCGACCGGCTCGCCCGGCTGCTGATCGGCGGCGAGGTCGAGCGACGGCGGGAAGGTGACCGTCGACGTCGCCGACGGCGAGCTGACGCTGCAGCCGGCCTGATGTCTGCGGAGGAAACCGCGGACGAACGCGTGCTCGACCACATGGGCGTGTCGGGTATTTCGTCCGCGGTTTCCCGGCCGGGGCGGCGGTGAGTCCCGCGCCCTACTCCTCGGTCGTCCGCTTGCGAGCAAGCTCGCTGCGCGCTCGTTGCGGCCGCCCCGCCGCGGCAGGCCGCGTCGGAGCGTCCTCACTCGGCCCAGAGGTTGATCGCCGGACTCCACGGCGTACCGGTCGATCTCGGCGAGCTCGTCGTCGGTCAGGGCCGGGAAGTCGAGCGCGTCGAGGTTGGTGTCGAGCTGCTCGACGCTCGAGGCGCCGATCACCGCCGAGGTCACCCGCGGGTCGCGCAGGGCCCACTGGAGCGCCAGCTGGGCGAGCTTCTGCCCGCGGCCGCTGCGCGATCTCGTTCAGCGAGCGCACCCGGTCGAGCACGCCGTCGTCGAGCCCGGCGATGGTCGAGTCCTGCCGGGCGGCCCGCGAGTCGTCGGGTACGCCGTCGAGGTAGCGGTCGGTCAGCAACCCCTGGGCGAGCGCGGTGAAGACGATGCAGCCCATCCCCTGCTCCTCGAGCTCGTCGAGCAGGTCCTGCTCGATCCAGCGGTTGAGCATCGAGTACGACGGCTGGTGGATCAGCAGGGGAGTGCCGAGCTCCCGGGCGATCGTCGCGGCCTCCTTCGGTCTGCGCGCCGGAGTACGACGAGATGCCGGCGTACAGCGCCCGCCCGGACCGCACGGCGGTGTCAAGGCGCCGATCGTCTCCTCGAGCGGCGTGTCCGGGTCGAAGCGGTGGCTGTAGAAGATGTCGACGTACTCCAGCCCCATCCGCGCCAGCGACTGGTCGAGCGAGGCGAGCACGTACTTCCGCGACCCGCCGCCTTGTCCGTACGGTCCCGGCCACATGTCGTAGCCCGCCTTGGTCGAGATCACCAGCTCGTCGCGGTACGGCGCGAAGTCCTCGCGCATCCAGCGACCGAAGTTCTCCTCGGCCCGGCCGTACGGCGGGCCGTAGTTGTTGGCCAGGTCGAAGTGGGTCACCCCGCGGTCGAAGGCACGGCGCAGGATCGCGCGCTGGGACTCCTCGGGCCGGTCGTCGCCGAAGTTCTGCCACAGCCCCAGCGAGAGCGGCGGCAGCTGGAGCCCGCTGCGGCCGGTGTGGCGGTAGTCCGTGTGGTCGTACCGGGTCGTCGGCTGCCTGGTAGCTCATGCCGTCCATCCTGCCCTGCTCGCGAGCGACCCGGCGATGCCCTCGTCGATGCCCCGGGCCACCCGCCCGCGTGGTGCAATGGAGGGCGTGAGCGAGCAGCAGACCAAGCCGGTGCGGCCACCCCAGGTGACCGTGGCCTGCGCGATCGTCATGGTCGGCTCGGTCTTCGTGGTCCTGCTCGTGTGGGACCGGATCGCCGGCCTGCACACCCTCGAGACGCAGACAGGCCCTGCGGACCTTCCTGGACCGCTCCGAACTCCAGACAGGCCGGCATCGACCTCAGGCTCCCTGTCGGCGATCGTCAAGGTCGTCTCGATGGTGTCGGCCGCCTGCGCGGTCGCGATGGTGGTGCTCGGCTGGCAGGTCGCGCAGCGCAGCCACAGCGCCCGCGTCGCCGTGTCCGTCCTCGCCGTCCCCCTCTTCCTCACCGGCCTCGTCGGCGACGGGCTTCGTCGTCGTCGGCCGCCGCGACGTTCTGGTGCTCCGGTGTCGGCGCTGCGGTGCTGACCCTGTGGCTCGGTCCGACGCGGGTGTGGTTCGGCCGACGCGCCGCCTCGAACGCGCGGCACGCGCGGCCCGGCCGCGTCGGCCGCCGCGCACCGCGACCCGGGCAGCCCGGACCGACGCCACCCCCCGCCGACACGGCGCCGACCACCGTCGCCGACCGGGTGTCCCGTTCCGCACCCCGCCGCCGACGTCCGGATGGCGGCCCGTCCTCTCCGGTGACCGGCAGCCGCCGGCCCTGGACGGCACCGCCCACCTCGGCGTACGACGTGCCACCGTCCGGCCGCGGCCCGCCCGCGCGCCGTGCTCTGGGCCTGCCTGATCACCTGGGTGTGCACGGCCCTGGCCGCCACCGGGCTGGTGCTCTCGATCGCGGTGATGGCCGGCGACTCCGACTCGGTCCTCGACCAGATGTACAAGCAGAACCCCGATCTCCCGACCAGGGCGTCAGCGAGCACACCCTGCTGGTCCTGCTGTTCGTGATCTCGGCGGTCGTGCTCGCGGCCGCCGTCGCGGCCGCTGTCTTCGCCGTCCTGGTGTTCCTGCGGCGCACGTGGGCGTGGTACGCGCTGCTCGTGACTCGCCACCGGCGCCGCGCTCTGCTGTTCCTGGTCGCGGCCCTCGGCTCACCGGTCTCGCTGGTGCTCCTGGCGGCGTCGGTGGCGACGATCGCGTTCCTGGTCCGCCCCGAGGTGCGGGCCTGGTTGATCAGGCGCTGAGGTCCGCCGACGCGAGGCGCGAGAGCGCCTCCTCGATCACCGCCGACTCCTTGCAGAACGCCCAGCGCACCAGCTGGTCGCCGGCGTGGCTGTCGTGGAACGGCTGGGCCGGGATCGCCACGACGCCGGCCCGCTCGGGCAGGGCCAGGCAGAACTCCATGCCGTCCTTCCAGCCCAGCGACGCGATGTCGGTGAGCGCGAAGTAGGTGCCCTCCGGGCGGCGTACGTCGAGTCCGAGCTTCTCCAGCCCGTCGCACAGCAGGTCGCGCCGCCCCTGGAGGTCACGGGCGAGCGCGCGCGGCCAGTCGGGCTCGTCGTCGAGGGCCGTCGCGATGGCCGGCTGCAGCGGTGACGCCCGACGTGAAGGTGAGCCACTGCTTGGCCGCGAGCACGGCAGCGACCAGCTCGGCCGGGCCCGTGGCCCAGCCGATCTTCCAGCCGGTCACGCTGTAGGACTTGCCGGCGCTGGACAGGGTGAGGGTCCGCTCGAACATCCCGGGCAGGGTCGAGATCGGCACGTGGGCGTGGTCGTCGGCCTCGTCGGCGAAGGTGAGGTGCTCGTAGACCTCGTCGGTGATCACGACCAGGTCGTGCTCGATCGCGAGGTCCGCGACCGCCTGCAGCTCGGCCGGGGTCAGCACCGTGCCGGTCGGGTTGTGCGGCGAGTTCAGCAGCACGAACCGGGTCCGCGGCCCGATCGCGGCCCGCAGCTCGTCGACGTCGAGGCGGTAGTCCGGCGCGCGCAGGGTGACCGGACGGCGTACGCCCCCGGCCATCTGGATCATCGCGACGTAGGAGTCGTAGTAGGGCTCGAGCACGACGACCTCGTCGCCGGCGTCCACCAGCCCGAGCAGGGCGGCGGCGACGCCTTCGGTGCAGCCCGTGGTCACCACGACCTGGCGATCGGGGTCGAGCTCGAGGCCGTAGTGACGCTGCTGGTGCCGGGCGATCGCCTGTCGCAGCGCCGGTACGCCGGGGCCCGGCGCGTACTGGTTGGCACCGGAGCGCATGGCGCGGTCGGCCGCGGCGAGCACGGAGGCGGGTCCGTCGGCGTCGGGGAAGCCCTGGCCGAGGTTGACCGCGCCGGTGCGCATCGCCAGCGCCGACATGGTGCGTGAAGATCGTCGGCGGGATGCCGTCGAGCCGGTGCGCCAGGTGGCCCTGCTCATGGCGTGCTCACGCCTCGCTCATGACTGCGTGCTCTGCCAGGCCTCGAGGAGCTCGCGCTCGCGCTCGGCCGGCAGGCCCCAGGTCGCGCTCGTCGCCTGGTCGGGGTTGGCCTGGGCCCAGGCGAGGGTGTCGCGCACGGTCTCGGCGAAGGGCCGGTAGGTGAGCCCGGCCGCTTGAGCCCGCTCGGTGCCCATCGCCAGTGACCACTCGACTCCGCCCTCGGTCCACAGGGGCAGCTGGAGGCCGTCGACGCCCTGCTCGACGAGCCAGTCACCGTCGACCGGCACGAGCCGTGCGTCGCTACCTTGTCCTGAGCCTGTCGAAGGGTCGATCGCGCCGAGGGTCTCGTCGACCAGGGCCCCGAACGTCGTGTGCGGATGGGCGGCGGTGAACGTGCCGGCGACCCGGCCCTCGGCGAGGCGGACCGTCCACGCGCCCATGTCGCGCGCGTCGATGTACTGCATCGGCGCCTCGGCCGGGTCCGGGCGCGATCACGTTCCCGCCCCGGGCGGCGCGCAGCACCCACCAGGGATAGCGGGCGGTCATGTCGCGGGGCCCCACGACGTACGTCGGCCGGACGATCGCGAGCCCGCTCCCGGCGTACAGCTCGGTGGCGGCGTTCTCGCAGGCGACCTTGAGCGGACCGTAGGTCTCGTTGGTGACCTCGGTGGCGTCCTCCGGGGCGGCTGCGAAGAGGGGGGAGTCCTCGCCGGCTCCGGGGCCGGCGGGCTCCTCGTAGACGGAGACCGTCGAGATGAACACGTGGTGACCGCCGCGGTCGCCGAGCGCGGCGTGCAGCGAGCGCACCTGGCCGGGCACGTAGGCGCAGACGTCGATGGTCGCGTCGAAGTCGAGACCGTCGAGGACCGACAGGTCGCCGTCGCGGTCGGCCAGCAGGTGGGTGGCGCCGGGCAGCTCCTCGGTCGCGTTGCGGTGGAGCAGGCTCACGTCGTGGCCGGCGTCCAGAGCCGCCTCCGCCATGGCGTGCCCGACGAAGCGTGTACCGCCGATGATCAGGATCCGCATGCTGCGAGAGTAGAGGACATGGATGAGGCCCTCGCGCGAGACATCGACGCTCACTGCCGGCTGACCGGCGAGTTCACCCTCCGGTCCGGTCAGGTCGCCGGCGAGTACTTCGACAAGTACCTCTTCGAGACCGATCCCGACCTGCTCGCCCGGGTCGCCGCCGCGATGGTGCCCCTCCTGCCGGAGACGACCGAGCTGCTCGGCGGGCTCGAGATGGGGGGCATCCCGATCGTGACCGTGCTCAGCGCCCAGAGCCGCCTCCCGGCGCTGTTCGTGCGCAAGGAGGCCAAGACCTACGGCACCTGCAAGCTCGCCGAAGGGCCGGATGTCTCGGGCCGCCGGGTCACGTTGATCGAGGACGTGATCACGACGGGCGGCGCGGTCCGCAACGCCACCCTGGCGCTGCGCGAGGCCGGAGCGACGGTCGAGACCGTCGTCTGCGCGATCGACCGCTCCCCGGGCGAGGACAACCCCCTCGCCGACGTCGGTCTCGAGATCCGGGCCGTGCTGACCAAGGCGGACCTGGACTCCGTCACCGCGTGAGCGTGACGGTCCTGCCTCAGCTCGTGGCTTCCTGACGGCGCCGGTTCTTCCACCACTCGTAGCCGATCGGGATCACGGTGAGCATCAGCAGACCGAGGATGACCCAGTCGATCTTGTCGCTGAGCCAGGGGAAGGCCTGCCCGAGGAAGTAGCCGAGGCAGGTGATGCTGACGACCCAGAGCAGCGCGCCGACGGCGCTCCAGAGCCAGAACTTCACGCGGTTCATCTCGCTGACGCCCGCGACCAGGGTCACGTAGGTGCGCACGAACGGCACGAACCGGCCGATGACCAACGCCTGGCTGCCGTGCTTCTCGAAGAAGTCGACGGTCTGGTCGAGGTACTTCTGCTTGATGATCCGGCCGTCGTGCCGACGGATCGGCGGACCGATCGCGCGACCGATCTCGTAGCCCGCGACGTTGCCCAGGAACGCCGCCACCGCGAACGCGAGGCAGCCCACCAGCAGCCCCAGCAGGTTGGGGCCGCCGACCAGGTTGAGCTCGTTGGTGGCGACGAACAGCCCGACCGAGAAGAGCAGCGTGTCGCCCGGCAGGAAGGGAAAGAGCAGGCCGCACTCGATGAAGACGATGACCAGGCTGAGCCACACGAACTCGGTGTGGAAGTGCTGCAGGAGCCAGTGCGGGTCCATCCAGGGGATGCCGAGGAGGAAGGTCTGCACGCCGGTCACCATGTGAGCCTATCGAGAGGGTCTGTCCGCCACCTGAACGGCCGGGGGCCTGCCCGTGACCGGGCACCGGGGCGGCCTCGACTAGCGTCGGCGCCATGGAGCAGAGCCTGCGCGGCCCCTTCGCCGATGCCGTCGTCGTCGCCACCGACCTGGTCCTCCGGCCGGAGGTCACCGACGGGTGGGAGCAGGAGAGTGCGTGCGCCGACATGTCCGTGGGAGCCCTGGCCCGGCACGTGGTCTCGCAGTGGTTCAACGCGGTCCAGCTGATGCGGGCGCCACCGGGGGTCGACCCGATCCCGGCCGGTGAGCACTACGCCCGCGCGGCCTGGGTGACCGGCGGTCACGACGACGAGTCGAATGCCGAGATCCGCCGCGGGAGCGAGGACCTGGCCGCCGAGGGGGCCGAGGGCATGCGCACCCTCCTCCAGGAGCTCGGCCCCGACCTGGCCGACGTGCTCGGCTCCGACCGCACCGGTCCGGTGCTCATCCCGTGGCAGGGCTGGTCGCTCTCGGAGGACGACTTCCTGCTGACCCGGCTGATGGAGATCGTCGTGCACTCCGACGACCTGGCGGCGAGCGTCGGGCTTCCCACACCGGAGTTCGGCGACGACGCGATCGAGCCGGTGCTCGGCCTGCTCACCGGCATCGCCGTACGCCGGCACGGGCAGACGGCGTTGGTCCGCGCACTCAGCCGACCCCAACGGGCTCCCGCCTCGGTGTCGGCGTTCTGAGCGGTCCGGAGGTGACCGACGACGAGCCGCGAGCGCCGTACGACCCGATGCCGCACGGCGCCGGACGAGGTGGGCGTCGGGCCCTGGCCGGGCACCTGGCCGACGGGCGAGCAGTACGACGAGCGGCTCCTCGCCGAGGGCGACCGTCGCAACGTCGTCGACCGCTACCGCTACTGGCGGCTCGAGGCGATCGTCGCCGACCTCGACACCCGTCGCCATGACTTCCACGTCGCGATCGAGAACTGGCGGCACGACTTCAACATCGGCACGATCGTCCGCACCGCCAACGCGTTCCTGGCCGCCGAGGTCCACATCGTCGGCCGGCGGCGGTGGAACCGGCGCGGGGCGATGGTCACCGATCGCTACCAGCACGTGCGCCACCACGCCACGGCGGCCGACCTGGCGGCGTACCTGGGAGCAGGCGAGGGCGGCCGGGTCGCGCTCCTCGGCATCGACAACCTGCCGGGATCGGCACACCTCGAGACGATGGACGTGCCGCGACGGGTCTGCTTCCTCTTCGGGCAGGAGGGGCCGGGGCTCTCCGAGGCCGCCCGTGCTGCCTGCGACGGCACCTTCTCGATCGCTCAGTTCGGGTCGACCCGGTCGATCAATGCGTCGGCCGCGGCTGCGATCGCCATGCACGCGTGGATCCGCGCCCACGCCGACCTCGCGCACGAGACCACGTGGCGCGGCTGACCCCGCCCGGCGCGGGGCCGTTCAGCTCTTGTTCCGGGAGTAGCAGACGACCACGTGGTCCCCGCCGAGGTTCCAGGTGATCTTGTCCTGGTAGGTCCAGCGGTAGGGCGCGCCCGGGGTGACCCGCGAGTGGCACTTCTGGCCCGCCTGCTCGTCGACCTTCCCGTGTCCCGGGTAGGACCCGGACAACACGAAGCTGCCGGTGGCGCGCCACTCGTGACGGGTCGCGCAGCGGGTCGTGAGCGCGGCCTTCGTCAGGCAGCGTGCGACCTTGTCCGGCAGAGCGCCGGCGGGCAGGAACGGTGAGGTCGAGGTCGGCAGCTTCGCGAGCGACGTCGCCTGACGCAGCTCGACCGAGCAGCTCAACCAGCGCGCCCCCTGCGTGATCTGGGCCTTCGTGGGCCGGAACCACAACAGGTCGTACGCCGAGGAGTCGCGCGCGCGGGTGCTGCGGCCGAGCAGGGCGTCCACCGTCGGCAGGCACCGCCGGGCAACGACCCGGTAGAGAGCCTTCTCCCCGGCGGCGTCCCACTCCAGGTCGCGCGGCAGCCTGACCACCCCGGCGACCTGGGCGGTGTGCGGCTTGGAGCAGCTCACGACGGCGCTGCGGTCGACCGGGGCGTCCGCCTGGGTCGCGGTCATCGTGCTGCAGGTGCCGACGTTCGGCGCGCCCACCAACGGGTCCGTCGCGAGCCCGGCGGTCGCCGGCGCGGCCATGGCGAGGGCGGTCAGGGCGAGTGCGGCTGCGGTGGCCATCGCGCGGATGGTGGTCGGGATCGTCATCGGTCCTCCTGGTGCGGTCGGAGGCATGCTAGGCGGCGACGACCGACATCGTGGTCAGCGCGTCACGAGTCCCTCGACCCCGTCGAGGATGAGGTCGAGGCCGAACCGGAACTCGTCGGCCGGGAACTCCGACGGGTCGTCGTCGAAGACGCCGGCATGCAGAGCGCGGGTCAGCGCGGGCAGGGTGTCCGGGGGCATCACCTCGCGGAGCCGGTCGGCCCAGCCCGAGCCGCCGTCGGCGTACTGCAGACCGAGCGCGATCTGCTGCCGGACGTAGCCGTCGACGAACAGCAGGGAGGACGCCGCGCGTGCGGGCTCGAGACCGGCGCGGTCCAGGATCTGGAGGCCGAGGTCCATCCAGGCCAGGGTCTGCGGGCCCAGGGGCGGGGAGTCGAGCCGGACCTCGAGCACCCACGCGTGGGCGCCGAGACGACCCGCCTCCGCTTCCGCCCAGGCCGTCAGCTGGTTGCGCCAGCCGAGGCGGCGGTTGATCTCCGGGACGACGCCGATGGCCTCGTCGACCATCGCCATCTGGAGATCGGCCTTGGAGTCGACGTAGCGGTAGAGGGACATCGTGGTGAAGCCCAGCCGCTTCGCGACCGCCGCCATCGACGCGGCCTCGAGCCCCTCGGCGTCGGCGATCGCCACGCCCGTGGCGGCGATGCCGCGCACCGACAGCGCGGGCTTGGGTCCACGTCGTGCTGGGGTGTCGGCGCCCCACAGCGCTCGCACCGCCCTGGGCACGGTGTCCTCTGCCGTCATCCGGACTCCCTGTGTTCGCTTGATCTATTTACATCGTACACAGATTGTGTGTACCTTCTGTTTCATACCCAAACAGTATGCGTATTACACAGATAGGTGGATGTGATGACCGAGGCGATCGGGAACCGAGCCGGACGGCGTGAGTGGGTGGCGCTGGCCGTGCTGGCGCTGCCACTGCTGCTGGTGTCGATGGACGTGTCGATCCTCTACTTCGCCGTGCCGGAGATCAGCCGGGACCTGCACGCGTCGGCGACCCAGCAGCTCTGGATCTTCGACGTCTACGGGTTCGTGCTCGCGGGGTTGCTGATCACCATGGGCGCGGTCGCCGACCGGATCGGACCGCGGCGGCTGCTCCTGATCGGGGCCGCGGCGTTCTCACTGACCTCGCTCGGCGCGGCGTACGCCGGGAGCGCCGGCCAGCTGATCGCGGCCCGGGCCGTCCTCGGGTTCGCCGGCGCGACCCTGATGCCGTCCACCCTGGCGATGATCCGCACCCTGTTCCGCGACGAGAAGCAGCGCAGCCAGGCGGTCGCGACCTGGACCGCCGTGATGACCGCCGGCGTCGGGCTCGGCCCGGTCGTCAGCGGGGTGCTGCTGCAGCACTTCTGGTGGGGCTCGGTGTTCCTGGTCAACCTCCCCGCGATGGCGCTCCTGCTGGTGGCCGGCCCGGTGCTCCTGCCGCGCGGCGAGCGCCGTACCGACGCGCCGTTCGACGTCGTCAGCGCCTTCCTGTCCCTGGCCGCCGTGCTGCCGGCGGTGTACGGCGTGAAGCAGTGGGCCGCGGACGGGTTCGAGGTGCGGTGGGTGGTCTGCGTGGTGGTCGGGGCTGTCGCTCGGTGCGCTGTTCGTCCGCCGTCAGCTGCACCACGCGCACCCGATGGTCGACCCCTCGCTGCTGCGCAACCGTCGCTTCCGCACCGCGGTCGCCGGCAACGCCCTGGCCACCTTCGCCCTCGTCGGCAACGCGGTGTTCATGACCGCCTACCTGCAGCTGGTCCTCGGGTACCAGCCCCTGGTCGCCGCGCTCTGGAGCCTGCTGCCCTCGCTGGGCGTCGGCGCCTCTGCCCCGACCGCCGCATCGCTGGTCCGCCGGTTCGGCGCGGTCGCGGTCTCCGCGACCGCGCTGCTGGTCTCGGCGTCCGGGTTCGCGCTGCTGACCCGGGCCGGCACCTCCTCGCTGGTGCTCGTCCTGGTCGGCGCGTCGTTGCTCGCCTGCGGGCTGGTCGCGGTGATGACCGTGGCCGCGGACGCCGTCATGGCGTCGCTCGACCCGACCCGCGCCGGTGCCGGTGCCGCGGTCTCCGAGGCGTCCAGCGAGCTGGGCGGGGCGCTCGGGATCGCCCTGCTGGGCAGCGCCGGGACCGCGGCGTACCACTCCTACGCCGCCTCGCACCTGCCCTCGTCGCTGGCGGCCGGTCCGGCCGGGCACTCGCTCCCCGGTGCCCTGACCCAGGCGGCCACCCTGCCGCACGGAGCCGCGGCCCAGGTGGTCGCGACCGCCCAGGCGGCGTACGTCCACGGCCTGCACGTGGCCGCGGTGGTCGGCGCTCTCGCCCTCGTCGCCGGCGCGGTCGCGCTGCTCGCCGGGTCGCGCCGTCCGGAGCGCGTCGCGGTGGCCGTCGAGGAGCCCGCGGTCGAGGACGACGACGTACCGCTGGCCGTGTGAGCACGTCGTTCGGTGGCAGGGACGCCGAGGGCGACCGCGGACCCTGCCACTAGGGTGGGAAGTGCTTGCTGCCCGCGTCACGAGGAGTCACCGATGCCCGTCGCCACCCCCGAGATCTACGCGCAGATGCTCGACACCGCGAAGGCCCAGTCGTTCGCCTTCCCGGCGATCAACGTCTCGTCGTCGCAGACCCTGAACGCCGCGCTGAAGGGCTTCGCCGACGCCGAGTCCGACGGCATCATCCAGATCTCGACCGGTGGGGCGGAGTACCTCTCCGGCCCGGCCGTGAAGAACATGGTGAGCGGCTCGGTCGCGTTCGCGGCGTACGCCGCCGAGGTGGCCAAGAACTACCCGATCCACGTCGCCCTGCACACCGACCACTGCCCGAAGGACAAGCTCGACGGCTTCGTCCGACCGCTGGTCGACATCAGCGCCGAGCGGGTGGCGCGGGGCGAGGCGCCGTTGTTCCAGTCGCACATGTGGGACGGGTCCGCCGTTCCCCTCGACGAGAACCTCCAGATCGCCCAGGACCTGCTCGCCAAGTGCGCGGCGGCCCACATCGTGCTCGAGGTCGAGATCGGCGTCGTCGGCGGCGAGGAGGACGGCGTCGTCGGCGCCATGGACGAGAAGCTGTACACCACGCCCGAGGACGCCCTCGCGACCGTCGAGGCGCTGGGGCTGGGCGACAAGGGGCGCTACCTGACCGCGCTCACCTTCGGCAACGTGCACGGCGTCTACAAGCCCGGCAACGTCAAGCTGCGCCCGGAGATCCTGAAGAAGGCGCAGGACGCGATCATCGAGAAGTACGGCACCCACGCCGGCTTCGGTCCCGGGTCGCTGCCGCTCGACCTGGTCTTCCACGGCGGCTCCGGCTCGTCGGAGCAGGAGATCGCCGACGCCGTGAAGTACGGCGTGGTGAAGATGAACGTCGACACCGACACCCAGTACTCCTTCACCCGCCCCGTCGCCGACCACATGCTCCGCAACTACGACGGCGTCCTGAAGGTCGACGGCGACGTGGGCGACAAGAAGGCCTACGACCCTCGCGCCTGGGGCAAGGCCGGTGAGGCCGGCATGTCCGCGCGGGTCGTCGAGGCCTGCAGCAACCTGAGCGCCACCGGCCACACCCTGGGCTGAGCCGGCGGCTGCTGTGGTCGTGTAACCGACCGTTGTCGGCGAACCGGCGGCGTGTCGCAACGGCGTGTCGACCGGCAGCGGTCGGTTACACATCTCCGTCGGCCCGTTCGCCGGCCACAGCCGTGTCATCCGCGGGCGTGATCCACAGGTCAGTCCTTGGGGGCAGGTACCACGGTCGACTTTCGTCCAGCGTCGGGCGCATGCAGCGCTTGTCTTGTGCCGGCCGGTTCGAGGGCGTCGGGCCGGGCGCCGATGGCCTCATCTCCCGGGCCGAGGCTCATGCCGAAGGACTGACCGACGAGGACATCGGTCGTTTGCTCCGGCTCGGAGCCTGGGTGAAGCTGCGGCGCGGGTGGTACACACCTCGCAAGCTCTGGGACCGGCTCGACGCCGAGCGTGGGCGTCGGCTCCTCGTGATCCGAGCCGCGTCTCGTGGACTGGTGGGCTCACACGTCATCAGCCACACCTCGGCCGCGTTGGTCCACGATCTGCCCGTCCTGCGCGGACGTGATCGGCTGGTCCACGTCACGAAGCACGGCGCCCCGAGGGCTCGTGTGCGTCACGGCATCAAGCATCACCAGTCCCGCTACCGGCTCGAAGACGTGCAGTTCGTCGCGGGGCTGCCGGTGCTCGCCCTGCCTCGGACGGCACTCGACATCGCTCGCGAGGACGGCTTCGTCGCCGGTGTGTGCGCCATCGACTCCGCGCGTCAGCGAGGCGTGTCGCTTGCGGACCTCTGGTCCGCTCGGCAGCCGATGTGGCACTGGCCGAACGTCACGGTGGCCGACGACGCGGTCGTCTGCTCCGACGCCGGTGCCGAGTCACTCGGGGAGACGCTCACCCGACTCCTGCTGCTGGAGCTCGGTCTCGGCCCCGTCCAGACACAGTTCGAGCTGCGGGACGCCACGGGCTGGGCGCGGTGTGACCTCCGCGTGGGACGTCATGTCGTCGAGTTCGACGGATTCGTCAAGCTGCAGCCCGAAGAGCGAGGCGGCCTCGCGCGCCTCCGGCCCGAAGAAGTGGTGGCGATCGAGAAGCGGCGGCAGGACTGGGTCTGCGGCTTCCACCTCGGGATGTCTCGGGTGACGTGGCCGGAGCTGTGGGGCCACCAGCGCGAGCTCACCAAGCAGCGACTGTTGCGGGAGTACTCCGCCACCAGCGCCCGGTTCGGCACCGCCATCGACGACCTTGCGCCGTACATCGTCGTCCGCCGCGCGGGCTGACGGACGCGTGTAACCGACCCTTCCCGGGGCGACACGCCACTCGTCGCGCGGCGTGTCGCCCGGCAACAGTCGGTTACACAGATCCGTCCAGCACCGGGGCGGCGGCCTCGGTCGCGGGAGCTCCGGCCGCCGCGGCGGCGTCGCGGCGCTCGGTCAGGTGGCGGGGCAGCTGGAAGAACAGCACCGACACGAAGCCCAGGACCAGGATCGCGGCAGGGAGCAGCATGGCGTCGGACATCGCCTGGCTGAAGGGGTCGCGGACGACGGCGGGCAGCTGTTGCAGCGCGCCCTCGGGCTCGGCTCCACCGGACAGGCCGTGTGCGGCGATCCGGGTGTCGATCAGCACCGCGATCGCCGCCGAGCCGAGCACGGCACCGACCTGGCGGGTCGCGTTGTAGACGCCCGAGCCGGCACCGGCCAGCTGCATCGGCAGGTTGCGCGTCGCGGTCGCGGCCAACGGCGCCCAGATGCCCGCCATGCCGATGCCCAGGAGCGCCATCGCGGCCAGGATGTGCCAGACCGCGCCGTTCGGCGTGAGGGCACGCGAGATCAGGAAGATCGAGAACGCCGTGATCGCGAACCCGACTCCGGTGAGGGTGCGCGGGTGCACCTTGTCGGTGAACCTGCCCACGATCGGGGCCAGGATGATCGACATCACCGCCATCGGCACGAACAGCAGCGCCGACTGCAGCGGCGAGTAGCCACGCACCAGCTGGGCGTAGAGCATCGTCGGGAAGCCCATCGCGGTCGCCGTGAACGACATCGTCGAGATCGAGAAGTTCGAGATCGAGAAGTTGCGGTCGCCGAACAGGCTGAGCGGCACCAGCGGCTCCGCCCGGTTCTTCGACTGCCACACGACGAACGCCACGAAGAGCGCGACACCGGCGATGATCGACGTCATCACCCAGCCGTTCCAGTGGTACTTGTGACCCTGCTGGATGCCGAAGACCAGGAAGAACATGCCGAGCCCGCTCAGGGCGACGCCCAGCCAGTCGAACTTGTGCGTGTGGGTCGGCAGGCTCGGCACCAGCCGCACCGCCAGGACGAACCCGACCAGCCCGACCGGGATGTTGATGAAGAAGATCCACTCCCAGCCGAACGCGTCGACCAGGATGCCGCCCAGGATCGGCCCGACCAGGGTGGCCACGCCGGCGGTCGCGCCCCACAGCGCCATCGCCTGCCCACGACGGTCGGCCGGGAAGATGCGCGTGATCACGGCCATCGTCTGCGGCGTCAGCATCGCCGCACCCAGGCCCTGGAACACCCGCGCCACGATCAGCATCTCGATCGACGTCGTGAGCCCGCACCACAACGACGCGAGCGTGAAGACGGTCAGGCCGACGAGGTAGAGGTTCTTCGGCCCGAAGCGGTCGCCGAGCCGACCGGTGATCAGGACGGGCACGGCGTAGGCCAGCAGGTAGGCGCTGGTCACCCAGACCACGCTGTTCACGTCGGCGTGCAGGTCGGAGATGATCGCCGGCGTCGCGACGGTGACGATCGTCGTGTCGACCAGGATCATGAAGAAGCCCAGGCACAGCGCGAACAACGCCGGCCAGGGCCGGACGTCCGCAGGGATCGAGTCGCGGGTCGGGGTCTGCTGGGCCATGACAGCAGTGAACACCCGCCCGCCGACATTGATTCCACCCGTTTCCGCCGTACGCCGGTCTGAGAAGGTAGCCCGCATGAGCCACGTCGACCTGATGGCCGGACCGCCACCCACCTACCTTCCCGACGATCCCGCCGAAGCCGAGCTGGCCGGCGGCGACAGCCCCGGCTCCGTCGTACGCCGTCACCCGGCGTCGCCGACCGCCTGGGCCGCCCTGGCCGGGCAGGCCCGCGACCAGGGAGCCGACGACGTGACGGTCTACGCGTACTCCCGCGTCGGCTACCACCGCAGCCTCGACCTGCTCCGTCGCAACGGCTGGAAGGGCCACGGCCCGGTGCCCTGGGAGCACGAGCCCAACCGCGGCTTCCTGCGCAGCCTCGCCCTCCTGGCCCTGTCGGCCCGCGCGATCGGCGAGGACGACGAGTGGCAGCGGTGCGCCGACTTCCTCCGCGACTCCAGCCCGGCCGCCGCCGACGCGCTCCTGGACTAGGCGCCCAGCAGCGCGCGCACGCGCTCGGCCCCGAGCGCCACGATCAACGTCGGGAGGCGCGGGCCGCGCTCGGCGTCCACCAGCAGGTGGTAGAGCAGCCGGAAGAACTCCTTCTGGTCGGCCTTGACCTCGTCAGTCGGCTTCTCGTCGAGCGACATGCCGCGCGCCAGCTTCGGCACGCCGTAGACCAGCGAGGTCACGGCCTGCAGGTCGAGGTCGCCCTGCAGGCCCTGCAGGAGCAGCGACAACCACTCCCGCTCCTGGCTCGACAGGGCCTCGATCGCGACGCGGTCGGGTTCGGACCGGACCGTGGTGCGGTCGGCCGCGGGCACGAACTCCTCGGTCCACGCCATCGCCCGCGACAGCCGCGGCTCGAGCTGGTCGACGGTGTCGTGGGGGTGGCCCATGCTCCCGACCAGCCGGCTGATCTGCTCGGCCGAGCCGGCGGTCACGTCGGCGACCGACGAGAGCATCCGGAACGGGACGACGACCTCGGGCGTCGGCAGGGCCCCCGCGGTCATCGTCGAGGCCGCGCGCTCGTAGGCGAGGGTCTGCACGTCGTGCCGCTCCGGGT
Organism: uncultured Actinomycetota bacterium; assembly: GCA_963809265.1. Lineage (GTDB taxonomy): Bacteria > Actinomycetota > Actinomycetes > Propionibacteriales > Nocardioidaceae > Nocardioides. Next base: position 627,408 of record CAWEJC010000003.1, read on the forward strand.
CGGCGGCCTTCCGGGCGAGCGCGTCCCACTCGTCGTACAGCCGGACGACCTCCTGACCGAAGTCGATGTCGAAGGTCTGCCGGGGCTGGCGGCGCACGTAGAGCCAGCGGAGGATCCCCGGCTCCAGCACGCGCAACGCATCGGCTGCGGTCGGTGCACCACCGGCGGACGACGACATCTTCTGCACGCCGGCGAACCCGACGAAGCCGTAGCCGAACCACGCCGGCCGCGGGTAGTCCCACACCGACTCGACCAGCTCGTGGCCGACCGTGAACGACGAGCCCGGGGTCGCGTGGTCCATCCCGGCCGGCTCGAAGTCCACGTGCTCGAACGCCCAGCGCATCGGCCAGTCGGCCTTCCAGACCAGCTTGCCCTCGTCCTGCGTGGCGAGGTTGGTGGAGCCGTGGTAGTCGCAGACCGAGCAGGTGTAGGCGAGGTCGGAGGTGTCGTCGTCGTACGCCGTCACGGTGCGTCGTGTCGCGCCCGCAGTCGCGGCAGTAGGGCTTGAACGGGAAGTACCCGACGCCGTCCGTGGCCTCCTCGCCCTCGTCGTCGAGGGCCACCGAGTCGGCCATCGCCTCGGCCTCCTGGGCGGCGTGGTCACCGGACTCATCACCGGCGTCGCCACCGGCTTGGTCGTCGACAACGGCGCGCTTCGTGCGGTGCTGGGCGAGGACGGCGTCGATGTCCGCACGGCGACGGACGGCGCGCAGCACCTCGTCGCGGTAGACGCCCGACCGGTAGCGCTCGGTCTGGGAGATCTCCTCCATGTCGACGCCGAGCTCGTGGAGGGCGGCGACCAACGGCTCCTTGAAGTGGTCGGCCCACGACGCGTGGCACTCCCACGGGTCGGGCACCGCCGACAGCGGCCGCCCGATGTGCTCCGACCACGAGGCAGGGACACCGGCCGGCACCCGGCGGAACCGGTCGTAGTCGTCCCACACGTGCAGATGACGCACCGGTACGCCGCGTCGCCGCAGCTCGTCGGCCACGAAGTGCGGCATCAGGAACTCGCGCAGGTTGCCCAGGTGCACCGGCCCCGACGGCGAGGCACCCGACGAGCAGGTGACCGGCCCCGAGGCCCCGGACTTCTCGTGATGCCGGATCGCGTCGTCGGCGGCACGCGTCACCCAGTCGTGGGGCGCGCCCTTCGGCGTTGCTCGGGACATCGACGTGGACTCCGCTCGAACGGGTGCTGGACGGGCGGCCACGCTATCGCGGGGGAGCGGCGGGCCCGAGCGGGTTTCGTGCCGCGGGCGGAGGAAGAGGGTCCGGGAAGGACGGAGGACGCCGACCTCGCGGCCGGCGCCCTCACGACGTATGGCCGGAGCATCCCCCGATGTGTGCCGGCCGACAGCTGGGTGGCTGCCCGTCGTGTCCCATCATGGCCATTGGAACGGTCCAATCCCCGGGTCATCCCGGTCAGTGGCACTAAACTGCCAGGAGTGCCACGGAGAAGAGCGGTCTCGGTCCTCTCCGCACTCGGGGTGAGTGCGGACGACGAACGGCGCTACCAGCAGGTGCTCCCGCTCTCGGGCGCCGCTCTGTCCGACATCGCGGTCGCGCTCGGGAGTCGACGTGGGCCGCGTGGCCGAGACCCTGTCCGGCCTGACGTCCAACGGCGTGGTCCGCCTGCACGACGACCGGGTCGTGGTGCTGCGGGCCGACCAGGCCCTGTCCGAGGCGATCGCCCGCGAGGCGGCAGCGGCCGACCTGGCCCGCGACCGGCTCGACGACCTGGCCGGCGCCGTTCCCCTGCTCGTCGCCGCCGGCACGCGGCCCGGGCCCGGCGAGGTCGAGGGCGTCCACCCGCTCGACGGCGAGCTGAGCTCGGGCGGCAACGCCCTCGAGCTGCTGACCGCGATGATCGAGCAGAGCCGCGGAGACCTGCTCTTCCTGCGTCCCGACGCGTGGCTGATGCCCCGCGAGTCCGCGATCTCCCGCGTGGTCGGCCGGGCCGTCGCCTCCGGCCGGCGTTCGCGCGCCGTCTACCCGCTCCGGGCCCTCCACGAGGCGCCCGAGACGCTCCGGGTGCGGGTCGACGAGGGGGAGGAGGTGCGGCTCATCGACGAGCTGCCGACGCGGCTGATGGTCCTCGGCGTCACCCATGCGGTCATCCCCGAGCCGATCGGGTACTCCGACTCGCCCCGGCTGCTGGTCCGCCAGGGTGCGCTGGTGGCCGCGCTCACGCTGTTGTTCGAGATGTACTGGGAGAAGGCCGTCCCCGTCTCGGAGCTGTCGGGGCCGCAGAGCAACGAGCGCACCTTCCTCCTCCGCCAGCTCCAGGCCGGCGCCAAGGACGAGCAGATCTCGCGCACCATGGGCCTCAGCCTGCGCACGGTACGCCGCCGGATCTCGCAGCTGATGATCGAGCTGGGCGCCGACACCCGCTTCCAGGCCGGCGCCGAGGCCGCGCGTCGCGGGTGGTTGTAGCTGCCCGTCGCGCCGTCGGTCGAGGCCTGCCCGTCGGTCGAGCTTGTCGAGACCACGGGCGCCGCGGTCGCCGCGGTCACCGCGGTCGCACCGCGGTCGCCGCGGTCAGGCACCGTCACCGGATTTCGTCGCGCGGTCACCGACCTCGCGCTCGGTCGTGCGCTTGCTCAATCTGCGCGCTCCCACGCCGTGCCCTCGTCCCTCGGGCCCGGCTGAGCGCTTGGCAGCATGAACCCGTAGGCCGCGGGCTCGACGTGCCAGCTCCGCTGCCGCTCCGGGCCGCTGATCTCGCCGTCCGCACTGATCCAGAACGCGTCGCCGGAGATCGTCACCTGCCTCCCGCGGAGGTACTGCACGTCGTCGCGCCGGTGGTGCTCCCCGCGGCGCAGGTGGAGGGCGTAGCCGAGCTTGGCGGTGGCACCGATCGCGTGCGAGATCATCACGTCGACCTGGCCGTCCTCGGGGTCGGCCAGCGGCGTGAGCTCGGTACCGCCGCCGACGTTGGCGCCGTTCCCGATCGCCACCATGAGCACCGGCCGGTCGAGGTCGGTGACGACCTCCCGTCCACCTCGACGTGCATGTGCACGCTGGGCGGCTGGAACGCCGCGAGGGCCGCCCCGATCGGGTAGCCGAGCTTGCCGAGGTTGACCCGGCCGAGGCCGACCTGCCCCAGACGGTCCTTCCACCGGGCACCGCGCCGGCTCGCCTGCGCTCCGGCGCCGACGTGCACGTTGTTGACCACGACCTCGCCGAGCTCGTCGACGACCAGGTCCATCGGCCGCACCTCGCCGGCGAGGATGACGCGCGCCGCCTCCTCGAGGTCGAGCGGGATGTCCAGGGACCGCGCGAAGTCGTTCCCGGTGCCCATCGGGAGCAGACCGACGACGGTGTGGTCGAGCTCGTGCCGCCGGTAGAGCGCGGCGACGACCGCGTGCAGGCTGCCGTCGCCGCCCGCGACCACGATCCGGCGGCCACCGGCGCGCTGGAGGACGCCGTCGAGCTCGCCCGGGTTGGCGGTCGACTGCAGGTCGACCGAGCACTCCTCGCGGAGCACCTCGAGCGCGGCCGACAGCGCCTGGCTGTCGGCGGTCCCCGCGTCGTCGTTGGTGATCACGAGGAGGGGGTCCACGGGCCGGACCATAGCCGAGACCACCACGGGGCTGGTTCCCCCGGTGGGGTATGGTCGCGACCGCCCGAGCGGCCCCTGCGGGGCCCTGAGTCTTCGTCGTGCCGTCGCCGCCCAGGAGGTCCGATGCCCGCGATCGTGGTCCTCGGAGCCCAGTGGGGCGACGAGGGCAAGGGGAAGGCCACCGACCTCCTCGCCACCACCGAGCAGATCGACTACGTCGTCCGGACCAGTGGCGGCCACAACGCGGGCCACACCATCGTGGTCAACGGCGAGAAGTTCGCCACGCACCTGCTGCCGAGCGGGATCCTCACCCCCGGCTGCACGGCCGTGATCGGCAACGGCGTCGTCGTCTCGCCGGAGGCGCTGTTCCGCGAGCTCGACGCGCTGGACGCCCGCGGGGTCGACGTGAGCCGGCTGGTGGTGAGCGCCAACGCGCACGTGATCGCGTCGTACCACCAGACGATCGACAAGGTCACCGAGCGCTTCCTCGGGCACAACAAGGTGGGCACGACCGGCCGCGGCATCGGCCCGACGTACGCCGACAAGGTCGCCCGGGTCGGCATCCGGATCGCCGACCTCTTCGACGAGAAGATCCTGCACGACAAGATCGAGGGCAGCCTCGAGGTGAAGAACCAGCTGCTCGCCAAGGTCTACAACCGCCGCGCGGTCGACGTCGACGCGGTCGTCGAGGAGCTGCTGGCGTACGCCGACCGGTTGCGGCCGATGGTCGCCGACACGTCGTTGCTGCTCAACCAGGCGCTGGACCGCGACGAGACCGTGCTCTTCGAGGGCGCCCAGGCCACGATGCTCGACGTCGACCACGGCACCTACCCGTTCGTGACCTCGTCCAACGCCGTCGCCGGCGGGGTCTCGACGGGCGCCGGAGTCGGGCCCACCCGGATCGACCGGGTGATCGGCGTGATCAAGGCGTACACGACGCGGGTCGGGTCCGGCCCGTTCCCCACGGAGCTGTTCGACGAGGACGGCGAGAAGCTCTGGAAGATCGGCGGCGAGGTCGGCGTCTCGACCGGTCGCGACCGCAGGTGCGGCTGGTACGACGCGGTGATCGCGCGGTACGCCTCGCGGGTCAACGGCCTGACCGACCTCTTCCTCACCAAGCTCGACGTGCTGTCGAGCTGGGAGAGGGTGCCGGTCTGCGTCGCCTACGAGGTCGACGGCGTCCGGCACGACGAGATGCCGATGACCCAGACCGAGTTCCACCACGCCCGGCCGGTCTACGAGCACCTCGACGGCTGGTGGGAGGACATCTCCGGCTGTCGCTCGTTCGACGACCTGCCGGCCAACGCCCGCGCCTACGTGCGGGCGTTGGAGGACATGTCAGGCACGCAGATCTGGGGCGTCGGGGTCGGTCCCGGGCGCGAGCAGACCCTCACCGTCCCCCACTGAGCGTCCGCCGGCGCTGCTCGACGTTCGTCGGCTTGATCGCGGGCGGGCAACGCGGGTCAAGCGGCGTCCCGGCGGGACACCCACGCTGGCCGCATGACTCTTCCGTACGCCGAACCCCTGTCCCGCCTCGAGCCCGCCGAGCTCGTCATCCCGGAGCCGCCACGCCGCGGTGAGGAGGGCGGCGAGCCCTGCTTCCCCTGCAGCGGCGACTCCGACACCCACCTGATCTGGTCCGACGCGCACTGGACCCTGCACAACCCCGGCCAGACCGGTCTGCCCGGGTCGGTGTGGCTCGCCTCGCGCGACCACTTCGACTCCTTCGCCGACATGCCGGCGGACGTGGCGGCGACGTTCGCCGGCGTCTGCGGGCGCGTCGAGCGGGCCGTCCTGTCGCTGGGCGACGTCGGGCGGGTCCACGTCTACCGGTGGGGTGACGGCGGCGCGCACTTCCACGTCTGGTTCGTGCCGCGGCCACTGGGCCGGCTCGACATGAGCGGACACCAGCTGATGGCGTGGGAGGACTCGATGCCGTCGGCCGACGAGGAGCAGATCCTGGAGACCGGACGGCGGATCGCCGCGGGCATGGTGTGATGACCGCCGTGGCCGACTCCCGGGCGTCCCTCGACCGGCGTCTCGGGCTCGGCGACGCGGTCTTCATCGGGCTCGGCTCGATGATCGGCGCGGGCGTGTTCGCGGCGTACGGCCCGGCGGCGCGCGCAGCGGGGACCGGACTGCTGGTCGGCCTCGCCGTGGCCGCGGTCGTCGCCTACTGCAACGCGACGGCGTCGGCCCAGCTCGCCGCGGCGTACCCACGGGCCGGCGGGACGTACCTGTACGGCCGCGAGGTGCTGGGCGACTGGTGGGGCTACCTGGCCGGCTGGGGCTTCATGGTCGGGAAGACCGCCTCGTGCGCCGCCATGGCGCTCACCTTCGCGGCGTACGCCGCACCCGGCGGCTGGGTGCGGCCCGTCGCGGCCGCGACGGTCGTCGTGCTGGCCCTCGTCAACTGTGCCGGCGTGACGCGGACCGCCCTGCTCACCCGGGTGCTCGTCTCGCTGGTGCTCGTGGCTCTCGTCGTGGCCTCGGTCGCCTGCTTCCGCGGCGGCTCGTCGTCGGGGCTCGACGGGTGGGCGTCGCCGACGCACGGCCTGTACGGCGTCCTCCAGTCGGCGGGGCTGCTGTTCTTCGCGTTCGCCGGATACGCGCGGATCGCGACCTTGGGGGAGGAGGTGCGTGAGCCCGAGCGGGTCATCCCGCGCGCGATCGTGGCCGCGTTGGCCGGCGCCGTCGTCGTGTACGCCGTCGTCGCGGTCGCCGTGCTGTCCGTGCTCGGTGGGGCGGGGACCGCGGCGTCGTCCGCCCCGGTCGCCGACGCGGTCCGGGCGACCTCGGCCTCCTGGGTCGTGGGGGTGGTGCGTGTGGGCGCCGCGCTCGCCTCGGCCGGCGCCCTGCTCGCGCTGATCGCCGGGCTGGGCAGGACCGGGCTGGCGATGGCCCGTGAGCGCGACCTGCCGGGGTGGCTGGACGCCGTCCATCCGCGCTTCCGCGTGCCGCACCGGGCCGAGCTCACGGTGGCGGCGGTCGTCGTCGTCCTGGTGCTGACCACCGACCTGCGCGGCGCGATCGGGTTCTCGTCGTTCGGGGTGCTGCTCTACTACTTCGTCGCCAACGCCGCGGCGTACCGCCAGGGAGCCGACGCGCGCCGCTTCCCGCGGTGGCTCCAGCTGGTGGGCTGTGCCGGGTGCCTGGTGCTCGTTGCCACGCTGCCCTGGCCCGCGGTGCTGGCCGGGGTGGCGGTGTTCGCGGTGGGGATCGTCGTGCGGGTGGTGAGGCTTCGTCGACTGGTTCATCACGAGAAGTAGGTGAACCCGCACTTCTCAAGGTGAGCTCCGCGAGAGAAGTGCCGGTTCGCCTTCATCTCATGATGAACCGGGCCATCTCACGATGAACCGCCCCTTCACACGACGAACCGGCCACGACCACCCCCACTACGCTGACACCCGTGGACGTCCTCGTGATCGGGACCGGCGGGCGCGAGCACGCACTGGTCAGAGCCCTGGCCGCCGACCCTGCCGTGGACGGCGTCCATGCGGCCCCCGGCAATCCCGGGATGGCCGCGCTCGCGACGCTGCACGACGTCGACCCGATGGACGGCGCCGCGGTTGCGGCCCTGGCGGCATCGCTCGGAGCCGGGCTGGTGGTGATCGGTCCCGAGGCACCACTGGTGGCCGGGGTCGCCGACGCCGTGCGCGCCGCCGGAGTTCCGTGCTTCGGCCCGACCGCGGAGGCGGCCCAGCTCGAGGGGTCGAAGGCGTTCGCGAAGGACGTGATGACCGCCGCGGGTGTCCCGACCGCCGCCGCCCGGGTCTGCACGACCCCCGACGAGGCCGCGGCCGCGCTCGACGCGTTCGGCCCGCCGTACGTCGTGAAGGACGACGGGCTCGCGGCCGGCAAGGGTGTCGTCGTCACCGACGACCGGCAGCTCGCGGCCAACCACGCGAAGGCGTGCGAGCGGGCCGTGATCGAGGAGTACCTCGACGGCCCGGAGGTGAGTCTCTTCGCCCTGTGCAGCTGGAACGAGGGCGACGGCACGACCGTCTACCCCCTGCAACCCGCCCAGGACTTCAAGCGCATCCACGACGGCGACCAGGGCCCCAACACCGGCGGCATGGGCGCCTACACGCCGCTGCCGTGGGCGCCGGCCGACCTCGTCGACGAGGTGCTCCGCACGGTCCTGCAGCCCACCGTCGACGAGCTCGCGCGCCGCGGCACGCCGTTCGCCGGCCTCCTGTACGCCGGGCTGGCGCTGACGTCGCGCGGCGTCCGGGTCGTGGAGTTCAACGCCCGCTTCGGCGACCCCGAGACGCAGCCTCTGCTGGCACTCCTCGACTCGCCGCTCTCACCTCTCCTGCTCGGCGCCGCCACCGGCACCCTCGCGCAGGTCGCCCCACCGACCTGGAAGCCGGGGGCCGCGGTCAGCGTGGTGATGGCCAGCCGCGGCTACCCGGAAGGCTCCTCGGCGGGTGACCACATCGTCGGCACCGAGACCCTCGCCCACGACCCGGCGGTGCACGTCATCCACTCCGGCACGGCGCTCGACGGCGGCCGCCTGGTCACCGCCGGCGGGCGCGTCCTCGCCGTCACCGCTGTCGGCACCGACGTGGCCGACGCCCGTGCGAAGGCCTACGAAGGCGTCGGCATGATCTCCTTCCCCGGCGCCCAGTGGCGCCGCGACATCGCGGCAGGGAGATGAGCGACCAGTCTCGGGACGTGGCCGTCAGCGAGAGCGGCGGGTCGATGGTGCGCCTGACCGCGCCGCCGAGCGACGTCGTGCCCGACCTCTCGCTGCTCGAGCCCGAACGCCGCTCGGCGTACGACGTGCCGGTGCGGCCGGCGGGAGGACCGCCGTACTTCCGGCCGGGAGACGTGCTCACCTGGCACTACGGGCTGTCGGCGGACACCCTGCGGGTCGTCCGGGACGACGACCGCGGGCTCGTGGCCTGGCTGCCGAGCGACTCCGAGCAGCTGGCCAGCCTGCCGGTCGACGGCAGCGGTCTGCGCGATCGCCCGCTCGAGGAACGCTTCACCGCCCCGCGTGAGCTCCGGACACGGCGGTGGCGGGGTGCGGGCATCCTGCGGATCGCACCGACCGGCCGGCCCTGGTCGATCTGGTACTTCGGCGACGACGCCGGCGGCTTCGACGGGCACTACCTCAACCTCGAGCTCGTCCACGAGCGCCCGGCCGACGGCAGCCGACGGGTCCACACCCGCGACCTGGTCCTCGATCTCTGGGTCGACGCGACCGGGACCTGGTTGAAGGACGCCGACGAGCTCGATGCGGCGGTCGTCGCCGGTCGCTACACCGATGCGCAGGCCGAGGTCGTCCGCGCGGCCGCGGAGCAGGCCCGGCGTGAGCAGGTCGACCCGCGCGCCTGGCCGCTCGACGAGGGCTGGGAGAGCTGGCGGCCTCCGGCAGAGTGGGAGGAGCGCCTGGACCTCCCGGACGACGTGAAGGCCGCCGTGTCGAAATCGGGCGAGCCGGTTCGACGCACGGGAGACCCCGACCCACCTGACCGGAGGACACCATGACCGCAGAGACCCGCACCACCACGTCGGCCGACGGCACGGCGATCGCCTTCCAGGCCTACGGCGAGGGACCGGTGATCGTGACCGTCGGCGGCGCGACCAACCGCAAGGAGGACTGGATCGAGCTGGCGGAGGCCCTGGCCACGGACGGCTTCACCGGTGTCACCTACGACCGCCGCGGGCGCGGCGACAGCGGCGACACCCGGCCGTACGCCGTGGAGCGCGAGATCGAGGACCTCGCCGCCGTGATCGAGGCGGTGGGCGCTCCGGCCGGCGTGCACACCGTCTCCTCGGGAGGTGCGGTCGGCTACCGCGCGGTCGCCGCGGGTGTCCCGATCGCGACGATGTCCGCCTTCGAGACGCCGTACCGGGTCGGCGACGCCCGGACCCCTCCCGTCGACTACACCGACCACCTGCAGGAGCTGTACGACGCCGACCGGCGCAGCGACATGCTCGAGTACTTCATGACCGTCGGTGTGGGCCAGCCGCAGGAGGCGGTCGACCAGATGAAGCAGATGCCGTTCTGGGCCGACCTGGTCCCCCTCGGCCCGACGGTGCTCTACGACGGGCTCCAGCTCGGCGGGGACACGACCCCGCTCCCGACCGAGCTCCTGGCGGGCATCGACATCCCGGTGCTCTGCATCGGCAGCACGGGCAGCCCCGACTGGATGCGCGACGCGGCCAGGGCCGCGGCCGACGTCGTCCCGGACGGGACGTTCACGGTGCTGGAGGGCGAGTTCCACAGCGCGCCGGTCCCGGTGCTCGCGCCGGTCCTGGCCGCCCACCACCGTCACTGACCTCGGGTCCATACGATGGGGGCGTGACCGTCCCCAACGTCCTCGCGACGCGGTACGCCGCACCCGACCTCGTGGCGATCTGGTCGCCCGAGCACAAGGTGCTGCTCGAACGCCGCCTGTGGATCGCGGTCCTGACCGCCCAGCGCGACCTCGGGGTCGAGGTGCCCGACGGCGTGGTCGAGGCCTACGAGAAGGTCGCCGACCGTGTCGACCTCGACTCGATCGCCGCACGTGAGCGGGTGACGCGTCACGACGTGAAGGCGCGGATCGAGGAGTTCGCCGCGCTCGCCGGCCACGAGCACGTTCACAAGGGCATGACGTCGCGTGACCTGACCGAGAACGTCGAGCAGCTCCAGGTGCGTCAGTCGCTGGTCCTCGTCCGCGACCGCGCGGTCGCCGCCCTCGCCCGCCTCGCCCGCCTGGCGACCGAGCACGAGGCGACGGTGATGGCCGGCCGCTCGCACAACGTCGCGGCCCAGGCGACGACGCTCGGGAAGCGGTTCGCGACCGTCGCCGACGAGCTGCTGGTCGCCGTCGAACGACTGGAGGAGCTCCTCGCGCGCTATCCCCTGCGGGGGATCAAGGGCCCGATGGGGACCAGCCAGGACATGCTCGACCTGCTGGAGGGCGACGAGGAGAAGCTCGCCGAGCTCGAACGCCGCGTCGCGGCCCACCTCGGGTTCGAGCGTGCGCTCGACAGCGTCGGCCAGGTCTACCCACGGTCGCTGGACTTCGACGTCGTCTCGGCTCTGGTCCAGCTCGTCGCCGCCCCGTCCAACCTGGCCACGACGATCCGGCTGATGGCCGGGCTCGAGCTGGTCACCGAGGGCTTCGCCGAGGGCCAGGTCGGCTCCTCGGCCATGCCCCACAAGATGAACACCCGTTCCTGCGAGCGGGTGAACGGCCTGGCCGTCGTGCTCCGAGGGCACCTCTCCATGGTCTCCGAGCTGGCCGGCGACCAGTGGAACGAGGGCGACGTCTCCTGCTCCGTCGTACGCCGGGTCGCCCTGCCCGACGCGTTCTTCGCCACCGACGGGCTGTTCCAGACGTTCCTGACGGTCCTCGACGAGTTCGGCGCGTTCCCGGCGGTGATCCAGCGCGAGCTCGACCGCTACCTGCCGTTCCTGACCACCACGAAGGTGCTGATGGCGGCGGTGCGAGGGGGCGTCGGGCGCGAGGCCGCGCACGAGGCGATCAAGGAGCACGCCGTCGCGGTGGCGCTGGAGATGCGCCAGGGCCGTACCGACAACGACCTGTTCGACCGGTTGGCCGCCGACCCCCGGCTCGGCCTCGACCGGGCGGCCGTCGCCGCGCTGGTCAGCGAGCCGATCGAGTTCACCGGTGCCGCCCGTTCCCAGACCCGGGCCGTCGTACGCCGGGTCGAGGCCCTGGTCGCCCGCCACCCCGAGGCCGCGGCGTACGCCCCGGGCGCCATCCTCTAGATCCTCCGGGATCAGCCCAGGAGCCGGTCGAGCTTCGCCTCGAGTCGCTCGATGTCGCCCTTGGTCGCCGACTCGAACTCCGGTCGGAGGTTCACGACGATCGCACCGCCCGGCTCCAGCGTGACCTCCTCGACGTCGTCGATCTTGTAGGCGTTCTGGCGCCGCAGGGCCGCCTCCATGTCGTTCTGGCGCACCCCCACGTGGCGCAGGGCCTCCGGGATCCATCGGCCGTGCCTGGCCAGCACGGTCGTCGAGCCCTCCAGGTACTCCGTCACCCGCTTCCTCGGCCGCACGACCCGCACCAGGAACGCGTTGGCCGCGATCAGAACGGCAGCCCCGATGAGCCCGCCGAGGAGTGAGTTGTCCGGTCCGATGATGGCGTTCTGCACGACGTTGGACAGCAGCAGCATCACGATCAGGTCGAAGGAGTTCAGCTGGGCGAGGTCGCGCTTGCCGGCCAGCCGCAGCAGCACGATCAGCGCCCAGTAGACGACGACGGTCCGGATGATCTTGTCCAGCACCGAGATGTCGAGGTGCGTGAGGTCGGTCCACATGGCGCTCATGATCGTCGCCGGCGCCCGTCGTGCTCCTTAGGCTGGCCGGATGGCCAAGGCGGTGACGGTGAAGGTGACCGGCCGGGTGCAGGGCGTCTCGTTCCGCTGGTACACCCAGCAGGAGGCCGAGCGGCTCGGCGTGCGTGGCTGGGTGCGCAACGAGCCGGACGGCACGGTGGCCGGCCTCTTCGAGGGCGACGACGAGTCCGTCGACGCGTTGGTCGAGTGGGCGCGCCACGGCCCGTCGTACGCCGACGTCCGGCACGTCGCCGTCACCGAGGCCCAGGCCTCGGGAGCGGACTCGTTCGCCATCAGGTACTGAGCGCTCACCCCCCGACCGGATCGGTACTCTCGCCCCATGCCGCTGCCCACCGCCCCCGCGATCGCGGGATCGACCCACGTGCACTCCGGGAAGGTGCGCGACCTCTACGAGCTGCCCGACGGCCGGCTGCTGATGGTGGCCAGCGACCGCATCTCGGCGTTCGACTTCGTCCTCGACACCACGATCCCCGACAAGGGCGAGATCCTGACCCGGATGTCGCTGTGGTGGTTCGAGCAGCTGGCCGACCTGGTGCCCCACCACGTCCTCTCGACCGACGTGCCCGAGGAGGTCCGCGGCCGTGCCGTGATCTGTGAACGGCTCGACATGTACCCGGTGGAGTGCGTCGCCCGCGGCTACCTCACCGGCACCGGCCTCCTCGACTACCGCGCCACCGGCGAGGTGTGCGGCATCGCCCTGCCCGCGGGGCTGGAGGACGGCAGCCGGCTCCCGTCGCCGCTGTTCACCCCGGCCGCCAAGGCGGACCTGGGCGACCACGACGAGAACGTCTCGTACGACGTCGTGGTCGCGACCGTGGGCGCCGACACGGCCGCGGCTCTGCGCGAGATCACCCTGGCCGTCTACGCGCGGGCCGAGGGGATCGCCCGTGAGCGCGGCATCATCCTGGCCGACACCAAGCTCGAGCTCGGCCGTCGCTCCGACGGCACCCTGGTGCTCGCCGACGAGGTGCTGACGCCCGACTCGTCGCGCTTCTGGCCGGCCGACTCCTGGCAGCCCGGGCCGCGCCCAGCCGTCGTACGACAAGCAGATCGTGCGCAACTGGCTGCTCTCGCCCGCCTCCGGCTGGGACCGGACGTCCGGCGATGCGCCTCCGCCCCTGCCGCCCGAGGTCGTCGACCACACGCGGGCGCGCTACCTGGAGGCCTACGTGACCCTGACGGGCCAGGCCTGGTGAGCGACTTCTCGGTCACCCTGGAGCTCCCGCACCCGCCGCCCGTGCTGTTCCGCTTCCTGGCCGACCCCCGCAACCGGCCGCTGTGGCAGGCCAGCCTGAAGACCGTCACCGACATCGACGAGGGCGAGCCTCGCAACGGCCTGCAGTGGCGCGACGTCACCAAGGTCGGCATCAAGCCGTGGATGGAGATCACCGAGCTGACGCCCTACCGCGTCCTGGCCGAGACCGGCACCTGGCGAGGGGTCGACGGCCTGCTCACGATGCGGTTCGTCAAGACCCAGCAGGGCACCCGGCTGACCGCCGAGGGTCGGCTGATCGGGCACGGCCCCTTCGCCCTGGCCGCCGCCGTCAGCGGGCGGTGGGCGCCGGAGACGATCCGCAAGGACCTGCTCCGCGCCTCGGAGATCCTCACCGAGACCTCCCGATAGTACGGATCAATCCGCCGCCGAAAACCTCGGTGGGATCGGCGAGATGATCCGTACTATCGGGCCGTCAGGCGAACGGGTTGGGCTGCGCGCCCGGCAGCTGGGCGAGGATCTCCTGCGCCTTCAGCAGCAGCTTGTGCTCGACCAGGACCTCGTAGCGGGTGGCGACGACGACCCGCACCGAGGAGAAGTCGCGCTGGCCGCGGGCGGCGGCGTAGCCGACGAGCGCCCAGACGATGCCGAACACCACGCCGAACAGGGCCGTGGTGATCACCGTCGCGAGTCCGCTGCCGTTGTCGAACATCGCGAAGATGATCCCGATGAAGATGCCCAGCCAGAGCCCGGAGAGTGCGCCGCCGAGAGCGACCTTGCTCGAGGTGAGCCGGCCGGTGATCCGCTCGACCTGCTTGAGGTCGGTGCCGACGATCATGCAGTTCTGGACCGGGAACTCCTTGTCGGAGAGGAAGTCGACCGCCTTCTGCGCGGCCGTGTAGTCGTCGTACACCGCGAGCGACTGCGGGAACTCCAGCTGCAGCGCACTGACGCCCCGGGCGCCCTGCCCGGCCGCACCGGGGAGGCCGCCGCCGAGGGGATTGTTGGATGCCATGGGCACAGTCTGCCCGCTCCGGGTGGCGGTGCGCGGGACCGGCCACGCCGCTCCCTAGACTGAGCCCGTCTCGACCGCCCCCCGAAAGGCACCGCCGTGGCCCGCTACGTCGTCGACGTGATGCCCAAGCGCGAGATCCTCGACCCCCAGGGCAAGGCCGTGCTCGGCGCCCTGCCGCGGCTCGGGTTCGACGGCGTCAGCGACGTCCGCCAGGGCAAGCGGTTCGAGATCGAGCTCGACGGCGAGGCCGGCGACGCGCGTCTCGACGAGGTACGCCGGATGGCCGAGACCCTGCTCGCCAACCCCGTGATCGAGTACTTCACCGTGACCCTCGACGAGGACGCCTCGTGAGGATCGGCGTCGTCACCTTCCCCGGATCCCTCGACGACGTCGACGCGGCCCGCGCCGTCCGGCTCGCCGGGGGCGACGCGATCGCGCTCTGGCACGGCGACGCCGACCTCAAGGGCGTCGACGCGGTCGTCCTCCCCGGCGGGTTCTCCTACGGCGACTACCTGCGCTGCGGCGCCATCTCGCGCTTCGCGCCGGTGATGACCGAGGTCGTGGCCGCCGCCCAGCGCGGGCTGCCGGTGCTCGGCATCTGCAACGGCTTCCAGATCCTCTGCGAGTCGCACCTCCTTCCGGGCGCCCTGACCCGCAACGACCACCGCAGGTTCGTCTGCCGCGACCAGCGCGTGCGGATCGAGAACAACCGCACTCCCTGGACCACGGCGTACGCCGAGGAGGCCGAGGTCACCCTCGTGCTGAAGAACGGCGAGGGCGGCTTCGTCGCCGACGAGCCGACGCTGGAGCGGCTCGAGGGCGAGGGCCGGGTGGTCGCGCGCTACCTCGACGTGAACCCCAACGGCTCGCTGCACGACATCGCCGGCATCACCAACGAGCGCGGCAACGTCGTGGGCCTGATGCCCCACCCCGAGCACGCCGTGGAGGACCTGACCGGCGCCGGCACCGACGGGCTCGGCTTCTTCACCGGCCTCGCCGCGCTCGGCGCGGTCTCCGCCTGACCCGCTAGCGGGTGCCGGCCGCGAGCGCCGCCCACGTGCCCGGGTTGACGACGCCCGACGCCGTCCGTCTGGTCGTCCGCTGCCACGCCTTCAGGGCCGCGTCCGTCTGCGCCGCGAAGATCCCGGTGACCGGGAGGTCGGCGCCGGGGGCCGCGGCGTTCAGGGTCCGCTGCACCCGGCGTACGGCGGCGCCCGTGGAGCCGAACTTCAGCACCGGCTGGGCTCCGGCGGCCAGCAGCGTCATCCAGCCGTGCCGGTTGAACGACGCGCGGACGGCGAGCCCGTGCGCCTCCTGCCAGGCCTGGACCGCCGCCAGCGTCTTCGCGTTGAGCACGCCGCTGAGCCGGCCGGCGTACGCCTTCTGCTCGGTGAGGAGGCACTGCAGGGCCGTGACCAGCAGCGGGTCGCTGCCCTTCACGACGGCCGGGTAGTCGGGCAGGTCGACGTCGACGCCACCGCAGTGCTTCTCCGCACGGGCGGCGGGTCGGCCCAGGCTGAGGAAGTTCCGGTCGATGTTGATCCGGACGCCGCCCCAGGTCTCGTCGTGGCCACCTTGGTACTGCTTCATCCGGCCACCCGGACGCCAGCCGTCCTGGGCCAGGTACGACGTCGACGTGTTGGCGCGGCCGTCCCAGCGGGCGATCCAGACCTGGTCCGGCATCTGGTAGAGGTCGGGGGTCATCACCCGGGCGCGGTCCAGCGCCCAGAGGCCGGACCCGGCGCTGGAGTAGACGCCCGAGACGTAGTGGTGGGCGTGGATGCCGCGGGTCCACCCGCTGAGGAAGGCCAGGGAGGCCTTGCGGCAACGGGCGTTGGTCTGGTCGAAGGCCTCGAGGTCGTACCAGAGCGTGCTGCCGGCCGAGATGCCCAGCGCCTGCGCGGCGGTGACGGCACGTCCGGCCTCCGCCACACCCTGCTGACGGGCCTTGCCGAAGTTGCCGTGCGGGCCGGCCGCGCGGTGGATCACCGGGTCGTTGCCGTACCGCGGGAACCGCGGGTTGCACGGCGCCTGCGGCCCGAGCGTGATCGGCAGCAGCCGCCAGCCGTTGCGCAGCTGGGTGCTGACCCAGGTCGGGGTGAGGTTCGGCTGGTCACGGCAGGCGCGCGACCGGCCGGAGACGTAGATGCCGACGGCGAGGAACGGCGAGTGCTTGAGCCAGACGTCCATCGCCTTCTGGCTCGGCGCGAGGCACTGGTCGAAGCCGTAGCCGCGGAAGCTCCCGGGCGTCACGACGTTCGCGGTGGCCGCGGATCCCGCGGGAGCCGCCGACATCGCCCCGGCGACGGTCGCCAACGCAACGGCGGCGATCAGGGGGCGGACGATCATGGGGGACTCCCGGGACGAGGGCGGACCCCCGTGGCGGGGGGCCGACCGGGGGCCGGGATCCACGGGGACCGCACACCCTAAACACAACAGTCACACCCGTCACAGCCGTTCGCAGGAACTACATGTCTGTAGTTCCTGCGAACGGGGTGGTGCCTCGGGGTCGTGTGCCTGAGCCCGCGGTGGAGCGCGGTCTCAGGCACACGACTCGGTCAGGCGGCCTCGGCGACCGGGTCCAGCTCCGGCTCGAGCTCGGCGACGGTCGGCTCGACCGGCGCCGGACGCTGCCGCAGGGTCATGGTCGCGACCACGAACGCCACCAGCGAGAACGCCGCCGCGGTGAGGAACGCGCGCCTGGGCGCCCGGGACGAACTGCCCGGGGACCGCTCCGGTCGCGTAGACCGAGACGATCGCGGCCACGCCCACCGCGCCGCCGAGCTGCTGGGTGGTCTGCAGCAGGCCGGACGCGGAGCCGGCGTGCTCCGGCTCGACGCCGCCGAGCACGGTCGCGGTGATCGGCATGAAGACGAAGCCGGTCGACAGGCCCGCGATCAGGACCGGCCCGAAGACCGTCCCGAAGTACGACGACGACGTCCCGAGCTGGCTGAGCCAGAGGTAGCCGACGACCATCGCGCGCCGTGCCGATCATCACCATGGTGCGGGCGCCGAGTACCGCCAGCAGCCGCGGGGTCACCCGCGACATCGCGAACACGCCCAGGCTGAAGGGCAGGAACGCGACGCCGGTCGCGAACGGGCCGAAGCCGAGCACCCGCTCGTCGTACTGCACGACCAGGAAGAACATCGACGAAGTTCGCGCCGATGACCAGGGCCATCGTGGCGAGGGCGCCGACCCGACGACGGTTGCGCACCAGGTGCGGCTGCACGAGGGGATGCGGGTGGCGCACCTCGGTGCGACCGAGCACGAGCAGGAGCAGCACGCCGACGACGAAGCCGGTGATGGTGCGGACCGAGAGCCAGCCGTGCTCCGGCGTGCCGATCAGCGACCAGACGATCGCGACCGCGCCGAGGGTGGCGGTGACGGCACCGACGACGTCGAAGCGGCCGGGGCGACGCGGCGTCTCGGAGACGTTGCGACGGGCGAGGAGCAGGACGGCGAGTCCGATCGGGACGTTGATGAACAGCGTCCAGCGCCACGAGCCGAGGTCGGTCACGACGCCGCCGAGCAGCAGGCCGATCGAGGCACCGGCGGACGAGACCGCGCCGAAGAGCGCGAGCGCCCGGTTGCGGGCGGCCTCGTCGGGCGCGCTCGTGGTGAGCAGGGCCAGGACGCTGGGGGCGGCCATGGCGGCTCCGGCCCCCTGGAGGGCGCGGGCGATGACGAGCTGGGACGGGGTCTGGGCGAGCCCGCCGAGCAGGGAGAACACGGTGAACATGCTCAGCCCGATCTCGAACATGCGCAGTCGGCCGCGGACGTCACCGAGCCGGCCGCCGAGCAGGAGGAGCCCGCCGAAGGCGAGCGTGTAGGCGTTGAGGACCCAGGACAGCGAGGCCGGTCCGAAGCCGAGGTCGGTGTCGATCCGGGGGAGCGCGACGTTCACGACGGTGGCGTCCAGCACCAGCATCAGCTGGGCCACCAACACGATCGCGATCCCCGTCGCGACGCGACCGGCGTTGGCCGGCAGGTCCGCCGGGAGGTCCCGGGAGGAGGAGGTGGAACGGGTGGACAGTGCAGATGACACGGGGTTGATTCCTTGTCTGGCCCTACGACGAGGGCCGAGGTACTCTGATACGGAGAAGTTCTCCGCTTGGAGAAAACTATACGGAGACAGTCTCCGTTTGGCAAGTGAGGTGGGTCATGCGGGCCGATGCCCAGCGCAACCGGGAACGGCTGATCGAGGCAGCGCGCGAGGTCTTCCGCGAGCAGGGGTACGACGCCTCGCTCGACGAGGTCGCCAAGCGGGCCGGCGTCGGCGCGGGCACCCTCTACCGCCACTTCCCCAGCCGCGACGTCCTGATGGACGCGATGATGCAGAGCTGGGTCGACCGGGTGAACGACTCCGCCGACAAGGTGCTGGTCCACGAGGGCGATGCCCGCGACCTGCTGCTGTCGTGGTTCGAGACCTACGTCGCGCTGATCTCCCTGCACAAGGGCGGCCCGGCCAAGATCACCAGCGCGATGGGTGACGAGAAGTCCCCGATCATGACCAAGTGCCAGACCCTGGCCGCGGCGACCCAGCGCGTCGTCGACCGGCTCGAGGAGGAGCACGCCCTGCGCGAGCACATCGACGCCGTGCAGATGTGCCGCCTCGTCGGCGGCGTGGCGACCGTGGCCGACTCCGGCAACCTCGACCAGGCCGCCGTACGTCCGCTGCTCGAGGTCATCGCCGACGGCATGCTCGAGGGACGCCCGGTCAGAGCCTGACGACGTCAGGTCCTGACCAGCGGCGCGAACGGCGCCGCGAGCCCGCTCGCACGCCGCTTCACCGGTTCGGCGCGGCCCGCCGATAGATTGACCGCGTGCCGCAGCCCCTCGACACCGTCGCCGTCGCCGCGTCCGACCCCGACCGGGAGCAGCCCTGGGCCGAGCTCGGGCTGACCGGCGACGAGTACGCCCGGATCCGCGAGATCCTCGGGCGTCGCCCGACCAGCAGCGAGCTGGCGATGTACTCGGTGATGTGGAGCGAGCACTGCTCCTACAAGTCCTCGAAGGTCCACCTCAAGCAGTTCGGCGAGATCGCCCAGGAGACCTCGGTCGGCAAGATGCTGGCCGGCATCGGCGAGAACGCCGGCGTGCTCGACATCGGCCAGGGGTACGCCGTCACCTTCAAGGTCGAGTCGCACAACCACCCGTCGTACGTCGAGCCCTACCAGGGCGCCGCGACCGGCGTCGGCGGGATCGTCCGCGACATCCTGGCGATGGGGGCGCGGCCGGTCGCGGTGATGGACCCCCTGCGCTTCGGCCCCCTCGACGCCGACGACACCCACCGGGTGCTGCCCGGGATCGTGGCCGGCGTCGGTGGCTACGGCAACTGCCTGGGCCTGCCCAACATCGGCGGCGAGGCGGTCTTCGACCCGTCGTACGCCGGCAACCCGCTCGTCAACGCGCTCTGCGTCGGCGTCCTGCGCCACGAGGACCTCCACCTCGCGAAGGCGGTCGGTGCCGGCAACCTGGTGATCATGTACGGCGCCCGCACCGGCGGCGACGGCATCGGCGGCGCCTCGATCCTCGCGTCGGAGACCTTCGACGCGACCAAGCCCTCGAAGCGCCCCGCGGTCCAGGTCGGCGACCCGTTCATGGAGAAGCTGCTCATCGAGTGCACGCTCGAGCTGTTCGCGGCCCGCGTCGTGGCCGGCATCCAGGACTTCGGCGCCGCGGGGATCTCCTGCGCGACCTCCGAGCTGGCCGCCGCCGGCGACGGTGGCATGCACGTGGACCTCGACCTGGTGGCGCTGCGTGACGCCACGCTCGCTCCGGAGGAGATCCTGATGAGCGAGAGCCAGGAGCGGATGATGGCCGTCGTCGAGCCGGGTGACGCCGACGCCTTCTTCGCCATCTGCCGGAAGTGGGACGTCGAGGCGACCACCATCGGCGAGGTCACCGGAGACGGTCGCCTGGTCGTCGACTGGCACGGCGAGACCGTCGTCGACGTCGACCCGCGCACGGTCGCGCACGACGGTCCGGTCTACGAGCGCCCGTTCGCGCGTCCCACCTGGCAGGACGCCCTGCAGGACGACGCAGCCGAGGCCCTGCCGCGACCGACGGACGACGACGAGCTCCGCTCGACCGTGCTCCGGCTCGCGGCGTCCCCGAACCTCTGCGACAAGTCGTGGATCACCGACCAGTACGACCGCTACGTCCAGGGCAACACCGTCCTTGCGCAGCCGTCCGACGCCGGCATGGTGCGGGTCGACCAGGACACCCACCTGGGGGTCGCGCTGGCCACCGACGGCAACGGCCGGTTCGCCCAGCTCGACCCCTACGCCGGCGCGCAGCTCGCGCTGGCCGAGGCCTACCGGAACGTCGCCTGTGGCGGCGCCATGCCACTGGCCGTCTCCGACTGCCTCAACTTCGGCTCGCCCGAGGATCCCGACGTGATGTGGCAGTTCGTCGAGGCGTGCCGTGGGCTGAAGGACGGCTGCGTCTCGCTCGGCGTCCCTGTCACCGGTGGCAACGTGTCGCTCTACAACCAGACGGGCGAGACCCCGATCCTGCCGACCCCGGTCGTCGCGGTCCTCGGTGTGATCGACGACGTACGCCGGCGCACCCCGACCGGGTTCCGTGCCGAGGGCGAGACGATCATCCACCTCGGCCAGACCCGCGAGGAGCTGTCGGGCTCGGAGTGGGCCCACGTCGTCCACGGTCACCTCGGCGGCAGGCCACCCCAGGTCGACCTGCGTGACGAGGCCAACCTCGCCCGGCTCCTGGTCGAGGCCGCGCGCGGCGGCTACGTCACCAGCGCGCACGACATGTCCGAGGGCGGGCTGTCCCAGGCGCTGGTCGAGTCCTGCCTGCGGCACGGCATCGGCGCCACGGTCTCGCTGCTCGGCGACCCGTTCGTCGGGCTGTTCTCCGAGTCCGCCGCCCGGGCGATCGTCACCGTTGCCGGCGACCGGGTCGACTCGTTCCTGACGATGGCTGCCTCGCTCGGCGTACCGGCCGGCCCGATCGGGCACACGGGTGGCTCGTCGCTCACCGTCACCGACCACCTCGAGATCCCGCTCGACGAGCTCTCCGCAGCCTGGCGGGAGACCCTTCCGGCGGCGTTCGGCAACTGACCCTCCGTCCGCTCCGAACACCTGATGTGGACCGTCGTCAGCTGCTGCGCCTGGCCGGTCTGGGCGTGCTCGCACCGATCGTGGCCTCCTGCCAGACTCGACCCGTGAGCAGCGACCCGAAGCCCCAGGGGCAGCGGATCGCGTACGGCGACGACGCCAGCCAGTTCGCCGAGCTCTCCCTCCCGTCGGGGACGCCGAAGGGTGTCGTCGTGGTGATCCACGGCGGTTTCTGGAAGGCGGCCTACGACCTGTCCCTCGGACGACCGCTCGCGAAGAGCCTGGTCGAGCACGGCTGGGCGGCGTGGAACATCGAGTACCGCCGGGTCGGCGACGGTGGCGGAGACCCGCAGACCCTCGACGACGTGGCCGCGGCGATCGACGCCCTCGCCGACCAGGACGTCCCGCGCGACCGGGTGATCGCGCTGGGCCACTCCGCCGGTGGCCACCTGGCGGCCTGGGCCGCCTCGCGAGGTCGCTTCGACCAGTGGCCGACGAAGGTCGAGCTGACGGGGGTCGTGTCCCAGGCCGGGGTGCTCGACCTGTGGGAGGCGTACGCCGAGGACCTCGGCGGCGGCGCCGTCCAGGCGTTCCTCGGTCACCCACCCGGGCCGGGCGACATCCCCGTCGACCCCCTCCACCAGGTCCCCCTCGACGTCCCGGTGCACTGCGTGCACGGCATCGGCGACGACATCGTGCCGATCGCCCAGTCGCGCGCCTACGTACGGGCTGCCACGTCGGCAGGAGCCGAGGCGACGCTGACCGAGATCCAGGGCGACCACTTCACCGTGATCGACCCGGACACCGACGCCTGGCGGCAGACCCTGGCCATCATCGAGGGCCTCTGATGGACGCCGCTGCGGACCGGCCGGGTCTGCGGATCGGCCGCGCGATCGTCGTTCCCGACGGCGAGCTGTCGGAACGCTTCTCTCGGTCGTCCGGTCCGGGCGGCCAGGGCGTGAACACCACGGACTCCCGGGTCGAGCTCTCCTTCGACGTCGCCCGCTCGCCGTCGCTGCCCGAGACCACCCGGGCCCGGATGCTGGCGAGGCTCGAGGGCCGGCTCGTCGACGGTGTCGTCACGGTCGCCGCCTCCGAGCAGCGGGCACAGCTGGCCAACCGGCGGGCCGCCCGCGAGCGGATGGCCGAGCTCCTCACCACCGCCGCGGCGCCCCCGCCACGGAAGCGCCGCCCCACCAAGCCCTCCCGCGCCGCCAACCAGCGCCGCCTCGACGCCAAGAAGCAGCGTGGCCGGACCAAGCAGGGTCGCCAGGGGCGCTGGGACTAGACCCACTCCACGGACATCGAGTGGCCGACCGACACCCGCTGCCACCGCGCGGACAGCGCCTCGGCTTCGTCGAGAGCCGCTTCGATCTCGGCCTCGGTCGCGCCCGACGCGGTGAGCGCGTGGGCGTACCAGTCGGGGAGAGCCACCCCGTGCCGGCGTGCGTTCCAGCGGGCGTGGACGACGCCGGCCAGGTGCTCCGACCGGCCCATGTCCGCGCCCCCATGAGGGCGCTGCGCTCGTCGGGCCTTGCGACGACGCTCCCGGGTCGTCTCCTCGGTCGGGCGGTCGTCGGCCAGCCGGAAGGTGCCGGCGTTGCCACCGGACGCGACGCCGCCGTAGATCCCGTCGCGCAGCTTCCAGTGCAGCTCCACCAGCAGGTGGACGAGGTCGTGGGGCAGCAGGTCGTCGTACCCGGGCGCCGGGTTCATGGTCAGGTCCTCGTGGCGCTCGCGGGCGATGTCGACGGCGTAGCCGCGGCGATGGGTCTTCCGGAACGTCACCTGCACGCCCACGACGCTAGGCAGCGGACGTGGTCGCCTCAACCGGATTTGCGGCGACTACCTCCGGGCGCGGCCAGTCCGCCGGGCGCGGGACCGAACGGATGTGCCGGCTCAGGGTCGGCACCAACGCGCCGAGCGCGGTCGCGGCGACCAGCACGGCCACGGCCCCCGTTCCGCCGAGGTCGGTCAGCAGCCAGCCGCCCAGGAGCGGCGCGAACGGCATCACGCCCAGGGACACGAAGCTCATCGCGGAGCCGGTCCGGCCCTGGAGGTCGTCGGGGGTCATCGCCGCGCGGTAGGAGCCGATGCCGGCGTTGCCGGCGGGGTTGAGCAGCAGGAGCAGGAACACCGAGACACAGGCGCCGACGGGTGTCGCCCACCAGATCAGCGGGACCAGCGGCAGGACGCACATCCAGGCGACGGCCACGGTCAGCGTGCCGGTGCGCAGTCGGTCGATGACGTACGGCGCGGCCAGGGCCCCGAGGATCCCGCCGATGCCCGCGAACGTCGAGACCAGACCGATCTGCGCGGGGGCGTAGTGCTCGCGGATCAGTCGCATGCTGACCACGAAGAAGCACGCGTTCACCAGGAGGTTGCTCATCCCGGACCACAGCAGGAGGGTCCGGAAGAAGGGCTGGTGCCAGATGAAGCGGTAGCCCTCCTTGACCTGCGCGAGCGGGCGGGTCGGGGCGCCCTCGCGGGGATGGGGGCGGAGGTCGGTGCGGACGCGGCTCAGGGTCACGCAGGACACGGCGTAGGACACCGCGTCGACCGCGAACGGCGCCCAGGCGCGCACGGCGTACAGGACCCCACCCAGCGGTCCGCCCAGCAGGGAGGCGATGTGCTGGCGCGCCTGCACCTGGCTGAACGCGGTGGGCAGGTCCTCGGGTGGGACGACGCGGCGGACGGCGGCGAGGCCGGCCGGTTGGTAGATGCCCTGGGCGACCCCGGTCAGGAGGGCGACGACCGCGAGGTGGGGGATCGTGAGGGCCCCGAGGGTCCCGGCCAGGGCCAGGCTGCCGTAGAGCAGGGCCCCGGCTGCGCTCGCCCCGAGCATCAGCCGGCGCCGGTCGATGCGGTCGGCGAGGATGCCGGCGGGCAGGAGCATGGCGGCCATCCCGAGCAGGTTCGCCGCCTCGAGCCCCGCGGCGATCAGGGTGGACCCGGTCAGGTGGTAGGCGAGCAGCGGGAAGACGAAGAGCGACATCGTCGAGCCGAGCTCGCTGATCGTCTCGCCCGCCCAGAGGATCGTGAAGTCGTGGTTGCGAGAGAGCTCCCGGTAGCTGGTCATGTTCCGCACCATATGGTGCGCAACATTAGTTGCGCAAGAGTTGGTGCGGAATTTGCTAGGGTGCGTGCATGACGTACGAGCCCCGGCCGATGAGCGACCCGCGGGTGCTCCGCGCGATCGCGCACCCGATGCGTGCCCGGATCCTCGACGAGTTCGACGTCACCGAGACCCTGCGGGCGGCCGACGTCGCTGACCTGCTGGCGGTGCCGGCCAACCAGGCGAGCTTCCACCTGCGCCAGCTCGTCAAGTACGGCCTGATCGAGCCCGCTCCGGAGGCCGCGCGCGACAAGCGT
This sequence comes from uncultured Actinomycetota bacterium, assembly GCA_963809265.1. Classification (GTDB taxonomy): domain Bacteria; phylum Actinomycetota; class Actinomycetes; order Propionibacteriales; family Nocardioidaceae; genus Nocardioides. Next base: position 651,975 of record CAWEJC010000003.1, read on the forward strand.
GATCGGGTCTACCGGCGACGCCAGGAGCGCGGTTTCCAGCTCGACGTCGCGGACATCGAGGCCGAGCCCGGTGGCAAGGCGGCCCTGTCGGTGTTCCGTGCGAACAAGGCGGCCTGGGCTCATCGGCTGGTCGACGAGGTGTTCGCGTTCAAGAGGAAGAAGGACACGTTCAGCGCGATCGTCGACCAGAACCTCCGGCTGTCCAAGCCCGAGGCGGCGGAGTTCATGGGTGAGATCGACGCGGTCCTCGCACGCTGGGCGAAGGTGAAGCGGGACCGCACGCCCGACCGGCGTACCTACGTCTTCTACTCGATGGTCCAGCCCTATCCCGAGGACTCCCCGCGCAAGTGATTCGATGGGGTCGTGCCCGCCCGACTCCGACCCGCGCCCGACGCCGAGGTGCGTGACGCGCTCGCGTCGGACCCGCGGAGTCCGGAGCAGACCCGGCTCCTGGTGAAGCACTTCCTCGCGGTCCTCGCCGAACGGGCACCGGGAGCCTCGGTCGAGGTGCGCGTGCCGCCGTACTCCGCCGTCCAGGCGGTGGCCGGCGTCCGCCACACCCGGGGCACCCCGCCCGCCGTGGTCGAGCTCGACGCCGAGACCTGGATCGCGCTGGCCACCGGCGCTCTCGCGTGGGTGGACGCCGAGGGCGAGGGCCGGGTCCGGGCCAGCGGCGAGCGTGCCGACCTGTCCCCGCTGCTCCCGCTCTTCGTCCAGGAGGACTCGTGATCGTCGCTGCCGTCCAGTCGCAGGAGCTCGCCGACGCGGTCGGTGAGGTCGAGGGTGTCGACCTGCTGGTGTGGCCCGACGGCGAGGACCTCCCCGCACGGGCCGACGAGGTCGAGCTGGTCGTGCCGGACTACATCAGGTCGCGCCGGACGGCTCGCGTGCTCGACCGGCTGCCGCGGCTGCGTGCTGTCCAGCTCCAGACCGCCGGGTACGACGCGGTCGCGGACCTGGTCCCTCCGACGCTCGACCTGCTGAGTGCGCGCGGCGTGCACGACGACCCGACGGCCGAGATGGCTCTCGGGCTCACGATCGCCTCGCTGCGTGGCATCGACGTCGCCGTCCGCGAGCACGGCCGCTGGCGCCAGGAGGTCGAACGCCGCAGCCTCGCCGACAGCTCGGTCGCGATCCTGGGCTACGGGTCGATCGGGCGGGCGATCGCCCTGCGGATGCAGGCCTGCCGGGCGCACGTCACGGGGGTCGCGACCTCGGCGCGCGACGACGACGTGGTCGGGCGAGTGGTGACCGACGGCGAGGTGGACTGGGCCGCCCAGCACGTCGTGGTCGTCGTGCTGCCGCTCTCGGAGACGACCCGGCACGCGGTCGACGCGGCGTTCCTGGCCCGGCTCAGCGACGGCGCCCTGGTGGTGAACGTCGGTCGCGGGCCGGTCGTCGACACCGACGCCGTGCTCGCCGAGGCGGGCCGCCTGTCGTTCGCCCTCGACGTCACCGATCCCGAGCCGCTCCCCGACGACCACCCGCTCTGGGCCGCCCCGGGCGTCCTGATCACGCCCCACATCGCCGGTGGCACCACCGCGATGCTGCCCCGGATGGCCGCCCTGGTCCGCGACCAGCTCGAGCGCCTGCGCGACGGTCAGCCGCTCCGCAACGTCGTCCCACGCTGACCCGGCAGAAGTTCACACCCAGGAACGCTGACCCGGCACAAGTTCACACCCAGGAACGCTGACCCGGCAGAAGTTCGCGCGCGGTTGCCACCGACCCCGCGCAAGCCGACGTGAACTTCTGACGGGTCAGCGCGAGCCGACGTGAACTTCTGACGGGTCAGCGCATCACGCGGTGAGGACCTCGCGGAACGACGTGACCAGCTGGTCGATGTCGGACTCCGAGGCGACGATCGGGGGAGCGAGCCGGACGGTCTGCCCGTGCGCCTCCTTGGCCAGGATCCCCTGGCCCAGCAGGGCCTCGGTGAACTCGCGACCCGTCATCTTGTCCGCGGCGATGTCGATGCCGGCCCACAGCCCGCGGGCGCGGACGGCGTCGATGCCGTGACCGATCAGGCCGGCCAGGCCGTCGTACAGCTGCTCGCCGAGCTTCGCGGCCCGCTCCTGGAACTCACCGGTCTCCAGCATCGCGACGACCTCGCTGCCGATCGCGGCGGCCAGCGGGTTGCCGCCGAACGTCGAGCCGTGGGTGCCGGGCGTGATCACGCCGAGCACGTCGCGGTTGGCGGCGACAGCCGACACGGGGTAGAGCCCGCCGCCGAGCGCCTTGCCGAGGATGTACATGTCGGGCACGACGTCCTCGTGGTCGCAGGCGAACGTGCGACCGGTGCGCGCGAGACCCGACTGGATCTCGTCGGCGACCATCAGCACGTTCTGGTCGCGGCACAGGGTGCGCACGTCCTGCAGGAAGCCCTCGCGCGGGATCACGACGCCGGCCTCGCCCTGCACCGGCTCCAGCAGCACCGCCACCGTGGTGTCGTCGATGGCGGCCCTCATCGCCTCGATGTCGCCGTACGGCACGAGCCGGAAGCCCGGCGTGTACGGCGCGTAGCCCACGGTCGCGTCGGGGTCGGTCGAGAAGGACACGATCGTGGTGGTGCGCCCGTGGAAGTTGCCCTCCATCGCGACGATCGTCGCCCGGCTCTCCGGCACGCCCTTGACCTGGTAGCCCCACTTGCGGCTGATCTTGATCGCGGTCTCGACGGCCTCGGCGCCGGAGTTCATCGGCAGGATCATCTCCTTGCCGGTGAGGCCGGCGAGCGCCTGCGAGAACGGGCCGAGCTGGTCGTTGTAGAACGCCCGGCTCGTCAGCGTCAGCTTGCCCAGCTGCTCCCGCGCGACCTCGACCAGCCGCGGGTGGGCGTGGCCGAAGTTGAGCGCGGAGTAGCCGGCGAGGCAGTCGAGGTAGCGGTTGCCGTCGACGTCGGTCACCCACGCGCCCTCGCCGGAGGCGATCACCACGGGCAGCGGGTGGTAGTTGTGCGCGGCGTAGGTCTCGGTGAGCTCGATGTGGTGCGCGGTCTCGGACATGGGCACGGCTTTCTGGCGAGGCGCGTGGCGCCGGTGATCGGGCCGGGGAAGTCTCCCCATGGTCGCGCACGTGGACCTCGTTCTCCAAATGATTGTCTGACAATTCTTCCCGTGTCGGATCCGGCGCTCGGGTCGGGTGTCGGGGTAGTCCGTGACGTTTCGGCCCTCGATGACCGTCACGAGGGGCCGAAACGTCACGGACTACCCCGCCGGATAGGTTCGCGACCATGACCGATGACCTCCGCGCGCGGGTGCGCGACGTCCTTCCCGGCGTACGCCGGGACCTCGAGGCCCTGGTCCGGATCGAGTCGGTCAGTGCCGACCCGGAGCGGGCCGCCGAGGTGCAGCGCAGTGCCGAGGCGGTGCGTGACCTGTTCGCCGCCGAGGGCTTCGACGTGCAGATCACCAGCGCCGACGGCGGTCGCCCGGCGGTGATCGCCCACAAGCGCAGCAACCGGACCGACGCCCAGACCGTCCTGCTGTACGCCCACCACGACGTCCAGCCCGAGAACGACCACGCCGACTGGGACTCCGCGCCGTTCGAGCCCACCGAGCGCGACGGGCGGCTCTACGCCCGCGGCGCCGCCGACGACAAGGCCGGCATCGCCGCCCACCTGGGCGCCATCCGCGTCCACGGCGACGATCTGCCGGTCAACGTCGTGATGTTCGTGGAGGGGGAGGAGGAGGTCGGCTCCGACAGCCTCCCGGCTCTCCTGCGGCAACACCTCGACGACCTCCGCGCCGACGTCATCGTGATCGCCGACAGCGGCAACTGGGACATCGGCGTCCCGGCCCTCACCACCAGCCTGCGCGGACTCGTCCGCCTCGACGTCGAGGTCCGCACCCTCACCCACGCCGTCCACTCCGGCATGTGGGGCGGGCTGGTCCCCGACTCCCTGATGACGCTGTCTCGCGGCTGATCGCCAGCTGCCACGACGACGAGGGCAACGTCGCCGTCGAGGGTCTGTACGCCGGTCCCGCCGCCGACGTCGACTACCCCGAGGAGCGGCTGCGCGCCGAGTCCGGCGCCATCCCGATCGGTGCAGTGGATCGGCAGCGGGTCGAGCGTGGAACGGCTCTGGACCAAGCCCGCCCTGTCGGTGATCGGGCTGACCGCCCCCAAGGCGCAGGGCTCGAGCAACACCCTGGTCCCGGCCGCGACCGCGCGCCTCAGCCTGCGCATCGCGCCCGGCGACTCGGTCGCGAGCGCACGCGACGCGCTGACCCGCCACCTCGAGCAGCACGTGCCCTGGGGCGCCGAGCTCACCGTCACCCCGGTCGACGGCGGCGAGCCCACGCAGATCGACGCCACCGGCCCGGCGTACGACGCGGCGCGTGCGGCGTTCACGGAGGCCTGGGACGGCACCGAGCCGATCGACATGGGCGTCGGCGGCTCGATCCCGTTCATCGCGGAGTTCCTCGACGCGTTCCCCGAGGCGAGCGTGCTGGTCACCGGCGTCGAGGATCCCGACACCCGTGCCCACGGCGCCAACGAGGGCCTCCACCTCGCGGAGTTCGAGCGCGTGGTCGAGGCGGAGGCCCTGCTGCTCGCCAAGCTCGGCGAGCTGTAGACCTCAGCGGGTCACGGCGTACAGGAAGCACTGCGGGCGCACGGTCCGCACGTGCACGGTGGCCACGTCGGGGTCGGCGAGCAACCGGTCGAGCGCGGGCTCGAGGTCCTCGTCGCCGACACAGCGTGTTGTGCTCGTAGTCCATCGAGCCGTCTGCGCGATAGGTGCGCAGCAGCGCCGGTCCCCGTCGTAGCTCCTCGGGCAGCGAGCTCTCGGTGAACCCGTCGCAGCGCTCGGCGTGCACGTACACCGGACCGACCTCGCGCCAGACCGACTGCTCGACGAACGGCGCGAAGGAGATCAGCGCGATCCGCTCCCCGGGCCGCGCGAACCGCAGGCAGCAGCGCAGCGGCTCGCCGTCGCCGGTCGCCGCGAACGCCGTGAACGGGTTGCCGGAGGTGTCCTCCCCGTTCCGGCGTACGTCGTCCAGCCGGGCCGGGTCGATCGGGTGCACGGTCAGGGTGCGCTGGTTCTCGGTCGTCGTGGTCATGCCTCCACGATGACCGATCGCGAGCCACCGTTCCGGCGGAAATCGGACACGGCGGCGTCGACTCCGCAGGCTCGTCGAAGCAGCGTCCGACCGGGTGCGCCGATGCCCGAACGCGGGGTGCCCTCACCTAGACTCGCGACGTGACCCCCTCCCAGCGCCGTGGCGGCGACGGTCGGCTCACCACGGCCCTCGACCCGCTGGACCAGGGCCCCCAGGACGCCTGCGGGGTGTTCGGGGTCTGGGCTCCCGGCGAGGAGGTCTCCAAGCTCGTCTACTTCGGCCTCTACGCCCTCCAGCACCGCGGTCAGGAGTCGGCCGGCATCGCGGTCAGCAACGGCCGCCAGATCCTGGTCTACAAGGACATGGGGCTGGTCTCGCAGGTCTTCGACGACTCGACCCTCGAGTCGCTCAAGGGTCACCTCGCGATCGGCCACTCCCGCTACTCCACCACCGGCGCGAGTACCTGGCAGAACGCCCAGCCGACGTTTCGTCCCACCGAGGACGGCTCGATCGCGCTGGGTCACAACGGCAACCTGATCAACACCTCCGAGCTCCGCGAGATGGTCGCGGCGCTGCCGGGCCTGCCCGGTGAGCTGGAGCTGCACGGCCGGGCCATGGAGGAGTCGACCAGCGACACCGACCTGGTCACGGCGCTGCTCGCCCAGCACCCCGACACCTCGCTGGAGCAGCGCGCCCTCGAGGTGCTGCCGCTGCTGCGCGGGGCCTTCTCGTTCGTCTGGATGAACGAGTCGACGCTGTACGCCGCCCGCGACGCGCAGGGCATCCGACCCCTGGTGCTGGGCCGGCTCGACCGCGGGTGGGTCGTCGCCAGCGAGGACGCCGCCCTGGCCACCATCGGCGCCAGCGTGGTGCGCGAGGTCGAGCCCGGCGAGATGCTCGTGATCGACGAGAACGGTCTGCGTTCCCACCGCTTCGCCGAGCCCGCAGCCCAAGGGCTGCGTCTTCGAGTACGTCTACCTCGCCCGGCCCGACGCCACCATCGCGGGTCGTAGCGTCCACCAGGCCCGGGTCGAGATGGGCCGGCAGCTCGCCCGCGAGTTCCCGGTCGACGCCGACCTCGTGATCCCGGTCCCCGAGTCGGCCTACCCCGCTGCGGCCGGCTACGCCGAGGAGAGCGGCATCCCGTTCGGCCAGGGCTTCGTGAAGAACGCCTACGTCGGCCGCACCTTCATCCAGCCCAGCCAGACCCTGCGTCAGCTGGGGATCCGGCTCAAGCTGAACCCGCTCGAGCACATGATCCGGGGCAAGCGGATCGTGGTCGTCGACGACTCGATCGTCCGCGGCAACACCCAGCGCGCGCAGGTGCGGATGCTGCGCGAGGCGGGAGCACTCGAGGTCCACGTGCGCATCAGCAGCCCACCGGTGAAGTGGCCCTGCTTCTACGGCATCGACTTCGCCACCCGCGCCGAGCTGATCGCCAACGGTCTCGACGTCGAGGAGATCCGCGCGAGCATCGGGTCCGACAGCCTCGGCTACATCTCCCTGGACGGCATGACCGACGCGACGGGCCAGACGCAGGACGACCTGTGCATGGCCTGCTTCACCGGCAGCTACCCGATCGAGCTGCCCGACGAGAGCCTGTTGGGCAAGCACCTGCTCGAGGTCAGCCTCACCTCCCCGGTCGACCGCGCCCTCCCCGTCCTGAACAACCCCTGACCCCGAGGAAGCCGCGTCCGTGACCGAGCAGACCGAGGGGCGGCCCGCCGCCCCGGCCATCGGCGCGTACGCCGCCGCCGGCGTCGACATCGACGCGGCGGACAAGGCCGTCGACCTGATGAAGAGCTGGGTCGAGAAGACCGACCGGCCCGAGGTGATCGGCTCGCTCGGCGGGTTCGCCGGGCTCTTCGACGCCTCGGCGCTGACCCGCTACCGCCAGCCGATCCTGGCGACGTCCACCGACGGTGCCGGCACGAAGGTCGCCATCGCCCAGGCGATGGACGTCCACGACACCATCGGCTTCGACCTGGTCGGGATGGTCGTCGACGACCTCGTCGTGTGCGGTGCCGAGCCGCTGTTCATGACCGACTACATCGCGTGCGGCCGCGTCGTCCCGGAGCGGATCGCGGCGATCGTCAAGGGCATCGCCGAGGCGTGCGTCGAGGCCGGCTGCGCCCTCGTCGGCGGCGAGACGGCCGAGCACCCCGGTCTGATGGAGCTCGACGCGTACGACGTGGCGGGCGCCGCGACCGGCGTCGTCGAGGCCGCGGACCTGCTCGGCCCCGGACGGGTGCGCCCGGGTGACGTCGTGGTGGCGATGGCCTCCAGCGGCCTGCACTCCAACGGCTACTCCCTGGTCCGCCACGTGCTGCTCGAGTCCTCCGATGCTGGGGGAGCGGGCTGGGCGCTCGACCGCGACGTGCCCGAGCTGGGTCGCACCCTGGGCGAGGAGCTGCTCGAGCCCACCCGGATCTACGCCAAGGCCTGCCTGGCACTCGCCGAGGCGACGGGTGTCCACGCGATGGCCCACGTCACCGGTGGCGGGCTCGCCGCCAACCTCGCGCGCGTCGTTCCCGAGGAGGTCTCGGTGCTCCTCGACCGCTCCACGTGGACGCCGGCCCCGGTCTTCGACGTCGTACGACGCGTCGGGGGGCTGTCGCAGGACGACCTCGAGGCCACGCTCAACTGCGGGGTCGGCATGGTCGCCCTGTCCCGGCCGACGAGGTCGACCGTGCCATCGAGACCCTCGCGGGCTTCCGGATCGACGCCTGGGCCGCTGGTGAGGTGACTCTCGACCACCGCGACGGCGGACGTGTGATGATGTCCGGACAGCACCCCGGCTGGTAGCCCGAGCAGACTGTTCCGCGTGTTTTCGGGATGGGGTGTGCAGGAACAGCCACCCATTGGGTAGCGTTGGCACCACGACAGAGACCGAACAGACCGGTGTGCCTCGGTGAGATAACCCGCGGCCCCGGCCGAGCGTGCGAGGGGGTCGACCCTATGGGGCGCGGCCGAGCGAAGGCTAAGCAGACGAAGGTCGCCCGCGACCTGAAGTACCGCACTCACGAGACGGACTTCGGGGCGCTGGCACGCGAGCTGCACAGCGACGAGAACGGCACGACCGAGACCGACGAGGCCTCGGACGACGCCGAGGACTGGCCGGGACATCCCGATCAGTCCTCCGACTGACCGCACCACCGTTCGACCCTGATCTCCCCGGTCAGCCGCTTCCTCGCGCCGCCAGGCCGGTTCAGCGCGCTGGCAGGAAGAACCCGCGCAGCCGCCCCACGTCGCGCATCCGGCGCTCCGCCAGCCGGTCGGCGGCCTCGGCCGGCGTGACCGAGTCGGCCCGGGCGAGCGCGAAGACCGCCTGGGTGGTCTCGAAGATCCCGCCGGCCCGCTGCTCGGCCCGCTCGAAGCTGAACCCCTCCAGCTCGTCGGCGACCTGGATCACGCCGCCGGAGTTCACGCAGTAGTCCGGCGCGTAGAGGATGCCGCGGTCGGCCAGGGCCTTCTCGATGCCCGGGTGCGCGAGCTGGTTGTTCGCCGCCCCACAGACGATGCGCGCCGTCAGCACGTCGACGACCTCGTCGGTGAGGGCCCCGCCCAGGGCGCACGGTGCGTACACGTCGATCTCCGCGCGCACGAGCGCGTCGGTGTCGGCGACCGCGGTGGCGCCGTACTGCGTGACCATGGCCTCGACGGCCGCGGGGTTGACGTCGGTGACCACGACGCGTGCGCCGTCGTCGACCAGGTGCCGGACGAGGTGGTGACCCACCTTGCCGACACCGGCGATGCCGACGGTGCGACCGGACAGCGTGGGCGCCCCCCACACGGCCTCGGCGCTGGCGCGCATGCCCTGGAACGTGCCGTACGCCGTGAGCACCGACGAGTCGCCGGCCCCGCCGTGTGCGACCGTGCGCCCGGTGACGAAGCTGCACTCGCGGGCCACGACGTCCATGTCGGCGGAGTAGGTCCCCACGTCGCAGGCGGTGTAGTAGCGACCGTTCAACGACTGCACGAAGCGGCCGTAGGCCCGGAGCAGCGCCTCGGTCTTGTCGCGACTCGGGTCGCCGATGATCACGGCCTTGCCGCCGCCGAGGTCGAGGCCGGCCAGCGCGTTCTTGTAGGTCATCCCGCGCGACAGGTTCAGCACGTCGCGGACCGCGTCCGCGGTCGACGCGTAGGGGTAGAAGCGGGTGCCGCCCAGACCGGGGCCGAGAGCCGTGGAGTGGAGCGCGACGATGGCCCGGAGACCCGTCGCGGGGTCGTGGCAGAAGACGACCTGCTCGTGCTCGGCGCCCAGCTCGAACACGTCGACGCCGTCGGCACCGGAGGTGGAGAGGGGCTGCGTGGGCATCGATCCTGCTACGGAGGGGTCGGCAGACATGGGTAGGCCTCTTTCGGTCGCGCCACGCGGGTGGATGGCGTTGCTCGGGCCACGAGGGGTGGTGTGACCCTCCTCGCACGATAGTGCGGCGCGCGACCCCGCCGGGAATCGGGTGGGGCCGTCAACGCAGGAGCAGGGTGAGCGCCAAGGCGCCGGCGAAGCAGGCCACGAAGACGCCGAGGCACATCAGCGCGAAGAGCATCCGCGACCCCGCCGGCTCCGAGCCAGGAGGGACGACCCGGGGGAAGTCCGCGGACGAGACGATCAGCGTGCGCGCACGGCCCGGCGACGTCTCCTGCAGCGCCTCGACGAAGGAGTGGACGTCGGGCCAGCGGTCCTCGCGGTCGGGTGCGAGCCCGCGGAGCACGACGTCGTCGACCTGCGGCGGCAGGTCGACCCGCTCCGACGGCGGCACCGGCGGCTCGAGGTGAGCGAGGTCGGCGATGGTCCCGAGGTGGGCGAGCTGGCCCGTCAGCAGGTGGTAGGTCACGGCGGCGAGGGCGAACACGTCGGCGCGTTCGTCCACACCGCCCCCGGTCGCCTGCTCGGGTGCCATGTACGCCGGCGTCCCGACCACGTGGGTCAGGCCGCTGGCGTGCAGCATCGCCTTGGCGACCCCCAGGTCGGCCACCATCACCCGCGTGCCCGGCCCGTCGGTACGCAGCAGGAGGTTGGCCGGCTTGATGTCCCGGTGGATCGATCCCTGTGCGTGCAGCACGCTGAGGCCGGCCCCGGCCTGGCTGACCAGCGCCACCGTCCGGTCCAGCGCGACCGACGACTCGCGCTCCAGCAGGTGCGCGACCGTGCCCCGGTCGGCGTACGACATCACGAAGTACGGCGTGCCGTCGGCCTCACCCACGTCGTACACCCGGACCACGAAGTCGGAGTCGGCCCGGCGCAGGATCCGCGCCTCCTGGAGGAAGCGGTCGCGGATGTCGAGGCGCTGGGCCCAGTTGTCGGCCAGCGCCTTGACGGCCACGTCGGACTGCAGCTCGTCGTCGCGGTAGAGCCAGACCGAGGCGAAACCACCGACCCCGAGACGCTCCACCCGAGTGAGCCGACCGAGTCGTTCGGGCAGGGACACGGTGGGTAGTGTGCCTGATCAGGCTGCACGACTCGGAGGGGCTCACGTGGACGACGGGCACGAGACCGCCGACCTCGACGCCCTCGCGGCCCGGGCCGCGGAAGGCGACGAACCGGCGCTGCACGAGCTGCTGGCACTCATCCAGCCGCGCGTGCGCCGCATCTGCGGCCGGATGCTGCTCTACCCCGAGGACGCGGAGGAGGCGGCCCAGGACGCGCTGCTCCTGGTCTCGACGCGGATCCAGACCTTCGCCGGCCGGAGCCGGTTCACCACCTGGCTGCACGTGGTCGCGTCGAACAGCGCCCGCTCGACCTACCGCAGCCTCAAGCGGCGCTCGGCCGAGCTGCCGACCGACGAGCTGCCGACAGCTGCCGACCCGCGCACCACGAGCGTGATCGCGGGCAGTCGCCTCGACTTCCTCGAGGCGCTGGAGATCCTCGGCGTCGACCACCCGGCCCTGGTCGAGCCGCTCCTGCTGCGTGACGTGCAGGAGCTGGAGTACGCCGACATCGCGAGCCTGCTCGAGATCCCGGTCGGCACCGTGAAGTCCCGCATCCACTCGGCCCGCCAGATCGTGCAACCGCTGCTGATCCCCCGGTAGGGACCAGCAGCGGTCGCGGCGCAGCGCCGGCAGGTCAGCGCAGCGCGGTCACGTAGCGCGACGCGCGCCGCACGTCGTTCATCCGGCTCTCCCAGGTGATCCCGACGGTCAGCAGGAGCGCGCCCGAGGCGCCGATCGTCAGCCAGGTCGGCACCGCCGCGGCGTACGGCGCCAGCTCGCGCAGCACCAGGAGCCCACCGACGGTCGCACCGATCACGAGCGGGGCGCTCCACCGCATGGCAGTCCCGGACACGGCCAGGACCATGCAGGCCAGGCCCAGGAGCAGCGCTCGCAGCGAGAACGGGTCGTCCAGCATCGCGAGCAGCGACGGCACGGTGGCCAGGGTCAGACCGGGCGTGAGGTAGGACAGGGTCGCGGACCGGTCGTCCTGCCGCAGCCGCCACGCGCCCACGCCGACCAGCACCAGCGCCGACGGGAGCGTGTACGCCTCGGGGACGTGCACGCCCAGGTCGATCAGGCGAACCCAGGTCGCGGCCGCGAGGAGCAGCCCACCCGGCCAGGCGAGCAGGCGACGGCTCGGGTGGATCAACGACGACGCAGTCACGAGGACACCGGCCACGGTCAGGTGCACCGCCAGCGCGCCGTCGAGGTCGGACGCCGAGGCGATCGCGGCCACCGCCACGACCGCGCCGCTGACGGCCGCCGAGACCTCGAGCTCGACCTGCGGCCGCCAGAGCGCGAGACCCCCGAGCACGAGCAGCACCGGGATGGCCCGGAACCCGCCGTCGACACCCGCCACGTTGCCGGTGGCCCAGACGAGCCCGGCGAAGGCGACCGGGAAGCAGGCAGCGGCAGCCGCGCCGGTCGAGTCGGTGCGCAGCATCAGCCACCCGGCGCTGGCACACGCCACGACCAGCACTGCCGTGGTCATCCGGTCGCTGGGGAGCGCGAGCAGGACCGCGCCGATGCCCAGCACCAGGGCGACGATGCGCGTGAGGTCGGCCGAGGAGCCGTCCAGGCGCTCCGCGGTGACCAGGCCCGCCACCGCGGCGGCGACGACCAGACCCACGACCAGAGCCAGCGGGACGTCGTACAGGGGCAGGGCGGTCACGACCCCCACTGCCAGGGCGCCCGTCAGCGCGGCTGCCCACGTGGAACGACGGACGGGCCCGACGAGGTGGATCGCGGCGCACACGGCCGCGGCCAGGGTGAGCAGGGTCGGCACCAGCACGAAGGGCGACACCCAGGTGAGGTCGGCCGCGACGTGCACGCCGAACGAGCGCGTGAACGGCGAGCCCACCGACAGCACGGCGCTACCGGCCACACCCGCCAGCTCCACGGCGGCGACCGTCGGGACGGCGAGCGTCCCGACGAGCGGGAGCAGAGCGGCCGGTCGCAGCGAACGCGGCGCCAGGACCAGCATGACCACCCACCACGCGGACGTCGCCAGCACGGCGAAGACCATCGCGGTGGCGGTGTTGTCCAGGACGGGCAGCAGGACCGTGTAGGAGCCGACCAGACCGGCGACGGCGTACCCACTGCGGTCGACGCGTCGGGCTCCGGTGACCGGGCCCACGGCGGCAGCGACCACGGTGGCCGCGACCAGAGGCCAGGCGGCCAGGTCGCCGAACGCGTGCGCGGCCGTGAGGGGGTCACCGGCCCGGTCGAGGCCGGCCGGGACCAGGTAGAGCCACCCCAGCGTCGCGGTCACGATGGACGTGACCTGCAGCGTCCGGCTCGGCAGCAGGGCGCCGACGCGGCCCAGGACGAGCAGGACGAGGACGGTCAGGAGCATCGGGACGGGGGCGTCCGGCCGCCACTGCGCGCCGACGCCGGCGGCCAGGACGGCCACCGGCGCGACCAGGCCCGGGATGACCAGGGGGCGACGTGAGGTCGCCACGAGCATGAGGAGAGCACCGGTGGCCACCACCGCGCCCGTGACCAGCGTGAGCTGGGCGCCGTCGATGACGCCGAGCCAGCCGGCGTGCTCGACGCCCACCATGTCGAGGCTGAGGAGCCCGAGCCCGACGACGGACAGGGACTCGGCGGCCGTGCGCAGCCCCCGTCGGTGCAGCTCGACGGAGAGACCCAGACCGGCGCCGGTGAGGGCGACGAGGACGACGGTGCGGCCGCCGACACCGAGCCAGCTCCACGCCACGGCGAGGAACGTGACGGCCGCGACGAGCAGGCAGAGGGCACCGAGCGAGAGCAGGATCTTCGGCACGGAGGCACCGCTCAGGCGCGGGGCGTGGTGACTCTGCACCGCGTGGTTCGTGCGCGGGGCGGGGTACGGCGTGACGCCCTCGAGCAGGGCGCCGCTCGCACGACCGGCCCGGTGGGCCGTGGCCACAGCTGCGGGAGCCGGGCGCTTCTGAGCCCGTAGCACGCCCAGCAGGCGGTCGGCCTCCTGGAAGGTGGCGAAGAGCGAGCTCGCGGTCTCGCCGGTGAGCGGCAGCGAGCAGACCCGGCAGACCTGCGGGTCGTGCGGAAGCGGCGCGCGGCAGTCGGGGCAGCGCGTGGGATCGGCGTACGTCGTCATGAGGTCGAGTACCTCATCGAGTAGGTGCGCGTACCCAGGGTGCACACACTCAGGGGGACTGAGTACGCGCGCTCAACTTCGCCGGACGGTGCGCTCAGTCGAGGGTCATCCGGGGCTCGCCGTTCACCAGCCCGGTGCCGGCCGTGGTGCAGGTACCGCTCCGCGGGGTGCCGCCGTTCCAGGCCTGCCGCAGGCAGCTGCGGATCGCGAGCTGGCCCCAGTAGTTCGGGTGCAGCGACTCCTGGATGTAGTAGTCGGAGCCGGCGGTGGACACCGTGCGGATCTGGTCGATCCACTCGCTGCCGTCGACGGCGCCGGCAGCCTGCCAGCTGCTGTAGCGGTTCTCGACCAGGTCGTCGGTGTTCTCGCACAGGCGGTGGCCGGTGAAGGCACCGGCGACGTCGAGGGTGCGCACGTTGGACAGCCCGGAGTCAGTCGCCGCGTCGAAGACGGTGCTGTCGATGGTCGGCAACGCCGTGGCGTTGGCCCAGTTCGCGTCGTTGTTCCAGAAGCCGCAGCCGCCCGTGCTCTGCCGAGTGAAGCCGGACTCCGAGTAGCGGAAGCCGGAGCCGTTCGGGATCGGTGACTCGTAGTTCTGCACCAGCAGCGTCCAGGCGGTGTCGGCGTAGCCGGCGTTGCGCATGGCCGTCCGGATGTTCTGGTAGGCCGTCGCGATCCGTGCCCTGACGGCGGCGACGTTGGCGGCGGTGAAGTTCGACGTCACCGAGCTGTCGTCGTTGCAGTAGTCCTTCAACCAGGTCGGCGAGGTCAGGAAGTCCTCGACGCACGACTGGACGATCGAGCCGAAGTTGAAGTCGTTGCCGCCGATCGCGACGACGACCATCTTCACGTCGTGGGTGGCGGCGAAGTCCTGGAGCATCAGCGCTTGCCCCTGCTGGCCGCCGCTGTTGTAGAAGTCGAGGCCGGGCTTGAAGTTGCTGCCGTCGGTGTAGGACGTGGTCTTTGCGCCGGAGCAGGCGAGGTTGAGGCTGTTGACACCGCCGCCGATGAAGATCTCGGCGGACCTGCTGCGGTGGCACCGGGTGATCTGCTCGCCGGAGTTGCTCGCGTTGTCGAAGTACGCCGTGGGGCCGAGCGCGTCGACGTACGACTCGGAGGCGTTGGAGTTTCCGGCCCAGCGGCCGGCCTCACCGGAGATGTAGGAGTCGCCGACCGAGACCACCCAGGGCGTGCCGACCCCGGGGCCGTCGGCTCGAGCGGCGGGGCCGGTCCCGACCAAGGTGAGGACGGCGGCGACCAGGGTGGCGACGTAGAGGGCGATGGCGTGACGGTGGGTGAGGCGCACGTGGGCTCCCGAGAGACGTGGCGGAGTGCCGCGGGGAACGGCCTTCGCACGGTAGCGACGGGACACGGTGGCCGTCAGCACAGGTTCGTGCAACCGCACAAACCTGCAACGACGAGCGACGAGGGCGTGATGGTGGCCAGGGGCGGGGTCGAACCGCCGACCTTCCGATTTTCAGTCGGACGCTCGTACCAACTGAGCTACCTGGCCGGATGCACCCCGCGTGGCGAAGCGCGTGCACACAGTACCGGAGCAGACGGTCGCGTCAGAAAACGGGCGTCGCCTCGGAAAGGGGCCGAGGTGACGCTCGTACGGCCGGTTGTCACGGGATGCGGAAGGGCCGCGTCTTCTCCGCGACAACGGACGAACGGAGATGACCTCACATGCACCAGGTAGTCGTGTTGGGAGCCGGGTACGCCGGCCTCCCGGCCGTGAACAGGATCGCCAAGCAGACCTATCGCGACGAGGTGGAGCTGACCCTCGTGTCGACCCACGACCAGTTCGTGGAGCGTCCGCGGCTGCACCAGCTCGCCACCGGCCAACGGCGGCCGGACCTTCCGCTGACCGGCTTCGTGGAGCCGGGTGTCGGCCTGCGGATCGGTCGCGTCGGGCGCCTCGACACCGGCGCGAGGCGCCTCGACTTCGCGGACGGGTCCGACCCGCTCGGCTACGACACGCTCGTGTACGCCGCCGGGAGCAACGTCGACCTGACCACGGTGCCGGGCGCGGCCGAGCACGCCCTGACGGTCTCGGATCCCGAGAACGCACGACGGATCGCGGCGACCCTTCGCGACCACGACCATCCTCGCGTCGTGGTCTGCGGCGGCGGGCTCACCGGGCTCGAGCTGACCGGCGAGGTGGCGGAGGCGTTCCCGGACGCGCAGGTCACCCTCGTCACCGACGGGCGGCTGGGCGGGTGGCTGTCGCCGAAGGCCCAGGCGTACGTCGCGGCCACCTTGCGGGAGCTGGGCGTCCAGGTCCTCGCCACGACCCGGGTCACCGAGGTGGGGCCGCACCACGTCGGGCGCGACTCCGGCCCTGCTCTGCCCTTCGACGTGTGCCTGTGGGCCGGCGGGTTCCGGGTGCCGTCGCTCGCCGCCGACGCCGGCCTCCAGGTCGACGCGCGCAACCGGGTCGTCACCGGGCCGACGCTCCGGTCGCTCAGCGACCCGTCGGTGTTCGCGATCGGGGATGCGGCCGCGGTGCCCGGGCCGTGGGGCGAGGCACTCGCGATGGGCTGCCGGACCGGTGGCTTCACCGCTCCCACCGCGGCCGACGCGCTGGTCGCGGAGCTGTCCGCGCGCCCGGCCCGCGAGTTCCGCTTCCGCTACGTCCACGAGTGCCTCAGCCTCGGGCGGCGACACCACGTCATTCAGTTCCTCGACCGCGATGGCCGACCGAAGGACCGGGTGCTCCGCGGGCGCCTCGCTACGGCGTACAAGAACGTCGTGCTGAACGGCGGGCGGTACTCCGCGAAGCACCCGGGGCCGTTCCCCCGGGCACGCCGGCGCCACGTGAGCGATCAGCTGACGGGTCGCGACGGTCTCACGCTGCTCGAGTCGGACCGTCGGGCGAGCTGAGCCGGGTGGCGCCGCCGGTCAGCGCACCTCGCGGTGGGTGCCCCCCAAGAACAGCAGCTTCTCGGGGTTGGCGATGAGCTGCAGCGACTGCACGAGTCCGTCGGCCACCGAGACCGCCATGGCGCTGATCGGGACGCCCCCCAGCCGGGCGACGATGCCCAGCGCGCCGTTGAAGGACTCGAGGGTGAACGCCGTGCCCTCCGGCGTGCGCACCCCGAAGCCGAGCAGCAGCCGGGCGACCTTGTCGCGACCGAACACCGGCTGCCGGGGCGCCTGGGCCAGCCCGCCGCCGTCGCTGATGATCACCACGTCGGGGGCAAGGACCCCCATCAGTGCGTCGACGTCCGCGCCCGCGCAGGCGGCCAGGAACTGCTGGACGACCTGGTCGTGGGTGTCGAGGTCGGCCCGGTAGCGGGCATGCCCCTCGTCGACCCGGTCCCGGGCGCGGTGCACGAGCTGACGCACCGCCGACTCGCCGCGGCCCAGGACGCCGGCGACCTCGGCGTACGGCCGCTCGAAGACCTCCCGGAGCACGAAGGCGGCACGTTCGAGCGGAGACAGGGTCTCGAGCACGACGAGCAGGGCCATCGACAACGAGTCCGCGAGCTCCACGGCCGCCTGCGGGTCCCGGTGCGGGTCCGGTTCCGAGGCGATCGGCTCCGGCAGCCACGGCCCGGTGTACGTCTCGCGCAGCGCCTTCGCGTGGCGGAGGTGGTCGAGGGCCAGTCGGCCGACCACGGTGGTCAGGAACGCCTCCGAGTTGTCAATCGTGGTCGGGTCGACCTTCGACCAGCGCAGCCAGGCCTCCTGGAGCACGTCCTCCGAGTCGCTGACGCTGCCGAGCATCCGGTAGGCGACCCCCATCAGGTGCGGTCGGTGGCTCTCGAAGGTGGCGATCGCCGCGGCCGTGTCGGCGGAGGGCCGGTCGGACCCGTGCGGACTGCTCATCGGCGGTACCTCCTGGGGCAGACGGGTGGCTGACCTGACCCAGACGCGCCGGAGCGGCGCCGTGTGACAACCCGCGTCTCCCGAGACGGTCCGATCGTACGGCGACCGGCCGGCCACCCGATGTCACAGATCGCGTGGCTGCGGTGTCTGAGGGGTGAGAGACCCATGAGGACGGAGGCTCTGATGGCGGCGAGGACCTCGGCGGTCGCGGCCTGGGTGGACGACCGGACCGGCGTGGCGACGCTCGGTCGCAAGTACCTGCGCAAGGTGTTCCCGGACCACTGGTCGTTCATGCTCGGCGAGATCGCGCTGTGGTCGTTCACGGTGCTGCTGGTGACCGGCGTCTTCCTGACCTTCTGGTTCACGCCGAGCATGTCGGAGTCGACGTACGAAGGGTCCTACCAGCAGCTCCGCGGCGTCCCGATGTCCGACGCCTATGCCTCGACGCTCCACATCTCCTTCGACGTCCGCGGCGGGCTGCTGGTCCGGCAGATGCACCACTGGGCGGCGATGGTGTTCATCGCGGCGATGTTCATCCACATGATGCGGGTGTTCGTCAGCGGCGCGTTCCGCAAGCCGCGCGAGGTCACCTGGGTGATCGGCGCGACCATGCTGCTGCTGGGCGTCCTCGAGGGTTTCGCGGGCTACTCGCTGCCCGACGACCTGCTCTCGGGCACCGGGCTGCGGATCGCCGACGGTCTGGTCAAGGCGACTCCCGTCGTGGGGACCTACCTCTCGTTCTTCCTGTTCGGTGGCGAGTTCCCGGGGGACGCCGTCATCCCTCGGCTCTACATCGTGCACGTCCTGCTGATCCCCGGCCTGCTGCTGGCCCTCGTGGCGACACACCTGCTGCTGATCGTCTACCACAAGCACACCCAGTGGGCCGGGCCCGGACGGACCGAGCGGAACGTCGTCGGCTACCCGTTCCTCCCGGTGTACCTGTCCAAGGCGACCGGCTTCTTCTTCATGGTCTTCGGCGTGGTCGCCGCCATGGGCGCGCTGCTCTCCATCAACCCGGTCTGGAAGTACGGCCCGTACGACCCCTCGAAGGTGACGGCGGGCTCGCAACCCGACTGGTACATGGGCATCGCCGAGGGCCTGTTGCGGATCATGCCCAACTGGGAGACCCACGCGTGGGGGCACACGATCTCCTGGAACGTGCTGCTGCCCGGTCAGGTGCTGGTGTTCGTCCCGTTCGTCGCCATCGTCGGGTGGCCGTTCCTCGAGGCCTGGGTCACCGGCGACCGACGCGAGCACCACGTGCTGCAGCGGCCACGTGACGCGCCGACGCGGACGGCGTTCCTCGCGGCGATGGTCACCGTCTACGGCCTGCTCTGGGCTGCCGGTGGCAACGACGTCCTGGCCACGCACTTCCACTGGAGCCTGAACTCGATCACCTACGTGATGCGGGCGGCCGTCTTCCTCGTCCCGGCCGTCGTCTTCTACGTCGCGCGCCGCTGGTGCCTCGGGCTCCAGCGCGCCGACCGCGACCGGCTGCTCCACGGGCTCGAGACCGGCGTCCTCGTGCGGTCTGCTGAGGGCGGGTACGCCGAGCGGCACGCGCCGGTCGGTCCGGGGCGGGCGTACGCCCTCACCGCCCGCGAGCCGGGCCGGGTGCTCGAGGAGGAGCTCGCGCGCGACGAGAACGGGATCCCGGCGCGCGGCGTGCCTGTGAGGCGTGCCCGCTCGCGGCTGTCGCGTGCGCTGTTCGCGGACAACGTCCCGACACCGACCGCCGAGGAACTCGAAGGGGCCCGGAACGGCCATCGGGCCGAGGAGCTGGAGTCGCGCCGCTGAGCTCAGCCGAGGGTGGCCCCCGGCACGAAGGCCTCGCCCAGGTGCGCCGTACCGACGCACGCGTCGCCGGTCCGCAGCCGCTCCAGCAGCTGTCGCCGGCTTGCCTCGGCGACCTCGTCGTCGTCGTCGAACAGGTAACGGCACGCGGGGTCGACCAGCTGTGCCGCGTGCAGGAAGACGTCGCCGGCGAGCACCGCCGAACGGTCACCGCTCTGGACGACGACGCTCTGGTGGCCCGGGGTGTGGCCCGGCGTGGGCACGAGCCGGACCGTCGCGGGAGCCTCGACGAGCTCGACGTCGCCCTGGCAGGCGCGTAGCTGCCCCGAGGCCGTCAGCGGGTCGACGAGGGTGGTCCCGAGACTGCCGTCGGCATCACCGGCCGTCAGCGCTGCCAGCTCGTCCGCCTGGACGAGGTACTGAGCGTGCGGGAACGCCGGGCGTCCGGCTCTGTCGACACTGCCGGCGGCGTGGTCGGCGTGCAGGTGGGTCAGCACGACGTGCGTCACCTGCTCGCGCGTCACCCCGGCCAGCTCCGGGAGCCGATCGGCGAGGTGGCCGGCCAGCGGCGCCCAGGACCGGCGTACGGCGGTGTCGCTGGCGGCGCCCGTGTCGACCAGGATCACGAGCTCGCCCACCTCGACGAGGTACGCGCGGAACGCCAGGTGCCAGGTGTCGTCGGCTCCGGCGTCGCGCCGGGGTGGATCCATGCGCGCCGCTGCGGCGAGCAGCTCGTCGTCGAGGGTCGGGAACGCCTCGCGCAGCGGCAGGAAGAACGGACCCTCGGAGTCGAGCACCGGGGTGACCCGGGCGTCGCCGATCGTCAGGGGTGGTGGCGGCGTCTCGGCTGCTCCGACCATGGAGACAGCCAGGCATGAGGTCGCCACGAGCGTCAAGACATGTCGTCTCGTCGGTCCGCGTGCCGATCGGCGGGCTACCGTGGGCCCATGGCCGACGACGTGGACATCCGTCAACACATCACCGAGCTGGTGAGCACCGAGCACGCGTTGCGGCAGCAGCTGGCCGCCGGCGAGATCTCGACCGACGAGGAGCACGACCGTCTGCGCCGGGTCGAGACCGAGCTGGACCAGTGCTGGGACCTGCTCCGCCAGCGACAGGCGCTGCGCGACTCGGGCGGCGATCCGACTCGCGCGGCCGCGCGTTCGGAGAGCACGGTCGAGGGCTACCTGGGCTGACGGCCCGGTCGCCGCCGAGTCGGTACCGACCGCGGCGTCGCCGTATGCTGTGCGCGCCCGGAGCCTCCGGCCCGGGCCCGGCCCCCATCGTCTAGCGGCCTAGGACGTCGCCCTTTCACGGCGGTAGCACGGGTTCGAATCCCGTTGGGGGTACTGAACAGGCGTCACGAGCAGACGTCGTCGTACGTCGTCAGCTGTGACGCCGCGCGGAACGGACGGTTGTCGCGAGCATGCCGCGCCACCTCGGCCAGCGCCGTCAGGGCGTCTCGCTGAGGTCCGGCCGCCGCTCCGCCCGCCACCTGGTCCAGGTCGCGGGCGTCGGTCTGGAGCGCGCCGACGCCGTCGAGCTGCATCGACGGGTTGCCGTCGTAGATACGGATGTCGTGGACCGAGTGGAACGCCTGGTCGCAGGTGCTGGCGCCGCCCCGGCCCATCACGATTGCCAGGGTGAGAGCCCCGACGCACGCCAGGCCCAGCACCAGGAGCCACGCGCCCAGGCCGAGATCGGTGAACCGAGCCCACACCGAGCTGACCTCGCCGGCCGCCTTCTTCGCGGCTCGACCGGTGCTCGACTCGACCTCGTTCACCTGTCCAGTGTCGCACCAGGAACGGGCCTGCGACCCCACATCGCGGCACCGGGACTCACGCAGAGAAGACGCGCGTCACGACTGCTGCGTCGACAGCGAGCACGTCCGTGCACCCGGGTCAGATCGGGACCCCGAACCCACATCCCGGCGCCGAGGCCACGATTGGGAGGCGCTCGGGACGATGGGTTAGAGTTTCGTCCGCTCGGCGCCCGCGTCTGAGCAACACCTGGCCCCGTAGCGCAGTTGGTTAGCGCGCCGCCCTGTCACGGCGGAGGCCGCGGGTTCGAGTCCCGTCGGGGTCGCCCAACATCCGGCGTACGCCCCGCTCCTCGCGAGCGGGGCGCTGTCGTCTCCGGACTACGTTCTCCCCATGCAGCTGGACCGCCCGGCGTTCGAGGCACTGGTCGAGCAGGCGCTCGACGAGATCCCGGACGAGCTCGCGCGCCTGGTCCGCAACGTCGTCGTCCTCGTCGAGGACGATGCGCCGCCGGACGAACCCGACCTGCTCGGCGTCTACGACGGCGTCTCGCTCACCGAGCGCGGGACCGACCACACCGGTCTGCCCGACCGGATCACGATCTTCCGGCGTCCCTTGCTCGCGATGTGTGCCGACGCCGACGAGCTCGTCCGCGAGGTGCGGATCACCGTCGTGCACGAGATCGCCCACCACTTCGGGATCGACGACCAGCGTCTGCACGAGCTGGGCTACGGGTGAGCGCGCGAGAGGTGTGACGCGTGGCTGGTCGACCAGGCACGGGCGTCCGCGCCGCCTCCCTGCCGGACGAACTCGCCGAACAGCCACGACTGGAACTCGACCTGCTCCGGGCTGCGCGCCAGCGTGAGGAGCCGCTCGTTGCGGCAGAACGCGTCGGCGAGGTCGTAGAGCTCCATCAGCCGGCTGAACCGGTCGGCGACGTCGAGCGGTGCGGTGACGTCGAGATCGGCGTGGTGGCGACCGGCCTGGATCGCCTCCAGCATCGTCTCGCCGCCGAACTGCCACCGGAAGTCACGCGCCAGGGCCGAGAAGTACGCCGAGAGGTCGGAGGCCACGGGGTAGGTGTCGTGATGGGCGACGGCCAGCAGCCGGAGCTCACGCCGCAGCTCGGCGCCGTGGGACAACGTGCCCTGCATGAGGTCGACCGGGACGTCGCGCAGCCGGACGGTGATCGTCTCCTCGTGGGCGAACGACGGCTCGTCGGGCTCGTCGTCCCAGCCGAGGACGATGCCCGGGCTCGGGTGGTCGGGCGGGAGCGCCGCGGGCACGAACCACACCAGCTTGCCGTCGCCGTCGCGCTCGGCCCCCCAGGCCTCGCTGAAGCCGGCGACGATGGCGAGGCCCCGACCGAAGGTCGGCAGCGCGTCCATGAAGTCGTGGTCGTCGGCGGAGGTCAGTGCGGGCGGATCGGGGGAGGCGTCACGCACCTCGACCCGCGGGTGGGCGTGAGTGCCGCGCAGGCGGACGGTGATCGGGTCCTTGCCGTGCAGGATGGCGTTGGTGACCACTTCGGACAGGGCCAGCTGGGCGTTCTCGCGGAGGTCGTCGCGACCGAGCTCGACGCACGCGTCCGCCACCCACCGACGCGCCTGCGAGGCGCCCCGGGGGCCGGGTGCAAGCGGCTCCGCCGGCCGGTTCAGCGGCACTGTCTCTCCACAAGGTCAGGCGCGCCGACCGCGCCAATCCCGGCTCGTGTACCCACGCACAGCGCGCCTGAAACCTCATCTCGCACTTCAGTTTCACGCGCCCCACGTCTGTGAGCAACGAGACGGTGCCCCCGATTGTGGCACGTGTCGCCGGTAGGAGGATCGTGAAGACATGGCAACGGACATGTCAGGGGTGCAGAGGTCGGGCCGGCACCAGGTCGTCGTGATCGGGTCCGGTTTCGGGGGACTGTTCGGGACGAAGGCGCTCAGACGCGCGGACGTCGACGTCACGGTGATCGCACGCACCGCCCACCACCTGTTCCAGCCGCTGCTCTACCAGGTCGCCACCGGCATCCTCAGCGAGGGCGAGATCGCGCCCACGACGCGCGAGGTGCTGGCACGTCAGAAGAACGCGCGGGTGCTGCTCGGCGACGTGACCGGTCTCGACCTCGCGGCTCGCACCGTGACCTCGCAGGTGCTGGGTCGGTCGACCGTCACGCCGTACGACTCCCTGATCGTCGCGGCCGGCTCGGGCCAGTCGTACTTCGGTCACGACGAGTTCGCGGAGTTCGCCCCCGGCATGAAGAGCATCGACGACGCGCTGGAGCTGAGGGCCCGGATCTTCGGCGCCTTCGAGCTGGCCGAGCTCGGCGCCTCGAAGGGCGAGAACGTCGACTCCCTGCTCACCTTCGTGGTCGTCGGGGCCGGTCCGACCGGGGTCGAGATGGCCGGCCAGATCGCCGAGCTCGCCCACCGGACGCTCCACCGCGACTTCCGGTCGATCAACACCAAGCAGGCCCGCATCGTCCTGGTCGACGCGGCCGGTCAGGTGCTGCCGCCGTTCGGTGCACAGCTCGGGGCCAAGACCAAGGTCCAGCTGGAGAAGCTCGGCGTCCAGGTGCTGCTCGGTGGGATGGTGACCGACCTCGACGAGCGCGGCATCCGGGTGGAGTACAAGGACGGGCGGACCGAGCAGATCGCGGCCGTCACCAAGATCTGGGCGGCCGGCGTGCAGGCGTCGTCACTGACGAAGACACTGTCGGAGCAGACCGGGGCGCCGCTCGACCGAGCGGGCCGGATCGCGGTCAACCCCGACCTCACGCTGCCGGGCTATCCCGAGGTGTTCGTGGTCGGCGACATGATCGATCTCGACCACCTGCCGGGCGTCGCGCAGGTGGCCATCCAGGGCGCCAAGTACGCCGCGAAGGAGATCCAGCGCCGGCTGGCCGGCAAGCCGCCCCAGAAGCCGTTCCACTACTTCGACAAGGGTGACCTGGCCACGATCAGCCGCTTCCGCGCGGTGGCTCGGATCGGCCGCTTCCGGCTGACCGGGTTCATCGCCTGGCTGCTGTGGCTCGGCGTGCACATCGTCTACCTGACCGGGTTCAAGAACCGGTTCAGTGCCCTCGGGCACTGGGCCGTGTCCTTCATCGGGCGCGGCCGCTCGGAGCGTGCGGCCACCGAGCAGCAGGTCTTCGGGCGGGAGGCTCTCAAGCGCCTCGACGACGGCGCGGCGGACCTGGTGTCGGACCCCGCCAAGGACGCGGCCGCAGCGGCTGCAGCCGCGCAGCGTCGGCAGGAGCTCGAGGAGCGGGCCCTGGCCGAGATGCGGCTGACCGACTCCGGCGAGCGCGGCCAGCCCGCGCGCTGACTCGCCTCAGGCGACGTTCTCGAGGACCACGGCGAGGCCCTGGCCGACGCCGATGCAGATGGCAGCCACGCCCCAGCGCGCCCGTCGTTCGACCAGCACCTTGGCCAGCGTGCTCACCACCCGCGCCCCGGAGGCGCCGAGCGGGTGACCGATCGCGATCGCGCCGCCACGGGTGTTCACCAGGTCGGGGTCGATCCGCCAGGCGTCGAGGCAGGCCAGGGACTGGACCGCGAAGGCCTCGTTGAGCTCGACCGCGCCGACGTCGGACCAGCCGATCCCGGCGGCGGCCAACGCCCGCTCGGCCGCCTCGACCGGGGCGAGACCGAACCGCTGCGGCTCCAGCGCCGCAGTGCCTCGGCCCGCGACGCGGGCGAGCGGGTCGACGCCGAGGGAAGCGTCCGCGCCCGCGACGATCAGGGCGGCAGCCCCGTCGTTGAGCGGGGAGGCGTTGCCGGCGGTGATGGTGCCGTCGGGACGGAACGCCGGCTTCAGCCCGGCCAGGCTCTCGGCGCTGGCCTCGGGACGGATCCCCTCGTCGCGCTCGAGCCCGTCGACCGGCAGCACCAGGTCGTCGTAGAAGCCGTCGGCCCAGGCCTGCGCCGCGCGTTGGTGCGAGCGGACGGCGAACTCGTCCTGCGCGTCCCGGTCGATCCTGAGCTCGTCGGCGAGCTGCTCGTTGCACTCTCCGAGCGAGGCGGTGAACTCCTCCGGCATCCGCGGGTTGACCAACCGCCACCCGAGCGTGGTCGAGACCAGCGTCTGGTTCGCTGCCGGGAAGCCCTTGGCCGGCTTGGGCAACACCCAGGGGGCCCGCGTCATCGACTCGACGCCGCCCGCGACCACGACCCGGGCGTCGCCGGTCTCCACCAGGCGCGAGGCGTCCATGACGGCCTGCAGGCTGCTGCCGCACAGCCGGTTGACGGTCACACCCGGGACGGTGACGGGGAGGCCGGCCAGCAGCACCGCCATCCGCGCGACGTTGCGGTTGTCCTCGCCGGCGCCGTTCGCGCAGCCGAGGATCACGTCGTCGACGTCGGCCGGGTCGAGCTGCGGCGCTCGATCCAGCACGCCGCGCACCACCGCGGCCGCGAGGTCGTCCGGCCGGCTGCCGGCAAGGGTGCCGGCGTAGCGCCCGAACGGCGTGCGGAGGCCGGCATAGAGGAACGCATCACCCATGTAGGCCCTGTGGGACTCGAACCCACAACCCATGGATTAAAAGTCCACTGCTCTGCCAATTGAGCTAAGGGCCCTGGCCTGCTCGGACAGCCTCCCGGCCGTGCTCGCACGGGGCACGCGTGGGGCAACCGTCCGAGCAGTGTGTCGGTGGCGCGAGCCTACTGTGCGGTGCACTCCGCCGACGGCACGCCCGGCGGCGGTCAGCCGAAGACTCGTGCTCGCAGCCGGTCGACGAGGGACGGAGCGCCGGCACCGGCAGGCGAGGACGGGCCGACCGGGCCGCAGAAGGCCACCTCGGCGAGCTGGTGCTGGAAGCCTGGGTTCTCGTTGCCCGGCTGGTGCACGTGAGCCAGGCCGTTCGTCTCGAGGAACGCCGTGTAGTGCGCGAGCAGGGTGGATCGGCGCGCGTTGAACTCCGAGAAGTCGGCGCGGTCGTACAGGGCCGCGGGGTGCACGTCTTCAGGGACCGAGCCCAACGGGGCGTGGGGGAGGGCATGGTGCTCCGCCACCTCGGTGGTCCTCGAGTCGAACGTCAGCAGGTAGGCCGGAGTGCCCGCGAGCAGCGCCGCGATGTTCCCGTGCAGCCGGGTCCCGAAGGCGAAGTCCCGCTCCCGCAGGAAGTCGTACCAGGTGGACGGGTCGACGAACATCCGGATCCGGTCGTCGCGGTAGAGAGGGTGCTCCGACGTGGTCGGCATCCTGGGTCGAAGTCACCGGGGACCGCTTGACCCGACAGCAGCAGGCGCAGCTCGAAGCGGGTCTGGGCGATGTAGGTCAGCTGCGGGACCGCCGGCCGCGCACTGCAGGATCCTGCCCATCCGTGGCTGGGAGAGCGTGGCGTTCGCGGCGACGCTGCTGTCGCCGCTGAGCACGCCGAGGCGCTGGTGCACCGTCGCGTCCGGGTGCGAACAGCGACGGACACCCCGTCACATCGGTGTACGACGAGCCTCGGTGACGTCGTCCGGCTCAGCGCGTGTGCCTGCCACGGGACTGCCCCGGGAGCGTCGCGTGGACCACGAAGGGGGCCGTCACGACCGTGCCGTCCGCCAGCCGGAACTGCGCCCACATCCGGTAGGCGCCCGGGCGCTCGAACCGGACGTGCAGGGCGAGGTCAGGACCGAACGTCGTGCCGGGCAGCGCCAGCACCGGCCGGCCGCGGCCGTCGAAGGTCTCCGCGTGCCGGTGGGCGAACGTCGAGCCGTCGGCCCGCATCACCACCACGTGCCCGGCGGCGCCCAGGTAGGGCTGGAGGTCGTCGACGACGCCGGTGGTGCGACCCGCGGCATCGAGGTGCGAGAAGGAGAGCGTCAGGTCGCTCTCCTGTCCCACGACCGCGCGTCCGGCCAGCCTGATGCCGACACCCTCGGCGGCGTAGCTCCGGACGTCCCCGCTCGGGACGGCGACCGGCGCAGGCGCACGGCCGGTGACCGTGACCGTGCTCGTGTCGAGCACGTCCGCCATCTCACCGTTCTGCCGGAACTCGGTGTGCAGCGTGTAGCGGCCGGGAGTCGGGAACGTCGTGTCCACGGCGTAGACGCCGGCGGTGCCGGTGGGCTCGGGGTGCACGTGCGCGAAGGTCCCGAGGTCCGCACGGGTGATGATCAGGTGCATCCACACCTGGTGGGTGCGGACCAGGTCGGTGACCGGCTCACCGGTCGCGGCGTCGCGCACCTCGAACGTCAGTCGCGCGGCGCGGCCGGCGTGCAGGACTGCGGGGGTGCCGAGCACGACCCGGAGTCCGGCGTCCCGGGCGCTGACCGGCACGATCTCGGCCTCCTCCATGACACTCATCCGGGGACGCATCGGCATCCCCATCCCCTCCGACCACGCGAGGACGCCGTTCATCCCCCGCTCGGCCTGGTCGGTGCGGCTCAGCCAGGTGAAGCCGGACCCGAGTGCGAGGGCGACCACGGCAACGGCGACGAGGTACGCCGAGCCGCCGATGCGCGCGCGCAGGGGCCGGTGCGTGATCTCGTAAGCCGTGGCGGGCGCGGTGAACCGGCGCAGGCGCAAGGCGTTGGTCACCACGCTGACCGAGCTCATCGCCATCGCGGCACTGGCGAGCACGGGGTCGAGCAGCAGGTGGTGCCATCCGTACAGCGCGCCGGCCGCCACCGGGATGAGCAGGACGTTGTAGGCGAACGCCCAGGCCAGCCCCTGCTTGATCGTGGTGACGGTACGACGCGACAACGCGACAGCGGACACGATGCCGCGCAGGCTGCCGCCGACCAGGGTGATGTCGGAGGCGGCGATGGCGACGTCCGTGCCGGTGCCGATCGCGATGCCGAGGTCGGCCCGGGCCAGGGCCGGGGCGTCGTTGATCCCGTCGCCGACCATGGCGACGACGTGCCCGGCACCCTGGAGGGCCGCGACGCGGTCGGCCTTGTCGGCCGGGAGGACCTCGGCGACGACGTGGTCGACGCCCACGGCTCGGGCCACGGAGGCCGCGGTGGCGGCGTTGTCGCCGGTGACCATCCACACCTGGAGCCCGAGTGCCTTCAGCTGGGCGACGACCTCGGTCGGCGTCGGGCTTGACCGTGTCGGCCACGGTGACCAGGCCGACTGCGGTGGCGTCGACGGCGACGTACACCGGTGTCTCGCCCCGTCCGGCTGCCTGATCCGCTGCCGACGTCAGGGCCTCGACATCGACATCGAGCGTCGTCATCAGGGCTCGGTTGCCGACGGCGACCTCGGCTGCGCCGATCGAGGCGACGATCCCGTGCCCCGGATGCGCCGAGAAGCCGGTTGCGGGACGCAGCTGCGCGCCTCGGGTGACGGCCGCGGTCACGATCGCCTCCCCGACGGGGTGCTCGCTGCCGACCTCCGCCGAGGCGACCAGAGCGAGCAGCTCGTCCGCGTCGTACCCCGGCAGGACGGTCAGGTCGGTGAGCGCCGGTCGCCCGTGGGTGAGCGTGCCGGTCTTGTCGAGGACCACGGCGGTCAGGCGCCGGGCGGTCTCGAGGGCCTGCCCGTCGCTGACCAGGATGCCGAGCTCGGCCGCCTTGCCCGTCCCGACCATCACCGCGGTCGGCGTGGCCAGCCCGAGGGCACAGGGGCAGGCGATGATCAGCACGGCCACGGTCGCCCCGATGGCGAGCACCAGCCGGTCCGCGGTGGGACCGAAGGCCATCCAGGAAGCGAACGTCGCAGCAGCACTGACGAGCACGGCCGGGACGAACCACGCCGAGACCCGGTCGGCCAGACGCTGCATGGGTGCCTGTGACCCCTGGGCCTCCTCGACGAGGCGGACGATCTGGGCCAGCGTCCCGTCGGCGGCCACGGCCGTGACGCGCACGACGAGGGTCCCGGTTCGGTTGAGGGTGGCGCCGATGACCCGGTCACCGGCCTCCTTCTCGACCGGGGCGCTCTCTCCGGTGAGCATCGACTCGTCGACCGAGGACCGGCCGTCGGTCACGATGCCGTCGACGGGGACGTTCTCCCCGGGCCGAACGCGGACGCGGTCGCCGACGACGACCTCGTCGACCGGTACGTCGACCTCCGCGTCCCCCCGCAGCACGCGTGCGGTCGCGGGCGCGAGCCGGACCAGCGACCTGATCGACGCAGCCGTGCGCTTCTTGGCCTTGAGCTCGAGCCACCGCCCCATGAGCACCAGGGCGACCACGATCAGGGCGGTCTCGAAGTACAGGTGCAGCGGAAGGCCCCAGGCCTGTGCCTGCGCCGGCCAGAGGGTGACGAAGGCGCTGTAGCCGTAGGCCACTCCCGTCCCCAGCGCGACGAGGGTGTTCATCGTCGTGGCGCGGTGGCGAGCGGCCGCCCAAGCCTGCCGGTAGATGTCGGCACCCGCCCAGAGCTGGACGCCGGTGGCGATCACCAGGATCAGTGGCATCAGCCAGTCCATGGTGTCGAGGTAGAAGGGCACGTACATCACGCCCATCAGGGAGAGCCCGGTGACCAGTGCGACCTGCCAGCGCCGCTTGAGGTGGGCGATCTCGCGGTCGCGTCGGGCGTCCAGGTCGTCGACGGCGTCCCGATCGTCGGCCGGCCGCGGCTCCGGAGTGGTGGCGGCCCGGCGAGGTCTGGCGTCGTAACCCGCCCGGCCCACGGCCTCGGCGAGGGTCTCGGCCGACACCGTGGCGGGGTCGTGGGTGACCGTGGCCGTCTCGGTGGCGAGGTTGACCGAGGCCGCCACCACGCCGTCCACGCGGACGAGCGCCTTCTGCACCCGACCCACGCACGAGGCGCAGGTCATGCCGCCGATGCTGAGGCTGGTCTCCGTGCACTCGACCTGCTGTGCGGGTGCGGACGGCGGGGCGGTGGTGGTCATCGGGGACTCCTGGTGCGTGCTCGGTCGGGGGGTCGGGTCAGGAGGCGAGGTGGTAGCCGGCTTCGTCGATCGCTGCGGCCAGCGCGTCGTGGGCGATCTCGTGGGTGCTGGAGACCGTCACGTCGCCGGTGGCGAGCTCCACGTGGACGCCGGTCACACCCGGGAGGTCGCCGACCTCTGGGAAACGGCGCGCGCACAGTGCTCGCAGGTCATCCCGGTGACGCGATGGATGCGGGTGAGGGTGGACATCGGGCGCTCCTTCGTGAGGGAATGAATACCTCCAGGGGGTATCCAAGGAGCAGCCTGACATACCCCACAGGGGTATGTCTAGATGGGAACGTGGCCGATCCGCCCGCTGTCGGTGGCCGGGGGCGCCGACAGGGCCACCTGGGACGGCCAGAAGCTTGACGGTCGAAGGGGTTCCCCTGGCCGGGCCAAGGGTTGGTAAGGTCTGCACTGCAGCAGATGCAGGTTCCAGATGGTCTACGCCAGCGGAGTTTGTGATCCAACGGCGTTCTCTTCGTGGGTGCCACCCATGCAAGTCGGAGCGACGTGTCACCGCATCTGGTGCCAGGGCCGTCGCAGTGACGGCCCGTCGTTCCGATCAACAGGAGTATCGAGCACATGGCTCAAGGCACCGTGAAGTGGTTCAACGCCGAGAAGGGTTTCGGCTTCATTGCGCAGGAGGACGGCGGAGACGACGTCTTCGTGCACTACTCGGCCATCCAGTCGCAGGGCTACAAGTCCCTCGACGAGAACCAGAAGGTTGAGTTCGACGTCACGCAGGGTCCCAAGGGCCCGCAGGCGGAGAACGTCCGCGCGATCTGATCGCGCGGGGGCCGGGCTCGCGCCCGGACCATGACGGAGGAGGACCCCACCCTGGTGGTGGGGTCCTTTCCGTTGACGAGGACGACGCGCTATTTTCCGGGTTTGGGACAGCTCGGGACGGGGAACCCTAGACAGTTGACCCGGTAACCAGCGCCCCGATGGTTCGCAAGGAGTTTGTCCGTGCCCGACCAGTTCGACGTGTCGCTCGAGGACAGCGACCTCCTGGGCGAGGTGGAGCTCACGACCAACCTCATCATCGCCGCGAGCGAGACCGACGAGCACCTGAGCGCCGCCGAGATCGACGAGATCCTCGGGCGTGGCCCCGGCGCGACGGCCTAGCGCGCGTACGCCGCGAACGCCGGCGCCTGCCTCAGCAGGTGGCGAACAGCAGCGGGCCCGTGCTGAGGTCCGACAGCACCGACGCGTCCGGCCGCGGCGCCAGCTGCATCACGACCAGCGAACCGTGCGCCGTCACCGAGTCGGACCCGAAACCGTTCGCCGAAGGTGCCGCCCTGGCCCGGTGCCGGCCCGCGCGCCAAGATCGCCCGGGAGTCGGCGTTCGCTCGCGCCGCGTCGTCTCCGTCGAAGACGAACGCGACCCGCACGGAGCCGTCCGGCTCGTCGGACATCGCGAACGCCGAGTAGGGGTTCACCTCGCCCGCTGCGGCGACGAGCTGTCGGGCCTGGGCCTGGTCGGCTGCCCCGGCGTGTGCCATCGCCAGTGCGCCGCAGGCGTAGTCGCCGCTGTAGACCGCCGACGAGAGCGGCTCGCCGGCGTCGTCGACCACGCCGTCGAGGCCGGAGTCGCCCGCACCGTGCCCCTGGACGGCGGCCATCGCGACGCCCAGGAACTCCGCCGAGTCGGAGGTGAGGACGACCGAGTCGTCGGCGTCGAGCGCGACGTACTGCAGCTCACCCGACAGCGAGGGTGAGATCTGCGCCAGCAGGTCGGCCCCTCCGTCCCAGACCCCGTCGGCGGAGCCGGGCTCGGTGTAGCCGAGGTCGCGCAGGTGGTCCGCGACGTCGGCGAGGTCGACCGACGACGGCAGGTGGAGCATCACGACGGCGCCCTGGTCGGACTGGCTGAACAGCTCCCAGTCGGCGCTGGCCGGCGAGAAGCCGAAGCGTTCCTGGAGCACCGGGGCCGACGTGACCAGCGCGGACGTCGAGCTCAGGTCGTCGTCGTAGGCGCGGTCGAGGAACGTCTGCAGCGCCGCCGCGGTCGATCGCTGGGAGAGACCGGTCGCGTGCTCGTGGGCGCGCACCGCCGCCCAGTCCGTCCACGAGAGACGCTGCACGCCGCCGGGCGCGTGATCGACGGCCCACGCGAACGACGTGCGCTCGTCGTGCCGCCACCACAGGTAGCCACCGGCGGCCAGGACGAGCGCCAGCACGGCCGTACCGACGAGCCAGGGTCGTCTCGGCACGTGCGCTCCGTCCTGATCCCTGCTCGATCGGTCGTCGCAGCCGTGGTCTCGGTCCGCGATCGGTGGTCGACCCTGTCGTGACCACCCGGCGAGGTGGGTGTGAGACTAGCCGCATGTCCCCGACGTCCAGGTCCGGAGACGTCCGAGCCGCCGGCGCCGTGGTGCTGCGACGTGGCCAGGTCCTCCTGGTGCACCGGCCGGCGTACGACGACTGGTCGTTCCCGAAGGGCAAGCTGGACCGCGGCGAGTCGTCACCCGGGGCGGCCGTCCGCGAGGTCGAGGAGGAGACCGGCCTGCGGGTCCGGCTCGGGGTGCCCCTGACGACCCAGTCCTACCCGAACGGTGCACGTACCAAGGTGGTGGACTACTGGGTCGGGCGCGTGGTCGGGGACCACGACGTGTCGGGATACCTGGTCAACAGCGAGATCGACGAGGTCGAGTGGGTCGACGTCGAGAAGGCCGAGAAGCGCCTGAGCTACCGCCGCGACCGGCGCACCCTCGACGAGGCGCTGGCGACGGGCAAGAAGACCCGCGCTCTGGTCATCCTGCGGCACGGGCTGGCCCGGTCGCGCAAGGCGTGGCGCAAGGACGACCGGAAGCGGCCGCTGCTCGTCGGCGGCAAGGCCCAGGCGCGGGCCACCGCACCGGTGCTCGAGGCGTTCGGGGTGTCCCGGATCGTCACGTCGTCGAGCCTGCGCTGCGTCGAGACGGTGGCGCCGTACGCCGAGCGGAGCGGGTGGCCGGTGACCACCACCGACCGGCTCTCCGAGGAGGACGCGACGGCCAAGTCGGTGCTCAAGGTCGTCGACGAGATCCTCGGCTCAGGCGAGGACACCGTGCTGTGCACCCATCGGCCGGTCCTGCCCGCCGTCTACGACGCGATCGGGATCCCCCGGCGAGCCGCACACGACGGGAGAGCTGGTGGTCGTCCACCACCGACGGGGCCGGGTGCGCGCCCTCGAGCGGCACCTCGGCTGACCCCGTCAGCAGGCTCCCCAGGTCTTCGTCAGGGCAGTCGCAGGTCGGCGAAGATCATGTTGTGGTCGGACGGCCACGGCGCTCCGGTGAGCACCTGCTTCCACAGGCTCGCTCCCGGCATGTTCAACGTCGAGATCGTGTCGTACATGCTCCCGATGCCGTACGGCGACCTCTTTTCCGGCGACTCGTAGTGGTTGACGGAGTTGTACTGCGCGTTGACCACCTTGGCCGCCGAGAACGTGTTGTACCAGCCCTCGTTGAGCAGCACGTCGTGCGCCGAGTCACCGCCGGCGCTGGTCTGCGAGCTGTTCGCGTCGGTCCCGAAGATCACCGGCAGGTTCTGGCGGTTGATCGCCTTGATCCCGTCGCTGATCGCCTGGGCCTGGCGGCCGCGGATGTCGTTGGTCTTCGCGTCGTTGTTGGTGTTCAGGTGCGCGGCGACGAAGTAGAACTCCTGGCCCGAGGCGTTGTCGCGGAACTTGGCGTACGCCGCGACGTGCTGGTGGATCGGGTCCGGGATCCCGATGTAGCACGACGGCACCGAGTCGTCGCAGTTGCTCACCATGGTGACCTTGGTGGGGTCGTACAGGATGTGGGTGTCCTGCCCGTTGCCCTTCCAGTACGGCGTCGTCCGGGTCAGCTTGTACCGCCCGGCGCCCTCCTGCTTGAGGGCTGCGTCGAGGCCGACCCCGCCGTTGTAGTCGGTCCACATCGTCGGCATCAGCTCCTGGAGGGACGCGATCGCCGGGTGGACGCGGGCGATGTTCTTCGCGATCCGGTGCTGGCGGTCCTTCCACGGGTGGCCGGGGACGTCCTTGGAGGCGACGTGCATGTTGTACTGCGCGATGCGGAGCCGGGTGCCGTTGCCACGGGCGCCCTGGCCGGCCACGGCGGTGTGCTGCAGGAACGGGTAGGGGCGGGTGGCGGTGTCGGCCGGGCCCTTGCGCACGGCCGTGATCCGGAAGAACAGGAAGCGTCCGCTGCCGATGCCGGCTCCCGCGGCTGCGGTCTGCGCGGCGGTGAGGGTGACCCCACGCCGGTTGCCGCCCACCGTGAACGTCGTGCTGTGACGGCCGACCGCGGGGGAGTTGCGCCCGCCGAACGGGGTCAGCGCGGTGGTGATCCGGAAGAAGTCGGTGTGGCCGCCCGGGGTCTTCCAGGTCAGCCTGGCCTCACCGGGGTTGGCGCCCTTGCGCCCGTGTGCCCCCTTGAACTGGTCGGGGACGTGCGCCTTGGTGGCGACCCGCACCGGCTGGGACCACGGAGCCGCGTGGTGACCCTTCACCTTGCGGACGCGGACCCAGTAGTAGCTCGCGTCCCGCAGGTTGCCCACCACCGCGGCCTCGCGCCCGCCGGCGGGGCGGTGGTTGCTGTTCCGCTTCTTCCGGGTCGTCACGACCTTCGAGAAGTCAGCCCGCTTCGCCACCTGGATGCGGTAGCCCGAGGCGGCCTTGATCCAGTTCCAGCTGACACTGACGAACGACGTGCCGAGCGACGTGGTGTCGAGCCCGATGCCGGAGCGGGACGAGGTCGTGGCGCGCCCGGACGCGTGCGAGGCAGACGTCGCAGACGCGTGAGGTGCGACCGAGTGAGCAGGGGTTGCGGGCACCGTGACCGCCACGAGGGCGAGTACCGGGCCGATCGCCGGGGCGATCCGACGCATGTCGGGTCCTTCCTAAGCCAACCCCCACGAACGTCGTACCCCCGCAGAGAAACGTAGGCTGAGTAAAGAGGTGCCGTCCAGACATTCGACACTTTTTACCTGGCCCACCCGTGTCAGATGGCCCCGGGGTACTAGCTCCGCTGGCTCGGACGCCCCCCGTTCATGCGGCCGTCGTCTCGCGGATCGCGCTACGTCGCGATCCCGGCGTCCTGAGTTCACCGCCCGTTCACCGCGCCCGCCATGGCCGTCCACCTCTCCTGCCTACCTTCCGAGGTGTCCTCGACATCTGACTCAGGAGCAATCACGTGAACAGCTCTTCCCTCCGCCGGGCCGCCTTCCCGGCGGTCGCGGTCCTCACGGTCGGCCTCACGCTGGCCGCCTGCGGCGACAAGAACAGCGGGAGCAGCGGCGACGGCGGTAGCGGCACCCTCAACGGTGGCGGTGCCACCTCCCAGGCGAACGCCGAGCAGACCTGGCGCGCCGACTACCAGAAGGCCAACGGCGGCACGATCAACTACGAGGAGGTCGGCTCCGGCACGGGCATCGAGAACTTCACCAGCAAGGCCTACAGCTTCGCCGGTACCGACGCCTACCTCACCGACGAGCAGCTCAGCGCCGCCAAGGACACCTGCGGCGCCGACTCGATCGAGGTGCCGGCGTACATCAGCCCGATCGCGGTCGCCTTCAACCTCCCGGCGTGACCTCGCTGAACCTCGACGCCAAGACGGTCGCCGACATCTTCGACGGCAAGGTCACGAAGTGGAACGACCCGGAGATCGCCTCGCAGAACTCCGGTGTGAACCTGCCCGAGCAGCGACATCTCGGCCGTCCACCGCTCGGACGAGTCGGGCACGACCTTCAACTTCACCGACTACCTGAACAAGGCCGGCGACGGCGCCTGGGCCGACGCGGCCAACACGGTGTGGCCGGCCAGCATCAAGGGCGGTCAGGGCTTCGAGGGCACCTCGGGTGTGATCGGCGCGCTGAGCGACACCGAGGGCTCGATCGGGTACGCCGACGACTCCGCGGTCACGGCCGCCGGCAAGCCTCGGCGTGGTCTCGATCAAGGTCGGCAGCGACTTCAACGCCCCGAGCGCCGACGGCGCCGCCAAGGTGCTGGCGGCCTCTCCGGCCGCTCCGAACCGGCCGGCGACCGACATGGCGACCGACATCGACCGCACTGCCACGGCCAAGGGCGACTACCCGCTGATGCTGGCGTCGTACCTGCTGGCCTGCCCGACGTACAGCCGACTCCGCGACGGCCGACATGGTCAAGGGCTACCTGACCTACGTGGTCTCGAGCGAGGGTCAGCAGGCGGCCGCCGACGGCGGCGGGCTCGGCCCCGCTCGACGCGCGCTGGCGAGCAAGGCCACGTCGATCATCGCCAAGATCTCGTCCGGCAGCTGATCGGGCCCCGGCGGGTACGACGGTCTCCGGGGACCGTCGTACCCGCTCCACTCGTTCCTGGTCCCCAAGGAGCATCGTGACCGCCACCGCCTCCCCGGAGAAGGACGGAGCCCGAGGCCGCGCCGGGCCCGAGTCGGCGCGGTGATCGGGCGTTCGCCGGCCTCGCCCGGATCGCCGCGCTGACGATCCTGGTCGCGCTGGTCGCGGTCTTCGTCTTCCTGGCCGTCGAGGGCTGGCGCGGGTTGACCTCGGACGCCGCGACCTACGCGCCGTTCACGTCGTTCGCCAGCTACATCTGGCCGCTGATCGTCAGCACGCTGCTGGCCTCGGCGATCGCGCTCGTCGTCGCCGTGCCGTTCTCGATCGCGATCGCGCTGTTCATCTCCCACTACGCGCCGCGCCGGCTGGCCTCGGCGCTCGGCCTACCTGATCGACCTGCTGGCCGCCGTGCCGTCGGTGGTCTTCGGGCTGTGGGGCGGCCGCTACCTCGCGGGGTACCTGCAGCCGGCCCACGTCTGGCTGCACGACCACCTCGGGTTCATCCCGTTCTTCGGCGACCCGTCGCCGAACGGGCGTTCGCTGTTCACCGCCGGGATCGTGCTGGCGATCATGATCATGCCGATCATCACCGCGATCTCCCGTGAGGTCTTCCTCCAGACGCCGCGCCTCCACGAGGAGGCCGCGCTCGCCCTCGGCGCGACCCGGTGGGAGATGATCCGGTACGCCGTCTTCCCCTACGCCCGCTCGGGCATGGTCTCCGGGCGTGATGCTCGGCCTCGGCCGGGCCCTCGGCGAGACGATGGCGGTCGCGATGGTGCTGGCGACGACGCCGACGACGACGCTGAACGTGATCGGGACGGCGAGCCCGCCGACCATCGCCGCGAACATCGCCCTGAACTACAAGGAGGCGACGCCCGAGCGGCAGTCGCTGCTGATCGCGACCGGCCTGGTGCTGTTCGTGGTGACCTTCCTGGTCAACTTCGCGGCCCGCTGGGTGGCCGGCCGGAGCGAGCGGAGGCTGAACCGATGACCTCCGCACCGATGCACGATCTCCCACGCCCGGCTGCCCCGGTGGGCGCCCCTGCTCGTGGGCGTGATGGCGCTCGCCGTGGCGGGGCTGCCGGCCCTGCTCTCCGGCTGGGGCGTGATCACCTGGGTGGTCGCGGCGATCGTGGTCTTCCTGGTGGCGATGCCGCTCTGGTCGCGACTGGTCGAGGGCCGGCGCGCCGCGGTCGACCGCTTCGTCACGGCGTTGATCTGGACGGCGTTCGCGGTCGCGGTGTCGCCGCTGGTCTGGCTGCTGTACGTCGTGATCCGGAGCGGGGCTCCGGCGATCAACGGGCAGTTCCTGAGCATCTCGATGCTCAACGTGATCGGCGACGAGCAGGGCGGCATCTTCCACGCACTGCTCGGCACGCTGCTGATCACGGTCGCGGCCGCGGTGATCTCGATCCCGATCGGGATCCTGACCGCGGTCTACCTGGTCGAGTACGGCAAGAAGTCGCGGACGGCGCGGGTGATCACGTTCCTCGTCGACGTGATGACCGGCATCCCGTCGATCGTGGCGGGACTGTTCGCCCTGGCCCTGCTCGTGCTGCTCTTCGGGCACGGCGTTCCGTGCCGGCATCGGCGGCTCGATCGCCCTGTCGTTGCTGATGATCCCGACCGTCGTGCGCTCGTCGGAGGAGATGATGCGACTCGTGCCCGACGACCTCCGCGAGGCGTCGTACGCGCTCGGGGTGCCGAAGTGGCGCACGATCATCCGGGTGGTGCTGCCGACGTCGTTGGCCGGCATCGTCACCGGCGTGGTCCTCGCGATCTCGCGCGTCATCGGCGAGACGGCGCCGCTGCTGGTCGTCGCCGGCGCGACGGACGGCATCAACACGAACCTCTTCGACGGGCGCATGACCACGCTGCCCGTCTTCATCTTCTCCCAGTACGCCTCGTCGACCCCGGTCGGCTACCAGCGGGCCTGGGGAGGTGCGCTCGTGCTGATCGCGCTGGTGATGGTCCTGAACCTCATCGCGCGGATCATCGGTCGCATCTTCGCCCCCGCCAAGGGACACTGAGCCGAGACGCCCGAGGAAGGAATCATGGCCAAGAGCATCGACGTCTCAGACCTCAACATCTACTACGGGGACTTCCTCGCGGTGGAGGGGGTCAACATGACCGTCAAGTCCAGGTCGGTGACGGCGTTCATCGGCCCGTCCGGGCTGCGGCAAGTCGACCATGCTGCGGTCGCTGAACCGGATGCACGAGGTGATCCCCGGGCGCGCGCGTCGAGGGCAAGGTCGTCGTCGACGGCCAGTCGCTCTACGACCCCAGCGTCGACCCGGTCGCCGTACGCCGCCAGATCGGCATGGTCTTCCAGCGGCCCAACCCGTTCCCGACGATGTCGATCTACGACAACGTGCTCGCGGGCAACCGGCTGAACGCCAAGAAGCTGAAGAAGTCCGACGCCGACGACGATCGTCGAGCGGTCGCTGCAGCGGCGCCAACCTCTGGAACGAGGTCAAGGACCGGCTCAACAAGCCGGGCATGGGGCTGTCCGGCGGCCAGCAGCAGCGGCTCTGCATCGCCCGCGCGATCGCGGTCAAGCCCGAGGTGCTGCTGATGGACGAGCCGTGCTCGGCCCTCGACCCGATCTCGAC
This sequence comes from uncultured Actinomycetota bacterium, assembly GCA_963809265.1. GTDB lineage: Bacteria > Actinomycetota > Actinomycetes > Propionibacteriales > Nocardioidaceae > Nocardioides. The sequence goes on from CAWEJC010000003.1 coordinate 690,684, forward strand.
CTCGGCGATCGAGGACCTGATCCACGAGCTGAAGTCCGACTACACGATCGTGATCGTCACCCACAACATGCAGCAGGCCGCCCGGGTCTGCGACGACACGGCTTCTTCAACCTCAAGGCCGCCGGGAAGCCCGGCCACCTGGTGGAGTTCAACCCGACCCGGAAGATGTTCTCCACCCCCGACGAGGCCTCCACCGAGGCCTACATCTCCGGCCGCTTCGGCTGACCTGGGCTTGTTGTCTCGGGGTAGTCCGTGACGTTCTGGCCCCCGGAAGCGCCACAAGAGGCCGAAACGTCACGGAGTATCCCCATCCCCTGGACCTGTGGATGACCGACGACGCCCGGCCTGGAGTTCCGAGAACCTGCGGGAGATGGAGCCGCCGGTCTCGCCTCGAGCCTTCGGGGTCCGCCGCGGCCGGGACTCGTCCTTCCCGTTCGGACCGACCCGACGGGGGCTGGCGGGCCGACGGCGAAGCAGGCCCGGGGACCGTCAGTGGCGCCGGACCAGCAGGGGGCTCTATGTGCCCGCCTCGGTCGACCCGGACGCGGCTCGAGCAACGGATCGTCGAGGCTGCCGCAGTCCTCCCGAGGGTACGGAGCCGTGACGGGCTGGGCAGCCCTGCGGTGGATGGGTGCCGCGTGGTTCAGCGGCTTCGTGCGTGACGGCACGACACGAAGGCCAGTCGACCTCGTGACGAGCTGTGCCGACATCCGCCCGCAGCTGGGGATCCAGGTCAGTGCCGAGCACCTCGGGCGGACGACGTCATCGTGGTCGATGGAGTGCCGCGTGACGATCCCGGCGCGCTCGGTGCTCTTCGAGATGCGGTACGCGTCCTCGGTCGCAGCCGCCGTCGTCGCTGCCGACATGGCGATGCAGGCGGACCTCGTGTCCACGGACGAGCTGCGGGCGTACGCCGCGACCCTCGGCACCTGGACCGGAATCCCGCAGGCACGCGAGGCCATGCCGCTCGCCGAGCGAGAACTCATGGTCGCCACAGGAGTCGCGCATGCGGCTGGCGTGGGTGTTGCAGGCAGCGCTTCCCAGGCCGCTCTGCAACGTGCCCGTGTTCGACCTGTCGGGGCGACACATCGGCACACCCGACCTACTCGAACCGAACCTCGGCGTCGTCGGTGAGTACGACGGCGTCGTCCACCTCGGCCGCCGGCAGCGCGGAGTCGACGTGCGCCGTGAACAGGCCCTTCGCGATGTCGGCCTCGAGTACTTCTCCGTCGTGGGGGCCGACTGGAGCGACGAGGCGACCCTGGTCGCTCGGATGCGGTCTGCCTACGGACGCGCACGATCGGCGCACCCTCCGGCGCGCGCCGTGGACCATCGACCCGCCGCCGTGGTGGGTGCGGACCGACTCGGTCGACCGTCGTCGACGGCTCGTCGGCAGGCGAACGCTCGCGCCTCCTCGGCTCTCGGGCCGGCTGAGCGCTCACACCGGGGTAGCTCCGTGACGTTTCGGTCCTCGTCTGGCCCGTTCAGGGGCCAAAACGTCACGGACTACCCGACGTGGCCACAGAAGCCGGTCAGCCGAGGAAGGGGTGGAGGATCCCGAAGCAGAGCGCGGCGGCGAGACCGGCGGCGGGGAAGGTGATCACCCAGGCACCGACGATCGAGCGGGCCATGCCCCAGCGCACCGCGGAGACCCGGCGGGTGGCGCCGGAGCCCATGATCGCCGAGGTGATGATGTGGGTGGTGGAGACGGGGGCCTGCCAGAGGAACGCCGTCGCGTAGAGCACCGGTGGCGCCCACGGACTCGGCGGCGAAGGCGTGGGGCGGGTCGAGGTGGATGATCTTGCGGCCCAGGGTGCGCATGATCCGCCAGCCGCCGGAGTAGGTGCCCAGCGAGATGGCGCCGGCCGACGGCCGCGATCACCCACAGCGGGAGGTCCTTGGTGTCGGGGGCGAGGTGGCCGCTGGTGATCAGCGCCAGGAAGATCACGCCCATCGTCTTCTGGGCGTCCTGGAGGCCGTGGCCGAGCGCCATCGCCGACGCGGACACCGTCTGCGCGAGCCGGAAGCCCCGGGTGACCTTGCCGGCGTTCCGGTTGCGGAAGATCCACAGGATCGCGAGCATCACCACGAACGCCAGCGCGAAGCCGACCAGCGGCGAGATCACCATCGGGATCACGACCTTGTCGACGATGGTCGACCAGTGCACCGTCGTACCGGCGGCGAGCGCGGCGCCGACGAGCCCGCCGATCAGGGCGTGGGACGACGACGACGGCAGGCCGAAGTACCAGGTCGTGAGGTTCCAGATGATCGCGCCGAGCAGCCCGGCCAGGACGACGACCAGCCCCTCGCGACCGTCGGGGGGCACGATCACGTCGGAGACGGTGTGGGCGACCTTCTGGCCGAGGAACGCGCCGACGAAGTTCATCACCGCCGCCAGGATCAGCGCCACCCGCGGCGTCAGGGCCCGGGTGGACACCGACGTGGCGATGGCGTTCGCCGCGTCGTGGAACCCGTTGGTGTAGTCGAAGGCAAGGGCCACGACGACGACCGTGATGACGATCGCGAGGTCCATGGGGGTCAGGATTCCTTGACGGCGATCTGCTCGACGATGTTGGCGACCTTCTCGAACGCGTCGATGGCGCCCTCGAGCGAGGTGACGATGTCCTTGAGCTTGAGGACCTCGATCGCCTTGAAGTCGCCGCTGAAGAGCTTCGCGAGAGTACGCCGGTAGCTCTTGTCGCCGGCGTTCTCGAGCCGGTTGATCTCGATCCAGTACTCGTCGAGGTCGGTCATCGTCGCGCAGCTTCGGCATCGCCTCGGCGGTGATCTCCGCGCAGCGCTGGATGACCTCGACCTGGTTGAGGACCTCCGTCGGGAAGTTCACGACCTCGTAGAGCAGGATCAGGTCGACGACCTCGTCCATGTCGTCCATCACGTCGTCGAGGCAGCCGGCCAGCGAGTAGATGTCCTCGCGGTCGAACGGCGTCACGAAGCTGCTGTTCACCCTGCGCACGATGGCGTGGGTGTTCTCGTCGCAGACGTGCTCCGCCTCGCGCATCCGCTTGGCGACCTCGGGGCGGTCGGCGCCCTCGGAGATCATCTCCGCGAGGAGCCCGGCGCCGGTCACGAGGTGCTGCGCGGAGATGGTGAACAGCTCGTAGAACGACGTATCGGTAGGACGCAGGCGTAAGCGCCACGACGTGCTCCTCGGGAGTGGGTGGCCGAACGGGCGACAGCCTACGGGTGCCGGGTAGGACCTGCTAATCAGGTGACGACCCGGGGCCGCCGCTGCTGCTCGATGAGCACCTCCTGGAGGTGGTCGGTGCCCTGGTTGGGCGTCCAGTCCCCTTCGCGGCCCGAGCTCCCAGGCGTACGTCGAGTCCGCGAACGCGAGGTCGAGCAGGTCGCCGACCTGGGCGGCGTTCTCGTCGCTCGGGCAGCTGGACCAGGACCTCGACGCGCCGGTCGAGGTTGCGGTGCATCAGGTCGGCCGAGCCGATCCAGACGCTCGGCGAGCCGCCGTTCTCGAACCAGTAGACCCGGCTGTGCTCGAGGAACCGGCCCACCACCGAGCGCACCCCGATGTTCTCCGACAGCCCCGGGACGCCGGGCCGGAGCGCGCAGATGCCGCGGACCAGCATCTCGACCGGTACGCCGGCCTGCGAGGCGAGGTAGAGCGCGTCGATCGACGCCTCGTCGACCACCGAGTTCGCCTTGAACCGGATCCCGGCCGGCCGGCCGTTGGCGGTGGTGGTCGATCTCGCGGTGGATGCGCTCGACCAGCCCGTTGCGCACCGAGTCGGGTGCGACCAGCAGCCGGTCGTAGGTGGGGTTGCGGGAGTAGCCGCTGAGGTTGTTGAACAGGTGGGCGACGTCCTCGCCGATCACCTCGTCGGTCGTGATCAGCCCGAGGTCCTCGTAGAGGCGCGCGGTCTTGCTGTTGTAGTTGCCCGTGCCGATGTGGGTGTAGCGCCGGATGCCCTCCGGCTCGTCGCGCACGACCATCGCCAGCTTGCAGTGGGTCTTCAGCCCGACCAGGCCGTAGACGACGTGGCACCCGGCCTGCTCCAGCTTGCGGGCCCAGCGGATGTTGGCCTCCTCGTCGAAGCGGGCCTTGATCTCGACGATCACCAGCACCTGCTTGCCGGCCTCGGCGGCGTCGATGAGGGCGTCGATGATCGGCGAGTCACCCGAGGTGCGGTAGAGCGTCTGCTTGATCGCCAGCACGTGCGGGTCGGCCGCGGCCTGCTCGACGAACCGCTGCACCGACGTCGCGAAGGAGTCGTACGGGTGGTGCAGGAGTACGTCGTACCGACGCGGTGGCCTTGAAGACGTCGACCGGCTTGGCCGACTCGACCTCGGCCAGCTGGCGGTGGGTGGTCGGCACGAAGGCGGGGTACTTGAGGTCCTCGCGGGGCAGGTCGGCGATCGAGTGGAGTCCCACCAGGTCGAGCAGCCCGTCGACGCGGAAGACCTCGTCCTCCGAGACGCCGAGCTCCTCGACCAGCAGCTCCAGCACCTGGGGCGCGATCGACTCCTCGACCTCCAGCCGCACCGGTGGCCCGAAGCGCCGGCGGAGCAGCTCCTTCTCCAGAGCCTTGAGCAGGTTCTCCGCGTCGTCCTCCTCGACCTCGAGGTCCTCGTTGCGGGTGACCCGGAACGTGTGGACCTCCAGCACCTCCATGCCCGGGAACAGCCGCTTGAGGTGCTCGCCGATCACGTCCTCGAGCGGGACGAAGCGCTGGTTGCCGAGCGGGACGAAGCGGCTGAAGATCGGCGGCACCTTGACCCGGGCGAAGTGCTCCTTGCCGGTCTTCGGGTTGCGCACGAGCACGGCGAGGTTGAGCGAGAGCCCGGAGATGTAGGGGAACGGGTGGGCCGGGTCGACCGCCAGCGGGGTCAGCACCGGGAAGACCCGCTCCTTGAACAGCCGCTTGCAGAACTTCTGCTCCTCGCGGTCGAGGTCGGCCCACCGGACCAGCTCGATGCCCTCGCCGGTCAGAGCCGGGACGAGCTCCTCGCGGAACAGCCGCGCGTGCCGTTCCATCTGGTCGCGGCTCTCGGCCCAGATCCGCTCGAGCACCTCGCGCGGCATCAGGCCGGACGCGGCCCGGACCGCGACGTCGGCGGCGATCCGTCGCTTGAGGCCGGCCACCCGGACCATGAAGAACTCGTCGAGGTTGCTGGAGAAGATCGCCGCGAAGCGCACGCGCTCGAGCAGGGGCAGGGACGGGTCCTCGGCCTGACCGAGCACGCGGCGGCTGTAGGAGAGCCACGAGAGCTCGCGGTCGAGGAAGCGGTCGTCGTACGCCGTGACCGCGGCGAGCGCGTCGTCGTCGGGGACGTAGGGCGGCTCGACGTCGAACGGCTCGTCGGCCGGAGTCTCGCCGTCGCGTGACGGGTCGACGGAATGGAGCTGGACCATGGTGGTCAGTGTGGCACCGCGGAGGTGAACGCCGGGTGTCGCTGCCGGTCAGGATCGGCTACCGTGGCCCGGTGCCCGACCGGTCGACCGTCCTTCACGCCGCCGACCAGCGTGCCAAGGCGCTGACGCTGCGGGCAGCGATGGGCCTTCCCGAGCGCGTCCAACGCGTGCTCGCGGGGCGTCGACTCACCATCGACGGGCAGACGCTGGCGGTCGACACCCAGCTGATGCTGCGGCTGGAGCGGGTGGTCCGCGAGCCGTCGACGGAGGACCTGCCGCTCGCCGCGGGGCGGCGACTGCTCCTGCGGCACGCCGCGATGGCCGGGGGTGCCCAGCCGATCGGGGCGGTCCGCGACGTCCCCGTGGGCGACCGCCCGGGCCGGCTGTACGTGCCGACGGACGCGACGACGCCGGGCCCGTTGCTGGTGTTCTTCCACGGCGGTGGCTGGGTCTACGGCGACCTCGACTCGCACGACCCGCCCTGCCGGTTCCTCGCCGAGCGGAGCGGCGTACGGGTGCTGTCGGTCGACTACCGGCTGGCGCCCGAGCACCCCTTCCCCGCGGCGTACGACGACGCGGTGGCGGCTTATCGCTGGGTGACCGAGAACGCCGCCTCGCTGGGCGCCGACGTGACCCGGATCGGCGTGGGTGGCGACTCGGCAGGTGGCAACCTGGCCGCGGTGACCGCGATCGAGGCGGCGCGGGCCGGGCTGCCGCTGGCGTTCCAGCTGCTGGTCTACCCGGGCACCGACGCGACGCCGGCACACCGAGAGCCGACGGCTCTTCGGCCACGACTTCTACCTCACCGAGGAGTTCATGGACCGGTCACTGGCGCACTACGCGCCCGACCCGGCCGGGCGAGCGGACCCTCGGCTGAGCCCGCTGCTCGCGGACGCTGCCGACCGGCCTGGCGCCGGCGTACGTCGCGACCGCGGGGTTCGACCCGCTGCGCGACGAGGGCGAGGCCTACGCCCGAAAGCTGTCCGACGCGGGCGTCGAGATCGAGCTCCGGCGGTTCCCCGACCAGATCCACGGGTTCCTCAACGTCGTCGGCGTCGGTCGCACGGCGCGGGCGGCGTCGGCGGAGATCGCGGCCCGGCTCGCGGTGGGCCTCCGGCCGCGTCAGTAGACGAGGGCCTGGACGCCCTCGGCCAGCACCTCCTCGACGTACGACGGGGAGCCGGCGAGGCGGACGCCGTCGCGGAGGTCGTCCGGGCCGATCTCCCGACGTGCGGCGCACTGCGAGCACACGGTGACCCGCCCACCGGCGAGGACGGCGGCGAGGAGGTCGGCCAGCGGTTGCGCGTGGGGGAGGGCGAGCTGCTCGGCGCGACCGGGCACGCCGAACCAGGCGGCCTCGCCGGTCAGCCACAGCGAGACGTCCGCGCCGGCGGCGACCGCGGTCGCGGCGACGGTGAAGCCCTGGTTGCAGCGCTCGGCGTCGTCGGCGCCGGCGGTCACCTTCACGACCAAGCCTCGGGGCATGTCCGAACCCTAGACTCGGAGCCATGCCCTTCGAGATCCCGGAGAACATCCACCCGCTCACCGCGCGGCTGGCGTGGCTGATCGGGCGCTGGGCCGGCAACGGCCACGGGGAGTACCCCGGCATCGACAACTTCCAGTTCGGCCAGGAGGTCGTCTTCCAGCAGGACGGGCGGCCGTTCATCCACTACTTCAGCCGCGCCTGGATCATCGACGACGAGGGCAACCACGTCCGCGAGGCCGCGCAGGAGACCGGCTTCCTGCGGCCGCAGGAGGACGGCACGCTGGAGATGGTGATGTGCCACAACACCGGCTTCGTCGAGATCTGGACCGGCGAGATCCACCCCGAGCAGCCGCGGTTCGAGATGGTCACCGACGCGGTGGCGCGCACCGCCACGGCCAAGGAGTACGTCGCGGGCAAGCGCCTCTACGGCTACGTCAACGGCGACCTGCTCTACGCCTACGACATGGCGGCGACGGGTCACGAGCTCCAGCCGCACACCCACGCCCAGCTGGTCAGGCAGTAGCCATGGCGACGTCGGGTGCCGACTGGCGCGAGCGGCTGCGGGAGAAGGGCTACCGGCTCACGCCGCAGCGCGAGCTGATCCTGGACGCCGTGGAGACGCTCGGTCACGCCACCCCCGACGAGGTGCTCGCCGAGGTGCGCACGCACTCGACCGCGGTCAACGCCTCGACCGTCTACCGGACCCTCGAGGTGCTCGAGGAGCTCGGCCTGGTCCGGCACGCCCACCTCAGCGACCGGGCCCCGACGTACCACTCGACGAGCGACCACGAGCACTTCCACCTGGTCTGCCGGAATTGCCACCGGGTCATCTCGGTTGACCCTCGATGTGCTTGCTCCCGTCGCAGACCGCCTCGCCGCCGACCACGGCTTCACGCATCGACGTCGGTCACCTGACCGTCTTCGGCACCTGCGGAGACCACGAGTGAGCTCGCCGCTGCTGTCCCTGCCGGGCGCCGTCGGCGGTGCCGGGATCGACGCGCCGGTGGCCGCGCACTACGGCTCGCTGTACGGCGAGCAGAAGACGCTCGAGGCGGGCGAGGGCTTCGTCGACCTGTCCCACCACGACGTCGTCCGGGTCTCCGGGCCGGACCGGCTGCAGTGGCTGCACGACCTGACGACGCAGTACTTCCTCGACCTGCCGCCGAAGACCTGGACCCAGGCACTGGTCCTCAGCCCGCAGGGGCACGTCGAGCACGCGTTCGCCGGCGTCGACGACGGCGAGTCCTTCACCGCGGCGACCGAGCCGGGCGCGGCTGCGTCCCTGGTGGAGTTCCTCGACCGGATGCGGTTCATGTCGCGGGTCGAGGTCGCGGACGTGACCGCGGAGCTGGCACTGACCTACCGTCCGGCCGTCGGTCACGAGCTGGTCCCGCGCGAGCAGCTCACGACGTACGCCGAGGCGGCCGGGCCGGCGTGCGGGCTCTGGGCCTACGAGGCGCTGCGGATCGCCCGCGGTGAGCCGCGGCTGGGACTCGACACCGACCAGCGGACGATCCCCAACGAGGTGGGCTGGATCGGCACGGCCGTGCACATGGACAAGGGCTGCTACCGCGGGCAGGAGACGGTCGCCCGCGTGCACAACCTGGGTCGCCCGCCGCGCCGGCTGACCCTGCTGCACCTCGACGGCTCGGAGAACCGGCTGCCCGAGGTCGGCTCGGAGCTGAGGTCGGGCGAGAAGGTGGTCGGCTTCGTCGGCACCTCGGCCCGCCACCACGAGCTCGGCCCGATCGCGCTGGCCCTGGTGAAGCGCAACGTGCCCCTCGACGTCCAGCTCGAGGTCGACGGCCTCCCCGCCGCGCAGGAGGTGCTCGTCGACCCCGAGGTCGGCCTGCACTTCCGCCGCTGAACCCGGATAGTCCCCGACGTTCTGGTCGGGTACAGCCCCCGTGACCCGACCACAATGTCGGGGACTATCCCGAGCGCGCGTACTGGACGTGGGTGGAGGTGTGGGCGAAGCCGAGCTTGGAGTACGTCGCGACGGCGGCGTCGTTGTCGGACTCGACGTAGAGGATGATCCGGCGTACGCCGCGGGCGGCCAGGTGGGCGAGCCCGGCGGCGGTGACCGCCCTTCCGAGGCCGCGACCCTGGGCGGCCGGGTCGACGGCGACGACGTAGACCTCGCCGAGCTCGGGGGAGTGCTGCTTGGTCCAGTGGAACGCCAGCAGGCCGTCGCCGGCGTCGGCGACCAGGAGGCCCGCGGGGTCGAACCACGGCTCGGCCATCCGCTCGGCCAGGTTGGCGGCGTCCATCGAGCCCTGCTCGGGGTGGTGGGCGAAGGCCGCGGCGTTCACCCGGATCACCTCGTCGGCGTCGGAGTCGCGGTAGCCGCGGATCGTGACGTCCTCGACCTCGGGTACGTCGACCGGCGCCGGCCTCGCGCGACATCACCCAGAGGGATCGCACGGCCTCGAAACCGAGGTGTCGGGCGAGGGCCGCGGCGGCCGGATGGTCGGCGTGCGACCACGCCGTGACCTCGGAAGGTGCCTCGGCCAGGGCAGCCTCGGCGAGCGCACCGCCGGCGCCCTGGCCGCGCGCGTCCGGCGCGACGGCGACGTCGAGGTCGTGCCCCGCGCAGGAGCGCGAAGCCGTCGTCGGCGAGCCACAACGCGCCGCCGGTGAGCCGGCGGTGGGCCAGCGCCATCCGAGCCGCCTCGTCGACGGGCTCGACGCCGTCGGCCTCGGAGGACGCCGCGACGACCCGGTCGACGAGCGCGAGGGCGCGGTCGAGATCGCGGTCGTCGACGCGCTCGACGTTCAGCGCGATCGCTCCGTCGACGCGACCGGCTCGACCGACGAGACGGCCTGCTCCTTGGCCGGCAGCACGAAGCGGTAGCCGACGTTGCGCACGGTGCCGATCAGGGTCTCGTGCTCCGGCCCGAGCTTGGCCCGGAGGCGGCGTACGTGGACGTCGACGGTGCGGGTGCCGCCGAAGTAGTCGTAGCCCCAGACCTCCTGGAGCAGCTGGTCGCGGGTGAAGACGCGACCGGGGTGCTGGGCGAGGTACTTCAGCAGCTCGAACTCCTTGAACGTGAGGTCGAGGTGCCGCCCGCCGACCGTGCGGTGTACGTCGCGTCGTCGACGACGACCTCACCGGTGCGGATGACGTGGGCGTCGGGCTCGTCCTCGTCGTGCGCGGCATGGAGCCGTCCGACGGCGAGCCGGATGCGGGCCTCGAGCTCGGCGGGACCGCAGGTGTGCAGCACGACGTCGTCCATGCCCCAGTCGTGGGCGACGACCGCCAGCCCGCCCTCGGTCACGACGAGCACGACGGGGCAGTCGGTGCCGGTCGTGCGCAGGAGCCGGCACAGGTCGCGGGCGTGGGCGAGCTCCTGCCGCCCGTCGACGAGGATCAGGTCGGCCTCGGGCGCGTCGAGCAGGGCGCTGCCCTCGGCAGGGAGGATCTTGACCTGGTGGCCCAGGAGCGCGAGCCCGGGCAGCACCTCGGCGCTCGGCTGGAGGGCGCTGGTGAGCAGCAGCAGCGTGCTCATGGCGTCACCTCCGGCCTCCGGTGGTCGGGTCCGATGCGCAAGGATATCGAGCATGGAGACGCGACCCGACGGTGACGCGGTGGATGAGACCGGTCCGCCGATCACCGTGCGCTACTGGGCGTCCGCCCGCGCGGCCGCCGGGGTCGAGAGCGACGCGCTCACCGTCTCCGGGCCGCTCACGCTGACCGACGTCGTACGCCGCGCCGCCGCGCTGCATCCCGGCACCCGGCTGCCGGGAGTGATCGAGGCGTGCTCGGTGCTGGTCGGGGACCAGCCGGTGAAGTCGCGCGAGCCGGGCTCCGTGCTGGTGCGGCCGGGGCAGATCGTGGAGTTCCTGCCGCCGTTCGCCGGGGGCTGACTCAGTCCTCGGGGGTCGGCACGCGCCAGACGCGCAGCTGGAGGGCGAGCATCCGGTAGTACCCGACCAGCGTCAGCAGCTCCTGGAGACGCTCGTCGCCGAGCCCCGTCATCCCCGCGGCGTGCTCCTCGTCCGACCAGTCCTCGGTGGTGGCGAGCGCTCGGGTCAGTCGGTGGACCAGGGCCTCGACCTCCGAGAACGACGCGGGCACCCGGTCCTCCGTCGCGAGAGCCCCCAGCTCCTCGTCGGTGAGGCCGGCGGCGCGACCGACGGCCCGATGGGAGTACCGCTCGAAGTCGGCCGAGAACGCGTGGGCGCAGGTGAGGATCGCGATCTCGCGGCACCGGTCGTCGAGCGCGCCGCCGAAGCGGACGGCCGCGCCGAGCCGCTGGACGGCGTCCCCGATCGTCGGCGAGCGCAGGAGGGCGTTGAACGGACCCTCGAGCCGTCCTTCGTCGTCGGTGAGCCGGAACAGCCGGGGTCCGGTGCCCCTGCTGGCGAGGATCGCGTCGTACAGCGCGCGCTGGCCGGCGTCGAGCTCGTCGGGACGGGGCCAGGGCAGTCGTCCGTGCGCGGGTGCGCTCATCGAGCCGGCTGCTGGCTGCGCAGCTCGGCGAGCAGGTCGGCCGCACTCATCGAGCCGGGCGGGGCGCCGGCCGCGGAGGCGCGGGCCATCAGCGCCTGGATCCGCGCGTTCGCCGGGGTCGGGACGCCGTGCAGCCGGCCGAGCAGCGCGATCTCGCCGTTCAGGAAGTCGGTCTCGATGCCCGAGCCGCGGGCGAGGCTCTGCCCGGTCGACCCACCCGCGCGCTGCTGGTCGCCGATCGGGCGCAGCTGGAGGTGGTCGGCGCGACGTGCGTCGTCCTCCTCGTCGGTGACCGGGTCGATGCCGGCGGCCGCGAACGCCGCCTCGGCCTCGCCGGTCAGCAGCTCGAGGGCCGCGGTCGTGGCCGCCTCGTCGTCGTCGCGGCAGAGGGCCTGGACGGCGTTGCCGAGGTTGTTCAGGAGCTTGCGGTACTTCCAGCGCATGATGTCCGGTCGCGCCTCGCACTCGAAGCGCGAGGCGCGAAGGGCGGCGGCGAGCGCGTCGTCGACCTCGTCGGTGCCGCGCGGGTAGCCGCCGAGGTCGAGGATGCCGGTGGCCGCGACCGAGTGGGCGATCGACCACGCCCGGCTCGAGGTGCTCGGTGGGCATCATCACGCACATGCCGTGCACGTGCGTCGAACCAGCGGGCGAGGGTGCGCTCGTTGGCGACGCCGTTCTGGGCCGCGACGACCGGCACCTGCCCGGCCGCGGCGGCCAGCTCGCGTGCGGCGGCCTCGGTGTCCTGGCTCTTCGCGGCGAGGACGACGACGTCGTCGTCACGCCAGGTCGACGTCGCCCGGATGCGCGTACGCCGGGATCGGCAGGGTGACGCGCTCCTCGGGGGTGACGAAGGTCAGTCCGTGCTCGCGGACCGCCGCCAGGTGGGCACCGCGCGCCACCAGCGCCACGTCGTACCCGGCCTGGTGGAGCCGCGCCCCGATCGTCCCGCCGATGCCGCCCGCTCCCAGGATCACCACACGCATCCGGTCAGCCTAGGAGTGGACCGGAAGCGGAATGCCGCCGGCCGCCCTGGGGTTGGGTCGGCATGACCGCCGGAGCCTGGGTGCTGCTTGCCGCGGTGCTGGCCGCCCTGCTCCTGGGGCTTGGCTGGACGCTGACCAACGGCGTGTTCCGGGGCACGCACCGGGTGAGCGGCTCAGGTGTCGAAACGGCGGACGGAGGCGCCTCGGCTCAGAGGCACGAGCCGGTCAGCCTTCTCGCAGGAACGGCGTACGACGAGCAGCGGGGTGAGCGGGCGACGCTGCTGCAGTTCTCCTCGGCGTTCTGCGCGCCGTGCCGGGCCACCCGCCGGACCCTGGCCGACGTGGCCGACCTCGTGCCAGGGGTGGCGCACGTCGAGGTGGACGCGGAGGAGCACCTCGACCTGGTCCGCGCACTCGGCGTCCTGCGCACCCCGACCACGCTCGTGCTGGACGCCAGCGGCCGGGAGCTGACCCGGGCGACCGGGGCTCCGCGGCCCGCCCAGGTGCTGGCCGCTCTCGAGGGCGGCCTGTGATGTCCGAAATATGGACACCCGTCTCATTCAATGGGATGAGCGGTGGTTCGCGAGCGCGGGTGCTGCCTACAGTTCCGACTATGACCACGACGCTTCTGACGCGCCGCCGCACAGTCGACCACTGCCGCCTGCACTCGTCGCTGTGTCGGATGCCCTGACGCATCCCGTCGGGTTTTATCTACTGATTCAGTAGACTTTGACGGGACTCTCTTCCTCGTCCACCCGTCAGGAGCCCCATGTCCACCGTCACCACCGCCCGTCCGGCGACCGGCATCGACCCGCGGGGCCCGCGGGTCGCGGCGAGCCTGACCGCGGTCGTGCTGGCGCTGGTGCTGGTGACCCCCACCACGGTCGCGATCGTGCTGCTGGCGGCGCAGATCGTGGTGTTCGCCATCGGCGCCGTCCGCGGCATCCAGCACACGCCGTACGCCGGGCTGTTCCGCGCCCTGATCCGGCCGCGGCTGGCTGCGCCTGCCGAGCTGGAGGACCCGCGGCCACCGCGGTTCGCCCAGGCGCTCGGCCTGGTCTTCGCCGCCGTCGGGCTGGTCGGGTTCCTGCTGGGCTCGACCGCGGTCGGGCTGGTCGCGACCGGCGCTGGCGCTGGTCGCCGCCCTGCTGAACGCCGTCTTCGGCCTGTGCCTGGGCTGCGAGCTCTACCTGATCCTCCGGCGGGCCACCACCCGGTGACCGCCGACCGTCCACGAACCGCGCCGAGACCCGGCGTACAGAAAGGTAAGAACCGATGAGCCGCGACACCGCACTCGTCTCCGCCCAGTGGGTGGAGGACCATCTCGACGACCCGAACGTCGTCCTCGTCGAGGTCGACGAGGACACCGCCGCCTACGACAAGGGGCACATCAAGGGCGCGATCAAGCTGGACTGGACCACCGACCTCCAGGACCAGGTGCGCCGGGACTTCGTGAACAAGGGCCAGTTCGAGGCGCTGCTGTCGTCGCGCGGCGTCGCCAACGACTCCACCGTCGTGCTCTACGGCGGCAACAACAACTGGTTCGCGGCGTACGCCTACTGGTACTTCAAGCTCTACGGCCACGACGACGTCCGCCTGCTCGACGGCGGCCGCAAGAAGTGGGAGCTCGACAGCCGTGAGCTCACCGACGAGGCGCCGTCGCGCGAGACCACGTCGTACACCGCGGGCGAGCAGGACACGACGATCCGCGCCTTCCGCGACGAGGTCGTGCAGGCGATCGGTGCCCAGAACCTGGTCGACGTCCGGTCGCCCGACGAGTACGCCGGTCGGCTGATGGCGCCGGCCCACCTGCCGCAGGAGCAGGCGCAGCGCGCCGGCCACATCCCGACCGCGGCGAACGTGCCGTGGAGCAAGGCGGCCAACGACGACGGCACCTTCAAGTCCGACGACGAGCTCAAGCAGCTCTACACCGAGGCCGGCGTCGACTGGGGCAAGGACACCATCGCCTACTGCCGGATCGGCGAGCGCTCCTCGCACACGTGGTTCGTGCTCAAGGAGCTGCTCGGCCAGCAGAACGTGAAGAACTACGACGGCTCGTGGACCGAGTACGGCTCGCTGGTCGGCGTACCGGTGGTGCTCGGGGACGACGCCGGGGAGGCGGACGCCTGATGTGCGGAGCGACGGCGGGAGGCCTCTCCCTCGACGGGGTCGACGTCGCCAAGGAGGCCGTGGTGCAGGGCCAGGTCGTGCGCGACGGCGAGCCGGTGCCCAACGCCTACGTGCGGCTGCTGGACCGGACCGGTGAGTTCACCGCCGAGGTGCCGACCTCGGCGACGGGCCACTTCCGGTTCTTCGCCAACACGGGTCGCTGGACGCTGCGCACCCTCGCCCCGCGGGCCGAGGTCGTCGACCAGGCGGTGGACGCCGAGGTCGGTCGGTCGCCGAGGTCACGATCGCGATCTGACCTCCTCGCACGCGAAGAACGCCGAGTCGTCCCGTGACGACTCGGCGTTCTGCTGTCGCGGCGGCGACGTGAAAACGGGTCGCCGGCCTCGGTCGGCCTTGGCACACTCGCGGCCGTGACCGACTTCTCGGACAAGCCGACACTGACCGGAGAGCTCGTCGTCCTGCGGCCCCTGGGCGAGGGAGACTACGAGGCTCTGAGGGACGCGATGGACGACCCGGAGATCGACCGGCTGACCGGCAGTCGAGGCGAGATCGCCGAGGAGCAGTGGCGGACCTGGCTGCGGACGCGCGGGGAGCAGACCGATCGGCTCGACCTCGCCGTCGTGGACCGGGCCACCGGCGCGACCGTCGGGGAGGTGGTGCTCAACGAGTGGGACGAGGACAACCAGAGCTGCAACTTCCGGATCGCGATCGGTGCCTCGGGCCAGGGTCGCGGGCTCGGCGACCGAGGCCACCCGGCTCGTCGTCGGCTACGGCCTCGAGGAGCTCGGTCTGCACCGGATCACGCTCGGCGTCTACGCCTTCAACCCGCGCGCCCGACGCGCGTACGAGAAGGCCGGCTTCGTCGTGGAGGGCCGGATGCGCGACGCGCTGCTGTGGGACGGGGAGTGGGTCGACGAGATCCGGATGGCGGTCGTCGCCGCCGGCTGATCGTCGGTCTCGCCGACTCGACAGGTGACGGGTCGGCGTCGTACGGCGTGAACGTCTGACGGGTCGGCGTCGTACGGCGTGAACGTCTGACGGGTCAGCGCTCGAGGAGGACGGTGAAGGGGCCGTCGTTGACCGACGACACCTCCATCTGCGCACCGAAGACACCGCGTTCGACGTGGGCGCCGAGGTCGGTGAGGGCGGAGCAGACGGCGTCGTAGAGCGGCTCCGAGACCGGACCGGGCGCGGCGGCCTCCCACGTGGGACGCCGTCCCTTGCGGGCGTCGCCGTACAGCGTGAACTGCGAGACCACGAGCACCGGGGCGGAGACGTCCGACGCGGACTGCTCCTCGGCGAGGATCCGCAGCGTCCAGATCTTGCGGGCCATCCAGGCGGCGGTGTCGGAGTCGTCGGTGTGGGTGACGCCGAGGTAGACCAGCAGGCCGGGGGAGGACAGGGCTCCGACCACCGAGCCGTCGACCGTCACGGAGGCCGTGGAGACACGTTGGACGACGGCGCGCATGCCCGGACTCTCTCATCCGCCGGCCGGCGGCACCTGACAGGATGGCGCGCGTGAGTGTCCCCGCCAACGGCCTGCTGGTCACCGTCGCGCCGACCGGCGCCGAGACCGCCAAGGCCGACGTCCCCCACCTGCCGACGACGCCCGAGGAGATCGCCGAGACCGCCCGGGCCTGCCAGGCGGCCGGCGCGGCGATGATCCACATCCACGTCCGCGACCGCGACCACCCGCCGACCCTCGACCTGCCGCTGCTGCGCGAGTGGGTGGCGGCGGTGCGGGAGTCCAGCGACCTGATCGTCCAGCTCTCCACCGGCGGCAGCGTGCACGACCCGCTCGACCAGAGGTTCAAGGTGCTGGACGCCGAGCCCGACGCGTGCAGCCTGACCATGGGCACGACGAACTTCGGCGACGACGTCTTCTCCAACCCGTGGCCGTTCGTCTGCGAGCTCTACCAGCTGAGCCAGGAGCGCGGCGTCGTGCCGGAGTTCGAGCTGTTCGACCTGGGCCAGGTGCACGCGATGCGCCGGCTGCTCGACAAGTTCGGCCTGCCCGCCGGCGGGAAGGTCCACGTCGACCTGGTGATGGGCGTGCCCGGCGGCATGAACGGGACGACGGACGCGCTGGTCGCCGCGGTCCACGACCTGCCGGCCGAGACGACGAGCTGGTCGGCGACCGGCATCGGCCGCTCCACCCTCAGCGTGATCCTGGCCAGCCTGTCCAAGGGCGGGCACCTGCGCGTCGGCATGGAGGACGTGCTGACGATCAGCAGGGGCGTGCCCGTCGAGTCGAACGCCCAGCTGGTCGAGCGGGCCGTCGCGATCGGGGCCCTGGCCCAGCGCACGCCGTTGACGCCCGACGAGGCGCGCGAGCTGATCGGCGTACGCCGCTAGGGCGGCAGCCGGTCAGCTCTTGGTGCCGGTCTGTTCCTTCTGGTTGCGCGGCTTGAGCTTGCGGCGTCCGGCCTCGGGCTTGTACTCGTAGCGGTAGTAGTCGCCACCGTAGAAGCCGCTGGTCGCCGAGCGACGCATCCGGTTGAAGACGATGCCGAGCGTGCGCCCGTGGACGGCCGTGATGTGACCCAGCGAGGCCGCCAGCTCGGTGTCGAGGGTGCCGGCGTGGGAGATCACGACGATCGCGCCGTCGGCCGACCGGGTGAGGACGGCGGCGTCGGTCACGGGGAGCAGCGGCGGGGCGTCGATGATCACCATCGCGTCCTGGGCGAGCTCGAGGATCAGCGCGCGCATGGCGTTGGAGCCGAGCAGCTCGCTCGGGTTGGGCGGGATGGCGCCCGAGGCGAGGACGCGGAGTCCGGGCACGTCCGGGTGGTCCTGGATGACGTCGGCGGGCTTGACCCGGCCGACGAGGACGTCGGTCAGGCCGGCGCCGTCGACCATCGCCAGCGAGTCGGCGACGGTCGGGCGACGCAGGTCGCCGTCGATCAGGGTCACCGGCTGGCCGCCGATCGCGATCGCGGCGGCGAGGTTGGCGGCCACGGTCGACTTGCCGTCGGACTGCTTCGGGCTGGTCACGACGATCACCCGCGGCGGGTGGTCGACGTCCATGTAGGCGAGGTTGGTGCGCAGCTTGCGGAACCCCTCGGCGGTGCTGGCGGAGCCGGAAGCCGCGGACCCGGTGACGGCGAGCGCGAGCTCGCGGCTGTCGCCGTGCCGCATGTGCTGCGACTGCGGGATCATCCCGATCACCGGGATCCCGAACTGCTTCTCCACCTCCTCGGTCGAGCGCAGCCGGCGGTCGAACTGGTGCCGGATCAGCGCGTAGGCCATGCCGAGGAGCAGGCCCAGGACGAGGCCCGCGAGCAGGTTGACCTTGGACCGCGGGAGCACCAGCGACCCGGCCGAGGCCTGGGAGAGGGTCTCGATCCGCAGGTCGCCGTCGGGGCTGTCGCCGTTCGACGTGCCGGCGGAGGCGCTCGTGCCGGTGTCGAGGGTCTTGATCTCCTGGGCGAGCGCCGTCACCCAGGCGTTGGCCAGACGCTGTGCCTGGGCGGGGTCGCTGTCGCGTGCGCTGATGTTGAGCAGCACCGTGTCGGCCGGCTGGCCGACCGTGATGTTGCCGATCAGGACGCTGGGCGAGGTGGTGAGGTGGAGGTCGGCGATGACCCGGTCGGCGACCTTGGTGCTGGTGGCGACCGCGACGTACGACGCGACCTTGGCCTTGGCGAGCTGGTCCGCCAGCGTCGCCTCCGAGGTGTTCTGCGACGACCCGGCCGTCACGTATCCGGTCGCGGTCGCCTCGTAGACCTGGGGCTGGGTGACGTTGTAGACACCCGCGGCGGCCACTCCGGCCACCGCGAGGACAAGGACACCCACCCAGTGCGCGAGCACGATGCGGACGTAGTCCTTGAATTCCATGAACGTCTCCTCCCCGCGGGATCCGCGGGTTCTACACTCCAGCGGTGCGAGGTTCCAGCGTAGGTGACAACCTGCGCGTGCGTCTGGAAGCTCTGGAAGTCCGCTTCGAGATCCTCTGTGCCGGGTCCGGTGCCGCGGAGCTGGCCTCGTCGGTGGCCGCGGCGTGGGACTGGGCGGCCTTCGAGTCCTCGTCCGACGACGGGGAGGACGCCCTCCAGCACCTCACCGTCGTGCTCGAGGAGGATCCCGACGAGCTGGCGAGATCGGCCGGCGCCAGCGACCTCTTCGCCGCTGACCTGCCGACCCTGATGGACCGGCTCAGCCCGATGGTGACCCGGGTCGCCGTCACCGAGCGCCGTCGCGACCTGGTGATGTTCCACGCCTGCGCGGTGGCCGACCCCGAGACCGGCGACGCGGTCGTGCTCTACGGCCCGTCGGGCACCGGCAAGACGACGATGGCCCGCACGCTCTGCACCGACCTGGTCTACCTGTCGGACGAGACCGCCGGGGTCACCCCCGATCTTCGGGTCGTGCCCTACCTCAAGCCGCTCTCGATCATCGTCACGCACGGCGACGACCTCAAGGAGCAGGTCTCGCCGGGCCGGCTCGGTCTGGTCCGTCCGGGCGCTCGGCCCTATCGGCTCGTGGGCCTGGTCCAGCTGACCCGGGAGCCGGCCCACCACGGCGACGCGACGCTCGAGTCCATGGCCACGGTCGACGCGCTGCCGGAGCTGGTGGCCCAGACGTCGTACACCCGCGAGCTGGACCGTCCGCTCCACCACCTGGCCGACCTCGCGCACCGGGTCGGCGGCGTCCACCGCGCGACGTACGCCGAGGCGGAGCAGCTGCGCCCGGTGGTCCGGGCGATCCTGGACGGCACCACCTGATGCGGGCACGCCGGCTCGCCGTCGTCGACGAGTACGTCGAGGACGGCCGCGCCGCGATCTACACGACCCCCGGGATGGTGGTGCTGCTCTCCGAGCTGGCGACCTCGGCGTGGGGCGTCCTGGGGGACGACTGGGTGGCGACGACCGAGATCGCGGCGCACCTGGTGGCCGAGTTCGGCGACCCGGGCGACGGCGCGGCGGACCGGCTCACCGAGGAGGCCCTGCGGTCGCTCGCGGCGATGGAGCTGGTCGAGCTCGACGAGGGCTCCGCCACGGCATGATGAGCGCGTGACCGAGCTGACGCTCCCCGAGGCGGTCCCGCTCGCCCACGCGCTGGTCGACCGGATCGCTCGGGAACGCGACGTCCGCGTCCTCTTCATCAAGGGGCCGACCGCGCAGGCCCAGGGGCTCCGGGAGCCCCGGGTCTCGCTCGACGTGGACGCGCTCGTCGACCCGGCGCGACGGCACCTGCTCGCCGAGCGGCTCACCGAGATGGGGTGGGTCGACGAGCACCCCTACACCTCACCGACCGTGCTGCCGATGCACTCGCTCACGCACCGCCACCGGTCGTGGCCCTGCGAGCTCGACCTGCACGACCGGTTCCCGGGCTTCTTCGTCGAGCCGCAGGCGGCGTTCGAGCGGCTGTGGGAGGGACGGGTCGACGTCACCGTCGCCGCGCGCGAGATCCCGTGCCCGGAGCCCGCGGGGCAGGCCCTCGTGCTGGCCCTGCACGCGTTGCGCGACCCCCACGACCCGAGCAAGGCCGCCGAGCTCGCGCAGCTCACCGAGCGAGTGACCGAGAGCGCCACCCGGGCGTCGCTGCGCGGACTGGCCGAGCTCGCCCGGGACCTGGGCGCGGCCGACACGGCCGCGCCGTTCCTCGACGAGGTGGGCGCACCGGCCGTCGGTCGCGGCTCGACCCGTGCCGACGACCTGCTGGCCTGGCAGCTCCGGACGCAGCCCGCCGACGTCACGGCGGTGTCGTGGGTGCACGAGCTCCGCCGCCTGCCGTGGCGCCGCCGCCCCGGCTACCTCTGGTACGCCGCGACCCTCAGCGACGTGGAGCTCCGCCTGGCCGATCCCGGCCTCCCCCCGGGCCGGATCCCGCTGCTGCGCGCCCGGCTGCGGCGGCTGCGCCGGGGTCTCGCCGCACTCCCGGACGCGGTCCGGAGCGTGTCCACGATCGAGCCCGTCCCGGCGCCCACCCCAGCACCCACCCCGGACGTCGTCGTCCGGACGACCTGGCAGTCGCGCCGCGTGCCCGCTCCCGCGTTGGCGCTCGCCTCCACCGGGCTCGGCGCCCTCGATCGGGTGATCCCCAAGCACGGCGTCGTCCTGCGCACCTTTCCGGACTTCGACGACCAGGGTCTCGAGACCGCGACCGCCCTCGCCGACGCCGGCGTCCGTCCCTTGACGTGGCTGGTGAAGGGCGGTGCCCCCGACGCGGTGACGAGGTCCCTGCTGCCGCCCGGGCTCCGGGTCGTGGACGCCGGCTCTCTGCGTGGCGTGCTCGCCTACCTCCGCGCCCGCGTCGTGGTGCACACGCACGGTGTCTACGGGATCCCTCCCCGCGCCGCGCGCAAGACCTTCGTGAACCTCTGGCACGGCATGCCGGTCAAGCGGCTCGAGGCGGAGCCGGCCGTGTCGTCGCGGCAGACGGACCTCCTGACGGTCACGTCCGCCCTGCACGGGCGGCACATCGCCGAGACCTGGAACCTCGACCCGAGCCGTCTGGTCGAGACCGGGCTGCCCCGCAACGACCGGATGCTCCGGGCGAGCCGCGCACCGAGACCGGAGGCGCTGACCCGGCTGACCGCGGGGCGGCCGATGGTGCTCTGGCTGCCGACCTACCGCCGCTCGGTCCTCGGAGAGCTCCGGCTCGACGGCGTGGACTTCGCCAACCCGTTCGAGTTCCCCGGTGCCGACCTCGCGTCGGTCGGGGCCCTGGCCGAGCACCTCGGGGCGCACGTCGTCGTCAAGCCGCACCCGATGGCTCCGCCCCCGACCGTCGTCGAGGCCGGGTCGGTGAGTGTCTGGGACCAGGCTCGCCTGACCGAGCTCGGCCTGACCCTGTACGAGCTCCTCGGTCACGCCGACGTGCTCGTGACCGACCACTCGTCGGTCTGGGTCGACTTCCTGCTGCTCGACCGGCCGATGGTGTTCGCGCTGGCCGACCTCGCGTCGTACGCCGAGTCGCGCGGCCACTACTTCACACCGCTGGCCGAGCACCTGCCCGGGCCGGTCGTGACCGACCTCGAGGAGCTGGGTCCGGCCCTGGTCGAGGCGCTCGAGCAGGACCCGTGGGCGGACCGCCGGCGGGCCCTCCGCGGCGAGCACCACACGCATCTCGACGACCACAGCGCCGCTCGCGTGGCCCGCCTGGTGCAGGAGGGCATCCGCGGCCGCCGTTCGGACGAAGGTTGGTGAACACCCCCACCCGGCCCGATCCGGCGACGTACGCTCGGCAGGTGAAGGACCGGTTCCCCCTGTTCGCCGCGCTCGGCGTGCTGTTCGTCCTCGTCCAGGACGCACTCGCGCGGCAGGGCTCGGTCCAGGCCGGCGTCACCGTCCTGATCGCCGCGCTCGCCGCCCTGATGCTCGTGCTGCCGGGGCCCGAACGCATCGGCCCGCGCCCGGTGCGCGTGCCCCTGCCGATGATCCTGTTCGTGGCCTTCGCCGCCGTCCGGCTGGCCGCCGTGCCGAGCACGCAGGGTCTGCAGAACAGCCTGGTCTGGTTCCTCTTCCCCGCCGCGATCGCCCTGGTGGCGCGACGGACGAGCGAGGGGACGCCGGCACTGGTCTACCGCTGGTGGAAGCCGGCGACCCTGACCGCCGCCACGATCTACGGCGCGCTCGTCGTGGTCCACGAGACCGGGTACGCCGGCACCCTCTACTCCGCCCGTGGCATGGGGTGGATCCTGCTGATCGCGATGTCCTTCGTGGTCGGCGCCCAGATGTGGAAGTCGTCCGTGCTCTACTGGCCGGTCTGGTACCTGGTCGTGGTCATCGGGGCCACGCTGACCCGGTCCGCGGGCTTCCTCGCCCTCCTGAGCGCGACCGGGCTCGCGGTGCTCAGCCGCCGGGGTCGGCTCACCTTCCTCCGCTTCGCCGCGCTGCTGACCGTGATGGGCGGCGTGGCCTACTACGCGGTGACCCAGATCGCGGTGGTCCGCGACCGGTTCACCGTCGGCGACCAGGCGTTCCAGTTCCAGGGCACGGGACTCAACACCTCCGGACGCATCCAGCTCTGGTCGGCCACCTGGCACGCCATCCCCGAGCACCCGTGGATCGGGCACGGGCCGGGGCAGGCGCAGTACTTCATCGGCCGGCGCTTCATCACGATCGACCATCCGCACAACGAGTACCTGCGGCTGCTCTACGACACCGGCTGGATCGGCCTGACCCTCTGGAGCCTCGGCATGCTCCTGCTCCTGCGCGGCTGCTGGCGGCGTACGCGCAGGGCCGGCAGCCCGGTCCGTCGAGGTGTGCACCTGGCCGGCGTGCTGGCCATCCTCGACTTCCTGCTGGGCAGCGTCACCGACAACCTGACCGTCGGGCTCGCCTTCGTGATGATCTGCGCGACCGTCGTCGGGATCAGCCTCGGCCTCCCCGAGGAGGCGGCCGTCGAGCCCGAGGAGGAGGCGAGCACCCCGGTGCCCACCGCCGCGGGCCGCTGGGCGTCAGCGCCCCAGCACTAGCGGCGCGCCGCTCTCCCGCGACCGGGCGACCGGTCGACGCCGATCGTGATCGCCGCGACCGCCACGACGATGTTCTGGAACGCGAGCAGCCCGAGGTAGCCGCTGGCGCTCCTCAGCCCTGCCACGGTCAGCATGCCGGCGAGCGTGACGATCGCGGCGCCAGTGCGAGCCCACGCGATGGGCAGGTAGTGCCCCGACACGCGGGCCGCCGCGACCCAGGGGGCGGCCAGCGCCATCGCCAGCGTCGAGAGGCCGGCCAGGGCGAGCGCGACGTAGGAGAGCCCGCCGTGGATCCCGAAAGCGAGGTGGGCGAACCACGGACCGAGGGCCACGGCCAGCGTCACCAGGGGCAGCGACCCGGCGACCAGCCAGACCGTCGCCCGGGCCCGCACCCGCTCGGCCTGACCGGCCGAGCGGTTCGCCAGGAAGGGCACGAGCCACATCGTCAGCCCGGTCACGACCAGCGCGGCGGGGGAGAACATCGTCTGCACGATCCGGACCAGACCGACGTCGCGCTGGGTCCCGACGTAGGCGAGCAGGTAGAGGGACCCGCTGACGCCGAGCATGTACGCCGCGGTGTCCAGCGCGAGCCGGGTGGAGAGGCTGCGGCAGAACCTGCTCCACCAGGTGAGGGCGCCTCGCGAGCCGACCGGGCCGACCAACCGGTCGGCCACCACCGCGATGCCGAGGACCAAGCCGACCAACCACGACAGCAGCAGCTCGGTGAGCCCCGCTCGCCCCAGCAGCGCCGCCACCGCGAAGCAGGCCGCGGCCGCGCCGAAGACACAGACGTCGCTGAGGAAGGCCCCGGTCGTGCGCTCGACCCGGAACGACACGTAGCGCGCGAAGTCCTGCACCACCACGGCGGCCGCGATCGGCACGGCGACGAACCAGCGGCCGTCGCCGCCCGAGCTGATCACCACGACGACCGCGGTGACGGCGGCGGCGCCCAGGGCCGCGAGGCCGACGAGCCACCGCAGCTCGGCGACGGGCTCCGGCTGCGCGGTCCTCGAGGCCAGCCACGGGTCGGTGACCAGCAGCCGGGCCACACCCATGCAGAGCGTCGTCGTGGTGGCGATGATCGCGAACCGGCCGAGCGTGGTGACGCCCGCGATCTGCGTGACGGTGATGGAGAGCGACAGGTTCAGGATCGCGACGAGGCCCTGGTCGGCCACGGCGACCAGCCAGCGGGGGAGTCGCTCCCACGCGGCGGCGAGGCCACGGATCACGACAGCGCCCGCTGCCACAGGTCCAGCACCGCGGCGCCCGCGCTCGCCGGCTCCCAGGCCGCCGCCGGGACGCGCTGTCTCTTGGCCAGGTCACGCAGGGCGGCGGGTTCTCGGAGCGCCGCGAGGTGCCGGCGCAGGTCGCCGACGTCCCGCTCGCGGAAGATCGCGTGCGGGTCCTGGGCGACCAGGTGGGGGAGCTCGCCGGAGTCGGAGACCAGGCACGGCAGGCCGACGGTCATCGCCTCGGCGACGGTGCGGCCGAACTGCTCGGCCCAGTCGTCGGTCGTGCGGGACGGCTGGACCAGCAGGTCGGAGTGCGCCATCAGCCGGGCGAGCTCGGCCGCCTTCACCTGGCCCGGGGTCGCGAGCCGCACGTCGCGTGCGGCGGCGAGGCGGACCAGGGCCGCGAGGTCGTCGCCCACGCCGCACAGGGTGATCCGGATGTCGGGGTTGCCGGCGGCCGCCTCGATCACGTCCGCGAACCCCTTGGCCGGGACCGCCCGGCCCACGAGCAGCACCTCGAGGACGGCCCGGCCGGCCGGCTCCCAGTGCCTCGTCCGGAAGGGTGTGGGTGGCACCACGGCCGGCAGGACCAGGCTCGGCACGGGATCGAGCCCGAGCTCCTCGCGGCGTCCGGCGACGTGGTCGGCGCCGGCGTGGTTCCAGCTGGCGTAGCCGGCGAGGCGGCGTACGGCCCGGTCGACGAGGCGGCGGCGGACCGCCTGCTCGGCGGAGCCGCCGTGGTGCCAGAGGTTCTCGGCCCCGTGGACGACCACGGCGGCGTCCGACCCGACGGCCTCCTGGGCGACGACGGCCCAGAGCTCGCGGTTGACGTGGATGACGT
This sequence comes from uncultured Actinomycetota bacterium, assembly GCA_963809265.1. GTDB lineage: Bacteria > Actinomycetota > Actinomycetes > Propionibacteriales > Nocardioidaceae > Nocardioides. The sequence goes on from CAWEJC010000003.1 coordinate 715,617, forward strand.
CGGGCGAGAACGACCGGAGGAACCGCCGGAGCCCGACGAGGTGCTGCCAGACCAGGCCGCGACCGAGGTCGACCCCGCGGAGGGCCACCCGCCGGGGCTCGTCGGCCCCCGCGTCCTTCGCGGAGCGTGCGCCGACGACGACGAGCTCGCCGACGTGCGACTGCACGGCGTCCCAGACGTCGTTGTAGCCAGGCCACAGGCGGCTGCTGACGACCGCGACCCGGAGGCTGTCGAGCCCTGCGCGCGTCACCCGGTCCCCCATCGCGGCGTTGCCTCGTGGCACCCGGGTCCGGGACGGACGGCCGGGGTTGTGAGCACGTTCATGCTAGGGCGTGCTCCGCTCGCCGCCCGCGCGCTCGTCGCGCACGGCGGCGTAGGTCTCGAGGAGGCTCGCGAGCCCGTGCTCGGGGGTGTTGTCGCGTTCGTAGACGGCTCGCGCGGCCGAGCCCCGGGCGGCCGTCTCGTCGTCGCCGATCCCGTGGATCGCCTCCGCGAGCGCCTCGGCGCTGGGGTCGACGACCCAACCGGTCGTGTCGTCGACGATGGTGCCCACGCTCCCGCCGGACACGGTGAGCACCGGGCGGCCCCGCCCGAACGCCTCAGCGACGGCCAGTGGGTACCCCTCGAAGACGCGGGACGGCACGACGACGTAGGCGGCGGCGGCCATCGCGGCCGCGACCTCCGCCGTCCCGACCTGCCCGAGCCAGCGCACGCGTGCCGGTTGCGACGGCCGCCTCCACCCGGCCCCGCAAGGGCCCGTCGCCGATCACCACGAGCGTGCGCCCGCTGCGCGACCCGCCGCGCTCCCACGCGTCCAGCAGGCGGTCGATGCCCTTCGGCTCGTCCAGCCTGCCGACGAACAGGACGTCCCGCCCGGGCGTGCCCGCCGCTCCGGGATCGGGCACCCAGGTCGGGCGGATCGTGATCCGCTGCGGGTCCACGCCGGTGGCGGCGAGGTGGTCGCGCATGAACGGCGTGAGCGCGAGGTAGCGCGCGACGTCGGACCGCCAGGTGCCCCGGTGGGCGATCTGGCCCGCCGTCATCGGGACCGTCTGGACCCGCGAGCCGCGGTAGCACCCGTGCCGGACCGCCGGGAGGCCGAGCGTGGTGCCGAGGCAGTCGGTGCAGGGCCGGCCGTCGCGGAGGTGCAGCCCGTTGACGCAGCCGTGGCGGTAGTTGTGGACCGTCTGGACCACCGGTACGCCGTGCCGCACCGCCGCCCGGACGACGTACGGCGAGAGCAGGGGGAAGACGTTGTGGACGTGCACGACGTCGGGCCGGCGCTCCTCCAGGAGACGGGTGAACCGGCGTACGCCGCCCGGGGCGTAGACCGGGCCGGGAGCGGCGGTGAGCAGGCCGCGGACGCCGGTCAGGGTGTCGCTGTCCTCCAGCTGCTCGACGACCTCGACACCACCGGAGCGGAGCAGGTCGATCTCGGCCCGGACCAGGGTGTTCTCGCCGCTGGGCGTCGCTGATCGATAGAGGTTGTGGGCTACCAGGACGCGCAAGGCACTACCGACGGTGGCGCCACGCCGACAGCACGAACCGAGGGTTGCCCAGGAGGTAGCGACGCCACAGCCGGCGCGGCTCGCTCGCGAGACGGTGCAGCCACTCGAACCCGCTGCCGTGCAGCGCCCGGGGTGCTTCCTTGACCGAGCCGGACCAGAAGTCGAACGCCGCGCCGATCGGCACGACGGGGATCGACAGCAGCGGGGCGAGGCGGTGGACCAGGTAGTCCTGGCGCGGCGTCCCGAGCCCGACCCAGAGCACGCAGGCGCCGGAGTCGCGCACCCGGGCCACCAGGTCGTCGATGTCGGTGTCGGTGATCGGGGTGAACGGCGGCGTCTCGGTCCCGACCACGGAGATCCCGGGCACCTTGTCCGAGAGCACCCGCGCCATCTCCTCGGCGACGCCCTCTTTCCCGCCGTAGAGGTAGTGGTGCACGTGACCGTTGCCCTGGCGCACGACCTCGCCGACCAGCTCGGCCCCGCGGACGGGTCCCTGCATGCCTCGGTGCCGGCCCATCCACGCGACCGGCGTCCCGTCGGCGAGGTTCAGGTCGGAGTCGAGCAGTGCGGCCCGCATCTGCTCGTCGGTGTCGACCAGGGACATGGTGTAGGCGTTGCACAGGTGGACCTGGCAGGAGCGCCCCGCCAGGGCGTCCGCGATGATCCGCGCGGCCGCGCCACGCGCGTCCGTCGCGGCGATCTCGACCGAGCAGACGTCGTACGTCTCCGGGGTCAGACGGTGAGTCATCTGCACCTCACCACCTTGGCACAACTGCCTCGGCCGAGAAGGCGATTTGGCTATGCTCGTGGCCCTCGACCGCCGCGTCTCCGCAGGCGGAGATCCTTCTCTTGAAACGGAGTGACCGTGCGCCGAGCGCTCATCACGGGAGTCACCGGCCAGGACGGTTCCTACCTCGCCGAGCTGCTGCTGGGCAAGGGGTACGAGGTCCACGGGCTGATCCGCCGCGCGTCGATGTTCAACACCGGCCGGATCGACCACCTCTACCGCGACCCCCACGAGAAGGGGACGCGGATGCTGCTGCACTACGGCGACCTCACCGACGGCGCCCGGCTGGTCGGGTTGATGCGCGACATCGACCCCGACGAGGTCTACAACCTCGGGGCCCAGTCGCACGTCCGGGTCTCGTTCGACGAGCCCGAGCACACCGGCAACGCCACCGCCCTGGGCGCGATCCGGTTGCTCGAGGCCGTCCGGATGTCCGGCGTCCAGTGTCGCTACTACCAGGCGTCGAGCTCGGAGATGTTCGGTGCCGAGGCGCCGCCGCAGAACGAGGCCACGCCGTTCTACCCGCGGTCGCCGTACGGCGTCGCGAAGGTCTACGGCTACTGGGCCACCCGCAACTACCGCGAGGCCTACGGGCTCTTCGCCGTCAACGGGATCCTGTTCAACCACGAGTCACCACGTCGCGGCGAGACCTTCGTGACCCGCAAGATCACCCGGGCCGTCGCCCGGATCAAGGCGGGTCTCGACGACCACCTCTACATGGGCAACATCGACGCCGAGCGCGACTGGGGCTACGCCCCGGAGTACGTCGAGGGCATGTGGCGGATGCTCCAGGCCGACGAGCCCGACGACTTCGTCCTCGCGACCGGGTCGTCGATGACGGTCCGTGACTTCCTCCAGGCGTCGTTCGGCCACGTCGGGCTGAGCTGGGAGGACCACGTCCGGTTCGACGACCGCTACCTGCGCCCCTCCGAGGTCGACGCCCTCCGCGGCGACGCCTCGAAGGCCGAGCAGGTGCTCGGGTGGAAGCCGAGCGTCGACGGCGCGCGGCTCGCCCAGATCATGGTCGAGGCCGACGTCGAGGCGCTCGAGCACGAGGGCCGGCCGTGGATCGACAAGGTCGGGCTGCCCGACTGGCCGGACACGCCGTGACCGACTTCTCCCCGGGCCCGCTCGACCGCGACGCCACGACGTACGTCGCCGGCCATCGCGGGATGGTCGGGTCGGCGGTGTGGCGGCGGCTGACGAGCGCGGGCTTCACGGACCTCCGCGGCGCGTCGTCCGCCGATCTCGACCTGCGCGAACGCGGCGCCGTCCTCGACTTCTTCGCTGAGACCCGGCCCCGCTACGTCGTGCTCGCGGCGGCCAAGGTGGGTGGCATCGTCGCCAACAACACCTACCCCGTGGAGTTCCTGTCGGACAACCTGCGCATCCAGACCAACGTCATGGACGCCGCCCTCGCGCAGCGCGTGGAGCGGCTGCTGTTCCTCGGCTCCTCGTGCATCTACCCGAGGCTGGCGCCGCAGCCGATCCGCGAGGACTCCCTGCTCACCGGTCACCTCGAGCCCACCAACGACGCCTACGCCATCGCCAAGATCGCCGGCATCCTCGGCGTCCAGGCGGTCCGGCGCGAGTACGGCCTGCCCTGGATCTCGGCGATGCCGACCAACCTCTACGGTCCCGGCGACAACTTCTCGCCGACCGGCAGCCACCTGCTGCCCGCGCTGATCCGGAGGTACGTCGAGGCCACGGAGGCCGGCGCGCCCCACGTCACCAACTGGGGCACCGGCACCCCGCGCCGGGAGCTGCTGCACGTCGACGACATGGCCGCGGCCTGCCTGCACCTGATGGAGCACTACGACGGACCCGGGCAGGTGAACGTCGGAACCGGCCGCGACGCCACGATCGCCGAGATCGCCGAGATCGTCTCCGACGTCGTCGGCTACGACGGCGAGACCCGGTGGGACGACTCCAAGCCCGACGGCATGCCGCAGAAGCTGCTCGACGTCACGTCGCTGCGCGGAGCGGGCTGGACCGCCTCGATCGGGCTGCGCGACGGCATCGCCGCGACGGTGGCGTGGTACCGCGACCACGCCGGGCACCTGCGCGAGGTCGGCTGAATGCGGCCGGACGCGACGCGCCTCCTAGACTGACACGTTGGTCGCCCGTCTCGGGCACCGAGACCGAGACGTGAGGCAGGACCCATGACGCAGGCAGGCACGACGGCGGGTGCGACCGTCCTGGTGACCGGCGGCACCGGCTCGTTCGGCGGCACGATGGCGCGTCGGCTGCTCGCCGGAGACGTGGGCGAGGTGCGGATCTTCTCCCGCGACGAGCTCAAGCAGGACCTCATGCGGCGCGACCTCGACGACGCCCGCGTGCGCTTCTACCTCGGCGACGTCCGCGACCTCGCCAGCGTGGACCGCGCGACCCGCGGCGTCGACCACGTCTTCCACGCCGCCGCCCTGAAGCAGGTCCCGAGCTGCGAGTTCTTCCCGCTCGAGGCGGTCCGCACCAACGTCCTCGGCAGCGCCAACGTGATCGAGGCCGCCAACAGCAACGGCGTGCGGTCGGTGGTCTGCCTCGGCACGGACAAGGCGGCCTACCCGGTCAACGCGATGGGGATGTCCAAGGCGTTGATGGAGAAGGTCGCCCAGGCGTTCGCGCGCAACAACCCGACCGCGCGCACCGTCGTCTCGACGGTGCGCTACGGCAACGTGATGCTGTCGCGCGGGTCCGTCATCCCCCTGTTCGTCGAGCAGGTGCGGGCCGGCCGCCCCCTGACCGTCACCGACCCCGACATGACCCGTTTCCTGATGTCGCTGGACGACGCGGTGTCGCTGGTCGAGCACGCGTTCGACCACGCCCAGCCCGGGGACCTGTTCGTCCGCAAGGCCCCCGCCAGCACGGTCGGCGACCTGGCGACCGCCGTGGCCCGGGCGATGGACACCGAGCCGGACGTCCGGGTGATCGGCACGCGGCACGGCGAGAAGCTGTTCGAGACGCTGGCCACCCGCGAGGAGCTGCGCCGCGCCGAGGACCAGGGCGACTTCTACCGGGTGTCCGTCGACGCCCGCGACCTCAACTACGGCGAGTACTTCGACGAGGGCGACGCCGGCGAGACCGCCACCGACGACTACCACTCCCACAACACCGAGCGGCTCGACGTCGACCAGGTCGTGGACCTGCTGCACTCGCAGCCGGGTTTCCGGGCGCTCCTCGCTGCCGGCTGATGCGGCCGCTCCGGATCCTGGCGATCCACCGCTACTACTGGCCGGACGCACCGCCGTACGCCTCGCTGCTGCGGGCGATCGTGGCGCGCTGGACCGGCTCCGGTCACGAGGTGGACGTGCTCACCAGCCAGCCGTCGTACAAGCCGGAGCTGGCCAACGCACGCCGTCCGCGGCAGGAGCAGGTGGACGCCGCCACGGTGCGCCGTGTCGCGATGCGTCCCGACCGCTCCGGGCGCGGCCGGCGGGTCCTCAACCTGCTGCGCTTCCCCGCGCTCGTGGGCTGGCGGATCCTCCGCGGGCCGCGGTACGACGTGGTGATGTGCTCGACGGCGCCTCCGGTGCTGCTCGGTGCCGCCGTGTCGTGGGCAGCGCACCGACGGGGCGCCACGTTCGTCTACCACTGCATGGACGTCCATCCCGAGATCGGCGCGATCTCCGGCGAGTTCGCGAACCCGTGGGTACGCCGGGTGCTGGTGGCGCTCGACCGAGCCGACCTGTCGCCGCGCCGCGGCCGTGGTCGTGCTGTCCGGGGACATGCGCGACGCCCTGCTCCGTCGCGATCCCTCGCTGGCCGACCGGATCGTCGTGATCAACAACTTCGACCTGCCCGACTTCGACGCGGCATCGGTGCCCGCGCCGATCGCGGCGTCGCCCGACCGGCTCCGGATCGTGTTCACCGGCAACCTCGGCCGCTTCCAGGCGCTCGAGCCGATCGTGGCGGCCGTGCTCGACGGCGGACGGTCTCGACGACGTCGAGCTGGTGCTGATGGGCGAAGGGGCCGCCAAGGCGGACCTGGTCCGCCGCGTCGAGGCCGCGCCGGCCGATCGGCGCGACCGCGTCGCGCTTCCTCCCGCACGGCACCCCGGCGGAGGCCCGGGCCCTCGCCGAGACCGCCGACCTCGGACTGGTCAGCCTGACCCCGGGGGTCATCTCCTACGCCTACCCGTCGAAGACCGCGACCTACCTCGCGGCGTCGCTGCCGGTGCTGTCGCCGTCGACGCCGGGTCAGCGAGCTCGCGCGCACCGTGGCGGACGAGGGTGTCGGCGCGGTGCTCCCGGTCGATCCTGCGGGGATCCGCGACGTCCTGGCCGACCTCGCGTCGCCGTCGGGACGACCTCGCGGCGATGCGGGTCCGCGCACGCGAGGTCTGGGCCAAGGAGTTCTCCGCCGAGGAGACCCTGCCGCGCTGGGACGAGCTGCTGGAGCGGGTGACGCGATGAGCCGTGACCGATGTCGTGATCGTCGGCGCCCCGCGCTCGGGCACGAACATGCTGCGCGACGTGCTCACGTCGCTCCCCGGCGTGACCACCTGGCCGTGCGACGAGATCAACCTGATCTGGCGCCACGGCAACCGGGGCGTCCCCTCCGACGAGCTGACGCCCGAGCTGGCCCGGCCCGAGGTGGCGTCGTACATCCGCGGCCGGTTCGAGCGGATCCGCCGCGCGGACTGCGCCGTACGTCGTCGAGAAGACCTGCGCCAACTCGCTCCGGGTGGGGTTCGTCCGGGCGGTGCTCCCGACCGCGAAGTACGTCTTCATCACCCGCGACGGGGTCGACGCCGCGGCCTCGGCGATGGCGCGGTGGAACGCGCCGTTCGACCTGCGCTACACCGCCGCCAAGGCCCGCTTCGTGCCGCCCACCGACGTGCTGCCGACTACGGCGCGCGCTTCGTCGCCGGCCGACTGCGTCGGCGGCGCGGCGGCCGGCTCCGGAGGCGGACAGGTGACGGGCTGGTGGGGTCCGCGCCCGGCCGACTACCGGAGCCCTGCATGGCCGGCCATCCGCTGGACGAGGTCTGCGCGATCCAGTGGCAACGGTGCGTCGACGCGTCCCAGCGCGACCTCGCAGGGCCTGCCCGCCGACCAGGTCCTCCACGTCACCTACGAGGAGTTCGTGCGCGGAGCCCCACCGCCACGTCGCAGCGACTGCGGTGACTTCCTCGGCATCGCCGGAGCCGGCGGACAGCAGCCGCATCGCGGGCGTGTCGGCCGCCAGCATCGGCAAGGGCCGTGCCGCGCTCGGTCCGGACGCCGTGGCGCGCCTCGAGCACCTGGTGGCTCCGACGCTGGAGAGGCTGGGCTATGTCCGCTGACCCACGGACTCTGAGCGTCGGCCAGCAGGCCGGCTCAAGCGCGCGCTTCGACGTCGTCGTCGCGGGTGCCCTCCTGGTCGCGTCCTCGCCGGTCCTGCTCGCGGGCTGGCTGGCCGCGACGGTCGAGACCCGGCAGAACGGCCTGTTCCGCCAGGTGCGGATCGGCCGCGACGGCGAGCCGTTCGAGGTGCTGAAGATCCGCACCATGCGCGCGGTCGACGGGCGTCGACACGACGGTCACCACCGCGGCACGACGTCCGGATCACCCGCAGCGGCGCCTGGATGCGCCGGCTGAAGATCGACGAGCTGCCCCAGCTCGTCAACGTGCTGCGCGGGGAGATGAGCCTGGTCGGGCCACGGCCCGACGTGCCTGGCTTCGCCGATCGCCTGCAGGGCCCCGACCGGGTGATCCTCGACGGTCCGGCCGGGGATCACCGGCCCCGCCGCCCTCGCGTACCGTCACGAGGAGGCCCTCCTGGCGGACGTGCGCCGACCCCGAGACCTACAACCGCGAGGTGATCTGGCCCGACAAGGTCCGGATCAACCGCGAGTACGTCGAGCACTACCGGCTGCGGGCCGACCTCCGCTGGCTGGTCCGGACGGTGCGCAGCGTCTCGGAGCAGCCGACGACGACAGGCGAGGAGCCAGCGATGAGCCCGGAGCGCGTGCTGATGTCGCCCCCCGACGTCGGGCGAGCTGGAGGAGGAGTACGTCCTCCGCGCGCTCCGCTCGGGCTGGGTCGCGCCGACCGGACCCGAGGTGACGGCGTTCGAGGAGGAGGTCGCCGAGCGGATCGGGGTCGCGCACGCGGTGGCGCTGTCGCTCCGGCACCGCCGCCCTGCACCTGGCGATGCTCGGTGCTCGGCGTCGAGCCGGGCGACGTGGTCGTCGTGCCGACGATGACGTTCGTGGCCATCGGCCAACGCGGTCGTCTACACGGGCGCGCGAGCCGTGCTTCGTCGACGTGCCGGGCCGACGGCAACCTCGACCCGCGACCTGCTCGACGAGGCGATCGCGAGACCAGCGGCACCAGGGGCGGCGGGTGTCGGCGGTGATGGCCGTCGACCTGCTGGGCCGGTGTCGCCGACTACGACGCGGTCGCGGCGGTCTGCGAGCGCCACGGCGTCCCGCTGCTCGAGGACGCCGCCGAGGCGCTGGGCGCGTCGTACGCACGGTGCGGCCGGCCGGGCCGCTTCGGTCGGGCGGCGGCGCTGTGCTTCAACGGCAACAAGATCATGACCACCAGCGGCGGCGGGATGCTGCTCTCGCGACGACCGCGACCTGGCCGAGCACGCGCGCTTCCTGTCGCACGCAGGCGCGCGAGCCGGTGGCGCACTACGAGCACCGCCACATCGGCTACAACTACCGGCTGTCCAACATCCTGGCGGCGCTCGGCCGGGCCCAGCTGGCGCGGCTGGACGAGATGATCGCCCGACGCCGTGAGATCCGGGCGCCGCTACCGCGGCCCTGGTGGCCGACCTGCCGGGCGATCTCGGTCTTCCAGGACGAGCCGGACGGCGAGGACAACTGCTGGCTGACGGCGCTCCTGGTGGACCCCGACCTGGCGTCGCGCCAAGGCCGCCGACCTGATGCGACGGCCTCGAGACCGCGCGGCATCGAGGCCCGGCCGCTGTGGAAGCCCGATGCACCTGCAGCCGGTCTTCGCCGACGCCCCGGCCTACGTGACCGGTGAGTCCGACCGGCTGTTCGCACGCGGGGTCACCCTGCCGAGCGGGTCGGTCCACGACGACGCGACCATCGAGCGCGTCTGCGAGGCGCGTGCATCGAGGTCCTGGGGGCGAGGGCGTGAGCGTCGCGATCACCGGTGCCGACGGGTTCCTCGGCTGGCACCTGTCGTGCCGGCTGGCGGCGCACGCGCGGCGTCGATCCACTGCGGCTCGGCCGGGCGGACCTGGCCGACCCGGCGCGGCTGAGGTCTGCGCTCGCCGGCGTCGACACCGTCTACCACCTCGCCGGCGTCAACCGCGCCGACAACCGACGACGAGGTCGAGCAGGGCAACGTCGCGCTCGCGCGGGCCCTCGCCGAGGCCGCTGGGCGACCGGCCGGTCCACGTGGTCTACGCCGACAGCGTCCAGCGCGACCTCGACAACCCCTACGGCCGGGGCAAGCGGCGCGGCCGCCGACGCTGCTCGACCGAGCTCCCCGGCACCTGGGCCGACGTGGTCCTGCCGAACCTGTTCGGCGAGCACGGCCGCCCGGCGTACAACTCGTTCGTGGCGACGTTCTGCCACGAGGTCGCCGCCGGCCGGCAGCCGGAGGTGCACGAGGACCGTCGCGGTGCCGCTGCTGCACGCCCAGGCCGCCGCCGAGGTGCTGATCACGGCCGGGGAGCGTCGCGAGACCCATCAGGTCGCGCCCGAGGGCGAGCCGCACGGCGTCGCCGAGGTGCGCGACCTCCTGCTCGCCTTCCACGAGCTCTACGCCGTCGCGCGGCGACGTGCCCGACCTGTCGACGCCGTTCGCGCGCGACCTCTTCAACACCTACCGGTCGGCGCTGTTCCCCGCGGGCTACCCGATCCACCCAGCCGGTGCACGGCGACGCGCGGGGCGACCTGGTCGAGGCGGTGCGCAGCCACGGCGGCACCGGGCAGGCGTTCGTGTCGACGACCGTGCCCGGTGCGATGCGTGGGGACCACTACCACCTGCACAAGGTCGAGCGGTTCATGGTCGTGCGCGGAGAGGCGGAGATCGCCTTGCGGCGGCTCTACCATGACGACGTCGTGCGGTTCCGGGTCAGTGGCACCCGACCGGGCTTCGTCGACATGCCGACCCTGTGGGTGCACCACATCCGCAACGTCGGCGACGACGAGCTGGTCACGGTCTTCTGGGCCGACCAGCTGCTCGACCGCGAGCACCCCGACCAGTACCCGTTGAAGGTGGAGGAGCGGCCGTGAAGGTGATGACCGTCGTCGGGACCCGGCCGGAGATCATCCGGCTCGCCCGCGTGATCGACCGGCTCGACCACACCGACGGGATCGACCACGTCCTGGTGCACACCGGGCAGAACTACGACCACCAGCTCAACCAGGTCTTCTTCGACGACCTGGAGCTGCGGCCGGCCGACCACCTCCTGGAGGTCGACACGTCGTCCCTCGGTGCGGTGCTCGGCGGTGTCCTGGTCGGCACCGAGCGGGTGATCGCCGAGGAGCGGCCCGACGCCCTGCTCGTGCTGGGCGACACCAACTCCTGCATCGCGGCGGTGATGGCCAAGCGGATGCGCGTGCCGGTCTACCACATGGAGGCCGGCAACCGGTGCTTCGACGAGAACGTCCCCGAGGAGACCAACCGTCGCCTCGTCGACCACGTCGCCGACTTCAACCTCGCCTACACCGAGCACGCGCGCCGCAACCTGCTGGCCGAGGGACTGCACCCACGGCGGGTCATCGTGACCGGCTCGCCGATGCGCGAGGTGCTCGAGCACTTCCGTGCGCGGATCGAGGCCTCGGACGTCGTCGACCGGCTCGGGCTCGACGAGCGGGGCTACTTCCTGGTCTCGGCCCATCGTGAGGAGAACGTCGACGACCCCGCGCGCCTGCGGCTCCTGCTGGACTGCCTGCAACGGGTGCACGACCGGTTCGGGCTGCCGATCGTGGCGTCCACCCACCCGCGCACCCGAAAGCGCCTCGAGGCGCTCGAGCGCCGACGGTGGCCGGCGACGTGCGCTGGCTCGAGCCGTTCGGGTTCCACGACTACAACCGGCTCCAGCTCTCGGCCGCCTGCGTGCTCTCCGACAGCGGCACCATCTCCGAGGAGTCGGCGATCCTCGGCTTCCCCGCCGTCACCCTGCGCGACTCCATCGAGCGGCCCGAGGCGCTCGACTCCGGCTCGATCATGATGACCGGCCTCGACGCCGACGACGTCGAGCGGGCGGTCGCCCTCGCGGTCGCCGACGGGCCGGTCACGACCTCGGTCCCGGCGGGGTACGAGGTGACCGACACCAGCAACCGCGTGGTCCGCTTCATCCTCTCCACCGCGTCGCGACACCACGCGTGGGCAGGTATTCGCCGATGAGATCGTGGCTCATCAGGTTCGTCCTGGCAGTCGTCTGGATCTATGTCGTCGTCACGGCCGTGGTGCCGTACAAGTACGGCACCTACGTGGCGCCGCTGCTGGCGCTGGCGCTGGTCGCCTGCGTGTTCCTGAGAGTCGACCTGAAGCCGGCGCTCCCGTGGGTGCTGGCGCTGCTGGCTGTCGGCCTGTTGGGCCTGCTGGTGGGCCTCGCCCGCGACAACCCGGGCGTCAGACCGACCCTCAGCATCTTCGTGATCGAGCCGGTGGTGATCGGTCTCCTGCTCGGTTCGGTCTGGCAGGTCCCCGGCCATCGTCGCGTCATCGTCACCGCTCTGGACACCGCGCTGATCGTCGCGGTGCTGGTGGGCGTGACGCTCTACGAGGTGAAGCAGCTCGGCGGCACCATGCCGTCGTTCCTCGTCGACCCGGCCTACTCCGCGGTGGACACGACGGGCACGACGCTGCGCACCAACTTCCAGGGTTTCAACAGCCTGGCCTTCCTGGCGCCCTACGCCATGGCGCGGGGAGCGACGGCGAAGGACACGTCGTGGGCCTGGCGCACGGTGCTGGTGTGCGCGGCCGTGCTCGGCGTCGTCCTGTCCGGTCGCCGGATGTTCTACCTGACCGTCCCCCTCGTGACCGTGCTCGGCGTCCTCTGCCTCGCGCTGCTGCTGCGCCGGTACCTCCGTCGCCCCCTGAGTGGCCGACAGGTGCTGCTGTTCCTCGGGAGCCTCGGCGTGGCGGCGGTCGTGACGACCGTCGTGGTGGCGATGGTCGCCGTGACTCCGATGCAGGCGGTGAGCCGTACGGCGGGCCAGGTCACGGTGAGCAGCCAGAACGACGTGCGGGCGAGCGAGTCGCAGCACTTCCGGGATGCCATCGAGGAGAGCCCGATCTGGGGACACGGCTCGGGGGCCGTGGTGCCCGGTCACATCCGGGACCTCAACCGGCCGTGGGCCTACGAGCTCACCTACCACCAGATCCTCTTCGACTTCGGCCTGCTCGGCTCGGTGGTCCTGCTCGCCTGGACCCTGTGGATGGCGTGGCGCCTGTGGGGACGCATCCGTGACGGCGACCAGCTCGTCGTCGCGATCGCCGCCGGCTGGATCGGGGTCCTCCTGGCGTCCGTGTACGACCCCTACGTGCTCAAGATCGACGGCATGTGGATGGTCTTCATCCCGTTCGGCCTCGCCGTCGCCGCGGCCCAGCAGCGGGTCAGCCGAGACCGGCAGCGCGAAGGGGTCGCTGTTCATGACCCAGCCCGTGTCGGTGGTCTTCCTCCTCGTCGCCTACGGCAACCTGCCGGAGGTGGAGCGGTTCGTCGAGGAGACACGTCGTCTCGAGCCGTCACCGGCGGTGTCCTTCGCGGTCTGCGACAACGCCGACGTCTCCCTGCCGACCTCGCTGTCGGACCGCGACGACGTCGTCCTCGTCCGCCGTCCCGACAACCCCGGATACCTGCCAGGCGGCCTGGCCGCCCTGGAGGCGTGGCGCGGGGCTCACGGAGGTCTGCCCGACTGGGCCGTGCTGTCCAACACGGACCTCACACCGAGACCACCGGCCTCGTCGGCGTCCTCGCCGAGCACGACTCGGCGGAGCCGCTGGTCCTGGCGCCCCGGATCACCGAAGGTGAGGCGAGGATCGAGAAGAACCCGCACCTGCGGCACGCGCGCTCGACGCGCCGGCATCGCGTCAACCACTACGTCACGCACACTCCGGGTCTCGCCTACGGCTACCTGCTCCTGAGCCGGCTGAGGCTCGAGCTGAGGCTGCGGCGCGCGAAGGGCCGCTCCGCGGCCGGCGCTGGGGTCGCACCGACGGGCAGCACGATGTACTCGCCGTACGGCGCGCAGATCTTCTTCAGCCGTGGCTTCCTCGAGCGCGATGTGCTCCCGGCCGACGTGCCCATCACCGCGGAGGAGTACGTCGTCGCGGAGCAGGCGCGGCGGGCCGGGGCTCCCGTCGTCTTCGAGCCGCGGATCACCGTCCACCACGACCCGCACACCACGACGGGACCCAAGGTCAGCTGGCCGCGGGCGGTGCGGCTGTCCCGGGCGTTCGCCTACATCTACGACGACGCACGGTCGGCCTCACCATGAGCAGCGGCCCCTCCCTGCTCGTCGGTGTCATCACCTTCCACCCCGGTGCGGAGGTGGCGGACCGGGTCACCCGACAGCTGAGCGCGCTGCCCGGGTCCGCGGTCGTGGTCGACAACAGCACGGACGAGGACGCCCGGGCCGTCGTCAGGGACGCGGCCCGCGCGCGTGGGCTGCCGGTGCTGGGTGACGGCGCCAACCGCGGTACCGGCGGTGGGCTCAACCTCCTGCTCGCGCTGGCCCGCCGACAGGGGCTGGACTGGGTCCTCTACTTCGACCAGGACTCGCTTCCGCGCGGCGGCGTACGCACGAGTCGCCGGGCAGCTGGGCGGGGTTCCGGCGGACGTGGCCGTGGTCGGCTCCCGCTACGACGTCCACGAGGACCTCGCACCTCCACCCGGCCTGGAGGAGGTGCGGTTCCTCATCTCCAGCGGCTGCTTCTTCCGGAGCACGGCGCTCCGCGAGGTCGACGGCTTCGACGAGACCTTCTTCCTCGACCTGGTCGACCAGGAGATCTGCCTGCGCCTGCGGCGGCGCGGCTGGCGGCTGATGCGTGCCGGTGACCTGGTGCTGACCCACACGATCGGTGAGGGCACGGGCGGGCGGGTCGGGCGCATCGCCGTACGTCGGCACCCGGCATGGCGTCGTCGGCTCATGTGGCGCAACGGCTGGTGGTGGCTGTGGCGCGAGGGTCCGCGCGGTACTCCCGGAGCCGGCTCGGTCGCTGGGGATCCGGGCTCTGGAGACGCTCGCGAGTGCTGGTCGTCTGCGGTCGTGGAGCTACCTCACGACGGCCGTGGGCGGCACGGCCGACGCCCTCAGGCAGAGCGGGCGTCGCCGAGGCCTGCGGGCCTCCGACGCGGAAGCGGTCGTGGCCGCGACGTACCCCTTCCCACGCGGATCGGCCGTCCGGTGAGCGGGGAGGTCCAGGGCAGGGAGGACACCGCGGGGCGACGAGCAGCGGCCCGTCGGTCACCGACCGCGCTGTTTACTCGTGTGGTGTCCACCCAGTCCCAGGGCGAGGCGGTGCCGGCACCCGGCACCACGCCTGAGGCACCGGGCAAGCACGTGGACGCCGAGGCGCGCCAGCGGTTCCGGATGCGCACGCCCATCCGCGAGTGGAGCCTGCGCGCGCGCGTCCTCGGTCTCGTCGGCGCCTCCGTCGCCTGCGTCCTGCTCGTTCTCGTCGTGCTGGCGATCCCCCTGCTGGTGGCACGCCACCAGGCGATGGAAGCCCGGTCCGAGTTCGTCACCGCCAAGAAGGCCTTGGCCGCCGGGGACTTCGAGACGGCGGAGGCCTCGGAGAAGCACGCTCGTGAGCTGGTCGCGTCTGCCCACGGGCACGCCACCGGGTGGACGTCGGACTTCTGGGCCGGTGTCCCGGTCACGAGCACGGCGGTCCACGACGGGCGCTACCTGCTGGAGGCGATGCGGGAGGCGGACGCCATCCTGCGCATCGGCGTCCGCGTCTTCCCGGAGGCCATGGGCAACGGCAGCAAGCTGATCTCCGGGACGTCGGTGGACGTGCCGCTGCTGCGCCACATCTCCCACTCGATCCACCGGGTCGGGCCCCACCTCGAGCGAGCCAACGCGGCGCTGGCCCAGGTCAAGGGCACGACACCGCTGCTGGGTGGAGGTCTGCTCCACGACCGCGGCGAGGCGGCGGGACAGCTGGCCACGATCAACCGGTCCTACCATCAGTTCGCACCCCTGATGGCGCAGCTGCCCGACGTCCTCGGTGCCAACGGCCCGAAGAGCTACCTGATCTCGATCCTCAACCCCTCCGAGCTCCGCTACTCCGGTGGAGCGACGCTGAACATGTCCACGCTGCACTTCGAGTCCGGCCGGGCGACGTTCGGCCAGAGCTACTACCTCATCCAGATCAACCAGAGCAAGAAGTACCTCAGCTGGCCCAAGGTGCCGGGGAACACCTTCCGCACCGAGGGGCCCAAGCTGCTGACCACGGCGACGTACTCGCCGTACTGGCAGGTCTCCGGGGAGGAGCTGCTGCGGGCGTGGCGGCAGCAGACCGGGCAGCGGATGGACGGCGTGATCGCGGTCGACCTCCAGGCTCTCGCCAGCCTGTTCCGGGTGACCGGTCCGATGGACATCCCGGGATACGGGCGCGTCGATGCCGACAACCTCGTGCAGACCCTGGCCGGGAGCTACGACCAGCACCCGGACACGGCCGAGAGGCACCAGCGCAACAGCGAGCTGATCCCGGCCTTCCGGCAGAAGCTCCTCGAGGGCGGTCGCTTCCTGCAGAAGGCCCGCGCACTGGTGACCGCAGGCGCACAGCGGCACTTCTTCGTCTACTCGCGCGACTGGCCCACCGAAAGGGGCCTGGTCACCGCCGGTGTCGGCGGCAACCTGTCCAGCACCTCGCACGACTACCTGGGCACCTTCACGCAGAACACCAACGGCAGCAAGGCCGACTACTGGCAGCGGCGTCGTGTGAGCTCGACCGTCCGGCTGTTCCCGGACGGGACCGCCCGAGAACGCGCCGCGGTCCGGGTCATCAACCACTCCCCGCCCGCCACCTCGCTCGCCGAGGACCCCCGGTCGGGCTACGTGACGCGCTGGCTGGGCTTCTCCCTGGCGACGTTCCTCCCTCGCCAGAGCACCGTGCACTCCTACTCCGTGAACGGCGAGGAGCTCCCGCACGCCAACGTGCTGACTCCCACCGTGACGAGCATCTACGACCGGCCGTACGCCTTGCACCAGATGATGCTGGCGCCCCGCCACGACCGCCCGGCTGGTGGTGCGGTACCGGGCCCAGGGAGTCGCCGACGTGGCGGCGAACGGTGACCTCACGTACCGGCTGGACATGGATCCGCAGGGGCTGGTGCACCCGCAGACCAACACCGTGACCCTGCGCATCCCACCGGGGTACCACTTCGGCACGCTGCCGGTCGGCTGGAGCAGGCAGAGCGCGTCGGTGGCGGTCCTGGAGCCGTTCAAGCTGGTCCGCACGACCTCATGGGTCGTGCCGGTGCTCCGGGGCTGACGCCCTCAGGACCCGAGGTGCGGGGCCGGTCGCGGACGCACCCTGTCGATGATCGCCGGCGGGACGAGCGCCCGGGCCAATCGCCGGGGCGTCCAGATCTGCGGGTTCTGCACGAGCAGGACCTCGTGGTCGGCGATCAGCTGGGTGCCGGTATCCACGTCGTCGTGCCGGCCCGCCCACGTGTGGAGCGCGTCGTACGCCGCCGCGGCGGTCGTCACGTCGAACGCGCCGTAGAACTTCGAGCTGGACACGCAGAACGGGATCAGCTCGCCACGTGAGACCGATCCCCACACGACGGCCGCGACGCCGGGGGTGTGGACGGCGCGAATGTCGTCGAAGGCGACCAGCCCGCCCTCCCCCAGGAGGGTTCGGACGGAGTCGAGGTCCTGCTGGACCTCTTGGAAGAGATGGCCGCCGTCGACGTGGGCGAACCGTAGCGAGCCCGTGGCCACGTGGTCGGTGATCCCGCTCGACAGCTCCTGCACGATGCGCGGGTCGCGCGCCACGTGGCCCCGGTAGTTCGTCAGGAACCGCTCGCGCGTCAACCCCGAGTAGGACGCCTCGTTCTCGGACACGTTCGCGCCGTCGGTCCCGGACGCGCTGTCGAAGATGTCGTTGATGACGACGGTCTCGTCGGGCCGTGCGTGCAGGCCGAGCAGGACGGCGCTCTTCCCGAGGAAGGCTCCGATCTCGAGCAGGTCGCCTCGGGTCTCCTGCTCGCGGAGCAGGTGGTCGAACAGGAGGAAGTCGATGTCCTCGAGCGCACCGGGGACGCGGGTCCGGACGTCCCAGTAGGGACGGACGATCGTGCTGACGTCGTCTTGGATCACAGTCTCTCCTCCTGGAGCGGGGTACGGGTGACGAACACGTCCGTACGCAGGCCGATCCTGCGTTGGGCGACGAGGTTGCTGAGGACGTGGATGCCGGCGGTCGCCAGCGCGGAGGCGGTCGCCGTGAGCAGGAGCAGGTGGGCCGAGGCGAGGCCCCACTCCAGAGCGATCGCCACGACGGCCGCGGAGGTGACGATGAGCGTGGACTCGCGGTAGCGGCGCGAGTAGACGAGCAGCCAGCCGCTGATCCCGGCCGCGGTCGCGATGACCTGACCGAGTCCGAGGACCACGACCAGTCGGGTGACGCCGGAGTACGACGGGCCGCCGAGCCGGACCGCGAGCGGTTGCACGAGCCCCACCAGGACGACGTATCCGACGACGACGAAGAGCGTTCCCCAGCGCACGAACCGCACGCTCAGCTCCTGGGCCTCCGTGGTCCGGCCGGCGGCCAGCAGCGCCGCGAGCCTGGGCGCGAGGCCACCACTGAGCGAGGCCGAGACGAGAGCCAGGCTGGCGACCATGGTCACGCTGAACGCGTACGCCGCGGTGTCGGACGAGCCGAAGTGGTTGCCCACGATCCACACGTCGATGCCACCGATCGCGCTCGCGGCCAGGGTGTTGAGCACCACCAGGAGGTGGTCGGAGAGACCGCGAGCGAGGTGGAACGGACTGTGTCGCCACCAGGGATACGCCCGGGTGGCGACGGGCAGCGTGGCGAGGAGCGCTCCGACCGACGCGAAGGCGGCACTGACGAGCATGTCGGTCCGGGTCACGGTGCCGGTCAGCACCCTCGTCCCCACGACGAGTGCCAGGAAGAGAGGAGCTCGCAGGCCGGTGCCGGCCACGGCGGCCAGCACGAACCGATGACGGGCACGGTGAGCCTCGGCGAGGACGAGGCGGAACGAATCCGCGACGATCCAGATGCCCACGAGCCAGCGCTCCGGCCCGGTCAGCGGCGAGGTGACGGCCAGGTCCAGCACGGCAGCACCGGGGCCCAGGATCACGATGACGCCGGCGGCCAAGGACAGCACCGCGGCTCCGGACAGGAGCCGCGCGCCGACGGTCTGCTCCGCGTCCGCGCCGGCCGACACCCGGGCGCCCTGGACCTCGCCCACGAACATCCGGTCGGTCCCCAGCCGCACGCCGATCGTGCTCGTCGTCACCGCGATGGTGAGGACCGCGATGTCCGCATAGGTCGCCGGGGCCGCGAAGGCGACGATGACCAGGTTGGCCAGCAGCTGGCCGATCGCGGAGACCGCGAGGCCGAGCCCGGTGACGGTCGATCCGTGTGTCAGGGCGCTCTTGAGCCGCGAGCCCCGCACGCCGTCAGCTGCCGGAGTTGATCATCCCGGCGCCGACGGTGACGCCGGTCGCCTCGTCGATCAGGATGAACGAGCCGGTGGTGCGGTTCTTCGAGTAGGGGTCGCACAGCAGCGGCACGGTGGTGCGCAGCTGGATGCGGCCGATCTCGTTGAGGCCGAGCTCCTTGGTGTCCTGGTCGCGGTGCAGGGTGTTCACGTCGAGGCGGTACTGGATGTCCTTGACCAGCGCGCGGCCCATCCGGGTCGTGTGCTTGATCGCGAGCTTCTGGCGCGGGCGCAGCGGCTCGTTGGTCATCCAGCAGATCATCGCGTCGATGTCCTGGCTGGGCTTCGGGGCGTTCTTGACCCGGGCGATCATGTCGCCGCGGCTCACGTCGACGTCGTCGGCGAGGCGGACGGTGACCGACATCGGCGGGAAGGCCTCGGGGATCTCCTGGTCGAACAGGTCGATCGCCTCGATGGTCGAGGTCATGCCGCTGGGCAGCACGACCACCTCGTCGCCGGGCTTCAGGATGCCGCCGGCGACCTGCCCGGCGTACCCGCGGTAGTCGTGGTACTCGTCGGACTTCGGGCGTACGACGTACTGCACCGGGAAGCGGGTGTCGACCAGGTCGCGGTCGGAGGCGACGTGGACGTGCTCGAGGTGGTGCATCAGCGTCGGCCCGTCGTACCACGGCGTGTTCTCCGAGCGGATCACGACGTTGTCGCCCTTGAGCGCCGAGATCGGCACGACCGCGAGGTCGGGGATCGACAGCTTCGTGGCGAACTGCGTGAACTCGTCGTGGATGCGGTCGTAGGTCTCCTGCGACCAGTCGACGAGGTCCATCTTGTTGATGGCCAGCACCAGGTGGGGCACCCGCAGCAGCGACAGCAGCACGGCGTGCCGGCGGCTCTGCTCGGTCAGGCCCTGGCGGGCGTCGACGAGCACGAGCCCGAGGTCGGCGGTCGAGGCGCCGGTCACCATGTTGCGGGTGTACTGGATGTGGCCCGGGGTGTCGGCGATGATGAACTTGCGCGCCGGCGTGGCGAAGTAGCGGTAGGCGACGTCGATCGTGATGCCCTGCTCGCGCTCGGAGCGCAGGCCGTCGGTCAGCAGGGCCAGGTCGGTGTAGTCGTAGCCGCGCGAGTGGCTGGTGGCCTCGACGGCCTCCAGCTGGTCCTCGAAGATCGACTTGGAGTCGAGCAGGAGCCGGCCGATGAGGGTGGACTTCCCGTCGTCGACCGAGCCGGCGGTGGCGAAGCGGAGCAGGTCCATCAGAAGTAGCCTTCCTTCTTCCGGTCCTCCATGGCTGCCTCGGAGAACCGGTCGTCGCCACGGGTGGCGCCGCGCTCGGTGACGCGGGCGATGGCGATCTCGTCGATGATCTTGTCGAGCGTGTCGGCGTCGGACTCGACCGCGCCGGTCAGGGTGAGGTCGCCGACGGTGCGGTAGCGCACCTGCTTCTCGACGACCTCCTCGCCGGGGCGGCAGGGGTTGAGGTCGCTCTCGCTCATCCACATGCCGTCGCGGTTGAACACGCGGCGCTGGTGGGCGAAGTAGATCGAGGGCAGCTCGACGGCCTCCTGGCGGAGGTAGTACCAGATGTCGAGCTCGGTCCAGTTCGAGAGCGGGAAGACCCGCATGTGCTCGCCGCCGTGGAGCTTGCCGTTGTAGAGGCTCCACAGCTCGGGGCGCTGGTTCTTCGGGTCCCACTGGCCGAAGTCGTCGCGGTGGGAGTAGACGCGCTCCTTGGCGCGGGCCTTCTCCTCGTCGCGGCGGCCACCGCCGAACATCGCGGTGAAGCCGTTCTCCTCGACGCAGTTGAGCAGGGTGGCGGTCTGCATCCGGTTGCGGCTGGTCTTGCCGTCGTCGACGACCACGCCGCTCTTGATCGCGTCGTCGATGCTGGCGACGACCAGCCGGACGCCGAGGCGGTTGACCCAGTTGTCGCGGGTCTGCAGCACCTCGGGGAAGTCCAGGCCGGTGTCGATCTGCACCAGCGGGAAGGGGATCTTGGCCGGGAAGAACGCCTTCTCCGCCAGGCGGAGCATGACGATGGAGTCCTTGCCGCCCGAGAACATCAGGGCCGGCTTCTCGAACTCGGCCGCGGCCTCGCGGAAGATGTGGATCGACTCCGCCTCCAGCTGGTCGAGCTGGCTCAGCTGATAGTCGACATGGGTCGGTGGGGCAGTCATCGGGTGTGGAGACCTCTCGGTGGGACAGGACAGACATCGTATCGACGGATGCGCCCACGCCTAAACTCGGCGCATGAGCCGACAGCGCGAGACGACCGGGTGACGGGAGGTGCCCGGGTCGACGGTCTGGCGCTCGCGCCAGATACGGCCTACGTCGAGTCGCCGGAGCGGGTGGTCGTCCTCGACCTCGACCACCTCGAGCTGCCGCCGTACGTGTTCGAGGGCTCGGCGGCGCAGATCTGGGCCTGCGTCGACGGCGAGCGCTCCGAGACCGAGATCGTGGCCGACCTCGCCGAGGCCTTCGAGGCGCCGGTCGACGTGGTCGGCCGCTGACGTGCGCCAGTTCGTCGACCGGCTACGGGAGCTTGGCCTGGTCGTCGGCCAGGACGGTTGCCTGACCCGGGCTGCAGCCCCGGTGACGGCGGGCTGGTCGCCCTCGAGCTCGGCGACCGTGGGTGAGCCGAACATCGGCATGCCCTGGGTCCGGCGGACCAGGCCCCAGACGAACGGCATCACGACGATCATGCCGACGCCGACCAGGGCGATGAGCACGGGGTGGGTCTGGTCGTCGCCCGAGCCGAGCGGTGCCCAGCCGGCCTTGTCGAGCAGGGCGAGGCCGGACATCGTCAGCACGACCACGATGCCGCGGCGGATGTAGGACTGCGGCACCCGCGGCGCGATCCGGCTGCCGAGGATCGGTGCCGGGGGTCGAGCCGATCACCAGCGGCACCAGGATGTGCCAGTCGAGGCCGTTCAGGGCGATGTTCGAGATCGCGGCCGCGAGCACGAGCGGAACGGCCTGCACCAGGTCGGTGCCGACCAGGCGCAGCGCCGACAGGCCGGGGTAGAGCATGACCAGCGAGATCATGATCACCGAGCCGGAGCCCACGCTGGTGACGCCGACGAGCAGGCCGCCGAGCGCGCCGACCGCGACGGTGATCAGCGGGCGGATCCCCGGGTCGGGGTCGGCCTCGGGGCCGCCGCCGCGCACGCGGCGCAGGTTGATCACGAGCCGCAGGGCGTACGTCGCCGCCGCGAGCAGCAGCGCGAAGCCGATGTACTTCTTCAGCTGGGTGTCGAGGTCGCCCGAGTCACCGACCGAGTGGTGCAGCAGCCACGGCCCGAGCAGGGCGAACGGCACGGAGCCGAGGATCAGCCAGCGGGCGAGCACCCAGTTCGGCTTGCCCTCCCGGGCGTGGGTGATCGCCCCGCCGGTCTTGTAGATGGCGGCGGCGGTGAGGTCGGCGGTGACCACGGTCGAGGCGCCGCCGACGCCGAGGAAGATCAGGGCCGGCGTCATCAGCGCGCCGCCCCCCATCCCGGTGAGGCCGACGATCGTGCCGACGACGAAGGCGGCAGCGATGATCGAGAAGAAGTCAGACGTGAGCCAGTCACCCATGGGCGCGGTCCTTCCAGAGAAGGTGGGTAAGACGCGTAAGTTTACTGATTGAAGTGACAAAGTCGAACTCAGCTGAGCCCGGGGTGTCGGCCGACGGGTCGCGGAGCCGGTCGACGACCACCGCGAGCAGGTCCTCCATCTGGACCGCCGCCCGGGCGGCGGCCTCGGGCCCGCGCCGGTAGGGGTCGGCGATGTCGTGGTCGGGCGACGCCGGGACGCGGCGGGCGGCCAGCGCGGCGATCAGCTCGCGACCGCGCAGGGCCGGGTCGGCGGCCCGGGCGCTGGCGACGAACTGGCCGAGCGTGAAGATCTTGCGGAAGGCCGCCGGCCGGTCCTCGAGCAGCAGCGTGCGGTGGTCGGCCTCGGCGGTGAGCACGAGGTCGGCCTCGTCGACCAGGTCGCCGGTCGCGGGCCGGCTGCGGAACGCCGAGGTGTCGGTGCCGTGCCGGGCGAACTCGGCGTCCATGGTGTCGCTGACCGGCTCGGCGTCGAAGCCGTGGGTGCCGGCGCTGCTCACCTCGACGCCGGAGTCGGGCCCGAGCAGCTGGCGGGCGCGCAGCTCGAGGTACGGCGAGCGGCAGATGTTCGCCGTACACACGAAGAGCACCCGGATCGGCTCGGTCGGCACCGGCTCGTCGGGCGGACGTGGCGGCGACGTAGCCGCGCTCGGTCAGCGCCGGCAGCACCTCGTCACGGCAGTCCTCGATCGTGCGCCCGGTCGTGTCGATGCGCAGGTCGGCGTCGGTGGGCTCCTCGTAGGGCGAGGAGATGCCGGTGAACTCCGGGATCTCGCCGCGTCGAGCCTTGGCGTACAGGCCCTTGCGGTCGCGGCGCTCGCACTCCTCCAGCGGCGTCGCGACGTGCACCAGGAAGAACGCGCCACCCGCGGCGCCGGTCATCGCGCGCACGTCCTGTCGGGTCGCGTCGAAGGGCGCGATCGGGCTGCACACCGCGATCCCGCCGTGCCGTGAGATCTCCGCGGCCACCCAGCCGATCCGGCGGATGTTGGTCTCGCGGTCCTCCCGGCTGAAGGTGAGACCGGCCGAGAGGTTCCGGCGTACGACGTCGCCGTCCAGGCTGGTGACGGTGCGCTCGCCGGCCTCGAGCAGCGCGTCGATCACGGCCTGGGCGACCGTGGACTTGCCGCTGCCCGAGAGCCCGGTGAAGAACAGCACCAGCCCGCGGCGTTCGGGCCCCGGCTGGTCGGCCTCGACGATCGCCGCGATGTCGTCGGGGTAGTCGCCGTCGGCATCGCCCAGCGCGAGCACGGGGTCCGGCCCGGCGTACGCCGCCGTCACCTGCGAGGCCGAGTTCGTGGTCGGCCTCGGTGTCGCCGTGGGAGGCGAGGGGCACCGCGACCACGGCCGAGCCGGGGACGAGCCGGGACGCGGCCAGCGAGGCGCGCAGCAGCGCGACGGCGGAGAGATCCGGGGTGCCGGGGCCGGTCAGGGCCAGCAGCACGACGGGTGTCCCGAGCGCGCGCAGCTGGTCGAGCTCGTCCTCGGTGAGCGCGTCGACGACCGGGCACGAACGTCGCACCCGCGTGCTGCTCGCGCACCTGCGCCGGCGTGAGGTGGAGACGCCGGAACGGGCCGTGCTGGGCGTGGGTCAGGGCCTCGACCGAGCCGTCGGGATGCAGCAGGGCCAGCGGCAGCCCCTCGGGGTCGACCAGCTCGACGTCGTGGCCGGCGAGCTCGTCGGGCAGGGCGAGCGTCACGGGCGAGCCGGGCTCGTTGAAGCCGATGAGCGGGGCCAGGGCGCCGCCGGTGAGGAGCTCGAGATCGGCCAGCTCCCGCGGCGACGGGCAGTGTTGGGGCGTCGGCACGGGGCCATCCTGCCAGCGTCGGTAGGGTGGCCGCGTGTCAGCTGACCTCTCCGTGTGCCGCTCGCGTCCGCACAGGCCCGCGGTGAACGCCGTCCCGGTCGCCGAGATCGTCCGCAACGGGTTCGTGGAGGGCCACCACTACGGCTCGCTGGTGGCGCTCGACGCGGACGGGGAGCCGATCTGGTCGGTCGGCGACGCCGACGCGCCCGGTGCTGCCGCGCTCGTGCAACAAGCCGATCCAGGCGCTCGGCATGGTGCGGCTCGGGTCTCGACCTGCCGCCCGAGCTGCTGGCGCTGGCCTGCGCCTCGCACTCGGGTGAGCCGTTCCACATCGACGGGGTGCGCCGCATCCTGGCCGGCGCCGGCCTGGCCGAGGCCGACCTGCAGACGCCCGCCGGACTACCCGCTGGACGACGCCGCGCGCGAGCAGGTGATCCGCGACGGCGGCGCCCGCGAGCCGGTGCTGATGAACTGCTCCGGCAAGCACGCCGCGATGCTCGCCACCTGCGTCGCCAACGGGTGGCCGACCGACACCTACCGCGACCCGGAGCACCCGCTCCAGCAGGCGATCGCCGCGACGTTCGCCGAGCTGACCGGCGAGCCGATCGAGGTGACCGCCGTCGACGGCTGTGGGGCCCCGCTCTTCTCGGCCTCCCTGGTCGGGCTCGCCCGCGCCTTCCGCCGGCTCGCCCTCGGGGTCGACGGCGCACGGGCGGGCCCGACCCGGCCGCGGCCCGCATCGCCGAGGCCATCCGCTCGCACCCGGCGTACGTCTCGGGGACGACGCGCGACGAGCTGGCGCTGCTGACCGCGATGCCGGGCGCGATCGGCAAGGCCGGTGCCGAGGGCTGCTACGCCGTCGCGCTGCCGGACGGCCGCGCCTTCGCGCTCAAGACCGACGACGGCGCCGCCCGGGTGCGGCCGGTGCTGATGGCGGAGGTGCTGCGGCGCTGCGGCGTGCTCGAGGAGGACGACGTCGACGCCGAGGCGGTCCGCCGCACGGGTGTCGTGGAGCTGCTCGGCGGTGGCCGGCCGGTGGGCGAGATCCGGGCCGTCCTCGGGTGACGGCCTCATGATCGCGGCTCTCACGCTGGTGCTGCTGGTCCTCGCAGCCCGCTTCACCCGCGACCGCGGCCCGCGGGCCGGGCTCTGGTTGGTGGCGGCCTCGGTCCTCTGGCTCGTGTGCGACAAGCCGATGGAGGGGCCGGTCCTGCTGCGGGTGAGCAAGTACCACGGGGTCAGTGGAGCCGACCTGGCCGGCTTCGCGGGCGTGGTGCTCGGCGTGCACCAGGCGTGGCCCCTGCTCGTACGCCGGGCACGAGGGCTGGCGCCGCGACGGCGTCGTCGCTGACCGCCACCAGGGACAGCGGTGCTGCCTGCTGCTAGCACTCGTCCACCTGGCGAGAAACCTTGCCTACAAGGGAACTTCACCAGTGTGTGACCGCACTCACGCGTCGCTGGTTTGCGATCTGCTAGCAGGAGCTAGCACGATGGGGGTGTGCCCAGGAGCAAGGTCGGGAAGACCGTCGAGTCCCTCGGTGAGTACTTGCGGGAGCAGCGGGAGTCGTCCCGGCTGTCCCTCCGCCAGCTCGCCGAGCAGGCCGGCGTCTCCAACCCCTACCTGAGCCAGATCGAGCGAGGTCTGCGCCGCCCGTCGGCCGAGGTGCTCCAGCAGCTGGCCAAGGCGCTGCGCATCTCCGCCGAGCAGCTGTACCTCCGCGCCGGGATCGTCAGTCCCGACGAGGGCGTCGGCGGCTCGGTCGAGCTCGCCGTGCTCGGCGACCGGCAGCTGAGCGAGCGGCAGAAGCAGACCCTGCTCGACGTCTACGCGTCGTTCCTCGCGCTCAACGCGGGCAGCGACGCTCCGTGACCACGAGCATCACCCACCAGAAGGAGAACACCATGGCCAAGGCCAGGTTCGACATCCCCACCCAGCTCCCCACCACCGTCACCCGTCCCCTCTACGCGGGCATCGGCGTGACCGACCGCGTCGTCGAGGTCGTCCGCGAGGCGGTCGCCGACGTGCAGAAGCGCGCCGAGGCGGTCCAGAAGGACGTGCAGAAGACGGTGTCCGACCTGGAGTACCGCCCCAGGCGCTGCGCGAGCAGGCCACCCAGGTCGTCACCTCCCGCGTCGACTCGTTCGGCAAGGACGCCCAGGCGCGTCGCCGCGCCGTCGAGGAGCGGATCGTCGGCCTGCAGGCCGACGCCAAGGACCTCCCGGTGCGGCTGCAGAAGCTGGTCGACGACCAGGTCGCCACCGCGGGCACGACGTTCGACGAGCTGGTCAAGCGCGGCGAGACCCTGGTCGGCCGCATCCGCCGCCAGTCCTCGACGACCGCGACCACGTCGTCGGCGAAGACCACGACGGCCAAGGCGAAGACCACACGCACGCAGGCCACCAAGACGGCGAAGGCGTCCGGGGCCCAGGGGAAGAAGACGGCCAAGACCGCCCGCACCCAGGCCACGAAGACCGCCAAGACCGCCAAGACGTCCGCGACCCGGACGACCAAGAAGGCGGCCAAGAGCCCCGCGCGCAGCAGCGCCAAGGCGACGGCCACCTCGGCCCGCAAGACCGCCGGCAACGCCGCGCGCGCCGCGGGCGACGCCGCGCAGAAGGTCGGCAACTGATCCGAGGACACGTTTCGACACGGATCGACCCCGGGGCTGCCGCCCCGGGGTCGAGCCGTTTCACAGCGGAGTTTCCGGACGATGTAACGAATCTCGGTTCAGGAACGCTTCAGGTAACGTGCAGCCGAATGTCGTCATGCCTGAACTCGGGAGGTGAGTGGAGCGTGCGTCGTCTCCACCGGTCTGGTTGGTCAGCTCGCTGCCCGCAGCGTCGCGCTGGCAGCGGTGCTGGCGGTGGTCCTGACCGTGCAGGCGTGCGGCTCGACCTCGCCCGCCTCGGCGACCAGCCCCGTCAACAGCCGGTTCTTCGGCATGCACATCCCCAACCTGGGAACGGCGTTCCCGAGCGCGCTCGGGCGGGCCGTGGGCGCGGTGGACCTGACCACCAACGGCGTCTACTGGCCGGACCTGGAGAAGACGTCCGGCGTCTGGAGCTGGGACCGGCTCGACGCGATGGTCGACTCGGCGCACGCCCATGGTGCCCAGCCCCTGCTGGTGCTCGGCCAGACCCCCGCCTGGGCCGGCGCGACCCCGGCCTCGCCGCCCTCGGCGTCCGCCTGGAGCACCTACGTCAGGACCGTCGCCCAGCGGTACAAGACCAGGGTCGACTACGAGATCTGGCCCGAGCCGAGCATCACCTCCAACTGGAAGGGCTCCCCGAAGCAGCTCGCGGGACTCACGGCGTCCGCGAGCAAGATCATCCACGGCGTCGCCGGCAAGGCCGTCGTGGTGTCACCTGCCATGGTCCTGCGGCTGAAGTACCAGCGCACCTTCATGGACCGGTTCTTCGCGACCAAGGTCGGCGGCAAACGGGTCGGCTCCTACGTCGACGCCGTCGGCCTGGACCCCTACCCGGTGCAGAAGGGGACGCCCGAGGACTCGATGACCCTGCTGGCCAAGGCTCGCAAGATCCTCCGCTCCCACCAGGTGTCCGCCCCCGTGTGGAACGTCGAGATCAACTACGGCGTCGCCGGTGGTGGCCAGACCATCCGGCACCACTCCTCGGCCACCCGACAGGCGTCGTACGTCGTCCGCACCTTCGCGCTCAACGCCGCCGCCGGCGTCAAGCGCGTCTACTGGCTCGGGTGGGGGACCTTCAAGACCCTTGACGTCTCCCTGGCCACGGCGGACGGGTCGCCCACCAAGGCGGGCAAGGCCCTCAAGGTCGTCGCCGGCTGGCTCAACGGGCAGAAGCCGAGCGCCTGCGCACGGAACACCAAGCAGCACCTGTACTCGTGCAAGCTGGTGAAGGCCGGTCACGCGAGCTGGATCTACTGGACCACGAAGGGCAAGACCGTCGTCCGCGCGCCGAAGGGCTCACGCCACGTCGCCACGATGACGGGTGCCGTGTCGAAGACCCGTGCACACAAGAAGCTGACCGTCACCAGCGCACCCATTCACGTCTACCACTGAACTTTCCCAGCCGGCCCGACATCGAGAGAGGTGTCATGATCTCCCGCTGACAGCACCGGACACGTCAAGGCGCTTTGAGGGGAGTGTCACCGCACCGACAAGAGCGAGGTATCTCGGAGATGAGAGTCGCGCAACGGTTACGCCGTTTCCCCTTCGTGGTGAAGGCGGCGTACGACGCGATGGCCTGGGGTGGCGCCACGGTCGTGGCGACCACGTTGCGCTACACGGCGCCGTCGGAGGCTCCCTGGGCGCACGCGGGCCTGATCGCGGTGGCGCTCGCCGGGGCCTACTTCCTGACCGGCATGGTGGTGCACCTCCACCAGGGCCGTGCCCGCACCGGCAGCCTGGACGAGATCCTGCTGGTGGCCTGCGTGGCGTCGATCTCCGGGGCGATCGTCTTCGCGGTCAACCTGCGTGACATCTCGGTCGCGCGGTCGGTGCCCGTCGGCGCCACCATCTGCTTCATCGTCGTGGCCGGGTTCGGCCGCGGCGTCTGGCGTGCCCTGTTGGAGTCGCACCAGATCTTCGCCGGCCCGCAGGCCTACTCGCGACGGACCGTGGTCGTCGGTGCCGGCGACGCCAGCCGCGACCTGGTCGCGTCGATGCTGCGCGACCCCGCCGGCATCTGGAAGCCGGTCGGGCTGCTCGACGACGACCGCGCCAAGCGCCACCTCCGGATCCGTGGGGTGCCCGTGCTGGGGGACACGAGCGCCATCCGCGAGATCGTCGAGGCGACCGACGCCGAGGTCGTCGTGGTCGCCATCCCGAGTGCCTCCGCCGAGACCCTGGCCCGGATCGCGGCCGCCGGCCGCGCCGCCGGCGCCGAGGTGAAGGTGCTGCCGTCGACGTCGGAGCTCCTCCGCGACCACGTCGGCATCCGGGACATCCGCGACATCAACCTCGCGGACGTGCTCGGCCGCAAACAGGTGGACACCGACGTGGAGTCCATCGCGGGCTACCTGACCGGGCGCCGGGTCATGGTGACCGGGGCGGGAGGCTCGATCGGGTCCGAGCTCTGCCGCCAGATCTCCCGGTTCGGCCCGTCCGAGCTGATCATGCTCGACCGCGACGAGTCCGCCCTGCACGCCGTCCAGCTCTCGCTGACCGGCCGGGCACTGCTCGACGGTCGCGACGTCGTGCTCTGCGACATCCGCGACGCACCGACCCTGACCCAGCTCTTCTTGAGCCGTCGGCCGGAGGTCGTCTTCCACGCGGCCGCGCTCAAGCACCTGCCGATGCTCGAGCAGTACCCCGGCGAGGCGGTGAAGACGAACGTCGTGGGGACGCACAACGTGCTCTGCGCGGCCGACCAGGCCGGTGTCGAGCGGCTCGTCAACATCTCCACCGACAAGGCGGCGAACCCCAGCAGCGTGCTGGGCTACTCCAAGCGGATCGCCGAGCGCCTCACCGCGGCCCACGCCCAGCGGGCGAGCGGCACCTACCTCTCCGTGCGCTTCGGCAACGTGCTGGGCAGCCGCGGGTCCGTGCTCACGGCGTTCGCCGGACAGATCGCGCAGGGCGGACCGGTCACCGTGACGCACCCCCAGGTCACCCGCTACTTCATGACCATCGAGGAGGCGTGCCAGCTGGTCGTCCAGGCCGGTGCGATCGGTCGTCCCGGCGAGGCGCTCGTCCTGGACATGGGCAACCCGGTCAAGATCCTCGACGTCGCGCATCACCTGATCGGCCAGCACACCGAGGCGGTCGAGATCGAGTTCACCGGCCTGCGCGAGGGCGAGAAGCTCCACGAGGAGCTCTTCGGCTCCGCCGAGCCCCGTGACGTCCGCCCGTGGCACCCGCTGGTCTCGCACGTGCCGGTCGCCCCGGTCGCCCTGGACGTCGCCGAGCACCTGCCGACCCGAGGCCGACGGGACGACGTGATCACCGCACTGGCGATGCTGTCGGACGACGAGCGCCATCATGTGCGAAATCCTGACTGGGCGTCGCAGTTGGAGGAGAATTTCTCCCAGCTCAGCGATGACTAGGGAGATCACATGCAGGAGCCGCTCAGCGCGGAACGACCCTGGGGGTCGTGGCACGTCCTCTACGAGGGGCGCGGCTACAAGGTGAAGCGGATCGTCGTGCTCCCCGGCCAGCGGTTGTCCTACCAGACGCACGCCCGGCGCGCGGAGCACTGGAGCGTCGTGCAGGGGGTGGCGACCTGCACGGTCGACGGGCAGACCCGTGAGGTGCCCGTCGGTGGTGCGCTGGACGTCGCCGTCGGCGTGGCCCACCGGATCGCGAACCTGCACGACGACGTCCTCGAGGTGATCGAGGTGCAGCGCGGCGACTACCTCGGCGAGGACGACATCCAGCGCCTCGACGACGACTACGGGCGCGACGCGGCCAGCGCCGCCACGTAGGCCCGCAACGCCTCGCTCGCGTCGGCCGGCTCGAAGCCGGTGGCCTCGAGCTTGCGCAGCGACAGCACGCTGCTGGCGGGCCGTGGCGCGGTCGCGCGTCCGGCGGCGTACTCCTCCGCCGTCACCGGGTGCACGTCATCGGCGCTGCGGCCGCGCAGCCCGAAGACCTCGCGCGCGATGTCGGCCCACGCCATCGGCGGACCGCCGTTGCTGACGTGGTAGGTGCCGTACGGCGCCTCCTGGTCGACCAGGTGGGCGGTGGCGCGGGCGATCTCGCCGGCGAACCCGAGCCGCCCGACCTGGTCCGCGACGACCGAGGGCGAGGCACCCTCGTCGGCCAGCCGGGCCATGGTGCGCACGAAGTTGGAGCCGTCGCCGATCACCCACGAGGTGCGGACGACGTAGTGGCGGGGTGTCGTGGAGACGGCGACGTCGCCCGCCGCCTTGCTCTGGCCGTAGGCGCCGAGGGGGGCGAGGGCCTCGGCCTCGTCGTGCTCCCCGGCCACGCCGTCGTAGACGTAGTCGGTCGAGAAGTGCACGAGGGTGAACCCGTGGCGCGTCGCGAGCGCGGCCAGGGTGGCCGGGCCTGCGGCGTTCGCCGCCCAGGCGGCCCGGCGCCCGTCGGGCGTCTCGGCGGCGTCGACCGCGGTGTACGCCGCGGCGTTCAGCACCACGTCGTGCTCGCGCCACGGCCATCGCGCGAGTGCCTCGGCGTCGGTGACATCGAGCTCGGCCCGGGTGACGCCTCGCGCTCCGGGGAACGCCGACAGCAGCGCCCGGCCGACCTGGCCGTCGGCACCGAGCACCAGCGGCGTCCGGACGGGGACCGGCGTCACGTCCGCCAGCGCCGGTGCCGACACGTCACGGTCGGAGAGCACGCGCTCGGCCGGCGGGAGCGGCCAGTCGATCGCCAGTGCCGGATCGGCGTGGTCGACGGCGACGTAGGGGATGTCGGGTCGCCAGTGGTCGTTGACCAGGTAGGAGTACGACGTCTCGTCGACGAGGGTCTGGTAGCCGTTGCCGACTCCGCGTGGGATGAACACCGCGACGCCGGGCTCGAGCGCGACGGCGTACGTCGCACCGAAGGTGTCGCCGTCGCGCAGGTCGACCCAGGCGCCGAACGCGCGGCCGGACGTGATCGTGACGAGCTTGTCCCACGGCTCGGCGTGCATCCCGCGGGTCGTGCCGCGGACGCGGTTCCACGCGACGTTCGCCTGGACCGGCCCGAAGTCCGGCAGGCCGAGGGCGGTCATCCGCTCCCGCTGCCACATCTCCTCGAACCACCCGCGGTCGTCGCGGCGCAGGTCGAGCCGGAGGACCAGCAGGCCGGGGATCGGCGTGGTCTCGAGGAACGGGCCCGCCATCACTGGCCCTTCGCGGCGTACGCCGCCTCGGTGGCGGGCTTGTGGGGCGCCCACCAGTCGCGGTGGGCGGGGTACCACTCGACGGTCTCGGCCAGACCCTGGTCGAGGTCGCCGAGCCGCGGCTGCCAGCCGAGCTCGAGCCGCAGCTTGCCCGACTCGATGGCGTAGCGCTGGTCGTGCCCGGCACGGTCGGCGACCAGCTCGTAGTCGTCGTCCGGGCGACCGATCAGCCGCAGCAGCGACCGGACGACCTCGAGGTTGGTCCGCTCGCCGTCGGCGCCGACCAGGTAGGTCTCGCCGATCCGGCCACGCTCGAGGATCGCCAGCAGCGCGGAGCTGTGGTCGTCGACGTGGATCCAGTCGCGCACCTGCGCGCCGTTGCCGTAGACCCGCGGCCGTCGCCCCTCGAGCACCTCGGTGATCTGCCGGGGGATGAACTTCTCGACGTGCTGCCAGGGTCCGTAGTTGTTGGAGCAGTTGGAGATCGTCGCCCGCACCCCGAAGCTGCGGACCCACGCCCGCACGAGGTGGTCGGAGCCCGGCCTTGGCGGCGGAGTAGGGGCTGCTGGGGCGGTACGGCGTGTCCTCGGTGAAGCGCTTCGGGTCGTCGAGCGCGAGGTCGCCGTACACCTCGTCGGTCGAGACGTGGTGGAACCGGGCACCGGCCTTGCGGACGGCCTCGAGCAGGACGTAGGTGCCGACCACGTTGGTCCGGATGAACGGCTCTGGGTCGTCGAGGGAGTTGTCGTTGTGCGACTCGGCCGCGAGGTGGACCACCGCGTCGTGGGCCGCGACCAGGGGTTCGACCGTCGCGGCGTCGGCGACGTCGCCGGTCACGAGCCTCACCCGGTCGTCAGGAAGGTCGGCCAGGGCCTCGGGGCTGGCGGCGTAGGTGAGCTTGTCGAGGACGGTGACCCGCGCGTCGGTGTGGGCGACCAGGTGGCGCACGAAGTTGGCGCCGATGAACCCGGCGCCTCCGGTCACGAGCACCCGCTCCAGGTCTGGCATGAAGGGCATCCTAGGAGGCAGGGTCGAGGCCCCCGGTCCCTAGGATGGTCCATCATGCGAGGGATCATCCTGGCCGGCGGCACCGGATCGCGGCTCCACCCGATCACGCTCGCGGTGAGCAAGCAGCTGGTGCCGGTCTACGACAAGCCGATGATCTACTACCCGCTCTCGACCCTGATGCTGGCCGGGATCCGCGAGGTGCTGGTGATCACCACGCCCCACGAGCAGGCGTCGTTCGAGCGGCTGCTGGGTGACGGGTCGGCGTTCGGCATCGAGATCTCCTACGCCGTGCAGCCGTCGCCCGACGGCCTGGCCCAGGCGTTCCTGATCGGCGAGCAGCACATCGGCGACGAGCCGGTCGCGCTGGTGCTCGGCGACAACATCTTCTACGGCCCGGGGCTCGGCCACCAGCTGCGTCGCTTCGACGACCTCGACGGCGCGGCGATCTTCGGCTACCGCGTGGCCGACCCGTCGGCGTACGGCGTGGTGACGTTCGACGAGGACCGGCGGGCGACCTCGCTGGAGGAGAAGCCCGACGCACCCGCGCAGCCACTACGCCGTGCCGGGTCTCTACTTCTACGGCCCCGACGTCGTCGAGCACGCCCGCGCGCTGCGCCGTCCGCCCGGGGCGAGCTCGAGATCACCGACCTCAACCGGCTCTACCTCGAGGCCGGCCGGCTCTAGGTCGAGGTGATGCCGCGCGGCACGGCGTGGCTCGACACCGGCACCGTGGAGTCGCTGATCGCGGCCGGCAGCTTCGTGCAGGCGATCGAGGAGCGGCAGGGGCTCAAGATCGGCTGCCCCGAGGAGGTCGCGTGGCGGATGGGGTTCCTCGACGACGCCGCCCTGCTCGCGCGAGCCGACCAGCTCCGGTCGAGCGGCTACGGCGACTACCTGCGGTCGTTGCTCGACTGAGTGGGGTGGCCCGTCGGTCGAGCCTGTCGAGACCACGGGCGGCACGACCCACCCACCATGGTTTCGACTCGCCCAGCACAGCTTCGCAGGCTCAGCAGTGGGCTCGCTCAACCCGCCTACTGCCACGCCGTGCGTTCGTTCCTCACGCTCGGCTCAGTAGGCGCCGCGGGAGCTGAAGACGGCGCCGACGGTGCGGCCAGGATCACCGAGGTCCTGGATCATCGACCAGTTGTCGACGTAGTAGAGGTCGAGGCGGATCGACTCGTCCCACGAGAGGTCGGAGCGGCCGGAGACCTGCCACAGGCCGGTCATGCCGGGGCGGACGCGCAGCCGGCGCGACTGGGTCAGCGTGTAGCGGTCGACCTCGATCGGGAGCGGCGGGCGCGGGCCCGACCAGGCTCATGTCGCCGCGCAGGACGTTGATCAGCTGCGGCAGCTCGTCGATCGAGTAGCGACGGATCCAGCGGCCGGGCTTGGTGATGCGCGGGTCCTCGCTGCATCTTGAACAGCCCCTCCTCGTAGCCGACCTCGCTGTGGAGGTCGGTGAGGATCGCGCTCGGCGTCGACGACCATGCTGCGGAACTTCAGGCAGGTGAAGTAGGTGCCGTCGCGGCCGACCCGGGTCTGCCGGAAGAGCACCGGGCCACCGTCGTGGCGCTTGATCCTCCAGGCGGTCCAGAGCATCAGCGGCGAGCACAGGGCGAGCAGCGACGGCGGAGCCGACGATGTCGAAGGTGCGCTTGGCCCAGCGCAGGGCCTCCTGCGAGCGGGGGCGGTCGATGTGGAGCAGCGGGAGGCCGGCCACGGGGCGGACCCGGATCCGCTCGCTGGAGACGTCGGTGACGCCGGGCGCCATGATCACCTGGACGTTGTCGGACTCGAGGTCCCAGACCAGGTCGCGCATCGCGCGCGGGTGGTCGAAGCCCCGCCGACGACGAAGACGACCTCGGCGTCGTAGGCCCGGATCAGGGCGGCCGCCTCGTCGACGTTGCCGAGGACCGGGACGCCCGCCGGCGGTGTCGCCGGTCGCGGTCCGCGGCGGGCGTGAGGCGCCGAGCGACGTCGTAGCCGAGCCAGGACTCGCGCTCGAAGACGGAGGCGACCGCGTCGACGTGGTCGGTGCTGCCGACGATCAGCGTGCGCTGGCGCAGCGCGCCGAGGCGGCGGGCCCGGTGGAGCGAGCGACGCAGGATGTAGCGGCCGGCCACGAGCAGCGCGGGGCCGATCAGGAAGGCGAAGACGAAGAAGCCGCGGGAGAGCTGGAACTTGGTGAGGTAGCAGCCGATGCCGAGGATGGCGGCGGTGAGCAGGCTGGAGCTGACGACGGCCTTGTACTCGTCGGCGCCGGCGCCGAACACGCCGCGGTCGTAGCCGCCGCGGAGCGCGATCACGCGGATCCAGCCCAGGACCAGGGGCAGCGCCACGAGGGCGATCGACTGGCCGAGGCTCGGGCACCGTGGCCTGTGCGAGGCCGGGAGCGCCGGAGTCGAACATCAGCATGCGGTTGCGGCCGAAGGCGGCGAGGAGCACGGTCGCGGTGACGAGAGCCAGGTCGGAGGCGAGGGCGGTCAGCGGCAACGCGCGCAGAGCGCGGCTCCGGTGCCGCAGAGGCGCCAGCTGAAGGCGCGTAGGTGCGTTCAGGCGCGATGGCCATCGGACAATCCCCCAAGTGCAACTCCCGGAGCGCCCCACGCGCTCCTCCCCCGAGCTACAGCCAGGAGTCTAGACCCGGTGTCGAGGCCACCGGGACCCTTCGTCGATTCCTTTACCTACGACGGATCCGTGTCGTCCGATCAGGGCGGTCCGGACGACGATGTCGGTGTGCGGACGGTCGCATGGTTAGGCTGGCGGCCATGAAGATCCTGGTCACCGGCGGCGCGGGCTACATCGGCTCGACCACCGCCAAGGCGCTCGAGGAGGCCGGACACGTGCCGGTGATCCTCGACTCGCTGCTGACCGGGCCGCACGCCTTCGTGCGCGACCGGATCTTCTACGAGGGCGACATCGGCGACCGCGACGCTGGTGCGCCGGATCGTCGACGAGCACCCCGACCTCGACGCCACGATCCACATGGCGGCCCGGATCGTCGTTCCCGAGTCGGTGCAGAAGCCCTACGAGTACTACCGCGACAACGTCGCGAAGTCGCTGGAGCTGTTCGACCAGCTCGAGCAGCTCGGCAAGCCGCGAGTCGTGTTCTCGTCGTCGGGCTCGCTGTACGCCCTCAAGGACACCTTCGAGGTCACCGAGGACGACCCGCTGGCGCCCGACCTCGCCGTACGCCCGGACCAAGCGGATGATCGAGGAGGTCCTCGAGGACATGGCGGTGGCGACGGACCTGCGCGCGATCATGCTGCGCTACTTCAACCCGATCGGCTCCGACCCCGACCTCGAGTCGGGGATCTACGCCAAGGAGCCCGTCCCACGTCCTCGGCCAGCTGGTGATGGCGTCGCGCGGGCTGCGCGACGGGTTCACGATCACCGGCACCGACCTGCCGACCCGCGACGGCACCGGGATCCGCGACTACCTCCACGTCTGGGACCTCGCCCGCGCCCACGTGCGCGCCGTCGAGCGCTTCGACCACGTCCTCGAGACGGCGGGCACGCCGAGCGTCGTCATCAACGTCGGCCGCGGCGACGGTGTCACCGTGCGCGAGCTGGTCGAGGCCTTCGAGCGGGTCACCGGCCGGGAGGTCCCGACGACGGAGGCGCCGCCGCGCCCGGGGGACGCCGTCGGCGCCTTCGCGAACGTCGACCGCGCCCACGAGCTCCTCGACTGGGAGACCGAGCTGTCGCTCGACGAGGCGATCGCCTCGGCGCTGGCCTGGGCCGACCGGCGGCTCGAGGTCCTGGGGTACGAGTGAGCGCTCCCGATCCGTCGGTACGCCGCCCCCGTCGCCGCCCTGGCCGTGACGGTGACGCTCGGCGATCGCCGGGCCGGCGGACGCGACCCACGACTTCCGGGTCACGACCGCCGACGGAGGTGGCCGCAGCCAGCCGCTCGCCGGTCGTGTGGTCGTGATCGATCCCGGCCACCAGCTGGGCAACCACCGGTATCCCCGGCCAGATCAACCGGCTGGTGCCCGGCGGGTGGCTTCAAGAAGCCGTGCAACACGACCGGCACCGCCACCGACGCCGGCTACCCGGAGGCGACGTTCACCTGGCAGGTGTCGCGACTCCTCCGGGACCGGCTGGAAGAGCCTCGGCGCGACGCGTCCTGCTGACCCGTCACTCCAACCGGCAGGACCGCTGGGGCCCCTGCGTCGACGTCCGCGGGCGCGACGGCAACAAGCGACACGCCGACCTCAAGATCAGCATCCACGGCGACGGCTCGTACACCGCCGGGGCCCGCGGCTTCCACGTGATCGCGCCGACCGACCGGCGGCCGTGGACCCACGACATCTACCGGCCGTCACGGCGGCTGGCGCTGGACACCCGCTCCGCCCTGCGCAGCGTCGGGCTGCGGGTCGCCAACTACATCGCCGGCGGCGACGGCCTCGACTTCCGCTCCGACCTCGGCACCCTCAACCTCTCGAACATGCCGACCGTGATGGTCGAGCTGGGCAACATGCGCAACCCGAAGGACGCCCACCGGATGACCTCCCGGACCGGGCGCGCGACGTACGCCCGCGGCCTGGCGCTCGCCGTACGCCGCTTCCTGGGCTGACGCCGGCCGCCCCTAGGGTCGGACCATGGCTCGCCTCCCGGACAGCCTCGCTGCCCTGCGGCACGAGAACTTCCGGTGGTACTGGATCGCGAGCACCGTCAACCTCGCCGGGACGACGATGGCCGGGGTCGCCCTCGCGTTCGCCGTCCTCTCCATCACGGACTCACCGAAGGCGCTCGGGCTCGTGCTCGCGGCCGAGACCGGCCCGCTCGTCGTGTTCATCCTGGTCGGCGGGGTCATCGCGGACCGGCTCCCGCTGACCCTCGTCCTGCGCGTCGGCATGCTGGTGATGGCCGCGAGCCAAGGGGCAGCCGCGCTGCTCGTCATCACCGGCACGGCTCGGATCTGGATGCTGGTCGCCCTCGCGCTGGTCAACGGCACGGCCGACGCGATCACGTTCCCCGCGATCGCGTCGATCCTGCCGCGACTCGTGCCGCGTGACCTGCTGCAGCAGGCCAACGCCCTCCAGTCGTTCGCGCGAGGTGCCCTGCGCGTCTTCGGCCCGACGATCAGTGCGTTGCTCGTCGTCGGGGTGGGTGCCGGCTGGGCGCTGGGCTTCGACGCGGCGACGTGGTTCGCGGCCGCCCTGATCCTGCTCAAGGTGCGGCTCCCTCCTCGTCCGGCGCCGGAGGAGCGGCGTTCGACGTTCTCGGAGCTCCGCGCGGGCTGGGACTACGTGCGCCACACGACCTGGCTGTGGACGGTCGTGCTGGCGTTCACGTTCCTCAACGTGATCCAGTTCGGCGCCTGGAACACGCTCGGCCCGGCGCAGGCCAAGGCGACCTTCGGACCGGCCGGCTGGGGCGTCGTCCTCTCGGCCCAGGCCATCGGAGTCGTGGTGACCACGCTCGTGCTCCTGAGGCGGCCGCTGCGACGTCCGTTGGTGAGCGGCATGCTCGGGGTCTCCCTGTTCGCGCTGCCGATCATCGTGCTGGGCTGGTACCCGCACGTCGGCCTGCTCGTGGTCTTCGCGTTCGCCTGCGGGGCCGGGGTCGAGCTGTTCAACCTCGCCTGGAACGTCGCGATGCAGGAGCACGTGCCGGAGGACATGCTCTCCCGCGCCTTCTCCTACGACATGCTCGGCTCGGTGATGGCGATCCCCGTGGGACCCCTGGTGTTCGGTCCGCTCGGGGCGGCGTTCGGGTTCCACGACGTGCTCGTGGTCAGCGGCATCGCCTACGCGGTGATCAGCCTGCTCACCCTCTCGTCGCGCTCGGTGCGCGGGCTCCGGCGGGTCCCGGCTGAGGCGACCCCCGTCAGCTAGCGCCCTCGCGGGAGTGCCGAGCCCGGGCGCGGTGGGCGCGCACCCGCGCCTTGACCCCGCACCGCTCGTCGGCGCACCAGCGCCGGCGGCCGGTGGGGTCGGGGAAGATGCCGGAGCACTCGTCGTCACCGCAGGCCCGCAGCCGGGCGGGGTAGGGACCGGTCAGGTCGTCGACGGCCTGACGGGCCAGCCGGGCGAGCGCCTGGCGGGTCGTGGCAGGTCGGGCCGCCGCCAGCGCCGTGCCCGCCGACGCAGTCGCACCGGGGCGTCGTCCGACAGCGCGTCGTCGACCAGCCGGACGTCCTGTGTCGTGGGAGGCGACTCGGTCGCGGCCGACCGGGCCAGGCCGTGCAGGGCCTCGCGCAGTCGCTGCGCCCGCGCACGTCGTCCGCCGTGACCGTGCCGGCCGGAGCGAGTCCCCACTCGGTCAGCCAGGCGCGGAGCTGGGCAGGGGTCTCGATCAGGTCGTGCCGGACGTCGGTGTAGCGGCCGACGTGGGTCGCCGCGAAGTCGAGCCAGTCGCGGCCGTACCCCGTGCGGAACTGCTCCATAGCGCAAATGTAACGCGTTGACTCGTTACGACCAAGGTGGCAGCATGTAACGAATGAAAACGTTACGTGCTGGTGTCGGTGCCCTGGGTCCGTCGTTCGTGCTCGTGTGGAGCAGCGGCTACGTCGTCGGGGCGCTCGCGACCCGGCACGCCGCGCCCTTCGCGATGACGCTGTGGCGGTTCGTCGTCGCGGCGACGGTCCTCGGCGCGCTGGCCTGGTGGCGTCGTGAGGCTGGCCCACCGGCGTGCGGGCGCTGGCGCTCACCGCGCTCAGCGGCGTCGTGATGTTCGCCGTCCAGTTCTGCTCGCTGTACGGCGCTGGCCGACGGGATGCCGGCCGCGACCACGGCGCTGTTCGCCTGCTCGGCGCCCCTGCTCGTGGCTGTCGCCGGTGCGCTCCTGGGCTGGGACCGGCTCGGCCGCCGGCAGTGGGTAGGGGTGGTCTCGGTGTCGTCGGCGTCGCGATCACGGTCTCGGACCGGCTCGGCCGGCCGCCGAGCCTGGCCGCCCTGCTCTGGCGCTGCTGGGCCTGAGCGGCCTGGCCGCCGGCTCGCTGCTCCAGGCCCGGCTGCTCGGCCTGGGTGGGGCCACCGCGCTCACCGCCGTGCAGGTGGCCGCGGCTGCGGTGGCGACAGCCGTGGTGGCGCCCCTGGCGGGACCGGTCGCGATCCCGATGACGGTCCCGGCGCTCACCTCGTTCGCGTGGCTGGCCCTGGTGGCCGGTGTCGGAGCACCGCTGATGCTCTTCGCCCTGATCGCCCGCCGCGGTCCGACCCAGGGCACCAGCCTGCTGTTCCTGGTGCCGGCGGTGACCGCACTGGCCGGGTGGCCGCTGCTGGGCGAGCAGGTCGGCGGGGTCGCGGTGCTCGGGCTGGTCGTGGCCGCGCTCGGGCTCTGGCTCGGCCGGCGCCGGCCCGCTGCGGTGACCACACGGCGTACGGTCGAGCGGCCGGAGCCGGTGGCCGCTCACTGACGAACTAGGGTCGCGAACATGGACCTGACCCTCACCGACGAGGAGCGCGAGATCCGCGAGTGGGTGCGGACCTTCGTCACCAAGGAGCTGATGCCGCTCGAGCCGCAGGTGCTCGAGCGCGAGCGCGAACGGCGAGCGGGGGATCACGCTCGACGAGGTCGCGGCGCTGCAGGACAAGGCGCGGCAGTCGGGCTTCTTCGGCATCCAGACGCCGGAGGAGTACGGCGGCATGGGCCTCGGCGCCGTGATGAACGCGCTGATCGAGGCCGAGCTCGGGCGGACCTTCGTGCCGTTCAAGTTCGGCGGCGACGCGGACAACATCCTGTTCGACGCCAACGACGAGCAGCAGGAGACCTACCTCCGGCCGACCATCGAGGGCACGCGACACAGCTGCTTCGCGATCACCGAGCCCGGGGCGGGCTCCGACGCGCGCAACATCCGCACCGCCGCCGTCCGCGACGGCGACGAGTGGGTGATCAACGGCGAGAAGACGTTCATCACCGGCGGCGACATCGCGGACTTCACGATGGTCTTCGCGGTCACCGACAAGGAGAAGGGCGCCGACGGCGGCGTGACCTGCTTCCTGGTCGACCGCGAGGCGGGGTGGACCTCCGCCGAGATCCCGACCATGGGGGAGTGGGGGCCGGCGTCCCTGTCGTTCCAGGACGTCCGGGTGCCGCACTCGGCGATCCTCGGCGAGGAGGGCCGCGGGTTCGAGCTCGCGATGCGCTGGATCGGCAAGGGCCGCTACCTCCTGCCCGCGCGGGCCCTCGGCTCCTGCGAGCGACTGGTCGAGATGGCGATGGAGCAGGCGAAGAACCGCGTGACCTTCGGTGAGCCGATCGCCAACCGGCAGGCGATCCAGTGGATGATCGCCGACTCCGCGGTCGAGATCGAGGCGCTGCGCTGGCTGGTGCTCACCGCCGCCTGGCAGGTCGACAACGGCGTGGACTCACGTCAGGCGCAGTCGATGGCCAAGCTGTACGGCGGCGTCCAGGCCAACCAGATCGTCGACCGCGTGCTGCAGATCCACGGCGGCATGGGCTACACCCGCGAGCTGCCGATCGAGCGGTGGTACCGCGAGCTCCGGCTGCTGCGCATCTACGAGGGCACCGACGAGATCCAGCGCCGCACGATCGCCCGCAACCTGCTGTCGGGGCACGTGTCGGTGCGCGGTCACCTGGGCTGAGCGACGTCCAGCAGGTCCATGGCCGCGAGGACGGCGCGCACGTGGGCGACCTCGTGGGTGCGGAACAGGTCGGTGCCGCCGAGCCGGGCCAGCACCGCGAAGAAGCCCTCGGCCTTGCGGAACTCGTCCTCGAAGAGGTCGAAGGCGTGGGGGAGGGCGTTGCACACCGGCACGCCGAGCGTGCGCAGGCGGAAGCACTGGGCGAGCACCGCCGCCTGGTGGCGGACGCGGACCGCCGGCTCGACGAGGTTGCCGTAGTAGAAGCCGAGGCCCGGGTCGATCGACGACCCGCTCGACGCCGAGCGAGCGGGCGTGCTCGATGCGGGGGCCGAAGTGGTCGAGCAGGTAGGGGAGCGCGTCGCTGTCGGTCGGGTGGTCGGCGCCGGCGCGGACGTCGTCCGGCTCGCAGAAGCACAGGACGACCGCGGCGTCGTACGACGCGGCGCAGGCGAGCATCTCGTCCTCGCCCTCGCGTCCGGTCAGGTTGAGGATCCGGGCGCCGGCGCGCCAGCGCCGCCTCGACCACGTCGGGCTGGTAGGTCTCCACCGAGACCACGCACTCGTCGGCGAGCGCCTCGATCACCGGGAGCGAGGGTCGCGCGCTGCTGCGGCCCGTCGACGCGTGCGGCCCGCGCCGTGCTCGACTCCGCACCGAGGTCGACGACCTGCGCGCCCTGGGCGACCTGGGTGCGCGCCTTGCGGATCGGCGGCCTCGGTCGAGACCGCGATGCTCTCGCGGTAGGTCGAGTCGCGGGACAGGTTGACGGTGCCCATCAGCACCGCCTCGGGGCCGCCGATCGTCACGCCGCCGACGGTCACCGGCTCGACCGGGAGGGCGAGGTCGTCGGCGTACTCGCTGTGCAGCGCTGCCAGGTCCGACAGCGAGATCATCCCGGCAGTCTAGACAGCGGCTCCGAACCCCCCGCGTCGCTCGTCACGTAGCGTGCGTGTGACGATGGAGGCCCGGCCATCGACGATCTCAGACATGGGGAGACGACGGATGCGAGTCCTGCTCGGTGACGGCGACGACCTGCGGTCGCTGTACGCCGCGCCCGACCAGCCGTGGCTGCGGGTCAACATGGTCTCGACCGTGGACGGCGCCGCGACCGGTGACGACGGCACGAGCCGGTCGATCAACAACGGCGCCGACAAGCTGGTCTTCGACCTGCTCCGCGAGCTGTGCGACGCGATCGTCGTCGGGCGCCGGCACCGTCCGGGTCGAGGGGTACGCCGTCGGGCGCAAGCCGCTGGTCGTCGTGTCCCGCACCGGCGCCGGTGCCGCCGACCCAGCGCCGGCCGCGGCGCGCGGAGCGGTGCTGATGGCGACGGTGTCGACCGCGCCCCACCTCGACGAGGCCCGCGCGAGGTCCTCGGCGAGGACAACGTCCTGGTGCTCGGCTCGCACCGCGTCGACCTGGCCCGGCTGAAGGACGAGCTGGTCCTGCGCGGCTTCCGCCACCTGCTGTCCGAGGGCGGCCCCCACCTGCTGCGCGACCTGCTCGACCAGGGCGTGGCCGACGAGCTCGACGCCACCCTGGTGCCCCGGGTGGTCAGCGGCTCCCACCGCCGGATCACCGACGGCCCCCCGTCGACGTACCCCTCCGCCTCGCCGACCCTCGCCGAGCAGGACGGCACCCTCCTCGCCCGCTGGTTCGTCGCCCGGTAGCTGCGCATTGTTGGGTAGTCCCCGACGTTTTGGTCGGGTAGCGCCGTTGACCCGACCAGAACGTCGGGGACTATCGCGTCGCGGCCCCTGTGGATGACGGCCAGGACGCGTCTGGCGTTGTCCGGTGCACGATCTCGGAATGGCCGTCCTCTCGCCCGGGACGCGCGACCCTCGGGCTGCCGCCCGAGGTCGGTCTGGCCGGTGCGGGTCGGTCCACGGCGGTCCGACGCGGCGGCAGGTGAGAGGGCAAGCCTGGCGGCGCACCAGTCAAGGTCTGTACGTGCCCGCGGCGGCTCCTCGGTCCGTCGAGCAACGGATCGTCGAGGCGGCTGCCGTGCTGCCGGCGTACGGCGCGATCACGGGATGGGCGGCCCTGCGCTGGCGCGGCGGCGGCTGGTTCGACGGCAGGCGCGCCGGCGAGGAGGTCCCGGTCACGCTGGCGCTGATGGACAGCTCGTCCGGCGCCCAGCCGGGCATCGCGATCAGCGAGGAGCGACTACGACCCGGCGGAGATCGAGCCGCACCGTGGGCTCCGGACCACGAACGCGGCGTACGCCGCTGCTGTTCGAGATCCGACATGCGCGCACGGATGCCGAGGCGCTGTCGTCGGCCGACATGGCGGCCTACGACGACCTCGTGAGCCGAGCTGAGCTCGCAGTCTTGGTGGCCCGGAGCCCGGGCTGGGATCGGCATCGGCCGGGGTCGGACCGTGGTCGACCTGATGGATCGAGAACGCGTGGTCGCCGGCAGAGGTGCGGATGCGGTGGATCTGGGTGACCGAAGCGGGTCTGCCGCGTCCGTTGGCCAACCGCCCGGTGTTCGATCTCAGGGCC
Source organism: uncultured Actinomycetota bacterium (assembly GCA_963809265.1). Classification (GTDB taxonomy): domain Bacteria; phylum Actinomycetota; class Actinomycetes; order Propionibacteriales; family Nocardioidaceae; genus Nocardioides. Next base: position 759,716 of record CAWEJC010000003.1, read on the forward strand.
ACCATGTCGGCACGCCTGACCTCTCGACGCCGGTGGCCGGCGTGGTCGGGGAGTACGACAGCGAGCTCCACCTCGACAGTGCGCGCCGGCGTCGAGACCGCGGAGCGCGAGGAGCGGTATCGCGCGGTCGGGCTCGAGCCGGTGGCCATGGTGACCGGTGATCTCGCGAGCCCTGGGCGATTCGTGCGGCGGCTCCATGCGGCGTACGCGCGGGCGGAGCGAGCGACCGGCTGCCGACCGTGGTTGGACGCATCGAACATCCCGCCTGGTGGGCTGCCGACCGAGACGGTGGCCCAACGTCGAGCCCTCACCGAGCAGCAGCGATCCACCTGGCTGCGCCATCGCCTGCGCGCAGGCTGACTCGACCATTCCGGTAGTCCCCGACGTTCTGGTCGGGATCAGGGCCGTCTACCCGACCAGAACGTCGGGGACTACCCCGGCAATGGCAGAGTGGGCGGGTGAGCATCGAGGGAGTGGACACGTCGGTGGAGCCGTCGGGGACCGGGTGCGTGGAGTGCCTGGCGAACGACGGGTGGTGGTTCCACCTGACGGCGGTGCGCCCAGTGCGGCCACATCGGCTGCTGCGACACCTCGCCCGGGCAGCACGCGACGGCACACTGGCAGGAGTCCGGGTCATCCGTTGATGACCAGCTTCGAGCCGGGTGAGGACTGGTACTTGGACTTCCGCGACGACGAGACCTACGAGGGCCCGGTCCTGGCCGGCCCGCAGAGCCACCCCTCCGACCAGCCCACGCCGGGCCCCGCCGGCGGCGTACCGGACGACTGGATGGACCACATCCACCGCTGAGCGTCGTGCCGACGTTCTATCGGGTCAACCCCCGACCCGACCAAGCGGGGCTATCCCGGGAGCCGGCCAGGGTCAGCGGGAGCCCTTGCGGGCCCGGGCGGCCAGCTTGGCCCGGTCGTTCTGGTCGAGGACGACCTTGCGGATGCGCACGGTGTGGGGGGTGACCTCGACGCACTCGTCCTCGCGGCAGAACTCCAGGCACTGCTCGAGCGACAGCTTGCGCGGGCGGGACGAGCTTCTCGAAGTTGTCGGAGGTGGCGGAGCGGATGTTGGTCTGCTGCTTCTCCTTGGTGATGTTGACGTCCATGTCGTCGGCCCGGGAGTTCTCGCCGACGATCATGCCCTCGTAGACCTCGGTGGTCGGCTCGACGAACATCACCCCGCGCTCCTGCAGGTTCGTCATGGCGTACGCCGTGGCGGCACCCGTGCGGTCGGCCACCAGCGAGCCGGATGCCCGCGAGCGGATCTCGCCGGCCCACGGCTCGTACTTCTCGAAGACGTGGTGGGCGATGCCGGTGCCGCGGGTCTCGGTGAGGAACTCGGTCCGGAAGCCGATCAGCCCGCGGGCGGGCACCAGGAACTCCATCCGCACCCAGCCGGTGCCGTGGTTGGTCATCTGCTCCATCCGGCCCTTGCGGGTGGCCATCAGCTCGGTGATCGTGCCGAGGTACTCCTCGGGTGCGTCGATCGTCAGTCGCTCGACCGGCTCGTGCACCTTGCCGTCGATCTCGCGGGTGACCACCTGCGGCTTGCCGACGGTCAGCTCGTAGCCCTCGCGCCGCATCTGCTCGACCAGGATCGCCAGCGCGAGCTCGCCGCGACCCTGCACCTCCCACGCGTCGGGGCGCTCGGTCGGGAGCACGCGCAGGGAGACGTTGCCGACCAGCTCGGTGTCGATGCGGTCCTTGACCAGGCGGGCGGTGACCTTCGAGCCCTTCTCGCGGCCGACGAGGGGCGAGGTGTTGGTGCCGATGGTCATCGAGATGGCCGGCTCGTCGACGTGGATCAGCGGCAGCGCGACCGGGTTCTCCGGATCGGCCAGCGTCTCGCCGATGGTGATCTCGGGGATGCCCGCGACCGCGCAGATGTCACCGGGGCCGGCCTGCTCGCCGGGCTTGCGCTCGAGGCCCTCGGTGATCAGCAGCTCGGTGATCTTGACCGTCTTCACCGTGCCGTCGCGCTTGATCCAGGCGACGTTCTGACCCTTCTTGAGGTAGCCCTGGTGCACGCGCACCAGCGCCAGGCGGCCGAGGAACGGCGAGGCGTCGAGGTTGGTGACGTGGGCCTGCAGCGGCGCCCCCTCGTCGTACTCCGGCGCGGGGATCGTGTCGAGGATGGTGCGGAAGAGCGGCTCGAGGTCGGGGGAGTCGGGCATGCCCGCCGTTCGCGGGCTGCTCGAGCGAGGCGCGGCCGGCCCTGGCCGAGGCGTAGACGACCGGGAAGTCCAGGGCGTCCTGGCTGTGGTGCTCGTCGAGCAGGTCGAGGAACAGCTCGTAGGTCTCGTCGACGACCTCGGCGATGCGCGCGTCGGAGCGGTCGACCTTGTTCACGACCAGGACGACGGGCAGGTCGGCGTTCAGCGCCTTGCGGAGCACGAAGCGGGTCTGCGGCAGCGGGCCCTCGCTGGCGTCGACCAGCAGGACGATGCCGTCGACCATCGACAGACCGCGCTCGACCTCGCCGCCGAAGTCCGCGTGGCCGGGGGTGTCGATGATGTTGATCGTCATGCCCTGCGGCGCACCAGGTCGGCTGCGCTCGGGCCGGTGTAGTGGACCGCGGTGTTCTTCGCGAGGATCGTGATCCCCTTCTCGCGCTCCAGGTCGCCGGAGTCCATGATCCGCTCGGCGACGCCGGCCTCCTCCTGGTGCGCGGTGAACGCGCCCGCCTGGTGGAGCATCGCGTCGACCAGCGTGGTCTTGCCGTGGTCGACGTGCGCGACGATCGCGACGTTCCGGAGGTCCGAACGAGTGACAGACATGGGGGTACGACGTCGCTTTCGCAGGGTGGGGATTGACCCCTGATCCTATCGGCGGCCGTCGCCGCGACCCGCATCGCGAGCGCCCTGCCTAGGGTGGGAGACATGCCGACCATCGCCTCCGCCGACCGGGTCGACCGGGCCGGACTCCTGGAGTTCGTGCGCGACCGTCACCGGCTGACCCTGCTGACCGTACGACGCGACGGGCGGCCGCACCTGTCACCGGTGACCGGCGGTGTGGATCCCGACGGCCGGCTCGTGGTGTCGACGTACCCCGACCGCGCCAAGGCGTCCCACCTGCGGCGCGACCCGACCTGCTCGGTGCTCGTCCACTCCGACGAGCTGGGACGGCGTCCTACGTCCAGGTGCACGGCAGCGCCGAGGTCCTGGACATGCCGAGCCCGGAGGCCGAGGAGGGGCTCGTCGAGTACTTCCGCTGCATCTCCGGGGAGCACCCCGACTGGGACGACTACCGCGACGCGATGCGCCGCCAGGGCAAGTCCCTGATCCGGATCTCGATCACCGACTGGGGCCCGGTCGCCCACGGTGGCTTCCCGCCGGACCGTGCTCCCGCCTGACCGGACCCGCCCGAGATGGGGTCCGGACATGACGAGGACCCGGACGCGTGACGCGACCGGGCCCGTGTCGAGGAGGCTTACGCCGTGAGCTGCCCTGCGGAGCATCTCGACCTACGCGAGGCGGACCCGGAACCGACGCTGACGCGCCCACAGGGGGGTGAGGGCGGCGCGGTCGCGGTTCGCCTGCTGAGCCATCCAGCTGATCCTGTCTCCCAGGCAGTCCTCGCACGGACGTCCGAGAGCACCATGGGGGGATTTGGTGCACATCGTGTTTGCCTCCTTGTGACTTAAGAGACGGTCAACTCGGCGCTGTGACGTAGCTCCAGGCAAAGACTCGGCGCGTCGCTCCGGGCGCCCACCGCGGCCGCCGCCGGCGCGGCGTCGCACGAGCGATCGGCGTCCGGACGCCGCATGGTCCTGCGGAATCAGCGCCGTACGACACGCCGTCGACGAACGAATCCGTAGCGCGCTGCCCGGCCCAGGTTTTACCAGCGAACCCGCGTCACGGGCCGTCAGGACGCCGAGACCAGCTCGAAGGCCCGCCACATCGCGGCGTACCGACCGTCGCGGGCGACCAGGTCGTCGTGGGTGCCGTCCTCGAGGACCCGCCCCTGGCCGAGCACGAGGATCCGGTCGGCGGTGCGGGCGGTCTGGAGGCGGTGGGCGATCAGGATCGTCGTACGGCGCCCGGCCACCGACGGCCATCGCGGCCGAGACCTTGGCCTCGGTCGCGAGGTCGAGGTTGGCGGTCGCCTCGTCGAGCAGGAGCACCGCGGGGTCGACCAGCTCGGCGCGGGCGAGCGCGATCAGCTGTCGCTGGCCCGAGGACAGCGACGTGCCGCGCTCGGAGATCTCGTGGAGGTAGCCGCCGGGCAGGGTCGCGACCAGGTCGTGGGCACCGACGGCCCGTGCGGCGGCCTCGACCTCGGCGTCGCTGGCGCCTCGGGCCGGCCGTAGGCGATGTTGTCGCGGATGCTCCCGGTGAAGAGGAACGACTCCTGCGGCACGTAGCCGAGCCGGCTGCGGAAGTCGTGCAGCGACAGGGTGCGCAGGTCGTGCCCGTCGAGGGTGACGCGTCCCGGAGTCGGGGTCGTAGAAGCGGGCGATCAGCTTGAGGACCGTCGACTTGCCGGCGCCGGTCTCGCCCACCAGCGCGACGGTCTCGTGGGCCGCGATGTGCAGGTCGAGGCCGCGCAGCGCCTCCGGCGGCTTGCGGCGGACGGCCTCGGCGACCGGTGGGCACCTGGTCGGCCGGCCCGCGCTCGTCGGCGTACACCTCGGCCTGCGGGTAGGTGAAGTGGACGTCGAGCAGCGCCAGCTCGCCGCGCACGTCGCCGAGCGGCACCGGGTCGACGGCGTCGGGCGTGATCGTGTGCAGCCGCATCAGCTCGGCGATGCGGCCGATCGAGACCCGGGTCTGCTGCCAGGAGTCGAAGACCTGCGAGAGCTGCTGGATCGGGGAGAAGAACATCGTGAGGTAGAGCAGGAACGCGATCAGGACGCCGGTGCTCAGGCGACCCTGCTCGATCAGGTGGGCGCCGACGCCGAGCACGATGACGTCGGCGATCGCGGAGAGGAACAGCACGAAGGGGAAGTACGTCGCGATCGTGCGCTGGGCGCGGGCGCGTCCGTCGTAGTAGACGCCGGCCGAGCCGGTGGAACCGCTCGCGGGTGAGCCGCTCGTGGACGAACGCCTGCGCCTCGCGGATGCCCGACAGCGACTCCTGGAAGTCGGCGTTGACCACGGCCAGCGCCTCGCGGACGACGTCGTAGAGATGGTTGGTGACGCGCCGGAAGATCACCGTCGCGAACGCGAGCGGGACGACCACCGTCAGCGTCCAGAGCGCGAGCTCGAGGTCCATCAGCAGCAGCGCGACGCCGACGCCGACGAAGGTGACCAGGGAGACGAGGGCCTGGAGGAGGCCGTTCTCGATCAGGGTCTCGAACTGGTCGACGTCGGTGGTCATCCGGGTCATGATCCGGCCGGCCATCTCGCGCTCGTAGTAGTCGAGCGAGAGCCGCTGGAGCTGGGCCCAGATGCGGATGCGCAGGCCGGCCATGATCCGCTCGCTGGTGCGGCCGGTGACGAACGTCGAGGCGATCTGGTCGAAGAGGTCGGCCAGGGCGATGAGCAGGAACGCCGCCGAGGCCCACCACAGCACGTGGGCCGCGTCGGCCTTGACGCCGTGGTCGACGCCGATGCGCACGAGGTAGGGGCCGGCCAGGCCGGCCAGCGCGTCGAGGACGACGAGGCCGAGCCCGAGGCCGAACCACCAGCGGAACTCCTTGACGAGCCGCCACATCGAGAAGTCCGGGTCGGCCTTGCGTCTCGTGGGCGAGGTCGGGTCTCGAACGGCGTCGCGGACCGGTCGGGAGTGCCTCGACCCGCGCGAGCAGCTCGGGCGTCGGTGCGAGGTTGAGCCGCCAGCTCCCACCGCACCGCCGAGGCCCGGCGCCGAGGCTCGGTCGCGCCGGCAGCTCGCTGCGGCGGCGCGCTCGGTCGCGCGTGCGGACCGCCTCGGCCCGGTCGCCGGTGCCCCGCTGCCAGGCCGCCGGCGTGACGTCGACCTGGCTGAGCGTCTCGATCGAGTCGCCGACGGACCCGGCCGCCTCGTCGTCGAGCCCGGTGAGCAGCTCGCGGTAGGCGCGGTTGCGCGCCATCAGCTCCTGGTGGGTGCCCTCGTCGGCGACGCGTCCGTGCTCGAGCAGGACGACGCGGTCGGCCAGGCTCAGCGTGGAGACCCGGTGGGCGACGATCAGCGCCGTCCGGTCGGCCAGCACCTCGCGCAGCCGGGCGAAGATCCGCTCCTCGGTGGAGGCGTCGACGGCGCTGGTGGCGTCGTCGAGCACGAGGATCCGCGGGTCGGAGAGGATGGCGCGGGCCAGGGCCACCCGCTGTCGCTGGCCCCCGCTGAGGCTGAGGCCGCGCTCGCCCACGCGGGTGTCGTAGCCGTCGGCGAGCTCGAGGATGAAGTCGTGGGCGCCCGGCGACGCGGGCGGCCTCCTCGACCTCCTCGCGCGTCGCGTCGGGGTGGCCGTAGGCGATGTTGGCGGCGATCGTGTCGGAGAACAGGAAGCTCTCCTCGAACGCCGCGCCCACCTGGCGGCGCAGCGAGTGCAGGGTGACGTCGCGTACGTCGTGCCCGTCGACCAGCACCTGCCCCTCGTCGGGGTCGAGCAGCCGGTGGACCAGCCGGGTCACCGTCGACTTGCCGCTGCCGCTGCCGCCCGACGAGCGCCACCCGCTCGCCGGCCCGCACGTGGAGGTCGAGCCCGTCGAGGATCGGCTGCTCGGCGTAGGCGAACCGGACGCCGCGCAGCTCGATCTCGCCGCGCAGCGTCGGGGAGGTCGACGGCGCCGGGCCGGTCGGCGATCTGGGGCTCGAGGTCGAGCAGCTGGAAGATCCGCTCGACGCCGGCGCGCGCCTGCTGGCCGACGGTGAGCACTCCGGCCAGCTGCCGGGCCGGCGCGACGAACTGCCCGACGTACGTCGAGAAGGCCAGGAAGGTGCCGATCGTGATCTGGTCGTGGAGGGCCATCCAGCCGCCGAGGGCGAGGACGGCGACCTGGGCGAGCACCGGGATCGACTCGAGGAGGGGCTGGTAGCGCGCCTGGAGCCGCGTCGCGCGCATCCGGACGCCGTACAGCGTCTGCACGATGCCGACCATGCGCAGCAGCTCGCGCTCCTCCTGGCCGAAGGCCTTGACGACGCGGACGCCGTTCACGTCCTCGTCGACGACCTCGGCGACCTCGCCCTCGCGCTGCTGGCCGTCCCACGTCGCGGGGAAGACCTTGACCCGCATCCGGTAGGAGACGACGAAGAGAGCCGGCGCGATCACCAGGCCGACCAGGGCGAGCAGCGGCGAGAGGAAGAACATGATGACCAGCGAGACGATCATCATCAGCAGGTTGCCGGTGACCAGCGGCAGGAAGTTGAGCAGCCCCTGCACCAGCGCGGTGTCGCTGTTCGCGCGGGCGACGATCTGGCCGGTGCTCATGTGGCTGAGGCTCTGCTCGTCGAGGGTCAGCAGGTGGTCGTGCAGGCGGTTGCGCAGGTCGTACTGCACGGAGATGCCGACCAGGCCGCCGCGATAGCGCCGCAGGTAGGCGAACCAGAACACCAGCAGCGCGATCACGACGAGCAGCACCAGCCACGGCCACAGGCGGGCGCCGTCGTGGCCGATCACGTCGTCGACGATCCTGCGGGCCACGAGGGGTACGACGGCCTGGCCCAGGCTGCCGAGGACGGCCGCGGCGAAGGAGATCAGGACGTTGGTCCGGTGGACGCCAGACCTGCCGCGCCAGCCTGCGGATCCACCCGGGCCGTTCGTCGTTCGCGGCGGGTGCTTCCTGGCTGGCTGACATGCTGCTGCGGGAGTCCCTCTCGACGTCTGGTGGCCCCACGAGGGCCGACGAGAGTCTAGTGGTGGCCCGGTAAGACCCAGAGCGGGTCGTGCTCCCGACGTCCTGCGTGGCTCGCGTGGCGCCGGCGTCGACCGGCACCGCGACAAAGTCTGGGGGTGACCTCGGGCGGCCCTCCTTGGCGTTGTCGGTGGGCCGCAGTAGGAAAGGAGCATGAGTCTCGGATCCTGCAGCTTCGTCCCCCCGTTCCTCCTCGAGCGCATCGCCGCGTCGTCCCACGAGGCGGCCGAGCAGCTGCCGGCTGACGCTGGCGCGTGACCAGGAGCTGCGCGCCGGGCGCGGCGGCCCGGCCCTCGCGACGGGCGCCGATGACCGTCGCGACGAGCCAGACGGCGACGGCCGACCGGTGACGAACGCCGCTGCCTGGGTGGTCCACACGGCGGAGAACGGCTCGACCCTGCCCGGTGACGTCGTCCGCTCGGCGGGCGATCCGGCGTCCGGGAGACACCGCGTCGACGAGGCGGCCGACGGCATCACCGCCACCCTGGCGATGTACGACGAGGTCTTCGCCCGCTCGTCGTACGACGGGAAGGGGCGCGCAGGTCGTGCTCACCGTCCACTACGAGCAGGACTACGACAACGCCTTCTGGAACGGCGAGCAGCTGGTCTTCGGCGACGGCGACGGGAAGATCTTCGGCAGCTTCACCGAGCCGGTCGACGTGCTGGGCCACGAGTTCACCCACGCGGTCACCCAGTTCACCGCCGCGCTGACCTACCAGGGGCAGTCGGGCGCGCTCAACGAGTCGGTCTCCGACTGCTTCGGGATGTGCCTCAAGCAGCGGCTGCTCGGCCAGACCGCCGACCAGGCCGACTGGCTGATCGGCGCGGGCATCTTCCTGCCCGGCATCGACGCCCGCGCGCTGCGCGACATGGCCCATCCCGGCACGGCGTACGACGACCCGACGCTCGGCAAGGACCCCCAGGTCGGCGACATGGCCGACTACGTCGACACCACCGACGACAACGGCGGGGTCCACACCAACTCCGGCATCCCCAACCGCGCCTTCTACCTCGCGGCCACCGCCATCGGCGGCGACACCTGGGAGGGCGCCGGCCAGGTGTGGTACGCCGCGCTCACCGGAGGCGACGTCGGCGCCGACACCGACTTCGCCGGCTTCGCGGCCGCCACGATCGCCGCGGCGGGGGAGCACGCCGACGCCGTGCGTCAGGCCTGGAGACCGTCGGCGTCGACCCGAGCGCGCACGACCGGCGCCCAGCCGGCACCGGCGCCGCCGCCCGACGGGCGTCGTCCGGGTGCGGCGTACCGGGCGGCATCGCGGGCCGCGCCGTCGAGGGGTCGGTCGACCTGGCCGCCGACGACGCCCGGGCATCGTCGGTGCGCGCGCTGGTGGACCGGCTCGACCTGTCGGACCCGCCGACGACCGAGACGTTCCCCGACGCCTTCAGCTACACCTTCGAGGTCGGCGGTCGCTCGGTGACCGATCCCCCAGCAGCACCTCAGCGGTGACCAGCGCGCCCTGGCCGACCTGCTGCTGCGCGCCGACGGCTGAGCCCGTCAGGCTCAGCCCGCGAGCGCCCGGTCGAGGGCGGCGTTCACGTGCAGTGAGTCGTGCAGGGATAGACGGGCAGGTCGGCGTCGGCCTGCCTGATCAGCAGCTCGAGCTCGGTGCAGCCCAGCAGGACGCCGCCGACGCCGGCGTCCCACAGCTCCTCGAGCACGCCGAGCACCGCGCGACGCGTGGCGTCGACGACCCGGCCGTGCACGAGCTCGTCGTAGATCGCGCTGTTGAGCAGCTCGTGGTGGCGCGGGTCCGGCATCACGGTCTCGACGCCTTGTCGGGCGAGGCGCTCGGCGAAGAAGCCGTCCGACATCGCGACCGTGGTGCCGATGAAGCCCACCCGGGTGACGTCGTGCGACCGCACCTCCGCCGCGACGACGTCGCCGAGGTGCAGCAGCGGGATGCCGACCGCGGCCTCGACCTGGTCGGCCACCTTGTGGAACGTCGTGGTGCACAGCAGCAGGAAGTCCGCGCCGCCACGCTCGACGCCGCGCGCGGCCTCGGCCAGCAGCTCGCCGATCTGGGGCCACCGCTCGGCGTCCTCCAGGGCGGTCAGCTCGGCGAAGTCGACGGTGCTCAGCACGAGCTCGGGCGACGACAGGCCGCCGAGGCGGTCGCGCACCCCGAGGTTGAGGTCGCGGTAGTAGACCGCGGTGCTCTCCCAGCTCATCCCGCCGACCAGGCCGATCGTCTGCATGCACGGCAGTCTGGCCGCCTCGGGCCGTCGGCGACACCCGGGTCCCACGGGTCAGACGCACCGAGCCCGTCCCCCACTCCGCGGTCAGGTCTCGCGGTGCACCTTGTGCTGGGCGGCCTGGGCGCGCGGCTTGATCACCAGCTCGTCGATGTTCACGTGCGAGGGCCGGGTGGCGATCCAGGCGATCGCGTCGGCGACGTCCTCGGCCACCAGCGGCTGGGCCACGCCGGCGTACACCGCGTCCGCCCGGGCCCGGTCGCCGTCGAAGCGGACCATCGCGAACTCGTCGGTGCGCACCATGCCGGGCGCGATCTCGCTGACCCGGATCGGCTCGCCGACGAGCTCCAGCCGCAGGGTCTCGGTGACGACCTGGGTGCCGTGCTTGGCCGCGGTGTAGCCGGCGCCGCCCTCGTAGGCGATCCGGCCGGCGGTCGAGCCGACGTTCACGATCAGCCCGTCGCCGCTGGCCCTGAGCGCGGGCAGGAGCGCCTGGGTGACGTGCAGCAGGCCGAGCACGTTCACGTCGAACATCCGCCGCCAGTCCTCGGGGTCGGCCTCGGCGACCGGGTCGAAGCCGAACGCGCCACCGGCGTTGTTGACCAGCACGTGGAGGGAGTCGCCGACCGCCGCGGCGAGACCGGCGACCGACTCCGGCGACGTCACGTCGCAGGTGACGGCCGTGCCGCCGATCTCGGCGGCGAGCGCCTCGATCCGGTCGCCGCGGCGGGCGGCGCACCACACGGCGTACCCCTCGCGCGCGAGCGCCCGGGCGGTCGCCGCCCCGATCCCGCTGCTGGCTCCGGTGACGACGGCGGTACGACGGCTTGCTGGCGTGGGCACGTGCCGATTCTGCACGCTGCGCCGGTCTCGTGCGCGGCGGGCGCGTCGCGGCGGTCCGGGTCCGCCGTGCCACGCTCTGAGGGTCCGCGGCAGTCGACCGTCACCGAATCGTGTCCCGCGCTGCGGGAATGGGGAGCGGGATCCGGCGCGGTTGCAGGCGTTCGGGCCCGTGCTGCGGGCCGGGGAGGAGTACGCCGTGGGGCTCACCGAGGACGACGCCGTTCGCCGGGTGGCGATGGTCAGCGTGCACACGTCGCCGCTGGACCAGCCCGGCACGGGTGACGCGGGGGGCATGAACGTCTACGTCCTCGAGCTGTCGCGGCGGCTGGCCGCTGCCGGGCATCGAGGTCGACATCTTCACCCGCGCCACGTCGTCCCGCACTCGACCCCGTCGTCGACGGCCGGCGACGGCATCACGGTCCGCAACATCCACGCCGGCCCGTTCGAGGGGCTCGGCAAGGGCGAGCTGCCCGGCCAGCTCTGCACCTTCGCCCGCGAGGTCCTGCGCACCGAGGCCGGGCCTGCCCCTGGGCCACTACGACGTGGTCCACTCCCACTACTGGCTCTCCGGCCAGGTCGGCGCGCTCGCGCGCGACCGCTGGGGCGTCCCGCTGGTGCACACGATGCACACGATGGCGAAGGTGAAGAACGACGCGCTGGCCAGTCGGCGACATGCCCGAGCCGACCGCCCGGATCATCGGCGAGGAGCAGGTCGTCGAGGCGGCCGACATGCTGATCGCCAGCACCGACCTCGAGGCCAAGCAGCTGGTCAACCTCTACGACGCCGACCCCGGCCGGGTCGAGGTCGTCCACCCGGGCGTCGACCTCAACGTCTTCCGCCCGCGCGACACCCACGCGGCGCGCGAGCACCTCGGCCTGCCGCTGGACGCCCACATCGTGCTGTTCGCGGGCCGGCTCCAGCCGCTCAAGGGTCCCGACGTCCTGCTCCGGGCCGTCGCCCGAGCTGCTCGAGCACGAGCCCGAGCTGCGGTCGCGGCTGGTCGTGCCGATCGTCGGCGGACCGTCCGGCACCGGCCTGGAGCACCCGGAGGCGCTGGCCGACCTGGCCGCCGAGCTGGGCATCGACGACGTCGTCCGGTTCGTGCCGCCGGTCCCGCCGGCCGAGCTCGCCGTCTGGGACGCCGCGGCCTCGCTGGTCGCCGTCCCGTCGTACAACGAGTCGTTCGGCCTGGTCGCCGCCGAGGCCCAGGCCGCCGGTACGCCGGTCGTGGCCGCCGCCGTCGGCGGCCTCACCACGGTGGTCGCGGACGGCCGGAGCGGCCTGCTGCTCGACACCCACGACCCGGACGCCTGGGCGCACGCCCTCGGCCGGGTGCTGCTCGACGACGGTCTGCGGGCCCGGCTCGCCGAGGGAGCGCGCGTCCGGGCCGGTGCCTTCTCCTGGGAGGACACCGCCGAGCGCACGCTCGACGTCTACGAGCGCGCCCGCGCCTCCCTCCGCGACATCCGTCTGAGCGTGCATCCACCCGGGCGTGGCAGGGTCGTCCCATGGAGCGACCCGGCCCAGGTGCTGCGCGACTACCTGACCGACAACGACCTCGACTTCGAGGAGCGCGACGGCTCGTTCAGCTTCGCGCTGCCCGGCGAGCGCAAGCTCGCAGACGCCGGTCCGGGTCGACATCGGCCCGCACGCGCTCGGCGTCCACGCGTTCGTCTGCCGCAACCCCGACGAGAACCACGAGCGCGTCTACCGCTGGCTGCTCGAGCGCAACCTGCAAGCACGTACGCCGTCTCCTACGCCGTCGACCACCTCGGCGACATCTACCTCGACGCCCGGCTGCCGCTGGCCGCGGTCACTCCCGAGGAGATCGACCGGGTCCTGGGCTCGGTGCTGACCCACGCCGACGGCCCGTTCAACACGATCCTCGAGCTCGGCTTCGCCTCGTCCATCCGCAAGGAGTGGGAGTGGCGCAACCTCCGGGGCGAGCCGACCCGCAACCTCGACGCCTTCCGGGGCTGGCTGGAAACCGGGGAGACCCCGCACCCCGACGACCCCTAGCCTGCCTGCGTGACTCTGGCCCTTCTTCGACCTGCGGATCACCTGCGGCGAGGTGCTGCTGCGTGGCGTGACCGACGCCGACCTCGACGTGCTGGCCGAGGCGATGCCCGACGACCTCGAGATGGACCCCTCCGCGGAGCGCTTCGCGACCCTCGCGCCGGACGACGACCGGCGTCGGCACCTGGTCGCCGAGGTCTGGAAGCACCGCGGCACCTGGTCGCCGGAGGCCTGGTGCCTCGACCTGGCCGTCGAGGTCGACGGCCGCGTCGTCGGGGTGCAGGCCGCTCGAGGGTGAGCAGTTCCCGCTGCTGCGCACGGTCGACTCGTTCTCCTGGCTCTCGGCCGAGGTCCGTGGCCGCGGGCCTGGCGAACCTGATGCGCACCGCGCGTCCTCGCGCTGGCCTTCGACCACCTCGGTGCCGAGGTCGCGGTGTCGTCCGCGCGCACCGACAACCCGCCGTCCCTCGCCGTCTCCTACCGGATGGGGTACGTCGACAACGGGCTCAGCCGGACCAACACCCCGACCGGGCCGTTCGAGCTCCAGCACGTGCGGCTGACCCGCGAGGCCTGGCGGGCGGGCGGCCGGACGGCCGAGGTCACCGGGGTCGAGGCGTGCCTGCCGTGGTTCGGGATCGACCGGGAGGACGCCGCCACGCTCAGCTGAGGGCGACGGAGACGAGCGCCAGCGCGGCCGGCACCGCCTGCACGACCAGGATCCGCTTGTTGACCGTGGCCGCGCCGTACAGCCCCGGCGACCACGACGCAGACCAGGAAGAACACGCGCACGTCGGTGTGTCCCGACACCAGGCCCCAGACCAGTCCCGCGACCAGGAAGCCGTTGTAGAGGCCCTGGTTGGCGGCCAGCGCCTTCGACCGCTCGGCGAAGTCGGCGTCGAGGCCGAAGACGCGGCGCCCGGTGGGCGTGGTCCACAGGAACATCTCGAGGACCAGGAAGTAGAGGTGGAGGGCGGCCACCAGACCGACCAGCACACCCGCGACGACGTTCACGGGCGCAGCATGACAGGACCAGCTGCCGCATGGCGCACCGTCGGCTCACGCCGGCTGCGGCCGACCTTCGCGGCGCGTCCGGGGCTTGCGGCGCGCGACGGCGACGCCGACCAGGGCGAGCAGCGCCACCGACGTACGCCATGCCGGGCGGGGTCTCGCCGAGGAACAGCCACCCCATGACGATCGTCAGCGGCGGCACGAGGTAGGTCGTGATGCCCAGGCTGCTCGGCGGTCATGTGCTGCAGGGCGAAGGCGTACGTCGTGAACGCGATCGCGGTCGGGAACAGCCCGAGGTAGACCACCCACCAGATGTCGGACGCCGAGGCGTCGGCGGTCTGCGGAGACCAGCTGACCCGCGAACGGCAGGCAGGCGACGGCGCCCACCGTGCACGCGAGCCAGGTGACGTGGAGGGCGGACAGGCGGGAGACCAGCGGCTTCTGCACGACCAGGGCGACGGAGTAGACCAGCGCGGCGAGCAGGCAGAGCAGGACCCCGACGAGGTCGTTGTGGCCGCCGGGCTGGGAGACGCCGATCAGCACGACGCCGGCGAAGGCCAGGACCAGGCCGACGGCGAGCCAGCGCGTGAACCGCTCGCCCAGGAAGAGGGTCGCCAGCACCGCGATCAGCACGGGCGAGATCTGGATCAGCATCGCCGACGTGCCGGCGTCGACGTGGTGCTCGGCCTGGTTGAGGGCGACGTTGTAGACCCCGAACCACAGGACGCCGATGGCGACCAGCCCCAGCCAGTCACGCCCGCTCGGGCGGGGCAGGCCGCGCGAGACCGCGACCGCCCCAGCGCCACCGAGCCCACGCCAGCCGCCCGAGCGACAGGGCGCCGGCGGAGAAGTCGTGGCCGAGGTGACGGATCGCGACGAACGCCGAGGCCCACAGCAGCAGGGTGACGGCGATGGCCGCGACGGGCAGCCAGGGACGCTCGGACGACGGCACGCCGCCAGCCTAGGGACCACCACTGACACCTGGCATGCGGGTTTCGGACCGCGCGTCGGGCCCGTCGCGGTGGCGGCATGATGGACCGCATGCGCGTCGCCCTGCAGGTCACCTGCGTGAACGACGCGATGTTCCCCGACACCGGGCGGGCCGTGGTCACGCTGCTCGAGCGGCTCGGGGTCGAGGTCGACTTCCCGACGGCTCAGACCTGCTGCGGCCAGCCGATGGTGAACACCGGCTACCTCGACGAGGCCGTGCCGGTCGTCCGCACCTTCGTCGAGGCGTTCGCCGGGTACGACGCGGTGGTGACGCCGTCAGGGTCGTGCGCCGGGTCGGCGCGGCACCAGCACCGGATGGTCGCCGAGCGCGCGGGCGACGCTGCGCTCGTCGACGCCGTCACCGAGCTCGGTCCGAAGGTCCACGAGCTGAGCGAGTTCCTCGTCGACGTGCTCGGGGTGACCGACGTGGGCGCGTCGTTCCCCCACCGGGTGACCTACCACCCGACCTGCCACTCGCTGCGCCTGCTGGGCGTCGGCGACCGGCCGCGCCGGCTGCTCGAGGCGGTGCGCGGGCTCGACCTGGTCGACCTGCCGGCCGCCGAGGAGTGCTGCGGCTTCGGCGGCACGTTCGCGATGAAGAACGCCGACGTCTCGGTCGCGATGGGGGCCGACAAGGCGCGACACGTCCGCGAGACCGACGCCGAGGTGCTCGTGGCCGGCGACAACTCGTGCCTGATGCACGTCGGCGGCGTGCTCTCGCGGCAGCGGTCCGGCGTACGCGTGATGCACCTGGCCGAGATCCTGGCCTCGACCGAGGGTGGCCCGTCGGTCGAGCCTGTCGAGACCAGGGGCACGACGTGACCGCCACGTTCGTCGGGATGCCGGCGTTCCCGGTGGCCGCGCGCGCGGCCCTGGCCGACTCCCAGCTGCGCCACAACCTGGCCCACGCGACCCGCACCATCCGGGACAAGCGGGCGCGCGTCGTGGGCGAGGTGCCGGAGTGGGAGGAGCTGCGTCAGGCGGGCGCCGACCTCAAGGACGCCGCCCTGCTCCAGCTCGACCGGCACCTGCGAGCAGCTCGAGGCGTCGCTGACCGCCCGTGGGGCGGTCGTGCACTGGGCGCGCGACGCGGCAGAGGCGTGCCGGATCGTCGCGGACGTCGCGCAGGCGCACGGCGCCGACGAGGTCGTGAAGGTGAAGTCGATGGCGACCCAGGAGATCGGCCTCAACGAGGCGCTCGCCGCGGAGGGGATCGCTGCCTGGGAGACCGACCTGGCCGAGCTGATCGTCCAGCTCGGCGACGACCTGCCCTCGCACATCCTGGTGCCCGCCATCCACCGCAACCGTGCCGAGATCCGGGAGATCTTCCGTCGCCGGATGGCGGCGTCCGGACGACCGGCGCCCGACGACCTCACCGACGACCCGGGCGAGCTCGCGAACGCCGCGCGGCTGCACCTGCGGGAGAAGTTCCTGCGGGCGAAGGTCGGGGTCTCCGGTGCCAACTTCGCCGTTGCCGAGACCGGGACGCTGGTCGTGGTCGAGTCCGAGGGCAACGGCCGGATGTGCCTGACGCTGCCCGAGGTGCTGGTCTCGGTCGTGGGGATCGAGAAGGTGGTGCCGACGTTCGCCGACCTCGACGTGTTCCTCCGCCTGCTGCCGCGGTCGTCGACCGGGGAGCGGATGAACCCGTACACGTCGATGTGGCACGGCGTCACGCCCGGCGACGGCCCGCAGGAGGTGCACGTCGTCCTGCTCGACAACGGACGCACCCGAGCGCTGGCCGACCGGGTCGGCCGGCAGGCGCTGCGCTGCATCCGCTGCTCGGCCTGCCTCAACGTCTGCCCGGTCTACGAGCGGGTCGGCGGGCACGCCTACGGCTCGGTCTACCCGGGCCCGATCGGCGCGATCCTCAACCCCCTGCTGCGCGGGGTCGGCGACGACGCCCAGGTCGACTCGCTGCCGTACGCGTCCACCCTGTGCGGCGCCTGCTACGAGGTGTGCCCGGTCAAGATCGACATCCCGTCGGTGCTGGTCGACCTGCGCGCCCAGGTCGTCGACGCCCACCGCGGCGACCGGCCACCGAAGGCGGAGGCGCTGGCGATGCGGGCGGCTGCGCGGGCGTTCTCCGACGCTCGCCGCCTCGCCCGCGCCGAGCGTGTCGCCGGCGTGGTGGGCGGGCTCTGGGGCCGCGTCGGGCGTACGACGCTCCCGGGTGGCCGTCGTGCCCTCGGCCGCCTGCCGGGGCCCGGTGCCGCGCTGGACCTCCGCGCGTGACCTTCCCGCGCCGCCACGGGAGTCGTTCCGGGCCTGGTGGCTCCGCACCCGGGCGAGGGGGACCCGGTCATGAGCGCCCGCGACGAGATCCTCGGCCGGGTGCGCGCGGCACTGGCCGAGGCGCCCGAGCCCCCGACGGCGACCGTGCCGCGGCGTACGCCCGAGGCAGGCGCGCGACGTCGTGGCCCTGTTCTGCGAGCGCGTGGCGGACTACCGCGCCGAGGTCGAGCGCTGCTCCGAGGCCGAGCTGCCCCAGCGACTCCGGGCGGCTCTTCCCGAGGGCGCGCGGGTCGTCGTACCGGACGACCTCGATCTGGACGTGCCGGGCGCGGTGCCCGACGACGGGCTCTCCGCCGCGGACCTCGACGCGCTCGACGCGGTCGTCACCCGGGCCCGGCTCGGCATCGCCGAGACCGGCACGATCGTGCTGGACCACGGTCCCGGTCAGGGCCGCCGCGCGATCACGCTGGTGCCCGACCACCACGTCTGCGTCGTCGGCGCCGCCCAGGTCGTCGCCGACGTGCCGGACGCCTTCGACGTGCTCGAGGCGACCGGCGCCCTGACCTGGATCAGCGGCCCGAGCGCGACCAGCGACATCGAGCTCGACCGGGTCGAGGGCGTCCACGGCCCGCGGCGGCTGCACGTGATCGTCGTCGGCTGAGGCTGGTCTCCCACGCCGAAATCCGTCGTTGGCTCGTCGTTCAGCCCGTCGAGGGGGGATACTGGAGGCGATGACAACTTCAGCAGCGCCACGGCGTCACCTGGCCAGCAGCCCGTTCCAGCCCGATCCGGAGCCCGTGATCGAGCAGTTCGCGATCGGTGACCTGGTCTCCCACGACGCCTACGGCATGGGTCGCGTCACGCACGTGGAAGAGGCTGCCATGACAGTCGACTTCCGCTCCCAGACGGTCCGCATCACCAGCCCGTTCGCCAAGACGTCCAAGCTCTAGAGCCCACACCCAGCTCTCGACAGTCGGCGCTCAGTCGCCGACCGGTGCTGGCTCACGCTCCCGCTCGGGGTGGGGGTGCGACGGTTCGACCCGCAGCAACCGCGCGGCGGTGTCGGGCAGCTTCCAGTTCCACGAGCCGAACAGCGAGACGAGCGCCGGCACCAGGACCGACCGCACGATCGTGGCATCCAGCAGGATCCCGAAGCCGAGCCCGGTCGCCATCACCTTGATGTCGGTGCCGGGTCCCGACGCCAGGGCCGCGAACGCGAGGAACAGGATCAGGGCCGCGCTGGTCACCAGGCGCCCGGTGCGTCCGATCCCGGCGACGACCGCGTCGTCGGTCGACATCCCGTTGTCGTACTCCTCTCGGATCCGGGCGAGGATGAACACCTCGTAGTCCATCGAGAGCCCGAACAGGAACGCGAACACCATCAGCGGGATCCAGAAGGTGACCGCACCGGTCTCGGAGATGCCGAACACCGCGTCCGAGCCGTAGCCCTTCTGCCAGAACAGCACCATCAGCCCGTAGACGGCGCTGAGCGACAGCAGGTTGAGGATCACCGCCTTGAGCGGCAGCAGCAGCGACCGGAACGCTCGCACCAGCAGGATGTAGGTGAGGGCGGCGATGATCAGCAGCATCAGCGGGAAGTTGCCGTAGACCGCGTGCAGGAAGTCGACCTGCGCGTTGCCGAGCCCGGCCACGCCGATGACGCCGTCCATCCCGTCGGCGGCGCTGGTGACCCGGCGTACGACGTCGACGCTCGTGTTGTTGACCGTCTCCTCGTCGGGGACCACGACCACCACCGTCTGACCGTCGACGGAGCTGCCCGGACCGGTCGGGCACCGCGACGTGCGTGACCCCGTCGATCTTCCGCAGCTGGTCGGCCACGGCGTCGGCCCGGTCGGTCCGGGTGAGCACCTCCATCGGCGTCAGGGTGCCCGTGGTGACCTGGCCCTTCTCCAGCACCTGGAGCGTCTCGTACGCCGCCCCGGTGTGCGCGAGTGACGCCGAGTCGGCCGACCCGATCTTGATCCCGAGGAACGACACGAAGAGCACGCCGATCGCGACCAGGGCGCAGATCAGCGCGACCCAGCGACGCCGGACGATCAGTCTGGCCCAGGCGGTCCAGCCCCGGCTCGCCTTGTTCTCGTGCCGGATCTTCGGCCAGTCAACGCGTGGACCGATGCTGCTCAGGATCGCCGGCGTCAGCGTCAGCGTCACCAGCACGGAGGCCAGGGGGATGAGCGCGCCGCCGATCCCCACGCTGCGCATGAACGGGACCGGCAGCACGACCAGCGCGAGCAGGCCGATCGCCACGGTCAGGCCGCTGAAGAGCACGGCGTGCCCCGCGGTCTCCATCGCCGCCACGACCGCCTCGTGGTTGTCCTTGCCGTGATCTCGCTCCTCGCGCCATCGGGTGACGAAGAGCAGGGAGTAGTCGATCGCGACGCCCAGGCCCACCAGGGCCACCAGGAACTGCACGATGAACGACACGTCCATCAGGTAGGTCAGCGGCAGCAGCATCAAGAAGGTCGCCAGGATCGAGAACGCCGCGACGATGAGGGGTATGAACGCCAGCAGCGAGGCGAAGACGAACAGCAGCACGATCAGGGCACCGACCGCCCCGAGCATGGTCTCGAAGAGGACGCTGCTGCCCCCGGACTCGTCGCCGACCGCGAGCGCGTCCATGCCGGTGACACCGACGGTGGCGCCCGGTGGCCCCGCACCGGAGACGGTCTTCTGGATCGCCTTGGTGGGGAGCTCGTCGCTGAAGCTCTGCAGGAACGGGTAGAAGACCATCGCGTACGCCGTGCGGTCGTCCGAGGTGCGGAACGCCTTGTCGCCGGTGTTCGCCTCGTCGACGACGCGGAGCGGGGTCCGGGGGTCGGCCGTGGCGATGGCGGCGAAGGCCTTGGCGACGTCGTCCTCGTTGCCGGTGATGGTCTGGCCCGCGGGCAGCGTGACCGTGGCGACCAGCGGCGAGGTGTTCCCGCCGTTGTGGAACGCCTCGATGATCTGGTTCGCGGCCGTGTCGCCGGGCTGACCGGGCAGCGAGAAGTTCACCGTCATCCGGCTGCTGACCGTGCTCGCGGTCAGCGCCGCCGGCCACGGCGATCACCACCCAGCCGATCACGATGATCAGGCGGTGCCGCAGCACCAGCTCTCCAAAACGGCGCATGGCGTCCCCCTCGTGAGAACTCGGAACGCTAGCGAGGACCGAGGTACGGGCAACAGGGACCTTCGGCAGGTCCTGGCGATCCTCAGAGGTCGAGCTTGTAGCCCAGGCCGCGCACGGTGACCAGCATCGTCGGGTGGGAGGGGTCGGCCTCGAGCTTGGCGCGCAGCCGCTTCACGTGGACGTCGAGGGTCTTGGTGTCGCCGACGTAGTCGGAGCCCCAGACCCGGTCGATGAGCTGCCCGCGGGTCAGGACGCGACCCGGGTTGCGCAGGAACAGCTCGAGCAGCTCGAACTCCTTCAGCGGGAGGCGCTGCGGCTCGCCGTCGACGGTGACGACGTGGCGCTCGACGTCCATCCGCACCGAGCCGGCCTCGAGCGTCATCGGCGCCAGGTCGGGCTCCGTGCCGCGGCGGAGCACGGCCCGGATGCGGGCGACCAGCTCGCGGGGTGAGTAGGGCTTGGTGACGTAGTCGTCGGCGCCGAGCTCGAGGCCGACGATCTTGTCGACCTCGTCGTCCTTGGCGCTGACCATGATCACCGGCACGTTGGAGACCGCCCGGATCTGCCGGCACACCTCGGTGCCGGGCAGGCCCGGCAGCATCAGGTCGAGGAGCACGATGTCGGCGCCGTTGCGGTCGAACTCGGTCAGCGCGTCGGGCCCGGTGGCGGCCAGCGACACGTCGTACCCCTCCTTGCGGAGCATGTACGACAGCGCGTCGGCGTAGCTCTCCTCGTCCTCGACGACCAGAACTCGTGTCATGACGCGTACTCCTCCTGCTGGGATCGGGGGAGGGACAGGGTGAACGTCGAGCCCTGCCCCTCCAGGGACCAGACGCGTACGTCGCCGCCATGGGTGGCGGCGACGTGCTTGACGATCGAGAGCCCGAGCCCCGTGCCGCCGGTGGACCGGTGCCGGGCCGGGTCGACGCGGTAGAAGCGCTCGAAGATCCGGTCCAGCTCGTCGTGCGGGATGCCGATGCCCTGGTCGACCACCGAGATCTCGACCATGTCGCCGTTGGGCTTGGTCGAGACCAGCACCGTCGAGTCGGTGCCGGAGTAGGCGACGGCGTTGGCGACCAGGTTGGTGATGGCCGCCGAGACCTGCTCCTCGTTGCCGAAGACGGTGAGCCCCGGCGAACCGCCGGTGACGACCGAGATGTTCTTGTTGGCGGCGTCCATGACGGTGATGTCGACGGACCGCTTGATCACGTCGTCGACGTCGACGACGGCAGGCGTCTCGAGCGGCTCGTCGCCCTGGAGCCGCGAGAGCTCGATGATCTGCTGGACCATCCGGGAGAGCCGGTCGCTCTCGGTGAGCATCCGCCGGGCGAACCGCTCGACGGCCTCGGGGTCGTCGGACGCGTCGGCCACCGCCTCGGCGAGGAGCTTGATCGCCCCCACCGGGGTCTTCAGCTCGTGGGACACGTTGGCCACGAAGTCGCGGCGGACGGCCTCGACCCGGCGCTCGCGGGTGCGGTCCTCGACCAGCGCCAGGACGTAGCGGGAGCTCAGCGGCGCCACGCGCGCCGTCACCATCCGAGGCGGCCCGCTCGGGCGGGGCAGCGTCAGCTCGGTCTCGCGGATCTGGCCGTCGCGGCGTACCTGCTGGACGAGGTCGGCGAGCTCGGACGACAGCAACCGGTGACCCGCGGACCAGGCCGAAGGCGAGCGCCGGCGCGGAGGCCTTGACGACCTCGTCCTCGTCGTCGACGACCAGCGCGCTCGAGCGCAGCACGGAGAGCACGGTGGCGACGCCGGCCGGCAGCGCGGGCTCCTCACGCGCGGTCGCCGAGCGCTGCTGCCGGTCGCTGACGTGCCAGGCCAGGACGGCGCCTCCGGCGACGACGGCCCCGATGAGCGCGGCCAGGAAAGCCTGCGTCGTGGGGCTCACACACAGATCGTACGCAAGTCGGACACCTGCCGTTCGCCCGCGGACGGCGTGCTCACGGAGTGTTCACGACGCGTTCACCGCTCGGCCCCGTCCGGTCACCTTCGCCACCTACGGTGACGCTCATGCGCGAAGCGTTCCACGAGCAGCTCGACTCGATCTTCTCCGACCTCGCCGAGATCTGTCAGGAGGTCGAGACGGCGGTCCGTCACTGCCACCCAGGCGCTCCTCGAACGGCGACGCCGAGGTGGCCGAGCAGGTCATCGCCGCCGACGCGAAGATCGACTCCGCGCGCGAGCGGGTCGAGGAGACGGCGTTCTCCCTGCTCTCGCTGCAGCAGCCCGTGGCCGGCGACCTGCGCGTCGTGGTCTCGGCGCTGCGGATGGTCAGCGAGCTGGAGCGGATGGGCGACCTCTCGGTCCACGTCGCGAAGATCGCGCGGCTGCGGGTGCCCGAGATCGCGGTGCCGGAGGAGGCACGCCCCACGATCGCGAAGATGGGCGAGGTCGCCGAGGACATGGTGCGCCGGGTCGCGTCGGTGATCACCGACCGGGACGTCGAGGCCGCGATCGAGCTCGGCCGCGACGACGAGGAGATGGACCAGCTGCGGCGCGGCAGCTTCACCCAGCTGCTCGGCGACGACTGGCGCCACGGCGTCGAGGCGGCCGTCGACATCGCCCTGCTCGGCCGCTACTACGAGCGCATCGCCGACCACGCCGTGTCGGTGGCCAACCGGGTGATCTTCGTGGTCACCGGGCAGTACCCGGTCGCGTCGGAGTCCGCGTAGAGACCGGCTCGTCTGTCGATTCTGTCGGGCCCACGGGACCCCGTCCTCCGCGCACCAGGATCTCGACACGCCCAGCACGCCCTCGCGCGCTCGGGCGCGGGCTCGCTCGATCTCGCTGAGCCCACGGCCCGCCCTCGTTCCTCGGCGGTCCTGCTCAGCGACCCTGGTTGGCGACGGCGGCGGCGGCCTCGGCGGCGGCGTCGGGGTCGAGGTAGCGACCGCCCGTGACCGTCGGCCGCAGGTCGTCGTCGAGCTCGTAGACCAGCGGCATCCCGGTCGGGATGTTGAGGCCGGCGATGTCGTCGTCGCTGATGGCGTCGAGGTGCTTGACGATCGCCCGCAGGCTGTTGCCGTGCGCCGCGACCAGCACCGTGTGCCCGGCACGCAGGTCGTCGGCGAGCGGCCCGTCCCAGTAGGGCAGGAGCCGGTCGATGACGTCCTTGAGGCACTCCGCACGAGGCAGCTCGTCGCCCAGGTCGGCGTAGCGCACGTCGTGGGCCTGCGAGAACTCGTCGTCGTCGTCCAGCGGCGGCGGGGGGACGTCGAACGAGCGGCGCCAGAGCATGAACTGCTCCTCGCCGTACTCGTCGAGGGTCTGCTTCTTGTTCTTGCCCTGGAGCGCGCCGTAGTGGCGCTCGTTGAGGCGCCAGCTGCGCCGGACGGGGATCCAGTGCCGGTCGGCGACGTCGAGGCCGATGTCGGCGGTGCTGATCGCCCGCCGGAGCAGCGAGGTGTGGACGACGTCGGGCAGGATCCCGGCGTCGCGCAGCTGCTCGCCGCCGCGCTCGGCCTCCTCGCGGCCCTTCTCGGAGAGGGCGACGTCGACCCAGCCGGTGAAGAGGTTCTCGGCGTTCCAGACGCTCTCGCCGTGGCGGAGCAGGACCAGGGTGTGGGTCATCAGCTCGACGGAGTCGCTGCGGGGAGGCGGAGGGCGTCGAGGTCGGGGCTCGGCGGCGCGGTGTCGAGACCGGCCCACTGCCCCTCGTTCGTCACGACCGGGACGCTCATGTTGGCGGTCTCGCCGTCGTCGAACTGGAAGGTGATGGTCACGAACTGGCCGAGCGCGAACGTGCCGCTCACCGGGATGCCGCTCGTCGCGGCGAGGTTGCGCATCGTGCCGGGCTGCAGCGTGAACGGCTCGGCGTCGACGTTCGAGATCGTGGTGTTGTCGCCCGAGGCGGACTGCAGGCTGACCGGCTTGCTGGGGCTGCCGTTGACGAACGTCGCGACGAACGTGCCGCTGTTGGCGGCCTTGGCCACCACCACGGCGTTGAGGATGTCGACGGTGCCGTCGCGGTAGTCGACCCCGGCCGTGAGGTTGTTGATCCGGTCGGTGGGGTAGTTGAAGCCGCAGGCGCTCAGGGCGACCATGGCGGCGAGGCCGGCGGCTCCGAGCGCGAGGGTGCGTCGCAGGTTCACGGGCGACACGATAGCGGGCGTCGCCGGTGTCTTCTGAGCCGACCGCTGCGCCGACCGTGGGGGTCGCTGCCGGGCGCCCTACTGGGACAGGCCCGACGGTGCTGCCGACCACGAGCGATCGCGCCGATCACGAGGGCGCAGGAGAGGGCGGTCAGCACCAGCAGCCGCGGCGCGCCGACCCGGAGCGCGAGCCGCAGCGGCAGGTGCCGCCGGCCCGCCCGGTTGTCGTCGACGAGGCCCCGCAACGAGGTCAGGACGTGGACACCCACCCCCAGGAGGGCCGCGGCCACGGTCATCGCGACGGTGGGTGGGTGGCCGTCGGCGGCGCCGCCCCAGCCGCCGTACGAGAGGTACGCCGGGTAGAGCGCGAACGCGAGGGCCCACGGCAGCCAGGACCACGGCCCGGACCGCGCAGCAGGCGGTTGCCCACCACCGCCACGGCGAGCGAGAGCAGGTAGGCCAGGCCGGCGTCGATGCCGCTGGAGAGCGACAGCGGGACGACCAGCAGCACCGCGCAGGCGAGCGCGAACCCGAGCGTGCCTCGCTCGAGGGTGCCGGCGACCAGCGGCTTCGCCGTCGCGCTCGTCGACCCGGTCGGACGCCTCGTCGGCGAGGTCGTTGTCCCAGCCGAGCAGGGCCTGCCCGACCAGGACCGTGACCGCGACCAGGCCGACCTCACGGGCCGGGCGCCCCGAGGCGGCCGCCGCGACGGCCAGCCCGAGGGCGGTGAGCAGCGCCTGGCGCGGGTGCGCGGCACGCACCAGCAGGACCGGTGTCCACCGGGCGATCCGGGCGCCCGACGGACCGGACGCCGGTCTCCGGCTCCGAGGGCGCGGACGGGGCGGACATGCCCGCAGTATCCGTCATCGGCCGCGTCGGGCCGGTCGGCGTACCGGCCGACACGCCGGGCGCGGGCGGGCCTCTTCGCAGGCACATCGGCTGACCGAATCTGTCAAGCCTCGAAACCGCCTCTGACCTGCGACGACGCAAAAGGAGAACGCGCCGTTCACGTGTTAGAATGGTCACCTAAGAAGGGTGGTACTGAAGAATATGTCTTTCACCGTGGGCGAAACGGTTGTGTATCCCAATCACGGGGCCGCCGTCATCGAGGACATCGAGATGCGGACGATCAAGGGTGAGGACAAGGAGTACCTCGTCCTTCGGATCGTGGCCCAGCAGGACCTCGTGGTCCGCGTGCCGGCCTGCAACCTCGACCTGGTCGGCGTCCGCGACGTCGTCGACAAGGACGGGCTGGACCGCGTCTTCGACATCCTGCGTGCCGCGCACGTCGAGGAGCCGACCAACTGGTCGCGCCGCTACAAGGCGAACCTCGAGAAGCTGCACAGCGGCGACGTGATGAAGGTGTCGGAGGTCGTGCGCGACCTGTGGCGCCGCGAGCGCGACCGCGGACTGTCGGCCGGCGAGAAGCGGATGCTGGCGAAGGCGCGCCAGATCCTGGTCTCCGAGCTGGCGCTGGCTGAGAACACCAACGAGGACAAGGCCGAGGCGATCCTCGACGAGGTCCTCGCCTCCTAGTACTCGGTATTGAGAGCCGATCGACGAAGGCCCCGCACCACTCCGGTGGGCGGGGCCTTCGGCATTCCCGGGCTCCGTCGTGCCTCGGGCCCCGCGTACGCGGGATCCTCGACGGCCGTAGCGATCCGCAGCCATGGACGACAGATCACGGACCCCATCGCGCTGGGGGTCGTCGTGGAGCGCGACCGGGGGTCGCTGCCGTTCGCGCTGCTGCACGGTGAGCCGCTGGTCGCCTGCGCGGCGTGGGCGATGGGTGAGGCCGGGGTGCAGCTGCTCGACCTGACCACCCCGTGGGAGGACGTGCGCGAGGCGGGGATGGCCCTGGTCTGGCACGACGTCCTGTGCCCGATGACGCCGCCGGAGTTCCTGGCCGCCTGTGTACGCCGAGCGGTCGCCGACGGCGTCGTGGTCGCCGGCGTGCTCCCGGTCACCGACACCGTCAAGGAGCTCGTCGAGGAGCCGGACGGACCCGGCCGTCGGCGCGACGTACGACCGCGAGGGGCTGCGCCGGCTGGCGTCGCCGCTGGTGCTGCCCGCGGGCGTGGTGCGCCGCTCTCGACGGAGTGGCCGGCCACGGACCTCGCGCGAGGCGCTGGCCGCGCTCAGGCGCGCCACGAGGTGGTCCTGCTCGAGGCGCCCGCCGCCGCCGCTCGCGTGCACGACGCGAGGCGCTGGCCGCGCTCGAGGCGCTCACCGCGCCGATGAGCGCCTCCGGCGACCACGAAGTCGTCGGCGACGGTGAGCTTGAGGTTCGCGCTCGTCGGAGTCGACGGCGGCGACTGTCGAGGTCGGTGTAGGCGGCCAGGATCGCGGCGGTGTC
The DNA here is from genome assembly GCA_963809265.1 of uncultured Actinomycetota bacterium. Classification (GTDB taxonomy): domain Bacteria; phylum Actinomycetota; class Actinomycetes; order Propionibacteriales; family Nocardioidaceae; genus Nocardioides. The sequence continues at coordinate 786,387 of CAWEJC010000003.1, forward strand.
GGTGGCCTCGAAGCCGTCGGCGGCGCGCCGCCGGTGGCGCCAGCAGCAGGTCGCGGGCGCGGAACGCCTGGGGCGTCTGCACGCCGACCAGCACCTCGGGCAGCGCCGAGCCGTCGACGGTGACGCAGGTCGTGGAGCCGAGCCACCGGGATCGCGCCGCCGACGCCGCGCCGCGGCGTCGAGGACGGCGTCGTAGAGCGCGACAGTGGCCAGCGGGCGGGCGGCGTCGTGCATCGCCACGACGTCGATCTCGCCGGCCTCGATCGCCGGGCGCCAGGACGCTGAGGGCGGCCCACTCGGACCGATGCCGGGTCGCGCCGCCGGTGACCATCGCGACCTCCGGTCCAGGACCGTCGAGGTGAGGGCTCGACGGCCTCGCGGACGGCCCCTGGTCGCCGTCGCGCACGACCAGCACGATCCGCTCGACCCCGGGCACCCCGCGCGCGGTGCGGACCGAGCGGGCGACCACGGGGATGCCGGCCAGCGGCAGCAGCACCTTGTTCGACCTCGGCGCCGACCCGGGTGCCCGCGCCGGCGGCCAGGACGACGACCGCTGCCCTCATCGGCAGGTCATCGATGGACCAGGGCGGTGGCGATCGCGGCGACGCCCTCGCCGCGGCCGGTCAGGCCGAGCCCGTCGGTCGTCGTGGCGGCGAGCGAGACCGGAGCGCGATCGCTGCGGACAGCACGCCGGCGGCCTCGTCGCGCGCGGCGCCGAGCCGCGGGCGGTTGCCGATCGACCTGGACCGAGACGTTCCCGATCTCGTAGCCCGCACGTCGTACCCGCGCGGCGGTCTCGGTCAGCAGGGCGGCGCCCGGACGCGCCCGGCCCACTCGGGCTCCGCGGTGCCGAAGGTCGAGCCGAGGTCGCCGAGCCCGGCGGCCGCGAGCAGCGCGTCGCACATCGCGTGCGCCGCACACGTCGCCGTCGGAGTGGCCGTCCAGGCCCTGCGGCTCGTCGGGCCAGGCGAGCCCGGCCAGGCGCATCGGGACGCCGTCGGCGAGGCGGTGTACGTCGGCTGCCGATGCCCGTTCGCACTCCGTAAGATCCTTCGGCCACGGTGACGATCATGCCCGAGCAACAATCGAGCCGTGCGGACGCGTGCGCAGTGGGCGCTGGCCGGCCTGCTGGCCGGCCTCGGCGGTCTCGCCACGTCGTACCTCACCGCGACCTGGCTGGGCCTGCGCGGCAACCCGGTCACCGACGTCGCCGAGATGGTGATCCGGCTGACCCCGGGCTCGGTGGCCGAGGACCTGATCCAGCTCGTGGGCCGCAACGACAAGCCGCTGCTGGTGACCGGCGTCCTGATCGTCGTCCTCCTGCTCTTCGCGCGCTTCGGGCTGCTGTCGCGGCGCTGGCCCGGGGCGGGCATCGCCGGCTTCGTCGTGCTCGGGGTGGTCGGGCTGATCGCCAACCAGTCGCAGTACGCCGCGCCGGCGACCGGCATCCTGCCGAGCCTGGTCGGGGTGCTGACCTGGATGGGCGCGCTCGGCCGTGCTCACCGCCCAGCTCCGCCGCAGCCGTTCCGCGACGAGTCGGCGATGGATCCCGGCCGCCGGTTCCTGCTCGCCGCGTCGGGGGTCGGCGCCGGCAGCGTCGTCGTCGGGCTGCCTGGGGTGGAAGGTCGGCGGGCACCGGCGGGCGGTGGACGCCGCGCGCGAGGCGCTGACGCTGCCCGGCGTCACGAACCCGGGAGCGCCGGCCGGCGTCGAGGTGGGGCTCGCGGGCATCGCGACGTGGCAGACGCCGAGCCAACCGCTTCTACCGGATCGACACCTCGCTCAGCCCGCCCGCGATCTCGCCGGACGACTGGAACGTGCGGATCCACGGCATGGTCGACCGCGAGATCACCCTGACGTACGCCGACCTGCTGCACGCGGCCGCGCTCGAGATCTGGATGACCCTCAACTGCGTCTCCAACACCGTCGGGGGGCCGCTGATCAGCAACGCCTGGTGGAGCGGCACCCACCTCAAGGACCTGCTCGAGGAGGCCGGCGTCCAGCACGGGCGCCGACGCGGTGAAGCAGACCTCCGACGACGGCTGGACCTGCGGCACGCCGCTGTCGGCGATGCTCGACGACCGCGGGGCGATGCTGGCCTACGCGATGAACGGCGAGCCGCTGCCGATCGAGCACGGGTTCCCGGTGCGCACGCTGGTGCCCGGCCTGTACGGCTACGTCTCGGCGTGCAAGTGGGTGCGCGACATCGAGGTGACGACGTTCGACTCCTTCACGGCGTACTGGACCGAGCGCGGCTGGTCGGCGCAGGGGCCCGGTCAAGCTGGCCTCCCGGATCGACGTACCCGGCAACGGCGACCACGTGTCGGCCGGGCAGGTGCGGGTCGGTGGCCTGGCCTGGCAGCAGAACACCGGCATCTCCGGCGGTGCAGGTGCAGCTCGACGGCGGCGGCTGGCAGCCGGCGACCATCGCCCGCGAAGAACCTCACCGACTCGTGGGTGCAGTGGGTCGCGACCGTCGAGCGGCCGCCGGGCCACCACCAGCTCGCCGTGCGTGCGGTCAACGAGGACGGTCAGGTGCAGACGGCCGTGCGTGCCGACCCGGTGCCCGAACGGCGCCTCGGGCTGGCACACCATCCGTTCCAGGCGACGGCTGAGGCGTCCGGACACGGCGAGGGGCTGCGCCGTGGACCGCCCTTCGTCGCTGTGGCTCAGATCTGTAGAACCGACCAGCGTCGACGTGGTCTGTGATCTTGGTGCCGCCGACCACGGCGCGGTAGAGCGTGCCTTGCCGCGCGTGCGCGGTGACCGCCACGGTCCACTTGCTCTTGGCGTTGGTGTGCACGACCTTGTACCTCTTCCAGCCCGCCGTGCTTGACCTGGACCGTGATCTTGTGGTGCTTGGCCTTCGGGCCCAGCTTGCCGCGGAAGTGGCATCCGCCGCGCAGCTCGCGGTGACTCGTTGAGCTTCCAGCAGCGTGACCAGTGACGACGTTGGAGAACGACGGAGCGCAGGTCGTGGAGTGTGGGGTCCGTCCCACCCAGGAAGTGCACGCGGTACTGCACGTTGCCCTTGGCGTGGCTGTCCGTTGGTGCCGAAGCGATCCCGTCCGGCGCCGTCGTGGTCGGACTTGACGTTCTTCCAGCCCTTGCCCGGGAGCTGGCGCTGCAGGACGGCGGTGCCGGCGAAGACCAGCCCGCCGTGGTCGTCGGCGATGTTGCCCCGAAGGGAGCCGACGAGCTGGCCGTAGACCCCCTCGACCGTCTTGTGCTGGTTGAGCGCGAGCTTGGTCGTGGTGGCGGCTGGCCGTGGTGGCCTGTGCGGCGGCTGCGCGAGCAGTCGTCGCCGTGCCGGTGGGATGGCCAGGGAGGCCAGGACGGCCCCGAGTCTCGTCGTGCGCATGTGCTTCTCCCCCGTTGGTGGTGTGGCTGATGATGCCGGCGACCCCGATGTCGAGAGCGCGCTGCGCAGTCTTACCTACGCCGCGAGCCGGTGCCGGACCGAGACGCGCGGACTTGATCGTCCGCCTGTCCGGCACCCGGGGTCCATCGGGTCCCGTCGACGCTCGGTCCGGTCCATGGCGCTCGGGGAGTGTCTGGTCGTCGCGGTGGACGACGTAGACGAGTCCTCCTGACCCCTGGAGCCAGGCGCGTTCGAGCTGGCCGCGGTCATAGGTGCGGCGGACGCTGTGCTGGGTGGGTGCGCCCGGGTCGTTGGTGACGACGTCGCCGGTCGACGGTGAGGCCGCGGAGCACGAGGAGGTGTCCGTGCCGTGCCGTGGGTCGGGGCTCCGCGGAGCGCCGCCGGGCGGGTAGGCGACGCTCGGCACGAGCGGGATGCCGGCCTCGATGAAGGATCAGCGGCGCGGAGGTCGGGCAGCCGGGTGACGAAGGCGTGGCCCGCGAGCCAGCGGCCGCCCAGGCCGTGTTGAAAGACCAGTTCCCGGTGCTGTCGTACGCCGTGTCGTACACCTCGCGCGCGCCGCGCAGGGACGTCGGCGGTCGGCGGGAGCGTGCCGGCATGCGCCAGGACCATCGCCACCGACGTCGGCGAGCACCACCCGCGGCCGCCGACCTCGGCGTGCGTCATCTGGGAGAGGCGTGGCACGTCGAGGATCCGTGGCGTGCCTCGGCGCAGGAGGTGACGGTGTCGTGGACCGCACCGGGCCGGCCGCTGGCCACGGCGCCGACCTGCTGGAGCGTGGGGAGCCGCCCGGATCGCGACGGATGCCCGTGACTCGGAGCCGATAGCCGTCAGGCGCCGACCTGGCGGGCGCCACACGTCGGTGTCGACCTCGGGGTCGCCGGCGAGGCTGGCTGCGCGCGGTCGCTCGGCGCCCTGCCTGCCAGCGGGCGAGGGCGTGCCATGCCGCGAGCGTCGCGCGCCTGGGCGGCGACCTCGATCCAGGTGCCGGTGCGGGTCGTGAGCCGGCCACGAGGCGACGAGCTCGGTGAACAGGAAGCCGGGGTCGCACACGGGTGAGGTCCAGGTCCGCCCGCGGCGGCCGCCACGCGTCGTACCGGATCTGTCGGGCCACGCCGCGACGATAAGGGGCGCGACCGGAGCGGCCCCTAGATTGACGGGTGACTCTCCGGCTCCACGACACCGCGACCCGCGACGTCCGCGACTTCGTCCCCCTCGAGGCGGGCAAGGCGGGCATCTACGTCTGCGGACTGACCGTGCAGAGCGAGCCGCACGTCGGGCCACGTCCGGTCGGCGGTGAACTTCGACGTGCTGCGGCGCTGGCTGACGGCGTCGGGGTACGCCGTGACCTTCATCCGCAACGTCACCGACATCGACGACAAGATCCTGGCCAAGGGCGAGGCGCAGGGGCGGCCGTGGTTCGAGATCGCCTACCTGATGGGCCGCGAGCTCGACAAGGCGCTGGACGCGATCAACGTGCTGCCGCCGACCTACGAGCCGGCCGCGACCGGCCACGTGCCCGGAGATCCTCGAGCTGATCGGCCGGCTGGTCGACGCGCGGGCACGCCTACGCCGCCGAGGACGGCTCGGGCGACGTCTACTTCGACGTCCGCTCCTGGCCGGCGTACGGCGAGCTGACCCGGCAGAAGATCGACGACATGGAGCCGGCCGAGGACGCCGACCCGCGCGGGAAGCGCGACCCGCGCGACTTCGCCCTGTGGAAGGGCTGGAAGAAGGCGCTCGAGCCCGAGACCGCGGCCTGGCCGTCGCCGTACGGCCCCGGGCGTCCCGGCTGGCACATCGAGTGCTCGGCGATGGCGGCGAAGTACCTCGGGCCGGCGTTCGACATCCACGGCGGGGGCGTCGACCTGCGCTTCCCCCACCACGAGAACGAGCTGGCGCAGTCGCGGGCGGCCGGCCAGCAGTTCGCGTCGTACTGGCTGCACAACGCGTGGATCACCACCGCCGGCGAGAAGATGTCGAAGTCGCTGGGCAACTCCCTGCTGATCCCGTCGGTGCTCGAGCGGGTGCGCGGCATCGAGCTGCGCTACTACATGGTCTCGGCGCACTACCGGTCGCACGTCGAGTTCTCGTTCGAGGCGCTCGACGAGGCGGCGAAGTCGTTCCGCCGGATCGAGGCGTTCCTCGACCGGGTGGCGGCGCCGTCGGCGGGTGTCGACATCACCGCCGCTGCCCGACGCGTTCGTCGACGGCGATGAACGACGACCTCGGGACGCCGGCCGCCGTCGCGGTCATCCACGACCACGGTGCGGGAGGGCAACCGGCTGCTCGCGGCCGGGCGTGTCCGCCGACGAGTTCGCGGCGTCCGTGCGCGCGATGCTCGACGTGCTCGGGCTGGACCCGCGCCGACCCGGCGCTGGGGCGCCTTCGGCGGCTCGGACGACGCGAAGCTGTCCGCCGCGGTCGACGCGCTGGTCGCCGGGCTGCTCGAGGAGCGGGCCGCCGCGCGGGCCGACCAGGACTGGGCGCGCGCCGACGCGATCCGCGACCGGATCGCCGCCGCCGGCATCGAGGTCGAGGACACGCCTGACGGCCCGAAGTGGACGTGGCCGAGCAGCGAGGAGACGCCTGATGCCCGGCAACAGCCAGCGCAAGGGTGCGATCCGGAAGTCGTCGAAGCGGCCGACGGCCGGGTCGGGCGGCCGCGTACGCCGCGGGCTCGAGGGCCGCGGGCGCGACGCCCAAGGCCGCCGACCGGCCCAACCACAAGGCGCTACAAGATGCAAGGCCAAGTCCGAGCGCGAGGCGTCACGCCGCCCGAAGAAGCGGTCAGCACCGACGGCGACGAGTGGATCGCCGGGCGCAACGCGGTGGTCGAGGCGCTGCGGGCCGGCGTACCCGGTGAACGGCGTGTACGTCGCCGAGGGCACCGAGCGCGACGGCCGGGTGCGCGAGGCGTTCAAGCTCGCCGCCGACCGTGGGATCTCGCTGCTCGAGGTGACCAAGGGCGAGCTCGACCGGCGTACGGACGGGGCGGTGCACCAGGGGCTGGCGGCGCGCATGCCGGCGTACGAGTACGCCCACCGCGACCGACCTGCTCGACGCTCGCCGCCGAGCGAGGTGAGGCGCCGCTGATCGTGGCCCTCGACTCGGTGACCGACCCGCGCAACCTCGGTGCCGTCGTGCGCTCGGCGTCGGGCTTCGGCGCGCACGGCGTCGTCGATCCCCGAGCGTCGCGCGGCGCGGATGACCGCGGCGGCCTGGAAGACCTCGGCCGGCGCGGCCGCCCGGATCCCGGTCGCGCAGGCGACCAACCTCGTGCGGACGCTCAAGGAGCTCCAGGACGCCGGGTGCCAGGTCGTCGGCCTGGCCGCCGACGGCGACCTGACCCTGCCCGACCTCCTCGCCGACCCCGACCTCGCCTCCGGGTCCGCTGGTCGTGGTCGTCGGCTCCGAGGGCGACGGACTCGGCCGCCTGGTCAGCGAGACCTGCGACCGGCTCGTCTCCATCCCGATGGCCTCGGGCCTGGAGTCGCTGAACGCCGGCGTCGCCGCCTCGATCACCCTCTACGCCCTCTCCCTCCACCGCTGACCGCCGAGGTGGGGCTCTCCTGTCAAGGGCCCGCCGAAGTGGGCACTTTCCGCGCTCGAAGGGGCACTCTCCGCGGGCGAAGGGGCAACTCTCGTCATCGCCACGGCCGCCGGCGCTCGGCGCGGGCGTAGCGCGGCGGGCGCGAGGGCGAGCGCTCCGCTGAGTATCTCGCGCAGCTCGCGCAGCCACCGGTCGAGCCTCGCTCCGTGCGAAGTCCTCGTGGCGGACGACGATGACGTACCAGCCGAGCTCGACGGAAGGCGCTCACGTCGTTCGTCGTCGGCCTCGACGTCGGCATCCTCCGAGTGGTGCTCGTCGCCGTCGTACTCGACGGCGACCTTGCGCCGGGTAGGCGAGGTCGAGTCGTCGCCGCCCGAGCCCGGGCAGTCGCACCCACACCTGCGGCTCGGGGACCGGCAGGCCGGCGTCGATGATCTCCATCCGCACCCAGGACTCGCGGACGGACTCGGCCCGGCCGTCGGCGTGCTCGATGAGCTCGCGGAGCTGGGTGCAGCCGCGTCGGCCGCGGAAGCGCGGCAGCATGGCGCGGATAGTCCTCTCGGGTGAGTCCGCAGTGCACGCATGAACGCGTCGAGAACGGCGAGCGCCTGGCGCCGTCCGCGTCGGCACGCGAGGTCGCACGCCGTCCGCACCGGACTGGTGACTCGGACGCCCGCCACGACCCAGATCTCGTCCTCGCGGAGGTCGCGCTTGCCGCCGTGGGTGCCGGCGCGCGTCGTGCGGTCGTGGCCGCCGATGCTGACCACGTCGAGATCGAGCGGGCCGTCGAGGGCCGCCGCGGCTGGCAGTCGACGCCCAGCAGCCAGGCGGCCGTGTGGTCGCAGACGACCGCGTGCTCCGGGAGGACCTGGCGACAGGCAGGCGGCGCGCGTCTCGATGGTGAGCGGTACGTCGCTGCGCAGGTAGACGCCCCTGCAGAACGCGGCTGAGCACACCCAGCCCACGAGACCGGCGGCGTGCTGGGGGTGATCCCGTGCTCGGCGAGATCGGACCGAGAGTCTGAGGCGTGGTGCGGGAAGCTCGGACATGTACCTCAGCGCTGCCCCGGCCTCGGCCTGCTCCCGAACCAGCCCGTGGCCGCCTGTGGAAAACCGGGCACGGAACCTGGGTCGCTCGGCGACGAACTGCCTCTTCGGCGCGGAGAAGTCCCACTTCGGCGTGGACGAAGTGCCCACTTGGGCGGGGACGAAGTGCCCACTTCGGCGTGTGACGGTGTCGGCGCCGAGTGGGGGGGAAGTGTCACAGGGTGGCATCATCGGCGGGGTGGGTACGACGGTCGAACGCTTGCTGCCGACGGACGACGACGGGGTCGCCGAGGCGCTGCTCGAGCTGACCCGCGAGATCGCCACCAAGGAGCTCGCGCCGCAGGTGCACGAGGCGGAGGAGCGCGCGGAGTTCCCGGAGGCGGCGTACCGGCTGCTCGGGAAGTCCGGGCTGCTGAGCCTGCCCTTCCCCGAGGAGTACGGCGGCGGCGGCCAGCCCTACGAGGTCTACCTCCAGGTCGTCGAGGAGATCGCGACCGCGTGGCCGAGCGTCGGGCGTCGGGCGTCAGCGTCCACAGCCTGACCGCGAACGTCGTGGACGCCAACGGCAGCGACGAGCTCAAGGCCGAGTGGCTGCCGCGGATGCTCGGCGGCGACTGGCTCGGCGCCTACTGCCTCTCCGAGCCGCAGGCGGGCTCCGACGTCAGCGGCATCCGCACCCGCGCGACGCGCGACGGCGACGAGTACGTCGTCGACGGCACCAAGCAGTGGATCAGCAACGGCTCCTGCGCCGACTACTACATCCTGTTCGCGCGCACCTCCGACGACGCCAAGCACGGGCTGTCGGCGTTCGCTGGTGCCGGCCGACACCGAGGGCCTCAGCTTCGGCGCGCCCGAGCGGAAGATGGGCCTGGCCTGCGACGTCACGACGCAGGTGGTCTTCGACGGAGCCCGCATCCCGGCCGCCCAGCTGGTCGGCGAGGAGGGCGCCGGGATGCGGGTCGCGCTGTCCGCCCTGGACGCCGGCCGGCTCGGCATCGCCGCGGTCGCCACCGGCATCGCCCAGGCCGCCCTCGCCCATGCGGCGGCGTACGCCGGTGAGCGCGAGCAGTTCGGCAGGCCGATCGGCGAGCTGCAGGGCCTGCAGTTCCTCCTCGCCGACATGGGCGCGGACGTCGAGCGGGCCCGCGCGACGTACCTCCACGCCGCCCGGCTCAAGGACGCCGGCCGGCCCTACAGCCGCCAGGCGAGCATCGCCAAGCTCACCGCGAGCGACGCCGCGATGCGGGTGACGACCGACGCGATCCAGGTGCTGGGCGGCAACGGCTACACGCGGGAGTACCCGGTCGAGCGGCTGTTCCGCGACGCGAAGGTGACCCAGATCTTCGAGGGCACCAACCAGATCCAGCGGATGGTGATCGGCCGCGACCTGCTGCGGTGAGCCTGCGGGTCGGCGCTGCACGCCGCTCCTGCCGGCGTCGGCCTCGGCGTCGTCGGTCGGCCTCGGCAGCCTGGCTCGGCGTCGTCGGCGGTGACCAGCTCGTCCGGCTTGGTGGTGAGCACGCGAGTCGATGTAGTCGCGGGCGGTCTCGAAGATGCCGACCTCCTGGCCGGCCCGCTCGGAGAGGTACCACCGGTGGACCAGGATCTCGTGGAAGATCTCGGCCGGCTCGAGCTTGCCGCGGGCCTCGGGCGGCACCATCGCCATGATCGGCTCGAAGATCTCGGTCAGCCAGCGGTTCGCGGCGATCCCGCGGTCCTCGCGGCCGAGGTCGAAGTGGGCGATGAACGCCGTCATGTCGTTGAGCAGCCGGCGGGCCTGGGCGTCCTCGACGTCGAGCCCGGTCAGCGACTGGAGCTCGCGGCGGTGGTGGCCCAGCTCGACGACCTTGGGCTGGATCCGCACCGGGTCGCCGTCGAAGTCGGTGACGATGTCGAGCTCGTCGACGTCGAAGCCGAGGTCGTTGAGCCGCTCGATGCGCTGCTCGATCCGCCACATCTCGTCGGCGGCGAACTCCTCCTCCGCGGTCAGCTCGCCCCAGAGCTCGTCGTACCGCTTCTGGATCAGCGCGACGATCTCGTGCCCCTGCACGTGGGGGCTGATCCGACCGCCGGCCTGGAGGTCGAGCAGCTCGGCGAAGACGTTCTCGCAGCCGACCTGCACGTCGTACTCGCGCATCTGCCGCGACAGCGAGGGCCGGAGCTCGCCGGTCTCGGCGTCCACGAGGTACGCCGCGAACCCGCCGGCGCTGCGCCGGAACAGCACGTTCGACAACGAGACGTCGCCCCAGTAGAAGTCGGCCAGGTGGAGCCGGACGAGCAGCACGACCAGGGCGTCGACCATGCGACGGCAGGCTCTCGGCCGACATCCCGTGCGCGAACAGCGCGCGGTAGGGCAGCGAGAAGGCGAGGTGCTCGGTGAGCAGCGCGCAGGGCAGCTCCTCGTCGTCGTCGTCCTCGCGGCCGGTGACGACGCCCACGGGGCGGACCGCAGGGAGGCCGAGCCGCTGGAGGTCGCGGAGCAGGCGGTACTCGCGGAAGGCGATGTCCTCCTGCGTCTCCTTGATCGCGTAGGTGCGCTCGCCGAGCCGGACGATCCGGACGACGTGCCGGCTCAGGCCGCGCGGGAGCGGGACGACGTAGTCGTCGGACCACTCGGCGAGCGGCGTGGACCACGGCAGGCGCACGAGAGCCGGGTCGGGCCGGCTGGCCACGATGTGGAGCGCCATGACGACTCAGGCTAGGGCCGCCCTCGTGGGGCGGCGCGGTCGAGCCGGCTCAGCGCCCGTCGAGGAGCACCGGCCCCGGGCCGCGCGGCGGCGACGACGTCGTCGGGGTTGCTCAGGTTGCAGCGCCTGAGGCTGAGGCAGCCGCAGCCGATGCACGAGTCGAGGGTCGTCGCGGAGCCGCTCGAGCTGGGCGATCCGGGCGTCGAGCCGCGGCCGCCAGCCACGGCTGAGCCGCGTCCAGTCGGCCTTGGTGGGCGTGCGGTTGCTGCGGCAGCGTCGCCAGCGCCTCCTCGATCTCCTCCAGCGAGAGGCCCGACGCGCTGGGCGGTCCGGATGAACGCGAGCCGTCGCAGCACGGCTGCGCTCGTAGCGGCGCTGGTTGCCCGTCGTACGTCGGGAGCCGAGACCAGCCCGCGGTCCTCGTAGTAGCGGATCGCGCTGGGGGCGATGCCGGAGCGCTCCGCCAGCTCGCCGATCGTGAGCTCGGTCATGTCTCACCAGGATGCCTTGACTTCAAGTTCACTTCAACTTGTCCAATGGAGGTCGTGGACAACATCAGACGACTGCTGGACCCTGATGACCGGGGACGAGAAGCACGACCCCGCGGCGTACTCGACCCTCGACGTGCTGCAGGTGCTCTACGAGCGCGTGCTCGACGTCTCGCCCGAGCACGGTCGACGACCCGCGCCGCGACCGGTTCCTGCTCTCGAAGGGACACGGCCCGGCGGCGTACTACGCCGTCCTCTGCGACCGCGGCTTCTTCCCCGAGTCCTGGCTGGCCGACTGGGCGATCGTTCGACTCCCCTCTCGGCTCACCACCCCGACCGCAACCTCGTGCCCGGCGTCGAGATCTCCAGCGGCTCGCTCGGGCACGGGCTGCCCGCTCGCGGTCGGGACGGCGCTCGGGCTGCGCGCCCAGGGCATCGACTCGCGCGTCGTCGTGCTGGTCGGCGACGCGGAGCTCGACGAGGGCTCCAACCACGAGGCGCTCGAGCTCGCGCCGGCGCTCGGCCTCGACGCCCTGACCGTCGTCGTGGTCGACAACCGCAGCACGTCGTACGCCGTGCCGGGCCGGATCGCCGAGCGGTTCGCCACCGAGGGCTGGGAGGTCGCGACCGTCGACGGTCGCGACCACGACGCGCTCGAGAAGGCGCTGCGCCGAGCGACCGGTCGGCGTCCCGAACGTCGTCGTCGCCACCGTCATCGACCACGAGGAGGCAGCCGCATGACCGCCACCCTGAGCTCCCGTCGCTCCTGCGCGACCCGCGCGCCCAGTTCGGCCGGACCGTGACCGACCTGCTCGACGAGGATCTCTCGACCGCGCTGGTCTGGGCCGAGATCTCGGCGCGCTACTTCGACGAGCGCCGAACGCCGGCACCCCGACCGCGTCGTCAACGTCGGCATCCGCGAGCAGCTGCTCGTCAACGTCGGCGCCGGGCTTCGCGCTGACCGGGATGCGCCCGATCGTGCACACCTTCGGCACGTTCCTGGTCGAGCGCGGCTTCGAGCAGATCAAGCTGGGCTTCGGCCACCAGGGGCTCGGCGGCGTGCTGGTCGGGGGCGGCGGCTCGTTCGACGCCTCGCAGGGCGGGCGGACCCACCAGGCACCGGGCGACGTGGCGCTGATGGACACGCTGCCGGACGTGGTGATCCATGCCCCCGGCACCGCCGCGGAGACCGACGAGGTGCTCCGCCGCGCCGTCGCCGCGGACGGGCTGCACTACGTGCGCGTCGTCGAGCAGACGAACACCGAGTCGTTCAGCGGACCCGGACTGCACGTCGTACGCCGTGGCTCCGGGCGCGACCGTGGTCGCCCTCGGCCCGGTGCTCGACGAGGTCCTGGCGGCGACCGCCGACCGGGACGTCACCGTGCTCTACGCCCACAGCGTGCGCCCGTTCGACACCGCGACGTTCCGCGCGGCTGCTGACGGCGCCCGACGTCGTCCTGGTCGAGCCGTGGCTGGCCGGCACGTCGGCCCGCGTCGTCTCCGACGCCCTGCGCGACGTGCCCCATCGGCTGCTGTCGCTGGGCACGCGACGCATGGAGCTGCGCCACTACGGCACCCCCGCCGAGCACCAGCGCGCCCACGGTCTCGACGCCGCCGGCATCCGGCGCTCGCTGGAGTCGTTCCTGACTGGGTGAGCGCGGCGGACGTCTCGTTAGGCTGACCCGGCCGTCTCGCAGCACGGGCGGCGCGCCGGTGTAGCTCAGACGGTAGAGCGCTTCTCTTGTAAAGAGGATGTCGCGGGTTCGATTCCTGTCACCGGCTCACGATCCTCAGCGGACCTGCTCGACCTCGAACTCGCCGGCCGGCGAGGCGATGGCCTCCTGGCCGAGCACGATCTGCAGCTCCCGCTCGCCGGAGTCGATCGTGGCCCGCAGGACGCCGACGACGGACGACGCGGTCGAGGCCGAGCGCCTCGGCCGGCGAGCCCGTCGTCCGGAGGTGGGCGGTGAACAGGGCGGCGGTCAGGTCGCCGGAGCCGTTGGCCTTGATCGGCAGCCGCGGCGTGCGCACGCTCCAGGCGCCGTCGCCGGTCACCGCCAGCATCTCGATGGTGTCGTCGGGCCGGTCGGGCCGGAGCACCGAGGTGACCAGCACCGTCGACGGTCCCAGCGCGCGGGCGGCGTCGGCGGACTCGAGGGTCGACGCGAGGGTGTCCGGCTCGGTGCCGGTCAGGAAGCCGAGCTCGAACTGGTTGGGCGTGATCAGGTCGGCGTGCGGCACGACCTGCTCGCGGATGATCGGCGGGATCGCCGGGTCGACGAAGCAGCCGCTGGTGGCGTTGCCCATCACCGGGTCGCAGGTGTACGTCGCCTCCGGGTTGGCCGCCTTGACCCGGCCGACCGCGTCGACGACGACCTCGCAGATGCCCGGGCCGCCGAGGTAGCCCGACAGCACCGCGTCGCAGGTCGGCAGCACGCCGCGCTCCTCGATGCCGGTGACCACGTCGCGCACGTCGTCGGGCGGGAGCAGCGGGCCGCGCCACGCGCCGTACCCGGTGTGGTTGGAGAAGACGACGGTCGGCACCGGCCACACCTCGTGCCCGAGCCGCTGCAGCGGGAACGTGGCGGCGGAGTTGCCGACGTGGCCGTAGGCGACGAACGACTGGATCGACAGGAAGCGCATCCCGCCATCCTGGCATCCGCTGCTCGGCTGTCGGTGCGCTCGCCTAGCGTGCCGGGCATGAAGCAGATTCGTGGACGAGGACCTGACCGGGGCGGAGTTCCGCGAGTGCGTGCTCGACGGTGCCCGGCTGATCGGGGTGGTCATGCAGGACGCCGAGATCGACGGCCTGGTCACCCACCTCGTGGTCAACGGCGTCGAGGTGACGGGCTACGTCGAGGCCGAGCTCGACCGACGCCATCCGGTGCGGCTCCTGCTCCGGTCCGACGACCCCGCCGACCTGCGCGAGGGCTGGCGGCAGCTGCGCGCCGACTGGGCCGCGACGGTCGCGCGCCTGCGGGCCGACGCCCGGCCTCGAGCATCGCAGCGTGAACGACGAGTGGTCGGCCGTCCAGACCCTGCGCCACCTCGTCTTCGTCCACGACTCGTGGTTCCGCCGCTGCGTGCCTGGGCTCGACCGCGACCTGTTCACGCCGATGGGGCTCGGCATCGAGGCCGTCCCCGACCGTGCAGGAGCAGGGGCTCGACCCCTCGGCCGAGCCGAGCCTCGACGAGGTGGTGGCGGTCCGCGACGAGCAGGCCGCCGAGCTCGAGGCGTGGCTGGAGCAGGTCACCGCCGAGCAGCTGGCGGCGACCGCGCCGGTGCCCGACGACGACGTGTGGCCGCCGTACGCCCGCGGGCGGTCGGTGCGCCAGTGCCTCGGCACGGTGCTCAACGAGACCTTCGAGCACCACGGCTTCTGCGTGCGCGACCTCGACCTGATCACGGGGCGATCGACGCCGCTGGGTAGGGTCGATCGGGTGACGGAGATGAGCTACCGCCCGCTGGGCGACTCGGGACTCATGGTCAGCGCGGTCGGCGTCGGCTGCAACGCCTTCGGCCACCGGATCGGCCTCGACGCCGTGCGCGGCATCCTCGACGCCGCCGACGACACCGGGGTGACCCTGCTCGACACCTCGGACTCCTACGCCGTCGGCCAGAGCGAGGAGATGATCGGCGTCGCCCTGGAGGGCCGGCGCGACCGGTTCGTCGTGGCGACCAAGTTCGGCAGCGACATGCAGGGCACCAACGGCCCCGACCACGGTGCCCGGGGCTCCCGCGCGCTACGTCCGGCGCGCCGTCGAGTCGTCGCTGCGGCGGCTGCGCACCGACTGGATCGACCTCTACCAGCTCCACTTCCCCGACCCGATCACGCCGATGGAGGAGACCCTCTCGGTGCTCACCGACCTGGTCCGCGAGGGCAAGGTCCGCTACGTCGGCTGCTCCAACCTCGCCGGGTGGCAGATCGCGGACGCCGACTGGATCGCCCGCACGTCGGGCTTCGAGCGGTTCGTCTCCGCACAGAACCGCTACTCCCTGCTCGACCGCTCGCTCGAGGCGGACGTCGTGCCCGCCGCCGAGCACTTCGGCCTCGGCGTGCTGCCCTACTTCCCGCTGGAGTACGGCCTGCTCACCGGCAAGTACCACCGCGACCAGGAGGCGCCCGCACGGCTCGCGCGCCCGCGTCGGGCCCGGCGACGTGGCTCGAGAACGCCGACTGGGACCGGATCGAGGCGCTGGAGAAGTACGCCGAGGCGCGCGACCTCTCGCTGCTCGACGTCGCGATCGCCGGACTGGCCGCCCAGCCGACCGTGCGCCAGCGTGATCTCCGGCGCCACCTCGGGTGACCAGGTGCGCGCCAACGCCGCGGCGATGCGCTGGGAGCCGACCGCCGACGACCTCGCCGAGCTGGACGAGATCACCCGGCGCCTGAGCCGCGGCTCAGGTGCCGGGCAGCCGCGCGTCGGGGTCGAGCGTGCCGGCGTCGAACTCGAGCAGCGTGTGCTTGGCGGTGATCGAGTGCAGGTCGTACTCCAGCGGGCAAGTCGCGGATCGCGGTCAGCATCGGCCGAGCCGCGTCGGGGTCCCAGAAGAGGACGGCTGCCGCCGCCCAGAGCCGCACGGCCGGGCGCGGGTCGTCCATGAGCCCGGCCACGGCCGCGCGGCCCTCGTCGGACTCCGCCAGCGCACGCCGGTCGGCCAGCCACTGGTCGACCAGGCGGTCCCAGCGCCGCTGGTTGTCGGTGTGGCCCTGGTCGCCGACCAGCGCGGCCATCTCGCCCAGAGTCTGCGGGCCGCGCACGTCCGGCTCCGGCGGCGTTCTCCGTCACGGTCGCATGATGGCACGCCACCGCGCATGGTGGCACCGGTCGTGGAGCCGCGGCGTACGACGGCTCAGGCGACCTGGAGCGACCGCTTCGACAGCCCCATCCAGAAGCCCTCGAACAGCTGCTCGCCCGGCTGCTCGGGGTCGGTCGCGGCGCCCAGGGTGACGAACAGCGGGGTGTAGTGCTCGACGGTCGGGTGGGCGTAGGGCATGCCGGGCGCCTGCGACTGGTACGACGCCAGCGCGTCGACGTCGCCGCGGGCCAGCGCCTCGCCGGCCCAGGCGTCGAAGTCCTGGGACCAGCCCGGGGCGGCCGCGTCGATGCGGAACTCGGTCAGGAACGGCAGCCCGTGGGTCAGGAACCCGGACCCGATGATCAGCACGCCCTCGTCGCGCAGCGGGCGGAGCCGCTCGCCGAGCCTGAGCAGGCGGGTCGGGTCCTGGGTCGGGCAGCGACATCTGGAGGACCGGGATGTCGGCGTCGGGATACATGATCTTCAGCGGCACCCAGGCGCCGTGGTCGAGGCCGCGGCTGGCGTGCTGGTGCACCGGCTCGTCGGCCGGCATCATCGCGGCCACCCGCTGGGCCAGCGCGGTGGCGGCCGGGGTCTGGTAGGTCATCCGGTAGTACTTCTCCGGCGAAGCCGCCGAAGTCGTAGACCAGCGGGCGCCGTCGGCGCTCAGCATCACCGGCGCGGACTCCCAGTGGGCGCTGACGATCAGGATCGCGCTCGGGCGCGGCAGGTCGGCGGCGAGACCGGACAGCTGGCTCGACCACAGCGGGTCGTCCAGCAGCGGCGGCGCGCCGTGGCCGATGTAGAGGGCAGGCATCCGGTCGTTCATGACAGCCTCAATAGTTTCACATTCAACTTTATTCCGCCAGGGTCCGGTGGCGGTCACACGGCGTCCACCGGCCTTCGACTCCGACGTCAGCTTGTAGCCAGTTCCGAGGACGGCGCGTCAGGCGGCAGCGACCAGTCGACCGGGTCGGCGCCCTGGTCGGTGAGCAGCCGGTTCACCCGGGAGAACGGCCGGGAGCCGAAGAAGCCGCGGGCGGCGGAGAGCGGCGACGGGATGGGCCGACTCGACCCAGGGGATCGCGCCGAGGGCCGGCTTGAGCGACTGGGCGTCGCGGCCCCAGAGGATGGCCGCGGCCGGGCCGCCACGGCGTACCAGCGCGGCGATCGCGCAGTCGGTCACCTCCTCCCAGCCACGGCCGCGGTGGGACGCCGCCTCGCCCGGCCGGACGGTGAGGACCCGGTTGAGCAGCATCACCCCCCGGTCGGCCCAGGCGGTCAGGTCGCCGTGCGGCGCGGGCGCGATCGCCGAGGTCGGTGGAGAGCTCCTGGTAGATGTTGCGCAGGGAGCCGGGCAGCGGGCGTACGTCGGGTGCGACGGCGAACGACAGCCCGATCGGGTGGCCCGGGGTGGGGTAGGGGTCCTGGCCGACGATCAGCACCCGCACGTCGGCCAGCGGCCGCCGGAACGCCTTGAAGACGTCGTCGCCCGCCGGCAGGTAGGCGCGCCCGGCGGCCAGCTCGGCCCGCAGGAAGCGGCCCATCGCCGCGATCCGCTCGTCGACCGGCGCCAGTGCCTCCGCCCAGTCGGGAGCCATCAGCCCGCGGTCGACGAGTCCGGAGAGAGCGCCCACGCAGCCGACCCTAGTCGCGCCGCTCCAGAGCACGACGCCGCCGCGGATCGTCGTCCGCGCCCGGGCGAACGCTGTCAGGTCCGTGAGCGGGTCGCCCTGCAGGACGGTGAGATCGCCGGGAGCCCGACCCGGACCCGACCGCCGGCGACGCGGAACAGATCGGTCGGGGTCGTCGTGCACATGCTGAGGACCTCGTCCCGTCGAGCCCGCAGCGCGCCAGGTAGCCGAGCTCGTCGTCGATCGTCGGGTCGTCCATGTAGCCGACGTCCGTCCCGAACATGAGCCGGCCGCCCGCGTCGGTGAAGACCTGCGCTGCCTCGAGGATCGGATCGAGGTACGTCGGCGAGTCGGTCACCGTGCGGGCGAACATCTGGAACGTCGGCACCAGCACGACGCCCGACTCCGCCGCCCGGCGGAGCAGGGGTGCCACTCCTTCGGTCTCGTCCGGCACGTGGGCGACGACGTCCACGCCGGCGTCGAGTGCGACCTGGAGCCCGGTCCGGTCGGACGTGTGCGCGAAGACCAGGACGCCATGCTCGTGGGCGACCTCGACCGCCGCCGCGGCGACGTCCGTGCGCATCGGCTTGACGTCCGGGGCGTGACATAGGAGCCCGTGAAGAGCTTGGTGACATCGGCGCCGGCCTGAGCTGGCGGCGGACGACGGTCGCGGCGCGGCGCGGGGTGCGCGGCGTCGGGATCGCCCACCAGAGGTATCGCGGCACGGGGCGCGGGTGTAGAAGGGCAGGCCGCGGTGCGGATGTACGGCATGGCCGCGGTCCAGATCCGCGGGCCGCGGACCTCGCCGCTCTCGACACGGCGGCGCAGGGCGAGGGTGTTGCGGGGTCCGAGGCGAGGTCGACGACAGTCGTGAAGCCACGGCTGGTGAGCATGTCGGCGAGCGCCTGGTCGAGCTCGGCGGCGGGCCGCCGTCTTGCTCCGGCGAGTGCCGGCGAGGTCAGGTGGACATGGGTGTTCCAGAGCCCGGCGACGACGGTGCCGGTGGTGGCGTCGACGAGGGTGCAGCCTGGAGGAAGGCCACCGGCGTCCTCGGAGACCTCGTCGATGAGGCCGTCGCGCAGCACGATCCGGCGACCGAGCAACGGAGGTTCGCCCGGGGCCGGGACGACGCGGCCGGCCCGGACCACGGTGACGTCGTTCATCGCCGTCACCGTAGCGAGGGGACCTCTCCGCAGCGGCGTCGGCGTCACTAGGGTCGGCTGCATGGAGGGCTACGTCGTCGAGCTCGGGAGCGTGACCGACCTCGACCGGTTGGAACCGCTCTGGGTGGCCGTGCACCACCAGCACCGCGACGCCATGCCGGAGCTCGCGCCGTACGTGAGCGACGCGACGACCTGGGGCGAACGCCGCGCGCTCTACGAGCAGCTCTTCGCCGAGCACGACCCGGTCCTGCTGCTGGCCCGTCACGACGACCGGTTGGTCGGGTACGGACTCGCGTACGCCATGCCGGCGAGCGGCACCTGGCTCGCCGACACGTGGGCGACCGGGGCGCTCGTCGGCGAGATCGAGTCGTTGTCCGTGCTGCCGGATCACCGCGGCCACGGCCTGGGGTCGCGGCTCCTCGACCGGCTCCACGAAGAGCTGCGGCAGCAGGGCGTCGACGACGTCGTCCTCGGTGCCCTGGCCGGCAACGACGACGCCATCCGGCTGTACCGACGCCACGGCTACCGGCCCACGTGGCTGTACCTGTCCCGGCTCCAGGGTCGCGACGTGCTCGGGGCTCCGGGACGCGCTCGACCGTCCCGGCAGCTGACCGCGGGGACGCCGGGCATCACGCCCGGCGATCCTCCTCGAGCGGTTGCGCCAGGGCGTCGCGACGCTCGCGGAGCAGCCGGCGCTCGGCGCCGGTGGGCGCCTGGTCGATGGCAGTGCCGAGGGCGGCGACGGCGTCCTCCGCGCGACCGAGCCGCGCATAGAGGTCGGCCAGGGTCGCGGCGTGGAGGTAGTAGCCAGCGAGGTCGTCGGCCAGTGCCTCGACCAGCGGCAGGGCGACCGCCGGCCCGTGGGCCATCGACACCGCGACCGCGCGGTTGAGCTCGATCACCGGGGTGGGCGGCAGGTGCGTGTACAGCTCGGCGATCGCCGCCCAGTCGGTGTCCTCGGGGCGTCGCGCGACGTCGTGGCACAGCGCGATCCGGGCCTGGACGGCGTAGGGGCCCCAGGGCGGCTCGGCCTCGAGCAGCCGGGCGCCCTCGGTGACCAGGTCGAGGTCCCAGCGGGTGCGGTCCTGGTCGGCCAGCGGTACGACGCGTCCGTCGCGCACGCGGGCCGGGCGGCGGGCGTCGGTCAGCAGCATCAGGGCGAGCAGCCCGCGCACCTCGGGCTCGCCCGGCAGCAGGTCGACCAGCGAGCGGGTCAGCCGGATCGCCTCGGCCGAGACGTCGACGCGCAGCAGCGCCTCGCCCGAGGAGGCGGCGTACCCCTCGTTGAACATCAGGTAGAGCACGGCCAGCACGCCCTCGACGCGTTCGGCCCACAGCTCGGGCGGCGGCACGCGGTAGGGGATGCCGGCGTTCTTGATCTTCGCGCGGGCGCGGACCAGCCGCTTCTCCATGGTCGGCTCGGTGACCAGGAACGCGCGGCCGATCTCGGCCGGGGTCAGCCCGCAGAGCGTCCGCAACGTCAGCGCGACCCGCGCCGGCATCGGCAGGGCCGGGTGGCAGCAGGTGAAGATCAGCCGCAGCCGCTCGTCGGGGATGTCCTCGTCGCCGACCGGCGGGACCTCCTCGGTGGCGTCGGCGTGGGCCCGTTCGACAGCAGGTCCAGCTTCGCCGCCTCCGTCGTACGCCGGCGCATCCGGTCGCGGGCCCGGTTGCGGGCGACCGTGGTCAGCCAGGCGAGGGGCGAGTCGGGGACGCCGGACCGTTCCCACGCCGGGACGGCCTCGGCGTACGCCTCGGCGGCGCACTCCTCGGCCAGGTCCCAGTCGCCGCACCAGCCGATCAGGCCCGCGACGAGGCGCCCCCAGCTCTCGTCGAAGCTGGCGGCGACCGCGTCACGGGCCTCGGTGATCGGCGGCGTCATCGGTGGGTCAGCCCTTCAGCGGGCGGATGTCGAGCACGCCCCCGCCGGCCACCGGGTGTCCGACCGCGACCTGGATCGCGTCGTCGAGGTCGGTGCACTCGAGCAGGTCGAAGCCGGCGATCTGCTCCTTGGTCTCCGCGAACGGGCCGTCGGTGGTGACGACCTCGCCGTCCACGCGACGCACGGTCACGGCCCGGTCGGGGAACTCCAGCGCCCAGCCGTACAGCCGGCGGGCGCCCGCGTCGGTGATCCAGGCGTCCACCTCGTCGGGGCCCTCGTCGAAGTCGTCCTGGGTCGGGGCCGTCCGGGTCTCCTCCGCCTCGCGGGCCATCGCCTGGCGCATGTCGGCGCAGACCAGCATCAGGTAGCGACGCTTGCCCTCGGCGACCTCGTCGGACACCTCGGGGTCGGGCATCCCTTCGTCGAACGCGCGCACCTCGATGCTCCCGACCTGCGTGGTCGGGTGAGCGGCGGCGACGGCGACGGCGGCGTCGAGGTCGGGGCACTCGATGACGTCGTAGCCGGCGACCTGCTCCTTGGTCTCGGCGAACGGGCCGTCGGTGACCACGGCCGAGCCGTCGGCGCCCGGCGTACGGTCGTCGCGTCGGAGACCGAGTGGAGCCGCGCGCCGTCGAGCTCGACCCCGCGGGCCACCATCTCGTCGGCCCACGCGCCCAGGTCGTCCTCGATCCGCGGCGGCAGGTTCTCCAGCCGAGCCTCGTCGACGGCGTGGATGAGCATGTACTTCATCGTGTCCTCCTCAGTCTGCTGCGGCGCCGGGATGCGCCGTCACCCAGGGGACGAACGGGAACCGGCCCGCCAGGACACCCGGGCGCCACTGTTGCCGTACCAGGGAAACCGCGGCCACGGCCGGGCCCCTACCGACGCAGCGCGCGGGAGCCGGCGGAGCCGTAGCGGCGCTCCGGGTTGGCGCCGATGGTCGGCTCGGCGGCTGGTGCCTTCGGTGCGGTCGTCCTCTTCGCGGCGGTCTTCTTGGTGGCGGTCTTCTTGGTGGCGGTCTTCTTGGTGGCGGTCTTCTTGGTCGCGGCCCCTTCTTCGCCGTACGCCGCGGGCGTGCGGGCGGCGCGGAGGGCTCGGTCCACTCGTCGACCCAGGCGTCGATCAGCGGCCAGGTGCTGGTGCGGGCCTGGCGACCGGTCAGCATGCCGAGGTGCCCGCCCGGCACGATCTCGAACCGCACCTCCCGCGACCCGGTCAGGAGCGGCACGGCGGCCTTCACCGCGCCGATCGGTGCGATCCCGTCGTTCGCTCCGCCGAAGACCAGCACCGGCACGGTGATGTCGGCGACCGAGAGGGTGCGGCCGTCGTCGAGGTCGAAGGTGCCGTCGACGAGGGCGTTGCCCTTGAGCAGCCGGTGGTAGAGCTGCCCGAAGGTGCGGCCGGGGTAGGCGATCATGTGCGCCGTGAAGCGGTCGACCGCCTCGATCTGGGCGAGGTAGTCGGCGTCGTCGAGGTGCCGGGCCAGGGCCAGCGGCTTGGTCACCAGCTTCTGGAACGACGACAGCTGGAACGCCCAGCGCACCAGCGGCTGCGGCGCCCCACCCGCGGCCTGGTAGATCCGGGTGATCGCGCCCCGTCCGTCGGTCAGGTTGAGCAGCGGACGCAGGGGTGCCACCAGCGGCACCTGCCGCACGTCGAACGGCGAGCCGACGACCGTGATCGAGGCGATCGGCAGTCCCGCGTCGGCGGCCGCGGCCAGCAGGGCGAACGTGCCCCCGAGAGACCAGCCGACCAGGTGGACCGGCCGCCCGCCGGCGTGGGCGGAGGCCTCACGGACGGCGGTCGGCACGACCTCCTCGATCCAGTGCTCCATCCCGAGGTTGCGGTCGCGGAACGACACCGCGCCGTACTCCACGAGGTACGTCGGGCGGCCCCGGTCGACCAGGTGCTCGACGAGGGAGCAGCCGCGGCGCAGGTCGTAGCAGAGCGCCGGCGCGGCCAGCGGCGTCACCAGCAGCACCGGGTCGCCCTGGTCGCGGGCGTGGGCGGCGGGTCGGTAGTGGTAGACCTCGCGCAGCGTGCCCTCGTCGATCAGGGTGCGCGGCATCGGGCCGGAGGTCGGCCAGCCCGCCGTACACCACGCGGTGTGCGACGTTGCCGGCGGCGGAGACCACCTGATCGGGCTTCGGGATCAGGTCCACGTCCCGAAACTACCCGAGCCCCCGGCGGCGCCCGGAGGCTGCTCGCCCCGCCGTCGGCCCGGCTCCTCGACAAGGGCCCGCGCGGAGGACTACACACGGCTCCATGAAGTGGTCGCGCGTGGCCGGAGCCGGGGCGGCCGCACTGGCCGGGATCGCGGCGTACGACGTGACGCAGCGTCCGCACGCGATCCTGCGGACCTATCCCGGTGATCGGCCACCTCCGCTTCCTGCTCGAGAAGTTCGGCCCCGAGCTGCGGCAGTACATCGTGACCTCGAACGACGAGGAGCGGCCGTTCAACCGCGACCAGCGCAGCTGGATCTACCAGTCGTCGAAGCTGGTCAACAACTACGTCGGGTTCGGCACCGACAACGACGTCGAGGAGACCGACGGCTGGCCGATCATCAAGCACCGGACCTTCGCCGACACCGGACTCGACTCGCGGTCGGCACGCCGGTGAGAGCGTGCCGCTGCCGTCGGCCAAGGTGCTCGGCGGACCGCGCGGGCGACGCCTCGCGTTCCGGCCGCCGTCGGTGGTCAACATCTCCGGGATGAGCTTCGGCGCGCTGTCGGGCAACGCCGATCAGCGCCCTCAACCAGGGCGCGCAGCTGCGCCGGCTGCCTGCAGAACACCGGCGAGGGCGGGCTCTCGCCGTACCACCGGCAGGGCGGCGACCTGGTCTTCCAGATCGGGACGGCGTACTTCGGCTGCCGCGACGCCGAGGGCCGCTTCGACCTGGCGCGGCTCAAGGACCTGGTCGCCGTCCGCGCCGGTCCGGGCCATCGAGATCAAGCTCTCGCAGGGCGCCAAGCCCGGGCTGGGCGGCATGCTCCCGGCGGCCAAGGTGACCGCCGAGATCGCCGAGATCCGCGGCATCCCGCGCCGGCGAGGACTGCGCCTCGCCCAGCCGGCACACGGCGTTCACCGACGTCGACTCGATGCTCGACTTCGTCGAGCTGGTCGCCGACGCGACCGGCCTGCCGGTCGGCATCAAGTCGGCCGTCGGTCGACCTGGACTTCTGGGACCAGCTGGTCGAGCAGATGGGCTCGCGCACCCGCGGCGTCGACTTCGTCACCATCGACGGCGGCGAGGGCGGCACCGGCGCGGCCCCGCTGATCTTCACCGACGCCGTCGCCTACCCGTTCCGGGTCGGCTTCAGCCGAGGTCTACCGCCGCTTCGCCGCGGCCGGGCTCACCGACGACGTGCATCTTCATCGGCGCCGGCAAGCTCGGCCTCCCGGAGAACGCCGTGATCGCGTTCGCGCTCGGCGCGGACATGGTCAACGTCGCCCGCGAGGCGATGATGGCGATCGGCTGCATCCAGTCGCAGCGCTGCCACACCGACCACTGCCCGACCGGCGTCGCGACCCAGAACGCCTGGCTCTCCCGCGGCCTCGACCCGACCCTGAAGGGCGTGCGGGCGGCCAACTACGTGGTGTCGCTGCGTCGCGACCTGTTCAAGGTCTCCGAGGCCGTCGGCGTCATGCACCCCGCGCTGATCACCGCAGACGACGTCGACGTGATGGACGGCGTGCGTGGCGGTCGCGGCCGCTGCGCGAGGTCTACGGCTACGAGCCCGACTGGGGCTCGCTGGGCGCGGCCTGTGCGACGACCTGCGCGGCCTCCTCGTCACCCCCGCCGAGGCGTCCTGACCCGAGCGAACGAGCCGGCGCGGAGAAGATGCCCCGACCCGCGCCGGCTCTCGCGGCGTTCGCGCGCCACTGGTCGGTGCAACGACCACGCGTCGGCGTGGTTACGGGTGAGACGCCGGAGGTTCGAGAGAGGTTCGGCGACTCAGGAGGACGGCGTCGGCTTGAGCTTCTTGCCATGGGGCGGGCGGACGTCGTCCAGCTCGTCGAGGAACGCCGTCGCCCAGGCCGCGACGTCGGCCTGCTTCACCGTCTTGCGCATCGCCCGCATCCGGCGCTGCCGGTCGCGCGGCTCGGCCCGGGCGGCCTCGAGCAGCGCGGCCTTCATCCCGTTCAGGTCGTAGGGGTTCACCTGCCAGGCCTGCCGCAGCTCGGCCGCGGCTCCCGGCGAACTCCGAGAGCACCAGGGCGCCGTCCTCGTCGTAGCGGCAGGCGACGTACTCCTTGGCGACGAGGTTCATGCCGTCGCGGTACGGCGTCACCACCATCACGTCGGCGGCCCGGTAGAGCGCGGCCATCTCCTCGCGGGGGTACGACGAGTGCAGGTAGCTGATCGCCGGGCGGCCGATCCGGCCGAGGTCGCCGTTGATGCGCCCGACGAGGCGGTCGATCTCGTCGCGCAGGACGCGGTACTCCTCGACCTTCTCCCGCGACGGGTGTCGCGACCTGCACGAACACCGCGTCGTCGACGTCGAGCTCGCCGTCGTGGAGCAGCTCGGAGAACGCGCGCAGCCGGGCGTAGATGCCCTTGGTGTAGTCGAGCCGGTCGATGCCGAGGAGACGACCTTCGGGGTCGCCCAGCGGCCTCGCGGATCGACGCCGACCGCTCCTGCACGCCCTCGGAGCGGGCCAGCTCCTCGAAGCCCTGGTAGTCGATCGAGATCGGGAACGCCTCGGCCCGGACCGTGCGGTCGTCGGGCAGGTAGACCAGGTCGCGGTGGGTCTTGTGGCCCACGCGCTGCCGCACCAGCCGGACGAAGTTGGCCGCGCCGCCGGGCAGCTGGAAGCCGATCAGGTCGGCGCCGAGCAGCCCCTCGAGGATCTGTCGTCGCCACGGCAGCTGCTGGAACAGCTCGGCGGGCGGGAAGGGGATGTGCAGGAAGAAGCCGATCCGCAGGTCGGGCCGCAGCTCGCGCAGCAGCTGCGGCACGAGCTGGAGCTGGTAGTCCTGCACCCACACCGTCGCGTTCTTCGCGGCCCGCGTCGGCGGCCCGCTCGGCGAAGCGCCGGTTGACGTCGACGTAGGCTGTCCCACCACTCCCGGTGGAACTCCGGCTTGGCGACCAGGTCGTGGTAGAGCGGCCAGAGGGTGGCGTTGCTGAAGCCCTCGTAGAACTCGCTCGATCTCCTCCGCGGACAGGGCGATCGGGTCGAGCGTCATGCCGTCGTGCTCGAACGGCTCGAGGTCGACGTCGGTGCCGCCGGGCCAGCCGACCCAGAGGCCCTCGTTGGCGCGCATGATCGGCTCGAGCGCGGTGACCAGGCCGCCGGGCGAGACGCGCCAGTCGGCGCTGCCGTCGGGGTCGGTCACCCGGTCCACGGGCAGGCGGTTCGCCACGATGACGAGCTCGGCCGAACCGTTCAGGGGCACGCCTCGACCCTAGCGACCGATCGCGTCGGCCGGCCTCACCCGTCGGTGGTGCTCAGGCACGTCCGCGGGTAGCGGACGCCGATCTGGCGGCGGATCGTCGTCCATCACGCCGAGCAGCTCGAGGGTCTGGGCGCGGGGGACCAGCGGGCTCTCGGAGAGGCCCGTCGCGCAGGCAGTCCTGCACGTGGGCCGCCTCGTTGCCGAGGCCGGTGCCGAGACCGGTCCGAGCGCGGGTCGATCCGCTCGCGGCTCGCCGCCGGCCGGCGTCCAGACGGCGTACGCCGGGTGGTGGAAGGGCGCCGGGAAGGTCGAGCGCGCCCCGGTCGGTGGCGATCGTCGCGCGGCGCGGGCTGTCCGAGGTCATCGAGGCGGTCAGGGCCGAGACCGCGCCGCCCTCGTACGCCCGGCGACGGCGACGTCGAGGTCGATGCCGTTCTCGTCGAGGTCGCCGACGGCGGCCAGCCGGTCGGACGGGCCCAGCATCAGCCGGGCGAAGGTGAGCGGGTAGATCCCCATGTCCAGCAGCGCGCCGGCGCCGAGCGCCGGGTCCCACATCCGGCGGTCGCGCGGCGGTCGACCACGAAGCCGAGGTCGGCGTGCACCTGGCGCGGTGTGCCGAAGTCGCCGGCCTGCGAGCCGCTCGCGCAGGTCGCGGACCAGCGGGTGGCAGGCCATCCACATGGCCTCCATGCAGAACAGGTCACGCGGCCGCAGGCGAAGAGCGCCTCGCCGTCGGCCCGGGTTGAGCGTCAGCGGCTTCTCGCAGAGCACCGGCTTGCCGGCCGCGAACGCCAGCCGGGCGTGCTCCAGGTGCAGGGAGTGCGGGCTGGCGACGTAGACGACGTCGACGTCGGGGTCGGCGACCAGCTCGTCGTACGACGCGTGGACGTGCGTCGCCCCGTCGCCGTGCTCGCGCGGCGAACGCCGCGGCCGAGTCGCGCGAGCGCGAGCCGACGGCGGCGACCACCGCGCGGGGCGTCAGCGGAGGTTCGTCGGCGAAGAGCGGGCGATCCTGCCCGGTGGCGAGGATGCCCCAGCGATCGTCGGTCATGGCCCCGATCTCACCGGCGATCGGCCGCGACGCGCCGCAAGCGAATGACATCGCTGTGATTCCTCGCGTAGACTTCCCGGCGCCGAGCCAGGACCGCCCGCTCAACGAGGGAGACATCGCATGGACGCCGCAGCCGCACAGCCGAGCCCCGATGCCGGCGCCGGCCTGGGCGAGCGCGACCGCGACATCCTCGAGTTCGAGCGGCAGTGGTGGAAGTACGCCGGCGCCAAGGAGACCGCGATCCGCGAGTCCTTCGACATGTCGGCCACCCGCTACTACCAGGTGCTCAACGCCCTGATCGACCGCCCGGAGGCCCTGGCCGAGGACCCGCTGCTGGTCCGCCGCCTGCGCCGGATGCGGGCCGAGCGCCAGCGGGTCAGGTCGGCCCGCCGCCTCGGCTTCGAGGTCTGAGGTCCCCATGTCGTCTCGGCACGCCCGCGGCCAACGCGGAGTCGTCTTCCCCTCGCCGGTGATGATCCTGAGCATCCTCGGCCGTGGCGATGGCCGGCGTCGCCTGGTTCGCGACCCGCCACCACGAGCCGACCGAGCGGCTGGTCACGCCGACCGCCCAGCAGATCGCCCAGCTCGCACGCGTCGACGTTCCACCAGCCGAAGCAGCACCGCTCGCAGAAGCCGGCGTTCGACCGCTCGCAGGTGATCGTCGAGGTGTTCAACAACTCCAGCATCCACGGCCTCGCCGGCCGGGTCGCCGCCCAGACCGCCCACGCCGGCTGGCAGGTCGTCGGCTCGGACAACTGGTACGGCACGATCCCGGCCTCGACCGTCTACTACCCGCCGCGGCTCACCAGGCGCCGGCCACCAGCTCGCGCTCGACCTGGGCATCCACCGGGTGATGCCGGCGGTCAACCCGATGCACCTGGACCGGCTCACCGTGATCCTGACCGGCCCGCTCGCACCCGCCGGCTGACCACCCCCTCGGCGCCGGCGGACGGCGTGACAGGGTGTTCGCCGTGCGCTTCACCTCCGTCGACGCCGAGCAGCGGTACGCCGCGCTGGTGGCGGTCGCGAGCTCCGCGGTGGTCGGCCTCGACTTCGACGGGACCCTCGCGCCCATCGTCGACGACCCGGCCTCGGCCCACATCCACCCCGAGGCGCCGGGCGTGCTGCTCGAGCTCTCGGGGGTCGTCCGCGCGGTCGCGGTGATCACGGGTCGACCGGCGCGCAAGGTGCTGGCCCTGGGCGGCCTGGAGGAGGTCGGTGCCGAGATCGGGGGCACCGGTCGTGAGCTCTTCGTCTTCGGTCAGTACGGCTTCGAGCGCTGGAGCTCGACCCAGCGCCGCGTCGTCTCGCCCCGACCGCCGCAGGGCCTGTCCGGGTTCCTGCGCGAGCTGCCGCGCGTGCTCCGCGAGGCCGACGCACCCGATGCCTTCGTCGAGGACAAGGGCCTCGCGATCGCCGTCCACACCCGGCGGCTGGACGACCCGACCGACGCCTTCGAGCGGCTCGAGCCACGGTTGCGCGAGCTCGCCGAGCGGCACGGGATGGTGGTCGAGCCCGGACGCCACGTGATCGAGTCGCGCTCGCCCGGCACCGACAAGGGGACCGTCGTGCGTGACCTCGCGAAGGAGACCGACGCCGGTGGGTTTCTCTTCGCCGGCGACGACCTCGGCGACCTCGAGGCCTTCGAGGCGGTGGCCGAGCTGCGGGAGCAGGGGCTGCCGACACTCCTGGTCTGCTCGGCCTCCGACGAGGAGAGCGCCCTGGTCGACCGTTCGGACGTCGTCGTCCACGGCCCCGACGGGGTGCTCGAGCTGCTGCGCCGGCTGATCGTGGACGCCGGCGGCTGAGTCTCGAACTGTGAGACGCGCGCCCAACATGCGGACACGGCGTACAGGTCCGTGCGCCGGGCTCCTAGGCTGCAGTCAGCTCATCGAGAGGGACTGAGGGAACGGCCCGTCGACGTCCCGGCAACCGCCGCGAATCTCCCGCACCTGCTCCAGCGCACGTGCGGTCGCGGACCTGGTGCCAATTCCGTCCCGTGGCGAGGGTCGCCCGGGGAAGATGAGAAGGAGGTCCTCCATGAGCGCCGTGGTCACCGAGACCCGCACCACCACCCTGCGTGAAGGCGCGTTCGGCAACGCCCGCGCCCTGTCCTGCCGGGAGTGTGGCCACGAGGTCGCGCTCGGGCCGCACTACGCATGTCCGGAGTGCTTCGGACCCCTCGAGGTGGCCTACGACTTCCCGGCGGTGACCCGCGCCGAGATCGAGGCCGGGCCGCGCAACATCTGGCGCTACCAGGCGCTCCTGCCGGTGCCCACCGACATCACCGAGAGCCCCAACACCGAGCCCGGCTTCACCCGCCTGCTCCGGGCCGACAACCTCGCCCGCGAGCTGGGCCTGGAGACGCTGTGGGTGAAGGACGACTCCACCAACCCCACCAACTCCTTCAAGGACCGCGTCGTCGCCTGCGCATTGAGCGCCGCGCGTGAGTTCGGGGCCAAGGTCTTCGCGTGTCCCAGCACCGGCAACCTCGCGAACGCCGTCGCCGCGGCCGGGGCGCGGGCCGGGATCAAGACGGTCGTCTTCATCCCGTCGGACCTCGAGCGGCCCAAGCAGGTCAACAGCGCCGTCTACACCGAGAACCTGGTCGCGGTGAACGGCACCTACGACGACGTGAACCGCCTCGCGTCCGAGATCGCCGGCGAGGAGGAGGGCTGGGCGTTCGTCAACGTCAACGTCCGCCCGTTCTACGCCGAGGGCTCCAAGACGCTGGGCTTCGAGATCGCCGAGCAGCTCGGCTGGCGGCTGCCCGACCAGGTCGTCATCCCGGTCGCGTCGGGGTCGCAGCTGACCAAGGTGGAGAAGGCGTTCCGCGAGCTGGTCGCGCTCGGGCTCGTCGAGGACAAGCCCTACAAGATCTTCGGCGCGCAGGCCACGGGCTGCTCGCCGGTCGCCGCGGCGTACAAGGGCGGGACCGACGCGATCCGCCCGGTCAAGCCGGACACGATCGCCAAGAGCCTGGCCATCGGCAACCCCGCCGACGGCATCTACGTCCTCGACATCTGCCGGCGTACCGGGGGAGCGGTGGAGGACGTCGACGACGCCCAGGTGCGCGAGGGGATCCTGCTGCTCGCCCGGACCGAGGGGATCTTCACCGAGACCGCCGGCGGCACCACGGTGGCCTGCCTGCGCAAGCTGGTCGAGACCGGCCAGCTCGACCCCACCCTCGAGACCGTCGTGATCAACACCGGGATGGGTCTGAAGACCCTCGACGCGGTCGCCGACTCGGTCGGTCCCGCGGCCACGATCGACCCGTCGTACGCTGCCTTCACGGCCACCGGCATCGCCTGACACGACCGCACCGCTGGGGTAGTCCGTGACGTTTCGGCCCTTCTGAAGGCCCGGACGGGGCCGAAACGTCACGGACTACCCCGCCAGACGAGGAGAGACCATGAGCGTGTCCGTCCGCATCCCGACCATCCTGCGTACCTACACCGGCGGTGAGTCGGAGGTCTCCGCGAGCGGTGACACCCTGGCCGCGGTGCTCGACGACCTCGACAGCAACTACTCCGGGATCAAGGGGCGGATCGTCGACGAGCAGGGCGCCCTGCGCCGCTTCGTCAACGTCTACGTCGGCAACGACGACGTGCGCTTCCTGGAGAACCTCGAGACGTCCACGCCCGAGGGCACGCAGATCTCGGTGATCCCGGCGGTCGCCGGCGGCTGATCGAACGCCGACTCACGCGCCCACTCACGCAGCCGGGAGCCTCCCGATCCGGAGCAGCTCGGAGTGCCGCTGGGCGTAGAGGAACCGCCAGCCGACCGGCAGCGCGAGCAGCCAGATCAGCACCGGGTCGCCGATCCCGTCCTCGAGGCTCGCCGCGACCGCCGCCACCAGCAGCGGGAAGACCACGGTCGGCAGCGCGCACGACAACAGCCAGAACCGACCGGCACCACCGAGCAGCCCGCCCACTCCCGACGCGGCGGCGTGCGGGGCGAGGCCGCCGCAGGCGAGCCAGAGCAGCAGCCTGTGCAGGTGCTCCCCGGACGCCACCGCCTCGCCGAGACCGACGCCGATGAAGAGGATGCCCAGCGTGCTGACCAGGTGCAGCGGCAGCCCGAACAGCGGCGCCAGGTCGCCGAGACGTACGCCGGGCGCGGACGCGAAGCCGTAGGAGAAGGTCAGCAGCCACAGCAGCACCAGCAGGGCGAACGACGCGAGCGACGTGGAGACGAAGTCCGGGTCCACTCGCTGCCCGACGCGGTCAGCACGAGCGCTGCCACCGACTCCCCGAGCACGATGATCACGAAGAGCCCAGGCGCTCGTCGAGGTGCTGGCGATCCACGCCGACCTCGTGCAGCTCGGGCACCTCGCGCTTCCCGCCGCGTCCTTCGCGCCGGCTCGCCTCGGACTTCTGGTACCGGTCGATCCGCTCGTGGGACTGGTCGATGCCGTGTTGAGCGACCCGCGGGCCGCGAACAGCCGGACCAGCAGGAACGCGCCCGCGAAGGCGTTGGCCCGATGGCCCGCATGTCCGGGTGCGGCCGCCGCCATCACAGCCAGCAGCAGCATCGAGACGACGACCGTGCGGACCCGGGTCGGCTCGGCCGCCTCGTCGGCGTACATCACGACGCTCACCCAGGCGAACCACAGCGCGCCGTAGGTCACCAGGAAGATGCCGAGCCCCTCCCCGGTGGCGTCCTCGCGCAGGGCCTCGGACAGCACCGCGACCGCGGCCACCACCACCAGGTCGAAGAACAGCTCGAGCCACTCGATCCGCTCGGGGGCGTCGGTCTGTGCGGGGGGTTCGGCCACGCACCCATCCTCACCCGGCCCGTCGGTCCGGGTCACCGCCTTGGCCGTCGCGCGAGACTGGGCCCGTGCTCGACCACCTCGCTCCGGCCCGCCGACGGCTCGTCCTCGGCCTCCTCGGGCTGGTCGCCGTGGCGGTGCTGGCCGTGGCGGCCGCCGTGGTCGTGCCGCGGCTGGGCGGCTCGAGCGTCGACCCGGTGCCGCAGGACGCCCAGCCGCCGGTGTTGCTGGTGCCGGGGTACGGCGGCGGGACAGCGGGGCTCGACGTCCTCGCGGCGGCTCTGCGGCAGGAGGGCCGCGAGGTCACCGTCGTCCGGCTGGCGGGCGACGGGACGGGAGACCTGAACGTGCAGGCCGGCGTGGTGCAGGACGCCGTACGCCGAGTGGTCGACGCCGGCGCGTCCTCGGTGGACCTGGTCGGGTACTCCGCCGGCGGCGTGACGGTCCGGCTCTGGGCGAAGGCGTACGACGGTGGGTCCGTGGCCCGCCGGATCGTCACCCTCGGCTCTCCGCACCACGGCACCGACCTGGCCTCGCTCGGCGCCGACATCGCGCCGTCCGCGTGCCCCGAGGCGTGCCGGCAGCTCGCCACCGACAGCGACCTGATCCGGCAGCTCGACCGGGGCGACGAGACGCCGGCCGGGCCCCGCTGGGTGTCCATCTGGACGACCGACGACCAGATCTCCACGCCGCCCGAGACCGCCCGGCTGGACGGAGCGCTGGACTTCTCGGTGCAGCAGGTCTGCCCGGCCGTCGACGTCACCCACGGGCAGCTGCCCGAGAACCGCGTCGTGATCGCGATGGTCGAGGAGCAGCTCCGGCGTACTCCTCCGGTGCTCCCCGGCTCCGAGGTGTGCGGCTGAGGCGGGTCTCCCTAGTCGGTCACGTCCTTGGTGACGAAGTTCGCCCAGGCCGCGAACAGGAAGACCACGACGTAGCCGGCCTGCAGGAGCACGCCCCTCACGACGTCGTGCCAGAGGATCGGGTCGCGGAACAGGTCGACGAACGACAGCCAGTAGCGGGTGACCAGGTAGGGGCGGAGCGCGTCCGCGGC
The DNA here is from genome assembly GCA_963809265.1 of uncultured Actinomycetota bacterium. Classification (GTDB taxonomy): domain Bacteria; phylum Actinomycetota; class Actinomycetes; order Propionibacteriales; family Nocardioidaceae; genus Nocardioides. Next base: position 819,304 of record CAWEJC010000003.1, read on the forward strand.
GTCGAGGGTCAGCAGCAGCGACGACCCGATCAGCAGCGCGAGGGCACCCATGGTCGCCGCCAGCGGCGATCGCACGATCGTCGACAGGAAGAGCGCCACCGCCGCGACCCCGAGCATCGACAGCAGCGCGTAGAGCAGGGCGAGCGCCGTCCGCCAGGCGAGCTCGGAGCTGCTCAGGTCGGTGCCGGAGAAGGTGGTGGCCTGCCCGGCTGTGCCGTGCCCGAGCAGGAACGACCCGAGCACGAACGCCGTGAGCGCGACCACCAGCAGCGCCACCAGGGCGAAGGCCATCACGGAGACCAGCTTCGCCAGGAGCAGCCGGGTGCGCCCGACGGGACGGACCAGGACGTAGCGCAGGGTGCCCTGCTGCGCCTCGCCGGCGATGGCGTCGCCGGCGGTCACCGCGATGGCGGTCGGCAGGAAGAGGGGCAGCACCATCGCGATCGCGGCGAGCGGGTAGAGGGTGCCGTCGGTCAGCACCGCCGACAGGAACGCCGGCCCGGTGCCGGGCCGCGGACCCGCATCGGTCGTCGCCAGCAGCACCGCGACCAGGGTGGGCAGCGCGTCGATGACGGCGATCGTGACCCAGGTACGCCGGCTGCGCAGCAGCTTGGTCAGCTCGACGCGGATCATGGCGTCTCCCGGTTCATCGGGACACCCGGTCGGAGCCCGACTGCGTCGCCTCGAGCACGACGTCCTCCAGCGAGCGGTGCTCGGGCGCGAGCAGCTCGACCCGCACCCCGCCCTCGACCAGAAGCCGGTTCAGGGCGGCGGCGTCGGCGTGGCGGACCAGCAGCTCGTGGGCGTCGGCCTGCTCGACCTGACCATCGAGGAGGGCCCGTGCGGCGGCGACGTCGGGTGTCCGCACGTGCAGGCGGCCGGTGGGCCCGCGCAACGAGTCCAAGCGGTCCTGCAGGACGAGGCGCCCGCGGTCGAGCACCCCGACCCGGTCGCAGAGCTGCTCCACCTCGGCCAGGAGGTGCGAGGAGAGGAAGACAGTGGTGCCCTCGCGGTTGAGGTCGAGGAGGAGGTCGCGGATCTCGCGGATGCCCTGGGGGTCGAGGCCGTTGGTCGGCTCGTCGAGGATCAGCAGCCGGGGCGTGCGGATCAGGGCGGCGGCCAGGCCGAGGCGCTGCCGCATGCCGAGCGAGTAGGCCCGGACCGGCCTCCGGTCGATGCCGCCGAGCCCGACCCGTTCGAGCGCCTCGTCGATCCGTCCGGCTCTCGTGGCTCGGACCCCGCTCGAGCCCATGGCGTCGAGCAGCGAGAGGTTCGCCCGGCCGGACATGCCGGCGTACGACGCGGGGCCCTCGACCAGGGCACCGACCTGGGGCAGCACCTCCGCGCCGTTCGCCGGCATCGCGCGTCCGAGCACCTCGATCGTGCCGGACGTCGCGAGCACGAGCCCGAGCAGCATCCGGACCGTCGTGGTCTTGCCCGAGCCGTTCGGCCCGAGGAAGCCGTAGACGTCGCCCTCCTGGACGTCGAGGTCGACCCCGTCGACCGCGAGCACGCGGCCGTAGCGCTTGGTGAGCCCCTGGGTCCGGATCATCGCGGACTCGTGCCCGCGCTGAAGGTGTCCGCGGCCAGGTCGAGGGTGTCGTCGGTGACGGTGCCCGCCAGCAGCCAGCGGGTGCCGTCGTGCAGGTTGGTGCGGGTGAGGGTCACCCCGAGCGGTCCGACCCGCAGCAGCTCGCGACCGTGGGACCGCGTGGCTCCGGAGACCCGCAGCTGCTCGGCCAGGTCGGCCGCCTCGTGCTCCGGGAGGGGGATCGCCAGCAGCCGGGTGAGGCCGACGCCGTAGATCCCGGCCGCGCCGGCGGCTCCCTTCGCCCGGTCGAACCCGGCCACCTGCGCGGGCGGTCGAACGGGGGCGAACTGGTCCGCGGCATCGGCGATGTCGAGGACCGGGTCGAAGACCTGGTGGACGCCCGGGACGGCGCGGAAGCGGGTCGTCGCCGGCGTCGGCGTCGCCCGCGAGAAGGCGGTGAACCTCGAGGTGAGCACGGGGCTCGATCCGGTGCCGTAGACGTCGACCGCCAGGGCCAGGCCGGTGTCGGGGTCGACCCAGAGGTCGACGTGGTCGATGCTGCTGCGCGGGTCGTCGATGCCCACCCGCAGACCGGCCGCCGTGACACCGGCGACGCGGCGCGCCGAGATCCGGCTGACGGCCGAGGTCGGGACGCCGTCGAGCGCGCGGGTCGCGATGGCCGGCGGGATCAGGTCGCTGTCGCGGGGGAGCCGGACCTTCGGGTCGGGACCGGTCCGTGCCTCCTGCCGCTCGTAGTCCCACGAGACCGTGAGGTTCTCGTGGTGGAAGAGGTCGACCTCGCCCGTCGTCAGGAGCCGGTCGACCCGCCAGTCGTCGCTCCCGCGCCACCAGACCCGGAGCCGGGACTCGCCACCGAACAGGTCGGCCACGTCGCTGAAGTGGTCGGCGATCGGGAGCCCGAGGTGGCCCTGGACGTCGACGGTCCCGGAGAACGTCGCGTCGGACGAGTCGCGCACCAGGGCGACCAGGGCGGGGGTCGACACGTCGGGGTCGTGGGTGGGGCGGAGGACGTCGGCGTACGGCGTCAGCAGGGCCAGCGCGGCCACGACGCCGGCCAGGCCCCACCGCTGACCCCGTCTCATGCTCAGAAACTACGTGCTGCCCGGGCGCGGGGTTCGGTCGGCGCCTCCTGTGACCGCACTAGGCGTAGGACTCGGCCTGGAGGGAGTAGAGCTCGGCGTAGGTGCCGGCCCGCGTCATCAGCTCGTCGTGGCTGCCGACCTCCACGACCCGCGCGCCGTCGAGCACGACGATCAGGTCGGCCATGCGGACCGTGGAGAAGCGGTGGGAGACCAGCACGGTGACCCGGCCGTTGGCCGCCTCCTCGCGGGCGCCGGCGGCGAACCGCTCGAAGAGCGCGTGCTCGGTCTCGGCGTCGAGCGCGGCCGTCGGCTCGTCGAGCATCAGCAGCAGCGGCTCGGGCCGCATGTAGCCGCGTGCGAGCGCGAGCTTCTGCCACTGCCCGAAGCTGACGTCGACACCGCCGTCCCACGACGGGCCGAGCTGGGTGTCGAGACCGTGGCTGAGGTCGTCGACGACGGGGGTGGCGCCCGCCCGGTCGACGGCCGAGCCCACCGCCGCGCGGTCGTCCTGGCGTGGCTCGTCGCCCAGGCCGACGGTCGTGGCGGCCACGAACTCGAGGCGGGCGAAGTCCTGGAACGCGCCGGCCAGCCGCTCGCGCCACTCCTCGACGTCGATCCGGCCGATGTCGACACCGTCGGCGGTGATCCGGCCCGAGGTCGGGACGTACATGCGGGCGAGCAGCTTGACCAGCGTCGACTTGCCGGCGCCGTTCTCGCCGACGACCGCCACGACGCTGCCGGCGGGCAGGGTGAGGTCGACGTCCTGGAGGACCGCACGGGTCGTGCCCGGGTAGGCGAACGAGACGCCCTCGAACCGGAGGCCCTCGCTCAGGCTCGCGGGCGCGGACTGGTCGACGCGGGCGTTCTGCTCGGCGGCGAAGTCCTCGAGCCAGGCCAGGCGCTGGGCCGAGTCGAGCCAGATCCCGCGCAGGAAGCCGAGCTCGCCGACCGCCGAGCCGACGTACGCCGAGAGCCGGCCGCCGGCGGTGAGCACCAGCACCACCGCGCCCGGCCCGCGGTCGAGCCCGGTGACGACCCAGACCACGGCGGCGACGAAGGCGAGCGAGAACAGGGCCCAGGCCAGGGACAGCCACGCCGCGCTGGCGAGGTTGGTCGACCGGATCGGTCCGAACCAGCCACTCCACGCCGTCCGCCGGCGCGAGGCGAGGTCGGCCTGGTTGCCGGTGACGCGGACCTCCTTGCCCGCGGGAGGCGTGGTGGCGACGGTGAAGAGGTGGCGGCCGAGCCGTCCGTGGGAGGCGACCTGCTCCTCGACCCGCTTCTCGATCTTCGGGCGCCACACGGCGACCGCGAGCAACGGGAGGGCGCTGACCAGGAGCAGCAGCAGCGCGGGGTGGATGGCGGCCAGCAGCACGCAGACGAACGCGAGACGCAGCAGCCAGCCGACCATCGTGAACATCGAGCGGAACAGGTGGTCGAGCGCGAAGACACCGGTGCGGAGCACCGCGATCCGGTCGAGGTAGACGGGCCGTTCGTGGTGCTCGACGGTGGCGACCTCGGCCTGGAGCCTCGCGACGTGGCCCTGGAACATGATGTTGAGCCGGTCGCCCAGGCGCCGGGTGGTGCGGTCGAGCGTGACCGACAACGCCCACATCAGGGTGGCCGAGACGGCCAGCCCGGCGGCCCCGACGTAGAGCCGGGACTCGTGGTGGTGGACCAGGCCGTCGGTCAGCAGGGCCAGCCACACGCCGACGAGCACGTCGGGCAGCGCCTCGAGCGCCGTCATCGCCAGCGAGGCCCAGAGGAGCGTCGGCTCGGCGCGGTAGCCGTGCTTGACCACCCGCACCATCGACGGCAGGGCCAGGGGCATCGGCCCTGCGGAGTCGTCGTCGCCGACGTGGAGCCGCTCGTCCTCAAAGATGGTCATGGACGACCTCCTCGCCGTGCTCGTCGGTCTCGCGTTCGCTGAACCGGCTGGCCTGGAGGTCGTACATCGTGTGGTAGCGGCCACCGAGCGCGATCAGCTCGTCGTGGGTGCCGAGCTCGATCGCACGGCCGTGCTCGACCACGCAGATCAGCTCCGCCTGGCGCACGGTCGAGAACCGGTGGGAGACCAGGATCGTGGTGGCGTGGGCGGTGGAGGCGAGGATCCGGCGGAAGATCTCGGACTCGCCGCGGACGTCGAGCATCGCGGTCGGCTCGTCGAGGAGGACGGCGCTCGCCCCGGTCTCGACCTTGGCGATCGCCCGGGCCAGCGCGACCCGCTGCCACTGGCCGCCGGAGAGGTCGACACCGCCGGGGTACCCCCTGGCCATCGGGGCGTCGAGGTCGGCCAGGTCGAGCGCACCGGCCCGGTCGAGGGCCTGCTCGACCACCGCGGTGTCGGCGCCCAGCGGGGCGACGTTGTCGCGCAGGGGCAGCTCGTAGCGGACGAAGTCCTGGAACACCGCCGCCAGGCGCGACCGCCAGGCCGCGAGGTCGAGGTCGCGGAGGTCCACCCCGTCGATCTCGATCGTGCCCGAGTCGGGGTCGTAGAGGCGGCAGAGCAGCTTGGCGATGGTGGTCTTGCCGGCGCCGTTCTGCCCGACGATGGCCAACGACGCGGCCGCGGGGATCGTCAGGTCGAGGTGCTCCAGCACCGGGCGGCTGCCCGTGGGATAGGTGAAGGTGACGTCGCGGAAGCGGATCTCGGGTGCGGCCGGACCAGGGCCGGGCGAGGCGGTGGTCGAGGCGGTCGCTCGCTCCGCACTGGTGGTCGAGGAGGTCGCTCTGCGACCGTCTCGAGACCCCGTCAGCGCGCCCGCGGCCGCCATCTCGGGCTCGAGCCGCTCGATCGCGACGACGGGCGCAGCGGCGCCGTCGAGCGCCCAGCTCAGGCCGCCGAAGGCGATCGCGCTCGCGCCGAACGCCGCACCGGAGTAGGTGACGACGCCGCGCAGGTCGAGCGATCCGGCGTACCCCTCACGGGCGAGGACGACGAACAGCACGGCGTTGGCCGCGAGCACGATCGCGAGGGCTCCGGTCAGGGACTTCTCGCGCAGCCGGGTCGCGTCGTACTGCAGGTCGTGGAGGTGGAGGCGATGGCGGGTGAACCGCTCGAGCAGCCACGGCGCGAGCCCGAACAGCCGGACCTCCTTGGCCGCCGCTGGCTGGGTGGCGAGGTCGTAGGCGTAGTCGGTGTGGCGACGGGCGGTCTTGACCTCGTCGGTGTTGCGGTCGCGCCACACCCCGCTCTCGCGCAGGAGCCAGTGGGTGGAGCCCCAGGCGAGCAGGAGCAGCAGCGGCGCCCACCAGGTGAACCCGGCCAGCACCAGGGCCGAGGCGATGCCGCCGAGGAGCATGGTCAGGCCCTGGGCGATGAAGTCCATGTTCATGAACATCGGCGGGCCGGTCCAGCCGAGGTCGAAGTCGCGCGCGGTGGTCAGGTCGTTGGTGAGGTCACCGCGCTCGAGGTGACCGACGCCGTCGGGGCCGAGGGTCGCGGCCATCAGCCGGTCGTTGAGGATCGAGCTGAAGTGGTGACCGAGCAGCGCGCCGACCACCTGGTGGAGCGGCGGGCCGACCTGGGAGGCGACGAAGACGATGCCGAACAGCACCAGCGGCGTGGTCAGGTCGGCGCCGTCCTGCACCCGACCGACGAGCAGCCCGGTGGTGATCGCGAGGGCGGCCGGCACCAGCGCCCGCACGAGCAGCAGCAGCCACCACACGACGGCAAGCCCGGGCACCGCGCGGGTCATGGTGAGGAAGAACCGGGTGGCCGGACGGGCGCGCGCGTCGGCGAGCATCCGAGACGGCGAGGTGGCCACGGGCGTCACCCTAGGCCGACGGGCGGACAGTCCTCGCCGACCTCTCGCCGACCTTTCGCCGTCAGTGGGTCTTCTGGCCCGCTCGGAGCCCCGCGACCGTCTTCTCGATCCGGCTGGCCCGGGTCTCGGGCTTCTTGGCCTCCTCGACCCAGCGCACCCACTCCTTGCGGTGCGTGAACGCCAGCCCGTCGTACGTCGCGCGCACGGCGTCGTCCATCGCCGCGGCGAGGTCGTCGGGGAGCGTGACCTCGCGGGGAGCGGTGTCGGGCTCGATCTCGACGGTGACCTCGTCGCCCGCGGCGACGCCGGCGGCCTCGCGGTTCTCGGCGCTCAGCGGCACCAGGAACCGGCCACCCATCCGGACCGCGGTCGTCCGGTAGGCGTGCCCGCCCACCGTGACCACCACCGCCGGCCGCTTGCTCGACCCGAGCGCCTCGATCACCTCGTCCGGCACCGGGATCCCGGTCGCGGTCTTCCCACCCAGCTCCACCACGCTCTCGAACCTCATGCCCTGATCCTGCCAGCCGCCGCGGTCCGGCGGCCTCGTCTAGGGTGCTGGCCGTGGGAGACTCCCGGCCGCCCGACTCCGCGCCCCTCGACCTGGTCAACAGCTATGCGCGACGCCGGGCGGGCTCGATCGAGGTGGCGCTCGCCGACCCGGCCGAGGCCCTGGCCGCCGAGGACGCGGTGATGGTGCTGCGGCACGACGGGCGCCGGGTGCGGTCCCGGGCCGGCGTGGTCGACGACGAGCGCGGCCGGCGGCTGGTCGCGAGCTTCCCAGCCGGGCAGGTCGACGACGGGCAGTGGCGGGTGATCGTGCGCGCCTCCGGGGAGCGGACGACGCCGGGCGTTCGCCTGCTCGTGCAGGGCCCACGACCAGTGGTGCTGCTGTGGGGCGACCGTCCGACGCGGCCGCAGGTCGAGGTCTAGGAGTCCACGAACTCCGCGAACGCCTCCCGGATCCGCGGGGCCGCCTCGGCATGGGGTGCGTCACGCAGGGCGACGAGCGTCTCCCAGGCCGGGCTCGCGACCAGCGCCTCCGGGGCGATCGCGTGCGTACGCCGCAGCACCGACTCGGGCACGTCCTGCGGGTCGGGCACGACCGCGGACTCGAGCCACTCGTCGTACCCGTCGAGCACGCCGTCCCGCCCGGCGTCCGGACAGAGGACGAGGAGGGTGCCGGTGCCGGCCGTGTCGACCTCGATCACGACCAGGTCGGGGCGGAGCGTGCGCAGCGCTGCGGTGACCTTGTAGACGTCGCCCGTCCACCGCTCGCGACCGATGCGGACGCGGCGGGTCAGCGCGACGTCGTGGGGCAGCGCGTCGTCGACGAGGATCACCGAGCTCGCCGTGGAGAAGCGCTCGACCGCCACGACGTCGCGGAGGGCGTACTCCGCGAGGTGCATCCCGTCGATGAAGGCGAGGTCGACGACCGGTCGGGGCAGATGGGCCAAGGGCTCGGGCCGGGCGAAGAACTCGTCGCTGCCCGACCGGACCAGGTGGACGTCGGTCGCGAGCTCGTGCTCGATCGAGAACTCCGGGTCGATCCCGACGCTCGGCACCCGGCTCAGGGCGAGGCTCACGCCGCGCTGGATCCCGGTCTCCAGGTAGGTCCGCGGCTGCACGAGCCGGTGCAGCTCACGCAGGAACTGGTGTCGTTTCACCTGCTACCCCTCCGCGTCGGTCGGGTCACCCTAACGGCCGCGTGCCCGGCGACTGTGCGGGCAGGTCTCTCCGGGTAGTCCGTGACGTTTCGGTCCTTTTCCGGCCCGGATGGGGGCCGAAACGTCACGGACTACCCGCCCAGGGCCGCCAACCGCCCGGCGAGGTGGGTGCGCTCGGGGTCGTTGTCGCAGAGCTCGACGGCGCGGGCCAGGTCGGAGCGGGCCTCGTCGGTCCGGCCCACCCTCGCCAGCAGCTCCCCGCGGACGCCGGGCAGCCGGTGCCCGGGCAGCTCGAGCCCCTCGAGCGCCCGGAGCCCGGCCAGCGGCCCGTCGGCCTCGGCCAGGGCCACGGCCCGGTTGAGCCGCACGACCGGCGTGTCCTCGAGCGCCACGAGCTCGTCGTACCGCTCCACGATGCGGGGCCAGTCCGTCGCGTCCGGGTGGGGTGCGATCGCGTGCTCGGCGGCGATCAGTGCCTGGAGGAGGTACGGCGTGGCGGGGCCGGTGACGTGGGGCGTGAGCACGTCGAGGGCCTCGGTGATCTCGTCGGCGTACCACTGGGCCCGGTCCTGGTCCGGGAGCAGCACCAGCCCGCCGTCACGAACCCGCGCGTCGCGACGCGAGTGCTGCGAGCAGCATCAGGCCGAGCAGCCCGTCCAGGTCGGCTCGCCCGGGCAGCAGCTCGCGCAGCAGGCGGGCGAGCCTGATCGCCTCGGCGGCGAGGTCGGTGCGGACCAGCTCGGCACCCGACGGCGGCGCGTAGCCGGCGGTGAACGCGAGGTACGCGACGTCCGCCGCCCGTCCGACGCGCGTCGTGAGCTCGGGCCCCAGCGGCACCTCGAAGCGGGCGTCGGCCAGGCTCTTCCGCGACCGGGTCAGCCGCGCCGCCATGGTCGCGGTCGGCACCAGGAACAGGCGGGCGATGTCGGCGGTCGTCACGCCGATCACCATCCGCAACGTCAGCGCGGCGGCGTTCTCGCGCGACAGGGCGGGGTGGGCGCAGAGCAGCACGAGGCGGAGCCGCTCGTCGCGGACGGGCTCGCCGGCATCGGCCATCACGCGCTGCGCCTCCTCCTGCAGCTCGGCCTCGACCGCGAGCACCGGCAACCGCCTCGCGGCGACCGCCTCGGCGCGCAAGCGGTCGAGGATGCGGCGGCGGGCGCTGGTGAGCAGCCACGCCGGTGGGTTCGTCGGTACGCCGTCGCGCGGCCAGGTCCGGGCGGCCGCCTCGAAGGCGTCGGCCAGGCCGTCCTCGGCCAGGTCGAGGCGCCGGTACTGGGCGACCAGCAGGGCCGTCAGCCGACCCCACTGGTCGCGCCAGACGGTGTCGAGGATCTCGCGGGCCCCGTCGTCCGGAGCCTCCTCGTCACTCGTCATATCCCTCGATGTGGATCGCCGGACGGATCTCGACCGTGTAGGCCTCGGGGAGCAGCCGGACCAGCTCCAGCGCGGTCTCCACCGAGTCGACGTCGATCAGGTAGAAGCCACCCAGCTGCTCGGCGACCTCGGCGTACGGACCCTCGGTGACGAGCCGGTCGGCACCGGACCCGGCGTGCAGCGTGACCGCCTCCTCGGACAGGGCGAGCGCCTCGCCCGCGACGACCTCGCCCCGCTCGCGCACGGCCGCGTCGAAGGAGCGGTGCCGCTCGAAGACCTCGTCGCGGTCCTCCTGCGTGGCCCGGTCCCAGGCCTCGGGATCCCGCTCGGCCAGCAGCACGACGAACTTCACCGGGCGCTCGCTTCGACCTCGGCCCCGACTGCCCCGTCGCTGGGCTCCACGCTTCCCTCGACGGGCCGCACCTCGATGCTCAACGTGTCGGGCAGTACCCGAGCCGCCTCGAGCACCGACTCGATGTCGGCGGCCTCGACGACGAAGAAACCCCCGAGCTGCTCGGCGGCCTCGGCGTACGGACCCTCCGTGACGAGGCGTCCCGGACCCGGGCCGAGCGTGCGCGCGGAGCGCGGGCCGGCGAGCCCCTCACCGCCGAGGACTGCTCCGCCGCGGTCGACGATCGCCCGGTCGAACTCCTGGAACCTGTCGAACACGGCCTGCTGCTCGTCGTCCGACATCGCCGTCCAACGAGCGTAGTGATCGGGCTCGGCGAGGAGGACGACGAACTTCACGAGGCGCCCATCATGCAGCGGCGGATCTCGATCGCCCCCTCGCCCTGGCCGAGCGTCTTGCAGACGTCGATCAGGTCGTCGAGGTCCTCGGACTCGATGACGTAGAAGCCGGTCAGCTGCTCGGCCGTCTCCGCGTACGGGCCCTGGGTGACGGTGTGCTCGCCGTCGGGCGTGGTCCGGAGCACCTGTGCCTCGCTGCTCGGGGCGAGCTCGGCGCCGCCGGTCACCTGGTGTCCGCGCTCGGCGAGGAGCTTCGCGAACGCCGCGTGCACGGCGTACATCTCCTGCTTCTGGGGCTCCGGCGTGGCCGCCCAGGCGGTCTCGTCACCGGGCAGGAGTACGACGTAGCTGGTCATGGTGGTCCTCTCGGGTGTGGGCTGAGTGTCCCTCTTGTCCCGATGACGCGCGAGCGGCGGCGAAATCGACAGGTCACGAGGACCCGATCGTCGAGAAGCGCTCAGTCGTCGTCGCCCTGGCTCTCGATCGGCCGGATCTCGACCGCCGGGTGAGCGCGCACGAGCACCTGGGCGGCCTCGAGCAGCGCCTGCTCGTCGTCGATCGAGACCAGGTAGAAGCCCGAGAGCTGCTCGGCGGACTCGGCGTAGGGGCCCTCGGTGACCAGCGCGGTGCCGTTCGGGCCACGTCGGACGGCGTGCGCCCGCTTCCACGTGGCCAGCTCGGCGCCACCGGTCATCTTGCCGCCCCGCTGCTCGAGCAGGCGGCCGAACTCGTAGTCGTTCTCGTAGACGGCCTGACGCTCGGCCTGGGTGGCGCCGTCCCACCGGTCCTCGCGGTCGGCCGGGAACAGGATCATGTAGTCGGTCATGGGTCATTCCTCTCATGGGGTGTCACCGGGGTGACGCGCCACCTGCCGTCAGTTCGACGTTCGGCTCGGAACCGGTGCCGGGAAGAGGGTGAGGAACGTCCGGGCGACCGAGCGGAGACCGCCCACGGTGATCGACCCGTCCGCCTCGGCGTCGGTCAACGAGTGGCCGCGCCACAGCACCTCGCGCAGGGCCGCCACCGAGCCCTCCAGCCGGACGTCGGGCTGGTCGGCCGGTCCGCGGCGGAGCGTCAGGGTGCGGTCGTGGACCTCCGCGACGAGGGGGTCACCGTCGACGACCAGCGCGAGCGTGAGGTCGCGCGCACCGGCGCGGCCTCCGTCGAACACCGTCGAGAGAGCCACGGCGAAGGCATCGACGCTCATGTCGTGGGTGACGCCTTCGAACCCTTCCTGGCTGCCCCACCGGCCGAGGGCGTGCAGCACCGGCTCGAGGTCGCGGCCGCGATCGGTGAGCTCGTAGGCCCGGCCCGACGCCGGAGCCGCGAGCGCGACCGGGCGCAGCACACCGGCCTGCTCGAGCTGGCGGAGCCGTTGGGAGAGGACGTCCGTGGCGAGGCCCGGGAGGTGGCTGCGCAGGTCTGTGAACCGCTTGGGTCCGAGCACGAGCTCGCGGACGACGAGGAGCGCCCACCGCTCACCGACGACGTCGAGGGCCCGGGCGATGCCGCAGGGATCGCCGTAGGAACGTTTGCCCGCCATGTCAGCAGGATAGGACAGCCCTAGACGGAATTTCCAACTAGTCACTTGGAATTTCCAACTCAGTGTCCTAGCGTGACCCGGGTCAGCACGACCGAGGAGCACGGAGGGTCCGATGAGTGAGCGCGAGAAGTACCCGGCCGGGGTGCCCTGCTGGGTGACGAACCTGCAGCACGACGTCCCGACGGCCACGGCGTTCTACGAGGAGCTGTTCGGGTGGGAGATGGAGAGCGGACCCGGCGACTTCGCTCCCTACGCGTTGGGTCGTCTCCGTGGTCGCGACGTCGCGGCCATCGGGACCATGCCCGACCCGGACATGCCACCCGCCTGGATCACGGAGGTGCGGACCGATGACCTCGCGGCCACGGTGGCCGCGGTCCGGGCGGCGGGTGGCCAGGTCCTCGAGGAGGAGGTCGACTTCCGCCCGGTGGGCCGGCTCGGTGTCTTCGTCGACCCGGGCGGTGCGACCTTCTGCGCCTGGGAGGGCGGGGACCGCGAGGGTGCGCAGCTGGTGAACGAGCCCAGCGCCTGGTCGATGAGTGCCCTGCAGACCCACGACACGGAGGGCGCCGCCCGGTTCTACGGCGCGGTGTTCGGCTGGGAGACCGAGGCGTTCGGCCCGGCCACGATGTTCCGGCTGCCGGGCTACGTCGGCGGCGAGCCGAGGCAACCCGTCCCCCGCGACGTCGTCGCGGTGATGATCCCGGCTGCCCCCGACGCGCCCTCGACCTGGGGCGTGGACTTCTGGATCGACGACGTGGAGCGCGCGGTCGACGACGTACGCCGGCTCGGGGGGTCGGTGCTCGCCGGACCGTTCGACGCGCCGCCGTCGTTCTCGCAGGCCGTCGTGACCGACCCCGGTGGCGCGGTGCTCAGCCTGAGTCAGCTGCTGGACTAGTCAGCCGCCCAGGGCGCGCACCGACGGGGGCACCTCGATGCCGTCGCGCAGGTCGGGTGCGGCCAGCGGCGGGTCGTGCACCTCGCGGACGGGGACCACGCCGGCCCAGGCGGGACCGGCGATGTCGTCGTCCTCGTCCTCCGGCCACCCGGCGGAGATCTTCAGCGACCAGTCGTCGAGCGGCAGCGCCAGGACCAGGGTCGCCGCCAGCTCGGCCTTCGTCGGGCGGCGTACCTCCGCACTACGGCCGGGGATCAGGGCCTCGGTGACGAGGTCGAGGAACCGCTCCTTGTCGTCGGTCACCGTCGCGCAGCGGCCGAAGACCACCGCCGAGCGGTAGCGGATCGAGGACTCGAACGCGCTGCGGGCCACCACCAGGCCGTCGTACGCCGTGACGCCGAGCGCCGTGGGCGCACCGGTGGCGAGCCGGCGCATCCAGCGCGACCCCGTCGAGCCGTGGGCCAGCACGCGGTCGCCGTCTCGCACGACCATCGTGGGGATCACCGCGGGGGTGCCGTCCTCGGCGACGACCGCGAAGTGGCCGACGCGAGCCGTGTCGAGGAGCGCGTCGAGGTCGGCCCGGTCGGTGCTCGCCTTCTCGGCCAGACGAGTGGGCAGCCTGATCGGTCGACGCGGTTCGGCTCAGGTGCCGGCTCGACTGTCGGCCATGGTTCGAACGCGTCGCGCGCCCCTCGCAGGTCGGGGCCACGCCGAACGCTCCTCAACCTGCCGACCTGGCCTTCGGCCTCGCAGGCTCAGCCGAGGGTCGGCACGTTTGCACTCGGGGGGTGCGAGTGCTAAACATGACGCTGGCACTCTCGGGTAGAGAGTGCCATCACCTCGGACCGGTAGGGCTGAGGTCAGCAGCGCCGGCGGGAAGGGTCCGCCGGGTCCGCACTGGCCGTCCGTCGCGGGCAGCGTTGCCGTTCCGCCAGAGCTGTAACGACTCCAAGAAGGAATCGCGGAGAACATGCCGAAGCTGATTGCTTTCAACGAGGAGGCCCGCCGCGGGCTCGAGCGAGGGATGAACCAACTCGCCGACGCGGTCAAGGTCACGCTCGGTCCCAAGGGCCGCAACGTCGTCCTCGAGAAGAAGTGGGGCGCGCCCACCATCACCAACGATGGTGTGAGCATCGCCAAGGAGATCGAGCTGGAGGACCCCTACGAGAAGATCGGGGCCGAGCTCGTCAAGGAGGTCGCGAAGAAGACCGACGACGTCGCCGGTGACGGCACGACGACCGCGACCGTGCTGGCCCAGGCCATGGTCCGTGAGGGCCTGCGCAACGTCGCGGCCGGCGCGAACCCGATGAGCATCAAGCGGGGCATCGAGAAGGCCGTCGAGGCCGTCTCGGAGCAGCTGACCGCGATGTCGAAGGACGTCGAGACCAAGGAGCAGATCGCCTCGGTGGCGGCCATCTCCGCCGGTGGCGACCAGAGCGTCGGCGACATCATCGCCGAGGCGATGGACAAGGTCGGCAAGGAAGGCGTCATCACCGTCGAGGAGTCGAACACCTTCGGCATCGACCTCGAGCTGACCGAGGGCATGCGGTTCGACAAGGGCTACATCTCGGCGTACTTCGCGACCGACATGGAGCGCATGGAGTCCGTCCTCGACGACCCCTACATCCTGGTCGCCAACCAGAAGGTCTCGTCGGTCAAGGACCTGCTGCCGATCCTCGAGAAGGTCATGCAGAGCGGCAAGCCGCTGCTGATCATCGCCGAGGACGTCGACGGCGAGGCCCTCTCGACCCTGGTCGTGAACAAGATCCGCGGCACCTTCAAGTCCGTCGCCGTCAAGGCCCCGGGCTTCGGTGACCGCCGCAAGGCCATGCTCCAGGACATCGCGATCCTGACCGGTGGCCAGGTCATCTCCGAGGAGGTCGGCCTGAAGCTCGAGTCGACCGGTGTCGAGCTGCTGGGCCAGGCCCGCAAGGTCGTCATCACCAAGGACGAGACCACCATCGTCGAGGGCGCCGGCGACGCCGCCCAGATCGAGGGTCGGGTCAACCAGATCCGCGCCGAGATCGAGAAGAGCGACTCCGACTACGACCGCGAGAAGCTGCAGGAGCGTCTGGCCAAGCTGGCCGGCGGTGTCGCGGTGATCAAGGTCGGCGCGGCCACCGAGGTCGAGCTCAAGGAGCGCAAGCACCGCATCGAGGACGCCGTTCGCGCGGCCAAGGCCTCGGTGGAGGAGGGCATCGTCGCCGGCGGCGGCGTGGCCCTGATCCAGGCCGGTGCCCGCGCGTTCGACAAGCTCGACCTGCCCCAGGACGAGGCCACCGGCGCGAACATCGTCCGGGTCGCCCTGGCTGCCCCGGTCCGCCAGATCGCGCTGAACGCCGGCCTCGAGGGCGGTGTCGTGGCGGAGAAGGTCGCGGGCCTGCCCGAGGGTCACGGTCTGAACGCGGCCACCGGTGAGTACGGCGACATGCTGAAGGCCGGTGTCCCCGACCCGACCAAGGTCGTCCGCTCCGCGCTGCAGAACGCCGCCTCCATCGCCGCGCTGTTCCTGACGACCGAGGCGGTCGTCGCGGACAAGCCGGAGAAGGCTGCGCCGATGGGTGGAGACCCGTCGGGCGGCATGGGCGGCATGGACTTCTGACCGGCAGCTCACCCCGCGGCGCAGCCGCGGGGTGAGCGTCAGCCGGGCAGGTTGAGGAGCGTTCGGCGCACTCGGAGCGAAGCGACGAGAGCGCGACGCGTCTCGAAACCCGGTTGGTTGAGAAGACACAGCAACCATCGAAGGCCCCCGCTCCGGCGGGGGCCTTCGTGCGTTTCGGGCCGCGACCGTCACCGGGACGTCATACGTTCTGGTCGCTATGACGACCACGGCGTATGACGTCCCGAAGGTGGCGCTCTGGGTGGCCGTCATCCTGCTGGTCACGGGGTGCGCGACGTCCACGAGCTCGAGCGGCCCGACGGTCAGTCACTCGCACGTCGTACTTCCGGCGTCCTCGCCCCCACGTGCCGAGCGCGCGAAGGCGCTGCTCGATCGGCTCGTCGTCCGCCCGCGACCCCGCGGCACCGAGGGCTACGCCCGGGACGCCTTCGGCAGCTCCTGGATCGACACCGACCACGACGGGTGCAACCAGCGCGACGACGTGCTGCTCCGCGACGCGGTGCCCGGCTCGACCCGGGTGGCGCAGCAGGGGGCCTGCGACCACGACGTGCTGGCCGGCAGCTGGCACGACCCCTACACGGGCCGCACCCTGACCTTCACCGATCTCAAGGACCTCCACCAGGCGGAGGCGATCCAGATCGACCACGTGGTCCCGCTCGCCGAGGCCTGGGTCTCGGGCGCGCGGCGCTGGACTCGAGCGCGCCGGGAGGCCTTCGCCAACGACCTCGGCGAGCTGCTCGCGGTCGACGGCCCGACCAACATGGGCAAGGGCGACGGTGACCCGGCCTCGTGGCGCCCACGCAAGGGCTACCAGTGCGCCTACGCACGACGCTGGATCGCGATCAAGGCGCGCTACGGCCTGGAGGTCGACCTCTCGGAGAAGGCCGCCCTGACCCAGATGCTCGGCTTCTGCGGCTCATGAGAGCGTGAACCCGTGCCCTGGACCATCGCCCGGCCGACGCCCGACGACCTCGAGGAGATGGGGCGGGTACACGTCCAGGTCTGGCAGGAGGCGTACGCCGGGCTGATGCCGGCCGACTACCTGGCGGCGCTCGACCCGACCGAGGCCCCGGTGACGTGGCAGGCCCGGCATGCGCGACCACCCCGAGGTGACCTGGTGGGTCGCCCGCGACGGAGAGGGCGTCGTCGGGATGACGACCTCCGGGCCGCCGCGGGACGACGACGCTCCGGCCCCGCTCGAGCTGTACGCCATCAACGTCCTGAGCCGTGCCCACGGCACCGGCCTCGCCGACGCCCTGCTGGACCACGCGATCGGCGACCGGCCGGCGTACCTCTGGGTGCTGGAGGGCAACGAGCGCGCCCTCGCCTACTACCGCAAGCGCGGCTTCGTCGACGAGGGCGGGCGCAAGCCCGAGCCGGACACCGGTGTCGTCGAGATCCGGATGGCCCGCGGGCCCCTCGAGACGTGAGCAGCACCGCCCTCGCGCTCGTCCTCGTCGCCGCGGTCCTGCACGCCACCTGGAACCTCGCGGTCAAGGGGGCCACCGGCGACGACCGGGTCGCGTTCGTCTGGGTCTACGTCGTCGCCACGAGCGTGCTGTGGGTGCCGATCGGCATCGTCTGGGTCGTGGTCGCGGGAGAGCGGCCCGACTGGTCGTGGCTGTTCGCGCCACTGGTCTCGGCGCTCCTGCACATCGTCTACCAGCTGGTCCTGCAACGCGGGTACGCCGAGGGCGACCTCAACCTGGTCTATCCACTGGCCCGTGGGGCAGGGCCGTTGCTGACCTTCGTGGTCGCGGTGACGGTGCTCGGTCAGCACCCCGGGAGGCTCGAGGTCGCCGGCGTCCTCGCGGTCGTGTGCGGCGTCCTGCTGATCTCGCTGGGTGGCCACGCCAGCCGCCCCCGCGCCGGCGTCGCATGGGGGCTCGCGACCGGCGCCACCATCGCGTCGTACACCCTGTGGGACAACCACGCGGTCAACGCCCTCGACGTCCCGCCGGTGCCCTACTTCGTGCTCAACCTCGTCCTCCAGCTGCCGGTCCTGGCCGTGCTGCTGGTCCGGCGTCGCGACCCGGTCCCGGTGCGCGACGTCTGGGCCGCCGGCCGTACGCCGGCCCTGGTCGTCGCGATCTGCTCGCCGCTCGCCTACATCCTCGTGCTCCGGGCGATGCAGCTCGCGCCGGTCGCCCTCGTCGCGGCCGGCCGTGAGTCGAGCATCGTCGTCGGCGCGATCTTCGGCTGGCTCGTGCTGCGCGAGCCCCGACCCGCGCGGCGGCTGGTCGGTGCGGTCGTCGTCCTGGCCGGGATCGCGCTGATCGCCGTCGCCTGAGGCAGCGACCGGGCCGATCCGCGAAAGGAACGGATCGGTGCCGGACATGTGCCACCGTGGAGTCCGTGGACCGTGCCGACACCCGGCCAGACGACGGGCCGGACGACCCCGCAGACGGTGACGTCGAGGCCCGTGCGCGGTTCGAGTCGATCGCCCACGAGCTGATCGAGCCGCTGCGGCGCTTCCTTGCCCGGCGTACCGATCCGGCCACCGCCGACGACGCCCTCGCCGAGACCCTGCTCGTCTGCTGGCGGCGGCGAGACGAGCTGCCCGTCGAGCCGCTCCCGTACGCCTACGGCGTGGCCCGGCTCTGCCTGGCCAACGCCGAGCGCGGTGCGCGCCGACAGCGCCGCGTGGCCGGGAAGATCGCGACCCTCGACCCCCCACGCGAGGTGCCCGAACCGGTCGGGGACGACCGGCTCGCCGAGGCGATGGCGGAGCTCTCGCCCGACGACGCCGAGCTGCTGCGCCTGTGGGCCTGGGAGCAGCTGGCACCCGGCGAGATCGCCGCCGTCCTCGAGATCACGCCGAACGCCGCCAGCATCCGCCTCCACCGGGCGAGGGAGAAGCTGCGTGCCGCGCTGCGAAAGGTCGAGGCGGCTGCCGGACATGAGGAACCGAAGGGAGGGAGGAGAACGTGACCGACCGCGAACCGGACCAGGAGCTGCTCGCGCGGCTCCGAGTGGCCGATCCCGCCTCCTCCCTCCCCACGGCCGACCCCGACCGGGTCGCCGAGCTCCTGGAGGCAGCCATGTCCGACACCGCCACGCGCACCCACGAGTCCCGCGAGACCGGCACCCACGACCGCAGCCCGCTCACGTGGCTGGTGGCGGCCGCTGCCGTCGTGCTGATCGCCGGGGCCGGCATCATCGGCCTGGCGCAGCGCGACCACGGGTCGACGCCGGTGGCCCAGGGCAGCGTCACCCAGCTCGGCTACGCCCCGCCCGCGGGCCGCTGCGTCACCCCCGACGCCGGGGTGCTGCAGGCGCAGACGGTGGCCTTCCGCGGCACCCTGGTCTCGGTCGTCGACGGGACGGCCACGTTCGACGTGAGCCACTGGTACGCCGGTGGGCCGACCGACCTGGCGAAGGTGACCGCGGCCCCGCCCTCCATGTCCGAGCTCACCCGCGCCGCCGACCTCGAGCCCGGCAGCGACTACCTCGTCGCCGCCTCCGACGGCCGGGTCACCGGGTGCGGCTTCACCGGCCCGGTGACCGGGCAGCTCCAGCAGCTCTACGACCGCGCCTTCGGCTGAGCCCACGCGGGTCGGTCTGAGAGGCTGGCGAGCGTGGAAGGCACTGCTGCTCGCCGCCGGGGCCGGCCGCCGGATGGGGATGCCCAAGGCGCTGGTCTCCGACGACGCCGGCTCGTGGCTGGTGCGAGGCGTCGCCACGCTGCGCGCCGGCGGCTGCGCGCGGGTCACGGTCGTCCTGGGGGCCGAGGCCGAGCGGGCCCGGACGCTGGTCGACGAGCTCGACGTCGCGGTGGTCGTGGCCGACGACTGGGCCGAGGGGATGGGGGCCTCGCTGCGAGCGGGCCTCCGGTCGCTGGCCGGCTCGGCGGACGAGGGCGTCGTGGTGTCGCTGGTCGACCTGCCCGACCTGGTGCCCGAGGTGGTCTCCCGGGTGATCGGCGCGGCGGCGGGCCCCGCGGCGCTGGCGCGCGCGTCGTACGACGGGAAGCCGGGGCACCCGGTCCTGCTCGGCCGCGACCACTGGGCCGGCGTCGCCGAGACCGCGGTCGGCGACCAGGGCGCCCGCGCCTACCTCGCCGGGGGTCGCGACGTCACTCTTGTCGAGTGCGGCGACCTCGCCTCCGGCCGCGACGTCGACTCCCGCTGAGCCGACGGCCCGATAGTGCGGATCAATCGGCCGCCCCCTGCGCGCGATTGTCCGGCCGGATGATCCGTACTATCCCGAGACAAGCCGATCCAACCGGGAGCCAACGAGCCGCCGCGTAGCCTGGAGGGCATGGAGGTGTCCTCTGCTGCCGACGTGGCGCGCCTGCTCGACTCGACGGGCTATCTCGCCGACGACGAGCTGGCCACGGTCACCTACCTCACGCTGGCGATGCAGCGGCCGCTGCTGCTCGAGGGCGAGCCCGGCACCGGCAAGACCGCGCTCGCGGAGGCTCTGGCCGCAGGCGCTCGACCTGCCGCTGGTCCGGCTGCAGTGCTACGAGGGCATCGACGCCACGCAGGCCCTCTACGACTGGGACTTCCCGCGTCAGATCCTCCACCTCCGGGCCCTCGAGGCGAGGCGGCGGCGCCGGCGTCGAGGAGGCCGAGAAGAGCCTGTACGACGAGCGGTTCCTGCTGGCACGGCCGGTGCTGGCGGCGCTCCAGCAGAGCCCGGCCCTGCTGCTGGTGGACGAGGTCGACCGGGCCGACGACGAGTTCGAGGCGTTCCTGCTCGAGGTGCTCTCGACCTGGCAGGTCTCGCATCCCCGAGCTCGGGACCGTCAAGGCCGCGACCCCGCCGGTGGTGGTCCTGACCTCCAACCGCACCCGCGAGCTCCACGACGCGCTCAAGCGCCGCTGCCTCTACCACTGGATCGAGCACCCGGGCCTCGACCGGGAGCTGGCGATCGTGCGCTCGCGGGCGCCGGAGGTGTCGGAGGCTCTGGCGCGCCAGGTCGTGGGAGTCGTGCAGGACCTCCGGAGCCGTGACCTGACCAAGCCGCCCGGGGTCGCCGAGACCCTCGACTGGGCGCGGGCCCTCCACCACCTCGGGACCGCCGAGCTCGACCTCGAGTCGGCGGCGACCACGCTGGGCGCCCTGGTGAAGTACCGCGAGGACTCGGACCGCGTGAAGCAGGCGCTGGACCAGCTGCTGCGGTCATGAGCGTGATCTCGACCGGCTCGCCCGTCGGCGGCTCGACCCGGGGCGACCGAAGCTGGCCCGAGGACGCCGCGCGGGCGACGAGATCCTGCTCGCCTTCGCCCGGGCTCGTCCGCGCCGGCGGCGTGCCGGTGACCCAGGACCGGGCGCACGAGTTCCTGGGTGCCGCCGCCCGACTGGGCGCCGACGACCCGGCCGCGGTCCGGATGGCCGGCCGCGCGACGCTCTGCACCGGACCCGACGACCTGGCCCGCTTCGACCAGGTCTTCGAGGCGTTCTTCAACGCCCGCCACGGCCTGCCCGGCCGCGACCCGTGGTGCGGGCCGAGACCAGCCCGCCCCAGCTGCCGCTCGAGGAGTCCGACGGCGGTGAGCTGGGCCGGCCGACGACGTCGTCCGCGCGGCAGCCAGCGCGACCGAGCTGCTGCGTCACCGCGACGTCGCCTCGCTCAGCGCGGGGGAGAAGCAGCGGCTCGCCGCGATGTTCGCGACCCTCCGCCCCCGGCCACCGCTCCGGCGTACGGCGCGTCACCAGCGCTGGCACCGCGGCCGCGTCGACGCCTCCCGCACCCTGCGCGAGAGCCTGCGCCGGATGGGCGAGCCGGCCGAGATCGCCTGGCGCCGCCGGGCCAGCAAGCCGCGTCGGGTCGTGCTGCTGGTCGACGTCAGCGGCTCCATGTCGTCGTACGCCGACGCCCTGCTGCGGCTCGCCCACCGCCTCACGCAGGGCATCGGCGAACGTCGAGACGTTCACGATCGGCACCCGCGTCACCCACGTCACGCGGGCGATGCGGATCCGCGACCCCGAGCGCGCCCTGGTCGCCGCCGGCGAGACCGTGCCCGACTGGTCGGGTGGCACCCGGCTGGGCGAGACGCTGCGGTTCTTCCTGGACCGGTGGGGACAGCGTGGAATGGCGCGGGGGGCCGTCGTCGTTGTGTTCAGCGACGGTTGGGAACGAGGTGACGCGTCCGTGCTCGCAGAGCAGATGGCCCGGCTGCGGTCGCATCGCGCACCGCGTCGTGTGGGTCAACCCCCACCGCGGGAAGGACGGCTACGAAGCCGTCCAGACCGGCGTGCTCGCGGCGCTGCCCTACTGCGACGACTTCGTCGCCGGGCACTCGCTCGCGACGTACGCCGACCTGGTGGAGGTGCTGGCCGATGCGTGAAGTGCTTCCCGAGCTGCTCGCGTGGTGGCGGGCCGGGGAGACGGTCGGCGTCGGCACCGTCGTCGCGACGTTCCGCTCGGCGCCCCGTCCACCGGGCGCCAGCATGCTGGTCGGCCCCGACGAGACCGCCGTCGGCTCCGTGTCCGGCGGCTGCGTCGAGGGCGCCGTCTACGAGCTGGGCCAGGAGGTGGTGGCCTCCGGGGTCCCCGTGCTCACCCGCTACGGCATCTCCGACGACGACGCGTTCGCGGTCGGGCTGACCTGCGGCGGCATCCTCGACGTGTACGTCGAGAAGATCTCGCGCGAGACCTTCCCCGAGCTCGAGGAGCTCGCCGCCGACCTCGACGAGGGCCGGCCCGTGGCCGTGGCGACCGTGATCGAGCACCCCGACCCCGACGTGGCTCGGGCGGCGCGTGATCATCCACCCCGACTCCGACGAGATGACCGGCAGCATCGGCAGTGCGCGCGCCGACGACGCCGTGCGCGACGACGCGATGGGGCTGCTCGCGAGCGGCACGAACGCCACGCTGTCCTACGGTCCCGACGGCGAACGCCGCGGCGAGGGCATGCGGGTGTTCGTGTGGGCGTTCGCCCCGAAGCCGCGGATGCTGGTCTTCGGTGCGATCGACTTCGCCGCCGCGGTCGCCCGGGTCGGCAGCTTCCTCGGCTACCACGTGACCGTCTGCGACGCCCGGCCGGTCTTCGCCACCAACACCCGGTTCCCCGAGGCCGACGAGGTGGTCGTCGAGTGGCCCCACCGCTACCTGGAGAAGCAGCGCGACGCCGGCGCCGCTGGACGCGCGGACCGTCATCGCCGTGCTCACCCACGACCCGAAGTTCGACGTCCCCCTGCTCGAGGTGGCGCTGCGCCTGCCCGAGGTGGCCTACGTCGGCGCCATGGGGTCGCGGCGCACCCACGAGGACCGCGAGGAGCGACTGCGCGAGGCCGGGGTGACCGACGACGAGCTGAAGCGCCTGTCCAGCCCGATCGGCCTCGACCTGGGCGCCCGCACGCCCGAGGAGACCGCGATCTGCATCGCCGCGGAGATCATCGCCGGACGGTGGGGCGGGTCCGGGAGCCGGCTGGCCCAGCGACGACGGGCGCATCCACCACGAGTGAGCGCGCTCCAGGGCGGCGCTACCGTGACCGCGTCAGCTCGAACTTCGCAGACGGGGGACACCCGATGAGCACGCCCGACCTGCAGGACCGGCGCGCTGAGCGCGCTGCGCGCGTGGAACGCGTTCGTCGAGGAGGGCGACGGCGCCGAGTCGCTGGTCCGCCCGGAGATCCTGCGCAGCTGGCGCCGGTCCCGGCCGCGCGTCTCGCGCGACGTCGCGGAGGCGCCGCTGGACGACGAGTCCGACGCCCGGGCGTTCTGGCACGACTCCCCGCTGCAGCGGGCGGTCGAGCGGGTCGAGGCGGAGCTGCGGCGCACGGCGGAGGACGGCGACCTGGTGCTCGCCATCACCGACCAGCAGACCCGGATCCTCTGGACGTACGGCGGGCGGGTCATGCGCCGCAAGGCCGAGTCGGTGAACTTCGTCCCGGCCGCCCGGTGGGACGACGAGTCGGTCGGCACCAACGCCCTCGACCTGGCCACCCGGCTGAAGCGGCCCGCGATGGTGTTCAGCGCCGAGCACTACGCGCCGATCGTGCACAACTGGGTCTGCTGGGCCGCGCCCGTGCACGACCCGGTCAGTGGCGACCCAGCTCGGCGTCGTCGACCTCTCGACCACCTGGGACCGCACCCACCCGATCGGGCTCGCGACCGCGCGGGTGCTGGCCCGGCTGATCGAGACCGCGATGCCGCTCTCGGCCGCCAACCCGATGCTCGTCGAGGAGCGTGGCCCGACCGGCCTCCAGCTCCGCCTGCTCGGCAACGCCGAGGCCACCCTCGACGGCAGCCGCCTGCTGCTCAACCGGCGGCAGACCGAGATCCTGGCGATCCTCGCCCTCCACCCCGACGGCCTCTCGCTCGACCGCCTGCACGCCCTGGTCTACGGCGACCAGGCGGTCACGCTCTCGACGTTGAAGGCCGAGGTCTCGCACCTGCGGGCCGCGCTCGGCGGCCAGCTGCGTCGCGCCCCTACCGCCTGACGCTGCCGGTCGCCACCGACATCGACGACGTGCTCGAGGCGCTCCAGCAGGGTGACGCCGGCGCCGCGATCGCCAGCTACGGCGGCGACCTGCTGCCCGGCACCGAGTCGCCGGCTCTCGTCGAGCTGGGGGAGTACGTCGCGGTCGCGATGCGCGAGGCCCTGCATCGCTCACCCCGAGCCGTCGGCGGTGATCCGCTACAGCGAGCTCGCGCCCTACGACGCCGAGGTGATCGAGGTCTGCCTGGCCGCTCTCGGCGACCGCCCCCACCCCGCCAAGCCGTTGCTCAAGGGTCGGCTCGCCGTCGCTCGCGGGTGAGTGGCCGCCGGGTGTCAGGCCACCTCGCGAGCAAGCTCGCTTCGGTCTCGCTCCGGCCGTTCCGTCCCGGCTCCGCCGGGTCGAAACGTCCTCGCTCGTCAGAAGAACTCGTCCAGCAGGCGGTAGAAGTCGATCCGCCAGGGGTCGGCCGGCTGGCCGTACGCCGCGACCAGCGCCTCGGCGGCGGCGGGGCCGTAGGCCGGGTTGAGCGTGGTGTCGGCGATCGAGCGCGTCGCGAGCGCGAGGTCGAGGTGCCGGTCGGCGACCCCGAGCCGGTGGACGTCGATCATCCCGGTCACCTCCAGCGACCCCGGGTCGACCAGGAAGTTCGGCAGGCAGGCGTCGCCGTGACAGATCACCAGGTCCTCCAGCTCGAGCTTCTCGGCGCGGGGACGGCCGTCGACCAGGTCGTCGAGCAGGGCCTGAGCCGAGAGGCCGCGGCGCTCGTCGTCGAGGTCGCCCTCGTCGACCTGTCCCCGGTCGACGCGCACGCGTGCGATCGGGACCGTGACGGCGAGCCAGCGCTCGAACGGACAGGTCCCGCGCGGCACGGCGTGCAGACGCTGCAGGAAGCGGGCCAGGGTGGTGACGGCGTCCGGGACGGCCTCGGCCGGGAGGTCGCTCATCGCGACCCCCGGCACCGTGCGCGTCGTCAGGGTCGCGGTCTCACCGTCGTCGACCCAGTCGAGCACCTCGGCGCAGGGCAGGTCGGTGTCTGCCAGCCAGTCGAGCCGCTCGTGCTCGTCGACGATCTCCCGGCGGACGAGTCCGGTGCCGGACTTGGCGTACCTGCCGCCGTCGGGTGACCGGCGTACGTCGGCTCCGGATCGGCCGGTCGTGACCTGCTCCCAGTCGGTGCTGCCCACGGCTCACCTCCCCGCCGGAGCACGTCCACCCGCGTGCTCCTTCCCCACGACCAGGGTAGGGGTCCGCATCGGCATACTGGACGAACGTGGCACAGAACATCTACGACGACCCGCAGTTCCAGGCCGGCTATCGACGGCTCCTCAGGTCGGAGGAGGGGCTCGACGGGGCTCCCGAGTGGCCGACCGTGCGGGCGATGCTCCCCGATCCGGCCGGGCTCGACGTGGTGGACCTCGGCTGCGGGTACGGCGCGTTCGCACGCTGGGCGGCCGCCGCGGGCGCCGCGTCGGTCGACGCCGTCGACCTGTCCCAGCGCATGCTCGACCGGGCCGACGAGCTGACCGGACCCAGTCAGGTCGTCTCCTACCGCCGTGCCGACCTCGACCGGATCGAGCTGCCGGAGGCGGCGTACGACGTCGCCTACAGCGCCCTGGTCCTCCACTACCTGGTGGACCTGCCACG
Source organism: uncultured Actinomycetota bacterium (assembly GCA_963809265.1). GTDB lineage: Bacteria > Actinomycetota > Actinomycetes > Propionibacteriales > Nocardioidaceae > Nocardioides. The sequence goes on from CAWEJC010000003.1 coordinate 844,589, forward strand.
CTTCCTGGCCACGGTCCACGCGGCGCTGCGGCCCGGCGGGCGACTCGTCCTCACCTGCGAGCACCCCGTCTACACCGCGCCGACGAGTGCGACCTGGGTCGAGGTGGACGGCCGACGTACCTGGCCGCTCGACCGGTACGCCGACGAGGGCGAACGGGTGCGCGACTGGTTGGCACCCGGGGTCCGCAAGCAGCACCGCACCATGGCCACCCTGGTGAACGCCTGCGTCGCTACCGGCTTCTCGCTCCGCTCCGTAGCGGAGTCCCTGCCCTCGGCGGAGGAGGTCGCGGCCGATCCCGCCCTCGCCGAGGAGCGCGACCGGCCGATGTTCCTGATGGTCGCGGCGGACCGCTGACGGGCGGAGGCCGGAGTCCGCGTCGCGCGCGGCCACGAGCAACCTTTCGCCAACCGGTGGAGCCCTAGCGTGACCGGCACCACAGAGCTCTGTGCCACTTCGGTGCGCGAAAGGCAGGCCTTCGATGACCCAGATCAGCCTCACCGTCGACGGGACCCAGGTCTCCGACGACGTCGAGCCGCGGATGCTGCTGGTGCAGTACCTCCGCGAGACGCTCGGGAAGACCGGCACCGTGATCGGCTGCGACACCAGCAACTGCGGTGCCTGCACGGTCCACCTGGACGGCCGCAGCGTGAAGAGCTGCAACGTGCTCGCGGTCCAGGCCGACGGCCACGAGGTGACCACGATCGAGGGCCTGGCCCAGAACGGCGAGCTCCACCCCGTGCAGGCGGCGTTCAAGGAGTGCCACGGTCTGCAGTGCGGCTTCTGCACGCCGGGCATGATCATGCAGTCCGTCGACCTGCTCGCCGAGAACCCGCACCCCACCGAGCAGGAGGTCCGGGTCGGCCTCGAGGGCAACCTCTGCCGCTGCACCGGCTACCACAACATCGTCAAGAGCGTCCTCTACGCCGCGGAGAACTCGGACGTCCAGCAGGGCGAGAAGGCGGGTGCCCAGTGACCGCCATCGCCGAGCGTCCCGTCGCCGAGATCGGCCGGGACCGCCGCCGCAAGGAGGACCAGCGGCTGATCACCGGGCGCACCCGGTGGACCGACAACATCGTCCTGCCGGGCATGCTCCACATGGCCATGGTCCGCAGCCCGTTCGCGCACGCGACGATCACCGGGATCGACGCCAGTGCCGCCAAGTCCGCGCCCAACGTGGTCGGTGTCTTCACCGGCGCCGACTTCGGCGACGAGCTCGGCGTCTGCATCAACGCCTGGCCGATCACGCCCGAGCAGGTCACGCCCGACCACTCGCCGATGCCGGCCGACCGGGTCGCCTTCGCCGGCGAGATCGTGGCCGTCGTCGTGGCGCGCACCGCGGCCGCGGCACGCGACGCCGCCGAGCTGGTCGACGTCGACTACGACCAGCTGCCCGCCGCGCTCGACCTCAAGGAGTCCGCGGAGGACCGGGTGATCGCGCACCCCGACTCCGGGACCAACAAGTCGGCGCTGTGGGTGTTCGACTCCGCCGAGGCCGGCACCGGTAGCAACGTCGACGAGGCGATCGAGAAGGCCCGCGGCGACGGCATCGTGATCGAGCGGGAGTACCGCCAGCAGCGGCTGATCCCGGCGTTCATGGAGCCGCGGTCGGTCGTCGTCGACCCGACCGGGGAGCAGCTGACGATGTGGTCGGCGACCCAGATCCCGCACATCCTGCGCTTCGCCCTCGCCGCCACGACCGGCGTACCGGAGTCGAAGATCCGGGTCGTCGCGCCCGACGTGGGCGGCGGCTTCGGCGGCAAGCTCCAGGCGACGCCGGAGGAGTGGATCGCGTGGGCGGTCGCCCGTCGCGTCCAGAAGCCGGTCAAGTACACCGAGACCCGCAGCGAGAGCCTGCAGAGCGCCCACCACGGTCGTGACCAGTGGCAGAAGCTGACGCTGTCGGCGACCAAGGACGGCACGGTCACCGGCTTCAAGGTCGACCTCCTCGCCGACCTCGGGGCGTACGTCGCGATCGTCGGCGGCGGCGTCCCGGTGCTCGGGGCGTTCATGTTCAACGCCATCTACAAGTTCCCGGCCTACCGCTTCTCCTGCCAGACGGTCCTCACCAACAAGGCCTGGACCGACGCCTATCGCGGAGCCGGCCGCCCCGAGGCGACGTACGGCATCGAGCGGATGATGGACGAGCTCGCCGTCGAGGTCGGCGTCGACCCGCTGGAGATCCGGGAGAAGAACTGGATCAAGCACGAGGAGTTCCCGTTCACCACGGTCGCCGGCCTCACCTACGACTCCGGCAACTACGAGGCCGCCACGGCGAAGGCCAAGGAGATGTTCGGCTACGACGCCCTGCGCGCCGAGCAGAAGCAACGCCGCGACAGCGGCGACCGCGTCCAGCTGGGCATCGGCATCTCGACGTTCACCGAGATGTGCGGCCTGGCGCCCGAGCCGGGTGCTCGGCAGCCTCGACTACGGCGCCGGCGGCTGGGAGCACGCCGAGCGTGCGGATGCTGGCCACCGGCAAGGTGGAGGTGCTGACCGGCGCGAGCGCGCACGGGCAGGGCCACGAGACGGCGTTCAGCCAGATCGTGGCGGACCGGCTCGGCGTCCCGTTCGAGGACGTCGAGGTCCTGCACGGTGACACGCAGGTCGCCCACAAGGGACTCGACACCTACGGTTCCCGCTCGCTCGTGGTGGGCGGCGAGGCGCTCGTGCTGGCGGTCGACAAGGTGATCGAGAAGGCCAAGCCGATCGCGGCCCACCTGCTCGAGGCCAACGTCGACGACGTCGAGTTCTCCGCCGGCACGTTCTCCGTGAAGGGCACCGACCAGGGCAAGACCATCCAGGACGTCGCGCTCGCGACGTTCGCCGCCCACGACTACCCCGAGGGCATCGAGCCGAACATCGACGCGGAGTCGACGTACGACCCGGTGAACTTCTCCTTCCCCCACGGCACGCACCTGTGCGCCATGGAGGTCGACACCGAGACCGGGCAGTCGACGATGCGCAAGTACGTCTGCGTCGACGACATCGGCAACATCATCAACCCGCTGATCGTGAGCGGGCAGGTGCACGGCGGCCTGGTCCAGGGCATCGCGCAGGCGCTGTGGGAGGAGGCGGTGTACGACGACTCCGGGACGCTGGTGAGCGGCTCGTTCGTCGACTACCTGCTGCCGACGGCGGCCGACACGATCTCCTTCGACATCGACCACACGACGAGCCCGTCGACGACGAACTCGCTGGGCACCAAGGGCGTGGGCGAGGCCGGCACCATCGCTTCGACCCCGGCCGTGGTGAACGCGATCGTCGACGCGGTCCGCCACCACGGCGTGAACGACATCCAGATGCCGTGCACGCCCGAGCGGGTCTGGAGGGCCATCCACACCGCATCCCCGACCGGTGGCGCGACCGAGGCGGCGGCGATGCCGCACTTCGACGCGGACGAACCCGGAGACTCCAGCACCGAAGGAGCAGGCGCATGATCCCCGCCAAGTTCGACTACGTGGCACCGACGTCGGTCGAGGACGCGCTCAGCGCGCTCTCGGAGCACGGCGACGACGCCAAGATCATGGCCGGTGGCCAGAGCCTGCTCCCGGTGCTCCGGATGCGGCTCAACGCCCCCGAGGTCGTCATCGACCTGGGCCGCATCGAGAGCCTCCGAGGCGTGCGTGAGGACGGCGACGCCCTGGTCATCGGTGCCCTCACGACCCACTCCGAGATCGTCACGAACGACCTGGTCCGCCAGCACGCCCTGCTGCTGTCGAAGGCCGCGGCCGAGGTGGCCGACAACCAGATCCGGCACCGTGGCACCTTCGGGGGCTCGTGCGCCCACGCCGACCCGGCCGGCGACATGGGCTCGGCGGCGCTGGCCATGGACGCGGAGTTCGTGATCGCCGGCCCGGGGGGCACGCGCTCGGTCGCGGCGACGGAGTTCTTCGTCGACCTCTTCGAGACCGCGATCGGCGAGGACGAGATCCTCACCGAGATCCGGGTCCCGAAGAAGACCGGGTGGGGAGCCCACTACGAGAAGTTCGTCCGCGTCGCCCACCAGTGGCCGATCGTCGCGGTCGCGGCCACGGTGAACGCGTCCGGCGGGACCATCAGCCGAGGCCCGCGTCGCGTTGACCAACATGGGGTCGACGCCGTTGCGGGCGTCGGCGACCGAGTCGGCGCTCGCGGGAGCGGCGGCCACGGAGGACGGCGTACGCGCCGCGGCCGAGCAGGCCGCCGACGGCACGAACCCGCCCAGCGACCTGAACGGCGACAGCGACTACCGCAAGCATCTCGCCACCGTCCTCGCGCGGCGGGCTGTGCTGAAGGCGGCCGGCGAGTAGCCCCGAGCACCCGGGCCGTCCGGGGCCACGCTCCGGGCGGTCCGGGCTCGCCGGCTGCCCACGCATCTGAGGAGGCATCACCCCGCATGGATCTCGAGCACACCTTCACCGTCCCCGTCGGCGTCGACACGGCCTGGGCGGAGTTCCAGGACATCGCCTCGGTCGCCGAGTGCTTCCCGGGCGCCACCGTCACCGGCGTCGAGGGCGACACCTTCAACGGCTCGGTGAAGGTCAAGCTCGGCCCGATCGCGCTGGTCTACAACGGCAGCGGCACGTTCACCGAGAAGGACGACGCCGACCACCGGTTCGTGGTCGACGCCAAGGGCAAGGACAAGCGCGGCAACGGCACCGCCGGCGCCAAGGTCACCCTCACCATGAACGGCAACGGCGACTCGACCGAGGTGAAGGTCGTCACCGACCTGGCGATCACCGGGAAGCCGGCGCAGTTCGGGCGCGGGGTCATGCAGGACGTCTCCGACAAGCTGTTGGGGCAGTTCGTCGCCTGCCTCGAGCAGCGGCTCGGCAACACTGCCGAGGGTGCCCCTGCGGCCGCGCCGACGCCGGCCGAGCCCGCCCAGCCGGCCGAGTCCGCCACTCCGAGCGGCACCCGCGGCGCCTGCAGCACCCGCGGCGCCGGCCCGACCGGCCGACGAACCCACGGCGAGCCAGGCCGCGCCCGAGGTCGCCGCGTCCGCTCCCGTCGCTCCGGCCACACCCCCGCCCGCCGCCACCCCGCGGTCGACGCCGGCCCGCGGCTCCGACGACGCGCTCGACCTGGGCAAGACCGTCCTGCCGGTCCTGCTGAAGGCCTACTGGAAGCCGGTCGTGCTGGCCCTCGTGGTCATCGTCGTGATCATCTGGCTCCTCGCGCGCTGACCGTCTCGTCGTCGGCGGCCGCCCTCGGTACGCCGTTCACACCCTCGGGGAGGCGTGGCTCGAGGTAGGCCGCGACCACGGCCACCGCGCCACAGCCGACGACCAGCTGGGCGATGTAGGCGGCCCCCTCGCCGTGGCCGATCAGCCACCCGGCGACCGCGGGGGCGATGATCGCCGCCAGCGAGAACGCCGCGGTGCTCAGCGCGTTGTAGCGCCCGCGGAGGTGGTCGGGGGCCAGGTCGTTGACCAGGGCCGGGATCGTCGGCTGCATCAGGGTCTCGCCGAGCGCGAACACCGAGGCGCACGCCGCGACCAGGACGGTGGCGCCGAACGTGCCGGGCAACAGCCCGGACGACCCGAGCAGCAGCCACGAGACGGACCAGATGAGCGACATCACCATGATCACGCGCGTGCGGCGGCGACCCTCGATCCGGCGCAGCACGACCAGCTGGAGCAGCACGATCACGGCGGTGTTGCAGGCATAGGCGAGGCCGAGTCCTCGGGTCGAGATGTTCCCGACCTCGCGGGCGAAGGCCTGGGTGCCGGAGCTGAGCTGGCTGTAGCCGACGTACGACGACACGAAGCTCATCAACATCACCAGCCGCACGCCGGGCCGGCGCAGCACCTGGAGGTAGCCCTCGGCGGGTGGCGGCTCGTCGTCGTGCACCGGACGGCCCGCGAGGTGGCGCAGGGGCCGGGTCAGCAGGTAGATCGCGGGCAGGAAGCTGAGCGCGTCGGCGACGTAGATCGCCTGGAACGTGACCGGGCGGTGGACGTCGACCACCAGGCCGCCGACGATGCCGCCGAGCCCGATGCCGAGGTTGAGCAGGGTGAAGTTCACCCCGAAGTAGCGCTGGCGGAGCTCGGACGGCACGACGGTGGCGATCAGGCTCTGGGCCGCGGGCCACTCCATGCCGAAGGCGATGCCCTGCAGCCCCACGGCCACCACCGCGATCGGCAGCGTCGAGGCGAAGGTCAGGGCAACGTCGGCCAGGACCTCGAGGCACATCGTCGCGAGCATGACCACGCGGGCGCCGTACTTGTCGATGATCGTGCCGCCTGGCCCGACCGCCGCGAACCCCATCAGCGGTCCGAGCCCGATCAACAGGCCGACGTCGCCCAGGGAGAAGTCGCGGATCTCGTGGAGGTAGACGACGAGGAACGGCAGCACGAGCCCGGTGCCCAGGAACTGGACCACCACGATCGACAGCAGCATCCTCCCCTCACGGGGCAGGTCGTGCCAGAACGACGACAGGGTGGCGGGGCTCGGAACGGCGCTCTCGGACATCCCCCCGACTCTCCCAGCCACCACCGACGCTCCTCACGCGATTTTCGACCGGGTCGGTGCCTCCGATGCCCCGGTGCAGAGGGCGCCTGGTCTCGTGACAGGCGCAGAGCGCCTTCCTCGACCACCGGCGGGGCGCGGTGTCCCCGGTGGTTGAGGAGGTAGGCCCCGGTGGTTGAGGAGGGAGCAGCCGAGGAGGGCGCCTGGCCTCGGTGGGAGGAGGGAGCCGCCTCGGTGGTTGAGGAGGGCGCCAGGCCCCGGTGGTTGAGGAGGAGCCCCGGTGGTTGAGGAGAGCGCCGAGGGGCGCCTGGTCTCGTGACAGGCGCAGGGCGCCTTCCTCGACCACCGGCGAGGCGCGGGCCCCGGTGGTTGAGGAGGAGCCCCGGGTGGTTGCTGTGAGGGCGCCAGGCCCCGGTGGTTGAGGAGGGCGCTCTGCGCCCGTCACGAAACCCCGGGGCGATACCGCGGTCGGTGGGGTGTGCTCGTGGAGGTGCTGTCGACGAGTTTCGAGAAAGTTCTCAGGACCCTTGTGGATAAGGGGATTCTGGCGGTCTGAGTGTCGGTGGGCGGTGCTTCGATGGTCCTATGTCGATCACCACTCCGCACCGCGAGCACCCGCTGCTCGCGGCCGTGCAGTGCGGCGGGTGTGGCGCTCGACGAGGCGACCGGGGTGGACCCGCTGTTCGCCTCGATCACCGACCAGAAAGCACTGCTGGTCGAGCTCACCCGCTTGTCGGCACGCGTGACCGCACTCCGGGCGCAGGTCCTCGCGGTCGGTGGCGACCTGGCGCTGGAGTCCGGCGCCCGGACCGCCGGTGCGTGGCTGGCGGTCGAGACCCGTACCTCCCGCCGCGAAGCGGCTCACGACGAACACCTCGGCCACGCCCTGCGCGACCGGTGGCCAGCGCGTCGGAGACGCGGTCTTGTCCGGGCAGGTGACGTGGGAGCAAGCAGCCGTCCTGGTCCGTTCGCTCGACGAGCTACCCGCCGATCTCGACCCGGAGCTGAGGGCGAAGGCGGAGGCCCACCTGCTCGGGGAGGCCGGACACTTCGACCCCACAGCACTGCGCCGGCTCGGCCACGGACTGCTCGAGGTGATCGCCCCCGATGTCGCCGACCAGCACGAAGCGGAGGCACTCGCCGCTGAAGAGGCGCGGGCACGGGCCGCGACCAGGGTGTCGTTCCGGCCCCGCGGCGACGGGTCCACCGACCTGTACGCCCGGCTCCCCGACCACGTGGCCTCCCGGCTGCGTGCGTACCTGGACGCCTACACCTCACCCCGCCGGCTCCCGTCCCTGGACTCCGACGTCGACCAGCTGCCGCTGACCCGTCGTCGGGGTGAGGCGTTCTGCGCACTGCTCGAACACATCCCGGCCGACGGGCTCCCGTCCCATGGCGGGACCGCGACCTCGGTGATGGTCACCATCGACCTCCACACCCTCAAGAACGACCTCGGGCTCGGCATGGCGGAGACGTCGACCGGAGACGTGATCACCGCCGCCGAGGCCCGACGGCTGGCCTGCACCGCCGGCATCCTGCCCGTCGTCCTCGGCGGACGATCCGAGATCCTCGACCTCGGCCGCACCCGACGCCTCTTCTCACCCGCCCAACGCAAAGCCCTCGCGATCCGCGACCGCCACTGCAGGGCCGAGGGCTGCGACATCCCCGCCGCCTGGTGCGAAGCCCACCACGCCACCAACCCCTGGTCCCAAGGCGGCAAGACCGACCTCGACGACGCCCTCCTGCTCTGCGCCTTCCACCACCACCGCGCCCACGACCCCACCTACGACCAACGACGACTCCCCACCGGCGCCGTCCGCTACACCCGCCGAACGTGACCGACACGCCGCGGAGTCACCGGGGTCGTGGCACCATGTCGGCGGGCGAAGGGGACGCGATCGGTCGATGGCGTGAAGAAGTCGGGCGATCGGTGCGCACGCGAAGCAGAAGGCAGGGAAGCAGTGCTGCGAGTTCGTCCTCGTCATGCGGTCGTCGTGGGGATCGCGCTGATGGTCGCGGTCTCCGTCGCCTCCGGTGCGGCCGTCGGCCGCACGGTTGATGCCCAGGGGTCGGCGCGCGTCGCCAAGGCGCACTGGCGGCCCGACGCTGCCGTCCGGGCCATCGCGGTCTCACGCACGCGCGTGTTCATCGCGGGCGACTTCACCCACCTCCGCAACACGGCGACCGGGAAGAAGGTGGCCCGCGACCGGGTGGCCGCGTTCAACCGCCACACGGGTGCCCTGATCAGCGGCTTCCATCCCCGGGTCAACGGGAGGATCGATGCCCTCGCGCTGCTCGGGCGCAAGCTCGTCATCGGCGGGTACTTCACCTCCGTCAACGGCCAGACCCGCGAGCACCTCGGGGCCGTGGCGCAGCGATCGGGCGCCCTCTCGCCGTGGACGGCGAGCGTGGACGGTCCCGTCTTCACCCTGCTGTCGACGGACGGCCGCGTCTATGTGGGCGGCGACTTCGAGCACGCCAACGGCTCGCTGCGTACGCACCTCTTCGCCCTCGACAGTCAGGCCGCGCTCTCCTCCTGGCCCGACCAGTCGGCCGGCACGACCAAGGGCGGCGTCTACACCCTCGTCGTCGCGCCCGACCACGGCTCGGTGTACGTCGGCGGCGCCTTCGACAAGCTGGTGGGCAGCCCGCGCCAGTACCTCGGTCAGGTCTCGCTCGCGACCGGCCGGACCACCGAGTGGAACCCCAGCCCGATCTGCCTGAACCAGTGCTTCGTCAAGTCGCTGACCACCCGGCAGGGACGTGTGTACGCCGGCGTCGCCGGTCCCGGCGGCGAAGCGGTCGCCTACCGTCGCGACACCGGGGCGGTCGCCTGGAAGAAGCGCACCAACGGCGACGTGACGGCCATCGCGCTGTCGGGCAAGTACCTCGTCATCGGCGGTCACTTCACCAAGGTCAACCGCCACGTGCACCGGATGTTCGCCCAGCTGAGAGCCAGCAACGGGAAGGTCACCAACCGCAGGCCGGCGACCTCGGGCGACCCCTACCCGGGCATCCTCGCCTTCGACGTCCACGACCACCGGATCCGGGTCGGCGGCGCCTTCGAGAAGCTGGCCGGCCAGACCCGCTACGCCGTCCTGCCGCAGTGATCGCGACCCGGACGAGCCGCCACTCCCGCACCACCGCGCGCTAGGGTCCCGACGTGCTGGTCGCGCTGGTCTCCTTCACCCTCGCGTCGATCCTGATCGTGCTGCTGCCGGGGCCCGACAGCCTCGTCGTGGTCCGCGGGCTGGTGCGCGGCGGCCGGAGCGGCGGGGCCTCGACCGCGGCCGGCGTGCTGTGCGGGCTGGTCGTGTGGGTCGCCGCCGCGACCCTGGGGCTGTCGGCCCTCCTGCAGGCCAGCGAAGTCGGGTACGACGTGCTGAAGGTCGCCGGTGCCTGCTACCTGATCTGGATCGGGGTGCGGTCGCTGCTGTCGATCCGGCGTACGGCGGCCGAGGTCGCCGTGTCCGGGGACGGCCCGATGGCGCCGGCCCCGCTGCTCGGCGGCTCCGGATTCGCGGCCGGCTTCCTGACCGACGTGCTGAACCCGAAGGTGGGCGTGTTCTTCGTCAGCTTCCTGCCGGGGTTCGTGCCTCACGGTGGCTACTCGGTCGGCTGGACGACGCTCGCGTTCGGCGCGATCTTCACGGCGCTGACCGCGGTCTACTTCCTCTGCCTGATCGCCGTGTCGGGGACGGTCGCCGCCTGGATGCGCACGCCCCACATCCGCCGGCGGCTGGACGCCCTGACCGGGCTGGTGCTCGTCGGCTTCGGCGTGCGCCTCGCCACCGAGGCCTGAACCTCTAGTCTCAGCGCCATGAAGCGCGCCGTCGTCACCGTGGTCGCCACGGTGGTCCTGGCGTTCTTGATCGTGCTGCCCGCGCTCGGCATCCAGACCGACGACTCGACGGCCGCGAACGAGGACACGACCATCACCCGCTACGACGCGGACTTCCAGGTGGCCCCGAACGGCGACCTGACCGTGCGGGAGACCCTGACCGTCGACTTCCCCGACCCGGGCAAGCACGGCATCTTCCGGTTCTTCGACACCCACGACTCGAGCGCGACCCGCACCCTGCGCACACCGCGGGACATCACGGTGACGATGGACGGTCACGCCGAGCCGTTCAGCCTCTCCCACCAGTCGCACGGGCGGTACGTCGTGGCGCGGATCGGCGACCCCGACGTCACCGTCGGGCTGGCCCACCACACCTACGTGATCGGCTATCGGGTCGACGGCGTCCTCGAACCCGGCACGGACGGCACGCGGACACAGTTCTACTGGAACCTGATCCCGGGCGGCTGGGCGCAGAGCATCGACGCCGTCCACCTCGTCGTGCACCTGCCCGCCGGAGCCGTGTCGTCCCGCTGCGTGGTCGGCGACGGTTCGATCGGCCCCTGCGCCCCGCAGGGCAACGGCACGAACACGCTCACGATCAGGGGCAACGGGATCCCACCCCGCACCCCGCTGACGCTCAAGACCGGGCTGAACATCGCCACGCCCGCCGCCGGGCAGTCGCTGCCGTGGCCGGCCGCCTGGAAGCCCGTGCTCGGCGACTCCGTCGGCGGACTGGTCGTCGTGCTCCTGCTCGCCGCCGCGGCCGGAGGTGGGGGATCACTCCTCGCCTCGCGCAGCTTCGAGCGCAAGCCGGCGTTCCCGGTGCAGTACGCCCCGCCACCGGACATCGGCCCGGCGGAGGCGGCGTACGTGATGACGGAGAAGGTCGACCAGCAGGCCTTCGTCGCCTCGATGCTCTGGGCCGCCCAGCAGGGAGCGATCGAGCTGAAGCGCGACGGGGACACCTGGACGATCACCGACAAGGCCGGGCCCGAGGGCTGGGCCAAGCTCGACCGGGCCACGACCGCGGTCGCGCCGCTGCTCGGCGGCGCGGGAGGTCAGTTCACGGCGTCGCGCAAGGACACCGCGAGCGGGCAGGTCCTGCAGACGCGGATCGCGGCGTTCCAGAAGGAGACCCGCGACTGGGGACTGTCGAACGGCTTCCTGGCCAAGACCGGTCTGGGTGGCCTCGGCGGTGCGGTGGTGGTGCTCGCGGCCATCGTCGCCGGGTTCGCCGCCCTGACCACGGTGTTCGGGATGAGCGTCACCGGCCTGGTGCCGGGCGCGTTCGCGATCGCCGCCTCGCCCCTGCTCACGCCCACCGCGGCGACCAAGCGCACCAGTCAGGGCCGCGCCCTCTGGTCCCGACTGGGCGGGTTCGAGCGGATGCTCGCGACCCCCTCGAGCAAGGAGCGCTTCGACTTCTCCGGCCGCCAGGAGCTCTACACGGCCTACATCCCCTGGGCCGTCGCCTTCGGGTGCGCCGACGCCTGGGCCAAGAAGTACCGCACGGAGGTGGGCACCGAGCCGCCGGTGCCGGCGTACTTCGGCGGCTACTACGCCGGCGCACACACCGGCGACTACGTGAACTCGATGGTCCACGACTTCTCCTCGACGGTCTCGAGCTCCATCTCGGCGTACCAGGCCACCCAGTCCCACAGCGGCGGCGGCGGCGGGTTCTCCGGCGGCGGCGGTGGCGGGGGCGGTGGCGGAGGTTCCTGGTGATCGACACAATGCCGACAGGGCTCGACACACGAACGTGAGGGAACTCCCATGATCTGGATCATCATCGTCATCGTCGTGCTGCTGGCGCTGGTGGGCTTCGGCGTCGCCGGCTTCAACAAGCTGCGCAGCGCCGACGTCGGCGCCCAGGAGGCGCTCGGTGGCATCGACGTGCAGCTGACGCGTCGCGCCGACCTGATCCCCAACCTGGTCGAGACGGTCAAGGGCTACGCCGCCCACGAGAAGAGCGTGCTGGAGAACATCACCGCTGCCCGTGCCCGGGTGCAGACCGCCGCGTCGGGGGACGACGTGAAGGCGAAGGCCGAGGCCGACGCAGCCCTCCAGGGGGCCCTGATCAACCTCAACGCCGTGGCCGAGAACTACCCCGACCTCAAGGCCAACCAGAACTTCCTCAACCTGCAGAACCAGCTCGCCGACACCGAGAACCAGATCTCGTTCGCCCGGCAGTACTACAACGACGCGGTCGCGACGCTGAACAAGCTGGTGCGCACGATCCCGTGGATGTTCTTCTCCGGCCTGGCCGGCGTCGGCCAGCGGGAGTTCTACGACGCACCCGCGGGTCAGGAGCAGGCGCCCACCGTGCAGTTCTGACCGGTCAGAACACGCCGCGCGGCCGGAACTGCACCGAGATGCGCGGCCCGGCCCGGGCGACCTTCGGCACGGCGTGCTCCCAGGTGCGCTGGCACGAGCCGCCCATCACCACCAGGTCGCCGTGCCCCATCTCGAACGACAGCGACTCGCCACCGCCACGCGGGCGGAGCGCCAGCCGCCTCGGGTCGCCGAACGACACGATCGCGACCATCGTGTCGTGGGTGCGGCCGCGGCCGAACCGGTCGCCGTGCCAGGCGACCGAGTCGTGGCCGTCGCGGTAGTAGCAGCAACCCGCCGTGAGGAAGGGCTCTCCGAGCTCGGGCCGGTAGTGCTCGGAGAGCGCGTCGCGCGCGTCGTCCAGCAGCGGGTGTGGCAGCGTCTCGCCCTCGCCGTAGGTGTGGACCAGCCGGGGCACGTCGACGACCCGGTCGTACATCTGCCGGCGCTCGGCCCGCCACGGCACGTCGGCGACCAGCCGCTCGAGCACCTCGTCGGCGCCGGAGACGAAGTCACGGCGGACGTCGACCCAGGCGCCGCGGCTCAGCGGGTGCCGCTCCGCGGCGGTCAGTGGGCGGAGCCGCGGTGCCGGCGTCTCGAAGAGGGTGCCCTGGAAGTCCACGCCACTGAGGATAGCACCGGATCGAACACGTGTTCGAGTCTCCGTAGGGCTCAGGGCGCGATCATGGTGCGACCGCCACTGGTCGTGGGCTGGAAGTGATGGGTGCGCGTGGTCTGGACGTGCGAGACCGAGGGCTGCGGCGCCGGGTCACTGGCGTCGTGCGAGAGGGACAGGGCCACGGAACCGGCTGCGATCGCCGCCACGGCGGCTGCCGCGGCGATGAAGGGGACCGGACGGTGGGTGATCGCTGATGTCGTCATGCTTCGACGGTGCTCCGGTGGTCGACAGAACGGAATGCGACGTTGAGCGCTGGAGGATCGGCGTACGCATTAACGCGTATGTCGCGGATGGTTCGGTCGCCCTAGCCTGGTGGTCCCGATAGAACGGAGGTAGCGCCGTGACGTCTGACTGGGTCATGACCGATACCGACATCCGCGCCTTGCTCGGCGTCTTCGAACGGTGCCAGCCGGCTGCCGACGACGACATCTTCTACGCCGACGTGCTCACCGGTCTGCGCGAGCTGATCCCGTGCGACGACATCACTTTCCAGCTGATGGACGTCGCCGAGCAACGGTTCAGGCTGCTCTTCGTGACCGACGAGGGAGTGCAGCGCGAGGAGTCGGTCGGCGTGGTCGACGAGCTCACCCAGCTGTTCTGGCAGGAGTTCTGGGAGGAGGACGGCTGCGCCGGCCCGCAGACCACCGGCGACTTCTCGACGCTGCTCCATCATGCGGAGCTGACCCGCACCCGTGCCTACGAGAACAGCCCGCTGGGTTCGTTTCTGCGCGCGCTCGGCGTGAACGACGAGATCCTGGTCCCGATGACACCGCTCGGAGGCACCGACCGACGCCTCCTGCTCGCCCGCGGTGCGGACAGCCCCGACTTCACCGAACGCGAGAAGTCGATGCTCGCCCTGGCGCGCCCGCACCTCGCCGAGCTGCACACCCGCCGTGACCGCGAGCTCCGTGGCGAACCCCACCTCACGCCGCGGCAGTGGGAGGTCCTGCGCCAGGTGGCCACCGGAGCGGGGAACAGCCAGATCGCTCGCACGCTCGGCGTCTCCGAGGCGACCGTGCGCAAGCACCTCGAGAACGTCTTCCTCCGCCTCGGCGTGCAGAGCCGGACCGAGGCCATGGCGCGCGTCCTCGCCTTCCTCGACGTGGCCTGAGCCGTCAGGCCGTCTGCCGGGCCGGGCCCTTGCGTCCCACGAGGTGGAAGACGCGACTGAGCCGGCGGTAGGGGTCGCGTCGGCTCGCTTCCGGCTCGACCGCAGCAGTGGCGGCCACCTGCTCCTCGTCGTCCGCGTCCAGCTCGGTTCCACCGAACCGAGCCAAGCCCGACAGAAGCACGAGGAAGAGGGCCCCAGCTGAGGCCGAACCCGTACCGGCCGCCTCGGGGGTCTGCACGTAGCGGGTCACCAGCGTGAGCAGCAGGTACATGCCGACACCCCCCACGAACATCGCGAGGTTCGCGCGCAGCACGACCGGATCGAGCTCGCTGACGTCCTCGAGCGGTGACGCCGTACGACGTTCGACGAGCGTCCAGGCGACCATCAGCCCCGTCCGCAGACCCAGCGACCGCCAGAGCCGCGGTCGGTCAGGTCATGTCGCCGAACGGGACGAGGGCATCGTCAGCGCGCCACCGACGTGCCGGCGCCGGCCCACCAGGGGGCGGTCGTCGGTGCGTCGCCCGGCATGATCCGGACGGCACCGCCGTCGCGGCGACGGAGACGACCAGGCCCGCGAGGTAGGCGGCCCGCACGCCGTCGAGGTCGGCGAGGAGACCGGCCAGCGGATAACCGACGCCGACGCCGACCGTCGACGCGACGGACAGCTGCGCGATGACGGTCGCCGCACGCGCTGGTCGAACGCGTCCCGGGCCGTGGCATCAGCAGGGGTGCCGGCCGAGGCGGCGCCCTGGGCCGCGCGACCCACCAGCAGCAGCGCGAAGAGCCTGGCACGACCGTGCAGACGCTGCCGGCACTATCACGGCGAGCTGGCCACGTCGTGGGACGTCGGCGCCGACCGGAGCCGAGGCGTCGAGCACGGGGTGGTCACGGCGCCGGTCAGCAGCGTGATCGTCAGGGTCCACTGGGCTGCGGCCAGGGCCACGTCGTAGGTGTCCGCCACGCTGGTGATCAACGGTGCCCCGGGAGGCTGCGACCGCCGCCGGACGTCGATGCCCAGCAGGGGGCAGCCCCCGGTGTCCGGGGTGGTCGTGGCTCGATGGTGGGGTGGGGCGCTCACCGGTACGTCCGGCTGGTGATGTGCCGGAACAGGCCCGCCTTGATCCGGGTCCGGATGCCCCGCGCCCAACGGGAGCTCACGTCGCCGAGCTCGAGGGCCGCGTTGGTGTTGAGGAGCATGCCTTAGGCCAGGAAGGCTTCATGGTGACCGCGTCGCGGCCGGTCGTCGACGACGGGCCAGAGGTCGGCCAGGTGGTCGCGGACGGCGGCACGGACCTCGGCGTCGTCGCAGGCGGCGTAGGCCTGCAGCTGCAGCTGCAACGCCGTCCGGTCGGACAGCAGGTCGTTGTAGCGGGCTCCCATCGCCGCCAGCGCGTCGAGGCCGCCCTGGTCCACGCGTCTTCGACCATGCCTCGATGAGCTGGGCGAAGGAGCCGGCGACGACCTCGAGGAACAGCGACTTCTTGGTGCCGAAGATCCCGAACACGTACGGCTGGGTGATCCCGGCCTCGCGGCGATGTCGACCGAGGAGACGCCGTGAGCCCGGCCCGGGCGAACTCGCGCGACCCCAGCTCGAGGATCTGGGTGCGCCGGTCGAGTGCGCTCATGCGCGTTCGCGTCGTGACCATGAGCATGAAGTTAGTGGTGACTCACTACTCAGTCCAAATCCCTGAGGGCGGCCCAGGGTCGTGCGGGGGACGTCCCCGGTGGGCAGGGGTTGTCGGTCGTTGGCAGGGTGGACCCGTGAGGGAACCAGCGGCTCGGATCCGCGACCTGGTCAGGACCTACGGGTCCGGCGACGCGTTGGTGCGCGCCCTGGACGGGGTGAGCCTCGATCTCCAGGCCGGGGAGTTCACCGCGATCATGGGTCCGAGCGGGTCCGGCAAGTCCACGCTCATGCACTGCGCGGCCGCGCTCGATCGCGCCGACTCGGGCACCGTCCACATCGGCGACGAGGAGATCTCGCGGCTCGGCGACCGGGCACTGACCCGGCTGCGCCGGGACCGGATCGGCTTCGTGTTCCAGTCCTACAACCTGATCCCGACCCTCAACGCCGAGGAGAACATCCGGCTCCCGCAGGCCATCGCGGGTCGCAAGCCCGACCAGCAGTGGTACGACGAGGTCATCGACACCGTCGGGCTCCGCGACCGGCTGACCCACCGTCCGCACGAGCTCTCCGGCGGCCAGCAGCAACGCGTGGCCGTGGCCCGGGCGCTGGTCGGCCGGCCCCGGATCGTCTTCGCCGACGAGCCCACCGGCAACCTCGACAGCCGGTCCGGCGCGGAGATCCTCGAGCTCCTGCGACGCAGCGTCGACGAGCACGACCAGACCGTCGTGATGGTGACCCACGACCCGGTGGCCGCGGCGTACACCGACCGCGTCGTCTTCCTCTCCGACGGCCGGGTCGTCGACGAGCTGCGCGAGCCCGACCGCGAGCAGGTGATCGCGCGGATGGCCGCCGCCGAGCCCCTGGCCGAGCCGACGGGTCGCGGGTGATGATCCGCGCCACCTGGAAGAGCTTGCTGGCGCGTCGGGTCCGGCTCTTCATGAGCACCTTCGCGATCGCCCTCGGGGTCGCCTTCGTGGTGGGGTCGCTGGTGTTCTCGGCGGCGCTCAGCTCCGGGTTCACCCGTCTCTTCGGCTCCTCGGTCGGGGACGTCGTCGTCCGGCCGCAGGGCAGCGCCACGCTGAACGGCGACCCCTCGACCCGCACCGTGCCGCAGTCGCTGGTCACGAAGCTCGCGCGGGTCCCCGGGGCCGCGCGTGCCGACGGGAACGTGCAGGCGATCGGTGTCTTCGTGGTCGGCAAGGACCGCAAGGTCGTCGGCGGCCTGGGCGCCCCGACGTACGGGCTCAGCTACTCCGACGCGCCCGCCGGACACGGCATCGCCGGGCTCTCGCTGCTCTACGGCCACGCCCCCCACGGCCCGCACCAGGTCGTGCTCGACGAGAAGACCGCCCAGGAGGGCGGCTACTTCATCGGCGAGAAGGTCCCGATCGTGACCGCGACCCATCGAGCCGTGCTCACCAAACGGCTCGTGGGCATCGCCGGGTACGCCGACAGCACGTCGCTGGCCGGTGCGACGCTCACGATCTTCGACGTCCGCACCGCCCAGAAGCTCTTCTTGAAGGGGAAGCACGCCTTCACCAACATCTGGGTGACGGCCGACCCCGGTGTCTCGCAGGCCCAGCTCCGCGACGACGTCTCGCGGGTGCTGCCACCGAAGGTGCGGGCGATCACCGGCGACGACGCGGCGGACGAGAACGCCAGCCAGGTGCTGCGCGGCGTGAAGTTCCTGCGCACGTTCCTCCTGATCTTCGCCGCCGTCGCGCTCGTCGTCGGCGCCTACCTGATCGTCAACACCTTCTCGATCCTGGTCGCGCAGCGCAGCCGCGAGCTCGCCCTCCTGCGCGCCATCGGCGCCTCGCGACGGCAGGTCTCGCGCAGCGTGCTGCTCGAGGCGTTCGTCCTCGGCGTGTTCGGGGCGACGGTCGGCCTCGGGCTCGGGATGGGGCTGGCCTACGGGATCCGCTGGCTGATCGGCCTGGTCGGCCTCGACCTCGGCAGCCAGTCGCTGGTGCTCGACACCCAGGCGGTGGTCGCCGGCTACGCGACGGGCGTCGCGGTCACGATGGTGGCCGCGTGGCTGCCCGCGCGCCGGACCGGCCGGATCATGCCCGTGCAGGCACTCGGCGACGTCGTCGCGCTTCCCGAGTCCTCCATCCGCTGGCGCTTCGCCCTGGGCCTGGCCCTCACCGCGGCCGGCGTCGGCGCCACCCTGGAGGGCCTGTTCGGGTCGCTGCCGCACTCCGGGTACTGGGTGGGAGGTGGCATCCTCGCGGTGCTGCTCGGGGTCACGGCCGCCGCGCCGATCCTCTGCCGGCCCCTGCTGGCACTCGCCCGACGTGCCTACGCCCTGGTGTTCCGCGCGGTGGGCAACCTGGCGGGCCAGAACGCCCTCCGCAACCCCCGCCGGACGACGGCCACGGCGTCGGCGCTGATGATCGGGCTGGCGCTGGCGTGCACGATGTCGATCATCGGCGCCTCGGCCAAGGCCAGCGTCGACGACACGATCGAGAAGAACTTCATCGGCAGCTACGTCGTGGGCAGCTCCTTCGGGCAGCCGTTCTCGGCGCAGGTGGCCACGCGCATCGGCCGGGTGCCCGGCGTCTCCGAGGTCGTCCGCCAGCGCTACGCCTTCATCGAGGCCGCGGGCAAGCGGACCGCGGTGACCGGTGTCGCGCCGTCCCAGCTGTCGACGTTCGGGCTGGACCTGCAGCAGGGCTCCGCCGATCTCGCCGGCCGCACGGTCCTGGTCAACCAGCGGTACGCCGCGGACCACCACCTGTCGGTGGGTGACCACGTGGTGCTCGGCAAGCTGCCGGTCGGGCAGCGCACGTTCACCGTGACCGGCACCTATGCCAACACGCCACTGGTCTTCGACTTCGTCACCTCGATCCCGAACCTGCGGTCCGCGGGTTTCGCCGACAGCGACAACTTCCTGATCGTCTTCACCCGACCCGATGCGGGGGATCTCCTTCCCCGGCTGGAGAAGACGGTCGCGGACCTGCCGGTGGTGACCGTGCAGGACGAGCACGAGTTCGCCGAGCAGCAGCGCGCCCCGATCGACCAGCTCGTGCTGATGGTCGACGCCCTGCTCGGGCTGGCGCTGGTGATCGCCGTGCTGGGGATCGTCAACACGCTCGCCCTGTCGATCATCGAGCGCACGCGCGAGATCGGGCTGCTGCGCGCCATCGGGCTGGGCCGGGGGCAGCTGCGGCTGATGGTCACCCTGGAGTCGATCGTGATGGCGGTACTGGGTGCCGTGCTCGGCGTCGCCCTGGGCGTGTGCTTCGGCGTCGCCATGATGTACGCCGTCAAGGACCAGGGCCTCGAGGTGATCGCGATCCCCTGGACGCAGCTGGTCGTCTTCCTCGGCCTGGCGGTGGTGATCGGGGTGCTGGCGGCGGTGCTGCCGGCGCGCCGGGCCGCCCGGCTCGACGTGCTGACGGCGATCTCGGCCAGCTGACCCGGCGCCCGCTCGGAGACCGATGCGGCTCGCCGCCGACCACCGGATCCGCAGCAGAACGCCGCACTGACTGCGGATCCCGCCGCTCCGACACCGAATTCCCCCGTCCGCGGTGCTCGGACACCCTAGAATCACGGCCGTGAACGAGGTCGCCGCGCCTCTCGGAACGACGTTGAAGCACGTCCAGGTGCGGGAGTACGTCCGCGACCTGATCCAGGACCTGCCCGAGGGCGCGCCCGCGCCCTCCGAGCGCGGCCTCATGCAGCACTTCGGCGTCGCCCGGATGACCGTGCGCCAGGCGATCGACGCCCTGGTCTCCGAGGGGCTCCTCGAACGTGCCCCGGCCCGTGGCACCTTCGTCTGCAAGAGCCCGCGGCCGGTCTCGCGGCCGCTGTCCTTCACCGAGGACGCCCGCGCGCGCGGCTGGGTGGTCACCACCGAGACCCTGACCACCGGGCTCGGTCAGGCCGGGCCCGGGGTGGCGAAGGCGCTCGGCATCACGTCGGGCGACTCCGTGGTGCACTGGCGCCGTCGTCGGCTCCACGACGGCGTACCGCTCTGCTACCAGGACGTCTACCTCAACGAGATCCTCCTGCCCGGCTTCCTGCAGACCACGCTGCCCGAGAGCCTCTACTCGCTGCTGGCCGTGCGCGGCCTCCGGCCGACGGCGGCCGAGGACCAGCTCACCGCCGACCTGGCCAACGCCGTCGACGCCGACCTCCTCGACCTGGCGATCGGCGACCCCGTGCTGCGCCACTCGCGCCGCGGGTTGGTCGGTGACGTGGTCATCGAGCTCTCGCGCTCGGTGTACGCCGGGGCCCGGTTCACCTGGTGGAGCCCACTGACCGTCAGTCCTTGAGCTGCCCGGCCTCACCGAGACGGCCCAGCGGCGCGACCGTCCGGCCCGACTCCTCGCACACCCACTGCGGGGACGGGCCACCGATGTCGGGCTCGATGTAGAGCGAGTGCTCGGGCTCCTCGGGGTCACAGGTCAGGCACAGGGGCCAGCGGCCCACGCTCTCGAACAGCGCGTCCTGGACGTCCTGGGCGACCAGCCCGGCGACGTACACCCGCCCGTCCGGCCACTGCTCGGCCCACCAGCCGCGGTTGGCGCAGGCGTCCTCCAGCGCGTCGACGGCCTCGGCGCTCGCGCGGTGGCGGGCCTCGAGGTCGGCCAGCACCAGGGCGCGGGCAGCGAGCAGGAGGGTTTCGTCCACGGCTCGATTCTGCCGCGTACCCGGGCACGGCTCGTCGGCCGCCCGTTCGGCGGCGTCCACGCCCTAGGCTTCCACCATGCCCGGAGTCGTGCTCGAGGTCGCGGTCAGCGACCCGCGCGACGTGCCCGGTGCGGCGGGGGGCGGGGCGGACCGACTGCACGCAGTCGTGCCGGGACCGACGTGCGGGCTGTCGCCGGAGCCGGCGCTGGTCAGCGCGATCTGCCGCGAGAGCGACCTGCCGGTGTTCGTGCTGCTGCGGCTGAACGACTCGTGGTCGACGACCGGCGGCGAGTTCGCGCGACTGATCGGGCTGGGCGAGGACTACCTCGCCTGCGGCGCCACGGGCGTCGCCTTCGGCTTCCTCGACGCCGACCTCGAGATCGACACCGAGACCTGCCAGATGCTGCTCGACCGGCTGTCGCAGGTGCCCTGGACGTTCACCCGGGCGATCGACTCCTCGCTCGACCCGCGGCGGTCCTGGCGCCGGCTGCTGACCCTGCCGCGACTGGTGGCGGTGCGGTCCGCCGGGTCGCCACGGGGGATGTCGGCCGGGTACGACGACCTGCTGTCGACGATCACGCCGGAGAACGCGCCGCTGCTGATGCCCGGCGGCGGGCTCGCCGCCGAGCAGGTGCCGTGGCTGGTCAAGGCGGGCGTGCGGCAGCTGCACCTGGGCGACCAGGTGCGCCCGGGTGGCTCGGCGAAGGCGTACGTCGACGCCGACTACGTCCGCTCCTGGCGGTCGCTGGTCGACGACCTGCCCGAGCACGCGGCCCCATGATCGTGATCGACCCGCCGCTGGTGCCGTCGCGGGGCACGACGTGGTCGCACCTGGCCAGCGACACGTCGTACGACGAGCTGCACGCCTTCGCCCGCTCGCTCGGCATCCCCGAGCGCGGCTTCGACCGCGACCACTACGACGTGCCCGCCGAGCGCTACGACGCGGTGGTCGCCGCCGGCGCCGTCCCGGTGACCTCCCGCGAGCTGATCGTGCGGCTGCGGGACGCCGGGCTGCGACGGCGGAAGAGGTCGTGGCACGCGGCCGATCCCGAGGAGGACTGATGCGCGGACGCACGAACCAGGCCGGCGACGACCGCTGGCAACGCAAGGACTGGTGGGGCGTGAACGTCGAGGCGCCCGACCCGCGGGCGCTGCTGACCTTCTGGTCCGAGGTCCTCGGCGTGCCGATCCATGCCGTCGACGAGACCGGCGGGTCGCTCGACTTCGGTGAGGGTGTGGGCTCGTTCACCGTCCAGCTCGCCGAGGTCTACGAGCCGCCCGTGTGGCCGCCCGAGGCCGGGAGGCAGGGCATGCAGATGCACATCGAGGTCGAGGTCGACGACCTGGCCGCCGCGGTCGAGCACGCCGTCGAGCTCGGGTGCGACGGTGGCGGCGTACCAGCCTCAGGACGACGTCCGGGTCATGCTCGACCCGGCCGGGCACCCCTTCTGCCTCTACACCTGAGCCAGGGCCGCCAGCTCGCGCTCGAGGTTGACCCGGGCGGCGGGCTCCCAGCTGCTCCCGGCCGTACGCCGTGTGGAAGAGCAGGCTGCGGCCGAGCAGGTCGCGCAGCACGGCCGCGCGACCGGCCGCGAAGTCGTCCTCGCTCAGGTAGGCGTACTCGAGGCGGACACCGGCGACGTAGGCCGCGTAGCGGTCGGGGCCGGCGGACAGGATCGCCAGGTCGGCGTCGCACAGGGCACGGCCGGCGTCGTCGTCCTCGGTCGGGTCGTGGGTCTCGGTGAGCCGCACCAGCCGCGCCACCTCGTCGGCGTACGCCGTGCCGGCCAGCGCCTCCTCCGCCCAGGTGGCGCTGCGCTCCTCGGCATCGCGCTCGCCGTCGTAGACCGCGTCGTGGAACCACGCCGCGAGCCCGGCCACGACCGGGTCGAAGGCCACGCCGGCACCGGACAGCTCCGCGAGCCGGTCCAGCACCTCGGACAGGTGCAGCCGGTCGTGGTAGCCACGCGTCGGGTCGTCGTACGCCGCCAGCAGGGCGTCGCGGACCTCCGCGAGCCCGGCCAGCGGCCAGCGTTCGGCCAGGTCGCTCATGAGGCCGCCGCGGACACGCCGCCCGCCCGCGCGTGGAGCTGCGCGGCGTGGGCCTGGTCGCCGGCGATCGCCCAGCGGACCGTGCGGGTCGCGACCCGTCCGAGCGCGTGGGCGACGCGATCGTGGGCGATCGGCAGCATGGGCAGAGCCAGCGGCTCGCGCGTCCACTCCGGCATCAGCCCGACCGCCGCGGCGACCAGCACCCGGTAGGCCGGACGGGCGACCAGCGGGAGCTCCGGCTCGTGGATCAGGTAGGCGACCGCCTCGCGGGCGTGGTCGATCCCGCGCAGCTCCGGCCGGAACCGCTCGACGGCGGCATGGAGCTCGGCCTCGGTGGTCGGCGGGTCGACGGCGCCGAGCTTGCGCGCGACGAACGCGGACTGTGCGACGTACTCGTCGTAGCCCGCCTGGTCGAGCCGGTGGGCGCCGTACGCCCGGTGGGCGAGCAGGAAGCTCTGGATCTCGGCGACGTGGACCCACTCGAGCAGGTGCGGGTCGTTCGCGTCGTACGCCGAGCCGTCGGGCATGGCGCCGTTGACCCGGTCGTGGATCGCGCGCACCACGTCGACCGCCTGCTGCGCGTCGCTCTCGGTGCCGAACGTGGTGACCGCGAGGAAGCGGCTGGTGCGAGCCAGGCGGCCCCACATGTCGCCGCGGTAGCCGGAGTGCTCGGCCACGGCCGTCATCGCCTGGGGCTGCATCGTCTGCAGCAGCACGGCACGGATCCCGCCGACGAACATCGACGCGTCACCGTGCACGACCGTGATCGGGCTGCCGTCGGCGAACCAGCGCGGCCCCGGCGTGCCGTGGATCCGCTCCCGGTGCTTCGCACCGTCCGGTCCCGCCACGCGCAGGAACAACGCCTCCCCGAGCCGTTCACGGATCCTCACCTGAACGAGCCTACGGCGGAGACAAGGCGGTCGACGTCGGCGAGCAGGAACGGCTCGGCGAGGAACTCCTCGACGCCGGCCAGTGACCGGGCCCGTGCCTCCGGGTCGCGGGCGGCGACCCACATCGTCAGGTGGCGGTGACCGATGTGGTGGAGCTGGGCGACGGTCATCCCGAAGTGCTCGCGGGCCGTGACCCGGCCGGTGCCGCCGGCGGTCAGGTAGGCCTCGTGGAGGCGTTGCTGGCGCTCGGCGTTCCCCTGCCCGACCTCGAACAGCAGCATCGCCACCTCGCGCGTGGGGTCGGCCGGGCCGGCGTTGTCGAAGTCGATGACGCACAGGTCACCGCTGGTGGTGCGGCGCAGGTTGTCCGACCACAGGTCGAGGTGACAGGTCTGGACCGGCCTCATCGGGGTCAGGATCGACTCGACCTCGAGCAGGTGGGGGACCAGCTCGGCCAGCCGGTCGGCGTACGGCGCCCCGGCTGCCCGCGACGCCTTGAGGACACCGCGCCACTCGCGGGCCCCGATCGGTGCCTCGAACCAGGGATGAACCGGGCCCTGCGGCCGTGCCTGCACCGCGTGGAGCCGGGCGAGCAGCCCACCGACGGTGGCGGGGTCGAGGCCGGTGTCGGGATCGACGAGGTCCACCCAGGAGTACGCGCGGACGTGCTCACCGCCCACCTCGGCGACGAAGCCGCCGCGGCGCGACGGGACCGGCTCCGGGGTGGGGATGCCCGCCTGCCAGCAGCGGTGGTGGAACTCGGCGCTCGCCTCGGCCTCGGCCAGGTCGTCGGGGCCCGGCGGGTCGAGGTCCTGCTTGACCGCCCACCGGCCGCGGTCGGTGACGAGCTGCCGGATCTCGCCGACCTCGCCGCGGGCGACCGGTCCGCTCAGCGTGATGGCGGTCCCGAGCCCGAAGACGAAGCTCACCTCCTGGGCATCCACGAGGGACAGCCTGCCCGATCGGCGGGTCAGTCCTCCGCGTCGCGGATCGAGTAGGCGTATCCCTGCTCGGCCAGGAAGCGTTGCCGGTTGGCGGCGAACTCGGCGTCGACGGTGTCGCGGGAGACGATCGTGTAGAAGTGCGCGGACTTGCCCTCGGTCTTCGGGCGGAGGAGCCGGCCGAGCCGCTGGGCCTCCTCCTGGCGCGACCCGAAGGACCCCGACACCTGGATCGCCACCTCGGCGGTCGGCAGGTCGATGGAGAAGTTCGCGACCTTCGAGACCACCAGCAGACCCTCCTCGCCGGACCGGAACGCGTCGTAGAGCCGCTGCCGCTCCTTGACCGGCGTCGCACCGGTGATGGTCGGCGCGTCGAGGGCCGTGGCGATCTCGTCGAGCTGGTCGAGGTACTGCCCGATCACCAGCGTGGGCTGGTCGGCGTGCTGGGCGAGGAGGCGACGGACGACGTCGATCTTCTGGTGGGTGCACGACGCGAGCCGGTAGCGCTCCTCGGGCTCGGCGACCGCGTAGGCCATCCGCTCCGACGACGGCAGGGTGACCCGGACCTCGATGCACTCGGCCGGGGCGATCCAGCCCTGGGCCTCGATGTCCTTCCACGGTGCGTCGTAGCGCTTCGGCCCGATCAGCGAGAACACGTCGCCCTCGCGGCCGTCCTCGCGCACCAGGGTCGCGGTCAGCCCGATCCGACGCCGTGCCTGCAGGTCGGCGGTCATCCGGAAGATCGGCGCGGGCAGCAGGTGGACCTCGTCGTAGACGATGAGGCCCCAGTCGCGCGCGTCGAGCAGCTCGAGGTGGCTGTAGACGCCCTTCCGGCGCGTGGTCATCACCTGGTACGTCGCGATGGTGACCGGTCGGACCTCCTTGACCGAGCCGCTGTACTCGCCGATCTCCTCCTCGGTCAGGGACGTACGCCGGATCAGCTCGTCCTTCCACTGCCGGGCGGACACCGTGTTGGTGACCAGGATCAGCGTGGTCGCCTTCGCCTGCGCCATCGCGGCCGCGCCGACCAGGGTCTTGCCGGCCCCGCAGGGGAGCACGACGACGCCGGAGCCGCCGTGCCAGAAGGACTCGGCCGCCTCCTTCTGGTAGGCCCGCAGCGACCACTCGGTCTCGTCGAGCTCGATCTCGTGGGCCTCGCCGTCGACGTAGCCGGCGAAGTCCTCGGCCGGCCAGCCGATCTTGAGCAGCGCCTGCTTGAGGTTGCCGCGCTCGGACGGATGGACGACGACGGTGTCGTCGTCGATCCGGGCGCCGATCATCCCGGCGACCTTCTTGGCGCGGAGCACCTCCTCGAGCACCGGCCGGTCGTTGCTGACCAGGACCAGCCCGTGCACGGGGTGCTTCTCCAGGCGCAACCGGCCGTAGCGCGCCATCGTCTCGGCGACGTCGACGAGCAGCGCGTGGGGGACGGCGTAGCGGCTGAACTCCAGCAGCGTGTCGACGACCTGCTCGGCGTCGTGGCCGGCGGCGCGGGCGTTCCAGAGGCCCAGCGGGGTGAGCCGGTAGGTGTGGATGTGCTCCGGCGACCGCTCGAGCTCGGCGAACGGCGCGATCGCCTTGCGGCAGTCGCCGGCGCGCTCGTGGTCGACCTCGAGCAGCAGGGTCTTGTCGCTCTGGACGATCAGCGGTCCGGCCTGGGATGCGTCGGTCATAACCGGACAAGCCTACGGACCCTCCGTCGGTCGAGCCTGTCGAGACCATCGGGACGGGCTGGGTCCGTGGTCTCGACGAGCTCGACCGACGGGCCGCCGATAGCCTGCGCGCGTGAGCCCCGACGCCCTGACCGTGCTCTTCATGCCCGAGTCCGCGTACGGACCGACCAACCAGTGCATCGGCCTCGGGACGGTGCTGCTCGAGCGCGGCCACACGGTGGTCTTCGCGGCCGAGCGCTCGT
This sequence comes from uncultured Actinomycetota bacterium, assembly GCA_963809265.1. Lineage (GTDB taxonomy): Bacteria > Actinomycetota > Actinomycetes > Propionibacteriales > Nocardioidaceae > Nocardioides. The sequence goes on from CAWEJC010000003.1 coordinate 871,065, forward strand.
GGGCCGGCCGGCTCGCGCCGTACGGCTTCGTCGAGGACCTCGTCGACCTCGCCCCGCCGGATCCCGACGCCGACGACGACGCGGCCGGGCAGTTCTGGATCGACTTCATCAACGAGACTGCGCCGGAGTTCGCCAAGCCGACCCGCGACCAGCTGGCGACGTTCGTGCAGCCGACGTACCAGGCCCTGATCGACGGGGCCACGTATGCCGAGCCGCAGCTGCGCGCGATCATCGCCCGGCACCGGCCCGACGTGATCGTGGAGGACAACGTCGTCTCGTTCCCGGCCCTGATGACGGCCGACGGCGCGTTCGTCCGGATCGTCTCCTGCAACCCGCTCGAGGTCCGCGGTGACGACGTCGCGCCGGTCTTCTCCGGGTACGCCGCCGCCGACCGCTCCGGGTGGGCCGACTTCCTCGAGGAGTTCGACCGCACGCACGACGAGACCTGGACGGCGTTCGACGCCTGGTGCCAGGAGCAGGGCGCCCCACCGCTGCCGCGGCGCGAGTTCATGCACACCTCGCCCCACGCCAACCTCTACGTCTACCCCCGCGAGCTCGACTACACCGATGCCCGCCCGCTCGACGCGACGTGGCACCGGATCGACTCCAGCGTCCGCGAGACCGACGAGCCCTACGTCGTGCCGCCCGAGGTCCAGGACCGACCCGACGGCAGCGGGCTGCTCTACCTCTCGCTCGGGTCGCTCGGCAGCGCCGACATCGGCCTGATGCAGCGGCTCATCGACGTCCTCGGCCGCACGCGCCACCGGGTGATCGTGAGCCTGGGCCCGCGGGCGGACGAGCTCCGGCTGGCCGACAACATGGTCGGTGCCGCGTCGCTTCCGCAGACCACGCTGATGCCGCAGGTCGACCTGGTGATCACCCACGGCGGCAACAACACGACCACCGAGGCGATGCACTTCGGCAAGCCGATGGTGCTGCTGCCGCTCTTCTGGGACCAGTACGACAACGCGCAGCGGGTGCACGAGCTCGGCTTCGGCGTCCGGCTCGCGACGTACGCGTTCGCCGACGGCGAGCTGACCGGGGCGGTCGACCGGCTGCTCGCGGACACCCTCCTGCGGGAGCGGATGGCAGCTCTCGGGGCGGACATCCGGGCCCGCGACGGGCTGCGCTCGGGTGCCGGGATCATCGAGCGGGTCGGCCTCGAGCACCGTGGCCGCTGACCTGCTCCGGCTCGACGGGACGCACGCGCTGCGGATCGAGGCGACCGCGGACGGTCACCGAGCGCGAGCCGGTTACGGCGTCCGGCGACGACTGGGTGCGGGCGACGCCGGGCGACGGCGCCGGACTGGCCGTGCTGCACCGGCTGCGCAACCGGATGGCGGTCGAGGACGGCTTCCGGGTGACCATGGCCGGCTGGGCGGGCGCGGACGACGAGTCCGAGCGCGCGATGGGCGTCGACCAGACCAACGAGTCGTGGGTCGTCGGCGGACGGGTCGTGGTGAAGTGGGTGACCGACGACCTCGACGGGCCGCACCCGGCGGCCGACCGGATGCGCCGCCTCGCGGACGCGGGTTTCACCGCGACCCCGACCCTGGTGGGGCTGGTGGAGTGGCAGAACCCCGGTGGCGACTGGGTTCCCGCCGTCGTCGTGCAGGAGTACCTGCCCGGCGCCGAGGACGGCTGGACCTGGGTGGTCGCCGAGGCGCAGCGGGCACTGGGTCTGGCGGAGGGCACGGCCGCCGACTCCGCCGGTGACCTCGGCGAGCTCACGGCCCGGATGCACCTGGCGCTCGCGGACGACCCCGCCGAGACCACGTCGGCGGACCTGGCGACAGCGCAGGCAGCGGACGCGCGGGCCGCCCTGGACGAGGCGGTGCGCCTCACGACGGCGTTCGACCCGACGTCTCACGCCCTGCTCGTGGCGCACCGCGACCGGATCGAGTCCGACCTCGGCGCCCTCGACAGCCTCGCGGGCCGCCCCGCCGTCCCGATCCACGGCGACCTCCACGTCGGCCAGGTGCTCCGGACGCCCGACGGCGCGCTCCACGTCGTCGACTTCGACGGCAACCCCACCCGACCCGCCGCGCTCCGCGCCGCGCCCGGACCGGTCGCCCGCGATGTCGCGGGGATGCTGGTCTCGCTGGAGAACGTCGCCCACGTCGCGCGCCACCACGCCGGTGAGGTGGCCGACCCGGCCGCTCTCGCGTGGGCCGCCCGGGCCTGGACCGGCCATGCCCAGGGCCGTTTCCTCGCGGCGTACACCGAGTCGCTCGGCGACCGCCGCGACCTCTACGACGCGGCGCTGGTCCCGGCGTTCGTGTGGGAGCAGGTCTGCCGCGAGTTCGTGTACGCCGCCCGGCACCTGCCGCGGTGGGGGTACGTCCCGGCCGCCGCGCTGCGCGACCGTACCCGGGAGGACTGATGGATCCGGAGCTGTTCCTCGCCGACCTCGAGGAGAAGCCGCGACGGCTCGCCGACCTGGCGGCCGACCTGCGCGCCGACGACCCCTGGGCGCCGGTCGGTGCGGTCGAGGTGCCGGTCCTGCTGCTCGGCATGGGCTCGTCCCACTACGCCGGCCAGGTGGTCGCCGCCCGGCTGCGCCACGCGGGTGTCCCGGCGGTCGCCGAGCTGGCGGCCTCCGACCTCCTGCCGCCTTTGCGGCCGGGCGCGTTGGTCCTGGCCGTGTCGGCGTCGGGTGGGTCGGCCGAGACCGTCGACGCCGTACGCCGGCTCCGCGGCCTCGACTCGGGTGCGCGGTTCGTGGCGCTCACCAACCGGGCGGGCACCGAGCTGGAGTCGCTGTGCGACGTGACCGTGTCGATGCGGGCGGGTGAGGAGTTGGGCGGCGTCGCCTGTCGCTCCTTCCAGCACACGCTGGCGCTCCTGCTGGCGCTCGAGCAGCGAACCGTCGGCCGCGGCGACCTCGCCTCGGTGCTGGATCGCGCGGCCGAGGCGTCGGCACACCTGCTCGACACCCGCGAGGAGTGGCTGACACCCGTCTCCGAGGCGCTCCTCGGCCCCGCCGGCACCCACGTCGTCGCGCCGGCCCACCGCCTGAGCTCGGCCCACCAGTCGGCGCTGATGCTGCGCGAAGGGCCGCGGCTCCCGGCGTACGGCTGCGAGACGGCCGACTGGAGCCACGTCGACGTCTACCTCACGAAGAGCACCGACTACCGGATGCTCCTGCTCGCCGGCTCGCGCTGGGAGGACGAGCTGCTGCGGTGGGTCGCCGAGCGCGGCTCGACCCTGGTGGGGGTGGGTGCCGACGTGCCCGGCGCGACCCTGACCGTCCGCTACCCGCACGACGACGAGGACGACGTCCGGCTGCTCACCGAGACCCTCGTCGCCGAGCTCGTCGCGGCCCGCGCCTGGGCTCGCACCGCTGGTTGGGCTCGTACCGCTGGTTGAGGAGGGCTCAGCCCGCCGCAGCCTTCTGCCGCGCGCGGTACGCCGCGACGTTGGCGCGGGAGGAGCAACGCTCGGAGCAGTAGCGGCGCGACTGGTTGGGCGAGGTGTCGACGTAGACGTTCGTGCACGGTGTCGCCGCACAGACGCCGAGCCGGGTCGGACCGAGGTCGCAGACCAGCGTGGCCAGCCCCATCAGCGCCTCACCGACGAGCAGGTCGGCGACGCTGGCCGCCTTGTTGGCGACGTGGAGGTGCAGATGGGCCGGGTTGTGGTCGGAGATCCGCGGCGTGATCGGGTGGCGCTCCAGCAGGCTGTTGAGGACGTCGACGACCGTCTGGGCGTCGCCTCGACCCGAGGCCTCGAACGCCGGGCGGAGCTCCTTCTGGAAACGCCGCAGCACGACGACGTCGCGGTCGGTCACCTGGGGCTGCAGCCACGCGCGCTGGACGAGGTGGGCGACCACGGAGTCGTGGTCGGTCAGCTCCGCGTTGAGCAGGGATGCCGACGACTCGGCGTACCGGACGAAATCCACGGCACAAGTCTACGGAGCGCTGTCCACGGGATTGACGAACCGGATGCGATGCACGGCGAACTGCCGGACGTCGTCGGCGCGGTGGTCGCGCGCGGTGAGCCAGCCCCCGTCGACGCGCACCGGGTCGACGAGCCGCTCGCTGGAGACGCCGTGGTTGTCGACGTAGCCGATCAGCACGGTCCGCCCACCCTCCACCGCCTCCCGCAGCGCGGCGAGCGACCCGATCGGCGTCAGCTCCGGCGACGACGGCGTCCTGGTCTGCGCGACCCGGTCGCCGGCCCGGATCGCGGTCACCACCTGGGCGAGGCGCGCCTCGAGCCGGACGTCCTCGGTACGCCGTGCGGGACCCCGGCGGCTGGGCCGGGCCCGGAGCCGGTCCGGGCGCGAGACGTGCACACTGCCGTCGACGCTCTCGACCAGCGGTGAGACCCCGAGCTCCCGCAGTCGCGGGAGCAGGACGTCGAGCGGGGTCGTGCTGACCAGGACCGTCGGCGCGATCCGACGCAACCCGAGCGCGGCGGCCCGCGGGTGGTGGAGCACCTCCGCCAGCGCGGTCTCGTCGTCGGCCCGCAGGAACGCCTCGGCGTGGCCCGACCCGGATCGTGCCGAACGTCCGGGACGCGTCGTCGACCAGGTAGGTCAGCGGCTGCGGCACCGGCGTCCGCGAGACCGCCTCGAGGAACGCGTGGACCTCGTGCGCGGCCCAGCCGGCGTCGAACGCGCGGCGTACGGACGCGGGCGTGAACCGGTAGACCGTCGCCTGCCCGCGCGACTCCACGTCGGCCAGCAGGTGCAGGTCGCGGGCGCGCTCGCGGGTGAGGGGCCCGGGGGCGACCGCGGTCAGGTCCGCCTGGATCAGGACCTCGTCGACCTCGTCGGGCAGCAGCGGGGTGAGCAAGGGGAGGGGATCTGCGCCGTCGAGCAGGGCGGCGGCGTACGACGCCAGCCCGCCCAGGGCGACGAGCCCGAGGTGGGCCGCCTCGTCGAGGGCGGCCACGACCTGGTCGGTCCGCGAGGGGGGCCGCCGGGGCCGCTCCCAGGCGACCCGCGCGACGACGGAGGCCGGACCGGTGCCGGTCGCCAGCACCTCTCCGGGGGGCAGCGCGGCGAGCGCGGCCAGGGTCATCGCCCGCGTCTCGGGGGCGATCCGGCTGGTGAGCTCGGGGTCGAGCGCGTTGCGCGCCTTGCCCGCGTCGTCCCGGGTGCCCACGAGGAACGGCAGCCGCTCGGTGCCCAGCCACGCGGACGCGACCCGCGCCCACCGCACGGCGGCCGGCTCGTCGCACCAGGTGTCGAACGCGTCGGTCGCCGTCCACGCCGGGTTGCCGTCGGAGTCGGGCCAGGTGGCGAGCAGCCCGGCGGCCGCCGCGACCTCGACCACGAGCGCCGTGGCGGTCTCGTCGAGCTGGGCGAACTCGGCCGCTGCCTTGAGGTCCCGCACCGCGACCGCACCCGTCCGGAGGGCGATCGGCGGGGCCGAGCCCCAGTGGTCGACCAGCAGCTCCACCTGACGCACGAGCTCGAACGCCGCGCCTGCCGCCGCCCGGTCGACCAGCCCGGCCGTCCGCTCCGAGGTCGCCACGACCGGGGGGACGTCGATCCGACCACGGGTCGTGCGACCGCCACGCAGGGCGACCTGCACCTCGCCCGGCACGCGCACCAGGCCGGGCCGCCCGGGCACGAGGAGGCCGCGCGACAGCAGCTCCTCGGCCGGGGTCTCGGCGTCACCCGGGTCGATCTGGTGCCGGGCGGAGCCGGCGTCGGCCTCGCCCGACCCGGCTTCGACGTGCTCGAGCATCGCCCGGGCCGGGGGCGAGAGCTCCGCGAGCAGCTGCGCCGCCTGGTCCGGCGTACGACCGCTCATCGGGTGCAGCTCGGCCAGCGAGCCGAGCGCGTCGGGGACGCCGGTCAGCGGTCGCAGCCCGGCGTCGTTCTCCCAGGCGAGCGCCAGGTCGACGAGCCGATGACAGGCGCTCTCGACAGCGGGGGCGTCCGCGTCGAGGATGTGCACCAGTTCGGCTTCGGTGGTTTGGCCCGACGACACGAGGGCATCAAGGACGGAGAGCTCGAGGCGCGTGAGCAGGTCGAGAGCACGGTTCAGCGACGACCGCGTGGCGGCGCGCGAGGCGAGCTGGGCCGAGTCGGCCGGGGCAGGAGTGGAGAGATCGGAACGTTCCCTGAGCAACCCCGCGAGTCGTTCGTCCGGCCAGCCGCGGAGCTGGTCGGCGAGCGAGCGGTGCCCCCTGCTGGTGACCGGGCCCTCGACGGACCCCGGGGCGGACGAGGTGGTCATCGTTCCCACGCTAGCGGGCTCCCCCAGGTGCGCGTCCGGTCGCGAGGCCCGATGAGCGGCCACGACGAGCAGGCCGGAGACGCCTCCGCGGAGTCCACCGACGACGCCGGTGGCTCGCTGGTCGGCCTGGGGGTCGACCAGGTCGAGCTGCACTACGGCATCGCGACCGACGTCGGGCTGGTGCGTGAGGTCAACGAGGACTCGTGCCTGGCGGACCCGCCGGTCTTCGTCGTCGCCGACGGCATGGGCGGCCACGACGGCGGCGACATCGCCAGCCGGATCGTGGTGGAGGAGTTCGCCCGGCTGGCCGACGTGGGCTACGACCCCCGCCGAGGCTCCCACGTCGTCCTGTCCACGCTGCGGGCGGCCCAGCGCCGGCTGCTCGAGTACGGCGCGACCCACCGCGGCAGCGACGGCGGCCAGTGGCACGGCGGCACGACGACGGTGGTCGCGATGCTGGTCGAGGGGGACGACGGACCGCAGTGGCTGCTGACGAATCTCGGCGACTCGCGCATCTACCGCTTCACCCACGGTGAGCTGCTGCGGGTGAGCACCGACCACAGCGTCGTGCAGGGGCTCGTCGACTCCGGGCGGATCACCGAGGAGCAGGCGCTGCGCCATCCCGAGCGGCACATCGTGACCCGCGCGCTCGGCGGCCCCGACCCGCTCGACCCCGACTTCTTCGAGCTGCCGCTGGCCGACGCCGAACGCGTGCTCCTCTGCTCCGACGGCGTGACCGACCTCGTCCGCGACCGCGAGATCGCGCGGATCCTCGGCGAGAAGGCCGACCCGCGCGACGCCGCCGAGCGGATCGTCACCGCGGCCCTCGAGGCCGGCGGCATCGACAACGCCACCGCCGTCGTCGTCGATGTGATGGGATTGGTGGACGATCGCACCTACGACTCGCGGCGTCAGCGCGAGAGTCTGCACGAGAAGCTGGGAGCCCTGCCGTGACCGTGAGCCGCACCGTCGTGCCCGGGGACTGGTACGGCGTCCTCGGGGAGCGCGTCATCGTCCTGCTGCCGCCGGCGGCCAAGGCGCGCGTCGCCGGGCTCTGGGAGACGGTCGACGAGGGCGCCGGCTTCGACGAGGTGCTCGACGCGCTGATCAGTGACGGGCTCCGCGGCCTGCCGGCCTTCGTGCTGGTCAGCGGCGAGGGGCGCGACGTGAAGGTGGTCATCCGGGGCGCCGGCGAGGCCGCACTCGACACCGCCGACGGCCCGGTCACGATCGCCGGGTCGGCCGACACCACCTGGGTGGAGCAGAACGTGAGCGGGGTCAGCTCCCTGCGCGTCCGGGTCGCCGACGGCGACGGCGCGGCGTACACGGTCGGGTCGGGGCTGGTGCGCGTCGCCAGTGTCGAGCATCCGGCCGTGCGTGGGTCCGGCCCCGTCTCGGAGCCCGTCTCCGAGCCCGGGTCCGAGCCGGACGCCGAGGCCGTCGCCGTTCCGGTCGAGCCACCCGCTCCCGCCCCGGCGACGCCGGGGGCGCCGGCCGGGCAGCGCCGGATCCTGCCACCCGACCCGCAGCTCGAGCAGGAGCGTGCGGCCGAGGCCGCGGCCGCCTCCGAGCCGGCGCCCGCACCACCGACCGAGCCCCTGGTGGCCACCCCACCGGTCGCGCCGATCCCGGGTGCCCCGGTCCCCGTCCCCGTGCCCGGTCCGCCGAGCCAGGCCCCCTTCGACCCGTTGACCAGCCCCGACCTGGCCGTGCTCCCGGAGTCGGCGGCGCCGGGACACCGCGACGACACGGGCGACACCCAGGCGGGCGGTCTCGACGCCGGACAGGTGGCCGACGAGGCGCCGGTCGCGCCGACGGCGCAGCCGGTGGCACGCCTGATCTTCTCCAGCGGCGAGGTGGTCGACGTCGATCGTGCGGTCGTGATCGGACGCGCTCCCGACCACGGCCGCCTCGGCGACGACGAGCAGACCCGGCTGGTGACCGTGCCCAGCCCGCACCAGGAGATCTCCTCGACCCACCTCGAGATCCGTCCCGGCACCGGCGCGGACCACGGGTCGGCGGTGGCGACCGACCTCGGCTCGACCAACGGCACCGTCGTCGCGCAGCCCGGGCTGCCCGCCGAGGACCTCCGGCCCGGCATCGCCGTCCAGCTGGCCCCCGGCGCGACCATCGACCTCGGAGAAGGCGTCACCATCCAGGTCACCCGGGCGTGACCCGGTGAGCGTCCTGTCGTCCCCGGGCCCAGCCGTCCTCCCGGCGGCGTCCGCCGAGCTGCGCGTCGCCGACCCCGACCGCCGCTTCTACGCGTTCGCGATCGATCGGCTGATCGCGTGGGGGATCGACGTCGCCGTGGCGGTCGTCGCGTCGCGCTACCTGCTCTCGCGCGGCCACGTCGCGGTCGGCGTCGTCGTCATCGTCGCCACGGTCCTGCTCGTCGGCCTGGTCATGGCCCTTCTCGTCGGTGGCACGGGCACCACCCCGGGCAAGTCGCTGATGGGGCTGCGGCTCGTCCACACCGGCACCGGCGAGCCGATCGGCGCCGGTCCCGCGATGCTGCGGACGGGTGTGGTCGGGCTCGCCGCGGTGCCGTTCGGCTTCGGGCTCGCGGCGCTCGCGTGGACGGCCGTCGCCGACACCACCCGCCTGCGGCGCGGCTGGCACGACCACCTCGTCTCGTCGATCCTGCTCGACACCCGGCCGGCGCCGGTGGTCGACGAGGTGGAGGACGCCGGACCGCGGCACGTCGTGAACCTCACCGCCCTGCGCCTGGCCCCCGCACGCCGTGCGCCGGAGCCGCTCGAGCCCACCGCCCTGCCGCCCCGCGCGCGACCCCGGCACGCCGCCGGCCCGCATCCCGACGACCGCGCCGAGCGGACCACCGTCCGTGACCCGGAGCTCGCCCGCGACGACGCGCCGGAGCCGACCGCGCCGGTGGTGCTGCCCGCGTCGGCGTGGGGGCTCGCCTTCGACACCGGCGAGCGGGTCCTGGTCGACACCCTCGTGCTCGTCGGCCGACGCCCCGAGCCCCGTCAGGGTGAGCAGGGGGCCCGCCTGGTGGCGCTCCCGTCCGTCGACATGTCGGTGTCCAAGACCCATGCCCAGGTCGTGGTCGCCGACGACGGCGCCTTGGTCGTCACCGACCGCGGTTCCACCAACGGCTCGACGCTGGTCCGCCAGGGGATGCCGCGACCGCTCTCCGCCGGCCGGCCCACGACGTTGCTCGAGGGCGACGTGGTGAAGCTCGGCGATCGCTCGATGACCGTCCACCGAGTGTCCTGACGGGCGCGCTACAGCAGCGGCGCGATCGCGTCGTACGTCTCCCGGTCGCCCGCCGCGACCAGTGCGCGCGGCACCGCGCCGTCGATGTCGTGGTCGTCGTTGGGTCGGTACGCCCCGCCGGACTCGGTGCCGAGGAAGCCACCGGCCTCGGTGAGGATCAGCCCGCCGGGCACGTGGTCCCACGGGTTGGCACGGCCGTAGACGACGTAGTCCGCGTCACCCTCCGCGAGGTGCGGGTAGTCGATCCCGCACGAGACCCACGTCAGCTCCAGGGGCTGCAGGTCGTCGGCGAGCGCACGGCCGAGCCACTTCCGACGCGACGTGACCCCGCGCCACTCCGCCCGCGGCGGCGTCTCCGGGCGGACGACGCGCTCGCCGTTCCGCCAGGCGCCGCCGCCCAGCTCGGCGACGTACGCCCGGTCGTGCTGGGGCTGCCAGATCCAGCCGCGCACGGCCTCGCCGCCCTTGACCTCGCCCACCATGACGGCGTGGTCGCGTGAGCCGCGCACGAAGTTCTTGGTGCCGTCGACCGGGTCGACGGTGAAGGCGTGGTCGGCGGCCCAGAACTCCTTGAGCAGCTCGGGCCTGCCGGCGTAGGTCTCCTCGCCCAGGATCACGGCGCCGGGGTACGCGGCGTGCAGGGCCGCCGTGATCAGCTCCTCGGCCTCGCGGTCGGCGGCGGTGACCAGGTCGCCCGGGCCCTTCTCGTGGATCTCGCCGGCCGACAGCGAGCGGAACCGCGGGTTCACGACCTCCTCGGCGACGTCCTGCAGCAGCCGCAGCACGGCCTCGGTGTCCACACGCCCACCCTAGGCGCGGCGGACCCTACCTCTCGCCAACCTCGCGGTCCTACGCTCGGCCGGTGGAGTCCTACGCGAAGGGCGAGACCGAGCCCGCCCTCCTGGAAGAGACCATCGGGGCCAACCTCGAGCGCACGGTCGCGGCGTTCCCCGACCGCGAGGCGCTGGTCGAGTTCGCGAGCGGGCGGCGCTGGACCTGGCGCGAGCTCGACCACGACGTCGACCGGGTGGCCCGCGGCCTGATCGCGGCCGGCATCGAGAAGGGCGACCGGGTGGGCATCTGGGGCCCGAACAGTGCCCACTGGACCCTCACCCAGTACGCCGCGGCGAAGGCCGGTGCAGTCCTGGTCAACGTCAACCCGGCGTACCGCACCCACGAGTTCTCCTACGCGATGAACCAGTCCGGCACCAAGCTCCTCGTCGCGGCGAGCAGCTTCAAGACCAGCGACTACCGGGGGATGGTCGAGGAGACCGCCGACCGCAACCCGACCCTGGCACGCGTGGTCTACCTCGACACCGACGACTGGGACGACCTGATCGCGGGCGGGGAGGCCCTCGACGCCGACGCGCTGAACGTGCGGCAGCGGACGCTCGACCCCCACGACCCGATCAACATCCAGTACACGTCGGGGACCACGGGCTTTCCCAAGGGCGCCACCCTGAGCCACCGCAACATCCTCAACAACGGCTACCTCACCACCGAGCTGATCAGGCTGACCGAGGAGGACCGGCTGTGCATCCCGGTGCCCTTCTACCACTGCTTCGGGATGGTGATGGCCAACCTCGGTTGCACCAGCCACGGCGCCACGATGGTGATCCCGGCCGAGGGCTTCGACCCGGGCATCACCCTCGACGCCATCAGCCAGGAGCGCTGCACCGCGGTGTACGGCGTGCCGACGATGTTCATCGCCATGCAGCACCACCCGTCGTTCGCCGACCACGACCTGGCGAGCTCCGCTCTGCGCACGGGGATCATGGCCGGCTCGATCTGCCCGGTCGAGGTGATGAAGCGGTGCGTCAACGAGATGAGCATGGAGGAGGCGTCGATCGCCTACGGGATGACCGAGACCAGCCCCGTGTCGTGCCAGACCCGCACCGACGACGACCTCGAGCGGCGGACCGCGTCGATCGGGCGCGTGCACCCCCACGTCGAGATCAAGATCGTCGACCCCGTGACCGGCGAGACCGTCGAGCGCGGCGAGCCGGGGGAGTTCTGCACGCGCGGGTACTCCGTGATGCTCGGCTACTGGGACGACGCGGAGAAGACCGCCGAGGCGATCGACGCCGACGGCTGGATGCACACCGGCGACCTCGCCGAGATGCGCGAGGACGGCTACTGCAACATCGTGGGGCGGATCAAGGACATGGTCATCCGCGGCGGCGAGAACATCTACCCCCGCGAGATCGAGGAGTTCCTCTACGCCCACCCCGACATCGAGGACGTCCAGGTGATCGGGGTCCCGGACGAGAAGTACGGCGAGGAGCTGGCCGCCTGGATCAAGCTCAACGACGGCGCCGAGCCGCTGGACGCCGAGCAGGTCCGTGCCTTCTGCAGCGGCAAGCTCGCCCACTACAAGATCCCGCGCTACGTGCTGCTCGTCGACGAGTTCCCGATGACCGTCACCGGCAAGATCCGGAAGGTCCAGATGCGCGAGGAGACCGCGGAGAAGCTCGGCCTCACCGGCGCGGGTCACGGGCCGTCCGGTACCTGACTAGGTTGGTCCCGACCCGACATCTCGTGGAAGGACCTACGCGTGAGCGACGACCTGGGCACGCTGGCGGACGACTACTGGGGTGCCCTGCTGCACCAGCAGCCGACCTGGCGGCACATGCTGGGCGACTACTCCGACGTCGGTCGCTACGAGGAGTGCAGCCGCGAGGCGGAGCAGGCCGACGTGGCCACGCTGCGCGACTTCGTCCGCCGCGCGGAGGCTGTCGACGAGGCCGGTCTCGACGAGCAGGACGCCCTGACCCGCGAGGTCGTGATCGCGTCCGCGACCGCGAACGCCGACCTGACCGACACCCCGCTCACCGGACTCGCCGCCAACCCCGTCAGCGGCCTGCACGTGCAGCTGCCGTTGGTGCTCGGGCTCCTGTCGGTCCCCGACGCCACCGTCGCGGAGCAGATGCCGGGCAAGCTCGACGCGATCGGCGTCCACCTCCACCAGCTCGCCGAGCGGGTGCGCAACGCCGCGGACGGCGGGTGGGTCTCGCCCGAGTTCGCGGTGCAGGAGACGCTCGACCAGCTCGAGCGCGTCCTGGCGGTCCCGGTCCAGGACGACCCGGCGGTGGCGGCGGTCCGGATCCCCGACGGTGTCGACGCCGACCAGCTGAGGTCCGAGCTCCGGGCGGCCGCCGAGCGCTCGATCCGGCCCGGGCTGACCGAGTTCCGCGACGCCCTGCGCAGCGTGGCCGGCGAGGCGCGTCCCGAGGAGCGGTGCGGGCTCTCCTGGCTCGACGGCGGTGACGAGGCGTACGCCGCGTCACTCCGCTTCTTCACGACCACCGACAAGTCGGCCCAGGAGATCCACGAGATCGGCCTCGCCCAGGTGGCCAAGCTCGCCGACGAGTACCGCGCCCTCGGCCCCGAGGTGGTCGGCTCGGACGACCTCGAGCAGATCTTCGCCGCCATGCGGACCGACCCCGCGCTGCACTTCGAGCACGCCGACGAGCTGGTCGAGCAGTCGAAGGTCGCCCTGGCGCGTGCCGAGGCCGCGATGGGCGACTGGTTCGAGGTGGTCCCGAAGGCCCCGTGCGCCGTCGAGGGCACGACCGTCGGCGCCAAGGCGTTCTACTTCGCCCCGGCCACCGACGGCTCCCGCGGCGGCACCTTCTTCGTGAACACCCTCGACGCGAGGGCCTGGGGCCGCTTCGAGCTCGAGGCCATGGCCTTCCACGAGGGCGTGCCGGGCCACCACCTCCAGCTCGCGATCGCCGCCGAGCTCCCCGACTCGATCCCCGCCTTCCGCCGCCACCTCAACAACTCGGCGTACTCCGAGGGCTGGGGCCTCTACAGCGAGCGGCTCTCCGACGAGATGGGGCTGTACTCCACCCCGCTCGACCGGATGGGCATGTACAGCGCCGACTCGATGCGCGCCTGCCGCCTGGTCGTCGACACCGGCCTGCACGCGCTGGGCTGGAGCCGGCAGCAGGCGATCGACTACATGGTGGCCCACTCGCCGCTGACCGAGGGTGTCTGCCGGCCGGAGATCGACCGTTACATCTGCCGCCCGGGCCAGGCCACGTCCTACATGGTCGGTCGGCTGGAGATCCAGCGGATGCGGCGCGAGGCGGAGCAGCGGCAGGGGGACCGGTTCGACGTACGCCGCTTCCACTCCGCGGTGCTCGACAGCGGCGCCCTGCCGCTCGGCGTGCTCGACCGGGTCGTCGCGAGCCGCCTGGGCTAGCGACCGGTCACGCCGTCGATCTGCTCGCGCAGGATGTCGGGACGGCGCCCGTCGCATTCGGTTGGAATCCGTACGGTGCCGCCGCCTAGGCTGGGCCGTCGCCCCGGCTCTCGGGGCACGTGTGCGTAGAAGAGGGATGAACGTGCCGACTGGCAAGGTGAAGTGGTTCGACGCCGAGAAGGGCTTCGGGTTCCTGTCGCAGGACGACGGGCCCGACGTCTACGTGCGCACCGACGCGCTGCCCGAGGGCACGCCCAACCTCAAGGCCGGCACCCGTGTCGAGTTCGGGATCGCCCAGGGGCGGCGGGGTGACCAGGCGCTCCAGGTGCGGGTCCTCGACGCGCCCGCGTCGGTGCAGCGCAACCAGTCGCACGCCCGTCGGAAGTCGCCCGAGGAGATGGTCCCGATCGTCGAGGACCTGATCCGCCTGCTGGACGGCGTCGGCGAGGCCTACCGGCACGGTCGCCACCCGGACACCCGCCAGGCGCGCCCGACCGCGAAGCTGCTCCGCGCCCTGGCGGACGAGCTCGAGCTCTGACTCGCGCGCCAGCGCGAGTCAGGTCAAGCGAAGAGATTGAGGAGCGTTCGACGCTGACCGGAGCGAAGCGACGGGCGGCGTGACGCGTCTCGAAATCCCGATTGGCGGGTCGATCACGCAGCGAGGGCTTGCGTCGTACGCCGGGGCCGCTGCGCGAACGTGAACACCGTCCACGCCAGCAGCACCACGGCCGCGACGGTGAGCCCGAGCCGGGAGTTCAGGGGCAGGGCGATGCCCACGAAGCCACCGATCACCCAGGCCAGCTGCAGGGTGGTGTCGCTGCGGGCGAACGCGCTGGTCCGCACGCGCTCGGGCACGTCGCGCTGGATGGTCGAGTCGAGCGAGAGCTTCGCCAGGCACTGGGTCAGACCGGCCACCAGGCCGAGCAGGGTCAACGACAGCAGCCCGTAGGCGAGTGCGGCGAACGTCGCGGCCGCCACGTCGGCGAGCAGCGCGAGCACGACGGTCACCTTCGGGTCGACGTTCTTGAGCACCGAGCCGACCGCGATGCCGGCGAAGTTGCCGAAGCCCGCCGCACCGATGACCACGGCCAGCAGGAAGTTGGTCGAGTGGCCGCCGATCGGGTGGGCGCGCAGCAGGAAGGCCATGAACAGGGTGAGGAACCCCGACAGCCACCGCGGGCCGCAGTTCGCGCGGAGGGCGAACGCCATCGACGCGGGGATCCGGGTCTTCGGGCGCCGGCGGCGTGAGTCGGCGCCGGCCAGGGGTGCGGTCTCGCCGTCGCGGCCGGCTGCCGACTCCTCCTGCTCACCGCTGAGGAACCCGAGCGACTCCTCGCCCTGGCTGGAGTCGACGCGGGCGGGCAGGCGGATCGCGAGCACGGTGGCGAGCGCGAACACCAGGGCGGCGTAGCGCAGCGACCACTCGGGGCCGATCACGGACAGCGCAGCGGCGATCGGCGCCGACACCGCGACGCCGACGACGCCCGCCATCGAGGTGCGGGCGTTCGCGGAGACCAGGGTGAGGCCCTCGGGCAGCAGGCGCGGGACGGCTGCGGCGCGGGTCACGTTGTAGGCCTTGGAGGCGACCAGGATCCCGAGCGCCGCGGCGAACAGCCAGGCCGAGGTCTCGTGGACCGCGGTGGCCAGGCTCCACGCGAGGAACGCCCGCACGGCCATGGTCGCGCCGATCGCCCAGCGGCGCCCGTGGGCGAACCGGTCGAGGAACGGGCCGATCAACGGCGCCACGATCGCGAACGGCAGCATCGTCAGCCCGAGGAACAGCGCCACCTGCCCGCGCGCCTCCGCGGTCGGGGCCTGGAAGAACAAGGTGCCGGCCAGCGAGATCGCGACGGCCGCGTCGGCCGCCGCGTTCAGCGCGCCGAGCTCGATCAGGCGGCCCAGCCCGCTCCGGTCGGCGCCCTCGGCGCCGGCCGCGCGGCGCGCGCTCCGCATGGCGTACCGGCTGAAGCGACCGGTGCCGCGCGCCATCGACGCCAGTCCTCGCCCCGTGACCTTCGCTCCCGAGGTCATGGAGTCCTTCGCCGTACGGCGCTCGGACTCCGGGGGCATGGCCATGCGTCCATCCTGCACGAGCAGTGGGCCGCGAGGGACGAGCGGGCCGCGTGGGCGACGGCAGGTCGAGCAAACCCCCGCGGCCGGGCGTGCGAGGGCGCGACGGGTGTGACGAAACCGTGGATGCGATCTGACAGGGAAGCAGCCATCCGTCATCATGGGCGCTATGACCGGTGACGAGGGCGACGCGACGACCATGACCACGGTGCGTCCCCGTGCGTCCGCGAAGCCGGACGCCGTCGCGATGGCGTCGGTCGACCTCGCCCGAGAGGCGCTGGAGGTGGAGGTCGACCCGGCCGACGTGGGTGAGCACCTGTCCGCCGACCCGGAGGGCGACCGCGTCGTCACCCACCTCTTCGACTGCCGGCGGCCCGGCTACGTCGGGTGGCGCTGGTCGGTGACCGTCGTGCGCGCCTCACGTCAGAAGACCGTCACCGTGGCCGAGATCGTGCTCGTCCCCGGCGGCGAGGCGATCGTCGCGCCCACCTGGGTGCCCTACCGCGAGCGGATCCAGCCCGGCGACCTCTCGCCCGGCGACCTGCTCCCCGTCGCCGACGACGACCCGCGCCTGGTCCCGACGTACTCCTTCGGCGACGACCCGCTCGACAGCGACGCCCGCACCCAGATCCGCACGATCGCCAAGGACCTCGGGCTGGGCCGGATCCGGACCCTCTCGGGCGAGGGCCACGAGCTCGCCGCCCAGCGCTGGTTCGATGGCGAGGCCGGCCCCGAGGGGCTGCTCGCGCAGTCCGCGCCCGAGCCGTGCTCGACGTGCGGCTTCCTGGTGCGGATCTCCGGCTCACTGGCCGAGACCTTCGGGGTCTGCGCCAACGGCGACGCCAACGACGACGGCCGCGTGGTCGCCTTCGGCCACGGCTGTGGCGCCCACTCCGAGGTGCGGCTCGCCAAGCGGCACGAGCCCGTGCCCTTGCCCGAGCCGGTCGTCGACGAGCTCGACGACGACCTCGAGACGTTCTGAGCCCGCGCTAGCCGGCGTCCGCCTCGGCTTCGACGAGCTCGGTGCGGGCCCGCTTGCGCCGCCGGCAGTACTCCAGGCCGAGCAGTCCGAGCCCACAGCCGGCCGCGCACGTCCAGAGCATCCAGCCGTGCCCGGCGTCCTGCAGGCGCCCGTAGAAGGGGAGCAGGGCGACGAAGCCGATCACCCACAGAGCGACCCCGACCTGGACGGTGCGGACGCCGTCGACGTCGAGCGGCTCGACGTTCGCGACGAGGTAGGTGCGGTTGCCGATCTCGTGGACGATCGGCTGGTCGTCGCGCAGCTCCATGGGGTCACTCTAGGAGGAGCGGGACCCCATCGCCGCGCATGTCTTCCCGAGCGCCGTCCGCTCTGGCATGCTCAGCGCCCGTGACGGATACGCCTGAGGGCGCGAGCCCGAGCCCGAACTCCCAGCCCGACCGGACCAAGGGTCGGCCGACGCCGCGCCGGGACGCGCCGCGCGGGCACCAGAGCGGCCTCGACCGGTTCTTCAAGATCAGCGAGCGCGGCTCCACGATCGAGCGCGAGCTGCGCGGCGGCGTGGTCACCTTCTTCACGATGGCCTACATCATCGTGCTGAACCCGCTCATCCTCGGGTTCGCGCCCGACGAGAACGGGCACTTCCTCGGCGGCGGGACCGGCGACGGCTCGAACCTGCCGGCGATCGCCGCCGGAACGGCGCTCGTCGCGGGCGTGATGACGATCCTGATGGGCGTCGTCGCCAACTACCCGCTCGCCCTCGCCACCGGGCTGGGCCTGAACGCCTTCCTCGCGGTCTCGGTCGCCACGCAGATGTCCTGGTCGGACGCGATGGGCCTGATCGTGCTCGAGGGCCTGGTCATCCTGGTGCTCGTGCTGACCGGGTTCCGCACGGCCGTGTTCCACGCCGTGCCCGCCCAGCTCAAGGTCGCCATCTCGGTCGGCATCGGCCTGTTCATCGCGTTCATCGGGTTCGTCGACGCCGGGTTCGTGCGCCGTACGCCGGACGCCGCCCACACCACCGTGCCGGTGCAGCTCGGCACGGGCTTCTTCCTCCAGGGCTGGCCGGTCGTCGTGTTCGCGGTGGGCCTGGCGCTGGTCATCACGCTGTGGGTGAAGCGGGTCCGGGGCGCGATCCTGCTGGGGATCCTCGCCACCACGATCCTGGCGATCATCGTCGAGAGCATCGGTGACTTCGGCTCGAGCGCGGACAACCCGAGCGGCGGGTGGGGCCTGAACGTCCCGAAGTGGCCGGACAAGATCGCCGACACCCCGCACTTCGACACCCTCGGGCACTTCAACATCTTCGGCTCGTTCCAGTCCGCAGGCGTGGTCACCGCGCTGCTGCTGGTCTTCACGCTGATGCTGGCCGACTTCTTCGACACCATGGGCACGATGACCGCGATCGGCGCCGAGGCCGGTCTGCTCGACCCCGAGGGGATCCCGCCGAACACGCAGCGGATCCTGATCGTCGACTCCGTCGCCGCCGCGGCCGGTGGTGCCGCGGGCGTCTCGTCCAACACGTCGTACATCGAGAGCGCCTCGGGCGTCGGCGAGGGTGCACGCACCGGCCTGGCGTCGGTGGTGACCGGCGTGCTGTTCCTGCTGGCGATCTTCCTGGCCCCGCTGGTCAGCGTGATCCCGAGCGAGGCGGCCGTGCCGGCCCTGGTGCTCGTGGGCTTCCTGATGATGCAGCAGGTCAAGGGAATCAGCTGGGACGACAACGACATCGCGATCCCGGCGTTCCTGACGATCATCCTGATGCCGTTCACGTACTCCATCAGCGTCGGCATCGGCGCCGGCTTCCTGGCCTACGTGCTGATCAAGGCGGTCAAGGGCAAGTCGGCCGACGTCCACCCGCTGCTCTGGGTCGTCGCCGCCCTGTTCCTCGTCTACTTCGCGATCCACCCCATCACCGTCCTCTTCACCTAGGCCGAAGTGGGACTTTGTCGGGGTCGAGGTGTGAGTTCGTCAGCCTCGAACCCCGACGTAGTCCTGCCTCGACGGTGACGAACTCCCACCTGGGCGGTGACGAACTCCCACCTCGGCGGTGACGGACTCCCACCTGGGCGGGAATGGTTAGCGAAGGTAATGAGTTATGCTAACGACATGCCGACCGTCCAGACAGCCGCCCGGACCGACGCCGGGCTCGCGAGCGAGCTCCGGCTCAGCGTCATGCGGCTCCGGCGGCGACTGAGCAACGAGCGCCATCCGGACAACCCGCTCAGCATGGGCGCGATGGCCGTGCTGGGCTGCCTGTTCCGACGGGGCGACCTGACCGTCGGCGAGCTGGCCGCGCACGAGCGTGTCCAGCCGCCCAGCATGACCCGCATCGTCAACGCGCTCGAGGAGGGCGGCTTCGTCGTCCGCCGGGCGCACGCGACCGACGGGAGGCAGGTGATCGTCGAGCTCGCCGAGCAGGGTCGTACGACGCTCCTCGCCGACCGTGCCCGCCGCGACGCCTGGCTGGCGCGCCGGATGCGCGACGACCTCACCGCCGACGAGCGCGACACCCTCCGCCGGGCCGCCCCACTGCTGGAGCGCCTGGCGACCGCCGACTGACCACCACCACGCAGCACCGACTGAAAGCAGATCTTGAGCCCCACGTTCCGAGCCCTCCACAACCCCAACTACCGGCGATACGCGCTCGGCAGCCTGGTCTCCAACACCGGCACCTGGATGCAGCGCGTCGCGCAGGACTGGCTGGTGCTCCGCCTCACCGACGGCAGCGGCGCCGCCCTGGGCATCACCACCGGCCTGCAGTTCCTGCCGGTCCTCCTCCTCTCGCCGTACGCCGGCGTGGTCGCCGACCGCTTCTCCAAGCGCCGCCTGCTCCAGCTCACGCAGCTGACCATGGCGATGGCCTCGCTGGTCCTCGGCGTCCTCGCGGTCACCGGTGCCGCCGAGGTCTGGATGGTCTACACGATCGCCTTCCTCTTCGGCATCGGCTCCGCCTTCGACGCGCCCGCGCGTCAGTCGTTCGTCTCCGAGCTGGTCGGGCCCGACGACCTCACCAACGCCGTCGGCCTCAACTCCGCCACCTTCAACGTCGCCCGCATCGTCGGTCCCGCCTTCGCGGGGCTGATGATCGGCGCCCTGGGTGGCGGCGCCTCGGCCACCGGCTGGGTGATCCTGATCAACGCCGCCTCCTACGGCGCCGTGATCTGGCAGCTCGAACACATGGACACCGCGCTGCTCCGCTCGCCCAAGCCGGTCGCCCGCACCCCGGGGCTGCTGCTCGAGGGCGTGCGCTACATCCGCAGCCAGCCCAAGATGATGATGATCCTGGTGATGGTGTTCTTCGCCGGCACGTTCGGGATGAACTTCCAGATCACCTCGGCCCTGATGGCCACCCATGTGTTCGGCAAGGGTGCGGGCGAGTTCGGCATCCTCGGTTCGGCGATGGCCGTCGGCTCCCTGATCGGTGCGCTGCTCGCGGCCCGTCGGGTGCACATCCGGGTCCGGCTGGTGGCCGGCGCCGCCGTCGGGTTCGGGGTCATGGAGATGGTGGCCGGCCTGATGCCGACGTACGTCGCGTTCGCGCTGATCTGCCCGCTCATCGGCGTCTGCACGCTGACCATGCTCAACTCCGCCAACGCGATCATCCAGCTGGAGTCGGCCCCGGCCCTGCGCGGCCGGGTGATGGCGCTCTACATGACCATCGTCATGGGGGGCACACCGATCGGCTCGCCGATCATCGGCTGGGTCGGGCAGCAGTTCGGCGCCCGCTGGACGCTGCTGGGCGGCGGGGCCCTCACGATCCTGGGGGTCGTCCTCGCGGTGGCGCTCTTCGCGCGTCCCGCGCGGGACGAGGCGAACGCCGAGCCGGAGAGGGTCGCCGCCCAAGTGGCGTGATCCGCGCGGATCTCGCGCCGGCTCGGCCCCGCCGGTTCCCGGCGGGGCGGGGGTATCTCGTTTTGGTGCC
This sequence comes from uncultured Actinomycetota bacterium, assembly GCA_963809265.1. Classification (GTDB taxonomy): domain Bacteria; phylum Actinomycetota; class Actinomycetes; order Propionibacteriales; family Nocardioidaceae; genus Nocardioides. The sequence goes on from CAWEJC010000003.1 coordinate 891,680, forward strand.
CACGGGCCGGGCGAGTAATCTGGAACACCGTGTCCGGCACGTCCGGGCATGTTCGCGTGCCCAGCCTCGCGCGGCCCCCTGTCACGAGTGGGCTCGATAGCGGCTGGGGCACCACATCACCACCAGGCACACCGCTCCATGCACCACGATCGTGCCCGGCAAGGCGCCGGGTCCTGAGGTAGGGAAAGAAAGGGAACCACCGAGTGCCCACCATCAACCAGCTGGTCCGCAACGGCCGCCGGGACAAGCCTTCGAAGTCGAAGACCCCGGCCCTGAAGGGCAGCCCGCAGCGCCGAGGCGTCTGCACCCGCGTCTACACCACCACCCCGAAGAAGCCGAACTCCGCCCTCCGCAAGGTCGCCCGCGTGCGCCTGTCGAGCGGCGTCGAGGTCACGGCCTACATCCCGGGCGTCGGTCACAACCTCCAGGAGCACTCGATCGTGCTCGTCCGCGGCGGCCGGGTGAAGGACCTCCCCGGTGTCCGCTACAAGATCATCCGCGGCACGCTCGACACGCAGGGTGTGAAGAACCGTAAGCAGGCCCGCAGCCGCTACGGAGCCAAGAAGGAGAAGAGCTGATATGCCGCGCAAGGGTCCCGCTCCCAAGCGGCCGCTCGACGTCGACCCGGTCTTCGGGTCCCAGCTGGTGACCCAGCTGGTCTCCAAGGTGCTCAAGGACGGCAAGAAGCAGGTCGCCCAGCGCATCGTCTACACCGCCCTCGAGGGCTGCCGCGACAAGACCGGCACCGACCCCGTGGTCACGCTCAAGCGCGCCATGGACAACGTGAAGCCGGCGATCGAGGTCAAGTCCCGCCGCGTCGGCGGCGCGACCTACCAGGTCCCGATCGAGGTCAAGGGAACACGCGGCACCACGCTCGCGTTGAGGTGGCTGGTCGGGTACGCCGCGGACCGTCGTGAGAAGACGATGTCCGAGCGCCTGATGAACGAGATCCTCGACGCGTCCAACGGCCTCGGTGCCGCGGTGAAGAAGCGCGAGGACACCCACAAGATGGCCGAGTCCAACAAGGCCTTCGCCCACTACCGCTGGTGACGAGCCGGCGTACGCCGCCCCGAGCGGGCGCGTGCGCCGCCGGCACCGGTTCAACCGGTCCTACCTAAGGAAACGAACCCTCAGTGGCTGTCGACATCACCACGGACCTCCAGAAGGTCCGCAACATCGGCATCATGGCTCACATCGATGCCGGCAAGACCACCACCACCGAGCGCATCCTCTTCTACACCGGCATCACCTACAAGATCGGTGAGGTCCACGAGGGTGCCGCGACGATGGACTGGATGGAGCAGGAGCAGGAGCGCGGCATCACGATCACGTCCGCCGCGACGACCTGCTGGTGGAAGGACCACCAGATCAACATCATCGACACCCCCGGTCACGTGGACTTCACCGCCGAGGTCGAGCGCTCGTTGCGCGTCCTCGACGGCGCGGTCGCCGTCTTCGACGGAGTGGCCGGTGTCGAGCCGCAGACGATGACCGTCTGGCGCCAGGCGAACAAGTACTCCGTGCCCCGGATGTGCTTCGTGAACAAGCTCGACCGCACCGGTGCCGACTTCTTCCGCTGCGTCGACATGATGGTCGAGCGGCTGAACTCCACCCCGCTGGTCCTCCAGCTCCCGATCGGTGCCGAGGCCGACTTCCTCGGTGTCGTCGACCTGGTCGGCATGCGTGCCCTGACCTGGCGTGGCGAGACCACGATGGGTGAGGACTACGAGGTCGAGGAGATCCCGGAGTCGATGCGCGCCCAGGCCGACGAGTACCGCGAGAAGTTCCTCGAGACGCTCGCCGAGGCCGACGACGACATCATGGAGAAGTACCTCGAGGGCGAGGAGCTCTCCGTGGCCGAGCTGGAGGCCGGCATCCGCCGCGCCACCCTGGCCGACAAGGTCAACCCGGTGCTGTGCGGCACGGCGTTCAAGAACAAGGGCGTGCAGCCCCTGCTCGACGCGGTCGTGAAGTTCCTGCCGAGCCCGCTCGACATCGACGCCATCGTCGGCCACAAGGTCAACGACGAGGACGAGAAGATCGAGCGCAAGCCCGCCGACGACCAGCCGTTCTCCGGCCTGGCCTACAAGATCGCCAGCGACCCCCACCTCGGCAAGCTGATCTACGTGCGCGTCTACTCCGGCAAGCTGGAGGCCGGTGCGACCGTCCTGAACTCCGTCACGGGGAAGAAGGAGCGGATCGGCAAGGTCTACCAGATGCACGCCAACAAGCGTGAGGAGATCGCGTCGGTCGGCGCCGGCCAGATCGTGGCCGTGATGGGTCTGAAGGACACCAAGACCGGTCACACCCTGTCCGACATGGGCAACCCGGTCGTGCTCGAGTCGATGTCGTTCCCGGCCCCGGTGATCGAGGTCGCGATCGAGCCCAAGACCAAGAGCGACCAGGAGAAGCTCGGGACCGCGATCCAGCGGCTCTCCGACGAGGACCCGACGTTCACGGTCAAGACCGACGAGGAGACCGGCCAGACGATCATCGCCGGCATGGGCGAGCTCCACCTGGAGATCCTGGTCGACCGGATGAAGCGCGAGTTCCGCGTGGAGGCGACCGTCGGCAAGCCGCAGGTGGCCTACCGCGAGACGCTCCGCAAGGAGATCACGAACCACAGCTACACCCACAAGAAGCAGACCGGTGGGTCCGGCCAGTTCGCGAAGGTCGTCATCTCGCTCGGCCCCAACATCGACCCCGAGACGGGTTCGGGTGCGGGCTACGAGTTCGTCAACAACGTCTCCGGTGGCCGCATCCCGCGCGAGTACATCCCGTCGGTCGACCAGGGCGGCCAGGACGCCATGGAGTTCGGCGTGCTCGCCGGCTACCCGATGGTCGACGTGAGGTTCACGCTGGAGGACGGCGCCTACCACGACGTCGACTCCTCGGAGCTCGCGTTCAAGATCGCCGGCAACCAGGCCTTCAAGGAGGCCGCGCGGATGGCCAAGCCCGTCCTGCTGGAGCCGATGTTCGCGGTCGAGGTGATCACCCCCGACACGTTCCTCGGCACGGTGATCGGCGACATCAACAGCCGCCGCGGCCAGATCCAGGCACAGGAGGAGCGGCACGGTGACATGGTCATCAACGCCCTCGTGCCCCTTTCCGAGATGTTCGGGTACGTCGGTGACCTGAGGTCCAAGACCTCCGGCCAGGCGTCGTACTCGATGGAGTTCGACTCGTACGCCGAGGTCCCTTCGGGCATCGCCGACGAGATCGTCAAGAAGGTCCGCGGCGAGTAGTCGCCACCGGTCCCCCCGGGTGATCCGGGGGCATTTGGCCGGACCCTCGGCATGCAGCAGAATCAACGAGTCAAGTGACAACAACAGGAGGAGCCCACAGTGGCTAAGGCGAAGTTCGAGCGGACCAAGCCGCACGTCAACATCGGCACGATCGGTCACATCGACCACGGCAAGACCACCTTGACCGCGGCGATCACCAAGGTCCTGCACGACAAGTACCCCGACCTGAACCCCTTCTACGCCTTCGACGAGATCGACAAGGCACCGGAAGAGCGTCAGCGCGGTATCACGATCGCGATCGCGCACGTCGAGTACCAGACCGAGGTGCGCCACTACGCCCACGTCGACTGCCCCGGTCACGCCGACTACATCAAGAACATGATCACCGGCGCTGCCCAGATGGACGGCGCGATCCTCGTGGTGGCCGCCACCGACGGCCCCATGCCGCAGACGCGTGAGCACGTGCTGCTCGCCCGCCAGGTCGGCGTGCCGGCGATCGTCGTCGCGCTCAACAAGTGCGACATGGTCGACGACGAGGAGCTCGTCGAGCTCGTCGAGCTGGAGGTGCGTGAGCTCCTCTCCGAGTACGAGTTCCCCGGCGACGACATCCCCGTGATCAAGGTCGCGGCCTTCCCGGCGCTCAACGGCGACGAGAAGTGGGGCGCGTCGGTCCTCGAGCTCATGGACGCGGTCGACTCCTACATCCCGACCCCGGAGCGCGACACCGAGAAGCCGTTCCTGATGCCCGTCGAGGACGTCTTCACGATCACCGGCCGCGGCACGGTCATCACCGGCCGCATCGAGCGCGGGATCGTGAAGATCAACGAGGAGGTCGAGATCATCGGCATCCGCGAGACCTCGCAGAAGTCGACGGTCACCGGCGTCGAGATGTTCCGCAAGCTGCTGGACGAGGGCCAGGCCGGCGAGAACGTCGGTCTGCTCCTCCGCGGCACCAAGCGCGAGGACGTCGAGCGCGGCATGGTCGTGATCAAGCCCGGCACGACGACCCCGCACACCAACTTCGACGCGAGCGTCTACATCCTGTCGAAGGAGGAGGGCGGCCGGCACACGCCGTTCTTCAACAACTACCGCCCGCAGTTCTACTTCCGCACCACCGACGTGACCGGCGTGGTGACCCTCCCCGAGGGCACCGAGATGGTCATGCCGGGCGACAACACCGAGATGGCGGTGGAGCTCATCCAGCCGATCGCCATGGAGGAGGGTCTGCGGTTCGCGATCCGTGAAGGTGGCCGCACCGTCGGCGCCGGTCGGGTCACCAAGATCAACAAGTGAGCTGACGCATCACCCAGGACGGCCCCGGACCTCGGTCCGGGGCCGTTCTGCGTCTCCGGGTGAAAGAGCTGCCTACGCCGTGGGGCTGGTGGGGTCAGCCGAGACGGGCACGCCGGCTCGCCCCTCCCACAGCACCAACGCCACCGACCCCGCCAGCAGGCACACCAGGGCCGCGAGGCCCGAGATCTCCGCGCCCACGACGATCACGGCCCCGAGCACGACTCCTCCGGCGACCCGCGGCAGCCAGCCCGGCAGGGCGAGTGCGAGCCGGAACAGCCCGAGCCCCACCCAGAACAGCCCGACGCCGACGCACAGCTGGCCGGCGTACTCCCAGGTGAGCGCCTCGGTGGGGTGCACGAGGGCGTGGTGGAGCCCGGCGGCGGTGAGCACGATCCCGAACAGCACCACCCAGAAGGCATAGCCGTACGACGCGAGCCCGGCCGCCTGCGCCCGCTCGGGCGGGAGAGCGTCGAGGGCGGCCTCCGCCCGGTGGTCCTCCCCGACGCCGAAGTAGGCCCAGTAGAGGGTCGCCGCGAGCAGCAGGCTGATCGCCGCGAACAGGACCTGCTCGAGCCCGATCGAGTGCGCGCCGGTGCCGAGCCCGACCCCGATCGCGAGCACCGACTCCCCGAGCGCGATCAGCAGCATCAGCCCGTGCCGCTCGACGAAGTGGCCCGGCACCAGGTCGAAGGACGGTCCGCCGTCCGCCTCGGTGACGTTCAGGGACGTGACCCTGACGAGCCGGGGAACCACCACGGCCACCACGAACGACGCCAGCCACCACCAGGCGAGGACGTCCTCGAAGAAGACCGCCCCGACGAGCCCCAGGCCGGCCCCGAGCACGTTCCAGCCGAGCAGCTGCACGACCATCCCGCGCGTGATCCGGGCGGACTCCGAGACGAACATCCCGGCGTGGACGAGCACGACCAGCAGGTAGCCGGTGGCGAAGACGACGCGGTCCGAGCCGTAGGCGTGCGGGATCGCCATCGCGGTCACGAAGTTGCCGAGCATCCCGAGCACCAGCAGGGCCCGACGCCGGGGGGTGACCGGCGGTGCGGCGTTGGTGAGCCAGGCGTAGCCGCCGTACATCCACCACAGGATCAGGAGCAGGAGCGCCGACCGGGCGGTGACGCCCCAGCCACCCGGCCCGACGGTCGCGGTCAGCTGGGTGATGGTGAAGACGAAGACGAGGTCGAAGAAGAGCTCGAGCGAGGTGACCTGACCGGCGACCGGCAGCTGCCCGCCGTGCCGTCGAGCCTGCATGGCGCGCACACTACGGCGTGCCGGCGCCGGGTCGCACGCGCCGAAACTCGGTGGCACCCGCGTGACCCACGTCGTAGCGTGACGGCGACCGGACGGTCCGGCCACGAGATCCCAGGAGGCACCGAGATGCGAGCAGCGCACGCTCCCGTCCAGCTCTGCCACCTCGAAGGGATCTCGCGTGCTCACACGTTCGCTCAACCTCGGCGTCCTCGCCCACGTCGACGCCGGTAAGACCACTCTGACCGAGCGGCTCCTGCACCTCGCGGGGGTCATCGACGAGCCGGGGTCGGTCGACTCCGGCACCACCCGGACCGACAGCCTGGCCCTCGAACGCCGGCGCGGCATCACCATCAAGGCCGCGGTCGTGGCGTTCCCGTTGGACGACACCACGGTCAACGTCGTCGACACCCCGGGCCACCCCGACTTCATCGCCGAGGTCGAGCGGGTCCTCGGGGTGCTGGACGGCGCGGTGCTGGTGCTGTCGGCCGTCGAGGGCGTGCAGCCGCAGACCCGGATCCTGATGCGCGCCCTGCAGCGCCTCCACGTGCCGACCTTGCTGTTCGTCAACAAGATCGACCGCGCGGGCGCCGACGTCGAGGGCGTCCTCGACGCGATCCGGCGACGCCTCACCACCGACGTCCTGCCGATGGGTGCGGCCGTCGGGCTGGGCTCGCGGGCCGCCGCGTTCACGGCGTACCGACCGGACGACGGCGCCTTCCGCGAGCGCGAGACCGTCGCCCTGGCCGAGCACGACGACTCGGTGCTGGCGGCGTACGTCGAGGGCCGCGACCGTACGCCGGACCAGCTGCTCGCCGACGCGGCGGCGCAGACACGGGCGGGCCTGCTGCACCCCGTCTTCGCCGGCTCGGCCGCGACCGGGGCCGGCGTGCCCGAGCTGATGTCCGGGATCGCGACCTTCCTTCTCCGGGACGGTCCCGGACGGGACGGGTGAGCCGTCCGGCCGGGTGTTCAAGGTGGAGCGCGGGACAGCGGGGGAGAAGATCGCCTACGTCCGGATGTTCGCCGGCTCGGTCGTGACGCGTCAGCGGCTCCGACTCCCGGAGGGGCGGCTCGGGAAGGTCGCCGGGATCCAGGTCTTCGATCGCGGGGAGTGGACGCGCACCGACGAGCTCGGCGCCGGCCGGATCGGTCGGCTGCACGGGCTCGCGGAGGTGCGGGTCGGTGACGGCTTCGGGAGCTCGAGCCGCGCCGAGGAGCACCAGTTCCCGCCGCCGACCCTCGAGTCGTCGGTCGAGGCGGTCGATCCCACCCAGCGGCCGGCGCTGCGGGCGGCGTTGGTGCAGCTCGCCGACCAGGACCCGCTGATCGGCGCGCGCCTGGACGAGACCGGACGCCCCACCGTGTCGCTCTACGGCCGGGTCCAGCAGGAGGTGCTCGGGTCGACGCTCGCCGAGGAGCACGGCATCGAGGTCGCGTTCTCCGACGCGAGCGTCCTGCACGTCGAGCGCCCGCGCGGCACGGGGAGCGCGGTGGTGCGGCTGAACACCGAGGAGAACCCCTTCCAGGCGACCATCGGGCTGCGCCTCGAGCCCGGGCCGCCGGGGTCGGGGCTGGTGTTTCGCAACCGGGTGTCCGCGAAGGACATGCCGCTCTACCTGTTCGGCAGTGTCGAGGGCTTCGCGGCCGCGATCGAGAAGCACGTGCGCCGCGAGCTGACCCACGGCCGTTACGGCTGGGAGGTCACCGACTGCGTGGTGACGATGGTCGAGGCGGCGTACAGCGTGGCGGACGGGCCGCCCTCCAAGCGCGGACCGACGAGCACCTCCTTCGACTACCGGAAGGTGGCGCCGACGGTGGCGCGCCGCGCCCTGGACCGGGCGCGGACCGTCGTCTGCGAGCCGGTGCTCCGGGTGGTCGTGGAGGTGCCGACCGAGGACGCCGCCTCCGTCCAGCGGGTGGTGACCCGGTGGGGAGCGGAGCTGGTCGGCCAGTCGGGCGCGGGCGACCTCACCCGGCTCGAGGTGCGCCTGGTCGCCGCCCGGCTCCACGAGCTCCAGCGCCAGCTCCCCGACCTGACCGGGGGTGAGGGCACCCTGGAGTCGCGGTTCGACGGGTACCAGCCGGTGCGCGGCCGCCCGCCGGTCCGCCTCGGCTGGGGAGCGCGGGAGGCGGCCACGGCGGGGGTGTGAGGATGGCTCCGTGCCGCGCTTCACCCGTGCCGAGCTGGAGTCGTTCCACGGAGCGGCCGTGCCCGACCTGGTCGGCCCCGGCGTCCGGCTGGTCTTCGTCGGGATCAACCCCGGCCTGCGCACGGCCGCCACGCAGATCCACTTCGGCAACCCGGGCAACCGCTTCCGCCCCGCCCTCGTCGCGGCCGGGCTGCTGCAGCCGCCGGTCGACGGCGTGCCCGGGATGACCGAGGGCGACCTGGCGACCCTGGTGTCGCGGAAGGTCGGGATCACCAACCTGGTCCCGTTCGCCACCGCGCGGGCCGACGAGCTGACGCGCGCGCAGCTGCTGGCCGGCCGCACCCGGTTGGAGGCCTTCGTCGAGACGCACCGGCCGCGCGTCGTCGCGATGCTCGGGATCACGGCGTACCGGATCGCCTTCGCGCGACCGCGCGCGGCCACCGGGCGTCAGCCGGAGCCGATCGGCTCGGCACGGCTCTGGGTGGTGCCCAACCCGAGCGGGCTCAACGCCCACGAGTCGGTCGCCTCCCTCGGGGCGGCGTACGCCGAGCCGGCGCGGGCGGCGGGGATCGGCCTGTCGGCGTCGTCTGGCAGCCTCGACCCATGAGCCAGACAGCACGCGGCACGTTCGAGGTCGCGATCACGCCGCAGGAGACCGACGACGCCATCGGGCGGCTGACCATCGACAAGACCTGGTCCGGCGACCTCACCGCCGCCGGGCACGGCCTCATGCTCTCCGCCGGCGATCCCACGCAGGGCAGGGCCGGCTACGTCGCGCTCGAGGTCGTCGACGGCACGCTGCACGGACGGCCCGGGTCGTTCGTCTTCCAGCAGCTCGGGGTCATGCGCGACGGCGACCAGGAGCTGCGCTACGACGTCGTCCCCGGGTCCGGCACCGGCGAGCTGACCGGCATCGACGGGTCGCTGGCGCTCACCATCGACGACCGCGGCCACTCCTACGAGCTGACCTACTCCTTGCCCGACGCCTGACCGTTCCTCCTACGCCGCGGGCAGGGTGAGGGTCCAGGCGTGCGCGCTGCTGCCGGTGCTGTTGGCCGTGGCCGTGAGCGGGCCGTAGGTGCCCGCCGACACGGGAGCACCGCTGTCGACGAGGAGCGAGGAGTACCGCCCCGCCCCGGTCCCCGCGACGACGTCGCGCGACGTGACCCCGGCGGGTGCGGTCCAGGCCGTGGTGGCGTCGGACTTGTCGGTCCAGTAGGAGAGCACCCAGGAGCCCGCGGCCGCGGTGGTGGACGGGGTGGTGTGGGCGGCGCGAGCGGTGTCGCTCCCGTGGGTCGCCGACGATCTGAGCGGCGTTCACGCCCGAGTAGACCGCGACGTCCAGCGCGCCCTTGTGATAGTCCGCGCTGTCCATCCGGACGGTCTTGCCGAGGTCCGCGGCGGTCAGCACCTTCGTCCAGGCGGTGGAGATGTTGGCGTTGGTCGTGAACGTCCCGAGCGAGGTCAGCCCGGTGACCCCGGTGGGCCCGGTCCAGGCCCCGGTGCTCGCGAAGAACACGACCAGGACGTCACCGACCTTGGCTCCGGGCGGGACGGCTACCTGTGCGGACCGGACTGCTCCTCCGGAGATGCTGCGGGCGCCGACGAACGACACGCCCGGTCCGGGCCCCCGCCGCCCGTCACGTCGACCGAGTGGCTGACGGAGCCGGTCAGGCCGGAGCCGTCGGTGACGGTCAGCGTCACCGGGTAGGTCCCGGCGTTCTGGTAGGTGTGGGACGGCGTGGCCCCGGTGGCGGTGCCGCCGTCGCCGAACGTCCAGGCGTACGACGCGATCGCACCCTCGGGATCATGGGATCCCGAGCCGTCGAAGCCGCACGCGAGCAGCGTGCAGGAGCTGGAGAAGGCCGCGGTCGGCGGGCTGCCGGCGCCACCTCCGGAGGCCGCGGGCAGGTCGATGGTCCAGGCGTGCGCGCTGCTGCCCGAGCTGTTGGCGGTGGCCGTGAGGGGGCCGTAGCTCCCGGCGGGCACGGCGCCGTTGCTGTCGGTGAGCAGGGAGCCGTAGCGGCCGCCGCCGCTCCCGGTCGCCGAGTCACGCACGGTGACCCCGGCCGGAGCCGTCCACGCCGTGGTCCCCTCGGACTTGTCCGACCAGTAGGACACGACCCACGAGCCGTCGGCGGCCGGGATGGCCGGGCTCGCGTGCGCCGCACGCCCGGTGTCGGACGTGTGGGCGACGGAGATCTGGGTCGCGTCCACGCCGGAGTAGACGGCCGCGTCGAGGACGCCCTTGTGGAAGTCAGCGGTGTCCACCCGGACCGTCTTGCCGAGGTCGGCGGCGGTCAGCACCTTCGTCCAGGCGGAAGACGTGTTGGCGTTGGTCGTGAACGTCCCTCGCGGGGTCAGACCCGTCACCCCGGTCGGTCCGGTCCACGCTCCGGTGCCGGAGAACAGGACGACCAGGACGTCGCCGACCGAGGCACCCGGCGGGACCGCGACCTGTTCGGACTTGACCGCCCCTCCGGAGACGCTGCGGGCGCCGACGAAGGAGACGCCGGGACCGCCGCCACCTCCGCCCGCGGTCACCTGGACGGAGTGGCTGACGGTGTCGGTCTGGCCGGTGCTGTCGGTGACGGTCAGCGTGACCGGGTAGGTCCCGGCGTCCTGGTAGGTGTGGGACGGCGTGGCCCCGGTGGCGGTGCCGCCGTCACCGAACGTCCAGGCGTACGACGCGATGCCGCCTCCCGGATCGGCGGAGCCCGACCCGTTGAAGCCGCACGCCAGAGGGTGCACGAGCTCGTGAACGCCGCCGTCGGCGGCCCGTCGACGACGTCGCGGTGGATGGTGAACGAGTCCGTCAGCGCCGCCCCGCTGGTGCGGTCGAACGACGCGGTGAGCTGACCGGCGTCCGCCGTGACGTCGAGGAAGCCCCAGGCCTTCTGCGACGAGTACGACGCGAAGTACGGCGCCTCGGGGTCGTTGAGGCTTGGGGTCTGCTCGTCCTCACCACCGGTGCCGACCGTGGCGAACACCGTGCCGCCCTGGGTCATGGTCCCGTCGGAGTCACGGATGCAGGCGGCGTTCGAGGTGTTGGGCGTGACCACCGGGCAGGAGGTGGAGGTCGCCAGCTGCTTGGTGCGGGCGTACATGTGCACGTGCCCCGACATCACCAGGTCGACCTTCTTGGAGATCAGGAGGTTGTTCAGGTCCGGTCCGGAGCTGCAGTTGGCGGCGCTCATGGCCAGGCAGGGCACGTGCATCCCGACGACCACCCAGGGGATGCCGGAGGCGCGCGCACTGTCGATCGCGTTGGCCGTCCAGTTGTAGTGGGCGGAGCCGACGGTGTACTGCCAGGTGCCGCCGGGGAACGCGAGGGCCGGCGAGATCAGGATGATGCGCATCACCGGGTCGGCGGCCGGGACGTCGACGTACCACTCCTTGCCGTAGGTGCCGACGAGCCCGGTCAGCCCGTTCGGGAGGCACGCGGTGAAGTTGTCGATGTTGCCGTTCAGACCGTTGCTCTCGTGGTTGCCCGTGATCAGCTCGAACGGCGTGCTCCCCACCTGGGAGTGCACGAAGTCGCACCAGGCCTGCTCGCCACCGTCGGGGCCGTAGGACAGGTCACCCAGCGCCACGTGGAAGTCCGGGTCGGCCGCACCCATGCCGGCGAGCACCCCGGTCGCGTTGGCCGACGAGCCGAAGTCGCCTGCGGCCGTGAAGTGGACCGACGACGCTGCGGCTGCCTGCGGCACGGGTGAGCTCGCCAGCGCGGGCTCCGTGGTGATGGTGGCGAGCGCGCCGGCCGCGGCCAGCGCGCCCGCCGAGATCAGGACGGCGAGACGGTTGCGGATGATCGATCCTCCTGGTCGTGGTGGTGTCACGACCCGGGAAGGGCGATCGTCCACATGTCGGTGTAGCTGCTGTTGGCGTTGGTGGAGGCGGTGCGGCCTCCGTAGCTGCCCGACACCGGACCGCCGCTGTCGACGAGCAGCGAGGTGAAGCGACCACCGCCCGTGCCGAGCCCGATGTCACGCGTCGTCGTCCCGGCCGGAGCCGTCCAGCCGGTCGTCGTCTCCGACTTGTCCGCCCACAGCGTCACGACCCAGCTCCCCGCGGGAGCGGTGACGGTGGGACTGACGTGGGCCGCACGGTTGGCGTCACCGACGCGAGCCACGACCGGTGCCGAGGAGCCGACCCCGGAGTAGACCGCCAGCACGACCGCCGCCTTGTGGTAGTCGGCCGAGGTGAAGCTGACCGTCTTCCCGGCGTCGCCCGAGGCCACCGTCCGCTGCCAGACCGTCGACGTCGTGGACCCGTTGGTGAACGTGCCGAGCTGGGTCCACCCGGTGAGCCCGCCCGGAGCCGACCAGATGCTGGTCGAACCCGTCGTCAGCGACAACAGCATCGTCTGACCCGCCTGGGCAGCCGCCGGCACGACGACCGACTCGGTCTTCACCGACCCCGGTTGCCCGTGGGTGGCGCCGACGAACGCGATCGGGGTGCTCTGGACGCTGGGCGAGACCTGGTGGGTCACCGCGTTGGTGGCGCCGTTGCCGTCGGTCACCGTGAGCGTCACGTTGTAGACGCCCGCCGTCGCGTAGGTGTGCGACGGGCTGGGCCCGGTGGCGGTGCCCCCGTCGCCGAACGTCCACGCGTAGCCGGCGAGCGCCCCCTCCGCGTCGTGCGAACCGGTCCCGTCGAAGCTGCAGGTGAGGCTCGGGCAGAGGGAGCTGAACGCCGCCGTCGGCGGGGTGTTCGTCGTCCCGGTGCCGTTCTGCGCTGCGGGCGAACCGCCGGGGTTCGAGGACAGCGCCCAGTTGGACCCGAGGTTGTTGTCGGCGTTCGGGTCGACGAGCTCCAGGGACTGTCCGTTGGTGACCTGCGGCCAGCCGGCGCCGCCGTAGGCGACCTGGTCGTCCACCGAGCCGTCGGCCCGCGTGAGCGTCAGGGTCTCACCGGCCGACAGCCCACCGGAGTAGGTGCCGCCCACGAAGAGGGTGCTGCCGTAGGTGCTCCGGAACGTCGGGTCGTTCGCGGCGAAGGTCATGAAGCCGTGCGGCAGGATCACCGTGCCCGGCTCGATCTGCAGGTTGATCCCGTCCGCGATGCTCCACCCGGACAGGTCGACGGCCTCGGTCGCCGACGGGTTGTAGAGCTCGAGGAACTCGGCGTTGCCACCGCCGAGCGGGGAGTGCTGGATCTCGTTGATCACGACGTTCGGTGCCCCGGACTGGGCGGCGGGCACGCGTGAGTCGTTGGCGAACGCCGTCCGGCGGGCCTGGATCTTGCTGAACAGCGAGGTCCGGGCCGGGCCGTAGAACCACGACGACTGGGTGGGGCCCCAGAGGTTCATGTCGAGGTCGGCCTCCGGCTTGGCCGGGCCGCATCGCGGCGTCGTACTCCGCCTCGAGCTGGCCGGGCACCAGGAGCTGGTCGACCAGGGAGCGCAGGCGACGGAAGTACATCGCCTTCACGTCCGGCTGGGAGAGCAGGTCGCGCATCAGCAGGCTGGTCACGGCGTCCGAGGGCTCGGCCGGGGTGACGAACGAGCTGTTGTTGCCGCAACAGCCGTTACCGAAGGTCTTGTCGAGGTCCCACGGCAGGATCGACCAGCGGCCACGAGCCGGGTCCTGGCTGAGGTAGAAGTTGTGGTTGGACGCGTCGACGCTCTGCACGATCGCCGTGGTGGCCGCGTAGTTGATCATCTGCGGCAGGTCGGCGTTGGTGAGGAGGTAGTTGCGCAGGGCTGCGCCGGTCAGGTTCGCGCCGTTGACGAAGTTGATGACCGGGGTGAGGTCGCCGTCCTTCGGCGTCTCCTTGGTGAAGCGGAACGCCGGGCTCGCCTTCGGGTCCCAGGCGGCGTCCTCGGCCTTGAAGAACTGCTTGTCGCTGTAGCCCTCGCGGTCACGCCAGGTGCCGTCGAACTTGTCGACCCAGAGGAACAGGCCACCGAAGGCGGCGTTGCGCTGCGTCCGGATCGGGAAGGTCTCGTTGTTCAGGACACTTGGCCTTGCTGTAGGCGTCGTAGGCCAGGATCTGCCGTCCGTGCGAGTGGTCCGCCCAGTTCGCCTCCATCGCGAAGGTGTCGACCGGGTCGGCCATCTTGTCCGGGATGATCAGGTCGTGGTTGTGCGGCAGGTCGAAGGTGAAGCTCTGCTTGGGGTTCTGCCGCGACGGCGTGTTCCCGCGGATGGTCACCAGGGCGTTGTCGAAGACCTGACCGCCGTAGGCCAGCACCGAGGTCTTCACGATGGTCTTGTCGAACGGGTTGTTGACCATCTGGTTGTAGTCCGCGTCCGGGATGAACCACTGGAGGACCGGGATCTGGCTGGTGACGCCGCTCTCGGCGACGACACCCTGGTAGACGATGGTGTCGTCGACGCGCGGAAGCCTTGGTGAGGCCGGCCGCGTTGGACGCTTGGATGCGGTAGCGCAGCAGGTGACCCGCGGCCACGCCGGGCAACGAGGCTGAGTAAGTGTCGCCGCCGGTCGGCGTCAGCGCCTTGCTCACCTCGGCGCCGAAGTCGACGCGGTAGAACAGCGTCGCGGTGGTGAAGCCGGTGATCGTGGCGGTCACGGTGACGGCCTGGTTGGCGGCCGGCTGGGCCGGGGTCGCGGTCATCCCGGTGATCCGCGGTGCCAGGCCGGTGTGGGCGACCGAGTTGGCGGCACCGGGTGTGAAGCCGCGGGTCGCGGTCGACGCGGCCCAGTTCAACGGGTCGTTGTGGCTCTGGGCCGGGTCGACCAGCTCGAGGGACGGCCCGTTCCCGTCGGGGGTCACGGGCCAGTCGCCGGTGTCGGAGAACGTCACCGAGTCCACGACGGCGGCGGAGGCGTCGATGACGGAGACCTTCTCCCCGCTGTTGGACAGCTTGCCGGTGTACACCGCGTTCGCGGTGCCGCCGTACGTCGTGTGGTAGCGCGCCAGGTCGGGTGTCAGCACGAAGAAGCCGTGGGCCGGGATGGTCGTCCCGGCCGGCAGCGTCGCGGTCACCCCGCCGAACGTCCAGCCGGACATGTCGATCGGGCTCGACGTGGTGTTGGCGAGCTCCAGGAACTCGTCGGTGTCCAGGTCGGAGGCCGGGTCGTACATCAGCTCGCTGACGACCACGTCCCCTGGAACGGCGGCGTTGGCGGGCGAGGCGCCCACGGTGACCCAGGCCAAGGTCGCGGATACGACGGCGAGCGCAAGGCCCGCGACCGGACGGACAGCAACAGTGGGCCGCATCGCAGCCCCCTTCCCCTTGGGACTTCGCGCGCACCCGAGTCGCGTCGTGGCCGTGACCGTAAGCCGCCGCCGCGATGCCGTGAAAGGAAAAATTTCGGGTAAAAATCTCCTGGGGTCGGTGCGAGCGGCCGGATCCTGCTAGTCGGCGAGCAGGGCCAGCTCCTCGTCGACGTAGACGTCGGCGCCGCCGGCCGACTCGAGCTCCTCCTTGAGGCCGCGCTGGACCGCGAGTGCCTCGTCGCGCCGGCCGAGGTTGCGGTAGGCTCCAGCCGATCATCCACCTCGCGACCCGGATCGTCGCCGGGTCACCGATGCGCTCACGGGCGGCCAGCGCCTGCTCGAACGCCGTCAGCGCGGCCTCGAAGTCGCCGGCGTCGGCGTGGGTCATCCCGATGTTGTTGAGCAGGGAGGCGTCCCAGTCGCGCGCCCGCTGGTCCTGGGCCGCGCGAGCGACCGCGAGCGCCGCCTCGTTCAGGGCCAGCTGGTCGTCCGCCGGTGCGGCCAGGGCCACCATGTGCAGCGCGTCGACGTGCAGCGCCTCGAGGCCGCCCGCCTCCGCGAGCGCGGCCGCGGCCTCGAAGAGTGGCCGGGCCTCCTCGACCCGACCCGACGAGCGCAGCACCCGGCCGCGCTCGAGGGCGAGGTACGTCGCCGCCTCGGGCTCCTCGGCGTGCAGCCGGTCGAGGAGCCGGGTCGCCTCGTCGTACTTCTCCTGGAGCCCGAGCGCGCGGACGTACTGCGTCAGCCACGACGTCCGGTCGGGCTCCTCGGCGTGCTCGGCCGCGTCCAGGAAGCGCTCGCCCGAGGCGGCGGGGTCGTCGAAGTCCCAGAGGGGTCGTGGGTCGATCACGACGCGCAACCCTAGTACGACGCTCCGCGCACCCGGCCGCGACAATGAGGCATGGCACCGGCAGGAGCGACCCCGCCCGCGCGCCCCCACCACCGGTTCACCGAGGACGGGCGACGGATGCGTGAGGTGCTCAGCTACTCGCGCCGCGGCAACCGGTTCACGCCCCACCAGCAGGAGGCCTGGGACGCCCATCACGACGCATGGGTGATCCCCGAGGACGCGGTCGACCGGCCCGGCTTCCGGTGGGCCGAGTGGTTCGGCCGCGAGGCGCCGATGGTCGTCGAGATCGGGTCCGGGGTGGGGGAGGCGACCGGCGTGCTCGCCGCCTCCCGTCCGACGTACGACGTGCTGGCGCTGGAGGTGTGGCGGCCCGGCATCGCGGCGTCGCTGGCCGAGGTGGCCGACGCCGGTGCGAGCCAACGTCCGCTTCTGCTCGGTCGACGCCGTCTGGACGCTGGAGCACCTGGTCGCCCCGGGCACCTTGGCCGAGCTCTGGACCTTCTTCCCCGATCCCTGGCCCAAGACCCGCCACCACAAGCGGCGGCTGGTCGACGCGGCGCTTCGCCTCGCTCGTGGCCGACCGGCTCGCGCCGGGTGCCCGGTGGCGGCTCGCCACCGACTGGGCGGACTACGCCGAGCAGATGGCGACGGTGCTGGACGCCGAGCCCGCTCTCTCCGGTGGCGTCGTCGAGCGGTGGGACGAGCGGCCGGTGACGAAGTTCGAGCGCAAGGGGATCGAGGCCGGGACGCTCCATCACCGACCTCTGCTACGAGCGGCGATGAGTCAGCCGAGGTCCACGCCGGCGCGCTCCAGCTCGGCCTCGGTACGCAGGCGCTCGCTCTCGCGCTCGAGGCCGTCGGTCAGCCGGTCGAGCTCGGTCGGCACCTCGAGCGCCCGACAGGCGTCGAGCAACGCCTCGTCGTAGGCCGCCACGATCGCGGTCCGCCGGGCCATCGGCATGCCCGGCTCGAGCTGGCGCGCCTGGGGCCGGATCCGACGGAGGTCCGCGGCGATCCGCTCGATGGGAAGGCCGTCGGGGACCGGCCGGGCGGACGGGGTGAGCAGGAGGCGGCGGGCCCCGCTGCGGCCCAGGGTGGCGAAGTCGACGAAGTGGACGAGCAACCAGACAGCCCCGACCATCCCCGCCGTGATCAGGGCCAGGGTGACCACACCCGTCGCCTCGCCCATCGTCCGACGGTAGGTCGGTCGCGCCGCCCCGGCAAGACCCGCTGCGCGTTCCGCGCCGTACGTCGCCGGCGCTGCCACAATGCACGCCATGACGCAGCAGCCGCCGCCGGGCTACGGGCCGCCCGGCTACGGCGCCTACGGGCCACCGGCGCCGAACCACCCCCAGGCGACCACGATGCTGGTCCTCGGGATCCTCGGTCTCGTCGTCTGCGGGCTCATCGGCCCGTTCGCGTGGACCATGGGCAACCGGGTCGTCCCCGAGATCGACGCCGCCGGCGGCCGGTGGGGTGGGCGGAGCGAGGCGAACGTGGGGCGGATCCTCGGCATCGTAGCACGGTCCTGCTGGTCGCCGGGTTCGTCCTGGTGGTCGTGGTGTTCGTGTTCGGCGCCGTCGTCTCGACGAGCTACTCGACGTAACTGACCTCAGCCCACCAGCGCCGCCACCGCCTCGCCGAACACCTCGGTGTGCCGGTCGACGTCGTCGGTCGTGTGGTGCGGGCGAGAAGAGCGCCATGTTGTGGAACGGCGTGAGCAGCACCCCGCGGTTGAGGGTCCACAGGTGCAGGAAGCCCTCGAGCTCGTCGTCCATCGCGGCCGCGGCGTCGGCGCCGTTGCGCGGCGGCGGGCAGAACCAGTACTCCGCGCGGCAGCCGAGGCGCTGCACGTTCCAGGGCAGCCCGTGTCGCTCGATCACGCCGAGACGCCGTCGGTGAAGCGCTCGGCCAGCGGGATCGCCACCGCGAAGTCCTCGTCGCGCAGCGCGTCGACAGCGCGGCCCGGGACGCCGCGAGCGCCAGAGCGTTGGCGGTGAGGGTGCCGCCGACGCCGGCCACGTCGATCTCGTGGCCGAGCATCGGCTCGCGCAGCCGGTCGGCGACCTCGGCGGTCATGCCGTACGCCGCCAGGGGGACGCCTCCCGCGATCGGCTTGCCGACCACGAGCAGGTCGGGCTCCAGGCCCCAGGCGGCCGTGGCGCCCCCGGGGCCGGCGCAGAGCGTGTGGGTCTCGTCGATCACGAGCAGCACGCCGTGCCGACGCGTGATCTCGCGGACCGCGTCGAGGTAGCCGTCGTCGGGGAGCACGATGCCGATGTTGGTCAGGGCCGGCTCCATCAGGAGGCAGGCGACGTCGCCCACGGCCAGGCGACGGTCGAGCGCGTCGGCGTCGTTGAAGGGGACGACCGCGGTGGTCTCGGCGACGTCGACGGGCGGCCCGAGCAGGCCCGGACGCGGCACGACGCGGTCGCCGTCGAGCGTCGCGAAGGTCTCGTCGACCGTGCCGTGGTAGCACCAGTCCATGACCGCGACCCGCGGCCGACCGGTGAGGTGGCGGGCGAAGCGGAGCACGAACCGGTTCGCGTCGGTCGCCGTCATCGCGAACTGCCACTGCGGGCAGACCGAACCGCCGGGCCAGCTCCTCGGCCACCCAGATCGCGTCGTCCGACGGCAGCATCGTGGTGATCCCGGTACGGGCCCGCTCGGCGACGGCCGCGGCGACGGCCGGCAGCGCGTGCCCGGTCATCGCGCCCGTGTCGCCGAGGCAGAGGTCGACGTACTCCACGCCGTCGACGTCGACGAGCCGTGCCCCGGAGGCGCTCGCCAGGAACAGCGGGAACGCCCCGGCCCACCGGGTCATCCACGGCATCGGGACGCCGGCGAGCAGGGAGCCGGTGGCCTCCTCGGCCAGCGCCTGCGACTCGGGGTGCGTGTCGACGAAGCGGCGCTCCTCGTCGGCACGGAGGGACGCGAGGCGGGTGCGGTCGATCATCCCGTCAATGTAGCGGTCGCTTCAGGCAGCGGGCAGCGTCATCTGCGGCGCTCGACCAACCGGGCCCGCAACGACTCGTCGCGGTGCAGCCGGTCGAGGTCGCGGTCCCGCCGCGCGGCACTGACAGCCGCCAGGAAGTCCCAGGAGGGGGTGCCCGCGGGCGGAGGCGGTGCGACGTACTCCGTCAGCCGGTCGGCGAGCATCGCTCCGATCCGCTCCCGCGACGCGGGGTCGAGCGTGGCCAGTCGAGAGAGGTACTGCCGCGTCGCGAGCGCGAGCCCGACCGGTGGGGTGCGCAGGTCGGCGTGGGCCGCCCACTCCGCGAGGGCGGGCGGCATCGCCACCGGCGGCGGGAGCCGGAGAGCGACCCGGTCGCGGACGACGTAGGTGCCGGCGGCGTAGTCGCCGAGGCGCTTGCCACGCGGGCTCACCAGGCAGCTGAAGAACGCCGGGCCGCCGCTGAGGGCGTAGATCTCCGGCACGGCGACGAGGGCGCGGACGAACGCCTGCTGGGCGGTGACGGTGCCGCCGTCGTCGCGCACGACCCGGAGCCCGAGGATCAGCTTGCCGAACGACTTCCCGCGGGTCAGTGTCTCCACGGTCGTCGGGTAGACCAGGAACACCGCCATCAGCGAGCCGACGAGCGCGACGTGCTGCAGCGCGTCGTCGGAGCCGCTGCTCGCGACCAGCGCCAGGAACAGGACGCTGAACGCGACCACGCCCATCGCCAGCACGTCGAGCAGGCCGGAGCCGATCCGGGCCGCGACGGAGGCCGGGGGCAGGTCGAGGGCGACGGCCTCGCCGGTGACGAGGTCGTCCGACGAGAGCATCGCGAAGTCCGACATCGCGGCCAGCATAGGGACGGGCGGGCCCCCGCGACCCGGCATTCACCGGGTCCGACATCTCGCAACCACGACTACGGGCTCGTCCCCACGCCTAGCCTGGCGACATGGACCTCGACGCGTACGTGCTCGCGCACCACGCGGAGTGGGACCGGCTCGAGGCGCTGACCAAGAAGCGCCGGCTCGACGGCCACGAGAGCGACGAGCTCGTCGAGCGCTACCAGCGGGTCGCCACCCATCTGTCGGTGATCCGGACCGCCGCGCCGGACGCGACAGCGATCACCTACCTGTCGTTGCTCCTGAGCCGCGCCCGCAACCGCGCCGGTCGCGCCCGGAGGGGCACCTGGCACGGCGTGCTGTCGTTCGTGCTCGAGCGGTTCCCCGCGGCCCTGTACCGGCTGCGCTGGTGGTGGTTGGGCACGATGGCCGGGAACGTCGTCGCGACGGGCGTGATGCTCTGGTGGCTGCTCGACCACCCGAACGTCGAGCAGACCCTGTTGTCACCGCGCCAGGTCGACCAGCTGGTCGACCACGACTTTTCCGGCTACTACGGCCAGTACGCCGCGACCCACTTCGCCGCCGAGGTCTGGACCAACAACGTCTGGGTGACCGTGCTCTGCTTGGCCCTCGGGGTGCTGGGGCTGCCGGTGCTGTACCTGCTGTTCCAGAACGTCGCCAACCTCGCCGTGATCGGCTCGATCATGACCCGGCACGGTCATGCCGGCGAGTTCTGGGGGCTGATCCTGCCGCACGGGCTGCTGGAGCTGACCGCGGTCTTCGTCGCCGGCGGCGTCGGGCTGCGGCTGTTCTGGTCGTGGGTCGAGCCCGGCGACCTGACCCGAGCCCAGTCCTTCGCGCGTGAAGGACGGACCGCCGGCACCGTGGCCCTGGGACTCGTCGGGGTGCTCGCGGTCAGCGGGTGCATCGAGGCGTTCGTGACCCCGTCGGCCCTGCCGACCGGGGCGCGGATCGCGATCGGCGTCGTGGCCGAGGCGACGTTCCTGAGCTACGTCTTCGTGCTCGGCCGCCAGGCGTTCCACCGTGGCCACACCGGCGACATCGACCCACTGCTCCTCGACGACCGGGTGGTCGCCCAGGAATGACCTCCGGTCACAGGAGGCCGCGGGCCTTGAGGGAGAGGTAGTGGTCGGCCAGGGCGGGCGGCAGGTCCTCCGCGGGTACGTCGATCACGGCGACGCCGAGGGTCTCCAGCAGGTCGGCGGTGGCGCGACGCCGGGCCAGGCTCTGCTCGGCGGCCGCGGCGGCGTACACCTCGTCGAGCCCGCTGCGCGCCTCGGCGAGCCGTTCGAGCTCGGGGTCGTGCACCGAGGCGAGGACGACGCGGTGGTGCGCGACCAGGACCGGGAGCACTGGGAGGAGCCCTTCCTCCACGGCGGACGGCTCGAGCGGGGTGAGCAGGACGACCAGGGCGCGCTGCCGGCCGAAGGTCTGGACCGCGCCCGCCAGTCCGGGCCAGTCGGCCTCGGCGATCTCCGGTTGCAGGTCGGCCAGGGCGTCCTCGAGCCGGCTCGTCGCGTCGCGCGCCCCGGCCAGCCGTAGCCGCGCGCGGATCCGCCGGTCGCCGGCGACCACGTCGACGCGGTCGCCCGCGCGGGCGGCGAGCGCCGTGAGCAGGAGCGCGGCCTCCATCGCCGAGTCGAGCCGCGGCACGTCAGCGACCCGGGCTGCGGAGACCCGCGAGGTGTCCAGGACCAGGACGACGCGTCGGTCGCGCTCGGGCTGCCAGGTGCGGACCACGACGTTCCGGTTGCGGGCCGAGGCGCGCCAGTCGATCGAGCGGACGTCGTCTCCCCGCACGTACTCGCGCAGCGAGTCGAACTCCGTGCCCTGGCCGCGCACGCGCACGGCCGAGCGACCGTCCAGGTCGCGCAGCCGGGCGAGCCGCGACGGGAGGTGCTTGCGGGAGTCGAACGGCGGCACGACCCGGACGGCGCCGGGGGCGTCGACCGTGCGCTGACGGGCGGCGAGGCCCAGCGGGCCGACGCTGCGGACCGTCACGCCGAGGGCCCGGAGCTCACCGCGACGCGTGGGGAGCAGAGGAGTCTCCAGGAGCACACGATCACCCCCGCGCAGTCGGAGTCGGTGCCGGTTGCGCGTCGCTCCTGCCGTGGGCTGCCAGGCGTCGCGCACCAGCAACGAGGCACCTCGCGACCCGGGGTTGCCGAGGGCGACCGTGCTGGTCGCGGGATGTCCGGCACGCACCCGGCCGGGCGGTAGTCGCTCGACCGAGAGCGCGCGCGGGTCCACCGCCCGCAGCAGGTCCGCCCCCACCAGGACGGCCACGACCAGCAGCCATCCCCACACGGTCGAGGCGGCCGGGCGCAGCAGGACCGCCACCAGCCCCAGCAGGAGCAGGAGGGGGACGCGTCCGGTGATCGACACGGCGTGACGTCAGCGGGGGACCGGCACGGAGCCGAGCGCGGAGGACAGCACGGCGCCGACGTCGACGCCCTCGAGCTCGGCCTCGGGCCGTAGCGAGAGCCGGTGGGCCAGCGTGGCCTGGGCGAGCGCCTTCACGTCGTCCGGCGTCACGAAGTCGCGGCCCGACAGCCACGCCCAGGCACGGGCGGTGCGCATCAGGGCGACCGCGCCTCGCGGGCTGGCGCCCAGCCCGAGGGACGGCGCCTGCCGGGTCGCGCGGGCGACGTCGACGACGTACCCGGCGACCTCGGGGGAGACCTGCACCTGACGTACGCCGCTCCGACCGGCGGAGATGTCGTCGGCGCCGGCGACGGCGGTCACGCCCGAGGCCGCGACGTCCTGCGGGTCGAAGCCGGCCGCGTGCCGGGTGATGATCTCCAGCTCCTGGCCGCGGTCGGGCACCGGCAGCACGACCTTGAGGAGGAAGCGGTCGAGCTGGGCCTCGGGCAGGGGGTAGGTGCCTTCGTACTCGACGGGGTTCTGGGTGGCGGCGACCAGGAACGGCTTCGGGAGCGGGCGCGAGACCCCGTCGACGCTGACCTGGCCCTCCTCCATCGCCTCGAGCAGGGCCGACTGCGTCTTCGGGGGCGTGCGGTTGATCTCGTCGGCGAGCAGGAGATGGGTGAAGACCGGACCTTCACGGAACGTCAGCTCGCCGCGGTTGCTGTCGATCACCATCGAGCCGGTGATGTCGCCGGGCATGAGGTCGGGGGTGAACTGCACGCGACGCGTCTGTACCGAGAGAGCCGCCGCCAGGCTCCGGACGAGCAGGGTCTTGGCGACGCCCGGCACGCCCTCCATCAGGACGTGGCCCCCGCACAGGAGGGCGACCAGCAGCCCGGACACGGCCGCGTCCTGGCCGACGACGGCCTTGGCCACCTCGGCGCGGACCGCGGCCAGGCGCTCGCGCGCCTCGTCGCTGGTCGTCGGGCTGTTCGTTGTCGTCATCGGGGGGACACCTCTCTGTCGAGCTCGGTGAGCCGCTGGGCCAGGCTGGCCAGCTCCCGGTCGTCACCGGGCGGGAACGCAGTGGCGCCGATCAGGGCGTCGATCTCGGAGGCCGGGCGGCCCGTGCGCACCGCGACGTCCTCGACCAGCCGGTCCGGACCGACCCGCCGGGGGAGTCGCAGCTGCTCGGCGAGCCGCGCGCGGGAGGCCGAGCGCAACGCCTCCGCCGCATGGCGCCGGTCGCCGGCGCGACGGTACAGCCGGCCCAGGTTGCGAGTCGTCTCGACCGCCTTGACCGAGACCGGCAGCGGCTCGCTGGCGAGCGGCCCGAGCCGACGCCCGCGCCAGGCGACCGTCGCCGCGCCGACCACGACGAGCAGCCAGAGTCCGGGCACGATCCAGTCGGGCAGGAGACTCCGTACCGACACGCTGTCGGCGCCGCGGAGGTCGCCCAAGGAGGGCACGTACCAGACGAGTCGCCGGTGCTGGCCGAGGAGTCGGAGCGCCACGGCTGCGTTGTCGCCGTCGAGGATCTGGTCGTTGGTGAGCAGCGCCGGCGCTCCCAGCAGCGTCAGGCCGGCCCGCGGCTCGGCCACGAGGACCCCGTCCTTGCCCCGGAAGCAGCCGTCGGTGCGGTAGGCCTCGGCGACGTCCACCCGCACGGCCAGCCCGTCGTACGACGGACAGCCGGCGACGACCGGGCCGTGCGGCAGGCTCGTGGCGGGGAAGGAGCCGACCCCGAGCTCGCGCAGCAGCTGCGGCCCGGGCGCGACCACGACCAGGTGGGCGTCGCCCTGGTGCTGCAGCAGCCGCGACGTCGTGGTGATCCCGAGACGGTCGGTCGAGGTGACCACGATGGTGGTCGCGGCGTCGGCAGTGGCCCGGTCGAACGCGTCCGCCGAGCGCACCACGTCGACCTCGACGCCTTCGCGGTCGAGCACCCGCGCCACCGCCTGCGCGCCCGAGCCGTCGGGGTTCCGCGGGTCCAGCGCGGCGGAGTAGGTGCGGTCGTGGCGTCCGAGCCAGGCCGACAACGCCACCGCCAGGATGGCGGCCGCCACGACGAGCACCGCCAGCCGGTGTCGGGCCAGCCACCTCATCGCGCACCCGCCAGGGCGTCGTCCAGCTCGAGCACCCCGGCCGCGTCGTCGCGGCCGGCCGGCCGATCGCCGTAGAGAGTCGCGTCGAAGAGGTCGGCCGTGCGGCCCACCTCCTCGCCGTGGGTCGGGTACGACGTGGCGAGGCTGGCTGCGACCTCGTGGGCGGTGGCGCCCGGCTGGTCGTGGAGGTGGCCGCGCTCGACCTGGCGCACGGCCAGGGCCCGGAAGCCGTCGGTGACCGCGTCGGCGTACCGCCCGTCGACCACCGCGGCCTCGGCACGCCGGCGCAGCTCGGCCGCCGAGGGACGGTCGTCGGGGAGCACCGCCTGGGTCGCGGCCCGCCGGCGCCGGTCGCGGCGGACGCGGGACAGCAGCACGACGAGTCCGACGAGGAGCGCCGCGCCGATCAACATGGTCACGAACGCCGTCACGCCGTTGGTGCCGGACGCCGCCCCGACGCCGCCCTGGAGCCGGCGCATCAACCAGCCGAGGAGCCGCTGCAGCAGGTGCCGGTGGTACTCGTCGCGCACGAGCTCGTCGCGCAGCAGGCGGCGGCCCTCGTCACCGGAGGGCTGGAGCGGGGGGCCGGGCGCGAGCATCAGGCCGGCAGGATCCCGGCCCGGCCGAGCAGCTCGACGTCGTAGGCCTCCTTGCGGATCCGCTGGTCGATGTAGAGCAGCGCCGACACGGCGGCCGAGAAGGGCTGCAGCACCGCCGAGGAGATCGTGGTGCCGACGGCGGTGAGCACGAGGTAGATCAGCAGGCCGTAGCCGGTGTCGGTCGAGGTGGTGAGGAAGAGCTGGCCGGCGATGCTGAACGGCAGCCGCATGATGCCGCCGGCCACGCCGACCACCAGGCTGACCAGCACGAGGAGCCCGAGCAGGCGCCAGAACTGGTGGTGGGTGAGCCGGATCGCGCGCCTGAGCGCACCGAAGACGCCGACCGGCTCGAGCATCAGGGTCGGGACGGCCAGGGCGCGCATCCGGACCCAGAACCAGAGGTAGGCGACCAGCACCGCGAGCGCCAGCAGCACCGCGAACAGCACGACCTCGCCGAGCGGAGCCTGGAACACGAACGCCACGATCGCGACCAGGCCGACCGCGATGCCCACCACGACCAGCACCCCCAGGCCGAGCAGGAACGACAGGCCCAGGAGCCGCCAGCGCTTGCCACGCGTGGCCGCCCAGGCCTCGGCCATGGTCAGCTTCCTGCCGACGGCCGCGGCCGAGCTGACGTGGGCGATCATCCCCGAGACGAAGAGCAGGCCGATCGCCTGCAGCTGCGCTCCGACCAGGAGGCCGCCCAGGGCGACCAGCAGGTCGACGACCTGGCTGTCCGAGAGCGACCCCGAGCCCGGGTCGGGTGAGAACCCGCCGGTCGAGCCGGTCGCGAGACCGGCCACGATCGGCACGATCATCGCGACCGCCGAGACCAGCACGGCCGCGCCGATGGTCGCCCTCGGGTTGTAGCGGATGATCTTGAAGGCGCCGTCGAAGACGTCGCTGAGCACGAGCGGGCGCAAAGGGATGGCACCCGGCTTGTGCGCGACCGGCAACGGCACGGCGTCACCGCCCGGCCGGCCGGGGAAGGCGTGCGGCGGCGGCTGTGCCGGGTACGCCGCGTACCCCGGCGCCGTGGGCGGTGCCTCGCCCCAGCGGGGAGGGGACTCCTGCGGCGGCTGCCAGCCCGGTGGAGGCGGCTGGTCTCCGGACACGCCTGCCTCCCTCGTCGTCCGTGCAGCCGGATCCGTCCCAGCGCCGCGTGGGCGCCATCCTCTCAGGTCACGCCGAGACTCGTGGGGGATCGCGACAGACCCCTCGCCCGCGTCAACGACCCCGTCGGGCGAGCCGGTTGCCCGTCGGGCGAGCCTGGCGAGACCACGCGACCACGACGCCCCAGGCACCCTCACCGGGTCGCCTGACGTGTCGCTCGTCCCTCGCAGGCTCGGTCCGAGCCGACGCTCCTCGACCTCCCGCGCCGATCCGTGCCCTGGCGGGCTCGGGCACGGAGCGCGTGATTTTGCGGTCCTGGAGGGCATCTGTCAGGATTGTCCGGTTGCTCCGGCGGGTTGCCGGGGCGCGCCGCACTTGACTTCTGAATCGCGTCTCCCGCTGGTTCTTGGTCGCTGTACGTCGCGCCGCACCAGGAGACCCGATGGCTCGGCCACCTTGCAGTGTGTGGTGGCGGGGCGCCCACCAACACGATGCAGGCTCCCGATCCTGGGGGATCTGTGTGCCGCGAGACCACGACACGCCCGACCTCGGGGGTCGGGGATCCGGTGGGCCGGACGGCGAGGACGGACGACCAGGCCCGACAACCCAGGCAGTACGAACACGAAGGACGAGAGAGACCTATGGCGGGACAGAAGATCCGCATCAGGCTCAAGGCCTATGACCACGAGGTGATCGACACCTCGGCGCGCAAGATCGTGGACACCGTCACCCGTACGGGTGCCAAGGTCGCCGGCCCCGTGCCGCTGCCGACCGAGAAGAACGTGTACTGCGTCATCCGCTCGCCCCACAAGTACAAGGACTCGCGCGAGCACTTCGAGATGCGCACGCACAAGCGGCTGATCGACATCATCGACCCCACGCCGAAGACCGTCGACTCCCTGATGCGCCTCGACCTGCCCGCCGGCGTCGACATCGAGATCAAGCTCTGAGGCGACTGAGATGACTGTTGAGCGAAACGTGAAGGGGCTGCTGGGCACCAAGCTCGGCATGACCCAGATGTGGGACGAGAACAACCGCATCGTCCCGGTGACCGTCGTCGCTGCGAGCACGAACGTCGTCACCAAGGTCCGCAAGCCCGAGACCGACGGCTACAACGCCATCCAGGTCGGTTTCGGCGAGATCGACTCCCGCAAGGTGACCAAGCCCGACGCCGGTCAGTTCGCGCGGGCCGACGTCACGCCTCGTCGCCACCTGGCCGAGATCCGGACCGCGGACGCCGGTGCCTACACCGTCGGCCAGGAGCTCCCGGCCGAGACCTTCGCCGCGGGTGACGTCATCGACGTCACCGGCACCACGAAGGGCAAGGGGTTCGCCGGTGTCATGAAGCGACACGGCTTCCACGGCGTCGGTGCCTCCCACGGTGCCCACAAGAACCACCGCAAGCCCGGTTCGATCGGCGCCTGCGCGACCCCCGGTCGCGTCTTCAAGGGCGTCCGGATGTCCGGGCGCATGGGTAGCGACACCGTGACCACCCAGAACGTCGTCGTCCACGCGATCGACGCGGACAAGGGCCTGATCCTGCTCCAGGGCGCCGTTCCCGGCCCCAAGGGCGGGCTCGTCGTCCTCCGCTCGGCCGCCAAGAGCGCGCAGAAGGAGGCCTGACCATGGCGACCACCACCAAGAAGGCCGCCTCGACGAGGTCCGCCGACGCGAAGGTCGTCAAGGTCGACCTTCCCGCCGAGATCTTCGACGTCGAGGTGAACATCCCGCTGATCCACCAGGTCGTCGTGGCCCAGCAGGCCGCCGGCCGTCAGGGCACCCACGCGACCAAGACCCGCGGCGACGTCCGCGGCGGTGGCCGCAAGCCCTACAAGCAGAAGGGCACCGGCCGCGCCCGTCAGGGCTCGACCCGCGCACCGCAGTTCGCCGGCGGTGGCGTCGTCCACGGCCCCCAGCCGCGCAGCTACGCCCAGCGCACCCCCAAGAAGATGGTGGCCGCCGCCCTGCGCGGTGCCCTGTCCGACCGGGCGCGCGACGGCCGCATCCACGTCGTGGAGTCGCTCGTGTCGGGTGACGCCCCGTCGACGAAGACGGCGCTGGCCGCCCTCCGCGGCGTGGTCGCCGACCGCGCCAACTTCCTGGTCGTGCTCGAGCGGGCCGACGCCGTGACCTGGCTCTCGCTGCGCAACGCGGTCGAGGCCCACATCGTCGCGGTCGACCAGCTCAACACCTACGACGTGCTGGCTGCCGACGACGTGGTGTTCACCCAGGGCGCGTACGACGCGTTCGTGGGCGGCACCGCCTCGTCCAGCGAGCGCCCCGCGGCGCTGGTCTCCACCCCGGCTCCGGCCGAGGAGAAGCCGGCCGCGAAGAAGGCCGCGCCGAAGGCCGACGCCGAGCCCGAGGGCAAGGTCGAGGGCAAGGTCGAGAGCCCGGTCGAGAGCACCGAGGACGAGAAGCCGGCGCTGCCGAAGGGCGCGAAGGCCCCGCTGAAGAGCGGCGGTGCCCCGAAGGGCTTCGAGGTCAAGGGCAACGCCGACTCCGGCCTGTACCACGAGCCCGACGGCCAGTGGTACGACCAGACCGAGGCGGAGTTCTACTTCAAGTCCGCCGAGGACGCCGAGGCGGCGGGCTTCACCCGCGCCGGTGGCGGCTCCGCCGAGGACAGCGTGGAGGACGACAAGTGAGCACCCTGCACAAGGACCACCGCGACATCCTGCTCGCGCCGGTGGTGTCGGAGAAGAGCTACGGCCTCCTCGACGCCAACAAGTACACGTTCCTGGTGCACCCCGACGCCAACAAGACCGAGATCAAGATCGCGGTCGAGAAGGTCTTCGGCGTCAAGGTCACCTCGGTGAACACGATCAACCGGCAGGGCAAGACCCGTCGTACCCGCACCGGGCTGGGCAAGCGCAAGAACACCAAGCGCGCCATCGTCAGCCTGGCCGAGGGTCACCGCATCGACATCTTCGGAGGTCCGGTCTCCTGACCGGGCTTGAGAGGTAACGAGACATGGCTATCCGCAAGTACAAGCCGACCACCCCGGGCCGTCGTGGCTCCTCGGTGGCCGACTTCGTCGAGATCACCCGGACCACGCCGGAGAAGTCGCTGACCCGACCCCTGCCCAAGAAGGGCGGGCGCAACAACCAGGGTCGCATCACCACCCGTCACCAGGGCGGTGGCCACAAGCGCGCCTACCGGCTGATCGACTTCCGTCGCTACGACAAGGACGGCGTCCCGGCGAAGGTCGCGCACATCGAGTACGACCCCAACCGCACCGCACGCATCGCGCTGCTGCACTACGCCGACGGCGAGAAGCGCTACATCGTCGCGCCGAAGGACCTGCGCCAGGGCCTGACGCTCGAGTCCGGTGCGAACGCCGACATCAAGGTGGGCAACAACCTCCCGCTGCGCAACATCCCGGTCGGTACGACGATCCACTGCATCGAGCTGCGTCCGGGCGGCGGCGCCAAGATCGCCCGCTCGGCCGGCAACTCCGCCCAGCTGGTCGCCAAGGAGGGCTCGCGCGCCACGTTGCGCCTGCCGTCCGGTGAGATGCGGTTCGTCGACGTGCGCTGCCGCGCCACGGTCGGCGAGGTCGGCAACGCCGAGCAGTCCAACATCAACTGGGGCAAGGCCGGCCGCATGCGCTGGAAGGGCAAGCGCCCGACCGTCCGCGGTGTCGTCATGAACCCCGTCGACCACCCGCACGGTGGTGGCGAGGGCAAGACCTCCGGTGGTCGCCACCCGGTCAGCCCGTGGGGCAAGCCCGAGGGCCGCACCCGTCGCAAGGGCAAGGCCAGCGACAAGCAGATCATCCGTCGTCGCCGTACCGGCAAGAAGCGCTGAGGAGCCTGACCCATGCCACGCAGCCTGAAGAAGGGTCCCTTCGTGGACGACCACCTCATGAAGAAGGTGGACGTCGAGAACGACAAGGGATCGCACAACGTGATCAAGACCTGGTCGCGTCGCTCGATGATCGTGCCCGCCATGATCGGGCACACGATCGCCGTGCACGACGGCCGCAAGCACGTGCCTGTCTTCGTGACCGACTCGATGGTCGGCCACAAGCTCGGGGAGTTCGCCCCGACCCGTACCTACCGGGGCCACGTCAAGGACGACCGGAAGGGGAGGCGTCGCTGATGCCGACCACTGAGCGCCGCCGCACCACCGCCCGCCGGGAGACACTCCTCGGCGACCAGCCGGGTGCCTACGCGAGTGCGCGTTACCAGCGGATCACGCCGATGAAGGCGCGCCGCGTGACGCAGATGATCCACGGCCTGCCCGTCGACGACGCCTTGGCCCTGCTGCAGTTCGCACCGCAGTCGGCCGCCAAGACCGTCTACAAGGTCCTGGAGAGCGCGATCGCGAACGCCGAGACCACCGAGGACCTCGCCCGCGCCGACCTGGTGGTCAGCAACTGCCAGGTCGACGAGGGCCCGACCATGAAGCGCTGGCGTCCGCGCGCCCAGGGCCGCGCCACGCGGATCCTCAAGCGCACCAGCCACATCACCCTCGTGGTGACGCCCCGCCCCGAGCCCGTGCAGCGGGCCTCGGCGAAGAAGCAGGGCGAGACCAAGAACCGGAAGAAGGGGAAGGCCTGATGGGCCAGAAGATCAACCCGAACGGCTTCCGCCTCGGCATCTCCACCGACCACAAGTCGCGGTGGTACGCCGACAAGCTCTACAAGTCGTACGTCGGCGAGGACGTCGCCATCCGCCGTCTCCTGTCCAAGGGCATGGAGCGCGCCGGCATCTCCAAGGTCGAGATCGAGCGCACCCGTGACCGCGTGCGGGTGGACATCCACACCGCTCGTCCGGGCATCGTGATCGGTCGCCGCGGCGCCGAGGCCGACCGCATCCGCGGCGACCTCGAGAAGCTGACCGGCAAGCAGGTCCAGCTGAACATCCTCGAGGTGAAGAACCCCGAGGTCGACGCGCAGCTGGTCGCCCAGGGCGTCGCCGAGCAGCTCAGCGGTCGTGTGCAGTTCCGTCGCGCGATGCGCAAGGCCATGCAGACCACGATGCGCTCCGGTGCCAAGGGCATCCGGATCCAGTGCTCGGGCCGCCTCAACGGCGCCGAGATGTCGCGGACCGAGTTCTACCGCGAGGGTCGCGTCCCGCTGCACACCCTGCGTGCCGACATCGACTACGGCTTCTACGAGGCCAAGACGACGTTCGGCCGGATCGGTGTGAAGGTCTGGATCTACAAGGGCGAGGTCGCGGGCACCCGCGCCGAGCGTCAGGCCCAGGCCGCGGCGCGCGCCGGCGTTCCCGGTCGTAGCGGCCGTCCGCAGCGTGGCGGCGAGCGCCCCAGCCGTGGCACCCGCCCGACGCGTTCGGACCGTGGCGGTGCCCCGGCCACCACCGAGGCCGCTCCGGCTCCGGTCGAGGCCGCCGCGGCTCCCGCCGAGACCAGCGGATCGGAGGCCTGAGCCATGTTGATGCCCCGACGTCTCAAGCACCGCAAGCAGCACCACCCCAAGCGGACGGGTGCGGCCAAGGGCGGCACCCGCCTGGCCTTCGGTGACTTCGGGATCCAGGCCCTCCAGGGCTCCTACGTGACGAACCGGCAGATCGAGTCCGCCCGTATCGCCATGACCCGGCACATCAAGCGTGGCGGCAAGGTGTGGATCAACATCTACCCCGACCGCCCGCTGACCAAGAAGCCCGCCGAGACCCGGATGGGTTCCGGCAAGGGATCCCCGGAGTGGTGGGTCGCCAACGTCAAGCCCGGACGCGTGCTCTTCGAGCTGTCCGGTGTCGACGAGGTCACCGCGCGCGAGGCCATGCGCCGCGCGCAGCACAAGCTCCCCCTGAAGACCCGTTTCATCTCCCGAGAGGCCGGTGAGTTCTGATGGCCAGCAGTGTGCAGGCCCACGAGCTGGACGAGATGAACAACACCGACCTCGAGGCTCGCTTGCGCGAGGCCAAGGAGGAGCTGTTCAACCTGCGCTTCCAGGCGGCCACCGGCCAGCTGGAGAGCCACGGTCGGCTCCGCACGGTGAAGAAGGACATCGCCCGGATCTACACCGTGGTGCGCGAGCGCGAGCTCGGCATCCGGTCCGACCCGGACGCGACCGACAACGAGGCCGACACCGAGAAGGAGGGCGCTGACGCATGAGCGAGAACACAGCTGCCGCGACCCGCAAACCCCGCAAGGTGCGTGAGGGCCTGGTCGTGAGCGACAAGATGGACAAGACCGTCGTGGTCGAGGTCGAGGACCGCGTGAAGCACGCGCTCTACGGCAAGGTCCTGCGGCGTACGTCGCGACTCAAGGCCCACGACGAGACCAACGACTGCGGCGTCGGCGACCGCGTGCAGCTGATGGAGACCCGTCCGCTGTCCGCGACCAAGCGCTGGCGCGTCGTGCGTGTCGTGGAGCGAGCGAAGTAGTGATGAGCGAAGCGAAGAACTCCTTCGGGAGAGTGGGACAGCCCGGCGAAGCCGGCCCGATGAAGAGGTTTTCCAAGTGATCCAGCAGGAGTCCCGGCTCAAGGTCGCCGACAACACCGGTGCGAAGGAAGTCCTCTGCATCCGGGTGCTCGGTGGCTCGGGCCGTCGCTACGCCGGCATCGGTGACGTGATCGTCTGCACGGTCAAGGACGCCATCCCCGGCGGCAACGTCAAGAAGGGCGACGTCGTCAGGGCGGTCGTCGTCCGCACCGCCAAGGAGCGCCGACGTCCCGACGGCTCGTACATCAAGTTCGACGAGAACGCCGCCGTCATCCTGCGCCAGGACGGCGAGCCGCGCGGGACGCGCATCTTCGGTCCCGTGGGCCGCGAGCTGCGCGACAAGCGGTTCATGAAGATCATCTCGCTGGCGCCGGAGGTGCTCTGAGATGGGGAAGCACGCGATGAAGATCAAGAAGGGCGACACCGTCAAGGTGATCGCCGGCAAGGACAAGGGTGCCGAGGGCAAGGTGATCCAGGTGCTCCGAGACGACGACCGCGTCGTCGTCGAGGGCGTCAACCGGGTCAAGAAGCACACCAAGGTCGTCCAGCAGGGCGGTCGCGGTGGCACCACCGGCGGCATCATCACCACCGAGGCCCCGATCCACGTGTCCAACGTGATGCTGGTCGAGGGCAACGGCGTGACCCGCGTCGGCTACCGCCGCGAAGAGGTCCAGAAGCGACGTCCCGACGGCACGACGTACGCCGGCACGCGCAGCGTGCGCATCTCGCGCAGGACCGGGAAGGAGATCTGACATGACCGACACCGCCACGGAGAGCACCGAGACCACGGAGGCTCCCCAGGAGGCCGAGCAGAAGGTCACGCCGCGTCTCAAGACCCGCTACCGCGAGGAGATCCTCCCCGCGCTGCGCAGCGAGTTCGAGATCGGCAACGTCATGCAGGTGCCCGGGCTGACCAAGATCGTGGTCAACATGGGCGTCGGCGAGGCCGCGCGTGACTCGAAGCTGATCGAGGGCGCGATCCGCGACCTGACCGTGATCACCGGCCAGAAGCCGATGGTGACCAAGGCCCGCAAGTCGATCGCCCAGTTCAAGCTCCGCGAGGGCATGCCCATCGGGGCGCACGTGACCCTGCGCGGCGACCGGATGTGGGAGTTCCTCGACCGGCTGCTGTCGCTCGCGCTGCCCCGCATCCGTGACTTCCGCGGCCTCAACCCGGGCCAGTTCGACGGCCAGGGCAACTACACGTTCGGTCTGACCGAGCAGGTCATGTTCCACGAGATCAACCAGGACCGCGTCGACCGGCCGCGGGGCATGGACATCACGGTCGTGACCACCGCGACGAACGACGAGCAGGGGCGCGCGCTGCTGAAGCAGCTCGGCTTCCCGTTCAAGGAGAACTGACCATGGCGAAGACTGCACTGAAGGTGAAGGCGGCCCGCAAGCCGAAGTTCGCCGTCCGTGGCTACACCCGCTGCCAGCGCTGCGGCCGCCCCAAGGCGGTCTACCGCAAGTTCGGCCTGTGCCGGATCTGCCTGCGCGAGATGGCCCACCGCGGCGAGCTGCCCGGCGTCACCAAGTCCAGCTGGTGACCCAGCCCTACAACCGCTGAAGGTCCGGGCCCGGCCGAGGCCGAGCCCGGAAACCACAGAAGAGAGAACGACACCACCATGACGATGACCGACCCGATCGCAGACATGCTGACCCGTCTGCGCAACGCCAACCAGGCGTACCACGACGCGGTGACGATGCCCTACAGCAAGCTGAAGCAGGGCGTCGCCGAGATCCTCAAGGCCGAGGGCTACATCACCTCGTTCGACGTGGCCGACGACCCCGAGGGCGGCGTCGCCAAGACGCTGACCATCACCCTCAAGTACGGCCGCCACCGCGAGCGCTCGATCGCCGGCGTCCGCCGCATCAGCAAGCCCGGTCTGCGCGTCTACGCGAAGAGCACGGGCCTGCCCAAGGTGCTCGGCGGCCTGGGTGTCGCGATCATCTCGACCAGCCAGGGCCTGCTCACCGACCGTCAGGCGAACCAGAAGGGCGTGGGTGGGGAAGTCCTCGCCTACGTCTGGTAGCCCGAGACCGAAGAGGAGAGAACTGACATGTCGCGCATCGGACGCATGCCGATCGTCGTGCCCTCGGGTGTCGACGTCTCGATCGACGGCCCCCTCGTGACCGTGAAGGGTCCCAAGGGCACGCTGAGCCACTCCGTGGTCTCGCCGATCACCGTGGCCAAGGGCGAGGACGGCGTCATCGACGTCACCCGTCCCGACGACGAGCGGGAGAGCCGCTCGCGCCACGGGCTGACCCGCACGCTGGTCAACAACATGGTCATCGGTGTCACCGAGGGCTACGAGAAGAAGCTCGAGATCCAGGGCGTGGGCTACCGCGTGCTGTCCAAGGGCCCCACCCAGCTGGAGTTCCAGCTCGGCTACAGCCACTCGATCACCTTCGACGCCCCCGAGGGCATCACCTTCACGGTGGAGGGCCAGACCCGGCTCGGCGTCGTGGGCATCGACAAGCAGCTGGTCGGCGAGGTGGCCGCCAACATCCGCAAGCTGCGCAAGCCCGAGCCCTACAAGGGCAAGGGCGTCCGTTACGCCGGCGAGCACGTCCGCCGCAAGGTCGGAAAGGCTGGTAAGTGACCATGGCGATCTCTCTGTCCAAGCACAAGCACACCGCTCCCCGGGTCAAGGCCCGGCTGCAGCGTCAGGTGCGCGGCCGCAAGAAGGTCGCGGGCACGTCCGAGCGCCCGCGCCTGGTCGTCACCCGCTCCGCGAAGCACATCAGTGTCCAGGTCGTCGACGACCTCGTCGGCCGGACGCTGGTCGCGGCCTCGAGCATGGAGGCCGACCTGCGCACCCTCGAGGGCGACAAGACCGCCAAGGCCAAGAAGGTCGGCGAGCTGGTGGCCGAGCGTGCCAAGGGCGCCGGCATCGAGTCCGTGGTCTTCGACCGTGCGGGCAACAAGTACCACGGCCGCGTCGCGGCCCTGGCCGATGCCGCCCGTGAGGGCGGCCTGACCTTCTGACCGCCCTGTTCTCGTGAGAGAGCACGCCGGACCACGACAGCATTCAAGGAAGAGGAAGATCTCATGAGCGGAGCCCAGCGCGGACAGCGCGGCGGTGGCGATCGCCAGGGCCGGGGTCGCGACGACCGTCGCGGCGGCGGTGCCGAGAAGAGCCAGTACGTCGAGCGAGTCGTCGCGATCAACCGGGTCGCCAAGGTCGTCCAGGGTGGTCGTCGCTTCAGCTTCACCGCCCTCGTCGTCGTCGGCGACGGTGACGGCATGGTCGGCGTCGGCTACGGCAAGGCCAAGGAGGTCCCGGCCGCGATCGCCAAGGGCGTCGAGGAGGCCAAGAAGGCCTTCTTCCGGGTCCCCCGGATCCAGGGCACGATCCCGCACCCGGTCCAGGGTGAGAAGGCCGCCGGCGTGGTCATGCTGCGCCCGGCCGCTCCCGGTACCGGCGTCATCGCCGGTGGCCCGGTGCGTGCGGTCCTGGAGTGCGCCGGCATCCACGACATCCTGAGCAAGTCGCTCGGGTCGTCCAACCAGATCAACATCGTCCACGCCACGGTCGCGGCCCTGCAGATGCTCGAGCAGCCCGAGACCGTGGCCGCGCGCCGCGGTCTCCCGGTCGAGCGCGTCGCCCCGGCGGCCCTGCTCCGGGCGCAGGCCGAGCAGCCCGAGGAGGTGGCGCGCTGATGGCACAGCTGAAGGTCCAGCAGCGCAAGAGCTCCATCGGCTGCAAGGCCAACCAGCGCGAGACGCTGCGCACGCTCGGTCTCAAGCGGATCGGCGACGTGGTCGTGAAGGAGGACCGCCCGGAGATCCGAGGCATGGTCCAGACCGTCCGTCACCTGGTGACGGTCGAGGAAGTCGAGTAACTCATGACGTTGAAGCTGCACCACCTCCGTCCCGCCCCCGGCGCCAAGACGGCCAAGACCCGCGTCGGCCGCGGTGAGGGCTCCAAGGGCAAGACCGCCGGTCGCGGTACCAAGGGCACCAAGGCCCGCTACCAGGTCCCGGCGTACTTCGAGGGCGGCCAGCTGCCCCTGCACATGCGCCTGCCCAAGCTGAAGGGGTTCACCAACCCCTTCCGGGTCGAGTTCCAGGTCGTCAACCTCGACCGCCTCGGGGAGCTGTTCCCCGAGGGCGGCGCGGTGTCGGTCGAGGACCTCGTGGCCAAGGGCGCGGTCCGCAAGGGCCAGCCGGTCAAGATCCTCGGTCAGGGCGACATCTCCGTGGCCTGCCAGGTGAGCGTCCAGGCGTTCTCGGCCTCGGCCAAGCAGAAGATCGAGGCTGCCGGCGGCACCGCCACGGTGGTGTGACGAGTTCCGCCGCGCAGCGTGGTCTCGACCCCGCCGAGCGTCGACGCGCTGGCCCGGCTTCGCACGCTCAGCCGGGTCGCTTGCCCGCCCTGGCCGGCCGTCGCCGCTCGCTCCTGCGTCGCGGTCGGCGGGCTGGCTCACCCTGTTAGGCTTCCGGCGGTCTCCGCGGTCGTGTGTGTGAGAACCCCGACGCCACCGCTCGGACGGCGTGCGTACCAGGTCTCCACCCACGGGTGAGACGGACGAAAGAGGATTGAGAAGGTCGTGCTCAGCGCCTATGTGAACGCGTTCCGGACTCCGGACCTGCGGAAGAAGCTGCTGTTCGTCCTGATGGTCATCGTGATCTTCCGGGCCGGCTCGCAGATCCCGGCGCCGGGCGTGAACGTCCGCAACGTGCACGAGTGCATCGCCGGCATCGACAGCAACAACAACGTCTACAACCTGATCAACGTCTTCTCGGGCGGGGCGCTCCTCCAGCTGACGATCTTCGCGCTGGGGATCATGCCCTACATCACCGCCAGCATCATCCTGCAGCTGCTGGTCGTGGTGATCCCACGCCTCGAGGCCCTCAAGAAGGAGGGCCAGGCCGGCCAGACCAAGATCACCC
Organism: uncultured Actinomycetota bacterium; assembly: GCA_963809265.1. Classification (GTDB taxonomy): domain Bacteria; phylum Actinomycetota; class Actinomycetes; order Propionibacteriales; family Nocardioidaceae; genus Nocardioides. The sequence continues at coordinate 928,983 of CAWEJC010000003.1, forward strand.
AGTACACCCGCTACCTGACCCTGGGCCTGGCCCTGCTCCAGGCCACCGGCATCGTGGCGCTGGCCCGGTCCGGCAGCCTGTTGAACTGCAACCAGGACCTGCTCTACGACAAGGGCACCTCGACGTTCCTGGTGATGGTGCTGACCATGACCGCGGGCACCGCGGTCATCATGTGGCTCGGCGAGCTGATCACCGACCGCGGCGTCGGCAACGGCATGTCGATCCTGATCTTCACCCAGGTCGTCGCCCGGTTCCCCACCTCACTGTGGTCGGTGGGCAAGTCCAAGGGCTGGTGGGTCTTCGCGGTCGTGATCGCGATCGGCCTGGTGATCATCGCGGCCGTCATCTTCATCGAGCAGGCGCAGCGCCGTATCCCGGTGCAGTACGCCCGGCGGATGGTGGGCCGGAAGATGTTCGGCGGGTCGTCGACGTACATCCCGCTGAAGGTCAACCAGGCCGGCGTCATCCCGGTGATCTTCGCGTCGTCCCTGCTCTACCTACCCGCGATGGCCGCGCAGTTCAACCAGAACTCCACGTCCGGCTGGTCGCTGTTCATCTCGAAGTACCTCGTGCGCGGCGACCATCCGCTCTACATGATCGCGTTCTTCGCGATGATCGTCTTCTTCACCTACTTCTACGTGTCGATCACCTTCAACCCTGAAGAGGTGGCGGACAACATGAAGAAGTACGGCGGCTTCATCCCCGGGATCCGGGCGGGCAAGCCGACCGAGGACTACCTGTCCTACGTCCTGGCCCGCATCACGCTGCCGGGCTCGCTGTACCTCGGTCTGATCGCCCTGATCCCCCTGATCGCCTTCGTCCTGATCGGCGCCGACCAGAACTTCCCGTTCGGCGGCACGTCCATCCTGATCATGGTCGGCGTCGCGCTCGACACGGTGAAACAGATCGAGAGCCAGCTCCAGCAGCGCAACTACGAAGGGTTCCTGCGCTGAGATGAGACTGATTCTGATGGGCCCGCCCGGCGCCGGGAAGGGCACCCAGGCGAAGGTCGTGGCCGACCACTTCGGCATCCCCGCGATCTCCACCGGCGACATCTTCCGGGCCAACGTCTCGAAGGGGCACGCCGCTGGGCACCAAGGCGCAGGAGTACATGGACGCCGGGGAGTACGTCCCGGACGAGGTCACCAACCTGATGGTGCGCGCCCGCATCGACGAGCCGGACGCCGAGCCCGGCTTCCTGCTCGACGGCTACCCGCGCACGCTGGCCCAGGTCGAGGAGCTCGACGGGATGATCCGGCACACCGGCCACGAGCTCGACGCCGCCGTCGTGCTGACCGTCGACGCGGACGAGATCGTCGAGCGGCTGCTGCAGCGTGCCCAGGTCGAGGGTCGCGCCGACGACACCGAGGAGGTCATCCGCCGCCGCCAGGAGGTCTACGGCGAGCAGACCGAGCCGTTGATCGAGGTCTACCGCGAGCCGCGGGATCGTCCACGAGATCGACGGCATGGGCGAGTCGTCGAAGAGGTCACCAAGCGGATCTTCGACGCGCTCGACGTCGTGCCGCAGAGCTGATCCGGGAGTGACGGACGTCGATGGGCCTGCTCGACCGCAACCTCGAGATCAAGACCCCCGAGCAGATCGACCTGATGCGCACGGCCGGGCTGCTGGTCGGGGAGACCCTCGAGCTGCTCCGCGACTCCGCGAAGGCCGGGGTCACGACCGGTGAGCTCGACCGGCTCGCCGAGGAGAACATCCGCGACCACGGCGGCGTCCCGTCGTTCCAGGGCTACGGCTACCCGCCGTTCCCGGGCACGATCTGTGCGTCGGTCAACGAGGAGGTCGTCCACGGCATCCCGGGGTCGCGCGAGCTCGTCGACGGTGACGTGATCTCGATCGACTGCGGCGCGATCGTCCAGGGCTGGCACGGTGACGCGGCGATCACGGTCGCCATCGGCGACGTCCCGGCCGAGGTCACCGAGCTGATGCGGGTGACCGAGGAGTCGTTGTGGGCCGGCATCGCCGCCGCGCGGCTGAGCGGCCGGGTCGGCGACATCTCGCGGGCCGTCGAGACCAGCGTCCGCTCCGCCGGCGACTACGGCATCCTCGAGGACTACGTCGGGCACGGCATCGGCTCGGAGATGCACATGGCGCCCAACGTCCCCAACGTCGCCCGCCGCGGCGAGCGCGGCCCCAAGCTGGTCACCGGCCTGGCCCTCGCGGTCGAGCCCATGGTCACGCTGGGCTCCCAGGACACCGAGGTCATGGCCGACGAGTGGACCGTGGTGACCGCCGACGGCTCGCTGGCGGCCCACTTCGAGCACACCTTCACGCTCACGCCGAACGGCGCGTGGGTGCTCACCGCGGTCGACGGCGGTCGCGAGCGGCTCGCCGCGCTGGGCGTCCCCTTCGGGGGCCGCTGAGATTCACCGGGCCTTCCGTGCTCTGGATAGGTTCGCCGCATGCATGTGACGCCCCTGGTCTGGTGGATCACCATCCTCGTGACGTCCGCGATCCTGCTCTTCGACGTGTTCGTGATCGGGCGTCGGCCCCACGAGCCGTCGCGGCGCGAGGTCGTGCTCGCGCTCGGCCTCTACGTCGGCCTGGCGGTCGTGTTCGGCATCGGCGTCTGGCTGATCAACGGCGGTGAGTACGGCGGGGAGTTCTTCGCCGGCTGGCTGACGGAGTACTCCCTGTCCATCGACAACCTGTTCATCTTCATCGTGATCATGGGCAAGCTCGCCGTGCCACGGGAGCTCCAGCAGAGCGCCCTGCTGATCGGGATCGTGCTGGCGCTGGTGCTGCGCGGCATCTTCATCGCCGTGGGCGCCGCCGCGATCTCGGAGTTCAGCTGGGTCTTCTACCTGTTCGGGCTCTTCCTCGTGGTCACCGCCGTCAACCTCGCCCGCGAGGGCGGCGAGGACGAGGGCGGGTACGACGAGCCGCGCCTGGTCCGCTTCGCGCGCCGGCGGCTCCGGCTGAGCGAGGAGTGGAACGGCGCCAAGCTGTCGGTCCACCGGGACGGCGTCCGGCACTTCACGCCGATGTTCATCGTGGTCCTGACGCTCGGCATGACCGACCTGCTCTTCGCGCTCGACTCGATCCCGGCGATCTACGGCCTCACCAAGGAGGCCTACCTGGTGATGACCGCCAACATCTTCGCGCTGATGGGTCTGCGGCAGCTCTACTTCCTGATCGGTGACCTGCTGAAGCGGCTGGTCTTCCTCTCCTACGGGCTGGCGTTCCTGCTGCTGTTCATCGGCGCCAAGCTGATCCTGCACGCCATGCACGAGAACACGCTGCCCTTCGTCAACGGCGGCGAGCACATCGGCTGGGCCCCGGACATCCCGATCTGGGTGTCGTTGGTGGTGATCGTCGGCACGCTCGCGGTGACGACCGTGCTGAGCCTGGCCGCCGACCGCCGGCGCGCGGCGGTCTGACCTCAGCCGCAGGCCGACGCCCACGTCGACGGCGGGAGCCCCGGCCGGGCCAGGCGGACCTGGAGGCACACCCGCGCGGCGGCGGTGACGGACGTCGTCGTGCCGTTGGTCAGGTGGGTGCCACCGCCACGGCTCGGGAGCCGCCACTGGTAGGAGTCGCCCCCTTGCGGCGCGTCCGAGGCGCGCCAGCGGAACTGCACCTTGGTGCCCGACCGGTGCGCGCTGACCGTCGGTCGCGGCACGACGCCCGGGACGGCGCTGTCGTGGGTGGTCGGCGCGGTGATCCCGGGCTGCTGGCCGGACGGGTCGCCGGCGCTGGCGGCCCGCCACACGAGGAGCCCGGCCAGGACGACCAGCACGACCGCCGCCACGCTCCACCACACGGTCGACGAGATCGGAGCCCGTGGCGGCGGGGGAGGCGGCGCCACCGGCGGTCCGGCGACGTCACGCGGGGCCGAGCCCGAGACGACGCTGACCGGCTTCAGCTGGGTCTGGTCGCCGTCGGCGACCCGGACCGGGGCCGCCCGGTCGGGCCGGTCTCCCTCGACCGCCATCGCGGTCCGGGTGAACCCGGACTGCGTCTCGATCCGCTGCAGGCTGCGGGCCAGCTCGAGGGCGGAGGCCGGACGGTGCTCGGGCGTCTTGGACAGGCACTGCGTCAGCAGCTGGTCCAGCGCGGGCGGGACGTCGGGCCGCTGGGTGCGGGGCGGGGCCGAGTGCAGGATCCGGGCGCTCAGGGCGCGGGAGGAGTTGTCGCCGTTCGGGATCGAGAACGGCGAGCGGCCCACCAGCAGGTTCCAGATCGTGGCGCCGAGGGAGTAGACGTCGGAGGCGACGGACCCGTTCGAGCGGCCGTCGAGGAGCTCCGGCGGCGACCAGGGGTAGGAGATGCGCACCTCGTGGTCGCCCTCGAGCTCGTGGAGCCGTCCGGCGATCCCGAAGTCGGTCAGCGCGGGCTCGTGGTACGGCGTGACCAGCACGTTGGAGGGCTTGATGTCGCGGTGGATGATGCCGCTGCGGTGGGCGGTCTCGACGGCGCTGGCCAGCTTGATCCCGGTGCTGACCGCGTCCGGCACCGACATCGGCTGGGCCTGCACTCGGGCACCGAGGTCGGGCGGCGGGCAGTAGCGCATCACCAGGAAGGGCCGCGCCCCCTCCTCGGGGCTCGTCGTACCGGCCGTGATCACCGAGACGATGTAGGGATGGTCCGCGAGCCGGGCCATCGCGTTGGCCTCGGAGGTGAACATCGCCTTCTCGCGGTCGGTGAGCGGGACGTCGGGGCGCACCACCTTGATCGCGACCCGCTGGCTGGGCCAGTCCTGCTCGTAGAGGTAGACGTCGGCGAAGCCGCCCGAGCCCAGCAGCTGCACGAACCGGTACCCCGGGATGGTCGGACCGCTCACGTCACCAGCTCCGGACTCACGTCGTAGACCACCTCGAACTCGTCGGCCAGGTCGAGGGCGTGCCCGGGCTCGAGCACGTGCGGCTCCTGGGCACGCATCGCCTCCGGGGCCCGCCCGGGCACCCGTAGCGTCGTCCCGCCGCGCGACCCCAGGTCGCGGACGATCACCAGCCAGCCGTCGAGCTGGACGTGCAGGTGCACGCGGGAGACGTACGACGCCTCCGCGGGGACGCTGACCAGGTGCGGCCACTCGCCCTGGTCGTCCACCGGCGCCGGACGGCGGCCGATCACCACGCTGCGGTCGAGCGCCACCACCTCGCCACCGGGCAGGCGCAGCCCGCCCAGCCGGGGCCGCGGGATGCGTCGCGGGTCCTGCGGCGGCACCGCCTCGTGGCAGACCCGGCACTCGGCCGAGGCCGCCGGGGTCGGGTGTCCCCGACCGCAGAACACCGCGAGCACCGTCTCGTGGGTGGGCTGGCGCAGGTGGTCGACCTCGCCGGACCGGGCGGCGGTGTTCCCGTCGTGGTCTCCCGCGGGGGTACGCCGGGTGGTGCTGCCCGAGGTCCGGTCCGGGTGCGGCACTGCGCTCGGGCCGGTGTCCACGTCGTCCTCCGGCTCGGGCGCGGCCGGGTGGAGGTAGCGCTCCGGCACATCGGGGCCGACGGCGGCCGCGATCTCGTCGGGGATGCCGTCGATCAGGCGGCGCTGCGGGTTGCGGTCGAGGGCCACGGGTCGAGCGGCCGCCCCGGCCACGACGCCACCCGCCAGCGGCAGCCACGGGCCCTCGACCGGCAGCGCGACGCTCAGCTCGCCCTCCGCCGAGACGGCGCCACCGCCGCGGCACTCGACGGACCGGCCGTCACGCCCGGCGACGTCCGGCACCCGCCCGGCGTACGCGCGCTCGAGGACGGCCAGGGCCGGCGAGAGACCGGCGCCGGTGAGCGCCTCCCAGAGGTCGAGGATCACCGACTCCTCGGGTTGGTCGGCCAGCAGCAGCCACCGCTCCCCGGAGCCCAGCAGGAGACCCGACCCGGGCGCGTAGCACCACGCCACCGGTACGCCTGGGTCCACGAGAGCCTCGTTCGTCGTCGTCCGACGCGGGATTCCGGGGGTCCGCGCCTTCTGGAGGTCACATTGTCACCAACGTGCGGTCGACGTGGCCAAACCGGTCGGGCTTCCCCATTCGGTTGGTGACCTCCGACGACCTCACCTAGGCTCCTGGGCGGCAGGTCTCGGTCGACTAGGAGCAGTGCGTGGATCTCGGGGGCGCGGTGCGCCGGCATCGCATCGCGGTGGCGTCCTACCTCGCGCTCGCGCTCGCCGTGGGCGCGGTCGTGGTGTACGCCGTGGCCGCCCAGGGCTACCGCGCCCACCAGACCCGGCTCAACGACGGCGGCATCTGGGTCACCGACAACCGCGACAGCGCCTACGGCCGGATGAACAAGCCGATCGGCCAGCTCGACGGCGCGGTCTTCGCGGGACTCAACGCCAACCTCGACGTCGCCCAGGACGACTCCGCGGTGCTGGGCGTCAACCTGTCCGGCGGCACGCTCTCACCCCTCGATCCCGCCACCATGCGGTCGCCGGCCGGCTCGTCTGTCTCGATCCCGGCCGCGCCGCAGGTGCAGGCGCGGGGCGCCACGGTCGCCGTCCTCGACTCCGAGTCGGGCACGGTCTGGGCCACCCGCGTCGACACCGTCGCCGGCGTGCCGGCCCTGGACGCCGTCGGCCGGCAGGCCAAGCCGCTGGCGAAGGTCGGCAGGACGGCCGCCCTCGCCGTCACCGACTCCGGCACCGTGGTGGCCGTGTCGGCGGTCAGCGGCACGCTGCTGACCAGCCAGGTGACCGCGGGGGGCTTCGGGGCCGTGCACACCTCGCACCTCTCCGGCCCTCCCGGAGCGGGGTCCAAGTCCCTCCAGCTCACGACGGTCGGCGAGACGCCGGTCGTGCTCGATCCCGCCTCGGGTGCCCTGCGGGTCGTCGGCGGCGCCGATGCCCACGTGCCGGCCGGTGCCGTCCTCCAGCAGCCCGGTCCGGACGCGTCGTCGGTGCTGCTCGAGACGCCACAGGCCCTGCTCTCGGTCGACCTCGGCTCGGGACACGTCTCGACCGTCGCCGACCGGGTCTCCGGACGCCCGACCCAGCCGGTCCGCCTCGGCTCCTGCTCGTACGGCGCGTGGTCCGGCGGGCGCGGGTACGTCGCGACGTCCTGCGACGGCGCCGACGCCCAGGTGGCCGGTCTGCGGACGTCGACCACCGACCTGGTGTTCCGCGTCAACCGCGACCAGATCCTCCTCAACGACCGCGCCGACGGCGCCACCTGGAACCTCGACCACGCCGAGCCGCAGCGGATCGACAACTGGGACGCCTACCGGGCGGCCCCCACCAGGACCAGCCACCACCACCAGGACCAGCACCCGGCCCTCGGCGACCGGCGGCCACCCAAGGCGAGGGACGACAGCTTCGGCGCGCGTCCCGGTCGGTCGACCGTGCTGCACCCGCTCGACAACGACAGCGCCCCCGAGGGCCGGCTGCTGGCGGTCCGGTCGATCCAGAGCCTCTCCGACCCGCGGGCCAAGGCGCGGATCAGCCCCGACGGGCAGACCGTCGAGATGACCCTGCCGCCCGGGGCGACGGGGGTGACCTCGTTCGAGTACTTCGTCGACGACGGCCGCGACGGTGTCTCCGGGCACGCGACGGTCCGCGTGCAGGCACGCCCCGGCGGCGTCAACGTCCCGCCGGCACCGCGCGTGGGCGCCAAGCCCCGCATCTGGAACATCCCGGCCTCGGGCACGATGACCGTGCCGGTGCTGACCGACTGGCGCGACAACAAGGACGGCGACGCGCTCTCGCTGGTGTCGGCGACGCCCGAGTCCGGCGTCGACGACGGCGCCGGCGCGACCACGACCGCCGCCGGTGGGGTGCGCTTCCAGGCGCCCGGCACGGCGGGGCTCTACCGCGTGCGCTACGCCGCCACGGACGGTCTCTCCGCGCCCGTGACCCGCACGCTGACGTTCCGCGTCGAGAGCCCCACCGGTGACACGTCGTTCCCGGCGGTGGCGGAGCCGGACGTCGTCGTCGGCCAGGCGGGCAAGCCGATCACGATCCGGCCGCTGCTGAACGACCTGCCGGGCGCGGATCCCTTCGACCCCCACGCCCAGCTCGCCCTCGCCGGCCGGGTCGCGCAGCCCGGGGGAGCCCGGGTCGACACCGACCTCGACAAGGGCACGATCACCCTCCAGAGCACCGCGGCCCACACCTACTTCCTCGACTACCAGGCGGCGTACGGCAACGCCAAGGCGGCCGCCGGTCGCATCCGGGTCGACGTGCGGGCCCCCGCGCACGACCCGCAGGACCCGGTCGCGATGCCCGACCAGGTCACCCTGCGCGGCACGGCCCCGTCACTGGTCGACGTGCTCGCCAACGACTCCGATCCCGCGGGCGGGCTGCTGGCGGTGCAGACGGCGTCGGCGGCCGACCCGGCACAGCTGGACGTCGGCGTCGTCGACGGGCGCTGGCTGCGGATCTCCGCGCCCCGCGGTGCGCTCGCGCCCGACCCGCAGGTCGTCAGCTACCAGATCAGCGACGGCGAGCGCTCCGGCGTCACCGGCCAGGTCGTCGTCGACTGGCGCCCCGAGCCCGCTGACGACGCGCCGGTCACGACCACCGACCAGGTCACGGTGCGCGCCGGCAACGCCGTCGCGGTCCCGGTGCTCGACAACGACGTGAGCCCGGCGGGCGACCAGCTCGACCTGGTCCACACCGTGGCCGGGCAGCGGCCGGGCCAGCTCGAGGTCAGCCACGAGGGCGCCCAGGGTCCCGCGGGATCGGCGTACGCCGTGGGCCGGCAGGTGCGGTACGTCGCGCCCAGCCAGGTCTCCGACCCCGTGAGCGTCACGGTCGCCTACGTCGCGACCAACGCGTCCGGGGCGACTGCTCCGGGCACGCTCGACGTCACGGTCATCCCGCGCGGCCAGGCGAACGAGCCTCCCGAGCCGCCGACGCTCGAGGGCCGCGTCGTCTCGGGCGACGTCGTGAAGCTCCGTCTCCCGGGCTCCGGCGTCGACCCCGACGGCGACGCCGTCACGATCCTCGGCCTCGACACCCCGCCCAGCCTCGGCCGGATCCTCAAGATCGGCGCGAACTCGATCGACTACCAGGCCTATCCCGGCAGCGTCGGCACCGACGAGCTCGAGTACCAGGTCACCGACTCCCTCGGCGCGACGGCGACCGGCACCGCCCGGATCGTGATCGCGCCGCCCGGCACGCCCCAGCCGCCGCTCGCGGTCGACGACGCGATGACGGTCGCGCCGGGCCGGACGGCGCAGGTCGACGTCCTGGCCAACGACCTGGTCTCCAGCGGCGACCGGGTCACGGTCAGCCTGGTCGACCCGCCGGCCGGGGTGAGCCTGGACGGCCCCACCGGCCCGCTGCGTGTCCAGGCTCCGGCCGCCGCGACGAGTCGCAACGAGGTCGTGGTCTACCGGATCAGCAACGGCATCGACGTCTCGCAGGCGGCGGTGACCCTGACCACGGTCCCCGGCTTCAACAACCCGCCGGTCGTCTTCGACGCCTTCGGCTCGACCGGCAACGGCGACACGGTGACCACCGACGTGCTGCGCACGGCGTACGACCCCGACGGGTCGCGCGACGACCTGAGCATCGACCGGGTGCTGGTCCCGCGCGGGGTGTCCGCGGAGGTCGTCGGCGGTTCTCGCATCCGGGTCTCGCGCGAGCGTCATCCGATCGTCGTCCCGTTCGTCGTCCGCGACGCCGACGGGGGCGAGACGACCGCCAGCCTCTACGTCCCGGCCTCCTCGGGCGGCCGGCCCTACGTGCGCCCGAACGCCCTGATCCGGGTCAAGCCGGACGGGTCGTACGCCGGGAAGCTCTCCGACCTGGTCGTGAACCCCTCGGGCGGGCCGCTGCGGATCACCTCCGCCACCCGCGTCTGGACCTCGCCCCAGCCGGGCCTGGACTCCGTGGTCACCGGCAAGGACACCTTCCGGGTCGACGCGGAGCGCGGCTACACGGGGCCGGGCGCGTTCGCCTTCGAGGTCACCACCGCGACCGGCGTCAACGCGCAGAACAGCGCCCAGGGCGTCAAGGCGGTGCTGACCGTGCCCGTGCAGGTGGGCGAGGACAAGCCGATCCTGCGCTGCCCGAGCACCAGCCTGAGCGTGCCCCAGAGCCAGTCGATCACCGTCGACATCGCCGCCCTCTGCCACGTCTGGACCGTCGACCCCGCCCAGCAGGGCCACCTGACGTACGCCGCCTCCTGGGACCGGAAGGCCGACGGTCTGGGGGTCGGCGCCGCGCAGGGCTCCCAGGTGACCGTGCGTGCCTCCGGTGACGCGGCCCCGGGCACCACCGGTGTGCTGGACGTGTCGGCGTCCGGGAGCGACCAGGGACAGCTCCGGATCCGGGTCTCCCGTGCCGCTCCGCCGCGGCTCACCCCGATCCACGTCTCGGACCTGAGGTTCGGCGAGACCCGCACCCTCGACCTCACCCGCTACCTGGTCCCCGGCGTCCGCGACCCGCGGCCGGCGGTCCTCTCGGCCCACCAGACCGGTGGGGTGCCGGTCGCGATCAGCGCCCAGGGCGCCTCGGTGACGCTGCGCGCCCTCAAGCACGTGCACGGGACGGCGACGTTCCGGATCGTGATGAGCGACGCCGGGCCGAACGCCGGACCCGAGCGCCGCGTGCAAGGGGTGCTGTCCCTGGACCTCCTCGACGTCCCCGGGGCGCCGGGGAAGCCGCTCACCGACCCCCTGCCCCACGATGCGCGCGTGCCGATCACGTTCTCGCCGGCCCAGGCCAACGGCGCCCCGATCCTCGGCTACGAGGTCAAGGACAACTTCGGCCGGATCACCCGCTGCGGCTCGACGTCGTGCGACGTCACCGGGCTCCGGAACGGCCGCACCTACCACTTCGAGGTGCGCGCCCGGAACGCCGTGGGGCCGGGACCGTGGAGCGGGTCGTCACGGCGGGCGATCCCCGAGGCGACGCCGGGACAGGTGAGCGCGGTCCGGATGACCGAGCAGGGCGACGGCTTCATCTCCCTGGCCTGGCACAAGCCGCCGCTGGAGGGCGCGTCGGTGCGCACCTACAAGGTCACCTGGACCGACTCGGGTCGGGCGATCACCGTCGACCGGGAGAGCGCGACCATCCACGGGCTGTCCAACGACGACCGCTACCAGTTCACGATCCAGGCCTTCAACGGCGTGCAGGGCGGCACGCTCTACGTCTCGCCGTGGTTCCGGCCGATGGGCACCCCCCAGGCGCCGCCGAACGTCGCCGTCGACGACGTCCCCCAGGGCGGCGGCACCGCCCAGGTCCAGGTCACCTGGGGCAGCGTCGACGTGAACGGCCCGCCCGGCCTGGTCTACGACGTCTACCGCGACAGCACGCTGGTCTGCGACAACGTCCGATCCCTGACCTGCACCGACGAGGGGATGGCCTACGACGGCCGCACCTACACCTACACGGTGCGGGCGGTGAACAAGAGCGGCGCCGGCAAGGAGTCCCCGGCCAGCACCGGCGTGCCCTACCAGGCCGTCGGCCGCCCGGACGGCTGGGGCGGCTGGACCGCGACCCCGAACGGCAACGACCAGCAGGTCGCGGTCAGCTACACGGTCCCGGACTCGCGCGGCGCCCGGTCGACGGTCGACGTGCTCGTCGGTGGCCAGGTGAACCGCACCTTCGACGAGCGCGGCTCGCAGAGCCACGTGATCACCGTCCCCGACGACGACCACGTCTACTCGCTCGCGGTGCGGGTCTGCAACGAGTTCGACCGCTGCTCCCAGAGCACCGCGCAGAGCGTCCAGGCCTACGGGCCGTTGCGCGGCGCGATCACCGGCGTCTCCGCCAACCCCGCCGGCCACGACATGTCCTACACGATCACGGGCAACACCAACGGCCGGTCCGCAGTGCTCCGTGTCGACCGCGGCGCCGACGGCAGCATCGACCAGACGATCCCGTTGTCGCCGGGACCGTTCACGACCCAGACCCAGTCCGAGAACATCGGCTACAGCCGGACCGAGCAGGTGCGGGTCACGATCGTGGACCCAGACCTCGACCGGGGCACCGACTCCGTGCGCGCCAGCGGGACGGCCGGCGAGCCGCCTCCCGCCCACGTCTCCCTCACCCGGGGCGACCGGTGCAACGACTCCCCGGGTTCGGGCGAGCCCCGCTGCGGCCAGGGCGGTGACCCGAACTGCACCGACGCCAGCTGCGGCTTCGTGCAGCTGAACCTCGACTCGTTCGTCGACGAGTTCGGCAACCCGAACGACGCCACCTGCCGGCCCGCGCCGCCGTACCACTTCGAGTGGAACTGGCAGCCCGGCCGCTCGTGGAGCCTGGGCGGCGGGACGACCCAGCTCGACGCCTACGTCGGGACGCCGGGCGCCGAGCTCGACGTGACCTGTCAGGACGACGACCAGACGGCGACCGGGTCCTTCACCTGGCCCGCCAGCTAACCCACCCACGAGCAAGGACGACCGTTGACGATCTCCGACCAGCAGGCCGAGTGGTTCTCCACCACGTTCGACGAGCTGACCCAGCACATGGAGCAGGCAGTGCTGGGCAAGCGGCACGTCGTACGTCTCGCCCTGACCTGCCTGCTGTCCGAGGGGCACATGCTGCTCGAGGACTACCCCGGCACGGGCAAGACGATGCTGGCGCGCTCCCTGGCCAACACCGTGGAGGGCAGCCACGCCCGCATCCAGTTCACGCCCGACCTGCTGCCCAGCGACGTCGTCGGGGTCACGGTCTACGACCAGCGCAAGGGCAGCTTCGAGTTCCACCCCGGTCCGATCTTCCACACCATCGTGCTCGCCGACGAGATCAACCGGGCGTCGCCGAAGACCCAGTCCGCGCTGCTGGAGGTGATGGAGGAGAACCGGGTCACCATCGACGGCGAGCCGCACTCGGTGGGCCGTCCCTTCATGGTGATCGCCACGCAGAACCCGATCGAGCAGGCCGGCACCTACCGGTTGCCCGAGGCGCAGCTCGACCGGTTCCTGATGAAGACCGCGATGGGGTACCCCGACCGGGAGGCCACCATCGAGCTGCTCGTCAACGCGAAGGTCCGCGACCGGGCCGCGCTCGTCGAGCCGGTGATCACCGCGAAGGCGATCGCCCAGATGAGCGCCCTGGCCGACGACGTGTACGTCGACACCGCCGTCGTCTCCTACGTCGCCGAGCTGGCCGAGGAGTCGCGGCGGCAGCCGCACGTGCGGCTCGGGCTGTCCGCGCGTGGCTGCCTGGCGCTGATCCGGGTCGCCAAGACCTGGGCGGCCGCCGAGGGGCGCACCCACGTGCTGCCCGACGACATCAAGGACCTGGCCCAGCCGGTGCTCTGCCACCGCCTGCTCCTCGACGCCGAGGCGCAGTTCAGCGGCGTGACGATCGACGACGTCATCGGCCGGCTGCTCGACTCGGTCTCCCCGCCGACGGACCGGGTGGGGTGAGCCGCGGATGAGCGCGCCGCAGCGATGGCTGCACCGGGCGGCCGGGGTGATCAACCCGATCGGGTGGGTCGTCCTCGGTCTCGGCGCGCTCCTGGCCGTGGTCGCCGCGGTCGCCCACTGGCGCGAGGCGGCCGTGCTCGCGACCGCGTGCCTGCTGCTGCTGGCGCTGGCCCTGCCCTTCCTGGTGGGTCGCACGGCCGTCGACGTCGACCTGCGGCTCCAGCCGCAACGCGTCGTCGCCGGCGACGCGGTGGCGGCCAGCATCACCGTCACCAACCTCGCCCCGCGCCGCCTGCTGCCGACCCAGCTCGAGGTGCCCGTAGGGCCGGTCGTGCATCGCTACGCCGTGCCGTCGCTGGGGGCGGCCGGCGGTCGTGGGACGTCCCACGAGGAGAACCTGACCATCCGCACCGAACGACGGGGGGTCATCCCGGTCGGCCCCGTGCTCACCCGCCGCGGCGACCCGCTCGGGCTCTCGTCGGTGGACGTCACCTGGACCGGGGTCACCGAGATCATGGTCCGACCCCAGATGGTCCCGCTCGAGGCGCTCGGCGCCGGGCTGCTGCGCGACCTCGAGGGCGTCTCGACCGACGCCCTCTCCCAGAGCGACCTGGCCTTCCACGCCCTGCGCGAGTACGTCCCGGGCGACGACCTCCGGCACGTCCACTGGCGCTCCTCGGCGAAGGCGATGGGTGCGGGCGGCGACGCCGACCTGCTCGTCCGGCAGTACCTCGACACCCGGCGCAGCCATGCCGCCGTCGTGGTGGACGACGCCCCCGACGTGTGGCGGAGCCCGGACGACTTCGAGACCGCCATGTCGGTCGCCGCGTCGATCATCCGGCGCTCGGTGCTCGACGAGTTCGACGTCTCCTTCGCCTGCGGACGACGCGCCTCGACGGGCGCCGACGGTCACGCGGCCCTCGACGCGCTCTGCCGGGCCGAGACCGGCGACGTCGGCCTGGTGACCGCCGCCCAGCGGGTGGCCGCGGCGTCGCCCGACGCCAGCGTCGTCTTCCTGCTGACCGGTGCCCTGGCGCACTTCGAGGACCTCCAGCGGGCGTCGGTGGCGTTCCCGGCCGAGGTCCGCCGCTTCGCGCTGGTCGTCGACCCCACCGCCAGCCCGAGCGTGGTCGACGTGGCCGGGCTCCCCGTGCTGCAGGTCCCCGCGAAGGAGGACGCGCCCGCGCTGCTCCAGTGGAGCGTGCGATGACCGCCCTCGTGAGGGGGACCGCCCCCGACCGGCGCACCTGGCTCGACCTGGGCCTCCTCGGGCTCCTGCTCCTGGTGACCCTGGCCGGCCTCGCCCCGTCGTACCAGGGCTGGGAGTTCCTGCTGGTCGGCATGGTGGGCGCGGCCGTCGGTGCCGGCGCCGCGCTGCTCACCCGCGTGCTCGCCTGGCCCGCGGTCTCCGCGGTCGTCCTCGCCCTCGTCCTCTTCTACCTGCTCGGCGGCGCGGTCTGCCTGCACGGTCGCGGCGCGGCCGCGATGCTGCCCGACACCGTGAGCGCCCGGCAGCTGACCCACGAGACCCTGTTCGGCTGGAAGGAGATGCTCACCACCCTGCCGCCGCTCGACGCGACGGGGCCGCTGCTGGTCCTGCCCTTCGTGCTCGGTCTCGTGGGCGGCCTGGGGGGCACGCTCCTCGCCGGCCTCGACCGCGGTCCGGCGTGGGTCGGCGCCGTCGCCCCGTTGCTGGCGCCCTTGGCCGTGCTGGCCGCGGTGATCCTCCTCGGCGTCCGCCGCCCGCAGTCGCTGTGGCTGCAGGGCGTGGCGTTCGCCGTGCTCGCGCTGGTCTGGCTGGTGCTGCGCCACGAACGGCGCGCCGGGGCCGTCCGGGCGCACGGCGGCCGTCTGGGTCGCACCGCCACCGGCGCCGCCCTCCTCGTCGGGGCTGCGGTGCTCGCGCTCCCCGTCGGCACCTGGGCCGCCGGTGGCGACGCCCACCGCACCGTCCTGCGCACCTACGTCGACCCGCCGTTCGACATCGGTCAGTACCCCTCGCCGCTGGCGTCGTTCCGCCGCTACGTCGAGGAGCCGCCGAACCGGCACGACCCGCAGAACCTCTACCGGCAGCCGCTCTTCACGATCACCGGGGTCCCGGCCGGCACCCGCGTCCGGATCGCGACGCTCGACCACTACGACGGCGTGATCTACGGCGCCTCCAACGGCTCCGAGCCCGGTCCCGTCGACGACACCTTCCAGCGCGTCTCGTCGGCCATCGACGACCCGGTGCACGGCACGCCGGTCACCGGCACGGTCACGCTGGGGCCGGGCTACTCCGGCGTCTGGCTGCCGACGGTCGGGGCCCTGCAGCACCTCGACTTCCGGCACGGTGACACCACAGCCCTGTCCGACTCGTTCCGCTACAACCTGGCCACCTCGACCGGGGTCGTCCCGAGCGGTCTCGCCGCGGGCGACTCATGGAGCTACCACGCCGTGCTGCCGGACCAGACGCTCTCGCCGCGCGACGTCCCGGGTCAGCCGCTCGCCGACACCGCCGTCGACGGCGCCTTCCTCGACTCGCTCGCCGCCACGTGGGCCCAGGGCGACCGGCCGCCCATGCAGCAGCTGTTCGCGATCGCCGCCCACCTGAAGAAGGACGGGAAGTACTCCGACGGCGTCAGCGCCGCGGAGCGGGTCTACCACGCCGGCCACAACCAGTTCCGGCTCACCGACGACCAGGGGGGCGCCGACTCGCGGACCCTGGTCGGTGACGACGAGCAGTACGCCGCGTGGATGGCGATCCTGGCGAACCAGATCGGAGTGCCGGCCCGCGTCGTCTTCGGGGCCGTGGTGCCCGACGGGGGTCAGGTCACCGGTGGCGACGTGCACGCGTGGGTCGAGGTCCGCGTCGGCGACGGGTCCTGGCGGACACTGCCCACCTCGGTGTTCATGGACAAGGACAAGCCGGCGGCGCTGCCGCCCCAGTCGCGCCAGCAGCTGACCGGCAACGTCGTCCCGCCGCCGCAGCCCATCCCGCCGCCGTCGACCGTCGGCGACCAGTCCGACACCGACCTGCGGACGCAGCGCAGCCACAAGACCACGCCGACGCCGCAGCCGGATCGTGGCGGCGGCGCCGCCTGGGTCGTCCGGGTCGCGACGTACGTCGGCGCACCGACCCTGCTCGCCGTCGGCGTCGTCGGCGCCATCGTCGGTGCGAAGGTGCTGCGGCGTCGTCGCAGGCGGAGCGCGCCGCGGGTGTCGGCCCGCTTCGTCGGCGGCTGGCGCGAGCTGGTCGACCACGCTCGCGACCTCGGCATCGCGGTGCCGGGGGGTGCCGTCACCCGGCGGGAGCAGGCGGTCGCGTTCGCCGGCCAGGGCGCCCCCGCGCTTGCCCGCACCGCCGACCGGCACGTCTTCGGGCCCTCGTCGCCCGCCGCCGAGGCGGCCACGACGTACTGGCGCGACGTCGACGCCGAGCGGCACGCGATGAGCCGAGCGGTCGGCCGTCGCCGCCGGGTCCTGGCCGCGCTCAGCCTGCGGACGTTCCGGCGGTCCTGACGATCAGGCGCGCCGCCAGGTCATCACCCAGTTCGTCTCCCAGGCGTCGCCGTCGAGCGAGAACGACTGCTCCCACACCGCGCTCTCGGGCGTGATCGCCGACCAGCGGTAGCGAGCGATGATCGTCCGGTCGTCGTACCGGTCCGGTCCCTCGCCGACGAACTCGTCCGCGGCCCAGTGGCCGGTGACCGGCGGCTGCAGCTGCCCGTCGCGGCTGTTGACCCAGTGGATGGTCCAGGCGTCGGTGGCCGGGTCGTGCAGGCGGATGGACGAGCCGGCGAAGCCCTCCTCGGCGAACCACATCTCGTCCACGCTGACGGCGCCCTGGTGGAGGGTGCGGCTGGTGGCCACGGCGGACGAGTCGTACCAGGTGTCGTCGCCGGTCAGCGGACGACGCAGCCGGCGGTTGTGGACCTGCCAGTCGCCGACCAGGAAGTCGAAGCCGCGCACCGGCTCCAGGGTGGTCTCGATCATCGGGTGGCTCCTTCGACGCGGGTGACGGGGTGGGGTGCGGGGTGCTGCGAGCGGGCCGTGGGCCGCAGGGTGAGGTCTCGGAGGCGGGCGCCCGTGTCGGCGAGCCGGGGAATCACCCGCTCGCGCCAGGCCGGGTCATCGGCCAGCCGCCCGTCAGCCGCGTCTGCCGCCTCCCGGTCGGCCCAGGTCACCGCCCAGACGTACGCGCGCGCGTCCCGCACGGGCAGGCGCGGGAAGTCGTTCGGAACGTCGGCCGAGCGCCAGGCTGCGACGGGCCCCCCGAGCGCCCGCTCGAGCACGGGATGCAGCTCCGCTGCCAGCCAGGGTGAGAGGTCGGGGTCGTCGTGCTCCAGCACGGTCACCCGGACGACGTCGCGGCTCGGCTCGGATCCTGCCGCCGCACGCGGCTGGGCCGGCTCGGCCGGCGGATGTGGCGGGTCGACCGGCGCGAGGAGCAGGACGTCGTCGGAGTCCAGGAGGTGGCGGTTCACGGCGTCGCGGTACCGCGGCCACAGCGGCCCCAGGTAGAAGTCCTCGAGCCCACGCAGCCGCGCCGCCCGGTCGGCGAACCCCCGGAACCAGACGAAACGACCCGGGTCGGCGTCGTCGAGGAACGTGCCCGCGACGCGCATCCCGCCCTCCTCCTGCGGCTCGACGAGCGACTCCTCGAAGAGGTCCACGAAGGGTGCGCGGCCGGCGGCGGTGAACGTGTACTGACGGAGCTCGACCAGGCCGCACTGCGAGAGCGGAGGGCAGGCCCGGGATCCTTCGGCGGTGGTCACGGGGCGACCGTAGGCAGGAGCCGCTTCCGGGGACACGGATTCGGCGGTGGCCGAAGGCTCGCCTCGGCCGGCGGAGATCAGCCGGCCCGGGAGTCCCGGCGATGGGCGTCGACCAGGCTCGCCCCGGTCACCGTGTGGGCGTAGTAGACGCTGCGCCCGCGCCGTTCGGCGGTGACCAGGCGTGCGTTGGCCAGGATCGAGAGGTGTTCGCTGACCGTGCCGATGGCGAGCCCGTGCCGGCCGGCCAGCTCCGTCGTGGAGCGCGGCCGGCCCAGGTCGCGCAGGAGCGCGGCGCGCGACGAGCCGAGCAGCGGGTCGAGCCCGTCGGAGGTGGCTCGCCCCGACATCCACACCGTCGCGGCGCCGGGCACCGGGTAGGCGATCACGATCGGGCCGGGACCGTCGGTGGAGATGGCGACCTTGGGCCACCGGAAGACGGACGGGACCAGCACCAGGCCGCGCCCCTCCGCGGACATCTCACGGGTGCAGCCCGGGAAGCGCACGTCGAGCACCTCGCCGTCGAAGGAGACGTCGGGGTGGAGCGTGCTGAGCACCTGGGCGACTCCGTCGGTGCTGGCCTGGGCGGTCCGTCGCCGGATGTCGGCGGCGTGGATCTCGTCCATCGCGTCCCAGAGGGGCCGGATCCGATGTCGCCAGACCGTGCGCAGGCACCCCGCCACGACCTCGCGGAAGAGGTCGACGTCCATGCCGCGCCACGGCCGGACCTCGTGCCGGTCGAGGATCTCGAGGTCCTGGGCGGCGATGTCGTCGGACACCTCGAGCACCGCGTCGAGGTCGTCCGGCTCCGCGCCGGCCAGGTAGGGCGAGGGGCCCAGCGTGTCGGGCATCCACCCGGGCACCCGTTGGAGCGACGAGAGGTAGCCGATCGCCTGCCTGCTGGCGGGGTCGACGTCGCGACTCAGGCCACGGTGGACGTCGAGCGCGCCGGGCGTGTTCAGGGCGAGGACGCTCGCGGTGGTCTCCCACAGGGCGCTGGTCCGGAAGTGGACCAGCCCCATGTCGGCCGTGGTCAGGGCGATCTTGGTCATCTCGGGCCTCGGTTCTCGTTGGTCCGACCGTACGACGGACTACCGACACGGGGGCAACCCAGTTGTGACGACGGGGACCCGCCACGACCGGAAAGGGGTCGCGCGGGTCCCCGGACGTCCACCGGGGCGGTATCGGTTCCCGCCCCGGTGGCGGACGGCGGAGAGGTGGGTGCACTCACCCCCCGGCCGGGCCTACTGGGAGATCCAGATGTTCTTGTACGTCGGCATCCCCAGCGTGTTGTCGTCGAAGTCGCCGTTGATCTTCGACCCGTGTGCCTGGGCGATCCCGTTGTAGTACGTCGTGAACAGCGGGAAGTACTTGGTCGCGATCTCCTTGTCGAGGGCGTTCCAGGCATCCGCCTGCTGGTCCAGCGGCATCTTCTGGATGGCGTCGATCTGGCTGTCCACGCCCTTGTTGTCGAACGCGGAGAAGTTGCTGCCGAAGGACTTGGTCTGGTCCGGGTGGGTGGAGCCGTACACCGGCTGCATCCACGTCGAGCCCGACGGCCAGTCCGAGCACCAGCCCGCCGAGCGGGCGTTGACGTTCGACGTCGTGTCCGCGCGCGCCGTCGTGTAGTCGGCGTTCGTGGACGGCACCGGGGTCGCCTTGAAGCCCGCCTCGGTGAGGCCGCGGACGATGGCGTCCTTGACCTTGACGTTGACGGGGTCGTCGGTCCGGAACAGGAACTTGATCTCGTAGCCCATGGCGTCGGCCGACTGCAGGAGCGCCTTGGCCTTGGCCGGATCGGTCTCGAACGGCCCGTGGTTCGTCACGTTGTACGGCGTGCGGCCGGGCAGGCCTGGCGGCATCAGGTTCGTCGACGGGATCGCGTTCACGTTCGGGATCAGGCCGGCGGCGAGGATCGCGTTCTTGTAGGGGTAGGCCCACGAGAGGGCCTCACGCACCCGCTTGTCGGTGATCTTCCGCATGTCCATCGCCCAGTAGTAGGTGCACGGGTTGCCACCCAGGGTGAGCCGCTCGGGAGCCTTCTGCTTCATCTGCGCGAAGTCGGGCGCCAGCAGGTCGTCGTAGGTGAGGGTCGTCTGCCCGGTCCCGGCGTCGGCCAGCATGATCTGGTCGATCTTCTCCGACGCCTGCTGCAGCTGGAAGTCGTACCCGTCCGGGTACTGCGTGCGCGCGGGGTCGGTCGTCGAGTCCCAGTAGGGGTTGCGCTCGAGGACCAGCTCCTTGGACTTGTTGAAGCTCTTGATCATGTAGGGACCCGTGGCGAGCGGATGGTTCTTGTACGTCCGGGGGTCCGAGGCGTTGCCCTCGGGGACCGGGCCGTTGGCGGGGAAGGTGCCCCAGTACGGCATGTCCGGGAACGGCTTCGCCATCAGGATCGTGATCGTGTTGCCGTGGACCTGGATGCCGTGGAACTTCTGGTGGGGCGCGGTGTAGGGGCCTTTGTAGTCCGCGCCGCCCTTGTAGTAGACGTTCGCGTACGACTGGCAGGCACCGGTCGGGAACGTCGCGGCGTCCATGCAGCGGGTCATGCCCCAGGCGACCTGCTTCGCGGTGACCGGCTGCCCGTTCTCCCACTTCACGCCGTCCCGGATCGTGAACGACCACTTGGTGTAGTCGTCGTTGTGGCGGCCCAGGTCGGTGGCCAGGTCGGGCACCAGGACCATCTGCTTGGTGTCCGGGTTGTAGCGGTACTGGGTCAGCGAGCGGGTCACCAGGTCGCTCATGATGGCGTTGGTGTCGGTGTAGTAGACCTCTCGCCGGGTCGATCGTGGTCGACAGGCCGGTCAGGGTGAGCACCGTGACGATGCCGCCCTTCTGCGCGCCGTCGATGGTGACCGGCCCGGCTGCGTTGGCGTCCTGGGCGTTGCCGGTGTCGCCGAGCTTGTTGTCGTCCTGGCTGGAGCCTCCGGACTTGTCGTCGCCCGACCCCCCGCACGCCCCGAGCGTGAGAGTGGCGGCGGCCGCGATCGCGAGGAGCGTCGTCCTGCGGTGCATGCGCTCACCTTCCGTGTGCTGTCCCCGGCCGGGTCGCGGTCGACCCGGTCCGACCGGGCTCACGCAATCCCGGCGCGGTCTCGGTTGCGCATCGGGGCCGTAACGAAACGGGATCATGAGCCCCCGGATTCGGGGATCGCCGAAACCACCCGGGACAGGACCGGAGCGACGGGGGCGACGCTCTGCCCGATTAGGGGTTCGGCGCGCGCACGACCTAAACTTGCGTGTCGGCCCAACTTGGGTCTGCTTCGCGGTGCCTTGCGGCTGCCCGGACCACCCACATCCTCGCGCTGAGCGAGGCGTGTGCGCGCCCGGGAAGAGGACCGTGGAACGGCCACGAGAGGTCCACCTGCGCCCCCCAGCGTACGCCGTGCGTGCGAGGTGCGTGGGAGGTTCCCGGGTCCGACGGTAGACGAGACGAACACCGACCAGAAGTGAGGACATGCCGAAAAAAGAAGGTGTGATCGAGATCGAGGGCACCGTCGTCGAGGCTCTCCCGAACGCGATGTTCCGGGTCGAGCTGAGCAACGGTCACAAGGTCCTGGCCCACATCAGCGGCAAGATGCGCCAGCACTACATCCGGATCCTCCCCGAGGACCGGGTCGTGGTGGAGCTCTCGCCGTATGACCTCACCCGGGGTCGGATCGTCTACCGCTACAAGTAACAGCGACCAGCCGAAACTCCAGAAAGGGCTGACATGAAGGTCAACCCGAGCGTCAAGAAGATCTGTGACAAGTGCAAGGTGATCCGTCGCCACGGACGCGTCATGGTGATCTGCGAGAACCCCCGCCACAAGCAACGGCAAGGGTGAGCAGAGCTCACAACTGAACCACCCACTACGTGATGGCTAGCTGGTCTCGACAGGCTCGACCGACGAGCACCAGCGAACTACCTCCGGAGCAGTGGCCGGAGCTGGTCTCGACAGGCTCGACCGTCGAACCAGGCGCCTCATGACCGAAACCACCGTGACTACCCGAAGGGAACGCCATCTGATGGCACGCCTCGTTGGTGTGGACCTCCCGCGCGACAAGCGCATCGAGGTCGCACTCACCTACATCTACGGCATCGGCCGTACTCGCGCCCAGCAGGTCCTCACCGAGACCGGTGTCAACCCCGACCTCCGCGTCCACGAGCTCGGCGACGAGGAGCTGGTCAAGCTCCGCGACGCGATCGAGGGCAACGCCGAGATCAAGATCGAGGGTGACCTCCGCCGCGAGGTCCAGGCGGACATCCGGCGCAAGATCGAGATCGGCAGCTACCAGGGTCGCCGTCACCGCCAGGGCCTCCCGGTCCGCGGTCAGCGCACCAAGACCAACGCCCGCACTCGCAAGGGTCCCAAGCGGACCGTCGCCGGCAAGAAGAAGGCCAAGTAACCGATGCCCCCGAAGAGTCGTACCGCCGGCGCCAAGAAGGTGCGCCGCAAGGAGAAGAAGAACGTCGCCCAGGGCGAGGCTCACATCAAGAGCACGTTCAACAACACCATCGTGACCATCACCGACCCGACCGGTGCGGTGATCTCGTGGGCCTCGGCCGGCACGGTGGGGTTCAAGGGCTCCCGCAAGTCCACGCCGTTCGCCGCGCAGATGGCCGCCGAGGCCGCCGGGCGCCGGGCGATGGACCACGGCATGAAGAAGATCGACGTGTTCGTCAAGGGCCCGGGCTCGGGCCGCGAGACGGCGATCCGGTCCCTGGGTGCGATCGGCCTCGAGGTCGGCACCATCCAGGACGTGACCCCCACGCCGCACAACGGCTGCCGTCCGCCGAAGCGCCGTCGCGTCTGACGCGCGGTTTCGCGACACCGACTTTTCTTCACCAAGGAGTTCACACAGATGGCCCGCTACACCGGCCCCATGACCAAGAAGTCGCGCCGCCTCGGCATCGACCTCGTCGGCGGCGACTCGGCCTACGAGCGTCGCCCCTACCCGCCCGGCCAGCACGGCCGCGGGCGGATCAAGGAGAGCGAGTACCTGCTGCAGCTGCGCGAGAAGCAGAAGGCGCGCTTCACCTACGGCGTGCTCGAGAAGCAGTTCCGCAACTACTACCACGAGGCCTCGCGCCGGCAGGGCAAGACGGGTGACAACCTGCTCCAGCTGCTGGAGTGCCGCCTCGACAACGTCGTCTACCGCGCCGGTTTCGCGCGGACCCGTCGAGCCGCGCGACAGGCGGTCGTGCACGGTCACTTCCGCGTGAACGGCCGCAAGGTCGACATCCCGTCGTTCCAGGTCAGCCAGTACGACGTGATCGACGTGCGCGAGAAGTCGCTGGAGATGACCCCGTTCATCGTGGCTCGCGAGACCCACGGCGAGCGCGTCGTCCCGGCGTGGCTCGAGGCCATCCCGACCCGGATGCGCATCCTCGTCCACCAGCTCCCGGTCCGGGCCCAGATCGACATCCCGGTCCAGGAGCAGCTGATCGTCGAGTACTACTCCAAGAAATAGCAGCTCCATCCAGAGTCGGCGGCTCCGCCACCGCCGGCACGACATCCACTCACCACCTGGAGTTCGAGCCCGTCAAATAGCGGGTGGGCTCGGAAAGGAAAGATTCAGTGCTCATCGCACAGCGCCCGACCCTGTCGGAAGAGTCCGTCGACGAGTTCCGCTCGCGTTTCGTCATCGAGCCGCTCGAGCCGGGCTTCGGCTACACGCTCGGCAACTCGCTCCGCCGTACTCTCCTGTCGTCCATCCCGGGTGCCTCGGTCACGAGCATCAAGGTCGACACCGTGCTGCACGAGTTCTCCACGATCGAGGGCGTCAAGGAAGACGTCACCGAGATCATCTTGAACCTGAAGGGCCTGGTCGTCTCCTCGGAGCACGACGAGCCCGTGACCATGTACCTCCGCAAGTCCGGTGCGGGCGAGGTGACCGCCGGTGACATCCAGCCCCCGGCCGGTGTCGAGGTGCACAACCCCGACCTGAAGATCGCCACCCTGTCCGACAAGGGCAAGCTCGAGATGGAGCTCGTCGTCGAGCGTGGCCGCGGCTACGTCTCGGCCGTCCAGAACAAGGGCGCCGACAACGAGATCGGCCGGATGCCGGTCGACTCGATCTACAGCCCCGTGCTGAAGGTGACCTACAAGGTCGAGGCAACCCGTGTCGAGCAGCGCACCGACTTCGACAAGCTGGTCATCGACGTCGAGACCAAGCCGTCGATGAAGCCGCGCGACGCCATCGCCTCGGCCGGCAAGACCCTGGTCGAGCTGTTCGGCCTGGCCCGCGAGCTGAACGTCGAGGCCGAGGGCATCGACATCGGCCCCTCGCCGGTCGACGAGCAGCTGGCTGCCGACCTCGCCCTCCCGGTCGAGGACCTGCAGCTGACGGTCCGCTCGTACAACTGCCTCAAGCGCGAGGGCATCCACACCGTGGGTGAGCTCATCTCGCGCTCGGAGCAGGACCTGCTCGACATCCGCAACTTCGGTGCCAAGTCGATCGACGAGGTCAAGGCGAAGCTGCACGAGATGGGTCTGTCCCTCAAGGACAGCGCGCCCGGCTTCGACCCGCAGGCCGCCCTCGCGGCGTACGGCGACGACGACGACGACGCGTTCATCGAGGACGAGTCGTACTGACGTCACGCGCTTGCGCGTGAGGTCAGTACGGCGAGGACCGCCGCAGCGAGCTCGCTCGCAAGGCGAGCCTGACACCAGCCCCATCTACTCCGGTACCTGACACGGCCGGAGAGAATCGAGAGAGAGCCATGCCCAAGCCCAAGAAGGGTCCCCGCCTCGGCGGCAGCCCGGCCCACCAGCGGCTGATCGTGTCCAACCTGGCCACGCAGCTGTTCGAGCACGGTCGGATCACCACCACCGAGACCAAGGCGCGCATCCTGCGCCCGGTCGCGGAGAAGCTGATCACCAAGGCCAAGCGCGGCGACATCCACAACCGGCGCGAGGTGCTCAAGACGGTGCGCGACAAGTCCGTCGTGCACACGCTCTTCACCGAGATCGCACCGACCTTCGCCGAGCGCCCGGGCGGCTACACCCGGATCACCAAGATCGGCCCGCGCAAGGGCGACAACGCCCCGATGGCGGTGATCGAGCTGGTGACCGAGGCCTACGAGCCCAAGGCGGACAAGCCCGCCAAGAAGAGCGCCGCCAAGAAGGCGCCGGCCAAGAAGGCCACCGCCGCCGAGGAGGCTCCGGCCGCCGAGGCCGAGGCCACCGACCCGGTCGAGGCGTCCGCGGAGGCCGTGGACCTCGAGCCCGCGACCGAGGTCGACGGTGCCGACGACGACGCCTTCGAGGAGACCGAGGGCGGGACCTCCGGCAAGTACGCCGGCTCCCACGCGCCGCTCGAGGACGAGTCCGCGGCGCCCGAGGGCTTCCCGATCAAGGGCAACGAGGACTCCATGAAGTTCCACGAGCCCGACGGCCAGTGGTTCGAGCAGACGGTGGCCGAGGTGTGGTTCGACTCCGTCGAGTCCGCCGAGGCCGCGGGCTTCACCCGCGCCGGGGAGTAGCCGGGCTGCGCTGCTCGATCGCCCAGCAGGCGAGGACGGCCAGGACGAACGGCGCGACGAACGCCACCGCCTGGAGGATCCAGGACCAGTCGTGCTGGGAGAAGGCGACGTTGTCCTCCCACCAGCGCCAGTGCTGCTGGAGCTCGTGGAGGAGCCCGGCCACCACCGGTCCGACGACCAGGCCGGCGACCCACGCGCGCCCGCTGCGTCGAGCGACGCCCCAGGCGAGCGGCACGAGCACGGCGACGACGAGCAGGTCCAGCCAGTCGAAGACCCGCAAGGACGTCGCGCTGAAGCCGTCGCCGCGCAGGCCGAACACGAACCGCTCGAAGACGTACCTGAGCCCGGCGAAGTAGACGCCGGCCAGGAGGGCGAGCGCGGCGCCACCGAGGCTGCGGGCGAGGTCGCGCCCCCAGAGCAGGAGTGCCAGCGCGAAGGGCGCGGTCAGGAGCAGGCTCTGGAC
Source organism: uncultured Actinomycetota bacterium (assembly GCA_963809265.1). GTDB lineage: Bacteria > Actinomycetota > Actinomycetes > Propionibacteriales > Nocardioidaceae > Nocardioides. The sequence continues at coordinate 954,939 of CAWEJC010000003.1, forward strand.
GAGCTCCGCGACGGAGAGCCACCGGCCGAGCGTGTGCCACCCGAAGACGCGGTCGGAGGCGTGCTGGAACACGTAGTGCCGGTAGAGCACCCAGCCCACCACGACGACAGCGCCGACCACGACGCAGGTGGTCGTCGTGGGACGTCGATCGACGGCCGGTGGCGCCCCGAGCCTCGTCGTCATGGCGGACAGTGTGCATCTCGGGAGCCGGGTGCGACAGGGTAGAGCCCATGACGGGCGTGTTGGTGGTCGGCGAGTCCCTGATCGACGTCGTGCAGCGACCCGACGGGTCGACCGTCGAGCACGCCGGTGGCAGTGCGGCGAACGTCGCCGTCGCTCTCGCGCGGCTCGGCCGGCCCGTCCAGCTCCTGACCGCGTACGGCGACGACGAGCGCGGCGCAGTGCTCGCCCGGCACCTCAACCAGTCGGCCGTCGGGCTGGTGGGCGACCCGCACGCGCTCGACCGGACGGCCACGGCGCTGGCCACGCTCGGGGCGGACGGCAGCGCGTCGTACACCTTCGACATCGACTGGCGGCTGAACGAGGTGCCGGACCTCGAGCCCGTGGCGGTGCACGCCTGCTCCATCGGGGCGGTGCTGGAGCCCGGCGCGTCCGACGTACGCCGGCTGCTCGAGGCGCTGCGTCCCGCCGCGACCATCAGCTACGACGTGAATGCGCGGCCGGCGGTCACCGGGGCGGGGCCCGAGGTGGTGCGCGCGGTCGAGGACGTCGCCGCCCTGGCCGACCTGGTGAAGGCCTCGGACGAGGATCTCGACGTGCTGTACCCCGGCGAGCCGGTCGCCCAGGTCGTGGACCGCCTGCTCGGGCTCGGGCCGTCGGCTGTCGTCGTCACCCGCGGTCGGCACGGCGCCCTCTGGTGCGGTGCCGGGGTCCGGGTGGACGTGCCGGCCGCCGAGGCCGAGGTCGCGGACACGATCGGCGCCGGTGACAGCTTCGGCGCTGCCGTGATCGACTCCCTGTGGGACCTCAACGCCCTCGGCGGCCGCCTCACCGGTCTCGAGCCCGGTGACCTCGAGTTCGTGCTCCGCCAGGCGGCGCGAGCCGCGGCCATCACCGTCTCCCGCCCCGGTGCGGACCCGCCGTACCGGCACGAGCTGCTCTGACCCGCCCGTCCGACACGAAGGAGCCCCGATGTCGTCCACCACGTTCACGATCCACACCACCCTGCCTCCCGCCGAGGTGATGACGCTGTTCACCGACTTCGGCCCCGAGCGTGCGAGCCGGTGGCCCAACGTCGACGAGTCCACGTTCACCGTGCACGAGGTCGGCCCCGACTGGGCCGAGGTGACCGAGGGCAACACGATGGGCTGGGAGCGCGAGCGCTACGCCTGGGACACCGAGGCAGGCACGGTCACGATCGACACCCTCGACTCCAACCTGTGGGCGACCGGCAGCGGCTGGCGCTACCGGGTCACGCCGGCCGGCGGCGGTGCCGACGTCCAGGTCAGCCTGACCCGGGTGGGGAAGGGGCTCAAGGGCAAGCTCGTCGGTGCCCTGATCCCGGTCGCCGGTCCGCGGGTGCTCGCCAAGCAGTTCGGGTCGGTGCTGCGCGACGCCGAGTCGCGCTGAACGGGATCACACGCTGCCGTCGGCGATCATCCGGTCGAGCGCGGCGTACCCGTCGTTGACCCCGACCTCCATCCCGCTGCGCAGCCACCCGTCACGGTCCTCGAAGGAGTCGCACAGGGACGTCGCGTGGAGACGGGTACGACCGTCGCCGAGGTCCTCGAAGGTGACCGTCTCGAGGGCGACGCCGTCGGGCATGCCCTCCCAGGTGAAGGTCTGCACGATCTTGTGCGGGGAGACGGTGTGGAAGCTGCCGCGGAAGTACTGCGGGTTGTCGTCGCAGTCGCCGCCGGCGTAGCGCCACTTGCCGTTGTCGGTGGCGTCCCACTCCAGGATCGTCGCGCCCATTCCTTCCGGGCCGACCCAACGGGCGAACAGCTCGGGGTCGGTGTGTGCCCGGAACAGCTGCTCCGGCGTGCCCGCGAAGTCGCGCCAGATGTGGATGACCGGCACGGTCGGGTCGGCCTCGATGGCGGCGGCGTCGTAGCGGGCGGCGGTCGTGGGTGCGGTGCTCATGATGCGGTTCCCTCCTGCGGTGTCGGGGTCTGGGTCTGCTCGTCGTCCAGCTCGGCCAGCACCGCGTCGAGGCGCTGGAAACGCTCCTCCGCGCGCCGGCGGTAGCGCTCGATCCACTGGGTCATCAGGTCGAACACCTCGGCTTCCAGGTGGACCGGTCGGCGCTGGGCGTCGCGGCTACGGGTGACCAGGCCGGCCCCCTCGAGCACCTTCAGGTGCTTGGAGACCGCCTGCATGCTGACGTCGTACGGCGCGGCGAGGTCGCCGACGGTGGCGTCGCCGTCGGCCAGCCGGGCCACCATGTCGCGGCGGGTCGGGTCGGCCAGGGCGGCGAGGACCCGGGAGAGCTGGTCGGTCATCTCGCCTCCTTGGTCAACCATGCGGTTGATGAAGACGCTAGACCCGGGTCACCGAGTTGTCAACCGTGTGGTTGAGCGACCGGCTCAGCCGGCGGCGGCGTCGTTGGCGATGGCCTGCCGCAGCGCGGCGGTGAGCGTCGACCGGAACGCCGGCTGGCCGTCGCCGTACACCGCGATCACGTGCCGCAGGATCGGGAACGAGTTGCCGCCCTGGGCCTGGGTGTAGACGGGCTCGACGTAGAGCACCTTGCCGGCCAGGGGGACCGTGAGCAGGTTGCCCAGCACCACCTTGGAGTTGCCGCCACGCTGGAGGGTCAGCGCCTTGGAGATCACGTTGTCGGACTCGATGTCGTTCTGGATCTGCGCCGGCGACTCGAACTGCTGGCCGGCCGGGAACTCCAGCAGCATGAACGTGCCGTAGTCCGGTCCCGGGACGGCGTTCACGCTGAGGAAGCCGGCCAGGTCGCGGTAGTTGAGGGTCACCATCGGCGTCGACAGCGAGTACTGCGCAGGACCGTCGCCGGTGGGGGACAGGGACATGTACGCCGACGGCAGGGTCGGGTTGGAGCCACCCTTGCCCCCGGCGTTCAGGCTGTTGGTCGCCGCGACGGTCGGGTCGTTGGGCACCTTCCAGAAGGCGCTGCCGTTGTAGAAGTCGCCCGGGTCGGTGACGTGGTACTGCGCGAGCAGCAGCCGCTGCACGTTGAACAGGTCCTGCGGGTAGCGCAGGTGGGGCAGGAGGTCCGCCGGGATGTCCGACTGGGGCTTCACCAGCCCCGGGAACGCGTTCTCCCAGGTCTGCAGCAGCGGGTCGGGCTGGTTGTCCTGGTTCCACTCGTACAGCGAGACCTGGCCGGTGTAGGCGTCGACGACGGCCTTCACGGAGTTCTGCAGGTAGTTCACCGACCGGTTGGGCTGCACGACGGTCGACCCGGACTTGGTCAGCGAGCTGGTGGTCGCGTTCCGGAGGTTGACCTCCTGGGCGTCGGGGTAGTTCGAGCTCGAGGTGTAGCCGTCGACCACCCACTGGACCCGTCCCCCGACCACGGCCGGGTAGACGTCGCCGTCGAGGGTCAGCCACGGGGCGACCTTCGCGACCCGGGCGCGCGGGTTGCGCACCGTCAGCAGCTGCGACCCGCTGTTGATGTCGCTGGAGAAGAAGATGTTGGGGTCGTGGAGGTTCACGGCGTAGAGGAAGCGCGTGAAGCGCGAGCCGATCGGCACGCCGCCACCGCCGTCGTACGTCGTGCGCACACCGGCCGCCGTGCCGCTCGTGCTCGGGTAGTCGAACTCGAGCTTCTTCGAGCTGCCCTTCGGCTGGCCGACGATGGAGTACGACGGCGAGTTCTGGCCGAAGTAGATGCGCGGCTGGTCGACCGGGATCGCGTTCTCCGGCGGCAGGCCGCCGTTGACGAAGTTCGGCGTGCCGGTCTTCTCGTCCATCTGGTCCGTCGGTGCCGCGACGACGCCGTACCCGTGGGTGTAGACGAGGTGCTTGTTGGCCCACGTCTGGCGGGAGATGCCGGCCAGGTTGAGCTCGCGGACCGCGATGGCGACGTCCTGGTCGTGGTCCTGGATCGGGTAGTGGTCGATGTCGAGCGTCGACTTGAAGCGGTAGTAGGCCTGCAGCTCCTGCTTGACGTTGAACGTCGGCGTGAGCTGGTTGGGGTCGAGCAGCCGGAGCTGCGCCGTCCGCTGGGCCTCCGCCGCGGTGGTGGTGCTCGAGGTGTCGGTGCCGAACTGCTGGGTCGTCACCTGGTGGTCGAGACCGAACGCCGACAGGGTCGCCGCCTGGTTGCGCTCGATCGTCGTGCGGTCGAGGGTCGCGGCGCTGGGCTGCTCGCGGTAGCGGTGGACCAGCGAGGGGTACAGGCTGCCGAGCACGTACGACGCGGCGTAGAGGCCGACGACGCCGACGACCATCCACCGCAGCCGGCCGAGCCGGAGGTTGGCGAAGAGCAGGGCCGCGCAGAGCACGGCGACCACGACCAGGATCGTGCGGCCGGGCAGGACGGCGTGGACGTCGGTGTAGGACAGGCCGGTCACCGGGCCGCGGTGGGACGTGGTCAGCGTGTAGCGGCCGAGCCAGAACGACGCGGCCTTCAGCAGGAGGAAGAGGCCGAGCAGGACCGAGAGCTGGGTCTTGAACGCCGGGGTCAGCCGCTGTCCCGGGCCGTGCGACCGGATCCGGCAGGCGCCGTAGAGGTAGCCGGCGACGACCGTGACGACCAGGCAGAGCACGACGATCGACGTCAGGTAGCTGACCACCATCTGGTGGAACGGCAGCACCGTGACGTAGTAGGACAGGTCGCGGTGGAACTGCGGGTCGGTCCGGTGCCACGGCTCGGAGTGCCGCCACATGACGTAGGCCTGCCAGCGGTGGGTCGCGCGAGCACCGGTGTGGACACCGAGGTAGAGCGCCAGCACGACGATCAGCCAGGTGCGGAACCGCGCCTCGTAGCGGATGAAGCGATGGCGCCACTTCTGCCGGGCAGGATCGGGACGGAAGCGCGGCCGGTGCCGGACCAGGAGCACGAGCGAGCCCGCCACGGCGGCGGCGGTCAGGATGCCGAAGACGCAGAACAGCAGGATCTGCGCCCCGAGGATGGTGCCGTAGACGCCGTCGACGTGGACCGACCGGAACCACAGCACGTTGGTCCGGATCGACACGAAGGCGAGGAACGCGTAGACGGCGGCGACGACGACGATCGCCACGCCCACGAGACGGATCACGAGTCGCTTCCACCGGGTCGACGCGAGCGCGCGAAGGCGCGCCGGGGAAGCCGCAGGCACGGGACCGAACCCTACCAACGCGCCGGTCGCGATCCCGCTTCCGCGCGGGCGTTGCGGCCGACCTCGTGGCGCGGCTCACAGGCCGCGATCCGGCTCAACGGACGGGCGCAGGCTCCAACCAGGCGTGCACCAGCGGGATGACGGAGGCCCCCTCACCGCTGGCACTGGCGACCCGCTTCATCGAGCCGGCGCGGATGTCGCCGACGGCGAAGACGCCGGGCACGGTGGTCTCGAGGTTCTCCGGCGGCAGTCCGTCGCGCCACGCCGTCGAGGGCACGTCGCGGCCGGTGAGCACGAAGCCGTTCGGGTCGCGGGCGACCTCGCGCGGCAGCCACTCGCAGTGCGCGACGGCGCCGAGGAGCAGGAACAGGCCGCCTGCCTCGCGTCGGGTGCGTTCGCCGGTGGCGGTGTCCTCGACCTCGATCCACTCCAGCCGCCCGGCGCCGCCACCGTCGACCACGCACCGGCAACCCTCGATGGTGATCCGGGGGTTGAACTGGATCTCGCCGATCAGGTACGACGACATGGTCGCCGACAGGTCCGGCCGCCGGACCAGGATCGTGACGCTGCGGGCGAAGCGGGAGAGATGGATCGCGGCCTGGCCGGCGGAGTTGCCCCCGCCCACGACGTAGACGTCGAGGCCCTCCATCTCGCGGGCGGCGGTCATCGCGGCGCCGTAGTTCACGCCGCTGCCGACCAGCGAGTCGATCGACTCGACGCCGAGCTTGCGATAGCTGACGCCGGAGGCGATCACCACGGCGCGGGCCCGGACGTCGCCGCCCTCGGTGCAGACGACGTGCGGCTCACCGGGGCCGCCGACCTCGAGCCGGAGCACCGGCCAGCCGGTGTAGAACTGCGTGCCGAACCGGATCGCCTGGTTGCGTGCGCGCTGGGCGAGCCGCATCCCGGAGATGCCGCGCGGGAAGCCGAGGTAGTTGCGGATCATCGAGCTGGTCCCGGCCTGCCCACCGATCGCCTCGGCCTCGACGGTGACCGTGCCCAGGCCCTCGGAGGCGCCGTACACCGAGGCCGCCAGGCCGGCCGGCCCGGCACCGACGACCACCAGGTCGGCGATGCTGTCGACGTCGATCTCGTCGGGACGACCGTAGATCGACACGGCCACGTCGTGGACCGACGCGGCCTCGTAGGGCTCGCCGTCCCACCGCTCCACGACCGGGAAGGTCGGCGTCTCCTTGCCGAGCCGGGCGAGGACCTCCTGGCCGACGACGCTGTCGGGTGCGTGGACCAGTGCCGGGACGCCGATCCGGTCGAGGAAGTCACGCACCGCGAGGGTGGCGGCGTCGTTGGTCGGCGAGACGATGCGGAGGCTCTCGACGACCGGGGCGGCGACGGTCGAGCCCCAGTCGGAGAGCAGCTCGCAGATCGCGGTGTGGAACTCCTCGTCGCGCTGGCCGCGCGGCATCAGCAGGTAGGCGTCGTACTTGCCCTTCGCCAGGCCGTGCCGCAACGGCTCGGAGTCGATCCGGAACCGCTCCCAGTGGGCCGCGATCACCCGCCGGCAGGTCGGGACGTAGGTGCGGAGGTGGTGGAAGGTCTCGAGGACGTTCATGTCGGGAAGCACCGACTCCGTCACGACCAGCGCGAGCTGCTGCCCCTGGAGACCCTTGACGACCTGCCCGGCCTCCGCGGCGCTGTGGGCGATGCGCAGGTCGTAGTCGCGGGCGTAGCGGCCGAACTCGTCGAGGAGGTACTCGGCGTGCTCCTCCGACACCAGCAGGATCACGGGCCGGTCGTCCACGCGCCGGTCGGTCGGTTCCGTGGCGGGCCGGTTTCGGTCGGGCCGGTTTCGTCGGTCGAGCTTGTCGAGACCACGGGGAAAGCCTAGAGCCGCCGCCCCTAGAGTGCGGGGCGTGCGGCTGCGGATCGACCTCGCCTACGACGGCGGAGACTTCCACGGGTGGGCCGTGCAGCCGGGCCTCCGCACGGTCCAGGCGGAGCTCGAGGCGGCACTGGCGACCGTGCTCCGCCTCCCCGCCGTCACGACGGTGTGCGCCGGCCGGACCGACACCGGGGTCCACGCCCGGGGCCAGGTCGTCCACCTCGACCTCGACTCCCTGCCCGACTCCGAGCTCGCCCTGCTCGGCCGCCGGCTGAACGGCGTCCTGGGCGCCGACGTGCGCGTACGCCGTGTGGCCGTCGCTCCCGACGGGTTCGACGCGCGCTTCTCGCCGCGGTGGCGCCGGTACGCCTACCGGATCTGCGACGGCGTGCCCGACCCGCTGACCCGCGGCCACGTGCTGACCTGGCCGCGGCTCCTCGACACCGACCTGATGAACGAGGCCGGCGCCCACCTGCTCGGCCTCCACGACTTCGCGTCGTTCTGCAAGCACCGGGAGGGCGCGACCACGGTCCGCACCCTGCTCGGGCTGAGCTGGGTCCGCGACGGCGACCTGCTCACCGGCACGGTCCTGGCGGACGCCTTCTGCCACCACATGGTCCGGTCCCTCGTCGGCGCGCTGCTGGCCGTGGGGGAGGGGCGCCGGCCCGTCACCTGGCCGGGCGAGGTGCTGGCCGCCGCCGTGCGCGACCCGTCCGTGAAGGTCGTCGCCCCGCACGGGCTCACCCTCGAGGAGGTCGACTACCCACCCGACGAGGAGCTCGGCGCGCGCGCCGGCGAGGCGCGGGCGAGGCGGGAGGTCGGATGACCGACCACTACTTCTCCGCCGATCCCGTCGGTGCCCTTCGCGCGCGAGCCGTTCCGCTGCGAGGTCTGGGGGCAGCAGCTCGACCTGGTCAGCGGGTCGGGGGTGTACAGCCGGGGTGGACTCGACCGCGGGACGGCCGTGCTGTTCCGCGAGACGGAGCCGCCGGAGCCCGGCCACCTGCTCGACCTCGGGACCGGGTACGGCGTGATCGGCCTGGGCGCCGCCGCGGCCTGGCGTGCCCGCGGCGTGCCGGCCGGTGCGGCGTCGGGGGTGACCGGGGTGGAGGTCAACCAGCGCGCCGTCCTCCTCGCCAACGAGAACGCCGCCGCTCTGGGGCTCCAGGACCGCTTCGTCGCCTGCGCTCCCGAGGTGCCTCCCACCGCGATGACGTACGACGAGATCTGGTCCAACCCGCCGATCCGGATCGGCAAGCACGCCCTGCACGCCCTTCTGCTGCAGTGGTTCGCCCGGCTGCGCCCGGAGGGTCGCGCGGTGATGGTGGTCGGCAAGAACCTCGGCGGCGACTCGCTGCAGGCGTGGCTCACCGACCAGGGCTACCCGACGACCCGGCTGGCCAGTGCCAAGGGCTTCCGGGTCCTGGAGTCGCGACGGGGGTGACGGTGCACCGGCGTCAGCCGGCCCGGCCAGACCGGCCGGTGCCTCAGGTCGGGGTGTAGGTGACCGTGAACCGGGAGCCGACCTCGCGCTGCAGCGCCTCCGCCAGGTCCCGCCCCTGGCGACTGAGGGCCGAGCCGGTCTCGTACCACTTGGGTGAGCCCGGGTGGAGGTCTCCGTCCCGTGCCTCCATGGCCTCGCCCCACCGCGTGAGCCGGGCGATCAGGGAGTCGCTCAGCCCGAGCGCCTGGCGGAGCCACTCGGGATCCTCGGGGACCAGACCGTCGTCGGTCCACAGCGGGATGGTCACGCCGTAGTCCCACATGAACCGGATCTCGTCACCCTCGACGGCGTACGGATCCTCCACTCCGTCATCGGCCATGAGCACAGGATGCCATTCCGGCGCGTTGTCCACCGGGCCTCGCGTCGTCGACGTGACAACCGGGGCGCACCGCCGCGCGTCAGACGGGTATCGATCGGGTCACGAGACCCGATCGATGCTTGCCCGGTCCGGGCCCGGCCGTTTGACTGCCGGGGCCGGATCACGGAACGGTCACGACCGGCTGACCTGGTCACGGTGAGGAGCGCGCATGCAGGACGTCGCCCACGAGGGGGGACATCGGACGGGTGGGCTCTCGGTCCGGTGCCAGGGGCTGGTGCACCTGTACAAGACGTTCGAGGGGCACGACGTGGTCGCGCTCCAGGGCGTCGACCTCAGCGTCGCCGCGGGCGAGCGGGTCGCGTTCCTCGGCCCCAGCGGCTCCGGCAAGTCGACCCTGCTGACGCTCTTCGGCGGCATCCAGAAGCCCAGCGCCGGCAAGATCTTCCTCGGTGAGGACGAGATCTCGCGGATGAGCGAGCGCCAGCTCACCAAGGTCCGCGCGTCCCGCGTGAGCACGATGCTGCAGGGGGCGACGCGCAACCTCCTCCACTACGCCACCGCCAAGCAGAACCTCCGCTTCAGCCGGTCGGCCAGCAGCGACCCCGACCGCACCCTCGGCGACACCGAGCTGCTGCGCCGGGTCGGGCTGGAGAGCAAGGGTGACCAGGTCGTGTCGTCGATGTCCGGTGGCGAGCGGCAGCGCCTGGCCCTGGCCTGCAGCGTCACCAGCGCTCCGGAGCTCCTCCTCGCCGACGAGCCGACCAGCCAGCTCAGCCACGAGGACCGCGACCACATGCTCGAGCTGATCCACGGCCTCGGCAACGACTTCGGAACGACGATCCTCGTCGTCACCCACCAGCCCGAGGTCGCCGGCACCTTCCCCCGCACGGTGACGATGCGCGGCGGCCGGGTCGGGATGGAGGGCCGCGCGGGGGCCGAGTACGTCGTGGTCGGCGCCGAGGGTGTCGTCCACCTGCCCGCCCACATCGCCCGCGACTGGCCCCAGGGCACGCTGGTACGGATCGAGCCCGAGCACGACGACCGGCTGCTCCTCAGCCGCGGCGACGACGACCAGGACGAGGAGCCGTCATGACCGCCACCGGGCGCCACGCCCTGAAGCGCGCCGCCGCCGTCGACCCGATCACGCCCCAGGGCGACCTCGAGCTGGAGGACATCTCCCTCAACGTCGGCGGGCAGTGGGCGCTCGAGCGAGTGACCCTCGCCCTACGGCCGGGCGAGATCACCTCCCTGTCCGGTCCGTCGGGGTCCGGCAAGACCACCCTGCTGTCGATCGCCGGCGGGATCGTGAAGCCGACGACCGGGTTCGCGTCGTACGCCGGGCAGCACATGTGGCTCGGCGACGGCGACCCGCGTCACGAGGTCGCGTTCGTGCTCCAGGTCTACGGACTGGTCCCCATCCTCTCCGCCCGCGAGAACGTCGCGATCGCGCTGCGCGCCCGCGGGTTCTCGCCGCGCGACGCCGACGAGCGAGCCGACGAGGAGCTCACCCGCTTCTTCATCGGCGACCTCGGTGACCGCCAGGTGGAGGAGCTGTCCGGAGGCCAGATGCAGCGCGTCGCCTGTGCGCGGGCGTTCGCCGTGTCGCCCGAGATCCTGCTCGCCGACGAGCCCACCAGCGAGCTCGACGAGGGCAACCGCGAGCACGTGATGGACCAGCTGCGGATCGAGGCCGCCCGGGGCGCGATCGTCGTCGTGGCGACCCACGACCCGGCCGTGGTCGAGGCGTCCGACCGCACCCTCGTGCTCGACGAGGGGCGCCTGGTCCCCCCGGACGACTCGGCGTACGTGAGCGGGCGGTAGCCGGCGTGCTCCTCCGCGGAATCCGGGCTCATCTGCTCCCGTCCCTGGCGACGCTCGCGCTGGCGTTCGTCGTCTCGGCCGGAGCGGTCGGCGTGGTCGGTGCGTCACGCGTCGGGCACACGCCCGGGGCGGTGGCGGCGATGCTCGCGCTGTACGGCGCGGTGGCGCTCGCCGAGCAGGCCGCCCGGGCGGTGGTCGACCGTAGCCACGACATCGCCCTGGCCCGCCTTCGTGGGCTGCACGGGACGGGCCTGGTCGCCTTCGCGGCCGCCCCGTTGCTGACCGTGAGCCTGGTCGGCTCCGTCGCCGGGTCGGTCGTCGGCACCTGGTTCGCCGGCCGCATCGCCGACGGCTGGTCGGTCGCCTACACGGTCGGGACCCGCGAGGTCGTGGTCGCGGTGAGCATCCTCGTCGGCGCCTGGGTCACCATCGCCGTCGTCTCCGCGGCCGTGATCCACCGCCCGCTGGTCGACGCGCTCTCGGTCAACCCCCGACGCCACGCCAGCCACTGGGTCACCACGTTCCTGGAGCTGCTGGTGGTGGTCGGCGCCTGCCTGGCGGTCTACGAGGCCCACCGCAGCGAGTCCGGCTGGGTGCCGACCATCGCCCCCGCGCTCGTCGCTCTGGCCGCCGGACAGCTCGTGATGTGGGCGCTCACCCTGACCCCACGCCTCGGCAGTCGTCTCGGGACGTCGTTGACGAGTCGCCGGCTCCGGCGTGACCCCGACCCCGGCTCGGTCGTGCGGGTGCTCGTCGCCGCGGCCGTGCTGCTGGCGGTCACGCTCACCGGGGGCCGGGCGGCCGCCGCGTGGCGCGACGACGCGGGCCGGCTGCAGGCCGGCGGACCGCTGGTCGTGCCGTTCGCCGACGGCGCGCCTCCGTGCGTACGCCGCGGCCCACGACGCCGACCCGAAGGGGCGGTGGCTGATGGCCGCGGTCTCCGTCGACGACCCGACCACCCCGTCGGCCCGTCGGGTGTTCGTCGACACGCCCCGCTGGGACGCCGTGGTGGGCGACTTCGTGTCCGGCACCAGCGTCGCCGCGGCCACGACGCACATGCCCGCACTGGCCACGCAGGTCCACCCGCTGATGATCCGGTCCGACACGCTGTCGGCCGACGTGACCGCCATCGCACCGGGATCCAGCAGCGCGATCAGCGTGACCTTCCTCAGCGACGCGGGCTTCCTGCGCACGGCGCACCTCCGGTTCACCGGCCCGGGGACCGTCACCGCTCCTCTCGGGCCCTGCGCCGTGGGCTGCTCGGTCGAGTCGGTCAAGCTCCACGGCTCGGGCTTCGAGCTGGCCTCCCTGTCGGCGGGCCAGGCCCGCGTCCTCGGCCCCACGTCGTACGCCGGTGGTGCGGGCCAGGTGGCGCTCGCCCCGGAGGCGAGCGCGAAGCCGGCGCTGGCCCTGACCACGACGAACGTCCGGAAGCCGACCAACCTCCTGGGCATCGACGGGACCGGCGACCCGGTCCAGGTCGTCGGGACCGTGGGGGCCGTGCCGTTCGTCGGCCGCACCGGCGCCCTGCTCGACCTCGGTCGTGTCCTCCTCGGGTCCGTCGGCACGATCGCGAGCGCCGACTCGGTCGTGGTGGCCCGTGCCGACACCCCGGCCTCCGTGCTCGCGCAGCTGAAGCGCGGAGGCGGCGGGACGACCACGACGTACGCCGCGGTCGCCGACAAGCTGGACGGCACGCCGCAGGCCCGTGCCGACTCGCTCGCATTCCTGGTCGCCATCGGGGTCGCACTCATCGCCCTCACCCACCTGCTGGCCTGGCTGGCCGGACAGCTCGGCCGTCGGCGGGCCGAGGTCGCCGGACTGCGCGCCGCCGGAATCCGTCCCCGTAGCGTCCGCGGCGCCTACCTCGTCGAGGCGACCTTCCTCGCGGCGATCGTGCTCGTCGCCGCCGCGGTCGCTGCCGTCCTCACCACGATCCCGCTGCTCAAGCCCATGGAGCTCGTCGGCGGCTGGCCCCAGGCCCCGATCCTGCGCCTGGAGATCCGGCCGCTCACCCTGGCCACCGTCGTGCTCGGCGTCGCCGTCGTGACGATCCTGCTCTGCGCGGTGGTCTTCACCCGGTTCGGCCGGTCCGCGCGTCCCGCCGCCCTCCGGTCGGCCGACCGATGACCCGCTTCCGGTGGCTGCTGGCCACGAGCCTGCGCGGCCTCCGCGCCCGCTGGGTGCTGAGCGTCGGCTCGCTCCTGCTCACGGTGATCGCGATCAGCTCCGCCGTCGTCGGTCCGAGCTACCAGCAGAACGCCGCGAACTCCTTCGTGATCGCCCAGCTGCGCGCCCAGCCGTTCATCAACACCGGCCTCACCTACGACTACAACCCGGCCGGCACCGAGGACATCGACCAGGCGATCACGTCGGCGCTGGAGAAGACGACCAGCGAGTCGGGCACCGGCTACCTGCCCGGTCACACCTTCGTCTGGCAGACGTTGGCCGAGGTGCCGCTCCCCGGCGCCGCCGCCACCGCCGTTCCTCGCCTGGTGTCGGTCCCGGGCGCCTGCGACCACGTCCACCTCGTCGGCCACTGCCCCACCAACCCCGACGAGATCGCGCTCCTGCGCGCCGACGCCGACACCTACGGCGTGAAGGTCGGCAGCACGTTCAACCCCTACTCCGACGCCAAGCCGTTCCACGTCGTCGGCATCTACACCCCGAGCGACTCCGACGCCGACGACGAGTTCTGGGGCGGCAGCCAACGGCTGCAGTCGGCGCCGGGCGCCATGCTGCCACGCCCGATCCCCGCGCACCCCGCGCCGTGGATCGCCACCCAGGCCGGCATCGCGCTGCGCAGCGACCCCTGGTACATCGGCGTCGACCAACGGCTGGCCACCCCGCCGGGCCTCACCAGCGAGCAGCTGCGCATCGTGGCGGCCCGGGTCAAGGCGATCGGCAGGGCCAACGAGCACGACGGCCTCCTGACCGGGCTCAGCCTCGAGCCCGGCAACACGCTGGTCGACACCGCCCATCAGCTGATCGACCGTCGTGGCGTCTCCCGGTCCACCGTCGAGCCCGCGGTCCTCTCCCTGATCCTGGTCGCCCTCGTGCTGCTCTCGCGCCTGCTGTCGGCCTCGATGACCCTGCGCCGGGGAGAGCTCGCGCTGGCGTCGCTGCGTGGCTACGGCCGCAAGCAGCTGTGGTTCCTCGGCATGCTCGAGCCGTTGTTGATCCTCGCGATCTCCATCCCCCTGGGAGTCGCGTTCGGCTACGTCGCCACCCGGGTCCTCGCCCACGAGTGGCTGGTGCCCGACCTCCCGGTGCCGTTCCTGCTCGGCAGCGCGCTGGCCGTCGTGGGCGTCGTCGTGGTGACCGCCCTGGTGGCGGCCGTCGTGGTCCGCGACGCCGTCAGCGAGCCGCTGAGCGCCCAGATCGCCGGCGTACGCCGTCCGACCAAGGCCGGTCGCGCCGTGATCGTGCTCCGGCTCGCCCTGGTCGCGCTGGCCGCGGCCGCCCTGGTCACGGCGGCCAGCCGCGACCACCCCGACAAGCCCGACGCGACCGACCTCGCGCTGCCGATCCTGCTGGCGGTGGCGGCGGGACTCCTGGTCGGCCTGCTCGTGCTCGGGATCTCCGGGCTCTGGGTGCGGTGGTCCGGCCGCCGCCGGGCCCTGTCGTCGTACGTCGCCTCGCGCACCGTCCGCCGGCGCCGCGAGGGCACGATGGTGATCCTCCCGGTGACCGCGGCGCTGACCGTCGCGGTGTTCGCCGTCGGGGTGTCCCTCGCCGCCTCCACGTGGCGGGCCAGCGCCGCCGCGACCCAGGTCGGCGCACCGCTCTCCTACGAGACCAAGCTCTCGCTGACCCGGGCAGTCGGGCTCACCCACGAGCTCGACCCGAAGGGACGCTGGCTGATGGCCGCGGGCCAGGACTTCCCGAACGCCGACGAGGTCTCCTCCACCCCGCTGCCGCGTGTCATCGTCGACGCCACCCGCCTGGCGCGGGTGGCCTCCTGGCCGGCGCAGTGGACTCCCGGACGCAGCGCCGCCGACATCGCGCGTGAGATCGGTCCGCGGCGGCCGCCGGTGGTCTTCAGCGGCCGCTCGCTGTCGATGACGGTCGACAACCAGGTCCAGGGCGACTACCGCCAGCTCGGCCTGACCATCACCGTGCTCGACGACCAAGGCATCCTCCGCGACGTCGCGGTCGGGCCGTTCCCGCAGGGGCAGTCGACCCAGACCACGCGGGTGAAGGCGTGCGAGACCCGCTGCCAGGTCGAGACGATCAGCTTCGGCGGCCCCTCGGCCCTGGTCGAGGCCATGCAGGGCACCGCGACGATCTCCGCCTTCACCGTCGACGGGAAGCAGGTGCCGGGCATCCTGGACACGCCGTGGCGGCCCCAGGCGCCCCAGATCCTCAACACCGCGCCGGCCACCAAGAAGGTCGTGCTCCGCCAGGGGCAACAGGTCGTGACCTTCGACTCCCGCAGTCCGGAGTCCTACGCCGGCATCGGCCCGACCGACATCCCCGCTGTCGTCCCGGTCCTCTACGGCCGCCTCGCGCCGGAGTACAAGCAGCTGCCCACCGGCACCTCCGGGCTGTTCCGGGTCACCCCCGCAGGCGCCCCGGCCGAGTCGCTGCCGTTCCGCGGGCCGTCGGGCACGCTGATCGACTTCACGGCGTTCATCCGGAGCGCGTCGCAGATGAACAGCGACACCCTGGTCTACGTCTGGGCCCGCGCCGACACCCCGCCCCGGATCCTCGGTCAGCTGTCCGCCGCCGGACTGTCCAACCCGGTCAGCGAGGTCGAGACCAAGCACGTGCTCGACCAGGACGCCTTCGCGCTGGCGCTGCGGCTCTACGTCGTGGTCACCGCGCTCGTCATCCTGCTCGCGCTGGCCGGTCTCGCGGCCAACCTCGCCGTCCAGCTCCCCGCCCGCCGCCGTGACGCCGCGTCCCTGCGGGTGGTCGGCGTCAAACGCCGGTCGGTGATGGTCGGCGTCGTCGCCGAGTTCGTCGTGGTGCTCGGCGCCGCGGCACTGGCCGGTGTCGCCGCCGGCGGGGTCGCGCAGTACGTCGTGGTGCGCACCGTGACCCTCGGCTTCGTCGACACGACCCTGGTCCCGCGCGTGGTCCCGTCGTTCGACGTCGGCTCCGCGGTGGTGCTCAGCGGGGCGGTGCTGGTGGGCCTGGTGATCGCGGCCTCGGGGTTCGCGTTCCTCACCGTCCGCGGCGCCCGCACGTCGTCCCTGCGGGAGAACGCCCGCTGAATCTCGAGACGGGCCGCTCCGCGCTTCACTCCGTTCAGCCCTGAGCCGGACCCTCCTCGATCTCCCGCCTTCGTCGCGCGCCTCGCAGGCTCGGCCCGCGGGGCGTGAAACGAGGATGCGCGGCGCCCGTCGCTCCCGGACAATGGCTCTCTCGTGGGTCACGTGGACGTCGCCGGTGTGCGCTTCGAGCTGCCCGACGGCCGGGTCCTGCTCGACGACGTCTCGTTCCGCGTCGGTGACGGTGCGAAGGTGGCGCTGGTCGGCGCCAACGGCGCGGGCAAGACCACGCTGCTGCGGATCATCACCGGCGACCTGGTCCCGAAGGGTGGCGTGATCACGCGCACCGGTGGGCTCGGGGTGATGCGCCAGATGGTCGGCCTCGGCCTCGGTGACGACCCGACGGTGGCCGACCTGCTGCTGTCGGTCTCGCCCGCCCGGGTGCGCGACGCCGACCGCCGAGGTCGAGCGCTGCGAGCTCGCCCTGATGGAGACCGACGACGAGAAGACCCAGATGCGCTACGCCGAGGCGCTCGCGGAGTACGCCGACGCCGGTGGCTACGACCTCGAGGTGATCTGGGACGTCTGCACGGTGCGCGGCCTCGGCGTCCCCTACGACCGCGCCAAGTACCGCACGCTGCGCACCCTGTCCGGGGGTGAGCAGAAGCGGCTGGTGCTGGAGTACCTGCTCGCCGGCCCCGACGAGGTGCTGCTCCTCGACGAGCCCGACAACTTCCTCGACGTGCCCGGCAAGATCTGGCTCGAGGGTCGGATCCGCGAGTCGGAGAAGACGATCCTGTTCATCAGCCACGATCGCGAGCTCCTCAACAACACCGCGACCCGGATCGTGAGCGTCGAGCTCGGCGCGGCCGGCAACCTGGTGTGGACCCACCCGGCGGGTTCGCGTCGTACCACGAGGCGCGCCGCGACCGGTTCGAGCGCCTGGAGGAGATGCGCCGGCGCTGGGACGAGGAGCACGCGAAGATCAAGGCGCTGGTGCTGCGGCTGAAGATCAAGGCGGAGTACAACGACGGCATGGCCTCGCAGTACAAGGCCGCCCAGACCCGGCTCCGGAAGTTCGAGGAGGCCGGCCCGCCGATCGAGCAGCCGCGCGAGCAGCAGGTCACGATGCGGCTCAAGGGCGGTCGCACCGGCAAGCGCGCCGTGGTCTGCGAGGGCCTGGAGCTCTCTGCGACACGGGGAGGCTGATGGAGCCCTTCGACCTCGAGGTCTGGTACGGCGAGCGGGTCGCCGTGCTGGGCAGCAACGGCTCGGGCAAGTCCCACTTCCTGCGGCTCCTCGCCGCCGGCGGCTCCGACCCCGACATCGAGCACCGGCCGGTCGACTCGCATGGAGATCGACCCGGTCCGCCACACCGGCAAGGCCAAGCTCGGCGCACGGGTACGGCCCGGCTGGTTCGTGCAGACCCACGAGCACCCCGAGCTGGTCGGCCGGACGCTGCTGGAGGTCCTGCATCGCGGCGACGGCACGCCGGACGGTCGCGACGGCATGGGCCGCGAGGCCGCGGCCCGCGTGCTCGACCGCTACGAGCTCGCGCACGCCTCCGAGCAGAAGTTCGAGTCGCTCTCGGGTGGCCAGCAGGCGCGGTTCCAGATCCTGCTGCTCGAGCTCTCGGGCGCGACGCTGCTGCTGCTCGACGAGCCGACCGACAACCTCGACGTCCAGTCCGCCGAGGCGCTCGAGGACGGGCTGGAGGCGTTCGACGGGCACGGTGGTCGCGGTCACCCACGACCGCTGGTTCGCCCGCGGCTTCGACCGGTTCCTGGTCTACGGCGCCGAGGGCGAGGTCTACGAGTCCGACGGCCCCGTCTGGGACGAGACGCGGGTACGCCGCGCAGGTGACCCGGCCGGCGAGCAAGCGATGTGCTCGTGGACACGGAACCCGGGGGGCGTCGCCGGCGCTCTGGACGCCTCCCCGGGCTCCGAGATCAGGAGTTCTGGGTCGCGGCGTCGGAGTCGAGGGTGACCCGCACCGTGTGGGTGCTGCCGCCGCGTTCGTAGGTCACGCTCACCTGGTCGCCCGGCCGGTAGGAGCGGACGATCGCGACCAGTGAGTCGGACGACGTGATCAGGTGGTCGTCGACCTTGGTGATCACGTCGCCGGACTTGAGGCCGGCGTCGGCGGCGGCGGAGCCGTTGTTGACCTGGCTGACCTTGGCGCCGTCGGTGGTCTGGGCCCCGGTGCCCGTGGCCGCGTTCTCGACACCGATGCCGAGCCGGGCGTGGGTCGGGGTCTCGCCCTTGGTCATCTGCTGGACGATCGGCAGGACCTCGTCGATCGGGATCGCGAAGCCGAGGCCGATCGAGCCGGGCTCGCCCTGCTGGTGTCGACTGGTCGGTCGCGGTCTGGATCGCGGCGTCGATGCCGACGACCTCGCCCGCGAGGTTGACCAGCGGACCGCCGGAGTTGCCGGGGTTGATCGCGGCGTCGGTCTGGATCGCCGGGTAGACCGTGGCGTTGCCCTGGCTGACCTGTCCGACGTTCACGGGCCGGTTGAGCGCGCTGACGATGCCGCTGGTGACGGTGGCGTCGAGACCGAACGGCGACCCGATCGCCACCACGCCCTGGCCCACCTGCAGGCTCGAGGAGTGGCCGAGGGTGGCCGGGGTCAGGTTCTTCACGCCCTGCGCCTGGACCACCGCGGTGTCGGTCAGGGGATCGGTGCCGAGCACCTTCGCGGTGGCGTGCGAGCCGTCGTTGAAGGAGATGTCGATCTGGCCGTCCTTGCCGGCGAGGGCGGCGACGTGGTTGTTGGTCAGGATCTTGCCGTCCCGGCTGAGGATGATCCCGGAGCCCGAGCCCGACCCGTGGAGCCGCTCACGTTGATCATCACGACCGACGGCAGCACGCTCTGGGCGACCTTCTCGATCGAGCCCGTGACGGCCGTCTGGGCGGTGGAGCCACCGGTCTGGGTCAGCACGGGGGAGGACTGCACGTCGTCGTGGGTGGAGGTCCACACGGCGGCGCCACCGACGCCGGCCGCACCGCCGAGGAGGAGGCTGGCCGCCACAACCGTGGCGGCCAGCCCCTTGCCTCGCAGCCCGCTCCGGGGACGACGGTCCGGTGGGAGAACCGGTGCACCGACGTCCTGGCCGAGGGTGGATCGGCCATCTTCCGGCTGGGCTGCGTATCCGTACGGCGACCAGGTCGCGGGCGGGGAAGGCGGCTCCTGACCCCACTCGTGTCGGTTGTCCGGCTCATCACTGCCGTACGGGTCGTTCGTCATGACCCTGACGTTGCCGGGTGAGTCTGGGAGGACGCTGAGACGGCGCTGGGGCGTCCTGAAGAAGCCCGGCAGTCGGGCAGCCGTCGTCAGGCGAGCCGGCCCGCCCGGCCCCCTCCCGCCCCCGGACCATGCGGCCGTCTCCTTACACCCGCTCCGGACCACCCCGAGAACTTCTGCCGCGTACACCATCGCGAGCGTGCCGTTGTCGGTCGGCGCGGCCCGCAGGTGGTCCAGCTGGGCTTCCAGGTCGGCGGTCGTGGTGAGGGTCGGCACGGTCTGATCCTGCCAACCTCCGGCATGGCCGCGCGCGCCATTTCTCGCCGTCGGGGTGAGTCGTCGACCACACCGGGTCTCTAGGCTGCGCGGCGTGAGGAACCCGTGGCGGAACTTCGACTGGAACGTGCGCAGCTGTGGCTGGCACGGCCACGTGACGTGGGCGCCGACCGAGGAGGAGCTGGCCGCGCGCCTCCACGTGGACACCGTCGACGGCGTCGCGTGGCGGTGCCTGCGGTGCGGCTCGTTCGTGCCGGGTGAGCCGCACGGGCGAGGCCCGGCCGAGGAGGCGCCGATCGTGCTACGCGGCCGAGCCCTGCGCGACGCGTTCATCCTCCGGCTGCTCGCGCTCGAGCGCGGCATCCGTGGCGTCCTGCTGGTCGCGCTGGCCTACGGCGTCTACAAGTTCGAGGGGTCGCAGGACTCGTTGCAGCGGGTCTTCGACGACTACCTGCCGCGCCTCCGACCGGTCGCCGAGCACGCCGGCGTCGACCTGCAGTCGACCGGTCCCGTGCGGCTGATCGAGAAGGCGCTCGCGGCCGACCCGCACACGCTGACCCTGGTCAGCCTCGGCGTCCTGGCCTACGGCGCCCTGGAGCTGCTCGAGGCCGTGGGGCTGTGGCTGATGAAGCGCTGGGGCGAGTACGTCGCCGTCGTCGGCACCGCGGTCTTCGTGCCCCTGGAGGTCTACGAGCTCGTCGAGCGGGTCACCTGGCTGCGCGTGGGCGCGCTGGTGCTGAACCTCTTCGCGGTGGTCTACATCGTCTGGACGAAGCGGCTGTTCGGCTTCCGGGGCGGCCACGCGGCCTTCGAGGCCGAGCGACACTCGGAGTCGCTGCTGGAGGTGGAGCAGGCAGCCGCGTAGGGCGTCGGGCGTCACGGTGCTGGTGGCGAGTGCCCACCTGAGCGAGCCACGCGCGGCGGGACGCGGGCCCTAGGACCAGCGCTCGGACGCGGGCGTGAAGTCCACGGTCCGCTGGCCGGTGTAGATCTGCTTGGGCCGGGCGATCTTCTGCTCCTTGTCCTGCACGAGCTCGAGCCACTGGGCCAGCCAGCCCGGCGTGCGCCCGATCGCGAACAGCACCGTGAACATCTCCGGCGGGAACTGCAGCGCCTCGTAGATGAGCCCGGAGTAGAAGTCGACGTTCGGGTAGAGCTTGCGGGAGACGAAGTAGTCGTCCTCGAGCGCGATCTTCTCCAGCTCCATGGCGATCTCGAGGAGCGGGTTGACGCCGGTCACCTCGAAGACGTCGTCGCAGGCCTTCTTGATGATCTTGGCCCGCGGGTCGTAGTTCTTGTAGACGCGGTGGCCGAAGCCCATCAGCCGCTCGTCACCGTTCTTCACACCCTCGATGAAGTCGGGGATGTTCTTCTTGTCCTTGATCCGGCGCAGCATCCGCAGCACGGCCTCGTTGGCGCCGCCGTGCAGCGGGCCGTAGAGGGCGCCGATGCCGCCGGCGACGGCGGAGTAGGGGTCGACCTGCGAGGAGCCGATCGAGCGGACGGCGTTGGTCGAGCAGTTCTGCTCGTGGTCGGCGTGCAGGATGAACAGCACGTCGAGCGCCTTGACCAGCCGCTCGTCGGCGGCGAAGCGGTCCTCGCTCATCCGGAAGAGCATCGAGAGGAAGTTCGCGGTGTAGCCGAGCTCGTTGTCGGGGTAGACGAACGGCTTGCCCTGCGCGTGCCGGAAGGCCCAGGCGCCCAGCGTCGGCATCTTCGCGATCATCCGCACGATCTGGAGCTGGCGGATCTCGTCGTCGTCGATGTTGCGGGCGTCGGGGTAGAACGTCGACAGCGCACCGACCGAGGCCATCAGCATGCCCATCGGGTGGGCGTCGTAGCGGAAGCCCTCCATGAACGTCTTGACGTTCTCGTGGACGAACGTGTGGTAGGTGATGTCGTGCACCCAGGTCTCGTACTGGGTCTTGGTCGGCAGCTCACCGTGGACCAGCAGGTAGGCGACCTCGAGGAACGTCGACTTCTCGGCGAGCTGCTCGATCGGGTAGCCGCGGTACTCCAGGATCCCCTCGTCGCCGTCGATGAACGTGACGCTGCTCTTGCACGACGCTGTGTTCACGAAGCCGGGGTCGTAGACGGCGAGAGGTGAGCCGTCGCCGTCCTTGATGCTGCCGAGGTCCGCGCCCTTGACCGTGCCGTTCTCGATCGGTACGTCGTACTCCTGGCCGGTGCGGTTGTCGCGGACGGTGAGGGAGTCAGTCACCCTGCCAACTTACTTCGGGGTACTGCGGAGAGCGAATCCGGTTGCTGACAGTCACTGGCGCACGAGAGCGAGCAGCGCCGCGTGCGTCTGCCCGTCGGCAGCCGCCAGCAACCCGCCGCGGCCCGTCGGCTGGTGCGCGCCGGTCCGCACGGGCCCACCCGCCAGGTCGGTGACCACGCAGCCCGCAGCGCGGCAGAGCCCGATCCCCGCGGCGAAGTGCACGTTGTCGACCAGCTCGCCCTCGGTGAGGTACGCCGCGTGGCGACCGGCCGCGACCCAGGCCAGCGCCTCCGTGGTCGAGGTGACGCGGGGCTGGAAGGTCTCGAAGAACGGCGCGCTCGCGAGCAGGTCCGACGCCCGGCGTCGGCCCTCGGGGCTCACCTCGAGGTTGACCGACACCATCAGCGACTCCGGGTCGGGCTGCAGCACGGAGTCGGTGCCACCGCGGCGGCTCCACGCCTCGACGCCGTCGGTCCAGTACGTCTCGTCGCCGACGCACTCGGCCGAGGCGGCCGCGGTGACCTCCCCGTCGACGGAGAGGGCGACGTTGCTGGACATCAGGGGGAGTCCGGCAGCGAAGTTCCGTGTCCCGCACAGCGGGTCGACCAGCCATCGACGGGAGGACTCCGGCCCGGAGGCTCCGTGCTCCTCGCCCAGCTGCGCGTCGCCGGGGCGGTGCGTGCTCAGCACCGCCCGGATCGCCGTCTCCGCCTCCAGGTCGGCGTCGGTGGCGAAGTCGGTGCCGATCTTGAGGTGTCGGTCGACCTCCGTGCGATAGTGCCGGCGGACGACGCCGGCGCCGGCCTCGGCCGCCGCGAGCGCGACCTCTCCGTCGGTGAACCCCATGGCCCGCAGGCTAGCGAGCACGATTAGGCCGCTGACCTGGGCAGCCGGTAGATTGTGCGGTCGCGACTCCTGCCGTGCCCCGACTACGTCGGTCGAGGTGCAGACCCGGACGCCCCTCTTTGTGACGGAGTGAGCCGGGCAGTGTTCGTCAGAGGTCGCAGCAGCACCACCCGGTGGGCGACCGCCCGGCGGGACCACGAACGAGTAAGGCAGACGCACGTGCGTACGTACAGCCCGAAGCCCGGCGACGTCCAGCGCGAGTGGCACGTCATCGACGCCACCGACATCGTCCTCGGCAAGCTCGCCGTCCAGTCCGCGAACCTCTTGCGCGGCAAGCACAAGCCGACCTTCGCCCCGCACATGGACATGGGTGACTTCGTCATCGTCGTCAACGCGGAGAAGGTCGCGCTCACCGGCGACAAGAAGACCAGCAAGCTCCTCTACCGCCACTCCGGCTACCCGGGCGGCCTCACCGCCACCCCCGTGGGCAAGCAGCTGGAGAAGGACGCCCGCAAGGTGATCGAGGGCGCCGTGTGGGGGATGCTCCCGAAGAACAAGCTCGGCCGCCAGATCCTGAAGAAGCTCAAGGTGTACGCCGGCCCCACCCACCCGCACCAGGCCCAGCAGGCCACGCCGTTCGAGATCACGCAGGTCTCCCAGTGACCTCTCCGACTGCAGAGCAGACAAGCGAAGGAACTTCCGTGGCTGACGACACCACCACCACTGACGGCGCGACTGACGCCACGACCGACGGCGCCGACACCGCGACGTTCACCACCGACGAGCAGGGCGTGGCCTACACGTCCGAGAGCGCGCCGGGTGTCGACCCGGCCCGTCCGGCGACCATCGCCCCGGCCGCCGCGACCGGCCGCCGCAAGGAGGCCGTCGCCCGCGTGCGCATCCTGCCCGGCACCGGCGTGTGGACGATCAACGGCCGCGCGCTCGACTCCTACTTCCCGAACAAGCTCCACCAGCAGGTCGTCAAGGAGCCCTTCGCGGCGCTCCAGCTCGACGGTCGCTTCGACGTGATCGCCCGCATCCACGGCGGCGGCATCACCGGCCAGGCCGGCGCCCTCCGCCTGGGCGTCGCCCGTGCCCTGAACGCGATCGACGTCGAGGCCAACCGCCCGACCTTGAAGAAGGCCGGACTGCTGACCCGTGACGCGCGCGTCATCGAGCGCAAGAAGGCCGGCCTCAAGAAGGCGCGCAAGGCTCCGCAGTTCAGCAAGCGCTGACAGCCGCGGACGGTCGCGAGCTGCGATGACCCTGCGATGACCCAGCCGACGCAGCGGATCTTCGGCACCGACGGGGTCCGCGGGCTCGCCAACGGTGTGATCACCGCCGAGCTCGCGGTCGACCTGGGCGCGGCAGCGGCCCGGGTGCTGGTCGACCACGGCGGCTTCACCGGACAGCGTCCGGTGGCAGTGGTGGGTCGCGACACCCGGATCTCGGGGCAGTTCCTCGAGCACGCCGTCGTCGCGGGCCTGGCGTCGGCCGGCGTCGACGTCATCCGGCTGCGGGTCCTGCCGACCCCGGGCGTGGCCTACCTGACCGACGCCCTGCGTGCCGACGTGGGCGTCGTGATCAGTGCCTCGCACAACCCGATGCCCGACAACGGCATCAAGTTCCTGGCCCGCGGAGGCGTGAAGCTCGACGACGCCCTGGAGCGGGAGATCGAGGCCCTCGTCGGCCAGCCCTGGGACCGCCCGGTCGGCGCCGACGTCGGCCGGGTCACGCCGTACGCCCGTTCGGTCGAGGAGTACTCCGACTACCTCCTCCGCACCGTCGACACCTCGCTGGCCGACCTGAAGGTCGTTCTCGACTGCGCGAACGGCGCGGCGTCGGTGGTCGGGCCCCACACGCTGCGCGCGGCCGGGGCCGACGTGATCGCGATCAACGACGACCCCGACGGGCTCAACATCAACGAGCGCTGCGGGTCGACGCACCTCGACGCCGTGCGTGACGTCGTGCTGGGCAGGGGCGCCGACGTCGGCTTCGCGCTGGGACGGCGACGCCGACCGGTGCCTGGCCGTCGACCACGCCGGCAACGTCGTGGACGGCGACCAGCTGATGGCGGTGCTCGGCATCGACCTGCACGAGCGCGGCCGGCTCGCCCACGACACCGTCGTGGCGACGGTGATGAGCAACCTCGGGTTCGTCCAGGCGATGGTGAAGGCCGGGATCACGGTCCACCAGACCGCGGTCGGCGACCGCTACGTGCTCGAGGCGATGCGCGACGGCGGGTTCACCCTGGGCGGTGAGCAGTCCGGGCACATCATCATGAGCGACCACGCCACCACCGGTGACGGCATCCTCACCGCGCTCCAGGTGCTGCAGCGGATGGTCCGGACCGGCTCCTCGCTGCGCGACCTCGCATCGGTGATGACCACGCTGCCCCAGGTGCTGGTCAACGTCCCCGGCGTCGACCGCGAGCGCACCGACGACCCGGAGCTGACGGCCGCGGTCGCGGTCGAGCAGGAGAAGCTCGGCGACGCCGGCCGGGTCCTGCTGCGTCCGTCGGGCACCGAGCCGCTGGTGCGGGTCATGGTCGAGGCCGCGTCGCCGGAGGAGGCCTCGGCGGTCGCCGAGCGCCTCGCCGACGTCGTACGCCGGCGTCTCTCCCTCTGACTTCCGGCTCGCGGGCTCGGTGATAACCCGGTCCGCTGGGTACAGGGAGAACGTGACGGATCAGAGTTCTGACGGCGGTCCCGAGGTCGGCGAGCCGGAGCGTGCCGCGGTCGGCCTGCCCGGCATCTACTGGTCGATGAAGTACGCGAAGGACGAGATGGGTCCCAAGCGGGCGGCCCAGACGCTGCTGAAGATGAACCACATCGACGGCTTCGACTGCCCCTCGTGCGCGTGGCCGGACCCCGACCGGCGCAAGGCGGCCGAGTTCTGCGAGAACGGCGCCAAGGCGGTGGCGTGGGAGGCGACCCGCAAGCGGGTCGGCGCCGACTTCTTCGCCGAGCACTCGGTCGCCGACCTGCTCCGGCACGACGACCACTGGCTGGAGCGCCAGGGTCGGCTCACCCAGCCGATGTACCTCCCGCCCGGCGGGACCCACTACCGGCCGATCGACTGGCAGGACGCGTTCGACCTGGTCGCGGCGCGCCTGGAGGCGATGGACTCCCCGGACCGGGCGGTGTTCTACACGTCCGGCCGCGCCTCGAACGAGGCCGCCTTCGTCTACCAGCTCCTCGCCCGCCGGCTGGGCACCAACAACCTGCCCGACTGCTCGAACATGTGCCACGAGTCCAGCGGCACGGCACTGACCGAGACCCTCGGCGTCGGGAAGGGGACCGTCACCTTCGACGACATCGCCGAGGAGTCGGGACTCATCCTGATCGCCGGGCAGAACCCCGGCACCAACCATCCCCGCATGCTCACCGCCTTGGAGGAGGCCAAGCAGCGCGGCGCCCGGATCGTGGCGATCAACCCGTTGCCCGAGGCGGGGCTGATCCGCTTCCGGAACCCGCAGTCCGTGCGCGGGGTCTCGGGGGTCGGCACCAAGATCGCCGACAGCCACCTGTCGGTCCGGCTCAACGGCGACCTCGCGCTCTTCGCGGGCCTCAACAAGCTCCTCACCGAGCGCGGCGCGGTCGATCGGGACTTCCTCGACCACTACACCACGGGTACGACGTCGCTGCCCAGGCGTGGGCGGCCCTCGACTGGGCGACCATCGAGGCGCACAGCGGTCTGCGTCGCGACCAGATCGAGGCGCTGGCCGACGACGTCGAGGCACACGACCGGGTCATCGTCTGCTGGGCGATGGGTCTGACCCAGCACAAGAACGCGGTGGCCACGATCCGCGAGATCGTCAGCTTCCTGCTGCTGCGCGGCAACGTGGGACGCCCGGGGGCGGGCGCCGCGCCCATCCGTGGGCACAGCAACGTCCAGGGCGACCGGACGATGGGGATCTGGGAGCAGATGCCGGACGAGTTCCTCGACGCGATCGGGGACGAGTTCGGGTTCGAGCCGCCGCGCGAGCACGGGCTGGACACGGTGGCCGCCCTCCGGGCCATGCGCGACGGCCAGGTGGACGTGTTCCTCGGCCTCGGCGGGAACTTCGCGGTCGCGACCCCCGACACCGAGGTCGCGACCAAGGCGATGGAGAACGTCGGGCTGACCGTGGGCATCCAGACCAAGCTCAACCGGTCCCACCTCCACCACGGCCGCGAGGCGCTGATCCTGCCCTGCCTGGGCCGCACCGAACGCGACATCACCTCCGCCGGCGAGCAGTTCGTCACCGTCGAGGACTCGATGAGCATGGTGCACTCCTCGCGGGGCAAGCTCCTGCCCGGATCTCCGCACCTGCGCAGCGAGGTCCAGATCGTCTGCGGCATCGCCGACGCCCTCTTCGGGTCCGCCGCGGCAGGACGGGGCCGAGCACGGCATCGACTGGGCCGGGCATGGCGCAGGACTACCCCGCCATCCGTCGTCACATCGCCCACGTCGTCCCCGGCTTCCACGCCTTCGAGGAGCGCGTGGCGCACCCGGGCGGCTTCGAGCTCCCGAACGGCGCGCGCGACTCGCTCGAGTTCGAGACCTCGGACGGCAAGGCACACCTCACGGCCAACCCGTTGACCGCGGTCGACGTGCCGCCCGGACACCTGCTCCTGCAGACGCTGCGCTCGCACGACCAGTTCAACACCACCGTGTACGGGTACGACGACCGGTACCGCGGGATCAAGCACGGGCGCAACGTGGTCTTCGTCAACCCGGACGACCTCGCGGCCCTGGGGATCGCCGACGGCGACACGGTCGACGTCGTGTCGGTCGCCGAGGACGGCGAGCGCCGCCTGCCCGGCCTGCGGGCCGTCGGCTACCCGAGCACCGTGGGCTGTGCCGCGACGTACTACCCCGAGGCCAACGTCCTGGTGGCGCTCGACTCGGTCGCCGACGAGTCCAACACACCCGTCTCCAAGTCCGTCGTGGTCAGGCTCGAACGCGCCTGACTCACAGCCGCGCCGACTGGTAGGCCGTGCTCATCTCCTTCATCCGCGCGTGGGCCCCGGCGTAGGCGTCGAGGCGGGGCAGGTACTGCTTCCGGACCTTCGCGACGACGGTGTAGTTGGGGTCGCAGACGTTGGCGATCGGTGACTCGCACGCCTGCGTGACCAGCTGGTAGGCGTCGAGCGGGTCCAGGCCGCACTCCTCGCCGATCCAGGTGACCAGGTCGTGCTGGGCGATCCGGAAGGCGTCCTCGAGCGGCCGGGCGGAGCCCGTGCTCATCAGGTGGTCGTCGGACTCGATGCGGGGCCACGGCGTCGGCACGCCCTTCAGCACGTCGACGATCACGGTCGTGTCCATCGCCGCCTCGACGGCCACCCCGCAGGTCTCGCCCTCGCCCTGGCGGCAGTGGCCGTCGCCCAGGGCGAAGAGCGCACCTTCGACGTTGACCCCGAGGAAGCAGGTGACGCCGGCCCGCATCTCCGGGGTGTCCATGTTGCCGCCGTGGGCGTCCGGCACCAGCGACGAGCGTGCCTCGAGGTTGGCCGGGGCGACGCCCACGGTGCCGTGCATCGGGTCCAGGGGAAGCTCGACCTGGTCGTCGCTGAACCGGGCGCGGAACGCCACCGTCCGGGCGACCGTGTCGACGTCGTACATCCACACGACCTCGGGCAGCGGCTCCTGCAGGCCGGGTGTCGTGTGGGTCGTGGTCAGCGCCCCGAACAGCGGGATCGTCGTCGACGCCGCCCAGTCGCGCGACGGCTCGATCGAGACGAAGTGGACCGCGAGAGTGTCACCGGGCTCGGCGCCCTCGATGTGGAACGGACCTGTCAACGGGTTCACGAAGGGGAACTCGACGACCTGCGAGACCAGGTCGTCGACGCCGCGGACCTTGCCGGCGAAAGCGTCCTCGCTCCAGAGCTCCAGGACGGTGCCCGGCTTCACCCGGCGGACGGGCGGCACGCCGCCGAACGTCCAGGCGAGCTCGTGCGGCTCGGGGGAGTAGCTGATCACGTCCATGGTGCGCCTCACTCCTCGTCGAACACGCGCTTGGTCTCCAGGATCCGGTCGGGTGAGCGCTGGGAGAGGGCCACCAGGTAGACGATGCCGATCACCATCCAGATCGCCGCCACCGGCCCGGCGTACGACAGCGGGCTCGGCAGCGTGCTGATGAAGCTGAACGCCGGGATGCCCGCGCCGGCGAAGAACGCCGGGATGAACGCGAGGGCTCCGAGGACGGGCAGGATCCCGTGCAGCAGCAGGTTGAACTCGTCGCGACGGAAGCGCAGGTAGTACATCAGGCAGGCGATGTTCAGCAGGATGTACATCGGCGCGAAGATGTCGACCAGGATCGTCGCGGTCAGGGCGAACCCGGTGTAGGGGTCGTAGTGGAAGCCGAGGAAGAGCGCCACGACGAGCGAGAACACCAGCTGGGCCACCATCGCCAGCAGGGGCGACCCGAACGGGTTGAGCCGGCCGAAGCCCTCGGGCAGCAGCCGGATCCGGCCCATCGCGAACATCGTGCGGGTGGCGGAGTTGTTCGCGGCGTTCTGGTTGGCGATGACGGAGTTCACCAGCGCCAGGAAGATCAGCCAGAAGCCGACCCAGCCCCATGCGTGGCGCCCGAGCACGTTCTGCCACGGGTTGCTGTCGCCGGCCCCGACGAAGCCGGTCATCTTGTCCGGGCCGAACGAGACGCTGCTGGCATAGGTGTTGAGGATGTAGAACAGCCCGATCACCAGGCAGGCCACGATGATCGCGCGCGGCACGGTGCGCCGCGGCTCGTGCGCCTCCTCCGCGATCGGCGCCGCCTGCTCGAAGCCGATGAAGGCGAGGATCGTGAACACCGAGCCGGCGATCACGCCGGAGAACCCGTGGTAGTCGGGGTTGTTCGCGTAGTGGGTGCCGAAGACCTGGAGGGTGTTGTCGCCGCCGGCCTTGACGATCAGGGTCAGCGAGATCCCGACGAAGACCACGATCTCGAAGGCGCCGAGCAGCATGCCGGCCCGGGTCGAGCCGGTGATCCCGCGGTAGCCCAGCGCGAAGACCAGCAGGCAGACCAGGACGGTCCAGATCCACCAGGTGTCGGTCGACCAGCCCCACTCGGCGTTCGTCGTGTTCGCCACGACGAAGCCCATCTGCAGCGCCAGGAACGGCCCGCCGACGATGACGCCGAGCAGGAACCCCCACGCGACGAGGAACCCGACCTTGGGGTGGATGCCGTGGCTGACGAACGTGTAGAACGAGCCGGCCGACGGCAGGTGCTTGGCGAGCTGGCCGATCGAGTTGGCGGCGATCAGGCTGGCCACGAGGGCCAGGATCACCGACAGCGGGGCGGCGCCACCGCTGAACGCGATGCCGGCCGGGATCGACAGGGCGGTCGCGATGGCCGGCGCCATGAAGGTGATCGACTGGAACAGGACCCCGCCGAAGCTGACCGCGCCACGTCGGAGCCCCGGTGAGGCACCCGGGTCAGCAGGTACGTCGGTCGCCATCGCCACGCTCCTCGGCTCGGGGGTGCTCGGAGAAACCGACTCAATCTAGAACCGCTCCCAGCCCGCCGACAACGACTCCGGTTGTACGGAATCACGGACAATTCAGGGGAGCCGGAGCTCGTGGATCCGTGACTCCCAGGGGCGCAGGGCGAGGCCGTGCGGCGCTCGTGGGTGGGCAGCAGCACGTCGCTCGCGGACAGGTCCGGGACGTCGCCGGGCGCGATCGTGACCGTGTCGCCGGACAGGTTGGCCAGCACCAGGAGCACCCGACCGCCCATCGAGCGGGTGAACGCCCAGACCGCTGGGTCGTCGGGCAGCAGCAGCTCGAACCGGCCGTCGACCACGACGGCGTCGGAGTGCCGGAGCTCGATCAGCCGCCGGTAGTGGTGGAAGACCGAGTCGGGGTCGGCGCGCTCGGCCTCGCCATTGACGACGTCGCGCTCCGGATGGGCCGGGAGCCACGGCGTACCGCTGGTGAAGCCGCCGTGCGGTCCGGCGTCCCACAGCATCGGCGTGCGGGCGTTGTCGCGGCTCTTGGCCGACAGCGACCGCAGCACGTCGTCCTCGGCCATGCCCCGCGCGAGCGCCTCGCGCGCCCAGTTGAGCGACTCGAGGTCGGCGTACTCCTCGAGCCGGGTGAACCCGGCGTTGGTCATCCCGAGCTCCTCGCCCTGGTAGACGTACGGCGTGCCGCGGTGGAGGTGCAGCACGGTCGCGAGCGTCTTGGCCGAGGGGGCGCGGTGGGCGGGGGAGTCGTCCCCGAAGCGGCTGACCACCCGGGGCTGGTCGTGGTTGTCCCAGTAGAGCGAGTTCCAGCCGACGTCCGCCAGCGCGGTCTGCCAGCGGTCGAGGGCGCGCTTCAGGTCGGGGAGGTGGAGCGGGCGGAGCGCCCACTTGCCCTGGCCGGGCTCCTCGTCCTGCCAGAGGTGCTCGAAGCTGAAGAGCATGTCGAGCTCGCCGCGCGCGGGGTCGGTCACCTCGCGCGCCTGCTCCACGGTGCTCATCCCCATCTCGCCGACGGTGAGCAGGTGCTCCTCGTGGAGACCGACCTCGCGGCCCATCTCTACCAGGAACTCGTGCAGCCGCGGGCCGAACGAGATCCCGACCGGTGCGGCCAGGTCGCCGCCCGCCGCCGGCACGCCGTCGGGCAAGGAGGGGTCCTTGGAGATCAGCTCGATGACGTCCATCCGGAACCCGTCGATCCCCCGCTCCACCCAGCGGCGCATCATCGCGTGGACCGCGTGCCGGACCTCCGGGTTCTCCCAGTTGAGGTCGGGCTGCTTGCGGCTGAAGACGTGGAGGTAGAGCTCGCCGCTGCGGTCGTCGTACTCCCAGGCGGAGCCGCCGAAGACCGACTCCCAGTTGGTGGGTGCGCTGCCGTCGGCGCGCGGTGGGCGCCACCAGTACCAGTCCCGCTTCGGCGACGCCGGGTCGCGCGACTCGACGAACCACGGGTGCTCGTCGGACGTATGGTTGACGACGAGATCCATGACCACCCGGATGCCGCGCTCGTGGCAGCCCGCGATGAGGGCGTCGAGGTCGGCGAGCGTCCCGAAGAGCGGGTCGACGTCCTCGTAGTCGCTGATGTCGTAGCCGTTGTCGTCCATCGGCGAGCGGTAGACCGGCGACAGCCAGAGCACGTCGACACCGAGCGCGACGAGGTGGTCGAGCCGCGAGGTGATGCCCGGGATGTCGCCGACGCCGTCTCCGTCGGAGTCCATGAAGGACCTCGGGTAGACCTGGTAGACGACGGCGTTCCTCCACCAGCCGGGGGCACGCAGGGGCGAGGGCACGGTCAGAGCTTGCGCAGGCGCACGTAGCGGACGGAGTGGTCGCGGTCCTTGCGGAGCACGAGCGTCGCCCGCGACCGCGTCGGCAGGATGTTCTGCTCGAGGTTGGGGCCGTTGATGGAGTCCCAGATCTCGAGGGCGGTGTCGCGGGCCTGGTCCGGCGACAGGTCGGCGTACCGCCGGAAGTACGACGCGGGGTCGGCGAACGCGGTCTCGCGCAGCCGCTGGAACCGGTCGACGTACCACGACCGGATGTCGGCGGTGGCGGCGTCGACGTAGATGCCGAAGTCGAAGAAGTCGCTCAGGGCCAGCGCCGAACGGCCGTCCTCCGCGACCCGTGCGGGCTGCAGGACGTTGAGCCCCTCGACGATCACGATGTCGGGATGGCGGACGACGACCTTCTGGTCGGGCACCACGTCGTAGACCAGGTGGGAGTACGTCGGCGCCTCGACCTCGTCCTTGCCCGACTTGATGTCGACCACGAACCGCAGCAGGGCCCGCCGGTCGTAGGACTCGGGGAAACCCTTGCGCTGCAGCAGCCCGCGTCGTTCGAGCTCGGCGTTGGGGTGCAGGAAGCCGTCGGTGGTGACCAGGGCGACGTTGGGGTGCTCGTCCCAGTGGGCCAGCATCTGCTGCAGCACCCGGGCGGTCGTCGACTTGCCCACCGCCACCGAGCCGGCCAGGCCGATCACGAACGGCGTGCGCGGCGGCAGCGGCTCGGTGCAGGAACTCCTCCTGCTTGCGGTGCAGGCGCCGCGCCGCCTTCACCCGCAGGCTCAGCAGCCGCGAGAGGGGGAGGTAGACCTGCTCGACCTCGGCGAGGTCGAGCTCGTCGCCCAGCCCGCGCAGCCGGGTGATCTCGTCGGTGCTGAGCGGTTGCGTGACGTGCTCGCCCAGCGCGGCCCAGTCGTCGCGGTGGAGCTCGACGTACGGCGACGGCTCGGCGGGCGCACCCCTGCCCGGTCCAGCGACCGCTCCGTTGGGCATGCCGCGCATTGTGGCAGCCGGGTCGGGTGGCGGCGCCGACGGGCTCCGGGCCCAGGGCTCTTTACCCCACCTGGCCCGATAAATCCATAGATTGACGATGGACCCAGCCGGTGCGAGGGTGCAAGACGGCCTGCACGACCCCGATCGGGCCGTGGTCAGGGCCATCTCCATCAAACGCGAGGAGTCCTGTCAGTGAAGAAATCCCCACTCACCGTGAAGCTCGGCGCGGCGTGTGTCGCCGTTGCTGCCGTCGCCGCCTACAGCATGGGCGCCGCTTCACCGGCCGGTGCGACGGGGGTCACCCCCCACCGCATCAGCGTGGATCCGTTGATCCACAAGGTCACCATCAACCCGGACGCGGCCACGTTCTCGTGCCAGACGCGTCCCATGGACGGCTCTGCCGGTCCTCGGTGCTACCAGCCCAGCCAGATCCAGAACGCCTACGGCGTCACGCCCCTGCTGAACAAGGGCAAGGACGGGCGCGGCCGCACCATCGTGATCGTCGACGCCTACGACAGCCCCTACGTCGCCAACGACCTGACCATCTTCGACCAGACGATGGGTCTGCCCGACGCCCCCAGCTTCAACAAGCTCGCTCCGCAGGGTGTGCCGGCGTTCGACGTGAACGACGCCAACCAGGTCGGGTGGGCCGAGGAGACCACGCTCGACGTGCTCTGGGCCCACGCCATCGCGCCCGGCGCCAAGATCCTGCTGGTCCAGGCCAAGAGCAACCAGGACGACGACATCCTGGCCGCCACGAAGTACGCCGTGAACCACCGGCTCGGCGACGTGCTGTCGCAGAGCTTCGGCGAGGCCGAGAGCTGTGTCGACCCGCAGATCGCGGCCGACCAGCACGCGATGTTCACCAAGGCCGCCCAGCAGGGGTGGACCGTGTTCGCCTCGTCCGGTGACTCCGG
This sequence comes from uncultured Actinomycetota bacterium, assembly GCA_963809265.1. Lineage (GTDB taxonomy): Bacteria > Actinomycetota > Actinomycetes > Propionibacteriales > Nocardioidaceae > Nocardioides. Next base: position 988,621 of record CAWEJC010000003.1, read on the forward strand.
TGCGGCACAGCCCGCCTGCGCGGGCGACGGTGCCGTCAAGTCGGCCAGCAGCCCGGCCGCGGACCCGCTCGTGACCGGCGTCGGTGGCACGACGCTGACCGCCGACCCGGTGACCGGCGCCTACCAGAGCGAGACCACGTGGACCGAGCCGTTCGGGTGCAACCCGCCCGCCGTCGACCCGTCCGACGTGAACTGCAGCGGCGGTGGGTTCAGCACCTTCTTCCGCAGCCCGGCGTTCCAGGCGTCCCAGGTGAAGGGCAACCGGCGGGGCGTCCCGGACGTCGCGTACAACGCCGGCGTCAGTGGCGGCGTGCTCACGCACTGCGGCGTCTGCAACGTGACGGTCGGGCTCGACCCGAGCGACCCGACGTTCTTCATCTTCGGAGGCACCAGCGCGGGCACCCCGCAGTGGGCCGGCCTGGCGGCGATCGCCGACCAGATGGCGCACACGCGGCTGGGTGACATCAACCCGGAGCTGTACAAGCTGGCGAACCAGAAGAAGCGGTACGCCGCGGACTTCCACGACATCACGGTCGGCAACAACGACGTCGCGGAGCTCGGCGGGTTCGGTTACGACGCGGCCAAGGGTTGGGACCCGGTCACGGGTCTCGGCACGCCCAACGCCGTGAACCTGCTGCCCGACCTGGCCCACTGAGGTCGCGCGCAGCAGTCTGATCAGGTCGAGGGCCGGTCACCGCACCCGCGGTGGCCGGGCCTCGCCGTACCGAGCCGTGGGATCGGGGCTGAGGGTCCTGCGCCGATAGACTCGGGCCCATGTGCGGCATCGTGGGGTACGTCGGCGAGAAGCAGGCCCAGGACGTCGTCATCGAGGGGCTGCGACGCCTGGAGTACCGCGGCTACGACTCCGCCGGGATCGCCCTCGTCAGCGGCGGACCGGATCGCCTGGGCGAAGAAGGCCGGCAAGCTGGCCAACCTCGAGAAGGAGCTCTCGGAGTCACCGCTGCCGAGCCGCCACCACGGGGATCGGGCACACCCGCTGGGCCACCCACGGTGCCCCCAACGACGCCAACGCCCATCCGCACCTCGGCAACCAGGGCCGGGTCGCGCTGGTGCACAACGGCATCATCGAGAACTTCGCCGAGCTGCGCGCCGAGGTCGAGGCCGCCGGCGACGAGCTGCGGTCGGAGACCGACACCGAGATCGCGGCCCACCTGCTCGAGACCGCGCTGGCCGAGGGCGGCACGCTCACCGACGCGATGCAGCGGGTCTGCTCGCGGCTCGAGGGCGCCTTCACGCTGGTCGCCGTCGACGCGCAGGACCCGTCGCGCGTCGTGGCGGCACGCCGGAGCTCCCCGCTCGTGGTGGGGCTCGGCGAGGGCGAGAACTTCATCGGCTCCGACGTCGCGGCGTTCATCGAGCACACCCGCGAGGCGCTGGAGCTCGGCCAGGACCAGATCGTCACGATCACCCGCGACGGTGTCGAGGTGATCGACTTCGACGGGACGCCGGTGGAGGGCAAGCGCTACCACGTCGACTGGGACCTCTCGGCCGCCGAGAAGGACGGCTACGACTGGTTCATGCGCAAGGAGATCTTCGAGCAGCCGCGGGCGATCGCGGACGCGCTGCTGGGGCGGCACGACGCGGAGGGCAGGCTCCAGCTCGACGAGGTGCGGATCTCCGACGACGAGCTCCGCGAGGTCGACAAGATCATCATCATCGCCTGCGGGACGGCGTTCTACGCCGGTCTCGTGGCGAAGTACGCGATCGAGCACTGGACCCGCATCCCCTGCGAGGTGGAGCTGGCCCACGAGTTCCGCTACCGCGACCCGATCCTCACCCGCGTCGACCCTGGTGGTCGCGATCAGCCAGTCAGGCGAGACGGCGGACACGCTGCAGGCGATCCGGCACGCGCGGCAGCAGCGCTCGAAGGTCCTGGCGATCTGCAACACCAACGGCTCGACCATCCCGCGCGAGTCCGACGCGGTCATCTACACCCACGCCGGGCCCGAGATCGGGGTCGCCTCGACCAAGGGCTTCATGACGCAGATGGTCGCGGCGTACCTGCTGGGGCTGTACCTCGCGCAGGTCCGCGGCACGTCGTACGCCGACGAGATCGCGCGGGTCGTGGCCGAGCTGGGCGACATGCCCGGTCACGTGCAGCGGCTGCTCGACTCGGCCGACGACCTCTACGCGCTGGCCGAGGAGCTGCAGGACACGCGGTCGGTGCTGTTCCTCGGGCGGCACGTCGGCTTCCCGATCGCGCTCGAGGGCGCGCTCAAGCTCAAGGAGCTGGCCTACCTGCACGCCGAGGGCTTCGCCGCCGGTGAGCTCAAGCACGGGCCGATCGCGCTGATCGAGCCGGGGCTGCCGGTGTTCTGCGTCGTGCCGCCCAAGCGGCCGCGACCAGCTCCACGACAAGATGGTGAGCGCGATCCAGGAGATCCGGGCGCGCGGTGCCCGCACGATCGTGCTGGTCGAGGACGACGACACCGGGATCGAGGAGTTCGCCGACACGATCATCCGGCTGCCGCGGGTCTCGACGCTGCTCCAGCCGGTGCCGGCCGTCGTACCCGCTCCAGCTGTTCGCGTGCGAGCTCGCGTCGCGGCTGGGCCACGACGTCGACCAGCCGCGCAACCTGGCCAAGTCCGTCACCGTCGAGTAGGGCGGGCCGGTGGCGATCGTGGGCGTCGGGATCGACGTCGTCGACATCTCGCGCTTCGACGACGCGCTGCGGCGTACGCCGGGGCATGGTCGAGCGGCTCTTCACCCCCGCCGAGGCGACGCGGCCGCCGGCGTCGTTGGCCGCCCGCTTCGCGGCGAAGGAGGCGCTGGCCAAGGCGCTGGGCGCCCCGGGCAACCTCGAGTGGCACGACGCCGAGGTGGTCTCGGAGTCCTCCGGCCGCCCCCGCTTCACCCTGCGCGGCACCGTCGCCGCCCGGGCCGCGGAGCTGGGCGCGACCTCGGTCCACCTCTCCCTCTCCCACGACGCCGGGATCGCATCCGCTGTGGTGGTGCTGGAGGGCTGAGGGCCGGGCGTTTGTTCGGGTCGTGTGCCTGAGAACGGTCTATGGACCGTCGTCAGGCACACGACCCGTTCGGCGAGGATTCAGCGGGGTACGCCGAGGGCGATCAGGTCGCGCGCGACGTCCTCGGGCTCGTGCCGCAGCTCGAAGGCGGAGCAGCGCACGATGGTCCGTCCCCGTGTCGTCAAGGACCGAGCGCGCTTGAGGTCGGCGTTCCACTGGAGGACCTCGAGGTGGAACGAGCCGTCGACCTCGAGGACGAGGACGGTCCCGTCGGGAAGGTCCCACTCGCAGTCCGTCCAGCGCATCTTCCCCAGCCGATCGGCCCTCCGACGCTGCCGATCCGGTGGTCGCATCCCGAAGCGCCGACAGACCCGACGCACGGCGATCTCGGCTCCGGAATGGGCGCCACCTGCGATGTCGCCGACGGTGAACCGGAATCCACGTGCCCGCCGCAAGGGACGCAGTGTCTCGATCCAGTCGAGCAGACGTTCCGGGGTGGTCAGTCGCTGCTGCACGGCAGCCGCGAGGGCACCGTGGGCCGCGCGCAGCGGCGCGTCGTACCCGCCCCACAGCAGCAACGCCGGCTCGAGCTGAGCGCGCGGGATCCCGGGCCGAGGGGACCGCAACAGCTCGAACGGTCGCCGGCTTCGGAAGAAGCGGACGCCGTCGACCGGTTCGAACGCGAGCTCGTCGTCGACGAGGACCGTGATGGTGTCGCGGTGCCACCCGGTCAAGCCGCCGACCTCGACGGCGGACAGGCCACCGAGCAGGCTTCGCGGCCGGCGTGCAGCACCGCCATCCAGCATCGTTGCTCCCACGTCAGCGCGCCGGTGGTCGTGCCGATCACTCGCGGCGTGTGCACGACCCAACGCCGCGCGGTCACCTGTGCCGCCACGTGGTCGGCGTCGCGACCGCTGGCATTCAGCTGGCGGCGGGCGACCATCCCGGCCTGGCTCTCGATGAGATCGTCGAGCCGGCCCATGCCACCACCGTCTCCGATCGGGCAGCCGGCCGTCGTTCGCTCTCCACAGGTCATCCGATGGGCGAGGGTCGTGTGCCTGACAACGGTCTAGGGGCCGTCGTCAGGCACACGACCCGTCAGATCGCCCGAACGCCACGGCTAGGGTCGGGGCATGAGGTCGGCGCACACGGTCGAGCAGGTGCGGGCGGCCGAGCGGGAGCTCATGGCCAGGCTTCCCGAGGGTGCGCTCATGCAGCGGGCGGCGGCGGGGCTGGCGGCGTCGGTGATCGACCTCCTCGGCGGTGCCTACGGCCGGACCGTCCTGCTCCTGGTCGGCTCGGGCGACAACGGCGGCGATGCGTTGTACGCCGGTGCGGTGCTCGCCCGCCGAGGCGCCCGCGTCGAGGTGGTCACGGTCGCGGACTCGGTGCACGAGGCGGGGCTCGCCGCCCTGCGGGCGGTCGGGGGGCGACTGGTCGGGCTGGACGAGATCTCGCGTCCGGACGTCGTCCTCGACGGGATCGTCGGCATCGGCGGTCGTCCCGGGTTGCGCGACCGGGCGGCCGAGGCGGTGCGCGCGGTGGCAGGCGTCCCGATGGTCGCGGTCGACGTCCCGAGCGGCGTCGACGTCGACACCGGCCGGCTCGACGGCGACCACGTCACGGCCGACCTCACGGTCACCTTCGGCACCCACCGGATCTGCCACCTCGTCGAGCCGGCCGCCTCGGCCTGCGGCGTCGTCCAGCTCGTCGACCTCGGTCTCGACCTGCCCGCCGCGCAGGTGACGGCCCTGCAGCAGCACGACATCGCGGCCCTGCTGCCCCGGCCCGGCGCCGAGGCGCAGAAGTACGCCCGCGGGGTCGTCGGCATCCGGGCCGGGTCGGAGCGCTACCCGGGTGCCGGCGTCCTCTCGACCTCCGGAGCCGCGTCCGGCCTGGCCGGGATGGTCCGGTACGCCGGTGGGGCACCCGACGCCGTCCTCGCCGCCCATCCCGACGTGGTCGTGGGGGAGGGCCGCGTGCAGGCCTGGGTCGTCGGTTCGGGTGGCGACGAGGGTGCCGCCGAGGCCCTCGCGGCCGCGCTCGCCGACGACGTCCCCCTCGTCGTCGACGCCGACGCGCTCCAGCACCTCGAGGCTCCCGTCGGCCGCCCCGCGCTGCTGACCCCCCACGCCGGCGAGCTCGCGTCGATGCTCGGGGTCGGCCGCGCGGAGGTCGAGGCGGACCGGTTGGCCCACGCCCGCCGGGCCGCCGAGCACTACGCCGCGACCGTGCTGCTGAAGGGCCACCACACCCTGGTCGCCGAGCCCGACGGCCGGGTGCGGGTCACCACGACCGGGACGCCGTGGCTCGCCGTCGCGGGTGCTGGTGACGTCCTCGGCGGGCTGTGCGGCGCCCTGCTCGCCGCCGGTCTCTCGCCGTACGACGCCGGGGCGGTCGGCTCCTGGCTGCACGGCGCCGCCGCGACCTACGCCTCCCAGGGCGGTCCGATCAGTGCCCCCGCCGTCGCCGCGGCCGTCCCGGTCGTGGTCGCCGACCTGCTGCGCTGACCCCCGATGGGAGGATGAGCGCATGAGCGCGGAGGTCCGGCGACCCGAGATCGTGGTCGACCTCGAGGCGATCCGGCGCAACGTGACGATCCTCCGCGACCTGGTCGCGGCCGACGGGTCCGACGTGATGGTGGTGGTCAAGGCCGACGGCTACGGCCACGGGATGGTCGAGACCGCCCGCGCGGCCCGGCAGGCCGGGGCACCCTGGCTCGGGGTGGCCACGATCGAGGAGGCGGTCCGGCTCCGCGAGGCGGGCGACACCGGCCGCCTGCTCTGCTGGCTGACCGTGCCCGGCGACGACTGGGCGGCCGCGATCGAGCGCGACGTCGACGTCACGGCGTACTCCGTGGCCGAGCTCGACGCCGTCCGCGAGGCCGTGGGGCGCCTCGACCGTGGTACGCCGGCCCGGGTCCAGCTCAAGATCGACACCGGTCTGTCGCGAGGGGGATCGACCGCCGACCAATGGCCAGACGTGCTCGCCGCCGCGCGCACCGGCGAGGCCGACGGCGTCTGGCGGGTCACCGGCATCTGGTCGCACTTCGCCTGCAGCGACGAGCCCGAGCACCCCGCGAACGCCCTCCAGGAGCGCGAGTTCCGCGACGCCCTGGCCGGCGCGGAGCGCGCGGGCCTGGCGCCGGAGGTGCGTCACCTCGCGAACTCCGCGGCCGCGGTCCTGCGGCCGTCCAGCCGCTTCGACCTCGTCCGCTGCGGCATCGCCAGCTACGGTCTCGACCCCGCGCCCGGCGTCACGCCCGACCTCGGCCTCGAGCCGGCGATGACCGTGACGGCTCCGCTCGCACTGACCAAGGAGCTCCACGCGGGCGCGTCCGTCTCCTACGGCCACACCTGGACCACCACCACCGACACCGCGGTCGGGCTGGTCCCGCTCGGGTACGGCGACGGCGTCCCGCGCCACGCCGGCAACACCGCCGAGGTCTGGGCCGACGGGAAGCGCCGGCCGATCCGCGGCCGCATCTGCATGGACCAGTTCGTGATCGAGCTCGGTGACGCCGAGGCCGGGGCCGGGGACGAGGTCGTCCTCTTCGGGCCGGGGACGTCGGGCGAGCCGACCGCCGACGACTGGGCCCGCGCCTGCGGCACCATCCACTACGAGATCGTCACCCGGATGGGCGGCCGCCTGCGCCGTCGCCACGTCGGAGCCGCCCGATGAGCGCACGCCGCCGCGTCGTCTCGGTCGCCGGCGGGGTCGCCGCGGGCGCCGTCGCGGCAGCCGCCGCCGGGACCGCCTACCGCGTCGCCCGCCGCCGCCAGGTCATCGGTCGCCGCGGTGCCGGCGACCACACGCCGTTCGGCTCGCTCCATTCCGACCCGATCACCGTCGTGACCGACGACGGCGTCGACCTGCACGTCGAGGTCGACGAGTACGCCGGCCCGCGCGGCCGCGGGGCCGCCCCCGAGCTGACGGTCGTGTTCGCCCACGGCTACTCGCTGACCATGGACTCCTGGCACTTCCAGCGCGCGGCCTACCGCGGCCGGGTGCGCGCGGTCTACTACGACCAGCGGTCGCACGGCCGGTCCGGCCGCTCGACGCCCGGCCACGCCACGATCGAGCAGCTCGGCCGCGACCTGATGACGGTGCTCGACACCGTCGTCCCCGACGGTCCCGTCGTCCTGGTCGGCCACTCGATGGGCGGGATGACGATCATCGCCCTGGCCGAGGAGCGCCCGGAGCTCTTCGGCGACCGGGTCGTCGGCGTCGGCCTGATCTCGACCACTGCCGGCGGCCTCGAGCCCCACCGGATGCTGCTGCCCGTGCTGCCGTCCAACGTCGGCGGGCAGATGGCCGCCCGCCTCGTGTCGGTGCTGGCCCGCGGGCACCGCACCATCGACGGCCTGCGCCGGATCGGGCGCTCGGTGGCCCTGGTCGCCACCGACGAGCTGGCCTTCGGCGACGACGTGCCGGCGTCCTACGTCGAGTTCGTCGACCGGATGCTCTCGTCGACGCCGTTCGAGGTGGTCGCGGAGTTCTTCCCGAACTTCGCCGGCCTCGACAAGTTCGAGACCGTCAAGGCGCTGTCGGTCGTGCCGACCACGATCATCTGCGGCACCGAGGACAAGCTGACCTCGATCGACCACAGCCGCCGGCTCCACGCCCGGATCGCCGGCTCGTCCCTGCTCGAGTGCGACGGTGCCGGGCACATGGTGCTGATGGAGCGGCACGACGAGGTCGACGACGAGCTCGACCTGCTGCTCGCCGCGGCCGCCGACCGGGTGGACGGGGCCGGCGGGCGATGACGCGGATCCGCCTGGTCGGCCCCGAGGAGGCACCGGCCGTCCACCAGATCGTGCGCGCGGCCTTCTCGACACGGCCGGCGCTCGACCCACCCGCCGACGCGCTGGGTGAGACCGACGCGTCGATCGCGGCAGCCCTCACCCACGGCGGCCTGGTCGCGTCGTACGACGAAGCCGAGGGGAGTCGCGACGTGGGGGCGCTGCTGCTCGACCCGCAGGGCTCCACGCTGTGGCTGCGCCGGGTCGGCGTCCTCCCCGAGGTCCGCGACCACGGTGTCGCGACAGCCCTGGTGGTCGAGGCCCTCGCCCACGCGGGTGACTACGACGACGTCGCGGTGCTGGCCCGCGAGGAGCTGCCGGCGACCAGCAGGTTCTGGCGCGAGCACGGGTTCGTGCCGGTGGGCGGCACCTCCCCCTACGTCGAGCTCCGGCGGCCCGCCCCCCGCTCCTACGACGCGCCGGACGCGGAGTCGATGCGCGCCCTGGGCGCGGCCCTGGCCACCGGGCTGAGACCCGGCGACGTGGTCGTGCTCTCGGGCGAGCTCGGGGCCGGCAAGACGACGTTCACCCAGGGCCTCGGCACCGGTCTCGGGGTGCGTGGCGACGTCACCTCGCCGACGTTCGTGATCTCGCGCGTGCATCCGTCCCTGACCGACGGCCCACCCCTCGTGCACGTCGACGCCTACCGGCTGGGCGGGGTCGCCGAGCTGGACGATCTCGACCTCGACACCTCGCTGGACGACGCCGTCACCGTCGTCGAGTGGGGCGAGGGCATCGCCGAGGGGCTGGCCGACGACCGCGTCGAGGTGCGGATCGAGCGGGCCGTCGCCGACGAGGCCGCGTCCGACGACGAGCTCGATCCCCGCCGGGTGCGGATCGCGCCGGTGGGCGCCCGCTGGCTCGGCGCCCCGCCGCTCGTGCTCACGACCTGAGCAGCCCCATCGCCGCGGCGAGCAGCACGACGTCGGCGTGCTCGGGATCGTGCACGCGCAGCCAGGCGGCGGCCTCGTCCACCGGCAGCCGGCGCACCTCGACGACCGACTCGCCGTCCTCGGGGTTGGTGGGCGGCCCGGACACCTCGACCCGGGCGACGGCGTACGCCCAGGCGGAGACCGGGTGGGTGAAGTGGGCCTGGTGCGGCGCGGCGTTGCGCGAGGTCGCCCGCTGGTAGGCGAACACCGGGCCGGGCTCACCGAGCACCGTGCACCCGGCCTCCTCGCGCAGCTCGCGGCGGCAGAGGTCGGCCAGCGTCTCGCCCGGCTCGCGCCGGCCGCCGGGCAGGAACCGCCACTCCTCCACCGACCGGCACACCACGAGGAGACCGTCCGGGTCGATCGCGACCGCGTGGAGACGGGCGACGTGCCCGTCGGGCGGCTCACCGAGGCGGAACTCCAGGTCGGCGTTCGCGTAGGGCTGGAAGCCCGGCCGGAACAAGTCGGGGAAACGCGCGGACCACTCCTCCATGCCCGCGACCCTACGAGGGTGCCAGGCTGTGGCCATGTTCGTGGTGGCACACGTGAGCGACACCCATGTCGGCAACGACCGGCAGGACCCGGCACTCCGGCTGGCGGCGGTCATGGACCACCTGCTGGCGCTCGACCCGCGCCCCGACGTCCTGGTCGTGACCGGGGACGTCGCGGACCACGGGACCGCCGAGGAGTACGTCGGTGCGCGCGCCTGGCTCGACCGGTGGCCGGGCGTCGTGGCGGTCTGCCCCGGCAACCACGACGCGCGTGACGCGTTCGTGGCCGGGCTCGGTCTGCCCGCGCGGTCGGTGGTCGAGACCGGCGGCTACCGGTTCCTGATGCTCGACTCGCTGGTCGACGCGGTCGACGGCGAGCGTGTCGACGAGGGCCGGCTCGGCGAGGAGCAGCTGGCCTGGCTCGATCGCGAGCTCGCGGCGTCGGAGGCGCCGGCGTTCGTCTGCCTCCACCACCCGCCGGTCACGATCGGCATCCCGCTGATGGACCCGATCCGGCTGCTCGACGGCGAGCCGCTGGCCGCGGTGATCGGCGCCCACCCCCACGTCCTCGCCACCCTGGTGGGCCACGCCCACACGATGAGCACCACGACGTACGCCGGGCGCCCGTTGCTGATCGGCGGTGGCGTCGTCTCGACGGTCCCGCTGGTGGCCGAGCCGTTCCCGGTGGTCTGGTACGACGCGCCCCCCAGCCTGGCCCTCCATCTCGTCGACGACGACCACCGCGTGACCACCCACTGGCGGGCGCTGCCCGCTCAGTAACCTCGGACGCGTGCTCCTCGCGTTCGACACGGCCACGCCCTACGTGACCGTCGCCCTCCACGACGGCGACGTCGTCGTCGCCGAGCGGCGCTCCGAGCAGCGGATGAAGCACGGCGAGCAGCTGGCTCCCCTGATCGCGGCCGTGCTGGCCGACACCGGCCTGGTCCGCCAGGACCTGACCGCGCTCGGGGTCGGGGTCGGGCCGGGGCCGTTCACCGGTCTCCGGGTCGGGCTGGTCACCGCCCGCACGCTCGCCTACGTCCTCGAGATCCCCGTCTACGGCGTGTGCTCGCTCGACGTGCTCGCGCTCGAGGCCGCGCTCGGGGCAGCCCCGTGGGCACCGACTTCACCGTCGCCACCGACGCACGCCGCAAGGAGGTCTACCTCGCGACGTACGACGACCGGGCGCGCCGGCTCGAGGGACCGGACGTCGTCCGCCCGGTCGACGCCGCCACGGGCGGTCCCGTCGCGGGTGAGGGGGCGGCGCTGTATCCCGAGGCCTTCCCCGACGCTCGGCACCCCGCCCAGCCCAGCGCCGGCTGGCTCGCCCGGGCCGTCGCCGAGGAGCTGGCCGAGCTCCACGACCCGGACCCGCTCTACCTGCGCCGACCCGACGCGATCGCCCACGGCGCTCCGAAACGGGTGTCGTGATCAGGCCGGCCGACGCGGACGACGGACCCGAGATCGCCGTGCTCGAGCACGAGGCGTTCGGGTCCGACGCCTGGTCCGACGCGCTGGTCGCCGAGGGCCTGGCCGGCCAGATCCCCGGCGCGCTCTACCTCGTCGCGGAGAGCGACGGCTCCGCTGACCTCGTCGGCTACGCCGCCGCGAGCCTGTTCGCCGACGTCGCCGAGCTCCAGCGGATCGCGGTCACGACCCCCGCTCGGCGTAGCGGCGTCGCCAGCCGCCTGCTCGCCCGCGTCGAGCAGGAGGCGCGACTGCGCTACTCCGAGCGCCTGCTGCTGGAGGTACGCGAGGACAACGCCGCGGCCTGCGCCTTCTACGCCGCCCGCGGCTTCCACGAGCTCGACCGCCGGCCCCGCTACTACGCCGACGGCACCACCGCCGTCGTCCTCGAGAAGGGGCTGGCATGACCGACGAGCCGTTGGTGCTCGGCATCGAGACCTCGTGCGACGAGACCGGGGTGGGGATCGTCCGCGGCCATACCCTGCTCGCCGACGCCGTCGCCAGCAGCGTCGAGGAGCACGCGCGCTTCGGCGGCGTCGTGCCGGAGGTCGCGAGCCGCGCCCACCTCGAGGCGATGGTGCCGACCCTCGAGCGAGCCTGCGAGACCGCGGGCGTCCGGCTCCACGACGTCGACGCCATCGCCGTGACCAGCGGTCCGGGACTGGCGGGTGCCCTCCTCGTCGGGGTCGCGGCCGCCAAGGCGCTCGCCATCGGGCTCGGCAAGCCGATCTACGGCGTCAACCACCTGGCCGCCCACGTGGCCGTCGACCAGCTCGAGCACGGCCCGCTTCCCCAGCCCTGCTTGGCGATGCTGGTCAGCGGCGGCCACTCGAGCCTGCTCCGGGTCGAGGACGTCACCACCGGCGTCGACCCTCTCGGTGCCACGATCGACGACGCGGCCGGCGAGGCTTTCGACAAGGTGGCCCGGCTGCTCGGGCTGCCGTTCCCCGGCGGCCCGCACATCGACCGCGCGGCGCGCGAGGGGCAGGTCACGATCGACTTCCCGCGTGGGCTCACCGGCCGCCGCGACCTCGAGCGTCACCGGTTCGACTTCTCCTTCTCCGGCCTGAAGACCGCGGTCGCCCGCTGGGTCGAGACCCAGCAGCGCGACGGCGTCACCATCGACGTCGGCGATGTCGCGGCCAGCTTCCAGGAGGCGGTCTGCGACGTGCTCGTGCGCAAGGCCCTCGACGCCGCCACCGACCAGGGCATCGAGGACATCCTGATCGGAGGAGGCGTCGCCGCGAACTCCCGTCTCCGCGCCATGGCCACCGAGCGCGCCGAGGCGGTCGGGATCCGGGTCCGGGTCCCGCGACCCGGGCTCTGCACGGACAACGGCGCGATGGTCGCCGCGCTCGGCGCCGAGCTGGTCGCCCGAGGTCGTCCGCCGTCCGCGCTCGACCTGCCGGCCGACTCGTCCCAGCCGGTCACGCAGGTGGTGGCCTGACGGTCAGCCGCCGGAGCCGAGCGGTCGGGTCGGCAGCACGTACGGGTCGAGCGTGAGGTCCTCACCCGGGGTCGGCGGGACGGCGTACTCCATCGACCCGTCCGAGGCGATCCGGACCAGGGCCCAGCTGCCGGCCTGGTAGATCGGCGCGAGCACGTGGGTGCTGTCCTCCCACACCGCCTCCTGGAACGTCGGCTGGACCTGCTCGGTGGACCCGCGGTCGAAGAGGCGGTGGCCCTCGAGGTCGTACATCGAGATCTCGTTCGGACCGGCGCCGTCCGGGTAGGCCGGCAGGCCGAGGATCAGCTGCCCGTCCGGCGAGAACGACTCGAGCGTGTTCTTGCAGGTCGCGAAGCCCTGGAACTCACCACCACCGAGCAGCGTCGAGCAGGTGCCGACGTCGGTGATCTTGGTGTACCCGATCGACAGCCCGGCGTCGCTCGTGTCGGCCACGGACTTGTAGCCGCCGTCGCGCAGCTTCTGGCTCCCCGCGTCGGTCACCTCCCACGGCTGCCAGGTGTTCCGGTCGTTGACGATGACGGTGCAGGCCAGGGAGCACTTCTCCCCGGAGACCGGGCCGAGCCGCAGGTTGGAGCCGGAGATCGGGTCGCCCAGGGGGCGGGGGTCGCTCGCCCGCGCCTCCCAGACGATGACCTGCCCGGCGGTGTCCAGCCACGCGGCGATGGTGTGCTGGGGGTTGACCTGGAGACCCGCGTCGCCGACCCGGACCGGGTCGTGGAACGTGCCGTCGCCGTCCTGGATCTCGACGTACCTGTCCCCGTTGTCCGTGGTCAGCCAGACCCGCGACCCGTCGTCCATCTGGACGAACTGGTCGGGCTCGTACGCCGTCCGCAGGGCGCCTGAGCCGCCGTCGGCGAAGTGCAGCGTGCCCTCGAAGACGTAGTCGATCGTCGGCGCTGCCCCGGTCGGCAGGTCCGACACGTCGAGCACCCCGGGCGCGGGCTGGCCGGCGTCGGGAGTCGCGGTCGTGGTCGCGCTCGGCGTCGGTGTCTGAGTGGCAGGGGCCGGCTCGGGCTTCCCGCCGGTGTGGTCTGCGAGGGCCACCGTGGGGACGATGATCGCCACGGCGGCCGCCGCCGCGACCACGGCGCCCGCCGTACGCCGACGTCGGATCCCGCGGGCGCGGCCCTTCACCTCGGCGAGACCGAGCGAGCTCCCGGTCATCACGTCCGCGTGGTCGCCCAGGCTCCGGGTCAGCTGCTGGGTCAGGTCGTCGTGCTCGTTCATCGGTCGTCCTCCTCGCTGGCGCGGGGGTTCAGGGTCTGGGGGGCGCGGGCTCGCAGTGCGGCGAGCGCCCGGCTGGTCTGGGACTTCACGGTCCCGACGGAGATCCCGAGCGCGGTGGCCGTCTCGGCCTCGCTCAGCTCCTCGTAGTAGCGGAGCACGACCACGGCGCGCGCCTTGCGCGGCAGCGTCTGCACGACGTCCCAGAGCGCGTCGCCGATGCCGTCGTCGGGGCTGTCGTGGTGCGGTCGTTCGAGGGCGTGGAGCACCGAGTCGTCCGCGGCGTGCTCACGCTTCTTCCACGCGCGGCGCCACAGGGAGTTGTGCTCGTTGACCAGGATCCGGCGGACGTAGCCGTCGATCGAGCCCTGGTCGCGCACCTTGTCCCACGACAGGTACAGCTTGGCGAACGCGACCTGCACCAGGTCCTCGGCGTCGTGCCGGTTCCCGGTCAGCAGGTACGCCGTGCGCAGCAGGCTCGGCTGACGGGCTGCCAGGTACGCCGCGAAGTCGGCGTCGCGCGCGTCCTGCGCGCTGCGTCGCTCGGCTCCGGGTAGCACCGTGGTCGCTCCCGTCCGGTCCTCGGGCGGTCGGTCCATCTCCCCTCCTTCGTTCGCGACCAAGACGCGAGCGGGAGCGGGAAGGTTGCAATCGTGCCAGAGCCGGGCGTCGGCTCACCGTCGCGGGAGGTCGTACGGCGCGAACTCGTCCACCGCGGCCACCGGGGTGCCGGCGTACTCGACGGTGCCGTCCGTGCCGATCCGCACCAGGCCCCACCGGCCGTGGGCGAGCAGCACACCGAGGAGGTGGCGGCTGTCCTCCCAGGTCAGCTGGGTGAGGCTGCGGTGGCGGCCGGGCTCGAAGGTCCAGGCGCGCACCGTCCGGCCGTCGTGCCCGAGGATGGCGAAGCGACGCACGCTCTGCCACTGCACCTGCGAGCGCTCGACCAGCACCCGGTGCCCGTCGGGGGAGAAGGAGTCGAGGTAGGAGCCGCAGGTCCGGAAGACCCGGTGCCCGTCCGGGCGCACGACGCCCCAGCAGGCCGGCCGCTGCGACGTACGCCGCGAGACGAGGCCGGCGACCCGGCCGGCCTGGTTGACGTCGGAGACCTGCAGGAGCGGTCGGGCGCGGTCCACGATGCCGTGCGACGTGGTGAGCCACGCAGTGCGGGCGCCGTTGACGAAGACCGTGCAGCCACCGCCCTCGGGCTCCTGCTCCTGGCAGGTGTCGGTGCCTCCCAGGGCCGCGATCTCGCGTCCGTGCGTCACGCGCGGCATCGTCAGGTGCCGGGAGCCACCACCCTCGACGACGTGCGGCGTCCCGCGGTCGCCGAGCCAGGCCAGCATCTCGTGGCCGGGCGAGACCGCGAGCCCGAAGTGCTCGACCATCCGCGTCCGCACGTGTCCGCTGCCGCGAGACCACCTGGAGCTCGGTCCCGGCCTCGGTGCCGGCCATCCCGATCGCTCCGTCCCCGACCGGAGCCCACGCGCTCCAGGTGAGCGGGGGGAGGGCAGGGTGGTGCCGTCGGTGCGGTGGAGGCGCCAGTCGCCGCCGCCGAGCTCGGGGTCCGAGGCGAACGCGAAGGGGATCGCCGGGTCGTCGCCGGTGCTCAGGCCGGACACGGGGAACGGCCGAGCCGCCGTCGCGCTGGCGGCGTGCGCGACGTAGTCCTCGTGGGTGTGCGGCCGGGCGGCGGCGTACGACGGGAGGCCGGGCGTCGCGAGCAGGACGCCGACGGCGAGGGAGGCGGCGCCTGTGGACAGCGATCGGGACCGCAACGACTTCATGGTGCTGAGACCCCTCGGGATGGTTGAAAGTTGTGACAACCCCTCCTCGCCGGTGGCGGGCCGGGCCTCCTAGGCTGCGGGCACCGTCGTTTGGGACGTCTGTTGGGGAGGAACCGCATGCACCAGGTCCAGGGAGTCGTCGCGCGCGCCAAGGGCGAGCCGGTGAGCATCGAGACGATCAACGTCCCCGACCCCGGGCCCGGCGAGGCGCTGGTCCAGGTCCAGGCCTGCGGCGTCTGCCACACCGACCTGCACTACCGCGAGGGCGGGATCAACGACGACTTCCCGTTCCTGCTCGGGCACGAGGCGGCGGGCGTCGTCGAGGCCGTGGGTGACGACGTGACGTCGGTGGCGCCGGGCGACTTCGTGATCCTCAACTGGCGCGCGGTCTGCGGCCACTGCCGCGCCTGCAACCGCGGTGAGCCGTGGTACTGCTTCGCGACCCACAACGCGACCCAGAAGATGACGCTGGCCGACGGCACCGAGCTCTCGCCGGCGCTCGGCATCGGGGCGTTCGCCGAGAAGACCCTGGTGGCGGCGGGGCAGTGCACGAAGGTCGACTCCTCGGCGCGGGCCGCCGCCGTCGGCCTGCTGGGGTGCGGCGTGATGGCCGGGCTGGGCGCGGCGATCAACACCGGCAACGTCTCGCGGGGCAAGAGCGTCGCCGTGATCGGCTGCGGCGGCGTGGGCGCGGCCGCGATCGCCGGCTCCGTGCTGGCCGGGGCCGACACGGTCATCGCGGTCGACATCGACGACCGGAAGCTCGAGGGCGCCCGCCGGATGGGGGCGACCCACACGATCAACAGCTCCGACGCCGACCCGGTGGCGGGCATCCAGGAGCTGACCGGCGGCAACGGCGCCGACGTCGTGATCGACGCGGTCGGGCGGCCCGAGACCTGGAAGCAGGCGTTCTACGCACGCGACCTGGCCGGCACCGTCGTCCTGGTCGGGGTGCCGACGCCGGACATGAAGCTCCCCGACATCCCGCTGATCGACGTCTTCGGCCGGGGCGGCGCGCTGAAGTCGTCGTGGTACGGCGACTGCCTGCCCACCCGCGACTTCCCGATGCTGGTCTCGCTCTACCAGCAGGGCCGGCTCGACCTCGACGCGTTCGTCTCCGAGGAGATCGGGCTCGGCGACGTGGAGGCGGCGTTCGAGAAGATGCACCACGGCGACGTGCTGCGGTCCGTGGTCCTCTTCTGATGACCCTCCGTCGTCGACCACGCCGTCAGCAGCGGGACCTTCAGCCTCGACGGCGGGACGTACGACGTCGACAACAACATCTGGGTGGTCGGCGACGACGAGGAGTGCGTCGTCATCGACGCGCCGCACTCGGTCGACGACATCCTGGCCGTCGTCGACGGACGCCGGGTGCGGGCGATCGTGTGCACCCACGCGCACGACGACCACGTGCGGGTCGCGCCGGCGTTGCGCGACGCCGTGCAGGCCCCGATCCTGCTCCACCCCGACGAGCGGCCGCTGTGGGAGCTGACGCACTCCGACGAGCTGTGGGACGTCGACCTGTCGGACGGGCTTCGAGGTCCCGGTCGCGCGGGTCGTCGCTGACCGTGCTGCACACCCCGGGTCACTCGCCGGGCTCGGTGTGCCTGCTGTCCGACGACCTCGGCTGCGTGTTCACCGGCGACACCCTGTTCCAGGGCGGTCCCGGCGCGACCGGGCGGTCCTTCAGCGACGGGTCACTGATCGTGGAGTCGATCCGGGCCCGGCTGCTGCCGCTGCCCGACGACACCGTCGTCCACACCGGCCACGGCGACGACACGACGATCGGGGTCGAGCGTTCGCGGGCTCGGCCTTGAGGTGGGCGTGGCGGATGAACCGTCACGACTCCACACCCTCAGCCCCGCTCCTGCGACCGCACCCGCGGGGCACCGACGGCCAGGTAGCCGACGAAGCCGATCACCAGGGCGAGGGGGACGCCGAGGCTGGCGAACGGCCCAGGTGCCGGTCTTCCCGCCGTCGAACCCGAGCGGGTCGAGGAGGTAGCCGAGCCAGCCCAGCCCCTTGGCGCCGTACGGCTCGGCGACCAGGCCCCACCCGATCACGGTGGCGACCGCCATCAGCACGACAGCGGGCCAGCCGACCGCGGCGTACCGACCCTGGGCGGAGTACAGCGCGGCCTCGTCGTAGTCGCGCTGGCGCAGCAGCAGGTCGGCCAGGAAGACGCCGGCCCAGGCAGCCATCGGCACGCCGAGGGTGATCAGGAAGCCCTGGAAGATGCCGAGGAAGTTGTCGGCCGCGATCCAGACGATGTAGATCGTGCCGAGGATCATCAGGACGCCGTCGATGCCGGCCGCGACGAAGCGCGGGGTCTTCAGGCCGAGCGTGAGCAGGGTCAGGCCCGAGGAGTAGAGGTCGAGCATCGCGCCGCTGATCAGGCCCGCCACCGAGACCAGCACGAACGGCACCAGGAACCAGTCGGGCAGCACCGTCGCGAGGCCGCCGATCGGGTCGTTGCCGACGGCGGCGCTCAACGTCGAGCTCGAGGCGCACAGCAGCAGGCCGTAGCCGACCAGGACCACCACCGGGAGGCTGCCGCCGAACGTCGGCCAGAAGACCACGCCGCCGGCGCGGCGTGCTGCGCGGGAGGTAGCGCGAGTAGTCGGCCGCGGTGTTGACCCAGCCGAGCCCGAAGCCGGTGAGCACCAGGATCCCCGCGCCCGATCACCGCGGCCGTGGAGCCGCTCGACAGGTCGGTCGCCTTGCTCCAGTGGATCTCGTCGAGGGTGAGGCCGATGTAGATCGCGGTGACGACCACCATCGCGATGGTCAGCCAGCGCTGGATCCTCATGATCGCGTCGAAGCCGAGGATGCCGGCGCCGACGATCGCGGCCGCGACGACGAGGAAGGCGACGATCTTCACGCCGTCGCCGCTGCTCCAGCCGAGCTGGGCGAAGACCGTCGCCACGGCCTTGGTCGACAGCGCGACCAGGACGGTCTCCCAGCCGACGAGCAGGAGGTAGGACACGGCGCCGGGGAAGCTGTTGCCGTAGCGGCCGAACGGCGCGCGCGAGAGCACCAGGGTGGGTGCGGAGCCGCGCTTGCCGGCGATCGACACCAGGCCGACCAGCAGGAAGCCGCCGACGATGCCGATGAGCCCGGCGACGACCGCCTGGCCGAAGCTGACGCCGTAGCTGAGCATGAACGCGCCGTACGACACCGCCAGCACCGAGATGTTGGAGGCGCACCACGGCCAGAACAGGCCGGACGACGTCCCCTTGCGCTCGGACTCGTCGATGACGTTGATGCCGTTGGCCTCGATCGCGCCGGGCGCGGGCGGCGCCTTGCTGGATCGACGACTCGTCGGTGGCGGTCATGCGATTCCCTTCCTCACCAGGTCCGCGAGCAGCGGGCCGATCCGAGCGGCCGTGCGTTCGGCGACGGCGACCACCTCGCTCGGGGTCGATCCCCGGTCGGGTCACCCTCGATCGGCGGTCACCGTCGACAGTCCGAGCACCTCCAGACCGCATTCTCTTCCCGCGATCGCCTCCGGCACCGTCGACATCCCGAGCACGTCGCCGCCGATCCGGCGTACCCACTCGGCCTCGGCGAGCGTCTCGTAGTGCGGCCCGGGCAGCCAGGCGTACGTCGCCTCGACGAGCGAGGGGTCCTGCTCGCGCGCGAGGGCACGCAGCCGGGCCGACCAGCAGTCGGTGAGGTCGACGAAGTGCGCACCCTCGATCGGCGACGTCCCGGTCAGGTTGAGGTGGTCGCGGACGAGCACGGCCTGACCGATCTCGTAGGTCGCTCCGCAGCGAGCCGTTGGCGTTGGTGAGCAGGGCGAGCGAGCACCCGGCCGCCGCGGCGGTACGGATGCCGTGGACGACCGGCCGCAGACCGTGCCCCTCGTAGAGGTGGGTGCGCCCGGCGAGCACCAGCGTGGGCACGCCGCCGACGTCGTAGGACGCGATCGTGCCGCGGTGCCCCTCCGCGGTCGGGGCCACGAACCCTGGGACGTCGGTCATCGGGAGCTCGTGCACCGGCTCGCCGAAGGCGGCGGCGGCGGGTCCCCAGCCCGAGCCGAGCACGACCACGGCTCGATGGTGCTCGACGCCGGTCAGCTCCGCGAGCCGGGCGGCGGCGCGTCGCGCGAGGTCCTGCGGGTCCGCCTCCGTCACGCGCTCAACCTAGCGACGGCTGACGGTGTCTCGCGCGCACCAGGTCGTGGACCCCGATCGCGATCGCCAGGACGACGAAGCAGATCGCCGCGACCACCGCGTGCCGGAGGGCGGTGGCGTAGGCGTCGGGGCCGGTGCCGGCCAGGGAGCTGAAGAAGACGGCGCCGATCACGGCCTGGCCGATCGCCAGGCCGATCCGCTGCCCGGTCTGGAGCACGCCACCGGCGGTGCTCCCCATCAGCGGGTCGACGTCCATCAGCGCCAGCGTCTGGTTGGGCGTGATCAGGGCGCCCTGGCCGCAGCCCATCACGAACAGGGGCAGGGCCAGCGCGAGCGCGGCGTGCCCGGCGGGGACGTGCGGCGCGACGAGCGCCAGCGCGATCGCGCCGAGGCCGAACGTCACCGCCCCGCCGACGACCAGCGGGCCGACCGACGCGCGTGACGACCCGCCCGGAGAGCGGTGCGGAGACCGCGCTCCCGACGGCGAAGGCGGTGACACCCAGCGCGGACTGGAGCGCGGTGTAGCCGAGGCCGCGCTGGTAGAAGACCGCGAGCACCAGCGGGAGTCCGGCCATCGCCGGGAAGAACGTCAGCGCGAGCGTGATCCCGGCGACGTACGACGGGCGGCGGAACAGCCGGAAGTCGACCAGCGGCTCGCGCGACTCCGCGGTCATCACCCGCTCCCGCCGGTAGAACAGCACGGCCAGGACGAGGGCCGGGACACCCAGCCAGGCCAGCCGGGCGTCGCGCAGGGCGTCGTACTCCACGCACGCGAACAGCACGCAGAACGTCGCGCCCCCGAGCAGCGCGGCGCCGAGCGACGTCGAGCCGGTGCCGGACGGTCTCGGTCGGCGGCGGGCAGCAGCCGCCGGGCGAGCAGCGATGCACGACGACCCCGATCGGGATGTTGACGAAGAACACCAGCCGCCAGCCGAGCGTCCGGGCCGCCGAGCGCGATCAGCAGCGCCACCGACGAGCGGGCCCGATCGCCGTCCCGAGCCCGACCGTCGTGCCGAGGACGCCGAACGCCCGGCCGCGCTCGTCGCCGCGGAACATCTGCTGCACCAGGCCCGAGACCTGCGGGTTGATCAGGCCGCCGAAGAGGCCCTGCAGCCACCCGCGCCACGATCAGGACCACGGCCGTGGGGGCGAGTCCGGACAGCAGGGAGGTGACCGCGAAGCCGGCGACGCCGACCTGGAACATCACCCGGCGGCCGTGGTCGTCGCCGAGCTTGCCCCCCAGCACCGGCACGAGCCCGAACGCCAGGGTGTAGCCGGAGACGATCCACTGGAGCTCCGACGGGCCGGCCCCGGTCGAGTCGGAGATCGACGGCAGCGCGACGTTCGTGACGCTCACGTCGAGGAGCGTCATGAACATCGCGCTGCAGCAGACGATCAGCGCGACCCAGCGGCCGCGGCTGTCGTCGGGGTTCACCGCTCGATCCTGGCAGAGCCGGAACGGCGGGAAGCGGGCGGTCCCGAGACCCCGCGGGGTACGCCGGCGCCCGCTGCCGGCGTACCCCCGGGAGCTAGCGGCCCACCTCGACCAGGTCGCTGCTCGGCCTCGACGAGCGCGCCGCGCGGGCGGTCGATCCGGGCCGGCCACCAGGCGCGCTCACCGAGCAGCACCAGGGCCGCCGGCAGGATCACCAGCCGGATCAGCGTGGCGTCGATCAGGATCGACGCGGCCAGGGCGACGCCCATCATCTTCATCTCGATCATGCTGAGGGTGACGAAGATGGCGAACACCGAGACCATCACCGCCGCGGCGCTGGTGATCACGCCGGCCGTGTCGCGTGATGCCGCGCTCGACGGCGAACCGGGCGGGCATCCCGCTGAGGGCGTGCTCCCGGATGCGGGCCAGGACGAACACGTTGTAGTCCATCGAGAGCCCCACCAGGACCACCATCACGAACAGCGGGATCCAGTCGATCACGAACCCGGGCGTGCTGAACCCGAGGCTGCCGGAGAACCACCCGTGCTGGAAGACCAGCGTCAGGACTCCGAACGAGACCCCGACCGACAGCAGGTTCAGCGCCGACGACAGCGCCGCGACGACCAGGCTGCGGAAGGCCATCAGACATCATCACCAGGGTCAGCAGCAGGACGAACCCGATCACGAACGGCAGCCGGTGCGACTGGTTCGACGCGAAGTCCAGCGACTCCGCGACGTCACCGCCGACCGCGTGCTGCACGGGCATTCCCGAGAACGCCGCGGGCACCAGGTCGGTCGCGCAGCTCCTGCACGGCGTCACCGGAGCGGTCGTCGGAGGCCGAGTAGGGGATCGGCAGGGTCAGCCGCACGGTCTCGCCGTCGGGCGCGGTCTCGATGGCGTTGTCCCCGGCCGGGTCGAACCACTTCGTGGCCGCGGCCGACGACTCCAGGGACCGCGCCGCCGGGACCACCTGGTCGTGCTGCGGCGGCGGTGCCGTGCACGACGACGGTCGCGGTCGTCCCCTCGCTCGGGAACTCGTCGGCGATCGCGTGCAAGGTCTGCACCTGGGGGATCGAGGCGGGCAGGGTGTCGAGGTTGCCGTCGTGGATCTTCATGCCGAGCGCAGGCGCGGCGAGGGCGACCAAGGCGACCAGCGAGACGACCAGGGCGGCGACGGGACGACGTACGACGGGGGCCAGGATGCGGCGGCTGATGCCGCCCTGGCCGATCCGCCGGTTGACCCGCCACAGCAGCGGCAGGCGCGGACGGTCGACCCAGCGGCCGAGCTTGGCCAGCAGGGCCGGCAGCACGGTGACCGAGCCGATCACGGCGACGGCGACGACGACGATCGATCCCGAGGCGAGCGAGGAGAAGGTCGCGCTGCCGACGATGAACAGTCCGGCCATGGAGGCGATCACGGCGCAGCCGGAGACCAGGATCGAGTGGCCGGAGGTGGCCGCGGCGATCTCGACGGCATCCAGGGTGGTGTGGCCCTTGGCGCGCTCCTCGCGCTCGCGCTTGAGGTAGAACAGCGAGTAGTCGACCCCGACCGCCATGCCGATCAGCACGATCAGGCTGTTCACGGTCGGCTCGGCGTGGATCAGGTGCGACAGCGGTGCGGCGATGCCCATCGTGGCCGCCACCGAGGTGAGGGCGAGCAGGACCGGGACGCCGGCGGCGATCAGGGCGCCGAACGCCAGCAGCATCAGCAGGACGGTGATCGGCAGGCTGATGCCCTCGGCGGAGTGCAGGTCGTCGGCGACACGGTCGTTGATGGCGGTGTTCACCGAGACGTCACCGGCCTCCCGGACCCGGAGGTCGGCGTGGGCGCGGGCGATCGCGGCGGTGCGGGCCTGGATCTGTGACGCGTCGTCGATCGTGCTCTTCAGGTGCACGTCGATCAGGGCGGCCGTGCGGCCGGCGTTCCACTGCGGCGCGGTGACCTGCGTGACGCCGTGGACGCCGGCGAGGTCGCGTCTTGAGCTGGTCGACGCGATCTGCGCGACCTCCCGAGGGCGACGGCGCGCCGCCGTCGCGGCCGGTGATCAGCACGCTCTCGATCTGGTCGTCGGCGAAGCGGCCGGCCGACGACATGGCGTCGGCGCGACCGGACTCGCCGAGCCGGTAGTCGGCGTCGGTGGTCTGCTTGGTCGGGATCAGGGCGGCGAGGGCGACGGCGACCGCGACGAACGCGAACCAGGCGCCGATCGCGCGCCAGGGATGGGTGGCGCTCCAGCGCGCGGCGCGCAGGGGCATCCGGGCGACGAGGCCGGGACGGTGCAGATGAGGTGACATGGCGGGCTCCTCGAGTCGGTTGTTTCTGGACTCGTCCAGCCTCGGGAAATCCGAGGCTCGGATCAGGAGGGGCAGGACCCGGATCGGAGGGTGGGCCTAGGCCCACTGTCCGCGACCGGTCGATCGGCGAGACTGGTCCATGACCAACGCCGGCCGACTGCGGATGACGGGGTACGCCGCCCTGCAGGTCCCGCTGTCGTTGCTGGCGCTGCTGCTCTTCATCGTCGACGTCGTCGCCGCCGCGCTGGCGATCATCGTCGTCGGCATCCCGATCCTGATGGTCTGCCGTGCCGGCGACCCGGTGGCTGGTCGGCGTGCACCGTCGGTTCGCCGGGAACATCCTCGGCTCCCCGCTGCCCGCGACGTACCGGTCCACCGAGGGAGCCGGCGCCCTCGAGCGCCTGCGGATCGCGGCCGCCGACCCGATGAGCTGGCGCGACCTGGGCTGGCTGCTCGTCGCCCTGCCCCTGGCGCTGCTGGCCTCGCTGGTCGTGCTGATCCTGTTCGTCCCGGTCGTGACCGGCATCCTCTGGTGGTACGGCGTCGGGCCGATCATGCTCGCCCGGAGCCGGATCGACCGGTGGTTCCTGGCGTTCGGCACCACCGAGCGGCTCGAGCAGCGGGTCGAGGTGCTGACCGAGACCCGCAACCAGACGCTCGACCACGCCGCGTCCGAGCTGCGTCGGATCGAGCGTGACCTCCACGACGGTGCCCAGGCGCGCCTGGCCGGTCTCGGGATGACGCTCGGGATGGCCGCCGACCTGGTCGAGCGCGACCCGGAGGCCGCGCGCCAGATGCTGACGGAGGCACGGCAGACCAGCAGCGCGGCACTGGGCGACCTGCGCGACGTCGTGCACGGCATCCATCCGCCGGTGCTGGCGGACCGGGGGTTGAGGTCGGCGATCGAGGCGCTCGCGCTCGACCTCGCGGTGCCCGGTCCAGGTGACCGGCGAGACGCCGCGGCTGCCGGCCCCGGTCGAGTCCGCGGCGTACTTCACCGTCGCCGAGTGCCTGGCCAACATCGCCAAGCACGCCGGGGCGACCCGCGCCTGGATCGAGCTCGCCAACCCGCCCGGCCTGCTCACGGTCGTCGTCGGCGACGACGGTCGCGGCGGTGCCGACCCGTCCTCGGGGACCGGGATGCGGGGGGTGGCGCGACGGCTCGCGGCGTTCGACGGCACGATGAGGGTGTCGAGCCCGGCGGGCGGGCCGACGCTGGTCACGCTGGAGGTGCCGTGCGACTCGTCCTCGCCGAGGACCACGCCCTCCTCCGGGACGGGCTGATCCGGATCCTCGAGGCGCACGACCACGAGATCGTCGCCGCGGTCGAGCACGCCGACGGGCTGGGCGAGGCACTGGCGGACCCGACGGTCGAGGCCGCCGTCCTCGACGTACGCCTGCCGCCCACGCACACGGACGAGGGGCTCAGGGCGGCCGTCGGCGTGCGGGCCGAGCGACCGGGGTTCCCGGTGATGGTCCTCTCCCAGTACGTCGAGCGCATCTACGCCCGCGAGCTCCTCGCCAGCGGCCAGGGCGGGATCGGCTACCTGCTCAAGGACCGCGTCGGCGACGTCGGCGAGTTCGTCGACGCCCTCGGCCGGGTGGCGCCGGCGGCACCGTGCTCGACCCCCAGGTGGTCTCGGCGGTGATGGCGCGGCAGGCGCCGGTCGAGCGGCTGACCGCCCGCGAGCGTGAGGTGCTGGCGCTGATGGCCGAGGGCCGGTCGAACGCGGCGATCGCCGCCGCGCTCTTCGTGACCGAGAAGGCCGTCGGCAAGCACACCAACAACATCTTCACCAAGCTCGACCTGCCGCTCGCCCCGGACGACAACCGCCGGGTGCTCGCCGGTCGCTGGCCGTGGCTCGACGGATCGTAGACCCGTCAGATACGGCTCGACCGAGCAGGGCGGTGCCCTCGCCGGCGACCCGGGTCAGCACGATCGTCGCGGCCCGTCGCCGGTCAGGCCCAGCCGCTGGCGCAGCTGCTCGGGGGCGATGTCGACGCCGCGCTTCTTGATCGTCAGCGTGCCGACGTTGCGCTCCCGGAGGGCGGCGCGCAGCGGCTTCTCCCGGTAGGGCAGCTCGGGTCGAGGACCCGGTAGCCGCGCGCGAAGGGGGAGCGGTACGCCGCGTCGCCGGCGACGTAGGCGATCTTGCGGTCCAGCAGGTGACCCTGCACGCCCGCGGCGACGGCGGTGACGAGGCCGGCCCGGATCACGGCGCCGTCGGGCTCGTAGAGGAGCGCAGCGACCGGCGCCGACGTCGGCACCGGGGTCGTCGTCCTCGGTCAGGGTGGCCAGGCCGCCGCGGCCGATCACGGTGGCCCGGCGGTCGGCGGAGGCGAGGGTCGGTGACCAGAGCACGGCCTCCTTCACCTCGCCCTGGTCGCTGACCCACTCGGCCTCGACGCCGTCCGGCACCAGCGAGTGGGGGATGCCCGGCGCCACCTTCACGCAGGCGCGCCCGGTCAGCAGCGACTCGACGAACGACCAGGGCGGGGTCCAGTCGTCGGCGCGGAAGGTGCGGCCCCGGGCACTCCGCCGCGCGGGGTCGGCGTACGCCGTGGCGAAGGGCGAGACGTCGAGCGTGGTGGCGTCGCCGACCTCGACGGCCCCACCGAGCCCGAGCGCCGCGAGGTTGGCGCGCGCCAGCTCGACCCGCAGCGGGTCGAGGTCGATGCCGGCCGCGGTCAGGCCGGCCCGGGCGAACGCGACGAGGTCGCCGCCGATGCCGCAGGTCAGGTCGATGACGCTGGGCCCGCCGAGCGCGACCCGCGCCGCGCGGTGCCGGGCCACCGGCGCGCCGGGTGGCCTGCTCGAGACCGTCGCGGGTGAAGTACATCCGGGCCGCGTCGTCGCCGAGCTTGGCCGCGGCGTGCCGGCGTAGCTCGACCTGCCCGAGCGCGGCCGCCACCTGGTCGCCGTCGGCACCTCGCGCAGCGGCTTCTGCACCTGGAGCGGCGTGCCCTCGGCCGCCGTCGCCGCCGCGAGCAGCGGCCTGACCGTCGTCGGTCAGCAGCCACCGGAAGGTGTCGAGGTCCACCGGTCCATCCTGTCAGTGGCCCGCGGAAGGCCTCCTCGAGCCACCACGAGGGCTCGCTGGTCGGCGACCTTGGCGTCGACCAGCATCGGCCGCGGCCGGCCGGCGTCGAGCCAGGCGCGGACGGCGTCCAGGTCGCGCGGGTGCGCGCACGGTGACGGCGTCGAAGCCGAAGCCTCGGCCGATCGCGGCGATGTCGGTGTCGGGGAAGACGACGGTGTCGAGCGGCGCGCCGTCCGGGCCGAAGTGGTGCACCTCGGCGCCGTACGCATGGTCGTCGTAGACCACGACGAGCAGGTCGAGGCCGAGCCGGACGACGGTCTCGAGCTCCATCGCCGACATCAGCGCGCCGCCGTCGCCGAGGGCCGCGACGGTCAGCCGGCCGGGGCTCGCACGGCCGCGCCGATCGCGGTCGCCAGCCCGAGCCCGATCGACTGGAAGGCCTGGGTGAAGCAGAACGAGCGGTGGTCCGGCACGCCGAGGTACGCCGCCGGGTAGCCCATGAAGTTGCCCGGAGTCGACGGCCACGACCCGGTCGTCGGGGAGGAGCGCGTCGAGGTCGCGGCTCAGGGTGCGCGGGTCGATGCAGGCCGTGGCCGCCGAGGTCGTCGTACGGCTCGGTCGCCCAGGCGATGCCGGCGTCGAGGCGTCGGCGTACGGCGTCGGTGCGGTAGCCGGTGCGGGTCCGCGGGCCAGGCGCTCGGCGAGCTCGGCCGCCGTCGCGCCCGACGTCGCCGAGGACGCCGAACGTCAGCGTCGCGATGCGCCCCGAGGGCGTCGGCGGTGTCGTCGACCTGCACGACCGTCGCGCCGGGCGCGATCAGGGTGCCGTGGCGCATCGTCCACATGTTCAGGGCGCAGCCCCAGCCCGACGATCAGGTCGGCGGCGCGCGATCAGCTCGGCCGCACCGCGGTGAGGCGAAGCCGCCGGAGACCCCCAGCGACCACGGGTGGCCGGCGAACAGGCCCTTCGCGACGGCCGACTCGGCCAGCAGCGCCCCGGCCCGCTCGGCGGCCTGCGGCGACCGCGGGTCCGCGCGCCGCGGGCCCCGCGACCGGCCACGAACACCGGCCGCTCGGCCCGGCGTACGGCCTCGGCCAGCCGCTCCGACGTCGAAGTGGGCTTTCGTCGGTCGAGGTGGGACTTCCGACGACCTCGGGCGTCGACGAACTCGCCACTCGGCGGCGACGGAGTCGCCGCTCGCGGCCTCGAGCGGCCTGCACTGCGAGCGGCAGGTTCAGCAGCACCGTACGACGCGTGGTCACCGCGGTGTGCACGGCCTCGCGGGCGACCCGGGCGGCGGTGGCCGGGTCGTCGACCCGGAACGGCACCGCCCCGACGGCGCGGGCCAGCGCCGACTGGTCGACGTAGAAGTTCGACCGCGGCTCGGTCGCCTCGGCGGCGACGACCACGACCGGGGTGCGGCTCTTCGCGGCCTCGGTGATCCCGGTCATCGCGTTGGTGAGCCCGCAGCCCTGGTGGACCGTGACGGCTGCCGGCCGGTCCGTCGTCCGGGCGAAGGCGTCGGCCATGGTGGCCGCGCCGCCCTCGTGCCGCGCCGCGACGAACCGGGCGCCGGCGGCGACCATCGCGTTGGTGACGTGGAAGTTGCCCGACCCGACCACTCCGAACACGTGGTCGATCCCGGCCTCGACCAGCGTGCGGCCGACGACCTCCGCGACGGTCGGCACGGTCAGCGCTCGACGAGGGCGACCGCCCGGGCCGGCGCGCCCGACCCGGTCACGATCGGCAGCGGCCCGACCACGAGCACCGCGCCGGTCGGGGGGCAGGGAGGCGAGGTTCTGCAGCTGGGTGAGGCCGTACTTGCCGCTGCCCATCAGGAAGGAGTGGCACGGGAACGCCGGGTCGAAGGAGTGCGCGGCCCCGGCGTCGGTGCCGACGGTCTCGACGCCCACGCCGATCACCGGCGACTGCTCGGCGACCCACTGCGCGCACTCCGGGCTCATCCCGGGCGTGTGCGGGCCGGTCTCGTCGGCGTTGGTGAAGCGCTCCTGGCTGTCGGAGCGGGCGTCCCAGCCGGTGCGGTAGAGCATCCAGCCGCCGTCGGGGAGCGGGCCGTGCTCCCGCTCCCAGGCCTGGATGTCGTCGACCTGGAGCAGGAAGTCGGGGTCGTCGGCGCACTGCGCGCTGAAGTCGAGCACCACCGCGGGCCGGACCAGGTGGCCCGACCGGGATGTCGGCGACGTCGAGGCCGCCCCGGCCGGTGACCCAGTGGTTGGGGGCGTCGAAGTGGGTGCCGGTGTGCTCGCCGCTGCGGAAGTTGTTCCAGTACCAGGCCGGCCCGCGGTCGTCGTACGCACTGATCTCCTCGAGCTCGAAGCGGGCGGTCTGGCCGAACTCCGGCGGGAGCGGGATGACCGGCGTCTCACTGCTCAGCCGGGCGGTCAGGTCGACGATCTCGACCGAGCCGTCGGCGAGCGCGTCGGTGAGGGCGGTGAGCACGGAGTCTGGGGGCCATGGGAGCACGCTACGCCGCGACCGCGGGACCCCCGTTGGCACTCGTTGTCGGTGAGTGCTAGTTTCGGCGTTGGCACTCTCGACCCGAGAATGCCAGCGCTTGCCCCGACGGACGACCCCCGCGACGGCGTACGTCAGCGCAGGCTCCAACGTCCGGGAGCACTGGCTCCCGAGCTCGAACACAGTCAGACGAAAGTGGAGGTCGACATCGTGTCGGTCAACATCAAGCCCCTCGAGGACCGGATCGTCGTCAAGCCGCTCGAGGCCGAGCAGACCACGGCTTCCGGCCTGGTCATCCCCGACACCGCCAAGGAGAAGCCCCAGGAGGGCGAGGTCCAGGCGATCGGTCCCGGCCGCATCGACGACAACGGCAACCGCGTCCCGCTGGACGTCGCGGTGGGCGACAAGGTCATCTACAGCAAGTACGGCGGCACCGAGGTCAAGTACGGCGGCGACGACTACCTGATCCTGTCGGCGCGCGACGTCCTCGCGGTCGTTTCCTGAACAACTTCCGGGTCGTCCGCCTGAGCGTGCCGGCATAAGCCGCACGTCCGGCGGACGAGCCCGCACTCTTCTACAGGAGCATCCATGCCCAAGATCCTTCGTTCGACGAGAACGCGCGGCGTTCGCTGGAGCGCGGTGTCGACGCGCTCGCCAACGCCGTCAAGGTGACGCTCGGCCCCAAGGGCCGCTACGTCGTCCTCGACAAGAAGTGGGGCGCCCCCACGATCACCAACGACGGTGTCACGGTCGCCCGCGAGATCGAGCTCGACGACCCGTTCGAGAACCTCGGCGCCCAGCTGACCAAGGAAGTCGCCACCAAGACCAACGACGTCGCCGGTGACGGCACGACGACCGCGACGGTCCTGGCCCAGGCGATGGTCCACGAGGGCCTGCGTGCGGTCGCCGCCGGCGCCAACCCGATGAGCCTCAAGCGCGGCATGGACGCCGCCGCCGAGGCCGTGGGCGACGCGCTGCGCGAGGCCGCCCGCGAGGTCGACTCCAAGGAGGACATGGCGTCGGTCGCCACGATCTCCAGCCGCGACGCCCTGATCGGCGAGCTGCTCGCCGAGTCCTTCGACAAGGTCGGCAAGGACGGCGTGATCACGGTCGAGGAGTCCAACACCATGGGCACCGAGCTGGAGTTCACCGAGGGCATGCAGTTCGACAAGGGCTACATCTCGGCGTACTTCGTCTCCGACCCCGAGCGCATGGAGGCCGTCCTCGACGACCCCTACATCCTTCTGCACCAGGGGAAGATCTCGGCGATCGCCGACCTGCTCCCGCTGCTCGAGAAGGTCATCGCCGCCGGCAAGCCGCTGTTCATCCTCGCCGAGGACGTCGAGGGCGAGGCCCTCTCGACCCTGGTGGTCAACAAGATCCGTGGCACCTTCACCGCCGTCGCGGTCAAGAGCCCCGCGTTCGGTGACCGCCGCAAGGCGATGATGCAGGACATCGCGACCCTGACCGGCGGTCAGGTCGTCGCCCCCGAGGTCGGGCTCAAGCTCGACCAGGTCGGGCTCGACGTGCTCGGCACCGCCCGTCGCGTCGTGGTCACCAAGGACAACACGACCATCGTCGACGGTGGCGGCGACTCCTCCGAGGTCGAGGGTCGCGTCAACCAGATCAAGGCCGAGATCGAGAACACCGACTCCGACTGGGACCGCGAGAAGCTCCAGGAGCGCCTCGCCAAGCTGGCCGGCGGCGTGTGCGTGATCAAGGTCGGCGCCGCCACCGAGGTGGAGCTGAAGGAGAAGAAGCACCGCATCGAGGACGCCGTCTCCGCGACGCGCGCCGCGATCGAGGAGGGCATCGTCCCCGGCGGTGGCTCCGCGCTGATCCACGCGGTCTCCGTGCTCGACGGCGACCTCGGCCTCACCGGCGACGAGGCGGCCGGCGTCCGGATCGTGCGGCATCTCCGCCGACGAGCCGCTGCGCTGGATCGCCGAGAACGGCGGCGACAACGGCTACGTCATCGTCTCCAAGGTCCGCGAGGGCAAGGTCGGCGAGGGCTACAACGCCGCCACCGGCGAGTACGGCGACCTGGTCGCACAGGGTGTCCTCGACCCGGTCAAGGTCACCCGCTCCGCGCTGATCAACGCCACCTCGATCGCCGGCATGCTGCTGACGACCGAGACGCTGATCGTCGACAAGCCCGAGGACGAGGAGCCCGCCGCGGCCGGTCACGGCCACGGTCACGGCCACTGACCCGTCAGAAGTTCACAGCCAGCAGCGCTGACCCGGCAGAAGTCCACGTCGACTTCTGCCGGGTCAGCGTCATTTCAGGTGAACTTCTGCCGGGTCAGCGCTACTTCCAGTGCACCCAGCGGCCGAAGGTGCGCTTGCCGGGGGCCCAGTCGTACGCCGCCTCCCACTCCGTCCGGGTCGCCAGCGAGACGCGGAGGCGCTGCGGCTGCACGGCGCCGCGGTGCATCAGGCAGGTGCGCGGGACGCTGAAGTGCAGCTGGTGATGGGCGTAGTCGTAGTCCGTGCTGCCGTTCCCGCCGGTGCAGCGGGCCTGGTAGTGCTTGAGGTTCCAGCCCTTCACGAAGCCGACGTCCCACCCCTCCCCGTCCCCGTTGGTGGAGATGACCAGGTCGGGCGTCCTCTCGGCCCGGCGGGTGTCGACGTAGAGGTCCTGGATGTGCTCCGGGTCGCCCGACCTCGGCCACTTGACGGTCACGTTCAGCCGGTGCGCGTTGTAGTGCAGCACCACCAGGCTGACGTCGCCGTTGCCGTTCCCGGTCTTGTCGTCCCCGACCGGGTC
Organism: uncultured Actinomycetota bacterium; assembly: GCA_963809265.1. Lineage (GTDB taxonomy): Bacteria > Actinomycetota > Actinomycetes > Propionibacteriales > Nocardioidaceae > Nocardioides. The sequence continues at coordinate 1,019,931 of CAWEJC010000003.1, forward strand.
GTGCATCCGGATCGTCTGCGCCCCGGCCGCCGGAGCCAGGCCGAGGGTGGCCGCGAGCGCGACCCCGGCCACGATCGAGACGGCCGCTGACCGTCGCTTCATCCGATTCCCTCCCACGAGTTCGCTCATGGAGATGTCACGACGAGCGACGCGATTGGGTTGTCCACGGTACGCCGCCCGCGGACGACACGCCCGGCTCCGTACACTCTGGTCATGGAGAACGACGGACCCGACCCGTTCGCCCCGATGGGCCTCACCTACGACGACGTCCTGCTCCTCCCCGGGTACTCCGACCTCGCGCCGAGCGACATCGACACCACGACCCGGCTCACCCGCGAGATCAGCCTCAAGGCGCCGCTGGTCAGTGCCGCGATGGACACCGTGACCGAGAGCCGGATGGCGATCGCGATGGCCCGCGAGGGCGGTCTCGGCGTCCTCCACCGCAACCTGTCGATCGAGGACCAGGCCTACCAGGTCGACCTGGTCAAGCGGACCCAGACCGGCATCATCTCCAACCCGATCACCATCGGCCCCGACGCGACGCTGGAGGACCTCGACCGCATCTGCGGCGAGTACCGCGTCTCCGGGCTCCCGGTGGTCGACGTCGACGAGCAGCTGCTCGGCATCATCACCAACCGCGACCTGCGCTTCACGCCCGTCGCCGAGTGGGCGACCACGAAGGTCGACGAGATCATGACGCCGATGCCGCTGGTCACCGGCCAGGTCGGCATCTCCCGCGACGAGGCGACCGCCCTGCTGCGCCAGCACAAGCGCGAGCGGCTCCCGCTGGTCGACGCCGAGGGTCGCCTCGGCGGCCTGATCACGGTCAAGGACTTCGTCAAGGGCGAGCAGTTCCCCGACGCGTCGTACGACGCCCACGGCCGGCTCATGGTCGGGGCGGCGATCGGCTACTTCGGCGACGCCTGGCAGCGCGCCACCACCCTGGTCGAGGCGGGCGTCGACGTGCTCGTCGCCGACACCGCCCACGGCCACGTCCGGATGCTGCTGGAGATGGTGCAGCGGCTGAAGTCCGACCCGGCGACCTCGCACGTGCAGGTCATCGGCGGCAACGTCGCCACCCGCGCGGGCGCGCAGGCGTTCGTCGACGCCGGAGCCGACGCGGTCAAGGTCGGCGTCGGTCCCGGCTCCATCTGCACGACGCGCGTGGTCACCGGCGTCGGCGTCCCCCAGATCAGCGCGGTCCGCGAGGCCTCGCTCGCGGCCAAGCCGGCCGGCGTCCCGGTGATCGCCGACGGCGGCCTCAAGCACTCCGGCGAGATCGCCAAGGCGATCGTGGCCGGCGCCGACTCGGTGATGGTCGGGTCGCTGCTGGCCGGCTGCGAGGAGTCGCCCGGCGACCTGGTGTTCGTCAACGGCAAGCAGTACAAGTCCTACCGCGGCATGGGCTCCCTCGCCGCGATGAGCAGCCGCGGCAAGAAGTCCTACTCCAAGGACCGCTACTTCCAGGCCGAGGTCGCCAGCGACGACCAGATCGTGCCCGAGGGCATCGAGGGCCAGGTCGCCTACCGCGGGCCGCTGTCCGCGGTCGCCCACCAGCTGCTCGGCGGCCTCAACCAGTCGATGTTCTACGTCGGCGCGCGCACCATCCCCGAGCTCCAGGAGAAGGGCAGCTTCGTCCGGATCACCCAGGCGTCGCTGGCCGAGTCCCACCCCCACGACGTGCAGATGACGGTCGAGGCGCCCAACTACACCGGCCGCTAGGCGCGCGGCTGCATCAACCGCGCAGCAGGGCCAGCGCGGCACGGGCGTACGCCGACTCCACGTCGATGTCGACGAACCGCTGCTCGGTGTCCCCGATCAGCAGCGACACGGCGTACCCCGGTGTCTCGCCGGGCAGGTACTCGAGCCCGATGAACGCCTCGCCGAGCACGGCCCGCAGCTGGTCCTCGCGCGGCAGCCACAGCGCCTCGGACGCAGCCAGGGTGTCCATCGCCCACTCCGTGGTGCCGTTGAACGCCAGCATCTGCCGCCCCAGCGCCATCCGTCGGGTCTCGATCACCATGTCGCTGACCACGAACTCCAGCTCGTCCAACCCGTGGTCGGGGATCACGAACCAGTCGCCCTTGACCGGCGTCCAGGTGAGCCCCGCGTCGCGGAGCTCCTCGGCCAGCCGTCGGGAGATCACGCCACCAGTGTGCTCGACGCGGACGCCGCCGTCGCCGACTAGGGTCGGCGACGTGCCGACGCCCACGCTCCTCGAGATCCGTCGCTACCCGGTGAAGGCGATGGGCGGGGAGTCCCTGGAGTCCGTCGAGCTGGACGCCCGTGGTCTCGTCGGCGACCGCGCGTTCGCCGTCGTCGACGCCGACGGCAAGCTGGCCACGGGCAAGCACTCCCGACGGTTCCGGCGCCGCGACGAGGTCTTCGAGTTCGCGTCGCGCACCACTCCCGACGGCGTCCGCGTGTCCGGTCGCGGCGGCGAGTGGGACGCCCCGGGCGACGAGCTCGACCGCGTCCTCAGCGACGCCATGGGCGACCCGGTCCGGGTCCTGCCCGAGACGACGACGCCCTACTTCGACGCCGGGCAGGTCTCCCTGGTCGGTACGGCGTCCCTCGCGTGGTGTGCGGAGCACCTCGGCGTCGACGCCGACCGCCGGCGCATCCGGCCCAACCTCGTCGTCGAGACCGAGGAGCCGTTCGTCGAGGAGTCGTGGACGAGCATCGAGATCGGCGACCGCGCTGCTCACCCCGGTCGAGCGGATCGAGCGCTGCCGGATGATCGACATCGCCCAGGAGGGACTGCCGCGCGAGGGGCGGTGGCTGAAGGCGCTGACGCGAGGCGCGCGAGATGAACCTCGGTGTCTACGCCGATGTCACCCGGCCGGGCCACCTCGCCGTCGGCGACCGAGGTGCGCGCCTCGCGCTGACCGTCGTACTTGCCAGATTGGAAAGCTCAGTGGCATACTTTCCGACATGGAAAGTTCGCAGTCGGGTCGCGATGCGGCCGCCCAGCTCGCCGAGGCCGAGGGGCTCCGCTCCCGGCTGACGACCGGGCTCCGGCTGCCCGCCGGGTTCCACGTCGTCCTCGGCGTCACCACGGCCGTGCAGATGGCCACCTCGGCGCTGGGGATCGGGGCGCAGAACGACGCCGGCCTCGTCCTGCTCGGGTGCGGGTGCCTGCTCTTCCTGGTGGTCGCCGGCGTGCTCGGGTGGCGCTTCCGTGCGGTCAACGGCGTCTGGGTCGGCGGCCTCCTCGCCCGCTCGGTGCTCGGGATGACGACGACGGCCTCGTGGGCCTACGGCCTGCCGTTCGCCGGCGCCGTCTGGGCGGCCCTGGGGGGCGTCGGTTGGCTCGCGGTGCTGATCTCCGTCGTGGGTGGAGCGGCGTACGCCGTGGCCGCCCGGCGGTGGTGGGCCGCCTACCGTGACGACCCGGCGGCGCACGCCGAGGGCGAGACCAGGACCGTGGCGGCCACGCTGGTCGTCGCGATCGTGGCGGGCGTGGTCGTGCTCGTCGCCCTGGCCCGCTGATGGCGATCGACCCGCAGATCCACCCGCCCGCCCGGCTCCAGCTGATGACGACGCTGACGGCGGTGTCCGAGGCGGAGTTCGTGACCCTGCGCGAGGCTCTGGGCGTCAGCGACTCGGTGCTGTCCAAGCACGTGTCCGCGCTGGCGACCGAGGGCTACGTGAAGAGCCGCAAGGGCGTCCACGAGGGACGGCGTACGACGTGGGTCGGGCTCACGCCGCGCGGGCGGACAGCCCTGCGCCGGCACGTGGCAGCGCTCCGGGCGCTGATCGACGCGGTCGACCCGGCTTAGCCGAGGCTCAGAGGAAGCGGCTCACCGAGAAGCCACCGCCGCGCGGACCGTGCGCCGCCGGCAGCCCGGACGGGCCGAACGGACGACGCCACACGGCACGGCCGTGGCCGTCGTCGACGCCGACCAGCACGCCGTTGACGCCGGAGGTCAAGGTCGGGACTCTCGGTCTCCGACGCGGGCACCCGGGGGAGCCCTCGCGAGACGCGCCAGTCGCGGGCGCCGACAGCCTTCGACCGCACCGACAGGTCGCCGTCGGTGCCGACCGAGGCCAGCCAGGTGCGGCCGCTCCGGTCGATCGTGAGGGACGGCGACGAGTAGGGCGACCACTCCCCGGGCAGCGGCTCGGGTCGTCGCCAGGCCGGGGAGCCCGGGTCGGTGTGCCGCACGACGAGGTCGCCGCGATCGGTGACGGTGGCCAGCCAGACCCGGCCGTCCTGGGCGTCGGTGATCGCCGGCGTGGAGGTGACCGACCAGGCCCGGTGGTCCGCCGCGTGGAAGCCGGACCAGTGCAGACCGCTGCGTCCCGTGTGCTGGGTGAGCAGGCCGCCGTGCCGGGTGACCGCCGCGAGCCAGAGACGGCCCGTGACGTCCGCCGTGACGGACGGTGCGGCGTGCGTCGACCACGAGCCGGGCATGCCGAGGCGGTGGGCGCGGCTCCAGTGGTCGGAGCGGGCGTTGCCCGTGTGGCGCTCGAACAGGGTGCCGGCCGCGGTGACGGCCAGCACGTGGACGCGGCCCTGTCCGTCGCCGACCAGAGCCGGTGAGGAGGTGCCGGCACCGGTGAGTGCCGGACGCGGTCGGCTGAAGGCGGCCGAGGTGGGCGAGGTGTGCGCGGTCAGGACGCGGCCGTCGGCGGTCACCGACGCGATCCAGACCCGGCCCTGGCCGTCGGTGAGCACCGACGGTGCGGCGTCGGCCGACCAGCCGCCGGGCGCGGGCAGGCGGGTCGTGCGGCCCGAGGGACGGCGTACGACGAGGTGCCCGTCCGCGGTGGTGCGCGCCGACCAGGCGCCGCCGTGCGCATCGACGGTCGCGACCCCGGCCCGGCTCGAGCCGAGGTAGGGCGCGGGGGCGGTGTCGGCCAGGTGCAGGTAGCGGAACGACGAGGTCGGCACGGTCCGGACGCCGTACCCGCCGGCGACGCCGTAGTTGTACTCCTCCACGGTGACGGTGCCGTCACCGACGGCCGAGACCCAGGCGACGTGCCCGTGCTTCCCGTCGTCGGTCTGGGCGACCGCGCCCACCGCCGGCACGCCGTCGACCAGGTAGCCGAGCTCGCTCGGCCGCGTCGTCCCAGTCGGCGGCGTTGCCCCAGTGGACGCCGCCGAAGTGGTTCTCGAAGTCGGCGAGGCCGTTGGTCATCCGCATCCGCCAGGCGACGAAGCTGGTGCAGTTGCGCAGGGCGAAGCCCCAGGGGTCGCCGTAGCTGCCGTTGTAGAACCAGATGTGCTTCGCGCACTGCCGCGGCGGTGGCTTGACCGGCTTCGTCGGCTTCGCCGGCTGACCCGGCTTGTGCGCCCCGCCCGGCTTGCCCGGACGTCCCGGACCGGTCGGCGCGTGGTGCGGCGCGGGTGGCTTCGGGGGCAGCGGCACGAGGGGGCACTTGCCCAGGCCGGCATAGGGGTAGTCGTCCCCTGTGGCGGCGTACGTCGCCGGCACCAGGCACGCCAAACTCACCACGATGGCTCCGAGCAAGCCTCCGACGAGTCGGCGGCCGGGCCGGCTCCCTCGTGGGAGTGGCATCTCGTGGCTCCGTTTCTCCGTGCCCGATTACGGTCGCATCCGCGCCCGGGGCTCCGCTGGCGAACGCCGGAGCCTTTACCTGCCAGGGGTGTGACGCCGCCGACACCGGCGTGCGTCGATACGCTGACGCGGTGACGGACATCGAGATCGGGCGCGCCAAGCGCGGGCGCCGGGCCTACTCCTTCGACGACATCGCGATCGTCCCGAGCCGGCGCACGCGCGACCCCGAAGAGGTCAGCATCGCCTGGCAGATCGACGCCTACCGGTTCGAGCTGCCGATCGTCGCCGCGCCGATGGACTCGGTGATGTCACCCGAGACCGCCATCGCCCTCGGCCAGTACGGCGGCCTCGGTGTGCTCAACCTCGAGGGCCTCTGGACGCGGTACGACGAGCCCGCGGAGATGCTGGCCGAGATCGCCGGGCTCGACGGCCCCACGGCCGTCCGCCGGATGCAGGAGATGTACGCCGAGCCGGTCAAGGCCGAGCTGATCAGCGCGCGGCTCAAGCAGATGCGCGAGGCCGGGGTGACCGTCGCCGGGCTCGCTGAGCCCCCAGCGCACCAAGGAGTTCGCGAAGACCGTCGTCGACGCCGGGGTCGACATGTTCGTCATCCGCGGCACCACCGTCAGCGCCGAGCACGTCAGTGCGCAGGCCGAGCCGCTGAACCTCAAGGAGTTCATCTACGAGCTCGACGTGCCGGTCATCGTCGGCGGCTGCGCGACGTACCAGGCCGCGCTGCACCTGATGCGTACCGGCGCGGCCGGCGTCCTGGTCGGGTTCGGCGGAGGCGCCGCCCACACGACGCGCACGGTGCTCGGTGTCGCCGTCCCGATGGCGAGCGCCGTCGCCGACGTCGCCGGAGCGCGGCGCGACTACATGGACGAGTCCGGCGGTCGCTACGTGCACGTGATCGCCGACGGCTCGATCGGTCGCAGCGGCGACATCGCGAAGGCGATCGCCTGCGGCGCCGACGCGGTGATGATCGGCTCGCCGTTCGCGCGCGCCAGCGACGCACCCGGCCAGGGCTTCCACTGGGGCGCCGAGGCCGTGCACGCCGAGCTGCCCCGAGGCCAGCGCGTCGAGATCGGCACGGTCGGCACGCTCGAGGAGATCCTGTTCGGCCCGTCCCGGGTCGCCGACGGCACGATGAACCTGGTCGGGTGCCCTCAAGCGGGCGATGGCGACGACGGGCTACACCGAGCTCAAGGAGTTCCAGCGCATCGAGGTCGTCGTCTCCTAGCTCGCCTGGGCCCATTTCCGCCCGCGCGATGTACGTGGGTGGACGTTGCACCCTCCTGGGGGTTGTGCCGGACGCGGATCTGGCCCACCCTGCGTGCACCCGTGTGTTTCCTTCCGGGGGGATGCCACAGGAGCGGCAGTGGTCAACCAGGGGGGAGAGACCAATGACGATTGCCCGGATGCAACGGTCGGTGGACGATCGCTGGGGGCAGCGCACACCACTCACGCTGCACCTCGACTCACGTGCCATCGAGGACCTCAAGTCGGCGCTCTGGCGCCGTCCCGACGGGCCGGGGCCGCGCGCCCTGCCCGACGAGCTCACCCGGCTCACCGAACCGTGAGCTGACCGTCCTGCGAGCGATGGCCACGGGCGCGACGAACGCGGAGATCGCCGCCGAGCTTTTCCTCTCGGTCGCCACCGTCAAGACGCACGTGGCGCGGGTGCTGGCCAAGCTCGGCCTCCGCGACCGGGTGCAGGCCGTGGTCTTCGCCTACGAGTCGCGGCTGGTCATCCCGCGCTGACGAGCATCACGCGTAGCCCCGCGCCTGGAGGGCGTAGAGCTGGGCGTAGGTGCCGTCGGCGGCCATGAGCTCGGCATGGCTGCCGACCTCGCTGACGCGCCCCTCGGCGAGCACGACGACGAGGTCGGCCGCGGCCACCGTCGAGAAGCGGTGGGTCACCAGCACGGTCACGGCCCCGAGCCGTCCCGCCCGCCGGGCCGCGTCGGCGTACCCCTCGAAGAGGGCGTGCTCGGTCGCCGGGTCGAGGGCGGACGTCGGCTCGTCGAGCACCAGCAGCAGCGGATCGCCCCGCATCATCCCGCGGGCGATCGCGACTCGCTGCCACTGGCCGCCGGACAGCTCGGTGCCGCCGTCCCAGCTGGTGCCGAGCTGGGTCGTCAGACCCGCCCGGGAGCGCCACGAGCACGTCGCTGGCCGCCGCGTCGTCGAGCGCCTGCAGGGCGCGCTCGTCGCTGTGCAGCGCGGGCAGGTCGCCGGTGGTGATCGCCTCGCGGGCGACCAGCTCGAGGTGGAGGTGGTCCTGGAAGGCGCCGGCGCAGCGGGCGCGCCAGGCCTCCCCGTCCAGGGTCGCGAGGTCGACGTCGTCGACGAGCACCCGGCCCGCCGACGGGCGGTACAGCCCGGTCAGCAGCTTGACCAGCGTGGACTTGCCCGCGCCGTTCTCGCCGACCACCGCCACGACCGAGCCCGCGGGCAGGTCGAGGTCGACGTCGGCGAGGGACGCGCGCTCCTGACCGGGGTAGGTGAAGCCGAGACCGCGCAGCGAGATGCCGGAACGGAGCCGCTCGGGCGGCGTCCCGGTGCCGCCGGCCGCCTGGGCCGCGGCCACGCTGTCCTCGAGCGCGCGGTAGCGACCGACGGTGCGCGTCACCTGGGCGAGCATCTGGAAGGAGAAGCGCAACGACGAGACCACGCCCTGCAGCTGTCCGATCACGAGCACCGAGGTGGCGACCGCGCCGACGGCGACCTGCCCGTCGGCGGCGTCGCGCACGATCAGGGTCAGGACGGCGCCGGCCGCGGCGATGTAGAACAGCCCGCAGGCGGTCGAGGCGACGTTCTTGGCGACGTCGGCCCGGATGTGCGGCCGCCGCCAGGCGTGGCCGGCCGCAGCGAGCCGGCCGGCGATCACGTCGCGCGCGCCGAGCACGCGCAGCTCCGAGGCCGGCACCGGCTCGATGGCGAGGCCGACCAGGTGCTGGGTCAGCCGGCCCGGCTCGGCGGCGTCGTCCTCGGCCTGCCGGTCCCAGCGCACGATCCAGCGCCCCACCAGGATGCTGGGCAGCGACGCGGGCAGCAGCAGGAGCAGTCGGGCGTCGGCGCCGATCGCGACCACCAGCGTCACGAGGGGGAGCATCAGGTTGCGCATCGCGTTGACCACGCTGTTGTACGCGCCGCCGAGGGCGCCCTGGCGCTCCCGGACGATCTGCGCCTGGTCGCGGAACGCCGGCGACTCCAGGTGGTCCAGGGTCGGCACCGCCGCCATCAGCTCGGCCACCCGCCGGTCGAACTCGTGGCCGACGCTCTCGTTGAGCCGGAGCCGGGCCTCGACCCCGATCGTCGTGAACACCGGCACGACCCCGTATCCCACCGCGGCCATCACCGCGCCGATCAGCAAGGTGGTCTCGGAACGGGTGGCGACCCCGCTGACCATCAGGCCGAACGCGAGCGGGAGCAGGTTGCTGAGGATCGCCCCCAGGACCTCGAGCAGGGCGAGCAGGGCCGCCGTGCGGTCGAGCCGGAACGCCGCGGCCAGCGGCAGCCAGAGGTGGCGGAGGAACGTCATCCGACCTCACCACCGGCGAGGGCGAAGCGCTCGGCCTGGAGCGCGAACATCCGGGCGTACCCGCCACCGCTCGCGACCAGGGCGTCGTGGCTGCCGTCCTCGACGATCCGGCCCTGGTCGAGCACCACGATCCGGTCGGCGTGCCGGACGCTGGAGAGCCGGTGGCTGACCAGGATCGTGGTCAGGCCGCGGGTCACGGTCAGGAAGTTGTCGAACAGCTCGGCCTCCGCGCGGACGTCGAGCGCCGCGGTCGGCTCGTCGAGCACGAGGACGCCGGCACCGGCGTCGATCGCGGCCAACGCGCGGGCCAGAGCCACCCGCTGCCACTGGCCGCCGGAGAGGTCGGTGCCGCCGGCGTACTCGCCGCTGAGCACCCGGTCCCAACCGCCGACCCGGGCGAGCACGCGGTCGCCGGTGGCGTCGTGCAGCGCCCGCGGCACGACCGCCTCGACGTCCTCGGGGCGATGCTCACCCAGCATCGCCATGCCGACGTTCTCGCGGAGCGTGAGGTGGTAGCGGACGAACTCCTGGAAGATCACCGCCACCCGGCGCCGCAGGTGGTCGTCGGTGCCGGGGTCGCCGCCGTCGACAGCGACACTGCCGGCAGTCGGGGCGGTGGAGTCCGCACAGGAGCTTGATCAGGGTGGACTTGCCGGCGCCGTTCGCGCCGACCACGGCCACGCTGCTGCCCGGCTCGATCTCGAGGGTGAGGCCCGCGAAGGTCGGCTCGGGGCGGCCCGGGTAGGTGAACCGCACGTCGCGGAACGCGACCGCGCTCGCGGTGCCGGTCGGGCGGGTCGGCGACGTCGTCGCGGCGGGCTCGGGCAGCCGTGCGGAGAGGTCCTCGAGGTCGAGCAGCAGGGTCTGCTGCCGGATCACCATCGTCTGCATGTCGCCGAGCATCCCGAGTCCCTCCATCTGGGTCAGGGCCTGCGCCGAGGCGAGCAGGGTGGCGGTGCCGATCGCGCCGGTCCAGGCACTGTGGGCGAGCGTGCCGAGCGCCACGGCGTACGCCGCCAGGATCGCGACGTCGGCGACGATGATCGGGCCCTGCTTGGCCCGCCGGTTGTGCCACAGGTCGGCGATGGCGCTGTTCCAGCTGGCGGTGAAGCGCTCGAGGCCGAACGCCGTGAGCCCGAACAGGCGGACCTCCTTCGCGCTGTCCTGGTCGATCAGCAGGTTGCGGTACCACCGCGCGCGACGCCGCCGCCGGTCGCGGAAGATGTCCTCGAAGATCTGCTGGGAGTACGCCGACCACGTGACGTTGACGGCCAACGTCGTCACCAGCACCACGGCGGCCACCCACCACGACCACGACGCGAGGACGACGAGGGCGGCGGCGCCCCAGAGCCGGTAGCCCAGCACCTGCCAGGTCGACTGGACACCGAGGAAGTACTGCTGGTTGATCTCCTCCACCGCACCGTCGATGGCCTGGCGGACGTCAGGGTCCTCCAGGTGCTCGACGCCGTGGGGACGAGAGGCGAGGGTCGAGACCCGCTCGAGCAGCAGCGGGGTGGCCCGGCCCTGCTGGACGACCCCGACCAGGTCGGTCCCCGCCGTGCAGACCGGCTGGAGCACCAGGCAGGTGAGGGTGAACACCAGCCAGCCGGTCTCCAGCCGGTGGTCGAGCAGGCCGGCGACGAGCCGTCCGGAGCCGACCATCAGGCCGGCCGCGGCGAGGGCCTGCGCCACGGCGGCCAGCAGGCCGACGACGGTGAGGACGGGGGAGCACGCCCAGAGCAGGCGTGCGAGGAGCACCTGACCGTGGAGCACGCGCCGGACCCGAGTACCCGTGAAGACCATACGGGGCACTCTGACATCAAATTGATGTCATTGCAATGTCGTCAAGCCGTCTTCTTGACGTCAAGCAGGCGACGCGAGGCCGCGCAGGCCGCTCTCCACGAACGCCGCGCCACCCGGGCCCTGACCCCACATCACCTCGTACCAGGGGCCGAGCCGGTGCCAGTCCAGGGCGCGGGCGAGCTCGTCGTCGGTCGCGCCGTACGCCGTCGCGACGCCCTCGGCGAACGGCTCCGGCGCGCCGTAGAGGGGCCACGCGAGATCGACGGCGGGGTCCGCGACGCGGGCGTCCTTCCAGTCCAGGATCCCGACGATGCCGGAGTCGTCGGAGCGTCACGTGGTGGGCCGCCAGGTCGCCGTGGACCAGGGTCGCCGGCGTGCGCAGCGCGATCCGGCGCAGCAGCTCCTGCCCGGCGTCCTGCTGCTCGGCCGGCACCAGCGGCAGCACCCGGTGGAGCATCCGCTCGAGGGTGGCGAGCAGCTCGGCGCGGGCCGTCGTGGCCTCGGGGATCCCGGACTCGACGTAGACGCTGACCGGCATGTCGTGCAGGGCCCGGAGGAACTCCCCCATCCGCAGGCCGTCGGCGTGGCTGAGCGGTGCGCCGGTCGCGAGCTCGCCCGGCACGAGCCGGTGGCGGACGCGCAGCGGCGACTCGTCGAGGACGATCGGGACCGGTGCGGCCAGCGGGAGGAGCGGGGCGAGCCGCGGCATCAGCCGCACCTCGTTGCGCAGCTGCTCCTCGGCGTCGGGGAAGCGCGGCATCCGGTCGAGCCAACGCCCCTCGACCGCGATCGCCACGGTGTCCCAGCCCTCCTGGGGCTCGCCACGGTCGGCCACACGCTCGCGCACCCAGTCGCCGAACAGCGCGCGGGTGTCCGGCATGAACTCGATGTCGGGGTCGGCCAGCCGGTCGAGCAGCCGCTCGAGGCTCAGCCACGCGCCGTACGCCACCTCCTCGGGCTGCGGCGTGATCGGCCCGTCCCACGTCGTGACGTAGCGGAAGGCGTGGTACGACGTGTGGCTGTCGGCGTAGTCGCTCTCGCCGAGCGGCTCGATCTCGCTGGTCACGCCGAGCTCCTCGGCGAGCTCGCGCCGGGCGCCCTCGAAGGGGTCCTCGCCGTCCAGCACGACACCGCCGGCGGTGAAGTCCCAGTGGGCGGGGTAGACGTCCTTGGTCGGCGTGCGCCGGTGCACGTAGATGCGCCCGTAGGGGTCGCGGACGACGATCCCGGTCGCGGCGTGGCGCAGGTTCTGGGCGCGCATCACGGAACGCGGGGCACTCCCGTCCGGACGTCCCCCGTCGTCGTAGAGCGCGACGACCTCCTCGGCCACGGGTCTATGTAACCGTGAAATGCCGCTCAGTTCTCGCGAAGCCCGCGGGTCGTGTCGCCGTGGGGGTTCAGCCCGTCGACCGCGAGCCGCGTCATCCGGCGGGCCTCGAGCAGGCGAGCGCGGTCGCCGACGCCGTGCCGGAGCGCCGAGAGGACCGGTCGGACCCGGATCGGGTGTCCGGGCGAGTAGACGTTCCACGCCGTCGGGACGTACGCCGCGCGGCTCACCGCGAACCCGTGCCGGGTCTCGCGGAAGGTGAACCGGACGCTGATCCCCTCGTAGGCCCGGGGGTACTTCGGGTCGCTCTGTCCGACCATGTTGCCCATGCCGTAGACGACCCACTTGCCGTTCACCCGGGTGATCGGCTGCACGACGTGGGCGTGCTCGGCGAACACCAGGTCGACGGCCGGGCTGGCGGTCAGGCGTCGCACCAGGGCGACCTGCTGGGCGTTGGGGAGCCGGGAGTACTCGTCGCCCCCGTGGTACTGGACGACCACGATGTCGGCGCCGGCGGCCTTCGCCGCTCGGGCCTGGGCGATCAGGTTGTCGGCGTCCCACATCGACACCGCCCAGCGCTGGTCGGTCGGGAGCGTGAAGCCGTTGAGGGAGTAGGTGCCGCCCACGATGCCGACCTTCACACCCTCCTTCGTGGTGAGGATGACCGGCGTGCGGCGTTCGGTCGGGGAGCGGAACGTCCCGACGTGGCGGACCCCGGCCCGCTCGAGCAGGTTCGCGGTGCGGATCAGACCGTCCACGCCCTGGTCGATGCTGTGGTTGGAGTCGGTGGTGCAGGCGTCCCAGCCCATCGACGCGATCCAGCGGGCGATCTCGGGCGGCGCGGCGAAGACCGGATAGCTGGAGAGGTGCTGGTCGTCGGCGGCGAACGGCACCTCCTCGTGGCAGATCGCGACGTCGGCGCTCTCGACCATCGGCTTCATGGCCGCGAACATCGCGTCGAAGTCGAAGCGCCGGTGCAGCCCGAGGCGGACGGCGTCCTCGTGGGCGCTCTGCCACACGGAGTTGTGCCAGAGCAGGTCGCCGCTCATCAGCACGGTGACCGTCCGGTGCGGGGCGGTGTCGTCGGGTGCCTGGTCGCGGTCCTCCCCGCGGTCCGCGCCGGGCGTGGGGTCGCCGAGGGCGTCGCCGGTGGCGACGTCGCTCGGCAGGACGGCGGGCGACGCCGAGGGTGGCGGGGCGGCCGGCGACCCGGACGGGGTGACCGCGATCGCGAGGTGCGCCGCGGGGTCGTGCGTCTGCTCGGGCCGGACCAGCAGGCTGGCCGCCAGGGCGACGGTCAGGAGCAGGCCGACGACGGCGATCCGGGTGGCTGTCCGCAACGCCGTCCTCCTCCTGGTGCCTGGTGGCTCGAGCCTGGGACGCTGGCTCGGATCGATCGGTTGCCGCGACACGTCGTCGCGGGTTCGCGGTCGGTTGAGAGGATCGTCCCGTGGCGACCCAGACCCCGATGGCCCGGTCCTCGATGGCCCGGTCCTCGATGGCACAGTCAAGTGCTCTCGGCCCCGACGCGCGAGCAGGCGCGCTGGCGGACCTGGCCGCCACGACCGCCGACGAGCCGCTGGACGTGCTCGTCGTGGGAGGCGGGGTGGTCGGCACCGGTGTGGCGCTCGACGCCGTCTCGCGTGGCCTCAGCGTCGGGCTGCTGGAGCAGCGAGACCTGGCCAGCGGCACGTCGTCCCGCTCGAGCAAGCTGGTGCACGGCGGTCTGCGCTACCTGGAGATGTTCGACTTCGGGCTGGTGCGCGAGGCGCTCGAGGAGCGCGGCCTGCTGCTGACCCGGCTCGCACCTCACCTGGTGCGACCGGTCCCGTTCCTCTACCCGCTGCACCACACGTACGAGCGGCCCTACGTGGGCGCGGGCCTCGCGCTCTACGACGCGCTGGCCATGGCGGGCAAGTACGAGATGGGGCTCCCCAAGCACAAGCACCTGTTCCGCAAGCAGATCGCGCGGATCGCGCCGGACCTCCGGACCGACGCCCTGACCGGTGCCGTGCGCTACTACGACTGCCAGGTCGACGACGCCCGCCTCGTGGTGACGATCGCCCGGACCGCCGCCCAGCACGGGGCGCTGGTCGCGACCCGCACCCGGGTCACCGGCTTCGTCCGCGACGGTTCACGTGTCGTCGGCGTCCGCGCCACCGACCTGGAGTCCGGTTCGGAGCTCGAGGTGCGGGCACGCGTCGTCGTGAACGCCGCCGGCGTCTGGACCGACGACGTCGAGCGGCTCCTCGGCGGGTCGCTGTCGCTCGACGTCGAGGCCAGCAAGGGGATCCACCTGGTCGTCCCGCGCGACCGGATCCGCTCCGAGTGCGGCTTCATCACCAAGACCGAGAAGTCGGTGCTGTTCGTGATCCCGTGGGGCCGGCACTGGATCATCGGCACCACCGACACCGCCTGGGACCTCGACCTCGCCCACCCGGCGGCGTCGCGCACCGACATCGACTACCTGCTCGAGCACGTCAACAAGATCCTGCGGGTGCCCCTGGACCACACCGACGTCGAGGGCGTGTACGCCGGCCTCCGCCCCCTCCTGGCGGGCAAGCCCGGTCGCGGCGTCGGCTCGGGCGGCGAGGGCGAGGTCGCGACCACCAAGGTGTCCCGCGAGCACACCGTGGTCAGCCCCGAGGCGGGCCTGGTGCTGATCGCCGGCGGCAAGCTCACGACCTACCGGGTGATGGCGCGCGACGCCGTCGACCTGGCCGTGCGCGGCTGGCCGGACGTGGCGCCGTCGCACACCGAGCGGGTGCCGTTGATCGGTGCCGACGGCTTCCTGACCCGGACCAACCAGCGCGTCGCCCTGAGCCGCCGGTCGGGCCTCGAGGTGGGCCGGATCGACCACCTGCTCGGCCGGTACGGAGGCCTCATCGACGACCTGCTCGCGCTCGTCGTGTCGCGGCCGGAGCTGGGCGAGCCGCTCCCCGGCACGGAGGACTACCTCTCCGCCGAGGTCGTCTACGCCGTCACCCACGAGGGCGCCCGCCACCTCGACGACGTCCTCGCGCGCCGTACCCGGATCTCGATCGAGACCTTCGACCGCGGCACCCTCGCGGTCACCGCCGCCGCCGACCTGATGGCCGCCGAGCTCGGCTGGGACCAGGCCCGCCGCGACGACGAGGTCGACCACTACCTGCGCCGGGTCGAGGCCGAGCGCCAGTCGCAGGAGAAGCTGACCGACCAGGAGGCCGACGAGGCGAGGGTCAGCGCGCCGGAGATCGTCTGATCGCCGGTCCGTCGCTCGCGCGGTCTCGGTCGGTCGAGCTTTCCCCGTCGGTCGAGCTTTCCCCGTCGGTCGAGCTTGTCGAGACCACGGGCGGCTCGGCATCCCGCGGCCGCGCCGTCCGAGCGAGCCTCGGAAGATCCTCGTACCGTCCGTCGATCAGTGCCCGTCGCTTCGCCCGACCCCACCCCTGGATCTGCTTCTCGTACCAGTACGCCTGATCTATCCGGTCCAGCTGTGTGGACCAGGCGAGGCGCACGGGACGGCGGCGCTTGGTGTACTCCGCACCGAGCCCTTGGTTGTGCTCACTGACGCGACGTTCGAGGTCCCACGTACTGCCGACGTAGTAGCTGCCGTCGGCGCACTCGACGATGTAGACGAAGGGCACGACCCGAGCCTGACCGTGCGCAAGCCAGTGTGCTGTCGCGTTCGGCCCCGCTGTGGATGACCGCCTGAACACGTGGTCTCGACAGGCTCGACCGACGGGGGTGTGGTGTCGACGGGCTCGACCGACGGCCGTGGTCTCGACAGGCTCGACCGACGGGGGTGTGGTCTCGACGGGCTCGACCCACGGGCGTGGGCTCGACTGACGGTCGTGGGCATACTCTCGGTACATGAGCGACCGGCACCCGTCCTCCGGGCCACTCGTCGAGGGTCCCCACGATCCCGAGCACGACCCGACCGCGTCGTACGCCCTGGACCGCGGCTACGTCCGTGACCTCACGGCCCGCCTGGTCGCGACGTCGGGGCAGACCGTCGAGGTGCGGTCGCCGATCGGCGACCAGCCCCTGGCCCACGTCCCGCAGTCGAACGACGCCGACGTCGAGGAGGCGTTCCGCCGGGCGCGACGGGCGCAGGAGTCCTGGGCCCGGACGCCGCTCGACGTCCGCGCCGACGCACTGCTGCGACTCCACGACCTGGTGCTCGACCACCAGGGCGAGATCATCGACCTGATCTGCCTCGAGTCCGGCAAGGCCCGCAAGCACGCGTTCGACGAGCCGATGCACATCGCCCTGACCGCCCGCTACTACGCGCGCACGGCGCACGAGCACCTCGACCAGCGCCGCGTCCGGGGCGTGATCCCGGTGCTGACCCGGGTCGAGGTCGACCACGTGCCCAAGGGCGTGGTCGGCGTGATCTCGCCGTGGAACTACCCGTTCACGATGGCGCTGTGCGACGGCCTCCCCGCCCTGCTCGCCGGCAACGCCGTGGTCGCCAAGCCCGACGCCCAGACCATGCTCTCGGCCTTGCTCGCGGCCCGGCTGCTCGAGGAGGCCGGGTTCCCACCCGAGCTCTGGCAGGTCGTCGCCGGCCCCGGCCCGGAGATCGGTCCGGCCATGATCCGCCGCGCCGACTACATCTGCTTCACCGGCTCGACCGCCACCGGTCGGTCGGTGGCCACCGGGTGCGCCGAGCGGCTGATCGGCTGCTCCCTGGAGCTCGGCGGGAAGAACCCGATCCTCGTCCTCCGCGACGCCGACCTCGAGAAGGCTGCCGAGGGAGCCGTGCGCGCGGCGTTCTCCAACGCCGGCCAGCTCTGCGTCTCGATGGAGCGGATGTTCGTCGCCGACCAGGTCTACGACCGGTTCCTCGAGCGCTTCGTCGCCCGTACCGAGGCGATGACGCTCGGCGCGACCCTCGAGTGGGGCAACGACATGGGCTCCCTGATCAGCGCGCGCCAGCTCGAGACCGTGACGGCCCACGTGGACGACGCCGTCGCCAAGGGCGCGCGGGTCCTGACCGGTGGCCGCGCCCGCCCCGACCTGGGTCCGTTCTTCTACGAGCCGACCATCCTCGAGGGCGTCACTCCGGAGATGACCTGCTTCGGGCACGAGACCTTCGGGCCCGTGGTGTCGGCCTACCGCTTCCACGACGAGACCGAGGCGATCGCCCGTGCGAACGACGGGGAGTACGGCCTCAACGCCTCCGTCTACAGCCAGGACGGCCCGCGTGCTCGTCAGGTCGCCCGGCAGATCAGGTGCGGGACGGTGAACGTGAACGAGGCGTTCGCCGCGACGTTCGGCAGCATCGAGGCGCCGATGGGCGGGATGCGGTCCTCCGGTCTCGGTCGCCGGCAGGGGGCCGAGGGTGTGCTGCGGTTCACCGAGACGCAGTCGGTCGCGACCCAGCGGGTGACCCGCTTCTCGCCGGCGTACGGGCTGTCCGACGAGCGCTACGCCCAGGTGATGACCGCCAGCCTCCGGCTCCTGAAGCGGTTCGGTCGCGCATGACGGGCCCGACCGGCGGCGGCGCCGACTACGACGTGCTGGTCGTCGGGTCCGGCTTCGGCGGCTCCGTCGCGGCGCTGCGGCTGACCGAGAAGGGCTACCGCGTCGCCGTGCTGGAGGCGGGCGCCCGGTTCGCCGACGACGACTTCGCCGCGACGTCGTTCGACACCAGGCGCTTCCTCTTCCGACCCGAGCTCGGCTGCTACGGCATCCAGCGCATCGACGCGCTCAAGGACTGCCTGATCCTGTCCGGCGCGGGCGTCGGCGGGGGGTCGCTGGTCTACGCGAACACCCTCTACGAGCCGCTCGAGCAGTTCTACGACGACCCGTCGTGGAAGGACATCACCGACTGGCGCGCCGAGCTCGCGCCGTACTACGACCAGGCGAAGCGGATGCTCGGCGTCGCGGAGTACCCTCGGATGACGCCGTCCGACGAGGTCATGAAGCAGGTCGCGGACGACCTCGGCGTCGGCGACACCTTCCACCCGACGCCGGTCGGGGTCTTCTTCGGTGGCCCGGGACAGGAGCCGTCCGACACGGTCGCCGATCCCTACTTCGGCGGGGCCGGTCCCGCTCGCAACCCGTGCCGCCACTGCGGCGAGTGCATGACCGGGTGTCGGCACAACGCCAAGAACACGCTGGTCAAGAACTACCTCCACCTCGCGGAACAGAACGGCGCGCGGGTGCTGCCGCTCACCACGGTCACCCGGATCGAGCCGCGCTCGGACCGGTCCCGCGGTGCCTACGCCGTCCACGTCCGCTTCACCAAGGCCAAGCTCAACCGGCCCGGGGCGAGCCGCGTGATCACCGCCGACCAGGTCGTGCTCGCGGCGTCAGCGCTGGGCACCCAGCGCCTGCTGCACCGGATGAAGGACGAGGGGCACCTGCCCGGGCTGTCCGACCGGCTCGGCCACCTCTCACGGACCAACTCCGAGTCGATCCTCGGCGCGATCGCGCCCGACGCGAAGGTCGACTACACCCAGGGCGTCGCGATCACGTCGTCGTTCCATCCCGACGAGCACACCCACGTCGAGCCGGTCCGCTACGGGAAGGGCAGCAACGCCATGTCGCTGCTCCAGACGGTCCTCACCGACGGTGACCTCGGCCCCCGCTGGCGCACCTGGCTGAAGGAGGTGTGGGCGCAGAAGTCGCGGGTGCTCGACCTCTACGACATGCGCCACTGGTCCGAGCGCGCGGTCATCGCGCTGGTGATGCAGAGCCGCGACAACTCGATCACGGTGTACAGCAAGGCCGGCCGGCTCGGACGCCGGGTGCTCACGTCGCGCCAGGGTCACGGCGAGCCCAACCCCACCTGGATCCCCGTGGCCAACCAGGTCGTCCGCCGGATGGCCGAGATCATGGGCGGGACGCCGGGGGGCTCGATCGGCGAGCCCTTCAACATGCCGCTGACCGCCCACTTCATCGGCGGCTGCACGATCGGCGACTCCCGGGACACCGGCGTCGTCGACGCCTACCAGCGCGTCTACGGCCACCCCGGCCTGCACGTCGCCGACGGGTCCGCCATCTCGGCCAACCTGGGCGTCAACCCGTCGCTGACCATCACCGCGCAGGCGGAGCGGGCGATGGCGTTCTGGCCCAACGCCGGCGAGGCCGACCCGCGCCCCGCGCTGGGCACGACGTACGCGCGGATCACGCCGGTCGCCCCGACCCACCCGGCCGTGCCCGAGAGCGCGCCGGCGGCGCTGCGGCTGCCGATCGTCGCGGTCAGCTAGCCGGACAGGTCGGCGCCGGTCATCCCGGTGGGATGGCCGGCCGGCCACTGGACCAGCTCGATCCGGTAGCCGTCCGGATCGACGACCCACGTCGTCCAGAAGTCGTCCGAGTCGTTCGGCGACCCGGGCGGCTCCGTGGTGATGCCACGGTCGGCCAGCGACGCCACGGTCTCGTGCACCGACTCGACCTGGATCACCAGGTGGTTGAACCCACCGGTCGCGACCTCTCCGCCCTCCGGGTCGTGCACCAGCTCGATGGTGACGAACTCGTCCCCGGGGAGCTTGAGCATCGTCAGGCTCCCGAACTCGGTCTCGGGCACGCTGCCGAGCACCTCGTAGCCGAGTGCCCGGTAGAAGGTGAGCGACCGCTCCAGGTCCGCCACGCGCAGCCCGATGTGGAGGGTCCTCATGACCCGCGGAGCTGCTCGCGCAGGCCCATGTCGTCGCGGCAGGCCCAGTGCTCGACGATCATCCCGTCGACGACGCGCCAGAGGTGGATGAACGTCCACGTGATCGCCCGGCCGGCAACATGCGCGTCGGCGAGGAGCGGCATCGTCGAGGCCCGGTGGACGCCGTGCAGCGTCAGGTGCTGGGCGACGAGGTCTCCCTCGGCCACGAGGTGGTGCTGCTCGAGGGTGACCGGGCCGAGGTCCTCGTCGATGGTGCGCAGGATGAGGTCGAGGCCGTCGCGGCCCTGGGGCCCGGCGGCGTGGTTGACCATGTCCTCCGCGACCAGGTCGAGGGCGGTCGGGTCCCCCGCCTGCTGGCGTCGGAACATCTCCTCGACCACGGCCTTGGCGCTGGAGCCGGTCATGACGTCGTCCCTCCTGGGGCACGCGGGGTCGGTTCAGCGACGCCGGTAGATCGAGATGATCGTGCCATCCGGGTACGGCGTGGCCTCGACCAGCCCGAGCCGGCGCTCGGTCGCCAGGTCCTTGAACATCGGCTCGCCACTACCCAGGGCCGCCGGGCGGATCACCAGGCGGTACTCGTCGACCAGGTCGGCCCGGGTGAGCGCCTGGGCGAGGGTGAAGCCGCCGTACACGATGATCTCGCCACCCGGCTCGTCCTTGAGCCGGGCGACCTCCTCGGCCAGGTCTCCGCTCACGACCGTGGTGGTCGGCCAGTCGGCACGGACCGGAGTCCGGGAGAAGACGATCTTCGGGATCTCGTTCATCGGCGCGGCGTACTCGCCGGTCGCGGTCGGCCAGAACCCGGACATCTCCTCGTAGGTGACCCGGCCCATCGCGTGGGCGCCGGCCCCGGCGACCCAGGCGAGCTTGCGGGCGACGACGTCCGGGTGCTCCGGCCCGCCTGCGCCGATGTCGTTCCCGGGACCTCCGGAGACGTAGCCGTCGATCGAGATGCCCATCTGGAGAGCGAGGACTCTCATGACGCGTCCTCGTCGTCGAGCACGGCCTCGACGTCGAGCTCGATGTCGACGACGTCGCCGATCACGACCCGGTTGCCCTCGACCCCCGACTCGCCGATGCCGAAGTCGGACCGGCGGACTCGTGTCTGAGCCGAGAAGCCGATCCGCGGCTCGCCCTGGAGGCCGTGCTCGTCCAGCCCGAGGAACTCGGCGTCGAGGGTGACCTCCCGGGTGACTCCGCGGAGCGTCAGGTCGCCGACGACCGTGAGCCTCCCGTCGTGGGCCCGGACGGAGGTGCTCGCCCAGGTCAGCGTGGGGTGGGCGTCCGCGTCGAAGAACCGTTCCGATCGCAGGTCGTCGTCCCTCATCGCGGTGCCCGTGTCGACCGAGGACGTCGCGACGGTTGCCTCGACCGCGCACGCGGCCGGCGTGGGCCCGACCTCGATCCTGCCCTCGACGTCGACGAAGCGGCCGCGCACCTTGCTCATCAGGTGGCGGACCGAGAAGGTCACCGAGCTGTGCGCGGGGTCGATCACCCAGCGGCCGGTGGGTGCGCCGCCGAGCTCGGGGAGCGTGGTCTGGTGCTGCGTCCGGGTGGTCATGCCGTCGACGCTGCCAGGGAGCACGAGGACCATCAACAGCCCGCTCGGCCACGCACCGTGTAGCGTGACTGCACGATGGCCGACATCGAGCTGCGCGAGATCCGGGTCTTCCTCGCGCTCGCCGACGAGCTGCACTTCGGCCGGACCGCCGAGCGGCTCGGGCTGACCACGTCGCGGGTCAGCCAGACGCTGCGCGCCCTCGAGCGCAAGCTCGGGGGCAGTCGGCTGCTCGACCGCACCAGCCGTGTGGTCACGCTGACCCATGCGGGCGTCCTCCTGCGCGAGGAGCTCGCGACGGCCGTGGCGGGTCTCGACCAGACGGTCGCCCGGGCCCGGGCGCGCGGCGCCGGCCCCGGGTTGATCCGCGTGGGCGTCCTCAACGCAGCGTCCGGCAGTGCCGTCCTGAACGAGGCGATCACGCGCTTCGAGGCGGCGTACGACGGGGCCTCGGTGCGGCTCGCGACGACGCCGTTCGACGACCGGCTCGGCCCGCTCCGGCAGCGCGAGGTGCAGCTCTCGGTGACCCGGCTGCCGCTCGACCAGCCCGACATCGAGATCGGTCCGCTGCTCTCCGAGAACGACGCGCGGGTGGTGATGGTGTCCACCGCCCATCCGCTCGCGGGACGCCAGGACATCTCGGTGGAGGACTTCGCCGACCACCCGATGCGGCGACCGGACGACGTGCCGGAGGAGCTGGCGGAGGCCAGCTGCCCGAGCCGGACCCCGAGCGGTCGGCCGATCGTCCACTCCGACATCCGGGTCACCGACATCTCCGAGCTGCTGCTGCTGATCGCGCAGGGGCGGCTCGTCCACCCCACGGTGGCGCCGTTCGCCGAGCACTTCCGGCACCCGGGCATCGCGATCGTCCCGGTCCGGGACCTGCCACCCTCGTCGAGCGCGTTGGCCTGGCTCCGCGGACACCCCGACCCGGCCCGGGACGCCTTCGTCGCCATCGTCGACGAGGTGGTGGACGAGGGTCGCGAGAACCTCGTACCTCGCCCGTAACCCCCGGTGCCGACGCTCGTTGAGGGGTCGGGCCCCCGCCTTCCGAACTCCCTCCCTTGGTGGCGGCCCGACCCGTCCTGTCTCCGGCAGCGACGGACCCAGAGCCCGGCCCCGCTCCCTGGTGGACCGGGCTCTGGTGCGTCCGCGGCCGGCCGCCACGGATCCCGCCGGACGCGCCGATAGGCTTCGGTCATGTCGGAGCACGACCTGGTCCTCGTCGTCGACTTCGGCGCGCAGTACGCCCAGCTGATCGCCCGGCGGGTGCGCGAGGCGCGGGTCTACTCCGAGATCGTGCCCCACTCGATGCCGGTCGCCGAGATGCTCGCGCGCGAGCCCTCGGCGATCATCCTGTCCGGTGGCCCGTCCTCGGTGTACGCCGCGGGTGCGCCCGGCATCGACGACGCCGTGTTCACCGCGGGAGTGCCGGTCTTCGGGATGTGCTACGGGTTCCAGCTGATGGCCGAGGGCCTCGGCGGCGCCGTCTCGCCCACCGGAGCCCGCGAGTACGGCCGTACGCCGGTCACGGTCGACCGCGCCGGCACGTTGCTGGCCGACCTCCCGCCCGACCACTCGGTCTGGATGTCCCACGGCGACTCCGTGATCGCGGCACCGCCCGGCTTCGACGTGCTCGCCTCGACGCGGGTCACCCCGGTCGCGGCCTTCGAGGACACCGACCGCCGCCTGGCCGGCGTCCAGTGGCACCCGGAGGTGCTGCACACCGAGCACGGCCAGCAGGTGCTCGAGCACTTCCTGCACGAGATCGCCGGCTGCCGGCCGACCTGGACGATGGTCAACATCGTCGACGAGCAGGTCGACCACATCCGGGAGCAGATCGGTGACGGCCGCGCGATCTGTGCCCTGTCCGGTGGGGTCGACTCGGCCGTCGCGGCCGCGATCGTGCAGCGCGCGATCGGCGACCGCCTCACCTGCGTCTACGTCGACCACGGGATGATGCGCTCCGGAGAGACCGAGCAGGTGCGCCGCGACTTCGAGGCCGTCTTCGACGCCCTCGACGTCGTCGACGCGGCCGACCAGTTCCTCGGGGCGCTGGAGGGGATCCACGACCCCGAGGAGAAGCGGAAGATCATCGGCCGCGAGTTCATCCGGACCTTCGAGGCCGCCGAGGCGCGGGTCTTCGGGGGCGTCGGCGCCGGCGAGACGGCGTACCTCGTGCAGGGCACGCTCTACCCCGACGTGGTCGAGTCCGGCGGGGGAGCGGGCACGTCGAACATCAAGTCCCACCACAACGTCGGCGGCCTCCCCGACGACCTCGACTTCGAGCTGGTCGAGCCGCTGCGCACCCTGTTCAAGGACGAGGTGCGGATGGTCGGCGAGCAGCTCGGCCTGCCGCCGACGATGGTGTGGCGGCAGCCGTTCCCCGGGCCGGGCCTCGGGATCCGGATCATCGGCGAGGTCACCCGCGAGCGCCTCGACATCCTGCGCGCCGCCGACCTGATCGCCCGCGAGGAGCTCACCGCCGCCGGCCTCGACCGCGACATCTGGCAGTTCCCCGTGGTGCTGCTGGCCGACGTCCGGTCGGTCGGCGTCCAGGGCGACGGTCGCACCTACGGCCACCCCGTCGTCCTCCGCCCGGTCACCTCCGAGGACGCGATGACCGCCGACTGGGCGCGCCTGCCGTTCGACCTGCTGGAGAAGATCTCGACCCGGATCACCAACGAGGTCGCGGAGGTCAACCGGGTCACCCTCGACATCACCAGCAAGCCCCCCGGCACCATCGAGTGGGAGTAGGCCGGGCGCGGGGGCCCTGGGGAGAGACGCCGGCGCGGGCGGACACCGCGATCGCGCTGCTGATCGGCGTGTGCGTCGTGTACTCGCTGGTGATGTGGCCGCTCGTCCCGGCGCTGATCGGGTCCCACCCGTTGCTGCTGGAGATCGTCGGTGGGTCGACCCTGGCCGAGGTGACGGTCGGTGCACACGCACGGCTGGGTGAGCTGCCGCTGTGGTTCGCGGTGGTCGCCGGCGTGCCCGGCTCGATGATGTTCGACTGGGTCTTCTGGTGGGCCGGCCGGCGTTGGGGTGACCCTGCGCTGCACCTGTTCCTGGGTCGCGACCCGACGCCGCGCGGCATCGCGCGGCGCGAAGGGCGCGTCCGGTGGCTCGAACGGATGGCCGGGCGGTTCGGACCGGTCGCCGTCGTGCTGGCCTACTACCTGCCGGTGCCGGCGGTGCTGATCTACGCCGCCGCCGGGCTGTCGGGGATGCGTCTGCGCACCTTCCTGGTGCTCGACGTGATCGGCACCCTGCTCTGGGTCGGCGCGGTCGTCGGCCTGGGCTACGCCATCGGCAAGCCCGCCGTCGACGTCGTCCACCGCATCGACCACTACTCGACGCTGCTGACCCTGGCGGTGGTCCTCGTGGTGGTCGGCGTCCGGGCCCGCCGTCACCTCACCCCGTAGTGCGAGCGACGGCGTAGGTCATCCGTGGTTGGCTCGCAGCATGGCGGGTCGCGCTCGGGGCACGGAGGGCTCGCTGGCCGTCCTCGGGCTCGGGGCGCTCGGCGTGGTCTTCGGCGACATCGGGACGAGCCCGCTGTACGCCCTCAAGGCGATCCTGAAGGACTCCGACGCGGCCGGCCGCGACGACGTGTACGGCGTGACCTCGCTGGTCGTGTGGGCACTGATCACGGTGGTGGGCGTGCTGCACGTCGCGGTGATGCTGACCGCGGACAACGACGGTGAGGGCGGGGTGCTCGCGCTGGCGGCGCTGCTCCGCCGTGGCCTGACCCGCGGGCGGATGCGCGTGGCCGTGAGCGTCGCCGCGATGGTCGGCGCCGCACTCTTCCTCGGCGACAGCATCCTGACGCCGGCGATCTCGGTGCTCTCGGCCTCGGAGGGCCTGGA
This sequence comes from uncultured Actinomycetota bacterium, assembly GCA_963809265.1. Taxonomy (GTDB): domain Bacteria; phylum Actinomycetota; class Actinomycetes; order Propionibacteriales; family Nocardioidaceae; genus Nocardioides. Next base: position 1,045,169 of record CAWEJC010000003.1, read on the forward strand.
GGTGGCGGCCCCGTCGATGAGCCACCTCGTGGTCCCGCTGGCGCTCGGGATCCTGGTCGGGGTGTTCCTGCTGCAGCCCGTCGGCAGCGGGAGGATCGGTGTCGCCTACGGCCCGGTGATGCTGGTGTGGTTCCTCCTGCTCGGTGTCGGTGGGGCGGCGTCCGTCGTGCAGGACCCGCAGGTGCTCGCGGCGCTCTCGCCCACGTGGGGTGTCGCGTTCGTCGCGGCCCATCCGGGCACCGGCTTCCTCACCCTCGGCGCGGTCGTCCTGGTGGTGACCGGCGCCGAGGCGCTCTACACCGACCTCGGCCACTTCGGGCGCCGTGCGATCGCGCTGGCCTGGTGGACGCTGGTCTTCCCCGCGCTCGTGCTCGCCTACCTGGGCGAGGCGGCCGCCGTCCTGCGCGACCCGACGAACGCCGGCAACCCGTTCTACGGCGTGATCGCCTCCTGGGCGACGGTCCCGGTCCTCGTGCTCGGGACCTGCGCGACGGTCATCGCCTCCGAGGCGGTGATCGCCGGCGCCTTCACGGTGCTGCACCAGGCCGGCGGTCTGGGCTTCTTCCCCGACCTGCGCACAATCCACACCTCCCGGCGCCATCCCGGCCAGATCTACCAGCCGGCGGCCAACTGGGCGCTGGCGGTCGCCGTGCTGCTGATCGTGCTCGCCTTCCGGAGCTCCGAGCGACTCGCCAACGCCTACGGCGTCACCGTCAGCGCCACCGTCGTGCTGACCGTCGTCCTGTACGTCGTGTGGGCGGCGCGACAGCGCCCACGCCCGCTCGTGCGGCTCTCGCTGGGCGTGCTCACGGGACTGCTGGCGACCGCGCTGTTCGCCGCCACGCTGCCCAAGCTCGTCGTCGGCGGGTGGGTGCCCGCGGCGATCGGGGCCGCGGTCTTCCTGGTCATGCACACGTGGTGGACGGGCGAGGGCCGGGTCGCGGCGCGGCTCCGGGAGGAGGAGCTGTCCACCGACGAGCTCGCCGAGCTGCTCGCGGCGGACTCCGACGTCCAGCGGCTCGACCGCCACGTGGTGTTCCTGACCCACGACGCCGACGTCGCGCCGCTCGCGCTCCGCGCGCTCGCCGACACCACCCGGCTGGTGCCCGAGCACGTCGTCCTGCTCAGCTGGGACGTCGACGACACCCCCAGTGCAGCGCCGGACCAGGCGACCGCCCGGGTGCACGCCCTCGGGGGTGACGACTGCGACGTCGTCGGCGTCACCGTCAGCCTGGGCTACGCCGAGCGGCTCGACGTCGAGCACATCCTCCGCGACGCGATCGACGCCGACCCCGACCTGCTCTCGACGCTCGACCCCGACCGGGCTCTGTTCGTGGTCACCCAGCTGCAGCTGTCCACCTCGCGCGAGGCGCCCTGGGCGAGATGGCGGCAACGGCTGTTCCTCGGCATGGAGCGCCTCGCCCGCGACAAGGCCGACCAGCTGTCGCTGCCGCGCGACCGCACGCTCGTGATCGGCCGGGAGCTCGACCTCTAGGCCGGCTCCTCGCCCTCGTCGGGGGTCGGGTCGAGGAACACGTGCCGGACGTCGGGGAACCGCTCCCGGATCATCGTGTCGACCTCGTCGGCCGCGCGCTCGATGTCCTCGGGTGACCGGTCGTCGGCCAGGTCGACCCGGGCCGCCACGAGCACCTGGTCGGGCGAGAGCCGCATGGTCAGCAGCTCGAGCACGGCGTCCACCCCGTCCGCCTCGTTGATCGCCTGCTCGATGTCGTCTCGGAGCTCGGGCGAGACGGCGCGGCCGATCAGGTTCTGCTGGTTCTGCCGTCCGAGGCCGTAGGCCACGACGACCAGGAGGACCGCGATCGCCAGCGAGGCGACGCCGTCCCACGTACGGCCGCCCGTCAGCTCGTCGAGCGCGAGCCCGCCGGCCGCGAGGAGCAGGCCCACCAGCGCGACGCCGTCCTCCCAGAACACCGCTCGCAGCGCGGGGTCGGCCTCGGTACGCAGGTAGTGGAACCGGTTCCCCGACTCCCCGGTCTCGTGCCTCAGCTGCACGACCGCCTTGAGGAACGACGACCCCTCGAACACGAACGAGATCCCCAGCACGACGAAGGCGAGGGTGGGCGAGCCCGGCGTACCGCCGCTCGACCAGCGTGCTGATGCCCTCGTAGAACGCGAAGCCGGCGCCCAGCACGAAGATGCCGACCGCGGCCAGCAGGGCCCAGAAGTAGCGCTCCATGCCGTAGCCGAACGGGTGCTCCTCGTCGGCCGGCTTGTGGCTGCGCTGCAGGGCCGTCAGCAGCAGACCCTGGTTGAGGGTGTCGCCGAGGGAGTGCGCCGCTTCGGCCAGCATCGCCGAGGAGCCCGAGACGAGGCCGGCGACCAGCTTCGCGACCGCGATCAGGACGTTCACCCCGCCCGCGAGGAGGACGGTCGAGCGGGACCCACGAGCCATGGCGGCCCCGTACCCGGGGTGGGTCCGGTCATCCGCGCCGGCGACGTGTGTCCCGCCACTCGGGTGATCCGCGTCCGACCGCAGGGGTGGTAGGCAGGGCGGGTGCTGAAGTTCTTCGTGCTCGGGTTGCTGCTGGTCCTCGGCGCGCTGACCACCCTGGCCGCGGCGATCGGCGGCTGGGGGTGGTGGGTGCTCGTCGCCGTCCTCGTCCTCCTGCTCGTCGTCGCGGCGCACGACGTGCTCCAGAGGCGTCACTCGATCCTGCGCAACTACCCGGTGCTCGGCCACCTCCGCTTCCTGATGGAGGACGTGCGGCCCGAGCTCCAGCAGTACTTCATCGAGCGCAACTGGGACGGCCGGCCCTTCGACCGCGACACCCGCTCCTCGATCTACCAACGGGCCAAGAACCTCAAGGAGGAGCAGCCCTTCGGCACCGAGCGCGACGTCGACCAGCCGGGCTACGAGTACCTCGTCCACTCCACCCGCCCGGTCGAGCCGGCCGACGAGCCGCCGCGCGTGCTGATCGGCGGCCCGGACTGCGCGCACCCCTACTCGATGGCGCTGATGAACGTCTCGGCGATGAGCTTCGGCGCCATCAGCGCCCGCGCCATCCAGGCGCTCAACCAGGGTGCCGCCAAGGGCGGGTTCGCCCACGACACCGGCGAGGGCGGGCTGAGCGACTACCACCGCAGCGGGGGTGACCTGGTCTGGGAGCTCGGCTCCGGCTACTTCGGCGCGCGCACGAAGGACGGCGACTTCGACCCGGACAAGTTCCGCGACGTCGCCTCCGACGACCAGGTCAAGATGACCTCGCTCAAGCTGAGCCAGGGCGCCAAGCCCGGCATCGGCGGCGTCCTCCCCGGCGCCAAGGTGACCCAGGAGATCGCCGACGTGCGCGGCGTACCGAAGGGCGAGAAGTGCATCTCGCCGAGCGCCCACAAGGTCTTCTCGACCCCGCGCGAGCTGGTGCTGTTCATGGCCCGGATGCGCGAGCTGAACGGCGGGAAGCCGGCGGGGTTCAAGCTCTGCCTGGGTTCTCGGGCCGACTTCCTCGGGATCTGCAAGGCGATGGTCGCCGAGGGCGTCACCCCCGACTTCGTGATCGTCGACGGCGGCGAGGGCGGCACCGGTGCGGCTCCGCTGGAGTACGAGGACCACATCGGGACGCCGCTCACGGAGGGCCTCCTCAACGTCCACAACTGCCTGGTCGGCGTCGGCCTGCGCGACCGGGTGAGGGTCGGCGCGAGCGGCAAGGTCGCCAGCGGCATCGACATCGTCAAGCGGGTGATCCAGGGCGCCGACTACACCAACTCGGCGCGCTCGATGATGATGGCGGTCGGCTGCATCCAGGCCCAGACCTGCCACACCAACACCTGCCCGGTCGGCGTCGCCACCCAGGACCCCCGACGCCAGCGAGCGCTCGACGTCCCGGACAAGACCGAGCGGGTCTACCACTACCAGCAGCAGTGCGTGCAGCAGGCGATGCAGGTGATGGGCTCGCTGGGTGTCCACGGCCCGGACGGGCTCCGGCCCCACATGCTGCGTCGCCGCGTCGACCACGACGAGGTCCGGTCGTACGCCGAGCTGTTCCACCACCTCGAGCCCGGTCAGCTCCTGGCCGAGCCGCCCGCGGGCCGGTGGGCCCGCGACTGGGCCGAGGCCGACCCCGACCGCTTCACCGTCTGAGAGGACGACCGATGACCACTGTTGCCGAGCTGCTGATCGAGGCCCTGGCCGACCACGGCGTCACCCAGGTGTGGGGCGTGGTCGGCGACGCCCTCAACCCGGTCACCGACGCGATCCGGCGCGAGGACCGGATCGAGTGGATCGGCGTACGGCACGAGGAGGCCGGCGCCTTCGCGGCGAGCGCCCAGGCGCAGCTGACCGGACGGCTGGCCGTGTGCATGGGGACGGTGGGGCCGGGCGCGATCCACCTCCTGAACGGGCTCTACGACGCCAAGAAGAGCCACGCCCCGGTGCTCGCGATCACCGGTCAGGTGCCGCGCGAGGAGATCGGCAGCGACTTCTTCCAGGAGGTCGACAACGACGCCCTGTTCGCGGACGTGTCCGTGTTCTGCCGGACCGTGAGCAGCGTCGACCAGCTGCCCCAGCTCATCGAGCAGGCGGGGAACGCCGCGATCCAGGAGCAGGGGGTCGCGGTCCTCACCCTGCCCGGCGACGTCGGCGGCCTCGACCTGCCGAAGCACACCGCCGTCCCGCGGTTCGTCGACCAGAGCCCCGCGCCGGCCCCGTCGGAGGAGTCGCTGCGCGCCGCAGCCGATTCGATCAACGGCGGGGGACCGGTCACGCTGCTCGTCGGCCAAGGAGCACGTCACGCGCGCGACGAGGTGATGACCCTCGCCGAGCGGCTGAGCGCCCCGATGGTCGTCACGCTCAAGGCCAAGGAGGGGTTCGACGACGACAACCCCTACGACGTCGGGCAGTCCGGCCTGATCGGCAACCACGCGACCGCGCTCGCCTTCGAGCACTGCGAGTCGCTGGTGCTGCTCGGGACCGACTTCCCCTACCGGGACTTCCTGCCGAAGGGCAAGAACGTCGTCCAGCTCGACGTGCGCGGCGCCCACATCGGGCGCCGGACCCCGGTCGACCACGCGCTGGTCGGCGACGCCCGCGAGGGGCTGCGGGCGCTGCTGCCCCTGATCGACCCCCAGCCCGACACCGCCCACCTCGAGAAGTGCCGGACGTCCTACCACCGCTGGCAGCGCCGCCAGCTCGAGCTCGCGGACCCGGCGTACGAGAGCAAGCCGAAGGGCCTCCTGCGCCGGAAGGTCGACAACCCCGACCACCGGATCCGTCCCGAGCTGGTGGCCGCCACCGTCGACCGGCTCGCCGCCGGCGACGCGATCTTCACCACCGACACCGGCATGTCCACGGTCTGGCTCTCGCGCTTCGTCCGGATGACGGGAGGGCGCCGCCTGGTCGGCTCGTACAACCTCGGCTCCATGGCCAACGCGATGCCCCAGGCGCTGGGCGCCCAGGCGCTGGACCGTGGCCGGCAGGTCGTCGCCTTCTGCGGGGACGGCGGGCTGTCGATGCTGATGGGAGACCTGATCACCGCCGTCAGCCACGACCTCCCCGTCAAGCTGGTCGTCTTCGACAACGGGCGGCTGGGCATGGTCAAGCTCGAGATGGAGCAGGTCGGCCTGCCCGAGTTCGGCACCGTGCTGCACAACCCCGACTTCTCGCGGGTCGCCGACGCCTGCGGGCTCCAGGGCTTCCGCGCCGAGCACCCCGACGAGGTCGAGGGGGCGATCAAGGCCGCACTCGCCTTCGACGGGCCCGCCCTGGTCGACTGCGTGACCAACCCCGACGAGGTCGCGGTGCCGCCCAAGCCCAGCTTCGACCAGATGCGGGGCTTCGCGATCGCGAAGACCCGGGAGTTCCTGGACAGTCCCGAGTAGGCCGGTCAGCGCTCCCCGCCGGAGCGACGGCGAGCCGTCTGCTCGAGGCGGCGGGGCACGAGCCCGAGCATCACCCCGAGGGCGACGAGCAGGCAGCAGGCGACGACGACGGCCGCGGTCCACCCCGCCACCACCGAGAAGATCAACGTCGCGGTCCCGGTGAACAGCAGGGCCACGGCCACGATCACGACCTGGCTGACCACGTGCCCGACCCGCACGACCTGCTCCTTCACGTGCTCGCCGAAGACCCGTCGGTGGAGCATCACCGGCGTCATGTTCGCGCCGACGGCGAGCGCCGCGACGACCACGAGGCCGAGGTACACGCCCTTCTGGACCCGGTCGAGGCCGGTGAAGATGTCGGTGAACGCCAGGGTGAGCAGGAAGCCGGACAGCAGCTGCAGCCCGGTCTGGGTGATCCGCAGCTCCTGGAGCAGCTCGTCCCAGTTGCGGTCGAGCCGCTCGTCGGGGGTCTCGTCGCGGTCGTCCGTGGGGGACATGGCTCCTCCTCAGCTGGTGGACCCGCTCGGCAGGGCCGAGAGGGTCGCGGGCTGCACTCCGGCGGCGTGACCGAGGCACACGATCATCTCCGGTGAGTGCCCCGTCGGGAGGCCGAGGATGCGCGCGGCGGCCGCCCGGCTGAACGACGTGACCGGGCACGCGCCCAGCCCGACGCTGTGGGCGGCCAGCAGCAGCGTGGCGGCGGTGGTGCCGATGTCGACGTACAGGCCCCGGTGGCCGGGCTGGAACCCGAACTCCTCGGCGCGGACGGTGTCGAGGCAGATGACGACCGCGGCGCGTGGCCGCGGCACCATCCCGGGTGAGACCGCCTTCAGCAGGCGGAGCACGACCGGATCCGTCACCGGCACGACCGGCTGGAGGCGCCGGTTGCCGGCGTTCGGGGCCCACCGGGCCGACTCGACGACGAGGTCGAGGAGCGCGGGATCCAGGGGCTCGTCGCTCATCCGCCGGGTCACGCGACGGTCGTGGATGGCGTCCAGCACCGGGTTGGCGGTCACGTCCGGCCCTCCTGCGCCAGCAGGGTGTCGGCGACCCGCTCGCACAGGGCGTCGAGCCCGGCGAGGTAGGCCGCGCGGTCGCGGGTCGGGGTGCGTACGGGCTCGAGCGCGGCGACCTCCGCGACCAGGCCGCTCAGCGTCGGGTCGCCGGCCACGCCCGCGCTCATGCCCTCGGCGAGGAGGCGGGCGGCCATGAGCAGCCGCATCGGTCCGTACTCCGCAGCCTCCTCGGTCTGGGTCCGGGCCGCCGTGACGAGGAAGGCGAGCACCTCGAGGGCGGACTCCTTCGTGAGCACGGGCTCCTCTGGTGTGCTGGTCATGGCGACAGCATCGACCGTGTGCAGCGGTCTGTCAGCCTCCGGCACTAGCGTCGGGCCATGAGCTGGCTGAGCGACCTCGGCGCGACGAGCCCGGTGGTGGCGGCGCCGATGGCCGGGGGGCCCTCGACGCCTGAGCTGGTCCTGGCCGCCGCCGCGGCCGGCTCGCTCGGCTTCGTCGCCGGTGGCTACCTCACCGGCGAGGCCCTCGACGAGCAGCTCACGCGGGTGCGCGCCGAGACGGAGCTGTACGCCGTGAACCTCTTCGCGCCGCACCCCGTGGCCGTCGACCCCGCCGCCTACGCGGCGTACCGGGAGCTGATCCGCGCCGCGGCCGAGCCCTACGACGTGGAGCTGCCCGCCGTTCCGGTGGAGGACGACGACGCGTGGCAGGACAAGGTCGACGTCCTCCTCGCGCAGCCGGCGCCGGTCGTGTCGTTCACCTTCGGCCTGCCGGGTGCGGCCTCGTTGGCGGCCCTCCGCAAGGCCGGCAGCCTGCTCGTGCAGACGGTCACCTCGGTCGAGGAGGCACGGCTGGCCGCCGACGCCGGGGTCGACGCCCTGGCCGTGCAAGCCTCCGCCGCGGGCGGCCACTCGGGCACCTTCGACGCCGACCGCGTCCCGCCCGAGCGCGACCTCACCGACCTCCTGGCCGAGGTCCGGGGCGCGGTGGGGATGCCGCTCCTCGGTGCCGGCGGCATCGCCGGCCGCGCCGACGTCGCCGCGGTGCTGGCCGCGGGGGCGGACGCCGCCGCCGTGGGCACCCTGCTGCTGCTCGCCGACGAGAGCGGCGCGTCGGCCGCCCATCGCGCCGGCCTCGTGGACCACAGCCGTGAGACCGCCGTGATGCGGGCCTGGACGGGGCGTCCGGCCCGCGGGCTGCGCAACGCCTTCTCCGAGGCCTACGACGCGTCGGCGCCGACGGGCTACCCGGCGCTGCACCACCTGACCCGGCCCCTGCGCCGGGCCGCCGCCGCCGCGGCCGACCCCGAGCGGGTCAACCTCTGGGCGGGCACCGGCTTCCGTGCCGCCCGGCCCGCTCCCGCGGCGGAGATCCTCGCCGGTCTGGTCTGACCCGACCGGCGGAGGCTCTCAGGGTCCTCACGGTCACCACCCGTACCCTGGGGCACGTGCCGCTTCTGGAAGCCGTCAAGGGAGCCGTCCGCCGCCGCCTCGTGGCGCGGGCGGGCGGCATCGATCTCTCCCAGCTGCACCGGGTCCCCGACCGGCTCAGCTGGCCCCTCGACCGGCACCTGGCCGACCCTCACCCGCGTGTCGGCGAGATGCGCGCCGAGGACCCGGTCTCCAAGCTGGTCACCTTCCTCGGCATGGACGTCTGGATGGTCACCGGTGACGCGGAGGCGCGGCACGTCCTCGGCGACCTCACGTCGTACTCCACGGACGTGCGCCCCTACTACGGCAAGTCCGGCGAGGCCGACGGCGACATCGGCGGCCTCGGGTTCACCGACCCGCCCGAGCACACCCGGCTGCGCAAGCTGCTGACGCCGGAGTTCACGATGCGGCGGCTGGCCCGGCTCAAGCCCGCGATCGACCGGATCATCGAGCAGCAGCTCGACGAGACCGAGCGGGTCGCCGCGGAGAACGACGGGGTCGTCGACCTGGTCCCGACGTTCGCGTTCCCCATCCCGTTCCTGGTGATCTGCGAGCTGCTCGGCCTGCGCGACGAGGACCGCGAGACGTTCCGCGCCCTCGGCTCGGCGCGGTTCGACGTGAGCATCGGAGGCGGCGCGATCATGGGCGCCGTCGGCGCCTCGCGCGAGTTCCTCTTCGCCGAGTGCGGGCGCCAGCGCACCGAGCCCGGGCCGGGTCTGATCGGCCAGATCATCCGCGAGCACGGCGACGAGATCGACGACTTCGACCTCGGCGGGCTCGCCGACGGCGCCTTCACCGGCGGCCTCGAGACCTCGGCCTCGATGCTCGCGCTCGGCACCGTGACGTTGCTCGGCCGGCCCGACCTCTACGCCGCGATGGCGACCGACCCCACCTCGGTGGGCCCGACCGTCGAGGAGCTCCTGCGCTACCTGTCAGTCGTGCAGGTGGCCTTCCCGCGGTTCGCCAAGGAGGACATCACCGTCTCCGGGCACAAGATCCGCAAGGGCTCCTGCGTGATGGTGCACCTGCCCGCTGCCGACCGCGACCCGCGCACGTACGCCGCCGGCGACGGGCTCGACCCGTCGCGGGCCACGTCGTCGCACCTGGCCTTCGGCTACGGGTTCCACCGGTGCGTCGGTGCCGAGCTCGCGAAGATGGAGCTGCGCGCGGCGTATCCCGCCCTCGCGCGGCGCTTCCCCGACCTGGCGCTCGCCGTGCCGGCGGACGAGCTGGACTACCACGCCAAGTCGATCGTGTACGGCGTCGAGTCGGTGCCGGTCCGCCTGCACGGCTGACCGGCACCGACCCACCGTCAGGGCTCGAGCGCCTCGACCTGCTCGGCCGCCTCGACCGGTGTCGGCTCGCCATCACGGTCGAGCTTGCTCGGCCACCAGATCTTGCTGCCGACGTCGAGGTTGATCGCGGTGACGAGCACCGAGCGCACGATCATCGTGTCGAGCAGCACGCCCAGCGCGACCGCGAACCCGATCTCGGCGAACGCCACCAGGGGCAACGTCGCCAGCACCGCGAACGTCGCCGCCAGCACCAGGCCCGCCGACGTGATCACGCCGCCCGTGGCACCCAGGGCGATCAGCGAGGCGCGGCGCGTGCCGTGCTCGGGCGTCTCCTCTCGCACCCGGGTCATCAGGAAGATGTTGTAGTCGATGCCCAGGGCGACCAGGAACACGAACACGAACAGGGGTAGTGACGCATCGGCCCCCGCGAACCCGAACACATGTCGGAAGATCAGCGAGCTCAGCCCCAACGAGGCACCGAACGACAGCACCACCGTCGCGACCAGCAGCAGCGGCGACAGCACGGCCCGCAACAGGATCATCAGCACGATCATCACCACGACCAGCACGAGCGGGATGATCACCTTGTCGTCGCGCAGCGAGGCGGTCTCGATGTCGGTACTGATCGCCGACCCACCACCGACGAGGGCGTCCGCGCCCTTCACCTGGTGGACCGCATCGCGCACCCGGTCGACGGTCGAGAACGCCGCCTTCGACGTCGGGTCGGCGTCCAACGGCGCCTGGATCAACGCCACCCCGCCCTTGACGATCGGCGGCGACGGCTGGCCGATGCCGGAGATGCCCTGCATCGCCTGCTGGACCGCCGGTCCCTGGTCGGCGTTCGCGATCACCTGGATCGGCGACGAGGTGTCGCCGAGGCCGTGGTCGACGAGCGCCTGCTGGCCGGTGACCGAGTCGAAGTCCTTGGTGTAGGCGTCCTTCGTGGCCAGGCCGTGGGCGTTGAGCTGCAGGAACCCGAGGCTGCAGATGGCGAGCACCACGACGGTGACGACCCAGACCAGGCGCGGGCGCGGGGCGATCCGCGCACCCACCCGGGCCCAGAAGCCGGCCGAGCTCGGCTCGACCGTGTCGTAGGACGGGCGCCGCGGCCAGAAGATCCAGCGGCCGAAGATCACCAGCAGGGCGGGCAGCAGCGTGATCATCACCAGCAGGCCGACGCCGATGCCGATCGCCGCCACCGGGCCGAGGCCGGCCGTGGAGTTCATGTCGGCGAAGACCAGGCAGAGCATGCCCAGCACGACGGTCAGCGCGCTGGCGATGATCGCCGGGGTGGCCCGGTGCAGCGCGAACGCCATCGCCTCGTGCCGGTCCTCGTGGCGATGCAGCTCTTCTCGATAGCGGGCGACGAGGAGCAACGCGTAGTCGGTGCCGGCGCCGAACACGAGCACCGTCAGGATGCCGGCACTCTGGCCGTTGACCGTCAGGTCGGCGTGCTTGGCGAGCAGGTAGATCACCGCCTGCGCGCAGGTCAGGGCGACACCCGCCGAGACCACCGGAAGCAACCAGAGCAGGGGGCTGCGATAGGTGAGCAGCAGGATCACCACGACCACGATGATCGTGCTGTAGAGGAGCTTGCCGTCGATCCCGGCGAACGCCGCGGCCGAGTCGGCCGCCTGCCCACCCGGCCCGGCGACGTACACCTTCGCGCCGTCGACCCCGACGATCGTCTCGATCTTGTCCTTGAGGTCGGGCAGCTTGTTCCAGCCGTCCTTGCCGTAGTTGAAGGTCACCATCCCCTGGGCGACCTGGCCGTCCTTCGAGACCTGGACGAGCGCGCTCGGCTGCGCGGGCTTGCCGTCGGGCGTCTTGGCCGGCACGGCGCCGTCGAGCTGCTGGACCTGGTCCAGCTGGCTCTTCAGCGCGGCGATGTCGCCCTGGGACAGCCCGGTGGGCTTGTCATAGACCAGGACCGTCGGAATGTCGTTCTGGTCCTGGAACGGCGCGAGCTTGTCGAGCGCCTTCGTGGACTCCGCACTGCCCGGCAGCCAGGACGAGGCCTGGTTGTCCTGGACGTCGGCCAGCTTCCCGGCGACCGCTCCGGCCGCCATCACCACGATCAACCAGGCCGCCAGCACGATCCATTTCGTGACGCGACCTGTCAGTTTCCCCGCTATCTGTCTGTGCATGGGACGAGTCCAGCAGAAACCGCCGACGGTCGTCATCGGGGTTTACCCCGAGTTCACCGGGACTGTTGTCGGATCGTGACGTACCCGAGGTACCTCAGCGATCCGTCATGTGAGCTCCGTCTCCTTCGTGCGCTTCGCGCCGGGGACGGAGAGCTTCGAGGCGTCGCGGGAGATGCTCGTCGCGCTGCCCTGCTTGCGCAGCGTGGCGACCGAGACGTGGGGCCAGCTCAGGCCGTTGAAGTCGAGCAGGACCGTCTGCGTGTACTGCAGCTGCAGGAACTTGCCGCCGTTCTGCTTCCGCACGGTCTGGATCCAGAACGTCGAGGTGACCTTGTCGGCGGCGGCGTTCTCGGTGAGGAAGAACGTGTTGGCCGTGCCGACGCTCTTCGGCTTGGTGTTGGTCGCCCTGACCCGCAGCACGACGGTGTTGACGATCTCCTGGTCGGCGATGTGCCGGCTGAGCACGCGGTTCGGGTTCTTCACCATGGCCTGCGAGATGGCGGGCACGGTGCTGGCGTCGGACGGCTGGCGGAACTGCGACTTCTTCGACAGCTTCAGCTCCGGGAAGCCGAGCTGCGCGTCGTGGAAGCTGCCTGCCGTCTCGGGGAAGCCGATGGAGAACGGGATGATGTCGACCGGCTTGATCACCGGCGGCCCGGCGATCACCGAGGCCTGGCCCTGGGCGAGGACGACGGTGCCGTGCGGGATCGAGGCCATCCGCACCACCGTGGGCGGCTCGTCGGGCACCTTCGTCCTCGGCACGGTCGCCCAGATGCCGGGCTCGAGGTGGATGCCGGCGTTCAGGGTGCTGTCGGAGATCTGCTGCAGGTAGTGCAGCCCGAACATGTTGATGTCCTTCTGCGCGAACCCGCGGTTGGGGATCTCGCCCGGGATCTCCTCGAACTGCAGCGTCTCCTCGGTCAGGTTGAGCTCGAGGAAGCGGTCCTGCACCTTGAAGTGCGGGCGCCAGATCGTGTTGAAGCCGGTCCCCTTCCAGGTGCCCGGCAGTGCGGCGAGCGGGCCGAGCGGGTCGTCGATGTCGGCGAAGGGCTGGGTGTCCGGCTCCTCGAGGGGCGGGACCGGTTCGAAGCTGAAGTGCTCGAGCTGCATGGACATGAGGAGGCGCCTCCGCGCGGGTAGATACCTAGCCGTACAGCCGGTCGAGGACGTCGGCGTACTTGGCGTGGACGACCCGGCGCTTGAGCTTCAACGTCGGGGTCAGCTCCTCGGACTCCGCCGTCCACTCGGTCGGGAGCAGCTCGAACGACTTGACCTGCTCGGGACGCGAGAGCCTCGCGTTGGCCGCGTCGACGGCCGCCTGTGCCAGGGCCAGCATCTCGGGCTTGGCAGCGAGGTCGGCGAGGTCGGTGAACGCGATGCCGCGGGCCTGGGCCACCACGGGGGCCACCTCCCCGTCGAGGGTGAGCACGGCGACGACGTACGGCCGGTTGTCGCCGAACGCGAGCGCGTGGCCGACGATCGGCGACTCCTTGAGGAGGTTCTCGATGTTGGACGGCGCGACGTTCTTGCCGGCCGAGGTGATGATCAGCTCCTTCTTCCGGTCGACGATCGAGAGGAAGCCGGCGTCGTCGATCGCGCCGATGTCGCCGGTGTGCACCCAGCCTTCGCCGTCCAGGAGCCCCGCCGTGGCCTCGGGCCGCCGGTGGTAGCCCGAGGTCGTGATCGGGCCGCGCACCAGCACCTCGCCGTCGTCGGCGATCCGCAGCTCGACACCCGGCAACGGCGTGCCGACGGTGCCGAGCCGGAACCGTCCCGGACCGCAGGCGGTGGCCGCGCCGCAGGTCTCGGTCATCCCGTAGATGTCGTGGATGGCGAGGCCCAGGCCGGCGAAGAAGCGGGCCACCTCGACCGCCATCGGTGCCGAGGCGCTGCCCGCCCACGTCACCCGGTCGAGACCCAGGCGAGCCTTGATCGGAGTGAGCACCGCGGCGCTCACGGCGTCGTACTGCTGCTGGAGCGCGGGGCTGGTCGTCTGCCCGGCCTGGAGCGACTCGACGTACGCGGTGCCGACGGCCATCGCGCCCTCGATCGCGGCCTTGCGGCCGGCGTCGGGCTCCTGGGCGAGCATGCCCGTCAGGCCGGCGCGGATCTTCTCCCAGACGCGGGGGACGCCGAAGAACTGGATCGGCCGGACGTCGACGAGCGCCGGCACGAGGACGGCCGGGTCGCCGACGAGGTGGACGTGCCAGTCGCCCACGTGGGGCGGCAGGTACATGCTCAGCACGCGCTCGGCGATGTGGGCGTACGGCAGGTACGACAGGGTGATGTTGCCGGGCTCGACCCCGTTGCGCCGCAGGGTCGACTCGCACTCGTAGACGACGTTCGCGTGCGAGAGCACGACGCCCTTGGGGTCGCCGGTCGTGCCCGACGTGTAGAGGATCGTGGCCGGGTCCTCCGGGCCCACGGCGTGCGCGCGCTGCTCCGCGGCCTCGTGGGACAGCCCGGCACCTTCGGTCACGAGGTCGTCCCAGGTGACGAACCGCTCGTCGTCGTACGCCGCGTCGCCGATGCCGACGACCAGGCGGATCGACGCGACCTCGCGCAACGCCGGACCCCACCGCTCGAGATGGTCGGCGGACTCGAGGAACACCGCCTGGGGCTCGGCGTGCCCGGCGATGTAGGACACCTGCTCGGGCGACAGCGTGTTGTAGATCGACATCGGCACGCACCCGGAGAGCAGGGCCGCGTGGTCGGCGACGACGTGCTCGATCCGGTTCGTGGCCATGATCGCCACGGGTGTGCGGGCATCGAGACCGCGGGCCACGAGCGCGGCTGCGACGTCACGAGCGGTCGCGTGGAGCTCCGACCAGGTGAGCGTCCGCCAGGTGCCGGTCGCCTGGCTGGTGCCGGCCGCCACCTGGTCGCTGTACGCCGGACGGTCGCCGTGGCCCGCGACGGTCCGGGTCATCGCGTCGAGGACCGTCCGTCCCTCGACCGCCTGCTCGATCTCCCGGCGTTCGTCCGTGACGGCCATGCCTCATCGTGGCACCGTTCGGACCCGTCCGTCTCTCCCCGGACGGAGCAGCACCGACCTGGGTCACCGCGGCCGATACCGAAGGCGGGTGGTCCCCTGCGGCACGGCCTGCTCGTCTGGAGGGCATGGTCCGTCGAACGCTCGCCCGCCCGTGGCTGGCGATCCTTCTGCTCGCGCCGTTCTGCGGCGAGGCGCTGTCGGGGGCGACACCCCCGCTCGACCTGCTCCTGCCCTGGAACCTGGCGATGATGGTTGCCCTGTACGGCTGCGGCGCCCTGATCTGCCGCGAGGTGGCGCGTCGCTGCGGTCTCGGCTTCGTCGGCCTGTGCTTCCTGGCCGCTGCGTACGGCGTGTACGAGGAGGCGCTGGTGGACCGCTACTGGTTCTACCCGACCTTCTGGCACGACGCCGGGGTGAACGACTACAGCGTGGTCTGGCACACCAACCTGCTGCTCGCCGTACACCTGACCGCGTTCCACACCGCGGTGAGCATCGGTGCGTCGGTCCTGGTCGTCGAGAGGCTCTTCCCGGCCGCACGCGAGCGGGCCTGGGCCGGACGCAAGGGCCTGGTGGCGGCGGGTGTGGCCCTGGCCGCCGTGGTGCTGGTGTACGGCGAGTTCGACCGACACCCACCCGTGCCGGTGCTGCTGGCGGCTGCGGCCCTCTGCCTGGTTCTGGTCGTCCTCGCCTTCCGGGTGGGCCGATCGGGGCTCGGTCCACGGGTCCGTGCGGGTCGATCGCGACGATGGCTCGGGGTCGTCGCCTTCGCCTGCACGGCGGCACACTTCGTGGCGGTCTACAGCGTTCCGTCGACGGACCTCGCCTGGCCGTGGGGAGTCGCGCTCGCGGTGGCTCCCGTCGCCGTGGGCGTGCTGGTCGTACCTCGGCTGGCGACGACGGATCCCTACGGTCGCGACGGGCTGCGGGTCGTGGCCGGGATCCTGTCGTTCTTCGTGCTGCTGGACGTCTTCGTCGGGCTGGGCGGCCGCTACGACCTCGTCGTCGGAGGGCTCCTGACGGCGTTCGCCCTCCGCCGGCTGCTGAAGCGGGACCGCCCGGTCACGCGAGCGGTCACAGGCCCAGGGATCGCCCGATGATCTCCTTCTGGATCTCCGTCGTCCCGCCGTAGATCGTCTGGACGCGGGAGTTCACGAAGGCGCGGGCGACGGGGTACTCCGCCATGTAGCCGTAGCCGCCGTGGAGCTGGACGGCCCGGTCGACGATCGTGTTCTGGAGCTCGGTCGTCCACCACTTCGCCATCGACGCGGTCGCGGCGTCGAGCTCGCCGCGCACGTGGCGGGCCAGGCAGTCGTCGATGAAGACCCGGGCGATGTGGGCCTCGGTGGCCATCTCGGCGAGCGTGAAGCGGGTGTGCTGGAACGTCCCGATCGGACGCCCGAACGCCGTGCGCTCCTTGACGTAGTCGAGCGACATCTCGACCAGTGACTCGCACGCCGTGGCGGCGCTGACCGCGATGGAGAGCCGCTCCTGGGCGAGGTTCGTCATCAGCTGGACGAAGCCGGACCCCTCCTCGCCGAGGAGGTTCTCCTTCGGCACGCGGACGTGGTCGAAGAACAGCTCGGCGGTGTCCTGGGCGTGCTGGCCGATCTTGTCGAGGTTGCGGCCGCGCTCGAAGCCGTCCATCCCGCGCTCGACCACCAGCAGGGAGATGCCCTGGTGGCCGGCGTCCGGGTCGGTGCGGGCGACGACGACCACGAGGTCGGCCAGGATCCCGTTGGAGATGAAGGTCTTCTGGCCGGTCAGGACGTAGTGGTCGCCCGCGTCGACCGCGGTCGTCCGGATGCCCTGCAGGTCGGAGCCGGCGCCCGGCTCGGTCATCGCGATCGCCGCGATCGTCGTACCGGCGCACAGGCCGGGGAACCACCGCGCCGCCTGCTCGTCGTTCGCGCTCGCCACGAGGTACGGCGCGATCATGTCGTTGAACAGGGGGAACGCGCAGCCGTAGATCCCGCGTCGGGTCATCTCCTCGCCGACCACGGCGTTGTAGCGGAAGTCCGGCGTCCCGCCGCCGCCGTGCTCCTCGGGGAGCTGCAGCCCGAGCAGTCCCTGGGCGCCCGCCTTCGCCCAGACCTCGCGGTCGACGATGCCGTCCTTCTCCCACTGGTCGTGGAACGGCACGGCCTCCTTGTCCAGGAAGGTGCCGACGGTCTCGCGGAACGCCTCGTGCTCGGACTCGAAGATGCTGCGCGTCACCGCTCCACATTGACAGTGGAACTGTCACGGTGCAAGTGAGCAGTCGCGCGCGACGAGGCGGGCGGCGGTGCGGGCTTGCCGGCGGACGCGAAGGTGGCTGTGGGCTCCGCCGTTGGTCGAGGAGGTCGCTCTGCGACCGTCACGAGACCCGGCACCGAAGACACGCGTTCTCTCCACAGATGTCCGTGCGGATCTTGCCTCAAGGTGGCCATACCTGTATGCTCGAACACATGTTCGACACCGACCCTGACCGCCCGGCACTCGACGCCGCCGACGTCGACCGCTGGGTCGAGCGGTTGGCGAGCACCGACGGTCCGGACGACGACCGCGCACGGGTGGAGGTGTTGCGGTCCCTCGAGCGACTCACCTGTGCCGCTGCGGGACTGCAGGCCGAGATCACCGCGGCGCTGGACGCTTCTGTCCGTGCCCGAGACGAGCAGCGCGGCACGCCGCACGAACGGCGCGGGCGTGGTGTGGCCGCCGAGGTCGCCCTCGCCCGGCGGGAGTCGCACGTCCGCGGGCGACAGCACGTCGGGCTGGCGCGGATCCTCGTCGACGAGATGCCGTGCACACGACGTGCGCTGCGCGAGGGCCACATCACCGAGTGGAAGGCCACGATCCTGGTGCGCGAGACCGCGTACCTCTCACTGGCCGATCGCCAGACCGTCGACCAGCGCCTCGCGGGCGACGCCCGCCGGCTCGAGCAGCTGGGCGACCGCGAGCTCGACGGTGCAGCCCGGAGCCTGGCCGCCGAGCTCGACGCGGCCGCCTGCGTCCTGCGACGCCGGATCGCCGAGTCCGAACGACGGGTGACCCTGCGACCGGCCCCCGACACGATGACCCGCCTGTCCGCCGAGCTGCCGGTGGCGGCAGGAGTCGCGGTGTTCACGTCCCTCTCAGAGGCGGCGGACTCGGCTCGAGCCTCCGGCGACACCCGCAGCCGCGGCCAGGTGATGGCCGACACCCTGATCCGGCGGCTCCTCGGCAACGCCGATGGCGTCGTCCCGGTCGAGGTGGGGCTCGTGGTCAGCGACGAGGTGCTCTTCGGAGGGCGTGACGACTCCGCCCAACTCGACGGCCACGGCCCGATCCCGGCCGAGCTGGCCCGCGAGCTGGTCCTGCGGGCCGGCAACGCCGGACTGGCTCGGGTGCGACGCCTCTACCGCCGACCGTCGACCGGTCAGCTGGTGGCCATGGACTCGCGGAGCCGTTGCTTCGAGGGCGGCCTGGCCCGGTTCATCCGGCTGCGCGACCAGGTCTGCCGCGCGCCCTGGTGCGACGCGCCGATCCGCCACACCGACCACGCCGAGCCGGCAGCCGCCGAGGGCGAGACCAGCATCCGCAACGGGCAGGGGCTCTGCGAGGCGTGCAACTACGCCAAGGAAGCGACCGGGTGGTCGTCCACCCTCCTCGAGAGCGAACCCCACACGATCGAGATCCGGACGCCGGCGGGCCAGGTCCACCGTTCCCAGGCTCCACCACTGCCGGGCCACGTGCCGCGGACCAACGCGGCCTCTTCTCCACCCGCTGCCTAGCCGTTTTCCGCGACGCCGGTGCCGTCGTCGGTCCGGGCTACCGTTCCACCCATGGCTGACGCCTGGCTCTCCGACACCCGCTCGTCGTACGACACCGACGCCTCCGGCTACGCCGAGCAAGTACGCGGGCTGCTCGAGGGGATGCCTTGCCTCCGCGCCAGCCTGACGCTCTACGCCGAGCTCGTGGACGCCGCCGGAGGTGGACCGGTCGCCGACGTGGGCTGCGGACCGGGCTACGTCACGGGCTACCTCCACGACGCCGGGATGGACGCCTTCGGCATCGATCTGTCACCCGAGATGATCGCCATCGCGCGGCGCGACCACCCGGACCTCCGCTTCGACGTCGGGACGATGACCGACCTCGACCTGGCGGACCACTCGGTCGCCGGCCTCGTGGCGTTCTGGTCCGTGATCCACGTGCCGGACGCCGCCGTTCCCGGCGTGTTCGAGGAGTTCCGTCGAGTGCTGCGCCCCGAGGGTCTGGTCCTGGTCGGCTTCCACGTCGGTGACGAGACCCGACACACGTCCGAGGGCTACACCGGTCGTCCCATCAACGTCGACACTCACGATCGTCGTCCGAGCACGATGGTGGGTTGGCTCCGGGAGGCAGGGTTCACGATCGAGGCGGAGCTGGTCATGAGGCCGGACGAGGATGTCCCGGGAGCCCTCGTCTTCGCGCGCAGCCCCGCCTGAACGCGACGGCACCAGCAGCGTCCAGCGGCTCACTCCTTGCTGGGCGCCGAGGGTCGTGCGGTGGTACAACGCTCGGGTGGCTGATGACCCGGCGGCGTACCTCTTGACCAACGCCGAGCCTGAGACGGCCGCTCGCTTTGCCGGCCTGGAGGCCGTGTTCGATCCGGTGACCTGCGGTCATCTGACCCGTCTGGGACTGACGCAGGGACTCAGGTGCCTGGAGGTCGGGGCGGGGAGCGGCTCGATCGCGCGATGGATGGCCGACGCGGTGGGGCCGACGGGGAAGGTGCTGGCGGTGGATCTCGACCCCCGGTGGTGCCGCGCCGACGGCCGTGCGCACCTCGAGGTGCGCGCCCTCGACCTCGTGACGCAGCCCGTTCCGGACGGCCCATGGGACCTGATCCACGAGCGGCTGGTGCTGCAGCACCTTCCTGAGAGGAAGGAGGTACTGACCCGGCTGGCGGATGCCTTGGCACCCGGCGGCCTGCTCCTGGTGGAGGACTTCGATACTCGCGAGGTGCGCACGATCGACCCGGACGGTCCCGACCACGAGCTGATCGTGCGGATGGCACGGGCGTTCAACCAGGTCTTGGCCACCCGGGGCGGGGTGAGCGACTTCGCCGCCAACGCTCTGCGTACCTTGCGTGGTCTCGGGCTCGAAGGCACCGGCGCCAGTGGCTACGTGGCCGTCGACCTCGGCGGCGCTGGATGGGCCGCCGTCCAGGCGGCGAACGCGCAGCAGGTGAAGAGTGATCTCGTCAGCCATGGCGTCACGCAGGACGAGGTGGATCGGTTCGTCGAGGTGATGGCCGACCCCGACACCATCGTCGGGTCCAGCGTCCTGATCAGCACCTGGGGTCGCCGCCCGGGACGAGCGTCGCGTTAGTCGACCGCGTGCCAGGATCCTGGGGTGACTGAACGTCCCTCCGTCGGTGGTGCGTCGGGCGAGCTCGTCACCGAGACGTTCGACTACGACGGCGGACGGCAGGTGACCGTGCACGTTCCCGCCGACCCGCCCGAGGCGATCGTCTTCGCCGGTGACGGTCAGGTGCTCACGCCGTGGGCGGCCGACCTGGAGGGGACCGACGGGCCGGCCGTGATGATGGTGGGCGTTCACCGACCCGCGGACGAGACGCTCCGACTCCACGAGTACTCCCCGGGTTTCGATCCGGGACGGTTCGCGGCGCACGAGACATTTCTCGTCCGCGACGTTCGGCGATGGGTGAAGGACGCGGTGGGGGGTGGCGCTGAGCGCCGAGCGCACCGCCCTGCTCGGTGTCTCCGCGAGCGGAGAGCTGGCCCTGGCGATGGGCCTGCGCCATCCGCAGGTCTTCGGCACCGTGCTCTGCGCCTCGCCGGGGGCCGGCTACCAGCCACCAGCGGAGATGCCGGCGCCACTCCCGCGTGCCTACTTCGTCGCCGGGACTCAGGAGCCGTTCTTCCTGGCGAACGCGGCCCGGTGGGCATCCGCCCTGGCCGACCGTGGGGCGGACGTCGTGATGGAGGAGCGCGCCGGCTCGCACGGCGGTGCCTTCTGGCGGCACGAGCTCCCCCTGATGGTCGCGTGGGCGTTCGACGGGTGACGTGACCTCGGCGCATCTCTCTGGACACGTGCGCCACACTGGCGACAGGACGTACCAGGGGGGAGAGCCTGATGCGGACGTTGCTGCCTGGGGACAATCCCCAGGCCTACATCCCGGAGGACCGGCGACGGGCGCTGGCCCGAGGGGACGACCTGCCCCTGCTCACCCACGGGTCGGCGCTGTTCATCGACATCGCGGGCTACACCCCCCTCGCCGAGGCCCTCGCCCACGCCTACGGCGAGCGGCGCGGTGCCGAGGAGCTCACCGCGACGGTCGACCGGATCACGGCCGCCCTGATCGAGGTGCTGCACGCCTGGCGGGCGAGCATCGTCTACTTCAGCGGCGACGCCGTGACCGCGTGGATCGACCGGGACGACGGGAGTCCGGGCGACCGCCTGCGGTCTGGAGCTGCAACGGGTGATGGGCCGGGTCGGCAGCGTCAGCCACGCCGGGCGGCGACGGCCGGCCTCGGCCTCAAGGTGGCCGTGGCCGTGGGTCCGGTGCATCGGTTCGTCGTCGGAGACCCGGCGGTGCAGCTGATCGACGTCCTGGCCGGTCAGCTGATGGACTCGCTGGCCGCCGCCGAGCAGCAGGCGCAGGTCCGGCGACGTCGTGCTCGACGCCGGCGCGCTGGCGCCAGCCTCGGCGACCGGGTGATGCTCCGCGAGACGCGGCACGGCGACGTGGGTCCGGTCGGCGTGGTCGAGCGCACTGGCCGCCGACCGCCGACGACGTCGGTCACGCCGAGCGAGTGGCCGCGGCTGCCCGACGAGACGGCACGGGAGTGGTTGCTCCCGGCGGTGTGGGAGCGGATGGTCGCCGGGCGCGGCGAGTTCCTCGCCGAGCTGCGCCCGGCCGTCCCGGTCTTCGTCCGGTTCGCGGGCCTCGACTTCGACGAGGACCCCGAGGCGCCGCGGCGTCCTCGACGACTTCGTGACCCGCGCCCAGCTGGTGCTCGACGAGCAGGGCGGCTCGGTCCTCCAGCTCACCATCGGCGACAAGGGCGCCTATCTCTACGGCGTGTTCGGTGCGCCGGTCGCCCACGAGGACGACGTGGCGCGGGCCTGCGAGGCGGCTCTGCGGCTGCTGGAGATCGCCGCCGAGGTGCCCGGTCACCGACGTGCAGATCGGGGTCGCGACCGGACGGCTCCGCAGCGGCACCTACGGCCACGCCGAGCGCCGCACGTTCTGCTGCCTCGGCGACGCCGTGAACCTCGCCGCCCGGCTGATGGTCCGGGCCGGCGGCCGGCCGAGATCTGGGTGCACGGCGACGTCGCGGCGCAGGCCGGCGACCGGTTCACCTGGGCCGAGCTGCCCGACACCCAGGTCAAGGGGCGGGAGGAGCGCGGTGCAGGTCCGCGGTCTCGCTCGGCCGGGCGGCCGCGACCGGTGCATGCTCGCCGGCCGGCCCGGCTCGCACGTCATGGTCGGTCGCGAGCCCGAGCTGGCGCTGCCTGCGCGGGCTGTGGACGCTCGGCTCGGGCGCGCGGCCGGTGCGTCGTCGTCCAGGCCGAGGCCGGCACCGGCAAGACCCGGCTGGTCCGCGAGCTCACCGACACCGCTCGACGCCGACGGCGTGCCGGTCGTCACGGGGGAGGCTGCGCTGGCCCGGCAGGCGACGTACGCCGCGTGGCGAGGCGTCTGGCACGACCTGCTCGGCCTCGACCACGACGTCGCTCGGCCGAGCCGACGGTGACCGCCGCGGTCGCGGCGCTGGACGCCCAGCTCGTCGCCCGCGCCCCGCTGCTCGGCCCGGTGCTCGGCGTCTGACGCTGCCGACAGCGACCTGACGGCGGCGTTCGACGGCGAGCTCCGCAAGACCTCGCTGGAGGACCTGCTCGGCGCGGCTGCTGGCCGCCCGCGCGGCGCGCGGCCCGCTGGTGGTGGTGCTCGAGGACGCGCAGTGGCTCGACCCGCTCTCGCGCGACCTGCTCGAGGTGCTCGAGCCGGACGGTCCGGAGCCACCCGGTCCTGGTGCTCCTCTGGTGCTCAGCCGCCCGGACGGCACCGCGCTGGCGGGCCTGCCGATCCGCCCGGACGGCCACGTCACCGACCTCGTGCTCGAGGCGCTCGAGCCCGCGAGGCTCGCGGACGCTGGTCGGCGAGCGCCACCGCTCGCTGGTCGGCCGCGACCCGGCGCCGCGCTGGTCGACACCGTCGTCGCGCGGGCCGAGGGCAACCCGTTCTACCTCGAGCAGCTCGTGGAGTACATCCTCGCCGACGTCGACCGGCGGCGACGGTGCCGACGTCGTCGAGCTGCCGGCCAGCCTGCACAGCCTGGTGCTGAGCCGCATCGACGCCCAGGCCGAGGGCTCGCGCCGGGCGGTCAAGGTGGCCAGCGTGATCGGCCGCGACTTCCACACCCCGCTGGTGGCGGCGGCCTACCCCGACCTCGGTGTCGAGGAGGCCGTGCACCACGACCTGCTCGGCGGCCGCGACGACCCGCCTGATCGAGCTGGAGGACCCGGCCTGACGTGCCTGGGCCTTCGGTCACGCCGTCACCCGCGACGTCGCCTACGACTCCCTGCCGTTCAGCGTTCGCTCGGTGCTCCACGGCCGGGTCGGCGACGCCCTGGAGAGCCGAGCCCGAGCGGTCCACGTCGCCACCTCGACCTGCTGGCCTACCACTACTCCCGCAGCGACGACCTGCCGAAGAAGCGGCAGCTACCTGCGCGAGGCCGTCGGCGGCCGCGCGGGCGGCGTACGCCCAGGAGACGGCCATCTCCTACCTCGAGCAGCTGCTGCCGATCGTCGAGCCCGACGAGCGGCCCGAGGTGCTGCTGCAGCTGGCCGAGGCGCTGGCGATCGGAGGCGACTGGGCGGCCGCCGAGGACGCGGTCGCCCGCGCCCGGGCCGCGGCGGAGGAGGTCGGTGACGTCAGCGACGTCGCACGGCGCCCGGGTCGCACGCGCGGAGCTGGCCCGCAAGCAGGGGCGGTACGCCGAGGCGGAGGAGGAGCTGTCCGCGGCCGAGACGGCGTTCACCGAGCTCGGCGACGGGGCCGGCCGGGGGCGGGTGCTCCACCTGCGCGGCACGCTCGAGTCGCAGCAGGGACATCCCGAGCGCGCTCGCGCGGCGTACGAGGAGAGCATGGCGCTGCGGCAGGACCTCGGCGACGAGCGCCGGGGTCGCGGCGATGCTCACCAACCTGGCACTGGTCGCCGAGGACGAGGGCGACCTGGAGGAGGCCGAGCGCCTGGGTCAGGAGGGCCTGGCCCGGCGGCGTGCCCTCGACGACCGTCGAGCGGTCAGCGTCTCGCTGACCAACATGGGCATGCTCGCGACGGTGCGCGGCGACCTCCGGCTGGCCCGCGAGCGCTTCGTCGAGGCGCAGTCGCTGGCCGAGGAGGTCGGGGATCCCTGGGTCGTGGCGGTCGGGCGGCACAACCTGGCCAACGTCAGCCGCGACCTCGGCGACCTCGGCTCGGCGGCGGCCGACTTCGGGTCGCGCTGGACGGCTACGTCGAGCGCGACGACCGCTGGTCGCTGGCCCACGTGTTCGAGGACATCGCCGTGCTGGGCCCTGGCTCGGGGTGCCGACGACGACGCGGACGCCGTGTTCCTGCTCGCCGCGGCCGAGCGGTTGCGCGGCGAGATCGGCGCCCCGCGCTTCCCCCCGACCGAGGCCGCGCTCGCGGAGTCGCTCGCTCCGGCGCGCGACCGGACGCCGCCCGACCTGCTCGATGCAGGCCCAGGCCGAGGGAGCCGCGGCCGACCTCGACCGATCTGCCGTCGGGCCGCGCCACGGCGGCTGAGCTGACGGTCTGAACGATCCGCGACCCTTGGTCCGGAATGGTCATCCAGGTGACATGTCAGGACGACGGATCCCGGGGTTAGGCTGCGCCTGCTGTTCTCGGCGCTGGTGCGGAGCCCGACAGCCTTGCGGGCTACCAGGGGAGATCGTCGTGTCTGCATCCGTTCGTTCCAGTCGTTCCACACGCCCGGACGGCCTCGCGCCGCAGCGCCGTCGCCTCGGTCGACGCCGGCTGACCGCGACGCTCGCCGCACTCGCCACCGCGCTGGGGCTGGGTGCGCCGCTGGTCCTGGCCGCGCCCGCCTCGGCCGCTCCGGGCGACCCCGGTCTGGACCGCCGCCGGCACCGGCAACGTCCACGACGGTCTCGGACGGCACCGCCTCGGCAGCGCAGATGACCTACAACGCCGACAACTCCGGCTCCGGCACCTGGACCTTCACCGCCACGGCGCAGACCAGCGGCACGATCAAGGTGCCCTACATCCTGGCAGGGCCTCCACGCGTGGTTCGAGGTGACGGCACGACTCGACACGATCGTCGACGGCGCCGTCCAGAGCACACCTGGTCAACGACGGCCCGGTCGACTGCTGCACCAGCCCGTCCAACGGCTTCCTCTACGGCGGGGTCGCGACGTTCCACGTGCACGCAGGGCCAGACCTACGGGTTCCGGCTCAGTCCGGCTCGAACCAGGACAGCAACAACTTCCTGCGCGGCACCTTCACCCTCAGCACCAAGCCCTACCTCGACGCCACGATCGGCATCGGACAACCGGCAGTGGACCGGTGCGACGACCTGCCCGCGGAGCGGCACTCGACCCGGCACGCTGACCGAGGCCGGTGAGACACGGTGGTACAGGTTCCCGGTCGTGCCCGGCGAGCAGGCCACGGTCAACCTCACCGACCTCCCGGCCGACGACGACGTCGCGCTGTACGGCGACATCGGGGCGGCGTTCGACCAGCTCAGCAGCAGCACGGACCTCAGCCAGCTCGCGGCCGCGTCGGCGCAGGGTGCGCCGGGCTCCGAGCACGCAGGTGCCGGACTACCCGGCGGCCGCCACCGACATCCCGACGTCCAACGTCACGCCCGAAGTTCGCCCCGCAGATCTACGCGCCCGCACATCTACGCGCCGCGGATCTACGCCCCGCGAGATCTACGCCCCGCACATCTACGCCCCGCGCATCTACGCGCCCCACATCTACGCGCCGGACGCCTACGACCCGAACCTCGCGGCCGACCCGGGCTTCAGCGAGGCGTTCTCGGCCGCCCAGGACCAGACCCTGCTCGCGGTCTCGTCCAACACCGGCATCCAGAGACGAGACCGTCTCGGCGTCCACGGGCAACACCGACGGGCTACTTCTACGTCCGCGTCCAGGGCCACACCGACCTGACCCCGGCGGCGGCCTTCCACGTCGCCCGCACCCTCACCGACACGGCGGCACCCAGTGCGCGGCCTCCCGGACGACAGCGACGTCCCGCTCGCCCTCGCGCCGCCGACCGAGGCTCCGACCCGGCTCAGCCGGCGCCCGTCGCGCCGAGCCCCGCCAACCCGAGACGGTGATCGTCACCGACACCAACCGGCTGGACCTCACGGCGTTCTCCCGAGTACGACGACTACCTGACGTCGCTGCGACCCTGGCGGCGGCGACGAACGGCACCTGGATCGACGTCGTCCCAGTCGCCACGCGTCCAGGCGCTCTGGGACCAGGTCGCCGCCAAGCCCGCGTGCCCCTACGCCGTGAACCTCGTGGCGAGCGCGATCAAGCAGCTCACCGACGGCTTCCGCAACTGCAGACAGCAAGTACGTCGTGCTCGCCGGCGGTGACGACGTCATCCCGTTCTTCCGCTACCCGGACGTCTCCGGGCTCGGTGAGGAGAGCCAGTTCTCCCCGCCCGTCCGCGCCAACACGCCGTCCGGCGCCAGCCTGAAGGCCGACCAGGTGCAGAGCCAGGACGCCTACGGCTCCGACACCGACGTCACGATCAGCGGGGTCACCCTGCCGGTGCCCGACCTGGCGGTCGGTCGGCTGGTGAAGACGCCGGCCGAGATCGAGGTCGACGGTGTCGCAACTACCTCGGGCTCACCAACGGCACCCTGCCCGGCGCCCACACTCCTCGCTGGTGACCGGTTACGACTTCCTCGCGGACGCCGCCGACGGGGTGCAGGAGCAGTTCCAGGCCGCGATCCCGGGTGGCACCCACGACACCCTGATCGACCACCCCGACGCCACCGGACGGGACGGCCGACCACTGGAACGCCGACCAGCTGAGCGACGCGCTCCTCGGGTCGCACCACGACCTGGTCTACCTGGCGGGTCACTTCAGCGCGAACGACACCCTGGCGGCCGACTTCCAGACGGCGTTCGATGCCGGCGAGCTGGACCCGAACGGTGCCCACCCCGACGCGCTGAAGGACACCGTCGTGCTCAGCGCCGGCTGCCACTCCGGCTACAACATCGTCGACGCGGCCGGCGGTCCCGGACGTGACCAACCCGTTCGACTGGACCCAGCGGATGGCCGAGCAGCACGCCGTCCTGATCGGCGGCACCGGCTACCAGTACGGCGACTCCGACTTCCTCGAGTACAGCGAGCGGCTCTACCTCGACGTCTCCCGTCGCCTGCACGAGCCGACCGCCGGCAACGCCCCGGTCGCGGTCGGTACGGCGCTGGTGCAGGCCAAGCAGGACTACCTGTCCGGGCTGAGCGCGGTCAGTGGCATCGACCAGAAAGCCATGCTGGAGGCCAGCCTCTACGGCCTACCGATGACCGGCTTCGACGCTCCGGGCCGTACGCCGATCGACTCGGCCGTCTCGAACGTGCGACCCGGAGCGCCGTCGGTACGACGACCCCGGGCGCGACGTTCGGCCTCACGATCGACGACCAGGGGTCGACACCCCGACCACGTCGTCGACCAAGGACTCCGGGGTCGACCTGACCGACCCCGCCCAGATCGGCCTGCCCCTCAAGAGCACCTGGCTCGCGGGCCGCGACGGCGTGACCGTGCTGCCCGGCGCGCCGGCCGTGCCCAAGCAGATCGAGAACGTCACGGTGCCGGGTCAGGTGCTGCGCGGGGTGGGCTTCCGCAGCGCCGACTACACCGACACCACCGGGATCCTGCCGGTCACCGGCGCGCCCGGCGATCGAGGGCTCGACGCCGAACACGACGTTCGAGTCCGAGCGCCTTCTTCCCGCAGCGGCTGATCACGCCGAACTACTTCGGCACCCTCAGCGGGACCGGGCGTACGTCGCTGATCCTCACGCCCGGGCAGTACCGCTCCGACACCGGACCGGTGCTCACCGACACCCAGCGGGCCTACTCCCACATGGACATGCGGCTGTTCTACAGCGGGACGCGACGCTCAGTCCTTCGGGCAGAACCAGCCGTCGCTGGCGGCGGCGCCCAGCATCGGCAACGTGCAGGGCACCGTGGCCAGCGGCGTCGTCACGTTCTCCGCGACGGTCACCGGTGACCCGTCGGCGGGTGTCCAGCAGGTGTGGGCGACCTGGACCGGCGAGCGTCGAAGCGACTGGGCTACGGCCACTGGCAGCTCGGTGGACCTGACCCAGGACCCGAACGACTCGACCCACTGGACCGGCACCATGCCGCTGCCCGCCGGGCAGCCGTCGTCCGGCATGCGCTTCCTGGTGCAGGCGGCGAACGGCGTCGGGGCCGTGGGCCTGGACACCGCCGACGGTGACGGCTACCGCGTCGTCCCGGCCGGCGTCGACACCGCCGAGGTGGGCCTGCAGACGCGGCGCCGCAGACCAGGCTCGCCGTTCGGTGTGACGGCCACGGTGACCGACCCGAGCGGGCCGGTCCAGGGCCGGACGGTCCGGTTCACGGTCTCGAAGAACGGCACCGAGCTGTTCGAGTACGCCGACGCCTCGGCCGCCGACGGCACCGTCGTGCTGCGGCTGCCGCTCGGGTCAGGGACTGCCCGTCGGGCACAGTCACCGTCAAGGCCGACCTGATCGGCGACGACGGTGAGCCGGTGGACTCCCAGCAGGTACAGGTCCACCTCGCCACCGCGACGCCTCACCCTGAGCCCGGGCTCCGCAACCGCGCTGCCGGCCGCTCGAGTTCCCGGCGCTGAAGGCGACGCTGACCGACGCGCTCGGGGACCGCTGGCCGGCGTGCCGGTGACCTTCACGCTGCCCGTCCACGGCTCCGGGAGCGGTCTTCCCGAGCCTGAAGACGACGGCGACGGTCACCACCAACGCCCAGGGGGTCGCGACCGCGCCGAAGATGAACTCTCGCCTCGTCGTCGGCACCTTCACGGTCACGGTGACCGCGCCGGACGCGGCGCCGGCGACCGCGGCGATGGCGACGCAGTACCTCGTCGAGCCCGTTCGCGTCGCCGATCAAGCTGATGGGGACGACGAGTCGTCCGGTCGGCGCGAGCACCCGAAGCTGACGGCCTGGTGCTGCAGCCGATCCAGCTGATCCCCGACGCCACGGCCAAGGCGCTGGTCACCGCGCAAGCGGGTGCAGCTCCGCTGGCGTGCAGGTCGGGCGCGACCGGACGCCTGGACGGCGCGCAACGACCTGTTCACCTACGACGCGAAGAAGCACACCTTCAACGCCGACGTGGTCGGCAAGAAGCTGGGCATGGTGAAGGGGAAGACCTACACGGTCACGCTGCGGATCCTGCCGGCCGCCGAACGACGTCAAGCCGCCCGGCGAGGACCCCGTGAACGGGTCCTTCGACCTCGGCAGCCGGAGCTTCACGATCAAGCTGACGTGACGCGGTTCGGCCGCCCCTCGGTCGTCCCCCGACGACGCTTGACCGGTCCGTCCGCCTCACGCAATACTTCACCACATGGTGAAGCATCGGCTGGACGACGTGGCGTCGGCCGTCGCGTCGGCACCGCGCCGGGCGATCATCGAGCGCCTCGCCGAGGGTGAGGCGTCGATGAGCGTGCTCGCCGAGCACCTCGCCGTGACCCTGCCCGCCGTCGACAAGCACCTGCGGGTGCTGGTCGACGCCGGGGTCGTCCGCAAGGAGAAGTCCGGGCGGACGACGTCCGTCCGGCTCGTCCCGGGCAGCCTGGAGGAGCTGGGCACCTGGGCGATGAGCACCCGCCTGATGTGGGGCAACGCGCTCGACCGGCTGGAGCAGCACCTGTCGACCGACTCGGAGGAGAAGCCATGACCACCAGCACGATCACGATCAGCCGGACCGTCTCCGCGCCACCCGAGCGGGTCTTCGACGCGTGGACCGACGTGGACCAGCTCGCTGCCTGGTGGTGGCCGCAGCTGGCCGGCACGACGTACGACGTGGAGGCGCACGCGGGAGGCGCCTACCGGATCACCAGTCCGGCGATCGGGGCGACGGTCGGGGCGTCTACACCGAGGTCGACCCGCCGCGGCGGCTGGTCGTTCACCTGGAACTGGGAGGACGACGGCGAGCCGGACGCCGTCGTGGAGGACACGGTGGTCGTGACCTTCGAGCCGGAGGGGACGGCGCGACGCTGGTGACGGTCGCGCACACCTCGGAGGCGCACGAGCCCGACGGTGGCGCCGAGCAGGGCTGGAACGACGTGCATGGACCGGCTGGTGCGGCTGTGCCAGAGCGCCGAGGGTCAGTCGACGAGCTCGCGCAGCTGACGGATCGTCGCGGCCGGGTCGTCGGAGGCCGGGCGTCACCTGGAGGTTGGTCACCCCGGCCTCGGCGAAGGCGGCGATCCGCTCCTTGACGTACGACGCGGGGCCGACGAGGTTGCCCAGCTCGAGCAGCTCGGTCGGCACGATCGCCTCGGCGTCGCGCTTGTTGCCGCCGAGGTAGAGGTCCTGGATCTCCTTCGCCTCCTTCTCGTAGCCGTACTGGCACAGCAGGTCGTTGTAGAAGTTCTTGCCGCGCGCGCCCATGCCGCCGACGTACAGCGCGACCGTCGGGCGGGCGAAGTCGAGCAGGGCCTTGGTCTCGGGGCCCTCGCCGATCGCGACCATGCCGCCGGCGCTGATCTCCAGCGGGCCAGCCCCTCCTGCCGCTTGGCCTTGCCGGCGGCGAGCGCGTCGCCCCAGACCTGGCCGGAGCTTCTCGGGCACGAAGAGGAACGGCAGCCAGCCGTCGGCGTACTCGGCGGCGCCCTCGACGCTCTTCGGGCCGAGGGCGGCGATGTAGAGCGGGATCGCTCGGGCCGGCTCGGGCTTGGTCATCAGCTTCAGCGGCTTGCCGAGTCCGGTGCCCTGGCCCTCGGGGAGCGGGAGCGTGAAGATCCCGTCGTGCACGAGCGTCTCGCGGCGCAGGCCGCCGGCGGATCAGCTCGATGATCTCCTTGGTGCGACCCAGCGGCTTGTCGTAGGGGACGCCGTGGAAGCCCTCGATCACCTGGGGCCCGCTGGCGCCGAGGCCGATGATCGCCCGGCCCTGGCTGACGTTGTCGAGCCCGGCCGCGGTCTGCAGCAGCGCGCTCGGGGTGCGGGAGTAGACGTTGAGGATCGCGCTGCCGATCTCGACCCGCTCGGTCTTCGCCGCGAGGTAGCCCATCAGCGTGGGGGAGTCGAAGCCGTAGGCCTCCGGCACCCAGACGGTGTCGAGCCCGGCCTCCTCGAGGGCGGCGACCTGGTCGGCCGCCTCGCGCGGGTTGCCGGCGTACATCAGCTGGGTCGAGAGCTTCACATGGTCGACTGTGACAGAACCACTGTCACGGTCGCAAGGTCAGTGACCCAGCCCCGCCAGCACCTCCGCGCGCGGGAGCTCGCCGAGCAGGCGGCCGGGCACCAGGAGCTTGGACCGGCGTACGCCGGAGCCGATCACCGCCGCCTCGATCGCCAGGCAGGCCTCGTCGACCAGGAGCCGCCAGTGGCTGGGCAGGCCGACGGGGGTGATGCCGCCGTACTCCATGCCCGACTCCTCGACCGCGCGCTCCATGGGCAGGAACGAGCACTTGCGGACGTCGAGCGTGCGCTTGACCAGGTTGTTCACGTCGGCCCGGGTGTCGGCCCGGACCACGCACGCGGCCACGCGCTCCTCGCCCTCGCGCTTGCCCATCACCACCACGCAGTTGGCGCCCCACTCCATCGGCACGTCGTAGGCCTCGGACATCGCGGCGGTGTCGGCGAGAGCGGGGTCGATCTCGACGACCGCGACCTCGGTCGCCCCGGGCCAGTCGCGCAGCGCGTCGTAGACGGGCGGGGCCAGGAGATCGGGGTGGGAGAGCACCGGCAGCGAGTCGAGGGTGCCCAGGCGTGGCAGCGGCATAGCGCCACTCTGGCAGGTCACGGCTACGGTTCGTCCGTGGGAGTCGTCGCGGGGTTCGACCGCAGTCAGCGGCGCTTCTCCGTGCTGGGGCTGCCGATCGCCGTGTTCTACAAGTACGTCGACGACCAGGGGAACTACCTGGCCGCGACCATCACCTACTACGCGTTCATCGCGATCTTCCCGCTGCTCCTCCTCGGGAGCTCGATCCTGGGGTTCTTCCTGCAGAACGACCCCGAGCTGGCCGGCCGCATCCTCAGCTCGGCACTGGCCAACTTCCCGATCGTGGGGGACCAGCTGGGCCGGCCCGGCGGGCTGAAGGGCTCGGTGCCGGGCGTCGTCATCGGTGCCGCGGCCGCGCTCTACGGCTCGCTCGGCCTCGGGCAGGCGTTGCAGAACGCCAACAACCTCGCCTGGGCGGTGCCGCGGAACCGGCGCCCCAACCCGCTGACGCTGCGGCTGAAGAGCCTGCTGCTGATCGTGACCACGGGGCTGGCGGTCATCGTGATCACGACCGTGTCCACCCTCGGCACCGACACCGAGACGTTCGGGACCAGGGCGGACGACGCGGTGGGCTGGCTGGTCCGGCTGCTGACGGTGCTCGTGCTGGGGACCGTGCTCACCGTGATCTTCCGGTTCTCCACGACCCGGCGCCACCACCTGGTCCGCGCCGCGCCCGGCGCCTTCGCCACGGCCGTCCTCTGGCAGGTCCTGCAGTACGTCGGGACGATCTACGTCGATCGGGTGATCAAGGAGACCAGCGGCATGAACGGGACGTTCGCGCTGGTGCTCGGCCTGGTCGGGATCATCTACCTCGCCTCCGTCATGGGCGTGCTCGGCATCGAGGTGAACGTCGTCCTGGCCGCGCGGCTCTGGCCACGCTCGCTGGCGAGCCTGTTCACCGACAACACCGACCTCACCGATGCCGACCTGCGCGCGTACGCCGGCTACGCGCGGTCCCAGCAGCACAAGTCGATCGGCTCGATCGAGGTCACCTTCCGCGACCCCGACACCGGCGAGATCCGGCTGCCGCACGACGAGCCCTAGTCAGTCCCGGTGACCGCGCAGGCGCGGTGCCGTGGCGATCAGGCCGGCGGCGCCGGCGGCGACCCAGGGGATCGGCAGCAGCCAGCGCAGCCCGTCGGTGCCGACGGTGCCGGACTCGATCAGGGCCCAGTTCACGACCAGGCCCAGGAACGCGACGCCGAACACCAGGTGGAACACGTTCACCGGGTGACGTCCGGCGGCCCAGCTGCGGCCGCCGGTGGTCTCGGTGCTGCTCGGGCAGGACCTCGGTGTGCTCGCTCATCGTCATGCTCCTCGTGCTCGGCTCGGTGTGGACGTCGATGCCGCCGACGTGCAGCTCGGCGTCGATGGTCAGGCGGGGTGCGCCGGGGCCGCCGGAGTGCACGGTGTCGAGCTCGGTGTCGATGCCGCCGCCGTCCCGGCCGAAGACGTTGAGCCCGCCGATGCCGCTGACGTGGGTGTTGGCGACGACGGTCACGTCGCTCGGCACCCGGACGTCGAGGTGGCCGACGTTGCCGTGGACGGTGATCTCGCGGCCGTCGAGCGCCTCGGGATCGGCGACGTCGGACAGGTCGAGCGACGAGCTCGCCGACGTCCATCGTGTAGCTGCTCCGCACCTGCGACGCGTCGGCCGGCGACGACGGTCGTGCGTGTGCGGGTCCCAGCGGTCGGCGATCGTGGTGCCGACCGTGGTCGCCGCGGCGAGGAGGCCGACCAGGACGATGCCGCCGGCCCGGCCGTAGAAGGAGCCGATCAGCAGGAACACGGCGCTGACGCCGAGAGCCGTCGCGGGGTACGCCGAGGGGGCGACGTCGGCGCCGGCCAGGTCGGCGATGCCGAGCGACGCCGAGGGCGACGCGATCACCGCGAGGGCGAACCAGAACAGGATCGGCCCCTTCTTGCGCGGGTTGACCGGTCGCGGCTGCTCGGGGACGGCGTACGACGGCGCCGGGTAGGTGGCGGTGGTCTGGGTGCCGGCTCGCCCGTGGCCGGGTCGGCGGCCGGACGCCGGCAGGGAGGCGTCGCTGCCGCCACGATGGGGCAGCTGGGTGGAGATCACGACCGCGGCGGCGACCACGACCAGGCAGACGAAGAGCCATCCGCCGCTGCCCCACCAGCCGTGCTGGACGAGCAGCAGCAGCGCCAGGGCGCCGACGACGACCAGCGCGACGGTGCGGCTGCGGCGGTCGAGCTTGATCGTGGCCCAGTCGCTGCCGTCCTCGGGAAGGAGCAGCCAGAGGGCGACGTAGAGCAGGAGGCCGACGCCGCCGAAGAAGGTGAGGACCACGAACGCCACCCGCAGGATGACCGGGTCGATGTCGAGGTGACGACCCAGCCCGCCGGCGACGCCGGCGACCTTGCGGTCGGTCGCGGCTGCGCCGGATCCGGGCCGAGGTCGCGGATGTCGTCCCATCCCACGCGCGGGCCGGAGTCCGGTGCCGGACCCTGCGGCGGGGAGGTGTCGGGTGGTGTCGTGGTCATGTCATCCAAGGTGCGGCACGCGCGGCGGCGTACACCATCGGGGGAACCCCTGATCCCGCCCGCGTCGCCGGGGT
Organism: uncultured Actinomycetota bacterium; assembly: GCA_963809265.1. Lineage (GTDB taxonomy): Bacteria > Actinomycetota > Actinomycetes > Propionibacteriales > Nocardioidaceae > Nocardioides. Next base: position 1,079,449 of record CAWEJC010000003.1, read on the forward strand.
CGCGGCTCAGGGTACGACCGGGGGTCGTCCTCGTGGTCCGTGCCCCGCCGACCTGCGACGATGAGCGTGTCATGACCACCAGCACCGCACCCGCCCCCGCGCCGGCCCGGCGGCCCGGCGCGCAAGGCCTACCGCGACACCGGCGAGCCGATCATCGGCGGCGTCGCCGCGGGCCTCGCGCGCCACCTCGGGCTGCCCGACCGTGTGGGTGCGGGCGGCGCTTCCTGGTGCTGGCGGTGCTCGGCGGCAGCGGCGTGCTCTTCTACGCCGGGCTGTGGCTGGTGCTGCCGGCGCAGCCGCTCGACCGCGAGGCGCCCGGGCCTGGAGAGCGCCACGCGGCAGGGCAAGCGCCCCGGCCGGATCCGGCGGCTGGCCGACTCGGGTCCGGCGGTCGCGCTGGTCGCGCTGGGCCTCGGGCTGGTGCTCACCGCCGAGGCGATCTTCGGCGGCAACGGCGTCCTGCTGTGGGCGATCGTGCTCGCCGTGCTCGGCTTCGGGCTGCTGTGGCGGCAGGCCGACGAGGCGCAGCGGTCGCGGTGGCTGGACCAGTCGGAGAAGCTCAACCCGGTCCGCGCCGTCTTCGGCGGCGGTGGCTGGGCGGCGTACGTCCGGGTCGGCGCGGGCTTCACGCTCATCGTCGGCGCGATGGCCCTGTTCGCCGTCCGCCACGGACACGTGCGCCAGGTGACCGACGTCCTGTTCTCGGCGGCGCTGGGCGGCATCGGGCTGGCGATCATGCTCGGCCCCTGGGTGTGGCGGCTGACCAGCGACCTCAGCGACGAGCGCGCGGAGCGGGTGCGCACCCAGGAGCGCGCCGACCTCGCCGCCCACCTCCACGACTCCGTGCTGCAGACCCTGGCGCTGATCCAGAAGAACGCCGCCGACGCCCCGACCGTGGCCCGGCTCGCGCGGTCGCAGGAGCGCGACCTGCGCGCCTGGCTGTTCGACGCGACCCCCGGCGGGGGCACGCTGGCCGGCTGCGCTGCGGGAGGTCGTCCGCGAGATCGAGGACACCTACGGCGTCGACGTCGAGCTGGTCACGGTCGGCGACCTCGACTCGTCGGGACGAGGCGTTGGCCCCGATCGTGGCGGCCACGCGCGAGGCCACCACCAACGCCGCCAAGCACGCCGGCACGCCCGGTCGTCGACATCTACGCCGAGGTCTCGCCGCGACCGGGTCGAGGTGTTCGTGCGCGACCGCGGCGCCGGCTTCGACCCGCAGGCCGTGCCCGGCCGACCGGCAGGGCGTCCGCAACAGCATCCTGGACCGGATGACCCGCCACGGCGGCACCGCCGAGATCCGGTCGACGCCCGAGACCGGCACCGAGGTGCGGCTGAAGCTGCCGCGACAGGCCCGACAGGCCCGACAGGAGAGCAACCAGTGAGCCAGACCAGCATGATCGCGGTGCTGATCGTCGACGACCACGCGATGTTCCGTGCCGGCGTCCGCGCCGAGCTCGGGACGTCGCCGGCCATCCGTCGGCCACCCATCGAGGTCGTCGCCGAGGCGGCCGACGTCGACGAGGCGATGGCCGCCGATCGCCGAGCACCGGCCCGACGTCGTCCTGCTCGACGTCCACCTGCCCGGCGGTGGGGGCGCCGAGGTGATGCGCCGGCTGGCGACTATCGATGAGCGCCGCCGAGGCGCCGAAGCTTCCTGGCGCTGTCGGTCTCGGACGCCGCCGAGGACGTCATCGGCACCATCCGCGCCGGCGCCCGCGGCTACGTCACCAAGACGATCACCGGCCCCGAGCTGGTCGACGCGATCCGTCGGGTCTCCGAGGGCGACGCGGTGTTCTCCCCGCGGCTGGCCGGCTTCGTCCTCGACGCCTTCGCCGGCACGATCGAGATCTCCGCCGTCGACGAGGACCTCGACCGGCTCACCGAGCGGGAGCGCGAGGTGATGCGGCTGATCGCGCGCGGCTACGCCTACAAGGAGGTCGCCCGCGAGCTGTTCATCTCGATCAAGACCGTCGAGACCCACATGTCGAGCGTGCTCCGCAAGCTGCAGCTGTCCTCGCGCCACGAGCTGACCCGCTGGGCCTCCGACCGCCGCCTGCTCTGACCCCCCGCCGCCGCTAGGCCCAGGGACCGCTCGGCGGAAAACGCGGACGAACCGTCGTACGTCGGGCGTGTCGCCGGCTTCGTCCGCGCTTTCCGGGTCGGTGGCGTACGGCGCGGCCGGCTGGGGGTGGCGGGCCGTAGGCTGGGAGGCGAGATGAGCGACACCCTCCCGATCCTCGGCCTGAGCCTCCCCGACGCCGAGCGCCGACCGGGCTCGGCGAGGCAGAAGCCGCAGGGCCCCACCGCCGACGAGCTCCTGGCCGGGCTGAACGAGCCGCAGCGCGCCGCGGTGGTCCACGAGGGGCGCGCCGCTGCTCGTCGTCGCCGGCGCCGGCTCGGGCAAGACCCGGGTGCTCACCCGGCGGATCGCCTGGATCGTCTCCCAGCGCAAGGCGCATCCCGGCTCGATCCTGGCGATCACCTTCACCAACAAGGCCGCCGCCGAGATGAAGGAGCGGGTCGAGGCGCTGGTCGGGCCGCGCGCCCGGCTGATGTGGGTCTCGACGTTCCACTCCGCCTGCGTGCGGATCCTGCGCAAGGAGATCGACAAGCTCGGGTTCAAGTCCAGCTTCACGATCTACGACGCCGCCGACTCCAAGCGGCTGATGACGATGGTGATCAACGACCTCGACCTCGACCCGCGCCGCTACCAGGCCGGCGCCGGTGCTCCACTGGGTCTCCTCCCACAAGAACGAGCTGCGCGGGCCCGAGGAGGTCGCGGCCGACACCCGCAACAAGTTCGAGGAGGCGTACGCCGCGGCGTACACCCGCTACCAGCAGCGGCTCCGCGACGCCAACGCCCTCGACTTCGACGACATCCTGACCATGACCGTCGACCTGATGGCGACCTTCCCCGAGGTGCGCGAGACCTACCGCCGTCGCTTCCGGCACGTGCTGGTCGACGAGTACCAGGACACCAACCACGCGCAGTACGCCCTGATCCACCAGCTCTGCGCCGACTCGCTGGAGGACCCGATCGCCTCGGTCGAGCCGGTCGAGACCGCCGACCGAGCGGGTGCCGCCCGCCGAGCTGATGGTGGTCGGTGACGCCGACCAGTCGATCTACGCCTTCCGCGGGGCCAACATCCGCAACATCCTCGACTTCGAGCAGGACTTCCCCGACGCGACCTCGATCCTGCTCGAGCAGAACTACCGCTCGACCCAGACGATCCTCAACGCCGCGAACGCCGTGATCGGGCACAACCGCGGCCGCAAGCCGAAGAACCTCTGGTCCGACGCCGGGATGGGCGCCAAGGTCGTCGGCTACGTCGCCGACGACGAGCGCGACGAGGCGAGGTTCGTCTCCGGCGAGATCGACACCCTCACCGACGCCGGCTCGCGGCCCGGCGACGTCGCGGTCTTCTACCGCACCAACGCCCAGTCGCGGGTGTTCGAGGAGGTCTTCATCCGGCTCGGCATGCCCTACCGCGTCGTGGGCGGCGTGCGGTTCTACGAACGGCGCGAGGTGCGCGACGCCCTGGCCTACCTGCGGATGCTGGTCAACCCCGACGACGAGGTCTCGCTGCGCCGGATCGTGAACACCCCCAAGCGCGGCATCGGCGACCGCGCGCTCGAGTGCGTCACCTCGTTCGCCCAGCGCGAGCGGGTCACGTTCTGGGAGGGGCTCCGCCGGGCCGACGAGGCGCCCGGGCCTGGTCACCCGCTCGCTGGTGGCCATCCAGGGCTTCGTCGCGCTGGTCGAGGAGCTCCAGTCGATGGTCGACGCCGGTGAGCGCGCCGACGTGGTCCTGGAGTCGGTGCTCGCGCGGTCCGGCTACCTCGACGAGCTCGAGGCCTCCGACGACCCCCAGGACGGCACCCGCCTGGAGAACCTCGCCGAGCTCGTCGCCGTCGCCCGCGAGTTCTCCGACGACCCGCAGGCCGGTCCGTCGGCCGATCCGACCGACGTCGACGCCGGGGTCGTGACGCCGGGCCTGTCCGACTTCCTGGAGCGGGTCGCGCTGGTGGCCGACACCGACCAGATCCCCGACGCCCCCGACGACGCGACCGACGACGGCGGCATGGTCACGCTGATGACCCTGCACACCGCCAAGGGCCTGGAGTTCCCCACGGTCTTCCTGACCGGGCTCGAGGACGGCGTCTTCCCGCACTCGCGCAGCCTCGACGACGGCGGCGAGCTCGAGGAGGAGCGACGGCTGGCCTACGTCGGGCGTGACCCGCGCGCGCGAGCGCCTCTACCTCTCCCGGGCGCTGGTCCGGTCCGCGTGGGGCGCACCCGCCCACAACCCGGCGTCCCGCTTCCTCGGCGAGGTGCCCGACGAGCTGGTCGACTGGCGGCGTACCGAGGCCGACCAGGTCCACTGGCAGCGTCCCGACCTGTCGCCAGCACGACCGGGTTCGGTCAGCCGACCTCGGCCGGTCGCCGCAACTTCAGCGCGGCCGCCGCACGGGCCGATGCCGCGGCGAAGTCCAAGCCCGCGCGCGACGGTGCCCTCGCTGGCACCCGGCGACCGGGTCGCCCACGACACGTTCGGGCTCGGCACCGTGGTCGCGGTCGAAGGCGTGGCGGAGAAGTCCGTCGCCTCGATCGACTTCGGCTCCGAGGGCGTCAAGCGGCTGCTGCTGCGGTACGCGCCGGTGGAGAAGCTCTAGCAGACCGGATGAGCCGTCCGGGCTAGGGCTGCAGGCCGTGCGACCACGAGGGCGGCGTAGGGGTCGACCGCGTCGCCGCCACCGGGGTGCACCTCGAGGTGGAGGTGGGGGCCGGTGACGTTGCCGGTGGAGCCGACGTAGCCGATCACCTGGCCGGGCTTGACCTTGTCGCCGACGGCGGTGCCGAACTCGTTCTGGTGGCAGTACCACAGCTCGGTGCCGTCGGGCAGCGTCTCGATGGTGCGGTTGCCGTAGGCGCCGGAGTAGCCGACCTCGGTGATCGTGCCGCCGGCGACCGCCATGATCGGCGTGCCGGTGGGGGCCGCGAAGTCGAGGCCGGTGTGGAAGTTGGACCACAGCGAGCTGTAGTCGCCGAAGCGCGCGGTCAGGTGGTAGACGCCGGGCTGCACCGGGAGCACCCACTGGTGGAGCTTGATCTGGGCGGCCCGCTTCTCGGCGCGGCCGCGCAGGGCGGCCAGGGACGCGTCGCGCTGCTTGGCCTGGGCGTCGGCGGCGGCCTGCAGGCTGCTGCCGCTGGCGGACGAGAGCGCCTGGCGGTCGGAGTCTGCGGCTGACCGACGCTGCCGCGACCGCCGAGCACGTTGGCCGAGCCGACGGCGCTGCTGCCGGACAGCGCGCTGGCGGGGGAGAGGCGGCCGTCGGCGCCGGCGCCGGCGAGATCGGGGTGCATGGCCTGCAGGGCGCCGCCGGCGGAGATCGCGAGCACCGCGACGCCGGCCAGCAGCGGGAGGCTGGGGACGCGGGTGCGCCGGCTGGCCGCCCGGCGGCCGGTCGGACGGGTCCGCTGGGGCGGGACGCGATCGCCGACCGGGAGCGCGGCCGTCGTCTCGGCGACAGGCTGCTGGCGCGCGACCGGCTGCTCGACGACGGGCTGCTCGACCACGGTCGGCACCGGGGCGACGTGACGCGGGGGCCGCGGCGAGCGACTCCTCGACCAGCTCGGCCGGCGGGTCCGGCACGACCAGCGCCTCGGCGACGAGAGGTGCGACGATCAGCGGCTCGGTGACCAGCGGCTCGGTGACCAGCGGCTCGGTGACCAGCGGAAGGTCTCGGGCGGCCCGGCGTCCGGCGTAGGCCGCAAGGTCGGCGCGGCGGTGGCGGTCAGCAGGTGGGCGACGACGTCGTCGGCCTCGCTCGACGATCGGCACGCGGGCGACGCGGCGTCCGGTGAGACCGGCGTCTCGCTCCGTGGCGCGTCGTCGACCGGCGGCGCGGGAGCCGGCGGCGGGAGCCGGGGGCGGCGTGGGCGCGACCTGCGGCGACCCGGCGCCCGACGTAGGGCTGGGAGGTGCGCTGCTCCGCCGCATGGCGGGCGACCCGCCGTCCGCGTGCCGCGACCGGGGACGGAGAGGCGGCGGGAGCGGGGTCGCGGGGGCCGTCGGGCCGGTCGAGCCGGCGCGGTGGTCACCCATAGAAAAAGGCTCCAGAAGAGTCGAGGATCGGGGAGCGAGCCACGACAGTAACGGAAAGGTCACGGGTGGTGAAATCCCCCCTTCCGGACGCGGTGGACAAGAGACGTACGCCGGGTGGCCGGGGCACCACCTCCCGCGCCGGTCGCCACAGCCCGGGGTCGGATACTCTGCGCCCATGGCGTCCCCCAGCTCACGGCTCCGGATCGTGGTGGCCAAGCCGGGTCTCGACGGCCACGACCGCGGCGCCAAGATCGTCGCGCGCGCCCTGCGCGACGCCGGTCACGAGGTGATCTACACCGGCCTCCACCAGACGCCCGAGCAGATCGTCGAGACCGCGATCCAGGAGGACGCCGACCTGATCGGCCTGTCGGTCCTCTCCGGGGCGCACATGACGCTGTTCCGCCGGCTGATCGAGCTGCTGGCCGAGCGCGACGCCGTCCGACATCCGCGTCTTCGGCGGCGGGATCATCCCCGACGAGGACATCCCGGTCCTCGAGGAGCTCGGCGTGGCCAAGGTGTTCACGCCCGGCGCCACGACCGGCGAGATCACCGGCTGGGTCTCCGGCGCGTTCGCCGACCAGTCCTGACCGCTCAGCTCGACCGGTCCACGTCGAGCACGATCCGCACCCGCTGCCCGACCTGTCGCGCCTCGCGGAACCGCATCCGGCGCGACGTGATCCGCCGGGGCAGCAGCGGACGCCCGGCACCGAGGGTCACCGGCGTCATCCCGAGGCTCACCTCGTCGAGCAGGCCCGCGTCGTCGAACTGGCCGACCAGGTCACCACCGCCGACGACCCAGATGTCCTTCCCGCCGGCGGCCGCGACCAGCTCGTCGTACACCGGGACGACGTCGCCGCGGACGTGGTGGACGTCGACGCCGGGGATGCCGGGCAGGTCGCGGTGGCTGAACACCCAGACCGGCCGGTCGTCGTAGAACTCCTGCCACTGCTCGGGGTGCTCGGTGAAGTGGCGGTCGAGCGTCCACTGGTACGTCGTCGCACCCATCACCAGCGGCCCGATCCGGCCGATGAAGTCGTCCCAGCTGCCGTCATCACTCTGCTCATCACTGGCGTGCGGCACCTCGAAGAGCCAGTCGAGCGAGTCGTGCTCGTCGGCGATGAAGCCGTCGAGCGTGCAGGCGGTGAAGTAGACGACCCGACTCATGCTCCCGACGCTAGCCCGACTAGGGTGCGAGAGGCTTGCGACCCGGTCTCACAGGAGTTGGTGGAACGTGGATCTGATGGAGTTTCAGGCGAAGGAGCTCTTCGCCAAGCACGGTGTGCGGACCACCCTGGGGGTCGTCGTCACGACACCCGAGGAGGCGCGGGACGCGGCCGAGAAGCTCGGTCCCTGCGTGGTGAAGGCCCAGGTGAAGGCGGGCGGCCGCGGCAAGGCGGGCGGCGTCAAGCTGGCCAAGACCGCCGACGAGGCCTTCGAGCACGCCACGAACATCCTCGGGATGGAGATCAAGGGCCTCCGGGTCAACCGGGTCCTGGTCACGCCGGCCACCCCGCCGGTGGAGGAGTACTACTTCTCCTTCCTGCTCGACCGCGCCAACCGGCAGTACCTCTGCATCGCCAGCGTCGAGGGCGGCGTCGAGATCGAGGAGGTCGCCAAGACCAACCCGGACGCCGTCAAGCAGATCCCGATCGACCCCGGCACCGGTGTCGACGAGGCGAAGGCCCGCGAGATCGTCGCCGAGGCGGCGTTCCCCGCGGAGCTCGTCGAGCAGGCGGTGACCATGGTCCAGGCGCTGTGGACGGTGTTCGTCGAGGAGGACGCCACCCTCGTCGAGGTCAACCCGCTGGCCCGGCTCGAGGGCGACGTGCTCGAGGCGCTGGACGGCAAGGTCTCCCTGGACGAGAACGCCGAGTTCCGCCACCCGGACCACGCGGCGTTCGAGATCCAGGACGAGACCGACCCGCTCGAGGCCAAGGCCAAGGAGAAGGGCCTCAACTACGTCAAGCTCGACGGCGAGGTCGGGATCATCGGCAACGGCGCGGGACTGGTGATGTCGACCCTCGACGTCGTGGCCTACGCCGGCGAGGGCCACGGTGGCGTGAAGCCCGCGAACTTCCTCGACATCGGCGGTGGCGCGAACGCCCAGGTGATGGCCGACGGCCTCGACGTGATCCTCGGCGACGAGCAGGTGAAGGCGGTGTTCGTCAACGTCTTCGGCGGCATCACCGCGTGCGACGAGGTGGCCAACGGCATCAAGGGTGCCCTGGAGATCCTCGGCGACCAGGCCACCAAGCCCCTGGTCGTGCGCCTCGACGGCAACAACGTGGAGAAGGGCCGAGCGATCCTCGACCAGCTCGACCATCCGCTGGTCACCCAGGTGGACACGATGGACGGCGCGGCCGACAGGGCCGCCGAGCTGGCGAACGCCTGAGCCACGGCGACCGAGACGACAAGGACGGACTGACGAGATGTCGATCTACCTGAACAAGGACTCCAGGATCATCGTCCAGGGCATGACGGGCGGGATGGGCTCCAAGCACACCACCCTGATGCTCGACGCCGGCTCGACCATCGTCGGCGGCGTCAACGCCCGCAAGGCCGGCACCAGCGTCGAGCTCGGCGGCCAGGACCTGCCGGTGTTCGGCAGCGTCAAGGAGGCGATGGCCGAGACCGGTGCCGACGTGTCGGTCGTGTTCGTGCCGCCGGCGTTCACCAAGGACGCCTGCATCGAGGCCATCGACGCCGGGATCGGGCTGCTCGTGGTGATCACCGAGGGCGTGCCCGTGCAGGACACCGCCGAGGTGTGGTCCTACCTGCAGAGTCCGGCCAACTCCGGGGGCACCCGGATGATCGGCCCGAACTGCCCCGGCATCATCACCCCGGGTGAGTCGCTGGCCGGCATCACGCCGCACACCATCGCCGGCACCGGCCCGATCGGGCTGGTCTCCAAGTCCGGCACGCTGACCTACCAGATGATGTACGAGCTGAAGGACTTCGGCTTCTCGACGGCCATCGGCATCGGCGGCGACCCGATCGTGGGGACGACCCACATCGACGCGCTCGCGGCGTTCGAGGCCGACCCCGACACGCAGGCGATCGTGATGATCGGCGAGATCGGCGGCGACGCCGAGGAGCGCGCCGCGGCGTACATCAAGGACCACGTGACCAAGCCGGTCGTCGGCTACGTCGCCGGCTTCACCGCCCCCGAGGGCAAGACGATGGGCCACGCCGGCGCCATCGTGTCCGGGTCGTCCGGCACCGCCGCGGCCAAGAAGGAGGCCCTCGAGGCCGTCGGCGTCAAGGTCGGGAAGACGCCGTCGGAGACGGCAGAGCTGATGCGGCAGATCCTGGCCGGGTGACCGGTCGCCAGACCGCTAGCGCGGTGACCAGGAGCAGCAGCCCGGACACCGTGAAGACCGTGTCGATCGGCCCGAACGTCGTGCCGAGCGCGTGCACGTCGAGTCCCTGCAGCACGGTGCTGACGAGCCATCCCGTGGCGGCCATGGCGACCAGGTTGGCCACGGTCGGGAAGACCTGGAGGGCCACCGTCGCCCGGCCGAGCAGGGCGTCGGGGACGCTGCGCATGAACATCGGCGTGAACGTCGTGTTCATCGCGCCGAGCGGCAGCGCCATCAGGAAGTAGAGCACCATCGCGGCCGCGAGCGACGTCGTCCGGGAGTAGACCGCGATCCCGATCCCGGTGATCGCCAGCCCCCAGACGAAGATCCGGTAGTCGCCGACCCGCCGCTCCAGCCACGGAGCCGTGAGCATGCCGGTGATGGTGCCCGCGGCGAAGAGCATGTTGATCACGCCCAGGAGGGTCGCGGGCCGGTCCAGCACGTCGGTCACGAAGAAGACCTCGAGCACATTGATCGCGCCGGTGCCGAGGGTCGCGACCGAGATGGCGATCGTCATCGCGCAGAGGACCCGGTTGCCGAGCAGGGCCCGGGCCCCCTCCGTCAGCGACGCCCAGAACGTCTGCCCCTCGGTGGAGTCGGCGGGGGCCGAGTCCCACCGGACGATCTGCAGGAGCACCGACGAGACCACGAACGACGCGGCGTTGACGGCCAGCGCCCAGGCGATACCCGAGGTGAAGAGCAGGGGAGCGGCCAGCGGGGGAGCGACGAGCAGGAGCACGTTGTTCGCCGAGCCCTGCTGAGCGAACGCCGTGGTGCGCAGCGGGTCGGGCACGGTCCGGGCGATCATCACCATCCGGGCCTGGTTGAAGAACTGGCCGGCGGAGTTGGCCACGGCGATCGCGGCGTAGATCCAGGCGAGCTGCACGCCCGGTGGCAGCCCCTCGCCGAGCGCCGGGAGAAGCAGGAGCGTGCCGATCGCGGCGGCCTGGACGGCGTTGCTCACCACCAGGATGCGGTGACGGTCGTGCCGGTCGACGTACACCCCGGCCAGCGGACCGACCAGCAGCACCGGCACGGCCGCGGCGATCAGCACGCCGCTCACCGCGGCCGGCGCCCAGGACTGACCCCGGGCGATGTCGGTCGAGATCCAGAGCACGACCGTGATGTCGAAGACGATGTCGCCGAGCCGGGAGACCAGCGCGGCCGGGAACGCGTAGCGCCAGGCCGGGATGCTCCACAGCCGGGAGGCGGCGCCGGGCTCCGAGTCGGTCACGAGGAGGATTGTGGGGCACCCGTGCCCACCCGTCACCGAGGCATGGCCTCCAGGCGCTCACCGGCGCGCCGGACCAGGGCGACGAACTGGGTGGTCGCCATCGTGTGCGGGCCGTCCGCGACGAAGCCGACCTGGGCGACCGCGCCACCGGAGCGGACGATGCCCATGTAGAACACGACCGTCTGCTTCTGCGTGACCTGCGTCTGTACCCGCCACGCGGTCCAGTCCGCGCCGTGGGCCAGGCGGAGGACCTTGGTGCCGAGCTCGCGGTCGGGACAGGAGGCGAGCTTCGAGCGGATCCCCGCGACGAACGCCTTCGCCTTCGCCTCGGGGAGCCGGCCCACGGTCTCGGTGATCCCGAACGTCGGTGCGACCGGTCCGTCGGGGACCAGGAACGAGCGCGTGGCCGCGTGCTGCCAGCCCGGACCCCGGAAGGAGCTCCGGTCGCAGCCGGTCGCGGCGACGTTCTGGAGCGCCTGCTTCGGCGTGGTGCCGACCCAGGGCCGGCTGACCCCGGCCGCAGGTGGCAGGTCGAACTCGCTGATCATCATCGGCAGGCTCCCGGCCGGTGGCGCCGGCACGTCGACGGCCTGGGGCAGCGAGGAGCAGTGGCCGCCCAGGGTCGTCGAGCAGAGGTCGTCGACGGCGGTCACCAGCAGCCGCACGTTGCCGGCCAGGTCGGGGTCGTCCGCACCTGCGGAGCGGCTCAGGGTGAGGGTGTTGATCCGGCCGGTCCGCGCGACGCCCAGCACGAACGTCGCGGTGGGCCGGCTCCAGCTGCGCAGGACGTACTGCTGGGCGTCGTCGCCGAGGTGCTGGATGCGGCGCACGGCCACCAGCTGCATCTGCGGCACCGAGCACGCGGAGAACCACTTGTTCGCGGCGGTGAAGCCCGCTGCGCGCGGCCGCCGCGTCGGCCGAGAGCTCCATGGTCTGGACGACCGCGAGCTGGGGCTTGCCCTTCTGGTGGCGCGCGGTGAAGTTGCGGACCAGCGCAGTCGACGCCTTCGGGTCGGCGTACGCACGGCGCTGGCACGGGAAGGTCATCCCCTGCTTGGGGTCGGTGCCGGTGATCCGCCAGGTGCGGCCGGGCACCGCTCGGGCGAGCTGGGCCTTGGACACCAGCGACGCCGGCGAGATCTGCACGTCGTCGGCGGGGGGCTCCTCGCCCGTGCCGCTCGCGGGCACCGAGTCGAGCCGGTCGCCGGCGGCCGCCAGGGTCGGGTGGACGCCGTGGGCGTCGGCGACCAGGAAGCCGCTGCCGACCATCGTCGCCACGACCAGGCCCGCCCCCGCCACGGCATGGGTACGCCGGCGCGTGGTGCCCGCCCGGCGGATGATCGTCGCCCGCGGCCAGCGCTGGTCGCGACAGTGGTCGGCCAGCTGCTCGAGCAGGTGTCGCACCTGCAGCCGTCGACACCTCGCGCTGCAGTGCGAACTGGGTCGTGGCACTCTGCAACCGCTCCTCGGCGTCGTCGAGCGGCAGCCCGACCTCGCGCGCCATCTCCTGCCGCGACGCGCTGGTGAGCTGGGTGAGGAGCAGCGTCTTGCGCGGCACGACCGGCAGCTTCGCGAGGGCGTCGAGGGTCGCCCGGACCTCCGGGTCGAGCTTGCGGTCGCGGTGCCAGATCCGCGCCGTGTGCCGGCGCTGGGCGTGGCTCCAGACGTGCGGCCGGACCCAGGTCTCGGGGTCGTCGAGCCGCTTGATCTTGGACCAGTGGTGCCACGCGGCGATGAACGAGTCGCGGACGGCACCCCGGGACGCCGGCAGGTCGCCGGTGAGCGCGAACGCCAGCACCAGCAGCCGTTCGCGGCTCTCGGCGTAGTAGGCGTCGAACTGCTCGGCATCGGACATGGCGCCGACCACGGTACGAGGCGCCCGTCTGCGCCGCCAATCGGACGGGACGCGCCCGGCCCACCGACCGCGACACCCCCGGCGTGGCACGCACGGACGGCCGGGGTGGCCGGGCGATGATGAGCGGACCATGACCTCCCTGCTGCCGGCTCCGCGGCGTACCGCACCGCGTGGCGGCCGGACCGACGCCGCCCACCGGCGGCCGCTGGTCCTCCTGGCCGCCCTCGCGGGTGTCGGGACGGCGTGCGCGACGCTGGTGGTCTGCCTGGCCGGAGGGGTGGTCGGGTGGTTCCTCACCGACGCCGGCGCGCACGGTGCGCCGCGCGACGGGCTGCGCGTCGGCGCCCTGGGCTGGCTGATGGCGCACGGGTCCGGCATCCACGTGCAGGGCACCGCGATCACCGCGGCGCCGCTCGGCCTGACGCTCGTCGCCGCCGTCGTCGTGTGGCGGCTCGGTCTGCGCCTCGGCGACTCGGTCTCGGGTCACGGCCCGGACGCCGACGCCATCGCCGACGGGATGCGCGACTGGACGGTCGCCTCCGCGACCGGTGTGTTCACCCTCGGCTACGCCGCGGTCGCGGTCGTCACCCACCACCTGGCGGCCACGGCGGCCACCGCTCCCTCCCTGGCTCGCACCCTGGTCTGGATCGTGCTGCTCTGCGGCGCTGTCGGTGGCACGGCGATCGCGATCGGGTCCGGTCGCGCGGCGATCTGGACGTCGTTCCTGCCGATCTCCCTGCGTGCGGCCGCGGCCGCCGCCTGGCGGGTCCTGGCCTGGTACGCCGTCGTCTCGGCCGCCGTCCTGGCGGTGGCGCTGGTCGTGGACTGGGACGGCGCGGTGAACGTGATGTCGCAGCTGCACACGAGCCCGGGTGCAGCCACGCTGCTGATCGGTCTCTGCGTGCTGGTGACGCCCAACGCCACGCTGTTCAGCGGCTCCTACCTGCTCGGCCCGGGCTTCGCCGTCGGCACGCACACCCTGGTCACGCCGACAGCGGTCGTGCTCGGCCCGCTGCCGATGTTCCCGCTGCTCGCGGCGCTGCCCGACGGTGGGCCGACGCCCGGGTGGACGGCCGCCCTGCTCCTCCTGCCACCGCTGGTCGCCGCGATCGCCGTCTACCGCACCCTGCGCCGCTACCCGACGTCCCGCTGGGACGAGGCCGCTCTCCGCGGTGCGGGTGCCGGGCTCGTCTGTGCCGTGGGCTTCGCGCTCCTCGCGGCCCTCTCCGGTGGCGCCGTCGGACCCGGCCGGATGGCCGAGGTCGGACCGTTCGTCCTCCAGGTGCTGCTGCACGGCGTCGCGACGTTCGGCCTCGGGGGCCTGGTCGGCTCCCTGGCTGCCACGGCGCGCCATCGGCGCCGCGCCGGCTGATCGCGCGGCGCGGCGCCGTCTCCCCAGGCCGTCCCCCAGGCTGGTTGCGGTCGGTCAGGTCGTCAGCGGCGTCGGGACACCATCACCGGCTGGTAGCCGACCTGCAGGACGCCGTTCCCGGCTCGCAGCACGGTGGTGCGGCCGTTCGCGCCCTCGCGCGTCGCGACACCGCGCACCTGGACGCGCACCCGGTGGTGCGGGTTCCAGAGGATCGTCCGCAGCCGGCTCCCGTGCCGGACCAGACAGGTGTAGGTGCCCTTCCCGTCGCGGGAGCAGGCACGCCGGTGGCCGGGCGCCGAGACCAGCCGACCGTCCATCCACCGCTCCGCGGTCCGGACCGCCCGGCCCGCCGGGGTGAGCACGCTGTGGTCGTCCGGGTCGGTCAGCAGGGTGTTGCCGAGGGTGCCGCCGCCGGCGACCCGGCCCCAGTCGTAGCGGTACCAGTAGACCCGCGAGAGCCCGCGCGCTGCACCCAGCAGGTAGGTCCGGAGCACGTTGGCGACCTGGCGGCGGTCCGAGATCGGCTGGGCGGAGAGCTGGCCCGGCTGCCCCGAGGGCAGGCCGTAGTTGACCTCGGTGGCCCAGAGCGGCTCGTCCCGGGGGACGCCGGCCCGGGCCAGGCGGTGCTGCACCTGGCCGAGGATCGCGATCGCGTCCTCGGGACCGCCCGGCCGTCCGGCGTAGGTGTCGCGCGGGTAGAGGCTGAGCGCGTTCACGTCGTAGAAGTGCCACACGTGGTGTCCGTCGACCTGTGCTCGCTGGTACGCCGAGATCCACCGCTGCTGGGAGGGCAGCCGCGCGGCGAACGACGGCGCGACGACGGTCGCGCCGGGGTCGACCGCGTTGCGGGCCCGGGCGACCACGGCGGTCAGCTGGGCCAGCTGCTGCGGCGTCCCGGTCCAGAACGTCGGGACGTTGCCCTCGTTCCAGACCTGGTAGGACTCGATGCCGCGCTGGCCGTCGAAGTCGCGGTAGCGGGCCATCGCCGCGCGGACGTAGGCGGCGAAGCGGCCGAGGTCGGCCGGCGGCTCGCTCTTGCTGGCGGCGTAGAACGACGGCGTCATCCCGAGGACGAGCGTGACCTGGACGTGGTGGGCCTGCGCGTCGCGGACCAGGGTGTCGACCCGGTCCCAGTTGTAGATGCCCGGGGAGGTCTCGATGTCCTTCCACGCGGCACCGGCGTCCCAGATGCGGAGGGCGCCGAAGCTCATGTGGTCGTAGGCCTGGCCGGACGAGTCGTGGATGCCGAAGAAGTCGCGGCGACACGTGGATGCGGGCCGGGGGAGCGGCCGGCCGTGGCCGGCGACGACAGGGCCGAGACGCGAGCCGATCGCGAGGAGCGATGCGAGGACCGGACCGAGGATCCTTCTCACGGGGGGTGACCTTTCTGTGTACCCCCCGAGTACTGCAGTGGCGGCCGTCCCCCGAGACCGTCTTGATGTCTCAGTTAACGATCGTCAGGCTAGGCAGTCACGCGGGACCTCGCAGCGTTTCACCTAGACTCCGCCCGTGCCACCCGCTCCGCGTCGTCGTCCTGGTCTCCGGCTCCGGCACCAACCTCCAGGCCCTCCTCGACGCGGCGAGCGACGGTTCGTACGCCGTCGTGGCCGTCGGGGCCGACCGCGACGGCATCGAGGCGCTGGCCCGGGCCGAGCGCTCAGGCGTCCCGACGTTCGTGCAGCGGGTCAAGGACTTCGAGTCGCGCGAGGCCTGGGACGCCGCGCTCACCGAGTCGCGTCGCGGGCTCCGAGCCGGACCTGGTCGTGCTCGCCGGGTTCCTGAAGCTGGTCGGCGCGAGGTTCCTGGCGGCGTACGCCGGTCGGGTGCTCAACACCCACCCCGCGCTCTCGCCGTCGTTCCCGGGCATCCACGGGCCCGCCGAGGCGCTGGCGTACGGCGTGAAGGTCACCGGCTGCACGCTGTTCGTCGTCGACGACGGCGTGGACACCGGCCCGATCCTGGCGCAGGCGGCGGTCGAGGTGCTCGAGGGCGACACCGTCGAGACGCTGCACGAGCGGATCAAGATCGAGGAGCGCCGGATGCTGGTCGACTCCGTGGGCCGGATCGCGCGCGAGGGTTTCACCGTCGACGGACGCGTCGTCCGGTTCGGTGTGCCGGTGGCTAGGCTGCCGGCACACGACTGGCGCGGGTGGGCAACCACCGGGGAGTGACGTCACCGAGCATCGACCGCCTGGGTGCCCCGAACGAGCGCAGGAGTGTCCCCCATGAACGACGCTGTCGACCGATCCCGATCAGGCGCGCCCTGGTCTCCGTCTACGACAAGTCCGGTCTCGACGACCTCGTCCGCGGCCTCGCCTACGCCGGCGTCGAGCTGGTCTCGACCGGCGGCTCGGCCGCCCGGATCGAGTCGCTCGGCCTGCCGGTGACCAAGGTCGAGGACCTCACCGGCTTCCCCGAGTGCCTCGACGGGCGGGTGAAGACGCTGCACCCGACGGTGCACGCCGGCATCCTCGCCGACCGTCGGCTCGAGTCCCACGTGCGGCAGCTGGCCGACCTCGGGATCGAGCCGTTCGACCTCGTGGTCTCCAACCTCTACCCGTTCACCCGGACGGTGGCCTCCGGAGCGTCGCCCGACGAGTGCGTCGAGCAGATCGACATCGGAGGCCCGTCGATGGTGCGAGCGGCGGCGAAGAACCACCCGTCGGTCGCGATCGTCACCTCGCCCGAGCGGTACGCCGACGTGCTGGCCGCGCTGGCCGCCGGAGGCTTCACCCTCGAGCGAACGCAAGCGGCTGGCCGCCGAGGCGTTCGCCCACACCGCGGCGTACGACGTGCAGGTGGCGTCGTGGATGGGCTCCGTGCTCGCCGACACCAGCGACGGGACCGGCTTCCCGGCGTTCACCGGCGCCACCTGGGAGCGCGCGGCGGTGCTGCGCTACGGCGAGAACCCGCACCAGCCGGCCGCCCTCTACGCCCACTGGCGCGGCGGGCTCGCGGCTGCCGAGCAGCTGCACGGCAAGGAGATGTCCTACAACAACTACGTCGACACCGACGCGGCCCGGCGTGCCGCGGGCGACTTCGACGAGCCGGCCGTCGCGATCATCAAGCACGCCAACCCGTGCGGCATCGCGACCGGTGCCGACGTCGCCGAGGCACACCGGCGCGCCCACGCGTGCGACCCGGTGTCGGCGTTCGGCGGCGTGATCGCGGTCAACCGGGCGGTCTCGAAGGAGCTGGCCGAGCAGGTCGCCGAGGTGTTCACCGAGGTGATCGTCGCGCCGGACTACGAGGACGGCGCGGTCGAGGTGCTGGCCGCCAAGAAGAACCTCCGGATCCTGCGCTGCCCGCTCGACGAGCACGCCGACCCCGTCGAGTTCCGGGGGATCTCCGGCGGCGTCCTGGTGCAGCGGGTCGACCACGTCGACGCGCCCGGTGACGACCCCACGACCTGGACCCTCGCCACCGGGGACGCGGCCTCCCCGGAGGTGCTCGCCGACCTGGCCTTCGCGTGGAAGGCCTGCCGCGCGGTGAAGTCCAACGCCATCCTGCTGGCCCACGAGGGAGCCTCCGTCGGGATCGGGATGGGCCAGGTGAACCGGGTCGACTCCTGCCGGCTCGCGGTGTCGCGGGCGGGGGAGCGGGCCGCCGGGTCCGTGGCCGCCTCCGACGCGTTCTTCCCGTTCGAGGACGGGCCGCAGATCCTGATCGACGCGGGCGTCCGGGCGATCGTCCAGCCGGGTGGTTCCGTCCGCGACGAGCTGACGATCAAGGCCTGCCAGGCCGCGGGCGTCACGATGTACCTCACCGACACCCGGCACTTCTTCCACTGACCCCAGGCTCGCGGCGTACGAAAGGACCTCCATGACCGCACGCATCCTCGACGGGACCGCCACCCTCCGCACGATCAAGGCCGAGCTCGCCGAGCGCGTCGCCGCGCTCCGGGCGCGCGGGATCACCCCGGGCCTCGGGACGGTGCTGGTCGGCGACGACCCGGGCTCGCACTGGTACGTCGGCGCCAAGCACCAGGACTGTGCCTCGATCGGGATCGAGTCCATCCGGCGCGACCTGCCGGCGACCGCGACCCAGGCCGAGGTCGAGGGCGTCATCGACGAGCTGAACGCCGACCCCGCGTGCACCGGGTTCCTCGTGCAGCAGCCGACCGGGCTCGACGAGTTCGCCCTCCTGTCGCGGGTCGACCCGGCGAAGGACTGCGACGGGCTGCACCCGGTGAACCTCGGCAAGCTCGTGCTCGGGGAGGCCGGGCCCGCTGCCGTGCACGCCGGTCGGTGCGATCGAGCTGCTGCGCCGGCACGACGTCGAGATCGAGGGTGCCGAGGTGGTCGTGGTCGGGCGCGGGATCACGGTCGGGCGTCCGCTCGGGCTGCTGCTCACGCGGCGTACCGAGAACGCGACGGTCACCCTCTGCCACACCCGCACGCGCGACCTCGCGGCGCACGTCCGCAACGCCGACATCGTGGTCGCCGCCGCCGGTGTGCCGGGGATCATCACGGGGGCGATGGTCAAGCCCGGCGCCGCCGTCCTCGACGTGGGCGTCTCGCGCGTCGACGGGAAGATCGCCGGTGACGTGGCGGCCGACGTGGCCGAGGTCGCGGGCTGGATCTCGCCCAACCCGGGCGGTGTCGGCCCCATGACGCGCGCCATGCTCCTGACCAACGTCGTCGCGATCGCGGAGGAGGCGGCAGACTGAGCGCCGTGGAGTCACGCGGGTCGGAGCCGGAGGAGACGGCCGACCCTGCACCGGACCCTGCACTGGACCCGCCGGTCGACGACGTCCCTCCCGAGTCGGCCGAGCCCGAGGGGCGGCGCTACCCGTCGACCCTCGGCGGCGCCTTCTACCTGCTGGTGCTGGCCATCTCGGGCGTCGGCCTCGTCATCGTCTCGCAGGGGAGCTGGCGGCTCGGCGTGAAGTGGATCGCGGGGTCGCTGGTGCTGGCCGCGGTGGTCCGGCTGGTCATCCCCGACCAGCAGGCCGGCATGCTCGCCGTCCGCCGCCGCTCGCTGGACGTGGCGATCCTGGCCCTGGCCGGCATCGCCCTGTGGGTGCTCTCCACGAGCATCCCCAACCAGCCACCTCTGTGACCCGGCGTCCGTCACGACACGCTCGTGCGACTTCGTGCTCAGTCGCGTCGCTTGCTCGACCTGGCCGCGGTCAGCGGCGGCCGGTCCTCCGCGCCACTGCGCGTCTCAGATCAGCCCGAGCTGGGTGACCGCGTCCTTCTCGTCGGCGAGCTCCGCGACGGTGGCGTCGATCCGGCCGCGGGAGAAGTCGTCGATCTCGAGCCCTTGCACGATCGACCAGTCGCCGTTCGACGTGGTCACCGGGAACGACGAGATCAGCCCCTCCTGCACGCCGTAGGAACCGTCGGAGCGCACGGCCATCGAGACCCAGTCGCCCTCGGGCGAGCCGTGCAGCCAGTCGCGGGCGGCGTCGATGGTCGCCGACGCGGCGGACGCCGCGGACGAGGAGCCGCGCGCGTCGATGATCGCGGCGCCACGCTTGGCGACGGTCGGGATGAAGGTGTTCTCCAGCCAGTCCTGGTCGTTCACGGTCTCGGCGGCGTTGGCGCCGTTGACCTCGGCGTGGAAGAGGTCGGGGTACTGGGTGGCGGAGTGGTTGCCCCAGATCGTCATCCTCGAGATGTCGGTGACGGCGGCGCCCGTCTTCTGCGCGAGCTGCGAGATCGCGCGGTTGTGGTCGAGCCGGGTGAGCGCCGAGAAGCGCTCCTGCGGGATGTCGGGGGCGTTGGTCATCGCGATCAGCGCACGGCGGCGCGCGGCCCGCATTTAGGCTTGCGGGGACAGTTGTCTTGTTCGGGGGGAAGTCTGTGATGAACGTCGTCGAGCCGTTAGCGGAGAGCTGCGACTGGTTGAGCGCGGTGGCCGAGTTCACCTGCGCCGCGGACCGCGAGCTCGCCTGGTCGCGGGACCAGTTCGCATCGGTGCAGGACACGAGTTGTGCGTGGTACCACGGAAACTGGCAGTACCTGCGGCTGCTCGATCTGGTGTCGAATCCCGCCAACCACAGCGATTTCTACGGTGCGGCGTTCCAGCGGGCGGCCGGCCATCTGAACTCCGCCGACGTGTTGATCTGCGGCGCCGCCGACTATTCGATGCTGGCCCACGTCTGCTGCGCGCTCGGCCCGACGGTGCGACCCGTGGTCGTGGAGCTGTGCCGCACCCCGCTGATCGCGAACGACTGGTACGCGCTGCGCACCGGCACCGCACGACCGACGCTGATTCAGGGCGACGCCTGCGCCGACCTGCCAGCGGGTGATTTCGACGTGGTGGTGTCCGACTCGTTCCTGCCGCGGATCGAGCAGGCCAACCTGGTGCCGATGCTGCGGAACTGGCGCGGCGCGCTGCGGCCGGGCGGCTCCGTCGTGACCACCGTGCGCATCGCCGAGCCCGGCGAGAGCGACCGGCAGCAGTTCATCGATTTGTTCACCGAGACCGTCGAGAGTTCGGCGTCGTGGCTGCCCAGCGTCACCCGCCGCTCCGCGGACGAGCTGGCCAAGCGCGCCGCCAGCTGGGTCCGCCGGGAGGAGGCGACCGCCTTCTACCGCGTCGACGCGGTGGTGGAGGTCTTCCGGGCCGCTGGTTTCAGCACCGTGGACAGCACCGACCGGCAGATCGGACGCAAGCGTTACGCCGAGATCGTCGCGGTCCGGTGACGCCCGCGCTACTTGTCGTCGGCGGTGGGTGGCCGTTTCGGGCCCGCGCCGCGTTCTACCGGCGGATCAGCGCGCGAGGCCTCGACGCCGTGGTCGCGGACCTGTGGCACGCCGAAGGACTGACCGGCGCCGATGTTCCGGTGCCGTGCGGCGTGCTGGACTTCGAGGAGATCACCCGCGGGCTCGACCGGGTCGGCGTCGACGGGCTCCGCGGCATCACGTCCCTGCAGGATGTGGGGTTGGTGCCCGCCGCCGAGCTCGCCGCCGCACGGGGCCTGCCGGGCCCTTCCGTCGCCGGGGCGCGGGCCGCGCGGGACAAGGTCCGCCAGCGTGAGCTGCTGGCGGCGGCGGGCATCCGGGTTCCGCGCTGGTGGACCGTGCCCGACGCGGCGACGCTGGCCGGTCTCCTCGACACGCACGGGCCGCTCGTGGTGAAGCCACCCACCGGCACGGCGAGCCTCGGCGTCCGGCTGGTGACCTCGGCGGCCGAGGCGGCGGCCGGGTACGCCCACGCCGCGGGGTTCGCCGCCGGCGCCACGGTCCTGGTCGAGGAGTACGTCGAGGGCGCCGAGTACAGCGTCGAGACGATCTCGGCGGCCGGCCACCACCGGGTCGCCGCGTGCACCCGCAAGCTCAGCGGCGCGTTGCCGTACTTCGTCGAGACCGGGCACAGCACGGAAGTCGACGAGGTCACCGCCGGTCGGCTCGGCGCCGTGGCGACCGCCGCCCTGACCACGATCGGGTTCGACCACGGGGTGGCCCACGTCGAGCTGCGGATCGGGGCGGACGGACCCACCGTGATCGAGGTGAACGGCCGGGTGGCCGGCGACCTGATCCCGATGCTGCACCGGCTCACCGGCCGAGCCGACCTCCACGACGCCGTCGTCGCGTTGGCGCTCGGCGAACCGATCCCCGATTTCGGCGTGCCGCGCGGTTCGGCGACGATCCGGTTCCTCGACGCAGGTGAGGTGCGCGCGGTCCGGGCCCGGCTGGCCGCGGACGGTCCGCCCGCGGAGCTGTGGACCGTGTCGCTGCCGAAGGACCCCGAGGACGGACCGATCACCTGGTCCGGGCATCGGGCCGGGTACGTCGTCCTGTACGACCGGTTCGGCGCTGGCGCCGAACGCGCCGCCGAGGACCTGGTGGGCGGGCGGGTCAGCGCTCCGGCGTGACCCGGATCCCCAAGGCGCGCGTGCACGTCGGCGAGCCGCTCCCGCAGCGCCCCGTGGTCGGCCGCGGTGACGATCGCGCTGGCGATGCGGTCGTTGGAGGACCGCTGCGCGCGCACCGTCGTTCCCGGCTGGCCCCACAGCCGCACCCTGGCCACCCCGGGCAGGGCCGCGGCAGCCGCCTCGCTGCCATCGATGTGCAGCACACCGTCGGCGTGGGTCGGGAACCAGCTGCTCGCCACGGCCGTGCGCCCCGGCGCGACGTCGGGACGCTCGCCCAGCGCCAGCGCCACCGCGGCGGCGAACACGTCGATGCCGTGCGCCAGCGCGATGAGGTCCATGAGGAAGTCACCGGGCGTGCGGACCGCGAACTCCATGACCCGGAGGCCGCGTGCGGTGGCGCGGAACTCCAAGTGCAGCAGCGCGCTGCCGACGCCGAGCGCCCGCACCACGGTCCGGACGAGCTCCTCCACCTCGGGACGGAACTGTTCGGTGCGTTCGCCCGGCACGACGTGCTGCTGCTCCACGAAGTAGGGGGCCGGACCGGTGAGCTTGTCGGTGAGGCTGGCGAAGATCAGCTCGCCGTCGTGGACGAGCGCCTCGCAACTCGACTCCGGCCCGTCGGCGTACTCCTCCACCAGGAACGGCTCGCCGCTGGGGCGCTCGGTCGCGTACTGGGTCAGGTCGGCCTCGCCGTGCACGAGGCGCACGCCGGCGCTCGCGGTGCCGTGCAGCGCCTTGGCCACCACGGGGTAGCCGGGTGTGCGCGGCGACCCAGGCCGCCGCCTCGGTGGCTTCGGTGGCGAGCCCGAACGCCGGCTGGGCCACCTCGTGCCGGGCGAACAGCGCGCGCTGGTACGCCTTGTTCCGGGACACCTCGGCGGCGCGCAGGCCCGGTCCGGGCAGACCGAACTCGTCGGCGATCAGCGCCGCGGTGCGGACGTGCGGCTCGGCGAACGCCAGCACCCCGTCCGGCGCGTACGTGGCGACGGCCTCGTTCGCGGCGAGGTACCAGTGTTCGTCCGTGCCGCCGCCGACCGGTACGGCGACGTCGTCGTCTGACAGCAGGGCCTGGGTGTCTTCGCTGGCGAGCGCGGCCGCGCTGTCCAGCACGATCACCGACACCCCGGCCGCGTGCGCGGCGGTGAGGTAGGGCCGGCCCATCACGCCGAGGCCGACCAGCAACAGACGTCGGGATGTCATCCCGCCTCCTTCTCCAGAACCACGGAGAGGCTGTCGGTCATCAGCACGCCCGCGCGGGGTGAACCGCGCCAGCGAGAAGACCGTCGCCGGATGGTTCACCATCGATCGTCACTGTCCTTCGCTCGTGCCCGCCGGGCCTGGATCGTCAGCAGCACCACCGCGGCGGCCAACCAGCCGACGCCGACAGCGGCCTCCGCGACGGCGTGGCCCAGCCAGGCCTCCCCGGCGACGGCCTGGCGGAGGGCGAGCAGGCCGTTCGTGATCGGCAGTCCATGGGCGAGCACCGTCAGCGCGGCGGGCAGCCGGTCGAGCGGGGCTACCACGCCGGTCACGGCCAGCAGTAGGTAGCTGACGAGGTTCACGATGAACACGTCGGCGCGGTAGGCCATCGCGGCGGCCGCGGTGGCCATCCCCAGCGCGCTGGTGGAGAGCGCGACCAGCAGCACCAGACCGGCCGCCGCCCACACGCTGGCGGCGAGCGCGCCCCGACCGAACAGCAGCCCGGCCACCGTGACGGCGACGAGCGCGCCCACGGTGCCCTCCAGCACGAACGTCCACCAGCGCGTCGCGGCGACCAGGGGTAGCGGGAACCGGCCGAGCCGGAGCCGGTGGAGCACCCCGATCTGCCGGTCCTCCAGCAGCACGTCGCCGGCCTTGATGATGGTGGCGACGGTGATGACCTGCATCGTCGCCCCGAGGAGCGCGAAGTCCCGGCCGGCCGAGCCGGCGACGAACTGGCCGATGTAGGCGACGAAGAGCACCTGCAGGATCGCGCGCGGCAGCGAGCTCGTGACGATCACCCGGAACGGATACACGGCGCGGTAGTCCCGCCACGAAAGTTGGGCCACGGTGCGGAGCGCCGCGAGGTCAGACCAGGTCAAGGCTGCCCACCTCGCGGACCCGCCGCAGGACGGCACGCAACGCGAACCCGGCCGCCAACGCGTATCCGGCCGTGGTCAGGCCGAGCAGACCCCAGTGCAGGGCCTGTTGGGCGCGCCCCGCGGCGGCGTCGGCGAGCAGCTCCGTGGCCCAGTGCAGGCTCACCACCGTCGACAGCGGCCTGGCCCAGCCGGGCAGCACGTCGACCGGGACGAGCAGCCCACCGAGGATGAACACGGGGTACGTGAGCGCCTCGGCGATGCGGATCGCG
This sequence comes from uncultured Actinomycetota bacterium, assembly GCA_963809265.1. Lineage (GTDB taxonomy): Bacteria > Actinomycetota > Actinomycetes > Propionibacteriales > Nocardioidaceae > Nocardioides. The sequence continues at coordinate 1,103,554 of CAWEJC010000003.1, forward strand.
GCCCGGGTCAGCAGGAACACCGACGAGAGCAGCAGCCCGAGGGTCGCGGCCGAGCCGAGCGTGGCGAGCAGGGTGACGACGAAGAGCGCGGGCGAGCCGATCCGGACCGGGGTCCCGACCGCGCTGGTCAGCACGCCGATGGTGAGGACGATCAGCAGCGTGGACCGCGCGACGCTGGCGAGGCTCTTGCCGATCAGGACGGGGACCAGCCCGGTCGGCCGGCAGATGATGCCGGGCAACGTGCCGAGTTGCCGTTCGTTGCGCAGCACGAGCCCGAACTGCCACACCGTGGCGCCCCACAGCCCCAGCAGCCCGCAGCCGACGGCGGTGCGGGTGCTCACGGCGGTCTGCGCGGACGCGAGCATCGTGATCGAGAGGAAGACAGCCGGCTGCACGACACCAGCCATCACCACGGCGAGTGGACCCTGACTGCGCAGCTGCACCCGGGCGCTGACCACGACCCCGCGCAGGGCGTCGCCGAGCGCGATCGCACCGGTCACGGGGCCGCTTCCCGGCTGAGGTCGCTGAACACCCGTTCGAGGTCGACCGGATCGACCCGGACGTCGCCGATCTCCCCCGCCGGCCAGCGCCGGGCCAACTCCGCCAGCGTGTTCGCGTCCCAGCGCGGGACCTCGTACCGCGCGGTCCAGCCGCCGGCGGGGTCCGGCTGGACGTCGACCAGCCGGACGCCGGCCTGCGTTGGACAGGTCGGCCACGGGCGGCGCCGTACCTCGACCGTGCACGGTGACGACCGCGACGGCGGCCGCGCCGGCGAGCAGCTCGCTCCAGGGGCAGATCGTGCGTGATCTGGCCCTGCCGCAGGATCAGCACCCGGTCCGCGAGCTGTTCGATGTCCTTGAGGTAGTGGCTCGTCAACAGGATGCACGGCCGGTGACCGGCGGCGCCGGAGGCTAGTTCGGCGATCGCCTGCCGCAGCCGGGCCGCCTCGATCGGGTCGAGTCCCACGGTGGGCTCGTCGAGCATGAGCAGCTTCGGCGTCGTCAGCAGGCCGATCGCGAGGTGCAGCCGCTGCCGCATGCCCTTGGAGTAGGTGTCGACCGGGCGGTCGCCCACCTCGGCGAGCGCGACGGTGGCGAGCGCCTCGTTCACCCGGTCCTCGAGCCGCCGCCGGCTCAGGCCGGAAAGGGTTCCGAAGAAGCGGGCGTTGTCCCGTCCGGACAGGCGTCCGTAGAGCCCGCGGTCACCGCCGAAGACGACGGACAGCGCACGGCGGGCCTGTCGCGTGTCGGCGACGACGTCCACCCCGTCGAGCCGGATGGACCCGGTCGTCGGCAGCAGGAGCGTGCTGATCAGCTTGAGTAGCGTCGTCTTGCCGGCGCCGTTGAGGCCGAGCAGACCGACGACCTCGCCCGCTTCGGCGGTGAACGTGACATCGCGCAACGCCTCGATCGTGCGCCGTCCGTCTCGGAAGGTCCGGCCAACGCCGCGCACCTCCAGCGCGCTCACCACGGCACGTCCCAGTCCGGCCGGGGACAGTACGGACGCGTCGTACCGGTCGGACCAGCGCCGCCGATCGGCCTGGGTCGCGTCGGCCGCGAACAGCTCGGCCCCGTCCAGCGGCAGCGCCACCGTCCACAGCGGATGATAACCGCGCGCCGCGTTCGACCTTCACGTCTTCCGCCTCGATGCCGAGGTGCACGCGGCGCAGGCCGTGCCGCTCCAGGTACTCGACCGGCAGGTAGTACACGAGGTTGAAGTACTCGTAGGCGTCGGCGAGGCCGGCGTAGTCGAACCCGACCATCCGGCCGTACAGCGTCTCGCCGAACCGGTACTCCAGCGCGCCGGCGACGAGCGCGCCGTCCCGGTGCACGGTGAACACCACGCTCTGGTCGTCGAGGAACCGCAGCTGGCCTTCGAGTACCCGGCGCATCTGTTCCTCGGTGGTGCCGTGCCCGTACTTGTGCTGCACGTTCGCCACCAGGCCGGCGAGCTCCTTCCAGCAGTCCGCCAGGCGCTGCTCGCCGACGTGGTAGCCGGCCTGGTCGAACCGGCGTCGCTCCCGTCGGGTGGCGTTGCGGCGGCGACTGGCCAGCCCGGCCAGGTAGCCGTCCCAGCTCGCCGCGTCGAGGTTCGCGTCGACGGTGTCGAAGGCGATCGAGGCGCCGGCTTCCCGCAGGCGTTCGGCGGCCAAGGTGGGGGCGAACATCCAGACCAGGCCGCGGGCGCCGCGCTCGGCGGCGATCTGCTGGGCGGTCTCCAACAGCGCGCCGAGAATGCGACTGCCGCGACTCAGCGTCACCGGTGAGCAGGACTCCCCCGCGGTACCCCCGGCGGCTGCCGGCGAGGAGCCAATGCCCGGAACCGGTCAGCGCGCTGTGGTGGCGGCCGGGTGCGTAGAACGCGTTCCCCTCGGCGGCGACGTCGAAGATCGGCAGCGCGCCGACCAGTTCGGCACCGCGCCGGACCAGCACATAGAAGGCCGTGACGCCGGAATCATGGTGCACAGCGCGTAACCAGCCGTGGGAGAGGTACAAGCCCGAGTCCTCGGCGACCCGATCCCACTCGGACCGGGAAACCTGGCCGAGGTCATCGACCACCGTCGTCGTCAGTTCCACCGCGCTCCCCGTCATGCTCTTCACCGCGTACCTGGTGACTTCCCCCGTCACGCATGAGTGCGACGCCCACGTGCGTCCACCCTACAAGGGCGCCGCGCGAGCCCTCCCTGGCAGTCCACCGCATCGATCCGCGACCCAAAGATGCTGCGTAATAACGCAATGCGGCCGGCACGCCGCGTCGGCCAGGACACCTGGTCCATGGTGGAGTGAGGCCCGCAAAAGCGATGGCGGCCCACGGGTACGGTGGATCGTGAGCGTCGCATTCCGCGCCCGAAGCATGGGCGGGCGACGTGTCACGAGACCCGGTCGGGGGCTGCCGATCCGGCGCGCCGCCTCTGTCGCGGCGCGGCCGGAGAGCCCGCGCTGCACCACCACCGGCGGGCCCAGGGGCGATGACGAGGGGAATCACGTGCCCGGAAGCGTTACTGTCTGTAGTGAGCCGGAGGGTCGACTCGAGCCGCGTCCGACCGCCGCCGCGGTTGCCGAACAGCTACTCCGTGAGCTCATCGAATCGGATCCGGTCCTTCGACTGCACCTCGCGGTCCAGGTGGCAGACACGACGACGCCGCCCCATCCGGCGCATCCGGATGGCACCGTCGTGCTCGACGCCGCCGAGCTCCCCCGCGCCGCGGCGAGACTGGCGCGACGGGTTCCCGAGGAGACCGGCGGGCGGGACGCACGCTAACGGAGCGTTGCTGGTCGAGTACCTCCTCCGGCCGATGGTGACCGTCTTTCGTCGCCTCCTCGACCAGCACGGTCTCTGCCTGGAATTCGGCACGGGGATGGCCTTCGAGTTCTCCAGCCGGTACGAGCCGACGGGCCGGCTCCTCGTCGATCCCCGCGCCGTCCAACCCGCTGACCAGCCGACTGTCACGGCAAACGCCTACCGTCTGGACGCTCTCGCCACCACGTTGGTCGGCGCGTTACCCGCCGGCGCGGTACCCGACGGCATCCTCAGCCAGCTCTACGCCGAGGAGCTGCGCCACCTGACCGAGCAGGCCGCGGAACTGTTGGCGGGCCAGCACCCGCTTCGGCGCCATCGGCACTGCGTCGACGGCGTCCAGGACCGGCTCCTGAGGGAGGTCCTGGACGCCGTGCAGGAGCACGCACGCGCGCGGCGCGCTGACCCGGCGCTGCCGGTACCGGCGGTCATGCTGGATCTCGACCTGTCCGGGCTGGAGCCGCGGGAACGCACCCTGCGCGCCGCGCGCCACGTCAGCGGAGCGTGCCCTGGCGCACCCGAAGGCATCTCGGTGCTCGCCGAACCGGCGCGGCTTCAGGTACTGCCGACCTACGCGAAGCCCGCCTGGGACTCCTTCATCCAGGTCAACGCCCTGCGTCAGGCCTACCCCGACGTCGACTGGGACGACGTGCACGCACGCTTCTGCCAGGCGTTCTTCCGACCTTGGGAAGGGCTGCGCGCCGACCGCCTCACCCCCGGCATGGTGCGCTTCGCTCGCGATGTCGAGGACGCCGGAGGCCAGGTCATCATCAACACCGGACGCCGGGACCGGGTCCGCTCGCACACCGAGCACGTCCTCCGCCAGCACGGCCTGTGCCACGTCCAGCTGCTGACTCTGCCCGACGATCGCGTCCGATCGGTGGCGGCGCTCAAGGCGGAGAACCTGCTGCGACTGCCTGACATCCGGGTGGTCGCGATCTTCGACGATCTGACGGAGAACCGGCAGAGCCTCGCGGCTGCGTTTCCGGAGGCGATGGTCGTCGCGGTCGCGTTGCCTGGCTACGCCACGGACGATCGCCCCGGCCGGTCATCGGCCGACGGTGCCCCGCGGATCAGCTCCTTCGAGACGATCCCGCGCCCCAGCCACGGTCCGGAGGCGGCCCTGTCCCACGCCCACTCGGTCGCCGAACTGGACGTCCGCGAACTGGCGGTCGCGACCGCAAGCCCTCGACCACGCCGTGCATCTCGACCGGCGACAGTCGCTCGCGGTCGTCGATCAGCTCGTCGTGCAGGCGGACCGGGCCGCCGACCGTACCTCCGAGGCCGCCCGGCGCCGGCATGCCGGCGCGGATCCCGTCGTGTTGCTCCATCACGTCCTGACTCGCAAGCAGTTCTGGCGCGGCTCCCGGTCGATGTACACCCTCGAGCACGCCGAACGAGACATGCGCGCGTCGATCGACCGAGGTGAACCCGTCGAGCCTGATGGTCCTCGGCTTCCCGATCAAGCACGCCCAGAGCGCACTCAAAGCGTTCGGGGAGCGGCCCGACCTGGCCGAACTCGGCACGCTCATCCGGCTCCGGGAACTGTGTCGCGCGGCCGCCGGGGTCTACCCGCCCGGACTGCGCGTCACCATCCTCACCGACGGTTCCCACTACCGGCCGCGCCACGCCTACGCCGTGGCCGCCTACCTGCACATCCTGAGCCAGTACCGCACTCTGGCCGGTCTCGATGGCATCGTGGAATTCTTGGACGTCGACCAGCCGCCGCTGACAGGCTGGGTCAGCACGTGGCCGAACGCCGTCCCGAGGTGCTGGCCGGATTCCAGGACGCGCTGCACGACGCGTTCGCCGGCGATAGATTTCGGGGCAGATCCGCTCCTTGCGTTGAGCCGGATACCGGCACTGGATCCCACACCTCGGTGGCACACCGCGGCCCGCGAGGTGGGGCGACCGGATCCGCTCGGGCTCGCCGCGCTGTTCCGATCCCTCCTGCATTCCATGCCGGTGCCGTCCCCTACCGGCATCGATCAGCTCGCCTGGTCCAAGTCGGTCTACGCCGACCCGTTCGCGGTCGCCGACCCGGGGATGCCGGAGAACATCCTCGCGGCCCGGCGTGATCTCGCGCGGCGCACCTGGGCGGACACGATCCGGTATGCCGCGGCCTGGCACGCCGACCGGGACCTCGGCTACGACGACATGTTCGCCGGCCGCGTCCGCCTCACCTTCCACTCCGCGTCTCCCGGGCGGTGCGGCTTCATTCCGTTGGGAGGATCCGGCCTGATCCCCTGGCAGGGTACGGCCGCCGCGAGCGTCCGGGGCGAGGTGTCGACGGACTTCGCGGTCTCGCTTCTGGACCAGGGATTCGTCCCGGTGTACTCCCCGCTGCTCGGTACTGGCCAGCCCTGGCTGATGGTCCCCGATCACCGCGACACGCGCGACGGGCGCACCCCACGGCGCCGAGCTCGAGGCGCGGTTCGTCGCCGCTCTCAAGCTCCGGCGTCGCTGAGCGAGGGGCGTCACTGCTGCTTAGGTCGGTTCGCCGTCGACCGCGGAATCCCGGCGGCGACGAGTTGACGCGGCGGCTGGCTCCGTCGGCTGCTGATAGTCGGTGAGGTCGCGCAGGTGCCGGATCGGTGAGGCCAGCAGGACCAGCGGTATGCAGGCGGCCGCGCCGACGAAGATCAGCAGGGTGATCCGGCCGCTGAGGAGGCCGGCGACGACGCCGGCGATCAGGCCGCCGATCGGGATCGCGCCCCAGGAGACGAAGCGGACCGTCGCCATGACGCGGGGCAGCAGGTCCGGCGGGCTGGCGATCTGCCGGTAGGTGCGGGTCACCACGCTGAGCACCACCACGCCGGCGGAGAAGATCACGTTGCCGACGGCGAACGCGACGAAGGCCTGCCAGCCGGTGCCGAGCGGAACGACGAGCGCCCCGGCGACCGAGACGAATCCGGCTGACGATCAGGGCGCGGGCGGTCCCGAGCCTGGCCGTGATCCGGTTCGTCAGGGCCGCCCCGATCAGCGCGCCGACGCCGTCCGCCGCGAGCAGCACGCCGACGAGCCCGGGCTGGGCGTGCAGTTCGCGCACGAGGTAGAGCGCGTAGAGGGCGTGCTGGGCACCGCAGACCGTGTTGGCCGCGGTGGCGGCCCACATGCACGGGCCCATCACCGGGTGGTGCACGACGTAGCGCCAGCCCTCGCGGATCATCGCCCGCATCGGCGGCCAGCGGTCCGGGGCCGCCGTGCGGTGTTCCGGCAGGGTGCGCAGCAGCAGGGCCGAGACGAGGTAGCTCGCCGCGTCGATGAGCAGGGTCGGCACCGCGCCGAGGACCTGGACGATGAGACCGCCGATGGAGGGTCCGCCGAGTTGGGTCGTGGCGTGGGTCCCGGAGGTCAGGCTGTTCCGGGACTGCAGCTCTTCCTTGTCCACGATGGAGGGTAGGAAGGTCGAGTTGGCGACGTCGAAGATGACGTTCGCGAAGCTGATCACGAGGGCCACGATCACCAACTGGGCGACCGTCAGACCGTCCCACCACCAGGCCAGCGGGATCGAGACGAGCGCCGCCGCGCGGGCCAGGTCGGCGCCGATCTGCGCCTTGCGCATCGGTAATCGCTGCACCATCACCCCGGCGGGCAGGCCGATCACGATCCAGGCGACGTAGCTGGCGGCGACGATCAGGCCCATCTCGAACGCGGAGGCGTCGAGCACCGTCAACGCCGTCAGCGGCAGCGCCACCGCGCCGACCGCCGAGCCGACCGCGCTGGTCGTGCCCGCCGCCCACCACCGCCAGAAGACGCCAGCGCTCGCGACAGCCATCCCACCACCCCCTGGTCAGTTTCAGAATGGAACGCACTAGAGTGAACCACATGAAGCGAGCCGACCTCTCCGATGCCGACTGCGGGATCGCGCAGGCGCTCGGCGTGATCGGCGACTGGTGGACGTTCCTGGTGGTCCGCGACGTGGCCGGTGGCATCACCCGCTTCGACGGCCTGCAGCGCGAACTCGGGGTCAGCCGCCGGGCGCTCGCCGAGCGGCTGGCCAGCCTGGTCGCGCACGGGCGTGCTGGAGAAGCGGCCCGTACTCCGATCACCCGCCGCGCTTCGACTACCTGCTCACGCCGAAGGGCGAGGGCCTGCTGCCCGCGCTCATCGCGCTCCAGGACTGGGGAACCAGACACATCATGGGAGACGGCACAGTGACCGCGACCAGCCAGGACGGCTCCGCCGAGGCCCGCCGGGTGCACGACCTGGTCGGCCGGGCGATTCCGGAGGTCGTGCTGGAACAGGCACGACGGCGAGCGGGTCACGCCCACCGCACCGGACCGGTGGACCGTGCTCTACGCCTTTCCCGGCGCCTTCGCCCCCGAGACCCAGGGTTACCCGCCGGGTTGGGCCGACATCCCCGGCGCCAGGGGCTGCACGCTGGAATCAGTCACTTACGCGTCCCGGTATGCCGACTTCGAGGCGGCCGGCGCCACGATCCACGGCGTCAGCACCCAGCGGCCCGACCAGCTCGCCGCGTTCGCCACGCACGCCGGCTGCCCTACCCGCTGCTGTCCGACCAGGACAGCAAGCTCGCGGCCGGGCTGCTCCTGCCAACGTTCCGGGCGGCCGGCGTCGACCGCCTCAAGCGGCTCACCCTGCTGGTCGACCCGGACGCGGTCATCCGCGCGGTGCAGTTTCCGATCAGCGATCCGGCCGGGTCCGTGGACGAGATGCTCGCCCTGGTCCGAGAGGGGTAGCCGTCGAGGGCGCTCAGCGGAAGTCGTCGGCGTGGTCGGTGGCCCACTGCTGGAAGGTGCGCGCCGGGGCGCCGGTGAGCCTCTCCACGGTCGGCGTGATCAGGTCCGAGTGCGGCCGCGTCTCGGCGCTGGCCAGCAGAGCCTCCACCAACGCGGGCGGGCGGCCGTCGGCGAGCATCCGCTGGCGCGCCACCTCGGTCGGCACCGTCTCGTAGCGCAACGGACGGCCCACGGCCGCCCCGATGGCGGCGACCTGGTCGTCCCTGGTCAGCACCTCGGGACCGGTCAGCACATGCGTCGCACCCTCGTGACCGGCACCGGTCAGCACGAGAGCCGCGACCGCCGCGACGTCGCGTTCGTCGATCACCGCGGTCGGGGCGAAGTCGGGGCCGCGCACGACGTCCCCCGCGCGGACCTGCTCGGCCCATCCCCTGGCATTGGACGCGATCGTGTTCGACCGCAGCACCGTCCACTCCAGACCGGACCCGGCCACCAGCCGTTCCAGGCCGGCGTGGAGCGCATTGATCGGGTCGGTCTGGCGCTCGGCGGCCTCGTTCACCCCCGACGAGGAGAGGTAGACGACGCGGCGGGCGTGCCCGGCGATCGTCTCCAGCACCGCGGGCGCGCCGTCCGGCGTCAGGAACGGCCAGATCAGGAACACCGTGTCGACCCCAGCCAGAGCCGGCTCCAGCGCGCCCGGCGCGGACAGGTCTCCGCTGACAACCTGCACACCCGGCGGCAGGCTGGCCGAGGTCGCGGCCCGCGCGAACACCCGCACGGCCGCTCCCCCGCCCAACAGCTGCTCGACGACCTGCCGGCCGACGTTCCCCGTCCCACCGATCACCAGAATCATGTCCACGCCAACCCGGCCAGCCCACGAATATTCCTGCTCACGGCGCGATCAGGACCTTGCCGGTCGTCTCGCGGGAGGCGAGGTCACGGTGGGCCGCACTCACCTCCGCCAGCGGGTAGCACCGGTGAATGTGCAGGTGCAGCCGGCCGTCCGCGAGCCAGCCGAGCAGCTCGGCGAAGCGGCTCGCCAGCTCCGCGCGGTCGGCGACGAAGTCGCGGAGGGTCGGCCGGGTCAGGGTGAGCGAGCCGCCCTCGGTCAGCCGGTGCGGGTCGACCTGCGCCACGTGACCGCTGGCGCCGCCGACTCATCGGCCCGCCCCGTGGAAGTGCTCGACCAGCCGCTGCACCCGGAGGCCGGCGGCGAAGTCGGCCAGGGTGGACTCTTCGCCCCGGACGGCGCGGGCGAACTCGCTCAGCCGGGTCTCCTCGCTACCGCGCGGCCCGTCCACCTCGACGCGGGTCCAGCCCGCCTCGTCACCGCACCACAGGTCCGCCCAGCCGGTGATCCGGTAGGACCGCTCGGTTCCGTACAGGGTCCACTCGTAAGTCTCCGGCCCGGCGGCCACCTGCCCGGACACGCTGATCGGCACGTCGCCGGCGAGGAACAGTCCGGTGGCGGCGTCCTCTCCGGTCGCGCCGTAGTTCACCTGGGTGTGCGCCGGCGTGAGCGGACCCAGCAGCCGGTCGGTGAGGAACAGGTAGTGCGAGGCGACCTCGCGCAGGAACCCGCCCTGAGCACGTCCGCCCACCCAGCGGGCGTCCCGCTGGAACGCCCTCGGCCACTGCGGGAACGAGAACCGCAGCTCCACACCGCGTACCGTGCCGACCTCACCGTCACGCAGGGCCCGACCGACCGCCACCGCGGCGGCCCGGTCGGACAGCACGAAGTTCAGCGCGTTCACGGCCCCGGTCGCCGCGGCCACCTCGACCATCTCCGCGCCCTCGGCAAGGTCCACCGCGAGCGGCTTCTCGGCGAAGACCGCCAGGCCCGCCTTCATCGCGTGCACCGCGTAGCCGGCGTGCGTCGCGGGCGGCGAGGCGAGGTAGACCGCGTCGAGCCCCTCGTGATCGAGCAGCGCGTCCGGATCGTCGACGTAGGGGACCCCCGGGTGCGCCGCCCGCGCCCGCTCGATCGCCGCCTCGGACGGATCCGCGGCGCGGACGACCTCGAACTCCGGATGCCGCCGCGCGACGTCGAGCAGCTCGCTGCCCATCCCGCCCAGCCCGATGATGCCCAGTCGAATGCGTCCCGTGTGCTCCATGCGTCGATCCTGGGGCGCAACAACACATCAGGACAAGCGATGATTTCTTCATCACGATTAAGTGCGACTGTATGATTCGCGGCATGCTCGATGTCCACCGCCTCGCGGTGCTCCGCTCGGTGGTGGAGACCGGCTCGATCCAGGCCGCGGCCGCCCACCTCGGCTACACGCCGTCCGCGATCAGCCAGCACATCGCCGCGCTGCAACGGGAGACCGGCACCCTGCTGGTGGAACGCCACGGCAGGGGCATTCGCCCCACCGACGCGGGGCGGCTGCTCGCCTCCCACGCCCGGGAGATCCAGAGCCAGATCGCCGGTGCGGAGACCGCGCTCGCCGACCTGCGCGCGGGCAAGTCACGCCGGCTGACCGTGCGCTACTTCGCCACCGCCGGTGCCGTGCTCATCCCACCGATCATCGCCGAGTTCAGTCGCCGCTTCCCCGACGTCCGGCTGGAGCTCCGGCTGGGCAAGGGCTTCACCGGCGAGAAGGCCGACGCCGAGATCGTGGTCCTGGACGACCTCGGCCGGGTGCCGAGCGGGCTCCGTGCGATCCCGCTGCTGGACGATCCGTTCCTGGTCGCCCTGCCGCCGGGGCATCCCCTGGCCGCCGAGGGCCCCATCGAGCTGAGCCGGCTGCACGGTGAGACGTGGATCGACAACGAGTGGCCGAGCAGCTTGTGCCGGGAGACGATCCTCAACGCGTGCGGCGCGGCGGGCTTCAGCCCCAACTTCGTCATGGAGGCGCACGACTACGCCACCGCGGTCGCCTTCGTGGCCACCGGACTCGGCATCACGATGCTCCCCCGGCTCGCGCTCAGCGCCATCCCGGTCAGCGCGGCGATCTACCGGCCGGTCATCCGTCCGGCCGCGACGCGCTCGATCTACGTCGTGGTGGACGAGACGACCGAGGATCACCCGGCGCTGGCCGGATTCCTCGACCTCCTCCGGGCGGTCGCCGCGACCCACCGCACCGAATCAGCCGCGAGCTGAGCGGTACCTCTCCACCGCGTCGATCAGGCTCGCGAGGCCGGCGAGCACCGGGTCGAACTCGGCCGCGGTGGCCCGACGCCGGGCATCCCGCTCTTCCTGTTCCCACTGGAGCCGCATCAGGACGGGCTCGATCGAGCGCTTCCCCGGGTCGAGCGGCGAAGCGCCTGGCGGCAGGAAGATCCGCTGGTACCGCTGCACGGCCCCACGCAGCTCGCCGAGTTCGTCCAGCGCCGTGCCGCCGGTCAGGTCGATCGCCGCCAGGGTCTCGGCCCAGCGGCGGCTGTCGGGTGCGGTCAGCGCGGTCAGCTCCGCCAGCACCCGTCCGCGCTCGGCCCGCGCGTCGTCGGCCCGGGCCTGGACGCGCTCCGCACGACCCTTCGCCGCGATCTCGGCGTTGAGGGCATCGATCCGCGCGACATCGTTGATGCCGCCGAGATAGTTCTTGCGGAGCCGACGATTCTGGCTGTCCTTGAACGGGTCTCGGTAGTCGCCGGTGCGATCGCTCATGGTGACCTCCCACCCCGCGTGCGAGCTTCTATTCTGACTCCGCCACGCCGGGAAGGCTCCGCAGTCCGGCCACCGGAGCGGGCAGCACCCACAGCACGCCGGCGATGGCCCCGACCGTGGCGATCCACAGCGTCGGCCGCACCCCCAGCGTCGAGCCGAGCGCCCCGCCGAGCAGGGCCCCGATCGGGCGGATGCCGTAGTTGACCGTGCGCAGCGCACCCGAGACCCGCGCCCGCAGCGGGTCGGGGATGACGGCCGTCTGCACCGAGCCGACCGTGATGTCGAGCATCATCACGCCCAGCCCGGAGAGCGAACTCGGCCACGAACAGCAGTGCCAGCACCAGCAGCGGCGGCCCGCCGGCGAGCGGCACCAGGACCAGCGGGACGGGGAAGGCCAGGAAGCTCAGCACCACGTGCGGACCGATCCCGAACCGGCGCGCGATCCGGTTGGTCACGGCGGCGCCGAGCAGCGCCCCGAACGCGCCGGCGCCGATCACCGCGCCCAGCAACGCCGGCGAGACGCCCAGCGTGGTGCTCACGTAGAGCACGAACAGCGCGGCGAAGATGTAGTTGAAGAGGTTCAGCGTGGTCGGTACCGAGCAGGACCGCCCGCAACACCGGGGTGCGGGCGATGAACCGCAGCCCCGCGCCGATGCCCAGGCCCCACGTCGCCGGCCGGGGGCGGCTCCACCGGCTGGATCCGGGGCAGGAACAGCGCGGAGACCAGGTACGACAGCGCGTCCGCGAGCAGGGCGATCGGTGCGGTGAGCAGCTGGACCAGGATGCCGGCGGCGCTCGGTCCGGCCACGAACGACATCGCCCGGCTGCCGTTGAGCAACGTGTTGGCCTCGAGGTAGTCCTCCTTCGCCACGAGCGAGACGAACAGGCGTGCTGTGCGAGACCTCGAAAGCACGGCCAGCGTGCCGGACAGGAACGCCACGACGTAGAGCTGTTCGAGGGCGAGCACGTCGAGCACGTACGCCACCGGCACCGCGGCCAGCAGGAAGGCACGGCCGAGGTCGGCCACGATCATGATCCGCCGCTTGCGCGGGTACCGATCGATCCAGGCACCGGCGAGCAGGGAGAACAGCAGGTTCGGGATGAGCGCCGGCCGCGGTCAGGTAGCCCATCTCGGCCGGTCCGGCCCCGGCCGCGAGGACGGCGAGGAGCGGGATCGCCAGCGCGGAGACCTGGTCACCGAACAGCGAGACGGTCTGCGCCGACCAGTACCGCCGGAACGACGTCGTCGCGCAGCAACCGGGGCAGCCAGCGTGCTGCCCGGCGCGAGGGTCGTGCGGTCATCGCGCCGGTCTGTCCGGCGCGGTCGGGGCGGGGATGGCGAGCTGGATCAGGCCGATCGCCCGTGCGCCCGGCGGCCGCTTCGACGGGTCGGCGTTGCGCTCGTGGAACGCGGCGGCCAGCGCCTCCCGCTGCGCGACGAGTTCGGCCAGCTCGTCGGCGGTGACGTAGACCAGCGTGTCGTCGAAGCCGGTGACCGCGCGCCACTCCGGCGACTGCTCGTCGCGCCGGGCCAGGAACTTCTGCGCCTGCCGCACGTAGTGGCCAGGATGACGCCGTTGAGCTGGTCGGCGGCGGCCTGGGTATCCGGATCGTCGGAGACGTCTTCCCAGGACGTCGTCATCGCCGTGGCCTGCCAGGGCTTCTCCCGTCCGTCGGCGCCCTCGGCACGCTCGGCGAGGCCGTACTTGCCCAGCTGGCGCAGGTGGAACGAGCAGCTCGGAACGCTCTCGTCCAGGAACTCGGCGGCTTGGGTGGCCGTCAGCGGACCCTCCCGGCGCAGCAAGCCCATCAGAGCCATCCGCAGCGGATGGGCGTAGCCGCGCAGCATGCGCGGATCGGACAGCTTCACCTCGGGCAGGGTCATTTCTAAAGCTATCTTTAGAACGTTCTCTTTAGCAATCCGTTTTGGCGGCCGACGGGGTGCACGTTCAGCGCCGGCCGAGGCCGCCGAACCCCCGCCGAGGCCCGCAACGAGTGCCGCTCGTCACACCTGGGGTCAGCATCAACGGCCCCGGACGGCAAGCTCCGTAGCATCCCGGCAATGGCCATCGACACCGCGGATCGTCCGCAGCGGACCCTCCGGCTGCTGTTGCCGGTCGGGCTGGTCTGCCTGGCCGTCGGCCTGTCGGTGGCGTTCGTCTCGCCGTTCCTGTCGCTCTTCCTCAGCACCGAGGTGCACGCCGGACCGGTGCACGTCGCGGTGTTCCTGGTCATCGCTCCACTGTCGACGGTGTTGGGTTCGACGCTGATCGCGCGGCTCTCGGATCGCCGTGACATCCGCCGGGTGCTGCTGATCAGCGCCGCGGCGGCGGGCTGCGTCGGTTCGGCGGCCACCGCAGTGGTGCGCGACTACTGGGTGCTGCTCGCGCTGAACGTGACCGCGATGACCCTCGCCGGCGCACTGTTCCCGCAGACGTTCGCGTATGCCAGGGAGGTCCTTCAGCGCGGCGGATCCAGCCGGTCCTCGATGGCCCTCAGCACCCTGCGGATGGTGTTCTCGGTCGCCTGGGTGGCCGGACCGCCGGTCTCCACGCTGCTCTACGCGGCGGGCGGCTTCCGGCTCGTGTACGGATCGTCGGCGGCGATGTACGCGGTCGCCGCGGTCGTGGCGGCGTGCTTCCTCCGCGACGTCGGCCAGCGACCGGACGAAGCCACCGCACCCGAAGCCGACCCGACGGACCAGTCCGCGCCCATCACACCGAGCCTGCCGGATTCCGACGCGTCCCGGTCGGCCGTCTGGCTGGCCGTGGTCGGCTTCGTGCTGCTGCAGTCCTCCGGCGCGCTGGGGGTGCAGGCGATGTCGCTGTTCGTGACCCGGGACCTCGACGGCGACGTGCGGAACGTGGGTCTGATCCTCGGCTTCTGCGCCGCCGTCGAGATCCCGCTGATGCTCGGTTTCGGCTGGCTCTCGACCCGGTTGCCGCTGCGGCGACTCATCCTGGTCGGCGCGGCGTTCGGTGCGACGTACTTCGCGGTGGCCTCGACCGTCACCAGCAGCGTGCAGCTGGGCGCCGCGCAGGTCCTCAACGCCTGCTTCATCGCGGCGGTCGCCGGCCTGGGCATCTCCTACCTGCAGGACCTGCTTCCCCACGCAGCCCGGCCGGGCGGCCACCCTGTTCAGCAACAGCTATCTGATCGCCGCCATGCTGGCCGGACCGATGCTCGGCGTGGCCCAGCAGTTCGGCTACCGGCTCGCCTACGCGATGGGCACCGCGCTCTGCCTGGCCGGCCTCACCCTGCTGCTGATCGGCCGTCCGCCGCGCGCCCGGGAAGCCGCCGACGCCTAGTACACGTCCTACGCGCCGGGTCGATGCCGTGCGGCGTGCCGGGCCACCCGGTACCGGGTGCCACAGGCCGGCGAGCACCAGCGCGCGTCGGGCCGTGGGCGGACGAAGAACTGCCCGCACGAGGGGGCGTCGCAGAACGCCGTGCCGAGGTCCGCGGCCTGTCCGATCGCCGCCGCCGCGACCAGGCCGAGCAGCTCGTCCACCGGGTCCGCCGCCCCCACGACCGAGCGGCGGAGCCGTCCGTCCGCTCGGAGCACGGGCACGACCGGCAGCCCGGCGGCCAGCGCGTTGATCCGCCGACGGGGGCCCGCCGGGAGGGCGCCGGCCACGGCACCGTGCAGGAGCGCGACGACGTCGTCGCGGACCGTCAGCACCTCGTCGAACCGCGCCCGAGCCACCCGGGCGGGCAACCGGGGAACCCGATCCGCCGCGAGCTGCCGCTCCGCCGCGACCCAGCTCAGCAGCGCCGCGGGCTCGGTCAGCAGCTCACGGTCGACCGCGCCGCTGCGCTTGCGGGTGTTCGCGAAGTCGACCGCGAGCGGGTCACCGAGCCATTCCCACATGGACCCATGCTAACGGGTTTTTCCGCTGATGGCGTTAGTCCCGATCAGGTCGGGGTAGCAGTCGGAGATGACTCTCGCGCTTCTGTGCATCGCCCAGTTCGCGGTCGTGCTGGATGTGACGATCGTGGCGGTGGCCCTGCCCGCGGCCGGCTCGGACCTCGGCAGCGATCCCACGCAGCTGCAATGGGTGGTCACCGCCTACACGGTCGCGTTCAGTGGCCTGCTGGTTCTCGGCGGCCGGGTGGCGGACGTGGTCGGCCGGCGGCGCACCTTCCAAGCCGGGCTCGGCCTGTTCGCGGCGGCCTCACTGGCCTGCGGCCTCGCCCCGGACCTCCCCGTGCTGATCACCGCCCGGACGTGCCAGGGCGCCGGCGCCGCACTGTTGGCGCCGGCGGCGCTCGCGCTGCTGACCGAACTCCACCCCGACGGCGTCGCCCGGCGCCGAGCCCTGGCCTGGTGGACCGCTGCTGCGGCCGGTGGCGGGGCGGCCGGCTGGATCCTCGGCGGGCTGGTGGCCGCAGGCCCGGGCTGGCGCTGGATCTTCCTGGTCAACCTGCCCCTGGCCGTGACCGGCGGCCTCCTCGCCCAGCGGCGCCTGCCCGTCGACGCGACGTCCCGGCAACGCGCCAGCGCGGGACGCCCGCGGCTCGACGTGCCTGGCGCGGTGGCCGCGACCACCGTGCTGGTCTCGCTGGTGCTGGCGCTGACCCGGTTCCAGGCGGGCGCGCCGACGACCGGCGTGCTGCTGCTCGCCGTCGCGGCACTGGCGGCGGTGGCGTTCGCACTGGTCGAGCGGCGTACCGACGCTCCGCTGGTGCCGCTCCGGCTCGCCGGCGACCGGGTCTTCGGCACGGCGAACCTGACCGGCGCGATCCTCAACGCCGCCATCACGCCGCCGCTGCTCCTCTGCGTCCTGCACCTCCAGGACGTTCGCGGCCGCTCGGCGATCGAGACCGGTCTGGCGTTCGCTCCGTTCAACCTCGCCGTGGTCGCCGGCTCGCTCGCGGCCGCGCCCCTGCTGCGCCGGCTCGGCGCCCGCACGACGACGATCGCCGGCACGCTTAGCGTGGCCGGCGGCTGCGTCCTGATCCTTGGCCTGCCCGCCACCGGCAGCTATCTGCCCGTGCTGCTACCCGCGTTCATCGTGCTGGGACTCGGCTCCGGCCTGGCCTCCACGGCCGCGACCGCCGCCGGGGTGGGGGTCGCCGACGGACCGGACCAGGGCGCGGCGGCGGGGGTCCTCACCGCCACCGCCCAGGCCGGCACCGCGATCGGCCTCGCCGGCCTGGTCGGGTTGGCGACCGCCGTCACCGGTGCCGCCGACGGCGTCACGGGTATCCGGGTCGCCGCCGCAGCGGCCGCCGGGCTGACGCTGGCCGGCGCGCTGGCCGTGGTCGGCGACCGCGCCTACCCCCGGCGGGAGACGGCGACGGCCGTCGAATCCGACCGGCGGAGCGTCGCCGCAGCGCCCTGCTGACACCGCGGCGGTCGTACCTCAGGCCACCGCGATCGCCACGTTCCCCCGCTTGCGCCCGGTGTCGACGTAGCGGTGCGCCTCGACGATCTGGTCCATCGGATAGTCCCGGTCCAGGACGATCCTGAGCTCGCCGGCCTCGATGAGGCCCCGGAGGTACGACAGCGCCTCCCGCTTGTCGACCGACATGCCGCTCCTAACCTGCCGGCCCCGCCGATCGACGTCCAGAGGTCCAGGGCGACGTTGCGGAGACCCGTGGTGGAGAGGTAGCACCCGCGCGGCGTCAGCGAATCCTTGCAGCGGGAGAACGAACTGTGGCCGATCGCGTCGAAGATGACGTCGTAGGCCTCGCCGGAGGTGGTGAAGTCGTCGGTCGTGTAGTCGATCACCCGGTCGGCGCCCAGCGAGGTGACCAGCTCGGCGTTCCGGCCGCTGCACACGCCTGTGACCTTGGCCCCGAGGTGCTTGGCCAGTTGCACGGCGTAGCTGCCGATGCTCCCGGACGCGCCGATGACCAGGACCTTCTGCCCGGCTGGAGCTTGGCCTTGTCCCGGAGGAAGTACAGCGCGGTGGACGGCCCGTCCACGGCGGCGGCGGCCTCCAGATAGCTCGTGTTGGCCGGCTTGAGCGCCAGCGAGCCGGTCTCGGCGACGCACTTGTACTCGGCGTAGGCGCCGACGCTGAAGCCACTGAACCCGAAGACCTGGTCACCCGGCACGAACCGCCGCACGCCGGGGCCTACCGCCTCGATCTCACCGGCGAACTCCGTGCCGAGCGTGCGGAGCTTCTTCCTCGGCCGCCGCAGACCGATGATGATCCGCCCCCATCGCGGCTCGCCCTGGCGCATCAGGCATTCGGCCGCCGTCACCGTCGTCGCGTGCACCTTGACCAGTACCTCGCCGTCGCCGGGAGCGGGCTTGTCCACCTCCGCGATCGTCAGTACCTCCGGGGAGCCGTACTCCGCGAACACGACCGCTCTCATTCGCATAACCACCTGGTCCGAGTCGACGGGTGCGCGGCCGCCCCGCGCGGGCGTGCGGTCGGCGCGTGCCGCTCATGGTCCGGCACGTTCGCTGTGACCGAGCTGAGAACGATCCAGGCTGCCCCTACCTATAGGCGAAGGGCGAATTGTGAGTGAGAGCACTCTCCTCCGGTACCACTCGGCTCTTGAGAAGTCCTCCGTCCTGCTGGCGCTCTTCCCCCACTAGAATCTTCCTGGCTCTCCGAGACCCACCCTTCCCATCCGCGCCGCCTCGCCCCAGACACCCCCCCTCCATGTCCCTCTATCGCCTTCCCCCGCGGGCGGACACCTCCCGCCGTCCGCCCCGAGGGAGCGGCACGCGCAACTGGAAGGTTTGTTAACTAATTTGGCGTGAAACCCTTGACAAACCGCCCACTACGGACTGTTATCTCCAGAACGGCTCGGCGCGGCTCCTTCGGGAGTGACGCGCTCAGTAAGAACTGACCCGGCCGTCGCGAGTCGTCGTGTGCGTGCGGCCATGACGGCTCGTCGAGCACCGTCCGCGCGCCCTCGTGCGCGTCGGACGGTGGTGTTGCCTGCCGTGAAGACATGCGGCTCAGCGTCCCTCCGGGTCAGGAGACTGTTGTGTTGTTATCCCTAGCGCGAGCTCGCGCGCCCCGCTATGTCGCGGCGATCACCTTGGTGGCCGCACTCGTCGTCGTCAGCACACCAGCCGACGCCGCCGATCCTCTGATCTCCCGCAGCAAGCCCGTCACTTCCTCCTCGATCGAGGACTCCACTCTCGTCGCGGCCAACGCCGTGGACGGCAACACCGCCACCCGCTGGGCCAGCGCGGAGGGCGTCGACCCGCAGTGGATCCGGGTCGACCTCGGCGCCACGGCGACGATCAGCCGGGTCCGGCTCCTCTGGGAGGCCGCGTACGCCAAGTCCTACCGGGTCGAGGCCTCGGCCGACGGCTCGACCTGGACCAGGCTGTACAGCACGACCAGCGGAAACGGCGCCACCGACGACCTGACCGGCCTGAGCGGCAGCGGCCGGTACGTCCGCGTCTACGGCACCGCGCGGGGCACCTCCTACGGCTACTCCCTCTTCGAGTTGGAGGTCTTCGGCGCCGGCGGCGGTGGCGGCGACACCACCCCGCCCACGGCGCCGGGCAACCTCCGGTCCACCGGCGTCACCGGCAACTCCGTGTCGCTGGCCTGGGACGCCTCGGCGGACGAGAACGGCGTCGCCGGCTACAACATCCTGCGCAGCAACGTGATCGTCGGCAGTTCCGCCACCACGACCTACACCGACACCGGCCTGACGGCGGCCACCGCCTACACCTACACGGTGAAGGCGAAGGACGCGGCCGGCAACGACTCTCCCGCCTCCAATCAGATCAGCGCCACCACGTCCACCGGCGGGGGCGGCACCACGCTGACCGTCGTCGCCGCCGGTGACATTGCCCTGCAGTGCACCGCCAGCTCCAGCAGCTGCGCACACCCGAAGACCGCGGCCCGCGTCGAGGCGATCAACCCCGACCTGGTGATCACGATGGGTGACAGCCAGTACGACGACGGCACCTGGAACGACTACACCAAGCTACTACGACAAGACCTGGGGTCGGTTCAAGGCCAAGACCCGCCCGGCCCCCGGTAACCACGACACCTACGACGACGCCGGCTTCGAGTACGCCTACAAGCGGTACTTCGGCGCGCTCGCGACGCCCCAGGGCAAGACCTTGTACAGCTTCAACGCGGGCAACTGGCACTTCGTCTCGCTCGACTCGAACCTGTCGCTGGCCGTCCGGCTCGGAGCAGATCAACTGGCTCAAGGCCGACCTCGCCGCCAACAACAAGGGCTGCGTCGCCGCGTACTGGCACCACCCGCTGTTCAGCTCGGGCGGCCACGGCAACGATCCGGTCAGCAAGCGTGGCCTGGCAGGAGCTGTACAAGGTCAAGGCCGATCTGGTGCTCAGTGGCCACGACCACCACTACGAGCGGTTTGCACCCGCAGAACCCGAACGGCGGGCTCGACCGACGAACGGCATCGTCTCGATTGTCGGCGGCATGGCTGGCGCTTCGAGTACGCCGATCGAGAACGTCCAGCCGAACAGCCAGGTCCGACTCCGCGGCTTCTACGGCGTGGTGAAGCTCAACCTCACGGACACCACGTTCAACTGGCAGATGGTCCAGGACAACGGCAAGGTCCGCGACACGAGCCCCACCTACACCTGCAACTGACCGGCCATGCCGCGGTGCGCCGAACCTGGCGCACCGCGGCTTCACCGGCGAAAGGGGCCGGCATGTACCTCGCAACCAGAGACCCGCGGACCACTCCGCAGGCCGGCCCGCGCCGGGTCCGGCGGTTCGTCGCCGGGAACGTGATCGCGCTTGGGCGCGGTCAGCCTCGTCACGGACATTTCCGCGGAGATGGTCACCGCGGTGCTGCCGCTCTATCTCGTGCTGGGGCTGGGCCTGAGCCCGCTCCAGTTCGGCTTCCTCGACGGGCTGTACCAGGGCGTCACCGCGCTGGTCCGGCTGCTCGGCGGGCATGCCGCCGATCGCTGGCAGCGCCGAAAGCTGGTCGCCGGAATCGGGTACGGGCTCTCGGCCGCCGGGAAGGTCGGGCTGCTCGTCGCCGGGACCTCGGTGCCTGGGCTCGCCGGCGCTCTCGCGGTGGACCGGGCCGGCAAGGGCATCCGGACCGCCCCACGTGACGCCATGATCTCGCTCAGCAGCACGCCCGGCGAACCTCGGCCACGCGTTCGGCGTGCACCGGGCGATGGACACCTTCGGCGCGCTGCTCGGACCGCTGGTGGCGTTCGCCCTGCTCTGGGGTACCGCCGACTCCTACGACTCGGTGTTCGTGGTCAGCACCTGCCTGGCCGTGCTCGGCGTGGTCGTGCTGATGCTGTTCGTCCGGGACCAGCGGGCGCCGATCGTGGACCGCGCCCAGGTTTCGCTGCGGGCGGCGTTCGGGCTGCTGCGCGGCGCCCAGTTCCGGCGGCTCTGCGTCGTCGCGAGCCTGCTCGGGCTGGCGACCGTCGGCGACGCGTTCGTCTACCTCCTGCTCCAACGCCGGCTCGACCTCGACGTGGCCTACTTCCCGTTGCTGCCGCTCGGCACGGCCGCCGTGTACCTGCTGCTCGCGGTGCCGCTCGGCCAGCTCGCCGACCGGGTGGGTCGGCAGCGGGTCTTCCTCGGCGGGCACATCGCGCTGCTGGTGGCGTACGTGGCGCTGCTCGGCCCCGGCGCCGGGCCGGTGCTGTTCTGCGTGGTGCTGGCGTTGCACGGCGCGTTCTACGCGAGCACGGACGGCGTGCTGATGGCGCTCGCCGGCCCGGCCCTGCCCGCTCCCCTGCGCACCAGCGGATTGGCCCTGCTCCAGACCGGCCAGGCCCTGGCCCGACTGCTCTCGTCCGTGCTCTTCGGCGCCGCCTGGACGGTGTGGGGGCTGAACACGGCGATCGTCGTGGCGGCCATCGCGCTCGCCGCCAGCCTGACGGTCGCCGCCTCGATCCTGCCCACGGCCGCGGACCTCTCCGACAAGGAACCGATCTCATGACGCTCACCCCGCGCTACCGGTGGGCGGCGGCGCTGGCCGTCACCCTCGTCCTCACGCTGCTCGGCACCGGATACACGATCCACGCGGCCCGCCGCGCCGACGCCGGCGGTCCGGTCGTGCCGCAGGCCCTCGCGGCCGGGCAGCTCATGTTCCGGGACGCCGAGAGCGGGCAGGTCGGCTCGGTACGGGACGGCGCGCGGACGGTCGGCAAGCTCGAGCTGCGAACGCTTCTACGCCGCCGGCGGCACCGCGGTCTGCCTGGTGCGGGTGCGGAGCCTGCTCCCCCGATCCGTCGCCATCGTCCTGGACCAGAACCTGCGCGAGGTGCGCCGGCTGAACCTGGCCGGCACGCCCAGCCGCGCGCGGGTCTCGGCGTCCGGCCGGATGATCTCCTGGACCGCGTTCGTCACCGGGGACAGCTACAACAAGTCCGCGTTCTCCACCCGGACGTCCATCCTGGACACCCGGACCGGGTACCTGATCAACAGCATCGAGGACATCCACCTGCGGCTCGACGGCCGCCGGTACCGCTCCCCCGACGTGAACTACTGGGGCGTCAGCTTCGCCGCCGGACGACAACCGGTTCTACGCGACCGTCGCCAGCAAGGGCCGCACCCATCTGGTCGAGGGTGACCTCGACAGCTGGACCGCGCGCACGATCCGGGAGAACGTGGAGTGCCCGTCGCTCTCGCCGGACGGCGAGCCGGATCGTCTTCAAGAAGAAGGTGTCCGGCGACGTGAACCGGCCGTGGCGCCTGCACGCGCTCGACCTGGCCACGATGCGTGAGACCCCGCTCGCCGAGCCGGCCAGCATCGACGACCAGGCGGCCTGGTTGGACGGCGACACCGTGGCCTACGCGCGCAACGGCAAGGCCAAGGGCAGCGCGGACATCTGGTCCGTGCCGGCGGACGGCTCGGGCCAGCCCCGCCTCCTGGTGCTCCGGCGGGAGTTCGCCGACGCCGCTGCGCTGAGCGCACCGGGCCGGTGTCTCGGTGCCGTCCCTGCCGGGGGGACTGTCGGGGGGGAAGTGGTCGTGGTCCTTCAGGGGGTGACCAGAAGGACCACGACCACTTCAGGGGTCCGGCGTCGAGGGGGCCATGGGGGTAGCCCGCCTCGACGCCGGAGGCCTAGTTGGCGGTGAACCGCGGGGTCGGGGTGGCGCTCAGCTTGTGGTCGGGACCGGCCGGCTTGCTCGGCTTCACCTTGTCCGCCGGCTTGCCGGTCGGGTGCCCCTTCGGCGCCGCGCCGGCCTTCGCCGTGAGCACCGCCGTGCAGTACGCGACGACCTTCTGCTGCCCGCCGGCCGCGGCGGTGAGGGCGGTGAACGCCGGACTCTGCAGCGCCTTGCCACGCTGTCCGGCCGGCTTGGCGCTGTAGGCCTTGCAGAGGCCGACCATCGACGGCGACGGCGTGCCATGGGCCGGCTGCGCGTCCTTGTTCTTCTTCGCCTTGGGCGCGGCCGTCGCCTTCGGTCCCTTCCGCTCCCCCGCGCCATCGGAGCGCGTCCCGCTGGCGCTCGCCGCGGTGGGGTGCGCCTTCGGCGCCTTCTCCGCGAGTTGGTCCGGCGCACCGGTGCCGCTCGCCAGGGCGACGCCGCCCAGGGCGGTGAAGCCGATGGCGACGGCGGCCACCTTCACCGTGAGCAGCTTCGCGAGCGTGGCCTGAATCATCGAGTCTCTCCGTGGTCGGGCTGCAAGGGCGAGACAAGCCAGCCGGTCGGGCGAGAAGTTCGGTGGTTGCTCGTCTCAGTTGCTTCAGCGCCGTCGCCTCCGCTCGTGTCACCGAACACCGCCCCGAGTGGCCGGTGCCGGATCCTGTCGTGGCGCGCCGCTACGGTGGCTCGACAGCGGTCGCAGCGGTCCGAGCCTGCGGTCGGTCGGCGCCGGAGACGAGGAGGCGGGTGTGGACGTCGCCACGCCCGGGCGCGGCGGCCTGCGTCGGGCCCGGGTGGCCGACCGCGCTCTCGTTCCTGCTGTTCGGGGCGGCGCTGGGCGCGTGGACCGTCCGGATCCCCGCGGTCAAGGAACGGCTGGACCTCAGCGACGGCCAGCTGAGCCTCGCACTGCTGGCGTTCGCGGCCGGGCTGCATCGCCGGCATGACCGGGATCGGCCGCCTCACGGACCGCTACGGGAGCACGCGGGTCATGGTGCCGGCCGCGTTCGCGAGGGTGCGCTGCTCGTCCCGCCGGCCTACATGCCCAGTCTCCTGTGGCTGGCCGTGGCGTTGTTCGTCTTCGGTCTGGTGCACGGCACGCTGAATATCGCCATGAACGCCAATGCCGCCGAGGTGCAGCGCGCCTGGGGCGGCCCGATCATGTCCTCGTTCCACGCCGTCTACAGCATCGGCGGGTTCCTCGGAGCGATCGTCGGCAGCCTGTTCGCCCGTGGCGGCGTCGGTGTCGGCGGCACGCTGCTGTGCGTCGGTGCCGTGGTCATCGTCCTCGCGGCCTGGTCGGCCCGATGGGCGCTGGTGGTCCGACCCGGGCGGCGCGACGCCGGATCCCGCCGCGCTGCCGACCGAGCCTCGATCCGCGTCGCCGGCCCGGCCGTACGCCCTGCTCTTCCTCGGCGTTCTCGCGCTGTCCGCGCTGGTCAACGAGGGCGTCGCCGCGGACTGGAGCGCGGTCTATCTGCACGACGAGCTGGGCGCCAGTGCGGGCTTCGCCGGGTACGCCTTCGCGGCGTTCTCCATCATGATGACGATCGGACGGCTGACCGGTGACCGCCTGGCCGCACGCTTCGGGCCGGTCCGGCTGGTCCAGGCCAGCGGCGCGCTGGCGGCGGTCGGGCTGGCGGTCGCGTTGCTGATCGGCGAGCCGGTCGCCGGCGTCATCGGCTTCGGTCTGCTGGGCGCCGGCATGGCCTGTATCGCGCCGCAGGTCTTCACGGCCGCGGCGAACCGCGATCCGCATCGGGCCGGACGCGCGCTCTCGACCGTCGTCAGCATCGGCTATCTGGGTTTCCTGCTCGGGCCCATCCTCATCGGCGCCGCCAGCACCGTCGTCGGGCTGCCCCGGGCGCTGGCCATCCCGGTCGTCCTGGCCCTGTTCGTCGCCGCCAGCGCGACCGCGTTGCGTCCGTCGCCGCAGGATCCGAGGAACGCGTCGGGTCGGCCCGATGCTCCCCCGGCGCGGGCTCACTGAGTCTCGCCGCCGCCGCTCCGGTACGGGCGGACGATGGTTGCGGAAGGCCTGAGGTCGCGGGGCCGCAAGGGCACCTCGGGCGGCGGGATGTCTTCGATCCGCGCCGACAATCCCGAGCGCGCCGGCCAGGTCGGCGCTGCGGATCGGGTGGCGTGACGGCGAGGTGTTCCGCGACGACGTAGAGGGTGCAGCCTTGGATGCGGACCTCCAGGCTGGTCAGCGTGAGGCACGGCGAGGCCCGCGCTGCCGAGGAAGGTGACGCCGCGCAGATCGAGGACCAGCTGGTACGGCCGCCACGCGGCGGCGTAGGAGAGCTTGGCGCGCAGGTGCTCGACCTCACCGAGTTCCAGGTCGCCGCGGACCTGCACCACCACCCGGCCGAGGTCGTGATCGTGCACCCGATGTAGAGGGCCATGAGCTACGCCGTCCGGGTTACGTCCGGCCCGGATCACCAGGCGCGGCCTTCCTCGTTTCCGGTGCCGTGCGCCCCGTTCACTGTTCATCGATCCCACCTCACCCGATCGTCGCCGACGATCGCGCCCGTGCAACAAGACTGCCCGATCACCACGACCTTTTGAACCGCAGCCAGACGAACCTTGCCGTCGGGCTCCGGCATGACGCCCCAGCGTCGGAGAGCAGTTCCACGAACGCCAGGCCTCGGCCGCGGCCGGTGGTGGCGTCGAACTCCCGCCGGATCGGCATCTCCCGGGAATGGTCGCGCACGGCGATGCCGAAGCCGTTGCCGTCCAGGTCCAGCGCGACCCGCGTCGGCGAACGGGCGTGCTCGACCGAGTTCGTCACCAGTTCGCTGGCCGCCAGCCTGGCCGACTCGGTCACTAACTCCGGGTATGTCGACACCGCGCAGGTCTCCTCGACGAACGTGCGGCAGAGCCGGGGAGCGTGCACCGAACACGCCAATTCCCGGGTCCGGCGCACCCGCCGCGGCCGCTCGATCCAATCGAGCGACGGCCTCGGCCAACGTCGGATAGTGCGCCACGTAGTCGCGCAACGAGCCCCGCAGCGGCCACATCGCCGTGGGATCGGCGCAGCAGAGCACCAGCTTCGTCCATGGCCAGCCGCCGGACGCCGCGTACACGGCCGGAAACACCCTGGCCGACTCGGGAGTGAGCAACCGGAGACCGGAGACCTCGGCGACGACCCGGCCCTGATCGTGCAACGCCTTCAGCAGCGCGTCGCGCAGCCTGGGCGCGGTCCGCAGCGACAACTCACCGGACGCGTGAACCACGGTGTGGTTCGCGGCCCGTTCGGCCCGGACTTGGATTCGTTGAATACCGGTCCTCCTCTTCGGGTCGCGGCTAGCCGCGCTCGGCGTGCTGCTCGACCTCGGATCCGGCAACGTCGCTGGACGACGAGTGCGGAGTCGAACTCGGCAAGCTTCAATACGGTCAGCACGCTCGGCCGAGATGCCAACACCCGCACCCGGCATTCGTGTTCGTGAAGGTAGCCAGCCAGCCGCGAAAGGAAACTCAGGCCGCCGCACGACAGGAACGTCACCTCGGTCGCGTCGACCACGACGTCCGCCGGCTCGCCGGAGCGGATCACCGCCAGCACGCGCTCCAACACGGGCCGCGCCACCAGATCGATGTCGCCGACCAAGGTGACCCGCGGCGCCGGGTACGCCGCGAACTCGACCGTCGGCATCGGCCCCACGTCATCATCCGCACGCGTTCTTTCCCACGCATTTCCCACTGCGCACCACCACGGGCTCAACCAGAGCTATTCACTTCTCCATGGCAGCATCCGGCGCCACAATGGTCAATCCTACGCTGCGCGAGCGAACTTCGGGATGCCGCCAAGGAGCCGGTCAGAGCTGCGCACGATCGCAATTCAGGTCCGCATCCGGCGGCACCCTTGTCACCGATGCGGCCGCATCCCGTCGACGCTCGGCATCGGCGGCCATCACGAGTGCACCTGCGCGGCGCGAGCAATTGGATTAGGGTTAATGCCTTCTTCGTCGTCGCTGACAAAGTGCTGATCGCGCAATATCTGTAGAATCCATTCATATTCGACTGAATGCATCCAGAATGGTGAGGTGCGATGGACGGTCACTCGGAACGATCCGACCGGTATTCCATGGTGGTGACGCGCGAGGAGACCAGAACCGACGTCGCATTGTCGGGACAGATCGATCTGCTGGCATTACGCGCATTGGATTCGCTCGCCAGCGCGGTCACCGCACACGAGCCGGTCGCCGTGGTGGTGGATCTCGGCGGCGTGACCTTCTTCGGCGCCTCGGGAGCCGCGTTCCTGGAGCGGATCGCCGTCCACGCCGGACGTGACGGCCACCGGGTCACGGTGTGCGGCGCGGAGCCCTTCGTCGATCCGGATGCTCGAGATCTGCGGAATCCACCGGCTGCTCGACATCGTGGCCGACCGCGGCGCGTTGCGACGCGAAGCGGCCGGCTAGGGCTAGCTAAGGCCACGGTCGCGAGAGTCGCTGCCGGTGGGCCCCTCAGGCGACGTTGTTCGCGAGCCAGAGCCCGGCGACGCCGATGGCCAGCGCACCGGCGCCCCACGCGAGCATCTTGGGGAAGAGCTCGGCGTTCTCCTTCGCGTCGCTGACCGACGCTGCCTGCAGCTCGGCGAGTTCGCGCAACGAGGCCCCGCTCGGGCCACGACCCGCAATGCGCTTGCAGCACGGGCTGTCCGTCCACTGTGGTGCGCGTTGCGAGCACCGTCATCTCCTGGTTGAGCGGGATCAGGTCCTCCTGGATCCAGTACGGGCGGTCCGGTTCAGGCGTCAGCCCGCTCGCCTGCCAGCCCTCGGTCGCCAGGAGCGTGTCGACGACATCCTTGCTGTGCCGGGCCCGGCGTCCGGGCTTACGGGGCGCCTCGACGCGCGCCCGCTGCGCCGGCGTGGGCGGATCGATGGTCGACGGATGCAGCAGATCCATGTTGTTCCACTTGTAGTCCTCGGGGTGCAGGGCCTTGTCCAGGAGCTTCTCCGAGACCCACACGCTTCCCGTGCCATCACTCAGGGCGAGAAAGCCCGGGGTGGAGTACCGCCACGTCTCCACCTTGACCGTGCGGGTCTCGTCGCGGGTCTCCTGCCTGGCGACCACCCGGAACCACGCGCACTGCCGGCCGGAGAGCGGGGCGATGTACGGGCCGTCCGGCCCGACGACCGGGGCGCCACGGACGATCACCCGGGCGAGCCCGATGCCCGGCTTGGAGTTCGCCGCAGGTGACGGTCGACGTGGTGGCCAACGCCGTGGCGAGACGCTTGCTGTTCCAGGTGATCAGGACGCCGACCAGCCCCGTGACCACGCCGATGCCACCGAAGAAGGAACAGGCGAAGCCGAGAAGGCTGGATAAGGTCTGCACGGCAGCAAGGGTAGGGGTACGCCGCTCGCCGTTCCGCGCGCATCGGGCCGGGCAGATCCGAGCCGGGAGATCTCTGCCCGAAGAGGCAGCCGTTGGTGTCGAGGCCCGGACCCGACTGGTCCGTTCCCTGCCGCTCGGCACCGCCGCCCGTCAGCCGAGACTGGTGTCCTGATGCTTGCCCTTGGCCTTGTCCAGCTTGCGGTCGTCACGAAGTTCGACGAAGGGCTCCTCCTGCTCGGGGTGCCCGGCCCGGATGGCGCGGCCACGGTGCAGCTCGGCGTCGAACTCCGCGCCCAGCAGGATCGCGATGTTCGAGATCCACAGCCAGACCAGGAAGGCGATCACGCCACCGAGGGTGCCGTAGGTCTTGTTGTAGGAACCGAAGTTGGCCACGTAGAACGCGAACGCCGCGGACGCGACGATCCACAGCAACACGGCCAGCAGCCCTCCTGGCGTCACCCAGCGGAAGCCGCCCTGCTTGGCGTTGGGCGAGGCCCAGTACAGGATCGCGAACATCAAGCTGACCAGCAGCACCAGCACCGGCCACTTGGCGATGTCCCACACGGTGACCGCCGCGGACCCCAGGCCGAGGAGCTTGCCGGCCTACTCGGCGAGGCCAGCGGTGAACACGACGGCCAACGCGCTGACCGCGATGAGCAGGCCGGTGACGATCGTGACGCCCAGCCGGATCGGGATCGTCTTCCAGATCGGCCGTCCCTCGGGCACGTCGTAGATCGCGTTCGAGGCCCGCATGAACGCGCCGATGTAGCCGGACGCGGACCACAGCGCGCCGGCGAGACCGATGATCGCGAGGAGACTCGCCGCGCCGGAACTGTCCTGCAACCCCTGCACGGCCTGGGTGATGATGTCCCGCGCCGAGCCGGGCGCCACCGCGGTCAGGTTCTCGACCACCCGGTCGGTGACCGACTTGCCGAACAGCCCGAGCAGGGACACCAGGACCAGCAGGCCCGGAAAGATGGAGAGCACACCGTAGTAGGTGAGGGCCGCGGCCCAGTCGGCCACGTTGTCGTCCTGGAACTCCCGGACGGTCCGCTTGAGCACGCCGAACCAGCCCCGACCACCCAGGTCCGTGGGCTTCTCCGGCGGCTGCTCCCGCTCGGCGGTACTGCGGTCAGTCATGGCGTGCTCCTTCCTCGGCGCCACGGTGACTCCTCGGCCTCGATCGCGTGCGCTGGCGCAGGTGACTTACCCGGGTCGGGTTTCTGAACACCCGCGAACCGTGGCTCATACTGATCCGACACGGCCTCGTCCTGTCGCCGGTGCCGAGCTGGCCCTCCGCCGCGACGGACCCGATCCGGGAGGAACACCGTCATGGCTGATCAGGGGCACCGAGTGTTCGCCTCGGTCTACGACCGGATGAACAGCGCCGCCGAGAAGGGGTTCCTCGGGCCGCGCCGCCAGGCGCTGTTGGCGCAGCTGACCGGCGAGGTGCTCGACGTCGGCGCGGGCACCGGCGCGAACCTGCCGCTACCTGACGCCGGGCGGCCCGGGTCGTGATGACCGAGCCGGATCCGGCGATGCGCCGACGACTCGCCGGCAAGGCACAGCACGCGGACGTGCCCGTGCAGGTCGACGACGCGGCCGCGGAGGCGCTGCCCTATCCGAGCGGCAGCTTCGACACGGTCGTCTTCACCCTCGTGTTGTGCACGGTCACCGACCCGGGCCGCGCACTGGCCGAGGCTCGGCGGGTGCTCAGATCCGACGGGCGGCTGATCGTGCTGGAGCACGTGCGCGGCGCCGGCGGGCTGGCGCGCTGGCAGGACCGCGTCACGCCGCTGTGGAACCGGCTGGGGGCGGGCTGCCATCCCAACCGGGACACCCGGGCGGCGGTCGAGCGCGCCGGCTTCCGCTTCCTCGAGGTCGAGCGGTTCCGACCGATGCCGCGGTGGATCCCGGTCAGCTCCTGGTTGCAGGGCGTGGCGACGCCGGCTTCCTAGGGCCGCGGTCGGGTCGGCCGGCTCACCGAGCGGTCCTGATCGGCAGGCCCCCGAATCGGCCCAGGCGCTCCAGTGATCGAATGACCTGGGTAGGACGCGAGGGAGAGGTCACGGGGTGTTCGCGATCACGCTGGAGGACGGGGCGGAGCTGCGCCCGCTGGAGCCGTGGCAGGCCGAGGAGTTCCTCGCCCACCTGGACCGGGCCCGAGCCGTGGTCGACCCCTGGATCCCCTGGGCGAGCCAGAGCGCCGACCTGGACTCGGCTCGCGCGACGCTGCAGCGGTACGCGGACCTGGCCGCTCGCGACGCCGGCCGGCTGTACGGCATCTGGCTCGACGGCACGCTCGTCGGCGGCACCATGTTCGTCGCCTTCGACGCCGCCGCCGGCACCGCCGAGATCGGCTGCTGGCTGGAACCGGCCGGGCAGGGCCGGGGCCTGATCACCCGGGCCGCGGGCCACCTCATCGACTGGGCGGTTCGCGTGCGCGGTATCCACCGGTTCACTGGCTCACCCGCCCGGACAACACCGCGAGCCGGAACGTCGCCCGGCGGCTGGGTATGCGGTTGGACGGGGTGCTGCGCGAGGACTACCTCTACCAGGGGGTCCGGCACGACACCGAGGTCTGGTCCCTGCTGGCACCGGAGTGGCTCGACCGCGCCGCCAGCAGCCTAGTGCCGGCCGCGGCGCACCAGGACGGTGGCCGAATCGCCCTGGTCAGGACGCCGGCTGGAACAGCTCCACCAGATTGCCGGCGGGGTCCTCGAGCAGGATCTGCGACCCGCCTCGGCCCACCACCAGGTCGTTGCGGAAACGCACCCCCGCGGACCGCAGCCGCTCGACCTCGACCGCCAGATCGCTCACGGTGAGCTGGACGCGGTTCCAACCACCCGGCTCGGGAACGCGCCCGTCCGGCATCGCCTGCGACGCCCCACCCGGCCCGCTGGCGGCGTTCACCAACAGCCGCAGCGGCCCGCGCACCAGCGCGGCGAACCCGGGCGCGGCATTCATCTCCACCTCGAACCCGAGCTGACCGGCGTAGAAATCCACCGCGGCCGCCACGTCATCGACGATGTAACGAACACTCACGACGTCCACCCGGATCACGACCCTTCCGCTGGCCGGCCCACCATCGGGCAGCGGCGACCTGGCGAGGAGCGCTCTGCCCGCTCCCACCCTAGGCAGCGCTCGAGCAGCACTCAATGAGCGAAGGCGAGCACGAGCCGTCGACACCGTCGCGGGTCCTCGGTGAGGCCGGCGGCAAGCCCCCAGAGCCAGTAGTCGACGGCGCGGAAGACGACCCAGTCCCGGCCATGCTCGCGGTCGACGCCGGCGGCGCCCACCACCGCCTCGAAGTGGTGCACGATCTCGTCCGCATCGGTCATCTCGTCGATCCGCGTCCAGAGGATCCGGCCGAGGTCGTAGGCGATGTCACCGCGCATCAGCACGGGATCGACGGTCAGCCACCGCTCCCGGCCGCCTCGAAGAACCTGCGCGGAGTGGAGGTCTCCGTTCACCGCGAGCGGTGACTCCGTGCGCGACAAGCGGGACCCGGCCTCGAAGGCCTGGTGTAGCGCGGGCTCGGGGAAAGGGCGGCCCCAGCGCTCCCACTCGGTCCGCAACGTCGCCATCCTGGCCGCGACGACATCGGCGGTGCTGGGCACGTGCGGCGGTGCCGGGATCGCCAGTCGACGCATCATCCGGCCCAGGATGGGCATGGCCTCCGCGACCGGCACGTCCTGCACCGAGGCGCCAGCCGCCAGCCGCCAGCAGCATGGCTCCGCCCGCTGGGTCGGCGTCGATGAGCTGGACGGTTCCGCGCCCAGCCCAGAACCGCAGCGCGTCGACCTGCTCGGCGACGCCGGGCCCCGGGGGTGTCAGGCGCAGGACGAGCGGCTCACCCGCACCGACGACCGGTATCACCGCCGCGTTGGAGCCGTGTCGCAGGTCGCCAGTGACCGTCAACCGCCAGCGCGCGCAGTACGTGCCGACAAGTTGAGGTAGCGCGTCCAACCACCCGGTGCCCTCGCTCCACCAGCGCGGCATGGCGCGGAACGCCGCCGGGACGGCGATGCGGCCGGTGGAGGTTGAGCACCGGATTCGTGACCGTGCATTCGGCAAACGCTACGGCCGTCCTACCGGGCGGCGTCGCGGTCCCCCGGCGTCCGTCCGGGCAGCGGTTCGGGCTGGAACCGGTAGCCCATGCCGGGCTCGGTCAACAGGTAGCGCGGGCGGCCTGGCACCGGTTCGAGCTTCCGCCGGAGCTTGGCCATGTAGTAGCGCAGGTAGTTGGTCTCGTCGTGATACTCCGGACCCCACACGTCGGCGAGGAGCTTGCGCTGGCTGACCAGCCGGCCCGGGTTGCGCAGCAGCAGTTCGACGATCGCCCACTCGGTCGGCGTGAGCCGGACCCGCTCGGCTCCGTCGACCGCCGTCTGCCGCGTCACCACGTGGTCCCGGAGGTTCACCACCACCGCCCCGAACGACACCTCCAGCGGAGCGTCCGGCGGCAGCACCCGCCGGCTGAGCGCGCGGAGCCGGGCGAGCAGTTCGTCCATGCGAGAACGGTTTGGTGAGGTAGTCGTCGGCGCCGGCGTCGAGGGCCTCGACCTTGTCGGCGGAGTCGGTCCGGCCGGACAGCACGAGGATCGGGATCGCCGTCCACCCGCGCAGCGCGACGATCACGTCCTGACCGTCGAGGTCCGGCAGGCCCAGGTCGAGGATGACGATGTCGGGATGGCGGTGGGCGGCGACGTCGAGCGCCGCGGTCCCGCTGCCGGCCGTCTCCACCTCATACCCTCGGGCGGCCAGGTAGATCCGCAGGGCGCGGACCATCTGCGGTTCGTCGTCGACCACCAGCACCCTGGTCACGACGACCACTCCTCGTCCCGCGCGATGTCGGCGTCCCGCCGCCCGGCCCAGTCGTCGGGAGCCGCTCGCAGCGTCACCACCATGGTCAGGCCTCCCCCGGGGGTGTCCTCGAAATCGATGGCGCCGTGCATGGCCTCGATCAGCCCCCGGGAGAGCGCGAGACCCAGGCCCACGCCGGTGCCGTTGTCCCGGTCGCCGAGCCGTTGGAACGGACGGAACACGCGCTCGCGGTCCTGCTCGGCGATGCCGGGACCGCGGTCCACCACGCGCAGCTCGACCGTTTGGTCCAGCGCGCTCGCGGTGATCACGGGGGCGCGGCCGGCGGGGCTGTGGCGTAGCGCGTTCGCGACCAGATTGACCACCACCCGCTCCAGCAACGCCGCGTCGGCCAGCACCAGCGGCACGAACTCGATCTCCCGCAGCTCGACCTGCCGCGCGTCCGGCCCGATGTCGTCCAGCGCGCGCGGGACGACCTCCTCCAGCGCCACCGGGCGGACCGAGATCGACAGCGCCCCGGCCTCCAGCCGGCTCATGTCGAGCAGGTTCTCCACCAGCCGCGTGAGCTTGTCGAGCGACTCGTCCGCCGTGGCCAGCAACTCGTGTCGCTCGTCGTCGGTCCACGCCACGTCGCTGCTGAGCAGGCTGCCGACCGCCGCCTTGGCCGACGCGAGCGGCGTGCGCAGGTCGTGGCTGACGGCGTTGAGCAGCGCGGTGCGGGCACGGTCCGCCTCGGCCAACGGCCTCGCCTCCTCCGCCTCACGGGAGAGCCGCCGCTGTTCGAGTGCCACGGTGGCCTGAGCGGCGAACGCGGCCAGCAACCGGCGGTCCGACGCGGGTAGCGGCCGGCCACGGAGGGCGAGCAGCGCGTCCTCGCCGACCGGGATCTCGATGTCGGCGTCCGCGGGCACCACGCACGGCTGCGTACCCGCGGTCGCCACCAGCGACCACAACCGGTCGTCGTGCGGCACGTCGAGGCTGGTCCGGCGCTCCTGCTGCGCGCCGGGGTTGCGGGCGAGCAGCGTCACCGAGGTCATCCCGAAAGTCTCGCGCAGCCGCTCCAGCAGGGCGGGCAGGGCCTGCTTTCCGCGCAGGACGCTCCCGGCCAGGACGGAGAGCATCTCCGCCTCAGCACTGGCCCGGGCCGCGACCCGGGTGCGGCGGGCCGCGAGGTCGACGACCGAGCTGACCATCGACGCGACCGCGATGAAGATGACGAGCGCGATCACGTTGTCGAGCTCGGCGATCGTGAACGTGTTCATCGGCGGGGTGAAGTAGTAGTTGATCAGCCCGGTGCCGAGGAGCGCGGCGAAGACCGCCGGGTAGAAGCCGCCGACCAGCGCGACGCCAACCACGGCCAGCAGGTAGATCAGGATCTCGCTGGTCAGGTTGAGGGTCACCGGAACCGCCACGAGCGCCACGGTGAGCAGCGGCAGCCCGACCAGCGCGATCGCGGCACCGATCAGCCGGCGGCGCACAGTGAGGCCGCCAGTCAGGGCGGGCAGCCGTCGCCCCTTGCCGGCGTGTTCGTGGGTCACGATGTGCACGTCGATGTCGCCCGAGAGCCGGGTGGTGGTCTGGCCGATCCCGGCGCCGGTGAACAGCGGGGCCAGGGTGCCGCGCCGGCTGGTGCCGAGGACGAGCTGGGTGGCGTGCTCGGCCCTGGCGAAGTCGAGCAGCGCGGCGGCGATGTCGTCGCCGACCACGGAGTGGAACGAGCCGCCGAGTGACTCCACCAGGTGTCGCTGCCGCTCCAACGCCGCCGGCGACGCGCCGGTCAGCCCGTCGGTGCGGAGCACGTGCACGGCGAGCAGATCGCCGTGGCTGGACCTGGCCGCGATCCGGGCGGCTCGGCGGATCAGGGTGTCGCCCTCCGGCCCGCCGGTGAGCGCGACGACCACCCGCTCACGCGTCTCCCAGACACCGCCGATGTCGTGCTCCTCGCGGTAGCGCTGGAGTCCCTCATCGACCCGGTCGGCCAGCCACAGCAGCGCGAGCTCGCGGAGCGCGGTGAGGTTGCCGACCCGGAAGTAGTGCGACAGCGCGGCGTCGACCTTGTCCGGGGCGTAGACGTTGCCGTGCGCCATCCGGCGCCGCAGCGACTCCGGGCTCATGTCGACCAGCTCGATCTGGTCGGCGGCACGGACCACCGCGTCCGGCACGGTCTCCCGCTGCGGCACCCCGGTGATCTTCTCCACCACGTCGTTGAGGGATTCCAGGTGCTGCACGTTCACCGTGGTGATCACGTCGATCCCCGCCGCGAGCAGGTCATCGATGTCCTGCCAACGCTTCTCGTGCCGCCCGCCCGGCACATTGGTGTGGGCCAGTTCGTCGATGAGCACGACCTTGGGCCGGCGGGCCAGCACGGCGTCGACGTCGAGCTCGCCGAACTCACCGCCGCGGTAGGAGCGGTAGAGGCGGGGTAGCACCTCGAGCTCGCCGATCGCGGCTTCGGTTCTGGCCCGGCCATGGGTCTCGATGAAGCCGACGACCACGTCGGTGCCCCGCTCCACCCGCCGGTTGGCCTCGCCGAGCATCGCGAAGGTCTTACCGACCCCCGGCGCGGCGCCCAGGTAGACCCGCAGTCGCCCGCGCTCGGGCATCATGACCCCCTTTCCTGCTGAAGGTATCCCGCGCGGGCCGAGATCCGCGTTGAACCCGCTGGTCAACCGAGGCGTTCGAGCGCCAGGTTGAGCTCGAGCACGTTGACGTGCCGGTCGCCGACGACCCCTAGGACTCGCCCGCCGATCCGCTCGTCCACCAGCTCGCGGACCTGGCCGGCGTCCAGGCCGCGGGCCGTGGCGACCCGGTCGACCTGGAGGCGGGCGTAGGCGGGGCTGATGTCGGGGTCGAGACCGGAGCCCGAGGCGGTGACCGCGTCCGCCGGCACGTCCGCCTCGGGCACGCCGTTGAACGCGGCGAGCTGCGCGCGGCGTTCCGTGATGGCCGCGATCAGGTCGGGGTTCTCCGGGCCGAGGTTCGACGCGCTGGACGCGGTCGGGTCGTAGCCCGTCGCGCCGGCCGCGGAGGGTCGGGGCTGGAACCACTGCGGCAGCGGGGCGCCGGCACTGTCGGTGAAGTTCTGCCCGATCAGCCGGGAACCGACGACCCGCCCGTGCTGGCTCACCAGCGATCCGTCGGCCTGATCACCGAACGCGCCCTGGGCGATGGCGGTGATGGCCAGCGGGTACAGCAGCCCGAGGATGAGGGTGAGCAGCAGCAGGGCCCGGATCGCCGCCAGGTGCTGGCGGAGGGCGGGTGAGAGACGTGTGGTCATCAGGAACCGATCCCAGGGAGGAACTGGACGAGGAGGTCGATGAGTTTGATGCCGACGAACGGCGCGACGAGCCCGCCGACGCCGTAGATCAGCAGGTTGCGGCGGAGCATCGCCTCGGCCGAGGAGGGCGTGTACCGCACCCCGCGCAGCGCCAGCGGGATGAGCGCCACGATCACCAGCGCGTTGAAGATGACCGCCGAGACGATCGCCGACTCCGCGCTGTGCAGCCGCATCACGTTCAGCGTCGCCAGCCCCGGATGGACCGAGACGAACATGGCCGGGATGATCGCGAAGTACTTGGCCACGTCGTTGGCGATCGAGAACGTGGTGAGCGAGCCCCGGGTGATCAGCAGCTGCTTGCCGATCTCGACGATCTCGATGAGCTTGGTCGGGTTGGAGTCGAGGTCGACCATGTTGCCGGCCTCCTTCGCCGCCGACGTGCCGGAGTTCATCGCGACGCCGACGTCCGCCTGAGCCAGCGCGGGGGCGTCGTTGGTGCCGTCGCCGGTCATCGCGACGAGCTTCCCGCCGGCCTGCTCGCGCTTGATCAGCGCCATCTTGTCCTCGGGCGTGGCCTCGGCGAGGAAGTCGTCCACGCCGGCCTCTTCCGCGATGGCCTTGGCCGTGAGCGGGTTGTCGCCGGTGATCATCACGGTCCGGATGCCCATCCGGCGCAGCTCGGCGAACCGCTCCCGCATGCCGGCCTTGACCACGTCCTTGAGGTGGATCACGCCGAGCGCCCGGGCCGGCCGGCCCGGTTCGGCCACGGCCACCACGAGCGGGGTGCCGCCGCTCGCGCTGATCCCGTCGACCGCGGGGCCGACCTCGTCGGTGGGGTGCCCGCCGTTGTCCCGGACCCACTTCATGACGGCCGACGCGGCGCCCTTGCGGATCTGCCGACGCCGCCGTCCTCGGGCAGGTCGACACCGCTCATCCGGGTCTGCGCGGTGAACGGCACGAACGTCGCGTCACCGAGCTCGCGGGCCCGCAGCCCGTACTCGTTCTTCGCCAGGACGACGATCGAGCGGCCCTCGGGCGTCTCGTCGGCGAGGCTGGCGAGCTGGGCTGCGTCGGCCAGCTCGGCCGGCGTGGTGCTGCCGACGGCGAGGAACTCGGCGGCCTGCCGGTTGCCGAGCGTGATCGTGCCGGTCTTGTCCAGCAGCAGCGTGTTCACGTCGCCGGCGGCCTCCACCGCCCGGCCGGACATCGCGAGCACGTTGCGCTGCACCAGTCGGTCCATGCCGGCGATGCCGATCGCCGAGAGCAGCGCGCCGATCGTGGTCGGGATCAGGCAGACCAGCAGCGCCACCAGCACGATCACCGGCTGCTCGGCGCCGGCGAACACCGCGAGCGGCTGCAGCGTCACCACGGCGAGCAGGAAGATGACCGTCAGGCTGGCGAGCAGGATGTTCAGCGCGATCTCGTTCGGCGTCTTCTGCCGAGCCGCCCCCTCCACCAGCGCGATCATCCGGTCGATGAACGTCTCCCCTGGCTTGGAGGTGATCCGCACGACGATCCGGTCCGAGAGCACCTTGGTGCCGCCGGTCACCGCGCTGCGGTCGCCGCCGGACTCCCGGATCACCGGTGCCGACTCGCCGGTGATCGCCGACTCGTCCACGCTGGCGATGCCCTCGACGACGTCACCGTCGCCGGGGATGATCTCGCCGGCCTCGACGACCACGAGATCGCCGAGCCGCAGCTCGGTGGCGGCCACCCGCTCCTCCCGCGCGCCGTCGAGCAGCCGGCGCGCCACCGTCTCGGTACGGGTCTTGCGCAGGGTCTCGGCCTGAGCCTTGCCGCGCCCCTCCGCGACCGCCTCGGCCAGGTTGGCGAACAGGACGGTGATCCAGAGCCAGCCCGCGATGGCCCAGGCGAACGCGCTCGGATCGGCGACCGCCAGCACCGTGCTGAACACCGAGCCGAGCTCGACGATGAACATCACCGGGTTGCGGTACAGGGTGCGCGGGTCGAGCTTGCGCACGGCGTCGGGCAGCGACCGGAGCAGCTGGTTCGGGTCGAGCAGGCCGGCCTGGACGCGGTGCGGTTTCTCCGGCGCCGGGCTCGGTGCGGGCTTTTCGGTGACGATGGTCATGGGTTAGAGCCCCTCCGCGAGCGGCCCGAGCGCGAGCGCCGGGAAGTAAGTCAGGCCGACCACGATGAGCACGACGCCGGCGAGCAGGCCGACGAAGAGTCCCTTGTGGGTGGCGAGGGTGCCGGCCGTGACGGGTACCCGGTTCTGCCGGGCCAGCGAGCCGGCCAGGGTCAGCACGAACACGATCGGCAGGAACCGGCCGAACGCCATGGCCAGGCCCAGCGCGGTGTTGTACCAGGTGGTGTTGACCCCGATGCCGGCGAACGCGGAGCCGTTGTTGTTGCCGGCCGAGGCGAACGCGTACAGCACCTCCGAGAGCCCGTGCGCGCCGCCGTTCAGCATCGACGCCCGCTGCCCCGGCATGGCCATCGCCGCGGCGGTGCCGATCAGCACGATCGCCGGCGTGGTGAGGATGTAGAGCGAGGCGAGCTTGATCTCCCGGGCGGCGAGCTTCTTGCCCAGGTACTCCGGGGTCCGGCCGACCATCAGCCCGGCCACGAAGACCGCGATGATGGCCAGCACGAGCATCCCGTAGAGGCCGGAGCCGACCCCGCCCGGCGCGATCTCGCCGAGCATCATGTTGAACATCGTCAGGCCGCCGCCGAGCGAGGTGAACGAGTCGTGGAACGAGTTCACCGCCCCGGTCGAGGTGAGCGTGGTCGAGGAGGCGAACAGCGCCGAGAGCGGCACCCCGAACCGGGTTTCCTTGCCCTCCATCGCGGCACCGGCCAGCTGCGGCGCGGCACCGGGATGTGCCAGCTCCGCCCAGGTCAGCAGGGCGGTCGAGCCCGCCCAGAGCAGCGCCATCACGCCGGCGATCGCGTAGCCCTGCCGGACGTCGCCGAGCATCTTGCCGAACGCCCTGGGCATCGAGAACGGGATCACCAGCATCAGGAAGATCTGGAACAGGCTGATCCAGGACGACGGTCCCTCGAACGGGTGCGCCGAGTTGGCGTTGTAGAAACCGCCGCCGTTGGTGCCGAGCTCCTTGATCGCCTCCTGCGACGCGACCGGGCCGCCGGGGATCGACTGCGCGTGCCCGGCGATCGTGGTCACGTCGGTGTTGCCGTGCAGGTTCTGGATCACCCCGCCGGCCACCATGACGATCGCGGCGACGAACGCCAACGGCAGCAGGACCCGCAGGCTGGCCCTGGTCAGGTCGACCCAGAAGTTGCCGAGCCGGTCGGTCTTGGAGCGGGCGAAGCCCCGGATCAGCGCGACGGCGACCGCGATGCCGACGGCGGCCGAGACGAAGTTCTGGACCGCGAGCCCGGCCAGCTGGACCAGGTGGCCCATCGTCGACTCGCCGGAGTAGGACTGCCAGTTGGTGTTGGTGACGAAGCTGACCGCCGTGTTCCAGGCCTGGTCCGGCTTGACCGCCGGGAACCCGAGCGAGAGCAGGAGCTTGTCCTGCACCCGCTGGAAGACGTAGAGGAACAGGATGCCGACCAGGGAGAACGCCAGCACGCTGCGCAGGTAGGTGGACCACTTCTGGTCGCCGTCGGGGTCGACGCCCATGGCCCGGTAGAGCCCGCGTTCGACCCGCGCGTGGCTGGTCGAGGTGAACGTGCGGGCCAGGTAGTCGCCGAGCGGCTTGAACGCCGCCGCCAGTGCGAGGACCAGTAGCCCGGCCTGGAGCCAGCCGGCCGTGGCCGCCGACATCAGAACCGTTCCGGGAAGAGCAGGGCGATCAGCAGGTAGCCGACGACGAGGATGGCGAGGACGAGCCCCACCACGTTGGTTGCGGTGGTGCTCACAGCCGCTCCATCCCCCGCACCGCGAGCGCGAGTGCCGCGAAGACCACGAGCGTCAACGCGACGAACGCAAGGTCCGCCATCACTTCTCCTTCGGTCACGCCGCCGGTGATCCGGCGGCGGTACCCACTCAATCCCAGGAAAAGGGCGTGGACCTGGACGCCAACGCGTTTCCAACGCGAGCGCCGCTCGACGCATACGCGCTTCTAACGCGGACTCACCGCCACAGTGAGCGCGGTCACCGGCGCCGGCCGCCACCTGGCACGGCGCGGT
This sequence comes from uncultured Actinomycetota bacterium, assembly GCA_963809265.1. Lineage (GTDB taxonomy): Bacteria > Actinomycetota > Actinomycetes > Propionibacteriales > Nocardioidaceae > Nocardioides. The sequence continues at coordinate 1,143,750 of CAWEJC010000003.1, forward strand.
CGACGTCAGCCCCCGGCCGGGGCGCGCTCGAATCGCCGTCCGCCTCGACTAACCGACGAGCCGTCCATTGAGGAGCACCGCACGCTCGGTGATGTCGGGAGAGGCCCTCGACCTCGCTGTCCGGGCGTCGAAGGCGTCGCGGTCGTTGGGGTCCTTGGCCGTGAAGGCGGCCATCTGGACCGACTCGGGGTCGCGCATCAGCTCGAACAGGACGTCGAGGTCGGAGTCGTCGATCGGCCGCAGTGCCACCTCCACCGGTGTTCTCCTCACGTTTCCGCCTCGCCACCGATCATCTCCGACTACCGCAAATCCGAGCACTCGCGGTAGGGACCGGCACGCGCCGCCGCGGTCCCGCTCGGAGCGTGAATCCGCCTCGGAGAAGCTCCCCGCACCGCCCGTTGACGATCTTGGTCATACATCATACGATTCCCGCCAATTGGCACGGGGACGCGCGGATGACGCTCGTGACCTGCTGTGACCGAGGCGGTCGCACTCTCAAGTGGCCGGACGATGCAAACGTTCGGCGGCGCTCGAGGTTGACCGCTGGGCAAAACGTGTGACCTGTTGTGCGCCGCCCTTTCGCGGGAACGATCCGGCTCAGCTGAGGAGACCGTCTATGCCGTCTTTGCCCGCTTTACGTATCCGGCGTCAGGCAACGTTCCTCGCCTTCGCGCTGACGTTGGGGCTCGCCGCCTGCGGCGGAACGCCCGACGCCGACAAGGCCACCAAGGACGGGTTCAGCCAGGCCAAGCAGGACTCGAGCGCGACCATCACGGTCTGGGTGGATCAGACCCGGGCCGCGGCCGCCGACGCCTTCACCAAGGCGAACCCGGACGTCAAGATCAAGGTGGTGAGCTACGACGGATCGGCCAACGGCTCGAACACCTTCAAGACCAAGATGCGGCTGTACGACCGCGCCGGCAAGGGCTGGCCGGACGTGGTCTTCTCCAGCCAGAACAACGACGCGGCCTGGGCCAGCCAGAAGAGCGGCAACCAGCAGGCGTTCGCGGCGGTGCTGAACAAGGGCCTGATCGCCGAGCCCGTCCTCGACGGCTTCACCGACGGCGCGCTCGACCCGTGCACCGTCGACGGCAACGTCTACTGCCTGCGCAACGACCTGGCCCCGAACGTGCTCTGGTACAACAAGACGCTGCTCCAGAGCTTCGGCTACCAGCTGCCCAAGACCTGGGAGGAGTACCAGGAACTCGGCGACCGGGTGGCCAAGGAGCACCCCGGCTACATCGTCGGCGCGGTCGGCGACTCCTTCGCCCCCGAGATCTACCTGTGGGCGAGCAAGTGCCAGGCCAACCGGGTGACCGGCGCGCGTTCGGTCTCGGTCGACACCGGCACCGCGGAGTGCAAGCGGGCAGCCGCGCTGATCGACACCCTCGTCGCCGCCAAGTCGCTCACCACCCTGAGCGTGTTCGCCCCGGAGTTCGTCCAGAAGTACACCGGCAAGGTGCTGCTCATGCCCGGCCCGGCCTGGTACGCGGGAGCGCTGTTCAACAACAAGGAGTCGCTCAACCTGGCGCCGGGCCAGCTCGCCGTCGCCAAGCCCCTGGGCTGGGGAAGCGAACCCGCCGTCACCGGCAACGTCGGCGGCGGCACCTGGTTCGTCTCCAGCCACTCCACCAATCTGGCCGCCGCGACGAAGTTCGTGGACTTCGCGACCGGGTCGGCGGAATACCAGGTCGAGCTGTCGCCCGGCTACCCGGCGACCTCCAAGGCCGGCTCCGGCTGGATCAGCAAGCAGGAGAGCAGCGGCTTCTACGCCTCCGACCTGAGCGCCGATCACCGCCGCGGCGACGATGGTCTGGGATGGCTGGGGTTCGCCCGGAGTTCAGCCAGGAGGCGATCTGGGCCAAGACGATCACCCCGACGCTGGCCAAGGGCGGCAGCGTGGAAGACCTCCTGCCGGCCTGGCAGACCGCGATCGAGAACCAGGCCAAGGTCAGCGGCTACAAGGTCAGCGGCGGGAAGGCCGACTGAGCGTGTCGACGGCAACCTCGCTCGAGACCGCGGCGCCGGGCCAGCCCTCACTGGCTCGGCCGCCGCGCCGGCGCTCCCCGATCGGCTACTTCCTCGTCTCGCGGCTACGTCGTGCTCACCGTCGTCTTCGGCATCGCCCCCGCTCTCTACGCCGTGTACCTCGCGCTCACCGACGCCGACGGCGCGCTCGCTCCGACCGCGAACTTCGCCAAGGTGCTCGACGACTTCCGCTTCCTCCCGGCGCTCACCCACGTCACGGTGTTCATGGTGATCTGGATCGCGATGCTGGTCGTTCTCGTCGTCGCGCTCGCGATCCTCGTGCACAGCCGTGCGGGTCCGCTGGCTCAGCAGCACCGCTGCGCCTGGTGTTCTACCTTCCCGGCGCGCTCGCCGGCGCGTCGAGCGTGCTGCTGTGGCTGTTCGTGCTCGACCCGAACGCCAGTCCGGTCGGCGCCTTGCTGAGGTTGTTCGGCTTCCAGTCGTTCAACAACGTGATCGCGCCGGGCCACCTGCCGGTCATCTTCGCCATCATCGCGTTCTGGACCGGCGCCGGCGGCTGGATCGTGGTCATGTACGGCGCGCTCAACAACATCAGCGAGGACATGATCGAGGCGGCTCGGATCGACGGCGCCGGCCCGGCCCAGATCGCGCTGCACATCCAGCTGCCGCTGCTCCGCAAATGGATCGCGTACATGGCGCGTCATCTCGCTCGCCGGCGGCACCCAGCTGTTCGTCGAGCCGCAGCTGCTCTCCTCCGCCAGCTCCGGGGTGGTCGGCAACGACTACTCGCTCAACCAACTGGCCTACCTGTACGCGTTCGAGCAAGACGACTTCAACGGATCGGCGGCGATCTCCGTGCTGCTGCTCATCGTCAGCGCTGCTGCTGTCCGCGGTCTTCGTCTTTCGCGGCGGACTCTTCGAAACGGAGTGAGCGTGACGATCTCCCCCACCCCAGCACGGCGGCGGGGCGATTCAGCCGAGCTGGCGGGCTGGAGCGGCCGGGCGTTCACGGGCCTGGCCCTGCTGCTGTTCGCGGTGTTCTTCGGGCTGCCGCTGGTCTGGCTGCTGCTCGCCGTGACCAAGTCCCAGCACGAGCTGGTCACCGCGCACCCGCTCTCGGCCGGCGGTTTCGGCCACCTGGTGGACAACCTCCAGCAGCTGCTCGCCTTCCAGGAGTGGCGCGTTCGCGCGATGGCTGGGCAACTCGGCCCTGTACTCCCTCGGCGCCCTCGTGATCACCCTGGTCGTGACGATCCCGGCCGGTTACGCCCTGGCGCTGACGGACTTCCCGTTCCGGCGGCTGCTGCTCGGGCTCACGCTGGTGGTGATGCTGATCCCGAACACCGCGCTGGTGCTGCCCATCTTCCTGGAGATGAACGCCGCCGGACTGATCGGCAACGTGCTGTCGGTGATCCTGCCGTTCTCGTTCTTCCCGTTCGGGGTGTACCTGACCTACATCTACTTCTCGACCAGCATCCCGGACAGCCTGCTCGCGGCCGCCCGGCTCGACGGCTGCAACGAGTGGCAGGTCTTCGGGCGCATCGCGCTGCCGCTCGCCGCGCCGATCGTGGCCCTGGTGGCCTTCTTCAGCTTCGTGCAGAACTGGAACAACTACTTCCTGCCGTTCGTCATGCTGCCCTCCAGCGACAGCTATCCGGTGCAGGTGGGCCTGTCGACCCTGCTCGCCGCGACGCCGGCGTTCAGCCCGAGTTCGGCGGGCTCGGAGTCGATCCAACTACCCACGCTGGCCCTGGCGAGCGTCGCTGTCCGTGCTCCCGGTGCTGGTGGTCTTCCTGTTCTCCCAACGCTTCCTCGTCACGGGAATGACGGCCGGAAGCAGCAAGGAATGACCTCGCCAGTCGGCCTCGACCGCGTCGCCGGGGATCCCGCGCGCGTCGGGTTCACTTCCGGCGCGGCTTGGCTGCCTCGTCGGGAATGCGTCGCCTGATCCAGCCCTTCTCGATGTGCTCGCGCATCGAGGCCTCGGCGGAGCGAACGTCGCCGTCACGTACCGCCGAGACGATGAGTTCGTGCTCGGCCAGGGTGACCTGAATGGCATCGCTCAGGTTCACGCCGACGTAGCGCTTACTCTCCAGAGCCCGCCGGTAGAGCGACTTCGCGATGTTCTGGGCGAGCTTGTTGCCAGAAAGCTCCATGATCGTGAAGTGGAAGTTCACGTCGGCGAGGTAGAACGCCGTCTCGTCGTGAACGTTCTCGCGCATCGCCGCCAAGGCAGCTTCCAGGCGCGTCAGACTTAGCGCCGAGTTCTGTCCAGCGACCTGGCCAGCCATGGCGGCTTCGAGGAAGCTCCGGACCACCGACAACTCGTCCAGGACTCCGACGGAATCGTCGTTGTCGATGAGCGCCGACAGCACCATCGGGTCGAGCATGTTCCAGGCCTCGGAGGGCGCCACCTGGGTGCCGCGCCCCTGGGCGACGACGACCAGGCCCTTCTCGTCGAGTCGCTTGACCGACTCTCGAATGACCGTGCGACTGACCCCGAACTGCTCGGCCAGCGACGCCTCGGGCGGCAGCAGCTGGCCCGGCTCGACGGCGCCGGTCACGATCAGCTCCACCAGCTCGGCCACGACGGCCACGCCGAGCCGCGCGAAGGGCATCCTCGGACTAATTGGGAGACGGGGCACCGAAGAACCTGCGGTCACACGAGACATCCTAGTGTCGACGGTTCTTCCTTGGGGCGTAGCCCGCGCCCGGATGCGAAGAGTCCGCCGCACCAAACCATCGCGATGATCACGCCGGAGCCGGCGTCCTCACCACACGCGACTGAACAGGTGAGCCAGGCCGGTCAGTCGAAGCAGTCGGGCCGTGTCCCGGGTGGCACCCGCGATGCGCAGGCGATGGCCCGCCGCGGTGAGATGCCGATCCAGGCGGAGCAGGAACGACACACCGGTCGAGTTGAAGAACGTGACCTTCGAAAGGTCCACCACCACGTCGCTGGCCGAGGCGGCCGCCACGATCTCGAACGCCCTCGCCAGGCTCGGACCTGCGGACAGGTCGATCTCGCCGACCGGCACCAGGCGCACCGGACGTTCATCGAGGTAGCAGTTCACCAGCACCGTGTCGGACTCGATCGCTGCGGTCACAGCACCAACCTCCTTCAGGAGCCGCATGGCCGGTTCATCGTCCGCACCGGCCGGCACCCACTCCTCCGCATCATCGACATCAACGCTCGCGGCCGGGGCCGGTCGCCGAGTCGTCACGACCTGGTCGTGGCACGACATCGCGTCGAGACCAGGGTTCCACGCCCGAATCATTGCATGGATACATGCAAGGATTCTGCCCCGCCGTTGCTCCCGGCTGCTCCGTGCCGCGACCTTCGCCGGTGATGTGGCCACGCGGGGCAATGCGCTGTGCAATCGTCTGATGACAAGCTGTCTGCTCGGTTTCCACGCTCTGGGGTGTCTATGTCGCGATCGCAGGCCACGCGGTTCCCCTTGCAGGTACGGGGTGGTCCGGCCGACGCCGCGGAGTGGGACACGCTGGCCGACGCGCTCCGGACCGAGCTGTTGGACGTAGGCGCCACCCGGGTGGAGCGGGTCTCGACGGAGCAATCCATCGGCACGCTCCCGCCCTCGACCACCCCCTCCCCTAGCCCGTCACCCACGAGTTCTTGACCATGGTCACCAGCCGCCGCGTCCCCTCTCGATCACTGACGACCGGCGTGGGTTACCGCGCGTAGTTGGAGGCGCCCCACCAGTCCACGACCACGACCGGCTCGTCGCCGACGACCCACGCGTCGTGCCCCTGCGGCAACGCCGTGACCTCGCCGGGCCCCGCGTCGAATTGCGTGCCGTCGGTCATCTGGATCCGCAGCGTGCCGGCCACGTGGTACTGGAAGTGCGGCGCCTCGCACCACTCCGTGCCGGCGATCGGCTTGACGTGCTCGGACCAGCGCCAACCCGGCTGCAACGTCAGCCGGCCGATCTGGCTCTCGCCGATGGTCAGCAATTCGACCCGGCCTCGTTCGAACTCGCGGGTCTCATCCGGGGTGTCGAACGACTTCTGCTCCGCCTTGTTCATGTCTCTGCACTCCTCCGAACGGTTCGTCCACAGCAACATGCGTAGCGTGCCGAGCACGCTTTGCAGCAGACTTGCAATCGTGACCCTGCGTGTACGTCTCCTGGGCGGGCTGGACGTCGACGGCGTCGACTTCGCCGCGCTCGGGAGCCGCAAGGCGCGCCGGCTCTTCGCCAGGCTCGCGCTGGGTCGGGGACGCGCGGTGAGTGCCGACGCGCTGGTCGAGCTGGTGTGGCCGGAGGCCGAATCGGCCCAAGCGCACGAACGATCAGCTCTCGGTGCTGGTGAGCAGGTTGCGCGCGGTGCTGGGCGGTGACCGGCTACCGAGAGTGGGCGGCGGGTACGCCCTCAAGGCCGACTGGCTCGACCTCGACGCCCAGGCCGGCGTTCCTGGCCGAGGCGCACAGGCGGTGGCAGGCCGGCAGTCTCGCGCCCGCGCGCACGGCGGTCGAGGCGGCGGTGGCGTTGAGCCGTGGCCCGCTCCTGCCGGACGAGCCACCGGCCGAGTGGCTGGACGCCGAACGGGCCGCCGCGGCGCGTACGGCCAACGCCGTGCTGCGCCTGAACGCCGAGATCGCCCTGGCCGCGGACGATCCGTGGGTCGCCGCCGACTCAGCCTGGGCCGCCCTCGCGCAGGAGCCCTACGACGAGGCGGCGATCCGACTGCTGATGCGCGCGCTCGGCGCCAGCGGACGGCCGGCCGAGGCGATCAACGCCTACACCCAGTTGCAGCGGCGGCTGCGGGAGGAGCTGGGGGTCGACCCGCGCCCCCGACCACCGAGCTCTATCTGGCTCTGCTGCAAGCCCCGGCGAAGGCGCTGGCGCCGGTGCGCACGGCCGGGACGCTTCCCGGCCGGACCGACGCGTTGCGGGCGCTGGACCAGGCGCGAGCGGAAGCGACGTCCGGCCGGGCGATCGGCGTCCGGGTCGCCGGTGAGGCCGGCGTGGGCAAGACCCGGCTGCTCGACACCTGGGCCGCCAACCAGGACACCACGATCCTGCGGGCGGCCGCGAGCGAGCTCGGTGGCGGGCTGCCGCTGCAACCGCTGCTGGACGCGCTGGCCGTCCACCTCAGGCAGCATCCGGACGTGGACGCCGGACTGCTGAGGCCATTCCTCGGCACGGCCGTACCCGCGGCGGAGGATCGTGCCCTCACGATCTTCGCCAACCCCGGCGGCGGCCGCGCGGTCCTCTTCAACGCCATGGACGCCCTGATGATTCGGCTCACCCAGCGCGGGCCAGTGACCCTGCTGGTCGACGACGGCCATTGGCTCGACCGCACCTCGCTGGCCTGGCTTCAGCACGCCCCGCAGCGGCTCTCCGGCGAGCCGCTGCTCGTCGTGGTCGCGTACCGGCCCGGCGAGGGTCCGACGCCGCCCGGCGAGCGCCTGGTCACCCTCGGCCCGCTCTCCAAGGCGGATGTGGTCACGATCGTGGGCGCCGCGCGGGCCGAGGACCTCTACGCACGCAGCGGCGGGCATCCGCTGTTCCTGGTCGAGCTGGACCACGCCGCCGCCGGCGACGAGCTGCCCGAGTCGATCCGCGCGGCGGTCGCCGCTCGCTGCGATCGCGCCGGGGACGCCGCGCCCACACTCCGGGCCGCGGCCGTCCTCGGCCCGGAGGTGGACCTCGACCTGCTGTCGGCGGTTCTCGACAGCTCGCCGTCCGCGCTGCTCGACCATCTCGAGGAGGGCGTCCGCCGGCAGCTGCTGACGGAGTCCGGCACCCGGTTTCGCTTCCGCCATCAGCTCATTCGCGAGGCGTTGTGTGCCGCGACCGGCGCGAGCCGGACGGCGTTGCTCCACCGGCAGGCCGCGCGGTCCCTGAACGCGCGCAGCGGCGGCCCGGCCTGGGAGGTGGCGTACCACGCGCGGCTGGGCGGCGATCTGGCGTTGGCGGCCGACGCGCTGGCCTCGGCCGGCGAGGCGGCGGCGCGCCGGTTCGACCACGACGAAGCCCTGCACCTGCTCGACGAGGCGCTGTTGCTGCAGGGCACCCCGGAGCTGAAACTGCGCCGGGCCCGCGTCGCTCTGCCGGCCGGACGGTTCCAGGAGGCGAGCGCCGACGCCGGCGCCGCCCTGGCCGGCGGGCTCGGTCCCGAGGGCATGGAGGTCGCGGCCATCGCGGCGTACCTGCTGCGGGACTTCCGCCGGTGCCGCCGGCTGGCCGAGGACGCGGCCCGCCTCGCCGATGATCCCGTCCTGCGCACCAGCTGCCTGGCCCTTGCCGGCCGGGTCAGCCATGTGGACGGTGACCTTGACGCCGCCGAGGCGAGCCTGGGCCGCGCGTTGGACACCGCGCCGCCCCGGGTCCGCCCGCTCGCCCAGCTGTGGGCGGCGCCGCTGCGGACCGACCGGGGCGATCCGCTCGGCGCGCTCGAGCTGCTCGGCGACCCCGTCTCCGCGCTGGCCGCCCGGCACCCGTTCGTGCAACCGCACCGGCACCTCGCCGCCGGGCAGGCGCTGGGGCGGCTGGGGCGGGTCGCCGAGGCGATGGCCGAACTCGACCTCGTCGACGAGACCGCGGCGGGCCAGCGTACGCACCGGTTCGCGGCCCGCGCCGACAACGCCCGCGCCTGGATCCTGCGGGACTCCGGCGACCTCGACCGGGCCAACGCGCTCAACGAGGCGGCGTACCGGGCGTCGGTCGGCGAGCCGGGCATGACCGAACCGGTCGTCGACGCGCTGCTCGGGCTGGCCGACGGGCGGCTGCGCGGCGGCCAGGCCGGGGAGGCGATGACGCTGATTCTGCGCGCTCGCGAGGAGATGGCCGCGCCGCACCCGTTCTCGTGGCGGCATGCGCTGATCGCCCGGCTGCTCGAAGGCCAGTGCGCCAGCCTCGACGGTGACGTGGCCTCGGCGGAGGCCGCCTGGGTGGAGGTCAGGGCGGAGGCCGAGCGGCTCGGCGTCCCCTACCCGCCGCGGGCCTGACCGACCAGCAAGGACAGCGGCGGGATGGTCGCGAGCGCGGCGACCTCCTCGTGGACGCGACCGCGGATCCGATCGTGCTCGGCCGGGCCGAGCCCGTCGAGGAAGGCGCCGACCTGGGCCATGCCGAGCCGCCAGCCCACCAGTTCCGGCGTGCTCAGCGTGCTCAGATCGACCTCGACGCGGATCGTCTCGGCGCGGTCGCGCAGGGCCTGCTCGGCCCGCCGTTCGCCGTCCCGCTTCAGCCGCGCGTACCAATCCGGTGCGGTGTGACCGGCCTCGGCGAGGACCCGGTCGGCGATCCGCTTGACCGGGTGGGCCGGCCCCGACGGAAACGCCGTCACGAGCACCGGGCCGCCGGGCTCCGTCACCCGGCGCAACTCGTCCAGGACGGCGAGCGGGGCGTCCACGTGCGACAGGAGAAGGTTGGCCACGGCGACCGCCACCGCCGACGTTCGCAGCGGAAGGTGGCCGGCGTCGGCGACGAACGCCGGACCGGGCGCCAGCCGCACCATGTCGAGCGAGAGGTCCATCGCGAACGGGCGCGCGCCACGGGCGACCAGGGCCGCGCTCGCCGCACCCGTGCCCGCGCCGACGTCGAGCGCGATCCGGCCGCGCAGATCGTCCGGAAGCAGGGCGATCGCCGCCTCCGCGAGCCGCCGGTAGACGCGGTCCGGACCGGCCGCCCAGGCCCGCGCGTGGCTATAGGTCAACGCGGGCGATCCGATCGGCCCACCAGGCCAGCTCGACCGGGTCGTGGGTCTTGGACCAGCCGAGCTGCACGAACGCGCCGAGCAGAGCCAGGTCGAGCTGCCGGTCCCACCATGGCCCTGTCTCGACTCCCCGCTCCTCGAGGGCGCCCCGGTAGGCGGCGATGGTGTCCTCTTTGGACTCCGGCAGCCGGTCGCAGTTGACGGCGAGGTACCAGCCGATGTCGACCAGCGGGGCCGTGCGGCCGGGCCAGCCCCAGTCGAGCAGGATCGTCCGCCCGTCGGGATGCCGGCCCAGGTTGCCGAACTTCCAGTCGCCGTGCACGAAGGTGGCCGGGGTCTCGGCCAGCGCGGCCACGAACGGGCGGGGATCGTCCACCACCGCGATCGCCTTGTCGTAGGCGGCCTTCGCGGCCCCTTCCAGCGCGGTCCAACCCGGGCCGAGCGCCCGCGGGACCGGATCGTTCGGCTCTCGACGACCGGTGGCGGGAGTCAGCGCCAGGTACCGGTTCGCCGGCGGGAGCAGTCCGACGCCCAGGGTGTCCGGGAAGTCCCAGAACGCCACGTGCATCGCCGCCAGGTGCGCCAGGAAGCTCCGGTGGCTCACGGGGTCGACGCCGCCGGCCGGCACCAGGTGCTCGTGGATGTCGCGCATCAGCAGCGCCGCACCGGCCTCGGTGTCCGCGACCGCCACGATCGTGTGGTCGATCTCCGGCGGCAGCCGATCGAGCAGCCCGCGTGTCCACAGCGTCCGCAGGAAGCAGTCCCGGTCGTCGAGCGCGCGGGCGAGCCAGTCCAGGTCGTAGCCGATGTACTTGACGACATGGCTCTCACCGTCGATGACCACCCGCTCGAACGGCGAGCCGGACAGCGAGTCGGCGTTCTTGTCCATCGCCTCACGCGAGTCGGCTCCGGCCAGCATGGCGTCGACGCTGTCGAACACGTCAGGCATCGCCAGCCTCCGCCATCCTGGCCAGCAGCCCCGCCGACCATCGCCCACCGCAGTAGACCACGTGCCGGGTGATCAACCCGCCGTCCACGGTCAGGACATGCGCCTGGTGCGCCGCGTGCGGCACGCCGTGCTCGGACCAGGTGAGCAGGAACTGGACCAGCTCGCCGTCGGCCAGTGCGGTGCGTTCCAGCTCCTCGAAGCGGCCCTCGTCGGCGTACCAGCCGCGGAAGACCTGCCTGATCTGGTCAGCGCCGGTGACGTTCCGGCGCCACCCGGGCGTGGTCGCGTCGAGCGTGGCGTCGGGCGCCCACGCATCGGTGGTCGGGATCGTCGCCGCCGTCACGGCGGCCAGGAAGACCTCTGTCGGGTTCACGGGGTCGAGCGTGACGAACCCGGTTTGCACCGACTTTGCAGTGCCGGCCTCAGGCGTGCCGCATCGGGGGTCAGTCCTGGAGATTCCTCGAAACAAGACGTGGAGGTCGTGTCGGATCGGAGCTGCGGTGTTCGTAGCAAGGATGAGGGCCGCCCACGACGGGCACCCGATCAGCACGGGAGATTCGAACGACGACGAGCCAACGAGAAGGGACCGCGACCATGAAGCTGACGACCATCACGAACATCTCCGTCGACGGAGTCATGCAGGGACTCGGCGGGGCGGACGAGGACCGCCGCGGCGGTTTCGAGCGCGGCGGCTGGGCCCTGCCGCTGTTCACCGGCGAGGCCGAGGCGTACCTCAACCAGATCTACCAGCGCGCCGACGCGTTCCTGTTCGGCCGGCGGACGTATGAGATCTTCGCCGGCCACTGGGGAGCGATCGCCGATCCGGCCAACCCGATCGCCGGACCGTTGAACACGCGGCCCAAGTACGTGGCGTCGACCACGCTCACCGACCCGCGCTGGGCGGACACGACCGTCCTCTCCGGTGACCTCGCGGCCGCGATCGGCGAGCTCAAGGCCAAGCCCGGCGGCGAGTTGCAGGTGCACGGCAGCGGCGCGCTGATCCGGTGGCTGCTGGACAACCAGCTGGTCGACGAGATCACCCTGCTCACCTACCCCGTGGTCGTCGGCCAGGGCACGCGACTGTTCCCCGCCACCGGCCCGGACACGGCGCTCGACCTGGTCGACTCGCGAGCCTTCCCGACGGGCATCACGGCCCAGGTCTACCGGCCGGCCGGACGCCCGGAGTATGCGACCGACTGACTCCTGCGGGCTGCCCCGCCGCGCGGCGGGGACCAGATCGTCATGACAGCTGGTGTCGGAGTCCACGGGTGTGGCAGCTGAGGCCCTTGTGACTCGCCGTGATCACTCGGCCACGCTTAGCGGGCGGAAAGCGGCGAATCGGCGTAGCGTCCCGGACGAGGTGGGCGTCGCGTCGAGAGGTCCGCCGAATTCGCGGCCGCCTCCGACGAGAGGTAGTGACTCATGATCCACCAATGTGCGGCGCCTCGACTGGCCATGGTGCTGACGGCGGTCGTCATCGCGGTACCGGCGCTCGCCGGATGTGGCGACGGTGGCAGCTCCGACAAGCCGATCGTCGGCCTGATCACCAAGACCGACACGAACCCCTTCTTCGTCAAGATGAAGGAGGGCGCCAACGCGGCCGCGAAGGACGCGGGCGTCAAGCTGCAGACGTTCGCGGGCAAGCAGGACGGCGACAACGAGGCGCAGGTGCAGGCGATCGAGAGCCTGATCTCGGCCGGTGCCAAGGGCTTCCTGATCACGCCGAACGACTCGAAGGCGATCGTGCCCTCGATCGACAAGGCCCGGCAGCAGGGCATGCTGGTGATCGCGCTGGACACCCCGACCGATCCCGCCGACGCGGTGGACGCGACCTTCGCCACCGACAACTACCAGGCCGGCCTGCTCATCGGGCAGTGGGCCAAGGCGAAGTTCGACAAGGAGAAGCAAGCAGGCGAAGATCGCGATGCTGGACCTCAACGCCAACCAGGTCTCCGTCGACGTCCAGCGCGACCAGGGCTTCCTCGAGGGCTTCGGCGTCGACGTCAAGGACAACAAGCGGATCGGCGACGAGTCCGACCCGCGGATCGTCGGGCACGACGTGACCGACGGCGCCGAGGACGGCGGCCGCACGGCGATGGAGAACCTGCTGCAGAAGGACCCGTCGATCAACCTCGTCTACACGATCAACGAGCCCGCGGCGGCCGGCGCGTACCAGGCGCTCAAGGCGGCCGGCAAGGAGAAGGACGTCACGATCGTCTCGGTCGACGGCGGCTGCCCGGGCGTGACGGCGGTCAAGGCCGGCCAGATCGGCGCCACCTCGCAGCAGTACCCGCTGAAGATGGCGGAGCAGGGCGTCGAGGCGATCGCCGAGTTCGCCAAGGACGGCGACAAGCCGAAGGCGACCTCGGGCAAGGACTTCACCGACACCGGCGTCACGCTGATCACCGACCAGCCGCAGTCCGGCGTCGAGTCCAAGGACACCGCGCTTCGGCACGGAGAACTGCTGGGGCTGAACCGACCCCTCCACGGCCGATCGGACGGGCACCGGCCCTCGGGCCCGCCGATCGTGCTCGCACAAAGGAGCGCCACATGGCGAACGACATCTCGCCGGACCCCTCCGCCGTGCCGCGGCGACGGCCACCGCGCCCGCCGCCGGGCTTCGACGATCACGGCCGCGAATCGTCGGCCGCTGCGCGTCCAGCACGTGCTGCACGCCCGGCCCACGCTGGGCCCGCTCGCCGTCCTGGTCCTGGCGATCGCCGCCTTCTCGGTCCTCAACGAGCGGTTCCTCTCCCCGGCCAACCTGTCGCTGGTGCTCGCGCAGGTCACGGTCATCGCGGTGCTGGCGCTGGGCCAGACGCTGATCATCCTGACCGCCGGCATCGACCTGTCGGTCGGCGCGATCGCGGTGTTCTCCTCGATCCTGATGGCCAACCTCGCGACCAAGGCCGGCCTGCCGGGGCCGGCCGGCGCTGCTCGTCGGGCTCCTGCTGGGCACGGCGATGGGCGCTGGCCAACGGGTTCCTGGTGACCCGGCTCAAGCTGCCGCCGTTCATCGTCACGCTCGGCACGCTGAGCATCTTCTTCTCGCTCAACTCGGTGGTCTCCAAGAGCGAGACCATCCGCGGCACGGACATGCCGGCCATCATGACCTGGACCGGGAACACGATCCCGATCGGCGGCTTCCGGCTCACCTACGGGTCGATCATCATGCTGCTGCTGTTCGCGTTCTTCTTCTACGCGCTGCACATGACGGCGTGGGGCAAGCACGTCTACGCCACCGGCGACGACATCGAGGCGGCGCGGCTGGCCGGCATCCGCACCGACCGGGTGCTGCTGTCGGTCTACACCGTGGCCGGCGCTGCTGTACGCGATCGGCGCCTGGATCCTCATCGGCCGGCTGGCGTCGGCCAGCCCGAACGTCGGCATGGAGTACAACCTGGACTCGATCACCGCCGTCGTGCTCGGCGGCACCAGCCTGTTCGGCGGCCGCGGTGCCGTCGTCGGGCACGCTGATCGGCGCGCTGATCGTCGGCGTGTTCCGCAACGGCCTGCAGCTGGCCGGCGTCGAGGTCGTCTGGCAGGGCTTCGCGATCGGCCTGCTCGTGCTCGTCGCCGTCTCGATCGACCAGTGGATCAGGAAGGTGAAGGCATGACCACCACCGAGGCCGCCGCCAGCTCGTCCCCGGCCGACGAGCGCGCGGACCCCGGTGCTGCAGGCCAAGGGCCTGACCAAGCGGTACGGCCGGGTGACCGCGATCGAGAGCAGCGACCTCGAGCTGTACCCCGGCGAGATCCTGGCCGTGATCGGCGACAACGGCGCCGGCAAGTCCAGCCTGATCAAGGCGCTGTCCGGCGCGCTGATCCCGGACACCGGCGAGATCTTCCTGGACGGCCAGCGGGTCCACTTCCACAACCCGATGGACGCCCGGGCGGCCGGCATCGAGACCGTCTACCAGACCCTCGCGGTCGCGCCCGGCCTGGACATCGCCGACAACCTGTTCCTCGGCCGGGAGGAGCGCAAGCCCGGGCGTCCTCGGCTCGGTGTTCCGGATGCTCGACCGCAAGCACATGCGGTCCGAGGCCAAGCGGCACATGAGCGAGCTGGGCATCGCCACCCTGCAGAACATCGGCCAGGCCGTCGAGAGCCTCTCCGGCGGCCAGCGGCAGGGCGTCGCGGTGGCCCGCTCCGCGGCGTTCGGCAGCAAGGTGGTGATCCTGGACGAGCCGACCGCGGCGCTCGGCGTCAAGGAGGGCAACCGGGTGCTGCAGCTGATCCGGGACGTCCGCGACCGCGGCCTGCCGGTCATCCTGATCAGCCACAACATGCCGCACGTCTTCGAGGTCGCCGACCGGATCCACATCCAGCGGCTCGGCCGGCGCGCCACGGTGATCACCCCGCAGTCGCACTCGATGTCCGAGGCGGTGGCGATCATGACCGGCGCGGCGCCGCCGCCACCCGCTGTCGCCTGACCCGGGACGCGGCGTGCGGTGCCGACTCCGGGCCGCCAGGGCGCGCGGATCCACTCTCCCGGTGGACGTCTCCGGAGCTGCGGTTATGCTCCGATCGTCCACGACACTCTGGGCGGGAAGAGCGGTATGACCATCTCGAATGCGTGGGCCTCGCTGACCGCGGACAGCGACGGGTACCTGTTGTCCCTGCGCGGCGAATTCGACGGGCTGGCGCAGCGGCTGCTGGACGCGACCTACGACGAACTCACCGCCAGCACCCCGGCCGACCTGACCGTCGATCTGACCGGCGTGACCTTCCTGGCGTCCAACGCTCTCGGCTTCCTCGCCATCGTGCGGGAACACCTGCGGACCACGGCCCACACGGTGACGCTGCACGGACCGGACCGTGCCACGCTGCGCGCACTGCAGATCATGGGCTTCGACAGGCGCTTCACGATCACCAGCGCCGATACCTGAGCGACGGCCCACCACGTCGCGCCGACCGGTTACTGCCGGAACGACGAGCCGATCAGGCCGCTGGTCCAGTGTCCGGCCGGGTTCCCATGATGGCGCTTCGACCTCGATCGCCCGCTCGTCCGCTACCGTCTCGACGAACGGTCGCACATCACGAGCGGGAGGCCACGTGCTGACGCAGGTCGCGGAGGGCGTGCTGGTTCACCAGAGCGAGCTGCTCCAGAACAACACCGTTGTCGTGCAGGGCCGGGCTGGCGTGCTGCTCATCGACGCCGGAATAACGGGCGACGAGATGGCCTGCCTCGCGAACGACCTTCGTGAGTTGAGCCAACCCGTAGTGGCCGGCTTCTCGACGCATCCGGACTGGGATCACGTGCTCTGGCACGCCGACCTCGGCGAAGCGCCCCGTTACGGCACGGCCCGCTGCGCGGCCGACATGCGAGAGCTACGGTCGAACGCGGGCTGGAAGGACCGCGCCGCCGAGGCGTTACCGCCGGAGATCGCCGAGGAGACACCGCTGGACCTGTTCGGCCTCATCACCGGTCTGCCCGCCGAAACCGCGCGGATTCCGTGGGATGGCCCGCAAGTCCGGATCATCGAGCATCCGGCGCATTCCCCTGGCCATGCGGCGCTGTTGATCGAGGACCACGGCGTTCTCGTCGCCGGCGACATGCTCTCCGATGTCTTTATTCCGATGCTCGACAACTCAACGACACCAATGACCCGATCGAGGAGTATCTGGTCGGGCTGCGGCTGCTCGAGGACGTGGCTGGCGACGTCGAGGTCCTCGTCCCCGGTCACGGGTCGGTCGGCGGAGCTGATCAGGTCCGCGTACGGATCGACCAGGATCGGGCGTACCTGCATGCCTTGCGTGACGGCCGCGCTCCCGATGACCCGCGGCTCGGCCCATCGGCCAAGCCCGGCTGGGAGTGGGTCAGCGACATCCACAACGGGCAGGCCCAGAGCCTCGCCCGACGAAGCGAGCACGACGGGCCGCCACGCTGATTGCCGGGTGGCCCGACCGGCTGGTCGGGCCACCCGTCCGGCTCAGCCGCCGCCTGAGTCGAGGCCGCTACTTCCGCACGCCGGTCGCGGTGAACTCCTGGACGGCGACCTTTCCGTTCTGGTTGCTGTTGCGCGCGTAGAGCCTGATGTTGGTGGTGGCGACGTTGGCCGGCGGCCGGTAGACGACCGGCGCCGTCGTGTTGATCGCCTGGTAGGGCATCACGTCGATCCAGCCGTTCTGGCTGGCGCTCCACCGCTGCACCTTCCAGTGCGTGGTCATCCAGGTGCAGCAGTTGTCCTGCTGGATGGTGAAGGCGAACTCCTGGTAGTCGGCGCCGAGATCGAACTGCACCCAGGACTCGTTCACGTTGGAGCTGGCCTCGCCGGTCTCGGTGACGCCGTCCCAGAGCTTGCCGAGGCCGCTGTCCCAGGCACTGCGCTGCGACACGGTGGAGTAGTCGGCCAGGTTCTCCCTGGGTACCTGCCACCGCAGCCCGGCGTACGCCGGTTCCAGGCCCGCCGCCTTCATGATGGTCCGCGCCTCGGCCGGCCACGCACCATCGGTCACCACGTGCGGTGGCCCGTCGCCGTCGTAGCTGGCCCCGTTGAGCCAGTTGTCGGCGAAGTCGGTGTAGTTGTGCGACGCGTACACCGACAGGGGCCGGCGGTAACGCGGGGAGAAGTCGAACCGCCCGCCCTGCCCGACGTTGTAGTCCCAGCGGGTCTGGTGACTCTGGTTGTCGCTGTAGTAGTTCGCGGTCGACGTCGAGTGGTGCACGTAGTTGTGGCTGACCACGCTGCCCGGCCACGACCCGAACGAGTAGACGGCCCCCGAGTCGTGCACCCCCCAGGACACCTTGGACGTGGCGTTGTACACCTCGTTGTGGCTGAACGTCGTCTTGCCGATCCCGTCCACCCCGTCGAGGAGGCTGGTCTCCTCCGCCTTGCGCTGATGGAAGCCCATGAAGGGGGTGTCGTAGACGAGGTTGTGGGTGACCGCCACGTTGTAGGTGTTCATCAGGCTGATCCCGGTGGCCGGGAAGAAGTCGTCACCGATGTCGGTCACGACGTTGTTGCTGATCCTCACGTTCCGGGTGCGCCGGGCGCCGTCGACGTGCACGTCCATCCACCGGCCAGCGATGATCCCAGCGGCGGTCAGGTTGTAGAAGAGGTTGCCGGTGACGGTGACGTCCTCGGCTCCGGTCAGCAGCTGCAGTCCGCCGCTGCCCATCTTGCGCACGGTGTTGTTGGTGAAGGTGATGCCGCGGGTGTTGGTCAGCTTGATCTGACCGGGCACCTCGCCGCCGTAGCCGTCGTAGTTCGGATCCTTGAAGGGGTCGTCCGCGTACTGCGCCTCCGCCTGCGAGCCGCCGATGAACCGGTCGCGGGGCAGCAGCCAGTTGCCGTGCTCGAACGTGATGCCGTCGAACGCGATCGCGCTCGCCTTCGCGGAAGGGCTGGACCCGGCCACGTTCACCAGCGTCTCCACCACCGGCACGTACGCCCCGGCCTGGTTGACGTCCTCTCCCGCCCGCGGGTAGTAGTACACCTTGTTCGTCGCCCGGTTCAGGTACCACTCGCCGGGAGAGTCCAGCTCCTCGAACGCGTTGAGCACGGTGAACGTGTCGTCGTAGTCCAGCGAGAAGCCGTCGTCACGGTTCAGCCGCGCCTGGAAGTGCGGCTGTGCCAGGCGCACCCGCCGGTTGGCGCCGCTCGCGCCGATGTCCACGACGGGGAAGTAGTCGACCTTGAAGCCGATCGCGACGTGCAACAGCCGAATGTCGCGGACGTTGGTGTACGCCGGAACGCTGGCCGCCGGAAACTCCACGCCGTCGTAGGAGCGGGTCGGCCGCTCCGGGTTGGCCGGTGGGTTGGGGATCGATGCCTCATCGAAGAAGCCGCTGCCGACGACGGGCTTGCCCATCGCCAGCTGAGCCCGCCGGCCGCCGACGTAGAGCTGCCGGAAGTAGTCGGCGTAGCCCGCCGACTCCGGCACGTCGGCCACGAAGTACGGCCGGTCGGTCACCCGGTTCCAGCCCGTGACGGCCTTACCGCCGTCGATGATCGGCGTCTCGCCCGGATACGCCCGGTAGACGACCTTGAACCCGTTGGAACCCGAGTCCGCCTCGGTCAGGTTGAAGGTGGCCGGCCGAGTGTGCCGCCCCCCGCGCAGGCAGACGCCGAGGTCGGCCCGCAGGTCCTTGTTAGCCGGTGCTGTCGGATGTGGTCCCGCGCGCGTTCCAAGGTCGCCCAGGGACGATCCGGTGAGGTTCCGGCGTTACCGTCGCTGCCCGACGCGGAGACGTAGAAGCTGCACGCCGCCGCCGCCTCCGCCGCACCACTGACCACCAGCCCGGCAGCCAGCACGACCGCCGCCACGGCGCCCGCGGCCACTCTGTGACTGCTCATCAACTTTCCTCTCGAGTTGCGTATCGCCGAGCCACGACATGTCCCCAACCGTCAGGCTCAGCCGCCGACGGAGAACTGGCTGAACGTCGCGGTGCCCGGCACCCCGGCCGCGTGCGACGTGAGGAAGACGCCGACGTCTTCGGTGGCGGTGGGCCGGCTGAGCGTGGCCGAGCCCACGGTGGTGAAGGTGCTGCCGTCGGTGGAGTACTGGCCGGTGACGGTGTTGCCACGGCGGACCAGCCGCAGCCAGACCGGTGCCGTGACGCCCGCCCCGCCGCTGGCCGCCTGGTCCAGCAGACCGTCGCCGTCGGAGTCCCACTGGAGTACGACGCCGTTGCTGGGCGTCACCGCCAGGACGGCGTACCCGGTCGACGTGGGGCTGCCCGCGATGTCGGCACGCAGCATGATGCCGGCTTTGGCCCAGCCGTTGGTGTTGGTCACGCTGTCCACGCGGACGGTCACGGTGGCGTCCGAACCCGCCGCGGCCGGCCGGTAGAGAGCGCCGTACTCGTCGGCGTGCTGGCCGCCGGCACCCCAGACGTCGCTGCCGGCGGCGGTGACGCTGAGCAGTCCGCCGTTCTGCACGACGGCCGCCGGCACCGACGAGTACGCCGTGTAGGGCGAGGTGGTGACGCGCAGGTTCGTGAACAGCGCGCGTCCCACCGTGGCGCTGTGCGCCGTGTAGATCAGCCCGGCGTCCTGGGTCGTGGCGATCCCGGGAAGGGTGACCGCCGTGCCCACCTGGGTGAAGGTGCTTCCGTCGAGGGAGTAGTAGCCGGACACCGTGCCGCCGGAGCGCACCAGCCGGACCCAGACGCCGCTGGTCGCGGGGACGGCGGCGCTGACCTGCGAATCCAGGTACCCGTTTCCGTTCGCGTCCCACTGGAAGGTGACGCCCTTGCCCGGCGTCCGGGCCATGATGGCGTACCCCGTCGACGCGCCCGCTGCCGGTCAGGCTGTTGCGCACGACCACGCCAGCCTTGGCCCATGGATCGGTGTCGCTCAGCGCGTCCACCCGGGTGGTCACCGACGTGCCGGTGGCGGCGGCCTGCCCGGCGTAGATGCTGGCGTACTCGTCGTCACGCCGCCAACCGGAGTCCCAGGTGTCGGCACCCGCCGCGGAGATGGTGAACTGCCCGCCGGACTGGCCGAAGATGGCCGGCGTCGACGAGTGGGTGCGGTACGGGGAGGTGACCGCTCCGGCCTTGATGTCCTGGTAGGCCGGCTGGATGCCGGCGGTCGCGATCGTCGCGTCCGCGCCGGGCGGCCAGGAACCGGTGCTGACCGTCGTGTTGCCGCCCACGGTGTTGCCGTGGTCACCGTTGTACACGTTGGTGTCGCCATTGGTGGTCCAGTTGTTCGCCATCCTGAGCGCGCCGGTGTTGTTGCCGCCCTGATAGTTCGCGTGCGCCCACCGACCGGTCGCTTCGAACACGTTGTGCGAGGCGGTGAGGTGCCGGGACCCCTCGTCGAAGTAGAGGGCCTGGTTGCCGTTGGTGTTCAGCGCAGTAGTTGCCGTCGATCAGGGCGCCCGGGTTCGCCGAGAGGGTGTAGATGCAGGAACCGTCGCTCATCTGCTGCATCGTGTCGTGCACGTAGTTGTCGACGATCTTGTTGTTCGCCGCCGTGGTGGGCGTCTGGTACACCGGCTGGTAGTTGTACAGGCCGCGCGCCTGGTAGTCCGGGCTGCCGCCCGCGTCGTTGGCTCCCCAGCCGTAGCCGAACGCGAGACCCGTGTAGGGCATGTCGTGGATCTCGTTGTGGGAGATGGTCGCGTTGGTGACGTAGGTGGGCAGGAACGCGACGATGCCGCGATAGTCCAGGCCGATGTCGTGCACCAGGTTGTTGCTGATCGTGATGTCCTTGTTGATCATCCTGCTGTCGCGCGGATGGTGGGCATCGGCCTGCACCCCGCCCGCGACGATCGCTCCCGCCGAGCTCGCGGTGAACACCGATCCGGTGACCGTGATCGAGCTGGCGCCCAGGCCGACGCCGGTGGCGTGGGCGTTGGCGTCGTTGCCGATGCCCAGGGCCGTCTGACCGAGGTTGACGAACCGGTCGCGGGTGAAGCTGATGTCGTGCGCCGCCGAGACCTGAACCGCCCCTGGCATCTGGTGCCAGTGTGGCCGGGTGGCCTCGAACTCCTTGCAGCCCACCTGGCAGGAGGTCAGCCAGCCGCTCGGGCGTGCCCACGTGCCGTGGATGAACGCCCCGGTCTGCTGATCGGCGAAGCCCTGGCCGGGGTCGGGCAGCCAACTCGTGCCGGCGAACGTGATCCCGGAGAAGGAGACGTGGTGCGCGGGTGCGGCGTACGTGCCGCCGACGTGCACGAGCGAGGGCAGCCGCGGCAGCTCCACGTCGACGTTGGTCATGCTCTGGCCGGGCAGCGGTTTGTAGTAGAGGGTGCCGGTCGTCGAATTCAGGTACCACTCGCCGGCGGAGTCGAGGAACTCGTAGGCGTTCACGAGATACATCGGACCGTTGCGAAAGGGGCGAGGGATGGTGTCGTACCCGAAGGTGTTGTTCTCCCAGGCCGGCTGCTGCATGGTGACGGTGTCGCCGCTGATGCTCTGCACCGGCGAGTACCGGTCGGTGAACGTCCCGATGGACTCCAGCTCGATCCGGCTCTGGTTTGCCAGGCCGCCGAGGTAGGCCAACGAGCTGTTGGTGATGGTCAGACCCGTCGGGGTGAAGGCGAAGTCGGACCGGCTCACCGTGGTCCGCGCCCGGGTCGCGGCGACCCCGTCGACGTAGAGCTGGCGGGTGTCGAAACCGGTCCCGACGCTGGCCTGGTAGACGTTCTTCCCCGCATCGGCGACGCGTCCAGCCGGTGACCCGCCGGGCGCCGCTGATGACCGGGCGGGCCAGCGGAGCGGCCTGCCACGAGACGGTGTGGCCGTTGCTACCCGAGTCCGCGGCGGTGAACTCCAGCGGAGTGGTCCGCCGGTAGACGCCGTCGGCGAGCCGCACGACGATGTCGCCGATCATCCAACGGTTGAGCGCCCTGACTTTGGCTTTGGCCTGGTCCAGCGAGCACGGCCTGCTGGCCGAGCAGGCGGTGCCGGTGCCCGTGGGGGACGCATAGAGGTCGGTGGTGATGGCCGCGAGGGCCGGCGTGCTCGGGCCGACGACGACGGTCGCCGCGACCAGCGCGGCGGCCAGGCCGGTCAGGGCTAACCGCCGCAGCGGGAACGGTGCAGACACGGGCACGGCGGCGTCCTAACGGTGAGGGTGGAGGTGTGCGGCGGCACGCTGAGGTGACGACCCCACCGCCGCCGGGGTCAGCTCGGCGACGAGTCGTTGACCGGCGCGTTCTGGCCGCACGTGCGGGCCGTCCACGGCGCGAGTCTGCGCTCCTCGGCCGAGCGCCTTGATCAGTTGCTCGTCGACCCGGATCCCGAGTCCCGGGGTGTCTCCGAGGATGAAGGCGCCGTCCTCGACGTGCAGGTCGAGGGTCAGTCCGACCGGCGGCCGCAGGTCCTGCAACTCGATCGGGTATTTCGCGTTGACCCAGGCCTGCCAACTTCCTGGCACGTTGTGAACATCGAAGCCTTTCGCCTGCAGGATGCTGCAACCCACACTTGCCCGGTATCCGCTGTCACAGTAGACAGCCACCGGCTTGGACTTCTTTAGCTTTGTGCTTTTCTTTTCGAGCTCGGGCAAAAAGATATGCTCTGCTTTAGGAATGTGCCCTTCTTCCCATTCGTCTGGCGAACGAACATCCACAATTTGATACTCCTTCGCATTCTCCTTGAGTTCGTGGACGGTTATTTGGTCAAGTTCCACGATCTTCATCGCGGCGTTGTCCCAGGCCTTCATGCCGCCCACGAGATACCCTGCGAACTCGGTGTATCCAGTTCGGATCAAATAGCGAACCACTTTCTCAAGCTTTTCTTCGCTTTCGACAACAAGAAGTAACGGCTTCTCCGGATCGAGCAACCAGCCGGCCCAAATCGAAAGCTCGGGCAGGCCGGCGATATTCAGCGCCTTCTCAATATGTCCGCCGCCAAAGGCAAGCATGTTCCGAGTATCAACGACCACCGCACCTTTCATCGCCGCTTTGAATTCTTTCGGGGGCAGCGCGGGAACTTTTGGCAAGTTGCCCAAAACTTTCGGCCCCTTTGCATTCAGCTTTTTCATCCGCTTGTAGTACGTCGGCTCTGGCGGTGCCGTCGAGAGTGCGTACTCTTTGAACTCCTCTTTGTCCGAGTATTGGAGAAACGGATTGAAGCGCCGCTCGTATCCAATAGCGCTGCTCAGCCGATCACCAATAGATGCACCGCATGGTGACCCGTGGCCGTGAGCCGGGTAAATAATGACGTCATCATCAAGTTTCAGGTAAAAATCATAAAGCGTGTCGTACAGTTCCTCTGCCAACTCCTCCGCTTGACCACTTCCCATCAAGTCGGGTCGGCCGGCTGAGTTTACGAAAAGCGAATCGCCAGTAAAAATGCCCCATGGCTTCGGCGATCGTTCTTTCTCACAAGCTTCGAGAGAAATATGCTCGGGAGTGTGCCCCGGCGTATGGCGCACGGTAAGGACTGTGTCACCAAATTCAAACTTCTGCTTATCTTTGACGCCTTTGTGCTCGAACGCATACTTCGCACCGCCTTCGACGCTTACGCATATCTCCGCCGTCTGAACCCGGTCGGCCAGTTCGAGCGCACCACTTACCAGATCTGCATGGATGTGTGTCTCAAAGATATGCGTGATCGACATCTTTCGTTTTCGCGCAAGTTCCACATAGACATCCACATCAGCACGTGGATCGATGACGGCCGCCGTGCCGGTCTTGTCGTCGCCGATTAGGTACGACAACTCGGCGATGCCTTCCGTCTGGATTTGTTCGAGAATCATCGGCATCGTTTTTCTCCAACTCAGTGGCTAAGTTAAGACTGAACGCGAGCCCGTCTCGCCGCAGACGGCCCACTGTGCCGCCGCCCGCTTCCTGAGAATTTGTCAAAAAGAAATCCTGCTACACCGCCAAGCGCTAAGAGCGCCACCCACAACCAGGGCGAAGTATGAGTAAGTTGAGGCAGTGTGACTTCTCCGAGATTGCCCAGTCCGTTAATGAGAGGTTGAAGAACCGGAAACATGGTCACGAAGACAAGAGCGCCACAAACATTCCTAACACGCCCACCATTGCGTCTCGGCGGCCTTCGCCGCAGCCGGCAACACTCGTCCCTGGACAATAACCCAATACGGCCATCCCGATTCCAAACAAGACTGCTCCGATCAGCACTCCGCCCAACAGCGCTGGCCGTATGTGCAGCGACGCCATGTCCATGGCCACCAACCCGTAAACACCAACGGCGCCAACGACGACCGCCGTGCCCATCGTTTTAACGACGGTCCAATCCTTGAATAGAAACTGGCCCACGATGACTTCATATTTGGCGACTCTTCCCTTTTGAAGAAGAAAGCCAAAGACGATGCCCGTGAAGAGGCCCAAGGCAAGTTTGTCGACTGAATCAAACATGCTGTGCTCCTTCCCTGCCGAACAGAATCATGGTGGCAACTGTGGCAACGCCAAATGCGACGATGATAAATAGCCAACTCGACAGTGCAAGTTGAAGTGTTCCGCTGATTCCGTGACCACTTGTACAGCCTTGCGCGAGAGTGGCACCAAACATCATCACACCACCACTAATGAATGCAACGATGAGTCGCTTGCCAACACTATCTCCAAAGCGCGACGCCCAGAGAGGAGGAACTGTGGCTGACGTCCTATCGCCAGAAAGTGACGAACTAATTAACCCGCCCAGAAATACCCCCAAAACAAGCATCCATTCCCAGCTAATCTGGGGCGGCTTGCCGTCAGCTTTTTTCGTTTCGTAATAAAGGTTCGACTGCTCGACTTGCGGTGCAACAGTTTTCTGCGCGAGGGCAGCTGTGTGCTCAAACGCAGTGGTCACTCCAATCGGTTTATCCACTGAGGCGAACGCGAACCAACTGAGCACCCCAATAACGCCCCCACAAAATATGGAGACCAGGATTTTTTCTGAAGGGGATTGGTCATAGGTGAGTCTCGTTGGGTATCTGGCGTTCATTAAGCGCGAATCAAGGAGTTGCCGCCTTAAGTGCCTTGGCTATTTTTTCAGAGTTGTCGGTATCCGATCGAACGCCCTTGAAATCCCCTCGTAGGGCCTTTAACGCATACCGCTCGTAATCTATTTCTGCTGCGGTGCGCACTCCCATTCGGCGAAAAACCGGAAGTGGAGGACACCAGCCTTGAACAGCGTGCTGGAGTAAAAAACCAGCGATTACCGCTGGAAAAATGAACCACTTACGGTCCACAGTCGCACCTAGCGTTAAACCGACAAGACAAGCGGTTGCCGCATTTGCTTCCAGCAATCGCTCGATGTCCCATTCTCGATCAAGTTCATTTAAGCGACGGTCAATTTCAGCAGCATCAGCAATTCGGTACCGCTCGACGTTTTCCTCGGTTTGATGTCGAATCTGTTCATTGATTTGGTCAGCAGTGTGCTGCCGCACGCGTCCAACGGTTGAAGGAATCATAATCCACTCCTATTTTTTAAGGCCCTTATGACGCACCGCCGTTGCCGACGCTTAACCATTCAACCGATTCAGCAAATGACATGCCAGTCTTCGAGGTCAAGAGCCTTGTAATCGGTTCAATGTTTGCGGGCGTTTTTGGCCAGAACGGACGACGACGGGAGGACCCCCATCATGACAGTCAAACCACCACCGCTCCCTGACGAACTGCTTTCGCTTGTTGCGGAAAAGTTTCACATGCTCAGCGACGCCACGAGGCTCGCAATCCTGCGCTGTCTCATGGATGGCGGTGAACTCAACGTCTCCGAAATTGTCACGCGTTCCGGCCGAGGACTTGCCAATGTGTCCAAGCACTTGAAACTGCTTGCCAACGCGCGACTCATCACGCGGCGCAAAGAAGGGTCGTTCGTGCTCTACAAACTCGACGACCCGATACTCCAAAAGATATGCTCGCTCGTTTGCGACTCGCTACGGCGAGAGCTGGAAGCTGAGATGAAGCGGAACAAGGGACTGCTAAAGAAAAGGCGTTAACTCCGCCGCGATTGCTTTAGGAGTTTGATATCAGGAAACGTTGATTAAAGCGGTTTTCTAATTGATGTGGCCGGGAATTGATAGATCGAGTAGTGTTTGCGCTTCACAAGGAGGTGCGGCATGGAAGCCTATTCGACGGATTTGCGAGATCGTGTGATTGAAGCGTATGACGCGGGACGTGGTAGCAGCCGGCAATTGGCCGTGGTGTTTGGAGTGAGTTCGGCCTGGATTCGCAAGCTGCTGTGGCTGCGACGCGAAACGGGCACGGTCGCCGCGAAGGTCTATCGCCGCGGTCCTCGACCACGGTTGAGTGACGGGCAGTTAGCGAGACTGGCCGAACTGGTCCGCCAGCATCCCGACGCCACGCTCTGCGAATTGCGCCGTCGATTGCGGGTGAACTGTTCGGTGGTAACGATTCATCGGGCCTTGGCGAAGCTGGGACTGAGTTACAAAAAAAGTCGCTCCGTGCCAGCGAGCAGGATCGTGAGGACGTAAAGCAAGAACGACGAGCTTGGCGGCGACGGGTGACGAAGGTGGCTCGCAGACGATTCGTCTTCCTGGATGAGAGCGGCGCAGACCCACATGAAGCGATTGTACGGGCGCATGGCCAAGGGCGAGCGCCTGGTGGATACGATGCCAGGTGGCCACTGGAGAACGACGACTATGATTTCCGCCATCCGCAGCGGCGGAGTGGCGACCGCCATGGTCACGGAAGGAGCCACCGATGCCACGGTCTTCCGTGGTTTCGTCGAACACTTCCTCGTACCGGTGCTGAGGCGGGGAGACATCGTCGTGATGGATAACCTTTCCAGTCACAAAGTCAGCGGTGTCCGCGAAGCCATCGAACACAAAGGCGCCGAGCTCTGGTACTTGCCGCCTTACTCTCCCGACTTCAACCCCATCGAACAAGCTTGGTCCAAGGTGAAATCGGTCCTCCGTACAATCACTCCGAAAACACCGCAACAACTCTGCCGCGCTGTCGGCATTGCCCTCCGACGTGTTACTCGCCGCGAGTGCCAAAACTACCTCGTCAACTGCGGCTACCTGGCTACGTCAAATTGGAAAACGCTTTAGATGCGCAGGCGGAAGCGGTATTAGGCGAGATCCGTTTCAAAAGCTTCGCGCTGACGTTTTCCGGCGTTGATTTCGTGTGCCAGAAAACGTGTGTCCAAACCGGTCGGTTATTGACCAGTGTCACGTGTTAACGAATTGCTGGGACTTTCTATGCGATCCGCGTCCACTTCAAAGCAGGGAGAGAATAATCGCGGACGGCTGAACGGCATGGGCACCGTCCATTCCGGCGTTCCCGTGGGGAAAGTGTTTTAAGGCACTGTCGATGAGTTTCACTCCTTCTGCATGCCTCTTAGCGGCGAACAGGAGAATCCCCAATTGGAACCCTCGTTTGGGATCATCAGCGAGCGTGTAATGAGCAGGCGTGCCGGCCGTCCTGCGGTTGTCCGGAGGAGCAGGACCTTTATTCGGGTCGGTCATCGGCGCGATGTGTTTCAACGCGAAGCCGGAAGCTTTGTCCAACGCGGACTGGAAAGCGGGATCGAGGTAGGAGTCCGTCAGGTGCTGGAGCTGAATCAGGGCCTGAGTGGTCACCATGAAATAGCCCAGAACGTCCTTGTTTTTCGGGTCGGTTCCTTTCAACCCGTAATGCCAGAAGCCGTCAGCTTCCTGGGCGGGAATGATCTGCTTGTATATGCACTTATCGGCCTTGCCCTTCAACCGAGCCGCTAACTTAGGGTCAAGTGCCTTCACGTAGCTGCCGACCATGCCCGCGCACATCGCCATCGCGGCGTTCTTGTTGATGGCGCCGGGTTTCGTCAAAGGCTGCTTGGGCTGGCCCGTCGTGACGTCGATGGTGTTCGCCCACCAGCCGTTCTCGTTCCATGGGAAGTTGTCGATGACCGACGCAATGTACTTGATGTCTTCCTTTCTCCCACCCTCCTTGTCCAATATGTACGCGGCACTCGACGCGTACCAACCGAACGCGGGCGGGCCTCCGCCGGCGATGGACTCTCCACCGCCGGCATCTTTCTCTTTGATGTAGAGCACCCCGTGCTTCGTTGCTTTCATGTCATTCACGATCCGATCGGCCAGGGCTACGGCCGCCGTCCGATACTTCTGATTCCCAGTCAGCTCGTATATCTGATAAAAGGCCAGTGCGGTCATGCCGTCGGCGCCTTTGCCTTTGAGCGCGGCAACCTTTGTCTCGGAGTCGATTAGCAGGTCCAAGTGTTTGGTGGTCGCGGCTAGCAGCCGTGACCGGAAGTCGGCCAACTCGCGCTTGGTCACCGCAGAAGCAGGCGGTTTTGATGCGGGGGTTTGACCTCGAGCCGCAACGCCCGACCCGGGAGTGAAAGTCACTTCGATCCCGAGAATCAAGGCAACTGCGAGAAGGAGCGTTGTTCGCATGACTGGTATTCCGCAACTTACAAAGTTTATCTCTCTCATTGACAACATCGCGGACGCGGAAAAGTTCTGGCTCGGCAGAAAGCTAAACCTCGCGATGAGGCCATCTCATGGTATCGCGAAGCGGCAAAGGTGGGCAACAAACCCGCGGAGCAACGCTTGCGAGACATGGACGTTCAAAATTAGCTGCGCTAACCCACCGGCCCTCCGCACCGCGTTGCAAACTCTCAGCCTCTCCGTCGGGACCCAACCTTGCGGTTAACGTGTCAGAGGTATTCCATCAAACGGTCGGTTGTCGACGCATCTCGCGCACACTCGCGTTGATTCGACTCGATGCTGGAGCAATATCACAAGTGGTCGAGTAAGCGACCAGCCTACAGCCCCTCGACCGCTATACTTTGTAGTCGCGTAATTGGTACATCGGCGACCCAGGCGACGCCGCGTAACATGAGGATTTGAAACCACGGATCGTCAAGTGTCTTGGTATAGTGCCCTAACACGCTAGCGAAGACGCGACCTTTGCCGGGCTGGTAAGTCCAGAGCATCGGTCTGGATTGGTCGTCTTCGATGGCCGTGGCAAGTACTCGGACGCGATTCGCATCGCCGATCATCGGCCAATACGTTTCGTCGACCATTGGAGTTTCGATGAAACCGGCCGTGATGCCGTTATCTGCCTGCGAATCAAACACAAGGTCGAGTGGGCCATGCCGGTATTTTGTGCGCCGTGGCTGGGCAGCGAGGCCCCAACGCTCGGCTAACTTTTCCGGCTCCTTATCAGCGATCAATGCGGAGTGAATCGCCACTACGCCGCCGCCGCGAGCGAGGTAAGCGTCGAGGTCGCGATAGCGATCGGAGGACCAATCGTGATTCCAGAGGTAGAGGACAATCACGTCAGATCGTTTCCACTGCTCGGCGTCGGCCAATCGCTCGCCGTGTCGACAGTCAACTTATCCGCTTTCTTCAGGAGTTTTGTCCAGTTCTGTTGCCACGCGGGATAGTCATGCTCGCCCGGTCCGTGATCTTGTTTCCCGGCAACTAGCGTAATGGTGAGAGGCTTGGTTTCAACTGGCTCTGACGGCGGCGTCACCGCTCGCATGATGCCTTCCAGTTCAGCACGCGTGTGGGTACGGCGGGCTGTTTTAGTCGAGTTGGTTTGGCGGTGGCGCAACGAGATATGCGAGCAGATCCTGCGTTTCGGCTTCGCTCAATTTGTCGAGGAGGCCTTTAGGCATCATCGAGATTTACTGCGGTTGAATCACCTCGATGCTATCGAGCGGAATAACCGACTCTTTCGCCTCGCTAGTAGCAAGTCGCACGGAGTTGGCACCTTCAGCTCGAAGCACGCCATTAGCAGTCCGTCCGTCCTTCAGTATTAGCGTATAGCTCACGTAATCGGGATTGATCATCGCACTCGGCTCGTGAATGTCGCGCAGTATGGAGGCGGGGTCCCGATGAATTAGCTGGCTCAGGTCCGGCCCCATCTTCGGTCCACGGCCATGAATTGCATGACAAGCGGAACACTTGGCGACCTGGCCGGTGAAGATTGCTTCGCCACGACGGACATCTCCAGTAACTCGGGCAGGCTCGGCCGTTTTTTCATCTGCAATGACTGTCATCTCTGCCGGCGACCAGGGCACGGATAACTGCGGAAGTGCCACGACTCGCTCCGTTGGGTCGCTCTCGGCGTAGTAACTAAGATGAAGTTCTGGCGCATTGACCCCGGTGTAAAACGTAGCGTCAAGGCGAAGCGGTTGCGCAATAGATTCTGCGGCAACTTCGCATACGTAACCATGCTCGTCCGTATTTGCAGAACTCCCCCTGGCTTCACCGACTTGTAATTCGCACTTTGCATTCGACTCAAGGCGGACTGTCACTCGACCCTTGGGAAGTTTTATCAGCCCGTGAAATTCCAGCTTGCCTGGTTTCTGAAGCGACCCCAATAGCTCAGCGTGGTCCTGTGATTTCCCAACCAAACTGCGAACTACATCTAGGTCCACATGCGGCAGCCAGCCAGACCATACGGGTTTCACGGAGCCAGCGGATGTCCAAGTTGCTTGAAGGCCGCTCAGATCGTAATCGAGGAAAACTGCCTGCGATGGGGCCTTGCTCGAACTATCGAGCTTCTCGTTCAGCGCGAGTGCATACGTTCCCGGAACAGGATGAGGATCAGTGCGTAGAGCGACAGTCCTTCCTCCATCGACCACTCTTGCCGCGGCAACGCGAAGTTTACCCCGCGGATGTTTTTCCTGCTCCTTCACTGTTTTGTACGGCGGCTTCAGCACCTCCAGCTTGTCGGCCGCACGGACGTACTTGCCGTATTCGATTTGTTGATCGGTCAGGCCTTCCAAGATTTTGGGGTCAACTGGCCGGTCAAAGGCAATGCGTACTTCAAACGGCCCGGTTGAATAGGCGAGCACCGGTTGCGCAACTTTGCGATCCGCGAGCCGAATGCGAAACAGCTTCCCGGCACCTTCAGGTCCCGTTCCCCAATCAGGCGGGCCGCTATGACACGCGACATATAAATCGCCGGCTGGTGAAACAGCCACATCTGTCAGCAGCATCGTACTGCGAGCTACGGCGATCGGCGTGCCAACGTAGCCATGCGGAGTTTTCACAAGCGGCACGCGCCAGATTTTTCCACGCGACTCACCGGCGACAAACGCGTCTCCTTCCCACCAATCGGGGCCGAAAGAGGCTTGCCCGGTGGTCGCTTCATTGAACACTAGCCCACACGTCGATTGATGCTGTGGACCGAACGCAACCACGGGGGGCTCATCGATCACTTCGGGGAGATAGTCTGCGTGTCGTGGCGGGAAGCCATAGTGTTTGCCAGGCAATATCTGATTCAATTCATCGAGCGGATTTCCGCCGGGCAGCCACGTTTCGCCTTCCTGATCAGTAACGAAAAGATCACCGTGACGGTTAAACGCTAAGGCATAAGGCACACGAATTCCTGTGCAGAGCACCTCCAGTTTGGGGTCATCGCGCGAGAGGCGATTGATGGTGCCGCGGCGGCTTTTGATGTCGTACTGCGAGCGTCCCTCTTTTAGGCGATAGGGGTTGGAGTAATTAGCGCAGATTACCGCAAAGTAAATATTGCCTTCGGCGTCCAGTGTGACAGCCGTCGCATCGACGCCGCCCGAGCCGACATCCGTCTTCTCCCAGCCACTCGCTACTACATCTTCAGCGTCTGCCACACCGTCGCCGTTCGTGTCGCGAAGAAGTGAGACCTTGCCTTGGGACGAAACATAGAGTCCGCGGTCAGACCATGCCATGCCGACTGGCACGCGAATCGTGGGTTGATCCCAAAACACCTTGACTGAATCTTCCAATCCGTCGCCGTTGGTGTCCTTCAACAAATAAACCTTGCCGTTGTAACCGAGCGCTGTGAGCTGGCCGTCCGGGCTGAAGCGCAAGTTATTAATGTTGGCGAGTTGGATTGGAAGTTCGTCGGCGATCAAGCCAGGAACGAGTGGGGTAATTATTGGGGGCGCTCCTTGGGCTATTTGCACAAGAACTACCCACGAGACAGTGACGGCGGCCGTTGCCCAAAGGCGTAAGCGTCGAAAATCGATAACGTACGTCACCGCACTTGATCCTCACAACCAATTGCGCCCACCGGCCCCGTTCTTTATCTACCAAGGAAATGCTGCGAGCAAGTATTCGCAGAGTTCGAATGCATCCCAAGTCATTCTACATCGTAATTGGTGTCATCTACTTTTCGCACCGCGGCCACCCGAATTTCAAACGTGCCGTAAATAGTTGGTTTCTCGGTACAAATCGCCCTAACGCGTTTTGACAACAAATCTTCCGACCTCAATTTCTCTAAACTCATGTGCCAACAAACGCACTTTCTGACACAGCTCTACGCTGCCTCGCAGCCAAGTCGTACACCGGAGTCGCACATAGAAGCTGCCAACACCTTCGCGTCTAATTGCATACGGTGGCCACCGGCAATTGAAAAGCGCCAACCTCCAATCGCTTGTACCAGATGCAAAAACCGTCCACGTCCCAGTACAGAATCTTGATCCGGTCCCGCTTGCGATTGAAGAACAGAAACAAGTGGCCGGACAACGGGTCTTGGTCAAAGATCTCTTGGGCCAGGCCCATCAAGGTATCGAAGCTGAACTGCATCTTGATCGGAGTAAGGCAGACAAAGATGCGCACATCGGAAAGGTTGAGATTGGTCATGGTCTGACCCAATCTGGGACGCAAGGCCCCGACGGCTTCGATGATCTTAACCAGCACGGCTTCGCCCACGCCCAGCGGGACTTTCACCGAACCTCCGTTAGGCAACTCGATCTCAACGGCTGATGCCGCTAGAGTCACCGGCAAGAACTTCGGCTTCCTCAATTCAGCCAAAGTGGGAGCCTCTCCTTCTTCTTTCACCGATTCCGGTATCCCCTCCTGAATTCGTCGCACCCAACGATAGAATGTCGACCGAGAGACGCCTTCGTCGAGGCAGAACTCGCCGATGCTCAGTCCGCTCGCGCCACGTTCCTTGAGGCGCTCCTCCCAATGCAAATAGTCATCTAGCGTCGGACCAGGTCTGCCAGGTTTGCCCACGGCTTCAATCCTTGGAGTGAAGTGAATGACTCCACGTTAGCAAGGCTGGCAAGTATGGATTCGGCGGACGCTTACCCGCATTGACGAGTTTAGAAACGCGCTGCTAGTCGATTCTATATCGGTCGATTCTTGCGCGTTGCCACGCAGACATGCGTATATGACACTGATCGACGGTTTCCGTTTCGACGGTCGCGTTGACAGGTATGCACGGCAAGGCAGGCAGCTTATGTGCAAGGCACGGACGGAACGGATGGCGGCGAATCTCAGTTTTTGGAGTCGCATTGTTTTCGGGCCGAGATTAGCAGGGTCTGGAGTGCGCTAATGTCGGCGGGTTTCACCAAGTGATGGTCGAAACCTACGGATTGCGTACGATTTCGATCTTCTTCCTGCCCCCATCCTGTCAAGGCGATGAGAACGATTCCGTCAAATTCGGCGTGTTCGCGAATTCGCCGAGCGACCTCGAAGCCATCCATACCGGGCATGCCGATATCCATCAACACAACGTCAGGCTGATTGCTTTCTATCATGTCGAGCGCCATTTGACCGCTGTGTGCGATGTGTACATCGGCGCCGAGTACTTTCAGCAACATTCCCAAGCTTGAGGCCGCGTCCTGATTATCGTCGACGACGAGAACACTTCGCTGGGGCAGCGCAGCCAGTTTTGGGTTACCGGCCAATCGGTCCATTTTCTTCGAATGAGAAGCCGCTACTGGCAAGGAAACGACAAACTCGCTCCCGTGTCCTTCACCGGGGCTTTCTACAGAGACAGTGCCACCGTGCATTTCCACCAGCCGTCTAACGAGAGTCAGGCCGATTCCCAATCCGCTCTGAGACCGCTTTGTCGACCGATCGGCCTGCATGAACATCTCGAAAACGACTGGAAGCATCTCCTTGGAAATGCCGATACCGCTATCGCGCACCGAAAGAATCGCATTGGTTCCCACCGTGTGGGCACTCAGCCAGATTTGGCCGCCTCGATCCGTATACTTGGCCGCGTTATTGAGTAAGTTCGACACAATTTGGCCAAGTCGTACGACGTCGCCATAGAGTGGAATGCGATCTTTCGGGAGCGAGATTACCAATTGATGTTCGGCATCTTCAATGATCGGCTTGCTTGTTTCCACGGCTGTGCGCACGATCGCGGCAAGATCCGTCTCCTCTTTCCGTAGCTCGACGAAGCCGCGAGTAATACGGGAGACCTCCATGAGATCATCGACGAGCCGAACCATGTGATTGACTTGGCGTTCCACCATTTCGCAGACGTGCTGGGCGGCTGGATCAATGCCGTCGGTCATCTTCAAGATGTGCACGGAATTTCGAATCGGAGCGAGTGGGTTACGAAGCTCGTGGGCCAATGTCGCTAGAAACTCGTCCTTGCGACGGTCCGCCTCCCGCAACTCCTGCTCGATCCGTCGTCGCTCGGTAATATCGCTGAACAGGATAGCGACTTGTCGGTTCTCAGGCAGCCCGACCCGAAAGGCGTATACGTCGTACCAGCGATTCAGTTCTGCGGCGTAATTCTCGAAACGAGCTGGTTCCCCGGTGAGCGCGATTTTTCCGTAGATGTCGAACCAGTGTTGCTCATGGCGGGGCGCGATTTCGCGCATCAGCCGGCCTTTGCCATCTTTGATGCCCGTCTGTTTTTCAAAGGCAGCGTTGACTTCCAAAAAGCGATAGTCGATCGCCTTTTGGTGGTTGTCAAAAAGCACTTCGACCGTACAGAACCCCTCGTCCATCGACGTGAACAACATGCGATAACGTTCTTCCGAATCGCGCAGCGCCTCCTCCGCCTGCTTCCGCTCGCTAATATCCTGAAACGCAAGGAGAAGTAGATCGCCCGAACTGCCCTCCCGTTTCAATCGGCGTGCATCGATCAACAGCGTCCGACGGCCAATCGCGGGGAACGTATGTTCGACTTCGAGGGTGTGAAATTCCTTATGGTCGAACAATATCTCCTCTAGAAGCGGCCATAACTGGGGAGCGTCCCAGGTGTGGTTCGGCAGAGCGTCCAGCCGAACATTGTGCGTTTCGTCACGCGAAACATGGAACATCGTGTAGAAAGCCCGATTTGCCGTCTGAATCCGCAGGTCGGCATCGAGAACCACCAAGGGATCAATTACCGTATTGAGGATCGCTTTCGTGAACTCCCTTTCGTGAATTGCTTGATCAACACTGCCGCGGAAAGCGGTTACGTTCGTAAATGTGAGCACCGTGCCGCCACTTCGATCATCACCTCCCGGGTACGGGGCAGCGCGAAGAAGAAACCACCTCTCCCCGCACCGGATTTCGCGCCGGCACGGTACGCTGTCGGCGAGCCCCTGGGCGCACAGTTTTTCAAGATCGATCACGTCGGCGAGCATACCGATGTCACGCGGAGATTGGCCGATATGAGAAGTTGTTAGGCCCAGCACCGCGGTCGCAGCCCGATTGAAGCAGGCGACCCTGAAGTCACGACCGACCACGACGACAGGAAGATCGAGAGCGTCGACGATGGCGAAGAGGTCGGATCGCACCGCGTCCGAATTCGCGACATCGCTTTGCCTGCTGAAGACATTGCTGGGCCAGCCATCGGATGTCGACGCAGACTTCTTCGTCACGGACAGTCCCCTAGGTTAGTGTACAGTGTACGGGTCCGTTTCCGCACGGTGTCCGCTACGTGCGGCAGCACTTGGCCCAATGCTAACAGTAGCGCCTGAGAGCGTGGCATGTGGAACCGCGTCGAATAGTTCTGCAGGAGCCGCTCTTCAAGGACCTGGGCCGCATCGGCGCCAACGGTCTCGCTGAGCGCCTCGGCCACCGCGCGCTCCAAACGAGAGTAATCTTCCACGGGAATCAGGTGCGAGTGGTTCTCCCCGAGTCTGGGCAACATCTGGGCATGCACCTCGCCATCGAAGTTATCCATCAAAAAAGAGCAGAAGATCGCGATGTCGTGCTGGTGCGCAAGCTGGTCGAACAAGTCCTCCAGATTCATGCTGGCAGCCGCTTCGCCACGCTCCCAGAGAATGTTGACCATCTCGCCCCACCAACGCACCTTCGGATAGCGGTCCTTGGCGCGACTCTGGTCGATCACGTCCGCGGCCAGACCGAGGAATACGGGGGCGTCCGGCATGTCGTCGCGCATGAACTGCGGGAGGAGATAGTCGGCGTCAACGACAGTGAGTTGTCCGTTGCGCTGCACCGCTTCCAGATTGACTCCTTCCGCCTCCAGGCGCGGGCAGAACGCCTTCCAGTGCTCCTGCGTTGGCACCAGGATAACGCCCTCACCGTTGGCGAGCGCTGCGGCGGCGAATCGACAGACTGCCCGGTTGAGAAACTGCTGGTCCTGGTACAGCTGCACGATGTGATCGCGCGGCCCCGCATCGGCCAAAAGGTTGTGCCAGGGCTCCCGCTCGTTCAGGAAGCCGTCCTGTTCCTGCGCTAGGCCGTGTGCACATCTGTTAACGGGCGCCTTCGTCGGACCTAAGATGCTTTGAGGTTCCATCGCTATACTCCGCGAAAGTCCTTTTGTGTGGCACTCCAAATACTCAATGGGCGATTGTACCCTGAATAGGCCTCAGTCGGGGGGACCGCGCGACGATATAAATGCCGGCCCGGCATTTAGTCGTACAGTCTGTACGTTACCGTAATGTAATGCTGCGAATCCCCCACGGCTCGGTTTTGAAAACCGTTGGATTGATGGGGCATTTCAGCAGCGGCAACGACGTCCACGTGTCAGCGTGAGCCCGGAGATGAATTTTCGGAACCCTAGCGATGTACCGTTAAAGGTATAGGTTCTTGAAACTGGCGGGCGGTGTCACAACGGTCGATTCGTCGCGTGTCTCGCATTCAAGCTGTCATGACGAGCTAATGACACTTTTCAGTTGAACGTGCTCACTGGTACCCAGCTTAGACTCCCTTCGGAGTATCGCTCCCGAAGCGCACTGCGCTCAGCAGCTCAAGCGGAAGTCGGGTATGGGATTGCTCGTGGGAGGCGTGAAGCTCCCGCCGGCGTCGCCTGGCCATGAACGCCGATAGTGTCCTGAGTTAAGACCCAGCCGCACCTCTGCTAGTTCCAGTACCGATTAGCGAAACTGTTGCTCCCCGTACTAACGGGTATGTCGCTGCAGATGGCGTGATCCACCTTCGCATGGTGAACATACACGCTGACTGTCGGCTCCACGGTTCCTTCCCAAATGACGTCAAACACTCGCAGCGTGTTCAGATTCCCGCCCAATTCCGGCAGCGCGATTGTATCGCCGATGCGCGGAACAGAAGGCCAATTGCGGACAACCGCAGCAGAACCGTTCAGACAGAAATACAGGGTCAACATGACAATCCTCAGATGGTTGTGGAATCGATCAGATGGGCGTCAGGCCGGTTGTCGGCATCTGATCGACCGACCCCCGAGGTCAGTCATGCAAACGTAACGTGAATGAGTCCTCGTCATTCTAACAGTTGATACCGGGGAAATATTTATTAACTTCCCGATAGACGTGGATTGAAGCAATTTGCCGGCAGGGGACACTAGCAATCGTCCATACGCGACTTTTTATCCTTTTGCCCCACTCGCTGCCAGCACCAATACCGCAGTCATGTCGTAGTCGACGACATTCTTGACGCCCTTCAAATCGCACTGCGGTATGCAACGTGCGATCCAGTGCTCCACGTATTTTCCAATCACTGGATCACGTTCGCAAAAAGGAAAACTAATGTCCACCGCTGCCACACTGCGTTCAACTTCCTCAGAAGCAGAAGACCATTCAGAGGGCGTCGTCGCCAGAACGATCGAAGAGCAGACCGCTAAACTCCCCTCCGACACCTTCCTTTGGGCGGCGTTCGCCTCGATGGGTGCTTCACTTTTCTTGCGGCTCACGGACCGCAAAGACGAAAGCCTCTTCGTGGGCCAATGGGCGGCCCCGCTTCTACTTTTCGGCGTCTACAACAAGCTCATCAAGGTCGCAGGCTCCGATCGCACGGAAACAAATCATTAAGCTCGCCAGAACGATCGGACGTCGCATGACTCCGACCCATCTGACCCGAATGCGCCCCCGATGGCGTCGATCAGATCAGCGTCACTTTGCAAAAGTGATAGCATTTCACCAAATCGTAAAACTATTTCGTCCAGTCAAGCTCTCAGTCTGACATGACTGATGTTTTGCCAACTTTGCCCAAAGTTGAAGAAGGGAGTATCGCAATTTCACTGCGGGCGGTCGATCAAGTTTTTTATTCGTTTAAAGCACATTCAGAAAGAAAATTAGCATGAAGTTTTTCACGG
Source organism: uncultured Actinomycetota bacterium (assembly GCA_963809265.1). Classification (GTDB taxonomy): domain Bacteria; phylum Actinomycetota; class Actinomycetes; order Propionibacteriales; family Nocardioidaceae; genus Nocardioides. Next base: position 1,181,952 of record CAWEJC010000003.1, read on the forward strand.
CCACATTGATGCTCGTCGCCTTAAGCACGGCGACCATTTCCGCACAAGAGTTGAATCGCGATCAAGCCCAATCACAACAGCCAGCCGACCAACCAGGCGTCCTCGACCGAACGCGGGCAAGGACAAAATCTCGACGCGAAAATTGCTGCCTGCCTATTCCTCGGCAATCAGGAAGAAGTCGCCCTGGCAACATTCGCTCAAAAACATGCTCAGCATGAAGATGTAAAGATGTTTGCCAAAATGCTGGCAGACGAGCACACCAAAGCGCTCGCCATGATCCAAAAGGCCTCTCCCGAAGTGGCCAATCTCAAGCTGACGATGCGAGATCCCAACGCGGGCGAGACGGAATCGAGGCCAGAGGGCAACGATCCCGGAATGGCCATGCTGCAGAAAGTCAAAAGCGAATGTTTGTCGCTGACTATGCAGGAACTCCAGGAGCATCAGGGTGCGGAATTCGACAAGGCCTACGTAGGCCAGCAACTTGGCGCCCATATCGCCATGCTCGCTGAACTACGCGGTAGCAAAAGCTTTGCTTCGCCCGAGCTGCAGAAAATCATTGCCGAAGGCGAAAAGATGACGATGGCTCACATGGAAAAAGCCAAAGAAATCATGGGCCAGATTAAGGACGAACGCGGCACCAAAAGCGCCGAGCGACCGACCGACGCTTCCAAGCGTTAGTCGGCAGCGACTTGAGTGACGAAACAGCCCGACGGACCAACCAAGCTTCGTCGGGCTGTTTTCTTTTTACCGATGACGCGGATCTGGCGAGTTGATCCTGGTGGCACATTAAGGTACCGACTCGGGACTCACACATCAGAGAGCGTCCGCTCATCGGCAACAAAATTGGTGAGCCGACCTGTCACCTTGCTTCACGCCACGCGACAATATTTGACGTCGACTAAAATTGAATTCGCACTCAATTGCGAATTTTTTCTGTGACCGAGACTAAATTTAGCTGTCGAGCTACTTCTCGGTTACATAAGAGGTCCGCAATGATCGGGCGGGCCGGTATGCCAAATGCTATGAACCCGACTCAACATAGCTTCATTTTTCCAGCGGAGAGTTAGATGAAGTACGCGTTACTGATTACAGGTTGGTCACTTTAGCATTGGTGGGCTGCAACGAAGCCAATCATCCGGCGACGCAGCAACGCCGGTATCCACAGATACGACTCGCCCAGCGATGAATACAGATGCCACGCCGGCAAATTCAGATTCTCCGCAGATGCGACGGCCGCCAAGCGTGACAACGAACGTCCGCGACCGGTCGGAAGCTGCCAAAACGCCGATCGACCAAAACGAAAACAAGACAGACATCGACATCACAGCCAACGTTCGCAAACGCGTCGTCGACACCAAAATGTCCGTCAACGCTCAGAACGTGAAGATCATTACTCAAGACGGCAAAGTGACTCTACGCGGCCCGGTCAAATCCGAAGACGAGAAGATGCAGATCGACAAGATCGCTCATGAAGTCGCCGGACCGGCAAACGTTGACAACCAGCTAGAAGTTCAACCTTAATTCGTATTTCCCAAACACAAGGATTCAAAACATGGCTAAGGCCGTATTCTGTATTGTTAACGCAACCCAAGCCGCGGCGGTCGTCGATCGACTTGAAAGCGGCCGCTTTCTCGAATAGCGACATCTCCGTGCTCATGCCCGATCGCAGCGGCACAAAAGACTTCGCCGTCGATAACTCCACCAAAGCTCCCGAAGGCGCTGCCACGGGTGCCGGAACAGGTGCTGTCGTCGGCGGCGGACTTGGCTGGCTCGCCGGTATCGGTGCGTTGGCGATCCCGGGCCTCGGCCCGCTGATTGCCGCCGGTCCAATTATGGCCGCACTCGCCGGCGCTACTGTCGGCGGCACCGTGGGCGGTCTGACCGGCGCGTTGGTCGGCATGGGCATTCCCGAATACGAAGCCAAACGTTTCGAAGGGAAAGTTAAGGGCGGCAACGCACTCATTTCCGTCCACTCAGAGAATGCCGCCGAGACCGACCGCGCAAAAGCAATCTTCGACGCTGCCGGCGGTGAAGACATCTCGACCTCCAGCGAAGCCGCCGCTGGCAGCCACGCGTAACGACTCCGATCTCCAATCGAACGAATGGCTGGAAACGCATCGGTCATTCGTTCCATTTCTCGATGTACCGAAACCGACGACACTAGTCGTCTAAGCACATTCCTCAAGGAAAAACACATGTCACTCGATACCCTGGCAGATGCCTTTTACGACGAACTCTGCGATGTCTACCATGCAGAAAAACAATTGCTCAAAGCCCTGCCGAAAATGATCAAGAAGGCCACCGACGAAAAGCTCGTCGATGCCCTCACCACACACTTGGAAGAAACCAAAGGCACAGGTCGAACGTGTCGAAGCCGCGTTCGACGACACTGAAAAAGCGGCCAAAGCCAAGAAGTGCGAAGCAATGGCCGGCCTGATCGAGGAAGCCGAAGAAATGATGGGCGAAGAAGCTGATCCAGAAGTGATGGACGCCGTCATCATCGCGCTCGCGCAAAAAGTTGAGCACTACGAAATCGCCACCTACGGCACGCTCTGTTCATGGGCAGCATCTCTCGGTTACACAAACGCCAAGGAGCAACTGGGCGAGAACCTGGCCGAAGAAGAAAACGCCGACAAGATTCTGACGAAAGTCAGCAAAAGCGTAAACAAAGCCGCCGAAACTGTCGGCAAGTAACCAACCAGCGTACGTCCCAAAGCGATGGGGGCAGCGCCATGCCTCGGCGATGCCCCCATTTCTATTTACGGGAAATCTCAGCCCCATCCGACCGACGCCACTCACAATTAATTGAAAGCCTCTGTCTAAATAGTCTCA
>CAWEJC010000004.1:0-492655 GCA_963809265.1 uncultured Actinomycetota bacterium
GGTCGGCGCCGCGGTCGGTGAGGAAGCGGATCGCGGCGGCCAGGGTCCCGCCGGTGGCGAGCATCGGGTCGAGCACGTAGCACTGCCGGCCGGCCAGGTCGTCGGGCAGCCGCTCGGCGTACGTCGACGCCTGCAGCGTCTCCTCGTTGCGCATCATCCCAAGGAACCCGACCTCCGCGGTCGGCAGCAGCTTCATCATCCCCTCGAGCATCCCCAGACCCGCGCGGAGGATGGGCACCACCATCGGCTGCGGCGACGAGAGGCGGACGCCGGTCGTGGGCGACACAGGGGTCGTGATCTCGTACGGCTCGACGCGCACGTCGCGGGTCGCCTCGTAGGCCAGCAGCGTCACCAGCTGGTCGACCAGGCGGCGGAACGTCGGCGAGTCGGTGCGCTCGTCGCGCAGGGCGGTGAGCTTGTGGGCGACGAGCGGGTGGTCGACGACGATCGTGCGCATGGCCCGCACCCTACTGGGGCTGGGCGCTCGCCCGGAGGCCACTGTGACAAGGCCGCAACAGGGTTGGCACCGCTACATGCCTCTGTCACTCTGGACACGTCCGGCTCATCCGAGGTGGAGCGGAGGGTGGCATGAGCGAGCAGATCGAAGGCGTCGACTTCGCCGTCGCCGCCTACCGTGAGGAAGGCGTCTGGCAGGTCGTCGAGCTGGTCCACGACGTCCTCGGCGACGTCCCGAGCCTGAGTGCCGCGCTGCGGCGCTTCCCGGGTGACGGCGGGGCGATCGGCATGGTCGCGATCGACGAGGACTTCTTCGTGATCGTCCGCGTGGCCGGCCCCCACGTCCGCATCCTGCTCTCCGACATCACCGCCGCCGAGGAGTGGAGCTCGCCCGGTCGGCCGTCGAGGTGCTGGGGCTCCCCGAGCCGGAGGACGAGGACGAGCAGGCCCCGGCCGGCGACCTCGACATCCTCGGCGACCTCGGGATGGCCGCGATGGACATGGGGGTGCTGCTCGACGACTTCGACCTCTACCCCGACGAGATGCTCTCCGACGTCGCGCGCCGGCTCGGGTTCGGCTCGCTCTTCGACGAGGCCGTCGGCCTCACCTCCGCCTGAGCCCCGACGCCGTGGCGATCGTCTACGACGTCGCGATGCGCGCCGCGCTCCACGAGGCGGGTCGGGCGCACGAGTCGGGTGACGTGCCGATCGGTGCCGTCGTGCTCGACGCCGCGGGCTCGGTGATCGGCCGCGGGCACAACGTCCGCGAGCGCGACGGTGACCCGACCGGGCACGCCGAGCTGGTCGCCGTACGCCGTGCGGCTCAGGCCGTGGGCGAGTGGCGGCTGTCCGGCTGCACCCTGGTGGTGACCCTCGAGCCGTGCACGATGTGCGCCGGCGCGATCGTGCTCTCGCGCCTGGACCGCCTGGTGTTCGGGGCGTTCGACCCCAAGGCGGGTGCCGTCGGATCGCTCTGGGACGTGGTGCGCGACCGGCGGCTCAACCACCGTCCGGAGGTCGTCGGCGGGGTGCTCGCCGACGAGTGCTCGGCCCTCCTGGACGATTTCTTCGCCCACCAACGCCTCGGGTAGCCTCTCCGGCGGTGGCGTGTCCGAGCGGCCTAAGGAGCACGCCTCGAAAGCGTGTGTGGGTGCAAGCCCACCGTGGGTTCAAATCCCACCGCCACCGCCACGTCGAGATCCCGGTGCTCGCGACGCGCCCCGAGCGCGACCGACACCGGGATCTCGTCCGTCCGCTCCCGGGTGCGACGATGACGGCGTGGACCGGGTCGACATCGAGGACGCCGCACGACGCATCGGCCGACACGTCCGCCGTACCCCGATCCAGCTCGTCGAGGCGGGCGACGACTGGCTGCCGGGTGGCGGGTGCCTGAAGCTGGAGCTGCTGCAGCACACCGGCACCTTCAAGCCGCGCGGCGCGTTCAACCGCATCCTGTCGGCGCGCGAGCGGGGCGGGCTCGACCCGGACGTCGGGATCGTGGTGGCATCCGGCGGCAACGCCGGTCTGGCCAACGCGTACGCCGCGGTCGCGGTCGGCGTCCCGGCGACCGTGTTCGTGCCGACCACGGCGTCGCCGACCAAGCTCCGACGACTCCACGAGTACGGCGCGACCGTCGAGCCGCGCGGCACCGAGTACGCCGACGCCTACGACGCGGCGATGGAGTTCGTCGCCGGGAGCGGCGCCGTCTACTGCCACGCCTACGACCAGCCGGAGATCTGCGCGGGGGCGGGCACCCTGGGCCTGGAGCTCCTCGAGCAGCTCGCCGAGGTGGGACGTGACGTCGACACCGTCCTGGTGGCCGTGGGTGGCGGTGGTCTGATGGCCGGCGTCGCGACCGCCCTCGCCGGGTCCGTTCGTGTCGTGGGCGTCGAGCCGGTCACCGCTCCGACGCTGCACGCCGCACTCGACGCGGGTGAACCCGTCGACGTGGCTGTCTCCGGCGTCGCGGCCGACTCGCTGGGCGCCCGCCGGATCGGGTCGATCGCGTGGGACGTCGCGCGACGTACGGCGGTCGGCTCCGTGGTCGTCGACGACGCGGCCCTCGTCGACGCACGACGCCGGGTCTGGGAGCGCTACCGCCTCGCGGTCGAGGCCGGCGCCGCCGCGCCGGTCGCGGCCCTGCTCAGCGGGCGCTACCGCCCGGCGGAGGGCGAACGGGTCGCGGTCGTGCTGTGCGGCGCCAACACCGACCCGTCCGACCTCGCCGCACCCGAGTAGCGGTCAACGAGCGCTGCCCCGGTCCTGGCGGACCGGGGCAGCGACATCGGGACGACTGGACGGGAGACCGCTCAGTAGTCGGTGGTCTGGACCTTCACGTCGTCGGCCTTCGGCAGGCAGACGGCCCACACGTTGACGGCGCTCGCCACCTGCTCCGAGCCGAAGCGGACGACCCAGCCGTCGAGCCGGCCCGGCTTGGGAGTGAAGTTGCTGTAGTCCATCCGACCGGGGAACGAGTCGGACACGAGGCGGGTGATGTCGTTGCTGAAGGTGCCGTCCCCGTCGGCGTCGACGATCTGCACGCCGCCGGACACGGCGACATACTTCTGCGACTTGGTGTCGTCGTCGGCGCAGGCCACGCTGGCGATCGCGCCGTTGCCGGCGGTCGCGTAGTGGGCGACCCGGTAGATCGCCCCGGACGTCGCCGGCAGCTCCGCGCGGTTCAGGTCGTGGTTGACGCCGCCCGCCAGGTCGACGCGGTGGACCGCACCGTCCTGGATGTCGTGGCTCGTGATCATGGTGGTCGCGGCCGAGGCGGCTCCCGCCGTGAGGGCGAGCACCGCCGCCGCCGAGCCGACCGTGATGAGGCGTGACTTGTTCATGTCTCTCTTTCCGAGGGGAGGCAAGAACGGCGCACGGCAGGACAGATCGTGCCCCGAGCCCACATTCCTGCGACGACGTCGACCACCGGATTGGTTGTCGACGGCCACCTTTCTAACCCACGTTCCACCACGTGTCTCGAAAACGAGAGAACCGTCTTGAGCATTTGCTCAAATCGGGGCTATGCTGTTTGAGCATTCGCTCAAGAGAGGGAGGTGGAGACACATGACGACGCGCGACAAGCTCCTCGACGCGGCCGCGGCCGCCCTGGCCGAGGACGGCGTGGCGGGCGTCTCCGCCCGGACCGTGGCCGCGCGGGCCGACGTCAACCAGGCCCTGGTCTTCTACCACTTCGGCAGCGTCACCGGTCTGCTCGACGCCGCGGTCCGCCGGTCGGTCGACCTGGCGATCGCGTCGTACCGCGACCGCTTCACCGACGTCGGCACCCTGGCCGAGCTGCTCTCCGTCGGCCGCGACCTGCACCAGGCGGAGAGGCGCGCGGGCAACGTGCTGCAGATGGCCCAGGTGATGGCGGGGGCGCTGCGCGACGACACCTTGGCGGGCGCCGGCCGCTACGCGATGGATCGATGGAGCGGTGAGGTCGAGATCGTCCTCGATCGCGTGCTGCCGGCGACGCCGCTGGCGGGTCTGGTCGAGCCGGCCGCGCTGTCCCGGGCCGTCGCGGCGGCGTTCGTCGGCCTGGAGCTCTACGACGGCGTCGACCCCGAGGGGGCCGAGTCCGCGCTCGCGTCGTTGGACGCGATCGGCGCCCTGGTGTCGGCGTTCGACACCCTGCCTCCGCTGGCGGTCCGCGCCGTGCGCAACCGGGCCCGCAGGTCCGTCACCCGGGCCACCGCGGCTCGGAGGAGCACGCCGTGAAGACCGACGGCGACTCGGGCGTCGCCTTCGCCGGCTGGTGCGTGATCGGGGCCGCCGGGTGCTTCTCCGTCCTGTCCCTGCTGACGATCGGCCCCTTCGTCCTGCTTCTGACGCTGATGCTGAGCGGCCTGATGCTGTGGCGGGTCGACTTCGGCTGGGCGATGGCGGGGATGATCAGCGGTGCCGCGCTGCCGGTCCTCTACGTCGCCTGGCTCAACCGCGGCGGCCCGGGCGAGGTCTGCACGACGACGGCCACCAGCCAGAGCTGTACCGACGCCTGGAGCCCGTGGCCGTTCGTGGTGGTCGCGGTGGTCCTCCTGGTGACCGGCCTCGTGGTCTTCGTCCGGCAACGAGGACGGTGATGCCGCGTCCTACGCTGGCGCGATGAGCGTGCGCGTGGAGCAGGACGGCCCGGTCACGACCGTCACCCTCGACCGGCCCGAGGCGCGCAACGCCGTCGACCGCGCGACCGCCGAGGCACTGGCCGACGCGTTCCGGGCGTTCGACGCCGACGACCGGCAGGCCGTGGCGGTCCTGACCGGCGCCGGGGGGACGTTCTGCGCCGGTGCCGACCTGAAGGCGATGGACAACCGGGTGGCCACGGACGGCGACGGACCGATGGGCCCCACGCGGATGCGGCTGTCCAAGCCTGTCGTCGCCGCGATCGAGGGGTACGCCGTCGCCGGTGGCCTCGAGCTGGCGCTGTGGTGCGACCTGCGGGTGGCGGCCGCGGACGCGACGTTCGGGGTGTTCTGCCGGCGCTGGGGTGTCCCCCTGGTCGACGGCGGCACCGTCCGCCTGCCGCGACTGATCGGCTCGAGCCGCGCGATGGACCTGGTCCTGACCGGTCGCGCGGTGGCGGCCGACGAGGCCGAGCGGATCGGGCTGGTCAACCGGGTGGTCCCGCCGGGCACCGCCCTGGCTGCGGCCCAGCAGCTCGCTCGGGAGCTGGCGGACTTCCCGCAGGACTGCCTGCGCCACGACCGCCGCAGCCTGCTCGAGCAGCACGGGCAGGGGGAGGACGAGGCGATGGCCCGCGAGCTCGAGCACGGGCTCCACTCCTTGGCGCACGGTGCGGCCGAGGGCGCGCGCCTCTTCAGCCGGGGCGACGGGCGTCACGGGGCGTTCTGAGCGCGGCTCCTATGCTCGCGACGTGAGCGACGACGCGACCTGGTTCGAGAGCCCCGCGGATGCGGGCGACCGGTTGGGCAGCGTGGGCTACCTCGCCGACACGTCCACGCGCACGACGTCGTACCTCGCCGGCGTGCTCGGCAAGCCGTTGCTGGTCGAGGGGCCGGCGGGGGTCGGCAAGACCGAGCTGGCCAAGGCCGTGGGCCGCGCGACGGGGGCCGACCTGGTGCGGCTCCAGTGCTACGAGGGGCTCGACGAGGCGCGGGCACTCTACGAGTGGAACTACAAGAAGCAGCTGCTCCGCATCCAAGCGGCGGGTGACCAGGCCTGGGAGCAGACCCACGACGACGTCTTCACCGAGGAGTTCCTGCTCACCCGGCCGCTCCTGACCGCGATCCGGCGGGAGGAGCCGACGGTCCTGCTGATCGACGAGGTCGACAAGACCGACGTCGAGGTCGAGGGGCTGCTCCTGGAGATCCTCAGCGACTTCCAGGTGACGATCCCCGAGCTCGGCACCGTGGCCGCCGTCCGCCGCCCCTACGTCGTGCTCACCTCCAACGCGAGCCGCGAGCTGTCCGAGGCGCTCAAGCGCCGGTGCCTCTACCTCCACCTCGACTACCCCGACGCCGACCGTGAGCGCGCGATCATCCGTGGTCAGGTCCCCGAGCTCGACGACCGGATCGCTCGGCAGGTCGTCGAGACCGTCGGCCGGCTGCGCGACCTGGAGCTGAAGAAGTCGCCCTCGATCGCCGAGTCCGTCGACTGGGCGCGCACCCTGGTGGCGCTCGAGATCGGCGAGCTGGACGAGGCCGCCGTGGCGCGCACCCTGGGTGTCGTCCTCAAGCACGCCTCCGACCACGAACGCGCGGTCAAGGAGCTCCGGCTCGGATGAGCTCCGGCCTGCTCACCACGCACATCGCCTTCCTCGAGGCGCTGCGCGGGGCGGGTGTGCCGGTGTCGCTGGCCGAGGACCTCGACGCGATCGCGGCGTTCTCGGTGCTGGACTGGGGTGACCGCGAGGCGATCCGGCAGGGCTACGCCGCCACGCTGGTGAAGCGGCAGGCGCAGCGGCCGACCTTCGACACCCTCTTCGACCTCTACTTCCCGAGACTCGTCGGCGAGGGGGTGAGGGGCTCGGTGGTCTCGACAGGCTCGACCGACGAAGGAGCCGGGCCGACCGACAGCGCCGCGCGTCTCGAGCGGGCGCGGGAGCGGCTGGCGTCGGCGCTCGCCGCGGGCGACGACGACGCGTTGCTACGGCTCGCGACGGAAGCGGTGGGCACGTTCGGAGCGATGCAGGGCCGCGGGCCGGGCCTGTCGAGCTGGTCGTCGTACACGACCCTCCAGCGGCTCTCGCCGCAGACGTTGGTCGACCGCGTCGTCGAGGCGCTGCAGGGGGAGAGGTACGCCGAGGACGACGCCCGACGCCTGGCCGACCGCCGGGTCGGTGCGTTCACCCGGCTCGTCGAGGCCGACGCCCGGCGCCGGATCGCCGCCGAGAAGGGGCCCGACCACGTGGCCCGGGTCGCCGTACGGCCGAGCCTCGAGCGGCTCGACTTCACCTCGGCCCGGAGGGACGACCTCGCCGCGATGCGACGCGAGATCTATCCGCTCGCCCGACGCCTCGCGGCCCGGATGGCGCGCGAGCAGCGGTCCCGGCGCCGCGGCCCGCTCGACTTCCGGCGGACCGTGCGCGCCTCGATCTCGACCGGCGGTGTTCCCCTGGTCACCCACCACAAGCCGAGACGACCCCACCGCACGGAGCTGGTCGTGCTCTGCGACGTGAGCGGGTCGGTGGCGAGCTTCGCGCAGTTCACGTTGATGCTCGTCTACGCGCTGCACGAGCAGTTCGGGAAGGTACGGGCGTTCACGTTCGTCGACCAGGTGCACGAGGTGACCGACGTCTTCCGCCCCGGGGCGGACCCCGGTCTGGTGCTGGCGGAGCTGGCGGACCGGACGCAGCACGCGGCCGCGTGGGGACGCACCAACTACGGGCGGGCCTTCACGACGTTCGTCGCCGAGCACGCCGACGCGCTCGGCCCGCAGGCGTCGCTGCTCGTCCTCGGCGACGCGCGCTCCAACTACAGCGACCTCGCGGTCGACGCCCTGAGCGAGATGGCCGACCGGGCCCGGCACTCGTGGTGGCTCAACCCCGAGCACCCGCGGCACTGGGACACCGGCGACTCGGCCGCGGGGCCGTACGGCGCGGTGGTGCCGATGGTCGAGTGTCGCAACCTCGCCCAGCTCGCCGACTTCGTCCGGTCGCTCGCCTGACCGGGCGCGTCGACGAGCTCAGCGGGAGAGGTAGCCGAGGTCGACGAGGCGGTCGAGCTCGGCGCGCAGCTCCGGGTGGCCGGCCTCGTCGGCGGCGCGGGCGCCGACGACGTAGGGGTCGGTGCCGTGGTCGGCCGCGTGGTCACTGCCGTCGAAGACCACGGTCAGCCGGTTGGTGGCCTCGACGTTCATCAGCGAGCCGAGGAGCGCGACCGGGTCGGAGCGGTCCTCGAGCGACAGCATCCGCACACCGGCCGGGAGACGCGGCGCCTGGGCGCTCGGCGACCCCGCGGTCACCACCTGCTCGATCGTGTACGCCGACCCCGCCTGCCCGGCGAGCTCGGCGGCCACGAGTCCACCGGGGCCGCCCCCGACGAGGAGCACCCGGGCGTCCGGGTCGGTGACGGAGCGGGTGAGCGTCTCGCTGACCTTGGCGGCGTACGTCGTGAGGTCACCGCCGACGAGACGCAGCTTCGCGCTGCTCCCGCCGTCGGGCCCGGGCAGGTAGGCGATGTAGCGACCGTCGGCGACCCGGTGGACACCGACGCCGCTGCTGGTCGAGGTGAGCGTCTCGATCAGGCCACCGAGCCCCTTGGGCAGCGCGGCGGAGGTCGCGGCGGCGAGCGGCGGCACGGCGTCGTCGGGGTGCACGAACTCACCGGCGATGTCACGGACCGCGGCCGCGGTGTCGGCGCCGAAGGGCAGGATCCCCGCCGCGCGCAGCCCCCCGGCGGCCGCCTGGGCGCCGCGGTCGCTCCCGAGCGCGCCGGCGGTCAGCAGCGACCGGAGCTGGAGGCTCTCCACGAGCCCGCCGCCACCGGCGGTGATGTGGTCGAGGAGGTCGGGGTTGTTCTCGGCGAGCTCGTTGAGGTACGACGCGATCCCGTCCCGCTCGACGGCATCGGTCTCGATCAGGCCGGCCGAGACGATCGCCCCGCCCAGCGCGACCTCGGGCGCGAGGTAGCCGATCGCGCGCCCGGCGATCGAGCCGAGGGTGCGGTAGGCGGCGTCCTGGAGCTCGTCGATCCAGCGGTAGGTGAGCACGGTGGCGCGCACGACGAGGGCGTCGGCGTCGAGCTCGATCGAGCGGTTGAGCACGCCGTTCTTGCCGGTCGTCGCGGCGCGGATGTCGTCGGCGGCCGTGGTGTACGTCGTGGCGGACAGCTCCTCGGACGCCGAGACGTCCTCGTCGCCGAGCACCTCGACGCCCAGGCGGGCCCGCGCGCGGAGGTCGTCGCCGGTCGCCTCGAAGAGGTCGGCGAGCTGGACCAGCTCGTCGTAGCGGTCGGGGCTGACGGAGGCCTCGGTGTGCTGGGGCTCGCTGCTCATGCGACCGCCTCCGCGAGGACGAAGGCGAGGTCGGCCGGGAGGTCGTCGGCGTCGACGCGGCGTACCTCGACGCGATGGTCGTCACCGTCACGCCGGGGTCGGAGCGCCCGCCAGCCGTCGGCGAGCAGCACCCAGGAGACGACACCCACGAGCCGGGTCTCGCCGCTCGACACGTCGGCACCCAGGGCACGGAGTCGCCCGCGCGGGTCGATCGACAGCGCGGAGAGCATGGAGGCCAGGTCGACGTCACCGATCGGGCCGCCGTCGGCGTCGATCGCCGCACCGGAGTGGCGGGCGGCCAGCACCGGCAGCAGGTCGGAGCGGTTGCTGCGGACGGCCTCGGCGGCGCTGTCGAGCAGCTCGAAGGGAACGTCGATCACGTCGGGCAGCGTCGTGCCGCGCAGGCGCTGGTCGGAGGGCAGCATCGCGGCCCGCGCGAGCTCGGCGGCCCAGGCGGTGGCAGGGAACCAGGCAAGCTCGAAGACCACCCCGTCGACGGTGGCGAGGGTCGCCACGGCGCCGTCGGCCTCGCGGTGCCAGGCCCGGGCGCGCACGCCCTCGACGACCACGTCGAGGTCGACCGCGACGGTCGGCGTCGCGAGCAGCCCCAGCGCGCCGGCGAGCCCCTCGTCGAGGGTCTCGTCGCTCGAGCAGCCCGCGTCGGGCCAGGGTCTCGGCCGGGTCGTGCAGGGTGGCCAGCGCCGCGGCGTACGCCTCGTCCTCGAGCGACGCCCGGCTCTGGCCGAGTCGGGTGTCGAGGGCGTGTCCGGAGGTGTCCGGCTCGTCGCGGAGCTCGAACGGCAGGGGCGCGTCCCCCGCGAGCCGGGCCGCGAGTCGCAGCTCGGGCAGGGTCAGCCCCACCCGACGCGGCAGGGCGTCGAGGAGACCCGTGGGCGGGGGCGGGGGTGTCGTCAGGTCGACGGTGGCGATGGGGATCAGCTCCCGGGCAGCTCGAGGGTCAGCCAGTCGGAGTGACCGGAGGGTGGCAAGACAACGGCGGCGACCGCGTGGTCGTGCTCACTGGCCGCGGACTCGTGGGTGGTGTCGTCGTACGCCGTCGCCTCGACGCGGTGCTGGGCCTCGGCGACCTGCCCGCCCAGGCGCCGCTCGGCCTCGGCCACGGCCTCCTTGAGACGGTCGACCTCGGCGAGATGACGATCGAGGGAGTCGGCCGCGGTGTCGTGGGCGTGGGCGGCGGCCCGGAGGTGGGAGGCGCGCTCCTTGACCCGTTCGCGCATCGCATCGGCGGCACGACCGCGCCACGGCACGGCCTCGCTGCGCGCGACGAGCCGCTCGGCCGAGGCGCGGATGTCCGCTCCCTGCTCCCGCAGCTGGCCCGCTCGCTTGCGCATGACCACGGTGTCGCCGTACATGCTTCTCCTTCGGGGGTCCTGGCCCACCTACCCGCGAGGTGGACCGGGCAAACCCTCTCACCGGGTGATCTGGAAGACCTGGCTGGTCGCCGTGCCGCTCGGCCCGAGGAAGCCCTGGTCGCGCAGGCTCGCCAGCTGCTCGCGCACCGACGGGTCACTCGAGGCGTCGACCGCCTCGGCCCCGCGGACGTAGTGCTGGAGGCCGTGGTTGCCGGCGATCGAGGTCTCGTGGTCGTCGAACCGCACCGTCACCTGGGCCACCGAGTCGGCGTTGTCGCGGCCGTCCAGGAGGGGGACCACGTCGCCCTGGTTCTCCAGGGAGAGCACGTGGGTGCCCGCCGGGTACCCGTGGATGCCGGCGACCGGGCTGCCCGCGGTCACCACGTGGGTGACGTCGAACCCGGAGCCGTGCGCCAGCAGCGACGACGCCTCGATGCCGCCGAGGCTGTGGCCGACCAGCAGCACCGGCTCGTGCCGGCCGATCCCGGCCTCCTTCATCGCCCGCTCGATGCCGTCGGCGTACGTCGTGTGCTCGCCGGAGATGACGTGCAGGTCGGCCGGGAGGTCACGCACGTCGCCGTCGTGGCTCCAGGGTGCGGTGGTCAGGTCGTCGGTGCCGGGGAGGTACACGACGTGCCGGACCGTGCCGTCGGACTCGTGCAGCGTCTGCACCTCGATCGTGCCCTGGTCGTCGGGCCGGTCGGCGGGCGAGAGGGCGTTCGTCTGGTCGAGGTGGCGGATCAGGTCGGCCAGGTCGTCGGGTGGGGTGGCGCCCAGCGGAACGACCAGGTCGTGGCGGCGGTGCACGTCGGGTGGACCCTCGGTGGGATAGAGCCCGGCGAGGTCGGAGGCCGCGTCCGCCGCGGTGGGGTGGAACGGCGCCAGGCCCAGCAGGGCGGGCAGGGCCGGTGCGCCGGCCAGCAACCCGTCGAGCAGGCCCCCCTCGCCGTCGATGGCGTGCTGGACGACCGCGGGATGCTGGTCCGCCCACTCCTCGAGGTCGTCGCCCAGCCGTCGGCGCGTGCCGGCCGGCAGGTGACCCCAGCTGGGCGCCAGTCCGAGCCCGAGCAGGAGCAGGGGTGGCGCCGATGCCGCGAGGGAGAACCCCACGGTCCGGCCGACGGCGTAGTCGAGCGCCTGGAACGAGTCGGCGACCAGCCGGTCGCAGGCCTGGTAGGCCGTGACGGTCGCCCGCACGAGGAGAGCATCGGCCTCGTACACGACGGACGCCTCGAGCACGCCGTGGACGCCGCACGTCGCGTCGAGCACGCGTGCCTCGGCCTCGGCGAAGGTCACCGGCGAGAGGGGCGCGGACTCCAGCAGGTCAGGCTCGGTGAGGACCCGTGCGTCGTCGGCCGCCCGGGCCCGCAGCCGGTCACCGGTCGCGTCGAAGTGGTCGGCCAGCGCGCGGACGGCGGCGTAGGTCGCCGCCAGCCCGGCGACGCCGCCGGTGATGCCGGTGATCGGCGGGGTCGCGGGTGAGTCCGTCATCGGGGCACCTCCGCGGCCCAGCGCGCCACGTCGCGGGCGAGGTCCTCGGGTCGCCGCGCCTCGAGCCGGAGCATCGGCCGTGGTCCGGCCGAGCCTCGCTCGACGACGGGGGTCAGGGCGCGCCAGCCGTCGGCGAACAGCACCCAGCTGACCCAACCGACCCGCGAGCGGGTCGGGAGGGTGCCGACCACGCGCAGCCGGCCGACCGCTCGATGGAGCCGGCGCACCGGCTCGCGGAGGGCGGAGTCGGCGCGGGCGACCAGCTCGTCGTACAGATCGGGACGTCGCTCGGCCAGCGCCGCACCCGTGCCGACGACCAGGTCCCACGGCAGGGCCAGTCCGTCGGGCGGTGCTGCGGTGGCGCCGTCGGGGATCGCGACGCGGCAGGTGCGGGCGAGCTCGACGCGCCAGAGTCGTACGTCGAACCGGACGTCCTCGACCTCGCCTCCGGCCGTTGCGGTGGCGCGGACGGTCGAGCCGCGGAGCTCGTGCCGAGCATGCAGCCGCGCGTCGTGCCGCCCGCGGCGGACGGCGAGGTCGAGGTCCACGCGCAGGTCGGTGGTCATGCCGCCCTCGGGACGTGGACGTCGAGCCAGTCGCGGCTGCCGGACGGCGGTGGGTCGAAGTGGTCGAGCCAGTGGTCGATCGCACCTGGCACCACGTGGCCGATCAGGCCGACCAGGCCGCCGGTGGCGGCCTCGACGAGGTGCAGGACCCGGTGCTCGATCGCCGCGATCACCTCCTTGAGGTGGTCGACCTCGCGGGCGTGCCGCAGGAGCGCCTCGGCCGCCGCGTCGTGGGCGTCGGCGCAGGACCGGAGCCGCGCGGCGTGGTCGCGGGCGGTGCGCCGCAGGGCGTCGGCCGCCAGGCCCGTCCACGGCACGGCCTCGACACGGGCGGCCAGGTCGTCTGCCTCGGCCCGGAGGTCGCCGGCCCGCTCGTGCATCCGGCGGGCCTGGGCCCGGATCACGGAGGTGTCGCCGTACATCGTCACGCTCCTTCCCGGAGGTCCCCGAGGACCGCCGTGGAGCACGATCTGCCCGGGCCGGGCTCGAGCGAAACCCGCGACCGGCCGGGCTGTGGAGGACCGCGTAGGGCGGGTCAGTCGCCGGGCCAGGAGAGCCCGCGGACGACCTCCCGGTTGCGCGCGAGCGCCGTCCGGTCGCCGGAGAACGCCCACGACCACACCACCGTGGTGCCGGCCCCGGGCACCCGGAGGGCGGTGTAGTCGGCGACCATGTCACCCCGGACGCCGGTGATCGCTCCGTCGGGGGTCCGCGTGGCCGGGTAGCAGGCGAACCGGTCGTCGCACACCGCCGGGCCCGCCCCCGCGCCGGAGGCGAGGGTCACGCGGACACGCCAGGCCGGCCGTCCGTCGACCCGCGTCGGTACGACGCTCGAGGCGGAGAGGTACGGCCGGGCGGCCAGCCACGACACGAAGGCGCGGGGCGAGTCGCTGACGCCGGAGCGCACCGAGCTCCCGTCGTCGGAGGGCGCGTGGACCCCCTCCAGGACGGAGACCCCCGCGGCCACGTCGAACTGGTACGGCCCGCCGCCCTGGCCGGTGCTCCTGCGCTGGGCCTCGGTGGCGGCCTGCCAGGCGGTCACGCCGCTGCCGGAGCTCACGTCGTAGCTGGACGGGATGCGCCACTGGACGGGCCTGGTGAGGTCGAAGCGGTAGGTCAGCAGACCGAGGCAGTGGACGGGCCCGGAGCAGCGCGCGGAAGGGAGGACGCCGCGCGGCTGCTCGACGGGCTGCGGGGTGACGGGCGCCGCGCCGGTGAGCGCCTGCCCGCCCCACCAGCCGGCACCCAGGGCGACGACGACGGCAGCCGCGACCGCGCCTGCGGTGTGGCGGCGGTGGTGGCGGTGGGCGGCGTAGACGTCGAGCAGTCCGGCGTCGACGTCGCTCGTCGTGGCCGAGCGCAGGTCGTCGGCGGCGCTGCGGGCGAGGTCCTCGATCATGACTGCTCCTCCGAGGTCGCGAGACGCCGACCCAGCTCGGCTCGGGCCCGGGACAGATGGACCTTGACGGTGCCCTCGGCGCATCCGAGAGCGACGGACACCGCAGCGACCGGGAGGTCGAGGGCGTAGTAGAGGGCGGTGACCTGGGCCTGACGTCGTGGCAGGCGGCGGACCTCGGCCCAGAAGTGCTCGCTGTCCGGGGCGAGCGGCTCCACGATCACCGCGCGGCGGCCGGCCACCCGGCGGAGGGCGCGGCGCTCGGCGGTGATCCGCCGCGTCCACGACACGGCCTTGTGCGCGCAGATCCCGCGGACGTAGCCGGCCGGACTCGCGAGCAGGGCGATCCGGGTCCACTGCCGGTAGGTCACCAGCATCGACTCCTGGGCGATGTCCTCGGCCGCGGCGTCGCCGGCGAGGACCCGCGCGAGGACGAGCAGGCGTGGGTACTCGCGGCGGTAGAACTCCTCGAAGGACTCGACCGTCACGACCGGCGGCGCGGGCAGGCGCGTGACGGAGCCACCGTGCGTCGGCTCCTCGACGAGCTCGAGCACGTCGGGCCCGCGCTTGCGTGGTGACTTGGTCATGTCAGGTGGTCGCTCGAGTGGCTGTCCCGGGTTTACCACAGATCGCACGATCCTCGAGCTCGCTCGTCCCCCGGTAAACTCGGGCATCGCCGCCCCTGCTGACGAAGCGAGGTGACACCCATGACCTTCGACGTCCACCAGCTCGACCTGTTCCTGCTGGTCGGGGCCGGGGTCACGCTCTCGGCGATCCTCGCCGTCCGCCTCAGCTCGCGGGCCGGCCTGCCGAGCCTGCTGCTCTACCTGCTGATGGGTGTGCTGCTCGGTGAGAGCTTCATCGGCATCGGCTTCGAGAACGCCGAGCTGGCCCACGCGCTCGGCTTCGCCGCCCTCGCCCTGATCCTCGCCGAGGGTGGTCTCACGACCAGCTGGGAGAGCGTGCGGCCGTCGATGCGGCTGGGGCTGTCGTTGGCGACGCTCGGGGTCGCGGTGTCGGTGGCGATCGTCGCGGTGGGGGCACACCTCCTGCTCGGCCTGTCGTGGGAGCTGTCGGTCCTGCTGGGCGCCGTGACCTCGCCGACCGACGCGGCGGCGGTGTTCTCGGTCCTGCGCGGTCTCCCCCTGTCACCGCGGCTGGTCGGGGCGCTGGAGGCCGAGTCGGGCCTGAACGACGCCCCCACGGTCGTGCTGGTCACCCTGATCTCGACGGGGGCCGTCGCCGAGCACGGCATCCCGGCCACCATCGCGGTGATCGTCTTCGAGCTGGTCGCGGGCGTGCTGATCGGGCTGGGCGTCGGGTTCGGCGGTGCCTGGCTGATGCGGCGCGCGGCCCTGCCCTCGTCGGGCCTCTACCCCCTCGCGGTCGTCTCCCTCACCCTGCTGGCCTACGGCGCCGCCTCGACCGCGCACGCGTCCGGCTTCGCCGCGATCTACATCGCCGCCCTGGTGCTCGGGAACTCCGAGCTGCCGCACCGGATCGCCACCCGGTCCTTCGCCGAGGGGGTCGCCTGGCTGGCGCAGATCGGGCTGTTCGTGATGCTCGGTCTGCTGCTGACCCCGAGCCGGATCACGTGGTCGGTGGTCGGCATCGCCGTGGTGGGGAGCCTGCTGCTGACCTTCGTGGCCCGGCCGATCACGGTGTGGGTCAGCTCGGTCGTCCAGCCGATGCCGTGGCACGAGATCGCGTTCGTCTCCTGGGCCGGCCTGCGCGGAGCGGTGCCGATCGTGCTCGCGACGATCCCGTTCGCCGAGGGCGTCACCGACGCCGAGCGCCTCTTCGACATCGTGTTCGTCATCGTGGTGATCTCGACGGTCCTGACCGGCCCCACGCTGCCGTGGGTCGCGCGGGTGCTCGGCGTGACCCGGCAGCTCGAGCCGCGGTCGCTGGACCTCGAGGTCGCGCCGCTGGAGCGGGTCTCGGCCGACATGCTCCAGGTGACGATCAGCCCGGTCTCGCGGCTCCACGGCGTCGAGGTCGGCGAGCTGCGGCTGCCTGAGGGCGTCTCGGTCTCGATGGTGGTCCGCGACGGCCACGCCATCGTCCCCGAACGTCGTACGGT
The DNA here is from genome assembly GCA_963809265.1 of uncultured Actinomycetota bacterium. GTDB lineage: Bacteria > Actinomycetota > Actinomycetes > Propionibacteriales > Nocardioidaceae > Nocardioides. The sequence goes on from CAWEJC010000004.1 coordinate 15,816, forward strand.
CCTGCGGCGCGGCGACGACGTCCTGATCGTCACGCCCCACGGCCTGCGCGAGCCGACGGTCCGGCGGCTCCGCACGGTCTCCGCGCACGGCCGCCTCGGCAAGTGGCTCGGCGAGTGAGTCCCTCAGTCCGTGGGGGGTGAGCAGATGGTGGTCGTCTCGGTCACCTTGACCGACGACCGGCCCTGCACCAGCTTCTCGAACAGCGGACCCACCATCACGACCACACCGGGCCCCTTGTGGTGCTTCTTGACGATCGCGGCGCTGGGCCCGAGTCGGCTCGCCACCAGCTGGACCGCGGGGTCGTTGCGGTCACGGGTCCAGATCTGGGCGTAGTGGATGCCGGTGTTCTTGGGGGCGTTGCCGACGGAGCCGGCGCCGAAGCCCTGGTCCTCGAAGGCCCCCATCGTGCGCTCGGCGAGCCCGACCCGGTCGCTGGCGTTGAAGACGCTGACGGTCACCTTCGGTGCGGACACGCGGTCGCCCGGCTGGAAGTCGGTGGGGTAGCAGGTCTTCGGCGTCGCCTTGTGCGGAAAGGGCGTCGTCATGGACGACCACCCCACGGTGATGCCGACGAGCAGCAGGACGGCGAGGACCGCGAGGGTCAGCAGCGTCTTGACGTGGAGGTTCATCCGGTGGCCTCGTGGACGCGGGCGTGGAGCACGTGTCGCTGCTGCAGCGCCGCGCGCAGGGCCCGGTGGAGCCCGTCCTCGAGGTAGAGCTCGCCGCGCCACCGGACCACGTGCGCGAACAGGTCGCCGTAGAACGTGGAGTCCTCGTCGAGGAGGGTGTCGAGGCGGAGCGTGTCCTTGGTCGTGACCAGCTCGTCCAGCCGGACCTGGCGGGGTGGCAGGGCGGCCCAGGCTCCCGAGGTGAGGTCGTGCGGAGGGTACGGTCGGCCGTCCCCCACCCGCTTGAAGATCACGCCGCGAGTGTACGCAGAGCGCGCGCCGGCTTCTCCTGGCTACATTTCATGCCGTGACCGAGAATCCCATCGCCGCCGCCATCGCTCCCGGGTACGACTTCACCGGTCCGGCGCTGGAGCTCGGCGGACTCATGCTCGACGAGAACACCCTGTCGGACGTTCACATCAAGATCCCGCTGAGCATGCTCAACCGGCACGGGCTCGTGGCGGGCGCGACCGGCACGGGCAAGACGAAGACCCTGCAGCTGCTGGCCGAACAGCTGTCCACGAACGGCGTCTCGGTCTTCGCCGCGGACATCAAGGGCGACCTGTCGGGCATGGGCAGCCCCGGCCAGGAGGACGACAAGATCAAGGCGCGCGCCTCGTCGGTCGGTCAGACCTGGGAGGCGAAGGGCTTCCCCGTCACCTACTACGCGCTGGGCGGTCAGGGCACCGGCATCCCCTTGCGGGTGACGATGACGTCGTTCGGGCCGATCCTGCTGAGCAAGGTGCTCGGTCTCAACGAGACCCAGGAGTCCAGCCTCGGCCTGGTCTTCCACTACGCCGACCAGGCCGGCCTGCCGCTGCTGGACCTGAAGGACCTGCGCGCCGTCGTCCACTACCTCAACAGCGACGAGGGCAAGCCCGACCTCAAGGACCTCGGCGGACTGTCGAGCGCGACGGCCGGGGTGATCCTGCGCGAGCTGATCGCCTTCGAGGGCCAGGGCGCCGACGCGTTCTTCGGGGAGCCGGAGTTCGAGTCGTCCGACCTGCTGCAGGTCGGGTCGGACGGCCGCGGCGTCGTCTCGATGCTCGAGCTGCCCAACCTCCAGGACCGGCCGGCGCTGTTCTCGACGTTCCTGATGTGGCTGCTGGCCGACCTCTTCCACGACCTGCCGGAGGTCGGCGACGCCGAGAAGCCGAAGCTGGTCTTCTTCTTCGACGAGGCCCACCTGCTCTTCAACGACGCGTCGAAGGCCTTCCTGGACCAGATCGCCCAGACCGTGCGGCTGATCCGCTCGAAGGCCGTCGGCGTCGTGTTCGTGACGCAGAGCCCGACCGACGTGCCCGACGCGGTGCTGGCCCAGCTCGGCTCGCGGGTCCAGCACCAGCTGCGCGCCGCGACACCCAACGACGCCAAGGCCCTCAAGGCCACGGTGAACACCTACCCGACCTCGTCCTACGACGACCTCGGCAAGGTGATCCTCTCCCTCGGGATCGGCGAGGCGATCGTGACCGTGATGAACGAGCGCGGCGCCCCGACCCCCGTCGCCTGGACGCGGCTCCGGGCGCCTGAGTCGTTGATGGGACCGGCCGACGCGGCCGCCATGGACGCCGCCGTCAAGGCCAGCCCGGGGTGGGCGACGTACTCCGAGGTCGTCGACCGCGAGTCCGCGAGCGAGACGCTCGCGGCGCGGATGCAGGCGGGGGCGGAGAAGCAGGCCGCGGAGCAGGCGGCGAAGGCCGACCCGGCCAAGCCCGCACCCAAGGCGAAGGCCGCCAAGCCCCAGGACACCACCTTCGACAAGGTCGTGAAGTCCAGCACCTTCAAGTACGCCGTGCGCTACGCCGCCCGCGAGGCCGTGCGCGGGATGTTCGGCATCGGCCGTCGCTGAGATTTCCCGATAGTACGGATCAAACCGCAGGTCTGGAGCGGCGTTTCGCCTGCCATTTGATCCGTACTATCCCGAAGCCGGCTACTTCAGCCGGACCGTGGCGAGGACGGACGAGACCAGCGTCGTCCGTCGCGCCAACGTGCCCTTCAGCTCGAAGGACACCTTGACCAGTCGGGGTGCCGACTCGCCCTGGACGACCGTGCCGTACTCCTCGAGGTGCCGGCCCTGGCCGATCGGCCCGGTGAGGTGGTACCACGTGGCGCCGGCGAAGTGGACGGGTGCGGCGATGGTCGGCCGGGGGTGCCAGTCGCCGTTCCTGGCCGTCAGCTTCGCCATGTAGCCCGTGCCGGCTCCCGGGAAGATCGTGAGGTCGCTGTACTCCACCTCGGACGTGTCGTAGTCGGGCGAGGACGACGAGACGAACTCCTTGGCCAGGGTGTTGTCGTAGCGGAACCCCCGGGGGGTGCGGGCCGTGAAGGCCGCCAGGTCGACCTTCCGGCCGCTCGCCGGCACCACCGCCGGAGCCGACGAGCTCGCCGTCGGCGGCGCGGGCGACGTCGCCGGTGCTCCGGCCGACCCGGAGGAGTCGCTCCCGCCGCATGCGGCCAGGCCGAGAGCCAGGGCGAGGCAGACGCAGGCGACCAGCGACGGACCGGCACGGCGGCTCACGACGACGGCTCCCTCCAGGCGAGCTGGACCACCTCGACCCCGCGGTCGCGGGTGATCAGCCGGCCGCGCCCGGCCGGGGCCGGCCCGGGCCGGACGTTGCCGATCAGGGCGCCCTCGTCGGGGCTGCCGGACAGCACGAGCCCCGGCATCGCCAGGTCGCGCAGCGACTGGATCACCGGCTCGTAGAGCGCCCTCGACGCGCCACCCGACCGCCGGGCGACCGCCAGGTGGAGCCCCACGTCGCGGGCCTGGGCCAGCAAGGGCTGCAGGGTCTGCACCGGAGAGCTCTGGGTGGTCGCGACGAGGTCGTAGTCGTCGACGACGATGAACACCTCGGCCCCGGTCCACCACGACCGGTTGCGCAGCTGCTCCGACGTGACGTCGGGGCCGGGGATGCGGTTCTCGAGGTACGACGCGAGGTCGGCCAGGGTGGGCGTGGCCTGGGCCGCCGAGGTCAGGTAGTTCAGCAGGTACTCGTCGGGGACCTCACCGAGCAGCGACCGCCGGTAGTCGACGACCACGATCTGCGCCTCCTTCGGCGTGCGCGTCCGCATCACCTCGTGGACGTAGCTGCGCAGCGCGGCGCTTTTTCCGGACTGCCCGTCGCCGAAGATCAGCCAGTGCGGCTCGGCCTCGGCGTCGAGCCCGACCGGTGCCAGCTCCTTCTCGTTGACCCCGAGCAGGAGTCGCGAGGAGGACGTGGTCGGCTCGTCCGCCTGACCGAGCAGCTCGTCGACGGTGAGCAGCTCGGGGAGCAGCCGGAGCTTCGGCCCGGTCGGGCCGTGCCAGGCCTCGGCGACCTGCTCGACCATCGTCTCCACGCCGTCGCCGAGCGTGCCGGCGCTCGGGTCGCCGTCGATCCGGGGGAGCGCCGCGAGGAAGTGCAGCTTCCCCGGCACGATGCCGCGTCCCGGGCGACCGGTCGGCACCAGGGCGGCCAGCTTGCGGTCGATCTCGGAGTCCATCGTGTCGCCCAGCCGGAGCTCGAGCCGGGTGCCCATCAGGTCGCGCACCGCCGCGCGGTAGTCGGCCCAGCGCGACGACGCGGTCACGACGTGGAAGCCGAAGGTCAGACCGCGCGAGGCGAGCTGCTGCAGGTCGAGCTCGAGGTCGTCGAAGTCCGCACGCAGGGTGCTCCACCCGTCGACGACGAGGAACACGTCGCCGTACCCGTCGTCGGCGCGACCCTGGCTGCGTCGGCTGCGGTAGGTCTCGATGGAGTCGATGTTGTGCGTCCGGAAGTAGGCCTCGCGACGGTCGACGATCCCGGTCACCTCGGCCAGGATCCGGCGTACGACGTCGGGCTCGGACCGCGTGCCCATGCCGGCCAGGTGCGGCAGCGGCTGCATCGCCGCGAACGTGCCGCCCCCGAAGTCGAGCACGAAGAACTGCGACTCCAGGGGCGTCGTGGTCAGCGACAGGCTGGTCACCAGCGTGCGGAGCAGCGTGCTCTTGCCGGTGCGCGGGCCGCCGACCACGGCGACGTGACCGCTCGCGCCGGAGAGGTTGACGGTCAGGGTGTCGCGGCGCTGCTCGCGGGGCCGGTCGACGGTCCCCAAGGGCACCGTCAGGCCGCCGAGCGCGCGCCACTCGTGCGAGACCAGGCCCAGCTCCGGGTCGGGAGCGAGGTCGGCCATCAGCTCGTCGAGCGTGTCGGGGACGTCGAGCGGGGGCAGCCAGACCTGGTGGGCCTCCGGGCCGAAGCCCTCCATCCGGCCGACCGCCACGTCGAGCAGCGACTCGGGCTCGCCGGTCTGGGTCGGCCGGGGCTCGACCTCCGGCTCGGTGGCAGGATCCGGCTCGGGCGGGGCCTGCACGAGCACCTCGGTGATCGTCCACGGCAAGATCCCCTGCACCACGCCGGTCTCGTCCCGCGCGACCGAACGCGCCCGGCTGCCGGACGGCGGCCCGGAGACGTAGGCCGCCTTGAAGCGCAGCAGCGACGACTGGTCGGGCTTGAGGAACCCCAGCCCTGGCATCGGTGGCAGCTCGTAGGCGTCGGGGACACCGAGGACGGTGCGCGACTCCTGTGCGGAGAAGGTGCGGAGACCGACCCGGTAGGACAGGTGGGACTCCAGCCCGCGCAGCCGCCCCTCCTCCAGCCGTTGCGAGGCGAGCAGGAGGTGGAGACCCAGCGACCGGCCCAACCGGCCGATCGCGACGAACAGGTCGATGAACTCCGGCTTGGCCGACAGCATCTCGGAGAACTCGTCGACGACGATGAACAACGACGGCAGCGGAGCGAGGTCCTCACCGGCAGCCCGCGCGCGCTCGTAGTCGCGCACGGACGCGTAGTTGCCGGCGTCGCGCAGCAGCTCCTGGCGCCGCACCATCTCGCCCGAGAGGGCGTCCTGCATGCGGTCGACCAGGGTGAGCTCGTTCTCGAGGTTGGTGATCACCGCGGAGACGTGCGGCATCCCGGACATCCCGGCGAACGTCGCGCCGCCCTTGAAGTCGACCAGCACCAGGTTCAGCTGCTCGGGGGAGTGGGTGATCGCCAGGCCGAGCACCAGGGTGCGCAGGAACTCCGACTTGCCCGACCCGGTCGCGCCGATCACCAGGCCGTGCGGGCCCATGCCCTGCTGGGCCGACTCCTTGATGTCGAGGTGGATCATGCCGCCACCGTCGCCGAGGCCGATCGGCACGCGGAGCCGGTCGCGCGCCGGACGCGTGCGCCAGGCGCTCGCCGGGTCGTAGTGGCGGACGTCGCCGAGCCCGAGCAGGTCCATGAAGTCGGACGGACCCTTGATCTCGCCGGCGCTCGCGGGCTCGGCCTCGACGCCCGCCGTCACGACGTGCAGCGGCGCCAGCCGGCGGGCGAGCGCCTCGGCGGTGGCGAGGTCGCACCGGTCGGCACCTGCGCGCACCGGTGCCTCGCGGAGCCGCAGCGCGCTGATCGCCGGGCGGCCGTCCTCGGTCTCCGCGCCGTCCTCGAAGAGCAGCCGCAGGCGGGTGCTGTCCTCGAGCTCGTCCCACCGGCTCGGCAGGTCGAGGACGGTCATCCCGTGCAGGCCGTCGGCCGGGATGACGTGGTTGCCGGGCGGGAGCACGCCGCCGTCGACGACGAACAGGATGTGGGGGTCGGGCGGCCGTTCGTCGGCGCCGAACCGGGGGCGCTCCGCGAGCTCGGGCGGCAGCAGCGCGGCGAGGTCGGCGAGGCTGGTGGACACCATCCGGCGCGGCCCGACCGCGTCGGAGTCCTGGGCGGAGAGGGCGTGCGGCAGCCACTTCACCCAGTCCCACTGGGCCAACGAGTCCTCGGACGCGAGCACCGCGATGGCCAGGTGCTCCGGCGACTGGAAGGCCGCAGCGGAGCAGATCATCGCCCGGGCCAGCGACCGTGCCTCGTCCTCGTCGCCGCAGATCTCGATCCGGTCGAAGGCCCGGAGGTCCACCGCGGCCGGCAGGTGGGGCTGCACCCGGTGGACGGCGAGCAGCCGGTGCAGCGCGGACGCCGCCGCCGGGTCGACCTGGTCGATCGGGGCGGAGTCGGGCGGGACCAGCTCCAACGAGAGCGGCTGGCTGCAGACGCCGTACCGCACCTGGAGGAACTCCGCGTCGGTGACCGCGTGCTCCCAGACCCGCGACCGCTCGTCGGCCAGCGCGGGCAGCGCCGAGGGATCGGGGTGCTGCCAGAGCAGGGCCGCCCGCTGCTGCGAGGCGGCCTCACGCGCGATCTTGCGGACGGTGCCGAGGTAGCGGAGGTACTCGGTGCGGGTGCCGGTGACGGTCTGGGTGCGCTGCTTCCGCTGCCGGTCGAGCTGGACCACGATGAAGCCGAGGGTGGCGAACAGGAACATCCCGGCGGCGAGGAAGCTGCGTCCCTGCCCACCCGGCGTCGAGCTGCCCATGGTCGCGACCAGCACGATCGAGCCGAGGCTGCCGAGCATCGGGATGGCGTTCATCAGGACGCCACTGGCGCCCTCCGCCTCCTCGATCTCGGGCGGGGCCTGGATCACGATCTCGCCGGTCGGCAGCTCCGGCTGGTCGGCACGGCCGCCACGCAGCGTGGTGGTCAACGACTCTCCCAAGAACATCGTCGGTTGTCGGCAGCGATCCTAGAGGGTGTCCGACGGAGCCGCGGCCCGCTGTCGCACAGGGACTACCCTGCCGGGGAGCACAGCAGCCGGTGGTCCGGCGTAACCGGGTACGACGAGGTGACCGCGATGACGCAGGGACACGTGCGGCCGCACGCCGACGTCCTGGCCCTCACCGTGCACGGACCGGCCGGCGCCCTCGACCTGATGGTCCCCGCGGGGGCCGTCGTCACCGACGTCGCACGGGAGTACGCCGCCCAGGCCGACCTCGGGGCGATCCCGCTCCTCTACTCGCGCACCGGCGACCTGCTGCTCGCCTCCGCCTCCCTGTCCGAGCTCGGGATCGACACCGGCGGGATCCTGGTCGCCGCCACCGGTGTCCACCGGGCCGCGACCCACCGGTCCGAACGCCGGACGCCCCCCGAGCGACCCCGCGGTGCCCATCCGATCGCGGTCCTCTGGTGCGCGGTCGCTGCGGTGGTGGCCGGCCTCGCCGGATGGTGCGCCGCCCAGGCCTCGCCCGGAGACCACGACCTGGCGGTCGGCGTGCTCGCGGCGACCGCGCTCCTCGGGCTGGTCCCCCTCGGCCCGGTCGCCGTGCCGCGGCTCGTCGCGGCGCCGTGCTTCCTGGGGGCCGCGGGCTTCGCCTGGGCCTGGGACCCCGCGCCCGAGCGGCTCCCGATGGTCCTGGGCGTGACCGCCGCGTCGGTGGCGGTCGGCGCCGCCCTCGCCCGGGCGGTGGCCGGCCGGGCCGAGGCGCAGCTCCGTGTGCTCGTCGTCGCGGGTGCGGTCGTCTTCGTCGTCACCGGAGCGATCACCCTGCTGGGCTGGTCGCCGCGCGCGGCCTGGGCCGTGCTGCTCGCCGGCGCCCTGCTCGCCGCCCGCTTCGTGCCGACGGTGTCCGTCGACGTCCCCGACCAGTACCTCGTGGACTTCGAGCGACTGGCGGTCACCGCGTGGTCGGCCCGTGACCGGACGCCGCGTCGACGCGTGCGCTCGATCGTGCCCGATCCGCGCGGTCTCCGACGTCGCCGACCGGGGCGGTCGCCTGGTCGCCGCGGCGGCCGGGACCATCCTCGTCGTCGCGCTCGCGACGGCGCCGTTGCTGCTCTGGTCGGCGACCCTGCCGGTCGACCGCGTCGGTGCTCGCCTGGAGGTCGGCCTCGTGGGCGCGGGGCTGCTGCTGGCTGCCCGGAGCTACCGGCAGCCGGTGGCACGCGGGCTGCTCCGGCTCGCAGGCCTGGTCTGCTGGTCGGCCCTCGCGACGTACGCCGCCCCGCGGTTGAGCCAGGGCCAGCTGCTCACCGTCTCCCTCGTGGCGACCGGGCTGGGCGTGGTGGTCGTGATCGTGGCGATGGCCACGGGCCGTGGCTGGCGGTCGGCCTGGTGGTCGCGTCGCGCCGAGGTGGCCGAGGCCCTGTGCGGGTCGTCGGCCCTCGCGGTCGTGCTGGTCGCCAGCGGCTTCTTCCGCCACCTGTGGGAAATGACCTCGTGATGTTTAGCGGATCGAGGTCGGGGTAGACCTGCTCTGTCCGGATCGGGCTGAACGACTCGGGCAGCAAGCCACGACCAGGAACACACAGATTTCGAGCGGCACTCCGTCGACAGCCGGGGCCGCGTCGGGGAAAGGAAACGGCGACATGTCGTCAGCAGAGATGGGACAGGGGCAGGGCACACTCTCCGCCGCAGCGGGAATGGTCGCCGACGCCAAGCACGACTTCGACCGCCTCAACAACGAGCTGGTCCAGCACATCGACGCCGCCAAGGCGAAGTGGTCCGGCCAGGGCGGGACGGCGTTCAACTCGCTCGGTCACGCCTGGCACGAGAAGCAGAAGACGATCGTGAGCGCGCTCAACCAGTTCGAGGCCTCGCTGCGCTCGACCGAGAAGGACAACACGGGCACCGACGACACGCAGTCGTCCGCCTTCGCCCGCAACCAGCAGCGCCTCGGCTGAGCCCCGACGGCACGCGACCACGAACAGGAGACAGAGCAATGGAACTCGACGGACTGAAGGTCAACCACGGAGGTCTCGACCAGGCGGCCGACGACCTGATGGGCATCGTCAACAAGATCGACTCCCGCATGCAGCACCTCGAGCGCGAGCTCAACCCGCTGCGGGCGAACTGGGTCGGTGACGCCCAGCAGGCCTACACGGTGGCCAAGCAGCGCTGGGACGGCGCCATCCACGACATGCGCCAGCTCCTGCACAGCACCTCGACGCAGGTGACGCAGTCGAACGCCGAGTACCGCGCGGCCGACGCCCGCGGCGCCCGCTCGTTCGACATGTGACGGATCCGCACGCAGGATCGTGACCAGGCTCCACGCCACATGAACGACAGGGCTCAGCGGGCCCGTGACCACCGGACCAGGTGCTCGCGGTCCCGCTGAGCCGATGCTCAGGGAACTCGGGGGTTGCTCCCCCTGACGGCCGGAAGACGACAGGAACGACATGGCCCTTTTCTCGCTCGACCAGATCGCCACGTTGGGCAACGAGCTCAAGGAGCTCTACGTCGACAACGAGGTCATCCACACGATCACCGCCGACCTCACCGACAACGCCGACGCGGTCCACGACTCGGGCTTCCAGAAGCTCCACGTCGACCAGACCGTGTTCGGCGACTCCACGGTCGGGGGCTCGCTGGGCTACCACCACAGCCTGGCCCACTCCAAGGTCGCCGACACCCTGGCCTCGGTGCTCGAGGACCTCCACTCCTTCCGGATGGGGCTGCAGACCTTCCAGAAGTCCGTCGACTCCGCCGACACCCAGAACGCCGACGACCTGCGCCAGCGCCACGACGCGGTCGTCGCGCTGGGGCGTGCCGCCGACTTCCACCGCACCCACGAGCGCAACCACTACTACCACCCGGGCCAGCACAACGACGCGGGAGGCAGCGATGCCTAAGGGTCCCCACGAGCAGCGGCTCGACGGCTACGTCACGGGCGGCAAGGTCGACAACATCCGCCACTCCGCCCACGTCTGGGACGCCGGGCACCACGTCCTGGCCAACCTCGCCACGGCGCTCGAGTCCGCCAAGCCCCAGCTGCTGGACCGCTTCGGCCCGCAGACCGGGCCGGCGGCGGTGAAGGCGTTCCAGAAGGTCGCCGACAACGTCCGCGCCCAGGCGAACGAGATGAAGAAGGCCAGCACGGCGCTCGGCACGGCGGGCGACGCCCTCGAGGACGCGCAGACGACCCACCACAAGCTCGGGCAACGCGCCCGCCTCGCCGCCGACCGACCCGACGCAGAAGGCCGGCGAGTCCGCGGAGGACTTCCACACCCGGCAGAAGAGCGCCAACGCGGCGCAGAGCCACTACTCGACCGAGTCGGCCGACCGCGAGCGCCAGTCGCAGGCGGCGATCCACGACGTCGACACCAAGTACGACCACGCGATCCAGGTGATGGAGGGCATCCACGGTCGTCCGAGGACCACTGGCGGCGGTGGCGGTGGCACCGGTGGCACCGGCGTCCCGGGAGGCGGTCTCCCGCCGCGCAACGGCACCACCGGTGGGGGCCGCGACCCGCACTGGATCACCGGTGGTGGCGACGTCCCCGGGCACGACCACACGGGTGGCACCGACGGTGGTGGCCACGACGGCGGCGACGACACCGGGGGCGGCACCACCGACCTGCCACCGACGTACGGCGACCCCGGCACGCCGCAGGGCCCCGGCGACTACCCGACGCCCGGACCGGGCTCCGCGCCTCCGGGCGGCGGCCTCCCTCCGGCCGGCGGCAACCTCCCGACCGGTCCGACCGCCATGTCGCCCGCGATCGGCGGCCTGATCAGCGGTGGCATCGTCGGCGGCACCTCGGGCCTGACCGGCGCCATGCGCACGTCGGCGATGAGTGCCCTGACCGCCGAGGAGCAGGCGGCTCTCTCCGCCTCACGCACGTCCGGGGCCGGCGCCTCGGGTGCCGCCGTGGCCGGCGGTCGAGGCGGCGCGGTCGGCATGGCCGGAGGTCGAGGCGGAGCAGGCGGTGGCGCCGGTGCGGGCGGCCGAGGCGGTCGGGGCCGCAAGAAGAAGCGCCCCGACGGCACCGACTTCTTCGAGGACAACGACGACTGGGTCGACGACGACGAGGCTGCGCCCGGCGTTCTCGGCTAGCGCGCGGCTGGTTCCCACAGACCGCGGGGTCCCCCGTCCCCGCGACCGCCCGGTCAGGGTCTCGCGACCCGGGCCGGGCGGTACCATGCCAGCCGACTGATCGACCCAGCCACCACCAGCCAGACTCGGGAGTTCTCGGAAGATGAGCCAGGCGCCCAGCGGTGCATCCGGACTGGTGCGGGTCACCGTCACCTCCGGCACCCGACGCGTCGACCTGGTGCTGCCCGGCGCGGTGCCGGTCGCCGAGCTGGTGCCCGAGCTCGCCCGCAGCGTCGGCCTCCTCGACGCCGTCACGGTCTACGGCGGCTACCACCTGGTCACCCAGGACGGGCGCGCGCTCGCCACCGACTCGGGCCTCACCATCCAGGGCGTCGAGGACGGCGGCGTGATCACCGTCGCGGCCGGCGTCGACGACGAGCCACCCCGGGTCTACGACGACGTGGTCGAGGCGATGACCGACGTCGTCGAGCGCGACCTCAGGCCGTGGGACGCCGCGGCCGGGCGCCGTACGGCCCTGTGGGCGGCGGTGCTGCTGCTCCTGGTCGGCGCGGGCTCCCTGCTGATCCAGCACGGCTCGGACATCGCCGCTGCGGCGGCCGTGGTGGTCGCGGTCGTGCTGGTCCTCGGAGCCGTGGTCCTGTCGCGCACCCAGGGCGAGACCGACGCCGCGGTCACGGTCGCCTTGATGGGCTGCGTGTACGCCGCGGTGGCCGGCCTGATGCTCGCGTGGGGCAGCCCCCTCTTCGGTGCGCCGGTCGCGGCGGCCGGCGGCGGTGCGCTCGCCGCCGGGCTGGTGGCCGCCCTGGGCGTCGCCGAGGGTCGCACCCTGCTCCTGCCACCTGTCGTCGTCGGCGCGGTCTTCCTGGCGACCGGGCTCGTGACGCGGGCGTCGACGTACGACCCCGCCGTGGTCCTGACCACCGCCCTGGCGCTGGTGGTGATCGCCGGCAGCGTGTTCCCGTGGCTCGCGCTCGGCGCGACCGGCACCAGCGTCGACCAGCTCTTCAGCAGCGCTGACATCACCCACGACCCCGACGCCATCGACCCGTCGCGCGTCGGAGCCGACGCCCGCGTCGCCCACGAGATCCTGGTCGCCGTCTCGGCCACGGTCGGCGTCCTGCTCGTCCTGGTCGCGCCGCTGGCGGTGTCGCTCGGCCTCGCCGGCACCCTCGTGTCGATCCTCGCCTGTGTCGTGGTGATGCTGCGCACCCGCCAGTACCGCACGGGTGCCGAGGTGCTGGTCGGCCTGGCCTCGGGCGTGCTCGGGCTGGTCTCGACGGCGCTGTCGGTGCTCTGGCTCCACCCCGACTGGCGGCCGACGGCCGCGGTCGCGCTGGCCGTCACCGGCGCCGTCCTCCTCGCGCTCACCCTGATGCCCCAGCCCGGCTCGGTGCGCCGGGGCCGGCTCGGCGACGTCGTCGAGACCGTCGCGCTGCTGGCGCTGGTGCCGGCGCTCGTGGTCGCGACCGGGCTCTACTCCTCGATCGCGAGCTGAGAGCGGATGGCCACCAAGCGCGACCTGGTCGAGGCGCACGCGTTCAGCCGCCGGCGGCTGGTGACCGCGTTCGTCTCCGGCGCCCCCGGCGGCCGTGAGGTCGAGCCCGCCCGACCTGGTCGGACCATCGTCGGGGGCGTCGCGCTCGGCGTCCTGCTGATGGCCGGCGCGGCGGTCAGCGGGGTCCTGGCCGGGCGCACCGCCGTCGACTGGAACAACCCGGGTCTGGTGATCTCCAAGGAGAAGGGCCAGCCCTACGTGATCACCCGCGAGAGCAAGCACCCCGTCCTCAACCCGGTCATCAACATCACCTCGGCCCGGCTGATCCTCGGCTCGTCGGTGGAGCCGGTGATCGTGCCGGAGAAGACGATCCAGGAGCAGACGATCGGTCCCGAGATCGGGATCCTCGGGGCGCCGGCGACGGTCCCCGACCCCGGAGAGCTGGTCGAGTCCGGGTGGTCGGCGTGCACCGCCACCAGGCACGGCATCCGCACCTACGTCTCCCCGACGCCCCAGGCGACGACGGCCCCCGACGACGGGTTCGTCGTCCAGAGCGGGCAGGAGCGCTGGCTGGTCGCCACCTCCGGTGCCGGCACCGGCGCCTACCGCTACCGCCTGCCGCCGTCCTCGGGTGGCGCCCAGGACCGGTTCCTGCAGTCGGTGGGGCTCGGGGTCGGCAACGAGGCCGTCCGCGTCCCGTCGCAGTGGCTGAACCTGTGGCCGGCCGGCGGAGACCTGTCCTGGCAGAGCCTCGGCATCGCGGCGTCGGCGTACGGGAAGCCGGTCTCCTACGCCGGGCAGATCCACGTGCCCCAGGGGCAGGTCGGCGACCTGGTCCAGGTGGGCGAGACCGGTTACCTGCTCGGCCCCGACGGGCCGATCCGGCTCAGCGCGTTCGCCCTCGGGGTCTACCAGGCGAGCTCGCCACCGAGCGGCGGCTTCCAGACCTACCACCAGCCGACGATGGACCGCGACGCCGTCGTGAGCCCCTATGCCGCGGCGAGCTGGCCCGAGGGCTCGCTGACCCCGGCGACCGGCGAGCTCTGTGCCGTGCTCGGGGCGAAGGCCGGGTCGCGGCCCGAGGCCGCACTGGCGACCGACCCCGGTGAGCTGGCCACCGCCGAGGGCGTGCCGGCCGACGAGCGTGACGCCGGGGTCGCCGCCCGCGGCGGCGCCTACGTGCTCTCCGCCGACTTCTCCCAGGCCACGCGGGGCCTGCCCTACCTGGTGGACCTCAAGGGGACCAGCCACGTGCTCGAGGGTGGTGCGGCCGACCGGCTCGGCTACGGCGGGTACGACGCCCCGGTCGTGCCCGACACCTGGGTGAAGCTGTTCCAGCCCGGCGCCGTCCTCTCCCCGAGCCTGGCCCTCTGCCAGCCGGCGAAGGGCGGCTGCTAGGCCGTGCCTCCCTATCCCATGGCCTGCTGCGCGGCGCCCGGCACGCACGCTGGCTTCGTTGTCGTCGACTCGACGATGCCAGCATCGCCTTCGCTCCTCCGTCTCGCCACCGCACGCACCGGACGCCGCTCGCGACGGCCGAGGATAGGGAGACACGTCCTGTGAGGCCGGTGCGTGCCGCCGTGCTCGCCCTGGCACTCGGCTCCGTCCCGCTCGTGCTCGGCGCCGCACCGGCGCGCGCGGCTGACGTGCCCGACTGCACCCAGACCTCCGACAGCGACGTGCCGCAGCTGAGCCACCAGCGCTCCCAGCCGCTCGACCTGCTCGGCATCGACCAGGCGCAGCGCGCAGCCTCCGTCCGGGGCGGGCTGCCCGGCGCGGGGGTGACGGTCGCCGTGGTCGACAGCGGCATCGCCCCGCACGACCAGGTCAGCCTCGCCGCCCAGCACACGGTGCGTCCGGGCGGGTCCGCCGTCCACCCCCTCGACTACCACGGCACGGCGGTCGCGGGGCTGATCGCCGGGCGGTCGCGACCCGGTGGCGAACCCGTCGGGATCGCACCGGGTGCCCGGGTGGTCGACGTCCAGGTCTACGGCTGGGCCAAGGGCGCCAGCGGTCAGCCGTCCCAGGCCGACCGCGCCGACCTCGTCGCGGGGCTCGACTGGCTCGCCGACCAGGCGCACACCCTGCACGTGGACGTCGCGGTGGTGCCGATCGCGGTCGCGCCGGACGCCACGCTCTCGGCCGCCGTACGTCGGCTCCAGGCGCGCGGCGTCCTGGTCGTCGCGCCGTCCGGCAACCGGCCCGACCCCTCCGACACCGGCAACCCCCTCGCCGCGTACGCCACCGACCGCCCCGGCCAGGACGGCTTCGCCGACATCGGACCGGCGAACGCACCCGGCGTGCTGGTGGCGGGCACGACGGCGGCGGGTCGCACGCCGGCCGAGAACCCCGGCTCGATCCCCAACCACGCCGTCGACGTCGTCGTGCCGACGGCCGGTGGCATCTCGCTCGCGCTGAACGGCGGTACCTGCGTGCTGACCGCTCCGGCCACGTCGTGGGCCGCGGCCGAGGTCGGTGGCATCGCGGCGCTGCTGTTCCAGAGGTACGCCGGTGAGTCGCCGCAGCAGATCGCGGCCCGGATCGTCGACACCGCGAGCGGCACCACGGGCGAGGGCCCGGCCGGGGCCTCGTCCACCGAGACCAGCCGCTACCTCGGCGCCGGCGTGGTGCAGCCCCTCGACGCGCTGACGCGTCCGCTCACCGCCGCCGGCGGCACGTTCAGCTCCCTGCGCGCCCGGCCCGAGCGCACCCCGCCGGTGCGGCCCCCGGTCGAGGAGGCCGACGTGCTCCACCACTCCCGCCGGGTCGCGATCTGGGCCGGGCTCGTCGGGGTCGGGATCGTCGCCGCCGCGTCGATCCTGCGGCCGTTGCTCAGTCGGCGTGCGGGGCGGTAGGGCGCGGACGTTTGCTGCAGTTCCACCATGGGATGCAGACGAACCTGCACTTCCCATGGTGTGCACACCATGGGAAGTGCAGGTTCGCCGACATACCGTGGTGAAGCCGGGACAAGCGAGACCCGAGCTCAACCCTTCGGCACGACCACCGAGGCCTGCGCCGAGGCGTGCTGCTTCGTGCCGACCAGCCGGACGACGTACGTCGTGCGGGCCTTGCGGGCGGGCACGGTGAACGTCACCGCGCCGGCCCCGCCGAGCCGGGCCTGACGCATCCGCACCAGCCGGCCCTCGAAGCGACGCAGCAGCACGACCTTGTCGCCGGCGTGCGCGCCGGAGGCGTTGGCAGAGATCGTGACGTCGGCGCTGCCTCGCTGGGCCGAGACGGACAGGGTCGGCGCCTCGACGACGCGCCAGATGCCGCTGTGCACGGCGTGGTCGGTGCGCAGTCGGAACCGGGTCGTGGCGTTGATCGGCGGGGTGGCGATCGAGACGTGCCCGGTGGAGTCGCTGACCGCGTGACCCACCGGCCGCCACCGCGCTGGTCCGCGTCGCATCAGCACGACGCGATGACCGGGGAGGACGTCGCCGTCCGCCGAGGTCACGGTGCCGCCGATGACGGCGGCGCCGCCGGGCCCGACGCGACCGGCCGACCCTGCGATCGTCAGGAGCGCAGGGTGGGGTGGGACCACGACCACGCGTGCGCGCGCCCCGGCGTGCCGCTTCGTGCCGAGCAGACGGACGACGTACGCCGTGTGCCGCCGCGGCGTCAGCACCGACACCTCGGCCGATCCGCTGGCGTCCAGCCGCGCCCGGCGGACCAGGGTCGACCTCCCGGCCCGGTGCCGGAAGACCTCGATGCGATCGGCCGGTCCCGCGCCCTGCACGGACGGTGACAGCACGGTCGACGTGCCACCGACGTCGGCCGTCAGGGACATCGTGGGGACCATCTTCACGAACCACGGCGTGCTGGTGACGTCCTGGTCGGCGTGCCAGCGGAAGCGCGTGGAGCGGGTGACGGCAGGAGTCACGGCCGAGGCGACGCCCGTGGAGTCGGCGGTGGCCTCGGCGACGTCGCGCCACTGGTGATCGACGTGCTGCTGCAGGACGGCGTCGTGGCCCGGCAGGGCGGCCCCGGTGGCGTCGGTGACGAGACCGGTGAGCGTGAGCGTCTGGCCGAGGTCGACGCGGTGCGCGGGCGCGCTCATCGACACCGCGGACGCCGGACTGCCGGACGTCGGCGGGGAGGAGGTGCTCGAGGACGGGGTGTCGTTCGCGGACGGCTGCTTCGTCCCGTGATGGTGGTCCCCGGCCGGCCCGGTGTCACCGGGGGAGGCGGGACCGTCGGGCGACGAGCTCGGACCCGTGCTCGGTGCGTCGGTCGGGTCGGACGACGTGGTGGTGCCCGGATCCGCGGACCTGCCGGTGACCGGCCCCCCGTGCGGCCCGGACGCGGTCGGGTGATGACGGCCGGTCACGTCGGGCGCCGGGGCGCCCATCACGCTGTGCGCGATCCGCTGCACCGGGTCCGGCAGGTGACCGGTGTACGCCGCAGCGACGCCGCTGGACAGCGCGACGGTGACCACGACCGCGGTACCGCCGGCGCCGAGTCGCCCGGCGGCCCGACGCGGGAGTGAGCGGACGTTCGAGCGGTGGGCGCCGCGGAACGCCGCGACGTACTGCTGCTGGTCGGCGAGCTCGGTGGCGGTGCCGGGAGCGCGGAGCGCACGGACGAGCTCGTCGTCGGCCCAGCCGTCCAGGTCGTCAGGGGGACGCTCGGTCATCTCACACCACCTCTCTTCCGTCGAGTCCCGCGTCCGCCGCAGCCGACCGGGCGTGCAGGTCGCGGGACAGGGACTTGAGGGCCCGGTGCACGGCCACGCGCACGGCGCCTGGCTTCTTGCCGACCAGCTCGGCGACCGCCGCGACGTCGAGCCCGGCCACCACGCGGAGCATCACCATCTCGGCCTGCTCCGCCGGGAGGCTGGCGACCAGTCTGAGCGCGGCCGCCGTGGCCTCGCGCTCGACGGCGTGCTGCTCGGCGCTCGGAGCGGTCTCGCCCCCGTCGTGCGGCTCGGCCACCGGGACCACAGGCCGGGCCGCGCGTGCGCGCCCCTGGTCGATCGCCCGGTGACGCGCCACGGTGAACAGCCAGGCCCGGAACTCCCCGACCCCGCCTCGGAAGCCCCGGAGGTCGCGGACCACCTGGAGCCAGGTCTCGGCCGCGATGTCCTCCGGGGCTTCGTCGCCGCGCACCGTGAGGTAGCGCAGCAGTGGCGGATGGAGCGTCCGCCACAGCTCGGTGAACCCGGCCTCGTCCCCCCGGCGAGCCCGGTCGAGGGCTCGGTCGAGGGCCTGGTCGAGACTCTCGACCGGGGCAGGCTCCCGCCCACCCGTCCGGTCCCCCGTGGAGTCGGACGAGTGGGCGGCCTGTTCATCGGCCTCGTGGGGCGGGCGGTCCAGCGCCGGTCCCTCTCGCTGTCGGCGACGGGTCTCAGGAGACGACGGTTCCGCTCGTGCTCGGTGCGAACCGCGAGCCACCCGCATAGGCCAGACGGTATCCGGTCCCGGGCGCGGTCGCCTCGTGGAAGCGGACGACGCCGTGGCGACCGGTCTTCGCGGTCCCCGCCTCGGTCCACTGGTCCGAGCCGGACGCCTGGGCCAGGAGGGTGACCGTGCGGTGGACGAGTGCGTGACCACCGCCGCGCAGGGTGCCGCTCACGACGTAGTCCGTGCTGGTGGTGCGGCCCCGGATGGACAGCGAGGACGGCACCAGGACAGTGACCCGGGCCGGGTCGCTGAGCGAGGCGCGGATCCCGGTGGTGTGCACCAGGCGGAGCCGGTAGACCGTCGTGGTGCCGGGCGTGACGGTGAACGACACCGAGCCGTCGGCGGCCGTCGTGCCGGTGGCCAGCGCCTTCACGTGGTGCGTGCCGGCCTTGCGGCCGAGCAGCTTGACCGTGCCCCCCACGATCGCCGTCCCCTGGTCGCTCGCGACGCCCGAGATGGTGGCGCTCGCACCGCGAGTGATCTGGGTCGGGTCGGCGGTGATGGACACGTCCGGGCGAGCCTCGATCCGGACGACGGCGCTGCGCGCGGGCCGCAGGAGCGGCGTTCCGAGGAAGACGAGGCGGTACGCCGTCTTCTCCGTCGGGTGGACGCCGAAGGCGACCCCGCCGAGGTGGCGGGTCCGATGGGCGCCCTCGAAGGTCCACGTGTCGGCCCCTACGGCCCGCGAGACGAGGAGCACCTCCCGGTGTCGCAGCGGGACGCGGCCCGCACGGAGCCGGCCGCGCACGACGTCGGAGCCGTCCGCCTTGACGACGTGGTGCACGGCGCGGATCGACAGGGAGGTGCCGATGCGCGTGGGTGGGTGCTGGGGAGTGCGGACCCGCACGGTGGCGACGCCGCTGCGGCTCGCGCGGGTGTCGGTGTCACCGGCGTAGGACCACCGGTAACGAGTGGTCACGTCGGGGGTGACGTCCTGCGTGACGCCGCCGCGGGGGCCGGAGGTCGCGGTGCCGACGGGGACGAAGTCGTCGCTGCCCGCCGGGCGTGCCTCGAGGGTCACGGTGCGGCCGGCCGGGGTCGCGGGTCCGCGGACACCGAGGTCGCCGGTGATGGTGTCGGTCCCGCCGGGCCGTACGCCCGGGTGGAGAGCGCGGATCGACAGGGACGTCGCCGAGCGAACGGCGGCATCGGCCTGCAGCACCGGTACGGCGGCGACGCCGGCGGCGGTCGCGACGACCGCGACCGCGGCCACGGTGCGTCGGAGAGCGGTGAGGCTCATGGGGTTCCTCCTGGATGAGGCGGATGGGCCGCCGGGAAGGCGGGTGTCATCCAAGAAGGCGGACGCGACCCCGTTCGCGTTACAGGTCCGCGTCCTGAACCCTGGTCCGGGCGGTGAGTGAGCCACCTTCCGAGGTCGCGAAAACGGGCCTCACGCACCGCCAGGTGCGGGACCGGGACAGGTACGAGGGGCCCGGTTGTGCGTGACCCCCGGGCCCCTCGACGTCATGCGGCCTGCGAACCGCCCGGCCGGCTCAGGCGCGCCACCGCGAGAAGCGGCGCTCCAGACCGACCAACGTGTAGTTGACGACCAGCCCGACGACGGTGGTGGTGAGGATCGCGGCGTACATCTGCGGGATCAGGTAGTTCATCTGCGCGTAGTTGATGAAGTAGCCGAGCCCCGCCGTCGCCCCGACCATCTCGGCCGCGATCAGCACCAGGACCGAGGTGGCGCCGGCGATCCGGATGCCGGTGAAGATCGTCGGGAGCGCCGCTGGCAGCACCACCTGGGTGAAGGTCCTGATCGGCGAGAGCCCGAGCACCCGGGCCGTGCGCAACAGCTGCCGGTCGACGTTCGTCACGCCGCTGACGGTGTTGAGCACGATCGGGAACAGGCAGGCGTAGCAGACGATGGCGTCCTTCGAGGTCTCACCGATCCCGAGCACCAGCATGAAGACCGGGAGGATCGCCAGGGGTGCGGTGTTGCGGAAGACCTCCAGCACCGGCGTGGTGACCTCGCGGATCGAGCGGTACCAGGCGATCGCGGCCCCCAGCGGTACGCCGACCACGATGGCCAGGCCGAAGCCGGTGCCGATGCGCCGCAGGCTGGCCTGCGTCTGGTGCCACATCGACCCGTCCCGGACCATCTCCCACCACGCCTGGAGCACCTCGTGCAACGGCGTGACGAAGTGGGGGTCGACCAGACCCGCCCGCGGGGCGTACTCCCAGATCGCTGCGAGGAGGACCAGGCCGAGAGCCGTGCGGCCCAGGGTGAGGACCCGGGCCCGGCCCTGGCGGCCGGGCCGGACCCGGGCGGACTGCGCCTGCCGCGGGTTGACCGACGCTTCGGTGCGTTCGGCGATCAGCGTGCTAGGCAACCTTCTCGACCTCCTTGCGGTCGTCCTGACCGTCTCGGTCGACGTCGGCGGCGACCGAGACCGTCTGCTCGCGCAGCAGGTTCCAGACGCGGTGCCGGTAGCGGGCGAACTCCGGCGTCGAGCGGACGTCGGTGGCGGTGCTGCTGCGGTCGAGGTCGACCTCCACCAGCTCCTTGATCCGCCCGGGCCGCGCCGACATCACCGCGACCCGCTGGCCGAGGTAGACGGCCTCCTCGATGTCGTGGGTGATGAACAGGATCGTCGTGCCGGTCCGCTGCCAGATCCCGATCAGCTCCTCCTGGAGCCGTTCGCGGGTCTGCGCGTCCAGCGCGCCGTACGGCTCGTCCATGAGCAGCACCTCCGGCTCGTGCGAGAGGCTCCGCGCGATCGCGACCCGCTGCTTCATCCCGCCCGACAGCTCGTGCGGGTAGCGCCCGGCGAAGTCGGACAGGCCGACGAGGTCGAGGTACTGACGAGCGCGCTCGCGGCGCTCGCCCCGTCGTACGCCGGCGGACTCGAGCGCGAACTCGACGTTGCCGAGCGCCGACCGCCAGGGCAGCAGCGTGTACTGCTGGAAGACGACGCCGCGGTCGAGACCGGGCCCGGTGATCTCCTTGCCGTCGAGCCGGACCGACCCGGTCGCCGGCCGCGCCAGACCGGCGACCAGGTCGAGCACGGTGGACTTCCCGCAGCCGCTGGGTCCGACGAGCGTGAGCAGCTCGCCGTCGCGGACCTCGAGGTCGAGGTCGTCGAGGGCCAGGAACTGGTGCAGCCCCTTCCCGTCGCGGCCGGACTCCGGGCGCACCCAGAACTCCTGACGTACGCCGGTCAGCGTGATGTGCCCGGACATCTCAGTTGCCCCCCTTCGCGCTGCCGGCCGCGGAGCCGTCCGCGGAGCCGGCGTACGGGTTGTACTGGTTGGTGTAGAGGGCCGACACGTCCAGATCGCTCTTGATCAGACCCTGCGCCTTGAGCCAGTCGGTCCAGTTCGAGTAGTCCGTGGACCGCAGGACGCCGCCCTTGGTCGCGACACCGGTGCCGCCCCACGTGGCGAGGGCCTTGGCGTCGTCGGACTGTCCGTGGTCGTCGAGGTACTTCGTGTAGACGTCGAGGGTCTGCTGCGTGGAGTGGGTCTGGACCCAGTGCAGCGCCTTGGCCATCCCGGCCACGAACGTCTTCGCCGTGTCCGGGTGGTCCTTGAGGTAGGCGTCGGTCATCTCGTACGAGCCGCCGTTGAAGGACCCGAGCAGCGAGGTGTCCTTCATCAGCACCGTCAGCCCCGGCTGCTTCAACGCGTTGACGAGCAGGCTGCCGGTCAGGAAGCCCGCATCGACCTGGCCGTTGCGCAGCGCCGCCTCGGTGTTGATGCTCGGCAGTGGCACCAGGGTCACCTGCTTGATCTGGTCCTGGCTCATGCCGGCCTTGGTGAACCACGTGTCGAGCACCGCCTCGAACTGCGCACCGAGGGTGTTCACGGCGATCTTCTTGCCGATCAGGTCCTGCGGCTTGGTGATCGAGCTGCCGTCTTTGGTCAGCACCGCGCCGTACACGTTCTTGTCGGAGCCGTAGTAGGCCAGCACGCCCTTGATCGGGGTGCCGTTGGCGATCACGTTGGCGACGGCTCCCATGAAGGCGCCGGCCAGGTCGACCTGGCCGGTGGCCAGGGCCTGGAGGGCCTGCGGACCGCCCTGGACGACACCCTCGTTCTTGAGGTGGATGCCGTCGATGTAGCCGAGCGCGTCGGCCATCTCGGCGAGGTTCATCAGTCCGGGACTGGTCTGGTAGCGGATCGTCGTGCCGTCGCTCGACGCGTCGGCGTCGCCGCCGCACCCGGCGGCCAACCCGGCCAGCACGACCAGGGTCGTGGCGGCGCCGAGCAGCCGGAGGCGGACAGGTCGGAGTCTCATGGAGTTCCTTCGCTTCGTGTGCGGGGTGTGGTGGTTCGGGGTCACTTGCCGACCGCGAGGGGCAGGTCGGCGCGGGCGAACTGGCTGTCCGGCCGCGGGAGGCCGTAGTGGTCGCGCAGCGTGGAGCCGGCGTACTCGGTGCGGAACAGCCCGCGCTCCTGCAGGATCGGGACGACCTTCTCGGTGAAGGCGTCGAGGAACAGCGGGTACGCCGGCGGCATCACGTTGAAGCCGTCGGCGGCGGCGTTCTCGAACCACTCCTGGATCGTGTCCGCGATCTGCACCGGCGTGCCGTGGACGACGCTGTGCCCGCGGGCACCGGCGAGCCGGTGCAGCAGCTCGCGCAGCGTCGGCTGCTCGCGCTCGACGATGTTGGCCACGACCTGCTTGCGGCTGCGGTTGTTGTCGAGCACGTTGCCGGCCTGGCCGAAGAGGCCGAGCGGGACCCGCTCGTCGAGGTCCAGGTCGCCGACCGAGACCCCGACCAGCTTCTCGAGCTGGGCGAGGCCGTACGCCGGCACCGTCAGCGAGTTGAAGTACTCGTAGAGCTCCTGCGCCTCGCGCCTCGGTGTCGCCGATGAAGGGGCTGATGCCCGGCAGGATCAGGACGTGCTCGGGGCGCCGCCCGTAGCCCTGCGCGCGGCTCTTGATGTCGGCGTAGAACGCCTGCGCGTCCGCCAGCGTCTGGTGAGCGGTGAAGATCGCCTCGGCGTTGCGAGCGGCGTACGCGCGGCCGGTGTTGGACGAGCCGGCCTGGACCGCGACCGGGCGGCCCTGCGGGGAGCGGGGGGTCGTCAGCGGCCCCTTGACCTGGAAGTAGTGGCCGGAGTGGTTGATCTCGTGGACCTTCTCCGGGTCGAAGAACAGGCCGCTGTCGCGGTCGCGGATCACCGCGTCGTCCTCCCAGCTGTCCCACAGCTGGTTCGCGACGTCGACGAACTCCTGGGCACGTGCGTAGCGCTCGTCGTCCGACGGCACGTCGTCGAGGCCGAAGTTCTGCGCGGCCGCCTGGTTGTAGGTCGTGACGATGTTCCAGCCCGCGCGGCCCCCGGAGATGTGGTCGAGGCTCGCGAACGCCCGGGCCAGGTTGTACGGCTCGTTGAACGTCGTCGAGGCGGTGGCGATCAGGCCGAGCCGCTCGGTGACGCCGGCGATCGCGGTCAGGAGGTTGATCGGCTCGAGGCCGTGGCTCGCGCGGTACGGCGTGTTCGCGATCTGGGCCGGGATGTCGGCGAAGAAGACCGCGTCGAGCTTGGCGGCCTCCGCCTTCCGGGCCAGCTCCTGGTAGAACCGGACGTCGAAGGCGCGCTCGGCGCTGCTCTCGGGGTGACGCCAGGACGCCTCGTGGTGTCCGGTGTCGTGGAGGAAGGCGTTCAGGCTGAGCTGGCGTGGCTGGCTGGGCATGGGGTCCTCTCGGAGTCAAAGACGCTTTAGTCAATCAGATTAGTAGACTAATAGCAGGTCCTGCCAAACCGCCCCGGGTGTCCACGGTGTGTCGGTCGTCTCCCCGCCGCCCGTGACAGGGGGCCGAGCGGCGTCAGTCGGTGGGGCGGTACCGCTCGCTCTGGCGGCGCATGATCTCCCGCATCGACGTGCCGCGCGGCACGCCGTACATCGTCCCGGGGAAGTCGAGCGGCTCCTGGACCGCCCACAGCGCGTCGTGCCGGTCGGGGGAGAACAGCTCGGCGGGGTCGCCGGCGGCGATCCAGCCGATCGGGACCACGGTGTCAGGGGGCAGCGTGCTGTTGACGTGCAGCACGCTGTTGATCCGCAGCTCGCTGCGGGTGCCGACCCGGGCGCCGGCGAACGTCGACACCCCCGTCGCGAGGAACACCTCGTCCTCGATCGTGGTCCCGTTGAGGTGGGCGTGCGGGCCCACGAGCACCGCGTTCCCGATGCGCAGCGGATGCTCGGCGCGGCCGCGCAGCACGGCGTTCTCCATCACCAGGACGTCCTCGCCGATCTCGATCGGTCCGCTGTCACCGGTGAGCACGGCGCCGTGCAGCACCCGGCTCCCGGCCCCGATCGTGACGTCGCCGCTGACCACGGCGGACGGGGCGACCCACGCGGACTCGTCGATGTGTCCCATCGGTGCACGGTACCGAGCCCACCCGGACCCTCTGGGATGATCCGCGCATGCGCATCCTGGTCTCCGGCGGCGCGGGCTACATCGGCTCGCACACCACTCTGCAGCTCCTCGCGGCCGGGCACGAGGCGGTGATCGTCGACGACTTCAGCCGGAGCAAGCGGTCGGTGATCCCGCGGCTCGAGGCGCTGGCCGGCGCACCGATCGAGTGGCACGCCGTCGACCTGACCGACCGCGCAGCGACGGAGGCGCTGGTGGCCGACGGCTCGTTCGATGCCGTGATCCACTTCGCCGGGCTCAAGGCGGTGGGGGAGTCGGTCCAGAAGCCGCTCGAGTACTACCGGGTCAACCTCGGGTCGACGCTCTCGCTCCTCGCGGCGATGGGCCGGCACGGCGTACGCCGGATCGTCTTCTCGTCGTCGGCCACGGTGTACGGCGAGCACGCGCCGGTGCCGATGGAGGAGGACTTCCCGACCTCCGCCAACAACCCCTACGGCTGGACCAAGGTGATGCAGGAGCAGGTCCTGCGCGACGCCGCCGTGGCCGACCCGTCGCTCAGGATCGCGCTGCTGCGCTACTTCAACCCCGTCGGTGCCCACCCCTCCGGCACGATCGGCGAGGACCCGTCGGGCATCCCCAACAACCTGATGCCCCTCATCGCCCAGGTGGCGGTCGGTCGCCGCGAGAAGCTGATGATCTACGGCGACGACTACCCCACGCCCGACGGCACGGGTCGCCGCGACTACCTCCACGTCGAGGACCTTGCCGCCGGCCACGTCGCCGCGCTCGACCGGATCGCCGGCTCCGACGTACCGGTCTCGACGTGGAACCTCGGCACCGGCACGCCCACCTCGGTGAAGGAGATGATCGACGCGTTCGGGCGCGCCTGCGGGCACGCGCTGCCCACCGAGGTCGCCCCGCGGCGTCCCGGCGACGTCGCCGAGTCGTACGCCGACCCCTCCCGCGCCGAGGCCGAGCTGGGGTGGACCGCGACGCGCTCGATCGACGAGATGTGCGCCGACACCTGGCGCTGGCAGTCGCAGAACCCCGACGGCTATCCGGACGACGTCTGAGCGGAGTGGCGGAGGATAGGGGATTCGAACCCCTGAGGGCTTGCACCCAACCCGCTTTCCAAGCGAGCGCCATAGGCCACTAGGCGAATCCTCCGCCGAGGAGGTTACCCGCGCCCCGACCAGCCCACGAAATCGCTCGGGTCCCGCCGGACGTCATACGTTCTGGCTGTTCTGGCGACCGATTCGTATGACGTCCCGGGCTCACCTAGACTTCCCGGCAACCCCCCATGCGGCGGCATCTCACCGAACTCCCCCAGGGCCGGAAGGCAGCAAGGGCAGGCGGGCTCTGCCGGGTGCGTGGGGGGCCTCTTCATGTCCGCGGGCGGTCTAGCATCCGCACGTGTCGTTCCTCGACCTGGCGGTCGTCTGCGCGGTCGCCCTGGCCGGCCCGGTCCTGGCCGCCCCGAGGCACTGGCGCCTCCCCGTCGTCCTCGGCGAGCTGCTCGCGGGGATCGTCCTCGGCGCGACCGGCTTCGGCGTGCTCGACGCGGGTGGGGCGACGTTCACGTTCCTCGGCAGCTGCGGCTTCGTGCTGGTGATGTTCGTCGCCGGCACCCACGTGCCCGTCCGTGACCCCCGGTTGCGTACCGCCCTGCGGACGGGCGTGCTCCGGGCCGCTCTGGTCGGCCTGGTCGCCGTCGGCCTGGGCTACGCCGTGGCGCAGCTGGTCGGCACTCCCCACGCGGTGCTCTACGCCGTGCTGATGGCGTCGTCCTCCGCCGCGATCGTGCTGCCGACGGTGGACTCGCTCGCCCTCACCGGGCCCGACCTCGTCGACCTCCTGCCCCAGGTCGCGATCGCCGACTCGCTGTGCATCGTCCTGCTCCCGTTGGTGATCGACACCGACCACGTCGTCCGAGCCGGACTCGGGGCGCTCGCGGTCGTCGCGGCCGGCGTCGTGCTGTTCCTGCTGCTGCGCCACGTGGAGGCCGGCGGCCTCCGCGCGCGCGTGCACCGCGTCTCGGAGGAACGGGGGTTCGCGGTCGAGCTGCGGGTCAGCCTGGCCGCGGTGTTCGCAATGGCCGCGCTCGCGGTCGCCGTCCACGTCAGCCTGATGCTGGCCGGCTTCGTGTCCGGGCTGGCCGTCGCGGCGGTCGGGGAACCGCGTCGCGTGGCCAAGCAGCTGTTCGCGGTCACCGAGGGCTTCTTCGGCCCGCTCTTCTTCGTCTGGCTCGGCGCGACCCTCCAGCTGCGTGACCTGGCCGACCACCCCTCGATGATCGCGCTCGGCCTCGGTCTCGGCGCCGGCGCGGCCCTCGCCCACCTGGCCGCGGTGGTCCTGCGCCAGCCGCCGGCGTACGCCATGCTCGCCGCGGCCCAGCTCGGCGTCCCCGTCGCCGCGGCCACCGTGGGGGAGCAGCTCCACGTGCTCGAGCCCGGCGAGGGTGCCGCCCTGGTCCTCGGGGCCCTGGTCGCGCTGGGGGTCACCGTCGCGGGAGGTGCGCTGGCGTCGCGGCGACGTACGCCGGAACCCCACCAGGCACACCCGACCCAGTCCTGACGCGTTCCCGTCGCTTCGTAGGTGTGGCAACCCCTCCGAAGCGCAGGAATCCCCGGTCAGCCGGGGATCCCTGCAGCACACCCGGCGACCTCCCGGTTGTCGGCGTGGCTGGTTAGGGTTCAGGAGTGGAGTCCCCCCTCGCGCTGTACCGGCGCTACCGTCCCGAGACCTTCGCCGAGGTCATCGGGCAGGACCACGTGACCGAGCCGCTGCGCGCCGCCCTCGCCGGCAACCGGGTCAACCACGCCTACCTCTTCTCCGGGCCGCGCGGCTGCGGCAAGACCACCTCCGCCCGGATCCTCGCCCGCACGCTCAACTGCGAGCAGGCCCCCGTCGCCGACCCGTGCGGCGAGTGCGACTCGTGCCGCGACCTCGCCCGGCGCGGTCCGGGGTCGATCGACGTGATCGAGATCGACGCGGCCTCCCACGGCGGCGTCGACGACGCGCGCGACCTGCGGGAGAAGGCGTTCTTCGCGCCGGTGCGCAGCCAGTACAAGGTCTACATCATCGACGAGGCCCACATGGTCAGCACGCAGGGCTTCAACGCCCTGCTCAAGCTGGTCGAGGAGCCGCCGCCCCACCTGCGCTTCATCTTCGCCACCACCGAGCCTGACAAGGTCATCCCGACCATCCGCTCGCGCACCCACCACTACCCGTTCCGGCTGATCCCGCCGCGGCTCCTCACGACCTACCTCTCCGAGCTGTGCGTGAAGGAGGAGGTGCAGATCGAGCCCGCTGCCCTGCCGCTCGTCGTCCGCGCCGGCGCCGGGTCCGCACGCGACACCCTCTCCGTCCTCGACCAGCTGATGGGCGGCGCCGGCCCCGACGGCATCACCTACGCCCTGGCCTCGGGCCTCCTCGGCTACACGCCCGACACCCTGCTCGACGAGGTCGTCGACGCGTTCGCGGCCGGTGACGGGGGCGCGGTGTTCGGGGTGGTCGACAAGGTGATCGAGACCGGGCAGGACCCGCGTCGCTTCACCGAGGACCTCCTACGCCGGCTGCGCGACCTCGTGATCGTCTCGGCCGTCCCCGACGCCCCGGCCACCGGACTCATCGACATCGCCGAGGACGCCGCCGAGCGCCTGGTGGCGCAGGCGGCCCGGTTCGGTCCCGCCGACCTGTCCCGCGCCGCCGACCTGGTGGCGACCGGGCTGACCGAGATGCGAGGTGCGACCGCGCCGCGTCTGCTGCTCGAGCTGATCTGCGCCCGGATCCTGCTGCCCGGCGCCGACCACTCGACCGAGGGCGTGATGGCGCGGCTCGACCGGCTCGAGCGTCGGATGACGATCAGTGGCGGCGACCCCTCGACCGCCCCGACCGTGGCCACCGAGCCCGCGTCGGTGAAGCCGGCGCCCCACGTCGTCGAGCCGACGGTGATCCTGCCCTCGCGCCCGGCGGCACCGCCCGCCCCCGAGCCCGAGGCCACCACGGCGACCCCCCCGGTGCCCGAGCCAGCCGCCGAGCCCGCCGCCGAGCCCGCCGCCGAGTCGGCGCCCGAGCCGGTCGTGGCGGAGGCGCCCGAGCCCGCACCCACGACCGTGACGGCGGCCGGGTCGACGCTGACCCTGGTCGACGTACGCCGCCTCTGGCCCGACATCGTCGAGGCGACCAAGCAGCGCCGCCGCCTCACCTGGATCTACCTCACCCAGCAGGCGCAGGTCGTGGCCGTCGACGACAAGACCCTGACCCTCGGGTTCGCCAACGCCGGCGCGCGCGACTCCTTCGACGGCGGCGGCAGCGCCGAGATCGTCCGGCAGGCCGCGATCGACGTGGTCGGGCACGACTGGCGGGTCGAGACCATCGTCGACCCCGGTGCCGATCCCGAGGCGGGCACACCACCCGCCCGCCCGGCCGAGCCCGCGACCCCGTCGGCCGACCGGCTGGCCGGCCAGCAGATCGGGACGCCGGTCGCCGCGGAGCCGGTGCCGACCGAGGCGCCCGACTGGGCCAGGCCCGCCACCGAGTCCGCCACCGAGTCCGCCACCGAGTCCGCGGAGTCCGCCGAGTCCGCCGAAGCTCCCGCCGTCCGGCCGTCGGCCCCCGCCCGCGACGCGATCGCCGCGACCCGTGGGCCTGGTTCGGCCAGCGAGGACCGGCCGGTCGACGCCGACGGCGGTGCCCGTGACGACGACACCGATGCGGAGTCCTCCGGGCTCGACGGTGCCCAGCTGCTCCAGGAGGCGCTGGGTGCGCAGGTGATCGAGGAGATCCACCACCCGTGAGACTCCGGTCGAACCATCCAGCACGAGACGACAGGTGAACCCATGACCGACAACCCCTTCGACGCGCTCGGCGGCTCCGGCGGTTTCGACCTCCAGGGTCTCCTCGCGCAGGCCCAGCAGATGCAGGAGCAGCTCGAGAGCGCCCAGGAACGACTGGCCGACGCCCGGGTCGACGGCAGTGCCGGCAGCGGGGCCGTCACCGTCACCGTCAACGGCATCGGCGAGCTGCAGGCCGTGACCGTCAAGCCCGGCACGTTCGACGGCTCGAGCGCCGACGACCTCAGCGACCTCGGCGACCTCGTGGTCGCGGCCTACCGCGACGCGAAGGCGCAGGCCGACTCGATGGCCAGCAGCGCTCTGGGCCCCTTGTCGGGCGGGATGCCCGACCTGGGCGGCCCAGGCCCCGACGCCGGCCCCGGCGCCCTCGGCTTCTCCCAGCAGGACGAGTAGGCCACGCCTTGTACGAAGGCATCGTCCAGGACCTCATCGACGAGCTCGGCCGCCTGCCGGGCGTGGGTCCCAAGGGAGCGCAGCGGATCGCGTTCCACCTGCTGCAGGCCGAGCCGACCGACGTACGCCGGCTGGCCGAGGTGCTGCTCGAGGTCAAGGCGAAGGTCCGGTTCTGCTCGATCTGCTTCAACGTGTCCGAGGACGAGCAGTGCCGCATCTGCCGCGACCCGCGGCGCGACCAGACCGTGCTGTGCGTGGTCGAGGAGTACAAGGACGTCGTGGCGATCGAGCGCACCAAGGAGTTCCGCGGTCGCTACCACGTGCTCGGCGGGGCGATCTCGCCGATCGACGGCATCGGTCCCGAGCAGCTCCACATCCGCGAGCTGATGACCCGGCTGGCCGACGGCCAGCTGACCGAGGTGATCCTCGCGACCGACCCCAACCTCGAGGGCGAGGCGACCGCGACGTACCTCACCCGTATGCTCAAACCGTTGGAGTTACGCATCACCCGCCTGGCGAGCGGGCTTCCGGTCGGTGGTGACCTGGAGTACGCCGACGAGGTCACCCTCGGGCGGGCATTCGCGGGGAGGCGAGCAGCGGAATGACGGAGCGGACCATGGACGACATCACGGCACAGGTCCTGGAGGCCGGGGCGGCCCTGCCCCAGCTGGAGCCCCAGGACGAGTTCGCCGTGCAGATCGCCGACCAGGTCGCGAGCTTCCTGATCGCCCTCAAGGCGGTCGCGGCCGAGGGCAACCCCGGCACGGGGATCTCCCTGCTCCTCCTCGAGATCAGCCAGCTGCTGCTGGCCGGCGCCCGGCTGGGTGCCCAGGTCGACTTCACGCCGACCAGCGACTACCAGCCCGACGTGGGCCCCGAGGCCGACCTCGACGAGCTGCGGCTGCGGCTCGCCGACCTGTTCGGCGACGTCGACACCTACAGCTTCGTCTTCGACCCCTACGACCCCGAGCAGGTCGAGAGCCAGCTCTCCGACGACCTGACCCAGATCGCGGCCGACCTGGAGAACGGCCTGCGCCACTTCGCGCTGGGCAACACCGCCGAGGCGCTGTGGTGGTGGCAGTTCTCCTACGTCTCGTCGTGGGGCAACCTCGGCGGTGCGCGTGCTGAACGCCCTGCTCTCGATCGTCACCCACGACCGTCTCGACGTGGAGTACACCGGCGAGCTCGACCGCGTCGCCGCCGCCAACGAGATGCTCGAGGGCACGTCCCACCCGACCGTGTGACGGCGTCCCGCCCCGCATGACGCGGGAGCGCCCACCTGAGATGGCCCCGGAGCCGGCCGGGAGCCCCCGGTAAACTCGCACGTGTCGCAGCGTCGCGGCGCCCACACCAGCCGAGCTTCCCCGAGGACCTCTCCGTGATCCCCCAGGTCAGCGCGTCATGACCATCGTCGTGCAGAAGTACGGCGGCTCGTCGCTGTCCGACGCCGGCGCGATCAAGCGGGTGGCCCACCGGATCGTCCAGGCCAAGAAGCAGGGGCACGACGTCGTCGTCGCAGTCTCCGCGATGGGCGACACCACCGACGAGCTGCTCGACCTGGCCAACGAGGTCAGCCCGCTGCCGCCGGCCCGCGAGCTCGACATGCTGCTCACCGCCGGCGAGCGCATCTCGATGGCGCTCGTGGCGATGGCGATCTCCGACCTCGGCTTCACCGCCCGGTCCTTCACCGGCTCGCAGGCCGGGGTGATCACCGACTCGGCGCACGGGCGGGCCAAGATCATCGACGTCACGCCCGGCCGCATCTCCACCGCGCTCGACGACGGCCACATCGTGATCGTCGCGGGCTTCCAGGGCGTCAGCCAGGACACCAAGGAGATCACCACCCTCGGCCGTGGCGGCACCGACACCACCGCCGTCGCCCTGGCGGCGGCCCTCGGTGCCGAGGTGTGCGAGATCTACACCGACGTCGACGGCGTCTTCACCGCCGACCCCCGGCTGGTGCCGACGGCGCGCCGCCTCGACCACGTCTCGACCGAGGAGATGCTGGAGATGGCGGCGTCCGGCGCGAAGATCCTGCACCTGCGCTGCGTCGAGTACGCCCGCCGCTACGACATCCCGGTCCACGTCCGGTCCTCCTTCTCCCAGAAGGAAGGCACCTGGATCCTGCCCAACCCTCCGGAAGGAGCAGCCATGGAGCAGGCGATCATCGCCGGCATCGCCCACGACCGCAGCGAGGCCAAGGTCACCGTCGTCGGCGTACCCGACAAGGTCGGTGTCGCGGCCCGGGTCTTCGAGGCCCTCGCCGACGCCGAGATCAACATCGACATGGTCGTGCAGAACGTCTCCGCCCAGGCGACCGGCCTCACCGACATCTCGTTCACGCTCCCGCGCGCCGACGGCCAGACGGCGATGGCGGCGCTGGCACAGGCTGCAGAGCGAGGTCGGCTACGACCGGCTGATGTACGACGACGAGATCGGCAAGGTCTCGCTGATCGGCGCCGGCATGCGCTCCCACCCCGGCATCACCGCGAAGTTCTTCGCCGCCCTCGCCAACGCCGGCGTCAACATCGAGATGATCTCGACGTCCGAGATCCGGATCTCGGTGATCGTCGACGAGGCCGACGTCGCCTCGGCCGTCCAGGCCACCCACACGGCGTTCGACCTCGACAGCGCCGAGGTGGAGGCGGTCGTCTACGGCGGGTCGGGGCGCTGAGATGGGCCTGAACGTCGCCGTGGTCGGCGCGACCGGCCAGGTCGGTGCCGCCATGCGCCAGATCCTGCTCGAGCGGGCGTTCCCGATCGAGAGCATCCGCTTCTTCTCCTCGGCCCGGTCGGCCGGGACGGTCCTGCCGTTCGGTGACCGGGAGGTCACCGTCGAGGACGCCGAGACCGCCGACGTCGCCGGTCTCGACCTGGCGCTGTTCTCGGCCGGGGCGACGGCCTCGCGCGCGCTGGCGCCGCGCTTCGCCGGTGCCGGCGTGACCGTCGTCGACAACTCCTCGGCCTGGCGGATGGACCCCGACGTCCCGCTCGTCGTCTCCGAGGTCAACCCCGAGGCGATCGGCCAGGCATGGTCGGGTGCCCGCAAGGGGATCATCGCCAACCCCAACTGCACGACCATGGCCGCGATGCCGGTGCTCAAGCCGCTGCACGACGAGGCCGGGCTCACCCGGCTGATCGCCTCGACGTACCAGGCGGTGTCGGGCTCCGGCGTGGCCGGCGTCGACGAGCTCGCGGGCCAGCTCGAGGCGGCAGGGGAGAAGGCGCGGGAGCTGGCCTACGACGGCTCGGCGGTGGCGTTCCCCGTGCCGGTGAAGTACGTCGACACCATCGCCCACAACGTCCTGCCTCTGGCCGGCTCGATCGTCGACGACGGTGAGGGCGAGACCGACGAGGAGAAGAAGCTCCGCAACGAGTCGCGCAAGATCCTCGGGATCCCCGACCTCCTGGTGTCGGGCACCTGTGTGCGGGTGCCGGTGTTCACCGGCCACAGCCTCTCGATCAACGCCGAGTTCGCCCGGCCGCTCACCGTCGCCCGGGCCGCGGAGGTCCTCGGCTCCGCACCGGGCGTCGAGCTCGCGGACGTCCCGACGCCGCTCCACGCCGCCGGGCGCGACCCGTCGTACGTCGGTCGCCTCCGCCAGGACCCCGGCGTCCCCGACCGGCGCGGGCTGGTGCTGTTCGTCAGCAACGACAACCTCCGCAAGGGCGCCGCCCTCAACGCCGTGCAGATCGCCGAGCTCGTCGCGGCGTCATCTGGGCGCGTGTAACCGACCGTTCCACGGCGACACGCCGGTGCAGCTCTCGGCGTGTTCGCCCGGAACGGTCGGTGACACAGCGACGAGCACGACCGGGCGCGAACCTCAGTGGGCGCGCTCGCCGGGGTCGCGGTACGTCGCGGTCAGCCACCAGGCGGCGGCGTAGGTCAGCATCGCCACGACCGGGACGACGATCACGACCCACCAGTCGTCGAGGACCGGCAGCAGGGCGAGCAGGATCAGCACGACGAGCAGCCCGACACCGAGGAAGCTGGTGCTGCCGTGGGCCGTCACGCCGGCCAGCCGGAGCAGGAGCGACCCGAGGAAGACCATCGCCACGGTGATCACCAGCAGCAGCAGGATCCCGGGGGTGCCGCACGACGACGTGCCCCGCACCGACGTGCACAGGTGCAGGCTCGCGGACGTCAGCCCGACCAGGGCCAGCCCGACGATCGCGCCGGTGACGAGTGCGACGAGCGGCCCGGGCAGGTGGACGCGGATCGGCTTCCGCGGGCGACGTGGCGTCGGCTCGGGCTCGGCAGGAGCGGTCCGCGGCTCGGCAGGAGCCGGCTGCGACTCCGCGCGGCCCTGGCGGCGTCGGAAGGCCGACCTCAGGCTCGGCAGCTCGAGGGACGGCTCCTCGTCACCGGGTGCCTGACGCTCGTCGTCCGCCATGCCCGGAAGTCTGTCACGGGGCGCGGGGGCTGCGTCCTCACGACCTGTGGTCACGCCGACCAGTGACCCGGTGCCGCGAGCGCGGACGGGAGCGTCGTACGCCGGTCACCACGCACTCCGCCCAGCTGCGTCTGCGTGAGGAACAGGGCGTCCGCGAGGCGGGCCCCGCGCACGTCGGCTCCGCGCAGGTCCGCCCCGAGCAGGTCGGTCCGGGTGAGGTCGGCCTGGCCGAGCCTGACCCCGATCAGCAACGCGCCGCGGAAGGAGACGCCGCGGAGGTCCGCCCCGCGCAGGTCCGCGCCGCTCAGGTCGTCACCGGTGTGGTCGGCGCCGCCGAGCCCCGCTCGCGCCAGCCGACTGGCCTCGCGGAGCAGCGGTGCGGACGCCGCGCGCAGCGCGTCGAGGTCCGCCTCGAGGATGGCCGCGCCGGGTG
Organism: uncultured Actinomycetota bacterium; assembly: GCA_963809265.1. Taxonomy (GTDB): domain Bacteria; phylum Actinomycetota; class Actinomycetes; order Propionibacteriales; family Nocardioidaceae; genus Nocardioides. Next base: position 50,450 of record CAWEJC010000004.1, read on the forward strand.
CGCCGGCGGCCTCCTCGACGTCGGACCGTGCGGTGACCAGGTCGTCCCGGATCGGCGCCGAGGTCGGCAGGTCGAGCACGTCGTCGACGTACCAGAGGATCTCGTGCAGGCCGCGGAGCACCGGGAGCGCCGCCATCATCGGCCCTTCGACCTCCGGGTGCGTCCGCCAGTCCTGACCGCCGAACGTCTCCTGCGCGAGGCGTTGGCCCGCCCCGAAGCAGTCGTACGCCGTGCATCCCGCGAAGCCCTCCGGCCGCAGGCGGTCGTGGATCGAGCAGCGGTGGTCACCGGCCAGGTGGGGGCACGGCACCCCGGCCGGCTTGTCGATCGCGAAGTCCGACGACGCGCGCGAACGCCGGTGCGACGCAGCAGATGGCGAAGCACCGCGCACAGTCGGCACGCAGGTCCGTGCGAGCGGTCACGTGCCGATCCTCCTCCTCGACGCCGATCATCGTCGTCCTCGGGGATGATCCTGGGCTCCCGGGAGGTTCGCCGGGTCCGCCGGACACTACGATCCGGGCCGTGGACGACTGGACCCGGCTGGCGTGCGCCGCGCGGGGCGGCGCCGACCGGCACGCCCTCGACGCGTTCGTCCGGGTCACCCGGGGTGACGTGTGGCGCCTCTGCGCCCACCTCGGCGACCGCGACCGCGCCGACGACCTGACCCAGGAGACCTACGTGCGCGTGCTGCGCTCGCTCCCGGGGTTCCGTGGCGAGTCACCGGTGCGGGCCTGGCTGTTCAGCATCGTGCGCCGGGTCGTCGCCGACGACATCGCGGCCCGGCAGCGTCGTCGTCGCGAGTCCTCGGCGGTCGCCCACCTCGCGTCCGTGTCACCGGACCACCAGAACCACGTCGCACTCGACCACCTGCTCGCCTGCCTCGACCCCGAGCGCCGCGCCGCGTTCGTCCTCACCCAGGTGCTCGGCTACTCCTACGCCGAGACCGCCGAGGCCTGCGACGTCCCGGTCGGCACGATCCGCTCGCGGGTGGCGCGAGCCCGGACGATCCTGGCGGCGATGCTCGGCGACCCGGTGGCGGTCGACGTCGCGGTACCGGCCTAGCGCTCTAGGTCCCGCTGCCCCGCCGCCTCCCGACGAGCGAGGCGGCCAGGGCTCCGCCACCCAGGAGGAGCGCCACGACCGACAGCACCAGCGCGGTGGTGGTCTTCCCGTCGCCCGACCCCGACCCCGAGCCCGACGTCCCGGCGTCGGTGCCGGCGGCCGAGTCGTCCGACGCAGGCACGAGGGTGAGCGTGGGCGCGGGGTGCTCCGGCTCGGGCTGCCCGGCGGCGGCGGGCGGGTCGATCCAGCGCACGACCGTCCCGTCGGAGTAGGTCTGCAGGGTCTTGAAGGTCAGCGACGAGACCTCCGGCAACGGTCCGACCGAGAGGTCGAAGTCGTCGTACTCGCCGGGCTTGAGCGCGTCCTGCGGGCGGTCGGGGGTCCAGGTGACCCGGGTGACGGCCTCGGTCACCTCCCCGTCGTCGGTGCTCAGCGGGGTCGCGAGCTTCGCGGTGCGGATCTCCGCGTGCCACCCCGGATGCGGTCGGACACTCACCGAGGCGATCGGGTGGTCCTCGGGCATGAACACCTGCACCTTCGTGGTCGAGGCGGAGTCCGACTCGGTGGGCACGCTGAAGCTGAGGGTGGTGTCGGCGCCCTGCGTGGCCTCGGCCGGGCTGACCTCGACGTGCGCCCACCCTGGTGCGGCGACCAGCACGAGGCAGGCTGCGGCAGCGGCGGCCAGGGTGCGGAGGGCGACCCGCGTCGCCCTCCGCAGAGTGGTCGGGTGCAGTCGCATGAGGATCCTTCCGTCGTGGCGCCCGGCCGCCGGTGTCGATGACAGGTCGCCCCTCGACGCCGTCCGGTTCCCGGCGACCCGCGGGAACTTTCGCGACCCCTGGGCAGACTGGTCGTTCGTGAGGTGTGCACAGGCGCGCGAGGCGCTCTCCGCCTGGTACGACGGGGAGTCCGCCGACGCCGACGCGGCCGCGGTCGCCGGGCACCTCCACGCCTGCCCGCGATGTACGACGTTCCAGGAGGCGCTCGGCGCCCTCGCCGAGCTCACCGACACGACCGAGACCGACACAGGACCGGCATCGCCCACGGCGCCCGATCGAGCGTCCGCCCTCCGTCCCGGGCACCTGGTCCTGCGGGTCGCGATCGGCCTGGCCGGGCTGGGCTCCCTGGTCCCGGCCGTCGCCGAGGCGCTGGGGCACGCCGACCACGAGGTGCACGAGTCGCTGGCCTTCACGGTTGCGGTTGCGGTGTCGCTGCTCTGTGCCGCCGCCCGCCCACACCTCGCCCGCGCCTACCTCCCGGTGGTCGGAGCCGCCTCGCTCCTGCTGGTCCTGACCAGCGCGGTGGACGTCGACGAGGGCCACGTCGCGGTCGTCCACGAGCTCCGGCACCTCGCCGTGCTGGTCGGGTTCCTGCTCGTCGTCCTGCTGGCGTCGGGCGACCGGCCGCGGCGGGCCCCGTCCCGCACGCGCCGGGCTCGCAGTCACGGCACTCGGGATCCGGGTTCGCTGCGGCTGCTCAGCCGGTCGGCGGCGCCCGCGGTGGCCGGCACGTTCCTGCTGGCCCTGGTCGGCCTGCTGCTGCTCGTCGCCCCTCCGGCCTCGGCGCACGCGATGCTCGAGGGCAGCGACCCGGCTGCCGACGCGGTGCTCACCGCGCCTCCCACGTCGGTCGACCTGACGTTCAACGAGGCGATCACGCTGCTGCCCGACTCCGTCCGGGTCTTCGGGCCCGACGGTACGCAGGTGGACGACGGGGTGATCGGGCACACGCACGACGACGCCGCGACCGCCGGGGTCGGCGTACGACCGGACCTTCCGGACGGGACGTACCTGGTCGCCTACCGCGTCGTCTCCGCCGACTCCCATCCCATCGAGGGTGCCTACACGTTCGTGGTCGGCCACCCGTCCCGCGCCCCTGCGACCGCACCCCCCGTCGACGGGTCGAGGTCGGTGGACGTGGCGCTCGGGTCGGCGCGCTGGCTGACCTACGCCGGCTCCTCGCTCGGCTTGGGAGGCCTGGCCTTCCTGGTCTGGTGCTGGCCGGCCGGGTGGTCGGTCCGGCGCGCACGACTGCTCGTCGGCAGCGGGGTCGCCGTCCTCACCATCGGCACGCTGCTGGCCCTCCTGCTCAAGGGCCCGTACGACGCTGGGGTCGGGATCGGGAGCACCACCGACGGGCACCTGCTCCGTGAGGTCCTGGGCACGACGTACGGCCGCGCGCTCGACGCCCGCCTGCTCCTGATCGCCGTGCTGGTGCTGCTGCTCACGTATCGCGAGCACGTACCGGCGCGGTGGTTGACCGCCGCCCCCGCCGTGCTGCTGGTGGGGACCGGCGTGACCTTCGCGCTGTGCGGGCACGCCGCCGCCGGCGGTCACCGGCCCCTCGCGATCATCAGCGACACCGTCCACGTCGGGGCGATGAGCGTCTGGCTCGGCGGGCTGGCCCTGCTCCTCTGGGTGGTCCTGCGACGGGGTCGGGGCGAGGTGACGGCTCCGGTGTCGAGGTTCTCGAACGTGGCCACGGGAGCTGTGGTCGTGCTGATCGCGACCGGCACCTACCAGTCCCTGCGCGAGGTGAGGTCGTGGGACGTGCTGTTCCACACCCACTACGGACACGTCCTCCTCGTCAAGCTCGGCGTGGTCGCCGTCGCGCTGTGCGCGGCCGCCGGCTCGCGGGCCTGGGTGTGGCAGGGCGTCCACCCGGTCGTCCCCGTCCACGCGGCGACCGCGGCGCCGCCCGAGCCGGTCGTCGACGGCCGCCCCCACCTGCGTCGGCTGCGGGTCACGGTCGGTATCGAGTCGACGGTGCTCGTAGGTGTCCTGGTCGCCAGCGCGATGCTGGTCACCAGCGACCCGGCGGTCTCCACGCCGGTGACGCACCGGATCTCGACCACCCTCGGCATCGGGCCCGACCGCGTGCGGCTCGTGGCCGTGCCGGACGGGCTCCGCAAGGTCGACCTGACGCTCGACATCTTCGACGGCGCCGGCCGCCCCACCGAGCCGCGTGAGGTCGACGTCTCCCTCAGCCTCCCGGCGTCCACGATCGGACCCCTGCCGATCACCCTCGCCGCAGCCGGCCGGGGACACCGCACGGGCACCGTCAGCGTGCCGATCTCGGGCGACTGGCGGCTGGCGGTCACGGTCCGCACCTCGGCGATCGACGAGGCTACGGCGTACGTCGACGTCCCGATCAGCTAGCGGATTCGTTGTTCAGCCACGGCTGAACTCAGCGAGGGCTGTACAGTGAGGACGTGCATCTCGAGGACCGCCAGGTGGCCATCTCCCGCGTCGGCCGCGCGCTCGCCGACCCCACGCGGGGCCGGATCCTGCTCGCGATCCTGGACGGCGTGCGCTATCCCGCCGAGCTCGCCGAGCAGCTCGGGCTGTCCCGCACCAACGTCAGCAACCACCTCTCCTGCCTGCGCGGGTGTGGTCTCGTGCTGGCGACCCCCGAGGGCCGGCAGGTGCGCTACGAGCTCTCCAGCGGGTCGCTGGCCCATGCGTTGACCGACCTGCTCGGCGTCGTCCTCGCGGTCACCGAGCCCGACGACTGCGAGGCGGCCGACGTACGCCGGGTGGTCACCCGGGCCGGGCCGTGAGCGGCGGGCACGTCGGCCACGTCCACGGCGTCGGGACGGGCTCCGACCGGCGCTACCTGCTCGGCGCCCTGGTCCTGATCCTCGGGCTGATGGTCGTCGAGGTCGTCGTCGGCCTCGCGGCGGGCTCCCTGGCCCTGCTCTCCGACGCCGGGCACATGCTCACCGACGCGGGCGCGATCGCGCTCGCGCTGTTCGCGATCCGGCTGGCCGCCCGACCCGCGGCCGGCGCCTACACCTACGGGCTCAAGCGCGCCGAGATCCTCTCGGCGCAGGTCAACGGCGTGACCCTGGCCGTGCTGGTCGTGTTCTTCTGCTACGAAGCCGTGCGGCGCCTGATCGATCCGCCGCCCGTGGAGGGCGGGCCGGTGGTCGTCGTCGCGGCCTTGCGGCATCGTCGTCAACCTCGCCGCCACCTGGTTGCTGGGCCGCGCCGACCGGCGGAGCCTGAACGTCGAGGGCGCCTTCCAGCACGTTCTCAACGACCTGTTCGCGTTCGTCGCGACGCTCGTGGCGGGGATCGTCGTGGTCACCACCGGCTTCCGGCAGGCCGACGCGATCGCGGCCCTCGTCGTCGCTGCGCTGATGGCCAAGGCCGGCTACGGACTCCTCCGCGACAGCTCTCGGGTGCTGCTCGAGGCCGCCCCCCGGGGCCTCGACCCCTCGGTGATCGACACCGCGATCCGGGCACTGCCGGGTGTCACCGACGTCCACGAGCTGCACGTGTGGGAGGTGACCTCCGGCTTCCCGGCGCTCTCCGCGCACGTGCTGGTCGACACCAGCCAGGACTGCCACGGCCGCCGCGACGACATCGAGCAGCTGCTGCGCGGGCGGTTCGGGGTCGAGCACACCACGCTGCAGGTGGACCACCGCGACGACGTGATCTCCGCCGACTCCCTCCGCGAGACGGGCCACCCGGGGCATCCGGGAGCCTGAGCTCAGGAGCAGCAGACAGCCGAGTCCGCCGTCGCGTCCGAGGCGGCACTGCCGCAGCAGCCGGACCCGGACGCCTCCGCCCCGTCGAACGTCGGCGCTGTCGGCGAGGACGGTGTAGACCTCCCACTGCTCGCCGTTCGGCGTGCCCTCGACCCAGAACTTGTCCTGGAGCGCGTAGCAGCAGGTCGTGTCCCGCTCGTCGGTCGAGGTCAGGCCGTCGCCGGACAGCCGGGCCTGGATCGAGTCGACCGTCTCGACGTCCTCGACCTCGACGCCCAGGTGGTTGATCGATCCGCCCTGGCCGGGGTTCTCGATGAGCACCAGCTTCAGGGGCGGCTCCGCGACGGCGAAGTTCGCATATCCCGGGCGGACCTTGGCCGGCTCGGTGCCGAAGAGCCGGCGGTAGAACCCGATCGACTCCTCGAGGTCGTTGACGTTGAGGGCCAGCTGTACTCGTGACACGTCGTGCTCCTTGTATCGATGGTGATCAATGTCTTGGTCGCCGATCTTGCCTTGGACATCGACCTCTGTCAATATTCACGTATGTCGAAGTCCCTGCTCGAGCTCACTCCCGTCGAGACCGTGGCGTGCTGCTCGCCGCTCGTGCAGGAGCCGCATCCCCGCCGAGCAGGCGGAGCGGATCGCGCCGCTGCTCAAGGCCATCGCCGACCCCGTGCGCCTGCGGCTGCTGTCGCTGGTGGCCTCGCACGCCGACGGCGAGGCCTGCGTGTGCGACCTGAACGACGCCTTCGACCTGTCCCAGCCGACGATCAGCCACCACCTCAAGGTGCTGCACGAGGTCGGGCTGCTCGACCGGAGCAAGCGGGGCGTGTGGGTCTACTACCGGGCCCGCACCGATGCCCTGACCGAGGTGGCCAAGCTCCTCGGCGGCGTCGCTCGATGAGACGTCAGGTCGTCGCCGAGCTGGTGGGCACGGCCTTCCTGGTGATGGCCGTCATCGGCTCCGGCATCATGGCCACCCGGCTGTCGCCGGGCGACCGCGGGCTCCAGCTGCTCGAGAACAGCCTGGCGACCGGAGCCGCGCTGGTCGCGCTGATCCTGGCGCTGCAGCCGGTCTCCGCGGCGTTCAACCCCGTGGTGACCCTGGTCGAGGTCGCGCTGCACCGGCTGGACGCCGCGACCGCGGCCTGGGTGGTCGTCGCCCAGCTCTGCGGGGGGATCCTCGGGGCCGTGGTCGCGAACCTGATGTTCGGTCTGGACCCCGTCACCTTCGCGACGCACGCGCGCTCGGCGGGCGGCCTGTGGCTCGGCGAGGTCGTGGCCACGCTCGGTCTGGTGCTGGTCGTCTTCGGCAGCCTGAGATCGGGCCGGGCTGACCACGTCGCGTTCTCCGTCGGTGCCTACATCGCGGCTGCCTACTGGTTCACCTCGTCCACGAGCTTCGCCAACCCCGCGGTGACCGTGGCCCGGATGTTCTCCGACACGTTCGCGGGCATCGCGCCCGGATCGGTCCCGATGTTCGTGCTGATGCAGGTCCTGGGCGCCGCCCTGGCGCTCGGGCTCGTGCGGGTGCTCCACCCCGGCGACGCCGTCCCCGGTCCGGACCGCACGTCGGCGGCGGGAGCCGTCGGTGAGTGAGCGACCCTCGGTCCTCTTCGTCTGCGTGCACAACGCGGGCCGGTCCCAGATGGCCGCCGCCCTGCTGACCCACCACGCGCAGGGGCGGGTCGACGTCTACTCCGCGGGGACCGATCCGGCCGACCGGGTGAACCCGGCGGTCGTCGAGGTCATGGACGAGCTCGGGATCGACGTGTCGCGGGAGACCCCCACGCGGCTCGCCACGGACGTCGTGCGGGCGTCCGACGTCGTGGTGACCATGGGCTGCGGCGACGAGTGTCCGTACTTCCCGGGGAAGCGTTACGAGGACTGGGTCCTCACCGACCCCGCCGGCCGGCCGGCGGACGAGGTGCGGGTCATCCGGGACGAGATCGATCGCCGGGTGCAGGAGCTCCTCGCGGAGCTCCTCTGATGCGGTCGCGAACGACCGCAGTGGTCGGGCTGACAGGATTTGAACCTGCGGCCTCCTCGTCCCGAACGAGGCGCGCTACCAAACTGCGCCACAGCCCGATCGCCGCGTCCGGCGCGAGCCGGGCGACGAGCACGGGCGAGCATACCGGCTGGTCACGGGCGCTCCGAATCCCGGTCTCGCGGCTCGTCGGACGGTCCCGGGTCGGCGCGGGAAGCGGTGGCTGAGCCACCTTCCGGCGAGCCGGAGATGTGGCTCGCTCACCGCTCGGGTGGGGCGGCGGTTCAGGCGCGCGAGGTCAGCGTCAGCAGGGTCGCCTCGGGCCGGCAGGCGGTCCGGATCGGGAAGTACGGCGAGGTGCCCAGGCCGGCCGAGACGTGCAGCCAGGCGGACGCCGGGTCGCCCGGACGCGAGTCGGCGGGGTGGCGGTGGAGCCCCTTGGCCCGGGCCGGCTCCAGGTCGCAGTTGGTGACCAGCGCGCCGTACAGCGGCAGCGTGATCTGGCCGCCGTGGGTGTGACCGGCGAACACCGCGTCGTACCCGTCACCGGCGAACTGGTCGAGCACCCGGAGGTACGGCGCGTGGGCCACCGCGACGCGGACGTCGGCCCCGGCCGAGGCCGGGCCGGCCACCGCGGCCAGGTCGTCGTACTCCAGGTGGGGGTCGTCGACCCCCGCCCAGGCGAAGGTCAGGTCGCGGACCGTCGTGGAGGTCCGGCGGTTCGTCAGGTCGGTCCATCCGGCGGCACTGAAGGCGTCACACATCTCGCGCCAGGGCAGCTTCGCGGTGTGCGTGTTGCGCTTGCCGTCGTCGGGGAGGAGGTAGCGCAGCGGGTTGCGCAGGGTCGGCGCGTAGTAGTCGTTCGAGCCGAGGACGAAGACGCCGGGGACGTCGAGGAGCGGGCCGAGCGCGTCGAGCAGCGAGGGCAGCGCGTCGAGGTGCGCGACGTTGTCGCCGGTGTTCACCACGAGGTCCGGCTCGAGGTCGGCCAGCGAGCGGAGCCACTCGCGCTTGCGGCCCTGGCCGGGTGTCAGGTGCACGTCGCTGAGGTGCAGGACCCGCAACGGCGGCGCCCCCACGGGCAGCAGCGGCAGCTCCACCGACCGGAGCGTGTAGGCGCGTGCCTCCCACACGGCGTACGCCGTGACCCCTGCGCCGAGCGCCGCGCCGGCACCGAGGGTGCGGGCCAGGAGCCGACCGGGGGTCACGCGGCAAGGCTGTCACATGGGCACACACCCTGCACAATGGCGCCATGAGCGAGCTCAAGGACCGGCTGCGCAACGACCTGACCGCCGCGATCAAGGGGCGCGACGCCCTGCGGTCCTCGACCCTGCGGATGGTGCTCTCGGCGATCACCAACGCCGAGGTCGCCGGCAAGGAGGCCCGCGAGCTCAGCGACGACGACGTGATCGGCGTCCTCACCAGTGAGGCGAAGAAGCGTCGGGAGTCGGCCACCGCCTTCTCCGACGCCGGACGCACCGAGCTGGCCGACAAGGAGACCGCCGAGGCGGCGGTGATCGCCGACTACCTGCCCGAGCAGCTCGATGCGGCCGCGATCACCGAGCTCGTCACCGCCGCGATCCAGCAGACCGGCGCGGCCGACGAGGGCCCGCGTGGCATCGGCAAGGTGATGGGGGCCCTGCAGCCGCAGGTGCGTGGCCGTGCCGACGGCGGCGCCGTCGCGGCCGAGGTCAAGCGGCAGCTGGGCGCCTAGTCCAGGCACGTTCCGGCCGTCGAGGAGGTCGCTCTCCCTGGCACATCCGGTGGTCGAGGAGGTCGCTCTGCGACCGTCACGAGACCCGGCGAGAGGACGGGCGTCAGTGCCCGTGGTGCCCGTTGCCGTTGCCCGGTCCGTTGTTGTTGCCACCGTGGTGGCGGCGCGGCGGGACGTACGGCGAGCCGTCGGAGCGGTAGATCGTGACCGTGGTCCCGCTGGAGACCTGGGTGCCACCACCGGGGCTGGTGTAGGCGACGGTGTCCTTGGGGTAGCCCGAGTCGCGGTAGCCGCCGTCGGCGACGGTGAAGCCCGCCTGCTGGAGCTGCTGCTGGGCCTGGGAGTACGGCAGGCCGCCGACGTCGGGCACCGTGGTGAGCACGCCGTTCACGTCGTTGCCGTTGGGCGGCGTGAACGTCGCGTCGGGCAGGTAGTTCTGGATGACCCGCATCGCGTCGTACCACATGGGTCCGGCGGTCGTGGAGCCGTGTGCGGTCGGGACGTAGGCGCCGGCGAGGAGCTGACCGTTGAGGGAGACCCAGTGGCCCAGGCGGTTGGCGCCGGCGATCATCGAGGCGGTGGCCAGGTTGGGCGTGTAGCCCATGTACCAGACCGACATGTTGTCGTTGTTGGTACCGGTCTTGGCCGCGGACTCCTGGTTGAGGAGGAGGTGGGCGCCGAAACCGGAGGGTGACTGCACACCGCGCAGCACGTCGTTGACGGCGTCGGCGACCGGGGCCGCGATCACCTGCTGGCACTGCTGCGGGTAGGTCTTGAGCTGGTGACCGTTGGAGTCGTCGATCGAGGTCACCGGGCGCGGGTCGCAGTGCAGGCCGCGGGCGGCGAACGTCGCGTAGGCGTCGGCGAGCTCGAGCGGGCTGACCGAGGCGACGCCGAGCGTGAACGACGGCACCATCTCGGTGGCCGGGTCGTCCAGCGCGATGCCCATCTGCTGGGCGAGGTGGTACGGCTCGCAGAGCCCGGTCTGCAGCTCCAGCTTCGCGAAGAAGGGGTTCACCGACTCCTGGGTGCCGCGGTAGAGGTTCATCGTGCCGGACGAGGTGGAGGTGTGCACCGTCCACGTGTCGGTGCTGTAGAAGTGCTGGCCGTTGCAGACCTGGTACTGGCTCATCGGGATGTTGACCGTCGGCGGCGCGTCGATGGTCTCGGTGAGCGGGATGCCCTTCTGGATCGCGGCCGCCAGCACGAAGGCCTTGAACGTCGATCCGGGCTGGAAGCCGGCGGAGTCGCCGTACTTCTGGGGGACGGTGTAGTTCAGGAAGGTCTGCCCGGCGGCGGCGTCACGCCCCATCGGTCGCGACTGGGCCAGCGCCTTCACGTTGCCGGTGCCCGGCTCGACCATGGCCAGGGCGCCGATCGCCTGGTCCTTGGCGAACACGTGGTGGTGCACCGAGGTGTCGGCCGCGCGCTGGTAGCGCGGGTCGATCGTGGTGTGGATCGTCAGCCCACCGGTCTTGATCAGGTTGCTCCGCGCGGCGACGGTCTTGCCCAGGGCCGGGTCGTGCTCGAGGTAGTTCACGACGTAGTCGCAGAAGAACGGCGCGCTGGAGTTGATGCAGCCGTTGGGCGTGGCCACCGGGTGCAGTCCGAGCGGCTTCTTCTTGAACTTGTCGGCCTTGTGCTGGGAGAGCACGTGCAGCTGGGCCAGCCGGTCGAGGACGACGTTGCGACGCTGGAGGCCGCGGTCGGGGTTGCGCAGCGGGTCGTAGCCGGTGGGGTTCTTCACCAGGCCCGCCAGGGTGGCGCCCTGGCTCCAGGTCAGGTCCTTGGCGTTGGTGCCGAAGTAGTGGCGGGCCGCGGCCTGCACGCCGTAGGCGCCGTCGCCGAAGTAGGCGATGTTGAGGTAGCGCTCGAGGATCCAGTCCTTCGAGTAGTGCTGCTCGAAGGCGATCGCGTAGCGCAGCTCGGTGAGCTTGCGGGCGTAGGTGTCGGCCGTGGCCGCCTTCCGCTCCTTCTTGGTCTTGGCCTGCGACAGCAGCGTCATCTTGACCATCTGCTGGGTGATCGACGAACCGCCCTGGACGACGCCACCGCTCGACTGGTTGGTGACCAGGGCGCGCAGCGTGCCCTTCATGTCGAGGGCGCCGTGCTGGTAGAAGCGGTAGTCCTCGATCGCGACGATCGACTTGACCATCTTCCGCGAGATCTGGCTCAGCGGGACGTTGATCCGGTTCTCGTCGTAGAGGGTGGCGATGGTCTCGCCCTGCGGGTCGACGATCTTGGTCTGCTGCGCCAGCGGCTGCGTGCGCAGGTCGGCCGGCAGCGACTCCACCGTGTGGGAGAGGGACTTCGACGCGATGCCGAGCACACCCGCGAAGGGGATCGCCAGGCCCGCCACGACCACGCCCATGACGGCTGCCACGACCGCCATCACGCCCAGATGGGACGCGACGCGGGAGGCCGGAAGACGCTCCTCGGGGGGCAGGGTCATGCCGATCAGACTACGTGAGGGGTCATGAACCTGCCCATTCTCGACCCCCGCCTACTAGTCCGATGGGACTACGGGGTTCGACCCGGACGAGTCTGTACCCGCCTGTTGCCTGTTCTTTACCTTGGAGCCTCGACTGGAACATTCGTTCGGGCGGATGGCTTCATGGGGAAGCTCAGTCACTGACGATCGTGGGGACGTCACTATGTGGAATCAAGATTGGGCTGCCCAGGCTGCGTGCCGGGGTCAGCAACCCGACAAGCTGTTCGTGCGTGGTGCCGAGCAGAACAAGGCCAAGCAGGTCTGCGGTGCGTGCCCTGTACGCACCGAGTGCCTCGCCGAGGCCCTCGACAACCAGATCGAGTGGGGTGTGTGGGGCGGGATGACCGAGCGCGAGCGCCGGGCCCTCCTGCGCCGCCGCCCGAACGCATCATGGCGCGCCGTTCTCGAAACGGCCCGCGAGCAGCACGTCGGTGTGGTCGTCAGCGCCTGAGCCGCTCTGACGAAGACATCGACAGCTTCAACGTCGGGCAAGATGCGTCAGGTCGGCCGTTCCTCAGCGAGGAGCGTGCCGACCTGGCGCAGTCCTTCCAGGTCGTGCACGTCGCCCGCCAGGGCCGGCACGACCGCGGTCGGCACCTGAGGGTGCGCCGCCTCGAAGCGTCGCCGTAGGCGCGTCTCCCGCTCCACCATCCGGACCCGGTCCGCGTGCAGCCGGAGCAGTCCGGCGGTCAGCGAGTCCGCGGCCCGCTTGCGCATCCGCTGCGCGGCCGCGGTCGCCTCCTCGGCGGACACCTCTCCCCGGGGCACCGGGCTGGCCCGGTTGACCACCAGGCCGGCGAGCGGCATGTCGTCCTCGCTCAGCCGCTCCACGAAGTACGCCGCCTCCCGGAACGCGTCCGGCTCGGGCGCCGCCACCACCAGGAACGCGGTGCCGTCGGCCTGGAGCAGCTCGAAGGTCTTCTGCGCACGCTGCCGGAAGCCGCCGAAGAGGGTGTCGAACGCCGCCACGAAGGTCTGCATGTCGCGGAGCACCTGGGCACCCAGGACCTTGGTCAGCGCGCCGGTGACCAGGCCGAGGCCGGCGGTCATCAGCCGGGCCGGACCCTTGGCGGGCGCGAGCAGGAGCTTGATGAACCGGCCGTCGAGGAAGCTCGACAGCCGCTCGGGAGCGTCGAGGAAGTCCAGCGCCGACCGCGACGGCGGGGTGTCGACCACGATCAGGTCGTAGGTGCCGTCCCGCTGCGCGTCGGCGTGGAGCTGGCCGAGCTTCTCCATCGCCATGTACTCCTGCGTCCCGGCGAACGAGCTCGAGAGGGCGACGTAGAAGGGGTTCTCCAGGATCTGCCGCGCCTTCTCCGGGCTGGCCTGGCCCTCGACCACCTCGTCGAAGGTGCGCTTCATGTCCAGCATCATCGCGTCGAGGGTGCCGCCGTCCTGGCCGACGCCGGGCACCGGACGCGGGGTGTTGTCCAGGGCCTCGATGCCCATCGCCTGGGCGAGCCGCCGGGCCGGGTCGATGGTCAGGACGACGACCTTCCGGCCGCGCTCGGCCGCCCGCAGCGCGAGCGCCGCGGACGTCGTGGTCTTGCCGACGCCGCCCGAGCCGCAGCAGACGATGATGCCCGTGTGGGAGTCGTCGAGGAGACGGTCGATGTCGAGGGTGCTGGCGCTGGTCAGCGACTGCGGCCCCACCCGACTCCTGGCTCTGGTCACGTCGTCACCCCAGGCCCTGCTCGCGGAGCAGGCCACCGAGCTCGTAGAGGCTGCCCAGGTCGACGCCGCCCACCAGCAGCGGGAGCTCGTACGCCGGGAGCCCGAGCTCGCCGACCAGGCTGCGCTGGGCGTCCTCGAGAGCCCGGCGTTCGGCGTGGTCGCGTGCCTCCGAGAGCAGGCCGAGGACCAGCTCCCCGCTGCCGGGCAAGCCGGCGCGCTCGAGGTCCGCGGCGACCTTGCGCTTGGTCACCTTGCCGGCGCGGATCGCGGCCAGGTCGTCGTCGCCCAGGTCGCGCGGGCGCACCTGGTTGACCACCACGCCGCCGACCGGCAGCCCGTGCTCGCGCAGCTCGGCGATGCCGTCGGTCGTCTCCTGCACCGGCATCTCCTCGAGCACGGTCACCAGGTGCACGGCGGTCCGCTCGGAGCGGAACAGCTGGGTCACCGAGTCGGCCTGGCTCTTGATCGGGCCCATCCGGGCCAGGCCGGCCAGCTCCTGGTTGACGCCGAGGAACTGGGCGATCCGGCCGGTCGGGGGCGCATCGAGGACGACGGCGTCGTAGGTGATCGCGTTCTTGTTGCGGGCGTTGCGCTTGGTCGCCTCGTAGACCTTGCCGGTCAGCAGGACGTCGCGGACGCCGGGCGCGATCGTGGTCGCGAACTCGACGACGCCGAACCGGTCCAGCGCCTTCCCGGCCCGGCCGAGCTTGTAGTACATCGAGAGGTACTCCAGCAGGGCCGACTCGGGGTCGATGTGCAGCGCGTGGACGATGCCCCCGCGCCGCCCGTCCGCCGCCGGCAGCCCGGTCGCGATGCGCCGCTCGGCGTACGGCAGCGGCTCGACGTCGAACATCCGCGCGATGCCCTGGCGACCCTCGACCTCGCAGAGCAGGACGTTGGTGCCGGTGACGGCCAGCCCGAGCGCCAGCGAGGCGGCCACGGTCGACTTCCCGGTGCCGCCCTTCCCCGTGACGATGTGCAGGCGCACGTGCGGGAAGTCGCGGCTCGGCACCCCCCGAGCGTACGGGGTCCGACGCGCGTGCCGGCCGCCAGTGTCGAGCGCTCCCCGCTCTCGAAAGTCAAGGTTTTCCCGAGTCGCCACGCGCACGGCCGACGACGGTTACCGTCGACGGCGGGGGAAAGAACATGGACTGGATGAGATTTGCGGTCGCCGGTCGGGTGACCGCTATGCAGCGGGGACTCTGCGCCGGCATCAGCGACGAGGGCACGGTCTTCGCCGCGCGCCTGCGGCTGCCGCACACCGGCGCGACGAGGTACGACGACCAGCTCGTCGACTCCTTCGGCGTGCTCGGGATGGCGCCCGGGCCCGAGCCCTGGCTGACCGGCCGGGGCGCCGACGGACGACTGCAGCTGTGGACGGCCCGCGACGACGGGCCGGCTCTTCCGCACCCGCTCGACGCCGTCGACGCCATGTGGGCGGCGCCCGCGGTGGACGCCGGCACGGACCTGGTCCTGAGCAGCCGTCTGTCCGACGGCTCGTGGCGACTGCGCGTGCACACCCGCGAAGCCGCGGTCGGCGGTGGCCCGGCTCGCGCTCGCGACCTGAGGCTCGCCAGCTCACCGGACACGGCGCTGGTCTTCGGCGGCTCCGAGAAGGACCCGCTCGTCGTGGCCGGGCGGCTCGGTGACTCGCGCTCGGCGACCGCCTGGGCACTGGGCGACACCGACTGGCGGCGGATCCACCTCGCACCGGCGCCGTCGGCCCTGACCTCGGTCGCGTCCGCGGGTGGCGGTCGGCACACCTGGATCGGCGGCGTCGCCGACGGGAGGGCGGTCGTGCACGAGCTGCTCCCGCTGCCCTTCCGCGGGCCGCTGCGGACGACGGCGCTGACGATGCCCCAGCTCGAGCTGGTCAACGTCCCGGAGGCCGGTGGCCGGCCGATGGTGCTGGTCGACGACGTCGCTGGTGACCTCCCGATGTTCGTCGCGGCGATGGCCCGCGGGAACCGTCTGTGCTGGCACGACGGCGCCGAGTGGAAGGCCCTGCCCGCACCGGAGGGTCCGGTCAAGGCCGCCTGTGCGGCGGGAGGCGCGATCCATGCCCTGATCGGCCACTCCGTCTGGTCCATCGAGGACCCGACGGCCGGTTGACGAGACCGAGCCGGCCCGTCCCGTCGGTCGAGCTCGTCGAGACCACGACCGCCGTCGGTCGGGCTCGTCGAGACCACGGTCACCGCCTTCCTCACCTTCACCGGATCTCGCCTCGATCCTCGGGCCGGGCTGCTCGCTCGTGCCGTGGCAGGATGCCCGCAGGAGGTGCGTGCATGGACAAGGTCGTGGCGAGCGCTGCCGAGGCGGTGGCCGACATCCCCGACGGGTCGACGCTGGCCGTCGGTGGCTTCGGGCTCTGCGGGGTGCCGTCGGTGCTGATCGACGCGCTGCTGGAGGCCGGGGTGTCCGACCTCGAGGCGGTGTCCAACAACTGCGGGGTCGACGAGTGGGGCCTGGGCCGGCTGCTGATGTCGAAGCGGCTGCGCCGGATGATCTCGTCGTACGTCGGGGAGAACAAGGAGTTCGCCCGGCAGTACCTCTCCGGTGAGCTCGAGGTCGAGCTCACGCCGCAGGGCACGCTGGCCGAGCGGATGCGAGCGGGTGGGTCCGGCATCCCGGCGTTCTTCACCGCGACCGGGGGTGGCACCCAGGTCGCCGAGGGCGGCCTGCCCTGGAAGTACGACGCCGACGGCAACGTCGTCGTCAGCTCGCCACCCAAGGAGACGCGTGACTTCGGCGGCCGCGACTACGTGCTCGAGGCCGCGATCGTCGCCGACTTCGGGCTGGTGCGGGCCTGGATGGGCGACCGGCACGGCAACCTCGTCTACCGCGAGTCCGCGCGGAACTTCAACCCGCTCGCCGCGATGTGCGGCCGCACGACGATCGCCGAGGTCGAGCACCTCGTCGAGCCCGGCGAGATCAAGCCGGAGGACGTGCACACCCCGGGCGTCTACGTGCAGCGCGTCGTCGCCCTCACCGAGGGGCAGGCGGCCGACAAGAAGATCGAGAAGCGCACGACGCGCCCTCGACCCTCGTCGGTCGAGCCTGTCGAGACCACGGGAGGGAACTGATCATGGCCTGGACCCGTGAGCAGATGGCCGCACGTGCGGCCTCGGAGCTGACCGACGGCTCCTACGTGAACCTCGGCATCGGGCTGCCGACCCTGGTGCCCAACTACGTCGACGACGACGTCGAGCTGGTCCTCCAGTCGGAGAACGGCATCCTCGGCGTCGGCGCCTACCCCTACGAGGGCGACGAGGACCCCGACCTGATCAACGCCGGCAAGGAGACCGTCACCCTGCGCAAGGGTGCGTCCTTCTTCGACTCGGCCACGTCGTTCGGGATGATCCGTGGCGGCAAGATCGACGCCGCGATCCTCGGTGCGATGCAGGTCTCGGCGAAGGGCGACATCGCGAACTGGATGATCCCCGGGAAGATGGTGAAGGGGATGGGTGGCGCGATGGACCTGGTCCACGGCGCCAAGCGGGTGATCGTGCTGATGGAGCACGTCGCCAAGGACGGCTCCAAGAAGATCCTGAACGAGTGCGACCTGCCCTACACCGGCCGCGGTGTCGTGGAGCGGATCATCACCGACCTCTGCGTCCTCGACGTCACCGAGGAGGGCCTGAGGCTCGTCGAGCTGGCGCCCGACGTGACTCTCGACGAGGTGCGCGAGAAGACCGAGCCCGAGATCCTCGCGTGAACCCGGCGTCCCGGGTCCGGCCCGGCTCGGCGGTGCGGGGGGCGGGGGTCGCGCTCGCGTGTCTCTCGCCCGGGCTGCCCGGCCGCGCCCGTGCCGTCCTCGCGTCGTACGTCGCGGGCTGGCCGCTCGGCCGGCCCGGCCTGCAGGTCTTCGTGGTGGTTCCCGACGAGGACGCCGAGCCGTGGCGTCGCGCCGTCGTGCCGTTGGCGACCTCGGGCGCCTCCTGGACCGCCCTGATGCTGGTGGCCGTCTCCGCCGTACGCCGGACCGTGCTGCCGGCGCCGGTCGCGGCCGTCGTTCTCGGCGGCGCGGTGGCGGTCGGCGACTCGCTGCTGGTCGACCTCGGCGAGCGGGTGAGGGCCAGGTCGGTCGCCGCTGCCTCTGCGCGCGACGCCGCGGCACCGGGCGCCGGCTGAGCTCCCTGGCACTGCCACCCATCTGCCGCTCCGAGCGCTCCGAATCCGCTGTGGCGCGCCTCACAACGAGGCCGTCTGACAGGGAGGCTCTGATGAGCGAAACCAGTAGAAGGAAGCTCCTCGCCGCCGGTGGCGCGGGAGTGGCGGCCGGAGCGGTCGCGATGACCGTCTCGCCGGCCGAGGCGAGCGAGGCACGGCGTACGCCGTCCAGCGCCCGCGAGTCGGTGGTCGCGTACGTGCACGACCACACGTCCAGCGAGGTCCGGCTGATGGTCGGGGAGCGAGAGGTGGTCGTCCACGACCGCGAGCTCGCGACCCGGATCCTGAACGCGGCGGGAGGCAACTGACATGTCCTCGCACCGCGAAGCACCCGAGATGGCCAAGGACCCGGTCGCCGACAGCACCGACGTCTACGCCTTCGTCAGCCCCGACCGTCCCAACACGGTCACGCTGATCGCGAACTACATCCCGTTCCAGGCGCCGGACGGCGGGCCGAACTTCTACGAGTTCGGCAACGACGTCGCCTACGACATCCACATCTCCAACAAGGGCAAGGGCCAGGCGGACATCACCTACCGGTTCCAGTTCCACACCCGGATCCGTGACCCGAAGACCTTCCTCTACAACACGGGCCCGATCTCGGGGATCCACGACCCGGCGTGGAACCGACCGCAGTACTACTCGATCACCCGGATCAAGGACGGCAAGTCGAAGGTGCTCGCCAAGCACCTCGCCTGCCCGCCCGTGAACATCGGTCCCCGCAGCACGCCGAACTACGAGCACCTCGCTGGTCAGGCCGTGCACACGGTCGGCAAGCGCAAGGTCTTCGCGGGTCAGCGGGCCGACGCCTTCCACGTCGACCTGGGCAGCGTGTTCGACCTGGGTGCCCTGCGGCCGTTCAACCACCTGCACCTGCTGCCGATGGCCGACGCTGCGGGTCGCAACTCCCTGCAGGGGTTCAACGTCCACTCGATCGTGCTCCAGGTGCCGATGTCGGAGGTCACCCGCAACGGTGCCCGCCCGACCGACCCCGCCAAGAGCAAGTCGGTGATCGGGGTCTGGGCCTCGGCGAGCCGGCGCAAGTCGCGGATGTTCGACCAGTCCGAGGGCCGCTACCGCGGCCACGGTCCCTGGGAGCAGGTCTCGCGTCTCGGCAACCCGCTGTTCAACGAGGTCATCACCCCGATGGCCCACAAGGACATGTGGAACGCCCGGCACCCCAAGGGCGACTCGATGTTCGCGAAGTACGTGAACCACCCGGAGCTGGCCCGGCTGCTGCCGGTGCTCTACCCGGGCGTCTTCCCGAACCTCGCGGGCTACCACAAGGCGCGTGCCGACCTGCACGCCGTCCTGCTGACCGGCATCCCGTCGGGTGTCGTGCCCGGGTTCCAGAACTTCACGGGGGTTGTGGAGTCCGACATGCTGCGGTTGAACCTGGCGATCCCGCCGGCGAGCAACCCCGACAGCATGGGCCTGCTGGGTGGCGACGCGGCCGGGTTCCCGAACGGCCGCCGGATCGGTGACGACGTCGTGGCGATCGAGCTGCGCGCCGTGGCCGGTGTGACGATCCCGCTCGTCGACCCGTCGTTCACTCCCGACGGTGCGGCGGGCGTGCTCACCGACGGCACGTCCGACACCAACGGTGGGACGACGGAGACGTTCCCCTACCTCGGCAACCCGGGCGGCGGTTACCAGACCAAGCCCGGTACGGCTGACGTGTCATGACCGAGGTGGTCACGGCCGTCGCCGAGCCGGAGAACCCCTGGGCCGGGCAGGGCGCCGTCCTGCTCGACATCGGGGGTGACGTCGGGGCGCTGATGGTGGCGATGCCGGAGTCGACGGTGGGTCTCGAGGTCGAGATCCGCCCGCTCGACGGGCAGCACGTCCACGGGCATCACCACCACGAGCACGAAGAGGCCCCTGCGCACGACCACGCGCACGAGCACCTCGCGCACGTGGCGGTCGTGGCCCGGCCGGTGGCCGACGGGAGCCTTCCGTCGCTGGTCTACCCGGAGCTGGGGTCCGGGCGGTACGAGCTGTTCGAGAAGGGTCGTCCCGACGCGGTCGCGCTAGAGGTCGAGATCGTCGGCGGCGCCGTCACGTCGGCCGACTGGCCGGCCTGAGGCGGACGCCGAAGGAACGCTCCGGGGCACGCGGGTGCGGAGGCAGGGCTCTTGTCTCCGCACCCGTCGCCTCGGGGCGGCTCGGTCGTCGAGCGGGCGTGCGTGGCCCCGGTCGGGGCGGCGCGCGAGGTCTCGGGGCCTCCAGCGGGGCGTCCGGCCGCCTTCTCTCCCTGTGCCGTCGGACGCCCCCTGGCCGCGCGTGGACGAGGTCGCGCCGCACCGCACGGGCGCCCGAACGCCGGGAGTAGGGTCGCGGCCATGGCTGAGATCCAGAGGTGGGAGTACCTCACGGCGCCGATCCTGGTGCATGCGGCGAAGCAGATCCTCGACAACTTCGGTGCCGACGGGTGGGAGCTCGTGCAGGTCGCCCCGGGGATGAACCCGGAGAACATGGTCGGCTACTTCAAGCGCCCGGTGGCCGGGTGATGGGCGCCGTCGAGGACCGTCTCGCCGAGCTGGGCCTGTCGGTGCCCGACGTCGCCAAGCCGGTGGCGTCCTACGTCCCGGCGGTGCGCACCGGCTCCTACGTCTACACCTCGGGCCAGGTGCCGCTTGCG
This sequence comes from uncultured Actinomycetota bacterium, assembly GCA_963809265.1. Taxonomy (GTDB): domain Bacteria; phylum Actinomycetota; class Actinomycetes; order Propionibacteriales; family Nocardioidaceae; genus Nocardioides. The sequence continues at coordinate 70,681 of CAWEJC010000004.1, forward strand.
CAACGGCGAGCTGATCACCACCGGCAAGGTGGGTGGGTCGGTCTCGCCCGAGGACGCCGCGTCGTGCGCGCAGCAGTGCGCCCTGAACGCGATCGCCGCGGTGAAGGCCGAGATCGGCGACCTCGACCTGGTGACGCGCGTGGTCAAGGTGGTCTGCTTCGTGGCTTCCGAGGTGAGCTTCACCGGCCAGCCCCAGGTCGCCAACGGTGCCTCCGACCTGCTGGGCCAGGCGTTCGGCGACGCGGGCGTGCACGCGCGCTCGGCGGTCGGCGTGCCGGTGCTGCCGCTGGACGCGCCGGTCGAGGTCGAGATCCTCGTCGAGGTCTCGACTCCGCTCGACCACCGGGCCTGATGCGGGTCGCGCTGCCACCCGAGCTGGTCGCGCACGCGCGGGAGTTCGCCGAGGGTCGTCGTACGCCGGCCGAGCCGCGCGACGCGGCCACCGTGATCCTGATGCGCGCGCCGAGCGATGCCGCCGGCGGCCCCGACCTCTACCTGCTGCGGCGGCAGACCTCGATGGCGTTCGCCGGGGGCATGTGCGTCTTCCCCGGCGGCGGCGTCGACCCGCGCGACTTCGACCGCTCGGTGGCGTGGGCAGGGCCGGCGCCCTCGGCCTGGGCGGCCCAGCTGCTGGTCTCGGAGGAGATGGCGCGGGCGCTGGTGTGCGCGGCGGTGCGCGAGACGTTCGAGGAGTCGGGTGTGCTGCTCGCGGGCCCCTCCGCGTCCGAGGTCGTGGCCGACACGACGGGTGACGACTGGGAGGCCGACCGCCGTGCGCTGGAGGCCAAGGAGCTGGCGTTCACGACGTTCCTCGAGCGGCGCGGGCTGGTGCTGCGCACCGACCTGCTCGGGGCCTGGGCCGCGTGGTGCACCCCGGACTTCGAGCCTCGCCGGTTCCGCACGTGGTTCTTCGTCGCGGCCATGCCCCCGGGGCAGCTGACGCGCGACGTCTCGAGCGAGTCGTCGTCGGTGCTCTGGACCTCGGCCCTCGGCGCCTGCGACGCGGTCGACGCCGAGGAGATCGGGATGATGCCGCCGACCTACGTGACCTGCCTGGAGGTGGGGCAGCACGCCGACCCGGCGGCGGTTCTGGCCGCCGCTCGCGGGCGCGACCTGACGATGTTCACCCCGTCGGTCGACGCCGACCACCGGGTGTCGATCCCGGCGCGGGCGATGCCGTTGCTGGAGGCGCGCCTTGGCTGAGCCGGCCTGGGTCGGCGGCGCCGTCCGGCCGGTGGCCCGGTGCGTGCTCGCGCCCAACCCGTCGCCGATGACGCTCGACGGCACCAACACGTGGGTGCTGCGCGCCCCGGGCTCCGCCCGGTCGGTGGTGGTCGACCCTGGACCGTCGGACGCCGGCCATCTCGACGCCGTGGCCGAGGCCGCCGGAGACGTCGCCGTCGTGCTGCTCACCCACCACCACCTCGACCACTCCGAGGCGGCCCGCTCCTTCGCCGAGCGGGTCGGCTGCGGCGTACGCGCGCTCGACCCGGCGTACCGCCTCGGCTCCGAGGGGCTCGGCGAGGGTGACGTCGTGGCCGTCGGCGGCCTCGAGGTGCACGTGGTGGCGACCCCTGGCCACACCGCCGACTCGCTGTCGTTCGTGATCCCGACGGAGCGCGCGGTGCTGACCGGGGACACGGTGCTCGGCCGCGGGACGACGGTCGTCGCGCACCCCGACGGTCAGCTCGGTGCCTACCTCGACTCGCTCGACCGACTCCATGCGCTGGCCGCGGCGCACGAGATCGACACGATCTGGCCCGGCCACGGTCCGGTGATCGAGTCCGCCCTGCCGGCCCTCGACTTCTACGTCTCGCACCGCCGGCAGCGGCTCGAGCAGGTGCGCGAGGCCCTCCGGTCGGTGCACGCCGCCGCCCGCGACGGCGCCCCTCTCGACCACGACGCCCTCCCGCGCCGGATCGTGGAGCTCGTGTACGCCGACGTCGACCCGGTCCTCTGGCCCGCCGCGGAGCTCTCCGTGCGCGCCCAGCTGGACTACCTCAGCGCACCCGGTCGGTGAGGGAGCCACCTTCTCGGTGTCGAGGAGGGTGGCCGGGTCACACCCGGGTGCCTCAGCGCGCGCGGCGGCGGAGGCGGTCGACCTCCATGATCACGACCGAGCGGGGCTCGAGGCGGAGCCAGCCACGGGAGGCGAAGTCGGCGAGGGCCTTGTTGACCGTCTCGCGGGACGCGCCGACCAGCTGGGCGAGCTCCTCCTGGGTGAGGTCGTGGTGGACGTGGACGCCGTCGTCGGCGGTCCGGCCGAAGCGGTCGGCCAGGTCGAGCAGGGCCTTCGCGACCCGACCAGGGACGTCGGAGAAGACCAGGTCGGCGTTGACGTCGTTGGCCTTGCGCAGCCGGGAGGCGATCTGGGAGAGCAGTCCACGGGCGACCTGGGGCCGGCCGTCGAGCCACTTCAGCAGGTCTTCGTGGGAGAGCGAGGCGAACGTCGCATCGGTCACCGCGGTCACGGTCGCGGACCGGGGGCCGGGGTCGAACAGCGACAGCTCGCCGAACATCTGGCCGGGGCCGAGGATGGCGAGGAGGTTCTCGCGGCCGTCGCTGGAGGTGCGGCCGAGCTTCACCTTGCCGTCGAGCACGATGTAGAGGCGGTCGCCCGCGTCGCCCTCGTGGAACAAGACGTCGCCACGGCGGAGCTTGGTGTCGCTCATCGATCCCCGCAGGGCGGTGGCGGCCTCGTCGTCGAGGGCGCTGAACAGCGGCGCCTGACGCAGTACCTCGTTGTCCACGACGTCCTCCCAGGTGAGTGCGCGGCCCCCGCTGCACGCCGTCGGTCGGTCGCCGCGCGTGGGTCGTGCTGATCCTATCCAGTGGCGTGGGTCACACGTGCCCCTCGGTCGCGGCGGGCTTCGTCGGCACGCCGCCGTAGGCTGTCGGCGTGTCCGTCGCGTCGTCGCCCGAGACCCGCACCGGCCTGGTGCGGCGGGCCCGCAAGATCGACCGGGCGCTCGCCGCCCACTATCCCGACGCCCGCATCGAGCTCGACTTCGACGACCCGTTCCAGCTGCTCGTGGTGACCGTGCTGAGCGCCCAGACCACCGACCGCCGGGTCAACGCCGTGCGGCCGACCCTCTTCGCCGCCTACCCCGATGCCGCCGCGATGGCCGCCGCGCCACGCGAGCACCTCGAGCAGATCGTCGGCCCGTTGGGCTTCTTCCGCGCCAAGACCGACGCGCTCCTGAAGCTGAGTGCCGCCCTGGTCGAGCGCTACGACGGGAAGGTCCCGCCCCGCCTCGACGACCTGGTGACCCTGCCCGGGGTCGGTCGCAAGACCGCGAACGTCGTGCTCGGCAACGCGTTCGGCGTGCCCGGCATCACCGTCGACACCCATGTCGGTCGGCTCGCCCGCCGCTTCGGCTGGACCGAGGAGACCGACCCGGTCAAGGTCGAGCACGCGATCGGCGCGCTGTTCCCGAAGGCCGACTGGGTGATGCTCTGCCACCACCTGATCTGGCACGGCCGCCGCGTCTGCCACGCCAAGAAGCCGGCGTGCGGTGCCTGCCCGGTGGCGCGCTGGTGCCCGTCGTACGGCGAGGGGCCGGTCGACCCGGAGGCCGCCGCGAAGCTGGTGAAGACCGAGGGGCCGGCATGAGACGCCCCCTCGTCGCGCTGGCCCTGAGCCTGGCCGTCGGGCTGCTGTCGGCCTGCTCGAGCAGCGACCAGCCCCGCTACCAGGACGGCACGACGCTGACGGTCACGACGCCCGAGCTGGCCGCGCTCAAGAAGCACAGCGAGGTCCCGAACTGCCCGAAGCTCACCGAGGGCTCCACGACCGGCGGCATGCCGTCGGTGACGCTGAGCTGTCTCGGTGGGGGTCGCTCCGTCGACGTGGCGGGTCTGCGCGGCCCGATGATCGTGAACTTCTGGGCCTCCTGGTGCGGCTCCTGCAAGGACGAGATGCCGGCCCTCGCGGCGTACGCGAAGGGCCAGTCCGCGGTGCAGGTCATCGGCGTCGACTTCCTCGATCCCCACCCCGACCTGGCCCTCCGGCTGGCCACCGACAGCCACGTGGCCTACCCGCTCGTGTCCGACCCCAAGGGGGCGCTCGACCGGGCACACCCGCTGCCGCACATCGGGGCGATGCCGACGACGGTGTTCCTCGACGCGAAGGGCGCCATCGCCCATGTCGAGGCCAAGCCCTACGAGACGGAGCAGGACGTCGCGGCGGCGGCCCGCCAGTACCTCGGGACGGGCGGGTGATCCCCGACTGGCTCGCACCTGTCGCCCGGGCTGCCCGGGAGATCACCGCCGACGACCTGACGACGTTCGTGCCGCCCGAGGACGCCGTGACACGGCGCGGTGCCGTGCTGCTGCTGTTCGGTCAGCAGCGCGACCTGCTGCTCACCGAGCGGGCTCACGACATGCGGTCGCACCCGGGGCAGGTGTCCTTCCCCGGTGGGTCGATCGACCCCGGTGAGACGCCGCGCGAGGCCGCGCTCCGCGAGGCCGAGGAGGAGACCGGGCTGCGCGCCGACGGCGTGGAGGTGTTCGCCGAGCTGCCCAACCTGTGGCTGCCGCCCAGCAACTTCGAGGTCACCCCGATCCTCGGCTGGTGGGCCGAGGAGACCCCGGTCGGCGTGGTCGACCCGGCCGAGGTGCACGCCGTCTACCGGGTCCCGCTCGAGGAGCTGCTCGACCCGGCCCACCGCGTCTCGGTGCGCCACCCGAGCGGGTGGACCGGCCCGGGCTTCCTGATCGGGCCCCAGCACGACGTGGTGCTCTGGGGCTTCACCGCCGGGATCATCTCCCGGCTGCTCGACTACGTCGGCTGGACCCACGCCTGGGACGACCGCGTGGTGCGTGATCTGCCGGGGTACATGCTGCAAGGTGGTGCCCGCACGACGGCACCCCCGCCGACCCGAGGGCCCGCCCGGCCCCCAGCCCCGTCCCAGGAGCGCCCGTGAACCTCCTCGACTGGGTGCTGATCGTGATCGTGGTGCTGTACGCCGTGTCCGGCTACTGGCAAGGCTTCATCACCGGCGCCTTCGCGACGGTCGGTCTGCTGATCGGCGGTGTGATCGGGGTCTGGCTCGCGCCCACGGCGCTGGGTGATGCGAGCCCGTCGATCCTGATCTCGCTGGCCGCGGTGTTCATCGTGATCGTCTGCGCGTCGCTCGGGCAGGCGCTCCTCCAGGTGGGTGGCGCCCGGCTGCGCGACAAGATCACCTGGCAGCCGGTGCGCGCGCTCGACGCGGTGGGCGGGGCTGCCCTCAGCGGTGCCGCCGCGCTGCTCGTCGCCTGGGCGCTCGGCGTCGCGCTGTCGGGCTCGGGCCTGCGGGGGATCACCCCGCTCGTCCAGGAGTCGAAGGTCCTGGCCGAGGTCAACCGGATCCTGCCGGCGGAGGCGAGCTCCAAGCTCTCGGCGTTCAACGACGTCGTCGGCACGACGTTCTTCCCGCGCTACCTCGAGCCGTTCGCGCCGGAGCGGATCGTGCCCGTGCCGCCGGGCCCCCGCCGCCTCCTCACCGATCCGGACGTCCAGCGCGCGGCGTCCGACGTCGTCCGCATCCGCAGCACCAACCGCTGCCACCAGGGCATCGAGGGGTCCGGCTTCGTCTACGCGCCCGACCGGGTGATGACCAACGCGCACGTCGTGGCCGGCGTCGGCACGCCGTTGGTCGACATCCACGGCAGCTCGGTGCCGGCGAAGGTCGTCTACTACAACGCCGACCTCGACGTCGCCGTGCTCTCGGTGCCCACCGGCACGGTGCGCCCGCTTGCGGTTCGCCGCCGCGGCGTCGGGCGACGGCGTGGCCATCCTCGGCTTCCCGCAGAACGGTCCCTACGACGTGCAGGTCGCCCGGGTCCGCTCCGACCAGCGGCTGCGCTCGCCCGACATCTACGGCCACGGCACGGTGATCCGCGACGTGCTGTCCCTGCGCGGGCTGATCCGCCCGGGCAACTCCGGCGGCCCCGTCGTCGACTCCGCGGGACGGGTGGTCGGCGTGGTCTTCGCCGCCTCGGTCACCAGCAGCGACACGGGCTACGCCCTGTCGTCCCGGCAGGTGGCCCAAGCGGCGGCCAGCGGCCGGATCCTGTCCCGGCCGGTCTCGACCGAGGGCTGCGCGGCGTAGGTCTGAGCCGGTGTCACCGACCGTTCCGTCAGGACACGCCGGCGGCCGGATCGGCGTGTCGCCCCGGAACGGTCGGTGACACGCCGAAATCAGCCGCGCTTGAGGATTTGCTTCGCCTCGTTGGCCTGGGCGATGGCCTTCTCGGGGGCGCGGACCTTCTTCACCTTGCGGATCCCGACGTAGGCCAGCAGCGCGGCGAGCAGCAGGTAGAAGCCGAAGACGATCAGGAACGCCCAGTGCAGCGAGAGGCCGTGGCCGTTCCAGTTGATGAAGTAGGCGATCGCGACCGAGAGCATGATCAGGGCCATCAGTGCGAAGAAGCCGGCCGCCGCGAACATCGCGATGCCGATCCCGCCGGCCTTCACGCTGACCTGGATCTCCGACTTCGCGAGCCGGATCTCGTTGCGGATCAGGCTGGAGACGTCACGGCTGGCGTCGGAGACGAGTCGCCCGATCGTCGGATCAGGGTCCTGGACCGGTTCGTGCGCCATGAGACCTCGGGCTTCCTCGGGACGTCGTCGCTGGTGTCGTGGCGACCCTACAACGGCGCTGCCCCGCTCCCGGCGGCCCGGGTCGGTGGGCAGGCTAGCCTCCGGACGTGTCCGTCGTACGCCGCATCCTGCCGCTGCCGGCGCCCGGGGAGACGGCGTTCCTGACCGGGGTGCTGCGGTCCGAGGCGGTGGGTGGGCTGCTGGCCCTGGTCGCGGCGGTCGTCGCCGTGGTGTGGGCGAACTCGCCGGCGGACGCGGCCTACCACTCGTTCATCGGTGCCGACCTCGGCCCGCTCGACCTGGAGCACTGGGGCGCCGACGGTGCCCTGACGCTGTTCTTCTTCGTGGCCGGACTCGAGCTGAAGCGGGAGTTCGTGGTCGGCTCCCTGCGCCGACCGGCCGATGCGCTGGTGCCGGTGGCCGCGGCGCTGTGCGGGGTCGGCGTCCCGGCCCTGCTGTTCACGATCGTGAACGTGACGACGTCGTCGGGCGAGCCCGGCGGCTGGGCGATCCCGGCGGCCACCGACATCGCCTTCGCGCTGGCCGTGCTGGCCGTCGTCGGGTCGCACCTGCCGCCCTCGCTGCGGGCCTTCCTGCTGACGCTGGCCGTCGTCGACGACCTCGTGGTGATCGCGGTCATCGCGATCGTCTTCACCGACTCCGTGCACGTCGTCGACCTGCTGGTCGCGCTGGGACTGGTCCTCCTCTGGGCGGTGCTGCAGCGGCTCCGGGTGTCGGCGGTCTGGGTCTACCTGCCGGTCGCGGTGGCGGCCTGGTGGTTCATGCACGAGAGCGGCGTGCACGCGACCATCGCCGGCGTCCTCCTGGGTCTGCTCACGCGGGTACGCCGCGATCCCGGCGAGGCACACAGCCCCGCCGAGAGTCTCGAGCACCGGCTGTCGCCGGTCTCGGCGTGCCTCGCCGTTCCGTTCTTCGCGCTCGTCTCGGCCGGTGTACCGGTCTCCGGGGGCGGCGCGCTCGCTCCGCGACCCGGTCGTGATCGGGGTCGTCCTCGGACTCGTGCTCGGCAAGCCACTGGGTGTCCTGGGAGGCACCTACGTCGTCACCCGGTTCACCCGGGCCGAGCTGAACGAGGACCTCACCTGGAGCCAGATGCTCGGGGTCGCCCTGCTCGCGGGGATCGGGTTCACCGTCTCGCTGCTGGTCTCCGACCTCTCCTTCGGAAGCCACGAGGCCGACGCCGCCAAGGCCGGCGTCCTCGCCGCCTCGGTGCTCGCCGCCCTCCTCGGCGCCCTCGTCCTCCGCAAACGCTGACCCGGCAGAAGTTCGACGCCGTACGACGTCGACCCGGCAGAAGTTGACGCCGTACGACGTCGACCCGGCAGAAGCTTCTCGTCAACTTCTGCCGGGTCGACGTTCCTGACTGTCAACTTCTGACGGGTCAGCGCTAGTCCTCGTCGGAGCCGGAGGCGATGCCTTCCTTGATCTGGTCCATCACCGCGGAGTCGGCCAGCGTGGTGACGTCACCGACGTCGCGCTTCTCCGCGACGTCACGCAGCAGGCGCCGCATGATCTTCCCGGACCTGGTCTTGGGCAGCTCGGCGACGACCAGGATCGACTTCGGCTTCGCGATCGGGCCGATCTCCTTCGCCACGTGGTCGCGCAGCTCCTTGACGATGCCCTCGTCGGCCTTGCCGTCGGTCAGTGCCGACTCGCGCAGGATCACGAAGGCGTTGACGGCCTGGCCGGTGTCGGCGTCGTTCGCCCCGACGACCGCGGCCTCGGCGACCTTCGGGTGCGACACCAGGGCCGACTCGATCTCGGTGGTCGAGAGCCGGTGGCCCGAGACGTTCATGACGTCGTCGACCCGGCCGAGCAGCCAGATGTCGCCGTCCTCGTCGAGCTTCGCGCCGTCGCCGGCGAAGTACATCGCCCTGGAAGCGCGACCAGTAGGTCTCCTGGTAGCGCTCGTCGTCGCCCCAGATCGTGCGGAGCATCGCCGGCCACGGCTCGGTGAGCACGAGGTAGCCGCCCGAGCCCGGCTTCACGGCGTTCCCCTCGTCGTCGACGACCAGCGCCGAGACGCCGGGCAGCGCCTTCATCGCCGACCCGGGCTTGCCCGCGGTCACACCCGGGAGCGGGCTGATCATGTGCATGCCGGTCTCGGTCTGCCACCACGTGTCCATCACCGGCGTGCGGCCGCCGCCGATGGTCTCGCGGTACCAGATGTAGGCCTCGGGGTTGATCGGCTCACCGACCGAGCCGATGATCCGCAGCGTCGACAGGTCGAACTTCTCCGGGATGTCCGCGCCCCACTTCATGAACGTGCGGATCACCGTCGGCGCGCAGTAGAGGAGCGTCACCTTGTAGTTCTCGATGATCTCCCACCAGCGCCCCTTGTGGGGGGTGTCCGGTGTGCCCTCGTACATCACCGACGTCGCGCCGTTCGCCAGCGGCCCGTAGACGATGTAGGAGTGGCCGGTCACCCAGCCGATGTCGGCCGCGGTCCAGAAGACGTCGTCGTCCTTGAGGTCGAAGACCGCCCAGTGCGTGTACGACGCAGCCGACGAGGTAGCCGCCCGTCGTGTGCAGGATGCCCTTCGGCTTGCCGGTCGTGCCCGACGTGTACATCACATACAGCGGGTGCTCGGCGTCAAACGCCTCGGGGGTGTGCTCCTTCGACGCGCCGTCGACGGCGTCGTGCCACCACACGTCGCGGCCGTCGTTCCAGTCGACGTCCTGACCGGTCCGGCGTACGACGAGCACGTGGCGGACGTCTGGGCACTCCTCGAGCGCCTCGTCGACCGCCGGCTTGAGGGCCGCCGGCGCGCCGCGCCGGTAGCCACCGTCGGAGGTGATCACGATCCGGGCGTCGCAGTCCTGCACGCGGTCGCGCAGCGCCGTGGACGAGAAGCCACCGAAGACGACCGTGTGCGGCGCCCCGAGCCGTGCGCAGGCCAGCATCGCCACGACCGTCTCGGGGATCATCGGCATGTAGATCGCGACCCGGTCGCCGGTCTTCACCCCGAGGTCGACCAGCGCGTTGGCCGCCTGGCAGACCATGTCCTTGAGCTCGGCGTAGGTGATGTCGCGGGTGTCGTCCTCGGGCTCACCGACCCAGTGATAGGCGATCCGGTCGCCGTTGCCCGCCTCGACGTGCCGGTCGACGCAGTTGTACGCCGCGTTCAGCTTGCCGCCGACGTACCACTTGGCGAACGGCGGGTTGTCCCAGTCGAGCGCGCGGTCCCACTTCGTGTCCCAGGTCAGCCGCTCGGCGGCCTTCTCCCAGAACGCGACGTAGTCCTGCTCCGCCTCGTCGTAGGCGTCGGCCTTGACGTTGGCGTTCGCGGCGAGGTCGGCCGGCGGCTCGAAGCGGCGCTCCTCGTGGAGCAGGTTGGACAGGGTCTCTTCGCTCACGACTCGTGTCTCCTCTCGGGGGGTCCTCGCACCGGCCTCGGATCCACCCTAGGAGCGGATGGTTGCCTCCAAGTTGGCCGGGGCGAGGACCCATCGGTAGTGCGCGGCGTCGTGTGGTTACTCGCGCGGCGCTCCTACCGGGAAGACCTGGCGGCCCCAGGTGAACGCGGTGACGCCCGCGAACGACGCGTACCACGCGGCGAGCGCCGTGAGCAGGCCGAGGTATCCACCGAGAGGTGGATCCCGCCGGACGACTCCTTGGCGAACCAGCCCAGGCCAGGACCAGGAACGTGATCGTCAGCAGCACGAAGACGGCGAGGACGGCCATGTTCACCCGCACGGCGGCGACGGACATGTAGGCGGTGAAGATGGTCCAGCCCAGCAGGTACATCCCGATCGCCTTGTAGTCGCGTCGGGACCGGAGCTGCGCCAGGTCGTTGCTCGGTCGAGCCACCAGAACGAGACCCAGAAGGCCCCGTAGGAGCAGAAGGCGGTCGCGCCGAACGTGTTGCCCTTCGCGAACTCCCAGATCCCGGCCGCGAACTGGGCGATGCCGCCGTAGGCGAGTGCTAGCGCCGAACACGGCGCGGCTCCGACGAGGGTGTCCGGCACCAGCCGGCGTTGACCATGCTCAGCAGGAAGGTGGTGAGTGCGAACGCCGCGAGACCGAGGGGTGCCGGGTCGGCGATATGCTGACCCGGGGCGAAGGACATCGGTGACGTCTGCGTGGATTGCTCCGCGCGCGCGGTGTTGGACACGGCTGCTCCTTGCGTCGTGCAGCCTCCGGCCGGCCCGAGATGGCCCCGAGTGTGCCCGGCGGCCGCGGTGGTTGAACCATTCATCACCTTCCGCCCGCGGCCGCGGCACGTCAAGGCGGCCTCAGCCCGTCGCGGGTCAGCCGCACCGCCTCGGGCACACCGCCGTCCCAGGCCGGACCGTGACCCGGCAGGACCCAGGTCGCGTCGACGGCCTGGATCCGGTCGAGCGACTCGCGGGCCTGGGTCGGGTCGAGCGTGAACGGCGCGGGCTCGGGCCCCTCGGCACCGGTCAGGACGTTGCGGGTGGTCATCGCGTCGCCGAGGAACAGCGCGTCGTGGCCGGGCACGTGCACCGCGACGCTGCCCGGAGTGTGGCCCGGGACGTGGATGATCCGTGGCTTCCCGGGAACGTCGAGCACGTCGCCGTCGGCGAACGGCACGACCTCCTCGACGGCGGGGATCCGCAGCCCGCCCTGGCGGGCGGAGTACCACAGGAAGCCGGCGAGGGCGCCGATCTTCATCGGCCCCCACCCCGAGCTCGGCTTGGAGACCTCCTTGCGGGCCCGGTCGACGTCGTCGGCGTGGACGCGGGCCGGGATGCCTCGCTCGGCGAACAGCCACGCGGCGTAACCGATGTGGTCGGTGTCGCCGTGGGTCAGCACGAGTGCCTGCACCGCGTCGAGCGTCAGCCCGATGCTGCGCAGCTCCGCGAGCAGCAGGCGGCGTTGCGCCGGGAGACCGGCGTCGATGATCGTGACCTCACCTCCGTCGACGACGAGGTAGCTGTTGACGGTGCCGTGGGGGTCGGACCCGAGGACGTGGAGTCCGGTGGCGAGCTGCATGGTGTCTCTCCCGTGGGTGTCGATTGAAGGCTAGTATCTATAGCCATGAAGGCTACACCCCGTAGCCGTGAAGGGACAAACCCGATGCCTGCTCCCGCGCGGACCAGCACGACGGCCGTGGTCGCCGCAGGTCGAGACCTGCTCGAGCGCGACGGCCTCGACGCCCTCACCATGCAGGCGGTCGCCCGGGCGGTGGGGGTGCGCGCCCCCTCGCTCTACAAGCGCGTGGCGAGCCGCGACGCGCTGGTGGGCCTGATCGTCGAGGCAGCCGCGCTGGAGCTCGCCGCCGTGATCGACCGGGTGGTCGTCGGCGACGACCCGGGCCGCGATCTCCGGGAGCTCGCCGGGGCGTTCCGCGACTTCGCGCGCCGCAACCCCGCGACGTACCCGCTGCTGTTCGACCCGCGGCAGGCCGGCATGGCCTCGGCCGACGTGCGCGACCGCTCGGTCGCGACCGTACGCCGGGTGGCCGGGCGTCTGGCCGGCCCCGAGCACGAGCTGCCCGCGGCCCGGTTGGTGGTCGCGTGGGCCCACGGCTTCGTGACCATGGAGCTGGCCGGGGCGTTCCAGCTCGGCGGCGACGTCGACGAGGCGTGGGACTACGCCCTGGACGGGCTCATCGCCGCCCTGGGCCGGGACTCCGCTGGCTGAGGAAGGACCGGGTTTCGACTCGCCGTGCACGACTTGGCGAGCTCAGTCGTGGGCTCGCTCGACCTGCGCTACCGACGCCCCGCGTTCGTTCCTCACGCGGGGCTGTTCCCTTTCACCGGAAGTCGATGAGCAGGTCGTCGTCGGGGCTCTCGGGATCGGCGCCGTCGCCGCCGTCCGCCGCCTCGGGGTCGTCGGTGGCCCGGGCGCGCGGCCGCTCGAGCACGTCGGCCCGGTAGCAGTGGGTGTCGTAGGGCAGCTGCATGCCGTCCATGCCGCGGCCGAACTCGTCGTAGAACGCGACCACCTCGGCCAGCTTGGCCGCGCGCCCCTCCTCGTCGAGCACGGCGACGTTGGACCGCGAGAGGACGAGGTCCTGGATGCTCTTGCGGTCGATCGTCTGCCAGTGGCTGAACTCGTTGCTCTCGACGAACCCGAACAGCTCGCTGAAGATCAGGGCCTGGGCAGGGTCGGCCAGCTGCTCCTGGGTGCCGATGATCCTCCCGAGCCGGCGTACCCACGGGATCTTCTCGTTGCGGGTGTTCCACACCAGGCAGATGCGGCCGCCGGGGCGCAGCACGCGGGCGATCTCGGGCAGGGCGACGTCGAGGTCGAACCAGTGGAACGCCTGGCCCGCGACGACCACGTCGACAGAGCCGTCGGCGAGAGGGATGTCCTCGGCGCTGGCGCGCGCCGTGCGGATGCCGGGCATCACGCGCTCGAGGATGTGGAGCATCGCCTCGTCGGGATCGGTGGCGTGGACGTCGTGGCCCAGGTCGGCGATGACGCGCGTCAGCTTGCCGGTGCCGGCACCGAGCTCGAGCACGATCTGCGGCTGGTCGCCGAGCATCCAGCGCACGGCGTCCGGCGGGTAGGTCGGACGGCCGCGTTCGTAGGCCTCGGCGACACCGCCGAACGAGTGCGCCCAGTCGGGCTGCCGCTCGGCCCCGTCGCCGGGTGACTGCTCGTCGCTCATCGGGACCGAGGCTACCTGTCGGCACCGACGTCTCGGTGGTCACTACTGTGCCGGGCGTGGAGCGTCTGGAGGATCTCGAGCGGCTCGAGGGTGTCGCCTCGGGGTTCGCCGCCACCCGCGACGGCATCGACACCATGCTGCGCGACCGGGGACTCCGGCGTACGTCGCCGGAGCTGACGGCCGAGTCGCTGCTGCGGGGTGCTCACGCGAACGCCGCGCTCGCGGGGTCGGGCTCCAGCCTCGAGGGGGTCCGCTCGGGGGTCGGCGACGCCGTCGCCCAGTCGGCGCTGCGGGTGTCGGTGGAGCTGCTCGGGCTCGTCCCCGTCTTCGCGCGCACGCCCCTCCAAGCCCTGGCCCGGTTGCACGCCCTGGCGGCGCACGACGTGGGGCAGGACGAGATCGGTCGGCCCCGTGATGCCGACGCCGCGCTCCTGCTCCGAGACGTCGCCGCGCTCGTCGACGACGGGCGACCGGCGCTGCTCACCGCCGCGTTGGTGCACGCGGCCCTGGCGACCGGCGCGCCGTTCGGCAGCTCCGATGCGGTCGTGGCGCGGGCCGCGGAACGGCTGGTGCTCGTCAGCAGCGGGCTCGACGCGAAGTCGCTGGTCGTGCCGGAGGCCGGGCACCTCGCCCTGCGCCCGGCGTACGAGTCGAACCTGCGGGCGTACGCCGACGGAGGGCGCGCGGGGGTCCAGGCGTGGCTGCTCTACTGCGCCGAGGCGTATGCCGCCGGTGCCGAGGCGAGCCCACTGCGTGACGGATCCGGGACAGCTGGCTGGATGATCCGGGACATCGGACCGGGTCTCGAGACGCGTCGCTCAGCCCCTCGCACGCTCGGGTCTGAGCCGACGCTCCTCGACCTCCTTCGCCTTGCGTTGTCTCCTGCGCTGCGCGCAGGAGACAACGGGCTCAGATGCGAGCGGCACCCGAGGGGTCGGGTGCCGCCGCTGACACGCGAAACCCGGCTACCAAGCGTGCATCTACCTAGTGGCTGCCCCGGGAGGTTCCCGTTGACAAGCGCCCTGTAAGAAGGGTGGATCGCCGCGTGGGTACCCGGTTCGCGTGCTGGTCTTGAGTTGGTACCTCATGTGTACGCCGGTCGGTGGGGCCCGGCAACCCTTGACTTTGGGGCACCCCTTTGGTTGCGCGTGTCGGTGAACTTTCCTGGTGGGCCGAGCATCGGACCGGGTGCACCGATCGAAGGGACACTCTGCTCATGCATCTCGGACGACGGACCGTCACGGCGGTCCTGCTGCTCGCGGCAGCACTCCTCACGCTCCCCGCTTCACTCCCGTCGGCCGCCGCTGCCGGCGGCTCTGCTGCTGCGGCGACCGAAGCGTCGCACTGGGCCTCCGCCGGCCGGGTCGTTCCGCGCCTCGCGGCGCCGTTGAACGTCGTCTCGTGCGCGAGGCTGACGCACTGCACGGCCGTGGACGACAACGGCAACGCCTCCGTCTTCGACGGCCGTCGTTGGGGCCCGCCCCGCGCTGCAGACCACGGGCTCGGGCCGTTGGCCTCGGTCTCCTGCCCGACCCAGCGCTTCTGCGCCGCGGTCGGTGGGACTCGCGAGGTCGTTCGGAAGGGGGCGGGCTGGGGTCGCGTCCACGCGGCGCAGGCCGACCTGACCTCCGTGTCGTGCTGGGCGGCCGCGGCGTGCCGTGCCGTCGGCAGCGGCGGCACGACGGTGAGGTACGACGGGACGTGGCACCAGGGGCCTTCCGTCGGGGTCCGGGACCTGGTCGCGGTGTCGTGCAGTGCGCGCGACGCCTGCACCGCCTGACCGTCGACGGCACGGCCTACCGGCTCCACAACGGCCACTGGCACTCCCAGGGGCACGTCTTCTCCGGCTTCGGGATCCGCGCGATCAGCCTCGGACTGCCCGTCGGCCCAGCTGTGCATGGCCGCGACGAACGGTGCCCGGGTCTCGCGGTGGAACGGCAGGTCCTGGAAGCAGCACAAGTTCTGGAGCCTGCGCACGACGTTGAGAGATGGCGCGGTGTCGTGCTCGGGGCCCCACTACTGCGGCTGGGTCGCCGGTGGCGGAGTCTTCGCCGCCTGGAAGGGTCACTGGGGTCACTGTCTCGTACCACCCGTCGATGTTCGCCGGCACCGATTCCTCAGCCCCTCTCCTGCCCCGCGCCAGGGCAGTGCGTGGTCGTGGGCGAGCGGACGACGGTGGTCCGGCACGGGTTCCACCTCCACGCGACACCCCACCCGGTGTACCCGCAGCCGCGGGTGGCCTGCGCCGGCTCGGGGATGTGCTGAGCATCACCGACGAGGTGGCCCCGCGCGTCTTCCGGCACGGTCATTGGACGGTGCAGCCGGGCCGCCACGAGCGGGCCGGCGGCCCGATCAGCTGCCCGAGTCCGACGTTCTGCGCGGCACCGGGCCAGACCTGGGACGGCACCACGTGGGTCCGGGCAGCGGCGGGATCGTGGAGGCCGACGTGTGGTCGATCGACTGCGTCAGCGCGTCGTACTGCATGGCCGCCGGCCTCTACGACGACGGCGACAACCCCAACGAGGTCTGGGACGGCCACTCCTGGTCAGCGATCCCGGAGTCGCTGGAGTCGGTCGCGGTCGCCTGCGCCGGGGTCTCGGACTGCTGGACGATGACCAGCAGCGGCAACGCTCGGCACTGGGACGGCACGTCCTGGGGACCGACCGAGCAGCTGTTCAGCACGCTCGGCGGCCGCGGGATCGAGTGCCCGACGTCCGGGTTCTGCCTGGCGTGGGGTGGCGACGGAGAGGTGACGTACCTCCGCGACGGCGTGTGGGGAGGCGCCGAGCGGGTGGCCCCCATCGTCGACGTGAGCTGCGCCTCGGCGACCTCCTGCGTCGGGATGCTGGCCGACCGGCCGGGCTTCGCCGCGACGTACGACGGGACCGGGTGGGCGGTCGCGCGGGCGCTTCCGAGAGGGTACGGCGGGACGATCACGGACCTCTCCTGCGTCGGACAGGGGACGTGCATGGCGGTCGACCGTCAGGGGAACGCCTGGCGCAGGACGGCCTGAGGTCCTAGGCGCCGAGCTTGCGGCGACGGTTGAGCCAGATGGCGCCACCGACGGTCAGGGCGGCGCCGGCGGTGAGGGCGGCCAGGGTGGGCTTGACCGGGATGCGGCTGCGCAGCGTGACCGGGCGGGTGAACTGCAGGACGGGCCAGCCCTTCGACGCGGCGAGCTTGCGGAGCTCCTTGTCGGGGTTGACCGCGTGCGGGTGGCCGACCACCTCGAGCATCGGGGCGTCGGTGATGGAGTCGCTGTAGGCGAAGCACTGCATCGAGGTCGTAGCCGCGTTCAGCCGCCATCGCCTCGATCGCGCGGGCCTTCTCGTCGGCGTACGCGTAGTAGTCGATCTCGCCGGTGTACTTGCCGTCGACGATCTCGAGCCGGCTCGCGATCACGTCGTCGGCGCCGAGCATCTCGCCGATCGGCTCGACGACCTCGGTGCCGCTGGCCGACACGACGACGACGTCGCGGCCGGCCGCGTGGTGCTCCTCCATCAGCGAGACGGCCTCGTCGTAGACGATCGGGTCGACGACGTGGTGCAGCGTCTCCCCGACGATCTCCTTGACCGTCTCGACGTCCCAGCCCTCGACGAGCTGGGACATGAAGGCCCGGATCTTCTCCATCTGGTCGTGGTCGGCGCCACCGACGAGGTAGACGAACTGGGCGTACGCCGAGCGCAGCATCGCCCCGCGGGTGATCAGCCCACCGGCCTGGAACGGCTTGGAGAACGCCAGTGAGCTCGACTTGGCGATGATCGTCTTGTCGAGGTCGAAGAACGCGGCCGACCGCTCGCCGGACGCGTCCCGCGCCCGGCTCGGAACGGCGGACAAGCGGCTCCCGGCCATGTCTCCATGGTAGGTGTCGGGCGCAGTCCGCGTGGGCGGCTCGCACAGTCCGCTCCTGCTCCGACCCCGCGGAGCCGCGGGCCGCTGAGCGTCCACAGCCGGCATCCGCGCACCCGTCACCCACAGGCGGGCGCGGACCTCGGGCCGCCGACGCGCTGACGCGGCAGCGTGGACGCATGACCGCACCGCTGTTCGTCACCGCCGACGACACCCTGCTCGACGAGCTGCTCCGCCTCGCCGCGGCCGCGGGCACCACGCCGGAGGTGGCGCACGACGTCGCCGCGGCCCTGCGCGCCTGGTCGCGGGCGCCGCTGGTGCTGGTCGGTGAGGACCTCGCCGACGCGATGGCGCGGGCGGCGCCCACGCGACGCGACGCGGTCTTCGTCGTGCTGGCGGCGCCGGTGCCCGACCGGGTGTTCCAGGTCGCGCTGGCGCTCGGCGCCGAGAGCGTCGCCGAGCTCCCGCGCTCGGAGGGCTGGCTGGTGGAGCGGTTGACCGACGTGGTCGACTCCGGACCCGCCCGCGGGCTGACCATCGCGGTGGTCGGAGGCAGCGGCGGCTCGGGCGCGACGACGTTCGCCTGCGCCCTCGGCCAGCTGGCCGCCCGCTCCGGCCCCGCCGTCGTCATCGATGCCGACCCGCTCGGGCCGGGCGCCGACCGGGTGCTGGGCCTCGATCTCGTCGACGGGGTCCGGTGGGACGCGCTCGGTCACACCACCGGACGACTGAGCGCCCGCGCGCTGCGCGAGTCGCTGCCGCGGCGCGACGGGGTCGCCGCTCTCAGCTGGTACGCCGGTGCCACGCCGCGGCGGCTGCAGCCCTTCGCCGCCCGCGAGGCGCTCTCGGCGGCCCGGCGCGGCCACGACACCGTGGTGATCGACCTGCCGCGCGCGCCCGACCCGCTGGTCGACGAGATCGCCTCGCGGTGCGACCAGGTGCTGCTGACCGTGGTGACGACGGTGGCCGGGGTCGCGGCGGCGATGCGCACGTGCGGACGCTTCGCCGACCCCGGGTTGCTGGGTCTGGTCGTGCGGGGCTCGGGACTCGACGACACGGCGCTGCGCCGCGTGGTCGGCGCCCCCGTGCTGGTGCGGATGAACGACCAGCGTGGTCTGGCCGAGTCGATCGACCTCGGGCTCGGGCCGGTCCGGTCCCGGCGCGGGCCGCTGGGACGAGCCGCGGCGAGCGTCCTGGCCAGGCTCGCCGAGCCGGAGTTCCGCGTCGCGTGATGGCCTTCGAGACGGACCTCGTGGAAGAGGTCCGCGAGCGGCTCGCCCGCGAGCCCGGCGACGTCACGCCGCACCGCGTCGCCGAGGCCCTGCGTTCCTCCGGACGTCCGGTCGGCGACGCGACCGTGCTCGCCGTCCACGAGGCGCTCCGTCGCGACGTGGTCGGTGCCGGACCCCTCGAGCCCCTCCTGCGCATGCCGGACGTCACCGACGTCCTCGTCAACGGACCCGACCAGGTCTACGTCGACCGGGGGCAGGGCCTGCAACGCGTCGAGGTGGCGTTCCCGAGCGATGAAGCGGTCCGACGGCTGGCCCAGCGCCTGGCCGCCTCGGGAGGCCGGCGGCTGGACGACGCCACCCCTCACGTCGACGTACGCCTGCGCGACGGGTCGCGCTTCCACGCCGTCCTCGCGCCGCTCGCTCGCCCGGGCACCGTCCTCTCCCTGCGCGTGCCACACCCACGCGTGCTGTCGATGGACGACCTCCTCGCGGCCGGCACCGTGACCGAGCACGGCGCTCGCCTGCTGACCACGATCGTCGACCGACGGCTGGCCTTCCTGGTCAGCGGCGGCACCGGGTCGGGCAAGACGACGCTCCTCAACACCCTGCTCTCCCTGACCCCGGAGAGCCATCGGCTGGTCCTCGTCGAGGACGCCAGCGAGCTCCGACCCGAGCATCCCCACGTGGTCGGCCTCGAGGCGCGCCCACCGAACATCGAGGGTGCCGGCGAGGTGACCCTGCGCACGCTCGTGCGCCAGGCCCTGCGGATGCGGCCCGACCGTCTCGTCGTCGGCGAGGTACGCGGTGGCGAGGTCGTGGAGCTGCTCGCCGCGCTCAACACCGGGCACGAGGGCGGCTGCGGCACCATCCACGCCAACTCCGCCCGCGACGTGCCGCCGCGGATCGAGGCGCTGGCCCTCGCGGCGGGCCTGGGTCGCGAGGCCGCCCACAGCCAGTTCCTGGCCGGGGTCGACGCGGTCCTCCACCTCGGCCGCGATGTCGACGGACACCGACTGCTGCGAGAGGTCGCGGTGCCTCATCGCCGTGGCGACGGGCTGGCCGACATGCTGACGGCCGTCTCGTTCCCGGGCGGCGGCCGGGCCGTCACGGGTCCCGGTGAGTCGGTGCTGGCGGAGCGCCTGGTCCGATGACCACCCTCGCGGCCCTCTCGGCCGGTCTCGCCGTCTGGCTCCTCGTGCCCGCGCCCGTGCTCGTCCCCGTCGGCGGTGGACCGCAGAACCGGCGTCGGGTCCTGCCGGCGGTGGTCGCGCTCGGCGTCGTCCTGCTGGTGGTTCCTCCTGCCCTGCTCGCTCCGGTGCTGATCGTGGCGTCGGCCGGCGGGGGCGGCGCCCTCCTCTGGCACCGGCGTACGACCGCGCGGGTGGCCGAGCGGAACGGCGCCTTGATGGCCGAGGTCTGCGACCTGTTGGCGGCGGAGCTCTCGGCCGGACGTCCCACCGAGACCGCGCTCGACGAAGCTGCCGCGACATGGCCGGCCATCCGACCGGTCGCCGAGGTCTGTCGCCTCGGAGGTGATGTCCCGGCGTGCGTTCCGTGAGGTGTCGGCCACGCCGGGAGCGGGCGGGCTGCGGCTGCTCGCCGCCGCCTGGACCGTGTCCCACCGGACGGGAAGCGGTCTCGGGTCCGCGACCCGGCGGGTGGCCGGTGCGGTGCGCCGGGAGCAGAGCACGCGGCGTGTCGTCGCCGGCGAGCTCGCGTCCGCCCGGGCCACGGCCCGCCTGGTCGCCGCCCTTCCGGTGCTGGCCCTGCTGATGGGCAGCGGAGCCGGAGCAGACCCGTGGTCCGTCCTGTTCCACACCCCGCTGGGACTCGGCTGCCTGGCTGCGGGCCTCGCCATGGGCTTGCTCGGACTCTGGTGGATCGAGCTGATCGCCCGCGAGGTGGAGCGGTGACGACGTGGCTCGCGGCCGTCGCCGCCGCGGTGGCGGTCCTGCTCGTGGTGCCGCCGAGAGGCCGATGGCCGACGCACGACGTGCCGCCGCCCACCGCGTCCACCGACGACCCCGGTTGGATGCGTCGTGGGCGGTGGTGCTGGTCCCTGCTGTCGGGTCTCGCGGGCGCCACCTTCGTCTCCGGCTCGTGGGGCGTGCCGATCGGGGTGGCGGCCGCGGTGGCGACCTGGGTCTGGATCGGCCGCAGCGAGCCCACGGACGCGCGGCGGCGCCGGCAGGCGGCCGAGCGCGAGCTCCCCGCGCTCGTGCACCTGCTCGCCACCGCGCTCGAGTCCGGGTGCGGTGTCGGCGAGGGCCTTCGTCTCGTGTGTGACGCGCTGCCCGGGTCGGCCGCCCAGCTGCTCGGCAGCGTGCCGGCTCGGCTCGCTCTCGGGGTCGCCCCGGAGGTGGCCTGGCAGCCGGTCCTCGAGGATCCGCAGCTCGCTCCGCTCGGCCGAGCGATGGTCCGTGCCCATCGGTCCGGATCGTCGGTGACCGAGGAGGTGGCGCGGCTCGCCGACGAGCTCGACCGGCGGAGCCACACCCGCGTCGAGGAGCGCGCCCGAGCCGTGGGGGTCAAGGCGGCGGTGCCGCTCGGGCTCTGCCTGCTCCCGTCGTTCCTGCTGATCGGGGTCGTGCCGCTCGTGGTCGGACTCCTGCGATCACTGTCGCTGTGAGGGCGTCGTCCGACCCGCGAACCGTCCACCGCCTCCCGTCGCGCCGGCCCGATCCACAGCAGCGACGCGCCTCCGAGAGGGCGGTCCTCCCACGGGGCCAGAGTTCCTGTGGGCCGCACCTCCGCGGCCCCGACCGAAGAAGGAGTGTCATGCACCGTCACCACGACCAGCGCGGCATCACCACCGCCGAGTACGCCGTCGGCACGGCCGCGGGGGCCGGGCTCGCCGGTCTGTTGTTCAAGCTGCTGACCGGAGGCTTCGGGGAGCAGCTGCTGCGCACGCTGTTCGACCACGTGCTGTCCCTGCTGGGCATCGGGTGAGACGCGACCAGCGTGGTGCCGTCACGGCCGAGCTGGCTCTCGGCATCCCGCTGCTGGTCTCGGTCACCATCGGGCTGGTCTGGCTGCTCACCATCGGGGTCGCCCAGGTGCGCATGGTCGACGCCGCGCGCGAGACGGCCAGGGCCGCCGCGCGTGGCGATCCCGAGTCCGCGGCGATCGCCCGCGGTCTGCAGGTCGCGCCCGGAGCGGCGGTCGAGGTGTCCGACCGGGCGGGCCGGGTCGTGGCGACCGCCAGTGACGAGGTGGAGCCTCCCGGCGGGGTGTTCGGGTTCCTGCCGTCGGTGCGCGTCCACGCGGAGGCCGTGACCACGGCCGAGACCACGGGCACGGTCACGAGGTGAACCGGCGCGACGACCGTGGAGCGGCGAGCGTGCTGGTGCTGGCCATGGCCGGTCTGCTCGTCCTGCTCGGGGCCGCGCTCGGGGTGGTGACCGCGATGGTCGCGGCGCATCGGGCGGCTCAGTCGGCGGCAGATCTCGCCGCGCTGGCCGGTGCCCGTGGCGTGGCCGAGGGCCGTGACGGGTGCGCCGTGGCCGGTGACGTGGCCCGCGCCAACCGGGCACGACTCACCGCGTGCGTCGTTGCGGGCCGCGTCGTCGACGTCACCGTGACGATCCCCGGGCCTCACTGGCTGGGTCAGACGGCCGACCTCGAGGGCCGTGCCCGCGCGGGGCCGGCTCCGTGAGTCAGGGTTCCTCGCGCGTCTGCTCGAGGTCGTCGCGGGTCTCCGGCACCGCGTGCGTCCTGGCCATCGCGTCCCCGTTGGACCCGCTCCCGCTCCAGGCTGCGCAGCCGCCGGTGCTCGCGTCGGTGCCGGAGTGCGCGCCCGGTCCCGGCACGGGTCAGCACCAGCCCGCAGAGCAGTGCCAGCGTCGCTGCCACGCCCAGGAAGAAGAGGGTGCCGGCGCCGAGGTCCGCACCGAGGAACGTCGCCGTTCCGCTCGTGCTGAGGACCGCGGCCAGGATCGCCACGATCCCGGCTGCGAGCAGGAGCAGGCCGAGCACCACCATCTCCGCAGGCTACTGACGCGGCGCTTCCGCGAGAAGGGCGTCGAGCAGGACCACGGCGCCGGCCTTGTCGAGCGGGTGGTTCTGGTTGCCGCACTTGGGTGACTGGACGCACGACGGACAGCCGTCCGGGCACGTGCACGAGCGGATGGTCTCGCGGGTGGCGGCGAGCCAGTCGGGGGCGGCGTCGAATCCGCGTGCGCTGATGCCGGCACCTCCCGGGTGCCCGTCGTACACGAAGACGGTGAGTCGTCCCGTATCGGCGTGGTGGGCGGTCGAGACCCCGCCGATGTCCCAACGGTCGCAGGTGGCGAACAAGGGAAGGAGCCCGATCGAGCAGTGCTCGGCGGCATGCGCGGCACCCGGCAGGTCCGTGTTCAGCAGTCCGGTCTGCGCGAGCTGGTCGGCGCCGAGGGTCCACCACACGGCCTGGGTGGTGAGGTTCTGCTCGGGGAGGTCGAGCGGGATCTCGTCGATGACGTCGCCCGACGGCTGTCGGCGGCGGAGGTAGGACACGACTCGGTGGGTCACCTCGACCATGCCGAACGACAACCGGCCCTCACCCCAGGTGCGGTGGTCGAGCTCGCGCGCGATCGAGATGTCGGTCAGCTCGCGGGCCGTCGTGGAGTAGCTCACCTCGGACCGGTCGATCATCGCCACGTGGTCGTCGAGGTCCAGCGACTCGACGACCCAGGACTCGCCGCGGTGGACGTAGACGGCCCCGGCGTGGGCGGTGGCGTGGGCGCTGCCGCCGTCGACGGTGCCGACGACGCGACCGGTGCTGCCCTCGACGAGCGAGAACGGACGACCGCTGCCGGACCGGATGTCGGTCAGGGCACTGGCCGCCTCGGGATGGGTCCAGTACCACCCGTGCGGACGGCGGCGGAGTCGACCGGCCTCCGTCAGCTCGTCGAGGAGCTCCCGCGCGTGCGGCCCGAACAGGTCCACCTCGTGCTCGCGCACCGGCACCTCCTGGGCGGCTGCGCAGAGATGGGGCCCGACGACGTACGGGTTGTCGGGATCGAAGACCGTCTGCTCCACGGCCCGGTCGAGCAGCGCCTCGGGGTGGGTCACCAGATACGTGTCGAGCGGGTCGTCCCTCGCCACGAGTACGGCCAACGCGTCGCCGGCGTTGCGGCCGGCGCGCCCGACCTGCTGCCACCAGGCGGCGCGCGTGCCCGGGAACCCGGCCACCAGCACGGCGTCGAGCCCGGACACGTCGATGCCCAGCTCGAGCGCGTTGGTGGCCGCCAGGCCCAGCAACCGCCCGTCGCGCAACGCCTGCTCGATCTCGCGGCGCTCCTCCGGGAGGTAGCCGCCGCGGTAGCTGGCGACCCGCCCCGCGAGCTCGGGGTCGACCTCGGCGAGCAGGTCGGAGGTGGTGCTGGCGACCTGCTCGGCTGCGCGCCGCGATCGTACGAACGCGAGGGTGCGCACGCCTTCGCTGACCAGGTCGGCGAGGAGGTCGGCCGACTCCGAGGACGCCGCGCGGCGGACGGGCGCGCCGTTCTCGCCGGCGAACGACGTGAAGCGCGGCTCCCAGAGGGCCAGGGCGACCTCACCGCGAGGCGAGTCGTCGTGGCTGACCGCCATCACGTCGAGACCGGTCAGGCGCGAGGCGTGCTCGGCCGGGTTACCGACGGTGGCCGAGGCGAGCACGAAGGTCGGTTCGGAGCCGTGGAAGGCACACACACGACGCAGCCGCCGCAGGACCTGCGCGACGTGGGCCCCGAACACCCCGCGGTAGTGGTGACACTCGTCGACGACGACCAGGTCGAGCGACCGGAACAGCCCCGACCAGCGTTCGTGCCGGGGGAGCAGCGAGCGATGGAGCATGTCGGGGTTGGTCAGCACGTACTCCCCGTGCTCACGGGTCCAGTCGCGTTCCTCGTACGACGAGTCGCCGTCGTGCGTGGTCACCCGGACGTCGAGCCCGAGCCCGGCGATGGTGGACAGCTGGTCCTGCGCCAGGGCCTTGGTCGGGCTGATGTAGAGGGTGGAGGCTCCGCGCTCGCCGCGGGTGCCCCGGCGTTCGAGGATCGCGGTGAGTGCCGGGAGCTGGTAGGCCAGCGACTTGCCGGACGCCGTCCCGGTCGACACGACGACGTGCTGCTGCGCGCGGGCTGCCTCCGCCACGACTGCCTGGTGCCGCCACAGGTCGGTCACGCCCCGCGCACGGAACGCGGCCACGACCTCGGGATGGGCCCAGGTCGGCCAGTCGGCGGTGCGAGCGTCGCGCCGCGGCAGGACCCGCAGGTGGCGCAGGGAGTCCTCGCGCCCGGGCCCCTGGGCGAGGCGTCGACCGAGCTGCTCGACACCGCCGCGCGCCACGCGACGGCTCGGCGAACCCTCCACGACACCCCTCACCTCGTCAGTCTCGCAAAGGCGACCGACGGTCGCCGGTGGCGTGTGGGGCATTTTCTCCACGATCCGGTGGGGCGTGGTTTGATAGGACCGAAGGGATCGGGGCCTGGTGCTCCCGCCACCTGACCGGGAGCTTGGAGTGGACACGTGGACCTGACCATTACGACGCGCGAGGCCGAAGGCCGGACCGTCGTGTCGGTCGCGGGCGAGATCGACGTCTACACGGCCCCGCGTCTGCGCGAGGAGATCACCGAGCTGGTCGCCGCCGGCACCTACGACCTCGTGATCGACATGTCCGAGGTCGAGTTCCTCGACTCGACAGGCCTCGGCGTGCTCGTCGGCGGCCTGAAGAAGGTCCGCGCCCACGACGGGTCGCTCCAGCTGGTGTGCAACCAGGACCGGCTGCTCAAGATCTTCCGGATCACGGGCCTGGCCAAGGTGTTCGTCATCCACGACACCGCCGCAGCCGCGCTCGCCGCGAGCTGACACCCTCCGCGACCGACGCGGTCACCTGCGCGTGGGCCGGTCTCACGCGCCCGCACCCGGTGTGACTCAGGCGACTCCGGGATGACATGATCCCCCGGGCGCATGGCACAATCCGCGCCGTTCATAGAACGTATTCCCAGGAGGAAGTCCATGACCGGGATCAGTCCCGACGTGGTGCACCTCTCCGGGGGCAACCTCGTCCTGGTCGTCATCGTCTTGTTGATCGCGCTCGGCGCGCTCGCGATGGCGTACATGTTCCGCCAGGAAGTCCTTGCCGCCGGTGAAGGCACCGACAACATGAAGAACATCGCGCACGCGGTCCAGGAGGGTGCCAACGCCTACCTGACCCGTCAGTTCCGCACCCTTGCGGTCTTCGCAGCGATCGCGTTCTTCGCCCTGATGCTGCTCCCTGCCGACGACTGGGGAGTGCGGATCGGTCGTTCGATCTTCTTCCTGTTCGGTGCCGGGTTCTCGGCCGCCGTGGGCTACTTCGGGATGAACCTGGCGGTGAAGGCGAACCTGCGGGTCGCCTCCGCTGCCAACACCGAGGGTCGCGAGCGCGCCATGAACATCGGCTTCCGCACCGGTGCCATGGTCGGGATGATGACCGTCGGCCTCGGCCTGCTCGGTGCCAGCGCCGTCGTCCTGCTCTTCAAGGACAAGGCGCCGCACGTGCTCGAGGGCTTCGGCTTCGGTGCCGCTCTGCTGGCGATGTTCATGCGTGTCGGTGGCGGCATCTTCACCAAGGCCGCCGACGTCGGCGCCGACCTGGTCGGCAAGGTCGAGCAGGGCATCCCGGAGGACGACCCCCGCAACGCCGCGACCATCGCCGACAACGTCGGTGACAACGTCGGCGACTGCGCGGGCATGGCCGCGGACCTCTTCGAGTCGTACGCCGTGACGCTGGTCGCCGCGCTGATCCTCGGCTCGCAGGCGTTCGGCGACAAGGGCCTGGTGCTGCCGCTGCTGATCCCGGCGATCGGCGCGCTCACGGCCGTCGTCGGCATCTACCTGTGCAAGCCGCGCGAGGGCGAGAGCGGCCTGGTCACCATCAACCGCGCCTTCTACATCTCCGCGGCGATCAGTGCCGTGGCTGCGGTGGTCCTGTGCCTGGTGTACCTGCCGGGCAGCTTCGCCGACCTCGGCGTCAGTGCCGACGGCAACCCGCGGCTGATCGCTGCCGGGGCCGTCCTGATCGGCATCGTGCTCGCGGCCGCGATCCTCGCGCTGACCGGCTACTACACGGGCACGGACTACCGCCCGGTCAAGGACGTCGGCAAGACGTCGTTGACCGGCGCCGCGACCGTGATCCTGTCCGGCATCGGGGTCGGCCTCGAGTCGGCGGTCTACACGACGCTGGTGATCGGGGCCGCGGTCTTCGGGGCGTTCCTGATCGGCGGCGGCGACGTCACGATCGCGCTGGCTGCCGTCTCGCTGGCCGGTTGCGGCCTGTTGACCACGGTCGGCGTCATCGTCGCGATGGACACGTTCGGTCCTGTCTCCGACAACGCCCAGGGCATCGCCGAGATGTCCGGCGACGTGAGCGACGAGGGCGCGCAGATCCTCACCGAGCTCGACGCGGTCGGCAACACGACCAAGGCGATCACCAAGGGCATCGCGATCGCCACGGCGGTGCTCGCGGCGAGCGCCCTGTTCGGCTCCTACAGCAACTCGCTCTCCGACGCGATCCGCGACGCCCACGTCACCAGCCAGCCGGGCAAGCTGACCACGGCGGCGTTCTCGTTCGACGTCTCGGCGCCGAACATCCTGGTCGGCCTGCTCCTGGGCGTGGCCGCGGTGTTCCTCTTCTCCGGTCTCGCCATCAACGCCGTCGGCCGCGCCGCCGGCGCCGTGGTCTACGAGGTGCGTCGCCAGTTCCGCGACATCCCCGGGATCATGGAGGGCACGGGACGTCCGGAGTACGGCAAGGTCGTCGACATCGTCACCAAGGACTCGCTGCGCGAGCTCGCCACGCCTGGTCTGCTGGCGATCCTGGCCCCGGTCGCGGTCGGCTTCGGCCTCGGCGTCGGTCCGCTGGCCGGCTTCCTGGCCGGTGCGATCGGCGCCGGTGCGCTGATGGCCGTCTTCCTGGCCAACTCCGGTGGTGCCTGGGACAACGCCAAGAAGCTCGTCGAGGACGGCCACCACGGTGGCAAGGGCTCGGCGGCCCACGAGGCGACGATCATCGGTGACACCGTCGGTGACCCGTTCAAGGACACCGCCGGCCCGTCGATCAACCCGCTGATCAAGGTGATGAACCTGGTCTCGCTGCTGATCGTCTCGGCGATCGTGAAGATGTCGGTCGGCGAGAACGCCAACACGCCGCTCCGCCTGATCATCGCGATCGCGGCGGCAGCCGGCATCGCGGTGGCCGTGATCATCTCCAAGCGGCGTCCGGTCGTGCTCGGCGACGACGACTCCGGTACGCCGGCGTCCGCGGCGCCGACCGCACCGGCCGTGTCCGACGGACCTGTCGACACCGTCGACTCCTCCGACGACTCGACCCGCCAGTTCGAGCAGCAGGGCTGACCACCGGCTCGACACCCAGCAGCACCACGACGGCCCGTCCGGGATCCCCCGGGCGGGCCGTCGTCGTGCTGACCCGGCAGAAGTCCACGCCCCACGACGCCGACCCGTCAGAAGTTGTGACGGGTCAGACGTCGACCCGTCAAAAGTTGTGACGGGTCAGCGCTGGTGACGGTGAACTTCTGACGGGTCAGCGTTCAGCGGACGAGGAGGGAGACCCGGGCCGTCGGGTAGCGGACGCCGGCCCGGAAGAAGCGGTGGTAGTCGCGGGTCAGGGCCCGGATGTCCGACGGCGACATCTTGATGCAGCCGTGGGAGGTGTAGTCGTTGATCTTCGGGAACTCCCAGCGGCAGATCTGGTCGCCCGGGCCGTCGGCGCACTGCCGGTTGCCGGCGCCGGACTCGGTGTGGATGAACAGCTGCTCGCGCAGGGTCCCGTTGGCGCAGTGCTTGTCGGAGAGCCGGAACGCCCGGCCGTGGATCAGGTTGCCGGCGTAGTCGTCGTACTGCCGCAACGTGTACCGCCCGTTGGGCAGCCAGCCGTTGCCCTTCACGCAGGCGTTGGTCGTGCTCCCGCCCGGCAGCCCGGAGCCCGCGCGCCACGAGTCGTGCGCGAGGACCTTCCACGAGCCGTCGGCGCGCTGCCGCCGCGCGTCCCAGATGATCCGGCTGTCCCACGGGTGTCCGGACCGCTTCACGAAGGTGATCTGGGCCTTGAGCAGGCCCGGGTGGGCCTGCGGGTCGACCATCCCACCGCCCGGGGCGGGTCCGTGCGTGGCGAGCGCCGGGCCGACGCCGGAGAGCACGGCGCCGCCGGCGAGCAGCGCCGCCGCGAGCACACGGAATCCACGAGGCATGCGTCGATTCAAACACCCCCGGTACGACGGTGGCACGATTCGGCCCAGGTCACGCCCGGTGCCACGATGACGGCATGGTCCTCAGCCCCACCTCGGAACGGATCGCCCTGATCTCGGACGTCCACGGCAACCTGACCGCCCTCGAGGCCGTGCTGGCCGACATCGAGGCTCGCGGCATCACCCGGATCTTCAACCTCGGCGACTACGTCGGGAAGGGCCATCGCGGTCGCGAGGTGGTCGAGATCTGCCGGGAGCGGTGCGAGGTCAACATCCTGGGCAACTGGGACGACTTCCTGCCCCACCCGGGCCGCGAGTTCGACAACGCGTCGCTGCAGTGGTGGCTCGCCCAGCTCGGTCCGGGCCAGGGCGAGTGGCTGCGCGGGCTGCCGTTCAGCCACGACTTCACGATGAGCGGCCGACGGATCCGGATCATGCACGCGTCGTCGGAGACGGTGCACCGCCGGGTCCGCTACGCCCACGACGAGCGGGAGTTCCTCGGCCAGTTCGCCAACACACCGGCCACCGGCAACGGCCCGGTGCCCGACGTGGTCGGGTTCGGCGACTCGCACGACCCCTTCTACGAGACCCAGCTGCGCGGCCGGACCCTCTTCAACACCGGCAGCGTCGGCAACTGCATGGGCGACCCGACACCTCTCTACTGCGTCCTCGAGGGCGTCGTCGGCGGCGTCGAGCCGGCGCCGTTCGGGCTGTCCTTCGTCCGCGTCCCCTACGACGTCGAGGCCGAGCTCGCGCACGCCCGCGAGGTCGGCGCCCCGGAGTACGCCGGGTACGAGTCCGAGCTCCGGCGCGGGGTCTACCGCGGCTCGATGGACGAGTACGCCGACGACGCGAGCCTCGACACCTACTACCACGACCCCCGCACCTGGTGACGATCCCCGACCCGGCCCTCGCCCCGACCCTGCGCGCCGCCCTGGCGGCAGCCGACTACACCGTCGACGCCGTCGACGACCTGCTCGGTGCAACGGCGCGGGCCGCTCTCCAGCGCAACGAGACCACGCCGGCCCTGCGGCGTACGACGGACGGGTCGCCGCTGGCGACCCTGGTTCGGCTGTTCCTCCTGCAGGCACCTGTCGACCGCGCGGACGCCGACCGCGCACTCCCCGGACTCGTCGACGAGCTCACGGCCGCCGGCCTGCTCGCGAGCGGCGGCGGCGTGGTCCGCGCGGCGCTCGACTGCCGCCCGTACGCCGACGACGCGCGCGACTGGTGGGTCGTCAGCGACCTGACGCCCGGCCTCGACGGGCAGCCGATCCGGGTGACCGCCGACCACGTCCTCGGTGTCAGCCCGGCCTCGACGTCACTCGCCCAGCTCACCACGAGGGCAGACGTGGGTCGCGCGCTCGACCTCGGGACCGGCTGCGGCGTCCAGTCGCTGCACCTGTCCGCGCACGCGGACGTCGTCGTCGCCACCGACGTCAACCGGCGCGCCCTCGCGATCACCGCCTTCAACGCCGCGCTGAACGAGATCGAGATCGACGTCCGGGCCGGGTCGCTCTGGGATCCGGTCGAGGGTGAGGTGTTCGACCTGATCACCACCAACCCGCCGTTCGTCATCTCGCCGGGCGGCCCCGACCGCCTGGTCTACCGCGACTCCGGCCTGCCCGGCGACCAGGTGGTCGAGGCGATCGTCCGCGGCGCGCCCGCCCACCTCGCGAACGGCGGCTGGTGCCACGTCGTCGCCAACTGGGCCCTCCACGAGGGACGGTCGTGGGACGAACGCCTGGCCGACTGGCTCGCCGACGACTGCGACGCCCTCGTCGTGCAGCGTGAGGTGCTCGACCCGTCGTCGTACGTCGAGCTCTGGCTCAAGGACGCCGGCCGGCACGGCGGTCCGGGCTACCTCGAGGCGTACGACGCGTGGCTGGGCTGGTTCGAGGACCAACGGATCGAGGGTGTCGGATTCGGTTGGGTCAGCCTGCGCAAGGGTGGCCACGCAACGCCTGGTGCACGCGAGCTGCTCGACCATCCGTACGCCGTGGAGCAGCCGGTCGCGCCGGCGGTCGAGGCGTGGTCGGTGGCCCAGCACGTCGAGGTCGGCGAGGGGAGCCGGCTGAGCCTGCGCGTCGACGTCGTCCAGGAGACGCACGGCGACCCGGGTGCCGAGGATCCCGAGACCATCGTGCTGCGCCAGCGGCGCGGGCTGTGCCGCGCTCGACAGGTCGACACCGTCGAGGCGGCGCTCGCGGGTGCCAGTGACGGCGAGCTGACCGTCCGCCAGATCCTGGACGCCCTCGCGCTCCTGCTCGATCGCGACCGCGACGAGCTCGCCACCACCTACCTCCCGGTGGTCCGGAGCCTGGTCCGCGACGGCTTCCTGATGCCGGGGTGAGGTCCGCGCCGGAGGGCGCCGACTTTTTTTCGGCGAGACCACGTACGTAGTACGTGCCGGGCTCCGGGCGGTCCCCGGAAGGGACATCGGGAACATTGCGTTGGCATCGACGCGCTACCGTGAGCGGCCGTGAGCCTCGGCCGGCCCGATCCGGGAGCCGGCTCACCTTCGTTTTCGAGTCAGGAGAAGCAGTGACGCACAAACTGGTGATCGTCGAGTCGCCCGCCAAAGCGCGGACGATCGGCGGCTACCTGGGCGACGACTACGTGGTCGAGTCCTCGGTCGGTCACATCCGGGACCTGCCCAACTCCGCAGCGGACACGCCCGCCAAGATCAAGGACAAGCCCTGGGGTCGCCTCGCGGTCGACGTCGACAACGGCTTCATCCCGTACTACGTCGTGCCGCGCGAGAAGAAGAGCCACATCGCGAAGCTGAAGAGCCTGCTCAAGGACGCCGACGAGCTCTACCTCGCCACCGACGAGGACCGCGAGGGCGAGGCGATCGCCTGGCACCTCCTCGACGAGCTGAAGCCCAAGAACATCCCGGTGCACCGGATGGTCTTCCACGAGATCACCAAGGCCGCGATCCTGGCCGCGGTCGAGAACCCGCGCCAGATCAACGACGACCTGGTCGAGGCGCAGGAGGCGCGGCGGATCCTCGACCGGCTCTACGGCTACGAGGTCAGCCCGGTTCTCTGGAAGAAGGTGATGTCCGGCCTGTCCGCCGGCCGGGTGCAGTCGGTGGCGACCCGCCTGGTCGTCGACCGCGAGCGCGACCGGATGGCGTTCCGGGTCGCGTCCTACTGGGACCTCGAGGGCACCTTCGACGCCGGCTCCGGCAAGGAGCCGCGGATGTTCCCGGCGAAGCTGCACAGCATCGACGAGATGCGCGTCGCCAGCGGCTCCGACTTCGGCACCGACGGCGAGCTCAAGGGCAAGCGCGAGTCCGACCGCGTCCATCTCGACCGCAACGCCGCCGAGTCGCTCGTCTCGGCGCTGCGCGACACGTCGTACGACGTGCGCTCGGTCGAGTCGAAGCCCTACCGCCGCCAGCCCTACGCGCCGTTCCGCACGACCACGATGCAGCAGGAAGCCAGCCGCAAGCTCGGGATGAGCGCGTCGGTCACGATGTCGGTCGCGCAGCGGCTCTACGAGGGCGGCCACATCACCTACATGCGCACCGACTCGACGACGCTGTCGAGCGCCGCGGTCGGCGCCGCACGGTCGCAGGTCCGTGAGCTGTTCGGAGCCGAGTACCTCCCCGACGCCCCTCGCACCTACGCCTCCAAGGTCAAGAACGCCCAGGAGGCGCACGAGGCGATCCGCCCCTCGGGCGAGCGCTTCCGTACGCCGGCCGAGACCGGCCTCACCGGTGACCAGTTCCGGCTCTACGAGCTGATCTGGATGCGCACCGTCGCGTCGCAGATGAAGGACGCCGTCGGTCAGTCGGTGACGATCCGGATCGGCGGGGCGACCAGTGACAGCCGCGACGTGGTGTTCTCGGCCAGCGGGCGGGTGATCACCTTCCACGGCTTCCTCAAGGCCTACGTCGAGGGCACCGACAACGACAAGCGCCAGGACGACGCGGAGACGCCGCTGCCCGACCTGCACGAGGGCGACCCGGTGTCCGCCGCGTCGCTGACCCCGCAGGGACACGAGACGAAGCCACCCGCCCGCTACACCGAGGCGACGTTGATCAAGGAGCTCGAGGACCGCGAGATCGGCCGGCCGTCGACGTACGCCTCGATCATCGGGACGATCCTCAACCGCGGCTACGTCTACAAGAAGGGCACCGCACTGGTGCCGGCGTGGATCGCGTTCTCCGTCGTCCGCCTGCTGGAGGAGCAGTTCCCGCGGCAGATCAGCTACGAGTTCACGGCGGGCATGGAGGACGTGCTCGACGAGATCGCCGGTGGCCGCAAGGACCGGGTCACCGAGCTGGGCGAGTTCTACTTCGGCTCCGACCGGGTGATCGGCCTGCGCCAGCTGGTCAACGAGCTCGGCGAGATCGACGCCAAGGAGCTCGCGACGTTCCCGGTCGGGGGTCCCGACTCGGGGATCGTGCTGCGCGTCGGCCGCTACGGGCCCTACCTCGAGGTCGCCGACAAGGGCGGCGAGGGGCCGGACGGCGAGGCCGGTGCGCCGGTCCGCGCCAACGTGCCCGACGACCTCCCTCCCGACGAGCTGACCCTGGCCAAGGCCCAGGAGCTGCTGGCCAACCCGGCCGGTGAGGAGAAGGAGCTCGGCGTCCACCCCGACACCGGCCTGCGCGTCGTCGCCAAGAACGGCCGTTACGGTCCCTACGTCACCGAGCAGCTGCCCGACGACGCGGCCAAGAACGCCCGGCCCCGTACGGGTTCGCTCTTCTCGACGATGACCCTCGACACCGTCTCGCTCGACGACGCGGTGAAGCTGCTGTCGCTGCCGCGCGTGGTCGGCACCGATGCCGAGGGCGTCGAGATCACGGCGCAGAACGGCCGCTACGGGCCGTACCTGAAGAAGGGCACCGACTCGCGCTCGCTGACGTCGGAGGAGCAGCTGCTCTCGATCACCATCGACGAGGCGCTGGCGATCTACGCCCAGCCCAAGCAGCGCGGTCGCGCCGCCGCCGCGCCGCCGTTGAAGGAGCTCGGTCCCGACCCGGTCTCGGGTGCGCCGGTCGTGGTCAAGTCGGGCCGGTTCGGCGACTACGTGACCGACGGTGAGTACAACGCGACCCTCCGCAAGGAGGACACGGTCGAGGCGATCACCCTCGAGCGTGCCGCCGAGCTGCTCGCCGAACGTCGGGCGAAGGGCCCGGCGAAGAAGGCCGCCAAGCGGGGCGCCAAGAAGACCACGAAGAAGTCCACGACGGCGAAGAAGTCCACCGCGAAGAAGGCCACGAAGAAGGCCGCGTCCAAGGGCTGAGGGCCGGGAATCGGTGGTCGAGGAGGTCGCTCTGCGGCCGTCACGATCGGTGGTTGAGGAGGTCGCTCTGCGACCGTCACGATCGGTGGTCGAGGAGGTCGCTCTGCGACCGTCACGAAACTGGTGTCGCGAGGTCGGTGGTGGCGATGACGGTGGGGAAATCGGTGGTCGAGGAGGTCGCTCTGCGACCGTCACGAGACCCGGTGACGGTGCCTGATCTGCCTGGGCATCGGACAGCGTCGCTGCGCTCCGCGGGGCCCCTCGCGAGCAAGCCCGCTTCGGCGGCTCGCTCGGTCTCCATCCCCGGCTCCGCCGGGTGTGGAGACCTCGCTCACCCCCACCAGAACGCGGTGGCGATGATGGCGTAGAGCGCCACCAGCGAGGCGCCCTCGAGCCACGTCGACTCGCCGTCGAAGGCGATGAACGCCGCCAGGATCACCGCCAGCATCAGCACGATCACGAGCATCGGCGACAGCACCAGGGTCAGCGAGGCCAGCCCGAAGATCTGGGAGATCAGCACCAGCACCGGGGCCAGGACGAGGGAGATCTGCACGGGGCTGTTCAGGATCACCGAGAAGGCGTACGCCGACTGGTCGCGCGCGGCGAGCTGGACGCCGACGACGTTCTCGACGGCGTTCCCGGCGATGGCGACGACGACGAGCCCGGCGAACGTCTGGCTGACGGACAGGGTGTCCATCGCGGGCTGGAGCGCGTGCACGAACCAGTCGGAGACGAACGCCGCGCCGACGCTCGCACCGGCGAGCAGGCCGAGTGCGAGAGGCAGCGGCCAGCGCGGCGTCTCGTGGGACGCCTCGTCGGCGTCACCCGCGTCGTCACGGCGCAGCGAGAAGGGCAGCGACAGAGCCGAACAGCGCCAGCAGCAGCACCGACACGATCAGGGAGAACGTCTTCTCGTGCTCGCCCGCCGGCGTGTGGAGCCAGTGGGTGAACGACGGGATCGCCATCGCCGAGACCGACAGCAGCATCAGGACGACGATCGTGCGCGCCCGCTCCGACCCGAGCTGCTGGGTGCCGTGCTTGAGGCCGCCGACGACGAACGCGATCCCCAGCACCAGCAGGAGGTTGGCCAGGATCGAGCCGACCAGCGCGGCGCGGACGACGTCCACGAGCCCGGCCTTGAGGGCGAAGATGCAGATGAACAGCTCGGGCAGGTTCCCCAGTGCCGACTGGAGCACGCCGGTCGCGCCGGGCCCGAACCGGTCGCCGAGCTGCTCCACCGACCGACCCACCACCGACGCGAGGAGACAGACGGCGCCGGCGGAGACGATGAAGGCGACCACGGAGTTCCAGTGGCCGTAGTCGGCGATCCCGGCGAGGACGGAGAGCGCCGCACCACCGCCCAGCACCACCTTGTCGGAGGTGACGAACGCGGGGGCGGCAGTCGCCGAGGCTGTCATGCCGTCACCGTAGCGAGGACCGTGGGCGGCCTCGACTACGCTCGGCCGACAGGTCCTCCGACAAGGTCCCACCGGCAGAAGGCGAGCGTCGTGCACACCACCACCGGCGTCTTCGTCTGCTTCGAGGGAGGCGAGGGCACCGGCAAGACCACGCAGGCCCGCGCCCTCGCGAGTGCCCTCGAGGACCGTGGCTACCGTGCGCTGCTGACCTTCGAGCCGGGCGACACCGCCGTCGGCAAGGAGATGCGCCGCATCGTCCTCGACCCCGCGACCGGCGAGCTCTCCCACCGCACCGAGGTGCTGCTCTACGCCGCCGACAAGGCCGAGCACGTCGACACCGTGGTGATGCCGGCGCTCGAGCGCGGCGAGGTCGTGATCACCGATCGGTACGTCGACTCGACGCTGGCCTACCAGGGGGCCGGCCGCGACCTCGACATCGCCGAGGTCGACCGGGTCGCGCGATGGGCGACCCGCGACCTCCGCCCCCACCTGACCGTCGTGCTCGACCTGGATCCCCAGCACGGCTTGGGTCGCTTCGCCGAGCGTGACCGGATCGAGGGGGAGACCCACGACTTCTTCGTCCGCGCTCGCGAGGCCTTCCTGGCGCTCGCCGCCGCCGACCCCGACCACTACCTCGTGGTCGACGCCAGCCGACCGGCCGAGGAGATCGCGGCCGTCGTGGCGACCCGGGTGGAGTCGCTGCTGGCCCAGGCGGTGCGATGACCACCACCGCGGGCAGCGCCGTCCGGTCGGTCTGGGACACCCTGGTCGGCCAGCGCCGCGTGGTCGAGTCGCTGCGCTCGGCCGCCGCTGGACACGGCATGAGCCAGGCGTTCCTCTTCACCGGCCCGCCCGGCTCGGGCCGCTCCAACGCGGCCGTCGCCTTCGCCGCCGCCCTCGAGTGCGAGCAGCAGCCACCCGGCTGCGGCATCTGCCACTCCTGCCACACCGTGCTCGCCGGCACCCACGCCGACGTCACGGTCGTGCGCACCGACCGGCTCTCGATCGGGGTCGACGAGGTGCGCGACCTGGTCCGGCGTTCGGCGCTCGCGCCGGTCGGCCGGCGCTGGCAGGTGATGATCGTCGAGGACGCCGACCGGCTCACCGAGCAGGCCGCCAACGCCCTGCTCAAGGCGATCGAGGAGCCGACCGACCGCACCGTGTGGATCCTGTGCGCCCCGACCGTCGAGGACCTCCTGCCGACGATCCGCTCGCGCTGCCGGCTGGTCACCCTGAGCACGCCCTCGGCCGAGGAGGTGGCCGGCTTCCTGTCGCGCATCGACGGCGTCGAGCCCGCGCTCGCGTCCTACTGCGCCCGCGCCAGCCAGGGTCACATCGGGCGGGCGCGCGCCCTCGCCCGCGACGAGGGCGCCCGCAACCGGCGCAAGGAGGTCGTCTCGATCCCGGCCCGGCTCACCAGCCTCGCCTCATGCATGAACGCCGCACAGAACCTCGTCGAGACCACCCAGGAGGAGGCCGACGTGATCACCGGCGAGCTCGACTCGCGCGAGCGCACCGACCTCGACGCGTCGTACGGCGTGGTCGAGCGCGGTCGTCGGCCGCGCGAGTACGCCCCGGCGGTGTCGGCGCTCGAGCGGGCCCAGAAGACGCGCGCCAAGCGGCGCCACCTCGACGTCGTCGACCGCAGCCTGATGGACCTGGTGTCGGTCTACCGCGACGCGATCGCGCTGGCGACCGGCGTCGGTGCCGCCCTCGTCAACGAGGAGCTCCGCGGCGACATCGACCAGATCGTGCGGACGTCGAGCCCCGAGCTGAACCTCCGTCGGATCGGGTGGATCTTCGACGCGCGTGAGCAGATGCTCGAGTTCAACGTGCCGGTCGCGCTGGCGCTCGAGTCGCTGATGGTGGCGCTCAAGACGCCGGCCCGGTGACCCGGAGGTGAGGCGCCTCGTCGCCGCGGTCACGGTCGTGCTGCTCGTCGTGCTGGTCGCGGGCACCGCGTTCGTCGTCACGCGCGGCTCGAGCGACGATGCCGGGGGGCCGACGCCCGTCGCGCCGTCGGGCGGGCCGCCCGCCACGCAGCCGCCGTCCGCCGACCTGGCTCGCTACTACTCCCAGACCCTCGACTGGTCCGGGTGCGGCGACGGCGACCAGTGCGCCTCGTTGACCGTCCCCCTCGACTACCGCGCGCCCGCCGGCACGACGATCAAGCTCCACGTGCTGAAGGTGCCCGCATCCGGGTCGCGGATCGGCTCGCTGGTGGTCAACCCGGGCGGACCGGGTGCCGGAGGGTCGTCGTACGCCGCGGGCAGGGGCACCTACTTCGGTGACCCGCTCCTCGCCCACTTCGACCTGGTCGGCTTCGACCCGAGAGGCACCGGCCAGAGCTCACCGGTCGACTGCCTCGACGACCGGGCCTTCAACGCCTACCTGTCCTCCGACCCCGATCCGAGGACACCCGCCCAGGTCGCGCAGTTCCGACGGCAGCAGCAGAGCCTGGCCCGCGGTTGCCCCCGCACGTCCGGGGCGCTCGCGGGCCACGTCTCCACGGTCGAGTCCGCCCGTGACATGGACGTCCTCCGGGCCGCCCTGGGCGAGTCGCGGATGAGCTACTTCGGGGCGTCGTACGGCACGAAGCTCGGGGCGACGTACGCCCAGCTCTTCCCGCAGCGCGTCGGACGGTTCGTCCTGGACGGCGCCGTCGACCCGTCGCTCGGCACGCGTGCGTCGGCGCTCCAGCAGGCGGCAGGTTTCCAGAAGGCCCTCGACGCGTACGCCGCCAACTGCGTGCAGTCGTCCGTGGGCTGCTTCCTCGGCAAGACCGTGCCCGACGTGCAGCAGACGATCAGCACCGTGCTCGACCAGATCTCCCGGAAGCCCCTCCCCACCAGCGACGGGCGCGAGCTGACCGCCGGCGACGCGTTCTACGGCATCGCCGCGACCCTCTACGACCGCGGGTACTGGATCCTGCTCAGCTCGGCGCTCCGGGCCGCCCTCGGCGGCGACGGCACCGTGCTGATGAAGCTCGCCGACGCCTACGCCCATCGCAACGCCGACGGCACCTTCCAGGACAACTTCCTGGAGGCGTTCTACGACATCTCCTGCGTCGACGACCCCTCCTCCCTCCCCTACGCGAAGGTGCCCGCCCAGTTCCCGGCGTTCGAGAAGGCGTCGCCGGTGTTCGGGCGTGTCTACGCGTGGGGGCTCACCGCGTGCGACGGGTTCACCCCGCGGTCGGACGAGAAGGTGCCCACGATCCGCGCCCGGGGGGCCCGGCCGATCGTCGTCATCGGCACGACCCGCGACCCGGCCACGCCCTACCGCTGGGCGGTCGCGCTCGCCCACCAGCTCGACTCGGGCGTGCTGATCAGTCGTGACGGCGACGGCCACACCGGGTACCACCAGGACAACTCCTGCGTCGACGGCGCGGTCGACGACTACCTGGTGTCCGGCGTCGTCCCGAGGTCCGGGCTCTCCTGCTGACGCGCTCCCCCTCGGACTCCCCGGACGTCATACGTTCCGGTCGTTCCAGCCGCCGGAACGTAGGACGTCCGGCGACGTACGCCGATTCCGCGCCGGGCAACCCGGCTCCGTATACTTCCGGCCGTTGCCCGGACCGCTGCGCGGACGGGCAGCGCGCCGCCTTAGCTCAGTCGGTAGAGCGATTCACTCGTAATGAATAGGTCGTCGGTTCGACTCCGACAGGCGGCTCCGCCCCCGAAATCTCGCTGAGGTGTGAAGACACCTCTGGGCCCGCCCTCGACCTCGCCCCCGAGTTCATCCGGTATGGCCCCCCGGGCGGCCTCGTGGCGTGGTCTGTTCATAGGTGAACGACTCACCTCACGGAGCCCGAGCCGTCATCTTCCGCCAACTGGAGGTGGGGAGTCGGGGAGAGGACCCTTGGTCGGTGAGCCCACTAGAAAAGGATAATGAGTTATCCTTTTCTAGGGAGACGGGCGAGACAAGGATCGATGTGATGCAGACGGACGGGCTGACGCTCTCCTGGGAAGACGTGACCTGGGAGCCGAAGGCGCCAGCTCACGCAATGGATCGCAGGCGCTCGTTGGTCGTCGGACGACCCTACCGAGCGGCGGTGCCAGCAGCCATCGAGCAGATGAAGTTCGACATCGAGCCAGACGTTGCCGCACGGGCAGAAGACGCCCGGGCCGCGATCACGCGGTTCGACGCCGAACTCTCAGCCATGTTCTCAGGGGAGTTCGCCCCATTGTCCGCAGTCCTGCTTCGAACCGAGTCCGCCTCGTCCTCACAGATCGAGAACATCACCGTCGGTGCCAGAGCCCTGTCCTTGGCCGACGTCGGCCTGGCCAAGTTCGGATCGAACGCGCAGCTTGTCCAGGCGAACGTCGAGGCGATGAACCGCGCGCTTGAGCTCACCGGACCCCTGACCACCGAGCACATCTTGGCCATCCACGAGGCCCTCATGCACGGCCAAGACCAAGCCGAACCGGGCCAGTTCCGTGACCAGCAGGTCTGGATAGGCGGAACCGATTACTCCCCCCATCGTGCAGACTTCGTGCCTCCGCAGGACTCAAGGATTGAAGAGTCGATCAAGGACCTCTGCGCGTTCTCCGAGCGGACCGACCTCCCGCTGCTGGCACAGGTGGCCATCGCGCACGCTCAGTTCGAAACCATTCACCCGTTCAATGATGGAAACGGCCGTGCAGGACGAGCCCTCGTCCACGTCATGCTTCGCAACGGTGGAGCGACCACCCGCACCACGGTTCCTGTGTCTGCGGGGCTGTTGTCCGACACCGAGGCTTACTACAACTCGCTCACGGCTTACCGCAACGGCGACCCGAACCCGATCGTCGAAGAGTTCAGTCGGGCAGCATTCGCCGCCGTTGACAACGGACAGCAACTCGCTGCCGACCTGAAGACTCTTCACGACCGCTGGACAGGCAACCTCCGTGCGCGCAAGGACGCGGTCGCCTGGAAGGTGCTGCCCTTCTTGCTCCGTCAGCCTTCTGTGACCTCCAAGCTGATCCAGGAGACCATGAAGGTCACCCAACCGGCGGCCGACAATGCGTTGCGTCAGCTCCAAGGGGTCGGGGCGCTCGCCAAGCCGAAGACCGTCCACGGCGAAGGCCAAAGAGGAACGTCGTCTGGCAGGCGACGGAGGTGCTTGACGCCCTCGACCGATTCGGTGAGCGTGCGCGAAGGAATCCCAGATCCGGCTGATCTTCATGTTCTTCATGATCATGGACGCCTTCCTTCGCGGCACTTTGCTCGCGCGGCGCGCCCTTCCACGTCGAGGTGGCCCCCGGCGTCCCCCGAACTCGAGACCCATGCGCTCCGGACAGTCACAGTCGAGCGTGCTCCACGCTCACCGGTGACAACAACGGCTCCAGTGAGCCGCTCGTAATGAATAGGTCGTCGGTTCGACTCCGACAGGCGGCTCCACCATCACCGCGACCGGCGTCTCGAGGTCGGCGGAGCCCCGCGCGCGCAGACAGGTGGATGCCCCGTCGCAGGCGAAAGATAGCGACGGGGCACCCACTCCCTCAGCGCCGCCGGCCCCGGAAATGTCACGCTCCGCTCGGTGGGCCACCCGATCGCGTGTCGTCATCCGCCGTGCCGCTTCTCGCGGTTTTACCGACCTGGAGCGCTCCCACGGGTGACAATCGCAGCATGGACGCGACGGAGCCCCTGGCGGAGGTGGAGCCCTCGGACCTCCCTGCGCCGGTCGAGCCCGCCGAGCCCACCGAGCCCACGGAGCCGCCGCGCCACCGAGGCCTCGAGGCCGCGGAGTGGCCGTGGGACACCTTGCGCGCCGAGCAGGAGGCGCGCGAGGGGTCGTTCACCGACGGGATGCGCCACGACTTCCGCTGGGACGAGGAGAGCTTCACCCGTCTCGAGGAGGCCATGCGGGTGGCCTGCGAGTCGCTCGAAGGACAGTCGACCATCGAGCGCTGGGTGGGTGAGGGCTTCTGGTGCTGGACCGCGGTGATCCCCGAGCTGACCGAGCACCCCCGCTTCGTCAGCCCCGACCCCCACTACCTGCGCCAGTGCCTGGCCCGGCTCCGCGACCTGGGCTCGTGGTTCTTCAACGGCGCCTCTCCCTACGGCCCCGCTCACGTGTGGGAGCCGGTCCTGCCGGCACGCCGGACCGGTCACGACGACTCGTCGGCAGGGTAGAGCTGCGCGTCGACGACCTCCGGGGCGCTGCGTGCCTCGATCGACTCGATGCTCTGACCTCTCCGCCAGAGCGCCTGCGCGAGGGCGGCGTAGGGACGGACCGCGGCGGGCTGCCACGTCTCGGGCCGCCAGGTGCCGGAGCGGACGAACGCCTTGGGACAGTGGAAGAACACCTCGTCGACCGTCACGAGCAGGGCCAGCCGGGGCCGGTGCGACCGCACCACCATCTCGTCGAAGAACGGCCCGTCGGTCACCAGCCGCGCCGCGCCGTTGACACGCAGGGTCTCCGGTCGCCCGGGGATCACGAGGACCAGACCGACGTGCGGGTTGGCGAGCACGTTGCGGAAGCCGTCCATCCGCCGGTTGCCCGCACGTTCGGGGATCGCGAGGGTCGTGTCGTCGAGCACCCGCACGAAGCCGGGAGGGTCGCCCTTCGGCGAGACGTCGCAGTCTCCGTCGGCCGACGACGACGCCACGAACACCAACGGCGTGCCCGCGATCCACTCCCGGTGCGGTTCGGCCAGCCGGTGCTCGACCTTGTCCCGGACGATCGGTCCCGGAACGCCGTACTCCTCCAGCTCGGCGAGGGTGCGCACGGTCGGGAGCTGCTCCCAGGCGTTGCCGGTCATCGACGTTCCTCTCGACTCGGGTGCTCGCCGGCCAGACGTAAGCCGCGCTCTGTTCGTGACATCGCTGCACCGGCGATCGCGGGTGTAGCCCGGCCGGGCCACGGGGCACGCCGACTTTCGCGTGGTGCTACCCAGAACGGCGGCGCGCGGAGTAATTTGTGGCCCGCTTGAGAAGGCGGGTCGGAGTCGTTCATGTCCGGGTAGCAGCACCTGCGACGCCGCAGCGCACCGGGAACCGGAAATCCCGGGACGTCCTGCCTTCCTCGGCGGCGCCAGAGGGCGGTGCCGTGATGGGGGAGGTTTCACGGTGGCGCGACTGCTGCACAGGCTCGGGATGCTCTGCGCCCGCAGGCCGCTCGTCGTCATCGGCGCCTGGGTCGTGCTGCTCGTCGTCGTGTTCGGGTCGGTCGCCAGGTTCGGCTCGCTCACCAGCAACGACCTCTCGCTGCCCGGGACCGGTAGCCAGGCGGCCAAGGACCTGCTGCAGGACCGGTTCCCGCCGCAGCAGAACGGCGCGAACCCGATCGTCTTCGACATCAAGTCGGGGAAGCTCACCGACCAGAAGTACAAGCAGGCGATCCACGACTCGATCCTCGCCATCAAGAAGCAGAAGCACGTCTACAGCGTCACCAACCCACTGAGCAGCGCCGGCCAGACGGCGGGGCTGCTCTCCAAGGACAAGCAGACCGCGTTCGCACCGGTGCTGATGGACGTCGCGTCGAGCGACCTCACCGAGGAGATCGCCGACCACGTCGTCGATGCCGCCGATCCGGCGACGAAGGCCGGCATCGACGTGCAGGCCGCGGGCAACATCGGGACGACGCTCTCGACGGAGGAGTCCGAGACCAGCGAGATCGTCGGCATCGTCGTCGCGATGCTGATCCTCAGCCTGGTGCTGGGAAGCCTGATGGCGATGGGGATGCCGATCCTGACGGCCGTCCTCGGGCTCGGCTGCCGGCCTCTCCCTGGTCGGGCTCGCGGGCCACCTGCTGGCGATCCCGACGAGCGGCCCCACGCTGGCCACGATGATCGGGCTCGGTGTCGGCATCGACTACGCGCTGTTCCTGGTCACCCGACATCAAGAACAGCTGCGCGACGGCATGGCGATGCAGGACTCCATCGCCAACGCCGTGGCGACGTCGGGCAGCGCGATCGTGTTCGCCGGCGGCACGGTCGTCATCGCGCTGCTCTCGCTCTACGTCGCGGGCATCCCCCTGGTGACCGCGCTGGGCCTCGCCTCGGCGATCGGCGTCGTGATGGCCGTGCTCGGCTCGATCTCGCTGCTGCCGGCGTTCCTCGGTCTGATCAAGCACCGCATCCGGTGGGCCGCGGTGCCGACGTTCCTGTCCCCGCCACACGTTCCCGGCCAGGGGATGTGGCACCGCTGGTCCGGCGT
This sequence comes from uncultured Actinomycetota bacterium, assembly GCA_963809265.1. Taxonomy (GTDB): domain Bacteria; phylum Actinomycetota; class Actinomycetes; order Propionibacteriales; family Nocardioidaceae; genus Nocardioides. The sequence goes on from CAWEJC010000004.1 coordinate 113,977, forward strand.
CGTGCGCCGGCACCCGATCGTGATCAGCGTGGTCTCGCTGGCGTTCCTGGCCCCGATGATCATCCCGGTGTTCTCCCTCGAGCTGGGCCAGGAGGACATCGGGGCGACCAACCCCGAGACCACCGAGCGCCAGGCCTACGACCTGATCACGGCCGGCTTCGGGGTGGGCTTCAACGGCCCGCTGCAGGTCGCGTCGCAGCTCGAGCCGGCGGCGACCCAGAGCGCGGCGTACACCCAGATGTACAACCAGGCGACGTCGCTGCAGAAGGATCTGGAGAAGAAGCAGAAGCAGCTGCCGAAGCAGCAGAAGCAGCTCCAGCAGCAGCAGAAGCAGCTCGAGGCCCAACAGGCGAAGCTGACCCAGCAGGGCAACGAGCTCAAGGCACAGCAGGCCTCCCTGACCGCCCAGGGCAACCAGCTCAAGGCACAGCAGGCGTCGCTCGAGCAGCAGGCCACACAGCTCCAGCAGCAGAAGGCGCGACTGCAGGCCCAGCAGCGCAGGCTCGAGGCCCAGCAGGCCGCCCTGAAGCGCAAGGCCGAGGCGCTCGCCGCCCGGATCAAGCCGCTCGCCGCGCGACTGGTCGCGCTGGAGGTGCGCGAGCGGATCCTCGAGACCAGGATCAAGAACTCCCAGGACAACCCACGCCGGCTGGCCCGGCTGGAGCGGCGGCTCGCCCGGGTCAAGGAGCGGGAGACGGAGGTCCGTCAGAAGCTCGCACCCCTCGAGCACGACGCCCGGCAGCTGGCCGACCAGGCACGCAGGCTCCAGTCACAGGCGGACGCCCTGCAGCGGCAGGCGAACGAGCTGCAGGCCAAGGCCGACGCGCTCACCCGGCAGAAGGCGAGCCTCGAGGCGCAGGCCGCGTCGCTCCAACGCCAGGGAGACGCGCTGCAGGCGCAGGCGGCCCAGCTGCAGAAGCAGGGTGACGCGCTGCAGGCGCAGGCGAACCAGCTGCAGGCGCAGGCCAACGAGCTCAAGCGTGAGCAGAAGCAGGCGCAGCAGGAGCAGCAGCAGGCCCTCGACCTGCAGTCACAGCTGACCGACATGGTCACCGCTGCCGGCGGCGACCCGCGCGGCACGGACCAGCGGGTCGTGAACCTGCAGCACGCCCTGTCGGCCACGGCCGGCGTCGTCTCGCTGACGCCGCCGCAGATCAACAAGAAGGGCGACGTCGTCCTGCTGTCGGCCGTACCCAAGACGTCACCCGCCTCGGACGACACCGCCACCCTCGTCAAGAAGGTCCGCGACGACGTGCTGCCGCCCGTCGACGTGAAGGGGATGACGTCGTACGTCGGCGGCTACACCGCGTCGTACGTCGACCTCGCGTCGCTGATCAGCGCTCGGCTGCTGCTGGTGATCGGGACGGTGATCCTGCTCGGGTTCCTGCTGCTGATGATCGCCTTCCGCTCGATCCTGATCCCGCTGCAGGCCGCGATCACGAACCTGTTGTCGGCGGCCGCGTCGTTCGGCGTCCTGACCGCGGTCTTCCAGTGGGGCTGGGGCATCTCCCAGGTCGGCATCGACACCCCGGACTCGTCCGTGCCGATCGCCAGCTATGTGCCGTTGATGATGTTCGCGGTGCTCTTCGGCCTCTCGATGGACTACGAGGTCTTCCTGGTCAGCCACGTGCAGGCCCACCACCACCAGGGCGAACCCGCCAAGGAGGCCGTCCGCTCGGGCCTCGGGTCGAGCGCCCGGATCACGTCCGCGGCGGCCCTGATCATGGCGTCGGTCTTCGCCAGCTTCATCCTCAACGGCGACCCGGTGATCAAGCAGTTCGGCGTCGGCCTGGCGACCGCGGTCGTGCTCGCGGGCATCCTCGTGGTCACGCTCGCGCCGGCTTCGATCGTGCTCTTCGGGAAGGCCGCCTGGTGGCTGCCGGGCTGGCTCGACAAGGTCCTGCCGCACATCTCCATCGAGGGCGAGACGATGCCGCCGTCGGAGGAGACACCGCCCGGTGAGGACGTCGGCGACGCGGGGTCGAGCCCGCCGGCCGAGCCCGCGTCGCCCGCTCCGGCCTAGGCGAGCTCGGCGGCCGCCGGCTCCGGGCGCTCACCCGAGTCGCCGCCCGTGCGCTCACGGTGCCGGCGTGGGATCGTCGCGGCGATCGCGACCCCGACGAACGCCGCGAGCGCGCCGACGACGAAGCACGCCCGGAAAGCGCCCTCGCTCGGTAGCTCGAAGCCGCCGAACGTCGTCGTCGAGCTGGTCAGCATCGTGGCCATCACGGCGGCCGCGAGCGTCGTGCCGACCGACCGCATCAGGGCGTTGACGCCGACCGCGGAGGCGGCCTCGCGGGAGGGTGCCGCGTCGAGGATCAAGGTCGGCATCGCGGCGTACCCGATGCCCACGCCGGAAGCGGCGATGCACGAGGCGATCAGCAGCTGCCACGGGGCGCCCATCAGGGCGAGCGCCGCGACGTAGCCCGCGCCGAGGACGGTCGCGCCGATCATCAGGGTGCGCTGGGCGCCGATCCGCCGCATCAGGTTGCTGGAGACCGGTGCGAACACCATCATCATCAGCCCGGCGGGGGCCATCCACAGCCCGGCCTCGAGGATCGTCTGCCCCAGGCCGTACCCGATGGCCGAGGGCAGCTCGAGGAGCTGCGGGACCACGATCGACTGCGCCATCATCCCGAAGCCGATCGCCACCGCGGCGACGTTGGTGAGCAGGATCTGCGGCCGGGCGGTGGTCCGCAGGTCGACGAGCGGCTCGTCCTGACGGAGCTCGTAGGCACCCCAGGCGACGAGGACGGCGAGGCCGCCCACGACCGCCCCCCAGGTGCGACCCGAGGCCCAGCCCCAGTCGTTGCCCTTGGAGACCCCGACCAGGAAGGTGACCAGCCCGACGGCCAGGCCGAGTGCGCCGACCACGTCGAACCGTCCCGGCTGGGAGTCGTGGATGTGGGGGACCAGGAAGATCGTCGAGAGCATGACCAGCAGGGCGAGCCCGGCGGACACCCAGAACATCAGGTGCCAGTCGTGACCGTCCGCGATCCACGCGGCCAGGGGCAGGCCGATCGCCCCGCCGACGCCGAGGGTCGCGCTCATCGCGGCGATCGCCGTCCCGGTGATGTGGGGCGGCGTGAACTCGCGCATCAGGGAGATGCCGACCGGGATGAAGCCCATCGCGAAGCCCTGCAGGGCGCGACCGACCAGCACCGGCATCAGGCTGCTGGTCAGCGCCACGACCACGGATCCGACGACCAGGAGGGCGGAGTTCACGACCAGCACCCGCTGCTTGCCGTAGAGGTCGGCGAGCCTCCCGGCGACCGGCATCGACACGGCCGCCGCGAGCAGCGTCGCGGTGATCACCCAGCCGGCGTTGGAGCCGGAGGTGTGGAGCAGCTCGGGGAGCTCGCTCTGGATCGGGATCACCATCGTCTGCGTCAGCGCGGCGCTCAGGCCGCCGAAGCACAGGGCGACGACGGCGAGGAGGGGGCTGGACGTGGCGGGCGCCGGCGGCGACGAGGACAACGGGTTCTCCTGGGGTGAGGCGGCGCGTCCGACGGTAGCAGATCGTTGCCACAGGCAACCAATTCCCGTGGAGCCGTCGGCGCAGGGCGGGCGACTCCGGACGAGGCGGGACTAGCATCCGGGGCGACGGGCGACCGGTCGTCCGGAGGACGGGGTCCCGATGAGCACGCAGCCCGCCCGCGAGCGCTTGCACGGGCTCCCGGCACGCCTGCTCGTCGCGGCGGCGGCACTGCTGGTGCTCTCCTTCTCGGTGACCACGATCCCGGGGTTCCGCTCGACGTCGACCTTCCACAACGGCTACGACGGCTGGCTCCAGGGATCGGCGTACGTCGTGGTGGCCTTGGTCGCCCTGGTCCGGCCGGTGACCGTCCCGGCCGACCGCCTGCTGTGGTGGCTGGTCGCCGGGGCCGTCTCCCTCCGCGCGCTGGGCTTCGTGCTGTTCCTCGGCTGGGTGCGGCTGCAGGAGCCACCGCCGTACCCCTCCGTCGCCGACTACTCGTGGCTGGCGATGGACGGCGTGCTCCTGCTGGCGCTGTGGGTGCTGCTGCGCGTGCGGATCCAGCATCGCTCGATCGGGATCGCGTTCGACGCCGTCTTCGGCGGGCTGACGGTCGCCGGGCTGGCGGTGGCCCTGCAGTTCCACACCCTCGACACCATCTCCGGGGCCGACCTGCCCGACGGCGTGCTGGTCACCAACCTCGCCTACCCCTTGCTCGACGTCGGCATGCTGATGCTCGTCACCGGAGCCCTGGTGGCCACCGGGATCCGGGCCTGGTCGACGGTCCTGCTGACCCTCGGGATCGCCGGCTTCGCCGTGGTCGACGCGGTGTTCGTCTACCGGATCACGGCCGGCACCTACCACCCGGGCACGCTGCTGGCGGCCCTCTCCGTGATCGCCACCTTCGCGATCGCCCTGTCCGGTTGGGTGCCCGACACCGCACGGGCCGCGCTGCCGTCGTTCGAGTTCTCGCAGCTCGTGGTCTCGGCGGCCTTCGGCCTGATCGCCGTGGCCACCATGATCTACGCCGCTCTGGACCGGGTGACCCTCGCCGGCCTCCTGCTGCCGGCCGCCGCGCTGGTCGTCGGGATCCTGCGCGCCGTGTGGACGGTCCTGCGCAACACCGACACCGCGGTGGCCGTGATCACCGAGAAGAACGCCGAGCTGGTCCGGTTCCAGGCCCTCGTGGAGACCTCCGACGACTTCATCGCGATGGCGCGTCCGGACGGCTCGGTGATGTACGTGAACCCGGCCGGTCGACGCCTCGTCGGGATCGAGGACCGCGACGTGACCGAGATGAGCATCGCGGAGTTCCTGACCGACGAGGGGCTCGCGGCGTCGGTCGAGGTCGAGCGCCCGGCCGTGGTGAGGACGGGACGGTGGGCGGGACAGTCCACGTTGCGCGACCACCGGGGTGGGCCTCCCATCCCGGTGGCCATCTCCAGCTTCCTGATGCGTGATCCGGAGACGGGCGAGCCGTTCGCGCTGGCCACGGTGCAACGCGACATCTCCGACCGCGTGGCCGCGCAGTCGACCCTGGAGCGGCTGGCCGACCAGCGGCAGCACCTGCTCGACCGGCTGGTGCAGGCCCAGGAGGACGAGCGGGCGCGGATCGCCGCCGACGTGCACGACGACTCGGTGCAGGCGCTGGCGGCGGTGGAGCTCCGGCTCGGGCTGCTCCGCCGGCAGCTCGCCGACGCACCGCACGAGCAGCTCGAGACCGCCGAGACGCTGTCGGCGACCGTGAGCGAGGCGATCGGCCGCCTCCGGGCCCTGCTGTTCGACCTCGAGTCGCCGGCGGTGGAGACCGACCTCGCGTCCGCGCTCGAGGTGGCGGCCGAGAACACCTTCGAGGACCATCTCCGGTGGCGGGTCACCGGCGACCTCCACCTCGACCTGCCCCCGGGCCAGCGGGTCACGGCGTACCGGATCGCCCGCGAGGCGATGGCCAACGTCGTGCGGCACGCCGACGCTCGCACGGTCGAGATCCGGCTCGGTCGGAGCGACGGCGGGATCGAGGTCGTCGTCGAGGACGACGGACGCGGCTTCGACCCGGCCACGGTGGAGCCGCGGCCCGGCCACCTGGGCATCCCGGCGATGGCCGACCGCGCCACGATCGCCGGTGGGCACCTCGACATCGAACGACGCGACGAGGGCGGGATGAGGGTGACGCTCTGGTTGCCCACGGCGCCGGGCCAGCCGTTGGACGGCCGGTCCCGGCGCCGGGGGGAGGACCGGGAGGGCCCCGCCTGACCGTACCGGGGGGAACGAGGTCAGACGGGGCCCGCTCCGGGTCCTCCGAGGGCCCGCCGACCGGCGTCACGGGGGGAACGTCGGCCGGGGGAGCACTCGTCGGGCGGGTGGTTCGGGCCGACCAAGGTCTCCAACGTGCCGGGACCATGGAGCGGGAGGGGCGACGCGCCTCGGCGCATCTGTCGAACCACTCCCCGTGACGGGGGCTTCACCAGAGTCCCGGACCGGCGAACGGCGCGCATGAGTCGGCGGCATCCACTTGGGTAGCACCGATCTACTACGACCACCCGGGCCTCGGTCGCCGCCGGCCGAGGGTCAGAGATCGGGCAGGAGCCCCTGGCGGACCGCGATCGACAGCGCCTCCAGCTTGGAGTGGGCGCCGAGCTTGGCCGAGAGGCTCGCGATGTGGTTGCGGACCGTGTGCACGGAGACCACGAGGCGGTCCGCGATCGCCGCGTTGGAGAGCCCCTCGGCCACCAGGGCCAGGACCTCGCGCTCGCGCTCGGTCAGCTCGTCGGGGGAGTGGACCTTGCCACGGCCGAACCGCGGCAGCAGCCGGGCGAGGAGCTCGGGCGAGATCACGGACTCCCCGGCAGCCGCGGCGCGGACGGCCGCGGTGACCTCGTCCAGGCTGCGGGTCTTGGACAGGAACCCCGAGGCGCCGTTCTCGATCGCGGACAGCAGGACGTGGTCGGCGGCGCTCGCGGTGAGCACGACGATCCCGAGCGAGGGGCGCAGGGCACGGAGGCGGGGGATGGCCGCCACGCCGTCGCCGTCCGGCATCCGGTGGTCGAGCAGGAGGACGTCGGGGCGGGTGCTGCCGATCAGCTCCCGCGCCTGCTCCAGGGTCGTCGCGACGCCGACCGCGGCGATGTCGCTCTCGGCGTCGAGCACCAGGGCCAGGCTGGAGGCCAGGACCTCGTGGTCGTCGATGATGAGCACCCGGATCGGCTGCTCCGGGACGTCGGTGACGCTCTCGTGCTCCTCGGACACGTGGCCCTGCCCTTCCTCCCCATCCGAGAAGACCGTTGCACAGATCTAGTACATCCGCACTAGGTGCCATTGAATCTGGGAACGCATGCGCCCCGGGGCAAAAGGCAGGAGCGTGGGTGATCGTGACCTCACCGTGTCCTGCCCGTACGCCGGTGGGTCACGCATGAGCACGATCCGGGTCGTCGTGGCCGACGACGACGACGTCATGCGACGCGCGATGGTCGACGTCCTCACCGCGCACGGCGGGTTCACCGTGGTCGCCGACGTCGCCACCGGGGGAGCGCTCCCCGACCTCGTCGCGGAGACCCGCGCCCAGCTGGTCGTGCTCGACGTCCGGATGCCCTCGGGCGGCGCGGCCGCGGCGCGGGCGCTCCGGGCGCAGGAGCCCGCCCCGGTCGTGGTCGCGGTCTCGGCGAGCAACGACGTCCCCACGGTGGCTGCCATGATCCGGGCCGGCGCCACCGGCTTCCTGGCCAAGGGCCACCTGGGCACGACGTTCGCCGACGACCTGGTCCGGTGCCTGCAGGGCCAGGTGATGATCGCCGTCCCGCACGCGGCGCAGGTGCTGAAGGCGCTCGGCGACGTGGCCGCCGACGGCACCGGTCACTGACCGGTCCCGACCTCCGCGAAAAAAGTCATCGCCACACCGATGAGTTGTGCTGCGCCGTGTCGTTCTACCTGATGACCGCCCTGCCAGAGTGGGCACCCCAACAGAGGAGAACAAGAGACATGGACTGGAAGCTGGAAGTGGTCGTCGCACCGGTGTCGGACGTCGAGCGGGCGCGAGCCTTCTACGTCGACACCCTCGGGTTCCGGCTCGACAGCGACTTCCACCCCAACGAGTCGTTCCGGGCGATCCAGGTGACACCTCCCGGGTCGGCGTGCTCGATCGTGTTCGGCACCGGCCTCGGTGGTGGAGTCGCGGCCGGGTCGCTCAAGGGCACCCACCTGGTCGTCGACGACGCCGAGGCCGCGCACGCGTTCCTGGAGGAGAAGGGCGTCGCCAACAGTGGACCCCAGCACTTCCTGGACGGCGTGCAGACGCCGGGTGTCGACCCGAACCACGCCGACTACGGCACCTTCGTCTTCTTCGAGGACCCGGACGGCAACACCTGGGCCATCCAGGAGGTCAAGCACCACGCTCGCTGAGGCGCTGGCCCACGGAACGGGGAAGGACCATGGAGGAGCATGCCGAGGTCGAGGCCGCCTTCGGGCGGCACCGGCGCGAGCTGCACGTGCACTGCTACCGCATGCTCGCGTCGTACGACGACGCCGAGGACGCCGTGCAGGAGACCTACCTGCGCGCGTGGCGAGGGCGTGAGGGGTTCGACGGCGAGAACGTCCGGGCCTGGCTGTACCGGATCGCGACGCACGTCTGCATCGACCGGTCGCGGACCCGGCAGCGCCGGGTCGCGGCGGGCGTCGAGGTGAGCTGGCTGACGGCGTACCCCGACACCCTGCTCGACGAGGTGCCGGCCGACGCCGAGGAACCGGACCAGGCCTACGTCGCACGGGAGACCATCGAGCTGGCCTTCCTCACCGCGTTGCAGGTGCTGCCGCCCCGGCAGCGCGCGACCCTGCTGGCCCGCGAGGTGCTCGGCCTGCCGGCGGCGGACACCGCCCGCCTGCTCGAGACCAGCGTCGCGGCGGCGAACTCCGCGCTCCAGCGGGCCCGCGAGACGATGCGCGACCACCTGCCGAGCCACCGCACCGAGTGGTCGGCGCACGAGCCCAGCGCCGAGGAGCGGCAGCTCCTCGCGACGTTCATCGACGCCCACGAGCGCTGCGACCCGGCGGCGGCGATCGCGGCCGCCAGTGCGGACGTGCGGGTGTCGATGCCGCCCAACCCCCTGGTGTACGACGGGCTGGCCGCGGTGAGCACGCTGATCCGGCGCGGCCTCGGACCCGACCGGGAGGGCGACTGGCGGTTGCTGCCGACCGGCGTCAACCGGATGCCGGCCGCGGTCAGCTATCTCCGCCGGCCGGGCGACACCGTGTTCCGCGCGTTCAAGGTCGACGTGCTGCGGATCGAGGACGGCCGGATCGCCGAGATCACCACGCTGGGACCGTCCGCGCTGATCGGTCCGCTCGGTCTCCCGGAGACCCTCGACTGACGCGTCGGGGCACCCGGCAGGATGGCCCCGTGGCTCACTCGCACCGCGCGGTCCCGGACGACGACGTCGCGATCGGTGGCCGGGTCCGCGGGATCCTCCTGGCACTGCTCGCCCTGGTCGCGGTGGCGACCGTGGTCGGGGTGGTCGCCCTGTGGCCCGACCACGCGGCGGTCGACCGGGTGCGAGCGGGCGCGCCGTACGCCGCCCCGGGCGTGACGACCCCGGACGCCGAGGTGCTCTCCCTCGGCCCGGCCTGCCCAGCGGGCTCCTCGGGGGCCCGTCCTCCTGCCGGGTGCGACACCGTCCGGGTCCGGGTGCTCGAGGGCGCGGGCAAGGGCGATCGCGCCGGCGTCCAGGTGCCGCCCGAGGTCGCGTCGTCCGGGATCGGCCGTGGCGACCACGTGGAGCTGTTCCGGACGCCCGGCAAGAACGGTCAGCCGACGAGCTACACGTTCAGCTCCCTACGCCGGTCGGCCCCGCTCCTGTGGCTGACCCTGCTCTTCGTCGTGATCGTGCTGCTGGTCGCCGGCCGCCGCGGGGCCATGGCGGTCGTCGGGCTGGTGGTGAGCGGCGCGACGCTCTACTACTTCCTGCTCCCCGCGCTGCTGAGCGGCAAGCCCGGGCTCGCGGTCGCCTGTGTCAGCGCCTCCGCGATCATGTTCGTCGTCCTCTACACGACGCACGGGTTCTCGTTGCGGACCAGCACGGCCCTGGCCGGCACGCTGGTCGGCATCGGGCTGACGGCGCTGATCGGCACCGTCGTGATCGGCGACGCACACCTGACCGGCATCGCCGACGAGAGCGGCGGAGCCCTGTCGTCGTTCGGCGGCAGCAGCCTGGACTTCCAGGGCCTGCTGGCCTGCAGCATGGTGCTGGCAGGGCTGGGTGTGCTCAACGACGTGACGATCACCCAGGCCTCGTCGGTGTGGGAGCTGCGCGCGGCCGCCCCGCAGTCGGGGCGGCGCGAGCTGTTCACCAGCGCCATGCGGATCGGCCGCGACCACATCGCGTCCACGATCTACACGATCGTGTTCGCCTACGCCGGGGCCGCGCTCGTCGTGCTGATGCTGCTCTACGTCTACGACCGCCCGTTGCTCGACCTGGTGTCCACCGAGTCGCTGGCGGAGGAGGTGGTCCGGACCTTCACCAGTGCGATCGGGCTGATCCTGGCCGTGCCGGTGACGACGGCGATCGCGACCCTGATCGCCGGTCCGCAGCCGGTGGCGGAGGTCGAGGACGAGAGCGGTGCTACTCGTCGGTGAAGCGGACGCGTGACCGGTCGACGGTCTCGCTCTCGTCGGGGTTGACGGTGGTGCCGTCGAGGTCGGTGAGGGTACGCCGCACGGCCTCGCGGTCGGGCGCCCTACCGGTCGCACCGATGATCACGATCGGCGACGACGGACCGGGCTCGGAGTCGGCGGAGGCGTCGTAGCCGGCTGCGCGGAGGCCGGCGAGGACCAGGGCCGGGTCCTGTCCCGCCGGGACCTCGTACCGCAGCGTCGCCCGGGCGGGGTCCTGCAGGCGGTCGCTGTGCGCGAGCTCGCGGCTGCCGAAGCGCTTGACGGCGATGGCCCCGACGACGAGCACGATCACCAGCGCGATCACGGGAACGAGGAAGGCACCCATGTCGGTCCCGTGCCCGATGCGGCCACGATCATGCGCCTCGTCGGCGCTGCGGCTCAGGCGTCGGGCGCCTCGGCCACGACGTACGGCGTGCGGCCCGCCATCCGGGTGACCACGACCCCGGTGACGGTCATCGCGAGCGCGACGCCCGCCAGCACCACCAGCTGGAACTGGGCGGCCTCCACCGGCGACGCCCCTCCGAAGAGGGCCCCGACGAAGGCGCCGGGCAGGGTCACCAGACCGGTGGACTTGGTCTGGTCGAGCGTCGGGAGCAGGGCCTCACGGACGGCCTCGTGCCCGATCTCCTCGTGCGCCTCGGTCGGCGTGGCGCCGAGGGAGAGCCAGCCCTCGATCTCGTCCCGGCGGCTGTAGGAGGCGCGCCGGAAGTTCCGCCCGGAGAGGGTCGCGGCGCTCATGCTGTTGCCGATCACGATGCCGGCGACGGCGACGAGGTCGCGCACGTCGACGTCGACCAGCTGCAGCGCGAAGATCGCCACCAGGGCGGCCCCGGCGCCGGTGAGCACGCCGGTCGCGGCGATCCGGCGACCGTGCCAGAGCCGGCGGATCCGGCTGCCCGAGGTCCACGACGCCGTCGTCAGCATCAGCACGACGAAGGCGGCGACCGTCCACGGGACCGCCAGGATGCCGCGCAGCAGTGCGGCGACCACGGCCAGCTGCACCGACGCTCGCACCACGACGACCAAGGGGAACCAGCCCAGCCCGATCCGGGCCCACCGGGCCAGGGCGACGGTCAGCCCGGTCAGGGTCAGCAGTCCGGCCGCGAACCCGGCGTACGACGCGACGTCCTGCACCGCGACAGTCTCGCGGATGGCCTGTCAGCGCGCCCGACTAACCTCGGCACCGTGAGATGGCGTCGGGCCGTTGCCGCGGCGCTGGTCGCTGTCCTCGGCGCCGGCGCCCTGGCCGCGTGCGGTGGCGACGACCCGAAACCGGTGACGCTGACCTGGCGGTCGGAGTCCTTCCCCGTGCCGGCCGGCTCCCGCGCGCTGGTGCGGGGTGCGACGTGGTGCGACGGCCGGTGGGTCGTCGTCGGCGCGACGGCGGATCGGCGTGGGGCGACCCGGCCCGCCGTGTGGACCAGCTCCGACGGCCGTCGGTGGGAGGAGGTGCCGCTCGACCCGCGCGGCGACTTCTACGCGTCGATGGCGATCCTGTCGTCGGTGGGGTGTCACGCCGGCCGGCTCGCCGTCCTCGGCGCCAAGTCCGGCGGTGCCCACTTCAACCCGCGGGTCGCGACCTGGCGGCAGCGCGCCGACGGGTCGCTGGTGGCGGTGTCGGCACCGTTCGAGCTGTACGGCGGGCCGAACGCGATCGCGGTCAACCGGCTCGTCGGCGGCCCGGCCGGCTACCTGATCGCCGGCACCCGGGCGAGCGGCGCCGCGGTCTGGACGTCGCGCGGCGGCGACCGGTTCACCCTCCACGAGCACGCGCCCGGACTCGCGACGACGCCGGCGGCCAGCACCCAGGCACTCGACGCCGTGTGGTGGCAGGGGGGCTGGACGGTCGTCGGCGACTCGACCGTCGCGAAGGCCCGTCTCGTCGGGACCGTCTGGAGCGGCGGCGGGGCAGGACCCTGGACCGCGACCCGGCTCCCGGGGAGCAGCCAGATCGCCTCGGGTGAGCGCGTCGTGCTGACCGACGAAGGTCCCGTCGTCGTCGGGCTCGACGACCATGCGTTCGGCGCCTGGGCCGAGCACGACCGGACCTGGTCGCTGGAGTCGACGTTCGGACGACAGGACGCGGACGCGAGCTCGGCGTTCTACGTCAGCGGCCTCGCCTGGACCGGCGACCGGCTGGCCGCGACGTACAGCGACGGCACGACGTACCGGCTGGCCCTCGGCCCGACCGCGCGCGTCGACGACGTCCCGATGCCGGTCACGGTGGGGGTCGAGGGCGACCGCGCGGTGACCGTGGCCGCCCACGGCGCCGACCTCCTCCTGCTGACCGACGACGCCCGGCAGGGGCAGATCTGGCTCACGCACCTCCCCGCCCTCCAGCGCTGACCCGTCAGAACTTCACGCCGTACGACGCCGACCCGTCAGAACTTCACGCCGTACGACGCCGACCCGACAGACGTTCGCCCACGACTGCCGGGTCGGCGCTCCGCGGCGTGAACAAGTGCCGGGTCGGCGTGCCGAAGGGGGCGGTCGTAGAGTGGAGGGCACAAGACAGGGGAGCCCCGAGCGGGGCTGAGAGTGCGGTGACCCGCAGACCCTCCGAACCTGATCCGGTTAGCACCGGCGAAGGGAGTCAGCTCCATGACCTCCATCCGCACCCGCCTGCCCGCCCCCGGCCGAGTGGCCGCGGCCGCGGTCCTCGCCCTGGCCCTGGCCGGCTGCTCGCTGGTCGGCTCCGACGACCACTCGGAGGGGAGCAAGAACGTCGTCCTGGTCACCCACGACTCGTTCTCCTTGCCGAAGCAGGTGATCGCGCGGTTCGAGCAGCAGTCGGGCTACCACCTGGTCGTGCACGCGGCCGGTGACGGCGGCACCCTCACCAACAAGCTGGTGCTCACGCAGGGCGACCCCACCGGCGACGTCGCGTTCGGGGTCGACAACACCTTCGCGAGCCGCGCGCTCGACGCCGGCGTGTTCGCGAGGTCCGACGTCCCGTTGCCCCCCGGCGCGCAGCAGTACGTCGTGCCCGGCGACGACGGCCGCCTGGCCCCGATCGACAACGGGAACGTCTGCGTCAACATCGACACCGGCTGGTTCACCGACCACCACGTCGCCCCGCCGCGCTCGCTCGACGACCTGGTCCAGCCGGCGTACGACGGCCTGATCGCGGTGCCCGGCGCGACCACCAGCTCGACCGGCCTGGCGTTCCTGCTGGGGACGATCGGCAAGTACGGCGACGGGTGGGCCCGCTGGTGGCAGAAGCTCGTCGCGGGCGGCGCCACGATCACCGACGGCTGGACCCAGGCCTACGAGACCGACTTCACCCAGGGCGGCGGCCACGGCAAGGACCCGATCGTCGTCTCCTACGACTCGTCCCCGGCGTTCACCGTCCCGAAGGGCGCGTCCTCCTCGACGACGAAGGCCTTGCTCGACACCTGCTTCCGGCAGGTGGAGTACGCCGGTGTCCTCACCGGCGCGGCGAACCCGGAGGGGGCCAAGGCCTTCGTCGAGTTCCTGCTCGGACCGGACGCGCAGCAGGCCCTGCCCGACTCGATGTACGTGTTCCCGGTGCGCCAGGGCACGCCGCTCCCGCCCGCCTGGTCGCGCTACGCCGTCCAGCCGCCGCACCCCTACGCCGTCAGCCCGGCCGCGATCTCGGCCCACCGCGACGAGTGGCTGCGCGACTGGAGCGGCATCATCCAGCGATGACGCATCCATGACACCCGCCCGGCGACTGGTCGCCCTCGCCGCCACCGCGGTCGTCCCGCTGGCGGTGCTCGGCGTCTTCTTCGTGCTGCCCGTCGCGGGGATGGTGGGACGGGGCTTCGTCCCGGACGGGCGCCTCGACGTCGGCGGCGTCCTCGACGTCCTGACCCGGCCGGAGATCCGGCGGGCGGTCTGGTTCACGGTCTGGACCTCGACCGTCGCGACGCTCGTGGCCTGCCTGCTCGGCCTGCCTGCGGCCTACGTCCTGCACCGGGTCGCGATCCCCGGCCGGACCTGGCTGCGGGCGATCCTCGTGGTGCCGTTCGTGCTGCCGACCGTCGTCGTCGGGGTGGCCTTCGAGCTGGTGATCGGCGACGGCGGTCCGCTGGCCTTCCTCGGTCTCGACGGCGGGCCGGTGGCGATCGTCGCCGGCCTCGTCTTCTTCAACGCCTCGGTGGTGATCCGGGTCGTGGGGGGAGCCTGGGAGTCCCTCGACCCGCGCCCCGCCGAGGCGGCCGCAGCGCTGGGCGCCTCGCCGCGCCAGGTGCTCCGCGACGTCACCCTGCCCTCCCTGCGGCCGGCCGTCGTCTCCGCCGCCACCGTCGTCTTCCTCTTCTGCGCCACGGCGTTCGGCATCGTGCTCACCCTCGGCGGGCTGCGCTACTCCAGCGTCGAGACCCAGATCTACCTGCTGACCACCGACCTGCTCGACCTGCAGGGCGCCGCGGCCCTCTCGGTCCTGCAGCTGTTGGTGGTGACCGCGCTGCTGCTCGCGGCCGCCCGCGCACGTCGTACGCCGGACGCGGTGGTCGCGCGCTCTCAGGTCCGGCTCCGACGACCCGCCCGCGGCGACGTGCCGGCCCTGACCGCGACCGGCCTCCTGCTCGTCCTGGTCGTCGGTCCCATCGCCTCCCTGGTCGTCGCCTCGCTCCGCGTCGACGGGGCCTGGAGCCTGGCGAACTACCGCGCCCTCCAGACCCCCGGGTCCCACCAGGCGTTGCTGGTCCCGGTCACCGACGCCGTCGTGAACTCTCTGCGCATCGCCGTCGACGCCACCTGGATGTCGCTGCTCCTCGGCCTCGCCGTCGCCGCGGTCGTGACAAGGCGCTCGCGCAGCAGGTCCGAGCGCCGCCTGCGCGCCGTCCTCGACGGGATGTTCATGCTCCCGCTCGGCGTCTCCGCGGTCACGCTCGGCTTCGGCTTCCTGATCACGCTCGGCCGCCCACCGCTCGAGCTGCGCGACTCCCCGTTGCTGATCCCGGTCGCCCAGGCGCTGGTGGCGCTGCCCCTCGTGGTCCGGGTGCTGGTCCCCGTGCTCGGTGGCATCGACGACCGCTTGCGGCAGGCCGCCGCCACGCTCGGGGCGTCGCCCGGGCGGGCCCTGCTCGTCGTCGACCTCCCGGTGATCTGGAAACCGCTGCTCGCCGCGGCCGGCTTCGCGTTCGCCTGCTCCCTCGGCGAGTTCGGGGCGACGTCCTTCCTGGTCCGCGACGACCGACCCACCCTGCCGGTCGTCATCTTCCGGCTGATCGGCCACCCCGGTGACCTCAACTACGGCATGGCCCTGGCCGGTTCCGTCGTGCTCGGCGCCACCACCGCGCTGGTGATGCTCGTCGTGGAGCGGCTCCGGGTGCCGTCGGTGGGGACGTTCTGATGACCGCTCTTTCCGTCCGCGGGATGTCCGTCTCCTACGACGGCGTCCCGGCCGTCGTCGGCGCCGACCTCGACCTCGACGAGGGCCGGGTGCTGGCGGTGCTCGGTCCGTCCGGCTGCGGCAAGTCGACGCTCCTGCGCGCGATCGCGGGCCTCGAGCCCGCCGAGGGCTCGGTCCGGTGGCACGACCAGGACCTGTCCACGACGCCGACCCACCGGCGCGGCTTCGCGCTGATGTTCCAGGACGGCCAGCTCTTCCCGCAGCTCTCGGTCGCTCGCAACGTCGGCTACCCCCTCCGGATCCGGCGTACGCCGCGCGCCGAGGCCGCCGCGCGCGTCGCCGAGCTGCTCGACCTGGTCGGGCTGTCCGGCTTCGCCGACCGGTTGCCGGCGACGCTGTCCGGTGGCGAGCGGCAACGCGTCGCCCTCGCCCGCGCGCTGGCCGCCTCGCCGCGGCTGCTGCTCCTCGACGAGCCGCTCAGCGCCCTCGACGCCGGGCTGCGCCAGCGGCTGGCCGAGGACCTGCGCCGGATCCTGCTCGAGGCCGGGACCACCGCGGTGATGGTGACCCACGACCACGAGGAGGCGTTCGCGGTCGCGGACGACCTCGCCGTGATGCGCGCCGGTCACCTCGTCCAGGCCGGGCCGATCGACGACGTGTGGCGCGCGCCGGCCGACGCGGAGACGGCGCTGTTCCTGGGCTACGCGCGGGTCCTCGACGGCCCTGCCGCCACCGGGCTGCTGGCGGCCGCGGGCCTGCCCACCGACGCGTCGGCCGTCGCGGTCCGTCGTTCCGCCGTCTCGGTCGACGACGACGGTCGGCTCGCCGGCGAGGTGGTCGAGGTGCGGACGACCCCCGGGCAGCTCCGGCTCGTCGTCCGCACCGAGCTGGGTGAGCTCGACGCGGTGGCGTCGCTCGACCGCCGCCCCGCAGCGGGCGACCGCGTGCACCTGCGCGTGGACGCCACCCGGATGGCGGCCCTGGCGGGCGGCTCGGCTGCTGGGCGCTCCTCCTAGACTGACCCGCGTGTTCCGCCGCGCCCACATCCTCATGGCGTCGGTGGCGATATCCATGGGGTTGCTGGCCGTCCTGGGTGCGGTGCTCTTCGACGCCAAGCTGGTGGACCCCGACGGCTTCATCGGGCCGTCGTACCTCCGGCTCCCGACGGTCCTGGCGCTGGGCTTCGGCATCGACCTGATCCCGCGCACGCTGTGGGTCTCGCGGTTCAACCCGCGGCGAATGCCCGAGGTGTTCCGACACCGCCTGCACAGCCACTGGACCCGGCAGCGGGTGGTGCTCGTCGTCAGCGGGATCCTCAGCTTCTACATCACCTACGTCAGCTACCGGAACCTGAAGTCGCAGCTGCCCTTCATCCTGGGCAAGGACCACAAGTTCGACCGCGCGCTGTTCAGCCTCGACAAGGCCCTCTTCCTCGGGCACGAGCCGGCGATCGTGCTCCACCACCTGCTCGGCGACGGCGTCTCCGCGGAGATCCTCTCCAGCGTCTACCTGTGGTTCCTGCCGCTGGTGCCGCTGGCGCTCGCGGTGTGGCTGGTCTGGTCGCGCAACCTCGGCTACGGCTACTGGTTCGCGTGCTCGCAGTGCATCGCCTGGACCCTCGGCACCATCTCCTACTACGCGCTGCCGACCCTCGGTCCCGGCTTCCAGCACCCGTGGCTCTACACGACGATCGACAACACCGCCGCCGGACGCCTGATGAACTCGCTCGCCAACAGCCGGGTCTGGGCGATCAACACCAGCGCGCCGTCGTTGCAGAACCTCACCAGCACCCTGAGCGGCGTCGCCGGCTTCGCCAGCCTGCACGTCGCGATCACCCTGCTGGTGGCGTTGATGATCCAGTACACGACCACGCTGCGGTGGCTGAAGATCGTCTTCTGGGTCAACACCTCGATCACCGCGGTGGCCACCTTGTACTTCGGCTGGCACTACGTCGCGGACGACATCGCCGGGGTCGCGATCGCGCTGTTCTCCTTCTACGTCGGTGGCTGGGCGAGCGGGCAGTCGTTCGCACGACGGCGGGCCTCGGCGGGCTGACGAAGAAGTTACAACGTTGTAGTTCGTCAAGCCGACACGCCGCTGTTGTCTGGGAAAGTTGTGAAAGTTGTTCCTTTTGTGACTTCTGAGCACTAGCGTGCTGCGAGTTGTCCCGAGTGGCTCATCACTCCGGACGCTCCCCGGTACCGCAGTCGCCCTCAGGAGGACCTTCCCGTGCATCGAGTCGGCGTCACCGCCCTCGCCCTCTCCCTGGTCACGGGCCTCACCGGGATCGCGGCCGCGTCCGCGGCCCCGTCGTCCGGTGGGCACCACGTGTACCCCAGCAAGCAGCAGGTCCACGACGCTCGGCACCAGGCGGCGCGAGCGGCCGACGACGTGGCCGGGATCAAGGCCCAGCTGGTCCAGGCGGACCTGGACGCCCAGGCAGCGGCGGTCACCGCCGAGCAGGCGGCCGAGCGGTACAACGGCGCTCGCTGGCAGCTCCAGCAGGCGCGGCGCGACGCCCGCGTCGCGGACCGGCACTCCCGGATCGCGGCGGCCGACGCCCGGCAGCAGCGGCAGGCCTACGCCGCGACCGTCGTGTCGTCGTACGAGGCCGGTCCGTCGCTCAGCCCGCTGTCGTCGTTCCAGGGCAGCGACGGCATCGCGGGGGTGCTGAGCAAGATGTTCACGCTCCAGAACGCCCAGTCGGCGATGGACCACACCTTCGACTCCTACACCGCCTCGTCGACCTTGGCCGGCGTGGCCAGCGACCAGGCCGACACCGCGCGGGCCAAGGCCGAGACGCTCGCCGCGCAGGCCCGGACGGCTCGCGACCAGGCCGCCTCGGCCGCCTCGGCAGCCGACCGGGCCTCCCAGGAGATCGCGACCCAGAAGACCCGGCTCCTCCACCGGCTCGCGTCGCTGCAGCACATCAGCCTCTCGCTGGCCCAGCAGCGACAGGCCGGGATCGAGAGGGCCGCCCGCGAGGCGGCGCGCAGGGCCGCGGAGAAGAAGGCCCGGCAGGAGGCCGCCCAGCAGGCGGCCCTGCAGGCACAACAGGACCAGTCCAGCTCGGGTGACGACTCAGATCCCCCTTCACCGACCAGCGACCCGACGCCGGGGTCATCGGGGCCGACCGACCCCCCACCCCCCTCGGCCGACCCTCCGGCCCCGGCGTCGGG
Source organism: uncultured Actinomycetota bacterium (assembly GCA_963809265.1). Lineage (GTDB taxonomy): Bacteria > Actinomycetota > Actinomycetes > Propionibacteriales > Nocardioidaceae > Nocardioides. The sequence goes on from CAWEJC010000004.1 coordinate 132,612, forward strand.
CGTTGCCCGTGCCCTCGCGTTCGCGCGCAGCCAGATCGGCGACCCGTACGTGTGGGGCGCCGCGGGGCCGAGCTCGTGGGACTGCTCGGGCCTGACGATGGGTGCCTGGCGCGCCGGCGGGATCTCGCTGCCGCACTACTCCGTGGCGCAGTACGCCCAGTCGACGCCGATCTCGAGGAGCTCGTTGCGACCCGGTGACCTGGTCTTCTGGGGATCCTCGAGCAGCCCGTCGTCGATCTACCACGTCGCGCTCTACGCCGGGAACGGGATGATCATCCAGGCCCCGCGCACCGGCCGGGACGTCGAAGAGGTCTCGATGTACTACTGGATCGCGCCGAACTTCTTCGCACGACCTTGAGCTCGCCGGTGGTCTCGACGAGCTCGACCGACGGCTAGGTGGGTACGGTCCCTCCGTGCCACCGCCCGCGATCGACGTCGACTGCCCTGCGTCGCCTCCTCGACGGGCGGTACGCCGAGGTCCGTGACCTGGTCCGCACCAACCTCGCCGAGCACGCCTCCGTCCTCGACGAGGCGGAGACGATGGACCGCGCGGAGTTCCGCGAGCGGGTGAAGGACCTCGTCGTCACGATGGCGTCGACCGGCCAGACGGGGATGGGCTTCCCGGAGGAGTACGGCGGCGGGGGCGACCTCGGGGCGTCGGTCGCGGCGTTCGAGACCCTGGCGTACGGCGACCTCTCGGTGCTGGTGAAGGTCGGCGTGCAGTTCGGCCTGTTCGGCGGGGCGATCCTGATGCTGGGCACGCGGCGCCACCACGACGCCTACCTCGCCGACCTGATCAGCGGCCGCCTGATGGGCTGCTTCGCGATGACCGAGTCCGGCCACGGCTCCAACGTGCAGGCGCTCGGCACCACCGCGACGTACGACCCCGACACGGACGAGTTCGTGATCACCACGCCGGACGACGCCTCGCGCAAGGACTACATCGGCAGCGCCGCCACCCACGCCCACGTCGCTGTGGTCTTCGCCCAGCTCGAGGTCGCGGGCGAGGGGCACGGCGTCCATGCGTTCGTCGTCCCGGTCCGGGAGGACGGTCGGCTGCTGACCGGCGTCCGGGCCGAGGACGACGGGCTCAAGATGGGCCTGAACGGCGTGGACAACGGGCGCCTGTGGTTCGACGGGGTGCGCATCCCGCGTGAGGCCCTGCTCGACCGCTTCGCCCAGGTCACCGAGGACGGGCGGTACCAGAGCCCGATCGACAGCCCGGACAAGCGGTTCTTCACGATGCTCGGCACGCTCGTGCAGGGCCGGGTGTGCGTCGGGGGCGCGGGGATCAACGCCGCCAAGGTCGCCCTCACGCTCGCCGTGCGGTACGCCGTACGCCGGCGGCAGTTCAACGCGACGTCGTCCGACGAGGAGGAGCTGCTCCTCGACTACGGCCTCCACCAGCGACGCCTGCTGCCCCTGGTGGCGGAGAACTACGCCCTGCACTTCGCCCAGGAGGTCGTGGCGCTGCGGCTGCACGACGTCTTCTCGCTGGATCCCGACGTGGCGGAGGACGAGAAGGCGCGGCGCGAGCTCGAGTCGAGGGCGGCCGGGACGAAGGCGCTCGGCACCTGGCACGCGACGCGCGCGATCCAGGAGTGCCGTGAGGCCTGCGGCGGCGCCGGCTACCTCGCGGTGAACCGGTTCGCGGCGCTGAAGGCCGACACCGACGTGTTCACGACGTTCGAGGGCGACAACCACGTGCTGCTGCAGCTGGTCGCCAAGGGGCTGCTCACCGACTACGCCAGCGACTTCGAGGACCTCGACCAGCTCGGCATGGTCCGGTTCGTGGCGGAGCTGGCGCTGGAGACGGTGATCGAGCGCACGGCGGCCCACAAGCTGCTCGAGCGGATCAAGGACGTGCTGCCGGGTGGCGACGACGGCTGGGACCAGGAGGCCGGGCTGCTGGACCCGAACTACCAGCTCGCGATGCTCCGCTTCCGCGAGGAGCACACCCTGTCCGGGGTCGCGCGGCGGCTGAAGCGAGGGATCGACGAGGGCCTGAACGCCGGCGAGGTCTTCTCCCGTGCCCAGGACCACGTGATCGCCGCCGCCCGGGCGCACGTCGAGCGGCTGGTCCTCGAGGCGTTCGTCGACAAGGTCGCCGACGTGCCGGACGGCGACCTCCGCGACGCGCTCACGCTGCTCTGCGACCTCTACGCCCTCTCGACCGTCGAGCGCGACCGGGCCTGGTTCATGGAGCACGGGCGCCTCACCTCCGCCCGGTCGAAGGCGATCACCCGCGAGGTGAACGACCTGTGCCGCCGGCTCCGGCCGATCGCCGTCGACCTGGTCGACGCCTACGGCATCCCCACCGAGGTGCTGAGATCTCCCGATCTCCTGGGGTGATCGGGGAGTTGCTGGCGTTGGACTGGTCCATCTCACGATGAACCGGCGCCCGATCCGCCTACGTCCAGCCGCCGGCGACTGACCCGACTCAGAGCACCAGCCGTGCGGCGTGCAGGCGCTCGTACGCCGGCCGCGTGGCCGCCACGACCTCCTCGCCCTCGGGCGTCAGCGAGACCCGGCGGGGGCGGTAGGGCTCGAAGCCGGTCGACCGCAGCACCGCGTCGTACCAGTACGGCGCCCAGACCCCGTCGCTCTCTCGCGGCCCGGGCGGCCAGGAGAGCATCGCGTCGATGAACTCCACGCCCGCGTAGGAGCACAGCCAGCGCAGGTACGCCTCCGGTGAGCGCAGGAAGTCGGCCGAGTCGATCACCGGCGTGGACGACCCGAGCTGCACCTGCAGCTCGAGCTGCTGCAGGATCCCGATGTCGTCGGGGGACACGGTCGCGCGTGAGCGGAGGTACGACGACACCACCTCGGCCGGGTCGCGGATCAGGAGCACGTTGTGCAGCGACGCGATCCACTCACGCGGCAGGTCGGGCACCAGGTGCTGGGCCATGTGCTTCTGGTACTGCAGCACCGGCCCGTCCGGCCACGGCCGGGTCGAGGTCGTCGACCACCCGACGCCAGTCGGTCTCCCCGGCGCCGATCACGAGCTCACGGCCCGGGTGGTCGAGGCCGGTGTGGGCGAGGTACCAGGCGTAGAGGGGCTCGTCGACGACCTCGGTGTCGGGCCGGTTCTCCCAGGCCCGCATCGTCGCGGTGGAGATGTTGCGCGGGCCGGACCAGCAGGCGAGCCGGATGGTCACGGCCGGCGCACCCGGCCGGGCGGGACGCGACGTCGCGCCGCACCAGGTCGGCGTACAGCTCCTGGAGCCGTTCGACCACCGGCCCGCGGCGTCCCGACCCGATCGTGCGCCCGTCGACGGTGTGCACGGGGACGACGCCGGCGAAGGTCCCGGTCACGAACGCCTCGTCGGCGGAGTAGACCTCGGTGAGGCTGAACAGCCTTTCCTGGCTGGGGATCCCCGCCTCGTGGCAGACGCGGAGCACGTTGCCGCGGGTGATCCCGCCCAGGCAGTAGGCGCCGCTCGACGTCCACACCTCGCCTCGCCGTACGACGAAGAAGTGCGTCGAGTTGCAGGTGGCGACGAAGCCCTGCGGGTCGAGCATCAGGGCCTCGTCCGCGCCGGCGGTGTAGGCCTGGATGCAGGCGGTGATGTCGTTCAGCTTGCTGTGCGCGTTGAGCTTCGGGTCGAGCGTGTCGGGTGACGCGCGGCGTACGTGCACGGTGAACAGCGACAGCCCCTGCTCCACCGTCGCCGGCAGCGGGTCCTTGTGCTCGGCGATGATCACGACGGTCGCCGGGCCGGCCGAGAACCGGGGGTCCTGGTACGGCGTGGACTTGGCGCCGCGGGTCACCATCAGCCGGACGTGCACGCCGTCGGTCATCTGGTTGGCCGCCAGCGTCTCGTGGATGCGGTCCGTGAGCTCGTCGCGGGTCAGCCCGATGTCGAGCGCGATGGCCGTCGCGCCCTCCCAGAGCCGGTCGAGGTGCTGGTCGAGGAAGGCCGGGCGCCCGTCGTGGACACGGATGCCCTCCCAGACGCCGTCCCCGAGCACGAAGCCCGCGTCGAAGACCGAGACGACCGCCGGGCGCGCGGCACCAGCAGCCCGTTGACGTGGATCAGCACGTCCGCGTTCCGCGGGTCGTCCTCGAAGTCGTGGGCGCCGTGCGCGGCTGGTCCGCGGTAGCGGGTCATCGGCGGTCGCTCAGTGGAGCCCTCGGGGTGCTCCTGGAGCCGGGCGAACGACGCGTGCACCTCGAGCTCGGCCTCGGTCCGCCCGACCCAGTCGGCGCCCTCGACGGACTTCCCGGGCTCGAGCTCCTTGTAGACGGTGAAGAAGTGCTCGATCTCGAGGCGGTCGAACTTCGGCAGGTGGTTGATGTCGCGCATGTGCTCCAGACGCGGGTCGGCCGCCGGCACGCAGAGCACCTTGTCGTCACCACCCGCCTCGTCGGTCATCCGGTACATCCCGATCGCCCGGCACTTGATCAGGCAGCCAGGGAAGGTGGGTTCGCCGATCAGCAGCACCAGTGCGTCCAGCGGGTCGCCGTCTGAGCCCGAGCGTGTTCTCGATGAAGCCGTAGTCGGCGGGGTACTGCGTGGAGGTGAACAGCGTCCGGTCCAGCCGGATCCGGCCGCTCGCGTGGTCGACCTCGTACTTGTTGCGGCTCCCCTTCGGGATCTCCACCAGTACGTCGAACTCCAGCACGTCGTCCTCCCGGTCCTGCCGTTGCCAGTGACGGAGCCAGTCTCGCGCAGAATGAAGCCTCGTGCCCAACCCCGGGCACGCCAGCCGCCCGCCGAACCAGGAGGAGAGCCGTCGTGGCCCGAGCAGCCCGCAGCACGCGGCGGCGCAGCCGCGGACGTCGCGCCCTGCCCTGGGTGGTCGGCGTCCTCGTGCTGGCGCTGGCCGGCGGTGGCGCCGCGGCGTACGAGACCGGGCACCTCGACTACTGGTTCGGCCACGACCCCCCGCCCCCGCCGCTCGTGGCCCCGGTGCCCGGCTTCACGGCCCCGCCGGCGCCGACCCCGCGTGCCGTCGCCCGTCCCGCCCCACCGTCCCGGCCGCCCGAGCGGGCCGTACGCCGTGCGCTCGCACCGGTGCTCACGGACCCGCACCTGTTCGACCTCCGGGCCGTCGTGGCGCCCCTGACCGGTGAGCCGGTGGTCGACGACGGTCACGGGACATCGATGCCGGCCTCGACGCTCAAGCTGCTCACGTCGACCGCTGCGCTGGAGGCCCTCGGTCCCGACCGGACCTTCGCGACGCGGGTGGTGGCCGACGGTCGGAAGGCGATCGTCCTGGTGGGCGGTGGGGACCCTTCCTGGCGAGCACGCAGCCGACCGAGGGTGCGGCCCGGGGCGACGCGAGCCTGCAGACGCTCGCCCGCCTGACCGCACAGCAGCTGCGTGCCGCCGGTCGGAGGTCCGTGCGTCTCGCCTACGACACCTCCCTGTTCACCGGGCCACGGGTCAACCCGCACTGGCCCAGGACCTACCTCCCCGAGGTGGTCTCGCCGATCACCGCTCTCTGGGCCGACGAGGACGCGACCACGACTTCGACCACGTGGCCGACCCGCCGGAGACGGCGGCCGACCTGTTCGCGACGTACCTCCGCAGGAACGGCATCGCGGTCGCGCCGGCGATCGGTCAGCAGAGGGCACGCGCCCACGCGCGCGAGCTGGCCCGTGTGACCAGCCGTCCGCTCTCCGACATCGTCGAGCGGGTCCTCAAGGTGAGCGACAACGAGGGTGCCGAGGTGCTCGCCCACCAGGTCGGGCTCGCGGTCGAGGGCGAGGGCTCCTACGCCGCCGGCGTGCGCGGCGTCGAGAAGACCCTGACGGGGCTCGGTGTCGACCTCGACCGAGCCACGATCCAGGACGGCAGCGGGCTGTCCCGTGGTGACCGCCTCGACGCCGAGACCCTGGTGCAGGTGCTGCAGCTGGCCGCCTCGCGCGACCATCCCGAGCTCCGGTCGGTGATCACCGGCCTGCCGGTCGCGGCGTACGACGGGTCGCTCGCCTCTCGCTTCGGCGACAGCCCGGGTCGGGGGCTGGTGCGGGCGAAGACGGGCACCCTGCGCGGCACGAGTGCGCTCGCCGGCCTCGCCACGGACGCACGCGGACGGGTGCTGGTGTTCGCCTTCGTCAGCAACCACATCAGGTACGTCGAGACCGAAGACACCCGGGCCGCACTGGAGCACCTGACCGCGGCCCTGGCCACCTGCCGCTGCTGATCGCCGGGAGAACCTCCGGCTCGTCGGTCGAGCCCGTCGAGACCACGGGGTTGACGCCCCAGGCCGTCCCCTCGTCGGTCGAGCCTGTCGAGACCACGGGGTTGACGCCCCAGCGGGTCTCGACACGCGGTGACGACCTCGCTCGTGCGCTTGCTCGACCTGTCACCGCCCACGCCGCCCGCTCGTCCCTCACGCGCGGCTGCGGTGCCACGTAGGCTCGTCCCCATGACGACGGAGATGGTCGACTGGGGGCTGGCGGTCTCGCTCGGCTCCCGGGTCGCCGGGGCGGGGCCGCAGGTGTCCGCGGACGAGGCGGCCGAGACCGTCGCCGCGTTGCGGGACGGGGCCGACCGCTCGACGTCCTACGTCCGCGAGTTCACCGGTCTCGACGCGGGCGCCCTGACCGCGCCCGTCCTCGTCGTCGACCGGGCCGCGTGGGTGCAGGCCAACGCCGAGGGCTTCGCCAAGCTCCTCGGCCCCATCGTCGACCGGGTGGCCGAGCGCAAGGGGCCTCCCGGACCGGTCACCCAGGCGGTCGGGTCGCGGATCACCGGCGCCGAGGTGGGCGGCCTGCTCGGGTTCATGGCGAGCAAGGTGCTCGGCCAGTTCGACCCCTTCCACGAGCCCCACGGTCGACTGCTGCTCGTCGCTCCCAACGTCGTCCACGTCGAGCGCGAGATCGGCGCCGACCCCCACGACTTCCGCCTCTGGGTCTGCCTGCACGAGGAGACCCATCGCGTGCAGTTCACGGCGGTGCCGTGGATGCGCGACCACCTGTTCGCCGAGTTCACCTCGCTCGCCGAGACGGTCGAGCCGCAGAAGTTCCTCGACGAGGGGCTCAAGCGCATCACCGACGCGATCAAGAACGGCCGCGGCGGCAGCCTGATGGACCTGATGGGCTCGCCGGAGCAGAAGCAGATCCTCGACCGGGTGACCGGTGTGATGTCGCTGCTCGAGGGGCACGCCGACGTCGTCATGGACGGCGTCGGCCCGAGCGTGATCCCGAGCGTGGACGCGATCCGCGGCAAGTTCGACCAGCGCCGCAAGGGCGTCGGCACCCTCGACCGGTTGCTCCGCAGGCTGCTCGGGCTCGACGCGAAGATGGCCCAGTACCGCGACGGCGCCGCCTTCGTCCGGGCCGTCGTCGACAAGGTCGGGATGGCCGACTTCAACGCCGTTTGGGCCTCTCCCGACCACCTCCCGACCCTGGCCGAGATCCACGACCCCGACACCTGGGTCGCGCGCGTGCACCGCTCGTGAGTCCGGTCTGACATGAGCCTGCACCCGTCCCTCGCGGCCGTGCGCCACGCCGTGCGGCGGGGGCTCGCGGACCTCGAGCCGGGTGCCCGCCTCGTGGTCGCCTGCAGCGGCGGCGCCGACTCGCTGGCCTTGGCCTCGGCCACGGTGCACGAGGGCCGCGATCAGGGCTGGTACGTCGTGGGCGCGACCGTCGACCACGGGCTGCAGGAAGGTTCGGCGGAGCACGCCGAGCGCGTCGTCGCACAGCTTGCGACGCTCGGCATCGACGAGACCGTGGGCGCCCGCGCCACGGTCGAGGCGCCCGGCCTCGGGCCCGAGGCGGCGGCGCGAGCCGCTCGGTACGCCCTGCTGGACGAGATCCGCGAGCGGTTCGAGGCGGAGGCCGTGCTGCTGGGACACACCCGCGACGACCAGGCCGAGACCGTGCTGCTGGGACTCGCGCGAGGTTCCGGAGGGCGGTCGATCGCCGGGATGCGGCCCCGGTTCGAGCACTACCGCCGACCCCTGCTGGAGGTGGCGCACGTCGACACGGTCACCGCCTGCCAGGTCGAGGGCCTCGTCGTCTGGGACGACCCGCACAACGTGGATCCGGCGTACTCGCGGGCGCGGGTGCGGCGACGGGTGCTGCCGATGCTCGAGGACGAGCTCGGCCCGGGCGTCACCGAGTCGCTGGCCCGCACCGCCGAGCAGCTGCGCGGCGACATGGACCTCCTCGACGCCCACGCCGAGCGCGCCCTCGCCGGCGCCGTCGTCGCCGAGGGGCTCTCGGTCGAGGTTCTGCAGGGGCTGGACGCGCCGATCCGGACGCGGGTCCTCCGCGCCGCCGCCGTGGCCTCGGGGGCGCCGGCCGGTGAGACGTTCCACCAGCACGTGCTGGCCGTCGACGCCCTCGTCACCGACTGGCACGGCCAGAAGTGGGTGGATCTCCCGGGGCACCTGCGCGCCCGGCGGACCGACGGCGTCCTCAGGTTCGAGCACACGGACGAGACCGCCTAAGGTTCAGCACATGGACGCCACCCACGTCGAGGACGACCTGGTCGAGGTTCTCTTCACCGAGAAGCAGATCCACGACCGCCTCGCCGAGCTGGCCGGCCAGATCACGGCCGACTACGAGGGCAAGGACCTCCTCATCGTCGGCATCCTGCGCGGCGCCGCGATGGTGATGGTCGACCTCGCCCGCGCCCTGCCGCGCCACCTCGAGATGGACTGGATGGCGATCAGCTCCTACGGCTCCGGCACCAAGTCGAGCGGCGTGGTGCGGATCCTGAAGGACCTCGACACCGACATCTCCGGTCGCCACGTGCTGATCGTCGACGAGATCATCGAGACCGGCCTGACCCAGAGCTGGGTCACCTCCAACCTCAGCAGCCGCAGCCCCGCGAGCGTCGAGATCTGCACCCTGCTGCGCAAGCCGGAGGCCCTGCAGATGCCGCTGGACGTCAAGTACGTCGGGTGGGACATCCCCAACGACTTCGTGGTCGGCTACGGCCTCGACTACCGCCAGCGCTACCGCAACCTGCGCGACATCGGCACCCTCGCCCCCCACGTCTACAGCTGAAGCGAGCAGCCCGACGCGAGGAACGAGCGTCGGGCGTGGGCGAGCGCAGGTAGAGCGAGCCCACGGCTGAGCCTGCGAAGGCGTGCGGGGCGAGTCGAAACCCGGTGACGGTGCCTGACTCCCTGCGAGGAACGAGCGTCGGGCGTGGGCGAGCGCAGGTAGAGCGAGCCCACGGCTGAGCCTGCGAAGCCGTGCGGGGCGACTCGAAAGCCCGTGGCGTCCCTGGAGACGTGCCGGGCGTGGGAGCCGCCTCCCGGAGTAGGTGTTGGAGCGGCGGGAGAGGACAATGAGCATTGGGGATGACGTGTACCGTCGTCATTCTCGGAAATCAGTGTTCCCCGCGCTGCCGCGTCGGTGAGCAGCGTTCGTCGTCGAGAGAGTCCTGTGAAGCGTTTTCTCCGAAGCCCCTGGCTGTGGATCGTCGGCCTCGTGCTGCTCCTGTTGCTGGCGCTGCAGTTCATCGCGTCACCCGGCGGGTCGGACGAGATCACCACCGGCCAGATGGACTCCTACATCGCCAATGGTCAGGTCAAGGAGATCACCCTGATCGACGGCGGCGACCAGACGATCAAGGCGACGCTGAAGTCCGGGATCCGCTCCGAGGGCAGCGACGTGACCGCGCACTGGCTCGCCGGGACGCAGGACCAGCTGTCGAAGGACATCCAGGCACAGATCACGGCCGGACACCTGGACGCCGAGGACTCGAACGTCAAGATCAGCCACCCGAGCGTGATCGCGCAGATCATCACGACGCTCCTGCCCTTCGTGCTGATCATCCTGCTGTTCCTCTTCCTGATGAACCAGGTGCAGGGGGGCGGCGGGCGCGGTGTCATGCAGTTCGCCAAGTCCAAGGCCAAGCTGATCTCCAAGGACATGCCGAAGACGACGTTCGGTGACGTCGCAGGTGCCGACGAGGCCGTCGAGGAGCTCGGCGAGATCAAGGAGTTCCTTCAGGAGCCGGCCAAGTTCCAGGCGGTCGGCGCCAAGATCCCCAAGGGCGTCCTGCTCTACGGTCCTCCGGGCACCGGCAAGACCCTGCTGGCCCGCGCCGTCGCCGGCGAGGCGGGCGTCCCGTTCTACTCGATCTCCGGATCCGACTTCGTCGAGATGTTCGTCGGTGTCGGTGCCAGCCGCGTGCGCGACCTGTTCGAGCAGGCCAAGGAGAACGCCCCGGCCATCGTGTTCATCGACGAGATCGACGCGGTCGGCCGCCATCGCGGCGCCGGCATGGGTGGCGGTCACGACGAGCGCGAGCAGACGCTCAACCAGCTGCTGGTGGAGATGGACGGCTTCGACGTCCGTGGCGGCGTCATCCTGATCGCGGCCACCAACCGGCCCGACGTCCTCGACCCGGCGCTGCTGCGCCCGGGCCGCTTCGACCGGCAGATCCAGGTCGACGCCCCCGACCTCGCCGGTCGCCACAAGATTCTGCAGGTGCACGCCCGCGGCAAGCCGCTCGAGCCCGGGGTGGACCTCCTGTCGGTGGCACGCCGTACGCCTGGCTTCACCGGTGCCGACCTCGAGAACGTCCTCAACGAAGCGGCCCTGCTGACGGCCCGGTCCAACCAGAAGCTCGTCACCAACGAGATGCTGGACGAGGCGATCGACCGCGTGATCGCCGGACCGCAACGGCGCACCCGCCTGATGAGCGAGAAGGAGAAGCTCATCACGGCCTACCACGAGGGCGGACACGCGCTCGTCGCGGCGGCGCTGCCGGGCAACGACCCCGTGCACAAGATCACGATCCTGCCGCGGGGCCGGGCGCTCGGCTACACGATGATCCTCCCGGACAACGACAAGTACAGCCAGACGCGCAGCGAGATGCTCGACGCACTGGCCTACATGATGGGCGGTCGCGCGGCCGAGGAGATGGTCTTCCACGACCCGACCACCGGCGCCGGCAACGACATCGAGAAGGCGACCGCGGTCGCCCGGGCGATGGTCACCCAGTACGGCATGACCGACCGGCTCGGTGCGATCAAGCTCGGCGAGACGAACGGCGAGCCGTTCCTGGGTCGCGACTTCGGGCACACCAAGAACTACTCCGAGGACGTCGCCGCGATCATCGACGAGGAGACCAAGAAGCTCCTGGCGAACGCGCACCAGGAGGCGTTCGACATCCTCGAGGAGAACCGCGACGTCCTCGACAGCCTGGTCCTCGAGCTGATGGACAAGGAGACGCTCGACAAGGCCGAGGTCGCCAGCGTGTTCGAGGCGCTGCGTCGGCGTTCCCCGCGTCCGGCGTGGACCGGCTCGCCCGACCGCAAGGCGTCGAGCATCCCGCCGGTGGAGATCCCGCAGGAGATCCGCGACCGGGCCAAGCTCAACGGCAACCGGCCCGACGTCGACGCCGGGGCGATCCTGACTCCTCCCGGCTCCGGTGGTGACGTGCACGGCGGACCTCCGATCGGCCCCGGCCAGCCGACGCCCGAGCCTCCGGCCTAGCCCCGGCATGACCGACCCGATCGCGTGGGAGGAACGCCCGCCCGCCGACGTCCCGGAGTTCGACCACGACCGGGCCGCTGCCGCCGTACGTGAGCTCCTGATCGCGATCGGGGAGGACCCCGACCGTGAGGGCCTGCACGACACCCCGGACCGGGTCGCTCGCGCCTACGCCGAGCTCACGGCCGGCCTGCGCCAGGTGCCGTCCGACGTCCTGACCACGACGTTCGACCTCGGGCACGACGAGATGGTCCTGGTCCGCGACATCGAGCTGTGGTCGATGTGCGAGCACCACCTGGTGCCGTTCACCGGCGTGGCCCACGTCGGCTACATCCCGTCCGAGACCGGCAAGATCACCGGGCTGTCGAAGCTGGCGCGCCTCGTCGACGTCTACGCGAAGCGACCCCAGGTCCAGGAGCGGCTGACGACCCAGATCGCCGACGCGCTGGTCGAGGGGCTCGACGCCCGAGGCGTGATCGTGGTGATCGAGGCGGAGCACCTCTGCATGACCATGCGCGGCGTGCGCAAGGCCGGCGCCCGCACGATCACCTCGGCGGTCCGCGGCCAGATGCACAACGCGGCCACCCGGTCGGAGGCGATGGCCCTCATCACCTCCCGCAAGGGGTAGCCCGTGGCGTCTCCGCTGGTGATGGGCGTGGTCAACGTGACGCCCGACTCCTTCTCCGACGGTGGCCTCTGGGACACGCCCGCTGCTGCCGTCGCCCACGGGCGTGCGCTGCTGGCCGACGGCGCGGACATCCTCGACATCGGGGGAGAGTCGACCCGCCCCGGAGCCACGCGGCCGATCGTCGAGGAGGAGGTCGGCCGGGTCGTCCCGGTGATCCGGACCCTGGCCGCCGACGGCGCCCGCCTCTCGGTCGACACGATGCGCTCCGAGGTCGCCGAGCTGGCGATCGCGGCCGGCGCGACGATCGTGAACGACGTGTCCGGGGGTCTTGCCGACCCCCGCATCCTCGAGGTGGTCGCCGCCTCCGACGCGACGTACGTCTGCATGCACTGGCGCGGGCACAGCGAGCAGATGCAGGACCTCGCGTCGTACGACGTGCCGGGAGGTGTGGTCGCGGCCGTCCGCGACGAGCTCTGCGAGCGGATCGAGGCCGCGCAGGCCGCCGGCATCCCCGACGAGCGGATCGTGCTCGACCCCGGCCTGGGCTTCGCCAAGCGGGCCACCCACAACTGGACCCTGCTGGCCGGGCTCTCGGTGCTGCAGTCGCTCGGGTTCCCGCTGCTGGTCGGGGCGAGCCGCAAGTCGTTCCTCGGGCGCCTCCTGGCCGACGCCGAGGGGATCCCGCGACCGGTCGACGACCGCGAGGACGCCACCACCGCGCTGACGGTCCTGCTCGCGCAGCAGCGGGTGTGGGGCATCCGGGTCCACGGCGTAAGAGCGGCCCGCGACGCCCTGCGCACGCTCGAGCGGTGGGACCAGGGGTGAGCGGGCGATGACCGACGAGCTCTCCGTCACCGGCATCGAGTGCTACGCCCACCACGGGGTCTTCGAGCACGAGCGACGCGACGGTCAGACCTTCGTGATCGACCTGACGCTCGGCATCGACACCCGCCCCGCGGCGGCGTCCGACGACTTGCACGACACGGTCGACTACGGAAGTCTCGTGGCGCAGGTGAAAGCCGCTGTCGAGTCGGATCCGGTCGATCTGATCGAGACCCTGGCTGAGCGCATCTCGGGCGTCTGCCTCTTGGACAGTCGTGTTGAATGGGTTCAGGTCACGGTCCACAAGCCGGGAGCCCCCATCGAGGCGACCTTTGCCGACGTGACGCTGACGATCACCCGCCGATCCCAGCCCCCGACCAGTGAGGTGCGACCGTGACCGAGACGCCCAATCCGCACATCGTGGACGCTGACACCCTCACCGGCGAGATGCGCCCGATCCGTCGCGCGGTGGTCGCCCTGGGCTCCAACCTGGGCGAGAAGCTGACCAGCCTGCAGGGCGCGGTCAACGCCCTCGCCGACACCCCCGACGTCTGGGTCACGGGTGTCTCGCCGATCTACGAGACCGAGCCGGTCGACGCCCCCGACGGCTCCGAGCCGTTCCTGAACGCCGTCGTCCTGCTCGACACCACCCTCGCGGCGAGCCGGCTGCTCGACCGGGCGCACGCGATCGAGGATGCGTTCGGCCGCGACCGGAGCGCGGGGAGAACAACGCACCGCGCACCCTCGACGTCGACGTGATCGTGGTCGGTGACCGCCGGCGCCACGACGAGGTCATGCAGCTGCCTCACCCGCGCGCGGCCGAGCGCGCCTTCGTGCTGCAGCCCTGGTACGACGTCGAGCCCGACGCGGAGATCCCCGATGCCGGCCTCGTGGCCGAGCTCCTGGAGAAGAGCGACCGCAGCGGCCTCACCCTGCGCGACGACATCTCGCTCCAGGTGCAGTGAGCCCGCACGCGTGAGCCTGCTGGTGTGAGGCGGGGGTGAGCGTGCGGTGAGCGCCGACCCGGAGGAGCCGGAGCGCCCTCCCGGCCCGCCCGAGCCCGGTCGGCTGCGGCCGATGAGCCCGGCCGGACTGTGCATCGTCGCGGCCGTCGGCCTGCGTCGCCGGCTGGGTCTTCCACCAGGTCGCCGACACCGACACCGGTCTCCCGCCCCAGGTCCCTGGGCGCAGCCCCTGGCTCTGTTCCTGGTCGCTGCGATCCTCTTCGGCACCGCCTGGGCCACCCGCCGTTCGATCACGCAGCACCCGGGCAGACTCTCCCCGCACCAGGCCGTCAACCGCCTCGTCCTGGCCCGCGCGTGCGCCTACGTCGGGGCCCTCGCGGCGGGCGTCTACATCGGGTACGCCGTCAGCTGGCTCGGCGTCAGCAGCACCGACCTGGCAGGTCAGCGGGCCTTCCGGGCCGCCTGTGCCGGCGTCTCGGGCGTCCTGATCGTCGCCGGGGGCCTCCTCCTCGAACGCGCGTGTCGCGTCCCTCCGGAGGACGACGAGCCCTAGCCTGACCTCATGTCTTCCCCACAGACTCGTCGTCGGCAGCGCAGTACCCGATTAGCGGTCGCTGCCGCACTGGTCGTCACCGCGGCGGTCGTCGTCATCGGCACCGTCCTCAGCGCATCCGTCACGCTCGTGTCGGTCGCTGCCGTCCTGTCCGTCGTCCTCGGGGCCACGGCCGTCCGCATCACCCACTCCGAGCTCATGCAGGCACGGCGCGATGCCGCCGCCGACCGCGCGCGTCAGGCGCAGGGGTACCGCGCGATCACCGAGGACCGCACCCGCGAGAACCGTGAGTTCGCCGGCGCCATGGAGTCGCGCATCGGCCAGGCCGAGCACGCCGTCGGGCAGCTCGAGTCCGCCGTCGTGGCCTCGCAGGGCCGCGCCGCCGACTCGATCCGCCGGCTCACGATCGAGACGCGGCGCGCCGATCTGGCCGAGGCCGAGGGCACCAGGCTCGCGGTCGCCCTGGAGGACTCCGAGGAACGGGCCGCCGAGGCGATCGTGCGGGTCGCCGAGCTCGAGGACGAGAACGGCGTGCTCCGGTCGGAGAACGACGTCCTCAAGTCCGAGCTCGACGCCGCCTCCTGGCAACCCCACGTCAAGCACGCTTAACGCTGACCCGGCAGAAGTTCACATCCAGGAGACGCCGACCCGGCAGAAGTTGACGTCGACTTCTGCCGGGTCGCTGCTGTGCAGCGTCAACTTCTGCCGGGTCAGCGCGGTACGACGTGAACTTCTGCCGGGTCAGCGGGTGTCCTCGGCGAGCGAGGCCCGGAGGGCGCGGTGGATGCCGTCGGGGGTCAGGACGCCGACGAACTGCGCGCCGTCCTTGACCCCGACCATCGGCTTGTCGTCGCGGAGCAGCACCGCGAGGGCGTGCTCGAGGGTCGAGCCGAGGTCGATGGCCGCACCGAGGTCGCCGGTCGCGATCCCGTCGAGGGGCTCGAGGTGGGCCGGGTCGAGCTTGGTGACGGCGAGCCGCCGCAGCCCGGCCGTGGAGCCGACGAAGTCCGCCACGAAGTCGTCGGCCGGGTGGCCGAGCAGCTCGGCCGGGGTGCCGAACTGGGCGAGGTGGCCGCCCTGGGCCATGACCGCGACCTTGTCGCCCATCTTCACGGCCTCGTCGATGTCGTGCGTGACCAGCACGACGGTCTTGCCGAGGTCGCCCTGCAGCCGCAGGAACTCGTCCTGCAGCCGCGCCCGCACGATCGGGTCGACCGCGGCGAACGGCTCGTCCATCAGCAGCACCGGCGGGTCAGCCGCCAGCGCGCGGGCGACGCCGACGCGCTGCTGCTGACCACCGGAGAGCTGGTGCGGGTAGCGATCCGCGTACGTCGCGGGGTCCAGCCCGACCAGGTCGAGGAGCTCGAGCGCCCGGGCTCGGGCCTTCGCCTTCGGCGTCCCGATCAACGACGGCACGGTGGCGACGTTGGTGGCGATCTTCTGGTGCGGGAAGAGACCGATCTGCTGGATGACGTAGCCGATCCGGCGGCGTAGCTGCACCGGGTCCTCCGAGGTGACGTCGCGACCCTCGAGGAAGATCCGGCCGCTGGTCGGCTCGATCAACCGGTTGATCATCTTCAGGGTGGTCGACTTGCCGCAGCCCGACGGTCCGACCAGGCAGACCACCTCGCCCGGCGCGACGTCGAGGTCGAGCTCGTGCACCGCCACCGTCCCGTCGGCGTACTCCTTGCCGACTCCCTCGAGACGGATCATCGCCTCGTCGGGCACTCCACTGGGCGCTGTCTCCCCGGACGGGGCGGTAGCGTTCATGCCCGTGACCCTACTCGGCACGGACGGGATCTCGATCGAGCCCAGCTGCTACAGCCGGCTGGTCAACAAGTGGTACTGCGCCGACTACCTCAAGGACCGGCACAGCGACCTGACGTCGGCGCTGACCCAGCACCTGCAGATCACCGCGTGGTCCTTGGTCGTCAGCCTGCTGATCGCCTTTCCGCTCGCGCTGCTGGCGCGACGGCTGCCGCGGCTGCAGGGCCTGATCCTCGGTGCCAGCACGATGATCTACACGATCCCGAGCCTGGCCCTCTTCCCGTTCCTCGTCCCGTTCACCGGGATCAGCATGACGACGGTGGTGATCGGGCTCGCCCTCTACGCACTGACCATCCTCGTGCGGAGCATGCTGGCCGGCCTGGTCGGCGTCCCCGAGGAGGTGCGTGAGTCGGCGCGCGGGCTCGGGTACGGGCGCACCCGGCTGCTGTTCCGGGTCGAGCTGCCGCTGGCCCTGCCGGTGATCATGGCCGGCCTGCGGGTGGCCACCGTGTCCACGGTCGCCCTGACCACGATCGGCACCCTCGTGTCGTACGGCGGGCTGGGCAACCTGATCCGCGACGGGGTCCAGAACGACTTCAAGGCCGAGATCCTCGCCGCCAGCGTGCTCTGCGTCGTGCTGGCCGTCGTCCTGGACGCGGTCGTCGTCGCCGTGCAGTGGCTGGTGACACCGTGGACCCACGGGAGGCGGACCGCATGAGGAACCTCCGCGACGCCTGGACCTACCTCACCACCGGCGCCAACTGGAGCGGCTCCGACGGCATGTGGCACCTGCTCGTCCAGCAGCTCCTGCTCAGCGTCACCGCCCTCCTGGTCGCGATGGCGATCGGCCTCACCCTGGCGCTGTGGCTGGGACATCTCGGCCGGGCCGGCTTCCTCGCGGTCAACGTGACGAACGTCGGCCGCGCGGTCCCGACGTTCGCCCTGCTCGCGATCCTGGTCACCCTGGACCATCCCGGCACCGCGGTGTTCGGGCCCTACGGCCGGGCTGGCCTGGCGACCCTGATCGCGCTGGCCCTGTTCGCCCTCCCGCCGATCTTCACCAACGCCTACGTCGCCGTCCGCGAGGTGCCCGCGGCCGTCAAGGAGTCGGCCAGCGGCATGGGCATGACCGGGTCGCAGCAGTTCTGGCGGGTGGAGCTGCCGCTGGCATTGCCCCTGGTGGTCTCGGGCATCCGGCTGGCGCTGGTCCAGGTCTGGGCGACGGCCACGATCGCGGCGCTCGTCGCCGGTCCGGGGCTGGGAACCCTGATCACCCAAGGCTTCTACCGCACCGACTACCCCAAGGGCATCGCCGCGGCGTTCGTCGTCGCGGCCGTCGCGTTCGTGCTGGAGGTGGGCGGGGCTCTCGTCGAGCGCGCGGTGGACCCGAATCGTAAGGGAACCGCAACCCGGACCAACCCTTCCGGGGGTCGCACGCCCGAACCCGTTGGGACATGATGGTCGCTCCACGCCCTGGCACGAAGGGGGCACCGGACACGCGCGTCGACAGCGACGCGGGACACAGAAGGTGAGAACCGATGCAGACACGACGTCTCCTGGCCGGGGTGGCGGTGGCCAGTGCGGCGCTGCTCACGGCCTGCGGCAGCTCCAGCAGCAGTAACCCGACCGCGACCGACTCGGGGGGCACGAGCGCTCCGGCCGACAAGGGCACCGTCCGGATCTCCGGGCAGAACTTCACCGAGGCCGAGATCGTGGCGGACATGTACGCCGCCGTGCTCCAGAAGGCCGGGTACACCCCCGACGTGCACCTCGTCGACACCCGCGACGTGTACATGAAGATCGTCCCGGACAAGATCGACGTGGTGCCCGAGTACACCGGCGCGATCGTCGAGTTCCTCAACGGCACCTACAACGGCAGCACCGCCAAGCCGATCACGGTCTCCGACCCGCAGGCCACGATCGACAAGGCGCAGCCGCTGCTGAAGAAGAAGGGGGTCACGCTCCTCGACCCCTCGGCGGCGACCGACACCAACGCGTTCTTCGTGACCAAGAAGTACTCCGAGGAGAACAACGTCACCACGCTGTCCGACCTCAAGGGCAAGTCGGTCACCCTTGCCGCGGCCCCCGACTGCAAGGGGCGGCTCGACTGCGAGGGCGGGCTGTCGTCGGCGTACGGCATCAAGATCACCAAGATCCTGCCGCTGGGCTACGCCAGCTCGCAGACCTACGAGTCGGTGATCAAGGGCGAGTCGGAGCTCGGAGAGACGAGCACGACCGACGGCACGCTCGAGAGCCAGGGCCTGGTGCTCCTGGCCGACGACCAGCACATCCAGCCGGCGCAGAACCTGGTGCCGATGGTGTCCTCGCAGTTCCTGCAGGCACACCCGGACGTCGCCGACCCGCTGAACCAGCTGATGACCAAGCTCACCACTGACGACCTCACCCAGCTCAACGCCGAGGTGGCCGTGGACCGCTCGAAGCCCGAGGACGTCGCCCAGAAGTGGCTGTCCGACGCCGGCCTGATCTGAGGCATCCCTGATCGGACCGTTCGGCAGGGATCCCCGGTGCACGCCGGGGATCCCTGACCGCCGGTCGTGGCGCGACCCCGCGCCGTGGCTACGATGCGCGGCATGCCGCCCCGTCCGTCCGGCGATCCCGGGATCCCTGATCTCCGGACGCTGCGGTCGGTCCTGCCGACGGCCCGGCAAGGACCGCGCCGGGCCGTGCTCCTCGCCCATGCGGGCGTGGCCGACCGGCTCGGCCTCTGGCTGACCGCGCTGGCGCGCGACACCGTCCTCGTGCTGGCCCCGGACCCCGCGCCCGTGGCCGGGTACGACGTCCCGGTGCGGTCCGCTCGCACGCTCGACGACGTCACCCAGGTGCTGCGCGGCACCGGTGCGGTCGACCTGCTCGTCGACCTGCTGACACCTGACCAGCTGCCGAGCGGCTGCCACGACCACCGGACCCTGCTGTCCGCGGTGCTGCCGTACCTCGCGCGCCAGGGCGCGTTCGTCCACGACCGGATCGCCGGACCGGGTGCCGTCGCCGCGGCCGAGGGCCTGGCCGGCGTGCTCGACGACGGCGCCGACGCGTCGTTCGCTGCGGACGTCGGGACCGTCGCGATCACCCACGACCTGGTGGTCGTGACGCAGCACCGTCGCCACTACCTGATGCTGCGCGAGGTCGACGTGCCCGACGTGCTGGTGGCGCGCGAGCCCCAGCTGACCGTCGACGAGCTGGACGTCCGTGCCGAGGGTGACTTCGCATCCCGGACCACGGTGCACCACCACGGTGGCGAGCCGACGGTGGCGCCCCTGCACGACGTCCTCCACCACCCGCGGCTGGCCACCCGGCACTACCGCGGCCCGGTGATGATGAGCGGACGCACGCTGATGTGGTCGGGCGCCACGGTGCTGCCGGACTCGTTCCGCTGGCACCTGGCCGAGCCGCTCGGCAACCACTTCCTGGACGAGCCCGCGGGTGAGTTCACCCGGCTGAAGCCGCGGCACACCCCCCGGCGTTCGCTGGACGGTGACTACTACCAGCTGGAGTCGGCGTACCCCAGCCACTTCGGCCACGTCCTCACCGAGGTCGTCTCGCGGATGTGGGGCTGGGACGAGGCGAAGCGCCGGATCCCCGGGCTCAAGCTGCTCTTCCACCCTCGGCCGGACTTCGACCCGAAGGTCGAGCGTGCGGTGTTCTCGGCGTTCGGCATCGGCGACGACGACGTCGTCCCGGTGCGTGGCCCGGTCGAGGTCGGGTCGGTCGTGTCGGCCAGCCCGATGTGGCACAACGCCGTGCCGCACTACGTGCACCCGGACATCGCCGAGACCTGGGCCCGGATCGGCGCAGGCCTGCAGCCGCACGAGTCGGCGGTGGAGACCTCGCCCCGGATCTTCGTCTCGCGGTCGGACGTGACCGCCAACAACGCGCGGATCTGCCGCAACCTGAAGGAGGTCGAACGCCGGTTCGCCGCCCGCGGCTTCACGATCGTCTACCCCGAGCAGCATCCGCTGCCCGACCAGGCCCGGCTGTTCCGGGAGGCGCGGGTCGTGGCCGGGTTCGGCGGCTCGGCGCTGTTCAACGTCATGCACACCCGCCACCTCGAGGCCCTGGTGGTGCTCAACAACAGCAGCTACTTCGCCCGCAACGAGCACCTGTTCGCCGCGGTGAAGGGCGGGGAGTCCCACTACTTCTGGTCGCCGCCGGACGTCCGCCCCGACGACCCCTTGTCGCGGGACGCGCTGCGCACGAGCTGGGAGTTCGACGTCGCCGGGCTCGGCGACGAGCTCGACCGGCTGCTGGCCGTGCTCTGACGGAGCGGTGGACCGGAGCACGGGTCGGCCACGTCGTTACGATGCCCGGCATGCCGCCACGGTCCCGACTGCGCGAGCTCGGTCGCGCGGCGCTCGGGCGGGTGCCGGGGCCGGTGCGGTCCCGGGTGCTCGGTGCGGTGGGTGGCCGGATGGGGCTCGAGGGCTCCGAGATCGGCCTGGTCTCGGTGGTGGTCGTCCCCGAGGAGGGCGACCGGGTCGAGGAGTGCCTCGCGTCGGTCCGGGGCCAGACCCATGCGTTGCTGGACGTCGTGGTCAGCCCGGTCACCGGGGCCGGGTTCGAGCTGCCGGACGACCCGAGGTTCCGGACCATCGGCGCCTCGGCGACGGCGTACGACGCGGTGCGCACGGGGATCTCGGCCGCCACCGGTCGCTACGTCCTGCTGGTGCGCGGCTGCGACCTGCTCGTCCCGCAGGCCGTGTCGGCGCTCGCCGGCTCGCTCGCCGCGAGCGGCTCGAACCTCTCCAGTGGCGTGCTGGAGCAGCGCGGGGAGGCCGAGCCCTGGCTGGTTCGCGCCCAGGCCGCCACCCACGCCGTGCCCGGATGGGGCAGGCCCGCCACGGAGCTGCTGGCCGGGGACCTGTCCCTGGCCAACAAGGCGTTCACCCGTCACCTCGCCCGCCGCCTCCGGCTGGTCGGACGCGACGACTGGCTCTGCGCGCCCTCTCTCGCGGAGCTCCTCCCGGGCCTGACCCTCGACGTCGTCGACCGCCCGGTCGCCCGGTACGCCTGGCAGCGGGGGCATCGCGCGTACGGCGCACGCCCCAGCCCGCTGCCGGAGCTCGACCGCTGGCGGGACCTCCATCACGCCGTCGTCGCTGTGGTCGGGGACGACGTCGCGTCGGACAACGGCTGGCTCCGGCACTGGTACGACGTGCTGCTGCCGCGCTTCGTCGCCGACGCCGAGCGCGCCGACGAGGCGACCTGGAAGCGGCTGGTCGCCCTCAGCGCCGTGCCGAGGGCGATCGACGTCGGCGCCGCGGCGCGTGGGCTGTTGGCGCTGGCCGCCGCCGGGCGGCGTACCGATGTCGAGGCCCTGGCCGCCGAGCTCGACCTCCTCGGCGACGACCTTCCGACCGAGCTCACCGACGCCGGACCGCTGGCGAGCTGGTCGTCGGTCGACCTGCCCGCCGACCTGCGCCGCCTCTCGGAGACCGAGACCCGGCTGCGTGTGCGGGTCGTGCGCGTCGGAGAGACCGACGACGGGCAGCGGACGATCGACCTCTGGACCCGCGTGGAGGGTGTCGACCTGGCCCGGCACCGGCCGGCGGTCAGCGTGACCTTCGAGGAGTCGACGCTGGACGCGATGCCGACGGGCGACCGCACGGCCGAGCGGTGGGCCGGGGCGCGGTTCCAGTCGGCGGCGGAGGGGGGCGTCCACGTGGACGCGCCGCCGCACACGGGCCGGGTCCGCGTAGTGGCCGAGGTCGGGTCGCTCCGCCGGGAGGCCGAGGTCGACCTTCCACCGCGGACGGCGCGGGCGGCGGGTGCCGAGCCCCTGGTGCAGGGCATCGGGCTCGACGGTGACCGGGTCGTCGTCCAGCTGGACCGGCCCGCCGACGGGCTCCGGCTGCGGGGCCCCGGGACCGACGTCCCGGGCGAGCCGATGCGCGACGGCACGGTCGTCTTCGACACCCGGCGTGACCTCTACGGCCGCCAGGTCGCCCTGCCGACCGCCGTCTACCACCTGCACCGCCCCGGCGGCCTCGGCGCCGCGGGCTCCTGGCGCGAGCGGCTGCCGGTCGAGGTCGTCGGTGCCCGCCATCGCCTGCGGGTGCTCGCCGCCGGCGAGGGTCCGGGCGAGCTGCACCTCGGACCGCCGCGGGCCGACGACGAGCTCGGTGCCTACGGGCAGGAGCGGCTGCGATCGGCGTACGCCGTCGACGACCGGGCGACCGACCCCGACCTGTGGTACTTCGAGAGCTTCGCCGGCCGCTCGGCGACGGACACGCCCTTGGCCGTCTTCGAGGAGCTGCGGCGCCGCCGGCCGGGGCTCGTGCCGGTCTGGGGGATCCTCGACCACGGCCACTGGACTCCGCCGGACGCGCGTCCGGTCGTGATCGGCTCACGTGAGTGGTACGACGTGCTGGGCACGGCCCGGGTGCTGGTCACCAACACCGAGCTGGAGGAGTGGTACCGCCGGCGCCCCGACCAGCTCGTCGTCCAGTGCTTCCACGGCTACCCGTCCAAGGCGATGGGGCGGTCGCAGTGGGCGGCCCGGGAGCTGCCGCCGCGCCGGGTGGCCGTGATGCGGCGACGCAGCGTCGAGACCTGGGACCTGATCTCGACGCCCACCCCGGAGATGACCGAGGTCTACCGCGAGCAGTACGGCTACACCGGCCCCGCGGCCGAGCACGGCTACCCCCGGAACGACGCCCTCACCGGGGCCGACGCCGACCAGGTGCGCGACGCGACCCGGCGGCACCTCGGCGTACGACCGGAGCAGACGGCGGTGCTCTACGCCCCCACCTGGCGCGACCACCTCGCCGTACGGCCGCGAGCGGCGGCGATGTCGGAGCACCTCGACGTGGACGCCGCGGCAGCGGCGCTCGGCGGCTCGCACGTGCTCCTCGTGCGCGGTCACCGCTTCCACACCCCCGGCCCGTCGCGCCCGGGTGTCGTCGACGTGACCGATCACCCCGAGATCAACGAGCTGGTGCTGGCCTCCGACGTCGCGGTGCTCGACTACTCCTCCTTGCGGTTCGACTACGCACTGACCGGGCGGCCGATGGTGTTCCTGGTGCCGGACCTGGCCGACTACACCGCCGGCGTGCGCGGGTTCCTGTTCCCGTTCGAGGACACCGCCCCGGGGCCACGCGTCGCGACGACCGACGAGGTCGTCGCCCAGGTGCGCGACGTCGCCGCCCTGACGGCCACCTGGGCGGACCGGGTCCGGGCGTTCGACGCGCGCTTCAACCCCCACCAGGACGGGCACGCCGCGGAGCGGATGCTGGACGCGATCGTGGGGATGCTCTGAGCTGCTGATCGCAGGTTCACCATGGGATGCAGGCGAACGCCGCACTTCCCACGGTGTACAGGCCGTGGGAAGCGAAGGTTCATCGACATCCCATGGTGAAGCCGCACCAACCAGTGACAGCCGGGACCGGGACCAGCCAGCCCTACCCGTCCCCCCGCGGCGCGAACACCGCGTCGACGAGCCGCGCGGAGGCGTGACCGTCGTCGAGGTCGGCGTAGTCGCGGCGGAACGTCGCCCGCTCGGCCGCCGTACGCCGCGCGAGACCGGGCAGGTCCCGCACCAGAGCCACGACCTCGCGGGTCGTGGTGACGTGCGGCCCGGGGGCGGTCGGGGCGAAGGGGATGACCCCGCCGCGGACGGCGTCGTACTTCTCCAGGTCGGGCACCAGGAAGATCATCGGCTTGTCGACGAGCCCGTAGTCGAAGCGCAGGGACGAGTAGTCGAGGACCGCGCAGTCCGACGCCAGGATCAGGTCGTTGATGTCGGGGTGCCCGGTCACGTCGAGGATGTGCGCACCGCCCTCGTGGCGTCCGCCGGCCCGCGCGTTGAAGGCGTGGCCGCGCACCAGGAACGTGTACCCGGGCCCGACCTCGCGCGCCGCCCGGTCGACGTCGAAGAAGTCGATCCGCTCGGCGGCCATGTCGTCGGCCGACATGTAGTCGCGGAACGTCGGGGCGTACATCACGACCCGCTGGTCGTCGCCGATGCCGAGGACCTTCCGCACGCGCTCGCGGATCTCGGGCGCCTCGTCCGACTGGAGCACGTCGTTGCGCGGGTAGCCGATCTCGAGCACCTCGGGCGTCGCGCCGGCCGGGTCGAGGAACGCCGCTCGCAGCAAGGGCGTCGCGTACGTCGCCGGCGACACGAAGTAGTCCCACGCCCGGGCGCGGCGGTCGAAGCTGTTGATCTGCCCCGACGGGAAGCCACCCTTCTCCCACCACTCGTGGCCCATCACCTTGTACGGGTAGCCGTGCATGGTCTCGATCAGCACCTGGCCGCGCGGCTTCTCGTACCACTCCGGCTGGTGGACGTTGACCATCACGTAGCGCGACGTCGCGAGCGCCTCGTGCCACTCCGGGGTGCCCTCGACGATCCGGACGCCGCCCTCCGGCACCGGCACGGAGTGGTCACGCACCGACCAGTAGCGGGTCAAGGACGTGCCGCGTCGGCCGAGCTCGTGGTGGACGCCGAGCATGTTGCAGTTGGCGACCTCGCTGTACAGCGCCCGGAAGAACACGCTGTCCTGCGTCGCCTCCTCGACCTGGGCCGCATGCCGGAGGCGGTACTGGTTGCGCTGGCCACGGACGTCGTCGGCCAGCGGCTCGTGCACGTTCAAGGTCAGCACCGGTGGCTTGGTCGGGATCACCTCGACCAGCGCGCGGAACCGGTCCTGCGGCTCCTCGGCGGGGAGTCGGTCGAGCAGCTGGGACGACGGCGTGACCGGCAGGTCCTGCTCGCGGTCGTCGCCCGCGGCACGCATCGTCACGGCGTACTTGTTGCGCGGCAGGGTCAGGTCGTCGTATCCCCAGCGCGACCCGGCGAGCGGGAACCGCAGGGTGTACGCGCCATCGGGCTCGTGGGTGATCGTCCCGGCCACGTCGACGTCGACGCTCGCGAGGATCGGGTCGTAGCCGTCGAGGTCGAGCGCCGAGTGCATCCGCACGGTCAGCGTCTCGTCGGCCACGGTGTAGAGCGTGGCGACCGGCACCCGGTCCATCAGCTCCAGCTCGCCGCCCTTGCCGCGCGTCAGCCGACGCGGCAGCGACGGGTCGTCGACCACCGCCGGGGAGGTCGAGGCCGACGGCGGCGCCAGGATCGGGCTCCAACCGCCGTCGCGCTGCCGCACCCGGATGCGCAGCGGTCGCGTGATCAGGCCGTACGACGTGGTGTTGCTGGTCGGCGTCGGCAGCGACCCCAGGTCGAGCGCGACCCGCCACTCGCCGGCCTCGCCGGTGGGCTCCGGCGTGGCGGTGAGCAGCTCACGCCGCTCGTGGTCGATGTGGTTGACGACGACGCGGTCGGGAGCCGAGGCGCGGAACACGACGCGGGCCACGCCGTCCGTGCCGAGCTCGTGCGAGACGGCGTACGCCGGGTGGCGCTGGACGCGCACCGCGACCTGACGCTCGTCGCCGCGCATCACCGTCCGGGTGATGCCGCCGCGGTCGACGTAGGTCTGAGGCACGGCCGACGAGCCGGCGGTCGAGACCTCGCGGAGCCGGGACGTGCGGCGTACTCCGGCCGCCGTCATCGTGATCTCGAACGACCAGTCCTGGTCGACGTCGCCCGGGATCTCGGCAGCCGTGACCTGAGCCTGCCAGCCGCCGGGCCGGTAGTTGCAGTGCCAGTGGATGCCGAGGATGTCGACGCGCGGCTCGTCGAAGAGCTCGGTCTCCATCGGGATCCGGGTGGCTCCGTCGGCCGACACCAGCTCGACGAGGGCCTCGGGCGGGTTGGCCTCGAGGTCGATGTTGCGGAGGTAGGCCCAGCCGCCGACGGTCAGCCGGTCGCCGTCCCAGACCGCCCGCATCAGCCGGCTCACCAGCTCGAGCTGACCGTCGGACAGGATGCTCACGTCGTCGGGGAGGCCCTCGGTCAGCGGCAGCTCGACCCGGATGCCCTCGGGAGAGGCCTCGGTCGGGAAGCGACGTGCGTCGCTGCCCCAGTTCTCGATGTATTCCACGGCGGCGTCGCGGCGGTCGTTCGCGATCAGCTCGACCAGCACCTTGTCCTGGGCGCCGACGCTGTGCACGAACTCCTCACGCGAGACCCGGCCCACCAGGTCGAGCAGCGCCTCGCGCAGCAGCACCCAGAACTCCGGCCCGCCCTTGACCAGGTGCCGGGTGAAGAACGGCATGTTGTACGAGATCAGCTGCAGCGCCCGGATCTGGACCGCGCGCTCGTGACCACCGGCGCGCAGTGCCTCGAACGACGACGCGACGGCGTCGTTGTGCGCGGCCAGGTTGCGGGTCGACCAGGCGCTCTGCGAGATCGAGGACCGGTCGTTGCGGATGCGCCACGAGACCGAGATGTCGGGCACCACGTCGAACGACGTCGCCTGGGCGAACGCCGCCGCGCTCACCGGCTGGTCCTCGTAGATCTTCCCCTCCGGGAAGAGCAGGCCCGCCCGGTCCCAGAACTCCCGCCGGTAGGTCTTGCTCCACGCGACGGCGTTCACCATCGCCTCGGGGAACGACTCGAGGTCGACGCCGAGGCGCTTGCGGGCGTGGGCGGCCCGGATCCACGTGCCGGCGGGCACGCGCTTCTTGTTCTCCAGCCGGTCGTAGCACGAGACGACGAAGTCGGAGCCGGACTCCTGCAGGGCGGCGACCGCACTGGTGTACGCCTCGGGCGTGACCATGTCGTCGGAGTCGACGAAGGTCAGGAACTCACCGCGCGCGTGCTGGATGCCGGTGTTGCGAGCCGCGCTCAGCCCGCCGTTCTCGCGGGTGACGACGCGGACGCGCAGGTCGCGTCGCGCGTGCCGGCGCGCGATGTCGCCGCTGCGGTCGGGGCTGCCGTCGTCGACGACGATGATCTCGATCTCGCGGTAGAGCTGGAAGCGGAGGGAGACCAGGCACTCGTCGAGGAAGTCCTCGACCTGGTAGCAGGGAACGACGATCGAGAGCAGGCCGGGTACGTAGCCGCCCCGGCGCAGGGCGCGGCGGGTGCGGATGCGCGCACCGTCGGTGACGCGGCGGGCGCGCTCCGGGGCGCTGCGGGCGAGTCGCTTCACCCGGTCGACCTGCGCAGGAGACGGCCGGGCTGGGCGCATGAGGCGGTTCTGCATCGATCCCTTGGGTCGGTCCGGATGAGCGGATGGCTCGAGAGGCGGCACCGCTGACGTGCCCCTCCGAGCCCGGGCTCATGCTATCGGCGGCCGAGGGCTCGGACCGATTCGCGTCAGCCGAGCTCGCCGACGTCCTCGACCGGATCCGCCAGGGGATCGAGCTTGCGCAGGTCGAGCACGTGGCCGGTCCCGTCGGAGAGCAGGACGTCGATCGACGCCTTGGCCACCGAGCGCGAGTCGAGCAGCGAGTCGGCCGGCTCCTCGCCGAACGCCTTGGTCCGCATCGGCGTACCGGTGCGCTCGGGGTTCACGCAGTTGACCGTGACGCCGCTCTCGGCCCACTCGTCGGCCAGGGCCTGCGTGAGGTTGACGACGGCGGCCTTGGCCGAGGAGTAGAGGCTGTAGCCGCTGCGGCCGCGGGTGTAGCTGCTGGAGGTGAACAGCAGCAGGCCGCCGCCGGTGCGGTGCAGGTGGGGGAAGAACACCTGGGCGATGAAGACCGGGGCGAGGTAGTTGACCTCCGTCGCGGCGTAGATCGTCTCCTCGCTGGTCTCCAGGAGCGAGCCGCGGGGCAGGATGCCGGCCGTCGCGACGACGAAGTCGATCCGGCCGTGCTTCTCGGTGACCTGCTCGGCCACGGCCTCGAGGTCGGAACGTCGTTCGACGTGGGTGTCGGTGCTCGAGCGGCTGAAGGTCTCGACGGTGGCGCCGTAGTCCCGTGCGAGGGCGGCGATGTCGGCGCCGATGCCGTAGCTGCCCCCGAGCACGACCAGGACCTTGCCGTCCAGCGCCGTGCGGTACTCCTCGGGCGTGTGCTGCTCGGGAACGAAGGTGCTGGTGAGCTGGAACAGCTTGTCGGCCAGGAACACGTCGATCGGGTCGGTCACCTTCATGTTCCGCTCCTCGCCCGCCACGACCCAGATCGGGACGTCGGGGAGGTAGCGGAGCACCACGCCGCAGTCGTCGGTGGCGGTGAAGTCGGCGTCCTTCGCCGCCTCGTCGTACGCCGCGCGCAGCACGGAGGACCGGAACGCCTGGGGCGTCTGACCCCGGCGCAGGTTGGCCCGCTTCGGGATCGCGCGGATCGTGTTGTCGGCCGGGTCGACCTCGATGATCGTGTCGGCCGACGGGATCGCGACGTCGACCGCGTCGTAGCGCTGGAGCGCCTCGAAGCACTCGGTGATGATCCGCTCGCTGAGCAGCGGCCGGACCGCGTCGTGGAAGAGCACCGGGCAGTCGGCGGGGATCGCGTCGAGGGCGAGCAACGTCGTGCCGTTGCGTCCCTCGGCCGAGCCCTCGAGGACCTGGGTGACCTTGTCGTAGCCGCCGTTGCGGGCCATGGCCCGGACCGCGTCGAGGTGGCCGGCCGCCATCATCACCACGATCTCGTCGACCATCGGGTGCGCCTGGAACGCCGCGAGCGTGTGCTCGAGGATCGTCTTGCCGGCGATCTTGATCAGCTGCTTGGGGATGTCGAGGCCGACCCGGGTGCCCACGCCCCCGGCGAGGAGAACGGCGACCCGCGGAGCCTCCGGCCGGCCCGGGGTCTCGGTCACGTGGCGCTCTTCTTGAAGCGGCCGACGGCGCGGCGTGCGAGGTCGGTGACCCCGCGGCTGTCCTCGGTCGTGGCCTGGCGCATCTCCTCGCGCACCCGGCGGGCGACCCGGCGCTTCTCCTTGCGTGCGAACGCGCCGGTGCGGTTGCGGGCGACGTCGAAGCACTCGTCGTAGTACGCCGTCAGCTCGTCCTTGAGCGCGTCGAGGGTCACGCGCGTGTCGGCCTGGTCGGCGGGTCCGGTGCCGACCAGCTGTCCGTACGTGTCGTAGACGCGGGTCGCGAGGTCGAGCACGCGCGGCGGCAGCTCGAGCGCGTCCCAGTCGGCCGCCGAGCGGTGGAGCGTCGGGTCGACGAGGTCGCCCGCCTCGGCCACCTGCTGGTCGGTGGCCCGGTCGAAGAGCCCCATCGCGATCGTCGCGTCGGCCTGGGTCATCGTGGGCCGCCAGTCGGCGAGCAGCTCGTCGTACCGGACGGTGGCCCGCGGCAGGTCGCGGGTGCGCGTCTCGGTGCCGAGCATCATCGTCAGCCAGCCGATCACCCGCGTGGTGTTGCTGGTCCGGGTGCCGTAGGCGATCTCGCGCGACCGCATCACCTCGGCCGGGTGGCGCAGCATCGTCGCGACGTGCACGTCGGCGCCGACGGCCGCGGCGGCCGCGCGGTGCAGCCGGAGGAACCAGGCGAGGCGCGGGTCCTTGACCACGATCCGCTCGTTCTCGGCGAACTGCAGCTCGAGCCAGTCGACCAGCGGGCCGAGCGCGGCGGGGTCCTCGGCGACCTTGTCGGTCAGGTCCCACGCCTCGGGGCGGCCGTCCTCGACGACGACGTCGATCGAGGACAGCAGGTCGTTGTGGTAGTCGACGAGCCAGCGCGGCTCACCGAAGCCACGCGGGTTGGACTTGTTCGCGCTGACCTCGGGCTTGGGGATGTGGACGCCGAGGCGGCCGGTCAGCCCGGTGAAGAGGCTGGTGCCGCTGCGTCCCGACCCGGCCACGACCAGCATCTGCCTGCGGCCGGTCCGCGCCGAGGTCTCGTCGTGCATGGGGGAACTCTGTCACACGAGCGAGGCCGGAGCCGCGTCGGCGAGCCCGCCGATGACACCCTCGATGACACCGCCGACGACACCGTCGATGACACAGCCGTTGAGGCGGCCGGCGGACCTGGTCCGGCTAGACTTCCGGCCGGCCGGAGGCGAGTGGAGGAGTCGGCATGTCGACGGAGTCCGAGCTGGTTCCCGGGCTGCTCCCCGAACGAGCCGTGCTGGTGCACATCGGTCCCTACAAGACCGGGACCACGGCCATCCAGAGCAGCCTGCACGAGCATCGCGCGGAGCTGACCGCCGCGGGCGTCACCTACCCCGGCACCTACCACCGCCAGATGCGGCCGAGCTGGGCCCTTCTCGGACGCAGCCGCGTCGGCGAGGCCGACGTCCCGGGCGCCGAGTGGGAGGAGATGGTCGACGAGGTACGCCGGTCGGGCGGCCGCGTGGTCATCTCCAGCGAGGACTTCGCCTCGGCCCGTGCGGAGCACGCCCGGCGACTGGTCGACGACCTCGGTCCCGACCTCGTCCACGTCCTGGTCGTCGCGCGACGGCTCGACAAGCTGCTCCCCTCCGCCTGGCAGGAGCGGGTCAAGTCGGTCAACGAGACGCGTACCTACGACGCCTGGCTCCACGAGGTGCTCGCCGAGGAGCGCTCCGGCGGCGCCGCCAAGGTGTTCTGGCACAACCACGACCTCGACGGACTGGTCCGGCGCTGGCGCGAGGTGCTGCCACCGGAGCAGGTGATCGTGCTGGTCACCGACGAGGCCGACCGCGGCCTCCAGCCACGCACGTTCGAGCGCCTCCTCGGCCTGGACGACGGTCTGCTCACGCCCGGCCCCCACTCCAACACCTCGCTGTCGATGGAGCGGATCGAGTTCTGCCGGCAGGTCAACCTGGCGGTCGAGTCGCGGCACTGGGTCGGCAACAAGCGCCTCAACCCCGCGCGTCGCGCGATGCTGGCCGGCCTCCGGTCGGCGCCGTTGGCGGAGTGGGAGACGCTCATCCCGCCCCTTCCCGGCTGGACGTCCGAGCGCCTCACCCGGCTCAGTGACGAGCGAGCCGACGCCGTGTCCGGCGCCGACGCCACCGTGATCGGTGACCCCGACCTGCTGCGGTGGCACGGCGAGGGCGTCGGCGACGACCTCGGCGAACCGCCCGCGATGCTGCCGACGGCAGCCGCGGCCGGCGCCCTGGAGCAGGCGCTGGCGGGCTCGTTGCGTGCCATGCGCAAGCTGCGTCCGGCGCAGCAGCCGGCACCTCCGCCCCCACAGCAGCCGGCACCGCCTCCGACGTCGCCGTCCGCGAGCGACCTCACCGGGCGCGAGCTGACCCGCGAGCTCGGTCGGCGCGTGCGGCAGCGGCTCCGCATCCCGCGGGGCGCCGGCGGCCGCTGAGGCTGACGGTCAGTCCCCGGTGGCTATCATGGCCAGCCGTCGCGCTCGCGTCCCGCGGCCCCGTCCCCTGAGAGGCTCCATGCGCGTTTCCGACTCCCACCGCGTGCTGTTCGTGCACATCCCCAAGACGGGGGGATCGACGGTCGACGCCATCTTCGACCGCGAGATCGAGGACGGCCGCCGGATCCCGAACCGGCAGCGCCACGCGACGTACCGGCGCCTGGTGCAGGCCGAGCCCCAGTTCCGCGACTACTGGTCGTGCGGGTTCGTGCGCAACCCCTGGGCCCGGATGGTGTCGTGGTGGACGATGGGCGGTGAGGTGTTCACCCGCGCGGAGGCCGGTTTCGCGAAGGCGCAGAACCACCTGGAGAGCAACCCCGAGCACTGGGCGCCGTTCGGCGAGTACCGCCACGACTTCCGCCGGTTCGTCCTCGAGGGGACCGTCGAGGTGAAGCGGTTCGGGCAGCCCCAGATCCGGTGGCTGACCAAGCGGGGCGGCGGTCTCGTCGACTTCGTCGGCAAGGTCGAGAGCTTCGTCGACGACGTGAACGTCGTGCGCGAGCACCTCGGCCTCGAGCCGGTCCCCGAGCAGCCGCGGAGGAACAAGAGCACCCACGGTCACTACAGCGAGTACTACGACGACGAGACGCGCACGCGGGTCGCCGACGTCTTCGCCGACGACATCGAGGCCTTCGGCTACACGTTCTGAGACACGGCGTACAGCACGACCGCCCGTGAAGCACGTCACGTCGCGGATCGTTCTCCCGGCGCCCGCCCGCGGCGTACCGTGGGAGTGTTCCCAATCGTGTGGTACCCGTACCGGCCCTCGCCCGAGGGTGGTCGGCGGGACCTGAACGCCGAGGAAGTCCCAGATGACCCCACTCCGGGTGGGCGTGGTCGGAGCCGGCCGTGTCGGCTCCGTGCTCGCCGCCGCGTTGCGCCAGCGCGGCCATGTCATCGTCTCCGTCGCCGGTGAGTCCGACGCTTCGCAGGGTCGTGCGGCCGCGCTGCTGCCCGGCGTGCCGATCGCGAAGCCGACGGCCGTCGCCCGTGCCTGCGACGTCCTGCTGCTGACCGTCCCCGACGACATGCTCGAGAACGTCGTCACCCAGCTGACCGCGAGCGGGGCGATCCGGCGCGGTCAGTACGTCGTGCACACCAGCGGCAGCCACGGGCTCCGCGTGCTCGAGCCGGCCACCCGCATCGGTGCCCGGCCGGTCGCGCTGCACCCGGCGATGACCTTCTCCGGCACCGTCCGTGACCTCGACCGCCTCGCCGACTGCGTGTTCGGCGTGACCGCCGGCCCCGCCGAGCGCGCGTGGGCGAGCGACGTCGTGGCCGAGCTCGGTGGCTCGGTGATGTGGGTGCCCGAGGAGCTGCGCGGGCTCTACCACGCCGGTCTGGCCCACGGTGCCAACCACCTCGTCACCCTGGTCACCCAGGCGATGGAGCTGCTCGGCGCCGCCGGCGCCGACGACCCGGCCGCGATCCTCCGCCCGCTGCTGCAGGCCGCGCTCGACAACGCGCTCGCCGAGGGTGACTCGGCCCTGACCGGTCCGATCGTCCGCGGTGACGTCAACACCGTGCGGGCCCACCTGGCCGAGATCGCCCGCTCGGCCCCCGAGACGCTCCCGTCGTACGTCGCCCTGGCCCGTGCCACGCTCGACCGCGTCGTCACCGACGGCCGGGTGCTGCCGATCCGGGCGAACGCGATCCGGCGCGTGCTCGACGCCGCGGTCCGGCACCGCGCCGGCCGACGGCACGCAGCGCCCGACGATCCGTCCATGACCCAGTCCGTCCCGCAGGTCGCCGACACCCGTCAGGAGCTCGCCGACCTCCTGGCTCCGCGCCGCGGGCACGGTGCCCCGGTGGTCCTGGTGCCGACGATGGGCGCGCTCCACGCCGGCCACGCCGCGCTCTTCCGTCGTGCCCGCAAGGAGGCAGGCGACGGGCCGGTGGTGGCCTCGGTCTTCGTCAACCCGCTCCAGTTCGCTCCGGGCGAGGACCTCGACCGCTATCCCCGCACCTTCGACGACGACCTCGCGATGGCGGGCCGTGAGGGCGTCGACGTGGTGTTCGCGCCGGCGGTCGAGGAGATGTACCCCGGCGGCGAGCCCCTCGTCGCCATCGAGCCGGGCGAGCTCGGCGCGGAGCTGGAGGGTGCCTCACGCCCCGGTCACTTCCGGGGCGTGCTCACCGTCGTGGCGAAGCTGTTCGGCCTGGTGCGGCCGGACATCGCGGTCTTCGGCCAGAAGGACTACCAGCAGCTGGTGCTGGTGACCCGGATGAGTCGCGACCTCTGCCTGGGGGTGGAGATCGTCGGGGCCGAGACCGTCCGCGAGGACGACGGGCTCGCCCTGTCGAGCCGCAACCGCTACCTCGATCCCGACGAGCGACGTCGTGCGGCGTACCTCAACCGGGCCCTGCGCGCGGCCCAGGAGCGCGCGGCGTACGGGCTCCCCGCAGCGCGGTGGGCCGCGATGCGCCTCCTGGACGAGGTGCCGGAGGACGAGCTCGACCTGGACTACCTCACGATCCGCACGCCCGACCTCGGCGAGGTCGACGAGCCGCACCCCGTCGACCCGACCCCCGCGCGGATCCTGGTCGCGGCGCGGGTCGGCACCACCCGCCTGATCGACAACCTGCCGCTGACCCTGGGCGGGGCCACCCTGCCCGCCACGGGCCTCGCCCCCGCCGACCAGACCCGCGATCAGTAGCCTCCTTCAATGACCGAACGTCGAGTGGTCGGCCGCCTCGCAGCGCCCCAGCCCGGGTGGTCGGTGCGCGCGGACGTGGTCGTGATCGGGACGGGGATCGCCGGTCTGACCGCGGCCCTACGTCTCCGCGGGCTCGTCGACAAGGTCCTCGTGGTCACCAAGGACGTGCTCGACGCCGGCTCCACCCAATGGGCGCAGGGCGGCATCGCGGCGGCGCTCGGCCCGGGCGACACCCCGGAGCAGCACGAGCGGGACACCCTGGTCGCCGGGGCGGGCGCCTGTGATGCCGAGGCGGTGCGGGTCCTGGTCACCGAGGGCCCCGACGCCGTCCGGGAGCTGATCGCGCTCGGAGCGAACTTCGACCTCCACCCCGACGGCGAGCTCAGCCTGACCCGCGAGGGCGGCCATCACCGCGACCGGATCGCCCATGCCGGCGGTGACGCCACCGGTGCCGAGATCCAGCGGGCCCTGATCGCGGCCGTCGCCCGCGCGCCGGAGATCGAGGTCGTGGAGCACGCCCTGGCCGTCGACCTCCAGCTCGACGCCCACGGCGGTGTCGCCGGGGTCTCCCTGCACGTGATGGGCGAGGGCCAGCGCGACGGCGTGGGTGCCGTGCGGTGCCGTGCCGTCGTGCTCGCCAGCGGCGGGCTGGGCCAGGTCTTCTCGCAGACGACGAACCCGTCGGTGGCCACCGGCGACGGGATGGCGCTGGCCTACCGGGCGGGCGCGGTGCTGCGTGACCTGGAGTTCGTGCAGTTCCACCCGACCGTGATGTGGCTGGGTCCCGACTCGCGGGGGCAGCAGCCGCTGATCTCCGAGGCCGTGCGCGGTGAGGGTGCGTTCCTCGTCGACTGGGAGGGCACCCGCTTCATGCAGGGGGTGCACGAGCTGGCCGACCTGGCACCCCGGGATGTCGTCGCCAAGGCGATCACCCGCCGGATGATCGAGACCGGGCACCCGCACATGTGGCTCGACGCGCGTCACCTGGGGGCGTCGTTCTGGGAAACACGCTTCCCGACCATCCTGGCCACCTGCCGCCGGCACGGTGTCGACCCGGTGACCGAGCTGATCCCGGTCGCGCCGGCCTGCCACTACGCCTCCGGCGGGGTCGCGACCGACCTCGCCGGCCGCAGCACCGTCCCCGGCCTCTACGCGACGGGTGAGGTCGCCTGCTCCGGCGTCCACGGTGCCAACCGCCTGGCCTCCAACTCGTTGCTCGAGGGCCTGGTCTTCTCCCGCCGGATCGCCGACGTGCTGCCTGCCGAGCTCCGGCCCTGGGCCGAGTCCGCCCCGGACGACCGCGAGGCCGGGCTGGTCGACGGGTCGCGCCGGCGTCCGCTGCAGGAGGAGATGACGGCCCGCGCCGGCGTGCTGCGCTCGGCCGACGGGCTCCGTTCCGGGCTCGAGTCCCTGGCCGCCCTCGGCGACGGCGCCGCGGGTGCCGTCGACCAGGACGCCTGGGAGACCACCAACCTGGTCACCGTCAGCACGCTGCTGGCCGAGGCCGCCCTGCTGCGCGAGGAGACGCGCGGCTCCCACTGGCGCGAGGACCACCCCGAGCGCGACGACGTCGGCCAGTCCGGCCACCACGACTGGTGGCTGGCCGACGGGGTCGCCGCAGCACGAGTTCCGACCGGCGGCCCCGACCGACCTCACCACCGCGGGGGCCAGGTGACCATCGCCCGCACGTCGTACGCCGACCTTCCGCGCGCGCTGGTCGACGAGCTCGCCGGCGCGGGGCTCGACCCGCGCGAGGTCTACGAGATGGTCGTGGCGGCGTTCGAGGAGGACCTGCCGGACGGTGCCCGCGACGTCACCAGCAGCGCGATGCCGCCGATGGGCCAGGGCACGCGGTGACATCGGTGCGCGGGAGCCCGGTGTCGTGGCGGGGCTCGGGGTGGCCGAGCTGGTCTTCGTCTACGCCCTGGGCTCCGCGGTCGTCGTCGGCGACCGGCTCGCCGACGGATCGCGGGTCGCGGCCGGCGACACGGTGATGACGGTCTCCGGTCCGCTGCAGGACCTCCTGACCGCCGAGCGCACCGCCCTGAACTTCGCCTCCCACCTCTCCGGCGTCGCCACCGCGACCAGCCACTGGGTGGCCGCGCTGGAGGGCACCCGCGCCCGGGTGCTGGACACGCGCAAGACGCTGCCGACGTACCGCTCGCTCCAGAAGTACGCCGTGCGGTGCGGCGGCGGCGTGAACCACCGGTTCAGCCTGGCGGACCGGGCGATGGTCAAGGACAACCACGTGATCGCCGCGGGCGGCGTGGTGCCGGCCTACGAGCTGGTCCGGGCCGCGAACCCGACACTGCGCGTCGAGGTCGAGGTCACCGACCTCGACCAGCTCCGGCAGCTGCTGGAGGTGGGGTGCACGGAGATCCTGCTCGACAACATGGACTCCCCGACGATGGCGGAGGCCGTGCGGCTCACGGCGGGCCGGGCGACCCTGGAGGCCTCCGGCGGTCTGACCCTGGAGCGGGCCCGCGAGGTCGCGGAGACGGGGGTCGACTTCATCTCGGTCGGGGCCCTCACCCACTCGGTGAAGGTGTTCGACCTGGGGCTCGACCTGCGATGACCGAGCCTCACCGGCACGGCGTGCTGCTGGCCGCCGACATCGGCAACAGCCACACCGTGCTGGGGCTGGTGCGCGACGGCGAGGTGTCCGCCGACTGGCGTGTGGCCACGGTCGAGGGGCGCACGGCCGACGAGTGGGCGGTGCTCCTGCGCGGCCTCCTCGGTGGGCGCGAGGCCGACGTGGCCGGCATCGTCGTCTGCGCCACCGTCCCGACGGTGCTCCAGGAGTGGCGGACCATGCTCACCGGGCCGTTCGGCGCGCTCCCGAGCGTGGTGGTGGAGCCCGGCGTCCGTACCGGCGTCCCCGTGCTCACCGACAACCCGCGCGAGGTCGGGACCGACCGGATCGTCAACGCGCTGGCCGCGGTGACCCGGTACGGCGGTCCGGCGGTGGTGGTCGACTTCGGTGGTACGGCGACCACTTTCGACGTCGTGAATTCACAGGGCCAGTACGTCGGCGGCGCCATTTCGCCGGGCATCGAGATATCGCTGGAGGCGCTGGAGCGCCGCGGCGCCCAATTGCGCATGGTCGAATTGCGACGTCCGCGCTCGGTGATCGCGCGGAACACGGTCGAGGCGTTGCAGTCGGGAATGGTGTTCGGCGTGGCCAGCCTGGTCGACGGAATTGTCGCCCGGATGATCGCCGAGCTCGGCGTTCCCGAGTCCGAGGTGACGGTGGTCGCCACGGGTTATCTGGCCGCGTTGGTGTACGACGAGTGCGGATGCTTCACCGAGCACGACCCCTGGCTGACCCTGCGGGGTCTCGAGCTGGTCTACGCCCGCAACAGTTGATCACGTCACCCTAATAGGGCGATATGGCCCCCCTAACCGATCTCGGTGGGTCCGATTTGTGTCTTATCGAGCGATCCGAGTATGTTTTCGGTCTGGACGTCGACACCCTTCGTATATCGCGTCGTCCCTCAGCCCCGAAAGGACACCCAGACCATGGCGCAGAAAGTCCACATCACCCTCGAGGACGACCTCGACGGCGGCGACGCCTCCGAGACCGTGGCATTCGGCCTGGACGGCCGCAGCTACGAGATCGACCTGAACAACAAGAATGCCAAGGCGCTGCGCGAGGCGCTCGCCAAGTACGTCGGAGCCGCTCGCCGGGCCGGCGGCCGCGCGGGCGGTGCGAAGCGCCGTACCCAGGTCGGCACCAGCGCCCGCGAGATCCGCGACTGGGCCCGCTCCAACGGCCACAAGGTGCCCGACCGCGGCCGCATCCCCTCCGACGTCCGCGAGGCCTTCGAGGCCGCTCAGTAAGCGAGCTGTCGAGACGAGACCCGGTGCGGTGCCTTCGGTCCAGGCCCCAGGCGCCGCACCGGGTCTCGTGACGGTCGCGGAGCGACCTCCTCGACCACCGAGGGGCTCACCCGGGCCCGCGAATCGCGCTCGTTCCTCGCGCCGTACTGCTCGGCTCAGTTCGCTGTCAGCGGACGGCCCTCGATCCGAGCGGGGAACACGTAGGCTGGGAGACCAGTTGGAACAGTCGACGCCCTGGGTGGAGAGAGTCCGGGCGTCCCCTGGTTCGAGAGGCGGGGTCCCCGAGACCCGCGTGGAGGAGCGACAAGCATGTTCGAGCGGTTCACAGACCGAGCCCGACGGGTGGTCGTGCTGGCCCAAGAAGAGGCCCGCATGCTCTCCCACAACTACATCGGCACCGAGCACATCCTGCTCGGGCTGATCCACGAGGGCGAGGGTGTCGCCGCGAAGGCTCTGGAGAGCCTCGACATCTCCCTGGAGGCCGTGCGCGCGCAGGTCGAGGAGATCATCGGCCAGGGCCAGCAGGCCCCGAGCGGGCACATCCCGTTCACCCCGCGCGCCAAGAAGGTCCTGGAGCTGTCACTGCGCGAGGCGCTGCAGCTCGGGCACTCCTACATCGGTACCGAGCACATCCTGCTCGGCCTGATCCGCGAGGGCGAGGGCGTCGCCGCCCAGGTGCTGCAGAAGCTGGGCGCCGACCTCAACCGCGTCCGCCAGCAGGTCATCCAGCTGCTCAGCGGGTTCCAGGGCAAGGAGCAGGCGGGCGCCCAGGCGGCGACCTCCGGTGCGCCGGCCGACACCCCGTCGTCCTCGCTGGTCCTCGACCAGTTCGGCCGCAACCTGACGCAGGACGCGCGCGAGTCCAAGCTCGACCCGGTGATCGGGCGCGAGCAGGAGATCGAGCGCGTGATGCAGATCCTCAGCCGACGCACGAAGAACAACCCCGTGCTGATCGGCGAGCCCGGCGTCGGCAAGACGACCATCGTCGAGGGCCTGGCGCAGGACATCGTCCGCGGCAACGTCCCCGAGACGCTCAAGGACAAGCAGATCTACACCCTCGACCTCGGCGCCCTGGTCGCCGGCTCCCGTTACCGCGGTGACTTCGAGGAGCGCCTGAAGAAGGTGCTCAAGGAGATCCGCACGCGCGGCGACATCGTGCTCTTCATCGACGAGATCCACACGCTCGTCGGCGCAGGCGCGGCGGAGGGCGCGATCGACGCCGCCAGCATCCTCAAGCCGATGCTGGCCCGCGGCGAGCTGCAGACCATCGGCGCCACGACCCTCGACGAGTACCGCAAGTACCTCGAGAAGGACGCCGCGCTCGAGCGCCGGTTCCAGCCGATCCAGGTCGCCGAGCCGTCGATCGCGCACACGATCGAGATGCTCAAGGGTCTGCGTGACCGCTACGAGGCCCACCACCGGGTGACGATCACCGACGAGGCGCTCGTCTCGGCGGCGACGCTGGCCGACCGCTACATCTCCGACCGGTTCCTGCCCGACAAGGCGATCGACCTGATCGACGAGGCCGGCTCGCGGCTGCGCATCCGCCGGATGACGGCACCCGCCGACCTGCGCGAGTTCGACGACAAGATCTCCGAGGTCCGGCAGCGCAAGGAGGCGGCGATCGACGGCCAGGACTTCGAGGCGGCCGCCAAGCTCCGCGACGAGGAGAAGCAGCTGACCGCGGCCAAGGTCGAGCGCGAGAAGCAGTGGCGCGCGGGCGACCTCGACGAGGTCGCGGAGGTCGACGAGGAGCTGATCGCCGAGGTGCTCGCCGTGGCGACCGGCATCCCGATCGTGAAGCTCTCCGAGGAGGAGTCGACGCGGCTGCTCAAGATGGAGGACGAGCTCCACAAGCGGGTCATCGGCCAGGACCAGGCCGTGGCCGCGCTGAGCCGGGCGATCCGGCGTACGCGTGCCGGCCTGAAGGACCCGAAGCGTCCGGGCGGCTCGTTCATCTTCGCCGGCCCGTCCGGTGTCGGTAAGACGTGGCTGTCCAAGACGCTCGCGGAGTTCCTCTTCGGCGACGAGGACGCCCTGATCCAGCTCGACATGAGCGAGTTCAGCGAGAAGCACACGGTCTCGCGGCTGTTCGGCTCGCCTCCGGGCTACGTCGGCTACGAGGAGGGCGGTCAGCTCACCGAGAAGGTGCGGCGCAAGCCGTTCAGCGTCGTCCTGTTCGACGAGGTCGAGAAGGCCCACCCCGACATCTTCAACAGCCTGTTGCAGATCCTGGAGGAAGGTCGCCTGACCGACTCCCAGGGCCGGGTCGTGGACTTCAAGAACACCGTGATCATCATGACCACCAACCTCGGCACGAAGGACATCGCCAAGGGGATGAACCTCGGCTTCGCCCAGAGCCAGGACACCGCCGGTTCCTACGAGCGGATGAAGAACAAGGTGCAGGAGGAGCTGAAGCAGCACTTCCGGCCCGAGTTCCTCAACCGTGTGGACGAGATCATCGTGTTCCCGCCGCTGTCGCAGGAGCAGATCATCCACATGGTCGACAACATGATCGCGGGCGTCGAGCTCCGGCTGAAGGACCGCGACATGTCCCTCGAGCTGACGCAGAACGCCAAGGACCTCCTGGCCACCCGCGGCTTCGACCCCGTGCTCGGTGCCCGGCCGCTGCGCCGCACCATCCAGCGCGAGATCGAGGACACCCTCGCCGAGAAGATGCTCTACGGCGAGGTCGGACCCGGTCAGATCGTGCTCGTCGACGTGGTGGGCGAGGGCCCGACCGCGGAGTTCACGTTCAAGGGTCAGAAGATGGCCGAGCTGCCCGACCTGCCGCCGCTCGAGACGGTCGCCGTGGAGCCGTCGTCCGGCCCCGCCGGCCGTGGCGAGGGCGACGACGAGACACCCGGCCCGGCCGACGTGGAGAAGTCCACCGGCGAGTAAGCGCTGACCCGGCAGAAGTTCACGCTACAGAACGCCGACCCGGCAGAAGTTGACCGCAACTTCTGCCGGGTCAGCGTCGTACGAGGTGAACTACTGCCGGGTCGGCGTCGTACGGCGTGAACTACTGCCGGGTCGGCGTCGTACGAGGTGAACTTCTGACGGGTCGGCGTTGAGTAGGGTGCCTGCGTGATCATCTCGGCCTCCACCGTGAAGGACTCCCGGGAGAACGTCGAGAAGTTCGTCCGCCGCAACCTGCTCGGCGGCATCGACCACCTGGTGATCTTCCTGGACGCCCCCCTGCCCGAGGTCGAGGAGTACCTCGACGGCCACCCGGACGTGACCTACGTGCGGGCCCACGGCGACTGGTGGGGTGGCGAGGCGCCCGAGGGCCTCAACACGCGCCAGATCAACAACGCGGCCCTGGCCTCGCGGCTGGCCGCCGGCTTCTCCTGGGCCGAGTGGATGTTCATGCTCGACGGCGACGAGGTGGCCCGGATCGACACCGGCGTGCTCGACCGGCTTCCCCCCGAGACCCGGGCGGTCCGGTTGCTCCCGATGGAGGCCGCGAGCCGACTGCACCCCGACGCCGACCCGACCCTGTTCAAGCGGCTGCTCGACGACGACGAGCTCCAGCTGCTGCACGTCCTCGGCGTGATCGAGGAGCCCAAGCAGCGTTCGTACTTCCGCGGCCACATGACCGGCAAGCCGGGGGTCCGCCCGTCGTCCGACCTGGCCCTGGGCGTGCACTACGTGGTCGACACGACGAACGGCGAGCGGGTCGAGTCCGTGGTCGACCCGGGTCTGAACCTGCTCCACTACGAGTCGCACAACGGCGACGAGTTCGTGCGCAAGTGGATGGCGTTGCTGTCCTCGGGCGACGACGTCCGCCAGCACCACAAGCGCGCACCGCTGGCGCGGTCGATCGCGGCCACCCTCGCCCTGGGTCTCCCCGAGCACGAGACCGCGGCCGTGCTGGAGCGGCTGTACGAGCGGTGCGCCCTCGACGACCTCGAGACGCTGTCGAGCCTCCGCCTGCTGGTCGAGGTGCACCCCGACGTGGGTGAGCGCCGTCCCCGGCCGCCGCAGACCGAGATCGACCAGCTGCGCGAGCTGCTCCGGCGTGCCTACGACGCACCCAAGCGGGTGTTCCGCCCACGCGGGCACGACCAGCGGGCACCGAAGGTGATCGCGAGGCTCCAGAAGGGCGTCGGCTGACTCCTCCGGGTACCGGGGTCTCGAGACGCGTCGCTCAACCCTCGCAGGCTCGGTCTGAGCCGGACGCTCCTCAACCTTCGCCCGTGCTCGGTGACCTCGCAGGCTCGGTCACCGCGGGCTCGCCGTGTGCAGGTTGAGCACCACCACGCCGAGGATGATCAGCGCCAGCGCCGTCAGCTTCACCACGTCGAGCCGCTCGCCGAAGGCGACGGCGCCGACCGCGGCGATGGCCGCGGTGCCGAGGCCGGACCACACGGCGTACGCGACGGACACCGACATCTGGCGGGTCACGATCGCGAGCAGCCAGATGGACAAGGCGTAGCCGCCCATCACCATCACCGACCAGGGCAGGTCGTGGAAGCCGCGGGTGCGGGGGAGGGCTGCGGTCGCGCCGACCTCGATGCCGATGGCGGCAAGCAGGACGACGAACGGGCTGAACATGGGAATCACTCTCTCGCGAGGTATGTAGCGGTCGCTACACACCTACTGTAGCGCGTGCTACAGGGCGCGTTCAAATCGATATCCGCCGCTAGGGTGTGGGCGTGGCCACACGTCGGGACGAGCTCGCCGAGGCGGCTACGGACTATGCGCTGGAGCAGGGCCTGATCGGGCTCAGCCTCCGACCGCTCGCCGAGGCGCTCGGGACCAGCGACCGGATGCTGCTCT
This sequence comes from uncultured Actinomycetota bacterium, assembly GCA_963809265.1. Classification (GTDB taxonomy): domain Bacteria; phylum Actinomycetota; class Actinomycetes; order Propionibacteriales; family Nocardioidaceae; genus Nocardioides. The sequence goes on from CAWEJC010000004.1 coordinate 175,149, forward strand.
ACCACTTCGCCGACAAGGACGACCTGGTCGCGACGATCCTCCGCACCACCAGCGACCGGTCCGTCCGCAGCCTGCGCGAGCTGCCGCAGTCGCCCGACCTCCGGACCGCGGTGCTCGACCTGTGGCGGGCGGTGACGACCGGACCCCAGGAGCGGTGTCAGCGGCTGTACGTCGAGGCGGCCGCGCTCGGCCTGTTCGGGCGCGAGCCCTACGCGACCGCGGTCCGCGAGACCAACGCGCACTGGGTCTCAGCCGTGGCCGCGCACTTCGCCCGCGTCGGGCTCGACCGCGCCGCGGCCCGCCAGGCCACCGTGCTGGTGGACGCGACGTTCATGGGGCTGCAGCTCGACGAGCCCCTCGACTCCCAGGCGCAGATCCGTCGGACCGTCAACGACCTCGCCGACGCGGTCGTCGCGCGGTGGGGTGCCGGTCAGGCCGGCAGCGCGTAGCGGGTGCCCGAACGGACCAGCAGTCCGTCGGTGACCAGCGACTCCAGGCAGCGGTCGCGCTGGTCGGCGTCCGGCCAGGCCCGCTCCAACGAGCGGCCGCTCACCGAGCCGGCCGCGTCGCGAGCGATCGCCATCAGCCGGCCGCGGCACTGCCGGTCCGTGCCCGACCAGGCCTGGCCGCGCCGTGGCGGTCCGTCGTACGCCGGGTAGCCGGCCGCACGCCAGGCGCACGCGTCTCGCACCGGACACTCCTCGCACCGGGGCCGCGTGGCGGTGCAGACCAGCGCGCCCAGCTCCATCAGGGCGACCGACCAGGTCGCCGCGGTCGGCTCGTCGTCGGGCAGGAGATCGACCGCGCGTGCGCGTTCCGCCACGGTGACCGCGGTGGGCGGGAACTCGGCCCCGCCAACGAGGCGCGCCAGCACCCGGCGGACGTTGGTGTCGAGCACCGCCCGGCGCCGACGGAACGCGAAGGCCAGCACCGCCGAGGCGGTGTAGTCGCCGACGCCGGGCAGCGAGCGGAGGGCGTCGTCGTCGTCGGGCACCTCGCCGTCGTGCCGCTCGGTGATCGCGGTCGCCGCCGCGTGCAGGCGGATCGCCCGGCGCGGGTAGCCGAGCCGGCCCCACGCGCGGATCGCCTCCCCCGACGGCTCGGCCGCCAGGTCGGCGGGTCGCGGCCAGCGCGCCAGCCACGCGTCGTAGACGGGCAGGACGCGCGCGACCGGTGTCTGCTGGAGCATGAACTCCGAGACCAGCACGGCCCACGAGGTCGCCGTAGGCCGTCGCCACGGCAGGTCGCGCGCGTGCGCGTCGTACCAGCGCAGCAGGGGCTCGTGGAGACCGGACACGTCGGAGATCGTAGGCAGCCCGCCGCGTGTGGCTACCACGGAGTCGCGGTCGGCGTGACTAGCGTGAACGCATGACGGGAAGGACGCGGGGCCGGCTGCCGGCGCGCGTCTACTGGGTACGCCGGCTGATGGTGCTGGGCATCGCCCTGCTGCTCGTCGTCGGGATCGCCAAGCTGCTCGGCGGCTCGAGCGACGGCTCGGGGGACGACACCGCCGCGAACGTCGCCGACACCTCGCCGACGACCTCCGGTCCGAGCAGCGTCGTCCCCTCCACGCTCGGGCCTCCGACCGGGACACGCCACCACGGCCAGAAGAAGAACGACGGCGCCGACGACCCGGTCACGCCCGTCGTGATGCCGTCCGGACCCTGCGCCGCCAGCGACGTCGCCATCACCCCCTCGGTGCCCGTGCCGGTCGCCGGACGCGACATCTCCCTGGTGCTCGACATCGCCAGCCTGGAGACGCCGGCCTGCACGTGGACCCTGTCCGGGAAGACCCTGGCGCTGAAGATCACCAGCGGCCAGGACCTGATCTGGACCACCACCCAGTGCGCGAAGGCGATCCCGACCCAGGACCTGGTCCTGCGCCAGACCACGCCCACCCGGGTGAAGCTGACCTGGGACGCCCGCCGCTCCGAGCCCGGCTGCCCCACGCAGACCGAGTGGGCGATGCCCGGCACCTACCACCTGCACGTCGCCGCCCTGGCCGGCCAGCCCCAGGACGTGACCTTCCTGCTGACCGCGCCGAGCCCGGCCGAGATCACCCAGACCGCCCACCCGCACCAGGGGCACGGCAAGAAGAAGCAGCAGTCACCGCCCCCGGGCTGACCAGCTCGCGCCGGCCCGACGTCGGCTCAGACGTAGCGCTCGAGGATCGACGACTCCGCCAGGCGCGAGAGCCCCTCGCGCACGCTCCGGGCGCGCAGCTCACCCACGCCGTCGACGGCCTGGAGGTCGTCGACGCCGGCGGACAGCAGCTTCTGCAGGGTGTCGAAGTGCTCGACCAGCCGCTCGACGACCGTCGGAGGCAGCCGCGGCACCTTGGCCAGCAGCCGGTAGCCGCGCGGGGCGACGGCGCCGTCGAGGTGCTCGCCCAGCCCGAGCGCGCGTGCCGTGGAGGCGGGGTCGACCAGGTCGATCGACGACAGGGCCTCCAGGCGCGCGAGCGCGGCCTCGGGGCCCTTGGTCCGGCGTCCCGAGGGCAGGTAGTCGCGGACGACGAGCTCGCGCTCCTGGTCGACGCCGGTGACCAGCTCCTCGAGCTGCAGCGACAGCAGTCGGCCGTCGGTGCCGAGCTCGAGCACGTAGTCCTCGATCTCGCTGGCGATCCGGGTCACCATCTCGAGGCGCTGGGCCACGACCGCGACGTCGCGGACGGTGACCAGGTCCTCGATCTCGAGCGCGGACAGGGTCGCCGAGACCTCGTCGAGCCGCAGCTTGTAGCGCTCGAGCGTCGCCAGCGCCTGGTTGGCGCGCGACAGGATCGCGGCCGAGCCCTCGATCACGTGCCGGGACTCCCCGACGTACGCCGCGATGATCTGCATCGACTGCGACACCGAGATGACCGGGAAGCCGGTCTGCTTGGCGACCCGGTCGGCGGTGCGGTGCCGGGTGCCGGTCTCGTCGGACGGGATCGCCGGGTCGGGCATCAGGTGGACGGCGGCGCGGGTGATCCGGGTGAGGTCGCGGTCGATGATGATCGCGCCGTCCATCTTCGCCAGCTCGCGCAGGCCGTTGCCGGTGAAGGGGACGTCGAGGGTGAAGCCACCGGTACAGATCGACTCGACGATGCGGTCGTGGCCGAGGACGATCAGCGCACCGGTGCGGCCGCGGAGGATCCGCTCGAGGCCGTCGCGCAGCGCCGTCCCGGGCGCGATCGCCGACAGGGTGGCGCGCATGCGCATCGTGTCGTCGTTCCCCGTGGCGCCAGCCACGCCTGGTCCTCCCCTCGGTCGGCGGTGCGGCGTCAGTGTAGGGCGATCGTCGCCCGGTGCTCGCCGCCAGCAGGCCTCGAGGCCCGACGGACCCTGCCGCGGGGGTCGGCGATGCCGCCGTCGGACTCCTCGGCGATCACGTGCAGGACCGCGTTGATCAGGGCCAGGTGGGTGAACGCCTGCGGGAAGTTCCCGAGGTGGTGGCCGCTGTGGGGGTCGATCTCCTCGCCGTAGAGCTCGAGCGGGCCGGCGAAGGACAGGAGCTTCGCGCAGAGCTGGTGGGCGAGGTGGTGCTCCCCGATCTCGCTGAGCGCCGAGACCAGCCAGAAGGAGCAGATCGTGAACGTGCCCTCCTCGCCGCTGAAGCCGTCGTCGGTCTCCTCGACCTTGTAGCGGAGCACGAGGCCGTCGACGGTGAGCTCGTCGCGGATCGCCATCACGGTGGCCCGGATCCGCGGGTCGTCGGGCGGCAGGAAGCGCAGCAGCGGGGCGAGCAGCAGGGACGCGTCGAGCGACGTACCGCCGTAGTACTGGGTGAAGACACCGCGCTCGTCGAGGCCGTGGTCGAGGATGTCCTGCTTGATCTCGTCGGCGGCCAGCTCCCACTCGGCCGCCTTGGCGTCGTCGCCGTTCATCCGGGCGAGCTTGGCGCCGCGGTCGACCGCGACCCAGCACATGATCTTCGACGAGGTGAAGTGCTTCGGCTCGCCGCGCACCTCCCAGATCCCGGCGTCGGGCTCGCGCCAGTGCTTGAGCGCCTCGGTGACCTGGGTGTCGAGGATCGGCCAGATCCGGTTGTCGAGGTGGTCGGCCGCCTTCGAGTGCAGGTAGACCGAGTCGAGCAAGGCGCCCCAGACGTCGTGCTGCTTCTGGGAGTACGCCGCGTTGCCGATGCGCACCGGACGGGAGCTGGCGTAGCCGGGGAGGTGGTCGAGCTCGAACTCCTCCAGCTCACGCTCGCCCCCGATGCCGTACATGATCTGGAGGTCCTGCTCGCCGCCGGCCATGTCCGCGATGAACTCGAAGAAGTCCACGGCCTCCCAGTCGAGGCCGAGCGAGTACATCGCCCAGAGCGCGAACGTCGCGTCGCGGATCCACGCGTAGCGGTAGTCGTAGTTGCGGTTGCCGCCGGGCGTCTCGGGCAGGGAGGTGCTGCCCGCCGCGGTCACGGCTCCCGTCGGCGCGTAGGTCAGGCCCTTGAGAGTCAGCGCACTGCGTTGGAGGTAGCTGCGCCACGGGTGGTCGGGGAAGCGCCCGCGGGCCAGCCAGTGCTGCCAGTGGTGGGCGGTCCAGACCAGCCGCTGGTAGGCGTCGTCGTACGTCGTCGGCGGCTCGGCGCCACCCCACGACAGGGCGACGAAGCGGACGTCGCCCTCCTTCAGCAGGGTCCGCGAGCCGGCGTGCCCACCCTCGAAGCCGAGCAGCAGGTCGGTGGTCAGGGTCAGCCGGACCTCACTGCCCGCGCTGGTCGCGACGCCTTGGTGGTAGCTGTCGCCGGTGTACTCCCAGCTCGCCAGCGCGCGGCCGTAGTCGAAGACCGGCTCGCAGTCCATCACCGTCTGCACCTCGCCGGAGACGCACCGGATGGTGCGCAGCAGGATGTGCTCGGCCTCGTAGTCGTTGGGCGTACGCCGGTAGGTCACCGAGCGGTCGGCCGTGTGGTGCCAGGGCCCGATCAGCAGCACGTCGCGGATGATGATCCAGCCGGTCGGGGTGCCCCAGCTCGTCTCCAGGATCATCGTGCCGGGCAGGTAGCGCCGGCTGGCCGGGACGTTCACGTCGAGAGGGGCGATCCGGAACTTGCCGGCCCGGGCGCCGAGGATCGAGCCGAAGACGCTCGGCGCGTCGAAGCGCGGGACGCACATCCACGACACCGACCCGTCGGGGGCCAGCAGGGCCGACACCTCGCCGTCGCTGAGGAAGCCGTGGTCGCCGATCGGCACCGCACGGGTGCGGCCGATCGCGTCGGTCAAGGCGTCGGTCAGGGCGTCGGCGGGGTCGGGTGGGGACATACCGGCAGGATCGACCGACGGCGTCACTCCGCGCAACCGCGGCAGCGGGAGGTCAGTCGGGCTCGCGGGCGGACGTGCGCCGTGGGCGGGTCATGCCGAGCGCGGCGAGGGCGCCCTGCAGGTCGCCCACCTCGAGCACGGTCAACCCGTCGACCGAGCGCTGGGCCGCGGGGGGTCCGCTCCGCTCTCCGACAGGGACGACCGCGACCCGGAACCCGAGCCGAGCCGCCTCGGCGATGCGCTGGGGCAGGTCGCGCACCTTGCGCACCTCGCCGGCGAGGCTGATCTCGCCCAGCGCCACCACGCCCTGGGGCGGCGCGGCCTGGCTGGCCGCGGACGCGAGGGCGAGCGCGACCGCGAGGTCGCTGGCCGGCTCGTTGAGCCGGGCTCCGCCGACGGTGGAGACGAAGACGTCCTGGGAGAAGAGCGCGATGCCGCAGTGCTGCTGGAGCACGGCGAGGATCATCGCGACCCGCGCGGAGTCGATGCCGGACGTCGTACGCCGCGGACGCTCGAGCGGGCTCTTGGTCACCAGCGCCTGCACCTCGGCGAGCATCGGGCGGCGCCCCTCCATGGTCACGGCCACGCAGGTGCCGGGGACGCGGGACTGGTGGTTCTCCACGAAGAGGCCGGTCGGGTCGGTGACGGCCGTGATGCCGTCGGAGCCGAGGTCGAAGCAGCCGACCTCGTCGACGGGACCGAACCGGTTCTTCAGGGCGCGGACCATGCGGAACCGCGAGTTGCGGTCGCCCTCGAAGTGGAGGACCACGTCGACGACGTGCTCGAGCACCCGCGGGCCGGCGATCGAGCCGTCCTTGGTGACGTGGCCGACGATGATCGTGGTGATGTTGCGGGTCTTGGCGACCCGGATCAGCGCGGCCGCCACCTCCTTGACCTGGGTGACGCCGCCGGGCACGCCGTCGAGGCTCGCGGCGCCGATGGTCTGGATCGAGTCGACGACCAGCACCTCGGGCCGCACCTGCTCGACGTGGGTCAGGATCGCGCCGAGGTCGGTCTCGGCCGCGAGGTAGAGCTCGTCGTGGACGCCGCCGGTGCGGTCGGCGCGCAGCCGCACCTGGGACGCCGACTCCTCGCCGGTGACGTAGAGGGTGCGGCGCTGGTAGCGCGAGGTCTGGGCGGCGACCTCGAGCAGCAGCGTGCTCTTGCCGACGCCGGGCTCGCCGGCCAGCAGGATCGCCGCGCCCGGGACGAGCCCGCCGCCGAGCACCCGGTCGAGCTCGGGGACGCCGCTGCTGCGGAAGGCCGAGGACTCCACGGAGACCTGGGCGATCGGCACCGCCGCGCTCGACACCGGCCCGGCCTCCGCACGGAGCTGCCGGGGCGCGGCCGCCTCGGCGACCGAGCCCCAGGCCTGGCACTCGCCGCACCGGCCGGCCCACTTCGCGGAGGTCCACCCGCACTCGGAGCACTGGTAGGACGGGCGGGCGCTCTTCGACATGTCCCGCAACCTAGGCGGGACCACCGACAGCCGGCGTCGACCCGCCGTACCCCTCGGGGTGAAGCGCTGTGGGCCGGATCGACGGACGGTATCCTCGGCGTTGGATCGATCAAGAGGGGGACTCCATGGCGTGGTCCGGCCGGCTGTCGCTGACCCCACCCACGCTCGCCGACGTGGCGGAGCGGGCGGGGGTCTCGCGCCAGACCGTCTCGAACGCCGTGAACAGCCCCGAGCTGCTCCGGCCGGACACCCTCGCCCGGGTGCAGGACGCGATCGCCGAGCTCGGCTACTCGCCCAACCGGGCGGCTCGCAACCTGCGCACGCGGGCGTCGCACCTGATCGGCCTCAAGTTCAACCCGGCCCAGGAGGGCACCGCCAACGCCGCGATGGACCGCTTCGTGCACTCGCTGGTGGAGACCGCGGGGGAGAGCGGGTACCACCTCCTGCTGTTCTCGGGCACGGTCGACGACCCGGTGGCGGCGTACGACGACCTCCTGCGCTCGACCGCGGTCGACGCCTTCATCGTCACCGACACCTATCTCGGCAACCCGCAGGCAGCCTGGCTGACCTCGCGCCGCGCGCCGTTCGTGGCGTTCGGACGCCCGTGGGACAACCCCGAGGCGACCCATGCGTGGGTCGACGTCGACGGCGCCGCCGGCGCCGAGCTGGCGACCAACCACCTCCTCGACAAGGGACACACCCGGATCGCGTGGATCGGCTGGCGCAAGGACTCCTTCATCGGTGAGGACCGGCGCTCGGGCTGGACCCGGGCGATGCACGCGCGCGACCTGGCGACCACCGGCCTCGCCTCGCGGGTCGAGGACACCGTGACCTCGGGTCGCGAGGCCGCGACGGTGCTGCTCGACGAGGCCCGGCCGACGGCGTTCGTCTGCGCCTCGGACACCTTGGCGATGGGGGTGCTCCACGCCCTCGGCGACCGCGGCATCCACTGGGGCCAGGACGTCGCCGTGGTCGGCTTCGACGACTCCCAGGTCGCCCAGGTCGTGCCGGGCGGGCTGACGTCGGTCCGCCAGCCGCTGGAGGAGGTGGCCGTCGAGCTGGTGAAGGCCCTGGAGGGGCTGCTCTCCACGCCTCCGGTGGCCGGACCCGGGGTGCTGCTGTCGCCGACCCTCGCCGTCCGCCTGTCGTCGGGATAGTACGGATCGCAGCGCCGGGCTCTCGCCCCGGATGACCGGCCGAATGATCCGTACTATCCGAAGGTGCGCCACCAGAGGTTGACCGCGTAGTCGACGGTGGTGCCCGCGTGCTCCGCGAGGATCTCCGCGGCGATCTCGGGCGTGAACTCGATCCGGACGACGGCCTCGAGGTCGGCGCGGTCGTCGAAGCGCCAGTCGATGTCGAGCGGCACCCGGGTCCAGCCCTGCCGAGCCCAGAAGCGCTCGACGGCGGCCGGGTCGATCGCGGGGTAACCCCGACGGAACCATCGCCCGAACGTCGACCGGGTCGCGTCGTTGTCGATCACGAACGCTGTGCCGCCGCGGCGCACGACGCGTCCGAGCTCGCGCAGCCCCGGCTCGCAGCCCGGCCCGAAGAAGTACGCCCACCGCGCGTGCACGACGTCCACCGACGCGTCGGGGAGCGGCAGGGCCTGGGCGGTGCCGGCCAGCAGGGTCACGTTCTCCACTGCCCGGGTCCGCCGCGCCGCCAGTCGCAGGAGCGCCGGGTGCGGCTCCACGCCGTACACCCTCCGTGCGGCCGTCGCGAAGCGGGGCAGGTGGAATCCGGAGCCGCAGCCGAGGTCCAGCACGTCGCGGGACGTCCAGTCCGCGATCGAGGCCATCGTCGCCTCGAGGACGCCGTCCCGGTCGACCGCGCGGTTCTCGAGCTCGTACGTCGCCGGGTGCTCCCAGATGTTCGGGCTGCGCACCGCGCCGCGCGGGAGGTCGCTCACGACGGTGACCGTTCTGTGACGTTTGGGCCGCGTGGGGTCGTGGGTAGGAACGAGCCACGACGACGAACGGCCCGGAAGCGCGAAGGAGAGTCTCGGTGGCCTACAGCTTCGACAATCTCAGCACCTACCTGATCAACATGGTGAACGAGGCCATCAACTCCACGATGCACCTCAACGGGTACGGCGGCAGCACCGAGCAGGGGTTCGACGGCGGCAACCCGCCGGCCAAGGTGTCCCCGCTCGGCGGCCGCTACGAGGGCAGCTCCTTCGTCCCCGGCGGACGGATCACCGACCCGACCGGCACGCTCGCCAGCTCGATCCACTTCGACCCGGGCTGGCCCTTCCACGACCTCCAGAGCATGCAGGACTACTACTGGAAGCGGGTCAACGAGCTCTTCGAGGACTGGTACTGGATCCCGACCCCCACGCCGCCCGGGGCGACGCCCGGCTTCGACGGCCCGATCGCCGGCGTCCGCTCGACCGCCAGCGACCTGTCGTTCCAGGCGAGCACGGTGGCGACCCCGGGTCAGGACCTCTTCGGCGGAGACCCCTTGCTGGGCTCGGCGCTGGACGACCTGGACGACGCGCTCAACGGTCTCGACGGTGACGCGATCCGCGCGTTCCGGCTCCGGTACGCCCATCCCCTCAAGGAGGTCGCCGCGTCCCAGCAGGCCATCGCCTGTGCCATCTGGGTCGCTGTCCGAGGAGAGCAGGAGGTCTGGGCCAAGGCGCACCAGGCCATCGCGGACACCGCCGGTCAGGGCGTCGAGGCGATGAAGTCCGCCAAGGGCGGCGGCGGGGGCGACCTCTCGGTGCTGCTCGACGTGGTCGGCTCCGTCGCCGACATCGCCGGCCTCTTCAAGCCGCTCGAGGGCGCGGTGAAGATCGTCTCGACGGCCAACTCCGTGATCAAGACCGCCTTCGGCCACCTCCCGGCGAAGAAGCCGGACAACGCGCCCCTCCACGCCGACACCCCGATCGGGGTGCTCGACAAGCTCCACGACGCCATCGAGAAGCTGAAGGCGCAGATCAAGGCCGAGGAGGAGGGCATCCGCGCGGCCATGACGACCGACCAGTCCACGATCACCGACCCGCTCGAGGCACGCAGCTTCAGCCTGAACACCCCGGCCCTGCTCTCGGACACCGAGGGTGGTGACTTCAAGACCGCCAACGACGTCGCGATCAAGTTCTCCGACCTGAAGTTCGCCGCCACCCAGGTGATGCCGATCCTCAGCAACGCCTTCCGGCACGCCAGCCACGGCCTGGCCGACGTCGCGTCCAGCGAGGCGTCGTGGAAGCGGCCCGCGGGCATCGGCCTCGGGGAGACCGGTCCGTTCCCGGAGGTGCACACGCTGGCCTCGACGCTCGGCGGCTACCTCGACGCCAACGCCTCCAACATCGACCACGCGGCCACGATCCTCGAGGTCGTCGCGCGCGACTTCCACAAGACGGAGCAGCAGGTCACCGGGGACCTGCAGGCCCTCCAGAAGAACCTCGCCGGACACCACTGACCGACCGGGCGGGCCCGTCAGACGCGGACGAGCCCGTTCGGCGTCTGGAACTGCGCGGCGATGATGCCGGGCGTGCCGTGCGGCGCCACCCACTCGACCTTGACGTCCTCGAGCGGAGCCTCGACGGTCTCGCCGAGCCACTCGCTCACGCGCTGCGGGTCGCCCGCGATCTCCAGGCAGGCCAGGGAGAACTCGCCGTTGCCGCCCGACGAGGGGTGCATCGCCTCGGGGCTGAGCCACTGCACGAAGAACGGCAGCTGCGGGTCAGCGATCAGGCCGTTGACGCCGATCTGCTTCCAGAGCAGCTCGGTGCCGTCGGGGCGCCGGCGGTTGCCGGTGACGGACTCGCGACCGAGCCGGTGCTCGAGCGGTGCGATGTCGTCGACCGCGACGACCCAGCCCAGCCAACCGCCACCCAGGGCGGAGCGGGCACGCACGGCCTGGCCGAACGGCGCCTTGTCCGAGGCCGGGTGGTCGAGCACCTCGACGACTTCGAGGTAGGTGTGGTCGGCCAGCGGCAGGACCATGTTGCGGGTCCCGAAGCGTGGGTGGATGCCACCCACGTTGAACTCACGGCCGAGCAACCCCCCGATGCGCTGGGCGGTGCCGGCGAGGCCGTCCGGGCCGGCGGCGAAGCTGAGATGGTCCAGGCGCATGCGGAGCATTCTGCGCCACGAGGTGGCGCGATCCGGACAGGGGGTGGGGTTATCTCGACGTCGAGACGGTGGTACCAGCCTGCGCTCCGGCGGGCGCCGGCTCGAACGGGTCCGGCTGTGCACCCAAGCGCGCTGGCGAGGCTCCCAACGCGCCAGACCTGCGATCACGCGCTGACCCTACGCGCCGTGGGTCGGCCGGCCTCAGCTCGGGTCGGCCGGATGGATCGCCAGACGGTCGCGGGCGGCCAGGTGCCGCTCGCAGTGCGTGACCAGCTCGTCGTACGCCGGGCGGCCCATCAGCTCGACGAGCTCGGGCTCGTTGGTGACGTAGAGGGCGTCGCGCGCGACATGCGCCTCGGTGTTGCCCGAGCAGTACCAGTCGAGGTCGTGGCCACCGGGGCCCCAGCCCCGGCGGTCGTACTCGCCGATCGAGACCTCGGTGTACGACGTGTCGTCCTGGCGCTCGACGGTGCGGAAGGTCCGGCGGATCGGCAGCTGCCAGCACACGTCGGGCTTGGTCTCCAGGGGGTTGCGTCCCTGCTGCAACGCCAAGGAGTGCAGTGCGCAGCCGGCGCCGGTCGCGAAGTCCTGGCGGTTGTGGAAGATGCAGGCGGACTGCCCGTCGTGCTCGACGACCTTGGTCTTCCGCTCGCCCTCGTCGTCCTTCTCGATCCAGTCGGACTTCTTCGCCCGGCCGCCCGGGTGGATCTGCCAGAGGTCGGGGCCGAGCTGGTCGACGTACGTCGTGACCCGCTTCTCGTCGGCCTTGTCCGCGAAGTGCGCCCCGAGGGTGCAGCACCCGACATCGGGTGCGTCGGCGTAGATGCCCTGGCAGCCCTGGCCGAAGATGCAGGTGTAGCGGGAGGTCAGCCAGGTGAGGTCGCAGCGGAACACCTGGTCGGAGTCGGCCGGGTCGACGAACTCGACGAAGGCACGCGGAAAGACCAGATCGACCTCGGGCACCGCACCAGCCTAGGTGTGGCCCGGCTGGGCCGGTCACGCCCGTCCGGAACGAGCCCTGCGGGTAGATTCGAGGGCATGCGCCTCGGCGTCCTCGACATCGGCTCCAACACCGGCCACCTGCTCGTCGTCGACGCCCATCGCGGCGCGGCGCCGTTGCCGGCGTACTCCCACAAGGAGCCGCTGCGCCTGGCGGAGCACCTCGACGACGGTGAGCTCACCGCCGGCGGGATCCGGGCGCTGACCGAGTTCGTCGCCGACGCGGTGGTCGTCGCCGAGGACAAGGGTGCCCAGGACATGCTGGGGTTCGCGACCTCGGCGGTGCGCGACGCGCGCAACTGCGACGCCGTGCTGGACCACGTCGCCGCGCGAGACCGGGGTCCGGATCGCGGTGCTGCCGGGCGACGACGAGGCGCGGCTGACCTTCCTCGCCGTACGCCGGTGGTTCGGGTGGTCGGCGGGCCGGCTGGCGGTCTTCGACATCGGTGGTGGCTCGCTGGAGATCGCGGGCGGTGCCGACGAGGAGCCCGACGTCGCCTGGTCGATCCCGCTCGGCGCGGCGCGGCTGGCCCGCGAGCACTTCCGTGACGGGCACGCCCGGCGAGCCGGAGATCCGGACCCTGCGCAAGAAGATCCGCGCCGACATCGCCCACGAGGCCGGACGGCTGCTGCGGGGCGGTCCGCCCGACGTGGCCGCGGCGACCTCGAAGACGTTCCGGTCGCTGGCCCGCATCTGCGGCGCGGCACCCAGCGTGCGAGGGGCCGCTGGTCGACCGCGTGCTGACCATCGACGACCTCCAGGAGTGGATCCCGAAGCTGTCGCGATGGGTGCCGACGACCTCGCGGCTCTGCCGGGCGTCTCGCCGAGCCGCACCCACCAGATCCTCCCCGGGGCACTCGTGGCCGAGGCGGTGATGGACATCTTCGACCTCGCCGACGCTGCAGATCTGTCCCGTGGGCGCTGCGCGAGGGCGTGATCCTCGAGCGGCTCGACCAGCTCTCGGCCGCCGCAGGGAGCTCCGTGAGCCTGGTCGCCCTCTCGACGGCGTCGGCCTACCCCGAGTCCAGCGCCCACGCGTTCGCCTACGCCAAGGCGCTGGGCTACGACGCCGTCGAGGTGATGGTCGGCATCGACGCCCTCAGCCAGCAGACCGCCGCCGTCAAGCAGCTCTCCGACCACCACGAGCTGCCGGTGTGCGCCGTGCACTCCCCGTGCCTGCTGTTCACCCAGCGCGTCTGGGGCACCGACCCCTGGGGCAAGCTCGAGCGCTCGGCCGAGATGGCCCACGCGGTCGGCGCCGACGTCGTCGTCGTCCACCCGCCGTTCCGGTGGCAGCGCGAGTACGCCGCGGGGTTCGTCGACGGCATCGCGGCGCTCGAGGAGTCGACCGGCCTGGCCTTCGCCGTCGAGAACATGTACCCCTGGCGGGCGTCGGCCCGCCGCGGCGTCGAGATGTACCTCCCCGGGTGGGACCCGTCGGAGGAGCCCTACGCCAACGCCACGGTCGACCTCTCGCACGCCGCGATCGCGCAGAGCTCGCCGGTCGAGATGGCCGAGCGGCTGGGGTCCCGGCTGCGCCACGTCCACCTGACCGACGGGTCCGGGCTCACCCAAGGACGAGCACCTCGTGCCCGGGCGCGGTGCGATGGACGCCGCCGGGCTTCCTGAGCTACCTCGTCCGGCATCGCTTCGCCGGTCACATCGTGCTGGAGATCAACACCCGCAAGGCGAGCACCCGCGAGGAGCGCGAGGCCGACCTGCGCGAGTCGCTGGCGTTCGCGCGGCGAGCACTTCCGCCGCTGACGGGCTGGGGCAGGGGCGTAACCTCGACGTCGGGCGCGCAGGACCGCCCGACGTCCGCTCGAAGGGGCTCAGCCTCCCTGCTGCTCGACCACTGACTCGCCGACCTCCTTCCGGGTCCGACGTCGCGGACACCGGGTCCCGCGGAAGGACGTCAGATGCCCAGCTCCCTGCCCGACTCCCCGTCCCTCGACCGGCTGCGCCGCGAGGCACGACTCCTGCAGCGGCGGGTCCGCGCGGGAGATCCCGATGCCCTCGGGTTCCTGACCCGGTGGCACCCGCGACCCGACCGCACCACCCCGGACGCGCTCGCCCTGCACGACGCGCAGCTCGCCGTGGCCCGCCGCTACGGCTTCTCCGGGTGGCCGGCCCTGACGGCGTACGTCGAGACCGCCCGCGGCCTCACGCCACGACCCCGCGCGCGTCGACGAGGATGCCCTCCCCGCCGCCGGAGCTGTTCTGTGCACTGGGCTGCCTGCGGTACGACGAGCGGGACGAGCCGCCGCGGCGGGAGCGCGCCGCGGCCCTGCTCGTCGACGACCCCGGCCTGGTGGACCGCAGCATCCATGCCGCTGCCACCGCCGCCGACCCCGGCGCCGTGCGCCGGCACCTCGAGCGCGATCCCTCCCTCGCCCGCCTGCCCCGGCGGTCCGCAGCAGCTGGGAGCCGCTGCTGCACCTGTGCTACTCCCGCGTGCCGACGCGGCCGGTCCCGCGACGACGTCCTCGACCGTCGCTCGCCTCCTGCTCGACGCCGGCGGGGACCCGAACGCCGGCTACCTGTGGCGCGGCCTGGCGACGCCGTTCACCGCCCTCACGGCCGTCTTCGGCGAGGGGGAGCAGGGTCCGCGCCGGCAGCCCCGCCACGCCCACGACCTCGCCCTGGCACGACTCCTGCTCGCAGCGCGGGGCCGAGGCGAACGACGGGCAGGCGCTCTACAACCGGATGTTCACCCCCGGCACCGCGCACCTCGAGCTGCTCTTCGAGCACGGCCTCGGCGAGCCGGACCTCGGACCCTGGCGACGGCGGCTCGGGGACGCGATGGAGACCCCGGAGCAGATGCTCGCCCGCCAGGTGTGGTGGGCGGCGGAGCACGGCTTCGCCGACCGGCTCGCCCTCTTCGCGCGGCACGGAGTCGACGTCGACGGTGTCGAGCTGCGCGACCCGACGGCGCTGCCCGCCGACGTGAACGCCAAGGTGCGCGGGCGGACCCCGCTGCACGACGCGGCGTTCGACGGGGACCTGGAGCGGATCGGCGCCCTGCTCGCGGCCGGTGCCGATCCGACGATCACCGACGACGAGCACGGTGGCCGTCCGCTCGACTGGGCGGAGTACTCCTACCAGGACGAAGCAGCGGCCCTGCTGCGTCGGCACACGCCTGGAGCAGCCGAGCCTCCGGCGTAGCCCCCGCGCAGGCCGTCGACCTCGCGGGTACGACGGCCCGAGCGGTCACCTCGGCCGCCCGCGTCCCAGGTCAGTCGCGGCTGCGCAGCCAGGTGAGCACCGCGAGGACCCGCCGGTTGCTGTCGGCGCTCGGGGGCAGGTCGAGCTTGGCCAGGATGTTGCCGACGTGCTTGTTCACCGCGGCCTCGGTGACGACGAGGCGCTCGGCGATCGCGAGGTTGGAGTGGCCCTCGGCGAGCAGGGCGAGCACCTCGCGCTCGCGCTCGGTGAGCCGGTCGAGCGGGTCCGAACGCCGCATCAGCTGCCGGACGACCTCCGGGTCGACGACGGTGCCGCCGCCGACGACGGTGCGCAGGGCCCGGCCGAACTCCTCGACGTCGACGACCCGGTCCTTGAGCAGGTAGCCGACGGCCCGGCCGCCGGCCGAGTCGAGGAGGTCCTCGGCGTAGCTGCGCTCGACGTACTGGCTGAGCGCGACCACGGGCAGCGCCCGTCGGGTGCGCAGCCGGCAGGCGGCCCGCAGGCCCTCGTCGCTGAAGCCCGGCGGCATCCGGATGTCGGTGACGACCAGGTCGGGGTCGTGCTCGGCGACCGCGCTGACCAGCGCGTCGGCGTCGCCGACCGCGGCGACGACCTCGAAGCCGAGGCGGCTCGAGCAGGCCGACCAGCCCCTCGCGGAGGAGGGTGCCGTCCTCGGCGAGGACGACGCGCGTCATCGGGACTCCGGGATGCGCATGCGCACCACGGTAGGACCCCCCGGCGGGCTCGAGAGCGCCAGCGAGCCGCCGACGGCGGCGAGCCGGTCGGCCATCCAGGTCAGCCCGGAGTCGGGCCGCGGGGACCGCGCCGCCGTGCCCGTCGTCGCACACCTCGACCACGACCTCGTCGCCCGTCGCGCGCCAGCGACACCGCGGCGCGGTGGGCGTCGGCTGTGGCGGACGACGTTGGTCAGCGCCTCCGACGTCGCGAAGTACGCCGTGGTCTCGACGTGGGCGGGCGGCCGGGCGGCGAGGGTCGAGGTCACCGTGACCGGGAACGGCATCGAGGCGGTGAGCTGGTCGAGGGCCGCGACCAGCCCCACGTCGGTGAGCACCTTCGGGTGGATGCCGCGGACGAACGCCCGCAGCTCGTCCATCAGCACCTTGGCCTGCTCGTGGGCAGCGGCGACCCCGACGGCCGCCGGGTGGTCGGCGTCCGAGCGCCTCGACGACCTCCATCCGGGTCACGCCCGAGGCCCATCGCCAGGGTGACCAGGCGCTGCTGCGCGCCGTCGTGCAGGTCGCGCTCGATGCGCCGGCGCTCGCTGTCGAAGCTCTCGACCAGCCGGGTCCGCGACGCGCCCACCTCGGTCAGCTCCTCGGCCAGGCGCTGGGAGCGGTCGGTGTCGAGGGTGCGGCGCAGCAGGGCGACCTGGAGGCAGGCGCCGGCGGTCCAGGCGTAGGCGAGCACCGACGAGCAGGACCAGGCCGAGCAGGGCCAGGCGGCACGGCCGCGGCCGCGGTCGGTCGGCCTGCCACGGCCCGACACTGATCGGGTCGTCGTCCGAGGCCAGGAACGGCGCCGCGAGCAGCGCGCCGGCCGAGGTGCCGAGCAGGCTCAGCGCCGGCGAGGACGCGCCCTGCAGCGCCACGGTGGCGACGACGTAGCCGGCGTACCGCCAGCGGCGCGTGGTCAGGTAGCGGTCGCGCAGCCACGCGCCGGGCTCTGCCGGGGACCGTGGCGGGGCCGGGAGCGGCGTCGGGTCGACCAGCCGGGCGCGCCACCGGTCGAGGGCGATCAGCGGGGTGGCGAGCAGCGGCAGCAGGACGAACCCGAGCGCGAGACCGAGCAGCACCAGGCCGGCCGGCGGACAGCACCTGCCCCCGGCCGAGCTCGCGCGACCGCCCCGCCGAACGGCGCCGACCACCGCGAGGGAGGGGACCACGAACACGACCCAGGTCACCAGGGTCACGCCGTGTGCGCGAGCGCGCGCCACGGCCAGCGCCCGAGCAGGAACCGCGCGTCGCCGCAGCGCTCGCCACGCGCTCGTCGGCGGAGGTCGTCGCGGCGGCACGGCGCCACGCTACGGCGCGCGCACGGCCGGCGTCGGTAGTGCTGGCGCTACCTCGCAGACGCCCGCAGGACCTAGTGATCCGAGCCCCCGCAGACGGTGCGATGGACCCATGACCGAACTGCAACCCGCACCCGCCGTCGCCGAGCCGGCTCGGCGACGCCCGCCCTGGTCCTGCGCGACGTACGCCGGACCTACGGCCGCGGCGCCGGCAAGGTGACCGCGCTCGACGGCGTCTCGCTCGAGGTGCCCGGCCCACACCTGGACCGCGGTGATGGGGCCGTCCGGCTCCGGGAAGTCGACCCTGCTGCACGTCGCCGCCGGGCTGGAGCGCGCCGACCACGGCGAGGTGTGGCTCGCCGGGCCACGACCTGACCCGCGCCTCCGAGAAGCTGCTCACCGCAGCTGCGCCGGTCGGAGATCGGCTTCTGCTTCCAGTCGTTCAACCTGATGGGCGCACTCACCGCCGCGCAGAACGTCGCGCTTCCGCTGCGGCTCGGCCGGGCACCGGGTCGACCGGGCCCGCGTGCGCGAGGTGCTGGCCTCCGTCGGGCCTGGCCGACCGCGCGCGGCACCGGCCGCGGGAGCTGTCCGGTGGTCAGCAGCAGCGAGTGGCGATCGCCCGAGCGCTGGTCACCGAGCCCGCACGTGCTGTTCGCCGACGAGCCGACCGGCGCCCTCGACACCGCGTCGGCCCGGTCGGTGCTGACGATGCTGCGCGACCTCGTCGACCGTCGCGGCCAGACGATCGCGATGGTCACCCACGACCCGTCCGCCGCGGCGCGAGCCGACACCGTGGTGTTCCTCGCCGACGGCCGGGTCGTCGACCGGCTCGACCGCCCGGACGCGGCTCGCGTCGCCGCGCGGCTCGCGGCGCTGGAGGGCTGAGCCATGTGGTCGATCTCGTTGCGCACGCTGCGCGACCGCTGGACCCTCTTCGTCGGCGCGCTGCTGAGCGTCGCTCTGGGCGTGGCGCTGGTGCAGTCGAGCACCGTGCTGCTCGCCGCCGCCAGCCGGACGCACCCCGCCGCCGGTGCGACCCCGGCGCAGGCCCGCGCCGTTCGCGAGACGCGTCGAGGGCGTGAGCTCCCTGATGGGGATCTCGATCTTCCTGGCGGTCTTCCTGTCGGTGTTCATCATCGGGTCGACGATGGCGTTCACGGTCGTGGAACGCCGTCGCGAGCTGGCCCTGCTCCGGCTCAACGGCGCCTCGCGCCGGCAGGTACGCCGGCTGCTCGTCGGCGAGGGCCTGCTCGTCGGCCTGGTCGGCACGGGCCCGGCTTGCTGCTCGGCCTGCTCACCACGAGGATCGAGACGCGGCTGGTCCACCGGGTCGGGCTGGACGCGAGCCTGCTCCACGTCGGCTTCCCGGCCTGGATCCTGCTCGTCGACCTCGGCGCCGGGCTCGGGCTCGGCGCTCGCCGGGGTGCTGGTGGCGTCGCGGCGGGCCGGGCCGGGTGCGCCCGCTCGAGGCGCTGCGAGAGACCGACGACGAGCGGCGGGTGATGACCCTCGGGCGCTGGATCTGGGGGCTGCTCCTGGGGTGCCCGGCGGTCGCCGGCGCGATGCTGGCGCAGGCCAGCGGTGACGTGCTCGTCATCGATCATGGTCGGACTGCTGGTGATCGTCGGCGGGGTCGATCGCCCTGCAGCAGCTGAGCCCGCTCGTCGTACCCCTGGTGTCGCGGCTGCTCGCCCTGCCCGCGCGCGGCCACGTGCTCGGCGAGCTGGCCCAGGCCGGGATGCGCGACGGCGTACGCCGGACGGCGACGACCGCGGGCCCCGTGATCGTGCTCTTCGGTCTCGTCGTCGGCCTGCTCGGGATCATGGCGACCCAGACCGAGGCGACCCGGGTCGAGCGGATCCAGCAGAGCTCGGCGCAGCTGGTGGTGGTCTCGGAGGGGGACGTCTCCGACGCAGGTCCGCGCGACGCCGGCGTCGCGATCGTGTCGCCGGAGACCGAGGTGCTCCCTGCCGGTGCAGGTGCTGACCGCGCGCGGCGGTTGGGCGCCGGTCGAGACACCGGTCGTGACCGCGGTGGACCCCGCGGCGTACGGCCGGCTCACGCATCAGCCGCTGCTGGCCGGCCGGATGGCGGACTTCGCGGGCGGCCACGCCGTGCTCGGGCCGTCGGCGCCGGAGGACGGGCTCGGCCGGCCGACGGCGGTGCGGGTCGGGGAGGTGCGGCCTGCCCGGTCGTCGCCCGCGTGGACACGACGATCGCCGGTGGCGCCGACGTCCTCGTCGACCGGACGCGACGTGCCCGCTTCGCTGCTCGCGCACGCGTCGACGACGACGTTCGTCGGGCTCGCGCCAGGGGCGTCCGAGAGCGACGGTCCGCGCGCACCTGGCCGGCGTCGGGAGCGTCTCGACGGTGCCGGCGCTGGGCCCGCGGCCTCGCCCGCGAGCAGGCCGCGCGAGAACAACGGCGTGATGGCGGCCCTGGCCGGGCTGGGCGGGCTGTACGCGTTCCTCAGCCTGGTCAACGCGGTCGCGATCGGCACCGCCCAGCGCAAGCGCGAGTTCGCGGTCGCGCGGGTGACCGGGGCCTCGCGCCGGCAGGTCGTCTCGGCGGCCGCCCTGGAGTCGCTCGGCGTCAGTGCCATCGGGGTGACGCTGGGCTCGGCGGTGGTGGCCGTCTGCCTGCTCGGCGTGCGGCACGGCATCGAGGGCACGCTCGGGCGTGCCGATCCTCGAGGTGCCGTGGCTGCTGGGCTGTGCGCTGACGGTCGCGGCCCTCGCCGCCGGCGCCGGCACCGCCGCCGTCGCGGCCTGGTCGGCGACCCGCACCGCCCCGGTCCGACTGGTGGCGGCCCGGGAGTGAGCTCGGCGTGACCACGGTGAGGGTGATCGCCGGCGTAGTCCGTGACGATCCGGCCCTTCTCAGCGGTCGGAAGGGGCCGAAACGTCACGGACTACCGGCCCAGCCCCCGCCGACCCCAGCCGCCCAGGGGAATCCGGGCGTTCCTGGATCCACGAAGTAGCCTGTCCGGCATGTCGCTCCTCCGCCAGCCGTTGCTGCTGCTCGCCCGCAGCGGCCGGGTCAAGAGCCTGGTCAGCACGATGCCGGTCTCCGCGGGGATCGTCCGCAGCTACGTGCCCGGCGAGGACACCGCGGACGCCGTTCGCGCGACCGGTGAGCTGGTCGAGGACCACCTCCGGGTGACCCTGGACTACCTCGGGGAGGACACCGTCGACTCCGACCAGGCCGACGCCACCGTGCAGGCCTACCTCGACGCGCTCGCGGCGCTCTCGCGCCCACGGCCTGACCCGCCACGCCGAGGTCTCGGTCAAGCTCTCGGCGATCGGCCAGGCGATCGCCGAGCCAGGGCCACAAGATCGCGCTCGAGAACGCCCGCACCATCTGCCGCGCCGCCCGCAACGCCGGCACCACGGTCACCCTCGACATGGAGGACCACACCACCACCGACGCGACGCTGGCCACGCTCCGCGAGCTCCGCAAGGACTTCCCCGAGACCGGCGCCGTCCTCCAGGCCTACCTCCACCGCACCGAGGCCGACTGCCGGGCGCTGGCCTTCGAGGGCTCGCGCGTCCGCCTGTGCAAGGGGGCGTACGACGAGCCGGCCGAGGTCGCCTTCCAGAGCCGACTCGAGGTCGACAAGTCCTACGTCCGCTGCCTGAAGGTGCTGCTGGCCGGGCAGGGCTACCCGATGATCGCCACCCACGACCCGCGGATGATCCGGATCGCGTCCTCGCTGGCCAGCCGCAACGGCCGCGCGGCCGGCAGCTACGAGTTCCAGATGCTCTACGGCATCCGGCCCGAGGAGCAGCGCCGCCTGGCCTCCGCCGGCGAGACGATGCGCGTGTACGTGCCCTACGGCACCGAGTGGTACGGCTACCTCATGAGACGTCTCGCGGAGCGACCGCAGAACCTGACATTCTTCGTCCGGTCCCTGGTCAGCAAGAAGTAGAGGGTCGCCCGTGAGCACCACCGCGATCATCGGCGCCGGGGTGATGGGCGAGACGCTGCTCTCGGGACTCATCCGCGCCGGCCGCCCGGTCTCCGACCTCCTCGTCGGCGAGAAGCGGCCCGAGCGGGCCAGCGAGCTCCAGGAGAAGTACGCCGTCTCCGTCGTCTCCAACGTCGAGGCCACCGAGCGAGCCGACGTGGTCGCCCTCGTCGTGAAGCCCCAGGACATGGGGGCCGTGCTCGACGAGATCGGGCCGGCCGTCCGACCCGGACAGCTCGTCGTGTCGCTCGCGGCGGGCATCACCACGGCGTTCCTCGAGTCGCGGCTGCCCGACGGCGTCCCCGTCGTACGGGTCATGCCGAACACCCCCGCCCTGGTCGACGAGGGGATGGCGGCGATCGCGGCCGGCTCGCACTGCGACGACGACCACCTCGCGATCGCCGAGTCGCTGCTGGGCTCGACCGGCCGCGTGCTGCGCGTCCCGGAGAAGCAGATGGACGCCGTGACCGCGATCTCGGGCACCGGTCCGGCGTACGTGTTCTTCGTGGTCGAGTCGATGATCGAGGCCGGCGTCCACCTCGGGTTGCCGCGCGCGACCGCCACCGAGCTGGTCGTCCAGACCCTCGTCGGCTCGGCCAAGATGCTCCGTGAGACCGGCACCCATCCGACCGTGCTGCGTGAGCAGGTCACCTCGCCCGGCGGCACGACCGCGGCCGCCCTCCGTGAGCTCGAGATCCACAAGGTGCGGGCGGCGTTCCTGGCCGCGATGGAGGCCGCGCGTAACCGGTCGGCGGAGCTGGCCGAGGGCTCGTGAGTCGACCCGGGCCGGACGGTCTAACCTCCTGACCCAGGAGGCGCGATGGGTGGTCGGTGGCCGAGCAGGGCGCTCGCGACGCTGCTCGGCGCTCTCGTGGGCGCGGTGCTCCTGTCGGGAAGCGACCAGCCGGTGACCGCCCATGCCTACCCGCACTGGCAACGCCTCGCCACCCCACCGATCTCGGCGCGCACGCACGCGCTCGGCGTCCACGTGCGTCACCGGGTGCTCGTGCTCGGCGGCGTGGGGCGGAGCGGGGTCGCGCTGCGGGACGGGGCGGCGTACGACGTGCGGACCGGGATCTGGCACCGGCTGCGGACCCCGGTCCCCCTCATCGACCGCGACCGTGCCGTCGCGGCGGCGGGCGTCGTCGTGCTCCGGCACCGCGAGCCCGGCCGAGGCGCCACCTGGTGGCGGTACGACGTGCGGCGCGACGTCTGGTCGAGGATCGCTCTCCCGGGTCGCCGACTGTCGGCGCCGTCCGCGTTCGGTTCCGAGGTCTACGCGCTCTCGGCCCGACGGGTGCTGGTCTACAGCGTCCAGCTCGACCGGTGGACGCCACTCCACGCCGACCGGCTGCGACCTGCGCTCGCGCACCGGGCCGTGACGGCGTCTCGCGCCGGCACGGCCATCACCGGCCACGTCGCCGGCCACCCGAGCCGCCTGGTCTCCGACCGCTGGGACGGTCGTGCGCTGGCGACGCGTCGGCCCGACACCGACGCCCGCGGTCCCCACGCCGTCGGACGGCGCCACCCGGGTCGTGCTCGGCGGCCGGCTGGTCGTGGTGCGCGGGGCTCAGGCCTGGATCCACACCCCGTGACCGGGGAACCGAACCGATCGCGGGCCCGTCGACGTTCTTGGAGTGCGAACCAGTCGGGGAGGTGAACCGTGGCACCGGAGTACGACGACGTCTACGCCGCGCTGTGGCCGCGCCTCGTGCGCACGGCCTACGCCGTCTCGGGTGACCTCGGCATCGCCGAGGACGCCGTGCAGACGGCGTTCGCGAAGGCCTACCGCTCCTGGCGCCGGATCTCCCGGCTGGAGGCGCCGGAGGCCTACCTGCGCCGGATGGTCGTCAACGAGGTGCTCAACGACCACCGCAAGGCACGGCGCCGGCACGAGATCACCAGTGACGAGCCGCCGGAGCGCCCCGCCGTCCTCGACGACGGGCGTCACGACGACGAGATGTGGCGGGCGATCTCGTCCCTCCCGCCACGGCAGCGGGCCGTGCTCGTCCTGCGCTACTACGAGGACCTCAGCGAGCAGCAGATCGCCGAGGCCCTGGGGTGCCGGCCGGGCACCGTGAAGTCGCAGGCCTCGGCGGCGCTGGCCACCCTGCGCACGCGCCTCGACCACCCGACCCGCACCGGAGAGGGACTGTGATGGATCTCGAGCAGGAGCTGCGATCGACGTACGCCGAACGGCTCGGCGGGCTCGACCTGCCGGGGGGCGACGTCGCCTCGGCCCGACGGACCGGAGCGCGGATGCGTGCCCGGCGACGCCTGTCAGTTGGTGCGGCGGCGGTGGCCGTGGTGGCGGTCGCGCTGGGCGGGACGCTGCTCGGCACCGGTCGCGTCTCGATCGGCCCCTCGCAGGACGGTGGTCACTGGCGCGAGCTCCCCTCGGCGCCACTGTCGCCGCGGGCGAACGCGCAGGCCGTCTGGACCGGGCAGGAGGTGATCGTGCTCGGCGGCGAGACCCAGCCGTGCCCGCCCAACGCCGACTGCGTCTCCGCGTCACCCCTGCTGCGGGACGGCGCGGCGTACGACCCCGCGACCGACTCCTGGCACCCGATCGCGAAGGCGCCGGTGCCCGTGGGGCCGGGGGACCGGCTCGGTCGCGGCCGGCGGCGACGTGGTGCTCAGGTCGCAGGACCGAGTCGGAGTGGTTCATCTACGACCCGGAGGCCGACCGCTGGTCGGGATCACCGGCGTCCCTTCACGCCGGTGACCTGCCGTCGGCACTCGGGTTCGGATGTGTACGTCCTCGCGGGACGCCGCGTCGCGGTCTACGCGTTGACGACGGCGCGTGGTCGATGCTGCCGCGTCGACCCGATCCGCCACGCCTCGGGCAGCGACGCGTGACCGCGACGACGTCTGGGGTCGTCGTCACCGGCGTCGACTCGACGCAGCCGAACGACGGTCGCGAGCCGGCGCCGATCCTGGCTCGCTTGTACGACGAATCGGTGCGGGGACCCGTAGCCACCGACTGGTTCGCTCTCCCGACGACCGGCCAGATCGGGAACAACTTCGTCGTGGACCGGGACCCGGATGGTCGACCCCGACCCGTTCTCGATGGACGGGGGTGAGGTCGACAACTGGGGTCGCTCCTACCCGCAGGGCGGAACACTGGATCCCGCCACCGGCACCTGGGGATCGCTGCCGGACGCTCTCGTCGACCCGGCGCTCGGCGACCACCAGGGCTGGGACGTCTCCGCCACCGGCGGGTCGTGGTTCGCCGTGGTCGGCCAGGCGTACGACGACGCCACCGGGCGGGTCTACCGCCTCGATGCGCCCGACGGTGCGCCGGCGTCCGGCACCGCCGCGGCCTGGGCCGACGGCCGGCTGCTGGCCTTCGGCGGCGCGACGTTCGGTGCCGAAGGCAGTCGGCTCACCGACCACACCTGGCTCTGGACGCCCTGATCCCTCGCGTCACGGCTTCACCACGGTATGAAGACGAACCCGCACTTCCCACGGTGTGCACGCCATGAGAAGTGCCGGTTCATCGACATACCGTGGTGAAGCGGCACCCGGCCGCGACCACCCACACCGCTCACAACCCCATCGCCGCAGTCGCATCGGCGAGCACCGACGCGGTCACCTCCCGACACCGCTCGGAGCCCGCCTCGAAGACCGACGACACGTACGCCGGGTCGGCGGCCAGCTCGGCGTAGGACTTCTGCAGCGGCTCGAGCGTCGCCACCACCGCCTCGGTCACCGCGGACTTCAGGGCGCCGTACGTCGTGATCCCGTCGGCCGACCCGCCGCACGCCGCGAGGATGTCGAGCAGGTTGGTGACACCCGGCTTGTCCGGCGAGGCCCGGACCGCGTCCGGTCCGGTGTCGGAGTCGGTCACGGCCCGCGACACCTTCCGCCGCACCACCGACGGCGAGTCGGTCAGCCGGATCACCCCGGCGTCGTTCGCGATCGACTTCGACATCTTCGACGACGGGTTCTGCAGGTCCATCACCCGGGCGCCGGCCTTCGGGGTGCGCACCTCGGGCACCACGAAGACCGGTCCGTAGGTGTGGTTGAACCGGATCGCCAGGTCACGGGTGAGCTCGACGTGCTGCCGCTGGTCGTCACCCACCGGCACGACCGAGGGCCGGTACAGCAGGATGTCGGCCGCCATCAGCGCCGGGTAGGTGTAGAGCGAGACGCGCGTCGAGGGGACGCCACGTCCCTTCTCCTTGAACTGGATCATCCGGTTCAGCTCGCCGGTGTACGCCGTGCACTCGAGCAGGTAGGCCAGCTCGCGGTGCGCCGGCACCAGGCTCTGGCGGAACAACGTGACCCGCGACGGGTCGAGCCCGGCGGCCAGGAACAGCGCCCCCATCTCCGCGACGGTCTCGCGGAGGACGGCCGGGTCCTGCGGGGTGGTCAGGGCGTGCAGGTCGCACAGCCCGAAGAAGCAGTCGTCGGGCGACGACGCGGCGTCCTGCGCCGCCACGAAGCGCATCAGCGCGCCGAGGTGGTTGCCGAGCGTGAGCCGCCCGGTCGGGGTGATCAGGGAGAGGTTGCGGTCCATGGTGGGCTCCTGGTGGTGTGGGCCCACGGGCAGTGGTCTCGACAAGCTCGACCGACGAACGAACGGCCGCCCGTGGGCGGCCGTTGGAAAGAGGGTGTGCTCGATCGGGGGTCCGCCGTCAGGCGGGCCACCAGCAGAGGTTCGCGGTTCGAAGCACGCGCTCATCCTAGAGGTAGGTTGCACGCAGAGACCAGCGGCCGCTCGGGCCCCGCACAGGGCAGGAGTCGTCATGGCCGTCGTCGAGGCAACCGAATCCCCCGCAGGCAAGGGGCTCAAGCCCGGCGCCCTCGGACTGCTGGGGAGCATCGTGGTCGGCGTCGCGTCGACCGCGCCGGCCTACAGCCTGGCGGCCAGCCTCGGCTACGTCGTCGTGGTCGCCAACGGCGACGGCATCGTCGGCACCAAGGCGCCCCTGATCATGGTGCTGGCGTTCCTCCCGATGTACTTCATCGCGGTCGCCTACGCCGAGCTCAACAAGGCCGAGCCCGACTGCGGAACGACGTTCACCTGGGCCGCCCGTGCCTTCGGCACCCGGGTGGGCTGGATGGGCGGCTGGGGCATCATCATCGCCGACATCATCGTGATGGCGAACCTCTCCCAGATCGCCGGCTCCTACTCGTTCGGCCTGTTCAACCTCGACTCCCTCGCGGCCAGCACCTTCTGGTCGACGGTCGCGGGCATCGTCTGGATCGTCGTCATGACCTACATCTGCTATCGCGGGATCGAGATCAGCGCGCGCATCCAGTACTGCCTGCTCGGGGTCGAGGTCGTCACCCTGATCGGGTTCGCGCTCTTCGCCCTCGCGAAGGTCTACAACAACAGCGCGCCGGCCGGCATCAAGCCCACGCTCTCGTGGCTGTCGCCCGCTGGGCTGCATCCGACCGCGATCGTGACGGCGACCCTGATCGCGGTGTTCATCTACTGGGGCTGGGACACCGCGGTCGCCACCAACGAGGAGGCGGACGACCCGGCGACGACCCCCGGCCGCGCCGCGGTGATCTCCACGGTGCTGCTCCTGCTGACCTACGCACTGGTGTCGGTGGCCACCATCGCCTTCGCGGGTGTGGGGACGACGGGCATCGGCCTCGGCAACGAGGCCAACGCCGACGACGTGTTCCATGCGATGGGACACGAGGTCTTCGGCGGCGGAGTGCTCGGCTTCATCATGGTCCACCTCCTCGCGATCACCGTACTCACCTCCGCGTCGGCGAGCACCCAGACGACGATCCTCCCGACGGCCCGCACGGCGCTGTCGATGGCGGCGTTCAAGGCGATCCCGGAGCGCTTCGCGAGGATCCACCCCCGCTACCTCACCCCGACCGACGCGACCATCGGCATGGGCCTGGTCTCGATCGTCTTCTACGTCGGCCTCACGTTGCTGAGCGAGAACATCCTCGCCGACACGATCGCCGCCGTCGGCCTGATGATCGCCTTCTACTACGGCCTCACCGGCTTCGCGTGTGCGTGGTTCTACCGGCGGACCATGCGCAACAGCGCGCGCGACATCGTCATGCAGGGCGTGCTGCCCCTCGCCGGAGGCATCATCCTGGTCGGCTTCTTCCTCTACGCCTGCAAGACCTACGCCAGCTCCGACTACGGCTACACCCACATCGGGAGGATCGGCGGCGTCTTCCTGCTCGGGGTGGGCTCCCTGGTGCTCGGCCTGGTCCTGATGGTCGTCTACCAGGTGAAGCGGCCGGCGTACTTCCGGGGCGAGACCCTGCCACGGCGCGACTCCAGCGAGCTGGTCCTGCTCGACGGAGCGGTGGCCCCGGGTCTCCGGCTGCCCGACTCGGTCGAGAACACCGTGATCGCGCCGGACCTGTCGAACCTCCCGCCGGGCGCCACCGCGGTCGACGTGCGCACCGGTGAGGAGGTACAGCTCGAGCCCGGCCAGCGGTACGTCGACGAGAGCGAGGCCGAGCAGGAGGCTCGCGAGCGCACGGTGGACGACGGGTAACGTCCGCGTCATGCCAGCGTGTTCGGGTCCCGCGAGCGTGGTGTTCGAGCCGACGCTGACCGAGTACGACTTCGGTCCGAGCCATCCGATGTCACCGATCCGGGTCGACCTCACGATGCGCCTGGCCGCCGACCTCGGTGTCCTCGACCGGCTCACCACCGTCCCGGCGCCGATGGCCGACGACGACCTGATCGCCACGGTCCACGAGGCCGGCCTGATCGACGCCGTGAAGCGGGCCGGCGCTGACCCGGCCGGCTTCGAGCCGGCGTACGGGCTGGGCAGCGACGACAACCCGGTCTTCCACGACATGCACCGCGCCGCGGCCCACGTCGTCGGCGCGACCACCGAGGCGTGCCGCCAGGTCTGGAGCGGCGAGAGCCTGCACAGCGTCAGCATCGCCGGCGGCCTCCACCACGCGATGCCCGACCGGGCGAGCGGCTTCTGCCTCTACAACGACGTCGCGGTCGGCATCCGCTGGCTGCTCGCGCAGGGCGCCGAGCGGGTCGCCTACGTCGACGTCGACGTCCACCACGGCGACGGCGTCGAGCGGATCTTCTACGACGACCCGCGGGTCCTCACGATCTCCCTCCACGAGACGGGACAGGCGCTCTTCCCGGGCACCGGCTTCCCGCAGGACAGCGGCGGCCCGGGCGCCGAGGGCACGGCCGTCAACGTCGCGCTCCCGCCCGGCACGTCGGACGCCGGGTGGCTGCGGGCCTTCCACGCCGTCGTGCCGTCGCTGGTGCGGGAGTTCGGGCCGGACGTGCTCGTCACCCAGCACGGCTGCGACAGCCATCGCGACGACCCCCTCGCGGACCTGATGCTCAGCGTCGACGGCCAGCGCGCGTCGTACCTCGCCCTCCACGACCTCGCCCACGAGGCCGCGGGCGGCCGCTGGGTCGCGACCGGGGGTGGCGGGTACGCCCTGGTCGAGGTGGTCCCGCGGGCCTGGAGCCACCTCTTGGCAGTCGTCGGCGGCCGGCCGCTCGACCCGTCGACGGAGACCCCGGAGACCTGGCGCGCCTACGTGCGCGACAGCCTCGGGCGCACCGCGCCGACGCGGATGACCGACGGCCGCGACCCGGCGTACCGCGCCTGGTCGGAGGGCTACGACCCGGCCACCTGGCTCGACCGCTCGATCCTGGCGACGCGGGAGGAGATCTTCCCGCGGCACGGCCTGGACCCGCTGCCCTGACCGTTGCGGACACGTCCGGACAGTAAAATTCGCCTCCGTTTCAACTCGACACGCGTAGGTATCGTGAGTTTCTGTAGAGATTTCCTTCCCCACGAGTCACAGAAGGCCCTATTCTCACCACGAAGCGCGGGACGTGGAGTCACCGGAGGGGAAGCCGGTGCGTGCCTGCCAAAGAAAGTACGGTGCCTACGATGCCTGCCCACGAGCCCGGAGACATCTCCGACGTGAAGTTCCTGACCGTGGCCGAAGTGGCCGCGACGATGCGTGTGTCCAAGATGACCGTGTACCGCCTGGTGCACAGTGGAGAGCTGCCCGCCGTGCGGGTCGGCCGTTCGTTCCGGGTGACCGAGGACGACGTCAACGAGTACCTCCGGAAGAGCTTCTACAGCGCCGGCTGAACCAGCGAATTCGCGACCTACCCGCGGCCCGTTAGGCTGTCGGGGTCGTCCCGGCGGAGCCCGGGACTCCTGACGTTGGAGCGGAAGAGGTTTTCGTGGGTTCGGTCATCAAGAAGCGCCGGAAGCGGATGGCGAAGAAGAAGCACCGCAAGCTGCTGAAGAAGACGCGCGTCCAGCGTCGCAAGCTCGGGAAGTAACCCCCGCGAGGGGGCCGCGTGGGCGCCGACACCGCCGGATCCAGGGTCGTCCTGGTCACCGGGGTCTCCCGTGACCTCGGGCGCAGGTTCGCGCGCCGCCTCGCGGCCGAGCCCGGCGTCGCCCGCGTGGTCGGCGTCGACGCCGTGCCGCCGCGCGACGACATCGGCGACGTCTCGTTCGTCCGCGCCGACATCCGCAACCCGGTGATCGCGAAGGTCCTCGCCAAGGAGGACGTCGACACCGTCGTCCACATGAGCGTCATCGCCACGCCCGGCAGCGCCGGGGGCCGCGGCACGATGAAGGAGCTCAACGTCATCGGGACGATGCAGCTCCTCGCTGCGTGTCAGAAGTCCGACAGCGTGCGACACCTGGTCGTGAAGTCCACCTCGACCGTCTACGGCGCCAGCAGCCGCGACCCCGCCATGTTCACCGAGGCCATGGGCCCCCGCCGGGAGCCCCGCTCGGGCTACGCCAAGGACGTCGCCGAGATCGAGGGCTACGTGCGGGGCTTCGCGCGTCGGCGCCCCGACGTGCGGGTGACGACGCTGCGCCTGGCCAACGTCCTCGGCCCCCACGTCACCAGCCCGATCTCGTCGTACTTCCGGCTCCCGGTCATCCCGACGGTCCTCGGCTTCGACCCTCGGCTGCAGTTCGTCCACGAGACGGACCTGATGCGCGTGCTGACCCATGCGGTCCACACCGACGTGCCCGGCACCTTCAACGTCGCGGGCGACGGCGTGATGCTGCTCTCCCAGGCCGTCCGCCGGCTCCGCCGACCGACGGTCCCGCTCGTGCGCCCGGCGGTCGGGGGCGTCGCCTCGGTGCTGAAGTCGGCGCGGATGGCCGACTTCTCGCCCGAGCAGCTCGGCTTCCTCACCTTCGGCCGTGGCATCGACACCACGCGGATGCGGGCCGAGCTCGGCTTCGAGCCGACGTACACGACCGAGCAGACCTTCGCCGACTTCGCCTCGACGACCGGACGGACGACGACCCCGATCGAGCGGGTCGTCGACGGGCTTGCGTCGTCCCTGCCCGACCCCGAGACCGCCGGAGCGGGCGGTGGCTGACGCCGAGATCATCCCGATCGGCACCGGCGGCCGACCTGGCCGTGGTTCCGGCAGCAGTCGCCCCTCCCGGGCGTCCCGCACCCTGACCGGTGGCCCCGCCGCAGCTGCGCGCCGGGCTCCCGAGCCTGAGGCCGCGCCACAGCCCGAGCTCGAGACAGAGGTCGCGACAGAGACCGAGACCGAGGTCGTCGACGAGGTGCGTCCTGCGGCCACGACGCAGGACCGCGCTCCCGGCCCCGGCATCACCCCCGGCGAGTGGCTGGCGGCGTTCCAGACCGGTGCCGCCCAGGTCTTCGGTGCCGACTGGGAGCCGCAGCTGGCGCGGTTCCTGGCCTTCCTGCGCCGGCGGCTGACCGGCGAGTACGCCGTCGACGAGTACGGCTTCGACCAGGAGGTCGCCGAGAGGCTCCTGCTGGCCAGCCTGCGGCCGATCGCCGAGAAGTGGTTCCGGATCGAGGCCCGGGGGATCGAGAACCTCCCCGCCGAGGGCGGCGCCCTCGTGGTCTCCAACCACTCCGGCACGGTCCCGCTCGACGGGCTGATGACGATGTTCACCGTCCACGAGCAGACCGGGCGGTTCCTGCGACCGCTGGGCGCCGACCTCGTCTTCCGGCTGCCGGTGGTCAGCAGCCTGGCGCGCAAGGGCGGCGCGACCCTCGCCTGCACCGAGGACGCCGAGCGGATGCTGTCCGGCGGTGAGCTGGTCGGCGTCTGGCCCGAGGGCTTCAAGGGGATCGGCAAGCCGTTCACCGAGCGCTACAAGCTGCAGCGCTTCGGCCGTGGCGGGTTCGTCGCCGCGGCCCTGCGCACCGGCGTCCCGATCGTGCCGCTGTCGGTCGTCGGCGCCGAGGAGATCTACCCGCTGGTCGGCAACCTGCCGTCGCTCGCCCGCCTGCTCGGCGTCCCCTACGTCCCGATCACGCCGCTGTTCCCGTGGCTCGGCCCGCTCGGGATGGTGCCGCTGCCGTCGAAGTGGCTGCTGGAGTTCGGCGAGCCGATCCGCACCGACGAGTACGACGACGGCGCGGCGGACGACCCGATGCTGGTGTTCAACGTGACCGACCAGGTGCGCGAGACGATCCAGCAGTCGCTCTACACCCTGCTGGTCCAGCGCACCTCGGTCTGGCACTGAGAGACCTGCGGGGCTTGCACGCAAGCGCGCTGCGCCGTTCGGTCCTCGCTCAGGGGAGCGTCGGCAGCACGTTGCTGGGCACCAGGCTGGTGACGCCGTTGATGGTGTCGTCGAGCGCCCCCGCCACCTCGTTGCCCACCTCGCCGACCGCGTCGAGCAGGTTGTTCGCCGTGTCGCGCACGGTCGAGGCGACGTCGTTCTGCTGGCCGTCGGTCAACCCGTCGGTGAGGTGGTGGACCGTGTGCTGCACGTCGTCGCGCTCGGCGGGGTCGGTGTGCCCGCGGTGGTGTCGTCGGGATCGGTCACGCTGGCCGGGGGCAGCTGACCCTTGGGGTGCGGCAGCACGGGGCCGCCGTCGGCACCCGGGTGGAGGGGCGGCTGGGCGTCGTGCGGCTTCGTCACGCCGACCAGCCAGGAGTCGAGGGTCGTCTGGTCGGCCTGGGTGAGCACGCTCGGGACCGCACCGATCACCGGGCCGCGACAGACCGCGCACGCGTGCACCGAGGTGGCCTGCACCTGGTCGAGCGCCTGGGCCGCGCGCAGCAGCTGGTCGCGGGACGCGGCCGGCGCCTGCGACTGGAGCACGTGCAGCCGGTCCATGCTCGCGACCGTGAACGTCCGCACCGAGGTGATGGACGACCGGTCGCCGGTGGCCTCGTAGTCGGACACCAGGAGGTCGGAGCCGTCGATCGCCTGCTGGGTGAACGCGTCGAGGGCGTCGGAGACACGCGCCGGGTCGGCATTCATCCGGCTGAGGTCCTGCGCCTCGTCGAGTCGCTCGGTCGCGCTGCCGAGGAGGACGCGGCCGCGATCGGCCCGGTCGAAGGTGAGCTCGGCGTGCGCGCTCTCGATACCGCGCTTGACCGGGTAGAGGCTGTCGCCCGGCAGCGCCGTCTGCGCGGCGACCGCCATCGTCGCCGAGGCGCCGACCAGGGCGAACCCGCCGACCGCGGCCGCCAGCCGACGGTTGCGGCGTCGGACGTGGGGGCTGGTCGCCGGCAGGCGGAGCCGGGCATCGGTGTCGTCCCGCTCGGCGGCCGCGACCGCCAGGACCGACTCGGCCTCGGCGATCAGCCGCTCGCGCAGGGTCGCCACGAAGGCGGGGTCGGCGACCGGGTCGGGTACGGCGCGGAGGGCGCCCACGACCTCGAGCAGCCCGGCGTAGGCGGGCAGGCGGGAGCGGCCCGTCGAGGTGTCCTCGACGAGCTCGTGGAACTCCTGAGCGCGTCGCCCCGTGATCACGATGGTGCCTGCCGGTGGTAGTGGTGGTCGCGGCGAGTGCCGGACGTCCCGATCAACGACCGGCGCGGGTCGCGGGTTACGGGACCAAGGTCCCGAGATAGCCGGCTACGCATCGCGCCATCCGGCCGGGATGAGCTTGGCGAGGTTGCGGACGCCGCGGAGCTGGAGCTGCTTGATGGCGCCCTCGGTGCGGCCGAGGATCTCGGCGGTCTCGGCGATGCTGAGCCCTTGCAGGAACCGCATGATCAGGCAGTCGCGCTGCTCGTCGGAGAGCTGCTTGAGGCCGTCGAGGAGCACCTCGTTGGTGAGGCCGCCAGGACGGCGGTCTCGGGACCCTCGGTGGCGTCGTCGTGGACGCCCATGTCGTCGGTGGTCTGCTCCAGGCGGGTGCGCCCCGCCTTGAAGTGGTCGGTGCACAGGTTGCGGGCGATGGTCATCAGCCAGGCGCCGAAGTCCTTGCCCTGCCACCGGAAGCCGCTCATGTTGCGCAGTGCCCGCAGGAACGTCTCGGAGGTGAGGTCCTCGGCGAGCGTCTGCGACCGGGTGCGGTAGTAGAGGAAGCGGTAGACCGGCCCCTGGTAGTGGTCGTAGAGCTGGCCGAACGCCTCGCTGTCGCCGCCGCGGGCCAGCTCGACCAGCGCGATCAGGCGGGTGCGGTCGGCCTCGGAGTCCTCCGACGAGGCCGCCTGGTCGGCGTCCCCGAAGCCACGTCCCCACGGTCACCGTCACCGCCGTCGCCGGAGCCACCGACGCCGCTCTGGACGCGGGCCTCGCTGAGCAGCACCCAGTCCGGAACGCCCGCGGGCTGCACCAGCGACTCGGGACGCAGTCCGAGGACAGCGAGCACCGCGGCGCGCAGGTCGTCGAAACCGCGTGCCGTGTCGTGGTCGTGCCACGTCATGGGCTCGTTCCTCCCGGGCGCCAGGGGGGATGGCGCCCGTTCATGGTAAGTGCGGAACGGCCGAGGTGTAACCCGGTGTGACGCAAAGTCCGGGCCGGTGCGGACCGAGCCTGTGGGGGCCGCGCGACCGCTACCGGCGGCGGCGTACGGCGGCCCCGGCCGCGACCGCGCCGGTCGCGGCGCCGGCGACCGCTGCTGCCATCAGCCCCGCCCGGGCGGCCTTCCGGCCGGTCCGGTAGTCGCGGATGCGCCAGCCCTGGTGACGGGCGTAGGCGCGGAGCCGGGCGTCGGGGTTGACGGCGCACGGGTCACCGACCAGCGAGAGCATGGTGAGGTCGTTGTAGGAGTCGGAGTACGCCGAGCAGGCGTCGAGGTCGAGCCCCTCGCGCTCGGCCAGGGCCTTCACCGCCTCCCCCTTGGCCGGTCCGTGCAGCATCTCGCCGACGAGCCGACCGGTGTACACGCCGTCCTCGTGCTCGGCGACCGTGCCGAGGGCGCCGGTCAGGCCGAGCCGGCGGGCGATGATCTGCGCGATCTCGATCGGAGCCGCGGTGACCAGCCAGACCCGCTGCCCCTCGTCGAGGTGCATCTGCGCCAGCGCCCGGGTGCCCGGCCAGATCCGGTGCGCCATCGCCTCGTCGAAGATCTCCTCGCCCAGCTCCTCGAGCTCGTGGACGGTGTGCCCCGAGATGAAGGACAGTGCGGAGCTCCGGGTCTGGGCGACGTGGTCGGGGTCCTCGACCCCGACGATGCGGAAGTAGGCCTGCTTCCAGGCGGCCGAGGCGATCTCGCGGGTGGTGAAGAACTGGCGCCGGTGGAGCCCACGCGCGAGGTGGAAGATGCTGGCGCCCTGCATCAAGGTGTTGTCGACGTCGAAGAACGCGGCGGCGGTCGGATCCGCCGGCGTGGCCAGGGCGGTCTCCACCTCGGCGGCCGCGGCCGCTGCCTCACCCGCCAGAGTCGAGCGCTGCTGGAGGTTCAGCGGCTTGCGGCTCTTCTCGGGAGTCACGGGTCGAAGCCTAGGCCGTCTCGCGAGCACGCTCGCTTCGTCGCTCCCTCCGGCCGTGGCGATCATCGCCCCCATGCCTGTCCACGACGTCTCCTCGCTCGTGGCCGAGGCTGCGCTCGACCGCCCCGAGATGCTGGCCGTGGTGGAGTCCGGCGGCCGCAGCGTGACCTGGGGGGTCCTCGAGGACGAGGTGGCCCGGGTGGCCACCGGCCTCGGCGCCGCCGGCGTGGTGGCCGGCCAGCGGGTGCTGATCGCGATGGGCAACCGGATCGAGTTCGTCACGGCGTACCTCGGTGTGCTGCGCGCGCAGGTCGTCGCCGTCCCGGTGAACCCCCGCGCGACCGTCGGTGAGCTGGCCCGGATGATCGCCGACTCCGGGTCGGCCCTGGTGGTCGCCGACGGCGAGACGGTCGCGACCGTGCGTGACGCCGTCCGGCTGGTGCGGTCGTCGTTGGCCGGCGGGACCGACGAGCTCGACGCCGACCTGGTCCGCCGTGCCCGCGACCCGCGGGTCTACGTCGTCGGCGCGACACCCGACGACGGGGAGCAGCCGTACGAGGCGCTGCGGGCGGCGGCGCCGGTCCCCGTGCCACCGCTGCCCGACCCCGAGAAGCTGGCCTGCCTGCTCTACACGAGCGGCACGTCGGGTCGTCCGCGCGCGGCGATGCTCACCCATCGCGCCCTGATCGCGAACATCGACCAGGCCGCCGAGGTCGAGCCGCCGATGATCCACGGCGACGACGTCGTGCTCGGGGTCCTGCCGCTCTTCCACGTCTACGGGCTGAACGCCGTGCTGGGCGGCGTGCTGCGGCATCGCGCCAAGCTGGTGCTGGCCGAGCGGTTCGACCCCCAGGCCACCCTCGACCTGATCGACGACGAGGCGGTCTGGGTCGTCCCGGTCGCGCCGCCGGTCTTCGCCTACTGGCTCCCCGAGGAGCACCTCCGCGAGCGGCTCGGCCCGGTGCGGCTGATGCTGTCGGGGTCGGCGCCCCTGTCGGCGGAGCTGATCGTGCGGTTCGGCGAGGCCACCGGCATCCCGGTCCACCAGGGCTACGGCCTGACCGAGGCCTCGCCGATCGTCACCAGCACCCTGTGCAGCCGCGAGCTCCAGAACGGGTCGGTCGGGGCGGCGCTGCCCGGCATCGAGATCAAGCTCGTCGACGAGGTGGGCCAGCCGCCCGAGGGCGACGACCCGGGCGAGATCTGGATCCGGGGCGCCAACATGTTCAGCGGCTACTGGCCCGACGGCGACGGCGGACCGGACGCGGAGGGCTGGTGGGGGACCGGAGACGTCGGGTTCCTCGATGCCTCCGGCGACCTGTTCCTGGTCGACCGGCTCAAGGAGCTGGTGATCGTCTCGGGCTTCAACGTCTACCCGAGCGAGGTCGAGGACGTCATCCGCGAGGTCGACGGCGTGGCCGAGGCCGCCGTGATCGGGGTCGACGACCCCGCGACGGGCGAGGCGGTCGTCGCGTACGTCGTACCCGCGCGCGGCCTCGACGGGGTCGCCGACGCCGTCCGTGACCACTGCGCCGTCCGCCTCGCGCGCTTCAAGCGGCCGTCGCGGATCGAGGTCGTCGACGAGCTGCCGCTGACCGTGACCGGCAAGGTGCAGAAGGGTCGGCTCCGCGGTCGCGAGCGACGGCGTGCGCTGGGCCTGCTGGAGTAGACCGCGTGAGCGAGCCGCGCGTCACCCTGTACACCCGGCCCGGGGTGCCACCTCTGCGACGACGCGCGCGTGCTGATCGAGCAGGTGTGCGCCGAGCTCGGTGAGTCGTACGCCGAGGTCTCGATCGCCGACGACGCCGACCTCGAGCGTCGCTTCGGGCACGAGGTGCCGGTGACCTTCGTCGACGGCCGGCAGCACGACTACTGGCGCATCGACCCCGCGCGGCTCCGGGCGGCGCTCGCCTCAGCCGAGTGAGGCCTTCGCGCCGGGGCCCACGTGGACGCTGCGCAGGAACCGCGCCATCGCCGTCCGGTCCCAGCCGGCGTGGTCGGGGTACTGGATCCGGACGACCCCGGCAGGCTCCCCGGCCGCCGTCGTCATCGACAGGGTCGTGTAGCCCGAGTCCGTGTGGATCCAGACCCGCCGGCCGCCACCGGCCAGGAGCTGGGTGCCGACCGGGTTGTGGTCGAAGGTGATCACGAGCTTGCCCACGAAGACGTCGGGGTCGGGTGACGTGGAGCCGTCGTCGGGCACGATCGTGACGGCGTAGGGGCTCTGCGACTGCACCGACCAGCCCCGCGGGGTCAGGTCGAAGGAGTACGGCTTCGCGTCGAACGTCGTCGCCAGCAGCTCGATCGAGTCGGCGTCCACCGAGGACGTGCGGCCCGACGGTGAGGCGGCGCGGTCGAGCGCGCCGTGCACCCCGACCCCGGCGACCAACGCCAGGGCCAGAGCACCCAGACCGAGCCGGAAGCGCCCGCGGGTGCGAGACCGCTGCGCCCGGCGTGCGCGAGCGAGGTCCTCGTGGGGGTCGGGCATGACCACGCTCCCGGGCAGGGCGTGTCCGAGCGCGCGGCGGACGCGGTCCGGGTCGTCCATCAGCCGACCCCCCGCAGGGTGTCGCGGTCGACGTCGCCGAGGGCGTCCCTCAGGTGGCCGAGGGCGCGTGCGTTCTGCGACTTCACCGTGCCCGGCGAGCAGCCCAGCATGCGCGCTGTCTGCTCGACGTCGAGGTCGTGCCAGTGCCGCAGCACGACGACCGCGCGTTGTCGCGGGCCCAGGGTCGCGAGCGCGGCGAGGACCGTGCGCCGCAGTGCGACGTCGGGGTCGTCGCTGACCGGCGTCGGCCGCGGGGACCTGTGCGGGGGAGGTCTCGCGGCGCCGGTGTGCTCGTCGCATCTCGTCGATGAAGGCGTTCGTCAGGCTCGCGCGGGCGTAGGCCAGGCGGCTGTCGGCCGCGCGCACCTTCGCCCACGACAGGTAGAGCCGGGTCAGCGTCGTCTGGACCAGGTCCTCCGCGGTGCGCCGCGTCGCCGGCGCACAGCAGGGTCGCCGTCCGCAGCAGGTCGTGGCGGTGGGCCGTGGTGAACGCGACGAACTCGTCGTCACGCTCACCGCGACGACCCACGGCTCACGGACCGAGGCTACCCATGCAACCTGCGGAGGCGCCGTCCCCGTCAACGGCACGTGAAGGCCCGGCTGGCTGCTCTGCTGGTCCTGCCGCTCCTGGGCGGGCTGTGCCGCCCACGCGACCACCACGTCGGCGGCGCATCCGCACCGCACGGCGAGCGTGCCGGAGCACGGGCCGCACGCCGCCGCACGAGCGCCGTCCGCACGCGGTCACCCCTTCGACCGCACCCGTCACTCGCTGACCGACCCGACGAGCATCTGGGTCATCGTCAACAAGACGCCACCCGATCCGCCGCTCGACTTCCATCCGCAGATCGCGCTGGTCCGCGGCTACCAGGTCGCCACCGCGGCCGCGCGCCCCGCTCACCCGTCTGCTCGACACCGCCGACCGGGCCGGCGTACCCCTCAAGATCGCCAGCGCCTTCCGGTCCTTCGCCTACCAGGAGGGTGTCCACGCCCACCTCGTCGCGACGCGGGTCTGCAGGCTGCCGACGCGATCTCGGCCGCCCCGGGCTACAGCGAGCACCAGACCGGCCTCGCCGTCGACCTGCAGCCGCTCGACGGCACCTGTGCCCTCGACCCGTGCTTCGTCCGCACTCCCGCGGGCCGCTGGCTGGCCGCCCACGCGTGGACGTTCGGCTTCGTCCTCCGCTACACCGAGGCCAACCGCCGGGTCACCGGCTACTCACCGGAGCCGTGGCACGTCCGCTACGTCGGTGCCTCGCTCGCCCGCGAGCTGCACGCCACCGGCACCGGATCGCTGGAGACGTTCTTCGGGGTCCGCGGAGGCGGCTACCCCGCCGGCTGACCGCGACCGCCGCCGGGACGTCCGTCGCCCTGCGCGCCGCCGGACAGTGTCGGCGCCGGCCGTAGGGTCGGGACGTGACCCGACGATGAGCAAGATGGACGAGCTGCGCGCGATGCGTGAGGCCCGCTACGAGCAGGCCGCGGCCCGCACCGCCAAGCCGGCGGCGACCCGGCGCCCGGTGGTGCCGAGCCAGGCCGACGCCCCGGCCTCCCCGGCGACGGTCGACCGCCGCCTCGTCCGCTGCCGCCGAGCCGGAGACCGAGCCGGAGACCGAGGCGGCGCTGTGCGGCCACCGCGCCATCAGTGGGCGCACCTGTACCCGTGAGGCGGGCCACGCCGCCAAGAGCCACCGCTACGCCTGACGGGCGCCGTTCAGGCGGCCGCGACCGCCCGTCGTACCGATTTTGTTCTCGCGTTCACAAACTCCTACAGTGAACGACGCCGCTCGGGCCGGGCCTGTCCCACTCAGGGCTCGACCCCCGTGTCCGGCGGCTGGAGAGACGAACAGCTGTGACCGCACGGACGTCCCACGACGCCGCCCGGGAGATTCCCGAGGCGACCGTGGCCCGACTGCCCGTCTACCTGCGGGCGCTGACCACCCTGTCCGAGACCGGCACCACCGTGTGCTCGAGCGAGGACCTCGCGGCGGCGGCCGGGCGTCAACAGCGCCAAGCTGCGCAAGGACCTCTCCTACCTCGGCAGCTACGGCACCCGCGGGGTCGGCTACGACGTCGACTACCTGCGCTACCAGATCGCCCGCGAGATGGGGGCCACCCGCGACTGGCCCGTGGTCATCGTCGGCATCGGCAACCTCGGTCACGCCCTGGCGAACTACTCCGGCTTCCGCAGCCGCGGCTTCCGGGTCGTCGCCCTGCTCGACGCCGACGGCCAGCGCCACGGCGAGGTCGTCGCCGGTGTCGTCGTCCGCCCCTTCACCGACCTGCACGCGATCGTCCGCGAGCAGGGGGTCGCGATCGGCGTCATCGCGACGCCGGCCGCCTCCGCCCAGGACGTCGCCGACCAGATGGTCGACGCCGGCATCACCAGCATCCTGAACTTCGCCCCGACCGTGCTCAACGTCGGCGCCGACGTCGCCGTGAGCAAGGTCGACCTCTCCAAGGAGCTGCAGGTGCTCGCCTACCACGAGCAGCGCAAGGCCACCCAGGAGGAGACGGCATGACGGCTCTCGTCGTGGGGATCTCCCACCGCTCCGCGCCGATCGCCCTGCTCGAGCGGCTCGCGGTCGACGCCGACGGCGCCACCAAGCTGGTCGAGGACGTCGCTGGCCAACCCCCACGTCTCCGAGGCGACCGTCGTCGCGACCTGCAACCGGCTGGAGATCTACGCCGCCGTCGACCGCTTCCACGGCAGCGTCGAGGACATCTCCCAGCGGCTGCTCGCAGCCGGCCGGCGAGAGCGTCGAGGCGCTGCTCCCCCACCTCTACGTCCACTACGACGACGGCGCCGTCTCCCACCTCTTCCGGGTGGCCGCCGGGCTCGACTCGATGGCCGTCGGCGAGGCCCAGATCCTCGGCCAGACCCGCGACGCGCTGAGCCTCGGCCAGGAGCAGGGCTCGGTCGGACCGGTGCTGAACACCCTGTTCCAGCAGGCGCTGCGCGTGGGCAAGCGCGCCCATGCCGAGACCGGCATCGACCGGGCCGCGCCGACCCTGGTCTCCGCGGCGCTCGACCGCGCGGCCGACGACCTGACCGGTCGCCGCGTCGCTCGTCGTGGGCGCCGGGGCGATGGCCGCGCTCACCGTCGCGACCGTCGTACGCCGCGGGGCCGGCGAGGTCGTCGTGGTCAACCGCACGCCCGAGCGCGCCGAGCCGCCTGGCCGCCGAGTACGCCGTCCGCTCGGCGCCGCTGAGCGCGGTCGCCGCCGAGGTCGCGTCGGCCGACGTCGTGGTCGCCTGCGCCGGCGCGAGCGGCGTGCTCGTGAGCCGCGAGGCGGTCGCCGCCGCGACCGGGCCGATCGCGCTGGTCGACCTCGCCCTGCCCCACGACATCGACCCGTCGCGTCGCCGACCTTCCCGGCGTCACCCTGGTGACGCTGGCCGACCTCGCCGACGACCTGCGCGGCTCCGAGGCCGGCGCCGAGGTCGAGGCCGTCCGCACGATCGTCGACCGCCGAGGTCGAGGCGTTCCTCTCCGCCCGCCGCCAGGCCGGCGTGACGCCGGCCGTGGTCGCGCTGCGCTCGATGGCGACCGGCGTCGTCGAGTCCGAGATGGCAGCGGCTCGAGCGCCGCCTCCCGGCCCTCGACGAGGCGACCCGCGCCGAGCTGCTCCACACCCTGCGCCGGGTCGCCGACAAGCTGGTCCACCAGCCGACCATCCGCGCCAAGGAGCTCGGCGACGGTGACGCGGTCTCCTACGCGACCGCCCTGGCCGAGCTGTTCGCCCTCGACCCCGAGGCCGTCGACGCCGTCACCCGGCCCGTGGCCGCCGGCAGTACCCGGTGGATCCGGTGGACGAGTCATGAGCGCCCCGATCCGCCTCGGCACGCGGGCCTCCGTGCTGGCCACCACCCAGTCGCGCTGGGTGGCCGACCGGCTGTCCGCCGACGCTCGGCCGTGAGGTCGAGCTGGTCGAGATCACCACCGAGGGCGACCGTGACCTGCAGCCGCTGGCCCAGCTCGGCGGCACCGGCGTCTTCGTCAGCGCCCTGCGCGAGGCCCTGCTCGACGGCCGCATCGACGTCGCCGTCCACTCCCTGAAGGACCTCCCGACCGCTCCCGCGGCCGGGCATGGCCCTGGCCGCGATCCCCGTCCGCGAGGACCCGCGCGACGTCGTCGTGGCCCGCGACGGGCTCACCCTGGGCGAGCTGCCGGTCGGCAGCCGCGTCGGCACCGGCTCTCCGCGCCGCGCCGCGCAGCTCCACGCCCTCGGCCTCGGTTTGGAGATCGCCGAGATCCGCGGCAATGTGGACACGCGGATCCGCAAGGTCGCGTGAGGGTGCCTACGACGCGGTGGTCCTGGCCCGCGCCGGGCTGGCCCGTCTCGGCCGACTCGACGAGGCCACCGAGGTCCTCGACCCGCTGCAGATGCTGCCGGCTCCGGGGCAGGGCGCGCTGGCCGTCGAGACGCGGGAGGGGGACGACCTGGCACGCGAGCTCGCCGTCCTGGACGACGCCCGGACCCGGGCGGCGGTCACCGCCGAACGCGCCGTGCTGGCGACGCTCGAAGGCGGATGCGCGGCACCGATCGGGGTGCTGGCGGAGGTCGTCGAGGGAGAGGAACGGAGAAGAGCTCTGGGTGCGAGCGGCCGCGCTCTCACCCGACGGGACGCTGGCGGTGCGGATGTCCGCCACCGGCGACCCGGCCGACGCCGCCGGCGTCGGCGAACGCCTCGCCGGGCTGATGCTCGACGAGGGCGCAGGACAGCTGACGGACACACCGCAGGGCGCATGCAGCCGGTGACCGACTGCGAAAGGCAAGAGGCATGACGCGAGCCCAGAGGGCCCAGTCCGAGACCACAGCGAGCCCGGCGACCCCGCCGGGAGCCGCACCCCCGCCCGTCCGGGGTGGGTGGCGTTCGTGGGCAGCGGGCCGGGCGACCCCGGTCTGCTGACCGTGCGCGCCGCCGACCTCATCCGCGAGGCCGACATCGTCGTCACCGAGGGGCCGGAGCATCCCGGCGCTCGTCCGCGCGCTGCTCGGTCTGCCCGAGGGCGCCGAGGGCGGTCCCGAGCTCGTCGACGGCGGGTTCGGCGAGGACGGCCAGCCGCTGACCCACGCCGCCCGCGCCAAGGTCGTGGTCCGGCAGGCCAAGCGCGGCGGGCGGGTCGTCCGGCTGATGACCGGCGACCCGTTCGTCTACGCCTCCGGGCCCGAGGAGGCCGCGGCCTGCGCCAAGGCCGGGCCTCGGCTTCGAGATCGTGCCGGGCGTCTCGTCGGCGGCGGCGGTCCCGGCGTACGCCGGCATCCCGCTGACCACCAAGGACCACCGCGAGGTCACCGTCGTCACGGCCGGCGACAAGATCGACTGGAGCCGGTACGCCGACGACCAAGACCCTGGTGCTGCTCTCGGCCGTGCAACGCCATCGGCGACATCGCCGAGGCGCTCGTCGCTGCGGGCCGCTCGCCGGAGACCCCGGTCGCGATGACCCGCACCGGCACCACCACCGAGCAGCAGACCGTGACTCTCGACCCTGGAGCACATCGCGGCCGACGCCCGTGCCGCCCGGATGACGCCGCCCGCGGTGACCGTCGTCGGCGAGGTGGTCGCGATGCGCGAGGCGCTGTCGTGGTTCGAGACCAAGCCGCTGTTCGGCTGGCGGATCCTGGTGCCGCGCACCAAGGAGCAGGCCGGCTCGCTGTCGGCCCGGCTGCGCGGCTTCGGCGGCGTGCCCGAGGAGGTGCCGACCATCTCGGTCGAGCCGCCGCGCAACCCGCTGCAGATGGACAAGGCCGTCCGCGGCCTGGTCGAGGGCCGCTACGAGTGGATCGCCTTCACCAGCGTCAACGCCGTCAAGGCGGTGCGCGAGAAGTTCGAGGAGTACGGCCTCGACGCCCGCGCCTTCTCCGGGCTCAAGATCGCGGCCGTCGGCGACAAGACCGCCGCCGCGATCGCCGACTGGGGCCTGCGCGCCGACCTCACGCCGAGCGGCGAGCAGTCGGCGGCCGGCCTGCTCGAGGACTGGCCCGAGTACGACGAGATGCTCGACCCGATCAACCGGGTGTTCCTGCCGCGTGCCGACATCGCCACCGAGAACCTCGTGGCCGGCCTGATCGACCTCGGCTGGGAGTGCGACGACGTCACGGCCTACCGCACCGTCCGTGCGGCTCCGCCGCCGGCGCCGGTGCGCGACGCGATCAAGAGCGGCAAGTTCGACGCCGTCGTGTTCACGTCGTCCTCGACGGTGCGCAACCTGGTCGGGATCGCCGGCAAGCCCCACCCGTCGACGGTGATCGCGGTGATCGGCCCGGCCACGGCGAAGACCGCCGAGGAGCACGGCCTGCGGGTCGACGTCCTGGCGCCCAAGCCGGACGTCGACGAGCTGGTCGACGCCCTGGCCGACTTCGGCGCGGCCCGCCGTGCGGAGATGCTCGACGCCGGCGCTGCCGGTGACCAAGCCGTCGGAGCGCAAGCCCGTCGGGCCGGAAGAAGGTCACGGGCTCGCGATGAGGCTGTCATGACCGACGAGCGGCGCCTCGGTGCCGCGGCCGGTGACCCGGCCGCGGCGGCTCCGCACGACCCAGGGGCTGCGCAGCCTGGTCGCCGAGACCCAGCTCTCGCCCGGAGCAGCTGGTGCTGCCGATGTTCGTCCGCGAGGGGGCCACGCGAGCCGCACCCGATCTCGTCGATGCCGGGCGTCGTCCAGCACACCCGCGACTCCCTGCTGAAGGCCGCCCACGAGGCGGCCGAGCTCGGGCTCGGTGGCGTGATGCTGTTCGGCATCCCCGAGCACAAGGACGCCCTGGGCTCGGGCGCCACCGACCCGTCGGGCATCCTCAACCTCGCGATCACCGACGTGGTCGCCGAGGTGGGCGACGCGCTGACGGTGATGAGCGACCTGTGCCTCGACGAGTTCACCGA
Organism: uncultured Actinomycetota bacterium; assembly: GCA_963809265.1. Lineage (GTDB taxonomy): Bacteria > Actinomycetota > Actinomycetes > Propionibacteriales > Nocardioidaceae > Nocardioides. The sequence continues at coordinate 219,167 of CAWEJC010000004.1, forward strand.
CCACGGTCACTGCGGCGTCCTGACGCCCGACGGCCGGGTCGACAACGACCGCACGCTCGAGGTGTACGCCGAGATGGCGCTGGCCCAGGCCGACGCCGGCGTCGACATGGTCGGCCCGAGCGGGATGATGGACGGCCAGGTCGCCGCCATCCGTGGCGCGCTCGACGACGGCCGGTCACACCGACGTCGCGATCCTGGCCTACTCCGCGAAGTACGCCACGTCCTTCTTCGGTCCCTTCCGCGAGGCCGTGAACTCCTCCCTGCAGGGCGACCGGCGTACCTACCAGCAGGACCCCGCCAACGCCCGCGAGGGAGTCCGCGAGGCCCTGCTCGACGTCGCCGAGGGCGCCGACATCGTGATGGTCAAGCCCGCGCTGGGCTACCTCGACGTCGTACGCCGGGTGCGCGACGCGGTCGACGTCCCGGTCGCGGCGTACAACGTCTCGGGGGAGTACTCCATGGTCGAGGCGGCCGCGGCGAACGGCTGGATCGACCGGGAGCGCGCGATCCTCGAGATGCTCACCTCGATCCGCCGTGCCGGCGCCGACGTCGTCCTGACGTACTGGGCCGCCGAGGCCGCCCGCCTGCTGTCCCGCTGACGGCGCTGGTCGCTGGTCGACAGTTTCATCACGGTATGTAGACGAAGCCGGCAGTTCCCATGGCGAGCACGCCGAGGGAAGTGCCGGTTTCCCTGCATACCTTGATGAAACGTCCCCACGACGCACCGGCCCACGAAGGGCGCGTCAGCGCGTGAGCTCTAGACGCACGCGGTCGAAGGCGCTGGGTGCGCGGGTTGTCGACCAGACCCTGGGCCAGGCACTGCACGATCGCCTGCGGCGTGGTGAGCAGCGTCGGGACCGGCGTTGGGGATCGGGGGCACGCTGACCGTGGGGCCGCCGCCGGCACCGTGACGGGCGGGACGGGAGGGTCGGCGACGGGTCGGGCCACCGGTCGGGCCGTGGGTGGGCCCGCCGGTCGGGCCCGGTCGTCGGGCCGGTCGTCGGGCCGGTGGTCGGCCGGCCGGTCGGGTCGTCGCGGCCGGTGATGGTGGTGGTGGTGATGGTGGTGGTGGTGGCGTCGGTGATGGTCGGTGCGTCGGCGCACCGAGCGAGGGGTCGACCAGCGAGAAGTCGGTGGAGGTCGTGCCGTTGGGCACCGAGGTGTAGTCACCGCGCAGGTAGGCCTGCTCGATCGCCAGCACGAGGTCGACGTACTTCTGGCTGTGGTTGTAGCGGAAGACCGCCGGAGCGCTGGCCCGCCGTGGTCGAGAGGTCGTCGGGACCGGAGCAGAGGTAGACCGCGGAGCCGAGGGCGGCGTCGTAGATGTCCTGCGGGTTGCGCTGGCCGTCGTTGTCGGCGTCGACGCCGACGATCGCCCAGGTGGACGGGATGAACTGCATCGGGCCCGACCGCCCGGTCGTACTTCGAGTCGCTGGTCGTACTGCCCGGCGTCGGTGTCCTTGATCAGCACCGTGCCGTGCTTGCCGTCGAGCGCCGGGCCGTAGATGCCGGGCTTGTCGATGCCCCGGTCGGTCAGGACGTTGCCGTCGGCGCGGCCGTGGTCGGACTCGACCCGGCCGATCGCCGCCACCAGCTGCCACGGCATGTGGCAGGTGCGGTCGGCGGCGTCGATGACGGTCGCCGCGCGCTGGTACGCCGCGAGCGCGACCGCCGGGATGCCGCTCGCCGAGGCGGTCGCGAGACCAGTGCGCGTGCCGGGGATGCCGTGGGTGAGCGCCGTGGGAGTCAGGCTGGCCGGGGCCCGGACCGCGTGGGCGGGCACCCGCGTGCCGTCGGGGAGGGCGTGGGGGTCGGCGGAGGCCGAGGAGTCGGACCCGGCGGTGGCGAGGCCGGCGGTCCAGGCAGCCGAGAGCACGGCGAGCGGCAGCAGTGCCGTCGCCTGCTGCGCGCGTCCGAACCGAGCCATCGAACCTTCCTCCTCTGGCACGGAGAGGGTTCGTCGCCGTCGCTCCGGCTGGCCACTCCGTCGAACCGACGCGCAGGGCGCCGCCGATGTTACGCGCAGGGTTCCCTCCCTGAAACCCGTTCGAACGAGCCGAACCTCATGTTACGCAGCAGTAGACAGTGGGTACGCCACTCGGCGGAATTGGCGCGGGCCCGGTTGCAGCCGGTTGGGCCTCCGCCACAATGGCCCGGTGACTCACGACCGGTCGGAGGCTCTGTTCGCGCGCGCGAGCGCGGTGACGCCCGGCGGCGTGAACTCTCCGGTGCGCGCCTTCCGGGCCGTCGGCGGCACGCCGCGCTTCATCCGGCTCGGCGTCCGGGGCCCGGCTGACCGACGTCGACGGGCAGGAGTACGTCGACCTGGTCGGCTCCTGGGGGCCGATGCTGCTCGGTCACGCCCACCCCGAGGTGATGGCGGCCGTGGCCGGACGCGCTGGCCCGCGGCACGTCGTACGGCGCTCCGACCGAGGCCGAGGTCGAGCTCGCCGAGGAGATCGTCGGGCGTACGCCGGTCGACCAGGTCCGCCTGGTCTCCTCCGGCACCGAGGCCACGATGTCGGCGATCCGGCTCGCGCGCGGGTTCACCGGCCGTGACGTCGTGGTGAAGTTCGCCGGCTGCTACCACGGTCACGTCGACGCGCTGCTCGCTTCCGCCGGCTCGGGGCTGACCACGCTCGCCGTGCCGGGCACGCCCGGCGTCCCCGAGAGCGCGACCGCGCTGACCCGGGTCCTGCCCTACAACGACCGCGACGCGGTGGCCGCGCTCTTCGCCGAGGAGGGCGACCGCATCGCCTGCGTCATCACCGAGGCCGCTCCCGGCAACATGGGCGTCGTCCCGCCCGACCCCGGCTTCAACCAGCTCCTCGCCCAGACCTGCGCCGAGCACGGCGCGCTGTTCGTCAGCGACGAGGTGATGACCGGCTTCCGCGCCTCGCGCCAGGGGCAGTGGGGCCTCGACGGCGCGGTCGAGGGCTGGGCGCCCGACCTGATGACCTTCGGCAAGGTGATGGGCGGCGGGTTCCCGGCCGCGGCCTTCGGCGGTCGCGCCGACGTGATGGCGATGCTGTCGCCGGTCGGGCCGGTCTACCAGGCCGGCACCCTGTCGGGGAACCCGATCGCCGCGACGGCCGGGCTGACGACCCTGCGCCTGGCGACCGACGAGGTCTACGACCACGTGACGTCCGCCGGCGACGCGATCAAGGACGCCGCCGACAAGGCGCTGTCCGACGCCGGCGTGCCCCACGCCGTGCAGTCCGCCGGCACGATGTTCTCGGTGTTCTTCACCGACGGGCCCGGTCCGCGACTTCGACGACGCGCAGCGGCAGGACACCGCGGCGTACGCCGCCTTCTTCCACGCGATGCTCGACCGCGGGGTCTACCTGCCGCCGTCGGCGTACGAGGCGTGGTTCGTGTCCTCGGCCCACGACGACGCGGCCGTGCAGACGATCCTGGACGCCCTGCCGCAGCCGCGCGCGGCCGCCGCCGCCCGGGAGGCGCGTCGTGGCTGACCGAGCACGACCGTCCACCTGGTCCGGCACGGCGAGGTGCACAACCCCGAGGGCGTCCTCTACGGCCGCCGCGACGGCTACCACCTCTCCGAGCTGGGCCGCGAGATGGCCGAGCGCATCGGCAAGACCCTGGGCGAGCGCGACATCGTGCACCTGCGCTGCTCGCCGCTCGAGCGGGCGCAGGAGACCGCCGCGCCCGCTGGCGGAGGCCCGCGGCCTGACGCCGGTGGTCGACCCGCGCGTGATCGAGTCGGGCAACGTCTTCGAGGGCAAGCGCTTCGGCCACGGCGAGAACGCCCTGCGCAAGCCGAGCACCTGGATCCACCTGCGCAACCCGCTGAAGCCGTCGTGGGGCGAGCCCTACAAGGAGGTCGTCGGCGCGGATGATCGCCGCGATCCACGACGCGCGCGACGCGGCCCGCGGTCACGAGGCCGTGATCGTCTCCCACCAGCTGCCGATCTGGATCACCCGGCTCTCGCTGGAGAAGCGCTCCTTCCTGCACGACCCGCGCAAGCGCCAGTGCACGCTGTGCTCGGTGACGTCGCTGCAGTTCACCGGCGACGCCCTGACCACGATCAGCTACTCCGAGCCCGCCGGCGACCTGATCCCGGTGCGCGACAGGTCAGGCGCCGTTCTCGGCCGGCAACGCACCGGAGGCGAGGCGGCCCTAGTGGTGAGGCGCTGGTGATCCTTGTCTGGTGCGGCAGCGCTGCTGCTGACCGCGAGCGGCTGCTCCTCCCTCCACGGGCTCACGGCACCGACGGCAAGGGCTACGTCGTGGGCGACGGCGCCATCCAGACGATTCCGGTGGCCGACCGCGGCGACGCCGATCGAACCTGTCCGGGCGAGGACCTGGACGGCAAGCCGATCTCGCTGGCGTCGTTGCGCGGCAAGCCGACCGTCGTGAACGTCTGGGGGCCTGGTGCGCCGCCTGCCACCACGAGGCGCCCCTCCTGGTGGCCGCGGCGCGAGCAGCTCGGCGGCAAGGCCAACTTCGTCGGGATCGACGTCCGCGACACCGGCACCGCCGCAGGCCAGGGCGCTACAGCCCAGCGGTTCGGCATCGACTGGCCGTCGTTCTTCTCGCCCGGGGGCGAGGCGCTGCTGGCCTTCCCGGGAGTGATCTCACGCCACCTCCATCCCGTCGACCGTGGTCCTCGACGCCCAGGGACGGGTCGCGGCCAGCATCATCGGCGGCGTGCCCGCCCAGCCTGACCCTGGTGCAGAGTCGTCCAGGACGTGATCGCGGATGGGTGACTGGTTCCAGCAGCAGGCGCTCTCCGGCTCGCTGGTGCTGGCGATCCCGGTGGCGCTGGTCGCCGGGCTGGTCTCCTTCTTCTCCCCGTGCGTGATCCCGCTGCTGCCGGGCTACCTCTCCTACGCGACCGGCCTGTCCGGGCGCGGACCTCGAGCACGCCCGTCGTGGCCGGATGCTGGCCGGAGCCGTGCTGTTCGTGCTCGGCTTCTCCGTCGGTCTACGTCTCATCGGCTTGACGGCCGGGTCGGTCGGCACCTGGCTGATCGAGTGGCGCACCCAGCTCGAGATCGTGCTCGGCGATCGATGCTGGTGCTGCTCGGGCTCGCCTTCGCCGGCCTGGTGCCGTTCCTGCAGCGCGACGTCCGCGTCCACATCGGTGCCCGCGGTCGGGCTCGGCGCGGCGCCGTTGCTGGGCTTCCTGTTCGGGCTCGGCTGGACGCCGTGCGTCGGGCCGACCCTGAGCGCGATCATCACCCTCGGGCTCAACGAGGGCACGGCCAGACCGCGGCGCGCTGCTGGCCGGGGTCTACTGCCTCGGGCTCGGCGTGCCGTTCATCGTGGCGGCGCTGGCCTACCGGCGCGCCCTCGGCGCGCTTCCGCGTGATCCGCCGCCACCAGCAGTGGGTGACCCGCATCGGCGGCCTGATGCTGGTCCTGGTCGGGCTCGCCCTCGTCACCGGTTGGTGGGACCAGGCCGTGACCTGGCTCCAGTTCCACCTCGTCGACCAGTCGTCGGCGGCGGTGTGAGGCTCCCGTGAGCGACCTCACGGACCGAGCAGGGCGAGGAGACCGAGAGCTGGCAGCCGAGCGGTGACCGCGACCACCACCGGCGTGCCGGTGAGCTGACGGCGTGGGAGCTCCTGCGGTGGGCGCTGGCGACAGCTGACCTCGATGCGGACGGCGCTGGTCCTGCTGCTCCTGCTCGCCCTCGGCGCGATCCCCGGGTCGGTGATCCCGCAGAGCGGCGTCGACGCGCTGAAGACGGAGAACTGGCAGGCGGCGCACCCCCACCTGACCCCGATCTACGAGCGGCTCAGCCTGTTCAGCGTCTACCACTCGCCGTGGTTCGCCGCGATCTACCTGATGCTGATGATCTCGCTGGTCGGCTGCATCGTGCCGCGCCTGTTCGTCTACTGGCGCGGGTTCCGCAAGCAGCCACCCGCCGCGCCCCGCAACCTGACCCGGCTGCCCGACCACGCGTCGTACACCACCGACGAGGAGCCGGGCGTCGTCCTGCACCGCGCCGCCCGACGTCTCTCGCGCCGCCATCGCGTCGCCACCTCCGAGGGCAGCGCCACGTCGTCGCGGGCGTCGACGACGGGTGGGTCTCCGCCGAGCGGGGGCAGCTCCGCGAGGCCGGCAACCTGCTGTTCCACCTGTCGGTGCTGGTCGTGCTGGTCGGCTTCGGGATCGGCAGCCTGTTCGGCTACAAGGGCGGCGTCATCCTGATCGTGGGCAACGGCTTCTCCAACACGCTGACGCAGTACGACGACTTCGACCCCGGCTCGCTGTTCGACGCGGACAAGATGGAGCCGTTCTGCTTCCGGGTCAACCCGCCGTTCCACGTCGACTGGATCAACAGCGGGCCGCGTCAGGGCATGGCCCGCGGCTTCCAGGCGCCGACATGACCTACCGCACGTCGTGCCAGGGCAACCGGTCGTCGTGGTCGCGGCCGGAGAGCTACGACCTGCGGGTCAACCACCCGCTCACGATCGGTGGCACGCAGATCTTCCTGATCGGGCACGGCTACGCACCGATGATCACCGTCCGCGACGCCCAGGGTCACAAGCTGTACGGCGGTCCGACGGTGTTCCTGCCCGAGAGCTCGAACTTCGAGTCGTTCGGGGTGGTGAAGGCACAGGGTCTGAAGTCGGGACAGGACATCGGCCTCGAGGGCCTGTTCTACCCGACGTTCGCGCTGGTCAACGGCGACCCGATCAACGTGATGGGCGACGACCGCAACCCCGCCCTGTCGATGCTCGCCTACGTCGGCGACCTCGGCTACGGCTCCGGGGTGTCGCAGTCGATCTACGCGATGGACAAGGCCGCACATGCGGCAGCTGAAGAAGCCGAACGGGAAGATGTTCCGCGTCGACCTCGAGCCCGGCCAGACCGTCCAGCTCCCCGACGGCGCCGGCTCGGTGACCTTCCACGGCGTCAAGCGCTGGACCCGGCTGCAGATCAGCCGGACGCCCGACGTCTGGGTCACCCTGCTCGGCGTCGTCCTCGCCCTGGTCGGGCTCCTCGGCTCGCTGTTCATCCGCCCCCGCCGGGTCTGGGTGCGTGCGCGCCGTCGCGACGGCACGACCCTGGTCGAGGTGGCCGGACTGGACCGGTCGGGAGGCGGCGACCTGGCCCCCGTACTCTCGTCGGTGGTGGACTCGCTGCAAGCGACAGGGCAGGTCGAGGACGCCGAGAAACCGAAGGAGCCCGCGTGACGAACACCGACTGGGAGCACCTGAGCAACCAGGCGATCGCGGCCGCCGGGATCGTCTACTTCCTGGCACTGATGGCCCACCTCGTCGAGTGGAGCGCGCTGCGCACCGTCCCGCTCACGGCCACCGCGCGGACCGCCGTACCCGCGGGTGCGGTGGCCGGTGGCCCGCTGGCCGCGGGCGACGTGCCGGCCCCGCCGCCCGACGCCGGCCCGACCGAGTCGACCCGCTTCCGGATCGAGATGTTCGGTCGGCTCGCGCTGATGCTGACGGTGATCGCGTGCGCGGCCCACTTCGTCGGACTGGTGGGCCGGGGCATGGCCGCCGACCCCAACCGGGTGCCCTGGGGCAACATGTACGAGTTCACGATCACGGGGTCGTTCGTGGTCGCGGCGGGCTACCTGCTGCTGCGCAGGCGGTACGGCCTGGCCTGGATGGGGCCGATCGTCACCGCGATCGAGATCGTCCTGCTGATGGTCGCCGTGCTGTGGCTCTACGACCCGATCGCGCCGCTCACCGAGGCCCTGCTGTCCTACTGGCTGGTGATCCACGTGATGTCGGCGATCATCGCGACCGGTGCGTTCACCCTCGGCGGGATCACCTCCGCCCTCTACCTGATCAAGGCGCGGTCGGAGAAGCGTGGTGCGAGCGACCGCGGCTACATCGCCCGGCTGCCCGCCCTGACGACCCTCGACCGGGTGTCCTACCGGATCCACGCCTTCGCGTTCCCGGTCTGGACGTTCGCCGTCCTGATCAGCGGGCCCATCTGGGCGCACCAGGCCTGGTCGTCGTACTGGAACTGGGACCCCAAGGAGGTCTGCGCGTTCATCACCTGGGTGGTGTACGCCGCCTACCTGCACGCCCGCGCGACCGCCGGCTGGCGGGGCCGCAACGCGGCCATCCTGGCCCTCGTGGGCGTCGCGACCCTGTGGTTCAACTTCATCGGGATCAACTACTTCTCGACGACCAGCCAGCACTCCTACGCCAGTGGTGCGTCGGCGGTCAGCCTGCGCGAGCGCTGAGCTCAGCCCGCGTCGTCGGGGCCCTTCTTGCGCGAGATCCCCTCGAGGAACTCGTCGTCGTCATCGGGCCCGTAGGGCCGGACGTACACGTCGTCCTGAGGCGGCCGCCGCCGGGGGAAGCCTTCCAGTAGGAAACGCGCGGCGTAGTACGAGCCCACCGCGACCACGATCAGCAGCAGCACGAACCTCCACACACGCACAGACTAGATCGCCGGTGGTCGCCCGGGAGCGAGTCCGACGGATTCTGGTCAACTGCCGCGCGCTGACTAACCTGTCGGGGTGAAGGAGTTCTGGGTCTACACCGGGCTGCGGCTGCTGTTCTTCGCGGCCTCGGTGGTCGTCGTCGGTGGGATCTGGCTCGCGGTCACCGACTCCGCCAACCTGATGTGGGTCCTGGTCATCTCGCTGGTGACCAGCGGCCTGGCCTCGCTGTTCCTGCTGGGCCGACAGCGCGCGGCGCTGGCCCGGCACGTCGACGAGCGTGCCCGGCGGGCGACGGAGCGGTTCGAGGAGCTCAAGGCCAAGGAAGACGTCGACTAGCGGGGATGCCCCGTTGGTTGAGGAGGTCGCTCGGCGACCGTCTCGAAACCATGGCCGCTGTGGGTCAACGCCCGTGGTCTCGACAGGCTCGACCGCCGGGTCGACAGCTCGACCGACGGGGTGGTTCGGGCAGCTCGAGCCGCGGGAAGGTGTCGACGAGGCGCGCCGGTGGTTGAGGAGGTCGCTCTGCGACCGTCTCGAAACCCCGGTGACGCTGGAGTCTTCCGTGGTCTCGACAGGCTCGACCGACGGCTCGGTGGGTCATCGGGTCGTGGTCTCGACAGGCTCGACCGACGGGTCGACAGCTCGACCGAGGGGCCGGACGGGTGCTAGCGCTTGCGGTTGATCTGGCGGTTGATGCGGCTCGGGGACTGGCCCAGGATCTTGGCGAGCAGGGGCACGCGCATCTTCCAGGCCACGAACCCGACCACCACGATCACCAGCAGGATCACCCAGAACATGAGGCCAGGGTAGCCGGGTGCTGGGCGGTCAGCTCCCGATCGCGAGCCCGACCAGCAGCCCCAGGCCGTAGAGGAGCTCGGCGATGCCGGTGAGCTGGAGCACCGGGATCAGGCCGGGACCCCCGGCGCCGGAGCCGACGACCCGGGCGGCGCGCGCGGCCGGAGCGGCGTAGAACAGTGCGAGCAGGGCCCACCACGTGGTGGCGAGTGCGACCCCGACGAGCGCGACCAGGGCGAGCAGCATCAGGAGGGCGTAGAAGACACGGGTGCGCTCGTCGCCGAGGCGGACGGCCAGCGTGATCTTGCCGGAGCCGCGGTCGGTGGGGATGTCGCGCAGGTTGTTCGCGACCAGGATGGCGCACGCGATCGCGCCGATGCCGACGGCGGCGTACACAGCGGCCGCCTGCCACTCCTCGGTCTGGACGTACGCCGTGCCGACCACGGCGACCAGCCCGAAGAAGACGAACACCATGACCTCGCCGAGGCCGAGGTACCCGTAGGGCTTCGACCCGCCCGTGTAGAACCACGCAGCCAGCACCGAGGCGCCACCCACCAGCACCAGCCACCACGCGGTCGTCGCCGCGAGCACGAGGCCGGCGACGGCCGCGACGCCGAACGCCAGGAACGCCGCGCGCTTCACCGCGCCCGCGGCCGCCGTCCCCGAGCCGACCAGCCGCATCGGGCCGACCCGGTCGGCGTCGGTGCCGCGGATGCCGTCGGAGTAGTCGTTGGCGTAGTTCACGCCGACCTGCAGCGCCAGCGCGACCACGAGAGCGAGCAGCGCCTTCCACCAGACCGCGTCGTCGTCGTACACCGCGACGCCGGTGCCGGCGAGCACCGGCGAGATCGCGGCGGGCAGGGTGCGCGGGCGCGCGCCAGCGACCCAGTGAGCGGCGGAAGCCATGGGCGGGATTCAAGCAGTCGCGGCGGAGGGGTCGAGCGCGTGGGTGGTCAGGAACCGCTCCGCCGCCCGCACGGCCGGGTGGAGCAGGGCGGCGCCGAGCAGGATCGTCGCCGCGATCACCATCCAGCCGATGGTGCCGTGGTTCAGGGCGAGCCAGGTGTACGCCGCGGGCCCGAGGATGTTGGTGATCCGCCCGCCGAGGCCCCAGACGCCTTGGTACTCGCCGCGGCGGGTCGGGTCGGAGAGCTCGCTCTGGAAGCCCCAGGTCGCCGCCGAGTCGAACAGCTCCGCGCCGGTCACGGTCATGTGGCCGACCAGCAGCAGCACCACGGACACCCAGCCGATGGTGTCGCCGGTGACCGCGACGATCGCGCACGAGACGACCATGCACGCCGCCGCGAGCCGGACGCCTCGCAAGGCCCCGGTGACGGTGTTCATGCCACGCGCGGCGGGCACCTGCAGCAGGACGCAGAGCACGGTGTTGGTGGCGAACAGCCAGGCCAGCGTCCAGTGCGGCGCGTCCGTCCGCTCGACCAGCCACAACGGGATGACGACGGTGAGCAGGATCCAGTGCGTGCCGGAGATCCCGCTCGAGCACGGACGCCGCCAGGAAGCCGCGGTTCTTCAGCGCCTTCGGGCTGGTGGCCACGGGCTGCTCGGCGTGGGTCACCGCCGACGGCCGGTCGGCTCCGGGTTCGGGCAGCCGGGCGATCAGGGCGGCGTTCAGGCCGAGGATCACCGCGGTCGCCACCGGCAGCAGACGGATCACGCCGTTGTCGTCGGTCGCCAGGGCCAGGCCTCCGGCGAGCGCGCCCAGCGTGAACCCGATGTTCAACGTCGAGCGCAGGTAGGCCTGGTACTTGACGCGCTCCTCGCGGGGGAAGATCGCGAGGGAGTAGGCCCCGCGTCCGGCGCCGCCGACGCTGTTGACGAGGGTGAACGCCGTCAGCAGGGCCACGAACGCCCAGAACCCGTGGATCACCGGGTAGCTCAGGTAGAGCACTGCTTCGAGCCCCGCGCCGACCGCCCACATCCGGCGTGCGCCGTACCGGTCGGCGACCCGGCCGAGGGGGACCGAGAGCGAGAGCGCGACGACGCCGGTGATCGACAGGCCGAGGCCGACCTGCGCGGCGGTGAGCCCGACGATCTGGGTGAAGTAGACGGCGTTGCCGGTGGTGAAGACCCCGTCGCCGAGCGCGAACAGGACCGACTGGGCGGAGAGCCGGCGAGCCACCGGATGGTCGGGCAGGAGCCCCTGCCACCGGGCCGGCCACCGAGAGCGCATGCGGGCGATTGAACCAGGTGCCCTAGCGTTCCTCGCATGGGTTTGCGGCTGACCGGGGACGTCGAGCAGGACGTCGACGCCGTCGCCGCCTGGCTCGAGGCCGATGACCCGGGGCCGGCCCTGGTCGCGACCTCGGGATCGTCGGGTCGACCGAAGCAGGTCGTCCTCTCCCGTGACGCGGTGCTCGCGTCGGCGGCCGCGTCGGCGGCCCGCCTGGGCGGGTCGGGGCCGTGGCTGCTCGCCCTCCCCTCGTCGTACGTCGCCGGCCTGAACGTCGTCGTCCGCTCGCTGGTCGCCGGTCACCGACCGGTCGTCCTCGGGGAGCGCACGCCGGGAGACGCGTGGGTGGTGGGCGGCTACCTCTCGTTGGTGCCGACCCAGCTCCACCGTTGGCTGAGCAGGCCCGCGGACGTCGACGCCCTCGCGGCGTTCGACACCGTGCTGGTCGGCGGGGGACCGGTGGATGCGTCCCTGAAGGAGCGGGCGAGGAACGCCGACATCCGGCTGGTCGCGACCTACGGGATGGCGGAGACCTGTGGCGGCTGCGTCTACGACGGACTGCCGCTCGACGGCGTGGGGGTGGCGGTGGCGAGCGACGGGCGCGTTCGGCTGACCGGGCCGACGCTCTTCGACGGGTACCTCGACGACCCGGCCGCGACCGCCGAGGTGCTGGTCGACGGGTGGTTCCACACCTCCGACGCCGGCCGGCTCGACGACGACGGTCGGCTGCAGGTGCTGGGGAGGATGGACGACATGGTGGTCAGCGGCGGGGTGAACGTGTCCGCCGCCGCCGTCGCCGCCCGGCTGCGGGAGCACCCGCGCGTCGCGGCGGCGGAGGTGGTGGGGCTGACCGACGTGGAGTGGGGCCAACGGGTCGTGGCGGTGGTCGTCGGCGACCTGGGTCTTGACGAGGCCCGCGACTGGGTGGACGAGCGCCACCCGCGCGCGTGGGCACCGCGCGAGGTGGTCGTCGTACCGGCGCTGCCGATGCTCGGCAACGGCAAGGTCGACCGGATGGCCGTGCGCGCCCTCGCGGGTGGCGACGCGTGAGGGTCTTCTCGATCCCGATGACCACGCGCTTCCGCGGGATCACCGTGCGTGAGGGCGTGCTGGTCGAGGGCGAGAGCGGGTGGGGGGAGTGGAGCCCGTTCACGGAGTACTCCGCCGAGGTCGCCGAGCCCTGGTTGCGCTGCGCCGAGGAGGCGGCGGCCGGCGACTGGCCCGCCCCGGTGCGCGACACCGTGCCGGTCAACGCGACGGTGCCGGTGGTCGCGCCCGAGGTGGCGCACGCGCTCGTCCTCCGGTCGGGATGTGCGACCGCCAAGGTCAAGGTGGCGGACCCCGGGACGTCACTGGCGGACGACCTCGCCCGGGTCGAGGCCGTGCGCGACGCCCTGGGGCCCTCGGGGAAGCTCCGGGTCGACGCCAACGGTGCCTGGTCCGTCGACGACGCGGTCGCTGCGATCGTCGCGCTCGACCGGGCCGCGGGCGGGCTCGAGTACGTCGAGCAGCCCTGCGCGTCCGTCGAGGAGCTGGCCGCCTGCCGCCGACGCGTCGACGTGCCGATCGCGGCCGACGAGTCGATCCGGCGGGCGTCCGACCCCTATCGGGTCCGCGACCTCGAGGCCGCCGACGTCGCCGTGCTCAAGGTGCAGCCGCTCGGCGGGGTGCGGGCGTGCCTGCGGATCGCCGAGGACATCGGGATGCCCGTCGTCGTGTCGTCAGCGCTGGAGACGTCGCTCGGTCTCGCGGCCGGCGTCGCCCTGGCCGCGGCCCTGCCGAGCCTCGAGCACGCGTCGGGCCTGGCGACACGGGCGTTGCTGACCGGCGACGTGGCGAGGCCGGAGCTGGTGCCGGTGAACGGCGCGCTGCCGGTCGTCGTACCCACCGTCGTGCCCGAGCTGATCGACGCGGTCGCCGCGTCCTCCGAGCGGGTGGCGTGGTGGGAGGACCGGCTCGCCGCCGTGCTCGCCGTCCGCTCCGCGATGCGCCAGGATCGTCGCCCGTGACCGACTCGACCGCGCTCGCCCGTGCCGTGATCGGCCGGCTCGTCGAGAACGGCGTCCGGGAGATCGTGCTGGCGCCGGGATCGCGCAACGCGCCGCTGTCGTTCGCGGCGTACGACGCGGCGGCGGCCGGCGTGGTCCGCCTGCACACCCGGATCGACGAGCGCTCCGCCGGCTTCCTGGCGCTGGGGCTCACCAAGGTCGGCTCGCGCGCCGCGGTGATCTGCACGTCGGGCACGGCCGTGGCCAACCTGCACCCCGCGCTGCTCGAGGCCGCGCACGCCGGCGTCCCCCTGGTCGCCGTCACCGCCGACCGCCCCGCCCGCCTCCGGGGCACGGGCGCCAACCAGACCACCGACCAGGTCGGGATCTTCGGCCCGCTGATCCCCAGCGTGGACGTGGCGACCATCTCGGCAGTCCCCGACGTTCTGGTCGGTTCAGCGGCCGAAACCCGACCAGAACGTCGGGGACTACCCCTCCATCTCAACCTCCAGCTCGACGACCCGCTGGTTCCGGAGGACCGGTGGACGGACGTGCCGGCGGCCCCGGAGCGGGAGGTACGCCGCGGCTGGCGGCGCTTCGACCACGACGGGCCCGAGGTCGCGATCGCCCACGGCCCGCGGACGGTCGTCGTGGCCGGGGACGACGCGGGACCGCCGGCTCGCGCGCTGGCCGAGCGCGCGCAGTGGCCGCTCCTGGCCGAGCCGTCGAGCGGCTCCCGGACCGGCACCCACGCGATCCGCACCTACCGCCTCCTCCTCGGGTCTCCGCTGGCCGACGAGATCGAGCGGGTCGTGGTGTACGGGCACCCGACGCTCTCGCGGCCCGTCTCCCGGCTGCTCGCGCGCGACGACGTCGAGGTCTGGAGCGGCCCGTCGTCCGGCGTGTGGGCCGAGCGCCCCTTCGCTGTCGACCGCCCCTTCGACCGGCTCACCGTCGACGAAGGACCCGACACCGCGTGGCTCGACCGCTGGCTCGAGGCGGACGCCGGCATGGGCCGTGACCTCGACGCGTTGCTGGCCGCCGAGCCCGGCCTGACGCCGTACGACGTCGCCGGTGCCGTGGCCCGCGCGCTGCCGCGCGACGGACTGCTCGTCGTCGGGGCCTCGAACCCGATCCGCGACCTCGACCTGATGGTGCCGCGCTACGAGGTCGGTGCCCGGCGCAAGGTGATCGCCAACCGGGGACTGTCCGGCATCGACGGCGTCGTCTCCACCGCCGTCGGCGCCGCCCTCGGCCGTCGCTCCGACCGCAGCCTCGCGCTGGTCGGCGACGTGACCTTCCTGCACGACACCAACGGCCTGGTCCTCGGTCCCGACGAGCCCCGGCCCGACCTCACGGTCGTCGTGGTCAACGACGACGGCGGCTCCATCTTCGCCACCCTCGAGCAGGGGGCGGAGGCGTACGCCGACCGCTACGACCGGCTCTTCGGCACCCCCCACGGTGTCGACCTCGCGAGCCTCTGCGCGGCGACCCGGACACCTCACCTGAGGGTGACCAGCCGACCCGAGCTCGAGCAGGCCCTGGCGTCGCCGAACGGCGGCATCGAGGTCGTCGAGGCGGTCGTCGGTCGTGCCGACCGCCGCGACCTCGACGCCCGGATCCGCGCCCTGGCTCTCGGGATCTGACCCGGGCCACCGACGGTCCAGACGCGCAACCCGGATCAAGACGCCCTCGACATCAACAGGCACCATGTCGGCATGAGCTCAGCCGCCGACACCTTCGCCGAGTTCGTCGACGGGCTCGCGGCGGCCCTCGACGACCACGACGCCACCGGCGAGGACTGGGCGGCTCGCCATCACTTCTCGCGCTACCACTTCGACCGGATGATCAAGTCCGTCGGTGGTGAGCCTCCGCAGGCGCTGCGCCGGCGCATCCTGCTCGAGCGCGCGGCGTACCGGATGATCACGACCAAGGCACCGCTGCTCGACATCGCGATCGAGGCGGGCTACTCCTCGCACGAGGCCTTCACGCGCGCGTTCACCAAGGCCTACGACGCGGCGCCGCGCGAGTGGCGCAAGAAGCCGGGCCACATCCAGGTCGGAGAGGCGAACGGCGTGCACTTCGTCCCACCGGGCAGCATCCGGCTGCCGTCGCGCGACGTCGTCCGCGGCGCCGACCTGCTGGAGAAGATGGTCGAGCACCACGTCTGGCTCACCGGTGAGCTGATCCGGGTCGCCGGCCAGCTCTCCGACGAGGAGCTGGACACCGAGATCGCGCTCGAGGACGACGACGAGGGTCAGACGATCCGCTCCCTGCTCAGCCGGCTCGTCGGCCAGATGGGCATGTGGAACGCCGCGATGGCGACCCGCGACTACGACTGGAGCGTCGAGGACCACGAGTCGCTGACCTCGATGGCCCGCCGGCTGCGCATCGAGGGTCCGCGCTACCTCGCCCACGTGCGCGAGGTCGGCGACCAGGGCCGGGTCGAGGACACCTTCGTCGACGCGATCTGCGAACGGGCCGAGGTCTTCACCTACGGCGGCATGATCGCCCACGTGCTGACCTTCGCGGCCTACCGCCGCACCGTCGTCGTCCTGGCCCTCAGCCGGCTCGGCCACGACGAGCTCGGATGGGGCGACCCGATGCGCTGGGTGGCGGACGCGAGGTGACCCTCGCCGCGGACAGGCAAGAATGTCCGCGTGGAGATCGCGTTCGAGCTCGTCGCCCTGGCGATCGTCGTCCTGGCCGGGACGGCGCTGGCTGACCGCGTCCGCTTCCCGGCCCCGCTCGCGCTGATCGTCGTCGGGGTCGTCGCGTCGTACGTTCCCGGCGTCCCGACGGTGCACCTCAGCTCCGACGTCGTGCTCCTCGGCCTGCTGCCTCCACTCCTCTACTCCGCCGCCATCCAGACCTCCCTGGTCGACTTCAACGCCAACCGCCGGTCGATCCTGCTGCTCAGTGTCGGGCTGGTCGTGTTCACCAGCCTCGGCGTCGGCCTCCTGGTCCACTCCCTGCTGCCCGGGATCGACTGGTGGGCGGCGATCGCGATCGGTGCGGTCGTCGCGCCTCCGGACGCCGTCGCCGCGACCGCCATCGGACGCCGGATCGGTCTGCCGCGCCGCATCGTGACGATCCTCGAGGGCGAGTCGCTCTTCAACGACGCCACGGCCCTGGTCGCCCTGCGCACCGCGATCGCCGCCGGCGCCGGGGGCGTCCACTTCTGGAAGGTCGGCACGGACTTCCTGATCGCGTCCCTCGGCGGCGCCGCGATCGGGGTCCTGGTGTTCATCGTGGTCGCCCGGCTGCGCCGCCACGTCACCGACCCGATCCTCGACACCGCGATCTCGTTCGTGGTGCCGTTCGCGACGTACATCGTCTCGGAGGAGGTGAACTCCTCCGGAGTCGTCAGCGTGGTCGTCGCCGGGCTGCTGCTCGGCCACAAGGCCCCGATCATCCAGACCGCCCAGTCCCGGATCGCCGAGCGGATGAACTGGCGCACGATCGCGTTCTTCCTCGAGAACACCGTCTTCCTGCTGATCGGGTTGCAGGCGCGGTGGATCCTCCACGACGTCCGCGAGGGCGGTGTCTCGGCCGGACGGGTGGTCGCCGTCTGCGGACTCACCCTGCTGACCGCGGTGGTGCTCCGGATCGTCTGGGTCTTCTTCGCCCGCTACCTGCTGGTCCGGCCCGGTCCCGACCCGACGACCGGTCAGGTGCCGCCGGCGGCGTTCACCTTCCTGCTCGGCTGGGCCGGCATGCGCGGGGTGGTGACGCTGGCCGCGGCGTTCGTGATCCCCGAGGACGCGCCCTACCGCGAGGTCCTGCTGCTGATCGCGTTCACCGTCGTGGCCGGCACGCTCTTCGTCCAGGGCCTGACGCTGCCGATGCTCGCGCGCCGCCTCCGGGTGCCGGCGCCCGACCCGCTCGAGGACGCGCTGGCCCGCGCGACCGTGCTGCAGCAGGCGTCCAAGGCCGGCTTCAAGAAGCTGCACGACCTCGAGTACGACGACCGGCACGGCGTCTTCGCCCTCCTCAAGCAGCGCATCGAGCAACGCAACTTCGCGGCCTGGGAACGGCTCGGCACCGTCGCCGACCAGGAGGCGCCCAGCGAGCTCTACACCCGGGTACGCCTGGAGATGATCGCGGCCGAGCGCCAGCGGGTGCTGGACATCCGCAAGTCCGGGACCGTCGCCAGCGAGGTGGTCAGCGACGTGCTGTCGATGCTCGACGTCGAGGAGTCGATGCTCGACATCGGCGAGGAACGTCGCGACGAGCTCCGCGTCACCTCGGCGTTCCGCCGTACCGGTGACGCGTGCCCGGACCTCGACGCCTTCCCCGCCGTGCCCACGGTCGAGGACCCCGAGTGCGGCGACTGCCTGCGCGAGGGCACGGCGTGGGTCGCCCTGCGGCAGTGCCTCGAGTGCGGGAACGTCGGCTGCTGCGACTCCTCCCCGCAGCGCCACGCGACCGTCCACTTCCACGACACCCAGCACGCCGTGATGGAGTCCGCCGAGCCGGGCGAGGACTGGCGCTGGTGCTACGTGCACCACGCCACCGCCTGAGCGAGGACGTCCCCGTCGAACGCGAGCGCACGCGGCCTAACGTGGGCACATGCGGATCACCAAGTTCGGTCACTCCTGCGTCCGGCTCGAGCACGACGGCAAGGTGGTCGTGGTCGACCCCGGCATGTTCACCGATCCCGAGGCCGTCGACGGGGCCGACGCCGTCCTGGTCACCCACGAGCACCCCGACCACTACCTGCCCGAGCACCTCACCCGCACCGATGCGCCCGTCTTCACGATCGCCGCGGTGGCTGCCAAGATCCGCGACGACTCACCGGAGGTCACCGAGCGGGTCACGGTCGTGGCGCCAGGAGAGTCGTTCGACCCGGGCATCCCGGTCGAGTCGGTCGGCGAGCTGCACGCAGTGATCCACCCCGACCTGCCGCGCTTCTACAACTCCGGCTACCTCTTCGACCTGGGCGGTACGACGGTCTACCACCCGGGCGACTCGCTCACCGTGCCTCAGCAACGGGTCGACGTGCTGTGCGTCCCGGTCTGTGCACCCTGGATGCGTGCCGCCGAGGGGATCGACTTCGCCCGCGCCGTCGGCGCCCCGCGCAACCTGGCGATCCATGACCGTATCTACTCCGAGGCGGGACTGCGGATCGTGGACGGGCAGTACGGCCTGCTGCTGCCGGAGACCTCGGCGTACGCCCGGATCTCCGACGGCGGCGACCTCGCCTAGCTGACTAGGGGCACAGCTGGGCCTCGACCAGGTCCTCGACGGCGGCGTCGGGGTCGCCCGCGCCCCAGGTCACCGAGACGGTGAGCATCCGGCCCGACCCGGGCTCCAGGAACGTCAGGCCCGAGTAGCCGGGTGCGTCCCCGTCCTTGCCGAGCAGGGTGACCCCGCACGGGAGCGGCTCCACCAGGATGCCCAGGCCGTAGAGCGACGTCAGGGCCGGCGTCTCCATCTCGGTCAGGAGGTGGCGCGGGAGCAGCCGGCCACCCAGGAGGGCGGCGAAGAACCTGTTCAGGTCGTGGGTGGACGAGATCATCTCCCCGGCGGCGTTCATGATCGACGGGTTGACCCGGGTGATGTCGACCAGCTTCGTCGTCCCGCCCCCGTCCAGGGCCAGGTAGCCGTGCGCGTGCGGGCCGCGGATGTCGGGGTCGGTGCCCGGCACCGACGTGTGGGTCAGGTGCAGCGGGCGGATGATCCGCCGCTCGATCTCGTGGGCGTAGGAGTGACCGGTGAGGCGCTCGACGACCATCCCGAGCACCAGGTAGTTGGTGTTGGAGTACTCCGCGGCCTTGCCCGGGTCGAAGTCCAGCGGGTACGGCGTCGCGCGGGCCACCAGCCCGGCCGTCGTCCACGTGCGGTAGCGGATCTTCAGGAAGTCCGACGAGCGCGGCGACGGCAGGGTCCGGAGCACCTCGTACAGACCGCTGGTGTGGTCGAGCAGCTCGCGGATCGTGATCTCGCGGCCGCGCGGGACGACCCCGGGCAGGACGCTCTCGACCGAGTCCTCCAGGCCGAGCCGGTGCTCGGCCACGAGCTGGAGGACGACGGTCGCGAGGAACGCCTTGGTCTCGCTCCCGATCCGGAAGCGGGCGTCGTGCGATACCCGTCGGTCGGTGCCGACCCGGGCGGTCCCGCTCGTGGCCCACAGCTGTCGGCGACCGGAGTCGACCTCGGCCGTGGCGCTGGTGGCGCCGGCGGCGACGACGGCGTCCAGCTGCTGCTGCAGGGCCCGTCGGTCGGCGCCACCGTGATCGCGCGGGTGCGCGGCCGCCGGCGTACCGGGGACGGTGAGCGACACCGCGACGAGGCCGGCGAGCGCGGTCGCGAGCAGCGTGGTGCAGATGGACGTGGGGAGTCGTGTGAGTCGCATGAGCTCCACGCTGCCGCCGACCAGACTCGCGCGGAACCGGGATCACCCCGGTCCTGCCTGGGGGATCTCCCGGAGACGGGGCGGGGCGACCCACGGGCTTTCAGCGCACGAGCAGGCAGAACGGGTGGCCGGACGGGTCGGCGAGGACGTAGAGCGCCTCGTCCTCGTCGGCGGTCCGGTCGAGCACGATCCGCGCGCCCAGCGCCAGCGCGCGGTCGCGGTGTCGCGCCAGCTCGTCGGCACTCGACACCGAGAAGTCGAGGTGCATCTGCATCGGTACGTCGTGCTCGGGCCACGTCGTCGGCTCGAGCCGGTCGACCTGCTGGAAGGCGAGCTTGCGTCGGCCCTCGGAGTCGACGAGCACCAGCCAGTCGGCGTCGTCCACCTCTCCGGTCGGCGGCTCGTCGCCCGGGCGGTAGCGCAGGCCGAGGAGCTCGCGGTAGAACTCCGCCAGCCCGCGGCAGTCGGTGGTGTCGAGGGCGGTGTGCATCAGCCAGGGGAACTCGTCCATGGCCAGGACGCTAACCGGCGAGACCGACGTCAGCCGACGGTCAGGGAGTCGCGCACCGGCACGAACTTCGCCTGGGTCTCGGCCAGCTCCGCCTCGGGGTCGGAGTCGGCGACGATGCCGCAGCCGGCGAAGAGCCGCACCGTGTTGCCGGCGATCTCGGCCGAGCGGAGCGCGATGCCCCACTCACCGTCGCCGGTGGTGTCCATCCAGCCGACCGGGCCGGCGTACCGGCCGCGGGTCATCCCCTCGATCTCGGAGATCAGCGCCACGGCCGCCGACGTCGGCGTGCCGCCCACCGCAGCCGACGGGTGCAGCGAGGCGGCCAGCTGCAGCGACGAGACGGTCGTGGCGTCGTGGACGACGCCGGCGACGTCGGACGCGAGGTGCATGACGTTGGGCAGGTGCAGCACGAACGGCGTCTCGGGGACGGTCATCGACGAGCAGTGCGGCTCGAGGGCGTCGGCGACCGAGCGCACGGCGTACTCGTGCTCCTCGTGGTCCTTGCTCGACCGGGCGAGCGTCGCGGCCAGCGCGAGGTCGCGGGTGTCGTCGCCGGTACGCCGGATCGTGCCGGCCAGGACGCGCGAGGTCACCAGGCCCCGCTCGCGACGCACGAGCATCTCCGGAGTCGCACCGAACAGCCCGTCGACGTGGAACGTCCAGCACATCGGGTAGCTCGCGGCCAGCCGGCTCAGCGGCCAGCGGACGTCGATCCTGCTGGCGGCGGTGGCCACGAGGTCGCGGGCGAGCACCACCTTGCCGAGGGCGCCGGCGGTGATCCGGCGTACGGCCTCGGCCACGACGGCCATCCAGTGCTCGCCGTCCATCGCCCCGTCGCTGAACACGACGTCCTCGGGCGCCTCGGCGCCCTCGCTGCGACGGTGGTACGCCGCGTCGCCGACCAGGGTGAGCCAGGTGCGGCCGGCCCGACGACCGACCACGACCTGAGGGACGGTCAGCACCGAGTCGCCGGGGTCGTCGGCGAACGCGAAGGAGCCGAAGCAGACCAGGCCCGAGCCGGGCTCGTTGACGTCGTCGCGGATGTCCGCCCGGGCGACCGTCTCGGTCCACCACTTGTCGGCGTCGGAGAAGCGGGTGATGCCCCTCGGCCGGATCTCGGCCGCCACGCCCCAGCCGACCAGGCCCTCGTCGCGCCGGAGCCAGGTCACGGCACCGTCGGCCGGGAGCAGCGAGAGAAGGGGGTCGTCGTCGTCGATCTCGGTCGTCCGGACCGAGAGACCCGGTGACGCGGGGGTGGCCGCAGGGCTCGTCACAGTCGGGAAGCGTACCCGGCGGTAGCCCTCGACCACGCCTCGACGAGCGTGCCTGTCGTCAAGGTCACGCCGGTGAACCGAGGACCGCCCGGCGTCGTAGGAGGACGCTCGCGGGAGGGGCCGGTCACGACCAGTAGACGACGACCTTGTCCCCCACGCGCACCTGGGAGAACAGCCACTTGACGCCGTCGTAGTCGCGGATGTTCACGCAGCCGTGCGAGGCGCCGTTGTAGCCCACCGTCGCGAAGTCCGACGAGTAGTGCACCGCTTGACCGCCCGAGAAGAACATCGCGAACGGCATGGACGAGCCGTAGAGGCGCGACACGTGGTCGGCGTCCTTGAGGTAGACGTGGAAGAGGCCCTCGCGGGTGGGGGTGTCGTTCAAGGTCGACCCGAACCGCGCGTCGAGGGTCTGCTGCACGTGGCCGTCGATGACCCAGCGCAGGGTGCGCGTCGTCTTGTCGATGCAGATCACGCGGCCGGTCAGGCAGCGGGCGTCGAGCTTGCCGGGCGAGGGCAGCCTGTTGTGCAGCTCGGCCGTGGTCGGTGTCGTCGTCATCGCGTTCAGCCGGTCCAGGGTGCGCCGGTCGACCGCGCCGGTGACGGGGATCGCCCGCTTGGCCTGGAAGCCCTTGACCGCGGTGACGGTCTGCGAGTCGAAGCTCCCGGAGACGTCGCCGAAGTACCACGCGATCTGGCGGAGCCGGGCCTGGATCGCCCGGACGTCGTCCCCGGTGTCACCGGAGGTGAAGAGCGCCTTGCCGGCGTGCATCACGTTGAACATCGCGTCGTGGCTCGGCGTGGTGGTCATCCCGCGTAGCTGCTGCCAGGTCCTCCGGTCGAGGACGCCCGTGCGGGTCAGGCCGTGCTTGCCCTGGAAGCCCTTCACGGCCGCGGCGGTCGCGACCGTCGTACACCCCGGTCGTGGTCTCGGGCAGCCAGGCGAGCTGGAACAGGCGCTGCTGGAGCTCCCGGACCTGCGTCCCCTTCGCGCCGGGCTTCAGCACGTCGTCCACCACCGGGGCCTCGTGGGTCGCGGACGACGTCGGCGAGTCGGGTGAGCTCGGCGAGGTCGTGGGGGAGGACGGCGTGGACGAGCTCGGGGAGCCGGGCAGGCCCGAGGACGACGCCACCGTGTCCGGCTTGTCGTCGCGCAGCAGCCTGCCGCCGGCGTACGCCGCGCCGCCGAGGACACCGGCGACGAGCACCAGCACCAGCAGGGTCTTGAAGACCTTCATCGTTCTCCTCCGGGGAAGTCCACGCCCCGGTGACCCGGGTTGATCGGTGAGGCGCGGTGAGGACGCCCCAGTCTTGATCCTGAAGACGCGAAATCCCTGGATTTGGTTGCCGAGAGCCCCGACGGCGCGTGGCGCGGGCGGAGATCGAGGTGAACGAGTCGCAGTCGTTCGTCGAAGAGTCTCTGCTGTCGACCAGCGCATCGCACCTGCACAGCCTCCGCTCAACCTGGACCCCTACCCTCGTGGCGTGGCCCGCGCAGACCTGGACAAGCAGCCGAGCGACGTACGCCGGATGTTCGACGCCGTCGCGAAGCGCTACGACGTGACCAACGACGTCCTGTCCCTCGGCCAGGACCGGCGCTGGCGCAAGGACGTGATCGACGCCGTCGCTCCCGAACCGGGTGAGATCGTCCTCGACCTGGCGGCCGGAACGGGGACGTCGAGCCAGCCCTTCGCCGAGGCGGGCGCGACCGTCGTGCCCTGCGACTTCTCGCTCGGCATGCTCCGGGTCGGCAAGGAGCACCGGCCCCACCTGCCGTTCACCGCGGGCGACGGCACCCGGCTCCCCTTCGCCGACGGGGTCTTCGACGCGGTCACCATCTCCTTCGGGCTGCGCAACATCGTCGACCCGCTCGCCGGCCTCGCCGAGATGCGCCGGGTCACGCGTCCCGGCGGCCGGCTCGTGGTCTGCGAGTTCAGCCACCCGACCTGGACGCCGTTCCGCACGGTGTACGTCGAGTACCTGATGCGTGCCCTGCCGCCGATCGCCCGCACCGTCTCGTCGAGCCCGGACGCCTACGTCTACCTGGCCGAGTCGATCCGCGCCTGGCCCGACCAGCCGGCGCTCGCCACCCGGATCGGACAAGCCGGGTGGCAGCACCCCGAGTGGCGCAACCTCTCCGGCGGCATCGTCGCCCTCCATCGGGCGGTCGCCTGAAGGGATCGGGACGACGAGTCGCCGCCGACGCGCGGCGCCGTCGTCCGGCTCGGCGTACGCCCGTGACCGTCGGCCGCGCGGGCGCGATTTAGGGCACGCTCGGCTTCGTTAAATCCCCAGGTCGGAGCCGGTTTGTCGACCGCCGGACCCGGACGTGCGGACCGGTTGGCGGAGTCCTAGACTGGCCGACGGCCGGTTCGTGAAGGCGTTCACAAAGTCACAATCTCGTGGTGCAGGTCACGGACGGACAGCTGCAACTGGGAAGGAAAAGCTGGATGGAGCTCTACGCGCCCGTCCTGGTCTTGGCGCTCATCGCGGCGGCCTTCGCGGTCCTCTCGGTGATCATGTCGGCCGGCGTCGGGCCCCGGCGCTACAACCGGGCCAAGCTCGACTCCTACGAGTGCGGCATCGAGCCGACGCCGCAGCCGCTCGGCGGCGGGCGGTTCCCGATCAAGTACTTCATCATCGCGATGATGTTCATCGTCTTCGACATCGAGGTCGTCTTCCTGCTGCCGTGGGCGGTGCGCTTCGACTCGCTGAAGACCTTCGGGCTCGTCGAGATGGTGCTGTTCATCGCCACCGTGTTCGTCGCCTACGCCTACGTCTGGCGCCGCGGCGGCCTCGACTGGGACTGAGGTAGCCACCCATGGGACTCGAAGAGAAGCTGCCCAGCGGCGTCCTGCTGACCACCGTCGAGGGCGTCGCCGGCTACATGCGCAAGGCCAGCTTCTGGCCGGCCACGTTCGGGCTCGCCTGCTGCGCGATCGAGATGATGACCACCGGCGGCCCCAAGTACGACCTCGCCCGCTTCGGCATGGAGGTCTTCCGGGCCAGCCCGCGTCAGGCCGACCTGATGATCGTGGCCGGCCGGGTGAGCCAGAAGATGGCACCGGTCCTGCGCCAGATCTACGACCAGATGCCCGACCCCAAGTGGGTGCTGGCGATGGGCGTCTGCGCCAGCAGCGGCGGGATGTTCAACAACTACGCCGTCGTGCAGGGCGTCGACCACGTCGTCCCCGTCGACATGTACCTCCCCGGCTGCCCGCCGCGGCCCGAGATGCTGATCGACGCGATCCTGAAGCTTCACGACCAGGTGCAGCACAAGCCGCTCGGCAGCAACGCGCGCAAGGCGGTCGAGGCCGGCGAGACCGCTGCGCTGGCCGCGGCCCCGACCTCGCAGCTGAAGGGCCTCATGCGATGAGTCCCGACAACACCCAGGACCCGTCGCAGGACGCCAAGCTCCCGGCCGAGCAGGGCGAGGTGGAGACCGTCGGCGTGCGCCACGGCATGTTCGGCGTCTCCGGCTCGGGCGACACCAGCGGGTACGGCGGGCTGGTCAAGCAGACCGTCTTCCCGGGCGCCAGCCAGCGCCCGTTCGGCGGCTGGTACGACGAGGTGGCCGACGCGCTCGAGGCACGGCTCAAGGCCACCGCCCTCTCGGCCGCCGTCGAGAAGGTCGTCGTCGACCGGGGCGAGATCACCTTCCACGTCCGGCGCGAGGACCTGCGCGTTCGTGGCCCAGATGTTCCGCGACGACGAGGGGCTGCGCTTCGAGCTGTGCTCCGGTGTCAGCGGCGTCCACTACCCCGGTGACACCGGTCGCGAGCTGCACGCGGTCTACCACCTGCTCTCGATGACCTACAACCGCCGGGTGCGGCTCGAGGTCAGCGCCCCCGACGCCGACCCCCACATCCCGAGCATCGTCAGCATCTACCCCACCAACGACTGGCACGAGCGCGAGACCTACGACATGTTCGGGATCGTGTTCGACGGCCACCCGGCCCTGACCCGGATCCTGATGCCGGACGACTGGCCGGGCCACCCCCAGCGCAAGGACTACCCGCTGGGCGGCATCCCGGTCGAGTACAAGGGCGGCACGATCCCACCGCCCGACCAGCGAAGGAGCTACTCATGACGAGTGACGTCTACGCCGGCAGCAACGAGACCGCCCAGGGCAAGGTCTTCACCGTCACCGGCCAGGACTGGGACTCCATCACCCAGGGGCTCGACGACGACGTCGAGGAGCGCATCGTCGTCAACATGGGCCCGCAGCACCCGTCCACCCACGGTGTGCTCCGGCTGATCCTCGAGCTCGAGGGCGAGACGGTGACCGAGGCCCGGTGCGGCATCGGCTACCTCCACACGGGCATCGAGAAGAACATGGAGTACCGCTCCTGGGTCCAGGGCGTCACGTTCTGCACCCGGATGGACTACCTCTCGCCCTTCCACAACGAGATGACCTACGTGCTCGGCGTCGAGAGGCTGCTCGGCATCGAGGACGACATCCCCGAGAAGGCCCAGGTCATGCGGGTCCTCCTGATGGAGCTCAACCGCATCTCGTCCCACCTGGTCTGCATCGCCACCGGTGGCATGGAGATCGGCGCACTGACCGTGATGACGATCGGCTTCCGCGAGCGCGAGCTGGTGCTCGACCTGTTCGAGCTGATCACCGGCCTGCGGATGAACCACGCGTTCATCCGCCCCGGCGGGGTCGCGCAGGACCTCCCGCCGGGCGCCCTCGACGAGATCCGCGGCTTCGTCGCGCTGATGAAGAAGCGGCTGCCCGAGTACGCCGACCTCTGCAACGCCAACCCGATCTTCAAGGGCCGCCTCGAGGGCGTGGGACACCTCGACCTCGCCGGCTGCCTGGCCCTCGGGATGACCGGCCCGGTCCTCCGCTCGACCGGCTACCCCTGGGACCTGCGCAAGTCCCAGCCCTACAGCGGCTACGAGACCTACGACTTCGACGTCCAGACCTGGGACACCAGCGACTCCTACGGCCGCTTCCGGGTACGGCTGGCCGAGATGTGGGAGTCGCTGAAGATCGTCGAGCAGGCGGCCGACCGGCTGGCCAAGCTCGAGGGTGCCCCGGTGATGGTCGCCGACAAGAAGATCGCCTGGCCCAGCCAGCTCGCGATCGGCTCCGACGGCATGGGCAACAGCCTCGACCACATCCGCCACATCATGGGCGAGTCGATGGAGGCGCTGATCCACCACTTCAAGCTGGTCACCGAGGGCTTCCGGGTCCCGGCCGGCCAGGCCTACGTGCCGATCGAGTCGCCGCGCGGCGAGCTGGGTGCCCACGTCGTCTCCGACGGCGGCACGCGCCCGTTCCGTGCGCACTTCCGCGACCCGTCGTTCACCAACCTGCAGGCGACCAGCGTGATGTCCGAGGGCGGCATGGTCGCCGACGTGATCGTCGCCATCGCCAGCATCGACCCCGTGATGGGAGGCGTGGACCGGTGACCGAGGTGGTCTCGACAGGCTCGACCGGCACCGGAGCCGGGCTGAGCGAGGCGACGTACGCCGAGCTCCGCGAGATCGCGGCGCGCTACCCGGAGCCGCGGTCCGGGCTCCTGCCGATGCTCCACCTCGTGCAGTCCACCGAGGGTCGGGTCACGCCCGAGGGCATCGAGGCCTGCGCCGACATCCTCGGCATCAGCGCCGCCGACGTCAGTGGCGTCGCGACCTTCTACACGATGTACAAGCGCCGGCCGGTCGGCACCTACCACGTCGGCGTCTGCACCAACACGCTCTGCGCGGTGATGGGCGGCGACGCGATCTTCGAGCGGCTCAAGGAGCACCTCGACGTCGGCAACGACGAGACCACCGAGGACGGCGTGATCACGCTCGAGCACGTCGAGTGCAACGCCGCCTGCGACTACGCCCCGGTGATGATGGTCAACTGGGAGTTCATGGACAACATGACCCCGCAGTCGGCCACGGAGCTGGTCGACGACCTCCGCGAGGGCAAGGAGGTCCGCTCGACCCGCGGACCTCGCATCGCCACCTGGCGCGAGGTCGAGCGGGTGCTCGCCGGCTTCCCCGACGACCTCGCCGACGAGGGCCCCGGTGCGGGCCCCGCCTCGCTGGTCGGCCTGGACATCGCGCGCGAGCGGGGCTGGACCGCGCCTGGCGCGGGCTCCTCGGGCGAGATCGGCTCCACCGCCGACTCCGCCAAGGAAGCCGCCGCGCAGGCCGACACCTCGCGCGCCGAGACGGAGACCACGCAGGAGGAGGGCCAGAAGGATGGCTGAGGTTTCGAGCCCTTCGAGACGGTCGCAGAGCGACCTCCTCAGGAACCAACGGTCGCAGAGCGACCTCGTCAACCACCGGGAGGGGTCACTTCGTGGCTGACACCTTGACCCCCGTCCTCACCGCCGACTGGGCGGACGAGCAGAGCTGGAAGCTCGCGACGTACGAGCGGCACGGTGGCTACCGCGCGCTCGGCACGGCCCTGGGCATGGCTCCCGACGAGATCATCACCGCGGTCAAGGACTCCGGGCTGCGCGGCCGTGGTGGTGCGGGCTTCCCGACCGGCATGAAGTGGGGCTTCATCCCGCAGGACAACCCCAACCCGAAGTACCTCGTGGTCAACGCCGACGAGTCCGAGCCGGGCACCTGCAAGGACATCCCGCTGATGATGGCGACGCCGCACACCCTGGTGGAGGGCGTGATCATCAGCAGCTTCGCGATCCGGGCGAACAAGGCGTTCATCTACATCCGCGGCGAGGTGGTCCACGTGGTCCGCCGCGTCCAGGCCGCCGTGGCCGAGGCCTACGCCGCCGGCCACCTCGGCCAGGACATCCACGGCTCGGGCTACGACCTCGACGTCGTCGTCCACGCCGGTGCGGGCGCCTACATCTGTGGCGAGGAGACCGCCCTCCTCGAGGGCCTCGAGGGACGACGCGGCCAGCCGCGGCTGCGACCGCCGTTCCCGGCCGTCGCCGGCCTCTACGCCAGCCCGACGGTGATCAACAACGTCGAGTCGATCGCCTCGGTGCCGAGCATCATCGACCAGGGCGCCGAGTGGTTCGCCTCGATGGGCACCGAGAAGTCCAAGGGCTTCGGCATCTTCAGCCTCTCGGGCCATGTCGCCAAGCCGGGTCAGTACGAAGCGCCGCTCGGCATCACCCTGCGCACGCTGATCGACCTGGCCGGTGGCATCCGGCACGGGCACGAGCTGAAGTTCTGGACGCCGGGCGGGTCGTCGACGCCGATCCTGACCGACGAGCACCTCGACGTCCCGCTGGACTTCGAGGCGGTCGGTGCCGCCGGCTCCATGCTCGGCACCCGCGCGCTGCAGATCTTCGACGAGACGACCTGCGTCGTGCGGGCCGTGCTCCGGTGGACGGAGTTCTACAAGCACGAGTCCTGCGGCAAGTGCACGCCGTGCCGCGAGGGCACCTGGTGGCTGGTGCAGACCCTGACCAACCTGGAGAAGGGCATCGGGCGCGAGGAGGACCTCGACCTGCTGCTCGACCAGTGCGAGAACATCCTGGGCCGGTCCTTCTGCGCGCTCGGCGACGGCGCCACGAGCCCGATCTCGAGCTCCATCCAGTACTTCCGGGACGAGTACCTCCAGCACCTCAGCACCGGCGGCTGCCCGTTCGACCCGGTCGCCTCCACCGTCTTCGCCGCCGAGGGGGCCCGCTGATGACGACGTCCGAGGTCGAGAAGACCGACCTGGTCACGCTGACGATCGACGGCGTCCAGGTCAGCGTGCCGGCCGGCACGCTGGTGATCCGGGCCGCCGAGGAGGTCGGCGTCCAGATCCCGCGGTTCTGCGACCACCCGTTGCTCGACCCGGTCGGTGCCTGTCGCCAGTGCCTGGTCGACGTCCCCGACGCCGGCAACGGCCGGCCGATGCCCAAGCCCCAGGCCTCCTGCACGATCCCGGTCGCCGAGGGCATGGTGGTCAACACCCAGGCCACGAGCGAGGTCGCGGACAAGGCCCAGCAAGGGATCATGGAGTTCCTGCTGGTCAACCACCCGCTCGACTGCCCCGTGTGCGACAAGGGCGGCGAGTGCCCCCTGCAGAACCAGGCGATGTCCAACGGCCGGGGCGAGTCCCGGTTCGCGTCGTCCGGTGGCGTCAAGCGCACCTTCCCCAAGCCGATCAACATCTCCGCCCAGGTGCTGCTCGACCGCGAGCGCTGCGTGCTCTGTGCCCGGTGCACCCGCTTCTCCGAGCAGATCGCCGGTGACCCGTTCATCGCGATGATCGAGCGCGGGGCGCTGCAGCAGGTGGGCATCTACGAGAAGGAGCCCTTCGAGTCCTACTTCTCGGGCAACACCATCCAGATCTGCCCGGTCGGCGCGCTCACCAGCGCCGAGTACCGGTTCCGCTCGCGACCCTTCGACCTGGTGTCGACGCCGTCGGTCGCCGAGCACGACGCCTGTGGCGCCGCGATCCGCGTCGACCACCGCCGTGGTCAGGTGATGAGACGCCTCTCCGGCAACGACCCCGAGGTCAACGAGGAGTGGATCACCGACAAGGACCGCTTCGCGTTCGGCTACCTCCGCACCGACGACCGGCTGAGCTACCCGCAGGTCCGCGAGGAGGGTGAGCTGCGGCCGGCCTCGTGGCCCGAGGCGTTCGCCGTGGCGGCGCGCGGGCTCGCGGCCCTTCGAGACGCCTCGTCCCTCGGCTCCTCAGGAACCGGCTCAGGTGTGGGGGTCCTGCCCGGCGGGCGCGTGACCGCCGAGGACGCCTACGCCTACAGCACGTTCGCCCGCGTGGCGCTCGGTACCAACGACGTCGACTTCCGCGCGCGGCCGCTGTCCGCCGAGGAGGCCGACTTCCTCGCGGCGGAGGTCGTCCTGCGCGGTCCGGGCAACGGCGGCGTGACGTACGCCGACCTCGACCGCGCCAACTCCGTCGTCCTCGTCGGCCTCGAGCCCGAGGACGAGGCCGGCACGCTCTTCCTGCGCCTGCGCAAGGCCCACCGCGAGCACCGCACGCGCGTCTGGTCGGTCGGTCCCTACGCGAGCAACGGCCTGCACAAGATGGGCGGCACCCTGCTCCCGGCCGCACCCGGCACGGAGGCCGACGTGGTCGCCGGGCTGGCCCACCACACCGACGTCGAGCTCGACAGCGCCAGCGTGATCCTGGTGGGCGAACGGATGGCGACCGCTCCCGGCGCCCTCACCGCCGTCGCGAGGCTCGCCCGCACCTCCGGGGCCCAGCTGGCCTGGGTGCCACGCCGTGCCGGCGACCGTGGGGCGCTCGAGACCGGCTGCCTGCCGACCCTGCTGCCCGGTGGCCGTCCGGTCACCGATGCCGCGGCCCGGGTCGACGCGGCCACCGCATGGGGCGTCGCCGGTCTCCCGGACCAGCCCGGCCGCGACGCCGACGCGATCGTCGCCGCCGTCGTCTCGGGCGAGCTCGGCGGCCTGGTCGTGGGTGGCGTCGACCCCGACGACACAGCCGACCCTGCGGCGTTCCGTGCCGCCCTCGAGGCCGCCCGCTTCGTCGTCGCGCTCGAGCAGCGCGAGACCGACGTGACGCGCGTCGCCGACGTCGTGTTCCCGGTGGCGCCGGTGACCGACAAGCCCGGCACGTTCGTGACCTGGGAGGGCCGGCCGCGCGAGTTCGGGGCGGTCTTCGTCAACCCCAACGCGTTGCCCGACGCCCGCGTCCTGGCCGGCGTCGCCGAGGAGCTCGGCCGGCCGCTCGGGTTCCGCACCTCGGCCGAGGCCCACGACCGGATGGTCGAGATGGGTCCGTGGGACGGCGAGCGCGCCGCGCTCCCCGACACCCCGGCCTCATCGTCGCTCGCCGGCCGTCAGGAGGGCCAGGTCGCCCTGGCCACCTGGAAGCTGATGGTCGACAACGGCTCGATGCAGGACGGCGAGAAGTACCTCCGCGCCACCGGCCGTACGCCGGTGTGCCGTGTCTCTGCCTCGGCGGCGAGCGCGCTCGGCGCGATGGTCACCCTCGAGGGCGACCGTGGCTCGGTCACGCTCCCCGTCGAGGTGGCCGCCGACCTGGCCGACGACGTCGTCTGGGTCCCGGCGAACTCCACCGGCAACGGCGTTCTCGCCGACCTGGCCTCGCCCGGGTCCGGTGTCCGCCTGAAGGGAGCCGACCAGTGACTGTCCTCGACCTGTCGCCCAGTGCCGGCGCGAAGGGCCTGGAGGCCTTCGGCCAGGATCCGCTGTGGCTGATCCTGATCAAGGCGCTCCTGATCTTCGTGATCCTCGTGGTGCTCACGCTCTTCAACATCTGGTTCGAGCGCCGCGTGGTGGCCCGCATGCAGCACCGCATCGGGCCCAACGTGAACGGTCCCTTCGGGCTCCTGCAGAGCCTGGCCGACGGCGTGAAGCTGGCGCTGAAGGAGGACATCATCCCCACGGCCGCGGACAAGGTCGTGTTCATCCTGGCGCCGGTGATCGCGACGGTCCCGGCGTTCGTCGCGTTCTCGGTGATCCCCTTCGGGCCCGAGGTGAAGGTGCCGTGGAGCGATCGGCACACGCCGCTGCAGCTGACCGACATGCCGATGGCCGTGCTGTTCGTGCTGGCCATCTCCTCGATCGGCATCTACGGCATCGTGCTCGGCGGCTGGTCCAGCGGCTCGACGTACTCGCTGCTCGGTGCCCTGCGCTCGAGCGCGCAGATGATCTCCTACGAGGTCGCGATGGCGCTGGCCCTGGTGGCGGTGTTCCTCTACGCCGGCTCGATGTCCACCAGCCAGATCGTCGCCGCCCAGGGCGACTGGTGGTTCGGCGTCATCCTGCTGCCGTCCTTCGCCATCTACACGATCTCCATGGTGGGCGAGACCAACCGCGCGCCGTTCGACCTCGCCGAGGCCGAGGGTGAGCTGGTCGGCGGCTTCCACACCGAGTACTCCAGCTTGAAGTTCGCGCTGTTCTTCCTGGCCGAGTACATCAACATGGCCACCGTCTCGGCCCTCGCGACCACGCTGTTCCTGGGTGGCTGGCACGTGCCCTTCTGGATCGACCACGTGTGGGCCGGCGCGAACACCGGCTACTGGCCTTTCCTGTGGTTCATGGGCAAGGTCCTGTTCTTCATCTTCTTCTTCATCTGGCTCCGCG
Organism: uncultured Actinomycetota bacterium; assembly: GCA_963809265.1. Lineage (GTDB taxonomy): Bacteria > Actinomycetota > Actinomycetes > Propionibacteriales > Nocardioidaceae > Nocardioides. Next base: position 251,690 of record CAWEJC010000004.1, read on the forward strand.
GCACCCTGCCGCGCATGCGCTACGACCAGTTCATGGCGTTCGGCTGGAAGTACCTGATCCCCGGTGCCCTGGTCTGGATCGTGGCGGTCGCCGCGATCCGGACGGCCTCCCTCGACGGCGGGGTCGACCGGAAGTACCTCCTGGTCGGCCTCGGCGTCGCCGTGGTCCTGTTCCTCGGGGTCTTCTTCTTCGGCGATGCCCAGACCGACGACGAGCCCGAGCACGAGGCAGCCCCGCAGGGGTACGCCGGTGGGTTCCCCGTGCCCGCCATGCCCACCGGTGGCGCGGTGCGTGGCGCCGCCGCGACCCTGACCTTCGCCCCCGGGCGCACGGTCACCGCGGCGTCGGACGACGCCGCCGCGTCGGACGAGGTCGACCCCGCACCTCGACAGGTTGAGGAGGACCACCGGTCATGAGCTCCGAGCAGGAGGGCAAGACCCTCAAGGAGCAGCTCTGGGACCCGGTCGCCGGGTTCGGGGTGACCTTCCGGACGATGTTCAGGAAGGTCGTCACCGAGCAGTACCCCTTCGAGAAGCAGCCCACGGCACCGCGCTTCCACGGCCGTCACCAGCTCAACCGCTGGCCCGACGGGCTCGAGAAGTGCATCGGGTGCGAGCTGTGCGCGTGGGCCTGTCCCGCTGATGCGATCTACGTCGAGGGCGCCTCCAACACCGAGGACGAGCGCTTCAGCCCCGGCGAGCGCTACGGCCGCGTCTACCAGATCAACTACCTGCGCTGCATCCTGTGCGGGCTGTGCATCGAGGCCTGCCCGACGCGCGCGCTGACGATGACCAACGAGTACGAGCTGGCCGACGACAACCGTGGCGACCTGATCTACGAGAAGCAGGACCTGCTCGCCCCGCTGCTGCCCGGCATGGAGCTGCCGCCCCACCCGATGCGTCTCGGCGACGACGAGGGTGACTACTACCGCGGCACCTTCAAGTCGCCGACGCCCGGGACGAACGCCGCACCGCACCAGGACGAGGAGGTGCCCTCGTGATCACCTTCTGGATCCTCGCCCCGATCATGGTGCTCGCCGCGCTCGGCCTGCTGTTCGTGCGCAAGGCCGTGCACGCCGCGCTGCTCCTCGCGCTGGTGATGATCGGGCTGGCGATCCTCTACCTGTCCCTCAACGCGCCGTTCCTGGCCGCCGTGCAGGTCGCCGTCTACATGGGCGCGATCCTGATGCTGTTCCTGTTCGTGCTGATGCTGGTGGGTGTCGACGCCTCCGACTCGGTGGTCGAGACGATCAAGGGCCAGCGGTTCATGGCGATCCTGGCCGGGCTGCTGCTCGGTGTGGTGCTGGTCGTGGGGCTGGCCCAGATCAGTCTCGGCACCGTGGTCGGCCTCGACGACGCCAACGCGAACGGCAACATCCCGGCCCTGGCCGACCTGCTGTTCAGCAAGTACGTCTTCGCCTTCGAGGTCACCAGCGCCCTGCTGATCACCGCCGCCATGGGCGCCATGGTGCTCGCGCACCGCGAGCGCCTCGAGCCCAAGGCCACCCAGGCGGACCTGGCCGCTCAGCGGATGCAGGACTACGCCGCCTCCGGCAAGCATCCCGGACCCCTGCCGACCCCGGGTGTCTTCGCGCGGCACAACGCCGTCGACACCCCGGCGCTGCTGCCGGACGGGACGGCGTCCGAGTCGTCGGTCTCCCGGGTGCTCGTCGCCCGCGGTACCGTCCGGTCGGCCCCGGCGATGGCGGACGACGTCGCCGCCATCGAGCGGCAGCTGGGTCAGGCCCCGCACGCCGGACGTGACGCGTCCGCTCCGGCCACCACGGAGGAGGAGGCGCCCGCGACATGACGCCCTACGTGATCCTCTCCGCGATCCTGTTCACGATCGGCAGCGTCGGCGTGCTCACGCGCCGCAACGCGATCGTGGTGTTCATGTGCGTCGAGCTGATGCTCAACGCCTCCAATCTCGCCCTGGTGGCGTTCTCCAAGCAGCACGGTGACCTCGACGGCCAGATCACGGCGTTCTTCGTGATGGTCGTCGCCGCCGCGGAGGTCGTGGTCGGCCTGGCGATCATCATGACGATCTTCCGCACCCGCCGCTCGGCCTCGGTCGACGACGCCAGCCTGCTGAAGTACTGAGCAGCCAACCCAGCACAGCACAGGAGACTGACTAGATGTTCGCTCTCGCCGAGGGTGCTCCGCTCGTCGACCCGGGGTCGGCCGACGGGGTCTTCTCCCTGCTCTGGCTGGTGATCGCGCTTCCCCTGCTGGGGGCCGTGATCCTGCTCGTCGGAGGTCCGCTGGCCAAGGGTCGGCTCGACCGCAACGGCCACCTGATCGGGGCCGCCCTCCCGGTGCTGTCGTTCGTGCTGAGCCTGGTGCTGTTCTTCGGGCTCCTCGGCCGCGACAGCGACGACCGACAGGTCAGTCAGCACCTCTACACCTGGTTCCAGGCCGGCGGGCTCAAGGTCGGCGCCGACCTCCTCTACGACCCGCTGTCCGCGTTGTTCCTGCTCCTGATCACCGGGGTCGGCTCCCTGATCCACATCTACTCCATCGGCTACATGGAGCACGACGAGCGCCGCCGCCGGTTCTTCGGCTACCTCAACCTGTTCGTGGCCGCGATGCTGATCCTGGTCCTCGCCGGCAACTACCTCGGCGTGTTCCTCGGCTGGGAGGGCGTCGGCCTCGCGTCGTACCTGCTGATCGGCTTCTGGCAGCACAAGCACTCGGCCGCGGCCGCGGCCAAGAAGGCCTTCATCGTCAACCGGGTCGGTGACATCGGACTGTCCCTGGGCGTCGGGCTGTTCTTCGCCACCTTCGGCACCACCGACTTCACCACGATCTCCGCCAACGCGAGCAAGGCCTCCGAGGGCACGATGACCGCGCTCGGCCTGCTCCTCCTGCTCGCCGCCTGCGGCAAGTCCGCCCAGGTGCCGCTGCAGTCGTGGCTGCTCGACGCGATGGAGGGCCCGACCCCGGTGTCGGCCCTGATCCATGCCGCGACCATGGTGACCGCCGGCGTCTACCTCGTCGTCCGCTCCAACTTCGTCTTCGACTACGCGCCCCATGCGCGCACCGTCGTCGTCATCGTCGCCACGGTCACGCTGATCTGGGGCGCGATCATCGGGTGCGCGAAGGACGACATCAAGAAGGCGCTGGCCGGCTCGACGATGAGCCAGATCGGCTACATGATGCTCGGCGCCGGCCTGGGCATCGCCGGCTATCCGTTCGCGATCTTCCACCTGCTGACCCACGGCTTCTTCAAGGCCAACATGTTCCTCGGCGCCGGCTCGGTGATGCACGGCATGGACGACGACGTCGACATGCGTCACTACGGCGCCCTCAGCAAGGCCATGCCGGTCACGTTCCTGACCTTCGCGATGGGCTACCTCGCGATCATCGGCTTCCCGGGCTTCTCCGGTTTCTGGTCGAAGGACAAGATCATCGAGGTCGCCCTCACGCAGAACTGGTTCGTCGGCGTGCTGGCCATGCTGGGCGCCGGGATCACCGGCTTCTACATGAGCCGGCTGATGTTCATGACCTTCTTCACCAAGAAGCGGTGGGCCGACGAGGTCCACCCGCACGAGTCGCCCCTGGTGATGACCGTCCCGCTGATGGTCCTCGCCGCGCTCTCGGTCCTCGGCGGCCTGCTGCTCGCCGGCGACTGGATCGTGAACTTCCTCGAGCCCGTGGTCGGGACCGCTCCCGAGGAGAGCCCGCCGATCCCGGCGCTGCTGATCTCGGTCATCGTCGTCCTGATCGTCGCGGTCGGCGTGGCCGCCGCCTGGTACCTCGTCCAACGCCAGGAGGTGCCGCGCGAGGCACCGCGGGACGTGTCCTTCGCGACCAAGGCCGCCCGGGCCGAGCTCTACGGCAACGAGATCAACGACACCCTGGTCGTCCGGCCCGGTGGTCAGCTGGTCTCCGGCCTGACCCTGTTCGACCGCGACGGCGTCGACGGCGTCGTCGAGGGCACGCCCTCGGCGTCGGCGGCGTCGGGTCGGTCCTTCGTCTCGCGCAGACCGGCTTCGTCCGCTCCTACGCCCTGTCCGTGCTCGCCGGCGCCGTCCTCGTCGTCGTGGCTCTCCTGGCGGTGAACCTGCGATGAACGACTTCCCCTGGCTGACCATCCTGATCGTCGTCCCGCTCCTCGGTGCGGTCGCGACGGCCGCGCTCCCGGGCGGTCACAAGGTCGAGCTGCCCAAGCAGGTCGCCCTCGGCGCCTCGCTGCTCACGCTGCTGCTCGCCGTGATCATGGCGTTCGGCTACCACCTGGACGGCGGCTTCCAGTTCACCGAGGACCACGTCTGGATCAAGGCCTTCGGTGCCCACTACGCCCTCGGTGTCGACGGGCTCGGGCTGCTGATGGTCCTGCTCACGGCCGTGCTCGTGCCGATCGTGATCGGCGCCAGCTGGTACGACGCCGACCCAGGCGTGACCCTCAAGGCCGACGACGAGGCGTCCGCGACTCGGCACACGAAGGCGTTCTTCGCCTGGGCACTGGCCCTCGAGGCGCTCTCGATCGCGGTCTTCGCGGCCACCGACGTCTTCTTGTTCTACGTCGTCTTCGAGGCGACGCTGATCCCGGCCTACTTCCTGGTCGGCGGCTTCGGCGGCAACAAGCGGCGCAAGGCGGCCGTGAAGTTCCTGGTGTTCCAGCTGGCCGGCGGCCTGGTGATGCTGGCCTCGGTGATCGGGCTGTACGTCGTGTCCGCCAGCCACGGCACCCCGTCGTACCTCTTCGGCGACCTGCAGGGGATCAGCATCGACCCGGGCACGCAGAAGTGGCTGTTCGTCGGCTTCTTCATCGCGTTCGCGGTGAAGGCGCCGCTGTTCCCCGTGCACACCTGGCTGCCCGACACGACCGAGCAGGCGACCACCGGCACGAGCGTCCTGCTGGTCTGCATCCTCGACAAGATCGGCGCCTACGGGATGCTGCGGTTCTGCCTCGGGCTGCTGCCCGACGGCTCCCAGTGGGCGACGCCGGTGGTGATCACGTTCGCCCTGATCTCCATCGTGTACGGCGCGCTGGTGGCGATCGGCCAGGACGACATGCTCCGGCTGTTCGGCTACATGTCGGTCAGCCACTTCGGCTTCATCGTGCTCGGCATCTTCCTGCTCACCAGTCAGGGCGGCTCCGGCGCCGTCCTCTACATGGTCAACCACGGCCTCGCGACGGCCGCGCTGTTCCTGGTCGCGGGCTACCTGATCAAGCGCCGCGGCACCGCGTCGATCCGGGCGATGGGCGGGGTCGAGAAGGTCACGCCGGTCCTGGCCGGGCTGTTCCTGGTCTTCGGCCTGGCGGCGCTGAGCCTGCCCGGCCTCTCGCCGTTCGTCTCCGAGATCCTGGTCCTGATCGCGGCCTTCCAGCACCACTGGTGGACCGGTGCGATCGCCGTCTCGGCCATCGTGCTCACGGCGTTCTACGTCCTCTGGATGTACCAGCGCACGATGACCGGCCCCGACCTGGTCCTTCGAGACGGCTCGTCCCTCGCCTCCTCAGGAACCATCAGGAGCGGCGTGGAGGAGACCCGCGACCTCGACCGGCGTGAGGTCGGCACCCTGGCCCCGCTGTTCGTGGCGCTGATCGTGTTCGGCTTCTTCCCGATGCCGCTGCTCAAGGTGATCAACCCCTACGTCGACGACACGCTGCAGCACGTCGGCGTGCACGACCCGGCCCCGACCGTGGCCATCGCGCCCGCCCAGGGAGGACAGCAGTGATCGCGCTCGCCGCTGACGACACCTTCGTCAAGCCCCACATCGAGTACGGCTCGCTCTGGCCGATCCTCGTGATCTTCGGGGCGGCCTGTGTCGGCGTACTGATCGAGGCGTTCCTGCCCCGGCAGTGGCGCTACCTGGCGCAGTTCGGCACCGCGCTCGTGGCCATGCTCGTGGCGCTGGTCGGCGTCGGCTTCGTCGCCAACGGCCTGCCCGAGCTGGGCGACGGCACGGCGCGGGGCCTCTTCGGCTCGCAGGGCACGATCGCGCTGGACGGGCCGACCATGTTCCTGTGGGGCGCGGTCCTCGTCTTCGGCCTCGGCGGCGTCCTGCTCTTCGCCGAGCGACGGATCGAGAGCGGGGTGTCGGCGTTCGCCGGCCAGGCGGCCGCTCTCCCGGGCACCGAGTCGGAGCGGCAGGCCGAGGGTCTCGACCACACCGAGGTCTACCCGCTGCTGCTCTTCGCGGTCGGCGGGATGATGCTGTTCCCCGCGGCCGGCGACCTGCTGACGATGTTCGTCGCGCTCGAGGTGCTGTCGCTGCCGCTGTACCTGCTGTGCGGGCTCGCCCGCCGTCGCCGGCTCCTGAGCCAGGAAGCCGCGATGAAGTACTTCCTGCTCGGCGCGTTCTCGTCGGGCTTCTTCCTGTACGGCGTCGCGCTCATCTACGGGTACGCCGGCTCGATGGACTTCGGCGCCATCAACGAGGCCGTCGCCAACAACGCCGGCAACCAGACCCTGCTGGTCATCGGCATCGGGATGCTGACGGTGGGCCTGCTCTTCAAGGTCGGGGCCGCGCCGTTCCAGGCCTGGATGCCCGACGTCTACCAGGGCGCCCCGACCGCGGTGACTGCGTTCATGGCCGCCGCGACCAAGGCGGCGGCGTTCGGCGCGATCCTGCGCCTGTTCTACGTGGCGTTCGGCCAGGCCCGCTGGACCTGGCAGCCGATGATGTGGGTGATCGCGATCCTGACCATGATCGTCGGCACGGTGCTGGCGCTCGTGCAGACGGACATGAAGCGGATGCTCGCCTACTCGTCGGTGGCCCACACCGGCTTCCTGCTGACCGGGGTCCTCGGGCTGCAGGGCAACGACGAGATCCACCCCGGCCAGATCACCTCGCTGCAGGCGGTCCTGTTCTACCTCGTCACCTACGGCCTCACCACGCTCGGTGCCTTCGCGGTCGTCGGACTGGTCCGCGACTCCGCGGGTGAGCAGGGGACGATCACCCGCTGGGCCGGGCTCGGCAAGCACTCGCCGGTCGTGGCCGGGGTGTTCGCGCTGTTCCTGCTGAGCATGGCCGGCATCCCGCTGACCTCCGGCTTCACCGGCAAGTGGGCGGTCTTCGAGGTGGCCCTGGCTGCCGGGGCCTGGCCCGTGGTCATCGTGGCGATCCTGGCCAGCGCCGCCGCGGCGTTCTTCTACGTCCGGGTGATCGTGGTCATGTACTTCCACGAGCCCGAGGAGGACAGCGCCCACGTCGCACACCCGTCGGTGCTGACCGCCACGGCGATCGGTGTCACGGCCGCGGCGACCATCGCGCTGGGCATCCTGCCGGGCCCGGTTCTCGATCTGGCGCGAACTGCGGGAGAATTCATCAGGTGACCCCTGCTCCCGCTCGCCCAGGCGACGTCGGCCTGGCGATGCCGGTGACCGACCAGGCACTGGCGCGCCGGCTCGGGGAGCGGATGCAGGAGGTCGAGGAGGCGCTGAGCCGACACGTCCGGAGCCGTGCGCCGTTCGTGACCGACGCCGCCAGCCACCTGATGGAGGCCGGCGGCAAGAGGTTCCGGCCACTGCTGGTCCTGCTCGCGGCCGAGAGTGGCTCGCACCCGGAGTCCGACCAGGTCATCACCGCCGCCTGCGTGGTCGAGCTGACCCACCTCGCCTCGCTGTACCACGACGACGTGATGGACGAGGCAGCGCTGCGGCGCGGAGCCGAGTCGGCCAACGCGCGCTGGGACAACCACGTCGCGATCCTGACCGGCGACTTCCTGTTCTCGAAGTCGTCGGAGCTGACCGCCGAGCTCGGCGCCGACGCGGTGCGCATCCAGGCGCGGACGTTCACCCGGCTGGTCGAGGGTCAGATCCAGGAGACGGTCAAGCCCGTCGCCGGTGACGACCCGCTCGAGCACTACCTCGACGTGGTGGCGGGAAAGACCGGTTCGCTGATCGCCACGTCCGCCCGCTACGGCGCGCGCTTCGGAGGTGCGACCAGCGAGGTCGAGGAGGCGCTGACGTCGTACGGCGCCATCGTCGGCACGGCGTTCCAGCTCTCCGACGACATCCTCGACATCGCCTCCGAGTCGGGGGAGTCCGGCAAGACCCCGGGCACCGACCTGCGTGAGGGCGTGCCCACCCTCCCGGTGCTGATGGCGCAGGCGTCGACGCGTCCCGAGGACGCGCGCCTGCTCCAGCTCCTCGACTCCGACCTGAGCGACGACACCCTGCACGCCGAGGCGCTCACCCTGCTCCGGGCCCACCCGGCCATGGCCGCGGCCCGCGACTACGTCGTCGCCCGCGCGCAGGAGGCCAAGGCCCTGCTGACCGTGCTGCCCGACGGGCCGGTCCGCCAGGCGCTGGAGGACTTCGCCGACATCGTCGCCACCCGGTCCACCTGACTCTCGCCCGGGGCGGTGAGGAGGGATCGGTTCGAGGGTGATGAACGGGTCCTGGGTCACCGCCCGGTGTCGGACGGGCAGGCCCGGCGTGCTCTGGGCGGGAGTTCAGACGGTCGCGACCGCGGCGCTGAGCCGAAGCGTGTGCCGGCGATGGCGCGCCGAGTCGAACGTGAAGATCGCCAACGCCACCCAGACCAGGGCGAACCCGAGCCACCGGCCCGTGGGCATGTCTTCGTGGAAGTACACGACTCCCAGCGCGAACTGCAGGATCGGGGCGAGGTACTGCAGCAGCCCCAGCGTCGTCATCGAGACCCGGATGGCCGCGCCGCCGAAGCAGATCAGCGGGACCGCGGTGATCACGCCGGTCGACAGGAACAGCAGCAGGTGGCCGGTTCCGTGGCTGGCGAAGTTCGAGTCGCCGCGCGCGCTCAGCCACACGACGTACGCCAGCGCGAAGGGCCCGATCACCAGCGTCTCGAAGGTCAGGCTCTCGATCGGCGGAGCACCTGCCTTCTTCTTGCAGAGTCCGTAGCTGCCGAACGAGAACGCCAGCACCAGCGCCACCCACGGCAGCCGGCCGTAGTCGACACTCAGCACGACGACCGCGAGCCCCGCGACCGCCATTGCCGCCCACTGCCAGCTGCGCAGGCGTTCACCGAGGAGGAAGACCCCCATCAGCACGGTGACGAGGGGGTTGATGAAGTAGCCGAGCGACGACTCGACGACGTGGCCATTGTTGACGCTCCAGATGTACGTCGCCCAGTTCACCGAGATCAGGCACGCCGCCAGCGCGAGCAGGCGGGTCACGCGGCGGTCGGCCACCATCCGCCGGAACGCCGCGCCCCGGCCGAGGGCGACGATCAGCACGCCCATCACGATCAGCGACCAGAAGATCCGGTGGGCCAGGATCTCGATCGCCCCGGCCGGCTCCAGGAGCGGCCAGTACAGCGGGAAGGCCCCCCAGAGCAGGTACGCCGCGACGCCCAGCAGGAAGCCGCGACGAGACTCGGTCAGGCGACGGTCCAGGTGTCGCCGCCGCCGATGAGGGCGGCGAGTCGGTCGGACGTGGTGCCGCTGGTGCCGGCGGATGCTTCGGTGATCTGGTCGCGCGCCAGGTCGTCGTAGGTGGGGCGGACGACCTGTCGGAAGATCCCGATCGGGGCCTGGTGGAGCCGGCCGGCGTCGGTGAGCCGGGAGATCGCGAACGCGGTGGTGGCGTCGGGGTTGTGGGCGTCGTGGACGAGGACGTCGTCGGCCGAGACCTGGTCGGGGGCGTCGCCGATGTCGACGATCTTCACGCCCCCGGTGGCGTGGTCGCGGATCAACCCACGGCTGCCGTCGGCACCGAAGCGGATCGGCTCGCCGTGCACGAGCGGGATGATCGCCTCGTCGCGGGTGGTCGGTGACTTCACCGCGTCGAAGGCGCCGTCGTTGAAGATCGGGCAGTTCTGGTAGATCTCGACCAGGGAGGTGCCGCGGTGCTCGGCGGCGGTCGCGAGCACGGCGGTGAGGTGCTTGCGGTCGGAGTCGATGGTGCGGGCCACGAACGTCGCTTCGGCACCCAGCGCGAGTGACACGGGGTTGAAGGGGTGGTCCACGGAGCCCATGGGTGTGGACTTGGTGACCTTCCCGGCCTCCGACGTGGGGGAGTACTGGCCCTTGGTGAGGCCGTAGATCCGGTTGTTGAACAGCAGGATGGTCATGTTGACGTTGCGGCGCAGCGCGTGGATCAGGTGGTTGCCGCCGATCGACAGGGCGTCGCCGTCGCCGGTGACCACCCAGACGGAGAGGTCCTCGCGGCTGGTGGCGATGCCGGTCGCGATCGACGGCGCCCGGCCGTGGATCGAGTGCATGCCGTAGGTCTCGAGGTAGTAGGGGAACCGCGAGGAGCAGCCGATGCCGGAGACGAACACGATGTTCTCCCGCCGCAGACCGAGGTCGGGCAGGAAGCTCTGCACCGCCTTGAGCACGGCGTAGTCCCCGCAGCCGGGGCACCAGCGGACCTCCTGGTCGCTGGTGAACTCCTTGCCGGTCTGGGTGGTCCCTTCCTCGACCGGCGGCACCAGCTCGATGCCGCTGCGGAAGACGGGCAGACCCAGGTCGGTGTCCGAAGACGTGCTCATGCTTCTCCTCCCGTGCCGACGCCCGCGTCGGCCGTCGCCGCCGACAGGTCGACCTCGATGCCCTCGGCCTCGGCGACCAGGTTCCCGATCGCCTCGGCGAGCTCGGCGGCCTTCAAGGGCAGGCCGCGGACGTGGTTGTAGCCGACCGCGTCGACCAGGTAGCGAGCCCGGATCAGCATCGCGAGCTGGCCGAGGTTCATCTCGGGGATCAGCACCTTGTCGTAGCGCTTCAGGATGTCGCCGAGGTCGCGCGGGAACGGGTTCAGGTGGCGCAGGTGGACCTGGGCGACCCGGTAGCCGGCCTTGCGCACGCGGCGTACGCCGGCGCCGATCGGTCCGTACGTCGAGCCCCAGCCCAGCACCAGCACCTGGGCGCCGTGGCCGTCCTCCGCACCCGGGTCGTCGACCTCCAACGGCGGCAACGACTCCGCGATCCGCTCCACCTTCGCCGCGCGGGTCCGGACCATGAAGTCGTGGTTGGCCGGGTCGTAGGAGATGTTCCCGTGCCCGTCGCCCTTCTCCAGCCCACCGATCCGGTGCTCCAGCCCTGGCGTCCCTGGGATCGCCCAGGGGCGGGCGAGCGTCTGCTCGTCGCGGAGGTAGGGCCAGAACTCGCCCTTGTCGTCGGTCGAGCCCTTCTCGTCGGTCGAGCCTGTCGAGACCACGTGGTTCGTGCCGGTCGCGAACGCCGGGTCGATCTCCGGCAGCTCGGACAGCTCCGGGATGCGCCACGGCTCGGAGCCGTTGGCCAGCATGCCGTCGGACAGCAGCATCACCGGGGTGCGGTAGGTGACCGCGATCCGGATCGCCTCGAGGGTGGCGTCGAAGCAGTCGCCGGGGGACCGGGGCGCGACGATCGGGACAGGGGACTCGCCGTTGCGGCCGAACATCGCCTGCAGGAGATCGGCCTGCTCGGTCTTGGTCGGGAGGCCGGTCGACGGGCCGCCGCGCTGGACGTCGACGACGAGCAGCGGCAGCTCGGTCATCACCGCGAGGCCGATCGACTCCGACTTCAGGGCGATCCCGGGTCCCGACGTGGTGGTCACGCCGAGGCTGCCCGCGAACGCGGCCCCGATCGCGGCGCCGATGCCGGCGATCTCGTCCTCGGCCTGGAACGTGGTGACGCCGAAGGCCTTGTGCTTGCTGAGCTCGTGGAGGATGTCCGAGGCCGGGGTGATCGGGTAGGACCCGAGGAAGATCGGCAGCCCGGACTGGACACCGCCGGCGATCAGGCCGTAGGCGAGGGCGAGGTTGCCGGTGATGTTGCGGTAGGTGCCGGTCGGCATCGGCGCGGGCTTGATCTCGTAGGAGACCACGAAGGTCTCGGTGGTCTCCCCGAAGTTCCAGCCCGCGCGGTAGGCCGTGATGTTGGCGTCGCGGATGTCGGGGACCTTCGCGAACCGCTTCTGCAGGAACGCGATCGTCGACTCGGTCGGGCGCCCGTACAGCCACGACAACAACCCCAGCGCGAACATGTTCTTCGCGCGGGCGGCGTCCTTGCGGGACAGGCCGAACTCCTTGACCGCCTCGACGGTCATTCCGGTCAGGTCCAGCGCGTGGACGTCGTACTCCCCGAGGGACTCGTCGTCGAGCGGGCTGGCGGTGTACCCGGCCTTGGTCAGGTTGCGGGCGGTGAAGTCGTGGGTGTCGACCACGATCGCGGCGCCCTTCGGCAGGTCGCCGAGGTTCGCCCGCAGTGCCGCCGGGTTCATCGCGACCAGCACGTCGGGCGCGTCGCCGGGCGTGAGGATGTCGTGGTCGGCGAAGTGGACCTGGAACGACGAGACCCCGGGCAGCGTGCCCTGCGGGGCCCGGATCTCGGCCGGGAAGTTCGGCAACGTCGAGAGGTCGTTCCCGAACGCCGCGGACTCCTGGGTGAACCGGTCACCGGTCAGCTGCATGCCGTCGCCGGAGTCACCTGCGAACCGGATGATCACGCGGTCGAGCCGCTTGACCTGCTTGGACACCTACGTGCACTTCCTTCAGCTGCGGGGGCGTGTCTCGCCAAGAGTTCCGGTGCTCGGCGCGCGACTCCCCACGATAGTCCGGCCTCGGGGCCAAACCGATCGATCCCCGGGTTTCGGACAGGTGACGCTGCGCACCCGACCCGGGGCGACGGGCGCGACGGCCTGGCGGCAGAGCACCCGACGTACCCCATTCTCGGGAAACGACGCGCGGGATTCGTCCGGGACGGATCTGCCCTGGTAATCTCTATCAAACAACGTGACTTACGTTGAAAACCCGAGATCAGAGAAGAGACGCACCCATGTACCGACGGAACAGGCTCATCGCGCTGACCGCCGCGGCTCTCGCCGTGCCGGTCATCCTGTCCGGCTGTGCCGCCTCCAGCGGCGGCTCCTCCTCCTCCGACGACAAGCTCAGCATCGTAGGTTTCTCGGTGCTGAAGACCGCCAACGAACCCGTCCTCTCCGCCTTCCAGAAGACCTCCGCCGGCAAGGGCGTCTCCTTCACCACGTCGTACGGCGCCTCCGGCGACCAGTCGCGCGCGGTGGCCGGTGGCCTGCACGCCGACGAGGTCCACCTCTCGCTCGAGCCCGACGTGGCGTCCCTGGTCGACGCAGGCCTGGTCGGCAAGGACTGGAACCAGAACGCCAGCCACGGGATCCTCACCGAGTCCGAGGTCGTGTTCCTGGTCCGCAAGGGCAACCCGCTCGGCATCAAGAGCTGGGACGACCTGGTCAAGCCGGGCGTCAAGGTCATCACGCCCAACCCGGCCTCCTCCGGGTCGGCGAAGTGGAACATCCTCGCCGCGTGGGCCCACGCCCGGGAGGCCGCCGGCGGCAGCGACGCCACCGCCAAGGAGTTCGTGACCAAGCTGCTCCACAACACCGTGGCCCTGCCCGGCAGCGGCAGCGACGCGCTGTCGTCGTTCGTGGCCGGCAACGGCGACGTGCTGCTCGCCTACGAGAACGACTCGATCCAGGCCAAGGCCGCCGGTGACGACGTCGACTACATCGTGCCGAACGACACGCTCCTCATCCAGAACCCGGCTGCGATCACGACCGACGCCTCCTCCAAGGCCCAGGACTTCCTCGACTTCCAGCTCAGCAAGGCCGGTCAGACCCTGTACGCACAGGCGGGCTTCCGCCCGGTGATCGACGGCGTGCAGACGGACGTCAAGGGAGCCAACGACCCGAGCAACCCGTACCCGGCCGTGCCGAAGCAGTACACGATCGACCAGGACTTCGGTGGCTGGAGCAAGGCCAACTCGGAGTTCTTCGACGACAAGACCGGGATCATCACCAAGATCATCTCGGGCCTCAACGTCGGCAGCTGACCGATGTCAACTGCCGTCCTCGGACAGGACACCCGGGCGGTCGGGCGCGGCCGTCCGGGTGTCCGTTGGAATCTGACAAGGGGACCAGCGCTCGGCCTCGGGATCGGCGTGATGTGGTTCAGCCTCCTGGTCCTCATCCCGTTGGCGGCCATCGTGGCCACGGCCGGAGAGGGGGGGTGGCACGGGTACGTCGACACGCTCACGAACTCGCAGTCCTGGGCAGCGATCAAGCTGACCGTGGGCCAGTCACTCCTCGTCACCGCGCTCAACGTGGTGATGGGCACCCTGATCGCCTGGGTCCTGGTCCGCGACCGGTTCTGGGGCAAGCGCCTGCTCGACCTGGTCATCGACATCCCGTTCGCGATGCCGACGATCGTGGCCGGCCTGGTGCTGCTCGGGCTCTACGGACCCAAGGGACCGCTGGGCATCAACGTGTCCAACACCAAGACCTCGGTCACGCTGGCCCTGGCCTTCGTGACGCTGCCGTTCATCGTGCGGACCGTGCAACCGGTGCTCGCCGAGCTCGACGCCGATGTCGAGGAGGCGGCCGCGTCTCTCGGTGCGTCCCAGCTGACGATCCTGCGTCGCGTCGTGCTGCCCTCGATCATCCCGGCGATCGCGGCCGGAGCGGCGTTGTCGTTCGCCCGGGCGATCTCGGAGTACGGCTCGCTGGTCCTGCTCAGCGGCATGCTTCCCTACAAGACCGAGGTGGTCTCGGTGCGGGTGCTGTCCTTCATCGAGGGCGGTGACAAGACGTCCGCGGCCGCACTGGCGACGATCATGCTCGCGGTCGCCCTGTTCGTGATCGTCGCGCTCGACGTGATCCAGCGAAGGATGGCGCGCCGTGGTTAGGCTCTCGACTCCCGCCAAGTGGGCGGTCCGCGTGATCGCGCTCGGGTACGTCTTCCTGCTGGTCGGCTGGCCCATGATCACGCTGATCCAGAACGCCTTCGCCGACGGACTGTCCAGCTTCCAGTCGGCGTTCTCCGACCCGGACGTGACCCACGCGTTGATCGTCACCATCGAGATCTCGGTCTGGGCGGTGGTGATCAACACCGTCTTCGGGGTCGGGATGGCGCTGCTGCTGGTGCGCTACCAGTTCCCCGGCAAGCGTGTCCTGTCGGCCCTGATCGACCTGCCGATGTCGGTCTCACCGGTCGTGATCGGGTTGGCCCTGCTGCTGGTCTACAACGGTCGGGACGGCTGGTTCGGTCCCACCCTGGAGAGCCACGGACTGGTCGTCATCTTCAACAGTCCCGGCATGATCATGGCGACCTGCTTCGTCGCCCTGCCTCTCGTCGTACGTGAGGTCGTCCCGGTGCTCGAGGAGGTCGGCGACGACCAGGAGCAGGCGGCACGAAGCCTGGGCGGCAACGCGTTCCAGGTGCTGCGCCGGATCACCCTCCCCGCCATCAAGTGGGCCGTCGTGTACGGCGTCGTCCTCTCGCTGGCTCGCTCCCTCGGCGAGTTCGGTGCCCTCAAGATCGTCTCGGGAAACCTGACCGGGCAGACGCAGACCGCACCACTGGTGGTCGAGCAGAAGTACAACAACTTCGCCCAGGGAGAGGCCTACGCCGTCTCGTTCATCCTGGTCCTGATCAGTGTCCTGTGCATTCTCGTCGTCTCCCTTATGCGCCCCAAGGAGTCCACCTCATGAGCATCGAGATCAAGGAGTCAACAAGAAGTTCGGCGACTTCGTCGCCCTGGAGGACGTCAACGTCTCCCTGCCCACCGGGCAGCTGACGGCGTTGCTGGGTCCGTCCGGCGGTGGCAAGTCGACCCTGCTCCGGATCATCGCGGGGCTGGAGAAGGCCGACACCGGCTCGGTGAACATCGAAGGCGTCGACGCCACGAAGATGTCGCCGCAGAAGCGCAACGTCGGCTTCGTCTTCCAGCACTACGCCGTCTTCAAGCACATGACGGTCGCCAAGAACGTCGCGTTCGGCCTCGAGATCCGGCGCAAGTCGAAGGACGAGGTCCGCGAGCGGGTCGACGAGCTGCTCAAGCTCGTGCACCTCTCGCAGTTCGCCGACCGGCTCCCGTCGCAGCTGTCCGGTGGTCAGCGGCAGCGGATGGCGCTGGCGCGCGCGCTCGCCGTCCAGCCGAAGGTGCTGCTGCTCGACGAGCCGTTCGGCGCCCTGGACGCGAAAGTGCGCAAGGAGCTGCGTGACTGGCTCCGCCGGCTGCACGACGAGGTGCCGGTGACGACGGTCTTCGTGACCCACGACCAGGAGGAGGCGATGGAGGTCGCCGACGAGATCGTGGTCATCAACGACGGGCGCATCGAGCAGGTCGGGACTCCCGACTCGCTCTACGACCAGCCGGCCAACGACTTCGTGATGGACTTCCTCGGTGAGGTCACCCAGCTCGGCGAGATCCGCCTCCGCCCGCACGACGTCGAGATCGCGCTGACGCCGGACCTCGCGGGCAGCACCTCGGCCGACATCCTGCGACTCACCCGGGTCGGCTTCGAGGTGCGCCTCGTGGTCGGGACCGAGGAGGGCCAGGAGGTCTCGGTCGTGACCACGCGCTCGCACGCGCGTGCGCTCGGTCTCGCCGAGGGTCAGCGCGTCTGGCTCACCCCGTCGTCGGGCGCCGCCACCATTCCGGCCATGAAGTCTCTTCTGGCCGGCTGAGACGCCGACCCTCCACCTTCCGTCGAGGGTCGGCCCCGGTGGTGCCGCGGGTGGGCGCGCCCGCGGTACCACCCCTCCGGGTGGCGCCAGGCCACAGAACGTGCACAGGTGGGTAACACGCCCGCCTTGACCGCCCGTGCGGCCTTGACGGGCTCCGAGGCCCGTGTTCCCCTCGACGCCTTGGCCGGTGTACCTGGGGGGACCCGGCGGGGGACCACGGGGGGTGGGCCATGTTCGGTATGTCACGGCTAGCGGTCGTCACGGCCGCAGCACTGGGTGTCGCGGCGATCGCGTCACCGTCCTTCGCCGACGCCGGATCGGCCGGGTCGCCCGGTCGGCTGGTGATCGTGCAGGCCGTTCCGAAGGACTCCCTCGACGTCAGCGTCGACGGGCGCACGGTCCGCCGGGACGCCGCCGTCGGAGCCGTGCTCGGGCCCGTGTCCGTGACCGCCGGACGGCACGAGGTGCGCTTCTCCGACGCGTCCGGTCGGGTCCGACTGACCTCGACGGTCGAGGTGGCCGCCGGGTCGAGCAGCGACATCGTCGTCCACCTCCCCGCCGAGCTCGACGGCAAGCCGGTGGTCAACGCCTACCGCACGCCGCGGGCGCCGATCGCGCCCGGGAAGGCGCGCGTGCTGATCGCCCACACCGCGACCGTGGCACCGGCGGACGTGCGGGTGGACGGCAAGGTCGTCTTCCACGACATCGCGAACGGCGAGTACGCCACTGCCGACGTCGCCGCGGGGGCGCACTCGGTCGCCCTGCTACCGGCGGGGGTGACGGCGCAGCCGATCCTGGGGCCGCTCCACGTGGACCTGCAGGCCGGCACGGTGACGATGGTGTACGCCGTCGGCACCCCGCGAGGACGGCTCGATGAACGTGATCACGCACACGGCGGCCCTAGGCTCCAACGGCGCCGTCGTCCCGGAGAGCATCGACACCGGGCAGGCCGGACTGGCCGCCGGGTGGTCCGTGCATCCGTTCCACGCGTCATCGTCTCGAGGCGAGACGGCCGATCAGGCGGGCTCGCCCTGGGTGCGGACGTGGTGGCTCTCGATCGTGGGCGGGGTGCTGCTGGGCAGCGCGACTCTGCTGGCCTTGCGCCGCGGAGCCGCGCTGCCCCGCAGGTCGGGCTGAGCCGTCGTGCTCGGGCGTCGTGCGCGAGCTCGGTCAGCGGACGTCCCGCGGAGTCGGGATGGCCGTGCTCCCGGTCGTCCTGCTCGGTGCCGTGGCGGCCGGGATCATCGCCTGGGCCCAGGCCGGGTCGGCCGATCCGCACGCCCGGCACAACCCCGCCGTCCACGCTGACGCCGGCCGCGGGGACGCCACGGAATCGGCGAAGCCAGTGGTGCCGGCCCGACGAGCCGGGTCCGTGCGACCGGAGGCGCCGACCGGGAGCGTGCTGCCCGACGGACGCGTCGTACCGGTCCTTCCGGCCGGGACTGCCTCGGACGGTCGTCTCGCCGTCCCCGACGACATCCGGATCGCCGGGTGGTGGCGCGGGAGTGCGCGTCTCGGCGACCCGTTCGGGTCGACGCTGCTGGCCGCCCACGTCGACTCGTTCACCCAGGGCCTCGGGCCGTTCGCCGGCCTGCTCTCGGCGAGGTCCGGCCAGCACGTCACCCTCCGGTCGCGCCATCTCACGCAGACGTACGCCGTGGTCTCACTGGCGCTGGTGCCGCGGGGGACATTGTCGCAGCATCCGCGGATCTTCTCGGCCCGCGGTCCCCGGCGGCTGACCCTGGTGACGTGCGCCGGTCCGTACGACGCGGCTCGCGGCGGCTACCAGAACCTCGCCGTGATCACCGCTCGACCGGTGCAGGACGCGGTCGCGAGGAGTGGCTGATGAGCCCCCAGAAGCGGTCTCGCAAGGACAAGAAGAAGCAGCTCGAGGAGCCGGCCGTCGAGGTGTCCCCCTACGCGTCGACGTTCTCCGGCGACGACCCCGCCGCGTGGGGCTGGCTCAACGTGTGGCCCTTCCTCGACGAGTCGGACAACGCGGGGGCACCGAGCCCCAAGCCGAAGCCCGCGCCGGAACCGGAGCCCGAGCCGAGCCCCGAGCCGGAGCCCCGAGCCGGAGCCCGAGCCGGAGCCGGAGCCCGAGCCGGAGCCGGAGCCGGAGCCCGAGCCGGAGCCCGAGCCGGAGCCGGAGCCGGAGCCCGAGCCCGAGCCCGAGCCCGAGCCCGAGCCGGAACCGGCACCCGAACCGGAGCCCAGCCGCAGCCCGTACCGGCCCCCGCCCTCGCGATGTTCCGAGGATGGACGGACGAGCCCGTGGCGCCCACCAGGGGGCGGCGTCGACGGCTCGCCTGGATCGCCGCCCTGACCGCGGTCGCGCTCGTCGCCGTCGGTGGGCTCGCCTGGCTGGTGGCCGGGCGCGGAGGTGAGGAGGGCCGGATCCGTCCCGTCCACAGCGATGCCTACGCCGCTCCGGTCGACCTGCCGGCGGCGACGGCGTACGTCCGCAGCCGGGTGCTGCCGTCGGGCGACCTCGAGGTGACCCACTGGATCCACACGGGTGACCCCGTCGACTCGCTGACGGTGCGGACGCCGCAGACCCTGGGTCTGGTGACCGGCTCGGTCACGATGTCGGACGTCGTCCTCGCCACCGACGGGACGCCGTACCCGACGGTGTCGATCGGCGAGGGCCGGTCGGGGCTCCGGACCTTCCGGTTCCCGCCGGCCAGCGCGCTCTACCTCCGGTACCGCCTGTCCGGCGTCGTGGACGTCACGGGGCCCGGCGACCGGGCGCTGGCCCGGATCACGTCGCAGGACGTGTCGACGGGTGGGGAGGTCACCCGCAGCACCCGGACCGTGGTGGGTGCCCGGGTGCTGGCGATGGCCTGCACCACGGGGCCACCGGACGCCACGGCCGCCCCGTGCGGGTCGCGGGACGGGGGTGTCTGGACCGTCAGCCTCGGCAGGGGGAAGCAGGGGAGCCGGGTGATGGCCCAGCTCGACCTCTCGTGACGAGGTGTGCGCTCAGCGGTAGTTGCTGAACTGCACCGCGAAGTCGTAGTCCTGACCGCGGACCAGGGCCTGGACCGCCTGGAGGTCGTCGCGCTTCTTGCTCGACACCCGGAGCTCGTCACCTTGGATCTGGGCCTTCACGCCCTTCGGACCCTCGTCGCGGATGAGCTTGGAGATCTTCTTGGCGTCCTCGGAGGTGATGCCCTCCTTGAGCGCGATGGAGATCTTCGAGACCTGGCCGGACTGCCGGGGCTCGGAGGCATCGAGGATCTTCAGGCTCTGCTGACGCTTCACGAGCTTGTCCTTGAACACGTCGAGGACGGCGCTCGCCCGGTCGTCGGCGGACGCACTGATCTCGATCGCCTGGTCGCCCTGCCACTCGATCGTGGCTCCTGTGCCCTTGAAGTCGAACCGCGTGGCGACCTCGCGGGCCGTCTGGCCGAGCGCGTTGTCGACCTCCTGGCGGTCGATCTTGCTCACGATGTCGAACGAGCTGTCGGCCATCTGGCTGCCCTCCTGGCGGTTTCTGGTCTCCGGTGCTGCCTTGCTATTGTTCCGACCGCCCCACGCGCCGCCAAACGGCGGGGCAGGTGCAGCGGCAGATTGCCCGAGCGGCCAATGGGAACGGACTGTAAATCCGTCGGCTTATGCCTACCCAGGTTCGAATCCTGGATCTGCCACACCTTCGGAAGGGCCCCACGTCGGGGCCCTTCTCTCGTGGTGGCTTCGGGAGCATCCTGGGCCTGGTGAAGATCGGGACGTGGCTCGCCGTGGCCACCCTCGTGCTGGTCGCCGGATGCGGCTCCGACGGCTCGTCCGAGGCGACACACCTGCCCCGGGCGGACAGCAGCACGACGAGCGTCGACCGGGCGACCTGGTCGCGGGCGGACGCGGCCTGCCGGCCGCTCCTGCACTGGTTCCGGGTCCACCCCCACGCCCTGACCGGCTTCAACCCGGTCACGCCGACCAGCGCCTCGCTCCGACGCTTCGCCGTGACCGCCCACAGGATCCCGCTGTACCAGCCTCACGCCCTGACCCGGGTGGTGCATCAGGTCGGTGAGCCCGCCAGAGACCCGGAGGCCTGGGCCAGGCTCACCGACGACTTCCGCCGCTTCGACGTGCTGACGCAGCGAGAGGTCCGCGACGCGGTGCGGGGCGACGTCCGGGCATGGGGGCGTGACTACACGAGGAAGCGCGCCCTGCTCGGGAAGCTCGGGGCCGACCTCGTCGGTGCCGGCGCCCCCGACCGCAACCAGTGCCAGGTCCTGCTCGGTTAGGCGCGCAGCCACGAGCGCGCTCAGCGCGGCCGCTCGTCGTCCGGCGTCGCGAAGCCGTGGGCGACGATGTCGTCGAACTCCCGACGGGTGCGTACGTCGGTGCTGGCCCACCCGACGACCAGGCCACGCGGGCCCGCGCGTCTCCAGCCTCGCAGCAGGGGAGACGTGACGACGGTGAGCACCCCCGCCAGGTAGGTCCAGCCGCCGATCATCCCGGCCAGGCCGATCACCGCGACCAGTGCGACGGCGGTCAACGGCGCGACGCGCAGGGCGATGCGACGGACGCCGAACCCCAGCTCGGTGAGCAGGCTCCACGCGACCGGCGCGACGGTCAGCTCGAGCACCGCCAGCAGGACCAGGAACCGGGTCGGGCCCGTCCAGCGGTACGCCGCGAGCAGTCCGGCGCCGGCCACGAGCCCTGCCAGCACCGGCCAGGCCACGTCGTACCAGAGGTGGGTGCGGGCACGGCTCACGCCTCAGAGGGTGAGCCTCGCGGGACCACGGCGGCAGGGCCGGCGGTCAGCGGCCGACGGGACGAACGTCCCACCGATCCGGGCCGATGGCCGGATGCGGCGGTGCCCGGGGGCCGCCACCCTGTGGCCGTGGGAGACCAGGGTGGCGTGATCGTGGTCGGGGTGGACGGGAGCGCCGGCTCCGCTGCCGCTCTCGACTTCGCGCTCGCCGAGGGGTCGAAGCGCGACTGCACGGTCGAGGTCGTCACCGCCTGGCTCGGTAGCGGCCACCTCGACGGCAACCCCGGCTCCGACGAGCTCGCCGACGGACGTGCTCGGGTCCATCACATGCAGGGGGACGTCGTGGCTCGTTGCCTCGAGCAGCGGGGCGACGTACCGGACCTGTTGCGGGTCGTCGTGCACGACTACGCCGGGCGCGTGCTGGTCGCCCGTGCCGAGCGGGCCTCGATGGTGGTGGTGGGCAGCGGCAGCCCCGGCAGCGCCAGCCAGCAGCTCCTGGGGTCGGTCGCGGAGTACTGCGTGCGGCACTCGCCGGTGCCGGTCGTGATCGTGCCGGCCCCCGCGCGCCTGGAACGGCGTGCGGCCGCGAGCACCCAGGCGGTCTGAGCCCGCATCCGACCGGCCGCAGGGCGGGCACGCCACGCTGCCGCGGGGCTATGGTCGGGGAGTGGCGGATCACGGGCTCGTCGCGGAGTACCAGCTGCGGGCACTGCTCGAGGCCAACCGCACCATCGTCGGTGACCTCGACCTCGCGACCGTGCTCCGAAGGATCGTGGAGGCGGCGGTCGACCTCGTCGGCGCGACGTACGGTGCGCTGGGCGTCGTGGGCGAGGACGGGTCGGTCGAGGAGTTCGTCCACGTCGGCATGCACGAGGACGCCGTCGCGACCATCGGCCACCTGCCCGAGGGCAGGGGACTCCTGGGTCTGGTCATCCAGGAGCAGCAGGTGATCCGTGCCGACGACCTGACGACGCACGTCGGGTCGGTCGGGTTCCCCGCCGGGCACCCGCCGATGCGGGCGTTCCTCGGCGTCCCGGTCCGGGTGCGCGACGAGGCGTACGGCAACCTCTACCTCACGCGAGGCGAGGCCGAGCCGTTCACGGACCAGGACGAGGAGCTCGTGCAGGCGCTGGCCGCGACGGCGGGCGTCGCCATCCAGAACGCGCGGCTGTTCCAGGAGGCGCGGCTGCGCCAGGAGTGGCTGGCTGCCTCCACCGAGGTCACCCGGCGGGTGCTCGCCGGCGACGAGGGTGCGCTGCGCCTGATCGCGCGACAGGTGCACGCGCTGGCGGCCGCCGACCTCACCACGGTCGTCGTACCGGTGGACACCGAGCTCCTGGTGGCGGTGGCCGAGGGGCGCGACGCGGCCGGCATCGAGGACGCGAGGTACGCCGCCTCCGGCACGCTCAGCGAGCACGTCCTGCAGTCCGGTACGCCGGTGCGCCTGGCCGACGCCGAGGACACGACGTCCGTCGACGGCCGCACGATCTATCTCACGGGGCAGATCCGCGTCGGCCCCGTCATGGTCCTGCCGCTGCTCGGCCGCGAGGACGTCCGCGGCACGCTGGTGGTGATGAGGGGACCGCACAGCCGGCCCTTCACGGGAGTCGACGCCGAGATGGCGACGACGTTCGCCAACCATGCCTCCTTGGCCCTGGAGCTGGCCGAGGCCCGCCGCGACCAGCAGCGGGTGCTCCTCCTGGAGGACCGGGCCCGGATCGCCCGCGACCTGCACGACCACGTGATCCAGCAGGTCTTCGCCGCCGGGCTCATGGTGCAGGCCACCGCCTCGCGCCTGCCCGACGCCTCCGCGGTGGCGGCGTTGCAGGAGGTCGTCGGCAACCTGGACGAGGCGATCAAGCAGATCCGCGTCTCGATCTTCCGGCTGCAGCCACCCGTGCCGGGCGGGCTGCGCGCCGCGGTCATGGACGTCGTGGCCGACGTCCAGCCGGGGCTCGGCATCGACCCGAGGGTCGACCTCGACGGTCCCCTCGACTCGGTGGCCACGGCCGACCTGGTCAGTGACGTCACCGCAGTCGTGCGCGAGGCGCTGGTGAACGTCGCGCGTCACGCGTCGGCCTCGACGGTGGTGCTCAGCATCCACGCCACCACGGCCCGGCTCACGGTGACGGTCAGCGACGACGGCAGCGGCGTCGGCGAGCCGAGCCGGCGGAGCGGCCTCGACAACATGCGGGAGCGGGCCGAGAACCGCAACGGCTCGATGGTGATCGCCGAGGTCCCCGACCTCGGCGGCACCACCCTCGTGTGGACCGTCCCGATCAGCTGACGGCGGAGGTCACTGGTAGAAGTACGGGTCGAGCACGCTGACCCGGGTGATCGAGTCGACCGGCAGGCCGTTGCGGTCGGCGGCCCGGCGGATCGCGTCGGCGTCGGGGCCGTCGTAGACGCAGAAGGTCTTGGTCTTGTCCTCGTTGACGTAGGAGTGCACCCACGTGACCCCCACCTCCGCGTTGCGGCCGACCACCCCGAGGCACGCCTCGGCGCCGTCGGCGCTCACCGGGATCTGCAGGGTGTCGGGGAACGTCCGCTCCACCATGAAACGCGCCATCTGAGTGCTCCTTCGGGTCGTGGCCGGCTCCGGTCGAGCCGGTACGACGAACCTAGGAACCGGGCGCCGGCCCGGGATCGGTAGCCGATGCCCAGGTTGGCCCGGCGTCGTGCCCACGGGAACGGAGCGACGGCGGGGCCAGCGCCGCCGCCTCGCCACGCGAGCGCACGCCGAGCTTGGTCAGCACCGACGAGACGTGGTGGTGGACCGTGCGCTCGGAGAGGACCAGCCGCTCGGCGACCTCGGCGTTGGTGAGGTGCTCGGCGAGCAGCGCCCAGACCTCCATCTCGCGCCCGGTGAGCCCGTACGGGTTGGCGACCGTGGAGGCCCGTGGTCCACGTTCGATCCGGGTGGCGCCGAGGTCGCGCAGCCGTTGCCGGGCGAGGCGCGCGGCCGGGACCGCGCCCAGGTCGGCGAGCGTCGCGAGCGCCTCACGCAGGTCGGTCTCGTCACCGTCGAGCAGGGCCAGGGCCGCGTCGTAGGGGCGGCCGAGGTCGGCCCACGCCTCCGCCTCCGTCCGCCCGCGCCCCGCCAGGGCCCACGGGCCACGCGCGATCACGGGCAGGCGGTACGCCGGGTCGAGGCGCCGCATCCAGACGCCGACCTCGGCGACGATCCAGCCGTCCTCGCGCTCGACGGCGGCGGCCATCGCCTCCTCGAGGTCGGGGCGCACATCGGCGAGCCGGTCGGCGAACCACGCCGACTCCGCGCGCGCGGTGAGGGCCTGCGTGCGGCGAGGCGGGTCGGCGAGCGTCCGCGCGATCCGGTCGGCCTCCCGCAGCAGGTCCTCGTGCGGTCGCCCGGTGCGCACCAGCAGGCGCACCGCGGGGACCAGGGCGACGTAGCGGTGCATCGGTGAGGGGTCGACCCGAGCGAGCAGTGCGCCGATGTCGTCCTCGACCTCGAGCCACCGGCCCGCGTCGAGCAGGTAGAGGAGCCGGTCCGACTCGAGGCACACGCTCGTCGTCTCCAGCTCGTGCGCCCGGCAGTAGGCGAGCCCGTCGCGTTGGTAGCGCTCGGCCAGCGTGGGCATGCCGAAGTCCACACCGAGGCAGGAGATGTTCTGGTAGCTCCGCCCGGCGAGGTCGTGCAGCCCGTGCTCGACCGCGAGCCGGATGCTCTCCTCGATCAGCGGGATCCCGTCCTCCCGGCCGCTCGCGGCCCGGGCGTAGCCCACACTCCCGAGAGCGTGCACCCGGGTGAACTGGTCGCCGAGCTCGGTCGCCAGTGCCAGGGCCTGCTCGCCGTAGCGGATCGACGTCGGGTAGCGCGCCATCACCATGTCGAGCCCGGCGCGCGTGCTGAGCGCCATGGCGTACGCCGCGTCGTGCTGTCCGTCCTCGAGCAGGGCCAAGGACTCGTCGGTCGCGGCCGCGGCGTCGGCCGGCCGCGCCAGGCCGACGTACAACCGGGACAGGGCGCGGAGGTCGGCGACCACCCCGGGAACGTCGTCCAGCCCACGTCGTAGCGCCAGGGCCTCGGTGCGCGGGCCCAGGGCCGCGGCGGACTGCGCCGTCAGGGCCAGCTCGTCGGCGTGCCTCTCCAGCAGGGCGGCCCGGACCTCGGGCGGCTCCCGGTCCGCGTGCGCCACGGCGCGGCCGAGCTGGGCGGCCGCCTCGCGATGGGCGCCGAGCGCGGACGCGCGCTCGCCGGCGGCGGAGGCGAACCGGAGGACGGCGGCACCATCGCCGCAGCGGTCGGCGTGCTCGGCCAGCCGGTGGAGCAGGTCGGGGTCGTCGGCCCGTGGCGAGAGCAGGGCCAGCGCCGCGGCATGGAGGGACTGCACGGTGGCCGGCCCGAGCGAGGTGAGGACCGCCTCGCGGACGATCTCGTGACGGAACTCGTACGCCGGCGGCTCGAACCGCAGGAGCCCGGCGGAGACGCAGGCGTCGACCGCCGTCGCGCTCACGCCCGGCATCCCCAGCAGGCTCTGCGGCTCGGTGCGCGCGCCGAGCACGGCGGCCGCGGCCAGGGCCTGTCGGGCCGACTCGGGCAGCCGCGCCAGCCGGGCGGCCACCGCGTCCTGGACGCGACCGGGGAGGGCCGTGTCACCCGCGGCGAGGGCCTCGCTGACGAAGAAGGCGTTGCCCCCGGTGCGGGCCAGGAGCGCGTCCACGTCGGTCGCGGCACCGTCGGTCGCGACACCGTCGGCCAGGGTGGCGACCTGGTCGCGGGTGAGGGCGGGGACGGCCACCCGGACCACCGCCGGGTTGGTGGCCAGGTCTCCGAGCCAGACCCGGGTCGGGTGGTCGGTACCCAGCTCGTCGGCCCGGCAGGTGACGACGACCAGCAGGGCGTGGTCCTCCACCCGGCGGGCGACGAACCGCAGCAGGTCGAGGGTGAGCGCGTCGGCCCACTGGACGTCCTCGACCACCACGACCTTGCGGCGGCCTGAGGTCATGGCGGCCAGCGCCGCGTCGAGGAGGCCCTCGCGATGTCCGTCTCGGAGCAGCTCGTTCAGCCCACCGCCCAGCCGGGGGGCCAGGTCCAGCAGCGGACCGCCCGGCCGCGGCGTCGACAACGGCTCGCAGTAGCCCACCAGGACGTCGTGGTCGCGGGCCGCCCGGTCGGCGAACATCCGGATCGTGGTCGACTTCCCCGACCCCGCCTCGCCCTCGACGAGCACCAGGCGTCCGGCGCCGGAGGCGGCGTCGGCGAGCGCGTCGTCGAGCGCCGCGAGCTCGGCGTACCGGGGGACCATCGTGACCACGCAGGCATCCTCTCGCGGACGACGCCCGGACCGGGCCCGTCTCGGCAGTCCGCGATGATGGCCCGGTGACCGAGCAGATCCACGACATCGGCCGGCGCCGGGCGCGGGTCATCTGGCTGGTCGGGCTGACTGTCTACATCCTGGCCATCTTCAACCGCAGCTCGCTCGGCGTCGCCGGTCTCCTCGCCACTCAGCGGTTCGGGATCTCCGCGACCCAGCTCTCGTTCTTCACCGTCCTCCAGCTGGTCGTGTACGCCGGGCTCCAGGTGCCGGTCGGTGTCCTGCTCGACCGCTACGGCTCACGGGTGCTGCTGCTGAGCGGGCTGGCCCTGATGACCGTGGGGCAGCTCGCGTTCGCCCTCGCGACGTCGTTCCCCCTGGCTGTCCTGGCGCGCGCGCTGATCGGTGCCGGCGACGCGGCGATGTTCGTCAGCGTCATCCGCCTGGTGACGGTCTGGTTCCTGGTGCGGCAGGCGCCGGTGATCACCCAGCTCACCGGCCAGCTCGGACAGCTGGGAGCGATCGCCGCTGCCGCGCCGCTGACCCTCGCCCTGGACCGCCTCGGCTGGACGCGGTCGTTCGCGCTGGCGAGCTCGCTCGGGATCGTGGGGATGGTCGCGGTCGCGCTCCTCGTCAGGGACTCGCCGTACGCCCGCGAGGGGGTGGCCCGGATCAAGATGCGCGCCCTCGGCCGGAGCCTGCGCCTGGTGTGGGGCAACCCGGGGACCCGGCTGGGGATGTGGTCCCACTTCACGTCGCAGTTCAGCGTGACGGTCTTCGCGCTGCTCTGGGGATACCCGTTCCTGGTCCGCGGGCAGGGACTCTCCGCCGACGCCGCGAGCACGCTGCTGATGGTGATGACCGGGTGGACGATCGTCTGCGGGCTCGTCCTGGGCAGCCTGGTCTCACGCTTTCCGTACTACCGCTCCTGGATGGTGCTCGGCATCGTCGGGGCGATGGCCGTGGGGTGGGCGGTGGTGCTGCTCCGCCCGACGCCCGCGCCGGTGTGGATGCTGGTCGTGCTGGTCTGCCTGATGGCGACGGGCGGGCCGGCGTCCATGGTCGGCTTCGACCTCGCCCGCACCTTCGTCCCGATCGAGGCCTCGGGCCGGGCGAACGGGTTCGTCAACATCGGTGGGTTCTCCGCGAGCCTGCTGACGATGGGCCTGATCGGTGTGGTCCTCGACCGGCACAGCGGCGGAGGTGGCGTCGGCTCCTACGACCTCGCGGACTTCCGGGTGGCGATGTCGGTGCAGTTCGCCTTCTGGGCCTTCGGGGCCGTGCAGATCCTGCGCTACCGCCACAAGGCGATCTCCCACCTGCACCGCCTCCACCCGGGCGTCGTCGAGGCGATGAAGCGCGGCGAGCCGGTCGCCCACCTCGGCTTCCACGAGCGCGAGGGCGTCTGACCGTGCGCCACGGCTAGGAGGAGACGGCGTCGGCCTCCATGGCGGCGACGTAGTCGCGCTTGATCTGCCGCCACGCCTCGTCGGTCATCGTGCGTCGCCAGTACGGCGAGCACGAGAGCTGGCGACGGCTGAGGCCGCGCTCCTCCAGCAGGTGACGGCGTACGGCGCGGATCTCGTCGGCCTCGCCGTGCACGAAGCCGCAGGGCGTCTCGCCAGCGAAGTCGAGGGCCTCGACGGCCGCGGCCAGCAGGGCCTCGTCGCGCTCGTCCCCGTGCCGGTGCAGCCAGACCAGGTCGAGGTCGGCTGCGGTGGTCAGCTCGATCTCGTGCTCCGGGCCGTCGCAGACCACGCGCACGACCACGCGGGCGCCGGCGGGCAGGACCTCCAGGGAGGCGGCGATCGCCGGCAGCGCCGACTCGTCGCCCACCATCAGGTGCCAGTCGGCCTGCGGGTCGGGCCGGTAGCCGCCGCTCGGTCCGGTGAACACCAGGGCGTCGCCGGGCCGCGCCGTCGCGGCCCACGGGCCCGCTACGCCGCTGTCGCCGTGGACCACGAAGTCCACGGTGAGGCGGGCGGCGACCGGGTCCCACGCGCGCACGGTGTAGCGCCGGCGCGCGGGCTGCTCGTCCTTCGGGTGGCTGTCGCGGACCGACTGCGGGTCGAAGACCTCGTCGTACGTCGCGCCGGCCGGCCGGAACGCGACGTTGATGTAGGCGTCGGTGGCGTCGGGCATCTCGAGGTCCGCGAGGTCGCCGCCCTCGAGCACCACCCGCACCAGGCCGGGGGTCAGGGGCTCTGCGCTGATCACGCGTCCGTGCATGCCGTCGTGCCTCCTCGTCGTGGAACTTAGGCCAACCTAACTTGCGGATGGTCGCCACCAGGAATCGTCAGGAGACGCCGTCCCGGTTGAAGTCGGAGTCCTTGCGGCTGAACATGTCCCGACGCTCCTCCGGGCTGAGCGCCTCGACCAGCGGCACGACGTCCCTCCCGAAGCCGCGCACCTCCGGCGCGTCCGGCACGGGGACGATCGTGTGCACGACGCGATCGGCATAGACGTGGACGGCGTTGACCGACGTGTTGCCGTCGACGGCGGAGATGAAGCGGTCGAGCGGCGCCGGGTCGGAGAGGTAGCAGGTCGCGGCCGCGACCGAGACCGGGATGCCGGCGAACGTCGCGTGCGAGCTGAAGTGGTAGTGGCCACCGAGGATCGCCCGCACGTCGCTGCCCTCGAGGACCGCCGCAAGGCGATCGGTGTCGAGCAGCTCGATCACCTCCGCGACCGGGCACATCGGCGACGGGATCGGCGGGTGGTGGAGCGCGAGGACCGTGCCGTGCTCGGCCGGCGTCGCGAGCACGGCGCGCAGCCAGGCCAGCTGGTCGTCGGTCACGTCGCCGTGGTGCCAGCCGGGGACGCTGGTGTCGAGGCTGATGATCCGGAGCCCGGAGACGTCGTACACGCGGTCCTGCGGCGCCTCCGACTCCTCGCCGAACAGCTCCCGCGCGTACGCCGCGCGCTCGTCGTGGTTGCCCATGCACCAGACGACCTGGGCCCCGATCCGCTCGGCCAGCGGCTCGACCAGCTCGCGGAGCCGTCGGTACGCCGCGGGGTCGCCCACGTCGGCCAGGTCACCGGTCAGCACGAGCGCCTGCGGCGGCGGGTCGATCCGGCTCACCCGCTCGAGGGCCGCCTCGAGCCGGGCCACGGTGTCGATCGCGTCGTACTGCCGGGCGTCCCCGGCGAGGAGGTGGGTGTCGCTGAGGTGGGCGAGGACGTGGGTCGGGGGAGCGACCTGGCCGTACTGGATCACGGGGCGAGCGTACGGGCCGGGAAACCGCGGACGAATCGCACGACTCGCCCGGCTCGGGCGCGGGTTCGTCCGCGGTTTCCGGCTCAGACCCGGGCGGGCTCGATCCGTCCGACGACCTCGCCCAGGGTGATCCGGCCGCCGGCGGTGCCGGGTGCGGAGTAGCGCAGGACGACCTCGTCGCCGTCCTCGAGGAACGTGCGCCCGCCGGCGAACGGCTCCTTCCCGCCCCAGCTCAGCTCGAGGAACGAGCCGCGGGTGTCGGGCTCCGGGCCGCTGATCGTGCCCGAGGCGAAGAGGTCGCCGGTGCGCGTGCTCGCGCCGTTCACGGTGAGGTGGGCCAGCATCTGGGCGGGGGACCAGTACATCGTCCGGTACGGCGGGCGGCTGACGACCTCGCCGTTCAGCACCACCTCGACCTCGATGTCGAGCGCGTGCAGGCCGCCGTCGGTCGAGCCTGTCGGGAGCAGGTAGGGAAGCGGCTCGGGGTCCTGGGTCGGCAGCTCGCTGCGGGCGGCGGCCAGCGCGGCCAGCGGCGTGACCCAGGCACTGACCGACGTGGCGAAGGACTTGCCGAGGAAGGGCCCGAGCGGGACGTACTCCCAGGCCTGGACGTCACGCGCGCTCCAGTCGTTGAGGCCGACGACGCCGAACACGTGCTGCTGGAAGTCGTCGACGCCGATCCGGCTGCCGAGCTCGGACCCGACCCCGACCACGAAGCCGAGCTCCGCCTCGATGTCGAGCCGGCGGCTGGGGCCGAAGGTGGGAGCGTCCTCGGTCGGTGCCTTCCGCTGGCCGCACGGCCGGACGACCGGCGTCCCGCTGACCACCACGGTGCCGCCGCGGCCGTGGTAGCCGACCGGCAGGTGTCGCCAGTTGGGAAGCAGGGGCTCCTGGTCGGGTCGGAAGATCCGGCCGACGTTGGAGGCGTGGTGGAGGGAGGCGTAGAAGTCGACGTAGTCGCCGACCGTGAACGGGAGGTGCAGCGCGACCTCGCCGAGTGCGAACGACGGCAGCGCCTCGGCCTCGACGAGCTCGGCGATCTCGGCGCGGGTCTCGGCCCACGCGTCGGGGCCGAGGGACATGAAGTCGTTGAGGGCCGGCCGGTCCAGCTGGGGTCGCACGGTCGACACGTCGACCACGGCGTCGGCGTACCGCACGCCGACCCGCGGCGCCGAGCTCTCGGTCGAGAAGACGCCGAAGGGCAGGTGGTCGAGACCGAACCCGGCGCTGTCGTCAGGCATCCGGAGCCTCCAGCAGGCCCAGCCCGACCAGCTCGTCGAGGGGGTCGCTCACGCTGCACGAGCCGTACGACGTGAACCAGCGCCGCGCTCCGATGAGGTCGCTCTGCCGCGCCATCGCGACCAGGTCGTTGGTGTAGTGGTCGTCGAGCACCTGCGCGACCTCGTCGCGGCCGGCGCCGTCGAAGGCGACCCGGGTCGCGAGCAGGACGTTGAGGAAGCCCAGGTGCTCGAAGCCCGTCTCGTGGTCGCGGTGCCGGACGGCGTGGTGGAGACCCGCCGTGCACTTGTACGACGTCTCGCGGTCGAGCGCCGCGTCGATCCAGGCCGCGACGGTCTCGGACGAGGGGAAGAGGTGGGCCTCGACGCCGCCGGTCCGGAACTTCAGGTGGTGCTCGGCCTCGGCGACCGCGTCGGCGGCGGCCAGCCAGTCGGGGGTCGGGGCCGCCTGCGGCAGCTCGACGTACACCTCGGTGTCGGTGAGCCCACCCTCGGCGCGGGCCGCGTCGACCGCGGCGTTGATCCGGCGGACGTTGCCGGCCTGGTCGTCGAGGTCACGGACGGCCGCCTCGAGCGCGACCAGCCGGTGCCCCTTCTTCCGGGCGAGGGCAGCCACCCCGGCGACCGCGCCGGCGCCGCCGGTGAGCACGACCGCGACCGGCACGTCGGTCGGGACGTCGGGGAGCGCCACGTCGGTGACCACGAGCGGGCCGACGAGGTCGGCGTACCACTCCTCGCGTCGCTGCTGGTACGCCGCGACGGCGTCGGGCAGCGGAGCGTCGCCGGGCGGGAAGACCGCCGCGTCGTCGACCAGGCCGGCCCAGGCCTCGGGTACTCCACTCACGGCCCCAGCCAACCACAGGCCCAGCGACACCGGTCGAGCCCGTCGAGGCACCTCAGACGAGGGCGGCCCGCCCGCGCTTGCCGAGCTGGGCGGCGATGATCGAGCGCTGGATCTCGCTGGCGCCCTCCCAGATGCGCTCGACGCGGAGCTCGCGGAAGAAGCGCTCCGCGACGTTCTCGCGCATGTAGCCGCGGCCGCCGAAGACCTGCACGGCCCGGTCGGCGACCCGGTTGGCCATCTCGCTGACGTAGAGCTTCACCATCGAGCACTGGGCGTGGGCGACCTTGAGGTCCGCGCCGGCATCGAGCGAGCGAGCGACCTCGTAGACCATCGCGCGGGCGGCGAAGAGCTCGGTCAGGCTGTCGGCGAGCATGCCCTGCACGAGCTGCTTGTCGGTGAGGAGCTCGTCACCGACGCGTCGCTGCGCGGCGAACGCCTGCATCTCGTCGACCAGCCGCTCGGCGGCACCCAGGCAGCGGGCGCCGATCATCAGCCGCTCGTAGCGGAACCACTCGTAGACGAACGACATCCCGTCGCCCTCACCGCCGATCAGCTGGTTCGCGGGGACCCGCACGTCCTCGAACGCCAGGATCGGGTGGTGGTGGGCGAACGTGTGGGAGTACGCCGGCGTGCGCACCACCCGGATGCCGGGGGTGTCGTTGTCGACCACGAACATCGCCTGCTCGCCGGCGTGGTCACCCGTGCTGAGCACGCCCTGGAAGAAGACGTGGTCGGACCTGTTGAACGACGTCACGTGCCACTTCTCGCCGTTCAGCACGTAGTCGTCGCCGTCGCGGGCGGCGGTCGCCCTCAGGTCGGAGACGTCGGACCCGGCGTACTCCTCGGTGATCGCGTAGCAGCCCTCGCGCCGGCCCTCGACCGTCGGGATCAGGTAGGTGTCGCGCTGGTGGTCGTTGGCGACCGCCGCCCACCAGCCGGGCGGGGTCGTCAGGCACCAGGCCAGAGCGTTGGTGACGCGACCGCCCTGCTCCTGCACCAGCACCTGCTGGAGCGTGCTGCAGCCCCGGCCGCCGAGCTCGACCGGGATGTTGGTGGCGGTGAGGCCGAGCTCCGCCGCTCGTGCCTCGAGCCGGTGGGCGACGTCCTCGGGCAGCTCGCCGGCGTGCTCCTCGGCGTACTGCTCGTGGACGATCAGCTCGTCGGCGAAGCCGCGCGCCCGTGCCTGCAGCTCGAGGTCCTCCGGCGTGAGTCCGTACACGGTCGTTCCTCTCGGTGGTGGCCGGTGGTGGAGCGGTGGTGGAGCGTCGTCGGTGGTCGAGCGAGGTCGAGACCCATTGACTGACCGTTCAGCCTATGCCAGCGTGAGTGGCCGTGACCACCGTGCCGGGCACCGCCGACGTCGTCGTCGTGGGCGGCGGCACGATCGGGGCCTGGACGGCCTGGTTCCTGGCCCGCTCCGGCATCGGCGAGGTCGTGCTCGTCGAGCGCGACACCCTCGGCCAAGGTGCGAGCGCGCGGGCCGCCGGGATGGTGCGCGCCCAGGGCGGCACGGAGGCCGCGGTCCGGCTCGGGATGTTCAGCCGGGACTTCTACGCCGGCCAGCAGGACCTGCTCGGCATCGACTCCGGGTTCGTGCCCCAGGGCTACTTCATGCCGGCCTTCAGCGAGGCCGAGGTGGTCGCAGCAGGCGAACGGATCGCGATGCAGCAGGGCGTGGGGCTCGACGTGCGCTGGGTCGATCCCGACGAGACGGATGCGATGAACCCCGCGATGGCACCCGGCCAGACGCTGGGGTCGTCGTACGCCGCGGGTGACGGGTACATCGACCCGCCCCGCAACGTGCTGGCCTACACCGCGGCGGTGCTGGGCGCCGGCGTACGGGTGTGCGAGCGGACCGCCTTCACGGGTCTCCGGGTCGAGGGAGGTCACGTCGTCGGCGTCCGCACGTCGGCCGGCGACGTGGCCACCTCCCGGGTGGTGCTGACCGGCGGGCCGACGCTCGAGGCCGTCGGAGCCGCGGCCGGCGTGCGGATCCCGTCGTGGGGGGCGCGCCACCAGGTGGTCGTCACGGAGGCGCACCCCGACTTCGCCGCGGACCGCCTGCCGATGGCCTTCGACCTGATGTCGGGCATCTACTGGCGCCCCTGCGAGGGCGGCGTGATGTGGGGCATGAGCAACCCCGAGGAGGAGCCGGGCGAGGCGACCGAGTTCGACACGGCGTACTTCGACGTGATGCGGCAGCGGATGGCGACGCTGCTGCCGACGACCGGGAAGGTGGGGGTGCGCAAGGCCTGGGCCGCCACCATCGACTTCACTCCCGACCACCTGCCGATCCTCGGCACCGCCCTCGGCGCGGACGGTCCGATCGAGGGAGCCGTCGTCGCCGCGGCCGGAGGCCACGGGATGATGTGGGGCCCCGGCGTCGCGAGGGCCGCGGCCGACCTCACCCTCACCGGCGAGACCGACGTCCTGGACGTGGCCGACCTGGGGCTCGACCGCTTCGACGAGCACGGCCACAGCCGCCTCGACCCCGACCCCATCGCCCTCCCCTTCCCCACCCACGCGTGACCCCGCCACACCCGAAGTGGGAGTAAGTCAGGGCCGAGGTGGGAGTACGTCAGGGCCCAAGTGGGAGCAAGTCACGGCCGAGGTGGGAGTAAGTCGTGGCCGACGTGGGAGATGCGGCCGCGTTTCTCCCACCTCGATGCTTACTTTGTCCCACCTCGGCGGTGACTTTCTCCCACTTCGGCGGGGAGGATCAGGGCGTCGACGACGTACGCCGAGTCCGGGCCGACGAGCACCGGGTTGAGGTCGACGCCGGCGAGGTGGTCGCCCAGCTCGACGGCCAGCCGGCCGAGGGCGACCAGGGCGTCGGCCAGGGCGCCGACATCTGCCGGCTCGGAGCCGCGGTAGCCGGCGAGCAGCGTCGAGACCGTCAGCCGACCGATCAGCTCCAGGGCCGTCTCGCGGTCCAGCGGCGGCAGCGCCACCGCCCGGTCGGCGACCAGCTCGACCAGCACGCCACCGGCCGCGACCATCACCAGCGGACCGAGCAGCGGGTCGCGCACGATGCCCAGCGCGACCTCCACCCCCGAGGCCTGGCGCTGGACCACGACCTGTGGACCCAGCCGGCTCGCGAGGTCGGCGTACGCCGCCGCCACGGCCGCCGAGTCACGCAGCCCGAGCCGGACACCGTCCGCCTCGGTCTTGTGGTGCACGTCGGCGGCGTCGCTCTTGAGCACGACCGGATAGCCCATCTCCTCCGCCGCAGCCACCGCGGCCGCGCTCGTGGAGACGCTCCCACCCGGCACCACGGGGATGCCGTAGTCGCCCAGCAGGGCCGACCACTCGTCGCTCGCCAGCGCGCCACCCGAGGCGAGCCGGGCTGCCCACCGCTCGCGCCGTGCCGGGTCGACGACGACGTCGGGGCGAGGCCGAGGTGGCTCGGCCATCAGGTGTCCGAGTGCCCGCAGTCCCGACGCAGTGCCCTCGAGCACCGGGATCCCCTGCGCGCGCAGCCGGTCGGCCGCGGCCTGGTGGATCGCCGAGGACACGTGGGCGACGACGGCGACCGGCTTGTCGGTGCGGGTCAGCATCCGCTCGAGGACCACCGGCAGGCTGTCGTCGCCGTCGTACTCCTCGACCAGGTCGCAGGCCAGCGCCACCACGCCCGTGTCGGGATCGTCGGCGAGCGCGCTCAGGCACTCGGTGAACAGCTCGACGGTGTCGGCGCCGCGACCCCAGACGTCCAGCGGGTTCATCGGCATCAGCCCCGGGTCGAGCGCGGCCTCGAGCCGGGACACGGTCGGCTCGGACAGCGAGGCGAACCGCACGCCCAACCGCTCGGCCACGTCCGCGACCAGGACGCGCTCGGCGCCCGAGTCGTGCGCCGTCGCCACCCCTCGTCCGCTGCCGGGCACGTGGCGCCGTCCGATCGCGAACGTCTCGAGGCTGTCGGTGAGGTCGTCGAGGTCGCTGCATCGGTGCACGCCGTACGCCGAGAACAGGGCCTCCCACCCGGCGTCCGAGCCGGCGATCGCACCGGAGTGCGCGTCCACCAGCGCCTGGCCGTGCACCGAGGTCCCGACCGTCAACGCGCAGACCGGGATGTCGCGCGCGGCCGCGTCGGCCAGCGCGGCCGCCAGTCGCGGAGCGTCGCGCATCGTCTCCAGGACGAGGCCGATCACCTGCGTCTGCGGCAGCGAGAGCAGGTACTCCAGGTAGTCGGCCGTCGTCGTGACCAGCTCCTGGCCCGACGACACGGCCATCGTGAACCCCAGCGGACGCCGGGTGCGGAGCAGCGCGGAGAACACCGATCCCGAGTGCGTGATCAGCCCGATCGGGCCACTGGGCAGGGGGTCGCGCTCGAGGTACCCGATGGCGCGCACGCCGGTCGTGGTGTCGACGAAGCCCATGCACCCGCCACCCACGATCGCCATGTCGCCGGCAGCCGCGACCACGTCGTCCTTCACGCCGTGCACCGGCCCGAACACCACGGCCCCCGCGTCACCCCGTTCCGAGGCGATCGCGAGGGTCGGCGCCAGCGCCTTGTCGGGGATGCCGAGCATCACCAGGTCGACCGGCTCCGGCACGTCGGCCAGCGACGGCACGCAGGGGCGGCCGAACGCCGTGGCGCGCGTCGGGCTCACCAGGTGGACGCGCTCGATCCCGGGGCTGCGGAGGATCTCCGTGGTCAGCCGCCAGCCGAAGGAACCCTCCCGATCGCCGGCCCCGACCACCGCGACGGACCGGGCTGACATCATGGCCCGGACCCGGGCCGGAGACGTGGGCATGGCAGTCCGTTTCTCGAGCGGTCCTGACTGACTGTTCAGTCTAAGGGCGTGCTAGCGTGCGACACAAGGAGCTCGCCACACGATCGGGATCGGGGAGGTGGGATGGCTGCTCGAGAGCACGGAGACGCCGTCGCCGACGTACGCCGTGACCAGATGCTCGCCGCGGCCTCGACGCTGATCGCCGAACGCGGTTTCCACGACACCCGGATCGCCGACGTCGCCAAGCGGGTGGGCGCCAGCCCCGCGCTGGTCATCTACTACTTCGGCACCAAGGACAGCCTCCTCACCGAGGCCCTGCGCTGGTCCGAGCGCTCGTTCTACGTCGCGACCGAGGAGATGCTCCGGTCGACCGACAAGCTGCGCGACCGCCTCGAGATCCTGGTCGAGTGGACCCTGGTCGCCGACAAGACCGACGCCCACAGCGGTGACTGGGGACTGTGGTTCGACCTGTGGTCGCAGGCCTTCCGCCACCTCGAGGTCAAGAAGGATCGCGCCGAGCTCGACGCCCAGTGGCGCGACCTGATCGCCCGCATCGTGCAGGACGGCGTCGAGAGCGGCGAGATCGCCCACCTCGATGTCGAGGGGTTCGCGATCATGTGGGGCTCCCTGCTCGACGGCCTGATGGTCCAGGTCGCCCTCGACGACCCGGTCGTCGACCTGGCGCGGGCCCGCAAGGTGGCGCTGGAGCTGGCGTACAAGGAGCTCGGCCTCGATCCGGGTCGCGCGCCCGCCGCCAACGGCAAGCGCGCCACGAACGGCAAGGCGCGCCAAGACCGGCAAGGCGGCCAAGAGCGCGAAGAAGGTCCGCACGTCCTGACCGGGCGCCCGGCTCACCGGGCCCGCTCGTGTCTGGCGGGGTCGG
This sequence comes from uncultured Actinomycetota bacterium, assembly GCA_963809265.1. Lineage (GTDB taxonomy): Bacteria > Actinomycetota > Actinomycetes > Propionibacteriales > Nocardioidaceae > Nocardioides. The sequence continues at coordinate 288,962 of CAWEJC010000004.1, forward strand.
CCGCGACTCCCTAGCGTCGACCGTGGACACAGACCACCTCACCCGGAGATGGCCCGCACGACAGGAGGCCACGACGTGTTCATCCAAGTGATCCACGGCAGGTGCACTCGGCAGGACGAGCTGCGAGCGGTCGGTGAGTCCTGGCGCGACGAGCTCGGGGGAGGCGCGGTGGGCTGGCTCGGCGGCACGTTCGGCTTCACCGACGGCGACGACTTCTTCGGTGTCATCCGGTTCGAGTCCCGCGAGGCGGCGATGGCCAACTCGCAGCGGCCCGAGCAGGGGGCCTGGGCGGAGCGGATGGGGGCGCTGCTCGACGGGCCGCCCGAGTTCCACGACTGCGACGACGTGACGTCGTTCCTCGACGGCGGCTCCGACGAGGCCGGCTTCGTCCAGGTGATCCGCGGCCACACCGACGACGCCGGACCGATGCGGGCGATGCTGGCCGACACGACCGACCTCCACGAGATGCGCCCGGAGATCCTCGGCGGCACGTTCGCGCTCGCCGCCGACGGCACGTTCTTCCAGACCGTCTACTTCAGCGACGAGGAGAGTGCTCGTCGCGGCGAAGGTCTCGAGCCGCCGACCGAGGTGCGCGAAGCGCTGGCCGCGGTGATGGCCGGTGCGACGTTCTACGACCTGCACCAGCCCTGGTTCGAGTCGCCCTGACGGGTCCACACTGACCCATGAGCTTCGACGTCTCGGCCGACGCCTACCTGCGCTTCATGGGCCGCTACTCCGTCCCGCTGGCGGACCGGTTCGTCGACCTGGTCGGCGTAGGTCCGGGTGACCGGGTGCTCGACGTCGGGTGCGGTCCGGGAGTCCTGACCGGACCCCTCGTCGAGCGTTGTGGCGCCGATCAGGTGGCCGCGGTGGACCCGTCCACGTCGTTCGTCGACGCCGTTCGCCACGACCTCCCGGGTGTCGACGTCCAGGAGGCGACGGCGGAGGCGCTGCCGTTCGAGGACGACGGCTTCGACGCCGTGGTCGCCCAGCTGGTCGTCCACTTCATGACCGATCCCGTCGCGGGACTCCGCGAGATGGGGCGGGTGGCCCGGCCGGGAGGAGTCGTCGCGGCCAACGTCTGGGACTTCGGCGGCGGTACGGCGCCCCTGTCGCTCTTCTGGAGGGCCGCCCGTGACCTCGACCCGGGTGTCCGCGGCGAGGCCGTCCGCGCCGGGACGGGTGAGCACGACCTCGCGGGTCTCGCCGAGGCGGCGGGGCTCGGCGACGTCCGCTCGACCTCCCTGACGGTCCGCGTCCCCTTCACGTCGTACGACGAGTGGTGGGAGCCGTACCTCGACGGGGTGGGCCCCGTCGGCAGCTACGTCGCCTCGCTGGACGCCGAGCACGTCGCGGCCGTGCGTGAGCGCTGTCGCGCGCTGCTGCCGGAGGCGCCGTTCGAGCACGCGGCGACGGCCTGGGTCGTGCTCGCCTCGCCCTAGCAGCTAGTCGACGAGGAGGCGTAGGGCCTTCGGCGAGATCTGCACGGCGACGTCGGCACCCTCGGCCAGCCAGTCCGGCGGCGTCCCGGCGACGTTGGCGACCTCCGCCTCCAGCCGCAGGTCGTTGCACTCGAGCAGCACGTTGGTGTGGGCGCCGCGGAAGGTGAGGGTCCCGACCCGCGCCTTCAGCACGTTGTCGCCCTCGACGGCCGTCGGGTGCGCCGCGACCTCGACCCGCTCGGGCCGGACCATCACCGACACCTCGTCCCCGGCCTTCGCCTGGTGTCCGGCCACGCGGAGGTTCACCCCGCCCACCGAGCAGGCGACGCCCTGCTGGTCGGCGCCGGTCACCGTGGCCGGCCACAGGTTGGCCGTGCCGAGGAAGGTCGCCACGTGGGTGTTGGCCGGTGAGCTGTACACCTCGCTGGGCGTGCCGACCTGCTTGACCTTGCCCTTGTCGAGCACGGCCAGCCGGTCGCTCATGGTGAGCGCCTCGTCCTGGTCGTGGGTCACGTAGACGAACGTCGTGCCGACGGCCTTCTGCAGGGACCGCAGCTCCAGCTGCAGCTGCTTGCGGAGCTTGGCGTCGAGGGCGCCCATCGGCTCGTCGAGCAGCAGCACGGTGGGCTCGAGCACCAGGGCCCGGGCGAGGGCCACGCGCTGCTGCTGGCCACCCGACAGCTGGTGCGGCTTGCGCTTCGCCATCGAACCCATCTGCACGAGCTCGAGCGCGGCGCCGACGCGACGGGCGACGTCCTGCTTGCCGGCCTTCTGGTAGCGCAGCCCGAAGGCGACGTTCTCGCGCACGTCGAGGAAGGGGAACAGGGCGTAGGACTGGAACACGGTGTTCACCGGCCGCTTGTGCGGCGGCACCTGGGACAGGTCGCGACCGTCGAGCAGGATCTGCCCGGAGTCGGGCTCCTCGAAGCCCGCGACCATCCGCAGCGTCGTGGTCTTCCCGCAGCCGGACGAGCCGAGCAGCGAGAAGAACTCGCCCTCTCCGATGTCGAGATCGAGGCCGTCGACCGCGACCTCGTCACCGAACCGCTTCACCAGCCCGGTGAGCGAGAGGGCGCCGGCCATCAGGCAGCTTCTCCGAGGAGGGTGTCGGCCAGGTGGGCGAAGTTGGCGACGAACCCGTCGACGTCGGCCTCGGTGTGCTGGACCGAGGTGAGCCACTGCTCGACCTTGCCCCACGGCGGGAGGAACGCTCCGCGGTTGTGCTGCACCAGCCAGTGCGCGTGGCCGTAGCGGCCGTCGAGCGACCGGAAGTCGCGGAAGTTGCGGATGCGGTCGGGCATGAAGGACACGCAGCCCTTGGCGCCGGCGGTGACGACGACCCAGGGGGCGCCGTGGCGGTCGATGACGCCCTGGAGCCCGTCGCGCATCCGGTCACGGAGGCGATCCAGGTGGGCGTAGGCGTCGTCGGTCAGCACCTCGGTGAGCATGGCACGAGCCGCCGCCATCGCCAACGGATTGCCGTTGAACGTGCCGACCTGCTGGTACTCGCCGCTGGCGACCAGCTCCATCACCTTGTTGCCGCCGATCGCGGACGTCGAGAGCCCGCCGCCCATGGCCTTGGCCACGCAGACCAGGTCGGAGGTGGCGCCGAGCCGGCCCGAGGCTCCGCCGGGGCCGACGGTGAAGCCGGTCTTCACCTCGTCGAACGTGAGCAGGGCGCCGTGGGCGTGCAGCAGGTCCTTGAGGGCCTCGAGGTAGCCGTCGTCGGGGTAGATGATCCCGGCGTTCATCATGATCGGCTCGAGGATCATGCCGGCGATCTCGCCGGGATAGCGGGCGAGCGCGGCCTCGACGGCCGGGAGGTTGTTGGCCGGGACGATGACCGTCCCGTCGACGGTGGCCTTGAGGAGGCCGGTGTTCTCGGGGATGCCGATCGGCGCGTCGACCGGGCCGAGGTCGCCGACGCTCTCGGGCTGCACCGAGACCATCACCGAGTCGTGATGGCCGTGGTAGCCACCCTCGAGCTTGATGATCCGCTCGCGGCCGGTGGCGGCGCGCATCAGGTGGATCGCGTCCATGGTCGACTCGGTGCCCGAGTTGCCGAAGCGCCACAACGGCTGGCCGTAGCGCTCGGCGAGGTTGTTCGCCACGACGATCGAGTCCTCGGTCGGCTGGGCGAAGTGGGTGCCCTTGCCGACGCGCTCGCGGACGGCCGCGACGATCGCCGGGTGGTTGTGGCCGGCGAGCGAGACGCCGTACCCGCCGTGGAAGTCGGAGTACTCGTTGCCGTCGACGTCGTAGAGCTTCGAGCCGTTGCCGTGGCTGAGCCACACGGCGTGCGGGTCGGCGACCTGCCAGCTCGACGTGGCGCCGCCCGCCAGCGCGGTCGCGCGCCGGGACATCTCCTCGCTGCGCCGCTGGCGCTGCTGGAAGGTGGCGGTCTCGCCCTCGATGACGGAGTCGAGACGGGTGGAGAGTTCGGGGGCAACCTGGGTCGCGGTCATCGGGGCTCCTGCCCGTGCGGATCATTGACTGATTGTTCAGTCTATGTCAGCGTGAGACACTCCGGCAAGGAGTCGACAGCGGCTCCACCGGGTCTGGCCAGGGGGTTGGATGGGCGCACGAACGGGTCCCGCCAGCGACCCGACGCGGCTGGCGCGCCGGACCCTTCTTCGGGCCGGAGTGGCGGCGGCCGCGGCCGCACCGCTGCTCTCCGCCTGTCGCACCCGCCCCCACTACGGCGGCGAGCTGCGGATCCCGTCACCCGCCAACCCGATCCGCTGGCCGCTCAGCAAGCGTTACCCGCTGATCGACTCGGGCCTGAAGCCCAAGGCCGGCAGCATCCTGCGCATCTACAACTACGCCGACTACCTCTCGCCGCGGATGATCAAGGACTTCGAGGCGAAGTGGAACCTCGACGTCCGGGTCTCGACGTTCAACGACGCCGACGAGGCGCTGACCAAGATCGCCTCCGAGAGCCTCGGCTTCGACCTCTACTTCCCGGGCTACGACTCCGTCGGCAAGCTGATCCAGGCCCAGCTCGTGCGTCCGCTGAACGCCGACTACCTGCCCAACCGCAAGAACCTCTGGGACCTCTTCGCGAACCCCTGGTGGGACGAGGGCGCGCGCTACACGATCCCCTACACCGTCTACAGCACCGGCATCGGCTGGCGGACCGACCTCGCGGACCTCGACATCACGTCGTACGACACCCCGTGGGACGTCTTCTGGGACACCCGGTACCGCGGCAACGTCGCGATCCTCGACGACTGGCACAGTGCGATCGCGCTCGTGCTCTCCCGCCACGGCTTCGACCTGAACACCACCAGCGCCTCGGACCTCGGCGTGGTCCGCGAGGAGCTCCTCGAGCTCCGGTCGACGATGCGGCCCAAGGTCACGATCTCCATGTACAGCGACATGCCGGCGGGCCAGTACGGACTGGCCCAGTTCTGGTCGGGCGACGCGATCAACATGCCCTACTACCTGCCGAAGAAGACCGATCCCGGCATCCTCCGCTACTGGGCGCCGCCCCATCGCGGGGAGATCGACAACGACCTCGTGGTGTGCCTCGGGCAGGGGAGCAACCCGGTCGCCGCCCACTACTTCATGAACGCGATCCTCGACGAGACGTCGGCCGGCCAGAACTTCGGCTTCACCGGCTACCAGCCGCCGCTGGCCCAGTTCACTCCCGCGGAGCTGGTCAAGCAGGGCTACGTGCCGCAGAACCTCGCGACCGCGGTGGTGCAGGAAGAGGACTTCAAGACCGGTCAGCCGATGCTCGAGCTGCCCATCACCGCCGACACGGAGTACCACCAGATCTGGCAGGAGTTCAAAGCCGGTGGCTGACCACGGACCCGTCACGACCCTGGAGCCGATCGAACCGCCCGACGGCCCCGAGCCGAAGGCTGTGTCCACGGAGCCGCAGCGCGGTGTCGGCAACCCGTGGATCTGGAAGCTGCTCACGCTGCCGGGCATCATCTGGCTGACCCTGTTCTTCCTGGCACCGATGTACGTCGTGCTCGCGATCCTGTTCGGCGGGGTCGACCCGATCCTGCGGCAGCCGGTGCCGACGTGGAACCCGTTGGACTGGGACTTCTCGCAGTTCAACTACGTGATGGGGCGCAGCTTCGGGCCCGACCACTACTTCCAGCCCGCCCTGATCCGCACGGTCGTCTACGTCGCCGTCGCGAGCTTCCTGTGCCTGCTGATCGCCTACCCGGTCGCGTACTTCACCGCGCGGCTCTCGGGTCGGTGGAAGGGCCTGCTGCTCGCGGCCCTGATCGCGCCGTTCTGGATCAGCTACATGATGCGGATGCTGGCCTGGATCAACCTGCTGCAGACCGACGGGCTGCTCAACAAGACCCTCAGCCTGGGCGGGCTGTTCGACGTCCACTACGCCTGGCTCCAGGGGCACAGCCTGACGGTGATCCTGGGCCTGGTCTACGGCTACGTCCCCTACATGATCCTGCCGCTGTACGCCGGGCTGGACCGCGCGCCGGCGTCCATCCTCGAGGCCGCCCGTGACCTCGGCGCGAACCGGTGGGAGACCTTCCGTCGCGTGACCTGGCCGCTCAGCCAGTCCGCCGTATTGGTCAGCCTGCTGGTGACCACCCTGCCGATGCTCGGTGACTACTTCACCAGCGACCTGCTGTCGGGCTCGCCCTCCACGTCGATGCTCGGCAACCTGATGGACAGCGCCGCGCTCACCCCGGGCCAGACCGGACAGGCGGGCGCGTTCGTGCTGATCATCCTGGTGGTCTCGATCCTGCCGATGGTGCTCTACGTGCGCAGCACCCGCAGCGGCGAGGACGTGATGTCATGACCAATCCCGTCCGCTGGTGGCGCAACCCCTGGCGCAAGCCGTGGATCCTCGGCCTGGTCACCGCCGGCTACCTCGCCTGGTCCCTGCTGCCGGTCGTCGTCGCCGTCCTCTTCTCCTTCAACAACAGCCGGTCGCGGGTGACCTGGCAGGGCTTCTCGATGCGGTGGTACTACGGCGACCCGCTCCGGTCGGTGTGGCACGACTCCAGCCTGCACACGGCGCTGACCTACACCCTGTGGCTCGGGATCCTGACCACGATCGTGACCGTGCCGCTCGGCGTGATGATGGCGCTCGGACTCGACCGCTGGCGCGGGCGCATCCCGGCCGGGGCCAACCTCGCGGTGCTGGTCTCGTTCGTCCTGCCCGAGATCCTGATCGCGATCTCGCTGCTCTTCGTCGCGACCGTCTTCATCTCCCCGCTCGACCTCGGCACCACCGGCCAGGTGATCGGACTGGTCACCTTCCAGCTGTCGTACCCGGTCGTGATCGTGCGCGCACGTCTGCTCACGATCGGCCGCGACTACGAGGAGGCGGCTGTCGACCTCGGCGCGTCGCCGGTCGGCGCCGTGTGGCGGGTTCTGCTCAAGATGCTGTTCCCGGCGATCTTCGCCAGCACAGTCCTGGTCTTCGCCGACGTCATCGACGACTTCGTGATCGTGCGGTACCTCTCGGGCGACTCCAGCACCGAGCCGGCGTCGGTGAAGATGTTCAACACCGCCCGCGCCGCCCCCACCCCGGCCCTGAACGCGCTGGCCACGCTCCTGCTGGTGATGTCGTTGCTGGCGGTGACGATCGGCTTCCTGGTCTACCGGTTCTTCACCCGCGGCGAGAAGAGCCAGGCCATCGACCTCGTGGCATGAGCGTCCTGCGCCTTACGCCTTCGGTCGGATCGCTGCCAGGGAGCGTGCTCTAGGATTCTCTGAACACCCGTTCAGTGACGGGCGCCCGCGTGCGCCCGCACCCCCATCGCCGGAGGAGGCGAGATGACGACGATCCCACCTGCACCCCTCGACCCCGACCAGGTCGCGCTGGCCCTGGCGCCGTTCGGCGAGAGCCGGCTGCTGCCACGCGACGCGTACGTGTCGGACGACGTGCTGGAGTGGGAACGCCGCTATCTGTTCGACGACTGGATGTGCGTCGGCCGCTCCTCCGACGTCCCGGCGACCGGGCTGCGGGCCGAGTCGGTGGGCGGGTACGGCGTCCTGCTGGTGCGCGACCAAAACGGCACGCTCCGCGCGTTCGAGAACGTCTGCCGCCACCGCGGGCACGAGCTGCTGCCGTGCGGCGGGTCGTCACAGGGCACGCGCGCGATCGTCTGCCCGTACCACGCCTGGTCCTACCGGCACGACGGCAGCCTGATCGGTGCGCCCCACTTCAAGGACCTCGACGAGCACTACGACCGGTCCACGCTCGGTCTGGCGCCGATCCGGGTCACGGAGTGGCACGGCTGGATCTTCATCGACCGCACCGGCACCGCGGAGGAGTTCGTCGAGCACATCGGTGGCTTCGAGGAGGTGGTGTCGCGGTACGACGCCGAGTCCCTGGTGACCGCCGAGACCCACACCTACGACGTCGAGGCCAACTGGAAGGTCATCGTCGAGAACTACCAGGAGTGCTACCACTGCTCGATGATCCATCCCGAGCTGTGCCGGGTCTCCCCGCCGACCAGTGGCGACAACGTCCGCGAGCGCACCGGCAACTGGGTCGGCGGCTGGATGGACCTGCGCTCCGGCATGGAGACGATGTCGCTGGACGGCCGCAGCGGTGGCCTGAAGATGGCACGGCTCGACGAGCACGAGCAGTCGCACGTCATGTACGCCGCCGTCCTGCCCAACCTGCTGATCTCGCTGCACCCCGACTACGTGATGACGCACCTGCTGGTGCCGGTGTCACCCGGCAAGACCCGGATCACCTGCTCCTGGGCCTTCCCGCCGCACGTGGTGGAGGCCGACGGCTTCAGCCCGGCGTACGCCGTGGACTTCTGGGACCTCACCAACCGCCAGGACTGGGCCGCGTGCGAGTCGGTCCAGCGCGGCCTGGTCGCACCGTCGTACGTCGCCGGCCCGCTGGCCCCCGACGAGACGGGTGTCTACGACTTCACCTCCACCATGGCAAGGGCCTACCAGGGTCGCTGACCCCAAGCGCTGACCCGGCAGAAGTTCACACGGGGAAACGCTGACCCGGCAGAAGTTCACGCGGGGAAGCGCTGACCCGGCAGAAGTACACGTTGACTTCTGCCGGGTCGGCGTCACAGGCGGTGAACTTCTGCCGGGTCAGCGTCACGGCGGTGAACTTCTGCCGGGTCAGCGCTAGCTGGACCAGGCCCGCCACAGGGCGGCGTACTCGCCGTCCTGCTCGACCAGCTCGTGGTGGGAGCCGAGCTCGACGACCTCCCCGTCGATGACCACCGCGATCCGGTCGGCGTCGTGGGCGGTGTGGAGCCGGTGGGCGATCGCGACGACGGTCCGCCCGTCGAGGAGGGCGTTCATCGAGCCCTCGAGGGTGCGGGCGGTGCGGGGGTCGATCAGCGAGGTCGCCTCGTCCAGCACGAGCGTGTGCGGGTCGGCGATGATCAGCCGCGCCAGGGCGATCTGCTGGGCCTGTGCCGGCGTCAGCGACTGGTTGCCCGAGCCGATGACCGTGTCCAGGCCGAGGGGCAGGCGCTCCACCCAGTCGCGCGACCCGACCGCCGACAGGGCGTCCCAGACCGCGTCGTCGGAGGAGTCCTCGCGCGCCAGGACGATGTTGTCGCGCACGCTCCCGACGAAGACGTGGTGCTCCTGGGTGACCAGGGCGACCTCGGTGCGCAGCTGCTCCAGCGGCAGCGCGACCAGGTCGACACCCCCGACCTTGACCGAGCCGGTGCGCGGCCCGTTGATCCCCGACAGCAGCCGGCCCAGCGTCGACTTGCCCGACCCGGAGGGCCCGACGATCGCCAGCCGCTCGCCGACGGCGAGGTCCAGGGACACCCCGTGGAGCACGTCGTGCCCCTCGCGGTAGGCGAACCGGAGGTCCTCACCGACCAGGTGGGGTCCGTCCGGGCGTTCCGAGCCCGCAACCCGGTCCTCGGGCACCTCCGCGATGCCCAGCAGCCGGCTCGTCGACGCGACCCCGACCTGGAGCCGGTCCATCTCGCCGACCAGGCGGTCGAGCGGCCCGCTCAGCGACTCGACGTAGAGCAGCGCGGCGGTGATCTGGCCGAGCGAGACCCAGCCGCGGGAGTAGCCCCACGCCCCCACGAGCAGCGTGACCACGCGGGGGCTGTTGAAGCAGATGTCGATCACGCAGAACAGCAGGTTGCGCAGGGTCATCGTGTAGCGCTCGGCCTGGGCCGACACGTCGATGTCGTCGTCGCCGGCCCCGACCCGCAGGTCGCTCAGGGCGAGCGCCTCGACGGTGCGGGCACCCTCGACGGTCTCGGTCAGCGTGGTGTTGATCCGCGAGTACGTCGACCCCTCGGTGATGTACCCCTTCGGCGCGCGCTGCAGGTAGCGGCGCACCTGGAACCCGGATGCGCCGATCAGGAGCAGGCACGGCACCGCCAGGACGACGCTGTTGAGGAGCATCGCGATCACCGAGAGCCCGACGGTGAGCCCGGAGATGATGGCCTGCGGCAGACCGAACTGGACCGAGCGGCTCATCGTGCCGACGTCGCGGGTGACCCGCGTGACCAGGTCGCCGGTCGAGGCGCCCTCGACGCGGCCCAAGGGCAACCGGAGCACCGTCCGCACGATGTACTCGCGGGCCGACGACAGCAGGTCCTGGCCGAAGATCGTGGAGATCCGCTGGGCGAGGAACGTCAGCAGGGCCTGGGCGCACACGACCGCGACGATCACCAGGGCCAGCCGGTCGAGCTGGGCGATCTGGGTGGCGCGCGCGCCACCGTCGCGCGTGCGGTCGACCAGGCTCCCGAGCAGGCGGGGGACGACGAGCGCGGCCCCGGCGGCGAGCGCGTTCAGCCCGACCAGCCAGAAGACCTCGCTCTTCCGCTCCCGCATCAGACCGCGGAAGAACGCCAGCACGACGTGGTTGTCGGCCACCGGCCAGCCACGCTCGGGACTGCGCGAGGCGGCGTAGGTGTCGAGCGCGCGCTGCTCACGGAGCAGGTGGCGTCGTCGGAGCGCGGACGCCCGCTCACGCCGGCTCACGCCGGTCGGCGGGATCAGCTCGGCCGGCACGGCGGGCTCGCGGACGGTGTGGTCGCGCCAGGTCGCCTCCGAGGTGGCGAGGGGGTCAGACGCGAGTGTGCTCATGGCCCGACACCTCCTCGACGGGTGCGTCCATCGACCGCGCGACGACGCGGCGGTACGCCGGGCTGGTGCTCAGCAGGTCCTCGTGGGTGCCGTCGACCGTCGCCCGGCCGTCCTCGAACAGGACGATCCGGTCGGCGTGGTGCAGCCACAGCGGCGAGACCGTCGTGACGACCGTGGTGTGGCCGCGACGCACGGCGGCGACCCGCTCGGCGATCCGTGCCTCGGTGTGCGCGTCGACCGCGGACGTCGGCTCGACCAGCACCATGATCGGTGCCTCGACAGCGAGCGCCCGGGCCAGCACGACCCGCTGTCGCTGGCCTCCCGACAACCCTCGGCCGCGCTCGTCGAGCACGCCCTGCCAGCCGCCCGGCAGCGCGTCGTACACGTCCTCGGCGTTGGCCACCCGCAGTGCGTGCTCGGCCTGCTGACGGGTCAGTCGCCCGTGCGGGTCGATCGCGTCCTGGAGCGTCCCGGCGAACAGCTGGCTGCCGGTGTCGCTGACCAGGATGTGCCGGCGTACGTCGTCCAGCGAGGCCGCGCCGAGGTCGACGCCGCCGAGGCGGACGCCCCACTCGCGGTTGGCCAGCTCCTCGTCGAGGGCCGCCAGCCGGGCCCGCTCGGCCAGCCGCTGGGCGCGGGCACGCCGGGCCGCTCGGCCCTTGAGCCCCTCCTCGAGCTCCTGGCTCACCGGCTCGGTGTCGGCCGGCAGGTAGCGACCCAGCCGGTCGGCCAGGGCCGCGGTGTCCTCGGGGACCGCCGAGACCACGATGGTCAGCTCGCCGTCGTGGGCGGTGAAGCCGCTCAGCTCGTCGTAGAGGTCGGCGTCGTCGGGCAGCGCCCGGCTCGTCTCGAGGTCGGGCCAGGGCGGCTGGTGCTCGAAGATCGCGATCGCCTTGCGCGCGGAGACCATCGCCCGGGTGACCTTCTGGGCGAGCTCGAAGAAGGTCTGGATCGGGTAGATCATGAACAGCGCGTAGCCCAGGAAGCTGATCAGCTGCCCGATCGTCAGGTCGCCGTCGATCACCTGGTGGGTGCCGAGCCACACGAGCAGGACGATGAAGACGCCGGAGAACAGCACGCCGACGGCCTCGATCGCGGCCTGCCAGATGCCGGCTGCGACCCCGGCCTGCTTGGCGAGCTGTGACTGGGTGTCGTAGTTGCGCCCGAAGGTGCGCTCGCCGCCGATGCCGCGCAGGATCCGCAGGCCGGCGACGATGTCGGTGGCCATCGAGGTGAGGTCGGAGTTGCGACCGCGCTCGATCTGCTGGCGACGGTGGAGCGGCTTGAGCAGCGGCATCGCGGCGCCGACCAGCACCGGTGCGGCCAGCAGCATCAGCACGCCGAGCTGCGGCGACGTCGTGAGGACGATGAACGCGACCACGAGGTACGCGACGAGCTGCGACGCCGAGCGGGAGATGATCTCGGTCAGGGCGCCGAACTCGTCGGAGTCGCTGGACGCCACGCTCAGCACCTCGCCGGTCGGCGTACGCCGCGGCAGGACGTGACCCATCTGCACGACCTTGCGGGTGACCAGCTTCATGGTCCCGTAGAGACCGATCAGCCACGTGCGGACCACCAGCGTGTGCATGACGATGCCGAAGACCGCGCCGATCGCCGTCACCACCAGCAGCAGGCCGGCCCAGAACAGCGTCCCGCTGGTCGAGTGCGGGACGATGCCGTGGTCGACGGCCTTGCCGAACAGCAACGGTCCGACCGTCAGCGGCAGCTGCCAGAGAACGCCGACCACCGTCGACATCGCGATCACCGGCCACTGCAGCCGGAGGAACCATCGCAGGAAGGCCGCCGGGGTGCGCGTGTCCGGCGCGGGACCAGGCTTCCGTCCGGCCGCGCTGTAGAAGGTGGTGATCTCCGGTGGGAAGTCGCGCATGGCACTGCCGAGCGTACGGTCGCGGAGCCCGTGGCAGCGAACCGTTTAGGGCCACCAGGAGCGGCCTTCGACAGGGTTCTGCACGCCGTGGGCCGACGTCCTAGTGTGGCGGTATGCCCTTCTACCGGAGTGTCGGTTCGGTCCCGCCCAAGCGCCACACGCAGCACCGCGATCCCGAGGGCCGGCTGTACCACGAGGAGCTGATGGGGGAGGAGGGCTTCTCCTCGGACTCCTCGTTGCTCTACCACCGGGGTGTGCCGTCGGCCATCGTCGACTCCCAGGTGTGGGACCTGCCCGACCAGACCCGGACGCCCAACCACCCGCTCAAGCCGCGCCACCTCACGCTGCACTCGCTGTTCCCCGAGCCCGGTGAGGGCCCGGGCGCCTGCCCCGTCGAGGGGCGCCGGCTGGTGCTCGGCAACAACGACGTCCGCCTCAACTACGTCGTCACCGGCACGGACCCGTCGCCCTACTACCGCAACGCGATCGGTGACGAGTGCGTGTACGTCGAGTCCGGCAGCGGCGTCGTCGAGACCGTGTTCGGTGTCGTGCCCTACCGCACCCAGGACTACGTGCTCGTGCCGCGGGCCACGACCCACCGGTGGGTGCCCAGCGAGCCGAGCCGGCTCTACCCGATCGAGGCCAACTCCCACATCGCGCCGCCGAAGCGCTACCTGTCGCGCTTCGGGCAGCTGCTCGAGCACGCGCCGTACTGCGAGCGCGACCTGCACGGCCCCGGCGAGACCTTCCTGGCGGAGGGGACCGATGTCGAGGTGCTGGTCAAGCACCGCGTCGGAGGGCAGGTCGTCGGCACCCGGATGACCTACGACACGCACCCGTTCGACGTGGTCGGCTGGGACGGCTGCCTGTACCCCTACACGTTCAACCTCGAGGACTACATGCCGATCACCGGCAAGATCCACCAGCCGCCGCCGGTGCACCAGGTCTTCGAGGGCTGGAACTTCGTGATCTGCAACTTCCTGCCCCGCAAGGTCGACTACCACCCGCTGTCGATCCCGGTGCCCTACTACCACTCGAACGTCGACAGCGACGAGATCATGTTCTACGTCGGCGGCGACTACGAGGCGCGCAAGGGCTCGGGGATCGGGCTCGGCTCCATCTCGGTGCACCCCGGCGGCTACGCCCATGGTCCTCAGCCGAGTGCGATCGAGGCCTCGCTCGGGGCGGAGACGTTCGACGAGACCGCGGTCATGATCGACACCTTCCAGCCACTCGACCTCGGCGAGGGCGGCCTCGCGGTCGAGGACCCGGCGTACGCCTGGACCTGGGCCGGCCGCGGTGGCGACACGGCCCCCGGCGAGGACGGCGGGCCGGCCGTCTACTCGAACTCCTGATCATGACCGAGATCCTCGACCCCCGAGAGGTGCCGCTGGGCGGCCTGCGTGCGATGAACGTACGCCGGACGCTGCCGCAGCGGGCACGCTCGCTGATCGGCGCCTGGTGCTTCCTCGACCACTACGGCCCCGACCGCGTCGACGAGACCGGCGGCATGCTCGTCGCGCCCCACCCCCACATCGGGTTGCAGACGGTGAGCTGGCTGTTCGGGGGGACGATCGAGCACCGCGACAGCATCGGCACCCACGCCCTGGTGAAGCCCGGCGAGCTCAACCTGATGACCGCCGGTCGCGGCATCTCCCACTCCGAGGTGTCGACCGACGAGACCACCGAGCTGCACGGCGTGCAGCTGTGGGTGGCGCTGCCGGCGGCGTACCGCGACGACCAGCCGGCGTTCGCCCACTACGCGCCGCCGGTCGTCCACGGCCCGGGCTGGGACGCGCAGGTCTTCCTCGGCTCGATGCTCGGCAGCGAGTCCCCGGTCCAGACCTACAGCCCGCTAGTGGGCGCGGAGATGATCCTCGACGGCGGCACGAAGCTCTCCCCCGAGACCCAGCCGGCGTTCGAGTACGGCGTGCTCGTCGACTTCGGCGCCGTGCGGGTGAACGGCACCGAAGTCGAGCAGCACCAGCTGGCCTACGTCGCGCCCGGCGAGGGGCTGGACATCGAGGCCGCCGACCTCTCTCACCTGCTCGTGATCGGCGGCCGGCCGCTGGGCGAGGAGATCGTGATGTGGTGGAACTTCGTGGGTCGCGACCACGATGAGGTCGTCGAGGCCCGGGGCGACTGGATGGCCCAGCTCACCGACCGGAACGGCACCATCCGTGACGAGTCCGAGATCTACGACGGCCGGTTCGGCATCGTCGAGGGTGACCACCTGCCCCCGATCCCCGCTCCCGCCCTGCCGAACGCCAAGCTCAAGCCACGCCGCTGACGGGTCAGCGTCGGCGGGGTCTGCCAGGATCGCGACATGGGACCGGTGGTCGGTGAGGACGGGCTCGCACGCTGCCCGTGGGGCGACAGCGACGCGGTGATGCGGGCCTACCACGACGACGAGTGGGGTCGGCCGGTCGCCGGCGAATCGGCCCACTTCGAGCGGCTCACCCTCGAGGCCTTCCAGTCCGGCCTGTCCTGGCGCACGATCCTGCTCAAGCGCCCGGCCTTCCGCGCGGCCTTCGCCGACTTCGACGCCGACCGCGTCGCGGCCTTCGACGAGGCCGACGTCGAGCGGCTCATGGACGACGCGAGCATCGTCCGCAACCGCGCGAAGGTGAACGCCGCGCTGACCAACGCCCGCGCCACCGTCGCCCTGCGCGGCCACGGTGGGCTGGTCGCGCTGATCGAGGAGCACCGCCCGCAGCGGTGGTCACCACCCCGGACGACCGAGGAGCTCCAGCCCAGGACAGCGGAGTCGCTCGCCCTCTCCAAGGCCCTGAAGAAGGCCGGGTTCGCGTTCGTCGGGCCGACCACCATGCAGGCCCTGATGGAGGCGATCGGGCTGGTCGACGACCACCTGCGTCGGATGTCACCGCAGCACGGTCTCCGGCTGACGTATCAGACGCGGTCCCCGGTGCTCCTCCAAGAGTGCGCCGGGTCGACGGGGGTCCGGCGCCATCCCTGTGGGGCGCCTTGCGCACCACCCGACGGCCGCCGGCCCCACACCGGCGGCCGTCGGTCATGCCCGGGCGCCCCGACGGGCCGGAGAGCCCGAGCGCGCGGCCGATAGCCTCCAGCCATGGCTCGGGTCCACGCTTACGCCGACGACGCCCTCGGGGACCACGACGCTGTCGGCCTGGCCGAGGCGATCGCCGGCCGCCGGGTGTCGATCCCGGAGGTCGTCGAGGCCGCGATCGCGCGGACCGAGCGTGTCGCGCCCGAGCTGAACGCCCTCGCCGCTGACTGCTTCGACCGCGCACGGCGGGCCGCCGCGGACCCGCCGGCCGGCTACTTCGCCGGCGTCCCGACGTTCGTCAAGGACAACTCCGACCTGGCCGGCCTGCCGACGCAGCAGGGCACCGACGCGTTCACGCCCGTGCCCGCCACCCGGGACGGCGACTTCGCGCGGATGTTCCTCGCCACCGGCGTGGTCCCGCTCGGGAAGACCCAGCTCTCCGAGTACGGCTTCAGCGCGTCAGCCGAGCACCCTCGTCTCGGACCGGTCCGGTCGCCCTGGTCGACCGAGCACACGGCCGGTGCCTCGTCGGCCGGTTCGGCCGCCCTCGTCGCCGCCGGCGCGGTCCCGCTCGCGCACGCGAACGACGGTGGCGGCTCGATCCGCATCCCGGCTGCGGTGAACGGGCTCGTCGGCCTCAAGCCGACCCGCGGTCGCCTCGCCCAGGACCGGATGCTGCGGCAGATGCCGGTCCGGATCGTGTCCGACGGAGTCGTCACCCGGTCCGTGCGGGACACGGCGGCCTTCCTGCGCGAGGCCGAGCGCGTCTACCGCGATCTCCGGCTGGCTCCGATCGGCGACGTCACCCGCGCGACGCGCGCCCGCCGCACGATCGCCGTGGTCACCCAGGGCGTCGGCACCACGAGCACGCCGGAGGTCGAGGCCCTCACGCTCCGGACGGCCGAGCTGCTCGAGTCGCTCGGCCATCACGTCGAGCGGGTCGAGCAGCCGGTGCCGGAGTCGTTCAAGGACGACTTCCTCCTCTACTGGGGCTCGCTCGCCTCGGTGATCGTCGCGACCGGCCGGCTCGAGCACGGCCCCCCGTGGGACCGGTCCCGGCTCGACCGCCTCACCCTCGGCCTCGACCGGCACTGCCGTCGCCACCTCGCCCGGTTGCCCGTCGCGACGGCGCGACTGCGCCGGAGCTGGCGGCTCGCGCACGAGGTGCACGCGACGTACGACGTCGTCCTCACCCCGACCCTCGCCCGCGAGACTCCTCGCATCGGCTGGCTCGACCCGACCCAGGACTACGACACCGTGATGGGGCACCTGCTCGAGTGGGTCGCCTTCACGCCGTGGCAGAACGCCACCGGCGCACCCGCGGTCTCCCTTCCCCTCGCGACGACGGCCGCCGACCTCCCCCAGGGGATGATGCTCGCCGCCGACCGCGGGCACGAGGCGATGCTCCTCGAGCTCGCCTACGAGCTGGAGGAGGCCCACCCCTGGCCGCTCCTGCGTGATGCCTGAGCCCCACTCTGGGTACGGTCGGGAGCATGCGCGCAGTCGTCTACGACAAGACCGGTGACTCGTCCGTCCTCGAGGTGGTCGACCGCGACGTCGCGGACCCGACCTGGGGAACGGTGCGGGTGAAGCTCGCGGTCGCGGGCGTCAACCCGACCGACTGGAAGGCGCGGTCCGGAGCGACCGCAGCGGCCGACCTGCCGTGGGACGAGATCGTCCCGGGCCAGGACGGCGCAGGTGTGATCGACGCGGTCGGCAACGGCGTCAACGGCGTGCACGAGGGCGAGCGGGTCTGGATCTACCTCGCCCAGCACCAGCGCCCGACCGGCACCGCCCAGGAGTACGCCGTCGTCCCGGCCGAGCGGGTCGTGCGCCTCCACGACGCGTCGTACGACGTCGGGGCGAGCCTCGGTGTGCCCGCGATGACGGCCCATCGCGCCTTGACCGTCCACCAGGACGGCCCCGATCGGCTCTCCCCGGGTGCCCTCGAGCGGCGGGTCGTGCTCGTGAGCGGCGGAGCGGGCGCCGTGGGTCACGCCGCCATCCAGCTCGCCGTCTGGGCCGGGGCCACCGTGATCACCACGGTCAGCAGCGACGAGAAGGCGGCGCTCGCCAGCGCGGCCGGAGCCCAGCACGTCGTCAACTACCGCACCGGCGATGCCGCCGCCGAGATCAAGGCGATCGCGCCCGACGGTGTCGACCTCGTCGTCGAGGTCGCGATCATCCAGAACGCCGAGCTGGTGTCGCAGGTGCTGAAGCCGCACGGGGCGGTCTCGATCTACGCCAACACGGGTGGCGCCGACGTGAACCTGCCGGTCCGGCCGCTGATGGCGCTCAACGCCCGGCTCCAGTTCATCCTGCTCTACACCGTCGGCGACGACGCCCTCGCGGCCGCCGCCGAGGACGTCTCGGCGGCCGTCGCGGACGGTGTCCTGGGGGTCGGTGAGGAATACGGGCTGCCCCTCGTGCGCTTCCCTCTCGAAGCAGACGGCTGCCGCCCACGATGCGGTCGAGAACGGCGCCGTCGGCAAGGTCCTGATCGACGTGGCGGACCTCGACTGAGGGGTCCGAACAGGCTCCCCGGAGCGGGGTTCACAGGATTTCAGGATCGCGTGAGCCGCTGTGTATCCTTCTCGACCGTTGCCCCTTTAGCTCAGACGGCAGAGCGACTCCATGGTAAGGAGTAGGTCTACGGTTCGATTCCGTAAAGGGGCTCTGAGGTGGGGCTGCCCTGCCCCTCCTGGTGGGGTAGCTCAGGTGGTTAGAGCACACGGCTCATAATCGTGGTGTCGCGGGTTCGAATCCCGCCCCCACTACCGCGGTGGCCGGACGACGGTCCGGGCCCCGACCAGCAGTACGACAGAAGGACTCATCGTGGCCAGCAAGACCAGCGACGTTCGCCCCAAGATCACGCTCGCCTGCACCGAGTGCAAGGAGCGCAACTACATCACCAAGAAGAACCGGCGCAACGACCCCGACCGCATGGAGCTGTCGAAGTTCTGCCCGCGTTGCCGCAAGCACACCGCGCACCGCGAGACCCGCTGACTCTCCCAGCACCACCACCACGCCCGTCCGGCCTGCCCGGGCGGGCGTCGTTGCGTTCCCGATAGGTTCGGAGCCATGGCTGTCGACGCGTCCCTGGCCGGGCGCACGTTTCCCCCGACCGACAACTACGAGGTGACCGAGCAGGCTGTGGCCGACTTCGCGGCTGCGACCGGCACGCCGTACGCCGCGGGCGACCCGGCGCCGGCGACGTTCCCGATCGTCGTCGCCTTCGGTGCGATGCAGGGGCTGATGGTCGACCCCGAGGTCGGCATCGAGCTCCACCACGTCGTCCACGGCCAGCAGAAGTTCGTGCACGCGCGGCCGGTGGTCGTCGGCGACCGGCTCTCGGCGACGCTCACGGTGAAGGGGCTGCGTCAGATCGCCGGCACCGACATCATCACGACGTCCAGCGCCATCACCGACGCCGACGGCGCCCTGGTGTGCACGGCCGACGCCACCCTGGTCCACCAGGCAGGTGCCTGATGAGCGAGCCGACCCCGACGACGCTGAGCCCGACGACCTACCCGGTCACCCGCGCCGACCTGGTCGCGTACGCCGCGGCGAGCGGCGACCCCAACCCGATCCACCAGGACCCGGAGGTCGCCCGCAGCGTCGGCCTGCCCGACGTGATCGCGCACGGGATGTACACCCTCGCCCTGGCCGCCCGCTACGTCGACGAGCAGCTCGGCGAGCCCGGACGGATCGCCGAGCTCGGTGCGAAGTTCACCAAGCCGGTCGTGGTGCCCGAGGGCGGCACCGAGGTCGTGATCGTCGGCACCTGGCGCGACGAGCGCACGATCGCCCTGAAGGTCACCTGTGCCGGCGAGAGCGTGCTCGGCAACCCGGTGGCGGTCCTGCGTGGGTGAGGTCCTGCGTGACCACACCACGCTGCGACTCGGCGGCCCGGCGAAGGACTGGGTCCGCGCGACCACGGAGGAGGAGCTCGTCGACGCCGTCCGCCGGTGCGACGAGGCGGGCGACCCGGTCCTGGTCCTGGCCGGCGGCAGCAACGTCGTGGTGTCCGACGCGGGCTTCGACGGGACGGTCGTCGAGGTCGCGACGGCCGGGGTGCGCGCCGACCACGACACCGATGACCCCACATGCGGCGGGGTGGTGGTCACGGTCGCCGCCGGCGAGCCGTGGGACGCGTTCGTGGCGCACGCCGTCGAGAGCCAATGGGTCGGGATCGAGGCGCTCTCCGGGATCCCGGGGTCCGTGGGCGCGACCCCGATCCAGAACGTCGGTGCCTACGGCCAGGAGGTCTCCCAGACCCTGGCCTCCGTCCGCGTCTGGGACCGCAGGCTCCGTGGCGTCCGCACCTTCGCGGCCGCCGACTGCGGCTTCGGCTACCGCACCAGCCGCTTCAAGGCCGATCCCGGCCGTCACGTCGTCCTGGAGGCGACCTACCAGTTCCGACAGGGCGACCTGGGCGCCCCGGTCGAGTACGCCGAGCTCGCCCGCACGCTGGGGGTCGAGCCCGGCACGCGTGCGCCGATGGGCGACGTACGACGTGCGGTGCTCGACCTGCGCCGTGGCAAGGGGATGGTGCTGGACCCCGCCGACCACGACACGTGGAGCGCGGGCTCGTTCTTCACCAACCCCGTCCTCCCGGCCGACCAGGTGCCCGACGCCGCCCCGGCCTGGCCGCAGGCCGACGGCCGCGTCAAGACCAGCGCCGCCTGGCTGATCGAGCGAGCCGGCTTCGCCAAGGGCTACGGCGACGGCCCGGCGCGGCTGTCGACGAAGCACACCCTGGCCCTGACCAACCGCGGCGGCGCCACCACCGACG
This sequence comes from uncultured Actinomycetota bacterium, assembly GCA_963809265.1. Classification (GTDB taxonomy): domain Bacteria; phylum Actinomycetota; class Actinomycetes; order Propionibacteriales; family Nocardioidaceae; genus Nocardioides. The sequence goes on from CAWEJC010000004.1 coordinate 309,151, forward strand.
ACCTGCTCGATCTCGCCCGCGAGATCCGGGACGGGGTCGAGCAGCGCTTCGGGGTGCGGCTCGTCAACGAGCCCGTGCTCGTCGACTGCGAGCTCTAGCCCCGACGTGGTCTAGGCGCCGCCGTTGCCGAAGGTCGGGCTCGGGAACGCCGGTTGCGGGTCGGAGTTGCCGATGCTGATCGCCAGTGCCACGAACGCGATGATCGCGACGATCCCCAGCACCAGCAGGACGCTGCCGATGATGCCCATGATCTTGCCGGCCTGGGCCCGCTCGCGTCCGGCGAACTGGCCGGGCGACGCGTCGATCTGTCGGACGGCCTTGGCGCCGACCACCCAGGCGGCCGGCGACAGGACCAGGGTGAGGCCTCCGCAGAAGGCGATCCCGACCAGGGAGATGATCCCGAGGACCATGGCCGTCGTCGCCGACGGGTGGTCGGGCACCCTGCCCCCGGCGTACGCGGGCTGGAACGGCGCGCCGTAGGGGTTCTGCGGCGCGGCGTACTCGTTCGGCGCGGGGTAGGGGTTGGGCGGCGGCACGTATCCGGGGCCGCCGGCGTACGGGTTCTGCGGGCCCGGCTGGGCCGGAGCGCCGTAGGGGTCGGGCGGGGCCGACGACGCGTAGGGGTTGGTCGGCGGCGGGACCGCGCCGGGTCCCGGGGGCGGTGCCGGTGCCGGGTCGGACGTCGCGCCCCCGCCGGTCAGGGGCTGTGTCTCGTCGGTGACCGGGTCGCGAGACGAGTCGCCCGGGGAGGGCTCCGGCGAGCGCCAGAGGTCGTCGTCGCTCATGGCGTCATCGTCGCAGACCCGGCGTCTTCGGCGAGCCAGACGTCGACATCCGCCACGAGGGCGGACTTCGTCTCGTCGGGCGCGCAGGAGGCCCGGATCGACATCCGCGCGAGCTCCGCCAGCGTCGCGTCGCTGAGCTCGTGGGCAGCGCGCATCGTGGCGTACTGCGCGGCCAACCGCGACCCGAACAGCAGGGGGTCGTCGGCGCCGAGCGCGACCGTCGCGCCGGCGGCGAGCAGGTCCGGCAGGGGCACCGACGTGAGGTCGGAGTAGACGCCCAGGGCGACGTTGGAGACCGGGCAGACCTCCAGGGTGATGCCCCGGTCGACGACCAGTGCCAGCAGCTCCGGGTCCTCGACCGATCGGATGCCGTGCCCGACGCGCTGCGCGTGCAGCGCGTCGATGCAGGTGCGCACCGAGGCCGCCCCGAGCAGCTCGCCCCCGTGCGGGTCGAGCAGGAGCCCCGCCCGCTCGGCGATCGCGAACGCCGGCGCGAAGTCGGTCGTCACGCCCCGGCGCTCGTCGTTGGACAGGCCGAAACCCACCACGCCACGGCCGGCGTACTGGCCGGCGAGACGTGCCAGGGTCCTGGCGTCGAGCGGGTGTCGGGTGCGGTTCGCCGCGATGACGACCGCGATGCCGAGGCCGGTCTCGGCCGACGTCCGCCGGACGGCGTCGAGCACGAGCTCGGTGAACGCCGTGATGCCTCCGAAGCGCGCGCCGTACCCGGACGGGTCGACCTGGATCTCCAACCAGCGCCCTCCGTCGCGGACGTCGTCCTCGGCCGCCTCGCGCACGAGCCGGCGCACGTCGTCCTCGGTGCGGAGCACGGACCGCGCCACGTCGTAGAGGCGCTGGAAGCGGAACCAGCCCTTCTCGTCGGCCGCCGACAGCTGCGGCGGCCACTCGCTCATCAGTGACTCGGGCAGCTGGATGCCGTCGCGCTCGGCGAGCTCGAGCAACGTCGCGTGCCGCATCGAGCCGGTGAAGTGGAGGTGGAGATGGGCCTTCGGCAGGGTGCGGAGGTCACGCGGCCCGTCGGACGCCACGTCAGGCGAAGAGCTTCTGCAGCCGGGTGATCCCCTCGACCAGGTCGTCGTCGCCGAGTGCGTAGGACAGGCGGAGGTAGCCCGGCGTGCCGAAGGCCTCGCCCGGGACGACCGCGACCTCGGCCTGCTCGAGGATGTACTCGGCCAGGTCGGCGGACGAGTCGATGACCCGGCCGTCGTACTCCTTCCCGAGCAGGCCCTTGACGGACGGGTAGGCGTAGAACGCGCCCGTCGGCATCGGGCAGACGACGCCGTCGATCTCGCTGAGCATCGACACGATCGTCTTGCGCCGCCGGTCGAAGGACTCCTTCATCCGCGCCACGGCGGACAGGTCGCCGGTGACCGCCGCCAGGGCGGCGCGCTGGGCGACGTTGGCGACGTTGGACGTCGCGTGCGACTGCAGGTTGGCGGCAGCGGCGGCGATGTCGGGCGGGGCGATGATCCAGCCGACGCGCCAGCCGGTCATCGCGTAGGTCTTGGCGACACCGTTGACGACGACGGTGTGGTCGGCGAGGTAGGGGCACAGGACCGGCATGGAGCCGGTCTCGACGCCGTCGTAGACGAGGTGCTCGTAGATCTCGTCGGTCAGGACCCACAGGTCGTGGTCCTCGACCCACTGGCCGATGGCGCGGATCTCGTCCGCGGTGTAGACCGCACCCGTCGGGTTGGACGGCGACACGAACAGCAGCACCTTGGTGCGGTCGGTGCGGACCGACTCGAGCTGCTCGACGGTGACCTTGTACTCCTGGGTCTCGTCGGCGACCACCGGCACGGCGACGCCACCGGCGAGCTGCACCGACTCGGGGTAGGTCGTCCAGTACGGCGCCGGCACGATCACCTCGTCGCCCGGGTCGAGCATGGTCGCGAAGGCCTCGTAGATCGCCTGCTTGCCGCCGTTGGTGACCACGACCTGGCCGGGCGTGACGGCATATCCGCTGTCGCGGAGCGTCTTCTCCGCGATCGCCTTCTTCAGCTCCGGCAGCCCGCCGGCGGGCGTGTAGCGGTGGTTCTTCGGGTCGCGGCAGGCGTCGACGGCGGCCTCGACGACGTAGTCCGGGGTGGGGAAGTCGGGCTCGCCGGCACCGAACACGATCACCGGTCGTCCCTCGGCCTTGAGCGCCTTGGCCTGGGCATCCACCTTCAGCGTCGCGGACTCGGCGATCGCGCCGATCCGGCCGGACACCCGGCGCTCGCGAGGGGTGCTGGTGGACGGGGCCTCGGTCATGGACCCATCGTAGGGGTGGCCCCGACCACCGCTGACCCGGGCGTTTGGACGCACCCTCGGCGCGCCCCGTACACTCGACTCCTGGTGGATCTTCCCCAGGCTTTGCCATGCCCACGCCGCGATCTGCGTCCCGGGCAGGTGAGGTCGGCTGGATCCACGCGTGTATCAGCAGAGGGCACTAGCTCAACTGGCAGAGCATCGGTCTCCAAAACCGAAGGTTGGGGGTTCAAGTCCCTCGTGCCCTGCGAGACAACACCACCCAGCAGCACCCAGAGTGGCCGGCCAACCGGGCCGGACGCACGAGCAGGAAGAGGTGACCGACGTGTCGGGAGACAACGCCGTTCGGTCCCGTGACCGGCGTCCCGAGCGCACCGGCCCCGTGCTGTTCTACCGCCAGGTCGTCGCCGAGCTCCGCAAGGTCGTCTGGCCGACGCAGGAGCAGCTGGTCACGTACTTCTTCGTGGTCATGATCTTCGTCGTCTTCATGATGGCGTTGATCGCCGGGCTCGACCTCGGCATCGGCAAGCTCATCTTCTGGGTGTTCAACGGCAAGTAGTCCTCGACTGAGGCAGGGAGCAGGAAACGTGTCGCAGCACGACATCGAGCAGGACGGCGCCACCGAGGCGGTCACTCCGGAGAGCCTGGCGGAGACCCCCGAGGCGCTGGCCGACCCGACCCCGGAGGCCGACATCGAGACCGCCGAGTCCGACGAGGTCGAGCAGACCGACGCGGTCGAGGAGGCCGAGACGGCTGAGGCGGTCGAGGAGCCCGAGGCCGAGGCGCTCGCACCCGCCGACCCGGTCGCGGAGGCCGAGCTGACCGACGAGCCCGTGGACGAGCCGGCCGAGGAGTCGGTCGACGAGACCCTTGGCGAGACCGTCGACGAGGCTGCCGACGTGGTCGCGGACGTCACCGACGAGACCGCCGACGAGGTCGCGGAGGACGCCGACGACGCCGACGAGGCCGTGGCGGCCGAGGACGACCCGCTGGAGGAGTTCCGTCGCGAGCTGTGGGCCAAGCCGGGTGACTGGTACGTCGTCCACACCTACTACGGCATGGAGAACCGCGTCCGGCAGAACCTCGAGAACCGCATCGTCTCCCTCAACATGGAGGACTACATCCACGAGATCGTGGTCCCCACCGAGGAGGTCGCGGAGATCAAGAACGGTCAGCGCAAGATGGTCAAGCGCACCGTCCTCCCCGGATACGTGCTGGTCCGGATGGACCTCACCGACGAGTCGTGGGCGGCTGTCCGCCACACCCCCTCGGTGACCGGCTTCGTCGGGCAGGCCCACCAGCCGGTGCCGCTGAGCATGAGCGAGGTCGAGAACATGCTCGCCCCCAGCGTCGTCGCGGCAGCCGAGGCCCCGGCCGGCGGCGCGGCCTCCGGCGGTGGCGGCACGACGACCGCGACCAAGAAGCCGGTCGAGGTCGCGGACTTCGGCGAGGGCGACTCGGTGATGGTCGTCGACGGCCCGTTCGCCACGCTGCACGCCACGATCACCGAGATCAACGCCGAGGCGCAGCGGGTGAAGGCCCTCGTCGAGATCTTCGGCCGGGAGACCCCGGTCGAGCTGAGCTTCAGCCAGGTTCAGCGAGTCTGACCGGCCGAGCGTGCGAGGCCGGGCAGAACCGAGCGAGGGCGTGTCGAGACCCCCGCAGATGACCGGAGCAGCACCCCATTTCACCGGGGACCGATTTCGCTTCTGACCATGAACGGACCAGAATGGTCCGGTTGCCCAGCAGGAACGGGCGCGCAGCAACACCCCAGGTGGCAGAGCCGGTCCGGCTCGCGATGACCACGACGTACAACCCAGAAGGACACAGCAGAGCAATGCCTCCGAAGAAGAAGATCGCCGCACTGGTCAAGGTGCAGCTGCAGGCGGGCGCCGCGACCCCGGCGCCGCCGGTCGGTACCGCGCTCGGTCCGCACGGCGTCAACATCATGGACTTCTGCAAGGCCTACAACGCCCAGACGGAGTCCATGCGCGGGAACGTCATCCCGGTCGAGATCACGATCTACGAGGACCGGTCGTTCACGTTCATCACCAAGACGCCGCCCGCCGCCGAGCTGATCAAGAAGGCCGCCGGCCTGCAGAAGGGCTCGGGCGTGCCCCACAAGGAGAAGGTCGGTCGCCTGACCAAGGACCAGGTCCGCGAGATCGCGACGACCAAGCTGCCCGACCTCAACGCCAACGACATCGACGCCGCGATGAAGATCGTGGAGGGCACCGCCCGCTCGATGGGCGTCAGCACCGACTGACCCACTGACGGCGCACGCACCTCAACCCGTGGCAGGGCCGCGCTGGCCCGACGACCACATCTTCCGAAAGTAGGAACACCATGCAGCGCAGCAAGACCTATCGCGCCGCGGCCGAGACGTTCGACCAGGACGAGCTCCACTCGCCGTACACCGCGATCAAGATCGCCAAGGACACCAGCAAGAAGAAGTTCGACGAGACCGTCGACGTCGTCATGCGTCTCGGTGTCGACCCCCGCAAGGCCGACCAGATGGTCCGCGGCACCGTCAACCTGCCGCACGGCACCGGCAAGACGGCCCGCGTGCTCGTGTTCGCGAACGCCGACAAGGCCGACGCCGCTCGTGAGGCCGGCGCCGACATCGTCGGCGGCGACGAGCTGATCGACAAGGTCAACGGCGGGTGGCTCGACTTCGACGCCGTCGTCGCGACCCCGGACATGATGGGCAAGGTCGGCCGGCTCGGCCGGGTCCTCGGCCCGCGTGGCCTGATGCCCAACCCGAAGACCGGCACCGTGACGCCCGACGTCGCCAAGGCCGTCTCGGACATCAAGGGCGGCAAGATCGAGTTCCGCGTCGATCGCCACGCCAACCTGCACTTCATCATCGGCAAGGCGTCGTTCTCCGAGACCCAGCTCGCGGAGAACTACGCCGCGGCGCTCGAGGAGGTGCTGCGGCTCAAGCCGAGCAGCTCCAAGGGCCGCTACCTGCGCAAGGTCACGGTCTCGACGACCATGGGCCCGGGCGTCCAGGTCGACCCGAACCGCACGCGCAACGTCGCCGCCGCCGACGAGAGCTGAGCGAGGACGTTCCGGCCTGACGGAGTCAGGCCGGAACGGCCGCAGCGAACGCCGGAGCGAGCTTGCTCGCCAGGCGGCTTGACGGTCAGGCGTGCTCACAGTCAGGTTCGGAACAACGCCGAGGCCCGGTCACCAGTCGGTGGCCGGGCCTTCGTGCGGCTGGTCCCGCAGGACCACGGGTGGGCCTACTCGACGTAGACGCGCTCGTCGACCAGCTTCTCGGTGACGACGTTGCCGTTGGACTCGAAACGACCCTGGTCGAACCGCTTCTTGAACTCGATCTCGGCGCCCCCGCTGCCGGAGCGGTTCTTCTCGACGGTGAGCACCGACCAGTCCTTGAAGTGCTCGGCGTTCTGGCCGCCGTACATCAGGTGGTGCCGCGCGACGAGGTCGGACTTGGTGCCGAGGATCAGCACGACGTCGGGCTCGTAGGACAGCGCCGTCGATCCGCGCATGTGGCGGGTCCGCATCCGGGCGCCCGGCTCGAGGCCCTCGTGGTCCATCGCGGCGACCGCGAAGACCGGGGTGTCGAACTCGATCGCGACGTCCTTGAGCTGCTCGGTGATGCGGGTGATCCGCTCCTCCTCGCCGAGGTCGCTCAGCGGCATGGCGACCTTCTGGAGGTAGTCGACGACGATCAGCGGGGACTCGCCGGTGTTCCCCATGACCTTCTTGATCGTGTCGTTGATCTCCGTGATGTCCGTGTGGGTCGCGGTGGAACGGTGCACGACCAGGCGGTCGGCGTACTCGCTGACGTTGACGCAGGGCCTGGGTGCCGATGCCGCCGAGGCGTCGCCGCCATCCGCTCGATCAGGCCGCCGGCGCCGCCGGACGTGCCCTCGAAGATGGCGCGGACCTCACTGAGGTTGGGCGCCTCGTAGGGGTCGATCTCGCCGGCCTCCATGGCCACGAGCCGCTGGGTCAGGGCGTCGGCCTCGAGCTCGTAGGAGAAGAAGACGGCCGAGCGGCCGGACTTCACCGCGGCGCGCGCGGCCTGGAGCGCGAACATCGTCTTGCCCTGGCCCTGGGGGCCGGCGATGAGGTTCAGCGTGCCGGAGCGGAAGCCGCCACCGATCGCGTCGTCCAGCAGGGGGAAACCGGTCGGCCACAAGCGCACGCCGCCGTCGGGGCTGCGCAGCCGGCTGTCAGCGCGCTCGAGGACGGCCGACAGCGAGGTCAACTTGTAGTCCATGGAGAAGATGGAAGCATGGATCAGACCCGTGCCGGTCAAGATCCGCCAAATGCATGGGGCTCTGGACCAGACCACCTGGCCCGTTCGCGTCAATCGCGTCATGGGAGGTGGGGTGCACCGTCTCAGTGCGAAGGACCGTAGCAGCCCGTTCGTCGCGAACGGGGCGTTGTGCGGCCGAATTTACCTATTTCCGCCGTCATGGTTCCGGCACGGGGCATCGGCTCCCGATTTTGGCGCGCGTGCCCGCAGGTCGTAGTGTTCCTCTCGTAACCAGAGACCGCTGGTCGTCGCGCCTGTGCCGCAGGTGTGGCCGAAGACTCCGCGAAGCGGACGACCCGCGCAGGTCACAGAGCAGCACCATCCGGCTCGTCCGGAGCACGGTGCGATCCACGCCCTGGGCCCTGCGCCCGGGGCGTTCGTCTTGCCGGGCCTTCGGGCCGGGGTCTCGTCCATCGGAAGGAGACCCATGGCGCGGGCAGAGAAGCAGGCCGCCGTCGCGGAGATCGTCGACTCGTTCAACGATTCCGCCGGCGCTGTGCTGACCGAGTACCGCGGTCTCACCGTGAAGCAGCTGCAGGAACTGCGGCGCTCCCTCGGTGCGAACGCCAACTACGCCGTGGTCAAGAACACGCTGGCCAAGCTCGCCGCGAAGGACGCGGGGATCGACGGCTTCGACGACCTCCTCACCGGCCCGACCGCGATCGCCTTCATCAAGGGCGACGTCGTCGAGGCGGCGAAGGGTCTGCGTGACTTTGCCAAGGCGAACCCCACCCTCGTGATCAAGGGTGGCGTCCTGGACGGCAAGCCTCTCGACGCGAAGGAGGTCGCCAAACTGGCCGACCTCGAGTCGCGCGAGGTGCTCCTGGGCAAGCTGGCCGGCGCGATGCTCGCGTCGCTCAGCCAGGCCGTCTACCTGCTCAACGCCCCGATCGCCCAGGCCGCCCGGCTCGCCGGTGCGCTCCAGGCCAAGGCCGAGCAGGACCCCTCGATCCTCGCAGGTGGGGCTTCCCAGGTATCCAGCACTGGGCCGGCCGCCGCCGAGGAGGCCGACGCCGCACCCGCGGCCGATGCCCCCTCCGACGAGGTGACCGAGGCCCCCGCCGACGAGGCCACCGAGGACGCGGCTCCGGCCGACTCCGAGGCGACCACCGACGCTGCAGCAGACGGGGCCACCGCCGCCTCTGACGAGAGCGACACCGCGGAGGCCTGACCGCCGCCGTACCCACCTGATAACCCGGCGGGTCCGCCAGGACCCGGCCACCGAACGGAAGGAAACGCCATCATGGCGAAGCTCAGCACCGACGAGCTGCTCGACGCGTTCAAGGAGATGACGCTGATCGAGCTGAGCGAGTTCGTCAAGCAGTTCGAGGACACCTTCGGCGTGACCGCAGCCGCCCCGGCCGCCGTCGCCGTCGCCCCCGCAGCCGGCGGTGCCGCCGGCGGCGCTGCTGCCGACGAGGCCGCCGAGCAGGACGAGTTCGACGTCATCCTGGAGTCGGCCGGCGACAAGAAGATCAACGTGATCAAGGAGGTGCGCGCCCTGACCTCCCTCGGCCTGAAGGAGGCCAAGGACCTGGTCGAGGCCGCCCCCAAGCCGGTTCTCGAGCACGTGACGAAGGAAGCCGCCGAGAAGGCCAAGGAGTCCCTCGAGGGCGCCGGCGCCACCGTCACCCTCAAGTGACGACTGCCTGACCCGCACGACACGAGGTGGGTGCTCCCGGAAGGGGGCACCCACCTTCGTCGTTCCCGGTGAGGGCAGGTACGGGGCTGGTGTCGCCGTCGAGCCTCGTGAGCGGGTCGTGTGCCTGAGAACGGGCTAGGGACCGTCGTCAGGCACACGACCTCGCATCAGCACGCTGAAGTCGTTCGCTGAGCTCACCCGCGAGGTTCTCGACGTGATGCCTGCCGCCCTCGGCCGCATCCTGCTTGGCGAAGACGAGCCCCACCCACAGGCTGGCGGCCCAGGCATCCTGGACCTCCGAGGGCCCCCACGTCCGGTCGGTAGCCACCTGGTAGCTCGTGATGAAGTCTGCGGTCTGCTCGATCGAGGCGGTGAGGTCCGATCCGTCCTCGCGGGGCCACATGGCGGCCGCCAGGCCCACGATCGCGGCCTCCGGTTGGGCGATGACACTGTCCCAGTCATGGACGACGAAAGGATCACGTCCAGTCCAACGGATGTTCTGGGGTGCCCAGTCACCGTGGCCTAGGCGGACCTGCCCCTTCGTCGTGGTGAGTCGTCCTCGCACTCGTCGAGCAGCGTCGTCCACCCAGTCAGGCGTGGCGACCTGGTTGAGATCGTGTCCGTGCTCGTCGAGGTCGGGCCACACACGTGGGCCGGGGTGGTCCCATCCTGCCCACGGGGGTGAGGGCGTCAGGTTCGCCACCGCCGTGACGGCAGGCGCTGAAGCGATCAGCCGCGCCAGCAGGTGCGCGAAGGGGGCTGCTCCGGGTTCGGCCGGTCGGCGGCTGCCGCCGGACACCTCCGCTTCGGCCGTGACCATCATCCCGGCCTCCTGCGTGACCGGGGTCAACGGCTCGGGACAGGGAAACCCGGCCTCGGCCAGCGCGACATGGACCTGCACGCAGCCAACGATCCGAGCCTCTGCAGGCCGGGACTTGACGACCACCCGAAGACCGTCGGACAGCTCGACTCCGACGACGTCGGAGAGGAATCCGGACCGGAAGAGCACCCGTTCCAACGGCTTGCCCAGGTGACGCAGACACCAGTCCGAGAGCCGGGTGTCGTCGAGCACGTTCGCAGACTAGCGACGTTCAAGGGACGCCACTCCCATGCTCTTCGTGCCGCGCTGCCGAGGGACGAGGCGCTGTTGAATGTCGGGGTGGAGCTTCTCCGGCGAGCTGTCGTGGCGGACGCGCCTGCGATCGCGAGCGTGCACCGCCTGTCGAGGGCCGCGTACTACGGCGACGCCCCCGATGAGGGCGATGGGCGTGAGGCGATGTGGGAGCACCTCCTCGGTCTGGGTGACGTCGAGACCTACGTCGTGGAGGACGGCGGCACGATCGTCGCGTTCCTGTCCGCTCGCCACGTCGAGAGCCCGGACGACGCCCTCGAGATGTCCGCGCTCTACGTGCTCCCCGATCGCTTCGGAGGCGGCACCGGGTCGCGGCTGCATAAGGTCTTCGAGTCCGCCCGCCGCGACGGCGAGGCCGCCCGTCTCGAGGTCTGGGAGGGGAACACGCGGGCGATCGAGTTCTACCGCCGACACGGCTGGACCCCCACGGCGGTCAGCCGGCCCGGACCGCACGACACGCCGTACATCACCTACCGACGCGACTGATCGGGCCGCGAGGAACGGGTCGTGTGCCTGAGGACGGGCTGGGGACCGTCCTCAGGCACACGACCGCTACACGACGCCCCCACGTTTGGACCCTCCTGGCGCGGGGCACGGTGGCCCGGACAGTTGTGTCAGCGCCGAAGGTGACTCCTGCGTAACTTCTCGGCGACGGGGACGTTGACACCGGTAGCAAGGCAACGAGCCCCGCGTTGGCCGGCTGACACTGGGAGGGCAGTAGACCCATGGGTGTGGAGATCCAGATCGAGGGTCTGACCAAGTCCTTCGGCAACCAGCTCATCTGGGGAGACGTCACCCTGACCGTCCCCGCCGGAGAGATCTGCGTGATGCTCGGACCGTCCGGCACGGGCAAGTCCGTCCTGCTGAAGACCCTGATCGGGCTGCTCAAGCCCGACCGCGGCAGCGTGGTGATCGAGGGCGTCGACATCACGACCTGCCCCGAGCGCCAGCTCTACGAGATCCGCAAGCTGTTCGGCGTGCTGTTCCAGGACGGCGCCATGTTCGGGTCGATGAACCTCTACGACAACGTCGCCTTCCCGCTGCGCGAGCACACCAAGAAGTCGGAGTCGGAGGTGCGCGCCATCGTGATGGAGAAGATGGAGCTCGTCGGCCTGGTCGGGGCCGAGGACAAGCTGCCCGGCGAGATCTCCGGCGGCATGCGCAAGCGTGCCGGCCTGGCTCGTGCGCTGGTGCTCGATCCCGAGATCGTGCTGTTCGACGAGCCGGACTCCGGCCTCGACCCGGTCCGTACGTCGTTCCTCAACCAGCTGATCATCGACCTCAACGCCCAGATCGACGCCACGTTCCTGATCGTGACCCACGACGTCAACACCGCCCGCACGGTGCCCGACAACATCGGCCTGCTCTACCACCGTCACCTCGCGATGTTCGGCCCGCGCGAGATGCTGCTGTCGTCGGAGGAGCCGGTCGTGCGCCAGTTCCTGAACGCCCAGACCATCGGGCCGATCGGGATGTCGGAGGAGAAGGACGCCGACGAGCTCGAGGCGGAGAAGGGCCAGGAGCTGCCGCCGCTGCCGCCGATCCCGCTCCAGCAGGAACCCTCCAACGGAATCCCGCGCCGCAGCCAGCGTCCACCCGGCGAGTGGTGCCGTGAGAACGGCATCACGCCCCCGCCCGGCTCCTTCGCGGAGAACATGACGATGAGCCCGGGTGCGTGAGCCGTGTCCAACCTGACCGCCTCGCGTGTCCTCGCGCCCATCGGCACCGCCGGCAAGCTCTTCGCCTTCGGCCTCGACGTCGGCCGCGGGATCTTCCGCCGCCCCTTCCAGTTCCGCGAGTTCGTCCAGCAGGCCTGGTTCATCGCGTCGGTGACGATCATCCCGACGGCGCTGGTCGCCATCCCGTTCGGTGCCGTCATCGCGCTCCAGGTGGGCGGGCTGATCAAGCAGTTCGGCGCACAGTCGTTCACCGGGTCGGCGTCGGTGCTGGCGGTCGTGCGTGAGGCAGGGCCGATCGCGACCTCGCTGCTGATCGCCGGCGCGGCCGGTTCGGCGATCGCGGCCGACCTCGGCGCCCGCAAGATCCGCGAGGAGCTCGACGCGATGATGGTGCTGGGGATCGACCCGATCCAGCGCCTGGTCGTCCCGCGCGTGCTGGCCTGCATGCTCGTCGCGGTCTTCCTGAACGGACTCGTCAGCGTGGTGGGCGTCGCCGGTGGCTACGTCTTCAACGTCCTCCTGCAAGGAGGTACTCCGGGCGCCTACATCGCCAGCTTCACCGCACTGGCGCAGCTGCCCGACCTCTACCAAGGCATGGCCAAGGCCCTGGTGTTCGGCCTGATCGCGGCGATCGTCGCGTCGTACAAGGGCATGAACGCCGGCGGCGGCCCGAAGGGGGTCGGCGACGCGGTCAACGAGTCCGTCGTCGTCTCCTTCATGCTCCTGTTCGTCGTCAACTTCGTGATGAGCGCGATCTACTTCCAGCTCGTCCCGCCGAAGACGGGTTGAGGCGGCGACGATGGCGAACCTCAAGGCGGTGTACGAGAAGCCGCTCCGCACCCTCGACGACCTCGGGGGCGAGCTGGCGTTCTTCCTCCGCGCCCTCGCCTGGACCCCGAAGACCGTGGTCCGCTACAAGAAGGAGATCCTGCGGATCCTGGCCGAGGTGACCCTCGGCTCCGGTGCGCTGGCCGTCATCGGCGGCACCGTCGGCGTGATCACCGCGATGTGCTTCTTCACCGGCACCGAGGTGGGCCTCCAGGGGTACGCCGCGCTCAACCAGATCGGCACCGCGGCGTTCTCCGGATTCGTGTCGGCGTACTTCAACACCCGCGAGATCGCGCCCCTGGTCGCCGGCATCGCCCTGGCCGCCACCGTCGGCTGCGGCTTCACCGCCCAGCTCGGCGCGATGCGGATCTCGGAGGAGGTCGACGCGCTCGAGGTGATGGCGGTTCCGTCGCTGCCGTTCCTGGTCAGCACGCGCATCGTCGGGGGCCTGATCGCGATCGTCCCGCTGTACGTCGTGGGGTTGCTGTCGTCGTACTTCGCGACCCGGTTGACGGTCACCCAGTTCTTCGGGCAGAGCACGGGCACCTACGACTACTACTTCAAGACGTTCCTGCCACCCGAGGACGTCCTCTGGTCCTTCGGCAAGGTGCTGGTCTTCGCGGTGACGGTGATCCTGATCCACTGCTACTACGGCTACAACGCCTCGGGCGGCCCGGCCGGCGTGGGCGTCGCGGTCGGCAAGGCGGTGCGCACCAGCATCGTCGCGATCAACGTCATCGACCTCTTCCTCTCGATGGCGATCTGGGGTGCGTCCACCACCGTCAGGCTGGCGGGCTGACATGGCGGCGACGTTGAGGCTCAAGGCCTTGGGCATCCTGTTCATCTGCCTCCTGCTGGCGGGTGTCTGGCTGACCTACGGGGTCTTCACCCAGAAGTTCACCCACTTCGACGAGGTGACGCTCGACGCGCCGACGATCGGCCTGCAGATGCCCGAGCGCGCCGACGTGAAGATCCGCGGCGTCATCGTCGGGCAGGTGCTCGGCTTCAGCGCGACGGACCAGGGCGCGAAGGTCCGGCTCGGGATCTTCCCCAGCCAGATGCACACGATCCCGAGCAACGTGACCGGCGCGATCGTGCCCAAGACCCTGTTCGGCGAGAAGTACGTGTCGCTGGTGGTCCCCGGCGACAAGCCGGCTCCCACCTCCCTGAAGCCCGGCGCGACGATCACCCGCACGAACGTGCCGGTCGAGGTCCAGAAGGTGCTCGCCGACCTCTACCCGCTGCTGCGCACGGTCCAGCCCGCCGACATCAACCTCACCCTGAACGCGATCTCGACCGCGCTCGAGGGCCGTGGCGAGGCCCTCGGCCGCGACCTGGTGACCGTCGACCACTACCTGAAGCGGATCAACCCGCAGATCCCGCAGATCGTCGCCGACCTGCGCCTCACCACACGGGTGTCGAACACCTACGCCGACGTGATGCCCGAGATCGGCCAGATCCTGCGCAACACGATCAAGACCACCGGCACCCTGAAGGACCGCCACCAGCAGCTGCAGACGCTGTTCACCGACGTCACGGCGTTCTCCGGCACCGCCCACGACTTCCTCCGGCAGAACGGCGACAACATCATCCGGCTGGGCCAGGTCAGCCGCCCGCAGGCGCAGATGCTCGCCCGCTACGCCCCGGAGTACCCGTGCCTGCTCGGCGGCCTGGTGAACGCCGGCAAGCTCGAGGCCCAGGCGTTCCGCGGGTTCACCCTCCACATCGTGCTCGAGGCGCTGCCCAACCAGCCGCGCGGCTACACCCCCGCCGACACCCCGGTCTACGGCGACGACCGCGGCCCCAACTGCCTCCACCTGCCCGCCCCGCCGTGGAACCAGCAGAACCCGGTGCGCCACCAGCCGAACTTCATCGACGGCATCAACAGCCCGACCGGCAAGGGCACCGACCGGGTGGCGCCGCCGTACGGCCGCGGCTTCACGCGCGGCACCGGGTACGCCGGTGGGCCGGCCGAGACGAGCCTGCTCAAGAGCCTGCTCGGTCCCTCGCTCGGGGAGTCGGCGCAGGACGTGCCGGACCTCGGCGTGCTGCTGGTCGGGCCGATGGCCCGCGGAGCGAGGGTGTCGCTGCGATGAACCGTCTCGATGCCAAGACCCTCTCGGCGCTGGTCAAGCTGCTCATCTTCATGGTGGTCACCGCACTGGCGACCGGCGTGCTCGCGATCATCATCGGCAACATCAGCTTCGGGTCCTCGAAGTCCTACCGGGCCGAGTTCGTCGACGCGACCGGGCTCGTCAAGGGAGACGACGTCCGCATCGCCGGCGTGAAGGTCGGCAACGTCAAGAACATCTCGATCGTCGACCGCACCCGCGCGATGGTGACCTTCGACGTCCAGAGCAGCACCGCGCTCACCCAGTCGACCCACGCCGACATCCGCTACCGCAACCTGGTCGGCCAGCGGTACATCGCCCTGACCAACGAGATCGGCAGCACCGGCGTGCTGAAGTCCGGGTCCACGATCCCGGTGTCGAAGACCTCACCCGCCCTCGACCTCACCGTCCTGTTCAACGGGTTCAAGCCGCTGTTCCAGGCGCTGTCGCCGTCGGACGTCAACGAGCTGTCCTACGAGATCATCCAGGTCTTCCAGGGACAGGGCGGGACGCTCGACGACATGCTCGCCCACACGGCGTCCATCACCCAGACGCTCGCCGACCGCGACCAGGTCATCGGCCAGCTGATCACCAACCTGAACTCCGTGCTCGACCACGTCGGCAGGCGCAACCGCCAGCTCAACCAGCTGATCACGACGTTCCAGCAGTTCGTGGGCGGGCTCAAGAAGGACCGTGGCGCGATCCTCGGCTCCCTCGACCAGATCTCCGACCTCTCGGTGCAGACCGCCGACCTCGTGTCGGGGATCCGGCAGCCGTTCGTCGCCGACATCCACCACCTGCGCGGCTTCGCGGCCAACCTCGACAAGGGGCGCCCCGAGATCGACCGGGCCCTGCAGGTGCTGCCGATCAAGCTGACCAAGATCGGGCGCACCGCCATCTACGGGTCGTGGTTCAACTTCTACCTCTGCAACTTCACCGGTCAGATCCGCATCGGGAAGACCGCCATCCCGGTCGCCTACAACACCGGCTCGAGCAGGTGCAACCTCGGATGAGCACCCCGTTCCGTGAGCGCAACCCCGTCGTGGTCGGGGCGATCAGCCTCGTCGTCGTGCTGGGGCTGATCCTGCTCGCCTTCAACGCCGAGAAGCTGCCGGTCATCGGCGGCGGCGACACCTACTACGCCGACTTCGGCGAGGCCGGTGGCCTGAAGGCGAACGACGAGGTCCGCATCGCCGGGGTCCGGGTCGGCAAGGTCGACTCGGTCTCGCTCGACGGCGACCACGTGAAGGTCGCGTTCCGGATCGAGAACGGCGCCGACTTCGGCGCCGACACCCGGGCCGCGATCAAGGTGAAGACCCTGCTGGGTGCGATGTACCTCTCGCTCGAGCCGGCCGGCGGCGGCCAGATGAAGAAGGGCAGCGAGATCCCGCTCACGCGCACCTCGTCGCCGTACGACGTGGTGCAGGCGTTCTCGGGTCTCGCCCGCACCTCGGAGCAGATCGACACCCACCAGCTCGCCCGCAGCCTGACGACGCTCGCCGACCTGACCCGCAACACCCCGCAGAACTTCCGCAAGGCACTGGCCGGGGTGTCGGCGTTGTCGAGCAACCTCGCCGCCCGCAACGAGCAGATCGGCACCCTGCTGGGGAACCTGCGCAGCGTGACCACGACGCTGAACGCCCGCGACCAGGACATCGTCGGCCTGATGCGAGGACTCGGCCGTGCTGTTCAAGGCGTTGGTGAAGCGCCGGCAGGCGGTGCACAACCTGCTGACCTCGACGTCCCAGCTGTCGGTCGCGCTGACCCAGCTGGTCCGGCAGAGCCGCGCCGACCTCAAGCCCGCGCTGACCCACCTGAGCTCGCGTCGTCGACGTGCTGAACAAGAACTCCGACAACATCGACCAGAGCATCCGCCTGCTCGGTCCCTTCTACCGGGTCTTCGCCAACACCCTCGGCAACGGACCGTGGTTCGACACCTACATCCAGAACCTGCCGCCGGTCCCCCAGGTGGGTGGCTGAGATGAACCTCCTGGCCAAGCTCCTGGTGCCCGCTGGTGGTCGCCGCGCTGCTGATCGCCTCGCTGGTGACCTTCGTGTTCAGTGGCGGCGACCAGAAGACCCTGACCGCGGACTTCCCGCGCACCGTCTCGCTCTACGTCGGCAGCGACGTGCGCGTCCTCGGGGTCCCGATCGGCAAGGTCGACTCGGTGACGCCTTCCGGCACCCAGGTCATCGTGAAGATGCACTACGACCCGAAGGTCTCGATCCCGGCGAACGCCAAGGCCGTGATCATCTCGCCGTCGATCGTCGGCGACCGGTTCGTGCAGCTCACGCCGGCCTTCTCCGGCGGACAGGTGCTCGCCGACGGCGCGACCCTCCAGCAGAGCCACACGGCGGTGCCGCTCGAGCTCGACCAGATCTACTCGAGCCTCGACGACCTGACCACCGCCCTCGGGCCCAACGGCGCGAACCAGAAGGGCGCGCTGACCGACCTGCTCGACACCACCGCGGCGAACTTCGGCGGCCAGGGCGAGAAGTTCCACCAGACGATCAAGGACTTCAGCAAGCTCAGCGGCACGCTGGCCGACAACAAGGACAACCTCTTCGGCTCGGTGCGGGAGCTCGAGGGCTTCGTCCGCACCCTTGCGCGCAACGACCACACCGTGCGCTCGTTCAACCAGTCGCTGGCGCAGGTCTCCGGGATGCTGAAGGGGGAGCGGGGCGACCTCGCGGCCTCCCTGCACAACCTCGGCATCGCGCTGAAGCAGGTGTCGGGCTTCGTACGGGACAACCGCGAGATCCTCGGCAAGAACATCCGCGGCCTCGACCAGGTCACCCAGATCCTGGTCAAGCAGCGGTCGGCGCTGGCCGAGACCCTGCAGGACGCACCGCTGGCGCTGAACAACCTGGCCCTGACCTACAACCCGCAGGCCGGCACCCTCGACACCCGCGCCAACATCGGCGAGCTCGGGCACCAGATCACGTCGGACCCGGCGACGTTCCTGTGCGGCATCCTCGACCAGGCCAACCAGGGTGGGCAGGCCTGCGACGTGATCCGGCAGCTCCTCGGGAAGAACCGGACCGGGTGCGCTCGGCGGCTCGTCGTCACGGCGTACGTCGATCCAGCGGCAGGACCCGACCCTCGGGGGACTCGTGGAGGCGGGCCGATGACCCACGCACGTCCCACCTTCCGATCGACGGCCCGAGCCGTCGTCGCCCTGCTCGCCGCGGCGCTGGTGCTCAGCGGCTGCTCCTTCGACGTCTACAAGCTCCCCCTCCCCGGCGGCCCCGACGTCGGGAGCGACCCGATCACGGTCACGGCCCAGTTCCGCGACGTGCTCGACCTCGTCCCCGACTCGACGGTCAAGGTCAACGACGTGACGGTCGGCAAGATCACCGACGTCTCGCTGCAGGGCTACCACGCGGACGTGAAGATGCAGCTGCGCAACGACACCGAGCTGCCCGGCAACGCGGTCGCCACGATCCAGCAGACCAGCCTGCTGGGCGAGAAGTTCGTCGAGCTCGCGGCGCCGTCCGACCCCAGCCCCAACCCGCTCAAGACGGGTGACGTCATCCCGATGGCCCACACCGGGCAGAACCCCGAGGTCGAGCAGGTGCTCGGCGCGCTGAGCCTGCTGCTCAACGGCGGCGGGGTCGGTCAGCTCCAGACGATCACCCGGGAGCTGAACAAGACGCTGCACGGGCGCGAGGGCGAGGCGCGGTCGGTGCTCCACCAGATCCGCGACTTCAGCGGCCAGCTCGACCGGCACAAGCACGACATCGTCCAGGCGCTGGACGCCCTCGACCGGCTCTCGACGTCGCTGAACCGGCAGCGCGACACGATCGACTCCACGCTCGAGGAGCTGCCGAGTGCCCTGCACTCGATCAACACCCAGCGCCACGACCTGGTGCGGATGCTCAAGGCGCTGGCGCACCTCAGCGGTGTGGGCACCCGGGTGATCAGCCTGTCGAAGGACGCCACGATCGACACCCTGCGCCAGCTGAACCCGGTGCTCGGCCAGCTCCAGGCCTCGGGCAGCGACTTCGTCAACGCCTTCCAGGTGGCCCTCACCTACCCCTTCGTCGACGACGTCGTCGGGCGCGACCCGCAGGTCGCGCGCAACCTGCAGATGGGCGACTACACCAACCTGTCGATCAAGCTCGACCTGTCGCTCGACCAGGACGGCAGCCTGCCGATCCCCACCGGGCTGCCGACCAACCTGCCGTCGTTGCCCACGCAGCTGCCGACGAGCCTGCCGACCTCCGAGATCACCAAGATCCTCGGCGACGTGACCAAGTGCCTGCAGAGCGGTGACATCACCAGCGCCGCCTGCCGGAAGGTGCTCGGCGACCCGCAGGAGCTGCTGCGCCTGCTCGCCCAGCTGCAAGAAGCCCAAGAACGACGACAACCCGGTCTGCCAGGTGATCGACGCCCTGCCCAGCATCCCGACCAACGGTCCGCTGCCGTCGCTGAGCATCCCCACCAGCCTGCTCCCGACGTTGCTCGGCGGAGCCGGCCCGCTGGGCAGGAACCGGACCGCGGCGTTCGGGCCGCGAGGTCCGACGATGCGTCAGCTGAGCCGGATGTACGACCCCGCGCTGGTCGACCTGCTCGTGCCCGGGATGGTGATGAGCCGATGATCACCCGCCGTACCAAGATCCAGCTGGCGATCTTCGCCCTGATCACGATGCTCGGGGTGAGCTTCGTCGGGGCGAGGTACGCCCAGCTGAACCGCCTCTTCTACTCGCACCTCGTACACCGTCGTGGCGCACTTCCAGGACTCCGGCGGCATGTACGCCGGTGGGCTGGTCTCCTACCGCGGAGTGCGGATCGGTCAGGTCCAGAAGCTGGTCCTGACCCACGACGGGGTCGACGCCTACCTCGACATCGACCGCGGGTGGGACGACAAGATCCCGGCCGACTCGCTGGCGGTGGTCGGCAACCGGTCGGCGGTCGGCGAGCAGTACGTCGACCTCCAGCCCCAGACCGACGACGGGCCCTATCTGCACGACGGCTCCCAGATCGCCCGCGCCGACACCCGCACCCCGCTGCCGACCCAGAAGCTGCTGGCGGACATCTCGAGCACCGTCGAGTCGGTGAACCAGAAGTCGCTGCGCACCACGGTGCACGAGCTCGGCACGGCGTTCGGCGGCACCGGCGAGGACCTGCAGCGGATCATCGACACCGGCACCGTCGTTCATCCACGACGGCCAACCGCAACTTCGACGTGACCACCGCCCTGATCCGTGACGGCAACACCGTGCTCCACGGCCAGATCGCGTCGGCCGACGCGATCCGCTCCTTCGCCCGCGACCTCTCGCTGTTCTCCGGCACCCTGGCCGGTCACGACCGTGACCTGCGGCGCGTCATCGACAACGGCTCGGTGACCGCGACCCAGCTACGGACGTTCCTCGACGACAACAAGGTCGACCTGGCCAGCCTGATCAACAACCTGGTGACCACCGGCGACATCGTGGTCAAGCACCTGCCGGGCCTGCGGCAGGTGCTGGTCGTCTACCCCTACGTCGTCGAGGGCGGGTTCTCGCGTCGTCTCGAAGTCGCCGGAGACCGGGATGTACGACGCGCACTTCGGCCTGGTGCTGACCAACGACCCGCCGGTGTGCCACGGCGGCTACGAGAGCACCGACACCCGACCGCCCCAGGACGGCTCCAACCGGCCGATGAACGTGAAGGCCGCGCTGCACCGAGCCGGCGTCGCAGTCCGACGCGCGCGGCGCCCAGCACGCACCCAGCAACCGCCCCGGGGCCGCCTACCGCGTCCCGGTGGCGTCGTACGACCCCGCCACCCAGCGCCTGACCTGGGGACCTCGGGTCCCCTCCCGGCTGGCCGACCCCGGGAGCCCCGCCCCGGCATCGCTCGGAGAGGAGACATGGAAATGGCTGTTGCTCCAGCCCTTGACCAGCGGCCGGAGGTGACAATGGGCGACGTGACCCCGCCGGGCTCGTCGCCCCGATCCGCCCTCTTCCGCCTGATCCTGCTCGGCGTGCTCGCGCTCGCCCTGGTGGCCTCGCTGGCCTGGATCGCCGTGCTCAAGTCCCACCGCACCGGTGACGCGGGCGACCTGCAGACCGACCGCGAGGCCGTGATGAGCACGACCCAGCAGTTCGTGATGCGGGTCAACACCTACGGCCCGTCCCTGCTCGACGGGCAGGGCCAGATGCCGGACGTACCGCGCTCGGGTGAAGGCCGTGATCACGCCGAAGTTCGCCGCGTCGTTCGACCAGACCGTGCCGGTCGCCGAGCAGAGCGTGAAGAGCTACGGCGTCGACCGCACCTGCGCCGTCTTCTCGACCGGGGTCGAGGTGATCGACAGCGACTCCGCCCAGGTGCTGGTCGCCGGGCTCGATCAGCCAGACCGTGAAGAACCGGAAGCGGCAAGCGCGTCTCCGCCGGCGAGCCCGCGCCGTTCCGGCTGCGGGTCAGCCTCGACAAGATCAACGGCACGTGGCTCGTCGACGACTACCAGCCCGTGACCGGGAAGTGAGGGCCCGATGAACGCGAGCTGGTACGACGTCCTCGACGTCGAGCCCACCGCGACCGCGGACGAGATCCGGACCGCCTGGCGCGGTGCCGTGGCCGACCTCGACCCGACCGACCGACGCTTCCGGGTCTTCAACCAGGCGGCCGAGGTCCTCCTCGACCCCGACCGCCGGGCGGCGTACGACCTGGAGCTCGAGCGAGGACGCGCCGCCGAGGCGAAGCCTCGGCGGGACGACCGCAGCGAGACCGAAGCGAGCTTGCTCGCGAGGCCCGAGACCGACCCCGAGGCGACCGACCAGAAGCCGGCCGTCGGCACTCGCGAGGAGCGCCGTCCGCCCCGGCTGGTCCCGGGCTGGGCGCTGGTGGTCGTCGCCGGTCTCGTCGCCGCCGTCCCTGGTGGTGGCAGGGGTCCTGGTCAGCAAGCCCTCGGACGCCTCCGTGGCGGACGACACGCAGACGGCCCAGGCGGCCGCCGAGCGCGCCATCGTGCCCCTGCTCTCCTACGACGCGCGGCACCTCGACCAGAGCGCCGCGGCCGCGCAGCCGTACATGACCGACAACGAGAAGGCGCAGTACGACAAGCTCTTCGCCGTCGTCCGGCAGAACGCCCCGCGGACCGGCACCGTGATCCAGGCGAAGTACCTCGCCTCCGGGATCGTGCGCTCCGGCACCGACCGCGTGGACGTCCTGGTGTTCGTCGACCAGGCCACCCGCAACAAGCAGCACCCCCGGGTTCCGGTGGTCTACAAGAACCAGGTGACGGTGACCATGGCGAAGGTCGGCGGCCAGTGGCTGGTCGACGACCTGACCACGAACGAGGCCGGCTCCTGAGCCCACCCCCAAGGGCGAACGGCGCTCAGCCACGCGGCTCGCTTGTGCAGAAGTGCTTGACCTGAGGCCCTCCCGGGTTCACACTCGGGGAGACGTTCGGCCAGCAGGTCGGATGCCATTTGTGGTGCGCAGGTTTCTGCGATACGATCTCTCTTTGCGCCTGCCCTCAAATGCTCATCGCCTACCCGGTGGCTGATTGAAGTGGTGGACGGGCGTGTCTCCGCCTCGTCAGTCGAAGGACAGATCTTGGCCGCGCGCACCACCGCCGTCTCCTCCACCATCACCCAGGCCGCTCTGAACCGCATCTCGTTCGCGAAGATCAGCGAGCCCCTCGAAGTCCCCAAGCTCCTCTCTCTCCAGACCGACAGCTTCAACTGGCTGATCGGCAACGACGCCTGGCAGGACCAGGTGGCGGTCCGCGAGGCCGCGGGCGAGGACGTCTCGCACAAGTCCGGTCTGCAGGAGATCTTCGAGGAGATCTCGCCGATCGAGGACTTCTCCGAGACGATGAGCCTCTCGTTCGAGAGCCCGGTCTTCTACGACCCGAAGTACACCGTGGAGGAGTGCAAGGAGAAGGACTTCACCTACTCCGCACCTCTCTACGTCTCCGCCGAGTTCACCAACAACGAGACCGGCGAGATCAAGGGCCAGACGGTCTTCATGGGCGACTTCCCGCTCATGTCGCCCCGCGGCACCTTCATCATCAACGGCACCGAGCGTGTCGTCGTCAGCCAGCTGGTGCGCTCGCCCGGCGTCTACTTCGAGAAGACCGCCGACAAGACGTCCGACAAGGACATCTACACCGCCAAGGTGATCCCGAGCCGCGGCGCCTGGCTCGAGTTCGAGATCGACAAGCGCGACATGGTCGGCGTCCGCCTCGACCGCAAGCGCAAGCAGAACGTCACGGTGCTGCTCAAGGCCCTCGGCTGGACCAACGAGCAGATCCTCGAGGAGTTCGGCGACTACGAGTCGATCCGCCTCACCCTGGAGAAGGACCACACCGAGACCCAGGACGACGCGCTGCTCGACATCTACCGCAAGCTGCGTCCGGGCGAGCCCCCGACGCGTGAGGCCGCGCAGACGCTGCTGAACAACTACTACTTCAACCCCAAGCGCTACGACCTCGCCAAGGTCGGCCGCTACAAGATCAACAAGAAGCTCGGCCTGCACGAGGCGTTCGACCAGCAGACGCTGACCATCGACGACATCGTCGCGGCGATCCGCTACATCGTCCGCCTGCACAACGGCGACGCCGACCTGGTCGACAAGGCCGGGACGACGTACGTCGACGCCGACGGCAAGCCGATCGAGGTCCAGGCCGACGACATCGACCACTTCGGCAACCGCCGCATGCGGACCGTGGGCGAGCTGATCCAGAACCAGCTCCGCACCGGTCTGGCCCGCATGGAGCGGGTGGTCCGCGAGCGGATGACGACCCAGGACGTCGAGGCGATCACGCCGCAGTCCCTGATCAACATCCGTCCCGTGGTCGCGGCGCTGAAGGAGTTCTTCGGCACCTCGCAGCTCAGCCAGTTCATGGACCAGACCAACCCGATCTCGGGCCTGACCCACAAGCGCCGCCTCAACGCGCTGGGCCCCGGCGGTCTGTCCCGTGACCGGGCCGGCATGGAGGTCCGCGACGTCCACCACAGCCACTACGGCCGGATGTGCCCGATCGAGACCCCCGAGGGTCCCAACATCGGTCTGATCGGGTCGCTGGCGACCTTCGGACGGATCAACCCGTTCGGGTTCGTGGAGACGCCCTACCGCAAGGTCGTCAAGGGCAAGGTCACCGACCAGATCGACTACCTCACCGCCGACGACGAGGACAAGTACGTCATCGCCCAGGCGAACGCTCCGCTCGACGACAAGAACCGCTTCGCCGAGGAGCGCGTGCTGGTCCGCCAGCGTCACGGTGAGGTCAGCGAGATCCTGGCCGACGAGGTCGACTACATGGACGTCTCGCCGCGCCAGATGGTGTCGGTCGCGACGGCCCTGATCCCGTTCCTCGAGCACGACGACGCCAACCGCGCGCTGATGGGCGCCAACATGCAGCGCCAGGCCGTGCCGCTGATCACGCAGCGACGCGCCCCTGGTCGGCACCGGCATGGAGTACCGCGCCGCGGTCGACTCCGGCGACGTGGTGACCGCCGAGAAGGCCGGGCGTGGTCAAGGAGGTGTCGGCCGACGTCATCGAGGTGATGAACGACGACGGCACCTACACGACGTACAAGCTGTCGAAGTTCCGCCGCTCCAACCAGGGCACCTGCATCAACCAGCGGCCGCTCGTGGCCGAGGGCGACAAGCTCGCTCGAGGGCTCGCCGATCGCGGACGGCCCCTGCACCGACGAGGCCGAGATGGCGCTGGGCACCAACCTGCTCGTCGCCTTCATGCCGTGGCAGGGCAACAACTACGAGGACGCGATCATCCTCAGCCAGCGCCTGGTGCAGGAGGACATCCTCACCTCGATCCACATCGAGGAGCACGAGGTCGACGCCCGCGACACCAAGCTGGGCCCCGAGGAGATCACCCGCGACATCCCCAACGTCTCCGACGAGATGCTGGCCGACCTCGACGAGCGCGGCATCATCCGCATCGGCGCCGAGGTCACCACGGGCGACATCCTGGTCGGCAAGGTCACGCCCAAGGGCGAGACCGAGCTCACCCCGGAGGAGCGGCTGCTCCGCGCGATCTTCGGTGAGAAGGCGCGCGAGGTCCGCGACACCTCGATGAAGGTCCCGCACGGCGAGTCGGGCACCGTCATCGGCGTCCGCGTCTTCGACCGCGAGGAGGGCGACGAGCTGCCGCCCGGCGTCAACCAGCTGGTCCGCGTGTACGTCGCGCAGAAGCGCAAGATCTCGGTGGGCGACAAGCTCGCCGGACGCCACGGCAACAAGGGCGTCATCGCCAAGATCCTGCCGATCGAGGACATGCCGTTCATGGAGGACGGCACCCCGGTCGACGTCGTGCTCAACCCGCTGGGTGTGCCGCGACGGATGAACATCGGGCAGATCCTGGAGCTCCACCTCGGCTGGCTGGCCAAGCAGGGCTGGGACCTCGACCTCTCACGAGGACAAGGGCACGCCGACTGGAAGGAGCGGCTGATCAAGATCCACGCCGACAAGGCCGATCCCGACACCAACCTGGCGACGCCGGTCTTCGACGGCGCCAAGGAGGACGAGATCACCGGTCTGCTCGGCGCGACGCTGCCCAACCGTGACGGCCAGCGCGTGGTCGGCAAGGACGGCAAGGCGTCGCCTGTTCGACGGGCGCTCCGGCGAGCCGTTCCCCGAGCCCGGTCTCGGTCGGCTACATGTACATCCTGAAGCTCCACCACCTGGTCGACGACAAGATCCACGCTCGCTCGACCGGCCCCTACTCGATGATCACGCAGCAGCCCCTGGGCGGTAAGGCCCAGTTCGGCGGCCAGCGGTTCGGCGAGATGGAGGTGTGGGCGATGGAGGCCTACGGAGCGGCGTACGCCCTCCAGGAGCTGCTGACCATCAAGTCCGACGACGTGCCGGGCCGGGTCAAGGTGTACGAGGCCATCGTCAAGGGCGAGAACATCCCCGACTCCGGCATCCCGGAGTCGTTCAAGGTGCTCGTCAAGGAGATGCAGTCGCTCTGCCTCAACGTCGAGGTGCTGTCGCAGGACGGTTCGCAGATCGAGCTCAAGGACGCCGAGGAAGACGTCTTCCGGGCCGCCGAGGAGCTCGGCATCGACCTGTCCCGTCGCGAGCCCAGCTCCGTCGAAGAAGTCTGACGCGATCGCGGTACGCCGGTCCGCCGGCGTACCGCCGCTCAGTCCACTGCCTCTAGAGAATTCAAGACGAACGAAGGAATGCAGCCACCGTGCTCGATGTGAACTTCTTCGACCAGCTTCGGATCGGCCTGGCCACCGCGGACGACATCCGCACGTGGAGCCACGGCGAGGTCAAGAAGCCGGAGACGATCAACTACCGCACGCTCAAGCCCGAGCGTGACGGACTCTTCTGCGAGAAGATCTTCGGTCCCACCCGGGACTGGGAGTGCTACTGCGGCAAGTACAAGCGCGTGCGCTTCAAGGGCATCATCTGCGAGCGCTGCGGCGTCGAGGTGACCCGGAGCAAGGTCCGCCGTGAGCGGATGGGTCACATCGAGCTCGCCGCTCCGGTGACCCACATCTGGTACTTCAAGGGCGTCCCGAGCCGGCTCGGGTACCTGCTCGACCTCGCCCCGAAGGACCTGGAGAAGGTCATCTACTTCGCGGCGTACATGATCACCTCGGTCGACGAGGACGCCCGCCACCGCGACCTGGCCTCGCTGGAGAACAAGGTCGGCCTCGAGCGCGAGCGTCTCGAGAAGCGCCGTGACGGCGCCATCGAGGACCGCTCCAAGAAGCTCGAGGAGGACCTCGCCGCTCTCGAGGAGGAGGGCGCCAAGGCCGACGCGCGCCGCAAGGTCCGCGACGGTGCCGAGCGCGAGATGAAGCAGATCCGCGACCGGGCGCAGCGCGAGCTCGACCGGCTCGAGGAGGTCTGGAGCACCTTCAAGTCGCTGCAGGTCCAGGACCTCATGGGCGACGAGATGCTCTACCGCGAGATGAAGAACTGGTTCGGCAAGTACTTCGAGGGCTTCATGGGCGCGACCGCGATCCAGCGTCGCCTCGAGGACTTCGACATCGAGGCCGAGGTGGCGTCGCTGCGCGACACCATCGCCAACGGCAAGGGCCAGCGCAAGATCCGCGCCCTGAAGCGGCTCAAGGTCGTCGACGCGTTCCGCAAGACCGGCAACAAGCCGCAGGGCATGGTCCTCGACGCCGTCCCGGTGATCCCGCCCGACCTGCGCCCGATGGTGCAGCTCGACGGTGGCCGGTTCGCGACGTCCGACCTGAACGACCTCTACCGCCGCGTCATCAACCGGAACAACCGCCTCAAGCGGCTGCTCGACCTCGGCGCGCCCGAGATCATCGTCAACAACGAGAAGCGGATGCTCCAGGAGGCCGTCGACTCGCTGTTCGACAACGGTCGCCGTGGTCGTCCGGTCACCGGCCCGGGCAACCGGCCGCTGAAGTCGCTGTCCGACATGCTCAAGGGCAAGCAGGGTCGCTTCCGTCAGAACCTGCTCGGCAAGCGCGTCGACTACTCCGGCCGCTCGGTGATCGTCTCCGGTCCGCAGCTGAAGCTGCACCAGTGCGGTCTGCCCAAGCAGATGGCGCTGGAGCTCTTCAAGCCGTTCGTGATGAAGCGGCTGGTCGACCTGTCGCACAGCCAGAACATCAAGTCCGCCAAGCGGATGGTCGAGCGCGCGACGTCCGGGCTGTCCCGGTACGCCGTGGTGTGGGACGTCCTCGAAGAGGTCATCACCGAGCACCCCGTGCTGCTCAACCGTGCGCCCACGCTGCACCGACTCGGCATCCAGGCCTTCGAGCCCCAGCTGATCGAGGGCAAGGCGATCCAGATCCACCCGCTCGTCTGCTCGGCGTTCAACGCCGACTTCGACGGTGACCAGATGGCGGTGCACCTGCCGCTGTCCGCCGAGGCCCAGGCCGAGGCGCGGATCCTGATGCTGTCGACGAACAACATCCTGAAGCCGTCGGACGGCCGTCCGGTGACGATGCCGACCCTGGACATGATCATCGGCCTGTTCTTCCTGACGACCGACCGCGACGACCAGCCCGGCGACGGCCGCGCGTTCTCGTCGGCGGCCGAGGCGTTCATGGCGTTCGACCAGGGCGAGATCTCGATGCAGAGCAAGGTCAAGATCCGGTTCGACGACATCGTCCCGCCGCTCGAGCTCGAGCTCGGTGCCGACTGGGAGGAGGGCCAGTCGATCACGCTGGACACCACCCTGGGCCGCGCGATCTTCAACGACACCCTGCCGGCCGACTACCCCTTCGTGAACTACGAGGTGGGCAAGAAGGCCATGGGCGCGATCATCAACGACCTGGCCGAGCGCTACACCAAGGTCGAGGTCGCCGCGTCGCTGGACGCCCTCAAGGACACCGGCTTCCACTGGGCCACCCGCTCCGGTGTGACCGTCTCGATCGACGACGTCACCACGCCGAACGACAAGGCCGAGATCCTGGCCGGCTACGAGGACCAGGCGACCAAGGTCCAGAAGCAGTTCGAGCGCGGCCTCGTCACCGACGAGGAGCGTCGCCAGGAGCTGGTCGAGATCTGGACCCAGGCGTCGAACGACGTCGCACGGTCGATGGAGAAGTCCTTCTCACGGACCAACCCGATCTTCATGATGGTCGACTCGGGTGCCTCCGGAAACATGATGCAGATCCGCCAGGTGGCGGCGATGCGTGGTCTCGTGGCCAACCCGCGAGGCGACATCATCCCGCGGCCGATCAAGGCGAACTTCCGCGAGGGTCTGTCCGTGCTGGAGTACTTCATCTCCACCCACGGCGCCCGCAAGGGGCTGGCGGACACCGCGCTGCGGACCGCCGACTCCGGGTACCTGACCCGTCGTCTCGTCGACGTGTCGCAGGACGTCATCATCCGTGAGGACGACTGCGGCACCGAGCGCGGCATGGAGAAGCGGATCGGTGTCCGGGGCGAGGACGGCGTGGTCCGCAAGGACGACAACGTCGAGACCTCGGCGTACGCCCGGGCGACCGCGGTCGACGTCCTGCACCCCGAGACCGGCGAGAAGCTGGCCTCGGCGGGCGAGGACCTCGGTGACGTCAAGATCGGCGAGCTGGTCGCGGCGGGCATCGAGACCGCCCGGGTCCGCTCCGTGCTGACCTGCGAGGCCCGCACCGGCACCTGTGCCACGTGCTACGGCCGCTCGCTGGCCACCGGCAAGCTCGTCGACATCGGCGAGGCCGTCGGCATCATCGCGGCGCAGTCGATCGGTGAGCCCGGCACCCAGCTGACGATGCGGACGTTCCACACCGGTGGTGTGGCCTCGGCCGACGACATCACGCAGGGTCTGCCGCGTGTCCAGGAGATCTTCGAGGCGCGCATCCCGAAGGGGCGTTCGCCGATCTCCGAGGCGGCCGGCCGGGTCGAGATCGAGGAGACCGACAAGACCCGCAAGGTCATCGTCACTCCCGACGACGGCTCCGAGGTGCTCGAGTACCCCGTGTCGAAGCGCTCGCGCCTGCTGGTGGGCGACGGCGACCACATCGAGGTCGGCCAGATGCTGACCGTCGGTACGCCGGAGCCGCACGAGGTGCTGCGCATCCTCGGCGTCCGCAAGGCGCAGGAGCACCTGGTGGACGAGGTCCAGGCGGTGTACCGCAGCCAGGGTGTGTCGATCCACGACAAGCACATCGAGATCATCGTGCGGCAGATGCTGCGCCGGGTCACGGTGATCGAGTCGGGTGACACCAACCTGCTGCCCTCCGACCTGGTCGACCGGGTGATCTTCGAGGAGGAGAACCGTCGGGTGGTCTCCGAGGGCGGCAAGCCGGCCTCGGGTCGTCCGGTGCTGATGGGCATCACCAAGGCCTCGCTCGCCACCGAGTCGTGGCTCTCGGCCGCCTCCTTCCAGGAGACGACCCGGGTGCTCACCGACGCCGCGATCCACGCCCGCTCCGACAGCCTGCGTGGCCTGAAGGAGAACGTGATCATCGGCAAGCTGATCCCGGCCGGTACCGGTCTGGAGCGCTACCGCAACATCCGGGTCGAGCCGACCGAGGAGGCGCGGGCCGCGGCGTACGCCGTCACCGGGTACGACACGTACGACTACGAGTTCGGGAACTCCGGGAGCGGCCAGGCCGTCGCCCTGGACGACTTCGACTTCGGTTCGTACCAGAACTAGGCACACGTCCTCCGGCTCCGGCCGGATGGTCTGAGAGAGGCCGGGTCCGCACTGCGGGCCCGGCCTCTCGCACGTTGCCGGGTCATCGGTGCCTAGGGTGAGGACGTGACCACGAGCGCGGCGGTGCTCGGCGTCGACGGGTGCAAGGCGGGATGGGTCGGGGCGCTGCTGCGCGGCACGACGTACGACGTGCTGGTCGCCGCCGACATCGCCTCCCTGGTCGCGGGTGCGCGTCAGGTGGCTCCGGGCCTCGCCGTCGTCGCGGTCGACATCCCGATCGGGCTGCCGGACGACCGACCGCGGGCCACCGACGTCCTGGCCCGGCGGCGTCTCCCGCGGGGCCGCAAGTCCTCGGTCTTCCCCACACCGTCGCGCGCGGCCGTCGAGCAGACGACGCACGCCGAGGCGTCGTCGGCCAACCGCGAGGCGCTCGGCGTCGGGCTGAGCATCCAGGCCTTCCACCTGGTCCCGAAGATCGTCGACGTCGACGCCTACGTCCGTAGCGCGCCTCCGGTGCCTGTCCTGGAGGTGCACCCCGAGGTGAGCTTCGCCGAGCTCGACCCCGCCTGCGTCGTGCCGTCCAAGGCGACGAGGGCAGGCGCGGCGGCCCGACGCGCCGCGCTGGCCGGCGCCGGCCTCGAGCCGCCGGCGTACGTCCGTGGCCACGGGTACGCCGCCGACGACCTCCTGGACGCCTGCGTCGTGGCGTGGACCGCCGGGCGGTACGCCGCGGGCACGGCGTTCTCCCTCCCCGACCCCCCGGAGGTCTTCGCCGACGGCATCCCGGCCGCGATCTGGGTGTGAAGGGGTAGTCCCCGACTTTTTGGTCGGGTTCAGGCCGGCCGACCCGACCACAACGTCGGGGACTACCCCCTCGACGGCAATTGGGGAGGGCAGGGCGGCCCTGAGAGAATCGGGGCATGACCGCGCGGGAGGAGACCGACGTCCTCGTCGTCGGTGCGGGTCCCGCGGGCTCGGCGACGGCGGCGTGGCTGGCGCGGCTCGGCATCGACGTGCTGCTCGCCGACGCGGCGGTCTTCCCGCGCGACAAGACCTGCGGCGACGGCCTCACGCCGCGCGCGATCGGCGAGCTCGAGCGGCTCGGACTCGGCGACTGGCTGCGGGCCCACACCGTCAACCACGGCCTCCGGGCCCACGGCTTCGGCCAGACGCTGCTGCTGCCGTGGCCCGGCGGCACCCTGCCCGACTGGGGCTCCGCGGTCGCCCGCACGGAGCTCGACGACCACCTCCGCACCACCGCGATCAAGGCCGGCGCCCGCGCCGTCGACGGAGTCCGCGCGGTCGACGTACGCCGGGACGGTGAGCGGGTCAGCACCGTCGTGTTCAGCCGGGGTGACGAGACGTTCGAGGTCGACTGCCGGCGGCTGGTCGTGGCCGACGGCGTGCGCTCGCCGCTGGGCAAGGTGCTCGGGCGCGAGTGGCACCGCGACACCGTCTACGGCGTCGCCGGCCGCTCCTACGTCACCTCGACCATGTCCGACGACCCCTGGATCAGCTCCCACCTCGAGCTCCGCGGCGAGCAGAACGAGGTCCTGTCCGGGTACGGCTGGATCTTCCCGCTCGGCACCGGCGAGGTGAACCTCGGCGTCGGCACCCTCGCCACCGCCCGCCGTCCCGCCGACCTCCAGGTCCGCCGCCTGATGTCGTCGTACGCCGGGGTGGTGCGCGACGACTTCGGGCTCGGCGACGACCTCCGGGCACCCACCAGTGCCCTGCTGCCGATGGGCGGCGCCGTCAGCGGGGTGGCCGGACCCAACTGGGCCCTGGTCGGCGACGCCGCCGCCTGCGTCAACCCGCTCAACGGCGAGGGGATCGACTACGGGCTGGAGGGCGGGCGTCTGGTGGCCGAGCTGATCGCCGACGACGCCGACCTCGCCACCGCCTGGCCGGCCACGCTGACCGAGCACTACGGCGAGTCGTTCTCGATCGCCCGCCGGCTCGCCGGTCTCGTCACCGTGCCCCGCGTCCTGGCGACCCTCGGCCCTGCCGGCATGCGCTCCGACTGGCTGATGACGCTGGCCCTGCGCTGGATGGGCAACCTGGTCACCGACGACGACCGCGACCGCGCCGCGCGCGTGTGGCGCTGGGCCGGTCGACACTCCCGCACCCGAGACGCCCGGCCACCCTTCGCCTGACAGGATGGACGGACGTCCGTCTCGAGGAGGCAATCCATGCCGAAGGCCCTGCCGAAGGTGCAGCGGGTCGCGGCGTACGGGCTGGTCCTCCGCGACGGTCGGATCCTGCTGACCCGCCTCGCGAGCCGCATCTCGGCCGACGAGCGCTGGCACCTCCCCGGCGGGGGCGTCGACCACGGCGAGGACCCGCGCGACGCGCTGGTGCGCGAGATCCGCGAGGAGACCGGGCTCCACGCCGAGGTCGGCGAGACCGCCCGCGTCTACTCCGCCCACCGACCGTCCATGTGGCGGCAGGGCCGGCGCTGGGACTACCAGGCGCTCCGGATCGTGTACGACGCGTGGGTGCCGGTCGACGCGCCCGAGCCGCGGGTCGTCGAGGTCGACGGGTCGACCGTCGACGTGGCCTGGCACCCGGTGGCCGAGGTCCTGTCCGGCGACCTCGCGGTCACCGACATCGTCACCGAGGCCCTGGCCGGCCACCAGCCGTTCCGGCTGCAGCGGCTCGCGGTCTACGCCGTGGTCCGGCGCGGGGGCGACGTCCTCCTGACCCGGATCTCCGACCGCGGCGCCCACCCCGGGGCCTGGACCCTGCCGGGTGGCGGCCTCGACCACGGTGAGTCGCCGCGCGACGCGCTGGCCCGCGAGGTCCGCGAGGAGTGCGGCGTCGACTGCCGGGTCGGTGACCTCCTCGACGTGCACGACACCCACTTCGAGGGCACCGCACCGTCGGGCCGGTTCGAGGACTTCCACGGCGTGCACCTGCTCTTCCGCGGCACCGTCGCCGACGGTGTCGAGCCCCGCGTCGTCGAGACCGACGGCACGACCGACGCGGCCGCCTGGGTCCCGGTCGACGACGTCACCTCGGGCCGGGTCCGGGTGCTCGACGTCGTCACGGCCGGGCTCCGGGCCGACTCGTAGCGCCCTCCTAGACTGACCCGGTGAATCCCCGACACCGGCGTCTGGTCATCCCCGTCGCCCTGGCGGGGCTCCTCCTGATCGTCGTGATCGCGTCCGTGGTGCGGCGGTGAGGCCGGCATGAGCGAGCCGCTGCTCCGCGCCCTGACCCGGCTGCGTGGGTTCGTCCTGGACGACGACACGCTGGTCCGGGCGGTCGCGTCCGGACGCCGGCGCGGCACCCAGCCGCCGTGGCGCCGTGTCGAGCTCCGCTACGTCGACCTCAAGGCCGGCCGCCACCTCCAGGTCACGGCGTACGACGACGCCCAGGCGCACACCAGCAACCACGCCGCGGGCGAAGCGGCCCGCGAGGCGCTGGACGACCTGCTCGACCAGCCGTTCGGCAACTGGCACGTCGAGACCACCAGCGAGACCCACCAGCTGCGGGTGACCAAGAAGGGCGAGGCCGTCGTGCACAGCCGCCCCCGAGCGACCGAGCAGGAGGTCGACCGCGACCACGACCGCGACAAGCACCGGCTCCTGCCCGAGGACGACCCGGTCTTCCGGGCGCTCGGCCTGAGCGACCACGAGGGTCGGATGAAGCCGAGCCGGCAGGGCAAGTACCGCCAGGTCGAGGAGTTCCTGCGGATCCTCGACGCGTCGATCACCGACGCCCTCGACAAGGGGCACGTGCGCACGCCCACCGCCGAGGAACCGCTGCAGATCGTCGACCTCGGGTGCGGCAACGCCTACCTCACGTTCGTCACCGAGCGCTACCTCAGCCACGTCCGGGGCCTGCCCGTCCACCTCGTCGGGATCGACCAGCGCGAGCAGTCGCGCGCGCACAACGAGCAGCTCGCCGCGGGGCTCGGCGTGGAGGCGACCTTCGTCGCGTCGTCGATCGGCGACGCCGTGCCCGGTGTCCGTCCCGACGTCGTGCTGGCCCTGCACGCCTGTGACACCGCGACCGACGACGCCCTCGCCCGGGCGATCGAGTGGGAGGCGCCGTTGGTCCTGGCGGCGCCGTGCTGCCACCACGACATCGCCGCCCAGCTCCGCCGGGAGCCGACGCCCGCGCCGTACGCCGCGCTCACCCGCCACGGCATCCTCCGCGAGCGCTTCGCCGACACCCTCACCGACGGCCTGCGCGCGTCGCTGCTGCGGCTCGAGGGGTACCGCGTCGACGTGATGCAGTTCGTCGGCAGCGAGCACACCCCCCGCAACACGCTGCTCCGCGGGGTCCGCACGGGTCGTCCCGTGAGCGGCGGTGCCGCCCGTCGTGAGTACGACGAGCTGGTCGGGACCTGGGGCGTGCGGCCACGGCTCGGCGTGCTCCTCGAGCAGGCGTGACGGGTCGTCGGGTGCAGCACCTCATCGCCGGGCTCGCGATCGCGGCCCCCTTGGCACTCGGCGTCGCCGTGACGCCGAGCCCGCCCGAGGGTCATCGCGTCCTCACCTTCACCGACCCGGCCATCGTCGAGGCGAGCGCCCTCGTCGTGGAGGACGGTCTGTTCGTGACCACCAACGACTCGGGCGACACCGGCCGGGTGTTCGCCGCCGACGGCTCCGGTCGCACGGTCGGGGTCACCCACTGGTCGGAGGACCCCACGGACACCGAGGCACTGGCGCCGGCCGGCCACGGGTTCGTCTGGGTCGGCGACATCGGCGACAACGACGCCGTACGGTCCTCGGTCGAGATCGCGCGGATCCCGATCGGGCGCGGTGATCGCACCGTGCGCCCCACGACGTACCGCCTCACCTACCCGGACGGCGCCACCGACGCCGAGACCCTGCTGCGCGACCCGAGGACAGGGCACCTGCTCATCGCCAGCAAGAACGTCTTCGGCGGTCTCCTGTACGCCGTCCCGGACCACCTCGACCCCCACGGCGACAACCGGATGAAGGTGGTCGGCCGGGTGCTGCCGGTGGCCACCGACGGGTCCTTCTTCCCCGACGGGCAGCACCTCGTGGTCCGCAACTACTCCACGGCCGTGGTGTACGCGTGGCCTTCCTTGCAACCCGTCGGCTCCTTCCCGTTGCCCGCCCAGGAGCAGGGCGAGGGGATCGCCGTCGCCGACGACGGCCGGGTCTACGTCTCCTCCGAGGGGTCGAGGTCGCCGGTGCTCCAGGTGACCCTGCCCCCGAAGATCGCGGCGGCGGTCGCGCCCCAGGTCTCGGCGAGCCCGGGGACTCCGTCGCCCAGCAGCTCCTCGACGCCCGCCGACCCGTCGGAGGCCGAGCCGGCCTCGCGCGACGCCTGGCCCTGGCTCGCCGGCGGGCTGCTGGCCCTGGTCGCCCTCGCCGTGCTCCTCCGCGCGCTCCGCCCCCACTGACGCCGGCCCGATAGTACGGATCAATCGGACGTCCTCGGTCGGGCTGTCGGCAGCGGATTGATCCGTACTATCGCCCGGACCACACCTCGGGGTGAGGGGCGGCGTACGCCTCCTGGCTAGCGTGACGGCATGGCGCGGTTGCGGCGGAGCTCACCCGACGACCCGGGGTGGACGCGGCGGCGGGCCGGGAAGGGCTTCGTCTACCTCGACAGCGACGGGTCCAGGCTGGCACCCGAGCACGTGGAGCGGGTCAAGGGTCTGGTCATCCCGCCGGCCTGGCAGGACGTCTGGATCTGCCCCTGGCCCAATGGACACCTCCAGGCCGTCGGCACCGACGAGGCTGGCCGCCGGCAGTACCTCTACCACCCCGACTGGCGCACCCAGCGCGACGCCGCGAAGCACGCACGCGTGCTCGACTTCGGCCGGGTGCTGTCGAAGGCGCGGGAGCAGGTGCTGGTCGACCTGGGCACGGAGGGGATGAGCCAGGACCGGGCCTGTGCCGTGGCCGTGCGGCTCCTCGACCTCGGCTACTTCCGCATCGGCAACGACGTGTACGCCGACACCAACGGCAGCTTCGGGCTGACCACGCTGCAACGTCAGCACGTGCGCAAGCAGGGTCAGACGATGAGCTTCTGCTTCGTCGGGAAGTCCGGGATCGAGCACAGCATCACCATCGACGACCCGGCCACGGTCAAGGCCCTCGAGGTGATGCGGCGCCGGCGCGGGCCAGCGGAGCAGGAGCTGCTCGCCTGGAAGGAGCGTGGCCGGTGGCACGACCTCGACTCCGGTCACGTCAACGACTACGTCCGCCGGGCGACGGGGATGGAGGCCACGGCGAAGGACTTCCGGACGTGGCACGCCACCGTGATCGCCGCGGCTGCCCTGGCCGAGACCGACGAGCCCGGCGAGACCAAGGCGTCGCGGAAGCGGGCGGAGGTCGCGGCAATGAAGGAGGTCGCGGAGTTCCTCGGCAACAGCCCTGCGCTGGCGCGCTCGTCGTACGTCGACCCGCGCGTCGTGGACGCCTACGAGGAGGGCCGCACCATCGCCCAGGCGACCCGCCGCACGACCTCGACGCCGGCGGAGCGGCAGACGGTGCTCGAGCGCGCGGTGCTCCGGCTGCTCAAGGAGGCGTGACCCGAGGGACGATGAGTCCATGGAGCTGACCGTCGTGCAGGGCGACATCACCGAGCAGGACGTCGACGCCGTCGTCAACGCCGCCAACCGGGCGATGCGTGGCGGCGGGGGAGTCGACGGCGCGATCCACCGGGCCGGCGGGCCGGCCGTGCTGGCGGACTGCCTCGCCCGCTTCCCCGACGGGCTGGCCACGGGCGACGCCGGCTGGACGACCGCGGGGGAGATGCGGGCGCGCTGGGTGATCCACGTGGTCGGACCGAACCACCGTGCCGGCGAGACCGACCGCTCCCTGCTCACGTCCTGCTACGCGCGGGCGCTCGCGGTCGCCGACGACCTGGGGGCGGGATCGGTCGCCTTCCCACTGGTCAGTGCCGGGGTCTACGGCTGGCCGAAGGACGACGCGATCGCCGCGGCCGTCGAGACCTTGCGCTCGACGTCGACCCGGGTCGAGGAGGCGCGGCTGGTCGCCTTCGACGCTGCGACGTACGACGCGCTGGTGGCGGCCGTCGATGGCTGAGCCCGCCCGGCCGGTGTTCGTGCTCCACGAGCACCGCAAGCCCCAGCCCCACTACGACCTCCGGCTCGAGGAGGGCGGCGTGCTGCGGTCGTGGGCGGTGCCGAAGGGGATGCCGCCGGACGCGCGCACGGATCGTCTCGCCGTGGCGGTGGGTGACCACGCCCTCGACCACGCGACGTACACCGACGCGGACAAGGACATCGCCGACACCGGCTGGTGGGAGCTCGAGGACCGCACCGACCGCCGGTTCGTCTTCGTGCTCCACGGCCGCGCCGGAGCCCGCCGCTACGCCCTCATCGACACCGGGTCCGACTGGCTCCTCCACCTGACGAAGGCACAGCCCTGACGTCGGGATAGTCCCCGACGTTCTGGTCGGGTTCGGACCGTTTCACCCGACCAGATGGTCGGGGACTATCCCGGGAAGTCGGGGAAGGCGCGGTCAGAGACGCTCGACGACGTAGTCGACGCAGGCGGTGAGGGCCTCGACGTCCGCCGGGTCGATCGCCGGGTACATCGCGATCCGCAGCTGGTTGCGGCCGAGCTTGCGGTAGGGCTCGGTGTCGACGATGCCGTTGGCGCGCAGGACCGACGAGAGGGCCTTAGCGTCGATCGAGTCGTCGAAGTCGATGTTGCCGATCACCAGGGAGCGGTGGTCGGGATCGGCGACGTAGGGCGTCGTGTACGACGTCTTCTCGGCCCAGCCGTAGAGCGCGTCCGACGACGCGGTCGTGCGCTCGACCATGCCGGCCAGCGAACCGTTGGCGTTCATCCAGTCCAGCTGCTCGGCCATCAGGATGAACGTCGCGATCGACGGGGTGTTGTAGGTCTGGTTGAGCCGCGAGTTGTCGATCGCGGTCACCAGGTCGAGGAACGCCGGGATGTGGCGCCCGCTCTCCTTGATCGAGGTGGCGCGCTCGATCGCGGCCGGCGACATCAGGGCGACGAACAGCCCGCCGTCGGAGGCGAACGACTTCTGCGGCGCGAGGTAGTAGACGTCCACCTCCGTCAGGTCGACCGGCAGCCCACCGCCGCCGGACGTGGCGTCGATCAGCACCAGTGCGTCGTCGTCGGCGCCCGCCACCCGGCGTACCGGAGCCATCACCGTGGTCGAGGTCTCGTTGTGCGGCCAGGCGTAGACGTCCACGCCCGCCTCGGCGGTCGGCTCGGGCCGTGAGCCGGGCTCGCTGGAGAGGACGGTCGGCGCGTCCAGCCACGGCGCGGACCCCACCGCGGCGGCGAACTTGGACGAGAACTCGCCGAAGGACAGGTGTTGGCTCTTCTGGCGGATCAGCGCGTACGTCGCGACGTCCCAGAACGCCGTCGCCCCGCCGTTGCCGAGCACCACCTCGTAGCCGTCGGGCATGTCGAAGAAGGTCGCCAGACCCTCCTGCACGCGGCGGACCAGCCCTCGCACGGGCGCCTGCCGGTGGGAGGTGCCCATCAGCGAGGTGCCGGTCGCGGCGAGCGCGTCGAGGTGGCTGGTCTGGATCTTCGAGGGCCCCGCCCCGAAGCGGCCGTCGGCCGGCTTGAGATCGGCGGGGATCGAGATCGCGTCGGTCATGAGCAACCTTCCGGTGGGAGTGGGGTGGCCTGCCGGACGACGCTGTCGGCGTCACTAGTGTGGCAGGGCCGGTGCCGCGGCCCCACAGGAGGACACCAGGTGAGCACGCCCACCGACGGGTTCGTCGACCTGCGCATCGAGCAGCTGCCGATCACCCATCCGGATGCCCAGCTCCTCGTCGAGGCGGTGCAGCAGGAGTACGTCGTCCGCTACGGCGGTCGCGACCGCACGCCGATGCGGGCCTCGGAGCTGGCTCCGCCGTGGGGCGCCTTCTACGTCGGCTACCGCGACGCCCGGCCGGTGATGACCGGCGCGTGGCGTTTCCGCGACGACGTCGAACGACTCGGCTCTACCCGGCCGGCCGAGGTCAAGCGGATGTACGTCGCACCGGCGGCCCGGCGCCTGGGGCTGGCGCGGCTGATGCTCGCGCACCTGGAGGCGACGGCCCGCACGGCCGGCGCCGAGGTGATGATCCTGGAGACCGGCACCGCACAGCCCGAGGCGATGGCGCTCTACGTCGCTGCGGGGTACGAGGCGATCGTGCCGTTCGGGCACTACCAGGACGCGCCCGAGAACCGCTGCTACGGCCGCAGGCTCGGCTGAGCCTCGGCCCACCGCTGCTCCGTGCGGTACCCCCGGACGGCCAGGGCGAGGACCAGGGCGAGCAGCAGGACGTTGCTGGTGAGCTTGGCAGCGAGCGGGACATCGCCGAGCGGCGTGGCCACGAAGGCGGGTCCGCCGATCGAGAGCAGGTCGCCGACCAGCGCAGCGACCAGGTGGCGACCGTCCCAGCCCGTCCGGGCGGACCATCGCGCCATCAGCACCAGCCACACCGCGATCGCGGTGGCCGCGGCCACCGTCGAGATCCAGTCGGTCGGGACGGCACTGCGCACCGTCAGCAGGACGGCGCTGACGACCCCGACGATCCACGGTGCCGGGACCTGCCCGGGACGGCGGGGGCGGTCAGGGCGTCGGGTCAGGGCGAGGACGACGAGCGCCACCACGACCGCCACCGTCCCCCACAGCTCGCTCGGCGAGAGGCGGAACGACGTCGAGCCGAGCTGGTCGACCAGGATGAACACCGACCCGGCCACCCAGAGGAGTGCCGTCACCACGAGGCCGACCGGGCCGAGCCACGGCTCGCGCCGTCGTGCGGGCCACCAGGACTCCGCCATCGCGATCGGCGCCGCGATGCTGCCGAGGACGTGGCCGCCGACGAAGGTCAGCGCCATGTAGGCGCTGGTGCCGCAGCAGGGCAGGAACGTCGGGTCGCGCAGGTCGTCCCAGTAGTCGATGTCGCGGTAGGCCGGGTCGAAGAGGCTCTGGTCGACCAGCCCGGCCTCGATCAGCCCGAACGCCGCGGCCAGGAGCAGGATCGTGGGCCAGCCCAGGCCACGTCGGCGGGTGACCTCGCGGATCAGCACCGCGGGCGCGCCGTACAGGGGAGCGAAGAAGAAGATCCCGAAGACGAGCGCGGCGGCGTTGCCGGTGATGTCGTCGTAGCCGATCAGGTACTCCGCGGTGACCGGCGCCAGCAGCAGCACCAGGACCACCGGCGCGGGCACCCTCAGTCGTCGTCGCACCTCCCCGAGGCTAGGAATCCCGGACCGCGACCGCATCGGGCGCGGGTCCAGCGCCGGGAGACCAAAGTCGGTGACTCGCCGGACTCACGCCACGTCGCGGTGGCGCGTCAGCCAGACCGATGCCAGGGGGAGCACGACGATCCAGGCCGCCATGGTGACCAGCGCCCGTCCGCCAGACAGGGTGTCGATGATGCCGGGGGTCGGGTCCGGTCCGCCGGCGCCGACGATGCTGCCGATCAGTGAGCCGGCGGCGGTGCCGGGCAGGAAGTGGGTGAACACGGCCACCGCCTGCAAGGAGGTGCCGACCCCGCGGAGCAGCT
Source organism: uncultured Actinomycetota bacterium (assembly GCA_963809265.1). GTDB lineage: Bacteria > Actinomycetota > Actinomycetes > Propionibacteriales > Nocardioidaceae > Nocardioides. The sequence goes on from CAWEJC010000004.1 coordinate 349,439, forward strand.
GCTCGATGACCAGCGCCCAGACCAGGCCGAGCCCGACCGAGACCGCCGGCCCACGCGCCACGACCCCCAGGAAGTAGCCCGCCAGTGCCCACATCTCCATCACCAGCAACGAGCCGCCGACGGATCGGGCGAGATCGGACAGCGCGGGCCACGCGACGTCCTGGGACTGCTGCAGTGCCACGGCCAGTGACATCCCCGCGTCGCTGACCAGCGTGGCGAGCAGGATGCCAGCCACCAGCACGACGAGCGCAGCGATGGAGCCCAGCACCGTGGCCACCCGCGACGGGCCCTGGGTGAACACGGTCTTCCAGGTGCCCCAGCCGTAGCCGTTGCCGGCCACGATCGCGCCGAGCACCATCATGATCGCCCCGCCGAAGAGCGGCATCCCCTGCGGGAACGTGTCGGCGAGCCCCGAGGGCAGGATCGCGGCGAGCACGTCCGCGCGGCTCCGGCCCTCGTTGGAGAAGCTGCTGTCGCCGCTGGTGTAGGTGACGAAGTCGAACACGTAGCCGAACAGCGCGTTGAGGAGCAGCCACGCCGTGACCGTCACCCAGAACGCCGGCCAGCGGCGCAGCCGGAACAGCTCGGCGCGGGTCGATCGGGCCAGGGCGTTCATCGCAGGACCTCCGTCCCGGGCTCGTCCACGAGCCCGTCGTCGTCGTCGGGTGGGCTCTCCAGCCGGGTCATCTCGAAGAAGACCTCCTCCAGGGTGCGTTCGGTGACGACCGCCTCGTGCACGTCGACGCCGTCGGCGACGAGTGCGCGGACGACCTCGGGCGTGCGCTCGTCCGGCACGTCGAGCAGGACCGCCTCGCCCTCGACCTGCGCCGACTCGGTGAAGGCCAGGCCGACGGCCAGGGCGCGATCGAGGGGCGTGGCCACCACGCGGAGCCGTCGGCCGCCGCGGAGCTCGGCCACGGTGGACTCCACCAGCAGCCGACCCGCGGGAGATCACCCCGACGCGGTCGCAGATCTCCTCGACCTCGGCGAGCAGGTGGCTCGACAGCAGCACGGTCTGGCCGCCTCGGGCGAGGTCGACGATGAGCTGTCGCATGTCGGCCATGCCGCCCGGGTCGAGGCCGTTGGTGGGCTCGTCCAGCACGATCAGCTCCGGCTCGCCCATCAGGGCGGCGGCCACACCCAGCCGTTGCTTCATGCCCAGCGAGTAGGTCTTGAAGCGGTCGCCGCCGCGGTCGCTGAGGTCCACCCGCTCGAGGGCGGCGTCCGCGTCGGCGTCGGGCAGCCCGCGGTACCGGGCCAGCACCCGCAGGTTGGCGCGGCCGGAGAGGTACGGGTAGAAGCCCGGCCCCTCGATCAGGGCACCGGTGCGCGCGGTGATGCCGGCGTCGCCGGCCGGCCGTCCGAGCACCGTCGCCCTCCCGGAGGTCGGGTGGACCAGACCCAGGCACATGCGCAGGGTCGTGGTCTTCCCGGCGCCGTTCGGGCCGAGGAAGCCGTAGACGTCACCTCGGCGGACCGTCATGCTCACCGCGTCCACGGCCGCACGCTCGCCGTAGGTCTTGGTCAGGTCGTGCGTCTCGAGTACCAGCTCGTTCATGTCCTCCAGGCTGGTCGTCGAGCGGGTGCACGTCGTCCGCCACCGGGCGGCCCCGGGCTACGCAGGACCGCGTACGCCGGATACGCCGCCACGGGGACGCCGCCACCCGGCGATCCACCTAGGGTCGATCCGTGACCGGGTTCCGAGACTGGCTGCGCGTGCACGGGTGGGTGCTCGCGCTGCTCGCCGTGACCGTGGCCGGGACCTTGGGCCGCTGGCACGAGGGTGTGCGGCCCGCCGCCGGCGTCCTGGCCGGCCTGGCCGTGCTGCCCCTCTTCGGGCGCCGCCGCGACCCGGGGGTCGCCTGGCTCGCCAACGCGGTCCTGGTCAGCCTCTACTTCGCGCTGGGCTACGAGGACGGGCCGATCTACCTGAGCATCCTGGCGTCGGCATACGCCGTCACCTCGCGTTGGACAGCCCGCCGCTGGTGGCCCTACGCGACCGCCGTGGCACCGGAGCTGGTGGCGATGGCGAGCCGCTGGTCGGACCGGTCCCTGGCGTCGGTGACGGGCCGGGCGACCTGGTTCCTCGCCGTGCTGGCGGCCGCGGCCGCCGTCGGGGCCGCCATGCGGACCCGGAGCGAGACGCGCCGCGAGCAGGCGCGGCGTGCGGCCACCGAGGAGCGACTGCGGATGGCGCAGGACCTCCACGACGGCGTGGGCCACGGGCTGGCCGTGATCGCGATGCAGGCGGGTGTGGCGCTGCACGTCCTGGACCGGGACCAGGCCAAGGCCCGCGAGTCGCTGCAGGCGATCCGCGACACCAGCCGGGAGTCGCTCGAGGCCTTGCGTGCCGAGCTGACGCGGCTGGCCGCGGGCGCCGACACCGCCCCGCGCGGCGTCGGCAACGGGCTCGACGACCTCCCGGGCCTCGCCGGCCGGATCCGTGCCGGGGGACTCCAGGTCGAGCTGCGGAGTCACCACGAGGGGGTACCGGCCGAGGTGTCGCGAGCGGCGTACCTGGTCGTGCAGGAGTCGCTGACCAACGTGCTGCGGCACAGCGGCGCGTCGACCGCCCGCGTCGAGGTCGTGACCGCCGGCGGCACCCTGGTGGTCAGCGTCATCGATGACGGGCAGGGTGGAGACGTGGTGGACGGACTCGGGCTGCAGGGGATGCGGACGCGCGTGGAGCACCTGGGCGGCACGCTCCTGGTGGGCCGGACGGCGCGCGGCTTCGAGGTCCGGGCGACCTTCCCGTCGGGGGTGGCCGACAGGTGATCCGGGTGGCGGTGGTCGACGACCAGGCGCTCGTCCGCACCGGTCTGCGCACCCTGATCGAGTCGGAGGAGGACCTCGAGCTGGTCGGTGAGGCCGGGGACGGCCGGGCCGGGCTCCAGCTCGTGCGGGCCACCCGCCCCGACGTCGTGCTGTGCGACATCCGGATGCCGGTCCTGGACGGGCTCGGTCTGCTGGCCGAGGTCGGCGCCGACGACCGGCTGGGCACCGTGCGGGTCGTGATGCTGACGACGTTCGAGCTGGACGAGTACGTCTTCGAGGCGCTGCGGGCGGGCGCCAGCGGGTTCCTGCTCAAGGACGCCGAGCCGACGGACCTGCTCGACGCGATCCGCGTGGTCGCGGACGGCGGGTCGTTGCTGGCGCCCTCGGTGACCCGGCGGGTGATCGAGCACTTCGGGTCGGCGCCCCCTGCGCCCGACCCGCACCCACAGCTGGGCGAGCTGACCGACCGCGAGCGCGAGATCGTGGCGTGGGTGGCGACCGGGATGTCGAACGGCGAGATCGCCGAGCGCCTGGTCGTCAGCCCGGACACGGTCCGGACCCACGTCAGCCGGGCGATGATCAAGCTGGGCGCGCGCGACCGCGCTCAGCTGGTGGTGTTCGCGATCCGGTCCGGGCTCGAGCCGCCGTCGTCCTGACTCTCGCGACTACGCTCCACGGGCATGGGACTGTTCGGCGGATCGACCGACCGCGGCGAGCTCCTGGAGCTCCAGAACCGTGTCAACCGGCTGGAGGAGCAGGTGGCGCGGCTGTCCGCGGCCCTGGCCGCGGTCCAGAGCGGTGGGACGGTGCCGTCGGGCTCGGGGTCCGACGCCGGGCCCGTCATCCTGCCCGACGTCGACCAGTACGCCGAGGCGCGGGCGCTGGCGTCCGCCGGCAACAAGATCCAGGCGATCAAGCGGGTCCGCGAGCAGTCGGGGCTCAGCCTCAAGGCCGCGAAGGACCTCGTGGAGAGCTGGTGAGCTCGTAGACGACCTCGCCCTGCTCCCAGCCGGGGATCGGGTCGTCCCAGGTGCCGACGTAGGTGCGGACGTGCGTCATCCCGAGCCTGTCCATGACCCGCCGCGAGCGGGTGTTGACCGCCATCGTCTCCGCCCACACCCGGTCCAGGCCGAGCGTGGTGAAGGCGTGGTCGACGATCGCGCGGGCGCCCTCCACGGCGTACCCGCTTCCCCAGGCATGCCGCGGCAGGCGCCAGCCGATCTCGCCCGCACGCGGGTCGTCCGGGTCGCGGCTCAGGAACCAGACGCCCGCGAACCCGCCCTCGACGTCCCCGCCCCAGAGCCCGAAGTCGCCGTCGCCGGTGACCCACCCGGGCAGCTCGGCAGCGACCTGGTCCGACGTCATCGGCGGGCCGATGTGGGCCATCACCTCGGGGTCGCCGTTCATCGCGACCAGGTCGGCGAGGTCGGTGTCCTCGAGGGGTCGGAGGGTCAGGCGGGGGGTGGGGAGGGTCGGTCTCATGCGTCGCCGTTTCATCAAGAGATGTTGGTGAACCGCCACTTCTCACGCGGAGCTCACCATGAGAAGTGCGGGTTCACCTACATCTCATGATGAAGCAGTGAACACCCGACGCGGATCCCTCAAGCCCCCCACGCCGCATCCCAGCCCGCCACCGAGTCGGCGGAGCGGGAGGCGGGGCCGGTGTAGACCGCGGAGGGCCGGATCAGCCGGCCGGTGCGCTTCTGCTCGAGGATGTGCGCCGACCAGCCGCCGGTCCGGGCACAGGTGAACATCGAGGTGAACATGTTCGCCGGCACCTCGGCGAAGTCGAGCACGATCGCCGCCCAGAACTCGACGTTGGTCTCCAGGACCCGGTCGGGACGACGGGCGCGGAGCTCGGCCAGGGCGGCCTTCTCCAGCGCCTCGGCGACCTCGTAGCGAGGGGCGTCGAGCTCGCGGGCGGTACGCCGCAGCACCCGGGCCCGCGGGTCCTCCGCGCGGTAGACCCGGTGCCCGAAGCCCATCAGCCGCTCACCCTGGTCGAGCAGCGACTTCACGTAACCCTCGGCGTCGCCGGACCTCTCGACCTCCTCGATCATCCCCAGCACCCGCGAGGGGGCGCCGCCGTGCAGCGGCCCGCTCATCGCACCGATCGCCCCGGAGAACGCCGCCGCGACGTCGGCCCCGGTCGAGGTGATCACCCGCGCGGTGAACGTCGAGGCGTTCATCCCGTGCTCGGCGGCCGAGCTCCAGTAGGCGTCGATCGCCTTGGTGTGCAGGGGATCCGCCTCGCCGCGCCACCGGATCAGGAACCGCTCGGCCAACGTCGCGCCCTGGTCGACCTCGCTCTGGGTGACGACGGGGCGGCCGAGGCCGCGGGCGGCCTGCGCGGCGTACGACAGGACCATCACCGCGACCCGGGAGAGGTCGAGGCGGGCCTGCTCGTCGGAGATGTCGTAGGTCTGCCCCATGCCCAGCATCGGCGCCAGCATCGCCACCGAGGCCTGGACGTCGGCCCGCACGTCGCCGGTGTGGATCGCGATGTTGTACGGCTCGGCGGGGGGCAGCCCGGGATCGAAGCTGCCGTCGACCAGCAGCCCCCAGATCTTCTCGAACGGCACGCGGCCGACGAGCTCCTCGATGTCGACGCCGCGGTAGCGGAGCGCCGACCCCTCCTTGTCGGGCTCGGCGATCTCGGTCGCGAACGCGACCACGCCCTCCAGGCCCTCGTGTACGTCCGGCTGCTGCGCGCTCATACGGCGATCCTCCGTCGTCGGTCCTCCCCGCTCCTGTCGATTCTGCCTGCCGACCCTGACGAGCCACCCGCCGGGGCGCAGGCGTCACCGCCCGGGCTGGCGCGCGGTGGTTGGATTGACGTCGTGACCGACCGGTACGCCGACCTCCGCCGCGAGTACGCACTCGGCGGGCTGGCCGCGGACGACCTGACGCCGGACCCCTTCGCGATGTTCCAGCGCTGGTACCACGACGCCGTGACGGCCCAGGTCTACGAGCCCAACGCGATGGTCGTCTCCTCCGTGTCCGACGACGGGCGCCCGTCGTCGAGGCTGGTGCTGCTCAAGGGCTTCACGCCCGCGGGCTGGGTCTTCTTCACCAACCTCGGGTCCCGCAAGGGCCGCGAGCTGCTGGCCAACCCCCACGTCGCGCTGCTGTTCCCCTGGCACCCGCTCGAGCGCCAGGTGCGGGTGGACGGCCGGGCGGTCCCGCTCGGCCGCGACGAGGTCGCGGCGTACTTCGAGACCCGGCCGCGGGGCTCACAGCTGGGCGCGCACGCCTCCCACCAGTCCCGCGAGGTCGGCTCACGACAGGAGCTGGACGACGCCTGGACGGCCGCTGACGCGGCGTACCCCGACCAGGTGCCGGTGCCCGAGGAGTGGGGCGGCTTCCGGGTCGAGGCCGACGCGGTGGAGTTCTGGCAGGGCCGGCCGGGCCGCATGCACGACCGGATGCAGTACCGCCGCGACGGCGACGCCTGGTCGGTGCACCGCCTGGCCCCATGACCGGCGAGCTCGCGATCCTCGACTCGCTGCCGGCGGAGGCCGACCACACGGTGGCCGAGCAGGTGCTGGCGGCTGCCGGCTGGACCCGGTGTGGCGTGGGTGACTGGGCCGTGGTCCTGGCGTCGCCGTCGGGATCCCTGGCCGCTCGCATCGCTCCCTTCGACCCGGTGGCGCCCTACACCGCCGAGCTCTTCCGGCGCGCCGCCGGCACCGGGCAGGTGCCGGAGCTGCACGCGTACGTCGTGCTGGAGGGCGGGGCCGTGTGCCTGGTGATGGAGCGGCTGTTCGCCGTCGAGGAGGAGCACGCGGCGGCGTTCTTCCGACAGCTGGCGGAGCCGACGCGGGAGCTGGCCGTCCTCGCCCGGGTCCTGGGGGAGGTGTACGCCGAGGCGCACCACGACCTGCCGTGGTGCGGACCGATCGACCCGAACCCCGCGAACGTGATGTGTCGCGCGAGCGGCGACCTCGTGCTGACCGACCCGTTCTACGCCGACGGCCCGCATCTCTACGGCAGCCTGCACGACGACCCGATGCTCGTCGCTCGGATGATCCCCGAGGAGGTGCGCCGGCACATGTTCGAGCTGCCACTGGCCGAGAGCGGGCCGTGGGACCCGGAGGAACGGGAGCGGCTGAGGGCGGGACTGGCCGAGGCAGATGGGCGGCTGCGCGCGCAACGGTCGGGTTGATCCCTATCGTGGGCTGATGCGACGCCCCCTGCTGATCACGTTGACCCTGCTGACGGCGGCCGCGGCCGCGACGACGCTGCCGTCGTACGCCGGCGCCGATCCGGCGCACCGGGTCGCACCGCCGGCCGAGCGGGCGGTGCACCGGGGCGTGAAGCCGGTCCCGGTGCCGAAGGCCGCCCGCGCCGTCGACACCAGCCACCCCGACCACGTCATCGGTCACGGCAGCCCGGCCGGCTGCACGTCGCGCGCGGTGGTGCGGGCCGTCGCCCGAGGCGGGGTGATCACCTTCGACTGCGGGCCCGACCCGGTCGTGATCCGGATGGCGCGCACCGCGAAGGTCGTGAACAAGCGCGGCGACCGGAACACCCGACGGGTCGTGATCGACGGTGGCGGGCTCGTCACCCTGGCCGGTCAGGGCCGACGCCGGATCCTCTACCAGGACACCTGCGACCCGCAGCAGGTCTGGGCGACCGACCACTGCGACGACCAGTCGTTCCCGCGGCTCGTCGTCCAACACCTGATCCTCCGCGGCGGCAACTCGACCGGCAACCACGCCGAGGGCGGCGGGGGAGGGGCCATCCTCGCCCGTGGCGGACAGCTGAAGATCGTCGACAGCACCTTCCTCGGCAACCGCTGCGACAAGAGCGGTCCCGACCTCGGCGGCGCCGCCGTCCGCGCCCTGTCGCAGTACCACGGCCGACCGGTGTACGTCGTGCACAGCACGTTCCGCGGAGGTCGCTGCAGCAACGGGTCGGGGCTGAGCAGCATCGGGGTCTCGTGGACGGTCCTCAACAGCCGGTTCCTCGGCAACCGCGCCTTGGGTCACGGCGCCAACCCGGAGCGACCCGGGACCGCCGGTGGTGGATCGGGAGCCGCCATCTACACCGACGGCAACGACTACACGCTGCGGGTCGCCGGCACCCTGATGCGCCGCAACCACGCGAACGAGGGCGGCGGCGCGATCTTCTACGTCAGCAACGACCGCTCGGGCCGCCTCCACATCAGCTGGTCCACGCTCGAGGACAACGTCAGTGCGGGCTTCGAGACCCGACCGGGCATCTTCTACCTCGGGCGCGGCCCCATCGACGTGCGGCACTCGATCATCCGCTGAGGGGCGCCCGCCAGAAAACTCGTTGTGAGTGAGCGCTCACTCAGTTACGGTGGGCGGCGATGACCCCACGAGCCACCGCCCTGCCGCCCGACCAGCGCCGCGACGCGCTGGTCGCGGCCACCCTGCCCCTGCTGCTGACGCACGGGCGGGGTGTGACCACGCGGCAGATCGCCGAGGCGGCCGGCGTCGCGGAAGGCACGATCTTCCGGGTCTTCGCCTCCAAGGACGAGCTGGTGGAGGCGGCGATCGCGTCGGTGTTCGCGCCCGCGCGGTTCGAGCACGACCTCGACCACGTGGATGTCGACGCGCCACTCCGCGAGCGGCTCGTCGAGATGGTCACCGTCCTCCAGGGCCGGCTGCAGGAGATCTTCGGCCTGATGCGCGCCGTGGGCATGGTCGCCCCGCCGGAGCACGACTCGGACGCGCACCGGCGGCGTCGCGACGAGATCGACGGCCGGTTGATGCAGCTGATCCTCCCGGACGCCGACCGCTTCGCCGTCCCGCCGGCGGAGGTGCTCCACGTGCTCCGCCTGCTCACCTTCTCCGCCAGCCATCACGAGATCGCGGATGGCCGGCTGCTGACCCCCACCCAGATCGTCGGGATCGTGCTCGACGGCGTACTCACGAAAGAAGACTGATGCTGCTCCGCCTTGTCCGCAGGTTTCTCGTGGCGTACCGCGGCCCCCTCACGGTCGTGGTCGTCCTGCAGTTCATCGGCACGCTCGGCGCGCTGTACCTCCCCAGCCTGAACGCCGACATCATCGACAAGGGTGTGGTCACCGGCGACACCGGCTACATCGTCCGGATCGGTGCCGTGATGCTCGGCGTCGCCCTGGTCCAGATCTGCTGCTCGGTCGGCGCGGTCTGGTTCGGCGCGCGCACCGCGATGGGCTTCGGACGCGACGTCCGGGCGTCGATCTTCCACCGGGTCGGCATGTTCAGCCAGCGCGAGGTCCAGCACTTCGGTGCACCCAGCCTGATCACCCGTGAGACGAACGACGTGCAGCAGGTGCAGATGCTCGTCCTGATGTCCTGCACGCTGATGGTGATGGCGCCGATCATGATGGTCGGCGGCGTCGTGATGGCCGTCCGCGAGGACGTCGGGCTGTCGTGGCTGGTGGCGGTGACCGTGCCGGTCCTGGCGATCTGCCTCGGCCTGATCATCACCCGGATGGTGCCCAGCTTCCGGCTCATGCAGGGCCGTATCGACGAGGTCAACCGGCTCCTGCGCGAGCAGATCACCGGCGTCCGGGTCGTACGCGCGTTCGTCCGTGAGCCGCTCGAGACCGAGCGGTTCTCCTCCGCCAACGGCGACCTCACCGCCGTCGCGACCAGGACCGGCCGCTACCAGGCCCTGATGTTCCCGACGGTGATGCTCGTGGCCAACGTCGCCTCGGTGGGCGTGCTCTGGTTCGGGGGCCACCGGGTCGACTCCGGTGACATGCAGGTGGGTGCGCTGACGGCGTACCTGACCTACCTGATGCAGATCGTGATGTCGGTGATGATGGGCACGTTCATGATGATGATGATCCCGCGGTCGGCGGTCTGCGCCGACCGGGTCATGGAGGTCCTGCACACCACGACGTCGGTGCCCACCCCCGACGAGCCGGTCGGCGACCTGTCCGAGCGCGGCACGCTGCGGCTCGACGGGGTCGAGTTCAGCTACCCCGGCGCCGATCTGCCGGTCCTCCGCGACCTGACCTTCGAGGCACGGCCGGGGCAGACGGTCGCGGTGATCGGCTCCACCGGCGCCGGGAAGAGCACCCTGGTCAATCTCGTCCCGCGCCTCTTCGACGTCACCGGCGGCTCCGTCGCCGTGGGTGGGGTCGACGTGCGCCGGCTCGAGCCGGAGCGGCTCTGGTCGGTGATCGGCCTGGTCCCGCAGAAGGCCTACCTGTTCTCCGGCACCGTGCGCTCCAACCTGCTGCACGGCAAGCCCGACGCCACCGACGAGGAGCTCTGGGAGGCCCTGCGGATCGCCCAGGGTGAGGACTTCGTGCGCGCGATGCCCGAGGGCCTCGACGCACCGATCACCCAGGGAGGCACCAACGTCAGCGGCGGCCAGCGACAGCGGCTCGCGATCGCCCGCGCCGTCGTACGACGCCCGGAGATCTATCTCTTCGACGACTCGTTCTCGGCGCTCGACCTGGCCACCGACGCGCGACTGCGCGCCGCCCTGCGGCCGGTCACGCGGGAGGCCACGGTCCTGATCGTCGCCCAGCGGGTCTCCACGATCCGCGACGCCGACCTGATCCTCGTGCTCGAGGACGGCGTCGTGGTCGGCCGCGGACGACATCACGAGCTCCTCGACACGTGTGCGACGTACCAGGAGATCGTCGCGTCGCAGCTGAGCGCCGAGGAGGCGGCCGCATGAGCGCCGACGACAAGGCTCCCGTGGTCTCGACGAGCTCGACCGACGGACCCGGCTCGACCGACGGGACGACTCGGCTCAAGGAGACCGAGCGCGTCCAGGCCGGCCCCGGCCCGGGCCGCGGCCCGTTCGGTGGCGGGATGGTCGGCCAGAAGGCCAACAACTTCAAGCCCTCCGCGCGACGTCTGGTCCGCCGGATGGCGCCGGAGAAGAACAAGGCGTACGGCGTGCTCGGGCTGGCCGTCCTGAGCGTCGGGCTGATGGCGCTGGGCCCACGCATCCTCGGCCGCGCGACCGACCTGATCTTCGCCGGCATCTTCGGCAAGAAGCTCGAGGGCCAGGTGCCTGACGGGACGCCGCAACAGCAGGTGGTGAGCCATCTGCGCGACGGTGGCGACGACAAGCAGGCCTCGATGGTCGCGTCGATGAAGCACTTCGTCGTCGGTCAGGGGGTCGACTTCACCGCGGTCGGCCACGTGCTGCTGCTCGTGCTCGCCGTGTACGTCGCGGCGTCGCTGCTGTCGTGGCTCCAGGGGTACCTGCTCAACGACGTCGTGCAGGGCACGATCTTCCGGATGCGGTCCGAGGTCGAGGACAAGGTCAACGCGCTGCCGCTGAGCTACTTCGACCAGCAGCCGCGCGGCGAGCTGCTGAGCCGGGTCACCAACGACATCGACAACATCAGCCAGACCCTCCAGCAGACGATGAGCCAGCTGCTGACCTCGCTGCTGACCGTGGTCTTCGTGGTCGCGTTCATGTTCTCGATCTCGTGGGAGCTCGCGCTGGTCGCGCTGGTCACGGTCCCGATCACGATGGTCGTCACCGGCGCGGTGATGAAGCGCAGCCAGGGCATGTTCATCGACCAGTGGCGGCGTACCGGCAAGCTGAACGCCCACATCGAGGAGACGTTCTCCGGCAACGCGCTGGTCAAGGTCTTCGGCCGCCAGGAGGAGGTCGAGCGCACCTTCGCCGAGGAGAACGAGAAGCTCTACGAGGCGTCGTTCGGCGCGCAGTTCGTGAGCGGCCTGATCATGCCGACGATGATGTTCATCGGGAACCTCAACTACGTCGTGATCGCGGTCCTCGGCGGGATCAAGGTCGCCAACGGCTCGATCTCGTTGGGCGACGTGCAGGCGTTCATCCAGTACTCCCGCCAGTTCACCCAGCCGCTGACCCAGGTCGCGTCCATGACCAACCTGCTGCAGTCCGGCGTCGCCAGCGCGGAGCGCGTCTTCGAGCTGCTCGACGCCCCCGAGCAGGCGTCCGACGCGACCGGAGCGGCGGCGGCTGCGGGCCAGCGGCACGGCGAGGTGCGGTTCGAGGACGTCTCCTTCTCCTACAGCCCGGACGAGCCGTTGATCGAGGACCTGTCGCTGGTCGCCCAGCCCGGCCAGACCGTGGCGATCGTCGGCCCGACCGGGGCCGGGAAGACCACGTTGGTCAACCTGGTGATGCGGTTCTACGACGTGACCTCCGGCCGGATCACCCTGGACGGCGTGGACATCTCCTCGATGCCGCGCTCGGCCCTGCGCAGCCAGGTCGGGATGGTGCTCCAGGACACCTGGCTCTTCGAGGGGACGATCCACGACAACATCGCCTACGGCCGGCCCGGCGCCACCGAGGAGGAGATCCGCGAGGCCGCGCGCGCGACGTACGTCGACCGGTTCGTCCACTCGCTGCCCGACGGCTACGACACCCACCTCGAGGAGGACGGTGCCAACCTGTCGGCCGGCGAGCGTCAGCTGGTCACGATCGCGCGGGCGTTCCTCTCCGACCCGGAGCTGCTGATCCTCGACGAGGCGACGTCGTCGGTCGACACCCGGACCGAGCTGCTGCTCCAGCACGCGATGGCTGCCCTGCGCACGGACCGCACCTCGTTCGTGATCGCCCACCGGCTCTCCACGATCCGCGACGCGGACCTGATCCTGGTGATGGAGGACGGCGCGATCGTCGAGCAGGGCACGCACGACTCGCTGCTGGAGGCCGACGGCGCCTACGCGCGGCTGTACAACGCGCAGTTCGTCGCCCCCGAGGAGTCCGCCGTCGCCTGAGCGGCCGCTCCCGCCGGGGTCGTGTGCCTGAGACCGGTCTAGAGACCGTCGTGGGGCACACGACCCCGCGGCCGGACCAAAGCGGAGACGAAGTCCGCCGCTGCACCGTCGAACTGCCGGCGTTGACCGAGCATGGCGTGCGTGCCGCCCGGGACCACGCGGAACTCGACCCGGGTGCGCCGGGCGATGCGGTCGGACTCGGTCCTCGCCCGCGGCAAGGACGCGATTCGGTCGGCGTCACCGTGCACGAAGAGGATTCCGCGACCGGTCAGGTCGATGTCGCCGTCGCCGGGCAGCACGTACGCCGCGAGTGCGACGACGCCGACGACCGACTCGTGGTCGCCGGCCAGCAGCGCTGCGCGGGCACCCAGCGAATGCCCCACCAGCACCAGCGGGACGTCGGGCCCGAGCTCGTTGCGGACCCGCTCGATCGCCCAGTGGGCGTCACGCACCGGCGTTGACGACGCGTCCCAACCACGCCGCGAGTTCAGCAACCGGTAGACCGCCAGTCCTGGGTCACGCGCGATCCGGCGGCCGACCGGCACCATCCGGAGAACCGAGAGCTGGGTGGGGCTCACTGCGGCCGAGCCGCCGCGAGACCCGCCCCCGTGCAGCACCACGACGGCTCCGCGCGGATGCCGAGGGCGACGGACGGTGATCAGACGAGGTTGCAGCTCCACATGGGGACAACCAGGATCGACGGTGCGGTGTTCCGCCGAGCTCCCGAATGACACGTCGGAAACCGGTGGCCAAGCCTTGCGTGGCGGGTTAGCGTTTGAGGTACACGAGGAAGGAGGTGGTCCAGAGTTGAGTACTTACAGGACGCGTGAGGTGGCTGCGGTCTAGCAGCAACCGGCCAGCCCGAAGTACTGCTGGCAATTCCAACGCAGACACCCGACCCGCAGGTGATCCGGCCAACGTCCGGCTGGAGGGGCCCTCGCAAGAGCGAGCCACACCTGCGGGTCGTCTGCGTTCCGGCGCCGATTTGGCGGCGTGCGGCACGGCGGAATAAAGTTGTCGGAGTCAACTGTTACCACTCACATGAGGAACTCCGTGCCGGACGTCACCACTCCCTCCTCCACCTCCGGGGTCGCCACCGTCAGCGGTGACAGCCCCGTCGAGCAGTCGGGGGCGATGACCCACCGCGAGGTCCTCGAGGCCATGTCCGGCCTGCTCCTCGCCCTGTTCGTCGCGATGTTGTCGAGCACGGTCGTGTCCAACGCCCTTCCGCGCATCGTGGAGAGCCTGCACGGCAGCCAGACCGGCTACACCTGGGTGGTCGTCGCGACGCTCCTGGCGATGACGGCCACCACCCCGATCTGGGGCAAGCTCGCCGACCAGTTCTCCAAGAAGACGCTGGTCCAGAGCGCGCTGGTCATCTACGTGACCGGCTCGGTGATCGCCGGCACCGCCGCGAACATGCAGATCCTGATCGGCGCGCGCGTCGTGCAGGGCCTGGGTGTCGGGGGCCTGACGGCGCTCGTGCAGGTCGTGATCGCGAGCATGGTCTCGCCGCGCGAGCGGGGCCGCTACAGCGGCTACCTCGGCGCCGTCTTCGCGGCCGCCACCGTCAGCGGCCCGCTGATCGGTGGTCTGATCGTCGACACCCCTGGGCTGGGCTGGCGCTGGTGCTTCTACGTCGGGATCCCGTTCGCGGTCGCGGCGTTCGCGCTGCTGCAGAAGACCCTCCACCTGCCGGTCGTCCGTGCGGAGCACCACATCGACTACCTCGGCTCGGCCCTGCTCATGGGCGGGGTCAGCCTGCTGCTGGTCTGGGTCAGCCTGGCCGGCACGTCGTTCGCGTGGACCTCGGTGACCAGCGACGCGCTGGTGGCCCTCGGCCTGCTGGTCCTCGGCGGCGCCCTCTACGTCGAGGCACGGGTCGCCGTCCAGCCGATCATCCCGCTCCACCTGTTCCGCGACCGGACCTTCTCGCTGGCGACCGGGGCGTCGGTCCTGGTCGGCGTCGCGATGTTCGGGGCGACGGTCTACCTCAGCCAGTACTTCCAGATCGCGCGCGGGATGTCGCCCACTCACGCCGGCCTGATGACGGTCTTCATGGTGGGCGGCCTGGTGATCTCGAGCATGGTGACCGGCCGGATCATCTCCCGCACCGGCACCTGGAAGCGCTACCTCGTCGCGGGCATGGTCGCGGTCGTCATCGGCATCGGGCTGCTCGCCCGGATCGACGCGGCGACGCCGCTGTGGGTGCTGGGCGTCGACATGGCGGTGCTCGGCCTCGGACTCGGCGCCACGATGCAGAACCTCGTGCTCTCCGTGCAGAACAACACGGCCCAGTCCGAGATGGGCGCGGCCAGCTCGCTGGTGGCGTTCTTCCGGAGCCTGGGCGGCTCGATCGGGGTCGCGGCCCTGGGTGCGGTGCTGAGCCACCAGGTCTCGGGCCGGGTCAGCTCGGGCCTGACGCAGATGGGCGTCCCGGCCGACTCCCAGCAGAGCCACGAGATCCCCGACCTGGCGTCCCTGCCGGCTCCGATCCGCTCCCTGTTCGAGGGGGCCTACGGCGAGGCCACCGGACACATCTTCCTGATCGCGCTACCGTTCGCCGCACTGGCGCTGGTCTGTGTGCTGTTCATCCGGGAGGTCCCGCTGCGGACCACGATCCTGCGGGAGGACGAGATGGCACGTCGCGAAGCCGATAGCGGGACCGCGCCGACGACCGAGGCGGTGGAGAGCCGTGTCGCGGGCTGACGAGCTGGGCCGCCTCGAGCAGGAGGTGGGCGTCCTGATCCGCCGGGTCAAGCGGGTGATCGGCGAGCGCGCGCGAGCCGTCCACACCGACCTGCAGCCCGCGTCGTACCTGATGCTCACCTACCTCGCGTCCGAGGGGCCGCAGCGCTCCTCGGTCCTCTCCGACCGGTTCAACGTCGACAAGGGTGCGATCAGCCGCCAGGTGCAGCACCTGTGCGACCTCGGCCTGCTCGACCGTGAGCCCGACCCGGCCGACGGGCGGGCGACGCTGGTCTCGGCGAGTGCCGACGCGGTCCACCGGATGGAGTCCGTCGACCGCGACCGTCGTCGGTGGCTGGAGGAGCAGCTGGCCGGGTGGTCCGAGGCCGACCTGCGCGAGTTCGTCACCGGGCTGGGCCGCTACAACACCGCTCTGGACCGCAACGCCTAGACCGCTGCCTCAGACCAGCCAGGCCGCCGTGTCCGGTGGCAGAAGGCCGCCGTCGAGCGGCCCGCTCGACACCACGACCTCGCCGGCCGGGAGCCGCACCGGTCGCGGTCCGCAGTTGCACAGGACCTGGAGGTCGCCGCGCCGCACGTGGAGGACCGTCGACCGGCCCTCGACGATCTCCACCTCGTTGCCGCTGTGCGCCACCCGCCGGCGGGCCCGCAGCGCGTCGCGGTAGAAGGACCACGTCGAACCCGGGTCCGTGCGCTGGGCGGCGACGGTGAGCGGTGCCCAGTCGTCCGGCATCGGCAGCCAGGGGGTCGCCCCGGCCGGGCCGAAGCCGTAGGGCGACCCCGTCCCGCGCCACGGGATCGGGACCCGCGCCCCGTCACGTCCGGGCCTGCCGGTGCGGAACCAGTACGGGTCCTGCCGGAACTCCGGGGGCACGTCGACCTCCTCGAGCCCGAGCTCCTCGCCCTGGTAGAGGTACGCCGACCCCGGCAGCGCCAGCATCGTCAGGGTGGCAGCCCGAGCCCGGGCCAGGCCTCGCTCACCACCGCCGTACCGCGTCGGGTGGCGTACGACGTCGTGGTTGGAGAGCACCCACGTCGGTGCCGCGCCGACCGGCTCCACCGCGGCGAGCGTGCCCCGCACGACGTCGGCGAACGCCGCGGCCGACCACGGCGCGAGCAGCCAGGCGAAGTTGAAGGCCTGGTGGAGCTCGTCGGGCCGGACGTACTTGGCCATCGACGCGGGGGTCTGGGTCCACGCCTCGGCCACCGCCATCCGGTCCCCGTCGTAGGTCCCGAGGAGGCGCCGCCAGGAGCGGTAGACCTCGTGCACCTCGGGCTGGTCCCACATCGGCTCGTCGCGGACCGTGCGCTCGACCATCGCCCGCTCCTCCCGGTCGCTCGGGAGGTCGCCGCCGCCGGGCGTGACGCCCCGTTGGTCGCGCAGGCTCGCGACCTTGAACAGGCCGTGGGCGACGTCGACGCGGAAGCCGTCGACGCCCCGGTCGAGCCAGAAGCGCAGGACGTCCTCGAACATGGCCGGCACCTCGGCGTTGCGCCAGTCGAGGTCGGGCTGCGAGGTGTCGAAGAGGTGGAGGTACCACTCTCCGTCCGGCAGGCGGGTCCACGCCGGGCCGCCGAACACCGACTCCCAGTTGTTGGGCGGCCGGGTGCCGCCGCGGCCCTTGCCCTTGCGGAACAGGTAGCGCGCCCGCTCGGCGCTGCCGGGCTCGGTGGCCAGCGCCTGCTCGAACCAGGCGTGCTCGGACGACGTGTGGTTGGGCACCAGGTCGACGACGACCTTCAGGTCGAGGTCGTGCGCCCGGCGGAGCAGGTCGTCCACGTCGGAGAGGCGTCCGAAGCGCGGGTCGACGTCGCGGTAGTCGGCCACGTCGTACCCGGCGTCGTGCTGGGGCGACGGGTAGAACGGCGTGATCCAGACGGCGTCGATCCCCAGCTCGCGCAGGTAGCGCAGGCGGGAGGTGATGCCCGGGAGGTCGCCGAGGCCGTCGCCGTCGGAGTCGGCGAAGCTGCGGACGTAGACCTGGTAGAAGACGGCGTCGCGCCACCAGGGCACACCGGACGAGGCCGCCATCACGCGAACGCGGCCGGGTCGACGGCGATCCAGAGGTGCTCCGCGCTGGCCACGACGCGACCGTCGGCGTCGTACAGCGTCGAGGCCGTCCAGGTCTTGCGCCCGTCGCGTCCGCGTCCGCTGCCGACCAGGACGTGCTCCTCGCCGATCACCGGGAGGGAGTCGAGCCGGGCGGTGATCCGGCCCAGGACCATCAGTCGCTCCTCGAGGTCGCCGGCCCAGCCGCCGACGCAGTCGAGCGCCGCCCAGGTCACCGGCAGGCTGGCGCGGGGGTGCTCGTCGGCGTAGGCGTGGAAGTCCTCGGCCACGGTCGGGTCGGGGGTCCAGGTGGCGGCAACGCGGGCGCGGGGAGTGCCGTCGTCGTCGACGTCGGCGACCCGGCCGGGGAAGATCCGCAGGCCGTCACCCGCGGCACGACCCGTGCCGCAGGAGAAGCAGGTGGGGAAGGGGTGGCTGGTCAGTCCGGCGTACGACGCCTCCGCGGCCCGGGCCTCCTCGGGCGTGACCGGCTCGACGTCGACGAGCTCGTCGGTCGTGCAGCGTGCGGCCAGCACCGGCCGGCCGTCGTGGGACGCGACGACCCCGCCCTGCTCGCCCGGGCCGACGGGCATCGGGGTGTCGAGCGGCGGGGGAGCCGTCAGCGAGACGGTCACCGCCGGCCAGGGCCGCGCGTGGTCATCGGGGCACTCGTCGCCGGCGTACGCGGAGATCGCGCCGGCCGACCAGCCGCCGTTCCCGGACGAGGGCGGGCCGCAGAAGCGCGACGGCACCACGAGGTCGGGCAGGTCGGGCAGGTGACTCATGGGGCTCCTCGAAGGGGGCGTGATCGCTCAACTCTGCCAGCCCTCCGGCCATGGGTCACAATGGCACGGTGAGGACCCAGTGAGCGATCTGATCGACACCACGGAGATGTATCTCCGGACCATCTACGAGCTGGTCGAGGAGGGCATCGTGCCGCTGCGTGCCCGGATCGCGGAACGTCTGCACCAGTCCGGCCCCACCGTGTCGCAGACGGTGGCGCGGATGGAGCGCGACGGGCTGGTCACGGTCGAGGGCGACCGGCACCTGGAGCTCACCCACGAGGGTCACCGGCTCGCCACCCGGGTGATGCGCAAGCACCGCCTGGCCGAGCGGCTGCTGACCGACGTGATCGGGCTCGACTGGGAGCTCGTGCACGCCGAGGCCTGCCGGTGGGAGCACGTGATGTCCGAGACCGTCGAACGACGTCTCGTCGACCTGCTCGACCACCCCACGGAGTCGCCGTACGGCAACCCGATCCCGGGGCTGGACGAGCTCGGGGAGTCGGGGTCGGCCATCGAGTTCCTCGAGGGCACCGAGCTGCTGGCCGACCTGGCCGGCGAGGTGCAGGCGAGCGTGCGGGTGCGACGGATCTCCGAGGAGCTGCAGAAGGACGAGCCGCTGATGGGCACGTTGCGCCGGATCGGTGCGCTCCCCGACAAGGTGGTCGGCGTCTCCGCGACCGCGGTCGGCGTGCTGGTGGGCTCCGGCGGCGAGACCGCCGAGCTCGACCTCGAGGCCGCGGGGCACATCTTCGTCTCGCGCGTCTGATCGCGCATTTGGGGGAGGAGGTTCGGCTCGCCCCCACCCAGGATGGAGGAACACACGCCAGCTGGGAGGGAGTCCATCCATGGGGCTCAAGCAGATGCGATTCGGGGTTCTTGCAGTGGTGGCGGCTCTGGCCGCCCTGCTCGTCGGTGTCGGCGCCAGCCTGGTGGCCCCGGCGCTGGGTTCCGGTGACCGGGCCACCACCACCGAACGGGCCGTCCGGCCGCCGTCGGTGATCCGCGGCACCTTCGACCTGCACCAGGTCGTCCAAGGCGACCTCTACCCGCTCAGCGGATCGCTGTCCTTCGGGTGGGACCTCGGGAAGGCGCCGCGCGTGCACGTCATCGCGCCCGGTGCCAAGCGGCCGGCGAAGTGCCGGGGATCGGTCACCCACCCCGGCGCCCGCCCCGGGCACCTCTGCATCTTCGAGAAGACCTCGCTCAACGTCGCGAAGCTGAGGGTCTGCAACGCCTCCGGGCGCTGCTCCGCGACCGCGAGCTCGTTCGGGGCGTGGTTGGAGACCTACACGAAGCTCGGGGGCAACGCGCAGCTCGCCGGCTCCTGGGCGGTCGCGCCGGCGCGCTGAGGGGTTTGCGGTTGCGACCGGTCCACGCGTACGACGCCGGCGACTGTCCCCTGTAACACGCCGTCCACTGCCCTCCTCACACGCTGCAGCGGCGTGGAGGAGCAGTGGACGGCGTGTTACAAGCGAGAAGCCGTCAACGCGGCCAGGAACTCCGAGCACCCGGCCTCGAGCTTCACCGTCGCCAGCTCGTCGCCGCGGGTGGCGCCGCGGTTGACGATCACCACCGGGACGCCGGCCTTCGCGGCCCGGCGGACGAAGCGGAAGCCGCTCATCACGGTGAGGGACGAGCCGATGGCCAGCAGCGCGTCGTCGGTGCCGAGCGCGTCGACGGCGTCGTAGCACCGCTGCACGCGCGGGGGCGGGACGTTCTCGCCGAAGAACACCACGTCGGGCTTCAGCACCCCACCGCACTCCTCGCACCCCGGCACGACGAAGTCGGCGGTGTCGTCGAGCTCGACGTCGCCGTCCGGGCGCAGCTCCGCATCGGCGTGGGCCGCGGCGTACCCGGGGTTGGCCGACAGCATCCGCGCGGCCAGCGAGGCACGCGACGACGTGTGCCGGCAGGACAGGCAGATCACCTCGGCGATCCGGCCGTGCAGCGCGACCACCCGTCGTGAGCCGGCTGCCTCGTGCAGCCCGTCGACGTTCTGGGTGATCAGCAGGTCCGGGTCGACCGCAGCCAGGGCAACGTGTCCGGCGTTCGGGGCGGCGCTCCCCATCCGGCTCCAGCCGAGGTGGCTGCGCGCCCAGTACCGCTGACGCGCCGCCGGACCGCTCACGAAGTCCTGGTAGGTCATCGGCTGCCGGGCCGCGCGAGCCGGGCCCCCGATAGTCGGGGATGCCGGAGTCGGTGGAGAGGCCGGCGCCGGTGAGGACGACGAGGCGGCCGTGCCGGAGCAGGTCCGGTACGACGAGCTCCCGGGTCTCGACCGTCATCGTCCGACCGTCTCCCCGGTCTCAGCTGGCGTAGCGGGCCCGCGCCTTGGCGCGCCGCTTCTCGGCCTCGACCTCGCGGTTCTTCGGCGGAGCCGCGGTCACCAGGTCGTCGAGGAGGTGCTGGGTGATGTGGGCGATCTCGTGCACGGCGTTGTCGAACGCCTCCTGGTTGGCGGCCGACGGGTGCGTCGCCCCGCTGACCTTGCGCACGAACTGCAGCGCCGCCTCGTGGACCTCACGCGAGGTCGCAGGCGGCTCGAAGTTGTTCAACGGACGGATGTTGCGGCACATGCCCCGAGCCTACGCGGCGGACGCCAGGCTCACAGCGCGAGGAACGAGACCGCGTCCCCGGCCACCAGCGCCACACGACCGTCGTCCAACGGCACGGTCCGGACGTCGTCGGGGTCGGTCGTCGCCACCGGCACCAGCCGGTCCTGGAGCGTCCCGTCGGTGATCGTCAGCACCGACACCCACACCCGCGAGCCGCCGTACGTCGAGCCGTCGAACCCCGAGCCGATCACCGTCAGCAGGATGTCGCGGTCCGGCAGCCAGGTGACCTGGTGCGGGTCGGTGGCCGCCATCGGCACGGACCCCTCGGGGTACGACACCGTGCCGACGGCGCGCGGGTGCGCGGGGTCGGAGATGTCGAAGAGGGTCGCCTTGGCGTGGTGTTGGGGCACGACGACGCGCATCCAGCCGCGCGGCGCGTTCGGCTCAGCCATGGCGTGACCGTCGTCGGGGCTCGTCGAGACGCCCGATTCCGGCGTCGGTGGTGAGGGGACCGGCACCGGGTGGACCCGCGGAAGGCCCAGTGGCGGATCGACCATCAGCTCGCCGGGCGCTGACTGCCCCAGGCCGAGGACCAGGTGCGGCCCGACCGGGTGGAGGTACGACGACCAGCCCGGCAGGTGCAGGGCGCCCAGCACCCGGGGCCGGGTCGGGTCCGCGACGTCCACGACGTAGAACGGGTCGGTCTGCCGGAAGGTGACCAGCACCGCCAGGTCGTCGAACCAGCGCACCGACTTCAGCTCCTGCCCGGCGCCGATGCCGTCCAGGTGACCGACGTCGAGCAGCCGCCCCGACTCGGGCCGCAGCACCACCAGCGAGGTCGCCCCCGAGGAGGACGCGACCGCGACGCGCAGCGACCCGTCGTGGTCGTCCATCGACCAGCTGCCGGCGACGGTCCCGTCGACCGTCCCCATCCCGACGTACGTGGCGGACGTCCCGGACAGCTCGAACCCGTAGATCCGCGTCGGCAGGCTCCCCTCCATCGACATCATCGGCGGGCCGAAGCCACGGTCGAGGCGGGACCAGGGTGACGCGGCGACGTAGAGATGCGTCGGCGACACGTACGCCGTGTCCGACGACGTCGCCACCGCGGTCGCGTCCGCCGCGTCCGGGCTGGCGGGGTCGAAGCCGACGACGGTCAGCATGCCGAGGCCGTCGAAGGCCTCCGGGACGGCGACCCCGCTGCAGTCGACCAGTGCGCCCGAGCTCGCGTCGCCGTCGGCGTACGTCGTCACGTGGGGCAGCCAGTCCGAGGCCGCCGAGTCGCGCACCACCTGGCGGTTGTGCTCCAGCGACTGCTTCTCGGTGCGCGTCGAGGACGGCCGGGTGAACGCGAGGGAGGGGAGCGCGCCGTCGAGCACCAGCCGGACAGCCGACCCCACCTGTCGGGCGGACACCAACGACCCGTCGTAGCGGCGCTCGTCGACCAGCGTGGGGGTGCTCGGGTCGCTGAGGTCGTAGGTGCGCACCCAGGTCCGGGCCGGCGGTGGGACGAGGGAGGCACCGGCAGCCGGGTCCTCGACCTCGGCGCCGATCACGACCGCGCGGTCGCCGGAGACCAGGAGCTCGGGGGCCGCCATCCGGTCCAGGGGCACGACGCCGAGGCGGCGCGGCTCGGAGCCGCTGACGTCGTCGACCTTGAGCGAGCCACTCGCTGATCCGGACGAGCAGGTCTCCGGAGGCCTTCACGATGTCGGGCTCGTCGACGCCCACTTCCTGGACGTTGGTGCCCGTGCCGCTGCCGGTCCGGGTGTCCAAGGGCGCTCCGGGCGCCGGAGCCGCGGCGTCCTCGGCGGACATCGCCGGCACGAGAGTCCGGTAGGTCGGCGCCTGCCAGCCCCACGCCGTCACCTGGTCGACCCCGTGTGCGACGTACCACTGGCGGAGGCGCTCGCACGACAGTCCGTCGTCGAGCCCGGCCGCGGTCAGCCGGTACGCCGGGTCCGCGCCCCGGCGCGCGTCCGCGACCAGCGTGCCCGCCGCGAACGCCGTGCCCACGGCGGCGAGCACGGTGACGGTGGCGACGGTCCGGCGGAGCGCGGTCGGTGCGGTCATGGTCATCTGACGGCCGCTCTGGCGCCGGGGTTCCCTCCGCTGGGACGATGGCCCGCATGACCTCCGCGTCACCCCCCGCCCCCTCGTCCGACCGAGAGCTCGACCTGGTCCTGTTCGGCGCCACCGGCTTCACCGGTCGGCTCACCGCCGACTACCTCGCCCGGCACGCGCCGGCCGGCCTCCGCTGGGGCCTGGCCGGCCGCAGCCGGGAGCGGCTCGAGGGCGTCCGCGAGCACCTCGCGGCGACGGACGCCGCCCTCGGCGAGCTGCCCCTGCTGATCGCCGACGTCGACGACGACGTCTCCCTCAAGGACGTCGCCAACCGCGCGCGCGTCGTGATCTCCACGGTCGGGCCGTACCTCCACTTCGGCGAACCGCTGGTCGCGGCGTGCGCCGAGGCCGGCACCGACTACGTCGACCTCACCGGCGAGCCGGAGTTCGTCGACCGATGCCTACGTCGCCTACCACGCCCCGCGCAGCAGACCGGTGCGCGCCTCGTCCACGCCTGCGGCTTCGACTCGATCCCGCACGACCTCGGCGCCTACTTCACGGTGCAGCAGCTTCCCGACGACGTGCCGATCGCCCTGCGGGGCGTGGTGCGGGCCAGCGCGATGATGTCGGGCGGCACCTTCCACTCGGCGATGAACGCCTTCGCCCGCGCCCGCCAGTCGCGGGCCGCCCGCGCGGCTCGCCGCGAGATCGAGCCGCGTCCCGAAGGCCGTACGCTCGCGCGCCGTCGCGGGCAAGCCTCATCGCGACGCGGTGCTGGGCCGCTGGCTGGTGCCGCTGCCGACGATCGACCCCACGATCGTGGCCCGCAGCGGCGCCGCGCTGCCGGCGTACGGGCCGGAGTTCCGCTACTCCCACTACGCCGGCACCAAGACGCTGCGCTACGCCGTCGGCGGGGCGTCGACCGTCGCCGCGCTCGGCGCTGGCCGCCCAGGTGCCACCGCTGCGTCGCGCCCTGCTCGGCCGGATCAAGCAGGGCGACGGGCCCGACGCCACCCGGCGCGCGCGTTCGTGGTTCACCGTCGACTTCATCGGCGAGGGCGGCGGGCAGACGGTCCGCACGCGCGTCTCCGGCGGCGACCCCGGCTACGACGAGACCGCGAAGATGCTGGCGGAGTCGGCGCTGTGCCTGGCGTTCGACGACAACCCGCCGACCGCCGGCCAGGTCACGACGGCGCAGGCGATGGGCGACGCCCTCACCGACCGGTTGACCGCCGCCGGGCTGAAGTTCGAGGTGCTCTGAGTCGTCCCTACGGGACCTGCACGTCGACGGTCCTCCGGCCGACCGTCTCCTGGGCGCCGCCGCGGTAGACGATCGTCAAGGTGTGCGTCCCGTGCCGCATGGCCGCGAGCAGACGGCTGCCGCGACCGTCGGCGACGTCGAAGCGCCCGACCCGGTGCGTGCCCAGCCACACGGTTGCCCGCCCGTCGGGTTCGGACAGCCCGGCGTGCCCGCACGACCAGGCGCAGGAAGACCCGGCCCTGGTGGAGCGAGGTGCGCGGGTGGAGCGTGGGCTGGGTCCTGATGTCGGTGACGGCCGCGGAGCGCTTCGTGCCCGAGGTCCAGTTCTGCGCGCGCATCGTCACCACCACGTGGAGGCGATGGCCGAGGTCGGCCGGTTGCACGACGTAGGTCGCCTCGCGGGCACCGCGGATCGCTCGGTGGTCGCGGTACCAGCGGTAGGACGCCTCGGCGGTCGACGGCTGGACGGACTCCAGGTGCGCGGTCAGGGTCTGCCCGACCACCCCGCGTCCGCGGATCGTCGGCTTGGCGAAGGCGACGTGGCCGAGCACGACCTTGACGGTGCTCGCCGACTCCGAGGTGAGCGGGGTGTAGCCGGCGCTGTGCGCGGTCACGACGACGTGCAGGTGCCGACCGGCGACGTCCGTCGTCGGCTGGTACGTCGCGCCGGTGGCGCCCGCGATCGGCGGCATGGCCGGCGTACCACTGGTAGCCGAGCTCGTCGGCCGTCGACCGACCACGTCCCGTGGGTCGCGGTCAGGGTGCGGCCGACGACGGCGCGTCCGCTGACGACCGGGGCCTTGGTGTTCCGCATGACGCCCGGCAGCACGGTCGCGGTCGCCTCGGACTGGCACGGTCGCGGTCAGGTAGCCCGGTCGCGCGGCGCTCACCGCGACGGTGACCTTCTTGCCGAGGTCCTGCGGACGCGGGGTGAAGGTCTTGTCGGTCGCGCCGGGCACGATCGTCTCCGGCGACGCTCCACTGGTAGCTGATCTCGGCCCGCGGCGACCAGGTGCCCTTCTCCGCGGTCAGCGTCGCGGCCGACCTGGGCCGTGCCCGTGATCGACGGCTGGACCGTGTTCAGGAACGTGCCCGGTGCGACGCCGAGGGTGGCGACCGAGGTCGCGACGGCATCGGCGTACCCGCGCTCGTGCACGGTGACCCGGATCGCGATGTTCTTGCGCAGGTCGGCGGGCGTGGGGGTGTAGCCCGTCCCGGTGGCGCCGGCGATGGGGGTGCCGTCGGCGAGCCACTGGTAGCCGATCGAGCCGGTCGGGGTCCAGGCGCCGGGCGACGCGGTCAGCGGCTGGTCGACCTGGGCGACGCCGGACACGCTCGGCGGGGTCTTGGCCACGAACTGGCCCGGGACGACACCCGCGGTCGGCGCCGACGTGACGCGCAGCGTCTGGTAGCCGGGAGCGCTGAGCGAGACCTTGACCGTGAGCCCGCGGCCGAGCTGGTCGGCGGTCGGCGTGAACGACGCCGCGGTGGCGCCGCGGATCCGGGAGCCGCCGGCGAACCACTGGTAGGAGAACGTGCCGCTCGGGCTCCACGTCCCGCGGCTGGCGGCGATCGGCACGCCGACCTGGGCCTTGGCGGCGACCGACGGGGCCGCGGTGTTGACGAACACGCCCTTGGCGACGCCACCGGTGGCCTTGGTCTGGGCCGAGCCGGAGTGGGCGCCGGACTTGGTGGCGGTGACCTTGGCCCGGATCTTCTGGCCCACCTGGGCGGCCCCCGGGGTGAACGACTTGGTGGTCGCGCCGGCGATCGGCTTGCCGTTGGCCAGCCACTGGTACTTGAAGGTCAGCTTCTTGGCGCTCCACGTGCCGCGGGTCGTGACCAGCCGCTTGCCGACCTGCGGCGTGCCGGACAGGGCAGGGGACACCGTGTTGCGGATCTGGGTGTCCTTGATGTGGATGAAGCCGCTCGGCCACAGCGAGCTCGAGCTCGAGATCGTGCGGGTGTCGTACCGGCCGGCGTGGAGGTAGTTGTACTCCTCGATCGTGATCGCGCCGTCGCCGACGGTCTGCACCCAGGCGACGTGGCCGCGGGACGAGCCGGCGGAGCCGGCCGTCCACCAGGCGACCGCACCGCGGGTCGGGTTGTTGTCGACCGGGATGTCGAGGGCGACCGCGGCCTTCTTCCAGTTCGAGGCGTTGCCCCAGTGCTGGCCCTGCCAGTAGTCGGTGAACGCGACCTGGTTCTCCGAGTTCAACCGCCAGGCGACGAACGACGTGCACTCGCGGTTGTAGAACTGCCACGGGTCGACCAGCGAGTCCTGCGGTGCGTTCTTCAGCCGGGACGGGTAGTCGTCGACGCCCGAGGCGGCGCTGACGGCCTCCGGACGGATCAGCGGAGAGACCGCCGTGAGCAGTCCGAGGACCACGACGAAGCCCGCGCGACGTGTCAAGGAGGCACGCCGATCCGAGCGCCGTCTGATACGCATGTGGCAGACGTTAACTGTGGGATTGCCGGGGCGGGAGAGGGTTGCGCGAACTACAACGCAGTAGTTCGCAAGGCCCGGCGACGCCTCGATTCTGGTCCCCGCGTGGCGCCCTGTCCCCGGAATCGGGAGATGCCCTCGGGCGGTGCGTCAGCCACCGTTGCGGAGCCCGAGACGGTGGCAGACGCACCGCCCGGTCGGCGATGGCGCCTCGCCAGAACGTCTCGTGCCCCAGGCCAGAGTCGAACTGGCGACCTTTCGCTTAGGAGGCGGCTGCTCTATCCACTGAGCTACTGGGGCGCGGCGACCTATCTTGTCAGGCCGCGCCCCGGCTCACCGACTCCTCAGCCGTGGAACGCCGTGACCCCGCTGAGCGTCGGGACGAACACGAAGTCTCCGCTGATCGACTCGGAGGGGAAGTGCGAGACGGCGCCGGCATGGATCCGCTGGATCACGTGGCCGGTGCGCAGGCGCAGCACGACGAGGTCGCCGGAGTCGCGGTCGGTGACGTACACCCGCGGCCCGGCGATGACCGGTGCTCCGTAGAGGTTCCCGGCCGACCACGACCAGCGCAGCCCGTGGGCACCGACCCTCAGGGCCCGGACCTGGTGCTCGAAGAGACACGGCATCAGCACGGTCCGTCCGACACGCGCCCCACCGCCGAAGGCGGAGCAGCCGTCGACGTGGGCCACCGCGGAGGCGACGCCGCCGAGGTGCTCGCGGAGGAGGTAGACGACGCCGCGCTTGCCGGCGATCACGATCCGGTGCACCGCCGGGACCGACATCGGTGACATCGAGCCGAGGTCGAGGTCACGGATGTTGTCGTCCTTCCACGTGCCCGGTGCGAAGACCGAGAGCCGGTGCAGCCTCCTCGTGCTCAGCTCGGTCACCGAGTCGCTCTTGTCCCAGCGCCCGTCGAGCTCGGCGCCGTTGCCGCTGGCGACGTAGACGTGGCCGTTCCGGCCCAGGATCGGACCGGGCGTGGCCCACATGCCGGCCTCGCGGGCGGTCGGTACGGCGTAGTGGAACGTCTTCCCGCTGCCGTCGGTCGACGTCGACGTCACGTAGCCCACGTAGTTGTCGCAGTCGCCGGCGAGCCCGCCGAACGACACCAGGACCCGGCCGTGCTCGACCAGGAGGGCGGAGCGTTCTTGCTCCGCGGCCCGGTTGCGGGTGGGCAGGACGTCGAGGGAGCGGTGCCAGCGGCGGTGGCCGTTCACGGCGTTCAACGCCCACAACGTGTGGTGCCCACCGACGGTCTCCGCGACCGCGTAGACCGAGCCGGTCCGATGGTCGTACGCCGGGGTCCCGGTGATGCCGAGCGGGTCGATGTTCCCGCACGGCAGCCCACTCAGTGGTTGTGGGGTGCCGAGCTTCTGGTGCCAGCGGATGCGACCGGTGCGAGCACTGAGCCCGAACATCTCGTCGCCCTCCGTGGCCACGACGAGGGTGCTGCCGACCACCAGGGGCTCGCCGTAGACCGCAGCGCCGAGGTTCTTCGCCCACGTCTGGCGCAACGGGGTGCCGGGCGCATGGGTGGTGTGACCGGCGCGGGAGGGCGTGCGGTGGTACGTCGCCCAGGGGGTCAGGTGACTCGCGGACCGGGTCGACGAGGCGGGAGACCGGGTCGCCCCAGCTGTCTGGTGGTGCACCTGTGACGTGGGGCGCGACGTCGCGGGAGAGGCCGAGGAGCAGGCCGCAGCCAGCACGCAGGACAGGGGGACCACGACCGAGAAGAGACGACGCATCCGCCCAGTCTGTCCCCGCCCGGCCGTGCCGTCACCCCGCCCTACACGGGAGCGCTTCGAGGAGTGTGAGAACGCGTCACGTCCTGGTCACACTTTGGTCAGACCCCGTACCTTGGGGTGACGCCCACCGCGCGCCCAGGCCGCGGTTCTCCTTCTCGACTCGAGGTACTTCGCTGATGTCTGCCCTGCCACCCGACGGCGCCGGGACCCCCGGTGACGCCGAGAGCGGCGGCGAGAACAGCGGCGACGTCGCCGGCGAGAGCAGCGGCGAGAGCGAGGGCGGCAAGCGCAAGGGTCGCACCAAGACCCATCACACGGTGGCCAAGGCCGTCGGCGCGACGATGGTCGTGATCGCGCTGGTCACCGGGCTGAGCGTGGTGTTCCTCTACCGCCACTACAACGGCAACCTCCACGTCAAGGACATCTCCTCCGAGCTCGGCACCGACCGTCCGAAGCCCAAGGTGCCCAAGGGTCCGCACGGCCCGATCAACATCATGATCATGGGGTCGGACAACCGCGACGCGCCCGGCGACCACATCGACAACCTCACCGGCATCGGCAAGCGCTCCGACACCACGATCCTGCTCCACCTGTCGGCCGACCGGGAGCACGCCTACGGCGTCAGCATCCCCCGCGACTCCGTCGTCAACCGCGCCTCCTGCCTCGACGACAAGGGCAAGGAGATCTCGCCGGCGGCGACCGGGGTGATGTGGAACGACGCCTTCAACATCGGTGGTCCCGGCTGCACGGTGCGGCAGTTCGAGCAGCTCACGGGAGTCCGCGTCGACCACTACGTCGTCGTCGACTTCAACGGCTTCAAGTCGATGGTCGACGCGATCGGTGGTGTCGAGGTGTGCATCCCGCACCCGGTCGACGACCCGATCGGGCACATCACGCTGCCGGCCGGCACGCACAAGTTCACCGGCACCCAGGCCCTCAACTACGTGCGCGAGCGGCACTCCCTCGGCAACGGTTCCGACATCGGCCGGATGAAGCGGCAGCAGGCGTTCGTCGCCTCCATGGCCCACCAGGCGATCAGCGCCGACACCTTGGCGAACCCGATCCACCTGGCCAAGTTCATCGACGCCGCCACCAAGTCTCTGACCCTCGACCCGGACATCGGCAGCATCTCCAAGCTGGTCGGCCTGGCCTACCAGTTCCGTCACATCGGGCTCGACCACATCCAGTTCGTCACGACGCCGTGGGAGGAGGACCCGAGCAACATCAACCGGGTCGTCTGGAAGCCCGAGGCGCAGACGCTGTGGAACGCGATCAAGAACGACCAGGTCCTCTCGAAGGGGATGCTCGACGGCTCGCTCAACGCCCAGCACATCCCCGGCGTGACCAAGCACCCGAAGAACGGTCAGCAGGAGCAGGCCCAGGCCGCCGACAACCTCGCCAACGGCCTCTGCGCCTGATCCGCTGATGGCCGAGGAACAGACACCCGCCTCACCGGAGCCGACCGGCGAGACCGACTGGCAACGACGTCGGAGGCTGGCCGCGGTGTTCGGTGACGTCCTCCCCGAGACGACCGAGGACGAGCGCGAGCCCGACGCGCCGTCGGACGAGAACGCCCAGGACCGCTGGTTGCGTGGCGAGGTGCCGCCCCACCACGGCTGAGCCGCGGCGGAGCGGTCAGGGGCCGACTACCCGGCGGGCGGCGTGATCGTCGCGGTGCCGCCGTTCTGCTGGGCGGCCAGCAGGTCGCGGATCTCCTGGAGCAGCTTGACGTCCTCCGGCGTCCCGGGCTCGGGGCTCGGGAACCAGCGCTCCTTGGCGACCGTGTAGGGCTTCACGATCAGGAAGTACACGATCGCCGAGATGATGATGAACGAGATCACCGCCGTGATCCAGGTGCCGATCGGGAGACCACCCGGCTTGTAGGTACTGAAGTCGGGGTGCCCACCGGCCTTGCCGATGAGCCCCATGATCACGCCGACCGTGGCCGTGACGACCGTGGCGAAGGCCGCCGCCATGATGAAGGCGACAGCGAGCTCGATGAGGTTGCCTCGGAGGATGAAGTTCTTGAACCCGGTCACAGCGCTCTCCTCTCGGCCGCCCCGGACGGCCGGCCAGCGCTGGTCACGCTAGCGGGAAATCACCAGGCTGAGGAGGTCGGTCGCCGCGGCGCCCGCGATGCGGTCGACGTCGGAAGGTGCGGCGGCGACGACCAGGAGCCGACCGGTGAGTGCCGAGCCCGTGGCGTCGTGCTCCGCCGGGACCGGCAGGGCCAGGACCGGCACGTCGACCGCGACGTACGACGCCGTGCCCCGGCGCGGGTCGGCGGCCACCAGGTCGACGTGGTCGCCGACCCGCACGAGGGACACGGCATCGGCGTCGGCGATGCGGACGGGGAGCGCGACCCGGTCGGAGTAGGCGGAGACCAGCGACGGGGCCACGATCCGCACGTCGGTGACCGGCTCGCCGCGTCGCACCGGCGCGGCCAGCGTGCGGCCGACCGCTCGGACGTCCGACCCGGCCGGCGCGACGTCGGCCGGGTAGTGACGCACGACGAGGTCTCGGCGGGAGAGCACCGTCCCGGGAGCGAGGTCGCGGGCAGCGACCGTCACCGCGACGGTCGGCGCCGCCGGAGGGCGGGCGGCGTGCAGGCCCGCGACGGCCGCGACCGCCACGCAGAGAGCCGCCAGCGGCCGCCGTCGTGCCAGCACCGTGCGGCGGACGGCCCGCCGGACGCGTGCATGCCGGTCTCCGGACGACAGTGGATCGGTCGGCTCGGGCATCCCCCGACCGTAGGCGTGGGAGGGCCCGTCGCGTGGGGCCTGTCCACAGGCCCCGAGGTCGCCGTCAGCCGTCGCTGGTGGAGCCGCTCGAACCCGTCGAGCTCGAGGACGAGCCGGACGAGGAGGCCGCGGGGGCGGACGACGAGGCGGCCTTCTTCGAGGCCGACCCGTCGGAGGACGAGGCCGAGGACGGCGTTGCGGAGGCCGCCGCATCACCGGAGCCCGACGACGCGGTGCCCTCGCCACCGGACGTGCTCGACGAGCTCGTGCTGCGGCTGTCGGTGCGGTAGAACCCCGATCCCTTGAACACGACGCCGACGGCGTTGAAGACCTTGCGCAGCCGGCCGCCGCACTCCGGGCACACGGTGAGCGCGTCGTCGGTGAAGCTCTGGAACTGCTCGAACGCGTGGTCGCACGCGGTGCAGCGGTACTGGTAGGTCGGCACGCAGGTGGTCTCCGGGTCGGGATGGGCGGCGCGATCGTCGCGATCACACGGGCCGACTGGCACTCGCCACCGGCGACTGCCAATCCTACGTCACCCCGGGTCGAGACCTGGTCGTCGGTCGAACGATGCCCTCGTCGGTCGAGCGAAGTCGAGACCCGGTCGGTCGAGCGGGTACTCGTCGGTCGAGCGGGTACTCGTTGGTCGAGCGGAGTCGAGACCTAATCGTTGGTCGAGCGGAGTCGAGACCTCATCGTTGGTCGAGCGGAGTCGAGACCTCATCGTTGGTCGAGCGGTCGAGACGGTCGAGCGAGTCGAGACCTAATCGTTGGTCGAGCGGAGTCGAGACCGCGCACCTACTCCGGACGCCGGTGGATCGCGTCCCACGCGTCGCGATCGGTGCCACGCGCCAACTGCGGCAGGTCGTCCAGGCGACCCTCGATGAGGGCGATCCGCTTGGCCCGGCCCCACCGCTGGATCTGCTTCTCGCACGCGAACGCCGCTCCGACGTGCTCGAACTCGGCCGACCACACGAGCTTCACGGGCAGCCGGCGCCGTGTGTACTCGGCTCCCATGCCGACGCGGTGCTGTTCCATGCGGAGCTCGAGCGAACGGGTGCTGCCGACGTAGAACGAGCCGTCACTGCACTCGAGGATGTAGGTCCAGGGCATCCGTCCATCGTGGGCGAACCGGGCCGAGGCTGCAGCCGTCCGGCCGCCGCCTGTGGATGGTCTCGACTTCGCTCGACCGACGAGAGTGTGCGTTCGGCCGAGGAGGGGTCTCGACTTCGCTCGACCGACGAGAGGTCTCGACTTCGCTCGACCGACGAGAGTGTGCGTTCGGCCGAGGAGGGGTCTCGACTTCGCTCGACCGACGGGGGGTCTCGACTTCGCTCGATCGGCGATGGGTGTCGGCTCGGCCGGCGCGGGTCAGCGCAGGTCGACCCACTGGGTCGGCGTGGCCGCGGCGGTCACCGGGCGGTCGTGGGCGTCGACCGGGAGCTCGCGGCCGACCTCGTCGTCGTAGAGCAGGCACACGACGGGGGTGCCCACCGGCACGCGTGCGAGCGCCCGGTCGTAGCAGCCGCCGCCCTGCCCGAGCCGGTCCCCGGACGGCGAGACGGCGTGGCCGGGCACCAGCACGACGTCGGCGGTGGCGATCGCGTCCAGGCCCAGGCGATCCACCGGCTCGAGCAGGCCGAAGCTCGCCGCGACCAGGGACGTCGGTCCCCGCCACGTGCCCCAGTCGAGGTCCATGTCCGGCAGCACGACCGGCACGATGACGCGTTTCCCCAGCGCAGCAAGGGATTCCAGCAGGATGCCGGTGCCCGGCTCGGGGCCGACCGAGACGTACGCCGCGACCGTGGCCGCCCGGCGTACGTCCGGGTGAGCGGTGACGACGTCGGCGAGCTCGCGGCCTCGCTCGCCGAGCTCGGCGACCGACAGTCGCCGTCGCGCGGTCCGGATCTGGTCACGCAGGGCGATCTTGGCCACAGCGGCCCCAGGAGGGGTCAGATCGTCCGGGCGGGATTGCGGTGGCGGCACCCGGCCAGCCTACGATCGAGGCATGAGCAGTGCCGGACTCGAGCGCGCCCGGGCCAAGATGTCGGACGCCGGGATCGACCCCGTCGCGATCGAGACCTTCGCCCACTACTTCCGGCTGCTCGAGCACGGCGAGACCGGAATGATCGCCGAGTCCTCGATCGAGCCCCTCGACAGCGAGTCGCTCGACGACGTCGAGATCGACGACGAGACGGCGTCCGCAGCCCTGCGCACCACGGCGGTGATCAAGCTGAACGGCGGCCTCGGCACGTCGATGGGCATGGAGCGGGCCAAGAGCCTGCTCTGCGTCCGCAAGGGCATGTCGTTCCTCGACATCATCGCCAAGCAGGTGCTGCACCTGCGCCGCGAGCACGACGCGACGCTGCCGTTGATGTTCATGAACAGCTTCCGCACGTCGGCCGACACCATGGACGCCCTGGCCCGCTACGCCGATCTCCCGGTCGCGGGCCTCCCCCTGGAGTTCCTGCAGAACCGCGAGCCCAAGCTCCTGACCAAGGACCTCACCCCGGTGAGCTGGCCCC
The DNA here is from genome assembly GCA_963809265.1 of uncultured Actinomycetota bacterium. GTDB lineage: Bacteria > Actinomycetota > Actinomycetes > Propionibacteriales > Nocardioidaceae > Nocardioides. The sequence continues at coordinate 382,796 of CAWEJC010000004.1, forward strand.
GCGACCCCGACCTGGAGTGGTGCCCGCCCGGCCACGGCGACCTCTACACGGCCCTGCGCGGCACGGGCCTCCTCGAGCGGCTCGTCGACGAGGGGTACGAGCGTGTCTTCGTCTCCAACAGCGACAACCTCGGCGCCGTGCCCGACGCCCGCATCGCCGGCTGGTTCGCCGAGTCCGGTGCACCCTTCGCGATCGAGGCGGTCCGGCGTACCCCGTCCGACAAGAAGGGCGGTCACTTCGCACGCCGCAAGTCCGACGGCCGGATCGTGCTACGCGAGACGGCGCAGACCTCGAAGGAGGACCAGGCCTCCCTGGCCGACCTCGACCGCCACCGGTTCTGCTCGACCAACAACCTCTGGTTCGACCTGCGCGCGATGGCCGAGGCCCTCGATGCACGGCACGGCATCCTCGGCCTGCCGCTGATCCGGAACGTCAAGACCGTCGACCCCGCCGATCCCTCGACGCCCGAGGTGATCCAGGTCGAGACCGCGATGGGCGCGGCGATCGAGGTCTTCGAGGGCGCCCGCACGATCGAGGTCGGCCGCGACCGCTTCGTGCCGGTCAAGACCACCAACGACCTGCTGGTGCTGCGCTCCGACGTCTACGACGTGGGCCAGGACTTCGTGCTCGACCCGGCCGCGGGGATCCCCTACGTCGAGCTCGACCCGGCGTACTACAAGCTGGTCCCCGAGTTCGAGCGCCGGTTCCCCGAGGGCGCGCCCAGCCTGCGCGAGGCGTCGTCGCTCACGGTCAACGGCGACTGGACCTTCGGGGCCCGCGTGAAGGTGGTCGGCGACGTGGCGCTGGAGACCGGCGCGGCCGAGCGTGTGGCGACCGGTAGCGTCTTGGAGCATGACTGACTCGCTCGTCTCCGTCGAGGAACACCGCGAGCGGATCCTGGCCGCGATCCATCCGCTGCCGGCCTTCGACCAGCCGCTGATGGAGGCCTTCGGGCTCTCCGCCGCCGAGGACGTGCACGCGGCTGTCGCCCTGCCCGGCTTCGACAACTCGGCCATGGACGGGTACGCCGTCGCGCACGCCGACGTCTCCTCGGCCAGCCAGGAGTCGCCGGTGCACCTGCCCGTCGTCGGCGAGATCGGGGCCGGCCAGGCCTCGCTGCTGGCCGTCTCGCCCGGCACCGCGGTGAAGATCATGACCGGCGCCCCCGTGCCCGCCGGGGCCGACTCGGTGGTCCCCTACGAGTGGACCGACCGTGGCGTCGCCAACGTCGTCATCAGCCGGGCCCCCGAGCCGGGGCAGCACGTGCGGCCGAAGGGCCAGGACGTGACCGAGGGCGACCTGCTGGTCGAGTCCGGGACGGTCCTCGGCGCCCGCCAGATCGGCCTGCTCGCCGCCGTCGGGCGTGCCTCGGTCCGCTCGCGTCCTCGGCCCCGGGTGGTCGTGATGTCCACGGGGTCGGAGCTGCGCGAGCCGGGCACGGCGCTCGGCCGCGACTCGATCTACGACGGCAACTCGTTCCTGCTGGCGGCCGCGGCTCGCCAGGCCGGCGCCATCGCCTACCGGGTCGGCATCGTCCCCGACCAGCCGCGCGCCTTCCTCGGCGCCCTCAACGACCAGCTGGTGCGGGCCGACCTGGTGATCACCAGCGGCGGCGTCTCCATGGGCGACTACGACGTGGTCAAGGAGGCGCTCTCGCCGCTGGGCACGGTCTGGTTCGGAGGTGTCGCGATGCAGCCGGGCAAGCCGCAGGGCTTCGGCACGGTCGGCGAGGACGCCGTCCCGATCGTCACCCTGCCGGGCAACCCGGTGTCGTCGTACATCTCCTTCGAGCAGTTCGTCCTGCCGGCGATCCGCCGGATGATGGGGCGGACGCCGTACATCCGGCCGGAGGCCGACGCCGTGCTCACGCACGGGCTCCGCTCGCCCGACGGCCGGCGCCAGTTCGCCCGCGGCGTGCTGTCCGTGGTCGACGGCCGGCTCGCCGTCACGCCGGTCGGCCCGCAGGGCTCGCACATGATCGGCGACCTCGCCGAGTCCGACGCGCTGATCGTGGTGTCCGAGGACGTGACCTGGGTCGAGGCCGGTGAGACAGTGACCGTGCTGCCGCTCGACGAGGACTTCTAGGGACGAAGTGGGGACCCATGGCTGACCGTCTGACCCACGTCGACGACTCCGGGGCGGCCCGGATGGTCGACGTCTCGGGCAAGGACGTGACCGCGCGAGAAGCCGTCGCCGCCGGTCGCGTCCTGGTCTCGCCCGAGGTCGTCGAGCTGCTCCGCGGGGCCGGCGTGCCCAAGGGCGACACGCTCGCCGTGGCGCGGCTGGCCGGGATCATGGGCGCCAAGCAGACCTCGACCCTGATCCCGCTGTGCCACCCGCTCGCTCTGTCCTCGGTGACCGTCGACCTGGAGGTCGCCGACGACGCCGTCGAGGTCACCGCGACCGTCCGCACGACGGACCGCACCGGGGTCGAGATGGAGGCGCTGACGGCGGTCGCGGTCGCCGGGCTCACTGTGATCGACATGGTCAAGGCGGTCGACAAGCGCGCCGCGATCACCGACGTCCGAGTCCTGCGCAAGTCCGGCGGGAAGTCGGGAGACTTCGTTCGATGACCACGATGCGCGGGGCCGTGGTGGTCGCCTCCAACCGCGCGGCCGCGGGTGTCTACGACGACACCACCGGGCCGCTGCTCGTGGATTTCCTTGTCTCACTGGGGTTCTCGTGCGGTTCGCCTCTCGTGGTGCCCGACGGCGAGCCGGTCGGTGCCGCCATCTCGGCCGAGGTGGAGGGCGGCGCGCGGGTCGTCCTGACGACCGGCGGCACGGGCCTGACACCGACGGATCGCACCCCGGAGGTGACGCGTCCGCTGCTCGACCGTGAGGTGCCCGGCATCGCCGAGGCCATCCGGGCGTACGGCGTCACCCAGGGCATCCCGACGGCGTCGCTGTCGCGTGGGCTCGCCGGCGTCGCCGGGTCCTGCCTGGTCGTGAACCTGCCCGGTTCGCGTGGCGGCGTGAAGGACGCGATCGCCGTGCTCGAGCCACTCCTCGTGCACGCGGTCGAGCAGATCGTGGGGAGCGACCATTGACCGCCACGCCACCCTGCCGCGAGGCGCTCGCATGAGTCCGGGGTGGCCGGTCACGCTGCAGCACGGCGACGTCACGCTCCGGCCCATCCGCTACCGCGATGCCCGGGCCTGGCGTGCCGTACGCCGCCGCAACCTGGTCTGGCTGCAGCCCTGGGACGCCACCGTCCCCCCAGGCGGGGCCGAGCGCCCGGCGACGTTCCGCAGCCTGGTGGCGCGGATGCAGCGCCATGCCCGCCAAGGCTTGGGCATGCCGTTCGCGATCGAGGTCGACGGGCGTTTCGCCGGTCAGGTGACCGTCAACAACATCGTGCGCGGCTCGGCGCAGTTCGCCTCGATCGGCTACTGGCTCGACCGCGACGTCGCCGGCCGCGGCGTGATGCCGACGGCCGTCGCGCTGGTCATCGACCACTGCTTCCGCTCGGCCGGCTTGCACCGGATCGAGGTGTGCATCCGGCCCGAGAACTCCAACTCCCTGCGCGTCGTGGAGAAGCTGGGGATCCGCGAGGTGGGCTACGCCCCGCGGTTCCTGCACATCGACGGTGCCTGGCGCGACCACCGCATCTACGCGATCACGGTCGAGGAGTGCCCGGACGGGATGCTGGCCCGATTGTCCCAGCAGTCACACCCGTGACCACTCCCGTCACAGGAGTCATTTCGCGACACACCTGTTGACATCCCCGGGGCCCTGTGGCAGCGAACCTAGGGTCGGGTCGTGGACCTGAGCGGACTCATCTTCGTGGCCCTGGCGGTGGCCTGGGCCGCCTACCTGATCCCCAAGGCTCTCCGTCATCACGACGACGTCGTCCGGGGTCGCTCGATCGACCGCTTCTCGCACAGCATGCGGGTGCTCGCTCGGCGCGAGCCGGTCAGCGCGCGGATGGCCCGGCTCGTCGTGACGCCGGCCAAGCCCACCACCGCGTCGGCCGTCACGGCCCCACCTGCTGCCTCTCCCGAGGAGCAGGACGCCGTACGCCGCGCCTCCACGCACCGCGCCACCCAACGGCGCCGTCGCGTCCTCGGCCTGCTCCTGCTGACCCTCGCCGGGGCCGTGGTGACGGCCGCCCTGGGTCGTCTCGGGTGGACCTACGCCGTGATCCCGGGCGGACTGCTGGTCGCCTGGCTGGTCGCCTGCCGGCTGATGGTCCGCCGCGAGCGCGCCTGGCAGCCGTCGACGTTCTCGGACGTGGAGGACGACGCCGTCGACGAGGTCCAGGAGTCCGATACCCCCCAGCCCCCCGTCGACACGAGCACACCGCCGCGTGACCCGAAGCTCTGGGATCCGGTGCCGGTCACCCTGCCGACCTACGTCTCGAAGCCACCGGCTCGTCGTACGGTCCGCACGATCGACCTCGACGCGACCGGGGTCTGGACCTCGGGTCGCACGGAGGCCGACTCGGCGCTGGCCCGTGAGGCCGATGCCGCCGAAGCCGCCGACCGCGTCCGCCGCCGGGTGTCCCGCAAGGACGACTCCGGCGAGGAGGCCGTCGGGTCCTGAGGCCCTGCTGGGCCGCCGGCTGAGGGGGTCCGGGTCGATTCGGGACGGGCCGATCCCCGGTGATAGCGTGGCGCTTCGCGTCGCCCTGCTGGTCACCGGCCTCCGAGGCGACGCGCTGGGGCTGTGGCGCAGCTGGTAGCGCATCTCGTTCGCAATGAGAGGGTCAGGGGTTCGAGTCCCCTCAGCTCCACGCATGGCCCGGCTTCGGCCGGGCCTTCGCTGTCTCCGGCCGACACGACCCGGGGCGCGGAAGCGGGCGACGTCGCTCAGCCCGCGAGCCGACGGCCCGAGCGGGAGTCGAGGCGACGGTCGCGCTGGCGACGGAGCCGGCGGACCAGGACGGGCGCGTGCTGCAGTGCCGCGGGGTCGTCGAGGAGCCGGCCGAGACGTCGGTAGTAGGCCGCGGGATCCTCGTCGAAGTGCTCGCGGATGGCGGCGTCTTTCGTACCGGCGTAGCGCCACCAGGCGGCCTCGAGATCCAGGGTGTTCCGCGCGGTCTCGTCGAGCATGCGGCGAGCCTGTCACACGGTCGGAACCGTCTCCGAATCGGCCCCGGGCGAGCTCGGATTCGCCGGCTGGTACCGACGTACCAGCCGAATGGAGCAGTTCGGCCCGGTCGACGGGGAGCCGTTCGCACCCCCGCACCCGAGCCCTTCGGCCTGCCTCGGGAGGGCACATCGGGGTGGCCCGTCGCAGACGAACGTCCCGGACTTGGCCAACTGGTCTAGTCCAGCCCTGAGCGTGCCGACTTCACGTGAATAGGGGGTTTTATCGACGGCCCTTGCCAAAAGGTAAAGGCCTGGGGAAATGTAAGGACCCCCCGCACGAATGCGGGGGGCCGGTCGCGATTGGAAGAGATCCAACCGCGGTCTCGCATGTGGCCTGGGGGGCTGGCGTCTGCGAGCTCTTCACCTGATGGCTGGGGGGTTGCCATCCGATGAGTGGCATCTGATGGCTGGGGGGTTGCCATCCGATGTTGTCTCAAGTTTACACCTCGCGCGTGCGCGTGAAGCAGATTCTTGAAATTGCTGTGCTTTTTACCTAAGGCGTTCGATTTCACGCTCAGACAAGCCGAGTAGGGAGAATGGGGGGCCCTGGCGGGGTCGTCACAGGTGCCACACACGACACGTGGGTGCTTGTCAAGACTTCCAAATTTGCCAGGCTGTGCCCCATGCTTCTCCCGGAGTCTCGGGAACCGGCATCACACAGGGAGAAAACTGACATGGCACGTCACACCAAGACCAAGTTCGCAGCACTGGCCTTCTCGATCGTCGCCGCTCTCGGCGTCGTCGCCGCTGGCCCGATGACCGCAGCCGACGCCGGCAAGGCGCCCGCGAAGATGTCGAGCTACGACCGTTGCTGCTGACCTAACAGTCAGCTACAACCGAGCCGCTTCCGCTGAAGCAACGTTCGCGACTTTGGCGCGCGAGCGCAGACCTGACGCTGCGGCTGCGCTGCGATAGGCGTCGCGCGATGCCGTGACGTCGCCGACTTGTTCGAACAGGTCCGCAAGCTCGAACCAGAGTTGGGCGGCATCACGATCGGCGCCGATGCTGGTCAGCATGAACACCGCCCTCTGGTAGGCGCGCATGGCTCCGGCCATGTCGCCGGAGGCCGCGATGACCTGACCCAGTAGAGCTGAGGCCTCGGCCGCGGTGAGCGGAACGTCGTCCTTGGTGATGGCAATGACCTCGCGTGCAGGCCTCGGCGGCAACGTTCAGCCTGCCGTCCAGGTAGTCGGCCCGCGCCCTGGCGAGCTGGTTCGACGCGAGCTCGCTCGGGCTGGCGCTGGACCAGGCCAGCTCTTCGGCCGCCTTTTCCAGGTGCCGCCTCGCCTCATCGACGTCCGGCGGGTCGAGGTTGAGCTGCATCTGGCCGAGCGTGTTGCGGAGCCGCGCGAGGTTGCGCGTGTCCTGACCTTCGGCAAGCAGGGCGAGAGCACGTTCGGCCAGCGGGACCGCATTGCTGACGGCGCCCCGCTCGGCCTCGAAGACACTCGCGTTCCAGTAGGCCGAGGCCCGGGCCACCGGGCGACTCGAGGGAATCGGCCTTGACGATCGCCTTGCGGCACATCCGGATGGCGTGCCCGGCGTCTCCGCGCAAGAAGTGGGAGCCGGCGACGGTGACCGTGAGCTGGACAGCCTCGTCGCAGCTGTCGATGTGAGAGCCGGCCAGCGACGCCATCACGCGCTCGCCGACCTCGATGGAGCGCATCAGGTCACCGGAGTTCTGGAGGCAGCGGACCATCGCGATCGCCGCCTTGATCCGGGTCAGCCCACCGGACTTGGCGTAGACCAGGCCCTCGAGCTCGATGATCGCGTCGTCGAGGTTGCCCTGACCCTCCAGGGCGCGGGCGACGATGTAGCGGCCGCGGAAGACCAGCTCGTCCTGGGAGGCGACGACCGCGCGGTCGAGCGCCTGTCGGGCCTGCGACTCGGCCTCGAGGTGCTCGCCGGTCTCGAGCGAGAGCTCGGCGAAGTCGAGGGTCAGCTTGATCTCGTCGTACTCGCGCGCGGTCACCCCGCGCAGCAGGTGCTCGGTCGGAACGCCGAGGCGCACCGCCAGGTCGTCGAGCGTCTGGCTGTTCGGCCTTCGCTGTCCGGACTCGATCCGAGACACGTATCCCACGGAGATGTCGTCACCAGCCAACTGGGTCTGGGTCCACCCCTTCGCCACGCGGGCAGCGCGGATGCGCTGACCCAGCTCGGTGGGGTCGATCTCCTTCAGCAGGTCTGCCTCGAGGACGTCCATAGCGCGATTGTGACCGACAGGAGGCCGATCCGGGCAAGAAATCTGACAAGACATCGATCTTTGGAGGCAAATTTGGACGAAGTGACCCGAAAGGACTAGCCGACACCGACCGAAAGACTAGATTCTCCTGCATCGGCACTCGAACCCTTCGCGGATAGAATGCCGGTGTTTGGCCGGGGGGCTAGGCGTCACGCGTGCGTCGTTCCGACGCACGCGTGACGTGTCTCTGGCCCCCGGTCTCCCCCACTCTCAGCCGCCGTCCGAGGCGTCCGCCCGGCCCGGCAGTCCGTCCGGGTGAGGTGCCCGACGCCGGCTCCAGGGCTCACTCGACACCATCGGCTGACCTCCCGCCGCGACCCCATCGCTCGCGTGGCAGGGTGGAGAGGAGGCCGTCTCGGAGGAGGAGCGCATGGAGTACACGAGGTTGGGCAACAGCGGGCTGCAGGTCTCGCGGATCACCGTGGGCTGCATGAGCTGGGGCGACGGCGGTCAGGACCGACCGTGGACGAAGGACGAGGCGTTCGCCGAGCAGACCATCAAGACGGCGCTGGACGCCGGGGTCAACTTCTTCGACACCGCCAACGTGTACTCCGCCGGCACCAGCGAGGAGTACACCGGTCGCTCGCTGTGGAAGCACGCCGACCGCGAGGACGTCGTGCTGGCCACCAAGGTCAACGGCCGGATGCGCCCCGGCCCGAACGGCGCCGGACTGTCGCGCAAGGCGATCCTGCAGGAGATCGACGCGAGCCTGGCCCGTCTGGGCACCGACTACGTCGACCTCTACCAGATCCACCGCTTCGACCCGCAGACGCCGGTGGAGGAGACGATGGAGGCGCTGCACGACGTGGTGAAGGCGGGCAAGGCCCGCTACCTGGGGGCCTCGTCGATGTACGCCTGGCAGTTCGCCAGCATGCAGCACGCGGCCGAGCGACACGGGTGGACGCCGTTCGTGTCGATGCAGAACCACTACAACCTGATCTACCGCGAGGAGGAGCGCGAGATGCTCCCCCTGTGCGCCGACCAGGGCGTCGGGGTCATCCCCTGGAGCCCGCTGGCGCGTGGGCGGCTGACCCGTCCGTGGGACGAGCAGACGGCGCGGTCCGAGACCGACGAGTTCGGTCGCTCGCTCTACCGGGACGAGGACAAGACCGTCGTGGAGAAGGTGCTGGCCGTCGCCGAACGCCGCGGGGTCACGCCGGCGCAGGTCGGGCTCGCCTGGCTGCTGGCCCAGCCTGCGGTCACCTCACCGATCGTCGGGATCACCCGTCCGGAGCACCTCACCGACGCCGTGGCCGCTGTGGAGCTCGAGCTCACCGGCGACGAGGTCGACGAGCTGGGTGCCGACTACGTCGCGCACGCGGTCGCCGGCCACCAGTAGCAAGCGTCACTCGGGGGCGGACACGTCCTCGTCGGTCATGATCACGACGTGCTCGATCAGGTCGTCGCGCACCCGGTAGGCGACGAGGGCGCGCACGTCGAGGTCGGTGGCCGTGACGTGCTCGTCGTCCACGACCCAGCTGCCGCGCACGATCCGGCTGACGATCTCGGCGCGCAGGCCCGGGAGCGAGCCGAACCACCCGGCGTACGTCTGCCGCATGGCCTCCAGGCCCTCGTTGAGCACGGTGCCGTCGCCCGCGCGGATGACGACCGCAGGGGAGTAGCAGGCCAGGAAGCCCTCGAGGTCGGCGGCGTTGTAGGCCTCGACCTGCCGGGCGACGACGTCGGTCACGGGCATGCGGAGACCGTACCCATCCCGGGCGCGCGCACATCTCGCGTCCGAAGCGAGAAGGTGAGACGTTTTTTACCAAAACCACATCGCATGCCTATGTCTTCCTTAAAGTACGGCGAGGATCCCGTCCCCACCCCCCAGGGAGAACTGAATGTCTCGGCAGCGTCGTCGGTATCTCGACGGTCGGCGATCACGCCACGTCTCGGGAGTGCTCGTGGCCCTCCTCCTGGGTGCCCTCGTCGTGGTCGTGCCAGCTGCCGCTCCGGCCTTCGCAGCCGGGATCGGGATGACCAAGAGCGCACCAGCCAGCGTGCTGGTCGGAGCGGACATCCCGTTCACCCTGACGGCTACCAACCCGGCCGGCGGTAGTGCCGCCCCGGAGTACAACCTGTCGTTCCGCGATGTGCTGCCCCGTCGGGGTCACCTACACGGCGGGATCGACCAGTCCCGGCCAGCCTGGGCGAGCCGACGGTGTACACCAACGCCGCGACCGGGGTGCAGACCCTGGTCTGGACCGACGTCAGCGACCTGCCGGTCGGCTCGACAGAGGCCCTGACGTTCCGCGCCAAGCCGGACCCCACGACCTTCCGGGTGGGCTCGGCGGTCACCAACCAGGCCACCGACTACGCCAACACCGATCCCGCGACTCATCCCGAAGTTCACCGCGGCGGGCGCTCCGGTCGCCGGCAGTGCGAGCGAGACCGGCACCTCGAACTCGACGTCGACACAGATCAGCGCGATCACGCTCACCAAGGCCGAGCCGAGCCCCGAGCACGAGCTCCTGCGCGGCATCCACGATCACACGACGGTCTACACGCTGACCGCGACGAACAACAGCCAGTTCGCCACGGACGGCGTCACCGTCAACGACCTCCTCCCGGCCGGGCTCGAGTTCCTCAGCTGCGGCACCGAGGACCACAGCGCCGCCCCGGAGTACCCCGGTGCGCCCGCCCTCACCGCCACCCCGGACGTGACCACCGGCTGCCGGACGCCGGTCTCGGTCGACCACCGTGACCGACCCCGCCGGCGTCCCGGCCGGTGTCTACACCCAGGTGACCTGGGACCTCGGGTCGCTCGCCGCGGGCGCCTCGGTGGACATCAAGTACCGCGCCGGCATCCCGCAGCGCGCCAACGTGGCCAGCTTCCCGGGCGGTGCCCCGACGCCCGCCAGCGGCGACCAGGGCTCCAACCTGGACAACAACACAGGTCCGTCGACGCGAGAGACCGCCGCGGAGCAGTCGCTGACGAACCGCGCGGCGGTCAGCGGCACCTACTCCGGCCCGGTCGTCGTCGGCACCAGCCCGACGGTCACCGACACCGCCACGCAGACGGTCACCTCCGAGGACCTCGATCTGGTCAAGTCGGTCACGCCGACCTCGTTCCGGCAGGGCGGGGTCGCGACGTACACGTTGACCGTCCGCAGCAGTGAGTACGCCGACGCCAGCGGCATCGTGATCACCGACCACCTGCCCAACGGTTTGTGCCCCCTGGACACCACCGAGAACTACGCGCCCGGCTCGCCCGCGCCCTGTGGCCCCGGCGCCGGCTTCGGCCAGACCGGCGCGACGTTCTCGAACGTCGTGGCGAACGCCGACGGCACGTTCGACATCACCTTCACTCCTGTCGCGGACGCCCACGACGGCACCGTCACGGTGACGTTCAAGGCCCGGATGCGGGCGCGTACGACGGCGGCGCTGGGGCGACCCGACGTCGTCCGGCGACGACTTCGTCAACACCGCGGCGCTCACCGGCACGACGAACGTGCGCGACGACGTCGACGCGCCGGCCCCGGCCGGCCCGCTGACGGTCTCACGACGACTCCTCGGCCACGATCACCAGCGACGCCCCCGGTCTGGACAAGCGGATCCAGCCGCAGGTCACGCCGTACACCTGCTCGAGCACGGCCTCCGACTACGTCAACCAGCCTGACGCGACCGCGCGCCAACGTGACCTTCGCCGAGGGCGACCGGGTCTGCTTCCTGATCCGGGTCGACTTCTCCGACGTCGAACTCGACCAAGAACGCGGTCGTCACCGACTTCTTGCCGCCGGGTGTCACCTACGAGGCCGGCTCGGCAACGGCGACCGCGCAACAACACGGTGACCGCGACCCTCGAGCCGGCACCGACCCGCTGACCTGGAAGGTCGGCACGGCCGCCGGCGGCAACCGCTTCGTCGACCCGGCCGGGGTCTTCGAGTGGCCGCTCTGCGGGCATCGTGACGACGCCGGCCGCCGGACCCGCCCCTGACAAGACCGCCAACCTGGCGAAGCTGACCTGGACGAACACCAGCGGCCGGGTCGTCGTTCCTCCGCGACGACGCCGGGATGTCGATCGCCGCCCCGCCGCCGCTCGGCGGTCCTCAAGAGCGCCATCCGCGTGGTGGGGTCGCCGGCCGGCAACGTGCCCGAGAACGGCACCGTCCGCGCGGACCAGGTGCTCGAGTACACCGTCGCCGTCACGAACAGCGGCACGGCCGCCAACCGGCAACGCCCAGACCGTGGTCGGGCCCGGACGTCTGGGACGTGCTGCCCGTCGGGGTGACGGTGCGGCGAGATCACCGTCGATCTCCAACGGCGGCGTGTGCACCGAACCCGGGCGACGCCGGCCAGCCGACGTTCACCGGCAGCACGCACGCTGCAGCGCCATCCGGTGGAACCTCCCCGACACGTTCACGATCGCCGCCGGGGGCGACCGCCGGACGTGACCTACCGGATGCACGATCCCGCTCGACGCCAGCGTCAGCACGACGTACACGAACAAGGCCGCGGTGGCGTCGTACGGCACCGCAGACCAACATCGAGACCGTCGTCCAGCACGCACCGGCGAGCAACATCGACACGACGACCCCGGCCGGCTGCCGTCGACGCCCCGGCCGCCAGCGACACCCACACCGTCAAGACACCCAGACGCGACGCATCACCAAGACCAACACGACCATCGATCACCGAGACCGGGCAACGCGACCGTCGGCCAGGCCGTGGTCGGCGAGCAGGTCACGTACACGATCAGCGCCAAGGTGCCGGCGCGCACCACGGTGTACGACGGCACCGTCACCGACCCGCTGCCGCCGGGCTCGACGTTCGTCAGCGCCGACGCCGGGTTCTCGGCCGACGGGGACGCCCGCCGGTGGGCGCGCTGCCGGCCGGGCTTCACGCTGAACGCGGCGAACGGGCACGCTGACCTTCCCGTCCGACGTACGCCAACACCACCGACATCGACCAGCTGTTCGCGGTCACCGATGGTCGCGCGCGTGAACACGAACGCCGCGAACCTCAACGGCATGGTGCTCGCACGAACACCGCGCACCTTCAGCAGTAAGACCGCCCCGGGCGGGACCACGCTGCACGGCGCGGCGAGCCACGCTCGAACGTCACCGTGGTGGCGCCGGCGCCGACGCTCACCAAGACGGGACGACGACGCCGACGGCGTCGTGGTCGATCGGCCAGACGATCACCTACACGCTGACCGCCACGAACGCCGCGGGCCGGCCGCCGATGCACGACTCCATCATGGTCGACTGCGTCCCGGCCGGGCTGACGGTGACCGGCATCGGGACCGCCTCGGTGGGCACGGCGACCGTTCGGCGCCAGCACCGGTGCCGACGGCTGCGCGAGCGGTGAGACCCGCGTCGTGCTGGGTGCTCGCCCGAGCTCGCAGGGGGCGCCAGCCAGACCCTGACCTACACCGCGACCGCCCGACCCCGAGAGCGCCGGCTCGCGGCGTTCACCAACCGCGCCACCCTGACGGGCAGCACGCTCGACGACGGCAAGATCGACCCGCAGGCGCGCCGACAACCCCAACGAGCGGGTGCTTCACTGCGGCCGCGACCGACACCGTCCGCACCGCGAACGCCGCGATCGCGAAGTCGACGTCGACCCCGACGCCGGACGATCGGCCAACGGCGTCGTTCACCGCGACCGTCACGCTGCCGGCCGGCACGCAACTTCTTCGACACGGCCGTCGTCGACCAGCTGCCCGCCGGGCTCGACCCGGCGTCGGTGCAGACGAGGTCGATCACGCTGCCAGATCGCCGACGCCGGCGCCGTGCACGGTCGGGCAACGCCGCGCTGACCCAGAGCGCCGGGCCCGCGGGCTCGACCCTGATCGGCTGGGCCCTGGGCGACCTCACGCCCGATCCGCAGGCGCGGACGGTCACCGATCACCTACACCGCGCTCGTCACCGACACCGGCGGCAACACCCGCGGTGCCGGGCTGACCAACTCCGCTCGCGTCCTGTGGGACCAGCACAACGGGACCGACCCGACCTCGACGACCGCGACGTTCGACAACCAGTCGTCGCCGGCGCTCGGCCACCGTGACCGTCGTCGAGCCGCTCCTGCGGATCGCCAAGACCGCCAGCGACACCACGCCGGACCCCGGGCGAGACCTACCGCTACACCGTGGACGTCACCGACGACGGCACGGTGCCGAACGTGTCCCCGGCGCTACGACGTGACGGTGGTCGACACCGTCCCGGGCGGCGTGGTGGTCGATGCCGGGCAGCATCAGCAACGGCGGCGTCCTCGCCGGCCAGACCGCTTCCGGCGGCGGCACCATCACCTGGACCTGGCCGGCCCGATCGACCCGGGCTCGACGGTCGACCTCACCTATGACGCGCAGCTCGCCTCGCCGACGCCGACCGGCCGGCCTGACGAACACCGCCGACATCACCGCACTACGAGTCCTTGCCGACCGGCGGCGCGCACGCTACGACGGCCCGCAGGCGTCGTCGACGGTCGACCGCCGCGCTGCCCCACGTGAGCATCGACAAGAGCGTGCTGGGCGGCCCGCTCGCCTACATCGGCGAGTCGAAGGCCTGGCGCCTGGTCATCACCAGCGACGGGCGCCAGCCGTGCCTTCGGCGTCGACGCCCTCGACACGCTGCCGCCCAACTGGAGCTACGACACGGGCTCGGCCCGCGATCAGCGTCGACGGCGGACCGGCGGCCGGCGTCGAGCCGGCACTCGGCACGACCGGCGGCCGGCAGACGCTCACCTGGACCGACCTCGGCGACCTGCCGGTCGGCCAGACGATCGTCGTCGACTTCACCGCCACACCCGGCGCCGGGCGTCGTCACCGACCCCGGGGTCGGCGACAGCGTCGACCAGACCAACACCGCCGTCGCCGCACGCCGAGGACGCCAACGGCAACGACGGCCCCGCCGGCGGCGGCACCTACGCCGGACCGCCCGACACGCGCCGTCGCCCACATCGACTCCGCCGACGTGGCGGTCGACCAAGACCCACGATCGGCGCCGCCGTGGCCGGCCAGGACGTCACCTGGCGCGTCACCGTCACCAACGCCGGCCCCGACACGGCGGTCGGGCCCGTTCACGGTGACCGACCCGGTGCCCGACCCGGCGTCACCGGCGCGACCGCGACGCGGCACCGGCTGGTCGTGCTCGACCGCAGGCGGCACCGTCACCTGCACGCGCACCTCCGCGGCCGACACGCTCGTCTCCGGAGCGCGTCCTTCCCGGAGATCACGGTGGTTGCCCACGTCCCGCGCGGGCACCGCGGCCGGCACCCACCTCGCCAACACCGCGTCGGTCACGAGCCGGACCCACGACCCGGCGCCGGGCAACAACACCGAGACCGACGGCCGTCGACGTCACGACCGCGTCCGACCTGTCGATCCTCAAGCAGCTGAGCGGCTCGCTGGTGGCCGGCCAGGACGCGACGTACACCCTCGACGTGGCGAACGCCGGCCCGTCGGTCCACCACGGCACCGTGACGGTGACCGACGACGTGCCGGCGGGCACGACGTACGTCGCATCAAGCGGCACCGGCTGGGACTGCGGCGCTGGCCGCGGGCAGCGTCACCTGCACCCGCGCGGACGACCGTCCGGTCGGCTCGATGCCGCAGATCACCGTGACCGTCCACGTCGACAGCGACCGGACGGCGGCCGTGGTGAACACCGCGCACGTCTCGAGCGCCACCGACGACCCGACCCCTGCGAACAACACCTCGACGGTCACCACGACGCCGGGCCAGGAGGCGGACCTGTCGCTGGAGAAGGAGCACCTCGGGGCGTTCGTGCCGGGTGACCAGGGCACCTATCGCTTCACCCTCACCGATCTCGGTCCGAGCACGGCCCGGCCCGACATCGCGATCACCGACACCCTGCCTCTGGGGGAGACCTACGTCAGCGCGACCGACGTGACCGGGACGTGGTCCTGCTCGGCCACCGGTCGCGACCTGACCTGCACCCTGACCGGCCCGTTGGCCGCAGGCGACGACGCGAGTGTCGACGTCGTCGTGGCGATCGCCTCCGACGTCACCACCGACCTGGTGAACACCGCGACGGTCTCCTCACCGACCGACGACCCCAACCCGGCCAACAACACCGATGACGACGACACCGGCGTGAACACCCGGGCCGACCTGGTGATCGCGAAGTCGCACGTCGGGACCGTCACCGCGGGCGGCGACGTGACCTACACCCTCGCGGTGCGCGACGCCGGCCCGTCGGACTCCCCGGGACCGATCACGGTGACAGACGCACTGCCGGACGGCCTGACCTTCGACAGCGCCTCCGGCACCGGCTGGGTGTGCGACCACGACACCGGCACGATCACCTGCGTGCGTCAGGCCGGCGTCGCGCTGGGCACCTCGGCGCCCGACATCACCGTCGTGGCCCACGTCGCAGCGGGCGCCGGCCCCGCCACTCTGGTCAACCGCGCCTCGGTGGACGGCCCGGCCACGGACCCGGTGCCGGCCAACAACGCCGACACCGACCCCACCGACGTCGTGGACAGCGCCAACGTGTCGGTGTCCAAGGAGGTCACCGGGGCGAACCCGGTCGACGCCGGAGCGGAGACCGAGTTCCGGCTCGTCGTCCACGACGACGGGCCGTCCGACGCCGACGGGATCACCGTGGTCGACACGCTGCCGCCCGGCCTCACGTCGGTCTCGGCGAGCGGCGACGGCTGGGGCTGTCAGACCGGCGACACGGTGATCACCTGCTCGCGCACCACCATCGCGGCCGGGACGGACGCCCCGCCGGTGATCGTCCGGGTCCGGGTCGGGAGCGGGGTTGCCGACAGCGTCGACCCTGACCAACCGGGCGAGCGTCTCCACGACGACCACGGGTGACGACCCCGCCGACAACGACGCGTCGGCCGACGTCACCGTCGACACCCACGCCGACCTCTCGCTGACCAAGACCGCCGAGTCGCACGACGTCGTCGCGGGCGAGCCGACGACGTTCCAGGTCGCGGTGCACAACGGTGGGCCGTCCGACGCGCAGGGTCTGTTGGTGGTGACCGACGACCTGCCGGACGGGATGTCGTTCCTGTCCGCCGACGCCCCGTGGAGCTGTGACCCCGCCGCGCAGACAGTGACCTGCACCCTGGACGCCGGCCTTGTCGCCGGGGCCGACGCGCCCGGGCTGGTCCTGCGCGTGCAGGTCGCGGCGGGGGCCCCCGACGGTGACCTCGTGAACGAGGCGACCGTCACCTCGGCCACCGACGACCCCGACCCGGCGAACAACACCGACCACGCAACGGTCACGATCGGCCAGGAGGCCGACCTGTCGGTGTCCAAGACCCACACCGGTACGCCGGACGCCGGGGACTCCCTGGACTTCACGGTGGCGGTCCACAACGCCGGCCCGTCGGTGGCCCGTCAGGTCCACGTCGTCGACACCCTGCCCGCGGGCATGACCTACTCCGCCGCCAGCGGGGACGGGTGGACCTGCGTCGCCGACGCCGGAACGGTCACGTGTGACCGCGACGGCGATCTCGGGCCGGGCGACGACGCCCCGACGCTGACGCTCACCGTCGACATCGCGGTGACGGCCTTCGGGACGCTGACCAACACCGCCGATGTCTCGTCGCAGACTCCGGACCCGAACGAGGGGAACAACACCTCCGACGACCCGGTCGACGTCACCCAGGCCCCCGGTGGCATCACGCTCGAGAAGAGCGCCGGCGCCCCGCGCGACGCCGACCACGACGGCCGGATCGACGTGGGCGACACCATCGCCTACTCGTTCCTGGTGACCAACACCGGCACCGTGCCGCTCACCGGGATCGTGGTCCACGACTCGCTGGTGGGCACCGTGGAGTGCCCGCAGGACACCCTTCCGGCGGGCGGGCAGATGACCTGCCACGCGACGTACCACCTGACGCAGCGCGACCTCGACCGCGGCGGCGTGCACAACTCCGCTCATGTCACCGGTGAGAACCCCGCCGGCACGGTGGTGGACTCCGGACCCGACGACGTCGACTCACCGCTGCCGACGAAACCGGGGCTCTCCCTGGTCAAGCGAGCACACCTCCTGGACCGTGACGGCGACGGCCGGGCCGACGCCGGCGAGCGGATCGCCTACACGTTCGTGGTCATGAACGTCGGCACGGTCACCGTGCACGGGGTGAGGGTCGACGACCCGATGCTGCGTGCGGCCCATGTCGTCGTGCACTGCCCGAGGAGCACTCTCGAGCCCGGAGAGTCGATGACCTGCCACGCGACCTACACCGTCGTCGCGACGGACCTCGACGGGTCGATCCGCAACGTCGCGACCGCCGACGCGCACACGCCGGCAGGGCCGGTCGTCACCAGCCCGGCCGACCACGCGGTGGTCCCGGTCGACGGCACCACGGAGCCTCCCCCCGGAAACCCGGGCAACCCTCCCGGGACCCTGCCGAACACCGGCGGGCCGCGCCTGCAGTGGCTCGAGCTGGGTGTCCTCGCCTTGCTGCTCGGAGCCGTCTGCCTCGTGGCTGGTGCGCGCGGCGGACGACAGCGGGACTAGCCGGCCGCTCGGCCGTCAGATCCAGCGGCTGAACCAGATGCGCTGGAGCCACTCCGCGTGGGTGAGGAGCTGGTCGGTGTAGATCGGCCAGAACCACGCGAAGTTCAGCATCACCAGCACGACGTAGGAGCCCCCGACGACGACGCCGACCGTACGTCGGGAGGTCGGGGCGCGCGACGAGCCGAGGATCTTCCCGATCGCCAGGGTCAGGGCGAGGACCAGGAAGGGCAGGGTGATGATCGCGTAGAAGCTGAAGATGGGTCGCCCGTCGTAGAGGAACCACGGGAGCCACGACGACAGGGTGCCGACCACGGCGATCCCGAACCGCCAGTCGCGCGCCCCGACCCACATGAACGCCGCGAAGATCAGGGCCAGCACGCCGCCCCACCACACCGCCGGCGAGCCGAGCAGGATCACCTGCCGGAGGCAGTCGCTCTTCGCCGGGGCGTCGCAGCCGCCGACCCCGGGCTTGATGCCGGTCTGCGCGTCGACGCCGACCGGGCGGTTGAGCAGGAGCCAGCCGCGAGGCTGCGAGGCATAGGTGTGGGTGCAGCCGGTGAGGAAGTGGGTGTGGAAGACGTAGACGTCGCGGTGGTAGTACCAGAGCGACTCGAGCCCCTGCGCGAGCCCGGGCAGCCCGTGCTTGACCGGCTGGTCGGCGGTCGGCCAGTGCTTGCTGTTGTCGTAGGTGATGTGCTTCCCGCAGTCGGAGCCGCCCGAGACGTAGTGCGTGTACTGCGTGTCGGAGAGGTACTCGACGTACTGCGACGAGTGCATCAGCCAGCCCGTCCACGTGGCGATGTAGACGACCAGGCCGACGAGCACGAGGTGGGCGAACGCCGGCAGCCCGTCGACCAGCAGCGACTTGGCGCCGGCGAAGCTGACGCCGAACGACTTCCGGGCGCCGGCGCACCAGGCCACCACGAGGACGCCGAAGGCGGCCAGTGGGTAGACCGCCTCCCACTTGCTGCCGCAGGCCAGCCCCCAGCAGATCCCGGAGACGAGCAGCCACGGCCGGAAGAGCAGGGCCTTGACCGGGCCCCAGCCGTCACCGTGGATCTGGTCCGGCACGAGTCGCGCCAGTCGGGCGCGGTACCAGTCGCGGTCGAGCACCAGGCAGTGCACGGCACAGAGGAGGAAGAAGGCGACGAAGATGTCGAGGAGCGCCAGCCGGGAGAGCACGAACTCCAGGCCGTCGAAGCTCAGGATGAGCCCCGCCACGCAGCCCAGCAGGGTCGAGCCGGTGAGCCGGCGTACGAACCGGATCATCACCAGGATCAGGAGCGTCCCGACCACCGCCGGCACGACCCGCCAGCCGAGCGGCGTGAAGCCGAAGAGCTTCTCGCCGAGCCCGATCAGCCACTTGCCGACCTCCGGGTGCACCACCATCGAGGCATCGGGCTTCCAGAGATGGCTCGTCTGCCCGGCCAGGATGTGCTTGTTGGCGACGCCGCCGTCGTTGTCGATGTAGTCGCGGGCGTAGCCGAAGTGCCACAGCGACCAGGCGTCCTTGGCGTAGTAGGTCTCGTCGAACTCGAAGGAGTGGGGCGTGCCCAGCTTCCAGAGCCGGAGGAACAGCGACAGCAGCGTGACCGAGAGCGTCGCCGTCCAGCCGACGAACGGGTCCTCGAAGCGGCCGCGCAGGTGAGCGCGCTCCTGGGCCAGGGGGACCGGGTTGCCCTCGTCGTCGTGCGACAGACCGGTCATCCGACGCCGAGCGGCGGGGGCGGATGCTCCGGTCGTCACGGTCGGTCACTCTAGTTCGGGGTCGGTGGCGACCCTGACATGATCGGGGCGTGGCCTCCAGCACCGATGTCGCGGGCGTGCTCGTGCTCGCGGCGACGCCGATCGGGCGCGCGGACGACGCCCCGCCGCGGCTGGTCGCCGAGCTCGCGGGGGCCGACCTGATCGCGGCCGAGGACACCCGCCGGCTGGCGCGGCTCGCCGCCGACCTGGGCGTGGACGTCAAGGGCCGCGTGACGTCGTACTTCGAGGGCAACGAGGCCGCCCGGACGCCCGGCCTGGTCGACCGGCTGCTCGCGGGCGACCGGGTGGTGCTGGTGACCGATGCCGGGATGCCGAGCGTGTCGGACCCCGGCTACCGCCTGGTGGTCGCCGCGGTCGAGGCGGGGGTGCAGGTGACGGCGGTCCCGGGCCCCTCCGCGGTGCTGGCCGCCCTGGCGGTGAGCGGGCTGCCGGTCGACCGGTTCTGCTTCGAGGGCTTCCTGCCGCGCAAGGCGGGCGAGCGGTCGCGACGGCTGGCCGCGCTCGCGGACGAGGAGCGGACGCTGGTGTTCTTCGAGGCGCCGCACCGCACCGCGGTGGCGCTGGCGGCGATGGCCGAGGCGTTCGGGCCGGACCGGCCCGCTGCGGTCTGCCGCGAGCTGACGAAGACCCACGAGGAGGTACGCCGCGGCGGGCTCGCCGAGCTGGCCGAGTGGGCGGGGCACGGAGTGCGCGGAGAGGTGACTGTCGTGGTCTCCGGTGCCGTCGAGTCGGCGTCCGTCGCCTCCGACCCGGACTCGCTCCGGGAGGCCGTCGCGGCGGACGAGGACGCCGGGACGAGCCGGAAGGACGCGATCCGCGCGGTCGCGCTGCGGGCCGGCGTACCGAAGCGGGTCGTGTACGACGCCGTGCACGGGGTGGGAGGAGAGCGATGAGCGACGGCCCGATGCGGAGCCGGTCGGTCGAGCAGGAGCAGGGCGGGCGGCGTGACCGCGAACGGCCGCCGCTGCCCGAGCCGCTGCCCCACCCGGTCGTCGACAACCACTGCCACCTCGACATCGCCGACGGCGACTGGCTGGCCACCGACGAGGCGATCACCCGCGCGGCCGAGGTCGGCGTACGCCGGATCGTGCAGATCGGCTGCGACCTGCCCGGAGCCGCGTGGGCCGTGGAGGCGGCGCGCGAGCACGCGGCGCTGGTGGCGGGAGTCGCCCTCCACCCCAACGAGGCGCCGCGGCTCGCGGCCGAGGGGCGGCTCGACGAGGCGCTGGCCGAGATCGAGCGGCTCGCGCAGGCGCACGACCAGGTGCGGGCGGTCGGCGAGACCGGGCTCGACTTCTACCGGACCGGTCCCGACGGGCGCGACGCGCAGGTCGAGTCCTTCGCGCGACACCTGGACCTGGCCAAGCGCCTCGACAAGACCCTGGTGATCCACGACCGCGACGCCCACGACGCCGTGCTCGACGTGATCGACGCCGAGGGCGCTCCGGACCGCTGGGTGATGCACTGCTTCTCGGGCAACCCGCGCTTCGCCCGCGCCTGCCTCGACCGCGGTGCCTACCTCTCCTTCGCGGGCACGGTCACGTTCAAGAACGCCCAGCCGTTGCGCGACGCGCTCTCGGTCACTCCGCTGGACCGGGTGCTCGTCGAGACCGACGCCCCGTTCCTCACACCGACGCCCTTCCGCGGCCGCCCCAACGCGTCGTACCTGGTGCCGGTGACCGTGCGGGCGATGGCCGAGACCCGTGGTGACGACCTGACCTCGCTCTGCGAGGCCATCGACGCGAACACCGAGGCGGCGTTCGGCGGACCGTGGTGACGCGCGCTCCTCGCGGTTGACTCGCGGGTTTCGGACAGCGAGAGCCTGGTCACAACCGCCGCCTTCGATTGGTCGCCCCCGCGCGCGGTCCGTATGGTCTTGTTGCTGTTGGCCGGGATCGGGTGCTTCATGCGAAACCGGCGTCGGGGCTGCGTACCTGTTGCGCAGCCTTTTGCATGGGTGCCGCACGGCACCTCGCGGAGAGCCGACGCCGCCCCGAGGCCCGGGAGGTACGACGTCTGGAGAGTTGTGCGCCAGAAGTTCGCACGCATCAGCAAGAGCAGGACCGCCCTCGTCGGGGCCGGCGCAGTCGCCCTGGCGGCCGTCATCGGCACCACCGTCGGCTACGCGTCGATGGGCAAGGACGTGACCCTCAACGTGGACGGCCACGTCGAGCACGTGACGGCCAGCGGTGACACCGTGGGGCAGGTCCTGAAGGACCAGGGCATCTCCCTCCGCTCCCACGACGAGGTGGCACCGGCGGTCGACGAGCCCGTCCACGACGGCACCAGCATCGCGGTCCGCTACGGCAAGCCGCTGAAGCTGGACGTCGACGGCGACACCTCGACGTACTGGGTGACCGCGACGAACGTCCGCAGCGCGCTGCAGGAGATCGACCGCAGCTTCGACCGGGCCCACCTGTCGGTGAGCCGGGGCGCGGGGATCACCCGCGACGGCCTGCGGATCTCGATCGCGACGCCGAAGCGGCTCACGTTCGTGATCGGCGGCCACCGGGCGGTGCACAAGACGGTCCCGGCCTCCACGGTCGGACAGGCGTTGAAGGCGCTGGACGTCAAGGTCGGCACGCACGACGCCGTCCACCCGGGCCTGCGCCACGAGCTCTCGGCCGGCGACAGCGTCGTGCTCGACCGCATCCGGATCGTGCGCAAGCACCTCTCCGCCGAGGCCGTGCCCTTCTCGACCGTCACCCGCGACGACTCGTCGATGACCCAGGGTCAGAGCACGGTCGTCCGGAGCGGTCGCGCGGGCCTGCGCAGCGTGACCTACCGGATCACGTTCCGGAACGGCCGTCTCGTCGTGCGCAAGGTGCTCGCCGCAGCAGGTGCTGCGCGACCCGGTCGCCCAGATCGAGCGGGTCGGCACCAAGACCGTCGCCACGACGAACTTCGCCGGTGGCAGCACGGTCTGGGACCAGCTCGCTCGGTGCGAGTCCGGCGGCAACTGGGCCACGAACACCGGGAACGGCTACTACGGCGGTCTTCAGTTCTCGCTCGGCACCTGGCAGGCGTACGGTGGAAGTGGACTTCCCAGCAATGCTTCGCGGGTGACCCAGATCGCGATCGCGACCAAGATCCGCAACGCCAGCGGAGGGTACGGCGCCTGGCCGGCCTGCGCGGCCTCGCTGGGGCTTCCGCGGTGACACGCCCAGCATGGTCTCGGTGGCCGGTCGCGCCGGGGTCCGAACCCCCTCGGACTCCGATCCCAGCGCCCCGGTCGCCGACCGGTCAGCCTGACTCCCCCCATAGGCTGGCCACCATGACGTCCGCCGGCCCGACACTTCTCGGGCCGGCGGACGTTCGTGCGCTCGCCGCGCGGCTCGGCGTACGTCCGACCAAGCAGCGCGGGCAGAACTTCGTGATCGACGCCAACACGGTGCGCCGGATCGTCCGCGAGGCGGGGCTGCGGCCCGACGACGTCGTGGTCGAGGTGGGGCCCGGGCTCGGGTCGCTCACGCTGGCGCTGCTCGGCGAGGTGGCGCACGTCGTCGCCATCGAGGTCGACCCGGTGCTGGCCGCGGCGCTGCCCGAGACCCTCACGGCGTATGCCCCGGAGCTCGCCGCGCGCTGCGACGTGCTCGCGGCCGACGCCCTGCGCATCGATGCGGTCCCGGGGCCACCGCCGACGGCCCTGGTCGCCAACCTGCCCTACAACGTCTCCGTTCCGGTGCTGCTGCACCTGCTCGCGCTGCTGCCGACCCTCGAGAAGGGGCTGGTGATGGTGCAGTCGGAGGTCGCCGACCGGCTGGCCGCCGGGCCCGGCTCGAAGGTGTACGGCGTGCCCAGCGTCAAGGCCGCGTGGTACGCCGACGTCCGCCGGGCGGGAGCGATCGGCCGGAACGTCTTCTGGCCGGCGCCCAACGTCGACTCGGGCCTGGTCGCCTGGACGCCGGCGGGAGCCGCCGCGACGACGGCGACCGGGCAGCAGGTGTTCGCGGTCGTGGACGCGGCGTTCGCCCACCGGCGCAAGGCCCTGCGGGGTGCTCTCCGCGACCTGGCCGGCTCGAGCGAGGCGGCCGCAGGCGGCCCTGGGCGGGCCGGGATCGACCCGCTGGCCCGCGGTGAGTCGCTCACCGTGCAGGAGTTCGCCCGGCTCGCGGAGGCCCTGCCGTGAGCGACCGCACGCTGACGGTGCGCGCCGCGGCCAAGATCAACCTGCTGCTCGGGGTCGGTGCGCCTCGTCCCGACGGCTTCCACACGCTGGTCACCGTCTACCAGGCGATCAGCCTCTACGACGACCTCACGGTGAGCCTGCCGGCGTCGGGGGCGGACGACGCTGACCGTGGCGACCGGCGTCGCGCCGTACATCGACGCAAGCCACCTGCCCGAGGCGGGTCACAACATCGTCGACCGCGCGGCCGCTCGCACTGAGCGCCCACCACGGGCGTCCGGTCGGCGCCGCGGTGACGGTGGACAAGTCCATCCCGATCGCCGGTGGCCTCGCCGGCGGGTCGGCCGACGGGGCCGCGGCCCTGCTCGCGCTCGACCGCCTGCTCGACCTCGGGACGACCGACGACGACCTCCTGGAGCTCGCGGCCGGGCTCGGCAGCGACGTGCCGTTCGCCCTCGTCGGCGGCACCGCCCTGGGGGAGGGGCACGGTGAGGTCGTCACGCCGGTCGACGACCACGGGAGCTGGTGGTGGGTCGTCGTACCGTCGTCGGAGGGGATGTCGACGCCGGCGGTCTACCGCCACTACGACGAGCTGCGCCCCGACGCCCCGGCCGTGCCCGCTCCGCCCGACGAGGTGGTCGAGGCGCTCACGGGGGGCGACGTACGCCGGCTGGCCGCGGCCCTGCACAACGACCTCGAGCAGGCCGCCTGCGACCTCCGGCCCGACCTGGCCCAGCTGATCGTCGAGGGCGTCGATGCCGGGGCGCTTCCGGGGGCTCGTGTCCGGCTCGGGGCCGACGTGCGTGTTCCTCTGCGAGTCCGGCGACCACGCCCGCTCCGTCGCCGGCGTGCTCGCCGCGGCCGACGAGCAGCGCGTCGTCCTGGTCGCGCACGGACCCGTCGCCGGCGTCCACGTGGTCGAGGCGTGAGCCGGTCATGAGCAACCTGGTCAACCTGGAGCGGGTCTCCAAGGCGTACGGCGTGCGGCCGCTGCTGTCCGAGGTGTCGCTCGGAGTGGCAGCAGGGGAGCGGATCGGGATCGTCGGGCGCAACGGTGACGGCAAGACGACGTTGCTGCAGGTGATGACCGGCCAGGAGCCGGTCGACGAGGGCCGGGTGTCGGCCTCGCGCGGGCTGCACATCGGCTACCTCCACCAGGGCGACACCCTCGACGACACCCACTCGGTCCGCGACGCCGTGCTCGCCGGACGTCCCGACCACGTCTGGGCCGCCGAGCCGCAGACCCGGGAGGTCGTCACGGAGCTGCTGGCGGGGATCGAGCTCGATCGTGCGGTGGTCGGCCTCTCGGGTGGCGAACGTCGTCGCTGCGCGCTCGCCGAGCTCCTCCTGCGGGAGCACGACCTGCTGGTGCTCGACGAGCCCACCAACCACCTCGACGTCGAGGCCGTGGCGTGGCTGGCGGCCCACCTCACCGCGTTGCCGTCGGCGCTCGTCGTCGTCACCCACGACCGGTGGTTCCTGGACGCCGTGTGCGAGCGCACCTGGGAGGTGCACGACGGCGTCGTCGACTCCTACGACGGCGGCTACGCGGCGTTCGTGCTGGCCAAGGCTGAGCGGCAGCGACAGTCCGCCGCCTCGGAGGTACGCCGGCGCAACCTCGCCCGCAAGGAGCTCGCCTGGCTACGACGCGGGCCGCCCGCCCGCACCTCCAAGCCGAAGTTCCGGATCGAGGCGGCCGAGACGCTGATCGCCGACGAGCCTCCGCCGCGCGACCGGCTCGAGCTGCAGCGGTTCGCCATGCAGCGGCTCGGCAAGGACGTGATCGACGTCGAGGACGTCGACCTCGTGCGGGGCGACCGCACCCTGCTCTCGCACGCGACCTGGCGGCTCGGGCCGGGCGACCGGGTCGGGATCGTCGGTGTGAACGGCGCCGGCAAGTCGTCGGTGCTCTCGTTGATCGACGGCACGCTCGCGCCGGTGGCCGGGCGGGTGAAGCACGGCCGCACGATCACGATGGAGCACCTCACCCAGACGCTCGACGTCCTCGACCCGGAGGGCCGGGTGCTGCCGACGATCGAGTCGATCCGCCGGGTGACGCGCACCGCCACGGGCGAGATCAGCGCCTCGTCGATGCTGGAGCGCTTCGGCTTCACCGGCGACAAGCTGACCGCGCGGATCGGCGACCTCTCGGGCGGCGAGCGCCGCCGCTTCCAGCTGCTGCGGCTGCTGCTGTCCGAGCCGAACGTGCTGCTCCTCGACGAGCCCACCAACGACCTCGACATCGACACCCTCAACGTCCTCGAGGACTTCCTCGACGACTGGCCCGGCACCCTGGTCGTCGTCTCCCACGACCGGTACTTCCTGGAACGCGTCACCGACGTGGTCTACGGGCTCCTCGACGACGGCCAGATCTCCCTCCTCCCCGGCGGCGTCGACGACTACCTCGCCCGCCGAAGTGTGAGCTTGTCGCTATCGAAGGGGGAGTTTGTCGCGGGCGGGACGGACGAAGTCCCCCCTCGACCGCGACAAAGTCCCACCTCGGCGCGGGCGGGGAGTGCGGAGGAGCGGGCGGCGCGGAAGGTGCTGGCCCGGGTGGAGAGGCAGCTCGAGCAGGTCTCGGCCCGGGAGGCGGAGCTGAACGCCGAGGTGGTCGCCCACGCCTCCGACCACGAGCGGCTCGCGGTCCTGGGCGCCCAGCTGGCCGAGCTCACCGGCGAGCGGGACTCCCTCGAGGCCGAGTGGCTCGAGGCCGCCGAGCTCGTGGAGTAGTCAGGGCTGCTCCCCGACGACCTGCACCATCCTCGGGTTGCCGATGAAGGTGCCGGGGTCACGGGCGACGGCGTACAACCCGTCGATCAGCCGGTCGATCTCGTCGTCGGTCGCGACGCCGTGCCGCACGGCGTTGGCCCGGATGTTCTCCAAGGTCAGCGCCGGGAGGAGCTTCACCTCGCCGTCCAGCGCAGCCGGTTGCACGACGTTCGGCTGGACCCGCTCGAGGCCGGCGGCCACGAGCATCGACGACAGCCGCAGCGCGATGTGGGGGTCGCCACCGAGGCGGCGCGCGCGTCTCGACGGGCGGAGCGACCCGAGTCGATGTCCTCATCCCTCGGCGACGGCGGCCTCTCAGGGTCGCGCAGGTGGGTCAGCACGAAGCGCGCGTAGACGACGTCGTACGTCGCGTCGCCGAGCCCCTCGGTCACGTCGGCCACCCGGAACTCGACGTTCGTCACCGCCACCTGCGCCGCGTCCGCGCGCGCCAGCTCGACCTTGGTGGCGTCGATGTCGACGCCGACGGCGAGGCCGGTCAGGCCGACCAGTGAGGCGAGGTCGAAGGTGACGTCGCCCCCACCACAGCCGACGTCGAGGCACCGCATCCCCGCCCCCACGCCCGCGCGCTCGAGCAGCGCCAGGGTGGTCGGCCGCATCACCCGGCCGAGCACGCGGAGGCGTTCTCGTCCCTCGAGGCCGCCGCGGATCAGGTAGGGGTGCTCGTCCATGTCCCCTCCTGACCGTCATCTTCGGACGGGTCACCGCTCTCCGGCGTGAACTTCTGACGGGTCACCGCTCTCCGGCGTGAACTTGTGCCGGGTCAGCGTTCACCGAACGGAGCCAGGAGGGTGCGGAGGAGGGAGGCGAGGCGGGTGCGGTCGCGCTCGGGCAGCTGCTCGAGCAAGGCACGCTCGGCGTCGAGCAGCTCGGTGAAGGCCCCGTCCACCGCCGCCTTGCCCTCGGCGGTGAGCCGCACGATCACGCCGCGGCGGTCGTCGGGGTCGGGGGAGCGCTCGACGTAGCCGCGGGCGCTGAGCCGGTCGATCCGGTTGGTCATCGTCCCGCTGGTCACCAGGGTGTCGCGGAGCAGGCGGCCCGGGGAGAGCTGGTACGGCGCTCCCGCGCGGCGCAGCGCGGCCAGGACGTCGAACTCCCACTGCTCGATGCCGTGCGCGGCGAACGCCTCGCGGCGGGCCAGCTCGAGCCGTCGCGCGAGGCGACTGACCCGGCTGAAGACGGCGACCGGGGCGAGGTCGAGGTCACCGCGCTCGCGGCCCCACGCCTCGAGCAGCTCGTCCACCTCGTCCCGCACCCGTCCAGTCTAGAGCCGATCGAGAATCTTGACATCAAGATGGATGGGTCGGAGACTGGGCAGGTATCTTGACATCAAGAGATCGAGGAGACGTCGTGCCGCACACCTGGGACCCCGACCGCTACCTGACCTACGCCGACGAGCGCGGTCGCCCCTTCGTGGAGATGGTGGCCCGGGTCGGCGCCGCGAGCCCGGCGACCGTGGTGGACCTCGGCTGCGGGCCCGGCAACCTGACCACGATGCTCCGCGAGCGCTGGCCCGCCGCCGACATCCGCGGGCTCGACTCCAGCCCCGAGATGATCGCCCAGGCGCGGTCCGTCGACCCGAGCATCCTGTTCGACGTCGCCGACCTCCGCAGCTGGGCCGGCGAGGCCGAGCCCGTCGACGTGCTCGTGTCCAACGCGACCCTGCAGTGGTTGCCGGACCACCTCGACCTGCTCCCGGCCCTGGTGGAGCGGGTGACCCCGGGTGGCTGGTTCGCCTTCCAGGTGCCCGGGAACTTCGAGGAGCCCAGCCACGCGATCCGCCGCGACCTGGCCGCCGACGTCGCGAGGCCGGCGACCGCGTAGAGCGCCGCGGCCGCCGAGAACACCATGCGGCGCTCGTCCCCCACCACCGACGCCATCGCCCTGACCGCCGAGCTCGCGACGCTGTTGCGCAGCACCAGCAGATAGCCGGCCAGCGACGCCACCAGCCCGTAGGCGCCGAGCTCCGCCACCGACAGCCGCCGCGCCAGGATCGTGACGATCGCGAGCAGCACCACGCAGGCCGCGCCCTGCGCGACCTGCTGCAGGAGCGCGCCCGACGCGAGCAGCCGCGCCTCGCCGGGCCCCGGCGCACCCTCCTCGGACTGCGCAACCCCGGCCGGACGCACGGGTTCAGACCATACGCCACGTCATCCGGACGGACCATCCTGCCGGCGGCCGCGGCTACGCTCCCACCCGATTCCAATGCACTCCAGCCAGCCCGAGCCGCATCCCGCCCCGCGGCGGCGGCAGACGTCCGGACCCGCGCCATGCTCGGCGTGCCGGTGTCGATGACCGACTACGACGCGGCGATGGCGGTGATGGACCACTGGTCGAGACGCCGCGAGCGCGGCTACGTCTGCGCCGCGCCGGTGCACGCGCTGATGGTCGCCCAGGACGACCCCGAGATGCGCGCGGCGCTGCGCGGCTCGACGCTGGCCGTGCCCGACGGCATGCCGCTCGTGTGGGCCGCGAACCTGCTCGGCGAGAAGCTCGCCGACCGCGTCTACGGCCCCGAGCTGATGCGGCGCTACACGCGACCGCTGCGCCGAGCGCGGCCACCGCGTCTGGCTCTACGGCGGCCGCGACCAGGGCTCGCTCGTGCAGCTGGCGCTGCAACCTGCGCCGCGACCACCCCGGCATCCGGATCGTCGGCGGCTACTCGCCGCCGTTCCGCGCCGCTCACCGCCGACGAGGAGGACGAGCGTGGTCGCGCAGATCAACGCAGGCCCGCCCGGACGTGCTGTGGGTGGGCATCGGCGTGCCGAAGCAGGAGAAGTGGATGGCGCGCATGCGCGACCGCCTCGACGTGCCGGTGATGTGCGGCGTCGGCGCCGCGTTCGACTTCCACGCCGGCCGCGTCTCGCAGGCGCCCGCGCTGGATGCAGGACCGCGGGCTCGAGTGGATCTACCGGATCGCGCAGGAGCCGCGCCGGCTGCTGCCGCCGCTACCTCGACTACAACCCGCGCTTCCTGGCCGCGTTCGCCCGCCAGCTACGTGCGCGACGAGCTGCGCCGCCGCCGCGTCCTAGAGTCTCTCCGCGTGACCACGAGCGTCGCGGTCGTCGGTCTGGGCCGGGTGGGCCTGCCGCTGGCGCTCTCCTTCGCCGACCGCGGCCTCGACGTGATCGGCGTCGAGCGCGACGCCGGCGGTGCTCGAGGCGGTCGCCGCGCGGCCGGATGCCGTTCCACGAGACCGGCACGCAGGAGCTGCTCGAGCGCGTGCTCGGCGTCGGGCCGGCTCGACGACCGACCGACGGCGTCCAGGACGCCGCGGCGCGCCGACCACATCGTGCTCACGCTCGGCACGCCGGCGTACGAGCCACATCGAGATCGACATGTCGCAGATCCGCAGCGTGGTCGACGACCTGCTGCCGGTGCTGCGCGCGGGCCAGACGCTGATCCTGCGCTCGACGGTCGCGCCCGGCACCACCGAGTGGGTCGCCGGCTACATCGAGCAGCGGCGCGGCTTCTCGCGTCGGCGAGGACCTGTTCGTGGCGCACGTGCCCGAGCGGATCGCGGAGAACCACTTCCTCGAGGAGATCGCGACGCTGCCGTGCATCGTCGGCGGCGTGGGCGACGGCTCGGGCGAGCGCGCGGCCGAGCTGTTCGAGGTGCTTCGGCACCGAGATCGTCCAGACCACGCCGGTGCAGGCCGAGCTCGCGAAGATCTGGACCAACATCCTGCGCTACACGCAGTTCGCGCTGCCGAACCTGCTGATGATGGAGTGCGAGCAGTACGGCGCGAACGTGTTCGAGGTGATCGACCTGATCAACCACGACTATCCGCGCGGCGGGATCGCGCCGGCCCGGGCCTGACCGCCGGCACCTGCCTGCGCAAGGACTTCACGTTCTCCGAGGAGCGCTCGAGCGCGCCCGGCATGCTGCTGGCGGTCTCGCGCGTGCACGAGACCGTGCCGCTGTTCCTCGTCAAGGGGCTCAAGCGCGCGGCTCGGCGGCTCGCTGCGCGACCGCAAGGTGGCCGTGCTCGGGCTGACCTTCAAGCGCGACTCCGACGACCTGCGCGACTCGCTCGTCGCTCAAGCTGATCCGCCTGCTGGAGCGCGAGCTCGCCCACGTGGCGCGCCACGACCCGCACGTGCCCGGCGCAGTCCGAGCCGCTCGACGCCGCGCTCGACGGCGCCGACGCCGTGGTGATCGCCACGAACCACTCGGCGTTCGACGGACCTGCTCGCCGCGCCTGCCCGACGGCGTGCTGCTCGTGGACCCGTGGAACGTGACGGGCTCGGGCAGGTGTTCGCCACGCGTGCGACGAGCCGCGCACGCGCGTCCGCGAGTGAGCCGCGTGCTCGTCACCGGCGGCGCCGGCACGATCGGCGCGGCGGTGGTGCGCCGGCTCGCTCGGCGACCCCGACTGGGAGGTGCGCGTGTCCGACCAGCGCGAGGCGCCCGAGCTGGATGCGCGAGGCGTGCGAGGTCACACCGGCGACCTGCGCGTGCTCGACGAGGCCGCGCGCGGCGGTCGACGGCTGCTCGCACGTGATCCACCTGGCCGCGATCGTCGGCGGCATCGCGAACTTCCACAAGCTGCCGCACACGCTGCTCGAGGTGAACAACGGGCTCTACAACGGCGTCTTCCGCGCCGCGCTCGACGCGCGCGTGTCGAGCGGCTCGTGTACGTGTCCTCGTCGATGGTGTTCGAGCGCGCGACCGAGTTCCCGACGACCGAGGAGCACCTGCGCCGACTGCCCGGCGCCGCGGTCGGCGTACGGGTTCTCGAAGCTCGCCGGCGAGGTCTACTGCCGCGCGCTGCACGACGAGCACGAGCTGCCGTACACGATCTGCCGCCCGTTCAACGCGTACGGGCCCGGCGAGGTGCCCGACGACGAGCCCGGCATCGCCCACATGGTCCCCGACCTGATCAGCAAGGTGCTCGCCGGGCAGCGGCCGCTGCCAGATCTTCGGCTCGGGCGAGCAGACGCGCACGCTCACCCACGTCGACGACATCGCCGACGGGATCGTCACCGCGATGGCGCACCCGGCGGGCGAGAACGAGGACTTCAACATCTCCGCGTCCGACGAGCGCACCGTCGCCGAGATCGCGCGCGATGATCTGGGAGGCGTGCGGCGAGGACCCGGCGGACGTTCGAGCTCGAGCACCTGCCGTCCTTCGAGGTCGACGTGCAGCGCCGCTGGCCGTCGGTGGAGAAGGCGAAGCGGCTGCTCGGCTGGGAGGCGCAGGTGGACCTGCGCGACGGGCATCGCGCGGGACCGTCGAGTGGCTGCGCGAGCGCGAGCCGGCGCGGGTGACGGCGCTCGCGCGTTCGTCGACCGGCGGCGGCTGGCTTCGCCGGGCGCGCATCTGCTCCGCCACCTGCTAGCTCGGCGGCCGAG
Source organism: uncultured Actinomycetota bacterium (assembly GCA_963809265.1). Classification (GTDB taxonomy): domain Bacteria; phylum Actinomycetota; class Actinomycetes; order Propionibacteriales; family Nocardioidaceae; genus Nocardioides. The sequence continues at coordinate 414,611 of CAWEJC010000004.1, forward strand.
GCGTCGCGCCGTCGCGCGCCGAGCTGGACCTGCTCGACGCCGAGGCGGTCCGCGCCGCGGTGCGCGAGACGCGCGCCCGGACACGGTCTGGCACCTCGGCGGCGCTGGCGTCGGTCGGCGCGCTCGTGGGAGGCGCCCGCGCGCGACGCTCGCCGAGAACGTGGCGATGACCGCTCAACGTGCTCGAGGCCGTGCGCGCCGAGGCGCCCGGGGCGACGGTGGTGCTGACCGGCTCCGGCGAGGTCTACGGCCCGCCGGAGCGGCTGCCGGTGGACGAGGACGCCGCCGCTGCGCCCGCAGAACCCGTACGCCGTCTCGAAGGCGGCCGTGCGACCTGCTCGGCGGCCAGTACGCCGACGCCACGGCCTGCGCGTGGTGCGCCTGCGCCCGTTCAACCACGCCGGGCCCGGGCCAGAGCGACGACTACGTGGTCGGCACGATCACGCGCCAGGTGGCCGAGGCCGAGGCGGCCGGCGGCGCCGAGGCGGTCGCTGCGCACCGGCAACCCCGACTCGCGGCGCGACTTCACGGACGTGCGCGACGTGGTGCGCGCCTACGTCGCGGCCGCGAGCTCGAGCCCGGCGCCTACAACGTGGCCAGCGGGCGGGCGGTCAGCGTGCGCGAGCTGATCGAGCTGGTCCGCGCGGCGGCGCGCATCCCGGTGCGCCACGAGGTCGACCCGGCGCGCGTGCGCGCGCCACGACGTGCCCGAGGTGCGCGGCTCGGCCGAGCGGCTGCGCGCGGCCACGCGGCTGGGAGCCCGAGATCCCGCTCGAGCGAACCGTCGCGGACGCGCTCGACGCGTGGCGCGAGGAGCTCGGAGCCACGCGGTGACGACCGCGATCGCGGTCGTCGTGGTCACCCACGACAGCGCCGCCCACATCGCCGACACGCTCGCGCGCGCTCGACGCCGCAGCTGCGCGACGACGACGAGCTGATCGTGGTGGACAACGGCTCGCGCGACGCGACGGTCGGCCGCGCGTGCGCGCCGCGGCGCCGGGCGCGCGGCTGGTCGAGCAGGACAACCGCGGCTTCGCCGGCGGGGCCGCGCGCCGGCGCCGACCTGGCGAGCGCGCGCCGCTGCTGCTGTTCCTCAACCCCGACGCCGCGCCCGGCGCCCGGCTGCGTGGACGAGCTGCGCGCGAGTGGCGGACGCTCACCCTCGGCTGGGGCGCCTGGCAGGCGCTGGTGACGATGGAGGACGGCGCGCACGATCAACACCGCGGGCAACGTCACGCACTTCCTCGGGATGGGCTGGGCGGGGCGCTGCGGGCGGCCGCTGGCCGAGGCGCCCGGCGCGCCGACGGAGGTGCCGTTCGCCTCGGGCGCCGCGCTGGCCGTGCGGCGCGAGGCCTGGGAGCGTGCCGGCGGGTTCGACGAGCGCTACTTCATGTACTGCGAGGACCTCGACCTGTCGCTGCGGCTGCTGGCTGGGCGGGCTGGGCCGTGGGGATCGCCCCGGCGGCGCGGGTGGAGCACGACTACGACTTCGACAAGGGCGGGCGCAAGTGGTTCCTGCTCGAGCGCAACCGCTGGTGGACGATCCTGTCGGACTACCCGGCCCGCTGCTGCTGCTGCTCGCCCCCGCCCTGCTGCGGCGCCGAGCTGGCCCTGCTGGCGGTGGCGGCGCGCGGCGGCTGGCTGCGCCAGAAGCTGCGCGCGCAGGCGGCGGTGGCTGCGCGCCCTGCCGGCGATGCTCGCGCGGCGCCGAGGCGTCCAGTCGACCCGCGTGATCGGCGCCGGCGGAGTTCGCCCGGCAGGCTCAGCGCCGACCTCGACAGCCCCTACCTCGGGCCGCTGGCCGAGGTGGCGCCGCTCGCGGCCGCTCCAGCGCGCCTACTGGGGGCTGGTCGGTGCTGCGGCGCTCTCGTAGAGCGCGAGCAGGTCGCGCGGGTAGCGCTGCTCGGAGTGGTGCTCGCGGGCGCGGGCCGAGCAGCTGCTCGCCCTCCTCGCGCCGCACGCCCCGGGTCGCTCCAGAGCGCGCGCAGGCGCTCGGCGAGCGCCGGCGCGTCGCCGAGCGGCACGCAGCGCTCGGCGGCCGACCAGCTCGGGCACGCCGCCGCTGCGCGTGGCCGACCACCGGCACGCCGGCGCCCATCGCCTCGAGCACCGAGAAGGGCGAGAACTCGTGGCTGCGCGAGCTGCAGCACGAGCCCGGCCGCGCCGCGCAGCAGCGCGCGGCATCGCGGCTCGCGCGTCCACGTGGCCGAGCAGCCGCACCGGGGCGTCCAGGCGGTCGCGCGAGCGCCGCCAGCTCGGCGGCGGCCGGGCCCGTCGCCGGCGATCCACAGCGGCACGCCCGCGAGCGCGGCCGCCTCGATCGCCAGCGTCGAGGCCCTTCTCCGCCGACAGCCGGCCGGCCGCGAGCACGTAGCGGCCCTGGTGGGCGCGCGAGCCGCTCGGCCACCGCCTCGGCCGGGCAGGTAGTGCGCCAGCACGTCGAGCCGGTCGGCCGGCACGCCGAGCCGTGGCGAGCTGGCCCGCCGCCCAGCGGCTCGGGCGCGACGAAGCGGTCGGTCGACTCGAGCGCCAGCGGCTGGTGCAGCGCCAGCCCGGCGGCGTAGGCGGCCGCCTCGGGCAGCGAGCCGCGGCAGTTGAGCACCAGCCCGGGCAGCGTGTTGCGCCCGCGGCAGCGAAAGCAGGGCGCGCCGTCGCGCGCGGCCACGCCGATCGCGCAGAACAGGCGCAGCGTTGTGCAGGTGGAGCACCACGCCGGCGCCGGCGGCGCGCGCCGCGGCCAGCGCCGCGCGGGCCGATCAGCGGCTGCATGTTGTGGGCGTGGACCGATCCGCGGCGCCGAGCTCGCGCGACCGCCGCCGCCGACCTCCTCGTCCGCCGACGCCGCCGCGCAGCAGCGCCGCGGCCGCCTGCGCGCGCGCCCGGTCTCCGCGAGCGGCGCTCGAGCAGGCGGTGCGTCGACGCCCGCCCGGTCGCCAGCGCGCGCAGCTGCAGCGCGACGGAGCGCTCCTCGCCGCCCTCGAAGCGGTAGCGGTTGTGGAGCAGCAGGACGCGGGGGTGGCCCGGTGCGCTCATGGGGCCGGGCTACGCTATCGACCCCGATGGACCCGCCCGTGGTGTCAGTCGTGGTGCCCACGCGCGGCCGCGCGGCGTACCTCGAGGTGACGCTCGACTCGCTGCTGCGAGCAGCGCGGCGGCATCCCCCACGAGATTCTCGTCGTCGACGACGGCGCCGGCGACGCGACCGCCGCGGCGTCGCGGCGCGCCCGGGCGTGCGCTACGTGCCGCACGGGCCGCGGCGCGGGCTGAACGCGGCCCGCAACACCGGCCTGCGCGAGGCCAGCGCGCCGCTGGTCGCGTTCGTCGACGACGACGTGCTGGTGCCGCCGGGCTGGCTCGAGGCGCTGGTCGAGGGCGCCGGCCGCCATCCGGAGGCCGAGGCGTTCGGCGGGCCGATCCGCGCGCGCTTCGAGGGCCGCGCCGCCGCGCGAGCTGCGGCCGCGAGGAGCCGCCGATCACCACGCTCGACCTCGGGCCCGCGCGACCGCGAGGCCGACATCGTCTGGGGCGCGAACTTCGCGGTGCGCCGCGGCGCGGTCGAGCGCGTCGGCGCGTTCGACGAGGCGCCTCGTCCGCGCCGCACGGCGACGAGGAGGAGTGGCTCGAGCGCCTGCGCGCCGCCGGCGGGCGCATCGTGTACCTGGCCGAGGCGGGCCTCGACCACCGGCGCACCGCCGGCCGACGCGCGCCTGCGGCCGCTGGCGCGCGCCGCCTATCGCGCGCGGCCGCGGCGCCGCGGGCCAGCGACCGGCGCCGCGGGCGCGCGCCGTCGCTGGCGCGCGAGCTGCGCGTGCTGGCGGGCTGCGGCTGGCACACGCTGCGCCGCGGCTGCCCCCAGGGCCTGATCATGGGCGCGCACTCGGCGGGCCGGGTGGTCGGAGGCGCTGCGCCCGCTGCGAGCGCGACGCGCCCCGACCCGCGGACTTCCTGTCGGGCGACGCGGGCGACGTGACCCACCCGTGGCGGCGCGCCAAGCGCGCGCGTCGGCGAGCTGGCCTTCGAGCGCGCTCGACCGCGCCGCGCTGGCACGGCCGCCGCGCCGACGCGCTCGCGCGCGCGCACGCCGCCGCGGCGCGTGCTCGTCGTCGGGCGTCTACCGGCCCGGGCTCGCTGCTGCCCGAGGCGCTCGCCCGCGCTGCGCTCGGAGCGCCACGACGTGCGCGCTCGCGCTCGGCGCGACCGGCGCGGCCGACCCCGCGCTGCGCCGCGCACACGGTCGCCGAGCGGCTCGGCGGCGGCAAGTTCGAGAACCTCAACCGGGTGCTGGCGCGCCGAGCGCGGCCGGCGACTTCGACTGGGTGCTCGTCGTCGACGACGACGTGCGCCTGCCGCGCGCGCTTCCTCGACCGCTTCGTCGGCGCTCTGCGAGGCGCTTCGAGCTCGACCTGGCCCAGCCGGCGCAGACGCCAGCGCAGCCACTCGGCCTGGCGGGTCACGCGGCGGCCGCCCGGGCTCGCTGGTGCGCGAGACGCGCTTCGTCGAGATCGGCCCGGTGACCGCGTTCGGCCGGCGCGCCGCCGGCGGAGCTGCTGCCGTTCCCGCCGCTGCGCTTCGGCTGGGGGCTCGACCTGCACTGGGCGGCGCTGGCCGCCGAGCGCGGCTGGCGCCTCGGGCGTGGTCGACGCCACGCCGGTGCGCCACGAGCCGCGCCGTCGGCGTCGGCGTAAGCGCCGCCGACGCGCAGGCCGAGGCGGCCCGCTTCCTCGCCGACCGGCCCTACCTGCCGGCGGCGCGCGCCGGCGAGGTGCTCGCCACGCACCGGCGGGCGGCGGGCTGATGCGCCTGCTGTTCGTGGCCCCGACATGCGCACCGGCGGCGCCGAGCGCCACTGGGCCACGCTGATCCCCGCGCTGCGCGACCGCGGCGCCGAGGTGCGCGCTGGTCTGCCTCACCGACGAGGGCCCGCTCTTCGAGGACCTGCGTCGACGCCGGCGTGCCGCCGACGTGCCTGCGGACTGCGCCGGCGCGCCGACGCCGCGCGGCCTGCGCCGCGCGCTGGCCGAGGCTGGCGGCCGCGGCCGGGCGCCGTGGTCACGCGCGGCGTCAGCGCCCAGCTCGTGGGCGAGGCGATCGCCCGCCGCGCCGCGCGCGCCGCACGTGCTACAACGAGCACACCCCGCTCACCGCCGACGGGCGAGCTGCTGCCCGCGCGCCCGCACCAGCGCGCGCTGACCCGCCTGGTCGCGCCGCGCGTGGACCGCGTGATCGCCGTGACCGAGCGCCAGGTGGAGCCGCTCGGCGCGGCTCGGCTACCGCCGCGAGCGCATCGTGGTGGTCGCCGAACGGCGTGTTCGAGACCGGCGTCGCCGTGCACGCGCGACCGCGACGCCACGCGCCGCGAGCTCGGCTGGCGGCGGCGAGCTCGCCGTGCTGTGCGTGGCGCAACCTGCGCCCGGAGAAGCGGCGTCGACGCGTTCGTCGAGGCCGTCTGGCCGCGGCCCGGCGCGCAGGCGCCGCGGCTGCGCGGGCTTCGTGGCCGGCGACGGCGCCGAGCGCGCGCGCGCTCGAGCGGCTCGGCGCGCGGGCGAGCGGGCGTGGCGCTGCTCGGGTCGCGCGCGCGACGTGCCCGACCTGATCGCCGCGCTGCGACGCGGTCTGCCTGCTCAGCGAGGCCGAGGCGCTGCCGATGAGCATCCTCGAGGCGATGGCGCTCGGGCGGCCGGTGGTGGCCACCGACGTGGGCGGCAGCGCGCGAGGCGGTCGTGCACGGCAGACCGGGCTGGTGGTGCCCGCCGGCGACGCCGGCCCGACCGGCGCGCGCTCGCGCGAGCTGGCGGCGCGACCCGAGTGGGCGCGCGAGCTGGGCGAGCGCGGCGCGCGCGCGCCAGCGCGAGCGCTTCGACGGCGACGGCGATGGTCGACGGCTACCGCGCGCGCTGGAGGCGGTGGCCGCCGTGAGCGCGGCGCGCCGACATGCTGCTGCTCTCGCTCGGCACCACGCTGGGCTGGCGCGTGGCCGACGAGCTGTTCGCTGGAGCAGCTGCGCGCGGCGGGCGCGACGCGTCGCGGCCGCGTCGGTGCGGCTTCGGCGCGGCCGGTGCGCCTGCGCCGCGGCTACCCGGTGAACGACCTCGTCGAGGCGGTCGCGGCGCGGCGCGCCGTGCGCGCCGCGGTCGAGCGGCACGCGCCGCGCGCGGTCGTCGTCTCCACCACCACCGCGGCGATGCTCGCCGACCCGCCGGGCTGCCGCTACGCGGTCCGGCTGGACGCCCCGGCCCGGCTCAACCGCCCCGGCCTGCGCAACGCCGGCTGCACGCGCTCGAGCGCCGCGCGCTCGCCCGCGCCCGGCTCGTGCTGCCCTGGAGCCCGGCCGCGCGCGACGCGCTGCCCGCCGGGCGCCGCGCCCGCCGTGGTGCTGCCCGCCGCCGATCGCGGCGATCGCCGGCGACCGGCGCCTGGCGAGCGCGAGCCGCTGGCGGTGGCGTACATGCCCGACGTGAAGGCCAAGGGGCTCGACGTGGTCTGCGGCGGCTGGGCGGCCGCCGGGCTGGCCGACGCGCGCCTGGAGGTGTTCGGCGTCGAGCGCGACGCCGGCGCTCGCGTACCTGAGCCGCACGCGGCATCGCCGATGCCGCCAGGCGTGAGTCTGGCGCGGCAAGACGCCGCCGGCCGAGTTCCGCGCCGCGCTGCGCGCGCGCACGCGTCTACGTCGGCGGCGCGCGCTGGGAGGACTTCGGCCAGGCGCCGCTCGAGGCGCTGGCCGACGGCGCGCTGCTGGCCACCGTGCCCTCGGGCGGCCCGTTCGAGGCGCTCGCGCTCGCGCGCGAGCTGGCGCCCGGAGCTGGTGGCCGCCGCGCGTCGACGCCGGAGGCGCTCGGCCGCCGCCCTGCGGCGCCGCGCTTCGCGCTGCCCGGGCGAGGCTGCGCGGCCTACCGCGACCGCGCCGAGGCGCTGCTCGAGCCGCTACCGGCCCGGAGGCGGTCGAGCGCGACGGTCGCCGAGCAGGTCCTGCCGGCGCTGCTGCCTAGCGCGCCGAGCGCCGCGGCGGTCAGGACGGCGCGCTCGAACGCCTCGGCGTCGGCCTCGAGCGGGTGGCGCGCGGTCACCGCCAGGCTGCCCGCCCCGAGCCGCTCGCGCAGCGCGGGCTCGCGCACCAGCCGCCGCAGCGCGGCGGCGATCGCGCCGCGGTCGAGCGGGTCCACCAGGAGCGCGTTCTCGCCGTCGCACGGCCACGTCGCCGGCGGCGCCCGCGCGCTCGCTGCAGATCAGCGGCAGCCCGGCGGCGGCGCGCCTCGCGCATCGTCGACGCCGAACGGCTCGTAGGTGCTGACCAGGGCGAGCACGTCGGCGTCGCGCGTAGAGCGCGCGGCAGCTCCGCCGGGCGCGGCGTAGCCGCGCAAGCCGCAGCGGCACGCCGAGCCGCGCGCGCCGTGCGCGCAGCTCGGCCTCCAGCGGCCCCGTGCCGCACAGACTCGAGCTCGGCCTCGCCCGGCGCGAAGCCCGCCTCGGCGAACGCGTCGACCAGGCGCGGCCAGGTTCTTGTCCGGCACCAGCCGCCCGACCGACAGCACCCGCACGGGCCCGCCGCCGCGGCGGCCGCCGGCGGCCACGCCGCGCACGGCGTCGAGATCGGCGCTCTGGAGGCTGACCTCGACGCGCGTCGCGCGGCGACGCCCATCCGGTCCAGCCGCATCGACCCCCTGCGAGCTGAACACCACGAAGCCGTCCACGCGCGGCGCCAGCGAGCCGGTGGATGCGCCGCTGCAGCGCCGACAGCATCGGGTCGCTCCACGGGGTCAGCTCGCTGATCACCACCAGCCGCCGGCCGCGGCGCCGGCACCACGCCAGCGCGCGCCAGGTGGCCGGCCCGTACTCCGAGCTGACCACCAGCCGGGCTCGGCGCGCTCGAGCGCGCGCGCCAGCCCGCGCGGCGAGCGTCAGCGGCGTGCGCCCGGCGCGCGGCGCGCTGCCAGCGAGCGCAGCACCTCGCTCTCGTAGCCGCCGCCGCCCGCGAACCAGTCCGCGCGCTGTCCCAGCCCGGCTGGGCGGTGGCCAGGTAATGACCCGCGGGACCACCGACCCCGCTCGGCGAGCCGCGTGAACAGCGGCTCGCGGTAGGGCACGGGGACCGGCGGCGAGGATGGCGCAGCGCACCGGCACACCGCAACTTTGCACTAAAGCGAGGGTCGCAGCGTTTAGCGATGACCCCACTCCGGGCACAACTGAGGGCTGAACTGCCACAGGCCGCGCCCGCCGTAGTGGTTGCTAGCCTGCGCGCGCGCGGCTTGGGAGGTGCCGTTGCATTCCGATCCGCACGCCTTCCTCGCACGCCGCCCGCAGCCTCGCAGGAGGACATTCCGCACGTGATCCGAGTCGTACGAAAGCTATTCCTGCTGGGCGCGCTCGCGCTGCTGGCGATGCCTGGCGCGCAGCGCAGGCCGAGCCAGGTGATCCGACTGCGCCCGCGACAACGACCTCGACAGACGCTACTCGAACATCCAGCTGCAAGACGCGCTGGACGAGCTGCCGACCGACAGCGACGAGTACGGCCATCTGCCGCGAGGTGATCGCCGGCGCCATCCACAGCGGCTCCGACAAGGGCGGCGGGCGCCCGAGCCCGACCGGCAAGGACGGCCGGCCGCTGTCGACCGACGAGCAGTCCAGCCGCGCCACGGACAACGAGGAGCTGGCGGCCATCGCGGGCGACTCGACCGGGTCCCCGGAGGCGCCGAGCGTCGACGTGGGCGGCGAGACCGTTCAAGCCCGGGTCCGACGGCCTGTTCGACCTCGCCAGCGCCGAGCAACGACATGCCGGTGCCCCTGCTCGTGGCGCTGATCGCGCTGCGGTGCGCTCGCGCATCGACGGGCGTGCTCGTGGCGCTGCGACGGTCGCATGCCGGCGCTTGCGCGCATCCCGCTCCTGTCCAAGATCCCGGCCCCGCGTGCTCCGGCACCACGCTCCTCGCGCCGCTGAAGTGATCCTGGGCGGCGCCCTGGCGGGCGTCGCCTTCGGGGCCGCGGGCGGTAGCGAGCTGACGCGCACCACGATCGTCGAGATCCTGATGGTGCTGGTGGGCGGCGTGGTCGTCGCCGCCGCGCTGGCTGGAGCCGGCCCGGGAAGCTGTACGGCGCGACGACCCTCGCGCCTGTTCGCCGCGCTCGCCGCGATCACCGCGCTCTCGGTCATGTGGGCGGTCGTGCCCGCGCTCGCCTACGTCGAGGCCGGCCGCACGCTCGCCTATCTGGCGGTCTTCGCCGGCGCCGTGGCGGCGGCACGGCTGGCCCCGCGGAGCCGCGCCGGTCGTGATCAAGGGAATCGTGCTGGCCGCCACCGCGGCCGTGCTCTACGCGCTCGCGGCGCGAGTGTGGCCCGCGTCGATCGGCGAGACCGAGATCTCCAACCGCATCGGCCAGCCGTTCCAGTACTGGAACGCCGTCGGCACGACGGCCGCGCTCGCGGTCCCCGGCCTGCTCTGGCTCGGCGCGCGCCGGGGCGCCGGCAGCCTCGGCCGGGTGCTCGCGTACCCGGCGCTCGGGGCGGCCATCCTCGCGCTGCTGCTGACCCAGTCGCGCGGCGCGCTGCTCGCCGCGGTCGATCGGCACGATCGCGTGGCTGCTCATCGTGCCGCTGCGGCTGCGCAGCCTGCCGGTGATCGTGCTGCCGTCGATCGGCGCCGGCGCGGTGGCAGCCTGGGCGCTGTCCAAGGACGCGTTCTCCGTGGCCGCCGAGCCGCTGCGCGTGAAGGAGGCGGTGGCCGGGCGACTTCGGGCTGCTGCTCCTGCTGATGGGGCTCGTGCTGATCGTGGCCGGCATGCTCGTGAACGCGGGGCTGACCCGCGGCCTGCCGCCGCTCCGCGTGCGCCGGCGGATCGGCATCGTCGCGCTGGTGATCGCCTGCGTGGTTCCGCTGGCGGCGTTCACGTCGCTCGCGTTCAGCGACCGCGGCTTGGGCGGGGCGATCGGGGACCGGGTGGACGAGCTGACCAGCGAGACCGACACCGCCCCCGACCAGCAGGGCGCGGGGCGCCTGACGGCGGCATCCTCCACGCGCGGCAAGTACTGGCGCGAGGCCGGGCGCGTGTTCGAGGACCGGCCGGCGATCGGCCTCGGCGCCGGAAACTTCCAGACCACCCGGCTGCGCCACCGCTCGGACGCGAGCGTCACCCGCCACGCCCACGGCTTCGTCCCGCAGACGCTGGCCGACCTGGGGATCGTCGGCGTCGCGGTCACGACCGCGCTGCTGCTGGCCTGGCTCGGGCCGCGGCGCGCGCCACCGGGCTGTACCCGCGGCGGCTGCCGTTCGCCCGCGACGACGGCGCGCCGGCGCCGCGGCGCGACTGGGACGGCGACCGCATCGCGCTGGTCGCGACCGCGCTGATCGCGGTCGTGTTCGGGCTGCAGTCGGCGATCGACTGGACCTGGTTCGTCCCGGGACCGACCGCCATGGCGCTGGTGGCCGCCGGTTTCGTCGCCGGCCGCGCCCCGTTCGGGCTGCCGGCGTCGCCCGTGGCCGAGCGCACGCCGCGCCACCGCGCCGTCGCGGCTGCTGGCCGCGTCCGGGGTGCTGGTGGCCACCGTCCTCCTGGCGCTGGGCGATCTGGCAGCCGGAGGCCTCCGACCGGGCGACCAGCGACGCGCTCGCCTGGCCGAGGCCGGCGAGGTCGACGCCGCGCTCGCCAAGACCCAGGACGCCGCCGACGCGAACCCGTTGAGCTCCGACCCGCTGCTGATCCAGGCCGCCATCGAGACCGAGGCCGGCGCGAGGACGACGCGCGCGCGTCGCTCGAGCAGGCGGTGCTGAAGTTCCCCGGCGACCCCCAGACGTGGTACCGGCTGGCGGCCTTCCAGCTCGGGCACGCTCGATCGACCGGTCGCCGCCGCCGCCACCGTGCAGGGCGCGATCTTCCTCGACCCGCGCTCGGAGCCCAGCCGGGTGCTGTTCCTCGAGGCGCTGGCCCGCGCTCGCGAGCAGGACGAGCCCGCGCGCTAGCTCAGCGGCGCGCCCGCGCCAGGAGCGTGCCCGACCGCCGGCGCAGCGAGTCCACCTCGAAGCCGAGCTCGTCGAGCACGTCGCGCAGCGACCGTCGCGTGAAATGGCGCAGGTGCGGCGACAGCGGATCACCGAGGGCGCGCGAGCGGGGCCGCGGCCGGCGTGGTCAGCGCGAGCTCGCCGCCGGGCACGAGCACGCGACGGATCTCGGAGATGAACAGCTGGAGGTCGCGAACGTGCTCCGCGGTCTCGGCCGCCAGCACCAGCTCGAAGGCTCCGTCGTCGAGCGGCAGCGGCGCGTCGGGCTCCAGCTCGACGAGGCGCGCGGTCGGGGAGCCGCGCCCGCGCCCGCTCGAGCGCCACGCGCGACACGTCGGCCGCCGTCAGCTGCGCGGCGTCCAGCTCGGCGCCGAGGCGCCCGTCGCCGCAGCCCAGGTCGAGCGCGCGTCCCACGCTGCCGAGGCTCCGCACGAAGGCCACCAGGTGAGCCGGCGGCGGGACCGGGCTCGGCGGCACGAGCTCCCAGAGCTCGTCGTCGTAGCGGCTGGCCATGGCTAGCGGCGCCCGATCAGCATCAGCGTGTGGCCAGTGGGGCGAGCCGCCGGCGCGAGCCCAGGCGGTCGAGCCCGTGCAGCGCGCGCTGGGCGCCGCGCGGCAGGCGCCGCCAGCCGTAGGTGACCGCGTGCAGCTCCGGGGCGAGCCCGCCGACGCCGCGCCGTCGCTCAGCGCACGTGGCGAGAGCGGCACGTCGTCGGGCGTACCGTGCGTCCACACCCCGAGGCCGGCGCGGTTGGCGAGCGCAAGGCCGGCGCCGACGGGATGCCAGGAGCCCGGCTCGATCGCCACCAGCGCGCCGCCGGGCCGCAGCAGCCGGGCGGCCTCGGCGAACACCGGCGCGAGCGCCCTGCTGGTAGACCACGTGGTGCAGCACGAGCCGGTAGAGCACGACGTCGAACGACGCGTCGGCCAGCGGCAGCTCCCCGGCGCGGCCGACCACGCCGGCGTCGATCTCGCCGCCGCGCGATCAGGTCGTCGACCATGTCGGAGTTGAGGTCGGCGCCGGTCATTCGCCAGGTCGGGGCCTCGAACAGGTGCCGGCCCGGGTGCCAGCCGCAGCCGACCGAGAGCACGTCGCCGCCGCTCAGGCCGAGGCGGCGGTCCAGCAGCTCGCGCTCACGGCGGTGCTCCTGGTCGTAGTGAACCTGCAGCGTCGCCGGATCCGAGCGGCGGTCGAGCAGGTTGTTCGGCTCGTAGGGCTCGCTCACCAGGCTCCCCGCGTGCGGAACACGGCGGGGATCGTCTTCAACATGATCGTGAGGTCGAGGAACACCGACCAGCGCTCGAGGTACAGGAAGTCGAGCCGGACCAGCTCGTCGAAGTCGAGCTCGGAGCGGCCCGACACCTGCCACAGGCCCGTCATCCCGGGCAGCACCAGGTAGCGCTTGCGGTGCCAGTCGTCGAGGCGGTCGTAGTCGCGCTGGGGCAGCGGCCGCGGGCCGACGAGCGACATCTGCCCGCGCATCACGTTGAACAGCTGCGGCAGCTCGTCCAGCGACCAGCGCCGCAGGAAGCGCCCGACGCGCGTCACGCGCGGGTCGTCGCGGATCTTGAACAGCGCGCCGCCGACCTCGTTGTGGTCCTCGAGCCGCTCCTGGAGATGCTCGGCGCCCTGGACCATCGTCCGGAACTTGAGGCAGGGGAACGGCCGGCCGCCGATCCCCGGTCGCATCGACCGGTACAGGACCGGACCGCGCGAGCTGAGCTTGATCGCGAGCGCCGCCAGCGTCATCAGCGGCGCGAGCGCGACGATCAGCAGCGTCGCGCCGACCAGGTCGAAGCTGCGCTTGATCGCGAAGTCGATCCCCTCGAACACCGGCGGCTTGAGCTCGAACAGCGGCAGCGCCTGCCCCGGCACGAACTCCACGCGGTCCATCAGGATCTCCATCGTCGAGGGCGCCACGCGCACGCGCACGCCGTGCTGGTGGCACTGGTCGACGAGCTCGACCGCCTCGCTCTGCGGGAAGTCGGCGTCGGTGATCAGCACCTCGTCGATCGCGTCGAAGTGGCGCTCGAGCTGCTCGAGCGAGCGGAAGTCGCGCAGCCCGTCGAGCAGCGCCACCGGGGTGCGGGTGACGAACCCGTACGGCTCGATCTCGCTCGAGTCGCGCAGCGCGTGCGCCACGGCCTGGATGTTCGAGCCGGACCCGACCAGCACGGCGCGGCGGCGGTAGCCGGCGGCGCGCAGGACGATGCCGGACACGCGCTCGAACCCCCAGCGCAGCAGCGACACGTACAGCAGCGCGAAGAACAGCGAGCCGTAGAAGATGTAGTACGACTGGAACGGCTCGCCCTCGATCTCGGCGTAGATCAGCACGACCAGCGTCACCTGGAACAGCGACGCGATCACACGCGAGAAGCCGGGGCGCTGGGCGCGGTCGCGGTACAGGCCCGAGCGCGCGAACAGCAGCAGCATCACCAGCCCGCCGAGCGGCGAGTAGTCCTTGGCCTGAGCCCACATCTGGTTGAGCTGCTCGGGAGCGACGATCGCCGTCTTCAGCACCAGTGCGGTGTAGATCGCCAGCACCAGGCCGGTCAGGTCGAACGCCACCAGCACGCCGATCCGCGCGAGCGCGCGGATCGTGTCGAAGCGCAGGACGCTGCTCAGGACGAGCGGCTTGCCCGCGCGCACGTCGCGGTCGGGCAGGGGGGAGGTCGGCTCGACCTCCCGCAGCTCTTTGACTAGACCTTCAGGCACAGCGGGTTACCAGGCAGTGAAACAGGTGAACCGGGTGAATGTAGCGGGGAAAACTGCAGATCACAGTTCTCGATCGGCAAGTGGGAACACGTCTGCAATCACGTATGCCCTCATGCGCGCCGGAAGCACCGTGCCGGCGTGGGATGCGCAGGCGCACCTCGCGGATGGCGCCGCGACTCGTCCTCAGTGAGATCGCCTTGCGGTAGTCGAGCGAGACGACCGCGCCGGTCGCGGCGTCGGTCAGCAGGATGGCGGCCGCGTGGCCCGCGGCCGGCAGCGGCGTGCCCGCGAGGCGCGCGACGGCCAGGCCGTTCGCGCGGTCCAGCTCGACGCTCGCCACGCGCACGCCGCGCGGCCGGCGGTTGGCCGGACCGCGGTAGGGACCGGTGATGAACGTGCCGCTGGCCGGGAGGATGTGGTCGCTGTTGCAGAGGCCGATCGCCTCGAGCGCCGCCCCGTAGACCGGCACCTCGGGGCAGAACACCTCGGCCGTCAGGCTCGCGCCGCGGGCCCGGCGGTCGGCCCCGAGCTGCATGCGCAGGTCGAAGCGCCGCAGCGGCACGTCGCCGAAGGAGAAGGTGAGGCTGAGCCCGCGCTGGGAGAGCAGCAGCGAGTCGTGGCGGTAGCGGCCTTGGAGTGGGAACGCGAAGGCGCCGCGCCGGTCGGCCACGGTCGCGTTGCCGGCGCGCTTGGTGCTGACCGCCCAGAGCAGCACCGTCCCCTCGCCGTTGGCATCCGGCGGCGACACGTCGAGCGCCCCGATCGCCATCTCGTAGGAGTCGAAGCCGATCTGGTTGAGGCTCGGCAGGATCGGCGGCAGCGGCACCGCCAGGCGGCTCAGCCGGAAGGCCGACACCCTGCTCCTGCTCGTCGTCAGCGGCGGCCCGCGGCGCCCGACGCGGCTGGTGCGGAAGCGGATCGTGTCGGCCACGGTGCCGCTGCGCCCGTCCCCGGCCCAGCCGCCCTCCACGCGCAGGCTGTACGAGCGCCCGGGCGCCAGGAAGCCCGTCGGCACGATGTGCAGGAAGTGGCCGTCCCCCGAGGGTTGCGTGGTGAAGTCGAAGGGCGGGTCGGCAGTGACGCGGGTTGGGGCCGTGAGGCCGGCGTCGACGGTCTCCCCGACCTGGCGAACGAGCAGGCGGGTGATGATCGCGGTGGCGGCCGGCAGCGGCCCGCCTGGGCCGGACAGCCGGGTCGTGCCGCCGGGCGTGACGTAGGCCATGCGCGTGAGGCTGCCCCCGAAGGCCTCACCGGGGCTGCGGTCACAGCGCGGGTCGCGGCGGCCGGTGTGCAGGCACCAGTCGTAGGGCACGAACACGATGCGCCCGTGCTCGCCGCCGACGTAGATCCCGCGCCGGCCCAGCGCCGGCGACGAGTTGAGGTCGTTGCGGTCGCGTAGGACCGTGTCGGCCGGCGTCGTGTCGAACGACCAGCGCCGCCGGCCGGTGCGGGCGTCGAGCGCGTACAGCTCGCCGTTGGCCGACCCGACGTAGAGGATGCGGCCGTTGCCGCTCGTGGCCCGGCCGAGCACCGGGGAGGAGCGCACCGTGTCGCCCGTGTCGTAGCGCCAGCGCAGGTTGCCGCGCAGGTCGAACGCGTAGACCGAGCCGTCGGCGGACGCGACGTACACGCTGGACTCGCCGAGCGCCGGGGAGGAGTACACGTGGTCGTCGGTCGTGTAGGACCAGCGGTCGGCGCCGGTGCGCGGGTCGAGCGCGTGGAGCGCGCCGTCGAACGAGCCGATGTAGATCGTGCCGCCCGGACCGATCGCCGGGGACGACGTGACGAAGCCGGTCGTGGCGCGCTTCCACTTGAGGCGCCCCATCGAGTCGAGGGCGTAGATGCTCAGGTCCAGCGAGCCGAAGTAGACGCTGCCGTCCCTGCCGATCGCGGCGTTCGACCAGACCGAGTTGCCGGTCGGGTAGATCCAGCGCGGGCGCCCGTTGGGGTTCAGCGCATACTCGGCGCCGCCGGTGTTGCCGGCGTAGAGCACGCCGCCGGGGCCCATCGTCACGTTGCCCTCCCACCAGTTGACGAGCTGGCCCTGGGCGGGCTTGCGGGTGGCGCGATAGCTCCAGACGCGGCGCCCGTCGCGGCTGCGCAGGCGGTAGATGCGCTCGTCGCCGGAGCCGAACGTGACGGTTCCTCCGCGGCCGAGGACGCCGGCCGAGTCGATGATCTCGCCGGTCTTGAAGCGCCAGCGCAGGCGCCCGTCGCGGATCGCGTAGAAGCGCGTGTCCGCCGAGCCGGCGTACACGGTCTCGTCGCGGCCCACGATCGGCGTGCTGAACACGCCCTTGCCGGTCACGAAGGCCCAGGGGCGATCGCCGGCGTGGTAGCGCGCCCTGATCGGACTGCGGCCGGTGTTGAAGCGGTCGTGGCGCATCGAGGGCCAGGGCGCGCCGGCCTCGGTGGGCACGTCCGGAGCGGCGGCCGACGCCGCGGGGGTGCCGGCCGCCATGAGCGCGACCACGACGGCGGCGAGAGCGAGGCTGCGCACGGCTGCAGAGGCTACTGGCGCGCCCGCTGACCAGGCCGGGTGTGTGTTCCGCTGGGCGTCATATGCGTGCGCCTGGGCGACCACCCCTTTCAAAACAGTCGCATTTTGCGTCTTTCCGAGTGGCGGACAGGGGTGAACCGGTGAAGGATTCTTCTCCAAACGATGCTGATGCTCGATCGGTGCACGCGGCGGCCCTCACGGGGCGAGATCGACGAGGCGGCCCTGGCGCTGCTGGCGCGCCACGGTGGGCAAGTGCTCGCCACGGCGCGGCGCTACGCGGCCAGCCACGAGGACGCCGAGGACGCCTATCAGCGCGCGATCGAGATCCTGCTGACGAAGGCGCCGACCACGCGCGAGGAGGAGCTGGTCCCGTGGCTGAAGACCGTGGTCAAGCACGAGGCCTTCGCCCTGCGCCGCCAGCGCGAGCGCCTGACCCCGGTCACCGGAGACGGGGAACCGCTCGAGCGCGGCACAGGGCCGGCCGCCACCCACGACCAGGCGGAGCGCTACGAGCGGCTGCGCCAGAGCGCCGAGGCGCTGCGGCGGCTCAAGCCCCAGGAGATCCGCTGCCTCGTGCTGAGGGCGCGTGGCCTCTCCTACCGAGAGATCTGCCAGGCCACCGGGTTCACCTACACCAAGGTCAACCGCTGCCTGACCGAGGGCCGGCAGGCGCTGGCGGCGCGGCTTGCGGGGATCGAGAGCGGCACGGAGTGCACCCGCCTGGCGCCCCTGCTGTCGGCACTGGCCGACGGCGAGGCCGACGCCGCCGCGCTCAGCCAGCTGCGGCCGCACCTCAAGACCTGCCTGAGCTGCCGCGCGCGGCTGAGGGAGTTCCGCGAGGCGCCCGCGCGGGTGGCTGCGCTGGTGCCGGTCACCCTGATCGGCGCGAACGCTGTGCCGGGCGAAGGACTCGAGCCGGCAGCGGGCGCCGCCCACAGCAAGCTCGAGGCGTTCACCGGTGCCCTTCAGCAGAAGGCCGAGGCCCTGCTCGGCGCAACTCAGCACAAAGCCGTCACGCTAGCCGAGCGAGCGCACGCAGCGGCCGAGCTGGCCACGGCGCAGAAGGTCGCCGCCGTGGCGGCCAGCGCTGCGGCGCTCGCCGGCGGCGGCACGGCGGTCGACCAGCTCGCCAACCACCGTGCCACACCCGTGCAACCAGCGGCCCAGCAGGAGCCACAGGCACCAACCAGCGAGCAACGGTCACACGTCGGCGTGTCCCCCGCCGCTCCGGCAGCACCCCCCGAACAGCCCGCAATCAGCGAACCGACCGCACCGCCCCAGCCAGAACCCGAGCCCGAGCCGGCGCCGGCAGACCCCGCACACGAGTTCGCACCGATGGCCTCCGACGCTTCCGTATCCGCAACCCAGTCATCGCCGTCAGCAACCAGCGCATCCCGCGAGCCTGCCCCGGCCGCAGCGCCTCCGCCAGCCCCCCGACCAGCCCCAGCTTCTGGCGCCGGTGCTGAGTTCGCCCCTTAGCAACCAGCCAACCGCCCCTGGTAGCAGTTCTGCTACCGTGGCCCGGATGCCGGTGATCCCGCAAAAGGAACTGCGCAACAACGTTGCCGGCGTCCTGCGACGTGCGGAGGCGGGTGAGGACTTCACGATCACCGTGGCCGGACGACCCGTCGCGCACCTCGGTCCTGCCAAGCGACGCGAATGGGTCAGCGGACCCGACCTGGCCAGGATCTGGGAGACGCCGGCGCCGCAAACGCTCGCTGATGACCTCGACCGACTCCCAGGTCAGCTCAGCGATCCCTTCGCCTAAATGCGGGCGCTCCTGGACACCTCGGTACTCATCGGTGCCGAGGATCCCGGATCGCTGGAAGGCGCGATCAGCGCGGCCTGCCTAGCCGAGCTGCATTTCGGCGTGCTCGTCGCCAGCGACGATGACGAACGCGCGCGCCGCACCGTACGCCTCGGGGCGATCGAGTCAGCGTTCGAGCCACTGCCAATCGACGCTGCGGTTGCCCGCGAGTGGGGGCGGCTGTCGGCCGCCGTCCTCACGCGTGGCGGCCAGCCTCGACGCCGCGCCGTCGATCTCGTGATCGCCGCAACGGCCAACGTCCACAGGGTCCCGCTGCTCACCCACAACGCAGACGACTTCCAACTCATCGACGACCTCGTCGACGTCCGCTCGCCCTAGCCGGGCGTCGCCACGCTGTCGCCCTCGACCTGACTCGGCGCGAAGAGCCTCGCCAGCTGGATGCTCGCCTCGTAGAGCACTATCAGCGGGACCATCTCCAGCACGAGCGTCACCGGGTCGAGGGTGGGCAGCAGGGCGGCCAGCACGGCGATCGCGACGATCGCGTAGCGGCGGCTCGCGCGCAGCCTGTCGACGCTGACCACACCCAGCCGGGTCAGCACCAATACGCCGATCGGCACCTGGAAGCCGAGTCCCATCGCGATCATGGTCAGGGTCGCGAATGAGTAGTAGTCGCTCGCGCGGAGCTGGGTGTTGAACTCCGACGCGTTGAAGTTGAGCAGGAAATCGAGCGCCGGCGGCAGCACGACGAGGTAGCAGAAGACCGCCCCGCTGATGAACAGCACCGGCACCATCAGGATCAATGGCAGCGTCAGCTTGCGCTCGCGTGTGTTGAAGGCCGGGACGACGAACGCGTAGGCCTGATAGAGCAGCACCGGCAGGACGAGCAGGGCGGCGGCGTACGCTGAGTTCTTCAGCGTCGTGACGAAGGGCTCGGTCGGGCTGAGCGTGATCGGCTCGAGGCCGCCCGGCAGCGGCGCGTTGAGAATCTCGATGACCAGGTGGCTCTGCCAGGTGGTCAGCCCGAACGCCACGAGGAAAGCCGCTCCGGCGACCATCAGGCGCGAGCGCAGCTCGTCCAGATGGTCGACGACCGTCAGCTGGTCCTCGTGGTCGATGGGCTTGAGGCGCGGCACGATCGGTACTGGCCGGTTAGGGCTTGGTCGTGCGCCGGATCGCCGGGCGGCAGATCCTCGCGGCCGTCGCCGGTGACCGAGTTCTTGAACTCGCGCATCCCTCCGCCAATCGAGCGGCCGAGGTCCGGGAGCTTCTTCGGTCCGAAGATCACCAGCGCGATCACCAGCACGACGATCAATTCCATGGGTCCGATTCCGGGCAGCATTCGATTCCTCTCGTTAGGACTTGACGAACGGCTTGACGGCTTCCAGCACGGCCTGCATCTCGAGCGACTTGTCGAAGCCGCCGTCGCTGATCGGCTGGCCGTTGAGCGAGCGGATCGCCGCCGCGTGGCGGGCCTCGACCTGCACGATGCTGCCGGCCGCGCCAGCACCTCGACGGACTCGATCGCCGGCGCGGCGCCGTTGTAGGCGCTTACGCCAGTGTCCTCGAACGTCTGGGCGAGCTTGAGGAACGACTTCTGGCTCGCGAACGCGTCGCCGAAGTCGACTCCCGGCGCCTTGACGGGCATTCCGCCGAGGCTCTTGATCGTCTTGGCCAGGGCGCGTCGACGTGCTCGACCTCGTTGTCGCGGATCTCCGTCGCCAGCGACTTGACGTCGCCCGACAGATCGCCGACCCGCCGCAGGGCCTGGTTGTAGAACGCGGCCTCCAGGTACTCCAGCGTGAGCGCGAAGTTGAGGATCTCGACGTCGCCGCCGCCCTCCTGCGCGATCGCCTCGCGCACGAACGGTCCGACCGTGCCGAGGCCGTAGACGGCCCCCGCTGCGACCGCGCCGCGCATGATGAACGACTGCCTGCTGATTCCCTGTACGTCGATTGCCGCCAGTTCGGGGGCCACGAGCTGCTGCGTGGGACATGGTGTCTCCTTTCTGGTGCCTGGCTAGGCGAGGAAGGGCTTGACCTTCGGCAGGACCTCCTCCATGGAGGCCGGCTTGGCGAAGGCGCCGTCGGGGACGATCGTCTTGCCGACGACGCTGTTCAGCGCCGCCGCGTGGCGGCCCTCGACCGAGTGGATCGCGAGCGCGGCGGCCAGGATCTCCTTGGACTCGATCCGGCCGGCCTGGCCCAGGTACGCGGCCGCACCGAGGTTCTCGACGGCGGCGGCGGTCTCGAGGACCATGTCGGGCCCGCCCTCGAGCACGGCGTCGAACGTGGTCTTCGGCGCATCGGCGTGCCGCCGAGCTGCTTGACCGTGGCCGTCAGCGCGTCGACATGCTCCTGCTCGTTGTCGCGGATCATCTTGGCGGTCTCGCCGAGCGCCCTGTCCTTGATGACCCCCGCCTCGATGACCGCGTTGTAGAAGTCGGTCTCGAGGTGCTCGAGTGTCAGTGCGTACTGCACGATCTCGAGGTCCCGCCTGGTCCCGGCGGGCTTCGGCTCGGACTTCATGGTGCTGGCGGCGGTGCTCTCGTCCTCATCGTCACCGCAGGCGGCCATGAAGATGGCGAACGCGCCGGCTGCACCCGCGCCGCCCATCATGCGCAGAAAGCGCTTGCGGGACGAGGGGTCGTCGGCGAGCTCGCGCATCGCGCCGCCGGCGTGCCGGTCGGCGGCCGTGGTGGCCGGCTCGGTCATCGCTGATCCTTCCTGATCGGGTTCCAGACCGGTCGAACAGCGACTTCAGACCGGCGTCTCACCCACTACTGCGGCCCGCCGGCCGCATCGGATCAGTCCGGGCGGCGACTCAGCCGCGCGGGAACGGCACGTCGATCACGACCGGCCCCGTCCGCGCTAGCACTCCCGCGCCAACAGCGTGCCCCGCCGCGTGGTGAAGGTCGCGCGCAACACCCGCGTGCGCCGGTCGAACCGCCAGCTGCCCAGCCGACCCCCGCGTGGCCTCAACCGCACACGGCCGCAGCGGCCGCCTCAGGGTGGCCAGCGACGCCTCGATCGTCCAGCGCCGCGTGCGCGGGGAGTCGATCGCGAGCGACCACGCGCCGGCCCGCTCGCGACGACCGCAGCACGCCGCCGTCCTCGAGCCGCGCCGACGAGTGCCCGCGCGGGAACGCCAGCAGCACACGACGATGCTCGCGCTCGCCGCGCGACACCGGCGGCGCGCCGTCTCCGTAGGCGGCGAGCGTGTCGACGTCCGGCGCCAGCAGCGCCAGCAGCGTCCCGGCACGGGCCAGCAGCGGCAGCTCGCCCAACGGCGCCGGCACCTCCACCGAACGCTCGCCGCGCAGCACGCGCGCCGCGCCCAGCGACAGCCCGCCGTCGCCCTCGCGGTAGCGCGCCGAGCGCCACAGGTCGATCCAGCGCCCGCGCGGCAGGTAGAGCCGCCGCCGCGTCGCCCCCGGCTCCAGCACCGGCGCGGCCAGCAGCGACGGCCCGAACAGGAACTCGTCGTCGCGCGCCAGCGCGCGCCCGTCGCGCGGATAGGCCAGCGCCAGGTGGCGCATGATCGGCAGGCCGCTGCGGCGGTAGGCCGGTCGGCGGCGGCCAGGTAGGGGTAGAGCTGCGTGCGCAGCTTCGCCCAGCGCCGCCAGTGGTCGACCACGTCGGTGTCCCAGACCTGCGGCCGCGGGCTGTCCGGGATCCGGATCCCGTTCGCCTGGGTGCGCATCACGCCCGACACCGCGCCGAGCTCGATCCAGCGGATCAGCAGCTCGCGGCTGAGGCGGTTCTCGATCAGCGCGAAGAAGCCGCCGATGTCCGAGCCCCACGTGCTGACGCCGGACAGCCCCATCGTCAGCCCGTTGGTCACGACCGAGCGCAGGCCGTCGAAGCCCCAGTCCACGGTCGGGTCGCCGCCCCAGACCATCGGCGACGCAACGAGCGCGTGCCCGTCCAGCCGGAGCGCACAAAGCGCGCCGCGCCGCGGCGCCGCCTCGAAGGCCGCGCAGTGGTACTGGCGCGGGTAGAGGTTGTGCAGGGCCGTTCCGGGCGCGGCGGCGGCGGCGCGGGCGTCCAGCGGCGTGTACTCGCCGAAGTCCTCCATCCAGCCGTCGTGCCCGTCGGCGAGCGCCTCGTCGAGCAGGTCGCCGTAGAGGTCGCGGCCGGCCGCGCGCCGTGAAGTCGAACTGGGCCACCTGGAAGCTCTCCAGCGTCGAGTAGCGGAACACGTACGGCGCGCCGGCCGGGTCGCGCAGCAGGGCGCCGCCCGCCGCGGCCGCGCCGAAGCCGGCTGTGCTCGGTGCAGATCATCGGGTTGAAGTAGGTGGTCACGGCCAGGCCGGCGCGATGGAAGCGCCCGACCCGCTCGCGCTCGGCCGCGCGGCGGCCGCGCTGGGCCTCGCAGGGCAGGTAGTGGGTGTAGGTCTGTGCGACCGACAGCGGCACGTCGCGCCGCTGGAGGTCGGCCAGGATCGCCTGCTCGTCGTCGCGCGGCTGGTACCAGGGGCCGAAGACGAACGCGCCGGGCGGCGGGCGGCTGGCGGCCCACGCGCGCGGTCATGCGACGAAGCGACGTCCGCCGGGCGCGG
This sequence comes from uncultured Actinomycetota bacterium, assembly GCA_963809265.1. Lineage (GTDB taxonomy): Bacteria > Actinomycetota > Actinomycetes > Propionibacteriales > Nocardioidaceae > Nocardioides. The sequence continues at coordinate 437,141 of CAWEJC010000004.1, forward strand.
CCCGGCGAACACCCGCAGCCGCAGGCGCGCGGCCTCGACCTCCACGCTCCACGCGCCGCGCGCGCGCGGTGCCCAGCCGGAACAGGCTGGTCTCGGGCGTGTCGACCAGCACGCCGTAGCCGGCCGTCGACAGCAGCCACGGCATCGGGAAGTAGGTGGCGTCGTCGCGCGGGTGGAAGCCCCACGGCGGCACGAACGCCGGCACCACGGCTGCGCTCGTCCTCCTCGAACGGACCCTCGGCGACGTAGCTCTCGACGTCGCCGCCGCGCTGGTCGACGGCGTTGGAGCGCTCGCCGAAGCCGAGGTAGCGCTCGCCGCCGCGGGCGCCGAAGGCGATGCCGGTGTGGGTGACGCCGGCCGCCGGTCGCCCGCGCGGTCAGCGCGATCACGCCGGCGCCGTCCGGCGCGACCCGCAGCTCGAACCGACGCCGGCCGGGTCGTTGGTGGCGAGCGTGGCTCGGACACGCCGCCGCGGCGCCGGCTCGAGATCACGCGCGTGGCGTGAAACCAGCGCGCCGCGGTGCGGAAGCCGAGCCGGCCGGTGGGGCCCGCTCGCCCCGGCCTGGGCGAGCACCGTGCGCCCGCGGGCGTCCTCGAAGGCCAGCGCGCCGGCGCGTGCCGACCTCGGCGCGCAGCGGCCCGGCGGCGACCGGCGGCGGCCGCCGCCGGCGGCGAGGACGAGCAGCCGCGACGGCGGCGAGGGCGAGCGCGCGAGCGAGCACGAGCGCACGCTATAGCGTGCCGCTCGCGTGGCCGAGCCCGCCTACACCCGCATGCAGGTCGACGAGCGGCGGCGCCAGCTGCTCGAGCGAGCACCGAGCTGTTCGCGCGCCATTCGTTCGCCGAGCTGTCGATGGCGCGCATCGCGCGCGAGGCGGGCATCTCGAAGGCGCTGCTCTACCACTACTTCCCCAGCAAGCAGGAGCTGTTCGTCGCCACGCTGCAGCAGGCCGCCGAGGAGGTGGGCCGCCGCACGCGAGCCCGACCCCGACCTGCCGCCGCGCGCAGGCGCTGGCCGCCAGCCTCGACGCCTTCCTCGGCTGGGTCGAGGAGAACGAGCTGGCCTACCGCAAGCTGATGGAGAGCGCCGGCAGCGTGCCGGAGGTGGGCGCGCTGATCGCCGAGGTGCGCGACCGCACTCCGCGCGCATCCTCGAGGGCCTCGGCGCCGGCGCGACCCGCCGCGAGGCTGCGCGCGGCCGCCCGCGCGTGGCTGTGGTTCATAGACGGCGCGATCCTCGACTGGCTCGACCACCGCGACCTCGAGCGCGCCGAGCTCGTCGAGCTCCTGCTCGGATCGCTGGGCGGGGCGCTGGCCGCCGCGGGATCCGGCGAGCTGCTCGCCTGAATGGGTGTACGCTCGCCCGCGCTCGGGCAGAGGGACCCGAAAGACGAGGGGGAGCTGCATGTCGACGACGCCAGCTTGACCGGCGCACGTTCCTGACGCGCGGCGCGGTCGCCGGAGGCACGCTGCTGAGCGCCACGGCGCTGGAGCGCCTCGACCCTGCGCGACGCGCTCGCCGGAGGCCGGCGCCGGCGGCGACCGGACTCCTACGGCCCGCTCGAGCGCAGGCCGGACCAGCGCGGGTCGAGGTGCTGGCGCTGCCGGCGGCTTCAGCTACGTAACCTTCAGCCACACCGGCTCGACGATGTCGGACGGCAATCCCACGCCGCTGGCCCTGGACGGGATGGCCGCCTTCCACGGCGGCCGCCGCGGGCAGGTGCGCCTGGTCCGCAACAGCGAGGACCGCAACGCGGCAGGCGCGGGCAGCGTCGGCGGCGACCCCACGGCCAAGTACGACCCCGACGGCGGTGGCGGGACCACGACGCTCGTCTACGACGAGCACCGCCGCGAGCTGATCGAGGACTTCGTCAGCCTCAACGGCACCACGGTCAACTGCGCGGGCGGCATCGGATACCGCGGGCGCAGCTGGCTGACCGGCGAGGAGACCGTGCGCGGCCCGGATGCCCCGCCCGGCGTCGATCACTTCCCGCAGCGGCACGGGTACCTGTTCGAGGTGCCGGTCGGGCGCGGGCCCGACGAGCTGGAGAAGGGCGAGCCGCTGCGTGCCGCCGGGCGCTTCGCGCACGAGGCGGCCGCCGTCGACCAGCGCACCGGGGTCGTCTACGAGACCGAGGACCCGGGCTCGGGGCGCGGCGCGGGCTTCTACCGCTTCCTGCCCGACGACCCGCCCGGCTCACGAAGGGCGGGCAGGCTGCAGATGCTGGCCGTGTCCGGCCGCCCCAGCTCGACATGCGCGAGGGGCAGCAGGCCGGCAAGCGGCTCGAGGTCACCTGGGTCGACATCGACGATCCCGATCCCGAGCAGACCGGCGTAAACGACCTGCGCGGCACGTTCTTCCAGGGCTACGCGAAGGGCGGCGCGCTGTTCAACCGCCTCGAGGGGTGCTGGGAGGACGGCGGCAGCATCTTCTTCGTGTCCACGAGCGGCGGGGACGCCAAGAGCGGCGACGTCAACTCCGACGGCTACCAGGAGGGCTTCGGCCAGGTCTGGGAATACCACCCGTGGTGGAAGGGCGGCGTGCTGAGGCTCGTCTACGAGTCGCCCGGCGCGGCCCAGGTGGACTCGCCCGACAATCTCACCGTGACGCCCCGCGGCGGCTTGATCATGTGCGAGGACGACGCGTCGTCGGCGAACCCGGACACCCATCCGCTGGCGCCGGGCATCTCCAACGTCAACCGGGTGATCGGCCTCGGCCGGCGAGGCGAGCCGTTCGAGGTCGCGGTGAACGTCCTCAACGAGTCTGAGCTCGCGGGCGTGCTGCTTCTCCCCGAGCGGGCGCACGCTCTTCTTCAACCTGTTCGGCAGCGCGGTGACGGGGCAGGGAGTGGAGGGGATGACCTGCGCGGTCACCGGCCCGTGGTGGAAGGGGCCGCTCTAGCCGGGCGCGGTGCCCTCGACCCAACGGCCCTCCGGCCCTTCGATCTCCTTCTTCCAGATCGGGGCCTCGGCCTTGACCCGGTCGATGATCTCGCGCGCGCCGGCGAACGCCTCGCCGCGGTGGGGAGCGGAGACGGCGACGATCACGCTCGGCTCGGACAGCGGGACGTGGCCGACGCGGTGCTCGACCGCGGCCGCACAGAGCCCGTGGCGCGCGACCGCCTCCGCCGCGATAGCGGTCATGCGCTCCTCCGCCATCTCGGCGTAGGCCTCGTACTCGAGCCGCTCGACCTCCCGGGTGACTCCGGAGAAGGTCACGACCGCCCCGGCGCTCGGATCGCGCACGCGGGCGGCCAGCGCGTCCACCGAGAGCGGCTGGCCGCTGACGCTCGCCCAGGGCGCGCCCCCGCCGCTGACCGGCGGGATCAGCGCCAGCTCGTCGCCGGCGTCGAGCACCTGGTCCGCGGTGGCGTACTCGCGGTTGACAGCCATCACCAGCGGGATGCCGTCGGCCAGGCCGGCGAGCGAGTCGAGCGCGTCGCTGCACGCGCGCGCCCTCGGGCAGCTCCAGCGTGACCGCGCCGGCGCCGGCGCGCTCGCGCAGCATCGCGAACAGACGGACCGTTACCTCCACGCATCCAGATGCTACGGGCGACCGAGTCGCAGGCGCACGCCGCGACGCGCGCGCTCGAGCGGCTCGTCGCCCCCGAACATGACGAAGCCGCCGTTGGCGGCGTGGAGCAGGGCGTCGATCTCGAAGGCGAGCTGGTCGGCATCGGCGCCGGCGTCGACCTCGCCGCGCGACTGCGCCTCGCGGATCGTCTCGGCGAGCGCGTCCATACCGGCGGCCACCAGTCGCGCAGCTTGTCCTTCACGCGACCCTCGTGCGTGTTCAGCTCCGCCGCCGCCGCGGCGAAGAAGCATCCGCCCGGGAAGACGCGCGCGCTCGAGGTAGGACAGGTAGGCGTCGCAGAACGCGAGCAGCTGCTCGATGCCCGCGGGGTGTCGGCGCGTCGGTTCGTCGACCTCGCGCTCGAAGATCTCCTGCGCCGCCTCGATCGTCGCGAGCTGGAGCTCCTCCTTGGAGCCGAAGTGGGCGTAGAGGCCGCTCTTGCTCATGCCGATGTGTCGGCCAGGCGGCCGATCGACAGGCCCTCGAGCCCGTCGATGGTCGCCAGCTCGGTCGCGCCCTTGAGGATCGCCTGGCGGCTGCGCGGGCCGTCGGAACGGAGGCGCCGCGTGTGACGGTGGCGGTCGCCGACTTCGACATTGCCTTGACAAGATAGCACGATCGGTCGTATTCTTATGCATCTAGTACGACCGATCGTTCTATCTAGGAGCAAAGGCAGATGACGCAGACCGACGAGAGCAGCGGGCGAGCGGGGCGGCAGAGCGTGGATCGGCTTCGCGGTGATCGCGCTTCCCTCGGTCCTGTACTCGATGGATCTCACGGTGCTCTACCTCGCCGTGCCGTCGCTCTCCAGCGATCTCCAGCCGAGCGCCTCCCAACTGCTGTGGATCACCGACATCTACGGCTTCCTGATCGCCGGCCTGTTGATCACCATGGGCGCCCTCGGCGACCGAATCGGCCGCCGGCGGCTGCTGCTGATCGGCGCCGCGGGATTCGGCGCCGCGTCGGTGCTCGCCGCGTTCTCGACCAGCGCCGAGATGCTGATCGCGTCGCGCGCGCTGCTCGGGGATTGCCGCCGCGACGCTCGCTCCCTCGACCCTGTCGCTCATCCGCAACCTGTTCCACGATCCGCATCAGCGCACCGTCGCCATCGGGCTGTGGGTGACCAGCTACTCGGTCGGCGCGGCGATCGGCCCGCCGTGGGCGGCGTGCTGCTCGAGCACTTCTGGTGGGGCTCCGTCTTCCTGCGGCGGTGCCGGTGATGATCCTGCTGCTGTGGTCGGGCCGCGCCTGCTCCCCGAGTACCGCGACCCGGAGCCCGGTCGGTTCGACATCGCGAGCGCCGGGCTCTCGCTCGTCAGCGTGCTGACCGTGATCTACGGGGTCAAGCAGATCGCCGAGGGCGGCCTCGGGACCGGGGCCGCGCTGTCGATCTCCGTCGGCGTGCTGGTGGGGATCGCGTTCCTGCACCGGCAGCGCACGGCCAGCGATCCGATGCTCGACCTCGAGCTGTTCCGGGTGCCCGCCTTCAGCGCGGCGCTGGGCGCGAACGGGCTCGCGCTGTTCGCCGTGTTCGGGATGGACCTGTTCGTCGCGCAGTACCTGCAGCTGGGTCTGGGCATGGGCCCGCTCGAGGCCGGCCTGTGGACGCTGCCGGCGGCGGCCGGGTTCATCGTCGGCTCGAACGCGGCCCCGCTGATCGCGGGTCGCGTCAGCACCGCGCACGTCGTGGCCGGCGGACTGGCCCTGACGGGGCTCGGCCTGGCGATCCTGACCCAGGTCGGGCAGGGCGCCGAGCTCCCCGTGCTGGTGGCCGGGTCGGTCGCCATGGGCATCGGGGCGGCTCACGTGCTCACGCTGAGCACCGACCTCGTCGTTCGGCTCGGTGCCACCGGAGCGGGCCGGGATGGCGTCCGGGATCTCCGAGACGGGCACGGAGCTGGGCGGAGCGCTCGGGATCGCGATCCTGGGCAGCCTCGGCACGGCCGTCTACCGCCACGAGATCGGCGCCACGCTCCCGCAGGGCGCGCCGGAGGGCGCCGCGGACACGCTCGGCGGAGCGCTCGAGGCCGCGGACGCGCTGTCGGCGAGCGCCGTCGACGCTGCCATCGCGGCGTTCTTCAGCGGGGATGCGGCTCGCCGCGGTGGCCAGCGCCGTGCTGATGGTCGCGATGGCCGTGGTCATCGCGCGTGTGCTGCGCGAGCCCGAACGGCGGGCCGAGCGCGCGGTGGCGGCGCCCGCGCTCGAACCCTGCGTCTAGGCGGCACTCCCGCGCGCCGGACGCGGGCGCCCCAGCACACGCGCCGCCACCACGCCGCCGATCGCCCCGAACAGGTGGCCCTGCCACGAGATCCCGCGGCGCGGCTCGAGCCCGCCCAGCAGCGCCCCGCCCCAGATCACGGCCACCGCCACGCCGATCGCCAGCTCCGCGGCCCGCCGCTTGAAGATGCCGCGCGCGATCAGGTAGGTCGCGTAGCCGAACACGATCCCGCTCGCGCCGACGTGGATCGTGCCGCGACGCCGCGACCAGCCAGGTGCCGAGGCCGCTCACGAGCCCCACGATCAGCGTCACCAGCACCAGCCGCCGCGCGCCCTCCAGCGCGATCACCACCCCCATCGCCACGAAGGGGACGGTGTTGGCCAGCAGGTGCCCGAAGCCCACGTGGAGGAACGGCGCGGCGAGTACGCCGTCGAGCCCCTCTACGTCGCGCGGCTCGATCCCATAGCGGTCGAGGCGGTGGTCTAGCGACCACGTCCACGACCTCGAGCACCCACATCAGCGCGACCAGCGCGAACAGGATCAGCAGGGCGCCGCGGCGATCGTCGCCGCTTATCCTTGTCTCGGCATGGCTATCACGCCCGACCACAAGCCCAGCATCGCACCCGTCGTCGGCCCCGACGACCCGCGCCGCTTCACGGACTCCGGTATCGAGGTCAAGCACGAGTACACCGCCGAGGACGTGGCGCCCGGAGTGGAGGAGCGCCTCGGCGAGGCGGGCGACTACCCGTTCACGCGCGGGATCCACCCGGACATGTACCGCGGCCGCAAGTGGACCATGCGCCAGTACGCGGGCTACGCCACCGCCGCCGAGACCAACCAGCGCTTCCGCTACCTGATCGAGCACGGGTCGACGGGCCTGTCGATGGCCTTCGACCTCCCCACCCAGCTCGGCCGCGACTCCGACGACCCGCTCTGCATGGGCGAGGTCGGCCGCACCGGCGTGGCCATCGACACGATCGACGACATGCGCCGGGTGTTCGAGGAGATCCCGCTCGCGGACGTGTCGACCTCGATGACGATCAACGCGCCCGCCGCCGTGCTGCTGCTGCTCTACGAGCTGGTCGGCGAGGAGCAGGGCGTGCCCGCCGAGGCGCTGCGCGGCACCACCCAGAACGACGTGCTCAAGGAGTACATCGCGCGCGGCAACTTCATCTACCCGCCGGTGCCGGCGATGCGGCTGACCACCGACCTGTTCGCGTACTGCCACGAGCGCATCCCGAAGTGGAACACGATCTCGATCTCCGGCTACCACATGCGCGAGAAGGGCTGCTCGGCCGTCCAGGAGGTCGGCTTCACGCTCGCCAACGCGATCGCGTACGTGCAGGCCGCCCTCGACGCCGGCCTCGAGGTGGACGAGTTCGGTCCGCGGCTCGCCTTCTTCTTCAACGGCCACAACAACGTCTTCCAGGAGGTGGCCAAGTTCCGCGCCGCCCGGCGCATGTGGGCCCGCATCATGCGCGAGCGCTTCGGCGCGAAGGACGAGCGGTCGCTCAAGATGCGCTTCCACACGCAGACCGGCGGGGTCACGCTGGCAGCGCAGCAGCCCGAGAACAACATCGTGCGCGTGGCGCTCCAGGGCTTCGCCGCCGTATGCGGCGGCACGCAGTCGCTGCACACGAACGGCTTCGACGAGGCGCTGGCGCTACCGAGCGAGCGCGCCGCCCGGATCGCTCTGCGCACCCAGCAGATCCTGGCCCACGAGACTGGCGCCGCCGACACCGCCGACCCGTTCGCCGGCTCCTACTTCGTCGAGGCGCTGACCGACGAGATCGAGGAGGCCGCCCAGGCGCTGATCGACAAGGTCGACGAGATGGGCGGCTCGGTGCAGTGCATCCCGTTCATCCGCGCCGAGGTGGAGGAGTCGGCCTGGGGCTACCAGGAGCGCTACAAGCAGAACCAGGACGTGGTCGTGGGAGTGAACGAGTACGTCACGGACACGATCGACGAGGTCGAGATCCTGCGCGTGGACCCGGAGTCCGAGCGCCAGCAGCTCGAGCGCCTGGAGACGTTCAAGGCGGACCGCGACCACGAGGCCGTGACCGCCAGGCTGGAGGAGCTGCGCGCCGCCTGCTCCGGCAGCGAGAACCTGCTCGTGCCGATGCGCGCCGCGCTCAAGCAGCGGGCCAGCCTGGGCGAGGTGTGCGGCGTGATGCGGGACGAGTTCGGGGAGTACTCCGAGGCCTAGCAGGGCGCGGGCACGTGCCGCCCGCTGCGGCGCGGGTAAATCGCCACGCCCAGGAGCAGCACCGCGATGCCGCCGGCCACGGCAATCGCGGGCACGTCGGCGGAGTCGGCGGTGCCCTGGGCGGCAGGGGCGTCCCGAGCGTCCGGGGGCAGCGTGGGCTGGAGGGGCTTCGCGAGCGCCGCGGGCGCGGCCAGCGAAGCGACGACGAGCATGAGCGTCAGGATCTTCGCGAGACGAGTCATCTACCCCATTGCACCGAACGCCGCGCCGGGCCATTGTGAAACGCCTCACACGACGCCCGTCCGGTGCGGACGCTTAGATTTCCGGCCGTGACGCGGTACGAGTGGCTGCTCCTGCTCCATCTGATCGGCGCCTTCGCCGCGGTGGGGTCGGTCGTCGTGTTCTCGCTGCTGCTGGTGGGCGGAGACCGCGTCGCGGGGGCGCAGCTCACGTTCCTCGGGCGCCGGCTGTGGGACGTGGGCGGGCTGCTCACCCTGGTCTTCGGCATCTGGCTGGCCCTCGACGTCGACGGCTACGGGCTGCTCGACGGCTGGATCCTGGCGGCGTTCGTGCTGTGGGCGATCGCCGGCGGGGCGGGCGTGCGCCTGGGCATGGTCTACGCCGAGGGCGAGCCCCCGCGCGAGCGCGTGATGCCGCTCTACGGCGCGATGGCGCTCGCGGTAACGGCCCTACTGATCGTGATGATCTACAAGCCCGGCGTATGACCTTCGCGAGCGTCCGACCAGACAGCTGGAACCTCCCGCTGCTGCTGCACATCGGCGGCGCGATGGTGCTGGTGGCGCTGCTGGCCGGTGTGATCGTGGTGCTCGCGGTCGCGCGCCGTGGCGGCGGCGACCAGCCCGGAGCGCTGCGATTCGCCTTCCGCACGCTGCTGCTCGGCGCCGTGCCCGCCTACATCGTGATGCGCGTGGGAGCCGAGTGGATCGCGTCCGAGGAGGACGTGCCGGAGGACGCCACCTGGATCGGGATCGGCTACATCGTCACCGACGCCGGCCTGCTGATCCTGATCGCGATCACAGTGCTAGCCGGCATGGCATCGCGGCGAGCGAAGCGCGGCGGGCGCTTCGAGGGCCTGCTCGGGCCGGCCACGGCGCTGACCGTGCTGCTGATCGTCGCCTACGCCGTGGCGCTCTGGGCGATGACGGCGAAGCCCGCCTAGCGGCAGCGACGCCGCTCCACACCGCTCCAGCCGGGCTCGACCCAGATCGGGCTCGACACGGTGTCCACGAGCGACCCGCGCATCAGCTGCACGCGCCAGCGGCCCGGTCCCTTCGCCGCGAAGCGGTGGACGAAGTCGTTGCTCGCTACCGGGATCGTCGCAACGGTCCCGCCGTCCTTGACGAGCAGGAGCTGCCGTCCGGCGCCGCCGAGCACGCGGACCGTGAACGCGGCGCCGCGCGCGCGAAGGGTGTCGCCGACGATCGCCCGCTTCCACCAGCCCCACCCTCCGAGCGGGCGCGCCTCGAAACGCAGGTCTGGTGCCGAGGCGCCGGCGACCTTGACGTAGGTGTGGCGGCCCTCGATCGCGCAGCGGATGCCCCGCTCCGAGAGCTCGTTGGCGTAGAGGACGGTGCGGGCCTCGCCGATCGGGGCGTCGAACGCACCGGTGCCGCTGCCGGCGTCGTGGGAGTCGCTCGAGCCGACCGCCGCGAGCTTGTGGCCCAGGCCCAGCAGGCGCTCGTACTCGGTGATGGCGGTGACGGTGAACGGGTTCTGCGCGCCACCGATGTCGGCCGGGCCGGTGGCGATCTCATACGCGTCGACCGCGCCGAAGTCGGTCTCCGCGTCCGAGTACTCCCAGAAGCAGCCGCGGCAGAACGCCGCCGCCGCCGGGCTGACCGGCGGGAAGATCGTCGGGTGGTTGATCTGCGTCCAGCCGCCGGCGCGGTGCACCTCGCGGAACAGCTCGCGCGGGTCGCGGGTGCCGCGCACCTGCACCACAGCGCCGTCCGGGCGCAGCTCGAACACCGGACCCTCGCGGTAGTCGACGAAGCGGGCGCTGCCGTGGTTGTTGGTGTGCCCGCGGTACGTGATCACCTCGGCGCTGCGGACGATCTGCTTGCCGGGATGGAGCGGCTGGTATCGGCCGATCTCGCCCCACGCGCTGCCCGAGACGTAGTCGGACAGGGTGATGAAGTCGAGCCCCGCCCCGCCGTCGACCACCGGCCGGAAGGCGTAGTCGAACGTCTCGGTCATGGTCGCGTCGCCGTAGCCGGAGTGCTCCGCGTGGACGTGGAAGTCGCCCGCGTACCAACCCGGCTTGCGGCTGGCGGGGCGCGAATCGAAGCGGGTGGGCCGGTAGGGCTCGTCGGCGAAGGCGGGGTCGTCGGCGAAGTCGATCTCCACACGCCAGCCGACCTTGCCGTCGGTGTCGCCCTCCGCCTGGGCGATCACGGCGGCCACGCCGAGCTCCGCCGCCCACAGGCCGGGGCGGATCCGGCCGGGGAGGAAGGCGCGCGTGGTCTTGCCCGGCGGCTCGACGCGCGGGCTCGCGACGTACTCGGCCTCGGTCGAGAAGCCCTCGGCCGACAGCGTCACGTCGCGGTGACTCGAGCCGCCCCAGCCGCGGAACTCGCGCGGGCCCCAGGTGCGTGAGCCCCAGTGACGCGGCTCGTACAGCCCCAGGTCGAGCGTGTGGTTGCTGGTGCCCGACTCCGGGCGGTCCCAGCAGTACTTGACGCGAATCGCGGTCGTGCCGCGCGGGACCTCGAACGGGACCATCACGTAGCTCTTCGCGAGGCTCGTCCCGAACTCCCCCGTCACGACGCGGTCGGGCACGAGCGCGCGCCCCGTGCACGGCGTGGTGAGCGGTGCCGCCTGCGCCGGCACGGCGGGCACGAGCAGGACGAGCGCGACGACGACGGGACGGAGTGCGCGCAGCACGCCGCGAGTCTATGACCGCGCGGCCGGTTTGCGCGCCAGGAAGGCGAACTGGCCGCTCAGCACGAGCTTCGCCGTGTTGACGGTGCGGTGGTCCCAGCGCGCCGGTCGCGCGAGCAGCGAGATGGCCCGGTAGGGCGGCGACTCCCGCGCCCACCAGCGGTAGAAGAAGCGCGGCGTGCCGAAGCGCTCGCCAGGCGACCAGCGTGAACGCGTCGATCACGGGCCGCACCTCCACCAGCTCGAGACCGGCCTCGCCGGCCAGCTCCATCAGCCCGAACGGCGTGTAGTTCCAGAAGCTGCGCGAGTGGAACGCCTCGAGGTGGGACGTGGACCCGGCCAGCCACCCGCCGGGGGTCAGCACGCGCGCCACCTCGGCGAGCAGCGGCTGCGGGCGGCGCACGTGCTCCAGCACCTGCTTGCAGTAGACGAGGTCGAAGCTGGCGTCGGCGAACGGCAGGCGCTCGCCGTCGAAGGTGACGAAGTCGGCGTCGGTGCGGGTGCGCTCCGCCACCTCGGCCGAGTGCTCGATGTCGGCGCCGGTCCACCGCACGCGCGGCTCGAGTGACCGGAACAGGTCCACGGAGCCGCCGGCGCCACAGCCGAGGTCGAGCACGCGCGGGGCCGGCGGGCGGTCTGGGCGGGCCAGATAGCGCGCCGCGTAGTCGTCGGCCAGCACGCTGGCGCTGTGATCGGCGGGAATGCGGTTCCCGAGCAGCTGCGCGAGGTCGGCACCGAGCATGCAAGACATCTTTCACGAAGGACTCGGCGGGTGCTGATCGAACCGGGAGGCGATGCAGGACCTAACCGCGAAGCGCACCCTGGTCAAGTCCCCGCCCGAGCTCTGGAGCGAGCTGAGCGAGGTCGAGCGGCTGGCCAGGCATCTCGGGGCGTTCGGCGAGATCAAGATCACCAGGCTGGAGCCGGAGCGCAAGGTCGCCTGGGAGGGCGAGGGTGCAAGCGGGACCGTTTCGATCGAGCCGTCGGGCTGGGGCACGAAGGTGACGCTCACGGCTCGCATCGAGGGCGAGGTGGCCCAGCCGGAGCCCGAGCCGGAGCCCGAGCCGGAACCGAGCCCGAGCCGGAACCAGAGCCCGAGCCGGAACCCGTGCCCGAGCCGGTCGCAGAAATGCCCCAGCGCAGGCGCGGCATGTTCGCGTGGCTGCGCCGCCGCGAGCGCCGTGTGGCCGCCCGACCCGACGACGATCAGCCGGTATGGGTGTCCGGAGCGCCGGCCGAGCCGGAGCCGCAGCCCGAGCCCGAGCCCGAGCCGGAGCCGGTGGCGGAACCCGTCGTCGAGGTCGAGGTCGAAGCCGCGGTCGAGGAGCCGGCGGGCCTCAATCGCGACGGCGCTCAGGCCGTTCTCGAGGACACCCTCGAGGCGCTTGGGTCAGCCCATCACCGCCCCTTCTCACGCGGGTAATAGTCGCGCGCAGGCCGCCGGCATGCTGTCCTAGGTAGGTGAGCTCCGGCACAACACGCCGCGGTTTCCTGCAGGCGTCCGCCGCGGCCGCCGCCGGTACCGCGCTGGGCGACCTGTCCGCGCTGGCCCAATCCCCCAACGGGCCGAACCTGATTCTGATCATCGTGGACTCACTGCGGGCGGATGCCGTCTACGAGCGCGCGATCGCCACGCCAAACATCGACGCGTTGATGGCCCAGGGCATGCGCTTCACCAGCGCGTACCCCGAGGCGATGCCGACGGTGCCCGCGCGCAACTCGATCCTGGGCGGCCGCCGCACGTTCCCGTTCCGCCACTGGCACGACTACCCGGGCCTGCTGGCCTCGCCGGGCTGGGCCCCGCTGCGCGAGGTCGACCAGGCGCTCCCGGCCGTGCTGCGCAGCGCCGGCTACTGGACCGCCTACGTCACCGACAACCCGTTCATCGGCTTCTCGCGTCCGTACAAGCCGCTGCGCAAGAGCGTCAACAGCCTGGTGCGCACGGGCGGCCAGATCGGCGGCGCCCATCCAGTCTCCAGCGTGCCCGACAAGGTGCTGCGCCACTGGCTGCACCCCGCCATCTCCCCGGACAAGCGCCGGCGGGTTGGCCTCTACCTCGCCAACAGCCGCTACTGGAACGACGAGCGCGCGCTCGTTCGCCGCGAAGGTGATGACGGGCGCCGTGCGCACGCTGGACGCGGGCGCCAAGCGCGGCCGCTTCGCGATCATCGTCGACGCCTACGAGCCGCACGAGCCCTGGACGCCGCCGCCCACCGTACGCCGACATGTACGGCAAGTGGCGCGGCCGCGAGCCCGCCATGCCGCGCTACGGCAGCGTGAACAACTGGCTGCGGCCGGCGCAGCGCGGGCCGGTCGTGCGTCGGCTGCGCGAGCTGTACGCGGCCGAGGTCACGATGACCGACCGCTGGCTTGGCGTGTTGCTGAACCGCCTGCACGACCTCAACCTCGAGAACGACACCGTCGTCGCGCTGGTCGCCGATCACGGCATCCTGCTGGGCGAGCACGGCTGGACGGGCAAGATCTCCACGGCGCTGCACCCGGCGCTGACCCGCATCCCGATGGTCGTGGTCGATCCCGGCCGCCGCCAGGCCGGCAGCCGCCAACAACTGGTACGCCTCCACCCACGACCTCGCGCCGACGCTGCTGTCGATGATGGGCGTCGAGCAGCCCAAGCGCATGAACGGGGTGGACATGTCGCCGGCCTTCGACGGCCAGCCGCTGCGCAAGCGCGACTACACGTTCGGCGGCTACGGCAACTCGTTCTACATCCGCACCCGTCGCTGGGCGATCTGGGCGCGCAACCGCCCCTCGCGCTTCCACCTGTTCGACAAGTCCCGCGACGCGGGCGAGAGCAACAACGTGGCCCACAAGCACCCGCGTGTGGTGCACCGCCTCTACGGGATCGTCAAGGCGCGGGCGGGCGGCAAGCTGCCGTACTACGGGGGCGTGGACAAACACGGATAACCTGCCTCGCGTATGAGGCAGAAGTCGCCGGAGACCTACGAGGAGAAGCTGCAGCAGCTCCAGGAGCTGCGCGAGCAGGCGATCCACACCAATCCTCAGGCGGAGGAGAAGCAGCACGCCAAGGGCAAGCTGACCGCCCGCGAGCGGATCGACAAGCTGCTCGACCCGGGCTCGTTCGAGGAGCTGGACACGTTCGTCCGGCACCGCACCGCCGACTTCGACATGCTGCGCAACCGCCCCTGGGGCGACGCGGTGGTCACCGGCCACGGCACGATCGACGGGCGCCCCGTGTGCGTGTTCTCGCAGGACTTCACGGTCTTCGGCGGCTCGCTCGGCGAGGTGATGGGCGAGAAGATGGTCAAGGTGATGGACCTGGCGGCCAAGATCGGCTGCCCGGTGATCGGCATCAACGACTCCGGCGGGGCGCGCATCCAGGAGGGAGTCGTCTCGCTCGGCGCGTACGGCGACGTGTTCGTGCGCAACGTCCAGTGCTCCGGCGTGATCCCGCAGATCTCGCTGATCATGGGGCCCTGCGCGGGCGGCGCCGTCTACTCGCCGGCCATGACGGACTTCATCTTCATGGTCAAGGAGACCTCGCACATGTTCATCACCGGCCCCGACGTGATCAAGACGGTCACCGGCGAGGAGGTCGAGTTCGAGGAGCTCGGCGGGGCGATGACTCACAACACCAAGTCCGGCGTGGCCCACTTCGCGGCCGACGACGAGGAGAGCTGCCTCGAGGACGCCCGCTACCTGATGTCGTTCCTGCCGCAGAACAACCTCGAGCTGCCGCCGCGGATGGACACCGGGGACGACCCCGAGCGCCAGGACGCGGAGCTGGACACGATCGTGCCCGACAGCCCGAACAAGCCGTACGACATGCGCGACGTGGTGAACCTGATCGTCGACAACGGCGAGTTCTTCGAGGTGCAGGAGCACTTCGCGCGCAACATGGTGATCGGCTTCGCGCGGCTGAACGGGCGGCCGATCGGGGTGGTCGGCAACCAGCCCGCCCAGCTCGCCGGGGTGCTCGACATCAACGCCTCGGAGAAGACCGCCCGCTTCGTGCGCTTCTGCGACGCCTTCAACATCCCGCTGCTCACGTTCATGGACGTCCCCGGCTTCCTGCCCGGGACCTCGCAGGAGTGGGGCGGGATCATCCGCCACGGCGCCAAGCTGCTGTACGCGTTCACCGAGGCCACGGTGCCGAAGCTGACGGTGATCACCCGCAAGGCGTACGGCGGCGCGTACGACGTCATGAACTCCAAGCACATGCTGGCCGACTTCGTGTTCGCGTGGCCGACCGCCGAGGTGGCGGTGATGGGCCCGGAGGGCGCGGTGAACATCATCCACCGGCGCGACATCCAGACGTCGCCCACGCCCGACGAGCGCCGCGAGAAGCTGATCGGCGACTACAAGGCGCGCTTCGCGAACCCCTACTCGGCGGCCGAGCGCGGCTACATCGACGACGTGATCGTGCCCCACGAGACGCGCCCCAAGCTGATCCGGGCGCTCGAGCGGCTGCAGACCAAGCGCGTCGACACGCCGAAGCGCAAGCACGGGAATATTCCGCTGTAAGCGGAATATGGTCTCGCGATGCCGGAGGCAGAGCATGGCGTCAAGACGCGGGGCAGGATGCCCCGCGGAGCTAATCCGCTTTGAGTGTCAGCCGCGTGCTCCTGGCAGCCGCGGCCGCGCTCCTCCTCGTCGTGCCCGCCGCCCACGCCGGCTCCCTCCCGAGCGTGGGCTCCGGCAAGCTGCCGGGGCCGCCGCTGCTCTACGGCAAGGCACCGCGCGTGCCCGAGCTCCAGGTGCGCGCGCCCTTCCGGGCGCCGCCGCTGCTCGTGTCCGGCACCGACGCCTACCGCGGCGGCGAGTACCTCTACCAGGACTATCTGTTCGACGACCACGGGGCGGAGACCGGCGCCAGCACCACGCCGCCCGGGGCGGCGGCCGTCTCCCCGGTCAGCGGCGACCTGCTGTACCCGCCCGGCGCGCGCTACGCCAACAACGCCGCCGACATCGTGGAGCTGCGCATCCGGCCGACGGCCGGCGCGATCGTCTATCGCGTCACGCTCGGCGCGGTGCGCGACCGCGACGCGACGGTCGTGGGCATCGGCATCGACACCGACCGCAGCGGCGGCCCGCAGGTCGCCTGGCCGCGCGGCGCCGGCGTCTCCTCGCCGGGCCTCGACCGCTTCGTCACCGCCTGGGGCACCGGCGGTGAGGTGACCCGGCTCCCGGGCGGCGGGGCCACGCCGTTGCCGGCGGGTGCGGTGAGGATCGACCGGCGCGCCAACCAGATGACGATCCGCGTCCCGCGCGCGCTGATGGACCCCAAGCGCGCGACGTGGCGCTACGTCGCCGGCGCGGGCCTGTGGTCGGGCAGCGCGTTCCAGCGGCCTTCGCCCGGCGCCCCCGGCGTGTTCAACCTCGCCTTCCGCTTCGACGAGCCCCAGCCGATCGGCACGGGGCACTGGTTCGAGCGCGCGCAGGCGGCGGCGCTGGGGGACGGGACCAGCGGCGCCTTCCACGCGGACGTCGACTACGCGCGCCTCGCGCGCCGGACGCGGCGCTGGATTCACGCGCCCGGGCTCAAGCAGGCCCGCATCTACCCCTCGCGCCTGCGCATCCACGAGGGGGTGCGCTCCGAGTTCCCGCAGTTCGGCGGGCGCCTGCAGCCCTACCTCGTGTTCGTGCCGAAGACCTACGCCCGCACGCGGCGGGCGGGCATCACGTTCGCGCTGCACTCCCTGTCGGCCACCTACACCCAGTTCCCGGTCTACTCGCCCAACCAGCAGCGCCAGCTGGGCGACGACGAGGGCCGCTTCTTCGTCACCCCGCTGGCCCGCGGACCGAACGGCTGGTACGCAGGCGAGGCCGAGGTCGACTTCTTCGAGGTCTGGGCGGACCTGGCGCGCCACTTCCGGCTCGACCCGAGGCGCGTGGCGCTCAGCGGCTACTCCATGGGCGGCTACGGCACCTACAAGCTTGGACTCCAGTGGCCCGACCTGTTCGGGGCCGCCTTCACCACCGTGGGCCCGCCGCTCCTCGGCTCGTATCTGAACACGCTCCAGCTGGTCGACAACGCCCGCTGGGTGCCGTTCCTGAACTGGGCGGGCCGTACGGACGCGCTGGTGCCGATCGGCGCCGTGCGGGCTCAGCAGCAGCGCTTCGACGACCTCGGCCTGCGCAGCAGCCTCTGGACCTACCCCGGCGGGCACTATGACTTCGCCGCCAGGGACGTCTGGGACGGCGCGCGCTCGTTCCTGGCCGCCTCCGTCGTGCAGCGCGACCCCAATCGCGTGGACTACGCGTTCGTACCGTCCGCGGACCGTCGACGGCTCGGCATCGTGCACGACCACGCGTACTGGGTGTCCCACCTGCGCGCCAGGGACGGCGAGCGAGCCGCCGTCAGCGCCCGCAGCCTCGCCTTCGGGCGCGGGTTCGAACCGATCACCAAGCGTGTCACCTCGTCCGGCGAGGGGCTCCCCGAGCCCGAGTCCGTGACGGGGACCGAGTGGGAGCGCATCCCGCGAGCGCGCGAGCGCAACGCGCTCTGGATGCACCTCGACAACGTGCGCCGCGCCCACATCGACGGGCGACGGGCGCGCCTGCGCGGGGATCGTTGCTTGGCGGTCACCGTCTCGAGCGACGGGCCGGCGGTCGTGAGGATCGCGGTGCCGTTCGGAGCCCGAGCCACGGCCAGGCGCGGCGGCGGCTGCTCGGACAGCTCCCCGCTGGCACGGGAGGTCGCCGTCACGCGCGGCGGCGCGACGATTCACGCCCGCCGCGGCACGCACGCCTGGGTCATCCTCAGGGACTAGGCCGACCGGGCCGCGGTCGCCCGATCGGAGGACGCAAGATCGCCCGCGAGGCCACCGGCAGATCGTCACCGCGGCCGATTTCAGGACGGCCGTGAAAACGGAACATGTCCGCATCGAACGTCACCACGACTTAGGAGCGGACATGGCATACGCAGGACAGATTCTCGACAACCCCGTCACCGGCGAGCGCATCATCTTCCGCAAGACCGCTGCTGATACGAACGGCGAGCTGCTGGAGATCGACCTGGAGCTGGCGCCCGACGGACAGGTGCCGGGCAAGCACGTTCATGCTTCGCAGGAAGAGCGCTTCGAGGTGATCAGCGGAACCATGAAGTTCAAGATGGGCCGCAAGACGATCATCGCCGAGGCCGGCGAAGTGGTCACCGTGCCGGCCGGCGCGTCCCACAAGTTCGAGAACGGCGGCGACGAGACCGCCCACGTGCGTGTGCAGGTCCGTCCCGCGCTCAAGATGGAGCAGCTGTTCGAGACCGCTGTGGCGCTGGCCAACGAGGGTCGTACGACCTCGAAGGGCATGCCCAAGCCGCTCGACTTCGCCCTGTTCGTCCGCGAGTTCGCGGACGAGGTCCAGGGAGCCTTCCCGCCCGTGTGGGTCCAGCAGGCCACCATGGCACCACTCGCCTGGGTCGCGCGCAAGCGCGGCCACGCCGAGCGCTACGCCCCGGCCAGCCCGTCCTACGCGGTCTGAACCATCGCGCTCACACTCCGCCGGGGGCGCCGAGCCCCCGGCGGATTACCTAAAGACCGGCCAGCGTGCCACGGGGGCCCGCGGGCGCGAGCCCCCGGCGGATTACCCACCGACCGGCCGGCGTGCCACGGGGGCCCGGGGGCGCGAGCCCCCGGATTACTTCACAGTGAGGCCGAAGGCCGAACGCAGCTTGTCGCCGTCCTTCTTGGCACCCACCGCCAGCGCGCCGAGCGGCTCGAGGTATGGCTTGGCCTTCTGCCAGCCCTCGTCGTCGCCCACGTCCGTGGAGTCCACGAGCGAGACGATCGGATCGAACGCGAGGTACACGGACAGGTCGTAGTCGCCGCCGAGCGCCTCCTGGGCGTCCTTGTAGCCCTGCGAGTCCACCAGCTTCTCGGCCGGTGAGAGGGCGTCCGCGGCCGCCGCGTCGCCGTAGGCGAGCACGACCTTGCCGTCGCGCTGGAACAGGTGGATCGGCTCGGGCACGTCCGGCGAGTGCAGGGTGAGGCCCTCGCCACCCCCGGGCGCCTGCAGCGGGTCGATGCGCTCGCCGCCGTCCAGCGCGTTGCCGGCCAGCCGCCCGATCGCGGCGATGAAGCGCCGTGAGGCTGCCTCGTCCTTCGTCTCGATCACGAGCGCGCCGTTGAGCTCCGCCACGCTGGTGCCGCGCACGAACAGGCTCCAGTCGCCCATCCAGCCGATCACGTCCCTCTGGAGGTCGAGGCCGGTCGCGGCCTTCAGCTGCTGGGCGATCGCGTCCTCGCCGCCGACCGCCGCACCGAGCCCGCCGAGCAGGGTGCTGAGCGTGCTGCCCAGGTCGGGCTGGGCGAAGGCGAGCCACGAGTCGGCGGGCAGCTCGCCGGCGAGCTCGCCGCCGGAGGACAGCAGCGGCAGCGCCGAGCTGATCGACTCGGGCAGCGCCGCCTCCAGGCGCACGCCGTGGTCGTTCACGTTGAGCGTCGCGAGGACCGGGTCCTTCAGCACGCCGCTGAGCGGCCCGAGCGCCGTGCCCGCGCCGGCCTTGCCGAGCTGCTTCGCGAAGGCGGGAGTGTTGAAGTAGAGGAACCCGAGCCGGTCCTCAGGGGCGTCGGCGAGCGTCTTCGTGTAGGCGTCGTCGTCCTCGAGGGGCGTACCACCGGCTGCCGTGTCGACCGCCGACTTGAAGCCTCCGACGTTGCCGAGCACCACCCAGCCGTCCACCACACCAGCCGCGCCGTCGCCCTCGAAGGCGTAGTAGTCGTTGTCCTTGTAGGTCGCGGCCTTGGCCTCGCCCTTGCCCGCCTTCTCGATGGCGTCGCGCGCCTTGTCCTCGTCGTCGGTGGCCACGAGCAGGGCTGCGCTGGCGTCGCCACCGGGGCGCAGCGAGGACACGAAGAAGCCCGCCTCGTCGCCGAGCCAGGGCTCGATGTCATCCGCGAAGGACAGGCCCGTGTCGGACTCGCTGAATGCCTTCTCGAGCAGCCCGCGGATGCGCTCGCCCGCGCTGCCCTCGCCGGGGAACTTCTCGATCAGGGCCTCGAGCGCCGCCTGCTGATCGTCCTCAGGGTCGAGCGTGGCCTGGCCGTAGACCAGCGACCCGGCGGGGGCCAGCGACGCGGCGCCCGATGACGAGGAACCTCCGTCACTCCCGCAGCCGGCGGCTAGCGCGATCGCGGACAGCAGGGCGGTGACGGTGAGGAGAATTCGCGGCATCGGGAAGTTCTATCGACCGGAGGCCGCCGCTGCTCCAGCTCCGAGCCCTAGAGACGGACGGTGGTCGTGCTCACGGCCTTCGCGCGGTGAGCGCCGATCAGGGCGAGGCAGATCGCCAGGTCCTGGATCGCGAGGCCGGTCGAGTCGAACAGCGTCACGGCGTCCGGCGCCCGAGCGGCCCGGCGCGGCGCCGGTCAGCACGCCGCCGAGGTCGCGCACGTCGGCTCGCGGAGATCAGACCCGCCTCGACCGCGCCGGTCAGCTCGCCGCCGTGGCTGGCCTGCTCCCACTCGTCGCAGAACAGCTCCGCATGCGCCACCGCGCCGACCTCCGCCTCGGCCTTGCCGGGGCCGTCGGCGCCGAGCATGTTGAGGTGCAGGCCGGGGCGCAGGTCGGCCTCGAGCACGACGGGCTCGGTAGCCGGGCGTGACGCAGGTGACGACGTCGCAGGCCAGCGCGTCCTCGCGGCTGCCCGCCTCCCAGCCGAGCTCGCCCGCCAGCCGCCCGGCGGCCTCGGGGTCGGGGTCGAAGCAGACGCCGGGGCCGTACTCGGCCGCCGCCAGGCAGCGGGCGGCCCAGGCGCCGTGCAGGCCGCAGCCGACGATGCCGACGCTGCGCGCGTCCTCGCGCGCCAGCTCCTGAGCGGCCAGCGCCGCCACCGCGCCGGTGCGCAGGGCGGTGACCGAGCGGACGTCGACGAGCGCGAGCGGCTCGCCGTCGTCGGCCGACGACACGCAGATCATCCCCATCACCACCGGCAGCCCGGCCTCGGGGTTGCGCGGGAAACGAGGTGACCCACTTCAGGATCGCGAGGCCGCCGCCCTTGGCCGGCATGGCGCGGAAGTCGCCGTGCGGCGTGGCGTCGAGGTAGACCTTCGGCGGCATCTCCCACTGCCCTGACGCGTACTCCACGAAGCCCTCGCGCACGCGCTCGATCGCCTCGGTGGGCGAGATCGCGGCGAACACGTCCTCCTGGCTGAACACGGGCAGCTCGGGCACCGCCGGTACGCTACCAGCCCGATGAGCCGCAACGGAAAGCAGCACCCCGCGCGCCCGCGCATCGAGCTGTCAGGGGCCGCGGCCTCGCCCGAGGAGGCGGCGGCGATCGCGGCCGCGATCGAGCAGTTCCTGCGCGACACCGCGCCGCCGCCCGCCGCGTCCGGCCGGCGCATCAGCCCGTGGCTGCGGGCCGGCCTGCTACGCGGGCACGGGGCGCGACCCGGCCGGCGAGCACTGGGGGGACCTGAGCGGGCGCCCGCGGCGACGACAGCCGGCCGGCCCCGACGCTTCCCGGCCCAGACGGCTGGCCGGCCTCCTCGCAGCTCGGGAGCGCGAGTCCGCGATCCAACACGGTCCTCGCGACCCGAAGCGCGGACCACGCGCCAGCTGCACCCCGATCGGCAGCCCGTCCTCGGACACGTGCAGCGGCAGCGAGATCGCCGGCTGGCCGGTGGTGTTGAACCCGGCCGTGAACACGCCGCGGGCACCGCGCGTCACGATCGGCGAGCAGCGGGTTGTCCGCGGGAGGGTCGTACGCGCCGAGCTCCGTCGGCGGCACGGCCAGCGTCGGGGTCAGCAGCAGGTCGAAGCCGCTCGCCCACCACTCGGCGGCGCGGCGCGTGACGTCCTGGGCGAACTCCATCGAGGTCAGGTAGTCGGCGGCCGAGTGCGCGCGACCCTGCTCGGCGAGCGCCCACGTGAGCGGCTCCACGTCGTCCGGGCCGATCGCGCGCCCGGTGCGGCGCTCCCAGTAGTCCAGGTTGTAGGCCACGCCGCCGGTCCAGCGGACCAGGAAGTTGGGGATGTAGTCGGGGTCGTCGAGCGCGTCCGGGGGACGAGACCTCCACCGAATGGCCGAGCGACTCCAGCAGCCGCCCCGCCTCCTCGGCCGCGGCCACGCAGTCGCGGGTGCGACCTCGAAGTCGCCGCCCGGCGGGTCGCGTGAGCAGCCCGATGCGCAGCCGCCCGGGATCGGCGCCGACCTCCTCGGTGTAGTCGCGCTCGCGCGCGGGCGCCACGTAGGGCTCGCCGGGCGGCGGGTCGGAGACCCACTCGAGCACCGCCGCGGCGTCGCGCACCGAGCGCGACACCACCAGCTCGGTCACCAGGCCGGACATGAAGTCGCCGAAGTCGGGCGCCAGCGACACCCGGCCGCGCGACGGCTTCAGCCCGACCAGGCCGCAGCAGGAGGCCGGGATGCGGATCGAGCCGCCGCCGTCGCTGGCGTGGCGCGATCGCCACCAGGCCCGGCCGCCACCGCGGCCGCCGAGCCGCCACTCGACCCGCCCGGCGAGCGCGCGGTGTCCCACGGGTTGCGCGTGGCTCCGTACGCGGCCGGCTCGGTCGTCGGCAGGATCCCCAGCTCGGGCGTGTTGGTCTTGCCGAGCGATCACGAAGCCCGGCCTCGCGGAAGCGACGGGCCAGCCAGGTGTCCTCGGGCTCGCACCCAGCCGACATCCCGCAGGAAAGCCATGCCCTCGTGCATCGGGTCGCCGGCCGTGTGGCAGCTGCAGGTCCTTCACGCAGGAACGGCACGCCGCGGAACGGGCCGTCGGCCGGCTCAGTCGCGAGCGCCTGCTCGAACAGCGGGTGGATGACGGCGTTGAGCTCGCCGTTGAGCGCCTCGATGCGCTCGATCGCGCGCCTCGGCGAGCTCTCTGCGGCGACACCTCCCCGGAGCGAACGAGGTCGGCCTGGGCGGTGGCGTCGAGCGGCGGCTCCATGGCGCATGGGAGCGTAACTGGCCGCGCAGCCAAGCCTCTATCGTCGGAAACCCGACCGGGTTTTGGTACTTTCCTCGGATGGAACCGCTTTCCACCGAGCCGCCGCTCAGCCCAAGCGGGGCCGCAAGGGCTCCCTCGAGAATCCCGAGGTCCTCGAGAACGTCCCCGGGCACATCATCCCGATCCTCGAGCGCGAGTTCGACGACTTCGACAACGAGGCCGAGAAGTTCCTCGACGGCCAGACGCCCGAGGACCAGTTCATCGGCTTCCGCCTCAAGCAGGGCGTCTACGGCCAGCGCCAGGCCGACGTCCAGATGATCCGCGTGAAGCTGCCCGTTCGGCGGCATCACGCCCGGAGCAGATGGAGGCGTTCGCGGACGTGGTGGAGAAGTACGCGCCGCTCAACAAGGGCCACATCACCACCCGCCAGAACATCCAGCTCCACCACATCCCGCTGCGCGACGCGGCCGCGGCGATCCGCGAGCTGTCCGACTCCGGGCCTGTCCAGCCGCGAGGGCTGCGGCAACACCGTGCGCAACGTGACCGGCGACCCGTGGGCCGGCGTCTGCGAGGGCGAGCTGTTCGACCCCACCCCGTACGCGGGCGCCTACGTGCGCTACTTCGTCCGCCACCCCACCACGCAGCTGATGCCGCGCAAGGTCAAGACCGCCTTCACCGCGACCGACGAGGACCGCGCGATCACCGGCATCCACGACGTCGCCTTCATCCCGCGCATCCGCGACGGGGTGAAGGGCTTCGAGATGCGCGTCGGCGGCGGCACGTCGATCATGCCGCGCGTCGCGCCCACGCTGCGCGAGTTCGTGGCCGCCGACGACGGCGAGTACCTCAAGGTCACCGAGGCCGTGCTGCGCATCTTCGACCGCCAGGAGTGGCTGCGCGCCAACCGCGCGCGGGCGCGCATCAAGGTGTTCGTCGACAAGTTCGGCATCGAGGAGCTGCAGCAGCCAGGTCGACGAGGAGCTCGAGGGCGACTGGGTCGCCGAGCGCGACTTCGACCCGCAGCCCGCTGCTGTTCATCGACGACGAGGAGGCGCGCGCGCCCAGCGCCCCGACCACCTACGCCAGCCCCAACGGCGACGGCAGCGAGTTCGAGCGCTGGCGCGCCACGAGCGTCGACCCGCAGCGCCAGGACGGCTTCTCGACCGTGCAGATCAAGGTCGTGCGCGGCGACCTCACGCCCGAGCAGTTCCGCGGGCTCGCCGAGCTCATGCGCCGCTACTCGGGCGGCTACGCGCGCACGACCGTGCACCAGAACCTGGTGCTGCGCTGGGTGCGCGACGAGACCGTCTACGAGGTCTGGCGCGCGCTCGAGCGAGCTCGGCCTCGGCGACGCCGGCGTCGACGAGATCAACGACGTCGTCTAGCTGCCCCGGCACCGACTCCTGCAAGCTCGGCATCACGAGCTCGATGGGGCTCAACCACGCCGTGCGCGAGCGCATCGAGTCGATGGAGATCGACGACCCGCTCACCAAGCGCGTGCACATCAAGATGTCCGGCTGCCCGAACGGCTGCAGCCAGCACCACATCGCCAACATCGGGTTCTACGGCGCGTCGATCAAGGTCGGCGAGCACACGATCCCCGCGTACGTCGCGCACATCGGCGGCAACTACGAGGGCGGCGAGGTGCTCTACGGCACGCGCCTGAAGGTGCGGCTGGCCGCCAAGCGCGTGCCCGACGCGGTGGAGCGCTGGCTGCGCATGTACGAGGCCGAGCGCGAGCGAGGGCGAGGCCTTCAACGACTTCGCCGAGCGCGTCGGCCGGCACGCGCTTCGAGGACGAGGTGCGCGATCTCGCCGCTGCCGATCGAGTTCTCGCTCGAGAACATGAACCACTTCATCGACTGGCAGCGCAAGGAGCCCTTCCAGGTGATCCGGGGCGAGGGCGAATGCGCGGTCTAGCCGAGTGCGCCCGACAGCGCTGACGGCCGACGAGATGCTCGCCGTCGCGGTCGAGCGCCATCACCCGCAGCCTGGTGCTGGCCTGCTCCTTCCAGAAGGAGGAGTCGGTGCTGATCGACATGCTGATGAGCATCGAGCCGGCGGCGCGCGTGTTCACGATCGACACCGGCGTGCTCTTCCCCGAGACATACGAGACCTGGCGCCAGATCGAGGACCGCTACGGCCTGCGCGTCGAGGTCATGGACGCGACGCCGCCGAACGGCACGCCTGGAGCGCCGCGCAACTGCTGCGGCCAGCGCAAGGTCGACGCGCTCGAGCAGGCGCTGACCGGCGCCGAGGCCTGGATCACCGGGATCCGCCGCGAGCAGTCGCCCACGCGCGCCGACGCGCCACGAAGCTCGAATGGGACGACGCCCGCGGCGTCTGGAAGTTCAACCCGCTCGCCGACTGGACCGACGCAGGACGTCTGGCGCTACGTGCACGACCACGAGCTTCCCTACCACCCGCTCCACGATCAGGGGTACGCTTCGATCGGCTGCGCCCCCTGCACGCTGCCCGGCGACGGCCGTGAAGGACGTTGGGCCGGCCAGGAGAAGACGGAGTGCGGGCTGCACGTATGAGCGTGCTCGACAGCCCGGCGGGGCGCGCACGGACGATATCCTGCGCGACGACGAAATGAGCTACGAGATCTCACACCTCCGCGCACTCGAGTCGGAGGCCATCCACGTGATCCGCGAGGTGGCCGCCGAGCTCGAGCGCGGCGTGCTGCTGTTCTCCGGCGGCAAGGACTCCGCGGTCCTGCTGCACCTCGCGCGCAAGGCGTTCTACCCGGCGCGCCTTCCCGTTCCCGGTCATGCACGTCGACACGGGCCACAACTTCCCCGAGGTGATCGAGTACCGCGACCGGGTGGTCGCCGAGCCGGGCGCGCGGCTGATCGTCGCCAGGGTCCAGGACTCGATCGACAAGGGCCGCGTGGTCGAGGAGACCGGCCCGCGCGCGTCGCGCAACCGGCTGCAGTCGGTGACCCTGCTCGACGCGATCGAGGAGCACGGCTTCAAGGCCGCCTTCGGCGGCGCCCGCCGCGACGAGGAGCGCGCCCGCGCGAAGGAGCGCATCCTCTCCTTCCGCGACGACTTCGGCCAGTGGGACCCGAAGGCGCCAGCGCCCCGAGCTGTGGAACCTCTACAACGGCCACGTCAAGCCGGGCGAGCACGTGCGCGTGTTCCCGCTCTCGAACTGGACCGAGCTCGACGTGTGGCAGTACATCCACGAGGAGCGGATCGAGCTGCCGTCGATCTACTTCGCCCACGAGCGCCAGGTCTTCAAGCGCGACGGGATGCTCTACGCGCATCTCCGAGTTCGTCGAGCTGCTGCCCGACGAGGAGTCGTTCGCGGAGTCGGTGCGCTTCCGGACCGTCGGCGACATGAGCTGCACCGGCGCCGTGGCGTCGACCGCCGCGACGCTCGAGGAGGTGGTCGCGGAGATCGCCGCCACGCGGATCACCGAGCGCGGCGAGACCCGCGCCGACGACCGCGTCTCCGAGGCGGCCATGGAGGACCGCAAGAAGGAGGGCTACTTCTGACCGGGGCGGCCACCAACGGCAACCCGCCGTCGGCCGCCACCTCCGAGCTCGTCCGCTTCGCCACAGCGGGCTCGGTGGACGACGGCAAGTCGACCCTGATCGGGCGCCTGCTGTTCGACACCAAGTCGATCTTCGAGGACCAGCTCGAGCACGTCGAGCGCAGCTCCAAGCAGCGCGGCGACGGCTACGTGAACCTCGCCCTGCTCACCGACGGCCTGCGCGCCGAGCGCGAGCAGGGCATCACGATCGACGTCGCCTACCGCTACTTCCACACGCCGCGGCGCAAGTTCATCATCGCCGACACGCCCGGCCACGAGCAGTACACGCGCAACATGGTCACCGGCGCCTCCACCGCCGACCTCGCGCTCGTCCTCGTCGACGCGCGCAAGGGCGTGCTCGAGCAGTCGCGCCGGCACGCGTTCATCGCCTCGCTGCTGCGCATCCCCCACCTGGTCGTGTGCGTCAACAAGATGGACCTGGTCGACTACGACCAGTCCGTATTCGACCGCATCACCTCGGACTTCTCGGGCTGGCTGGCGAAGCTCGACATCCACGACGTCACGTTCATCCCGATCTCGGCGCTGCACGGGGACAACGTCGTCGAGCGCTCGGAGCACATGGCCTGGTACGAGGGCCCGTCGCTGCTGTACCACCTCGAGCACGTGCACGTGGCGTCCGACCGCAACCTGCGCGACCCGCGCTTCCCGGTGCAGTGGGTGGTGCGCCCGATGACCGACGAGCACCACGACTACCGCGGCTACGCCGGCGAGGTCGCCTCCGGGGTGCTGCGCGCCGGGCGACGAGGTCGTGGTGCTGCCGTCCGGCCGCACCACGCGGATCGCCTCCATCGACGCGTACGAGGGCGAGCTCGAGGAGGCGTACCCGCCGCTGTCGGTGACCCTGCGGCTCGAGGACGACATCGACGTGTCGCGCGGCGACATGATCTGCCGGCCCGAGAACCGCCCCACCGAGGCGCGCGAGATCGACGCGATGGTGTGCTGGATGTCCGAGCGCCCGCTGTCGCCCTCGTCGCGCTACCGGATCAAGCACACGACCCGCACGGCCCTGGCCAAGGTCGAGGAGGTGCGGTACCGCATCGACGTGAACTCCCTCCACCGCGAGAAGGACGCCGGCGTGCTCGAGCTGAACGAGATCGGGCGCCTGCGGCTGCGCCTGTCCACGCCCGCTGTTCGTGGACGAGTACCGGCGCAACCGCGCCACCGGCAGCTTCATCCTCATCGACGAGTCGACGAACGACACCGTCGGTGCGGGCATGGTTTTGTAAGCCAGCTGGGGGCTCGCGCCCCCAGGCCCCCGTGGCACGCTGGCCGGTCCGGCTAGGGCCCGGGGGTCGCGGGTCGAGTTCCGGACCCATATGGGGGCATAACTCGACCCACCCTCCGCTCTCCCCGGTCCGGCTAGGCTGCTCGCCGTGGATTTCGCCCTGATCGCGTTCGGCCTCGGGGTCGGCGTGCTCGTCGGCATGACAGGCATCGGCGGCGGCTCGCTGATGACGCCGATGCTGATCCTGGTGTTCGGCGTCACGCCGATTACGGCGATCGGCACCGACCTGGCCTACGCCGCCGTGACGAAGACCGTCGGCG
Organism: uncultured Actinomycetota bacterium; assembly: GCA_963809265.1. Taxonomy (GTDB): domain Bacteria; phylum Actinomycetota; class Actinomycetes; order Propionibacteriales; family Nocardioidaceae; genus Nocardioides. The sequence goes on from CAWEJC010000004.1 coordinate 465,023, forward strand.
GCTACAAGCACTGGAGCCAGCGCACCGTGGACATTCGGCTGTCGAGCTGGATGGCGATCGGCTCGGTGCCCGGCGGCCATCGGCGGCGTCTACGTGCTGGACGCTGCTCGAGGAAGCGGCCGGGCAGGACTTCGACGACCTGCTGCTGGCACTGCTGGCCGGCGCCCTGCTGCTCACCGGTGCCGCCACACTCGTGCGCGCCTTCCTCAAGAGCATGCACGCAGCGCGAGCGCGACACGATCGAGCTCGAGACGCGTCACAAGGTCGCCGCCGTCGCGCTCGGGCTGTGTGTCGGCTTCGTTCTCGGGATCACGTCAGCCGGCAGCGGCGCGCTGATCGCGGTCGGCCTGATCCTGCTGTTCCGCCTCACGCCCACGCGAGTGGTCGGCACCGACGTCTTCCACGCCGCCATCCTGCTCTGGGCCGCCGGCCTGGCGCACGTGGCCGCCGGCAACGTCGACTTCGGGCTGGTCGGCAACATCCTGATCGGCTCGATCCCGGGCGTCTGGCTCGGCAGCCACTGGTCGGTGCGCGTGCAGCCGGCGGTGCTGCGCACCACGCTCGCCTTGGTTCTGATCGGCGCCGGCCTGGCGCTGCTGATCAAGGCCGGCCTGGGCATTCCGATCGCCGTGATCGTGCCATTCCCGGTCGGCGTGGTGGTGCTGCTGATCGTGACGATGACCCGCGCGCGCCGGGCGCGCCAGCAGATTCCCTGAGGTTCAGATACTCTTCGGTATGTGACTGCCACGGTGCCGCCCGGTCCGACCGCCTCCCGCCTGCGGCAGACGGTGCGCTGGATCTACCGGCCGGGGGCGATGCTCGAGGACTGCCAGCGCCGCTACGGCGACATGTTCACGCTGCGGATCGCGCACGAGGGCACCTGGGTGTTCCTCGCCCACCCGGACGCGGTCAAGCAGGTCTTCACCGGCGACCCGCGCGTGTTCCACGCCGGAGAGGCCAACGTCGTGCTCCTGCCGATGCTCGGGCACTACTCGGTGCTGCTGCTGGACGAAGCCGCCCACATGTCCCAGCGCAAGCTGATGCTGCCCTCCTTCCACGGCGAGCGCATGCGCGGCTACGAGCAGGTGATGGCAGAGGTCGCGGCGCGGAAATCGACAGCTGGCCGGCGGGCCAGCCCTACGCGGTCCGGCCGGCGATGCAGCGCATCACCCTCGAGGTGATCATGCGCACGGTCTTCGGCGTCGCAGGACGGCGCGCGCCGCGACCGTCTGCGCAGCACGCTGGCCACCGCGCTCGAGTGGGGCTCCGACCCACGGCGCATGGCGATGCTGGCCACGCTCGGCCCGCGGCGCATCGAGAAGCTGGGCCTGTTCGGTCGCGTGCGCGGCCCGGCCGACGAGCTGATCTACGAGGAGATCAGCGAGCGCCGCGACGCGCCGGACCTCGACGAGCGCGACGACGTGCTGTCGCTGCTGCTCCAGGCCCGCCACGAGGACGGCCGGCCGATGAGCGACGAGGAGCTGCGCGACGAGCTGATGACGCTGCTGGTGGCCGGTCACGAGACGACCGCCTCCTCGCTGGCGTGGGCGGTCGAGCGCCTCGTGCGCAACCCGCGTGTGCTGGAGCGTCTGCGCGACGAGGTCGCCGCCGGCAACGACGACTACGTGGACGCCGTGTGCAAGGAGACGTTGCGCCTGCGCCCGATCCTGGCGCTGGTGCTGCGGCGCCTGACCGAGCCCACCGAGATCGGCGGCCGCGTGCTGCCCGCCGGGGTGAACCTGGCGCCGTGCATCTACCTCGATGCACCGCCGCCCGGACATCTACCCCGAGCCGTACGCGCTTCCGCCCCGAGCGGTTCATCGAGCAGCCCGCCGGCACCTACAGCTGGATCCCGTTCGGCGGCGGCGTGCGCCGCTGCCTCGGAGCGAGCTTCGCACTGTTCGAGATGAGGGTCGTGCTGCGCGAGCTCGTCAGCCGCCTCTCGATGCGCCCCGCCGACGCCCGGCCCGAGCGCATCGCCCGGCGAGCGATCACGCTGGTGCCGGAGCGCGGCGGCGAGGTCGTCGTGGAACGGGTGCGCGAGCCCGCGCGCGTCCCAGCCGCCGCGTGACGACCCGCAAGGAGCGTCAGGCTCACACGCGCGCCCGGCTGATGGACTCGGCCGCCGCGGTTGCCGTGCGTCGCGGCATCGAGGGCGCCTCGCTCGACGAGGTGGCACAGTCGGCCGGCTTCACCAAGGGCGCCGTGTACGCGAACTTCAGCAGCAAGGAAGAGCTCTTCCTGGCCATGCTGGAGACCCACTTCGACGCCCGGCTCGCAGAGCTCGATCGCATCCTGTCGACCGAGGCCGACCCTGACGAGCAGGCCCGCGAGGCCGCCGAGGGCCTGATGCGGATGCTGGCGGCCGAGCCCGAGTGGCACCGGCTCTTCTTCGAATTCGCCGTGCACGCCGTGCGCAACGAGGGATTCCGCGTCCAGCTGGTGGCGCGCTACGGCGCTCTGCGCGAGCGCCTGGCGGACCTGCTGGCGCGCCGGGTCGAGCGGCTCGGCATCGAGCCGGTCACGCCGCCCGACCGGGTCGCGGCCATGGCCTTCGCGATGGCGAACGGGATGGCGCTCGAGCGCCTGCTCGAGCCCGAGGCCGTGCCCGAATCGCTGTTCGGGGAGATGATGGCCACCTTCTTCGCCGGGCTGAGGGCGCAGGCCGCGCCCTAGCGCGGCCCGGCAGCCGCGCCGCCGCGGCCTGCAGGCGCGACGTGCTCGCCCGGGCCGACAGCGTGCCGCGGACCGCGCTTGCCGCCGAGGCGACCTACCACCCTGCGCCCGCGCAGCGTCAGCACGCCGTCCGGCGTGGCCGGCCCGCTCAAGCGCAGGCGCCCGCGCTCGCGGGGAGCGCCGAAGCGGCTGACCGTCCCGCTCACCCGAACGCCCGGGACCATGACGACGCGCGCGAGGTGGAGTCGGTTGTGCCCGTCGATGCGATAGCGCCCGCCGCGCAGCCCCCCGCCGCGCGCCAGGTCGGGGTCGCGCTCGTCGAGGATGAAGCGCGTCAGGGCGTCCTCGCCCACGTCGCGCAGCGTCAGCGCCAGCGCGGTCAGCGCGCGGCCGCGCACGCCGCTCACACCGCGCGCCGGCGCGACCTCGCGCAACGTCGTGGGCGGTGGTGGCGAGGGCAGGAACTCACGCGGGCGCCGGCGGCAGCGGGTGACCACCCGCTCACCGCGGAAGAAGCTCGCGAACGCGCGCTCCGCGCAGCCGGACTGGTCCGCCCCGATGACCGAGTGCCCGGTGGCGGGCGCCACGAGCAGCTTCGCCTGCGGGAACTGGGCGGCCACTCGCCGGGCGCCCTCGACCGGCGTGCGCAGGTCGTCCTCGCCCTCCAGCAGCAGCACCGGCACGTCCGGCAGCGGGCCGGGGCCGAACACCGGCTCGGACGGAGCCGCCGACCAGCGGTCGCACAGGCGCAGCAGGTCGTTCTCGAGCAGCGTCCCGCGGTCGAACGGGCGCGAGGGCGAGCTCCGGCAGCGCCTCCGCGGCCGCCTCCGCCTGGAGCCGCCGCTGGGCTGGGTCGGGCGCCGCGGTGCGCGGCCAGGGTAAGCGCATCTCCTCGCAGGTCGTCGCGGTGAACAGTGCGGTGCTGATCAGCTCCGGCGGCGGCGGCTCGCCCTCCACGGAGAACGAGCGCCGCCCGAGGCGCAGCAGCGGCGCCCGGTCGCCGTCGAGCGCGGCCCGCACCGCTCCCGGAAACGCGGCGCGCAGGGCCGGGTCGAAGTCGCCGCTGATCAGCATCAGGAACAGCTCCCCGCGACTGAGGCGGGCCGGGCGCCTGCGCCCGCTCGGGTCGACCACCGAGCCGCGCAGCCCGCCGGCGCCCATGCGGCGCACGAGCTCGGCCAGATCCGCCAGCGGGTCAGCGGTGAACGAGCGGCAGTCGCTGCGGCAGAGCGCGCGGAGCACCCGCGGCACCGCCTCGAGCGTCGGCCGGTAGAGCGGGTCGGGGCCGCTCACCTCCAGCACCGAGTCGAGCACCAGCCGCTCGACGTTGGCGGGATAGGTGAGCGCGTAGCCGAGCGCGACCTTCACGCCGTAAGAGGTCCCGTAGAGCGCGATCCGGTCCAGCCCGAGCGCCACGCGCAGCGCCTCGATGTCCTCGACCGAGGCGCGGCTGGTGTAGTGGTGGCGGCGCGCGCCGAGGCTGGCGGCGCAGCGCCCCGCCGCGCGGCCCGCCCGGAACAGGTTGGAGCGCTCCAGCGGCCGGCAGCGCAGCAGGCCGGAGCGGCCGGTGCCGCGCTGGTCGAACACGATCAGATCGCGGCGCTTGAACGGCGGGCGAGAGCACACCGAGCCCGTCGCCCTCGAAGGCCCTGGTGGCCGACTGCCCAGGGCCGCCGGCGAGCACGAACAGCGCCCCGCGGCGCGGACGCTGCTCGGCGCGGATGCGCTTGACGAACAGGGACACCCGGCCCGGCGTGACGCCGGTGCGGTCGAGCGGCACCTGCAGCCGGGCGCACGCGAACAGGAAGGCGCCGCAGCGCTTGAAGGGCAATGCCGCCTCGGCGGCCGGCGCGAGCAGCAGGACCAGCGAGGTCGCCGCGGCGGCGAGCAGGGCGGCGAGACGCACGGGGCCCATTATGAGCGCCGCTGCCCGAACGGGTGGCACTCGCGCTCAGCGCACGCGCGACCGCTGCGCCAGCCGCAGACCGGCGCGCATCAGCTCGGCCCGCGCCGCCGTCGAGCCCGCGCGGGCCGCCGCGGCGGCCCTGCCCGCCACCCGCGCGTCCACGGCCAGCCCGCCGAGGTGGCCGCTGATCGACCTGCCCTCGAAGCGCAGCTCGCCGTCCGGAGTGCCCGGCCCCGAGAGTCGCAGCCGCGACACCTCGCGGCGCGTTCCCAGCGCGCGGACCAGTCCGCTCACGCGCACGCCGGGCAGGTACTCGACCTCGGCGAGCCGGAGCACCGGCCGCCGCTTGGCCAGGTCGACCGACCAGCGCCCGCCGCGCAGGCCGCCGCCGCGCAGGTCGAGCGTCGGGCTGGTGAGCGCGGTCGACAGGAACTCCACCGACACGTCGAACAGGGTCAGCTCGGCGGCGCTGATCGCCCTGCCGCGCACACCAGGGACGCCCCTGGCGGCGCGCAGCTCGCCCAGCGACAGCGGCGCGGGCGGCAGCGGAGGCAGCAGCGGCACCGCGCGGCGACAGCGGGCCGGCACGCGCCCGCCGCGGAAGAACGTGCGCGCGGCGCGCTGGGCGCAGCCGCTGAAATCGGCTGTCAGCGTGGAGTGCCCGGTGGTAGGCACGGTCAGCACCTGCGCCCGCGGCCAGTCCGCGGCGGCGCTGCGGGCGGTGGCCACCGGCGTGCGCAGGTCCAGCTCGCCGTCCAGCATCAGCACCGGCACGTCGGGCAGCGAACCGGCCGGCGGGGCCGTCGCCGGCCCCGGTGAGGCCTCGGGCCAGCTCCGGCACAGGCGAATGAAGTCGTTGCCCTCGTCGGTGGCTCGGTCGAACGGGTAGAGCGCGGCTTCGGGGATCTGGGCCACGGCCTGGGAGATCTGGGCGAAGCGCGTCGCGGGCGCGGAGAAGCGCGTCCACGGGAACGGGATCTCCTCGCAGGCGGTGGCGGCGTAGAGGGCGGTGCTGAACTCCCGCGGCGTGCCGGAGCCCTCGGCAACGACCGCGTGGCGCTCGAGCCTGAGGATCGGGGCCGTGTCGCCGCGCAGCGCAGACACCACGGCACCCGGGAAGCCCGCGCGCGAGAACTCGTCGAGATCGCCAGCGACGACCGTGAAGAACAGCTCCTGGCGCGTCAGCGTCGCTCGCGCGCGGCGTCCGCTGGGGAGCGTCACGCGGCCGCGCAGGCTGCGGCCGCCGAGGCGCGTGACCAGGCGGCCCAGGTCGGCCACGGCGTCGTCTGTGAACAGCCGGCAGCCACCCCGGCACACCGACCGGAGCACGCGCGGGATGGCCCCGAACACGTCGAGGTAGAACGGATCCCAGCCCGACACGTCGAGCACCGAGTCGAGCAGCACGCGGTCCACGCGGGCCGGGTAGCGCGCGGCGTAGGCCTGGGCCACGAACGTCCCGTACGAGACGCCGACCAGCGTCAGCTTGTCCACCCCGAGCGCGGCACGCACCGCCTCGATGTCGTCCACCGAGTCGCTGGTGCGGTAGAAGGCGCGCCGCGGGCCCAGCCGCCGGGCGCACGCGGCGGCCTCAGCGCCCGCGTCGGTCAGGCTGGCGCGCTCGAGCTCCGGGCAGCGCAGCAGACCGGAACGGCCGGTTCCGCGGCCGTCGAACGCCACGATGTCGTTGCTCGGTGTGAGTGCGCGGAACTCGCCGTACGGGTTGCGCGAGCGGTCGTTGTAGGCCCCGGTGGCCGGCTGGCCCGGGCCGCCCGCCAGCAACAGCGTGACCCCGCGCGCCGGGCGCCGGGCCGCCCGGCGCCGCTCCACGTAGAGCGAGACGGTGCCGCCGGCGGCGCCTGTGCGATCCAGCGGCACGGCGAGGCGCCCGCACTGCACGCGCTCGCATGTGCGCAGGCGCAGATCGGCAGCCTCGGCCGGAGCGCTGGAGGCGACCAGCGCGACCGCGGCGACCGCGATGCCCGCAAGCGTGCGGCCGCGCATCATGGCCCGACGATAACCTCTCGACCCCCTGATGTTCACCAAGGTTCTCGTCGCAAACCGGGGTGAGATCGCCATACGGGTCATGCGCACGCTCGACGAGCTCGGCGTGGGCAGCGTGGCGGTCTACTCCGAGCCCGACCGCGACGCGCCCCACGTGCGGCGTGCCGGCGAGGCCTACCTGCTCGGCCCCGGCCCGGCCACCGAGAGCTACCTGAACGTCGAGAAGATCCTCGAGGTGGCGCGAGCAGGCCGGCGCCGAGGCGATCCACCCCGGCTATGGCTTCCTGGCCGAGAACGCCGCGTTCGCGCGCGCCTGCGAGGAGGCCGGGATCGTCTTCATCGGCCCGCCGCCGAGCGCCATCGACGCGATGGGTTCGAAGACGAAGGCGCGCGAGATCATGAGCAGACGCCGGCGTGCCGATCGTGCCCGGCACCACCGACCCGGTGGAGTCGGTCGAGGACGCCCGCAAGGTCATCGACGATTCGGTCGGCTACCCGATCGCGATCAAGGCGGCCGGCGGGGGCGGCGGCAAGGGCTTCCGCGTCGCCGAGACCGAGGACGAGCTCGAGAAGGCCTTCGAGGGCGCCGTCGCGCGAGGGCGACAAGTTCTTCTCCGACGCCACCGTCTACGTCGAGCGCTACCTGCCCGACCCGCGCCACGTCGAGGTGCAGATCCTCGCCGACGGCGAGGGCAACGTGATCCACCTGTTCGAGCGCGACTGCTCGGTCCAGCGCCGCCACCAGAAGCTGATCGAGGAGAGCCCGGCGCCGGCGGTCGATCCCGAGCTGCGCGAGCGGATCGGCAAGATCGGCACCGAGGCCGCCCGCGCGGTCGGCTACCGCTCGCGCCGGCACGTCGAGGGCCTGCTCCAGGACGGCGAGTACTTCTTCCTCGAGATGAACACGCGCGTGCAGGTCGAGCACTGCGTGACCGAGATGGTCACCGGCATCGACATCGTGCGCGAGCAGGTGAAGATCGCCGCCGGCGAGCCGCTCGCCTACGCCCAGGAGGACGTCGTGCTGCGCGGCCACGCGATCGAGTGCCGCATCAACGCCGAGGACGCCTCGAAGAACTTCGCCCCCGCGCCCGGGCAGGATCGGCTCGTACCGCGAGCCGTCGGGGCCGTTCGTGCGCGTCGACTCGGGCGCCGAGGAGGGCTACGAGGTGCTGCCCCTCTACGACCCGATGATCGCCAAGCTGATCGTCTGGGACGTGGACCGCGAGGCGTCGACCAGGCGCATGCTGCGCGCCCTCGGGCGAGTTCGAGATCGGCGGGCTGAAGACGCTGATCCCCTTCCACACAGGCGCTGCTCGCCACCGAGCAGTGGCGCAACGGCGAGACCTGCCGCGACCTCGTCGAGGACAAGGAGTGGCTCAAGGAGCTGGCGTTCCCCGCCGCCGAGCCCGCGGGCGACGAGGACGACGAGGAGCAGAGGAGAAGGTCGAGCGCAGCTACGCCGTGGAGGTCTCGGGGCGCCAGTTCGACGTCAAGGTGATCGGCGCGGCCGGCGCGGTGCAACGGAGCCGCCCCGGCGCCGCGCGCAAGAAGGCGCCAAGCGCCGGGAGCGCAAGGCCGGCGGCGGCGGCGGCGGCGCGCCCGGCGAGCTGGTCTCGCCGCTGCAGGGAACGGTGCTGAAGGTCGCCGTGGAGCAGGGCGCCGAGATCGAGGAGGGCGCGCTGATCTGCGTGATCGAGGCGATGAAGATGGAGAACGAGATCACCGCCCCGTCGTCCGGCACGGTCGAGGAGCTCGGCGTGTCCGAGGGCGGCTCGATCGCCACCGGCGACACGATCGCGGTCATCAAGTAGCGCCGTGCCCTCCGGCCGTCATCGCCGGCGCCGGGCGTCTTCGGCGCCGCGCGTGCGCGGATCCGGCTCGCCGAGCTGAGGGCTTGCGAGGTCACCCTGGTGGATCGGTTCGACGCCGGGCGACGCCGGGCTCGGAGTCCGGCGGCGAGACGCGGCTGATGCGCTTCGCGCACGGGCCCGACGCGCTCTACACGCGATCCGCTTGGCGCGCCGCGCGAGCTGTGGCGCGAGCTGGAGGACGAGCTGGGCGAGGAGCTCGTCGGTAGTCGGGCGTGGTCTGGTTCGCCCGCCGCGAGGGACGGCTGGGAGGCCGACGGCGAGCGCGCGCTGCGCGCACAGGGCATCCCGGTGGAGCGACTGTCGCCCGAGGACGGCCGCGCGGCTGTACCCGAGCCTCCGTAGCGACGACCTCGCGTTCGTGCTGCTCGAGCCGGCGGCGGGCGTGCTGCGAGCGGCGACGGCGTCACGTGCGCTGGTCGACGCGAGCGCGCGCGGCGCGGCGGCGCCTGGGTGCGCGGCGAGGCGTACCCCGACGGCGAGCGGGCGCGGCTCGTGGAGGCCGAGCGCTGGAGGCCGCACGTCGTGGTCTGGGCGTGCGGGGCCTGGCTCGGCACGGCCTGTTCCCGGGGCTCGTGCGAGCTGCGCGTCACCCGGCAGGACGTCGTGCTCTTCGACGCCCGGACCGGAGTGGGCTCGGCGCGAGCGCCCGGCTGGCCGACTTCGACGGCGCCGGCTACGGACTCGGCCGCCTCGACGGCCGCACGGCATGAAGGTGGCCTCGACCGCGAGGGCGAGCCGGTCGAGCCCGGCCGCCGGCCCGGAGACCGGCCCGGAGAGCGAGCGTCGCCGCGGCACGCGAGCTACCTCGCACGCGCTTCCCGGCGCTCGCCGACGCGCCCGTCCGCTGCGCACCAACGTCTGCCACTACTCGCTGACCGGCCGACATGCAACTTCCTGTTCGCGCCGGCACCCCGAGCACGAGCGCGTCTGGATCTCGGCGGCGGCTCCGGCCACGGCTACAAGCACGGCCCGGCGGTCGCCGAGCACGTCGCCGAGGTGCTGACCGGCGCGGCGGAGCCCGAGCCGCGCTTCGCGCTGGGCAGCGCGCGCCGTCGCGCGCACTGCGCACCGCCGGTTCCTAGCGGGTCTCGACCACCAGGGCGTGGGCACCGCCGCGCTTGCCGGTCACGCCGGCCAGCACCTCGAGACCGCGGTTGGTCTCGCGCTGGCGCCCGGTCCACCTCGCGGCCGTCGAGCACGACCCGCTCGACCTGCGTGCCGCAGCGGCAGCGTCGCTCCCAGCGTCAGCCGCCGCAGGCTCAGCCCGCGTCGACCGCCGTCCGGTAGCTGCCGCCGGCCGCGCGACGCGACCACGCCGATCGCCCCGCCTGCCGAGCCTGATGTTGCGCCCGGCGATCGGCGCTCGTAGGGCGGCAGCTGCGGCATGACCTCCAGCCGGCCGCGGCCGAGGTCCGGCCGGACGCCGAGCTGCTGGTGCACGACCGGCCAGAGCGTGCCGTAGTCGCCCCAGGCCTGGAGCACCATCGCGCGGTCGTGGAAGGGGCGGTCGATCGAGCGCCGTAAGCGGCGAGGGCGCGATCTCGGGCATCGCGCCCGGCTGCTCGTCGGGCGCGCGGCAGCTGCAGGCGGCGGTTCGCGGCCGTGTAGCGCGCTGCTGGCCGGCGCCGAGGCGGCCGTAGTTGCCCTCGCCCACGGCCATCACCGCGGTGTTGAGCGAGAAGACCTGCTGCTCGCCCTCACCCGGCCGGCCCGCCGTCGCAGCCCGCGCGCGCCGGTGTGGAAGAGCCCGAACTCGCCCGAGTAGCAGTCGGTCTCGCGCACGCTCGAGCGCGGCGCGCGCCGTGGTCGCGCGTCGGCCAGGCCGGGCGACCGGCCGCCGTCCTTCAGCAGCTCGACCTCCATCGGCGTCACGCCGATCCAGTGGCGCTGCTGGGTCTTCACGTTGCCCGGGTCGTCCAGCGAGTCGGCGTGCTGGGGCACCTCGGGCATCCACCAGGCGCGCCTCGAAGCGCCGCCGCGGCGGCGCGCGCGTGCGACTCGGCCCAGCGCGCGGTGGCGCGGTCGCCCTTCGAGCGCGCCAGGTCGGCCAGGTCGTAGAGGCCGCGGATCGTCGTAGACGGTGTTGTCGAGCTTCTCCTCGCCCATGCCCGTCGCGCTCCACGTTGCCGAGGCCCTCGGGCCAGCCGTCGCCGTCAGCGTCGAGCTGCTCGAAGACGTAGTGCATCCCGCGCACGGCCTGGTCGTACAGCTCGTCGCGCAAGCGCGTCGTCGCCGGTCCAGCGCCAGACCAGCGCGACGGCGCTCGGGAACTTGGCGGTCTCGTCGGTGTTGCCGGCGTCCTCGTTGGCGCCGAAGTACACGCTGCCGTCGGTCACCACCTCGTGCACGACCTTGCCGCTGTCGCCGTTGATCGAGCACGCTCACGTCGCGCAGCGCGCGCAGGTGGTCCTCGATCGGCTCGAACTGGCCCGGCCGCGACGCTGGCGAACGCGGTGTACTCGCCGTCGGTGGCGAACAGCCACGGGTAGTCGGGGAAGCCGGCGCCGAGGAAGCGCACGCGCGGCACGCGGCCGGCGGCGCGGCGGGTACTGCTTGCCCTCGTCGGTCGCAGCGCACGTCGAGGTCGCTCGGCGAGCTGCACGGAGTCGGCCAGGTTCTGCTTGCGACCACTCGATCCCCTGCGGCGAGCAGCGGGTCGCCGGGCAGCTCGAGGCGGGTGCGCGGCGGCGAGCCGCGCGCGCTCGGCGACCTTCGGCGCGAGCGCGCGCCTCGGGGTCGCGCAGCGCCGCGTCGTGCTCGGAGCGCGCGTCGGCGACGCCCTCGTCGGAGCCGGCGACCGCCACCCAGAGCGTCTTCGCTCCCCCGGCGGGCACCGTCAGCTTGTAGCGCAGCTGGCCGCCGGCGCCCTTGCCGAACGCGCTGTCGTCGCAGCGCCGGCGGCGGCGTCGCCGGTCGCCGGGCAGACCACGGCCGGGTCCTGCGGGCCGCGGAAGCCCGGTCCGGTCTCGGTCGCGTCGGGGCGCTCGCGGGCGCCCACGACAGCGCCGCCCAGTCGTGCGCCTCGGCGTCGGCACGGGCGGCTGGCCCTGGTCGCGGAACAGCAGCCGCCCGCCGTCGGCCGACGCGGCGTCGGGCAGGTTGAAGTCGGCGGCCGAGGGCATGGTCTCGCCCCAGGGATAGGCGCTCATCAGCTCGGAGTGGGCGTCCACGCTGACGGTCACGCGCCGCTGGCGCCCGGTGGAGCGCAGCCGCAGGCCGATCAGCGCCGCGCGCCGGCCGTCCGGCACGAACTCCACGCGGCGTGCGCTCGAGCCCGGCCGGCGCCGGCAGGTCCATCGCGACGTAGCCGTAGCCGCTCGTGAAGCGCTCGGCCGGGCCGATCCACTCGCCGTCGAGCGCGAACCAGATCCCGTCGAGGAGCTTCAGCGGCGGCGCCCAGATCCCGCCCATCTCGCCGCGGATGTGCCATCCGCTCGCCGGGAAGCGGCCCGCCTCGCTGCCGACGACGTAGGCGCGCTCGCCGGCGGCCACGTAGCGGCGGTCGTCGAGGCGGTCCGAGGTCGAGAGCGTCTGGGCAGCCTGCGCGGCGGCGGCTGCGGCGAGGCGCCGCCACGAGGGCGGCGACGGCGATGAGCTTCCTGCGCGGCACCTCTCCCCGGCAGACCTGCCCGGGGCCCGGCAGCATCAAACGCGGGTGAGGTTCTCCGCGTGGATCTCGCGCTGGGCCTTCGTGTCGCGCCCCGCCGGCAGCCGCGGCCGCTCGTCGCCCCGCTCCAGCGCGTCCAGGTAGTCCACGTCCTCGTCCAGCAGCCGCAGCGTCGTCGTCGCGGTCGTGCGGGGCGCCGTGGCCGGGCACCACGGTCTCGGCCGCCTCGACGAGCGGCGCCAGGCGCGCGAGCGTGGCGCGGTAGTCCGCCAGCGAGCCGCCCGCCGAGATCCACGGGATCTCCACGTCGGACAGGTAGTCGCCCACGACCAGCAGGCCCTGAGCGCGGTCGAACAGCGCCATCCCGTCGGCGCGTGTGGCCCTCGGCAGGGTGCAGCTCGAGCTCGCGGTCGCCGATCTCCACGTGCCCGGGCACCGGCAGCGCCTGCACCTGCCCGAGCGCGAGCGGCGCGGGCGCGGTTGACGTAGAACTTGGCGTCGTACGTCGCGCAGCACGCGCTGCGCGCCGCCCGGCTCGCGCGTGCAGGCGCTCCACGGAGCTCTCGCCCACCCCGAGCGTCATGCCCGGGGAAGGCGAGCCGGCCGAGCAGGTGGTCGAAGTCGGCGTGCGTGGCCAGCAGCCCGTCGGGCTCGAAGCCGGCGCCGGCCAGCAGGCTCGGCAGCGCGTCGAGCTCGTCGGGCAGGTAGGGCGAGTCGATCAGCATCGCCTCCTCGCCCGACGCGCAGGGCCACGGCGTTCGTCTGCCAGAAGCCGCTGGTCACGACCAGCGCGTCCGGGCTGACGGAGACCGCGCGCACGCGGCCTAGGCGGCCTTGAGCAGCTTGCCGGCGTCGCGGAAGGTCTTGACCTCCGCATCGGGCTTGCGCCCGCCCTCGAGCTCCTCGCCGTGGCGGTTGACCCAGATCACCGGGATCTTCTCCTTGATGCAGGGCTCCACGTCGGTCGGATAGCCCGCCGCGATGTGCACCCAGTTCTTCTTCATCGGCCCGATCCGCCGCGCGCACTCCTTGAAGTGCGCGGGGTCGGGCTTGTAGGAGCGCACCTGCTGCGCGGTCACGACCAGGTCGAAGTCGGCCCGGAAGTGCCGCCGGGTGGCGCCCGAGCAGCTTGTCGTCGATGTTCGACAGGATCCCGAGCTCGTACTTCTTCGCGAAGCGCTCCAGCTGCGCGTTGGTCTCGCGGAAGGCGGGCCAGCGCGGGCACGCTGTTGGGCAGGAAGTTCGAGCGCGACGGCTCGAGGTCCCAGCTCAGCTCTGCCGCCACGCGCACGGCGGTGCGGCGCAGAACCTCCGCGTAGAGCTCGTAGGAGCCGCGCTGGATCTCGCGCTGGACGTCGATGAACCGCGGGATCAGCACGTCGCGATCGATGGTGAAACCGTCGCGGTCAGCCTCCTTCTGGAAGGCGTCGTACACGCCGGTCTCCCAGTCGATCAGGGAGCCGTAGCAGTCGAAGGTGACGAACTTGACGTCTTTGGGAAGTGCCATTTAGCCGTTTCGATAGGGTCCGCGCCCGCCCGGGCGCAGCGGCGCAGCACCCTATCTATCCCGCATGGACCTTCTCGAATACCAGGGCAAACAGCTGTTCGCCAAGCACGGTGTGCCGGTGCCCGACGGGCGGCACGCCGAGACCGTCCAGGAGGCCGTGGAGGCGGCCGAGGAGCTCGGCTACCCGGTCGTGATCAAGGCCCAGGTCCAGATCGGCGGCCGCGGCAAGGCGGGCGGGATCAAGCTCGCGCCCGAACCGCGACGAGGCCGAGGAGCACGCCGGGGCGATCCTCGGGATGGACATCCGCGGCTTCACCGTCCACGAGGTCTGGGTCGAGCAGGCGAGCGACATCGACGAGGAGTACTACGCGGCGATCGTGTTCGACCGCGCGGCCAAGCAGCCGATGGCGATGCTGTCGCGGATGGGCGGGATGGACGTGGAGGCGGTCGCGGAAGAGGACCCCGAGGCCATGCGCATGCTGCACGTGGACCCGCTGATCGGCTTCCAGGACTTCCACGGCCGCCGGCTCGCGTTCGAGGCGGGGATCGCCGCCGACGTGATCCGGCCGGTCGGCGCGATGCTCGGCAAGCTCTACGACGTGTTCGTCGCCGAGGACGCGACGCTCGTCGAGGTCAACCCGCTGCTGGTGACCAAGGCCCGCGAGGTGGTGGCGCTCGACGCCAAGGTCACGGTCGACGACAACGCGCTCTACCGCCACCCCGACGTCGCCGAGCTGAGCGACGCCTCCGCCGAGGACCCGCAGGAGCGGATGGCCAAGGAGCGCGGCCTGACGTACGTGAAGCTGGACGGCAACGTCGGCATCCTCGGCAACGGCGCCGGGCTGGTGATGTCGACGCTGGACGTGGTCGCCCAGGCGGGCGGGCGCCCGGCCAACTTCCTGGACGCCGGCGGCGGCTCGAAGGCCGAGGCGATCACCAGCGCGGTCGAGGTGATCCTCTCCGACGAGAAGGTCAACGCCGTGCTGTTCAACATCTTCGGCGGCATCACGCGCTGCGACGAGGTGGCGCGCGGGCTGATCGAGGCGTTCGCCCAGATCAAGCCGTCGGTGCCGTTCGTGGTCCGGCTCGACGGCACGAACGACGTCGAGGGGCGGGCGCTGCTGGCCGAGGCGAACCTGCCGAACGTGCACACCGAGGCGACCATGCTGGGCGCCGCCGAGAAGGTCGTGGAGCTGGCCGCTGATGGCGATCCTGGTGGACAGCGACACGCGGCTGGTCGTGTCCGGGCATCACCGGGCGCGAGGGCACCTTCCACACGCTGCGCAACCGCGACTACGGCACCCAGGTGGTGGCCGGCGTGACGCCCGGCAAGGGCGGGCAGGACGTGGAGGGCATCCCGGTGTTCGACACGTTCCACGCCGCGGTCGAGGAGACCGGCGCGAACACGGCGATGATCTTCGTGCCGCCGCGCTTCGCCGCCGACTCGATCCTCGAGGCCGAGAACGCCGGGATCGCGCTGATCATCGCGATCACCGAGGGCATCCCCGCCCACGACGAGCTGCGCGTCTACAACCACCTGCGCCGCGGCATCGTCGCGGCTGATCGGGCCGAACTGCCCGGGCATCCTGTCGCCCGGCAAGGCGAACGTGGGGATCATCCCCGCCCAGTTCTTCAAGGAGGGCAACGTCGGCCTGGTGTCGCGCTCGGGGACGCTCACCTACCAGATCGGCAACGAGCTGGCCCAGGGCGGCTTCGGCAACTCGTCGATCGTGGGCATCGGCGGCGACCCGGTGCCCGGCTCGAGCTTCATCGACATCATCGAGCTGTTCGAGGCCGACCCGAGACCGAGCTGATCGTGATGTGCGGCGAGATCGGCGGGTCGGAGGAGGAGGAAGCGGCCGAGTACATCGCGTCGAACGTGTCCAAGCCGGTGGTGGCGTACATCGCCGGGTTCACGGCGCCGCCCGGGAAGACGATGGGTCACGCCGGAGCGATCGTGTCGGGCTCGAAGGGAACGGCGGCCGCGAAGGCCGAGGCGCTGGAGGCGCGCGGCGTGCGCGTCGGCCGCAACCCGACGCAGGTGGCGGAGATCGCCGTCGAGATCCTGGGCGCGCGCGTCTAGCGCCCGCTGGTCACATCTCTCCGTCCGGACGGGTCATACAGGTAGACCCAACCGAAAGGACACGCGATGCGAGTCTTCGTGGCAGGTGCCAGCGGCGCGATCGGAGCTCGGCTGGTTGCCCAGCTGATCGAGCGAGGACATGAGGTGACGGGCACCTTCAGGTCCCCCGGAAACGCCGAAGTCGTGCGGGGGCTCGGGGCCGAGCCGATTGCGCTCGATCTGCTCGACGCGGGTGCCGTGCGCGAGGCCGTGCTGGCGAGCGAGCCCGACGCGATCGTCCATCAGGCGACCGCCCTTTCCGATGTGCGCTTCTCCAGGAACTTCGACCGTACCTTCGCGCAGACGAACCGGCTGCGCACCGAGGGCACCGACGCGCTGCTGGCCGCGGCGCGCGAGGCGGGCGTGGACCGCTTCGTGGCCCAGAGCTTCGCCAGCGCCCGGTACGCACGTACAGGCGGGCCGGTCAAGACCGAGAACGACCCGCTGGACCCCAGCCCTGTTCGCGCGATGCGCGAGACCGACGCGGCGATGCGCTACCTCGACGAGGCCGTCACCGAGGCGGGCGGGATCGCGCTGCGCTACGGCGGCTTCTACGGCGCGGCCAACGACGGGCTGCTCGAGCCCGTGCGCAAGCGGCAGTTCCCGATCGTGGGCGACGGCGGCGGGGTGTCGTCCTTCATCCACCTGGACGACGCCGCCGCGGCTACCGTGCTGGCGCTCGAGCACGACGAGCGGCCGGCATCTACAACGTCGTCGATGACGAGCCCGCCCCGGTGCGCGAGTGGCTGCCGGTGCTCGCGGAGGTGCTCGGCGCCGAGCCGCCGCGCCACTTTCCCCGCTGGCTCGCGCGGCTGTTCGCGGGCGATGCGGCGGTGATGATGGGCACCGACTCTCGCGGCGCCTCGAACGCGAAGGCCAAGGGCGAGCTCGACTGGGAGCCGCGCTACCCCAGCTGGCGCCAAGGCTTCGCGGCCGCCTACGCGCCCGCGAACGGAGCGGATCCCGCCCGAGCGCGCCGAGCGCTGACCGGAGGCGGCCGTTGAGCCGCGTTGCTACTGTTAACCCAGTGGTTAACGATTCATTCAAGGCGCTCTCACATCCAATTCGCCGCGGCATCGTCGAACGACTCGCCGCGGGCCCCGCGACGGTCGGCGACGCCACCGGCGGCTTCGGAGTCTCGAAGCCGGCCATCTCCAAGCACCTGAAGGTGCTCGAGGAGACGGGCGTGGTGTCGCGGGTCGTCGAGGGCCGGACGCACCGGCTCTCCCTGGAGCCCGCGGTGCTCAGCGAGGCGGCCGACTGGATGGATCGCCAGCGCGCCCTCTGGGGGCGCCTGTTCGACGTAGTCGACGATTACCTCAAGGAGGAACAGTCGCAATGAACACCCCGCCAATCGTGTCGCCCCAGGAATGGGACACCGCGCGCGCGGAGCTGCTGGTGAAGGAGAAGCAGCTGACCCGCGCCCGCGATGCCCTCGCGGCCGAGCGCCGCCGGATGCCGAGGATGGCCGTGGAGAAGGGCTACGCGTTTGAGGGTCCCAACGGCCCCGCCGGCCTACCCGACCTGTTCGACGGCCGCCCGCAGTTGATCGTCTACCGCTTCTTCTACGAGCCCGGCGTGGAAGGCTGGCCCGAGCATGGCTGTGGCGGCTGCTCCTTCCTCGCCGACCAGATCGCCCACCTCGCCCACCTCAATGCGCGCGACACGACCCTCGCGTTCGTCTCGCGCGCGCCGCAGCCGGACCTCGAGCGGTGGAAGGCGCGGATGGGTTGGCAGCAAATCCCGTGGTACACGCTCACCGACGACTTCGACAAGGACTTCGGCGTGGGCGAGTGGCACGGCACGAACGCCTTCCTCCGCGACGACGAAGGCCAGATCTTCCGCACCTACTTCATCGATAGCCGTGGCGACGAGGCGATGGGCAGCACCTGGAGCTTCCTTGACATGACGGCGCTCGGACGCCAGGAGGAGTGGGAGGACTCTCCGGAGGGCTACCCGCAGACCCCGCCCTACCAGTGGTGGAACTTTCACGACGAATACGGTGACGCCGCGTGATCGCTCATGTGGGAGGTGTGCCGCTCGAGGAGATGCTGCCGACGCTCACGGGCGCCGGGGGCGCACTGCTCATCGCCCGCGCGTGGGTTGAGCTGCGGCTGCGGCGCCGGCGGGAGCCCGGCGCATGAGCGACAGCACCACGCTGCGGATGGAGCGCACCTTCGAGGCGCCCGCCCAGGCGGTCTTCGACGCCTGGACCAGCGAGGAGGTGATCCGGCGGTGGTGGCACGCCGAGCACGACTGGGAGACGACCGTGGCCGAGGTCGACCTGCGCGTGGGCGGCACGGTGCGCGTGGTGATGCGCAACCCCGACGACGACGCCGAGTACGGCGGCGGCGGTCGCTACACGGAGATCGAGCCGCCGACCCGCCTGGCGTTCACCTGGGTGTGGGACGGCAACCCGACTCGGCAGCTGATCGAGCTCGACTTCGAGGAGCACGAGGGCGTCACGACGGTGCGCTTCACCCACAGCGGCCTCTGGGACGAGGAAGCCGTGCGCTCCCACGAGGAGGGCTGGAGCAACGCCTTCGCCAACCTCGCGAGGGCTATTTCAACTGGATGATGGCCAGCGCGTTGCGGTGCGGATCGACGATCCAGGCGATCAGCGCGAAGCCCAGGTCCGCCACTCCGTCGACGGTCTTCAGACCGGGCACGTCGTAGTCCTGGATCTCCACGCCGCGCCCCCGCAAATCGGCCAGCTCGGCGGCCAGGTCTGGCACCCGCCAGCCTGCCTGGGTCTGCTCGTCAGCCGTGCCCGTGGTGCTCTTGGTGATCGCCAGCTGGCAGTCACCGCCGCACTTGTACACCACCTCCTCCTGGCTCTCGCGCAGGATCTCCAGCCCGAGCTTGCCGGCGTAGAACTGCTTGGACGCCTCCAGATCGGTGGCCAACAGGACGACGTCGATCGGATGGTCTCCCAGCATGTGCTCCTCCTTCCGCTCAGCAGACTAAGTGCTCCGAGTTCTTCGCGCCCGCGGGAACCTCCTCGCCGCGCGAACGGTATGGCTCATCGAGAAGGTCCCCGTAGCCCAAGGAGGCACGATGACGCTCCAACGACTGACGAGCGCGCTCGCAGCTGTCTGCCTGCTGGCGGTGGTCGGCGTGCTGTTCCTGGATCGACCGGCTGGCGCGAAGCGCGTTCCGTCGGTGCTACGCGCTCGTTCGATCGAGCTCGTCGACGGCCGCGGTCGCGCCCGCATGCAGATCAAGGTCGAGCGCGGCGGTGAGGTGGTGTTCCGCATGCGCGACCAGGACGGCTCGGTGCGCGTCAAGCTCGGCGCCAGCCGAACGGGCTCCGGCCTGCTGCTCCTCAACGAGGCCACCGAGCCGGGCGTGCAGATGCTCGCGGGAGCCGCCAAGACGTCCGTGACCCTGCAGCGCGGAGACCAGCGCAACGAGCTCGTGCCCTAGCCGCCGTGCTGTCAGGCAATCCATCCGAGGTCCGCGGCGGCCCCGCGGACCGCTTCGAGCAGCGCCTGGACCGAGGGCCGCTCGGCGTCCACCGTGCGCGTGGCGGTGAAGATCGTCCGGTGCGCGGAGCCCTCGGCGATGGCCCGCACCGCGATGCCCGGGTGGGCGCCGGGATCCACCAGAGCCGGCAGCAGCGTCACCGCCTGCCCGCCCGCGACGAGCGCGAGCGTGGTCACGCTGTCGTTGGTCCGGTGCCGGATGTCGGGATCGAACTCCCCGAGCTGGCGGCAGGTGCGCTCGGTCATCGCCTCCCAGCCCGTTTCGCGATGCCCGGTCGCCCACGCGTCGCCGGCCAGCTCGGCCAGCGGCACCGCGTGGTCGTGGCGCCGCGCCGCGGGATGGTCGACGGGCAGCACGAGGTGCACCGGGTCGCGCCACAGGTCGTTGCGGTCGACGCCGGTGGGGCGCGCGAGCGGCTGGTGCTGCCACTCGTCGGCCAGCACGAGGTCGACGTCCCCCAGCGCCACGGCGGGCAGCGACACCTCGGGCTCGGCCTCGACCAGCTCACAGCGCAGATCGGGCGCGTTTCGGGCCAGCGTCTGCATCGCCGGCACGGCCACGTGGAGCGCGACCGACTGGAACGAGGCGATCCGCCCCCGCCCGCCGACGCTGCCGGTCGCCCCCGCCAGCTCAGCCTCCGCCCGTTCCGCGCGTTCGAGCAGCACGTCTGCGTGGCCGACGAGGACCAACGCGGCGTCCGTCAGGCGGACCCCGCGGCCGGCCCGCTCGAGCAGTGGCAGCCCGGCCTCCCGTTCGAGCACGGCGAGCTGCTGCGAGACGGCCGACGGCGTGAACTGCAGAGCGTCGGCCACCGCGGCGATCGTTCCGCGCGCGTGGAGCTCATGCAGGAGGCGCAGTCGGCGCAGATCGAGCATTCATAAGCGATCCTACTGATTTGCCGTTACGAACCAGAGTTGTTCCTGATGAGTGTCTCGGCAAGGATCATCGCCATGCCTTCCGTCGGCGCCCTTTTCTGCCTCGCCTCCGCGGCCGCGTTCGGCGCGATGGGCATCTTCGGCAAGCTGGCCTATGACGAGGGCGCGACCGTCGGCACGCTGCTGGCCAGCCGGTTCGCGCTCGCGGCGGTGGTCTTCTGGCTGCTCCTGATCTGCTCGGGCGGCCTCCGCCAGGTGCGCGCGCTGCCTCGTCGCGACATCGGCATCGCGCTGGCGCTCGGTGGCATTTGCTACAGCGCGCAGGCCGGCGGCTACTTCGCCGCCCTCGAGCGCCTCGACGCCTCTCTGCTGTCGCTGCTGCTCTACAGCTTCCCCGCGATGGTCACCGTGGCCGCGATCGCGCTCGGGCGCGAGCGGGCGAGCCTCCGCACGGCGTTCGCGCTCGCGCTCGCGTCGAGCGGCCTCGTGTTCGTGCTCGCGGGGGCTGGCGCGGGGGAGCTGGACCCGTTGGGGGCCGCGCTCGGGCTCGGGGCGGCGCTCGTGTACACCGCGTACATCCTGTCGTCCGAGGGGATCGTCTCGCGAGTCGGGCCGCTGGCCCTGAGCGCCCTTGTCTGCACCGGCGCCGCGACGACCCTGACGCTCGGCGGCATCGCGACCGGGGACCTGAACCCGGGCGGCGTGAGCGCGACTGGGTTCGGTTGGCTCGCAGCGATCGCCGTGGTCTCGACGGTCGGAGCCGTCGGCCTCTTCTTCGCGGGCCTGCGACGGGTGGGTCCCACGGCCGCGTCGATCCTCTCGACCCTGGAGCCGGTGGTAACCGTGGGACTGGCGTTCGTCGTCTTCAGCGAGTCGCTCAGCCCCGTGCAGCTGGCCGGTGGCGCGCTGGTCCTGGCGGCGGTGCTGGTGGTCAGGGTGCCCGGCCGCCTTGCACACTTCGACACACGTTCACCCGAAGCGACAGCGGGAGCGACAAGTCGTGCCTAACCCTCTCGAAGACAAGGTGGCCCTGGTGGCGGGAGCGACGCGCGGTGCCGGCCGCGGCTCGGCCGTGGCGCTGGGCGAGGCCGGCGCGACCGTCTACTGCACCGGCCGCAGCACCCGCGAGCACCGGTCGGAGTACGACCGGCCCGAGACGATCGAGGAGACCGCCGAGCTGGTCACCGCCGCCGGCGGGGAAGGCATCGCGGTCGCGGTCGACCACCTCGAGCCCGCACAGGTCCAGGCGCTCGTCCAGCGGATCGACGCCGACCACGGGCGACTCGACGTCCTGGTCAACGACATCTGGGGAGCGGAGCAGCTCTTCGACTGGAACAAGCCGGTGTGGGAGCACGACCTGGACAACGGTCTGCGCGTGCTGCGCCTGGCGATCGACACGCACCTGATCACGAGCCACTTCGCCCTGCCGCTGATGATCCGCGAGCCCGGCGGGCTGGTGGTCGAGATGACCGATGGCACGCGCGAGTACAACGCGAGCAACTACCGGGTCTCGGCGTTCTACGACCTCGCCAAGACGGCGGTCCTGCGACTCGCCTTCTCACAGGCGGAGGAGCTCGAGCCCCACGGATGCACTGCCGTGGCGCTCACCCCCGGCTGGCTGCGCTCGGAGATGATGCTCGAGATCTACCGCGTGACCGAGGCGAACTGGCGCGACGGAGCGGCGATCAACCCGCACTTCGCCGCGATCTCCGAGAGCCCGCTGTTCGTGGGGCGCGCGATCGCCGCGCTGGCCGCCGATCCCGACGTCCACCGCCGCAACGGCGGCTCGTTCTCCTCGGGCGCGCTGGCGCGCGAGTACGGCTTCACCGACGTCGACGGCTCGCAGCCCGACTGCTGGCGCTACATGGTCGAGGTGCAGGACCCGGGCCTGCCGGCCGATCCCACCGGCTATCGCTGAATGGGGCATGATTCCGACGTGGACGAGCGCCTTGACGCGGTGCACGAGCTGTGGTCCACGTTTCGGGAACAGGGTGCGGAGCAGGCGATTCCGCTCCTCGATCCCGAGGTGGAGTTCGTCGCGCACGACGGCCGCGTCTACCGCGGCCACGACGGGGTGCGCCGCTTCTTCGAGGAGTTCGAGGAGCGCGGCGAGCGGTTCATGGCGTCCCCGTACACCTTCGAGCCCCACGACCCCGACCTGCTCGTGATCGGCCACCGGCGCATCGCCTCCGACGAGGGCCTGCGCGGGGACTACCTCTTCTTCGTCCACAGCTTCCGCGCCGGCCGGGTGGTCCGCATCGCCGCGTATGCGGACAAAGCGGCCGCCATCGCGGACATCACCGCCCGGGCCGGCGACTAGCGAAACGCTGCGCAGCGGGCCAAGCCGCTGCTGCGCCTAGCAGCTATCTTGGCTGGCCGTGGCCGAGCTCACCAACATCTCGCTCTCGCGCGGCGCTCCCTCGCTCGACATCATCGCCGTCGAGGAGATCGCGCCGCCGCCCAGCGCGCGTTCGAGCGCGACCCCGGCGGCGCCCTCGCCTACGGCACCTCGGCGGGCTACCCGCACCTGCTCGAGTGGCTCGCCAAGAAGCACGAGTGCCCCCCGACCACCTGCTCGCCACCAACGGCTCGATGCAGGCCGACGCGTTCCTGTTCAGCGAGCTGGTGGAGCCCGGTGACGTCGTCGTCGTCGAGGCGCCGACCTACGACCGCACGCTGCTCTCGCTACCAAGCTCGGGGCCGAGCTCCTGGCGATCCCGCTGGAGGCGGACGGCATCGACGTCGGAGCGCTCGAGGCCGCCCTCGAGGAGGGCGCGCGGCCCGTGCTCGCCCACATCATCCCCAACTTCCAGAACCCCGCCGGCTGCACGCTGTCGCTGGAGAAGCGCCATCGCCTGCTCGCGCTCGCGGACCGGTACGGCTTCACGATCTTCGAGGACGACCCCTACGTGGAGCTGCGCTTCGCGGGCGAGCCGCACCCGACGATGCTCGAGCTGGACGAGAGCGGCGAGGCGGTCGTGTACGCGTCCTCGTTCTCCAAGACGGTGGCCCGGGCATCAGGGTCGGCTACCTGGTCGGCGCGCCCGAGCTGATCGCGCTCGATCCGCAAGCGCGCCACCGAGACCTACATCTCGCCGAACATGGTGGCCCAGGCGATCGTGGCCGAGTTCTGCCACTCGGGCGCGATCGACGGCTCGATCGCCACGGTCAAGGCGGCGCTGCGCGAGCGCCGTGACGCGACCTGCGCCGCGCTCGACCAGCACCTCCCCGACGCGCGCTACGTGACCCCGGAGGGCGGCTACTTCCTCTGGGTCGACCTGCCGGAGGGCACCGACGTCGCGGCGCTCGCCCGCGGCGCCGCGGAGCGCGGCGTGGTGTTCGAGCAGGGCTGCGCCTTCATGATCGAGGGGGGCGACAGCTCGCTGCGCCTCGCGTACTCCGGCGTGCCGCCCGAGCAGATCGAGGAGGGCATCGCGCGCATCGCCGCCGCGTACCGGGAGCTGGCCGCCCCCGCGCGTGCGTGATCGAGCTCGAACGCCCGCGTGACGCGCGCGGGCTGCTGCGCGACTCACTGGTCGTCTACTTCCGGCACTTCTGGACGTTCCTCGCGCTCGGCGCGCTGGTGGTGGTGCCATCCGAGCTGATCGTGAGCGGAGTGGGCCTGGAGCAGCTCACCTCCGGCTACGACAGCAGGCCCAGCTTCGCCGAGGCGGCGATCCCGGCCGCCGTGTCGTACCTGGTGGTGGCGCCGCTGATCACGGCGATCTGCGTGTACGCGCTGCAGTCGGTGGCCGCGGGCGGGTCGCCGCGCGCACGCGAGGCGCTCGTGAAGGGGTTCGAGTCGTTCAGCCCGGTGTTCTTCGCGGTGCTGCTGGCCGCCGGCGGCATCCTGCTCGGCGCCATGGTGATCCTGCCCGGCGTCTACCTGTTCGTGCGCTGGTACTTCGTGCCGCAGGCGGTCGTGCTGGAGCGCGCGCACGGCGCGAGCGCGCTCCGCGCCAGCGGCGGCCTGGTGGCGGGCGAGTGGTGGCGGACGTTCGGGCTGATCGTGCTCGTGAACGTGGTCGCGCTCGTGCTGGCCGTCCTGCTCGGCGCCCCGTTCTCGGCCGCGGCCGAAAGCTCCGACCGTGCGGTCTGGGCGCTGATCGGCCAGGTCGTCGCGAGCGCGGTGACCCAGCCGTTCGGGGCGCTCTTCTCCACGCTGCTCTACTTCGATCTGCGCCAGCGCCAGCGCTCGGCGCCCGGGTAGGTACCTTGTGCATGCCCCTGAGCTTCGGCGTCACGGTCCTGCCCGACCCGCCCTACCAGCGGCTGATCGAGCTGCTCCAGCTGGCCGAGCGGCACGGCTTCGAGTACGGCTGGACCTACGACTCGCACGTGCTCTGGCAGGAGTCCACCCCCACGCTGGCGCTGGCCGCCGCGGCGACCGAGCGGATCAAGCTCGGGCACATGGTCACCAACCCGGGGACGCGCGAGCCGACGGTGCTCGCGAGCGCGTACGCGACGCTCCAGGACATCTCCGACGGCCGGATGGTGATGGGCATCGGCCGCGGCGACTCGGCGCGCCGCTACATCAACCAGCAGCCGGTGCGCGTCGGGCCGTTCGAGGAGCCCTGCGGATGATCAAGCCGTTCATGAACGGCGAGAAGGTCGCCTGGAACGACACGGAGATCGAGCTCGCCTGGGTGCGACCGGAGCTGCCCCCGATCGAGATGCACGTGGCCGGCTACGGCCCGCGCGTGCTCGCCATCGCCGGGCGCGTAGGCGACGGCGTGATCATCCAGCTCGCCGACCCGGACATCATCAAGTGGACGATGGGCACGGCGCGCAAGGCGGCCGAGGAGGCCGGCCGCGATCCCGCCGCGCTCAAGTGCATCGTGTGCGCACCGAGCCACATCTCCGCCGACCTCGCCGCCGCCCGCGAGCAGGTGCGCTGGTTCCCGGCGATGGTGTCCAACCACGTCCGGGACCTGATCGGCCGCTACGGCGCCGACGGCTCGGTCGTGCCGAAGGCGCTGACCGACTACGTGCCGGCCGAGACCAACTACGACTACGACGAGCACTCGCGCGTCGGCGCCAAGCACGGCGCGTTCGTGAGCGACGAGATCTGCGACCGCTTCTGCGTGCTCGGCACACCCGAGCAGGCGCGCGAGAAGCTCGCCGAGCTGGAGGCGATCGGCGTCGACCAGTTCAACATCTACCTGATGACGGAGGGCCAGGAGCGCACCCTGGAGATCTACGGCAAGGAGATCATCCCGTGAGGAAGCTGATCCGCGGCGGCACGGTCGTGACCGCCACCCACTCCTCGGTCGCGGACGTGCTCGTGGACGGCGAGGAGATCGCTGCCGTCGGCGCGCTCGGCGACGTGGACGCCGAGGTGATCGATGCCACGGCTGCTACGTGCTGCCGGGCCTGATCGACAACCACACGCACCTGGCGATGCCGTTCGGCGGCACCCACACGATCGACGACTACGACACCGGCACGCGCGCCGCCGCGGCGGGCGGCACCACGTGCATCGTCGACTTCGTGATCCAGAGCCACCCCGGCGGGCTGCGCTCGTCGCTCGAGGAGTGGGCGACCGCGCGGCCGGAGCCGCCCACGTGGACTACGGCTTCCACATGGCGATCACCACCGCCGACGAGGGCACCTTCGCCGACATGGAGCCGATGGTCGAGGAGGGCTTCTGCAGCTTCAAGGTGTTCCTGGCCTACAAGGGCGTGCTGATGGTCACCGACGACCTCTTCTTCCGAGTGCTCGAGTCCACGCGCGACCTGGGCGCGCTGACGATGGTCCACGCGGAGAACGGCTGGGCGATCGACGTGCTCGTGCAGCGCGCCCTCGCGGCCGGCCAGACCGACCCGATCCACCACGCGCACACGCGCCCGGAGGCGCTGGAGGCGGAGGCCACGCACCGCTCGGTGCGCCTGGCCGAGCTCGCCGGCGCGAGCGTGTACATCGTGCACGTGACCTGCGGGCTGGCGGCCGACGAGATCGCGGCCGGCCAAGCACGCGGCGTCGCCGTTTCGGGCGAGACCTGCCTGCAGTACCTGACCAACACCATCGACGACCTCGAGCGCCCCGACTTCGAGGGCGCGCGCTACGTGTGCTCGCCACCGCTGCGCGACGAGCGCAACCAGGAGCTGCTGTGGGCGGCGCTGGACCGCGGCGTGCTCGAGAGCGTCTCGACCGATCACGCTCCGTTCAACAGCGAGCAGAAGGCACTCGGCCGCGATGACTTCTCGAAGATCCCGAACGGGCTGCCGGTGATCCAGCACCGCCTCGTGAAGCTGTGGGACCTGGGGGTGGCGACCGGGCGAATCACGCCGGAGGAGCTCGTGGACCTGACCTCCACCGCGATCGCCCGGCGCTTCGGGCTGGCCCGCAAGGGCGCCGTGGCCGCCGGCAAGGACGCCGACCTGGTGGTGTTCGACCCCGCGACGCCGTTCGAGTTCTCCACGGGCACGTCGCACATGAACGTGGACTACGACCTGTTCGAGGGCGAGAGCTCCACCGGGAGCGTGCGCCAGACCTTCTGCCGCGGCGAGCTGGTCTACGACCGCGGCGAGATCCGCACCCAGCCGGGCCACGGCCGCTTCGTGCCGCGCTCGCTGGGCGCCGCCACGGCCGTCGCATCGTGATGGACGCCGGCCGAGTGCTCGACGACCTGCGCGAGCTCGCCCGCCTGACCGGCGGGCCGGACGGCGCGCGGCGCGTGTGCTGGACGGACGAGTGGGCGCGCGCTCGGGAGTTCCTGCGCTCACGCCTGGAGGAGCTGCCGGTGGAGGTCCAGGTCGACGCC
Source organism: uncultured Actinomycetota bacterium (assembly GCA_963809265.1). Taxonomy (GTDB): domain Bacteria; phylum Actinomycetota; class Actinomycetes; order Propionibacteriales; family Nocardioidaceae; genus Nocardioides. The sequence goes on from CAWEJC010000004.1 coordinate 491,837, forward strand.
GCGGGCAACCTCTGGGCCGACCTCCCCGGTGAGCAGGAGGGCTTCGTGATCGTCGGCTCGCACGTCGACTCGGTGCCCGCCGGCGGGTGGCTCGACGGTGCGCTGGGCGTGTTCTCCGCGGTCGAGGTGCTGCGCTCGCAGGCCGAGCGCGGCAAGCCGCGCGGTGGGCCTGCGGCTGGTCGACTGGGCCGACGAGGAGGGAGCACGGTTCGGGCGCAGCCTGTTCGGCTCATCCGCCTGCGCCGGAACGCTCGACGTGGACGAGACCCGCGATCTCCGCGACCGCGACGGCGAGCGCCTGGAGGATGTGGTGGCTCGCTACGACGTGGACCTCGCGCGCGCACACGAGTCGCACTCCCAGCTGCGCGGGGCGCGCGCCTACATCGAGCTCCACATCGAGCAGGGCCCGGTTCTGGAGAGCCGCGAAGAGCCCGCCGCGACGGTGCTCGGCACCTGCGGGGTGGAGCGGCACGTGGCCGTGTTCACCGGCCAGGGCGCGCACGCCGGAGCGACGCCGATGGCGCTGCGCCGCGACTCGTTCCTGGCCGCCGCCCAGGCGGCGCTGGCGATCCGCGAGGTCGCCATCCGCCACGACGGCGTGTCCACGGTCGGCGGCACGACCAGCGAGCCCGGCGTGATCACGGCCGTGGCGAGCCGCACCGAGATGCTGCTCGACCAGCGCCACCTCGACCCGGATGCGCTGGCCGCGATGCTCGCCGAGGCGCGCGACGCGTGCGAGCGGGCAGCCGCAGACCACGGCTGCGAGGTGGAGGTGCGCTACATCTGGTCGATCCCGCCGATCCCGTTCGACGACCGGCT
>CAWEJC010000005.1:0-71633 GCA_963809265.1 uncultured Actinomycetota bacterium
GGCTCGCCATCTACGGACTGGGCGGCATCATCAGCCCGTTCATCGGCATCAAGCTCCTCGATCTGCTGATCTCGCAGATCCCCGGCATCCACTGACGAAGGCAGACACCGATGGCAAGCAACACCCCAGCGAGCGTCCGGCAGTACGGCGCGGCGATCAGGACCCTGTTGACGTTGACCGTCCTGCTCGGACTCGCCTATCCCCTGGCGATGACCGGGATCGCCCAGGTCACCTTCGACGGCAATGCCGACGGCTCCCTCATCCAGCGCGACGACGAGGCCGTTGGCTCCGACCTGATCGGCCAGGCCTTCACCCGCCCGGTCAAGGAGAACGGGAAGGCCAAGCTCGATGACGAGGCCAACCTGGTGGTCGAGGCCGACCCGTCGTACTTCCAGAGCCGGCCCTCGGCCGCCGGCACCGGGTACGACCCACTCTCGACATCTGCCTCGAACCTCGGCCCCGAGAACAAGGACCTGGTCCACGCGGTGAAGGAGCGCCGGGAAGCGGCCGCAGAGCTCGACGGCGTCCCCGGGACCGACGTGCCGCCCGACGCGCTGCTGGCCAGCGGCTCCGGCCTGGACCCGCACATCAGCCCGGCCTACGCGCGCCAGCAGATCCCCCGTGTCGCTCGCGAACGGGGTCTGAGCGTGGCCCGGGTCCGTGCCCTGGTCACGGCGCGCACCCAACGACGCATACTCGGATTCCTGGGGGAGCCGCGAGTCAACGTCCTCGAGCTCAACCTGGCCCTCGACCGGGCCTCGCAGGGTTGAGGGTGTTTTGATGCGCGACCATCACGTCACGGGAGGCCGACCATGAAACGAGGAAGGTTACGGGTCTACCTCGGAGCAGCGCCCGGAGTAGGCAAGACCTACGCGATGCTCGGGGAAGGTCACCGACGGGCCGAACGCGGCACCGATGTCGTGGTCGGGTACGTCGAGACACATGAGCGCAAGCACACCGCTGAGATGCTCGAAGGGCTGGAGGTCGTTGCCCGCCGTGGACTGACCCATCGTGGCGCCAGCTTCACAGAGATGGACGTCGACGCCGTGCTGGCCCGCCATCCCCAGGTGGCGCTCGTCGACGAGCTCGCGCACACGAACGTGCCGGATAGCCGGAACGAGAAGCGCTGGCAGGACATCGAGGAGCTGCTCGCCGCCGGGATCGACGTCATCTCCACGGTCAACATCCAGCACCTGGAGTCGGTCAACGACGTGGTGGAGAAGATCACCGGTGTCCCGCAACGAGAGCGAGTCCCCGACGCCGTCGTGCGCGCCGCTGACCAGGTCGACCTGGTGGACATGGCCCCTGAAGCCCTGCGCCGCAGGATGGCGCACGGCAACGTCTATCCGGCCGCGAAGGTCGATGCGGCGCTGGGCAACTACTTCCGGGTGGGCAACCTGACTGCGCTGCGAGAGCTGGCCTTGCTCTGGACCGCGGACAAGGTCGACGAGGCCTTGCAGGCCTACCGTGCGGAGCACGACATCGCCGGCACCTGGGAGACCCGGGAACGGGTGGTCGTGGCCGTGACCGGCGGCGCCGAGGGCGAGACCCTGATCAGGCGGGCCGCGCGGATTGCTGCTCGCTCCTCTGGTGGAGACCTCTTGGCGGTTCACATCACCCGCTCCGACGGCCTGACCGGTGCCAGCCCCGCCGACCTGGCGAAGCAACGACTGCTGGTCGAGACCCTGGGCGGCACCTACCACCAGGTGGTCGGTGACGACGTCGCCAGGGCTCTGCTTGAGTTCGCCCGTGCCGAGAACGCCACCCAGCTCGTGCTCGGAGGAAGCCGGCGCTCTCGGCTCGCGGCCCTGCTCAGCGGACCGGGCATCGGCACCACCACCATCCGGGAGTCCGGCGACATCGACGTCCACCTCGTCACGCACGCCCAGATGGGCAAGGGCAGGGGACTGCCGCGGCTACGGGGCAGCCTCACCGTCCGACGGAGGCTTCAGGGCACCGTGCTGGCGGTGGTGCTGCCACTTCTCCTGACGCTTGTCCTGTCCCATGCTCGAGGCCCGCTGAACCTTGTCAGCGACGTACTCCTGTTCCTGCTCGTCGTAGTCGTGGTCGCCATCGTCGGGGGGGTACTGCCCGCCATGCTCGCTGCCATCGGCGGATCGATGCTCCTCAACTACTACTTCGCGCCGCCCCTGCACACCCTCACGATCCGTGAGACCAACAACGCACTCGCGATCGGTGTCTTCATCCTGGTGGCCGCGATGGTCAGCGCAGTCGTCGACCTGGCCGCACGGCGCACTCGACAGGCCGCGCGCGCGAAGGCCGAGGCCGAGACGCTGGGCACCCTGGCCGGCAGCATTCTGCGTGGCGAAACGGCCCTGCCCGCGATGCTCGAACGGGTACGCGAAGCCTTCGGACTCACCTCGGTCACCCTCCTGGAGCGGACCTCGCCATCCAGCCCCAACGGCGGACCAGCAGCACGCAGCCCAGCCGATGAATGGACGGTCGTGGCCGTCGCCGGCACGGAAGGATGCGAACGCCCCCAGGAAGCCGACACCGAGGTCGCCGCTGGGGACACGCTCAGGCTGGCGCTGAAAGGCCGGCCGCTGAGAGCCGAGGACCAACGCGTCGCCGGCGCTTTCGCCGCCCAGGCCGCCGTCATCCTGGAACGACACCGCCTCGCCGAAGCAGCCGCTGCCGCAGTCCCGATCGCCGAAGGTGACCGGATGCGCACCGCGCTCCTCGCAGCCGTGGGACACGACCTGCGCACCCCACTGGCCTCGGCCAAGGCCGCGGTCACCAGCCTGCGCAGCACGGAGATCGAATGGTCACCCCAAGACCACGCCGAACTGCTCATGTATGCCGATGAGTCCCTGGACCGACTGACCCGGCTGGTCGACAACCTGCTGGACATGAGTCGCCTGCAGGCCGGCGCCCTGTCGGTGGTCAACCGACGGGTGGCTCTCGACGAGGTTGTGCCTCTGGCACTCGATGACCTCGGTGCTGAGGGTGCCGTCGTCGTGGTCGACGTGCCGGACGACCTGCCGCTCCTGCTGGCAGATCCCGGGCTGCTCGAGCGCGTCGTGGCAAACCTGGTCGGCAACGCGATCCGCTACAGCCCCCCGGGCGACCCGCCTCGTGTCACCGGCAGCAGCCTGGCCGAGCGCGTCGAGCTGCGGGTCATCGACCGGGGACCCGGGATCCCACCGACCGACCTTGACCGGGTCTTCATGCCCTTCCAGAGACTCGGCGACACCGACAACACCACCGGGGTCGGGTTGGGGCTCGCCCTGTCACGAGGACTCAGCGAAGCGATGGGAGGGACTCTCGCCGCAGAGGAGACGCCAGGTGGAGGTCTCACCATGGTCCTGTCCATGCCTGCTGCACCAGTACAGCAGGACGCGGCTGTCGAGAGCCAACCCGGCCGCCGGGAACGCGAGGCCGGAGCCGACCCGGCATCGAGCACCCTGCGGGACACACCATGAACCGAGTGCTCATCGTCGACGACGAACCGCACATCCTGCGGGCCTTGGCCATCAACCTGCGCGCCCGCCGGTATGAGGTGTTCACCGCGACCAACGGCACCGACGCACTTGCCACCGCGGCCAGCCACCCACCGGACCTGGTGATCCTCGACCTCGGTCTACCCGACATGGACGGCATCGACGTGATCCGTGGCCTACGCGGATGGACCTCGATACCCATCGTCATCCTTTCGGGACGTACGGACAGCGCCGACAAGGTCGACGCCCTCGACGCCGGAGCCGACGACTACCTCACCAAGCCATTCGGTGTGGACGAGCTGATGGCCCGGCTGCGGGCCGTCGCTCGACGTGCCACTCCAGAGGACGTACAACCAGTCGTGACCTTCGGACCCACCACCGTGGATCTGGCCGCCCGCCGCGTCACCGTCGAGGACGATCAGCAGACCGTCGACGTGCGCCTCACCCCGACCGAATGGCACCTGCTGGAGGTCCTCCTGCGCCACCCCGGAAAGCTGCTGAGCCCGGCCCAGCTGCTCAAGGAAGTCTGGGGACCCGGGTATGAGACCGCTGGAGGGAACCTCCGCGTCTACATGGTTAAGCTGCGCCAGAAGGTCGAAGCCAACCCCGCCCGACCGCGCCACCTGCTCACCGAACCGGGCATGGGCTACCGCTTCCAACCCGATGAGCAAGATTCTTCGCGACCAGAGCAACGATGACGCAGAGCAGGGCTCGGCATCCCTCGTTGCATGCGCACCAATCCCGGACCTCGACGGCCTGGAACAGCCGAGTCGGATGACTTGCGCAGCGCTCAAGACATCCACGAACTGTTGCGCCGTACGAGCAGAAGTTGGGCCTGGTGACGATCTACTGGACGCTGCAGGCGATGAGTGACCTGGACGAGCTCGACTCCCTGCGAGCAGAGAAAGGCTAGGTCACCTACCGGCTGCGCACCGCGGCACATCACCATCACCTGGTCTGCCCGTGCGTGGCAGGGCGATCGGGATCCGGTGACCGGCGGTCGAGAAGTGGACGGACGCTGTCGCCGCCGAGCACGGCTTCCACGAGGTCAGCCATGTGGTCGAGATGTTCGGAACCTGCTCGGAGCACCGAGACAGCTAGGACCTGCGAGCCTCGGCGGAAGGGGTGTTGATGTTGGTGCGCATGGCTTCGGCGAACAGAACCGAAACGAACAGCAGGAACGTGATCACGTGGACTGCGGTGCACCACAGGCAGATCGCGCCCACGCCGTAGAACTCCGCCCAGACCAGGTAGAGCACCATGGCCACGCCCAGGCCGGTCATCGCCGTGCGAGCGAGTCGCACCCAGCGAACGGAGGTCAACCAAGCGCCCGGAAGCAGCAGTGGCAAGAAGGTGGCGAAGTACAGAGCTGACCTGCGAGAACGCTTCGCTCGGCCCAGTCTGTGCCTTGTCGATGCGGTCGTGGCGGATGCGGGCTTGGCCCTGTTCCAGGTTCGGAGTTGGGTCTCCAGGGCGTTGCGGGTGTTGCCGGCTGGGCCACGGCCGCCGGAGAACCGTGCTGTGTAAACCATCCCGTTGTCGGTCAGGGTGGAGGCCGGGATCCCGTGCTGGCCTGCGGTTTTGCGGAAGCTGTCGACCACGGTCGTGGCGGTGACCCGGATGTGCGCGCTGATGTGGAGGGCGTAGCGGGTGCAGTCGTCGAGCCAGGTGATGATCTCTACGTCGATCCCGGTGGAGAGTCGGTAGTGGGTGAAGTCGGATTGCCAGGTCTGGTTCGGCATCGCAGCTTCGAAGCGGAGGTAGGAGGACTTGGGTCGCTTCTTGGGTTCCGGCTCGACGAGCCCTGCCTTGGACAGTTGGCGGCTGATGGTGGCTCGAGAGACCTGCACCTGGTGGTGCTGGGCCAGGTGCCAGGCGATGGTGTCGGGTCCGGCATCCAGACCCGCGTTGGTGAAGCTTTTCGCGCAGTTCGAGGATCAGCTCGAGGATGGCCCTCGGTGTCGCGTGGGGGGAGTTGTGGGGGCGGCGGGAGCGTGGTTCGAACGCGGCTTCGCCTTCTTCGCGGTAGCGGGCGAGGAGCTCGTAGAGCCACGACTTCGAGACGCTGTAGTCGGCGATGACCTCGGCGATAGGGCGTTTCTCGATGGTGACGGCGGTGATGACCAGGCGGGCTTTCGACACTCGCGCAGCCTCTGGACCGCGGCGGCTGATGCCCGGGATCGGAGTCCGGGATGTCGTGAGACATCAGTCCGGGATGTGTTGAGCCAGCAAATCCAGTCAGCCCGGCCGTGTGATGTCTCGGAGACATGGCGGACTCCTGGACCTACGCATGTTGGGTTCGGGAGTCTTTCATCTCTTCGGGGTCGGTAGTCCTGGTGGTCAGTGGTCCACGGGGTACGGGTGCGGCACCCGGGGCTGGCGCACGATGGTGGACCGCGCTCCTTCGTCGTGGGAGTGGATCGCCGCAGCCAGGTCAGCCACGACCGGGTGCTCGAAGATCAGCGCGAGGGGGACGTGGGTGCCGAGCTCGAGGGAGATCTGGTCGAGTGCCTGGACCGCGAGCAGGGAGTGCCCGCCGACCCTGAAGAAGTGGGCATTCGCCGGGAGGCATGCGTCCTTGCCAAGCGTGCGCGCCAGCACCCCACCCACGCGCGCCACGAGCTCCGGGGAGCTGGCGTCAGTGCGGCCTGCGACTCAGCAGCCTGCGGAGAGCGTGCAGCAGGGGTCGGCGCCGGGCACGGGGCCTCCGGCGTGAGGAGCAGCCGGGCCACCGAGTCGGCGAGGCGCTGCGCCTGGCGGCGCCCCAGGGGGCCGTCGTGGTGGAAGGTGACCGGCTCGTCGTCGGCGGCCCCGAGCGTGACCAGCAGGGGTGAGGGCAGGGCGGAGGGGCGACGCGGCGGCTCGCCAGCTCGATGCCCGGGAAGTGGACGCCGGCGAGAAGTGCCGCGTGGGTGGTGACCATGACCTGGAACACCGGGGGCGGTCCACCCCCTGTGCGGTGCCAGGGCGCGGACCACCTCGTCGAAGGGGAGCTCCTGATGGGCGAGTGCGCCGGCGTACTGGTCGCAGACGCGTCCCAGAATCCGGTGAACGTTTCTTCGGGCTGAATCACTGGCACGCTACGGAGTTGACCAGAAAGCCCAGCAGTCGCCGCAGGTCCGCGCGGGTCCGGCCGTCGACCGGGATGCCGACAGCGACACGTGAGAGCCCTGGTCCAGGCACATCGCAGGTCCCGAGGGCGGCCACGAGGACGCCTGGGCCGAGCTACGCCGGTCGGTCGCGAGCCGATGCAGCGCATCGTTGAGTTCGGACCGGTCGCTGGGATACACCGCCCGGGCGCTGGGGCTGTCATCACTGTCACGTCGTCCCACTCGGGGGGCGGCAGGTCATGCAGCCGGTCGAGCCAGTACGTGCGGTCGGCCTCGAAGTCCCCCCTGGCGATGCGTGCCGCGCTGCCAGCGCTGACGTCGGCGTAGTGGAGCCGCGGTGAGGGAGTTGCTCTCCTCGGTAGGCGGCGGCGACCTCGTCGCAGGAACAGCCTCAGCGTCACGGCGTCGGCCACGGGTGGTGGATCGCGAGTGCAGCAGCCAGTGGTCCGCGTTCACGCGGCGAGGGTGAGCCGGATCAGCGGGCCCGTGGCGAGGTCAGGTCGCCAGGTCGCGCGCCTCGCGGTCGAGGCGGAGCAGTCGTGCGGGAGTGGTCTCGCTCTGCGGATCGGCATCGATGGCCGACCACGGGTCTCCACGCGTGGGGGACGTCTGGTGGATGACCTGGAGAAGACTTGCTCGCGGCGGCACGAGCGTGGTCCGGAGAATCTCGTGACGTCCATCGACGTTTCGATCGCCTCTGTGAAGCGGTCGGCGTCGAGCGTCCGTCGCAGCTCCAGCCCGGCGACCAGCAGCGAGGGCGAAGCGTCCAGGTGCGGCCTGGTCGGCGAACCAGAGCCGCTCCTGACCGTGGGACGCCCGACGGCCAGCGTGGTCACGTCGTCGGGGGTCGTGGGTCACGGAGCTCTCCTCCCGCGTGCCCCGAGCAGGGTCGCGAAGACCTCGCTCGTCGCCTCGAGCTCCTCGGGCGGTCCCTGGGCGACCACGTGCCCATGCGGAGTACGACCACCCAGTCCGAGCTCCGCATCATCCACGGATGGTGCGTGACCGCCACGACGGTGCGCCCGTCACCGCGGAGCGACTCTCCCACAGCCGGGAAGCGGTGGCATGGTCAAGCGCGCTGGCGACCTCGTCCAGCACCACGAGGTCCGGGCTTCGGAGGAGCATTCGCGCCACGGCGAGCCGGGTCTGCTGGCCACCGGATACACGTGTACCGCCGACCCCGATCTCGGTGTCGAGCCCCTGTGGCATGTGCGCTATCTCCTCGTCAGTCCACTGGCCGCGATCGCCGCCGGAAGCTGGTCGGTATCGCCGCGGTGCAGCATCACGTTCTCGCGGACCGTGGCGGAGAACAGCCCCGGCAGCTGCGCGGTGTAGCCGACCCGGGGGTCGACCAGTTGCCTCCCGGAGCTGGTGAATGGCTCCCGTTCCAGAGACGTCCCGCTCAGGGGTGAGTTGGCCGAGCAAGGACCGAAGCAACGTGGTCTTTCCGGCACCGATCGAGCCGACGATGACCGTGGCAGCGCCACGTCGTACGTGGAGGTCAACGTCGTGGATGCCGCCACCCCGTCGTGACTCGCGGTAAGGCCACGGATCCGAGAGCGTGTCCAGCGGCCCCAGCTCGGAAGACGGGGCCTGAGGCCTCGACGAGGCGCGCAGATCCAGCGGCGGGTCCGCCACGACGTTGCGGCGTCGCCGCCGGCGAGCTCCGCCGCTCGGGCGAACGCCACCTGGGCCTGCCGGCGGAGCGGGCCAGGTAGCCGATGAACCCGGTGTACGAAGTGACCTGCAGGAGGTAGGTCGAGAACAGGACGAAATCGCCCACCGTGAAGGAGCCCCGGCGCATCTGTCCGAGCGCGACGAGCAGCACCAGGCCGGCGCCAAGGCTGGAGATCGAGGAGAACGCGGCGTCCACTGCCTGGCTCAGCGCCTCGTCCCGCATCACCTGACGGCGTCGCTGCATGCTCTTGATCCGGACTCGTTCGGCTACCTGGTCGCGAGCGCCGGCCAGTCGGATCGTCGTCGCCGAGGCGAAGAAGTCACCGATCACACTGCGAGACCTCGGCGTCGTGCTCCCGGCTCCGCGGCGGAAGCGCCTCCAGGCGGTTGCGCGCGATGTGCGCCAGGGCGGCGACCAGGATAGCGGTACGGCGACCAGGAGGGTCACGCTGGACGTCGACCGAGAACATGATGGCGAGCCAGTGACGCCGAAGACGACCGCGGCCATGCTGTCGAAGACCCAGTCGCCCATCATCGCCATGGCGCGGGTGTCGTCGCGGAGCGTGGAGACCAGACCACCGGTCCCGTGCGCCGGGTACTCCGCTCCCGGCCGCCGCAGCTGGCGGTCGATGATGTTGCGCTGGGTGAGACCTTGGGCGGCGAACCGCCAGCGCGGCGCGGTGACGTGTGCCGAAAGATGATCGCGATGCGGGCCAGGCCAGCGGCGCCATCAGCGCGACGATGGCGAAAATCCCAGGACCTGCCGGGGCGTTGTCAGTCGAGTGCGTCGAAGAACCACTTGCCGAGCAAGCCAGGCAGGAGGGGCCAGAGGTGGAAGGCGAGCCAGGCCAGTGACCCGGCGACGAACCACCGGCGGTGGTGCGACACGAGCGGCGGACCGACTGCGGGAGACGGACACGCCGTGGTTGTGGTATGCCGGAATCCCTCCCTCGACGTCAGTGTCGCAACCGGGACCGCGTCGTGAGGACGTCCTCCGGCGTGACTGACCCTCTGGATCACGCGGCCCTTCTCCAGCACCGCGATCTGGTCCATCTCGCGAAGGGTCTCGACCCTGTGCGCGATCACGATGGCTGTCCGGCCGTCGTAGCAACCGCCGGATGCCCGCGCGGACTCGCTTCTCGGCGTCCTGTGGTCCAGCCGGCTGGAGGGCTCGTCGAGCACAACGACCCTCGGGTCCATGCAGGAAGACGCGGCACAGAGAGACCAGCTGGGCCTCGCCTCCGGAGAGTCCTCTGCGCGAGCTGGGTGTCGAGCCCGTCAGGCTGTCGACGAGCCAGGCGGCCAGACCGACTCGGTCCAGGATCTCGAGCAGTCGCTCGTCTGGCACTCGGTGAAGATGGTGAGGTTGTCGCGGAGGCTGGCGGGGAGGATCTGGACCTGCTGGCCGACGACGGCAACGCGCTGCGCGGACCGATGCCGGCAACACGTCGCGAAGTCGACCTCGCCGATCGACCCGGCCATGTGCGGGGTCGTGAGCCGCGGCACCAAGCCGCGAGCGTCGACTTGCCGGCGCCGGAAGGGCCGACGAGGCCCAGGCTCGTGCCGGCAGGCACAGTCAGCGAGACGTCGTACACCCCGGCGCCGTCGTCAATCCTCTCCTCGGTCCCACCGCTCACCTCCCGGTCGCCACCGGCCTCGAACGCGGCGCGGACGCGTCGTCGTCGGCGAGCTCGGATGGCCGAGCTCGTCGTCGGGCAGGGCGTCGTAGCGGAAGGTCACGTTCTCGAGGGTCACATCAGGGCGCCAGGCGGGAGGTGAGGGTCCCCGAGTCAGCCTCGACGTTCACGCGGAGCAGGTCGCGGACCCTGCACAACGAAGCGATGGACTGCTGGTACTCGCCCATCTGCGAGCGGATCTGCTCGGTGGGGATGACGAGCATCGAGGACAGCGCGACGATCAGATATACCTCGGCCAGGTGAGTGACCCTGCCGGAACCAGAGGCCGGACAGGCCGTAGGCCAACACGGAGGCGCCGGAAGACATCAGCGCCGCCACCAGCCAGACGGTCGGAGGACCAGCCCTCGGCCCGCATGTCGACGGGAACCCACGCGCGCAGCGGCCGACCAAGCGGGTCAGGACGTACCCGCGCCACCCGACCGTGAAGAGGTCCTCCGTGGCGCCTCATCGCCTCACCGAGGAAGCCGTAGTAGCGGCTCCCGTGCTCCTGGCTCTGTTGCCAGTGGGTGGCCCCGACGTCCTGAACCTTGAGCATCAGCCAGTACATCGAGACCAGGAACGCGCACACCGCGAGACCCACGCGGACATCGACGATGACGAGGCCGACCATGATGCCGATGACCACCAGCGTGTTGGTGAAGATCAGCACCATCGTGCTGGCCAGGCGACCGACCTTGACCACGTCGCCGTCCACCCGGTCGACGAGCTCGCCAGGCGGGTGGCGGTTGTGGAAGGTGAAGTCGAGCCCCAGGACGTGGCGGGTCAGCCGGACCCTCATGGCATTGCCGCCGTCCCAGGCGACGCCCTCGGCGGTGTAACCGGCGAGCCCGACCACCACGCGGCCGGAGATGGCCACGACGAGCAGCAGGACGATCAGCTGGAGCAGGGTGTCGTTCCCGGCGCCCCGGATGACCGCTGCGATGAACCGGCTGACGATCCACGGCTCGGCCAGAGTCAACACGGCTCCGAGCACGAGCAGCGCGGAGGTGAGGGCCAGCGCCCGGCCGTGACCCCTGAGCGCATCGCGCAGGACGGTCCCGACTGTCACCTCCACTTCGGCGACTGGATCAGTCGTGATCGGCTCGACGTGTTGTATCGCAGTCATCTCGTGGTCGACCTTTCGTGAGTGGGTGCCTCGAGGCGGGCGAGCATACGGTCGAGAACCTCTTCGTCCAGCTGTTCCAATGCCCCGAACTCCTGTCGGTCTCGGTCCGCGCCACCAGACATGCGCGGCTCCAGGTAGACGACGAGAGCGGCCACGCTGGGCGAGTCGAAGAACCTGCGCAACGGGATGGCGACCCCGAGCTCGTCCTCGATGCGGTGCAGCAGGGACGCTGCGAGGAGGGAGTGGCCCCCCAGGTCGAAGAAGCTCAGGTCGGTGCTCCCGACCTCCAGGTCGAGAAGTTCGGAGAACATCGCGCACAGGGTCGTCTCGAGAGCCGACTCAGGCGTCGACGCGACCTGTGCTGCCGTCGTGGGCGAAACCAGGTTCAGCGCCCCCCGGTCGAGCTTGCCGGCCGTCGTACGAGGCAGCCGGTCGACCACGACGATGCGTGGCACGACGGGGGCAGGCAGGTGACGCACCATCAGCTCGCGCAGAGCGTCCACGGCGCCGGTGGAGGGTCCGGCCAACACGACGGCCGCCGTCAGGCGGACGTCGTCCTCCCCGTGACGGACCACGAAGGCGGCCGCCTCGAGCACGTCGGGGTGGCCGGTGAGCAGGCTCTCGATCTCCCTGAGCTCGATCCGATGCCCCCGGATCTTGACCTGGTCGTCATCGCGCCCGACGTAGCAGAGCCGGCGGTCGGGCAACACGCGGACGCGGTCACCGGTGCGGTACATCCGGGAACCGACGTGTCCGGGACCGGGGAGGAACACATCAGCGGTCTCACGGGGCCCGGCCTGATAGCCCTTGGCCAGCTGCGCGCCAGACAGGTAGAGCTCGCCGACGGCGCCTACTGGAACCGGGCGCAGAGTCTCGTCGAGCACGCTCCAGCTGGCGCCGGGCACGAGCTCGCCCAGCGTGACCGGACCATGGCCGTCGACGTCGGACGCGCTGACCCAGATCGTCGCCTCGGTCGGTCCGTACAGGTTGGTCACTCGCCGACCGACGGGGGAGCCGTCGATCGCCAGCCACGACGCCGCGCTCTCCGGCAGTGGCTCTCCGCCCGAGAGCACTCGCAGCCCTGGGTCGAGCCGGGCGCCCGCGCGGCGCAGCAGCTGCCAGGTGGAGGGAGTCGCCTGGACGACGCTGACCTTGTGCTCGCGCAGCAGGGCGTCCAGCAAGGGGCCGTCACCACCCACCTCGGCCGGTACGACGAGCGTTACGGCCGACGCCAGGAGGGGACAGAGGAGCTCGACCAGGGAGATGTCGAAGCCCGAGCTCGAGACCGCCGCCCAGCGAGACGCCACCTCGATGCCGGAGACGTGACGCATCCAGTCCAGGGCGACGTCCAGCGACCCTCGGCTCACCTGCACACCCTTCGGGACGCCGGTGGAGCCCGAGGTGAAGATCACGTAGGCGATGCCGTCGGGTCCGAGGTCAGGAGTCGAACAAATCGCGGTGCAGTCGTGCGCGCGAACCAGGTGAAGCCCGGTCGAGTCCTCGTCGGGTTCGAGTACCGCGCACACGTCGGCGGTGTCGATCATCTGCCGGCGTCGCGCCTCGGGGACCGCGGGATCGAGGGGCACGTAGGTGATGCCCTCGGCCAGGCAGGCAAGCAGTGCAGTGACGAGCTCGCGGTCGCGGGGGAGCTGGACGCCGAGACGGTGCCCGTGGCCCAGGCCGGTCGCGCGCAGCCGTTCGCGGACCGGCTCGACACGGGCGCGCAGCTCGGCGTACGTCGTGCGGGTCGGTGGACGGGACAGCTCGCCGTGCTCCCACGACTCCACGGCCACCCGGTCCGGGGTGTGCTGCGCACGGTTCTGGAACTGTTGCCACGCGGAGGAAACAGTAGGCGCGAGGGCGGTCACCGGCGACGCGCCATCGGCCACCCCGAGATCGCGCCAATGAAGGGACAGGTCGGTGGCGACTGCGGTCAGCACCCCGACGAGCAGGTCCAGCCAGCACTGCGCCGTGTCGGTATCGATGAGGGCGGTGGCGTACTCGAGGGTGAGGTGGCAGGTGTCCGCGGCGCCAGGCCTCACGACCAGGGCAAGGTCCGAGCGCACCGTACGGACGCCGTCGTCGATCGGGGTGATCCTCAGCCCGGAGAGATGTGCTTCGGGCACCGGCAGCTCCTGGTAGAGGCACATGGCCCGGAACAGCGACGTGTTGCGGTCTGCCTGCGAGGAGGCGGTCGCAGCGCGCTGGATCTCGGCGTACGGCACCTCCTGGCGAGCCAGCACCTCGGTCACCGTGCGGGTGCCGTCTGTCATCGCCTCCTCGAGGGTGGCTCGGTCGGGCAGGAGGTCGAAGCGGAGCCGCACCGGAAGAGTGTTCATCAGGAGCCCGACCATGCGGCGGGTCTCCTGGCGTGCGCGCCCGGACACGGCCACGCCGAGGCAGAGGTCGGCGGAGCCTGAGAGCCGCGCGAGGGCGATCCCGAAGGCGGTGGTGGTCAGGGTGAACGGCGTCGTCCCGAGGTCGGTCGCCCGCGCCTTCAGGGCGGCCCAGGTGCTCGCGTCCAGCACGTGCTCGCGAGAAAGGCCCCGCGGGTCGTCGGCGGCCCGGCCAGCACGGTCCACGGGGAGTGGGAGCGGTAGGACGCCGAGGAGGTCCTCGCGGAAGGCACACAGCCCCTGGGCGAGGCGCTGCGGCGTCAGCTGCTCCTGCTGCCACGCGACGTAGTCGGGGAACTGGATGGCGGCCGGTTCCGGGAGTCGCTCGCCACGGCGCAGGACCTCGTAGGCGCTCACGAGGTCCTCGAGCACCACTGCCAGGGACCAGCCGTCGCAGACCGAGTGATGCACGGCCACGTGGAGCTCGTGCAGCTCGGATCCGAAGCGGATGAGAGTCGCGCGCAGCAGGGGTGGTCTGACGAGGTCGAAGGATTCTGATAGCTGGGCGAGCGCGGCGTTACGCCTCTGCTCCGCGACCCCGCTGGGCCCGGTGGCCTCGCACCGTCCGAGGACGATCGGGACGGTCTCACGCACATGCTGGAGCAGACGGCCGCCGTCGAAGACAAGGCCGGTGCGCAGTCCGTCGTGCTGCTGCACGACCGCGTCCAGCGCTCGCTGCACCGTCGCTGCGCAGACCGGTCCCTCGATGCGGACGCCCGAGCGGATCACGAACGGATCCGCCGCTCCCGGGGCAGCCAGCTCGCCCAGCACCCAGAACCGGTGCTGCCCGGACGAGGCCGGGAAGCGATAGGTGGCGTGGCCCGGGTCCATGTCCTCAGCTCCGCGCGGCTTCGGCGCCGCTCGCATTGACTGCCTCGGAGCGTGTCAGGGGGTTGGAGCACCGTCGATAGCCACGTCCACGACTGGACACCTCGGAGCCGGCCGCCGGTCGGTCAGAGCGGGGGAAGCTTGGGGATCCAGCCGGAGAAGGCGGCCTTGGCTCCTGCCTCGAAACGGCTGCTCGCACCGAGGCGGCAGCACATCGCGGTCACGTGACGGCGGTAGGTGCGCGTCGAGACATTGAGGGCGCGCGCCGCGCTCTCGTCCTTCGACCCGTTGACGAGGTGCCGGAGGATGTTGCTCTCGAGCTCGGAGAGCACCGACTCGCGCTCGGGTACGCCGAGCGGCGCCGACGTGCGCCACACCGCCCGGAAGATCCGCAACGCGTTGTTGACCGGACGGGGGTTGTTGCTGCACAACCAGCCAGGGACCTCGCCGCACGGCCGCCAGATCGCAAGGCGTCGACCGAAGACGCCGACGTCGGGCAACGGCTGGTGGCTGCGGCGCAGGAGCACGCCCGAGCAGCCCATCAGCATCACCAGATCCCGGCCCTCCGGCGTATGGGTGGCCTCGTCGCTGATCAGTACCTGCACGAGCGACCGGCGTCGGGCCGCCGGGATGAGCGCGCCCTCGCAGTACTCGCCCACCACGGTCGCGATCTTGTCGTCGGGCAGGGTGACCATGACCTCGTTCTGGGCAGCGACCAGGGCCGCCTCGCGGATGAGCTTTCGTGCTTGCGTCGCGAGAAACTCTGCCTCATCCGAATGCGCGGAAGCCCGCTCCGTTCCTGACGGTGCGATTCCAACCTCGACAACGCCCACCGACGGTTCCGGCGCCACCTGAACAAGCGGGACACGTTGCTCGTGAGCGGTGTGCTCGCCCGCCTCTGCCTCCGAGATAGTGGTCACGTCGCTCCCTGAGATACGTGTGCCTTGGCGCCTGCTGATGCGCCAATTCCACTTGTCCGGAGTTAATCCGAATTCTGGGCACGGACGCAAGATGTTGATATCTACCCATTCATTCTCGGGGGGCGCTTCTGTCCGATAGTGGACACGGCGAGGATTCGGCTTCAGCCCGGACCTCAGACTCCGGAGCAAGGCTCGGGCCTGCTTTCGTCCACCGCCGAGGTCCGGGCGACAGAGACGGCGGTCCGGGCAGGCGGGAGGCCACATCGTGGACACCGGCTGTTCCAGAAACCTCGAGGAGGCGCTCGTCGAGGTCCTCGGAACCCCCATTCGCGGCGTGTCGCCGGACGTGTCGCTCCTCGGGCTGGGCCTGGACTCGCTGCGGGCCGCCGAGCTGTGCCAACTGGTGGCGCGCCGGGGCGGCTCGCTGTCGCTCGAGCAGCTCCTCGGCGGGATGACGATCGGGGAGTTCCGGGAGCTGGAACCCCAAGCCGCGACCCCCGCAGGGCCACCGACCGTGGCCGCGACCGTCGAGGATGTGTGCGGGCTCACTGCTGCCGAATCGTCTCTGTACTTCCTCGACGAGCTGACGCGCGCCGACGACCAGGTCAACGCCGTCACGGTGGCGATCTGGCTGCCCGTATCGGACGAGGGAGCAGGACGGGACCCCGTCGCCCCGCTGCAGCAGGTACTGCGTCGGCTGGCGGAGACGCACCCGGCGCTGCGCACTCGCTTCGTCCAGGTCAACGGGGCCCCGCGGCGGATGACCGACGCCGAGCCCCCGGAACTGGCGGTCGAGTCGTGGACCGAGGTGACCGACTCTGCGGCCGGCGGCTTCATCGAGGGCGTCGCCTCCAAACGGCTCGCGCCGGAGCACGGCGCGTGGTGGGACGCGCATCTGGTCCACGGTCCGCTGGGTGCCGCGGGTCGACGACTGCTCGTCGTGCGCTGCCACCACGCGATCGTGGACCTCTGGTCGTTGCAGGTGCTGCGTGACGATCTCATGAGACTCGTCGCCGACCCGAGTGCCGCCCTCGATCGGGGCGAGCACACCATGGCCGAGGTCGTACGCCGCGAACGTGAACGCGACACCGGGATGGACGTCGACCTCGGGGCCTGGCGAGAGCGGCTCGACGGCGTGCCGCAGGTGCTGTCCTTTCCCCTCGACCGGCCCCGACCACGGCTGCAGCGCTGCCACGGCACCGCGACAACCCACCGGGTCGACCGCGACGTCGCCGAGAGCCTGCGGCGGTTGGCGCTGCGGTGGGAGGTCACCCTCCCGTCTCTGCTCGCGTCTGCCTGGGCATCCGTCCTCTCGCGCTACTGCGGGCAGGAGGACTTCCTCCTCGGCGACGTGTACGCCGGTCGCAGCGATCCCGCGTTGCGACGCGTCGTCGGCTGCCTGGCCGATGTGGTCCCGTGCCGCGTCCGTGCTGCACCGGACGACACCTTCCACGACCTCGCGCACCACATCGCCCGGGAGCGGGCCTGGGGCATCGACCACGTCGTGCCCTTCGCGCGCGTGGTGCAGGCGACCAGCGTGGAGCGGGAGCCGGCGGCACCGCCGCTCTGTCAGGCACTCTTCTCCTTCCAGGAGGGCGGTGCCGCGCCGGACGACGCGCAGGTACAGGCCACGACGCGCTACCTCGCAGTCGATCTGTGCCTGGAGGTGACGCCTGACGAGAGGGGACTCGCCCTCACCCTCGACCACGCCGTCGACGTGGTCGAGCCCAAGTCCGCCCGACGCGTGCTGGCGCGCGTCGTCCACGTGCTCCACCAACTGCTCGAGGCCGGCCCGGACGCCAGCGTGCGCGAGGTCACCGAGCTCCGGACCGACCTCGCTGTGCACGGGCAGTACGCCGAGTCCGACCGCGCGCGGTGGAGCCCGCTGCTGCACCTACCAGTGCTGGAACACGCCGCCCGGGCGCCCAGGGCGCCGGCAGTCCGCGACGGCGACACCGTCCTGGACTACGCGACGCTGGTGGCTCGCGCCGCCGGGGTTGCGCACGCGCTGAGAGCGGCCGGTGCCGCGCCGGGGACCCCGGTCGCGGTGCTCGGACAGCGCGAGGCCGCTCTGGTCGTCGGCGCCCTCGGCGCCTTGCTGGCCGGGTGCGCGTTCGCGCCGCTGGCGCCCGACCTGCCGCGCGACCGCCTGATCAGGTCCTGGGAGCGGTTGGGACGCGGACCCGTGGTCGCAGGCGGTGCTCACGGCACGGCGCTCGCGGCCGCAGTGCCGGGAATGCAGGTCATCGACGTCGACGCGGTGGTCGCTACGGCGCCGCCCGAACGTGCGGTCGAGGAGACCGACAGTCCGGCGTACGTCCTGCACACCTCCGGGTCGAGCGGCGAGCCGAAGGCGGTCGTGGTCAGCCACCGGGCCATCACGAGCATGTTCGCCGACTTCGAGTCGCGCGGGCGGCTCGGGGAGGCACCAGTGTGCTCGTGGTGGTGCGAACCCGGCTTCGACGTGTCGATCTACGAGATCTTCCTCGGACTGCGTACGGGCGGCTGCGTCGCGATCGTGCCGGATGAGGTTCGCGTGGACGGCGAGGCGCTCGTCGGCTGGATGGTGGAGCGGCGGGTACAGGCTTGCTTCGTGCCCCCGTTCCTCGTCGGGGACTTCGCCGATGCCGTAGAGCATCGGCAGGACCTCGTGCTGCGCCGGATCCTGCTCGGGGTCGAGCCGATCCCGCACCGGCTGGTGCTCCGGCTCGCGAAGGGGCTGCCGGACGCGACCGTCGTCAACGCCTACGGCCCGACCGAGGCGGCGGTCATGAGCACCGCGGTGGACGTCCACGGTCCCGACGCGCCGTCGGTCACCGACCACGCCCAGCCGACACCGATCGGGCTACCGCTGCGCGGCCTGCGGGCGGATGTCGTGGACGGAAGGGACCGGCCCGTGGCGGCCGGAGCTGTGGGGGAGCTCGTGATCGGTGGTGACCAGGTGGCCGACGGCTACCTCGGGGACCCGGTCGCGACGGCCCAGTGCTTCGTGCCCGACCCTGGGCCCCAGGGCGGCGCAGGTACCGCACCGGGGACCTCGTCCGCCTTGGTCCCGATGGCCTGCTCAGGTTCCAGGGGCGTGCAGACAGGCAGGTGAAGGTCAACGGACGCCGGGTTGAGCCCGGCGAGGTGGAGCACGTTCTCACGGAGCACCTTGACGTCGTGGACTCCCTGGTGCTGCCGATCGGCCGGCCGGCGGGCTCCCTCGCGGCCTTCGTGCGGACTGCGGGGCCACGAGCACGTGCAGAGGTCGTCGCCGGCGTACTGGCGCACGCGCGTGATCGCCTTCCTCGTGGGCTGGTGCCCGCTCGTGTCGAGGTCGTGGACGCCTGGCCGCTGACGCCGAGGGGCAAGATCGACCACCGCGCCCTGCTGGCCCTCCTTGATCGGGCCGCACCGCGCCGACCCGAGCAGCCGATGGCCCCGGAGGCGGCACCCCTCGCGCGGATCCTGGCCGAGGAACTTGGCGTTGCCTGTCTCGACGAGGACGACAATCTCTTCGGCCTGGGTGCGCACAGCCTGCTGCTGACCCGCGCCAGCTACCGGTTCCGGGTCGAGCTGGGGCTCGACGTCCCGGTGGGCCTGCTCTTCCAGCACCAGTCGGTCGGGGAGCTGTGGCCACACGTCCGCGACCGGCGAGCGCCGGCCGCCCCGAAGGTGCGGCAACGGGCCTGGACCACCGCCCACGGGGGCTGCGGGTGACGGACGTCGGGACGGAGATGGCAGCGGTAGCAGCCGGGTCACAGGTAGAGGTGTGCGACCTGCCGCTCACCTCGACACAGCTCGGTCTGCTCGGGCTGCTCGAGCTGGAGCCCAGCACGACGGCCTACCACATGCCCGTGCTGATGGAGCTCGACGCGATCCTCGACGTCGTACGCCTGCAGGGGGTGTTGGACATCGTGGCCCGGAGGCACGAGGCTCTCCGCTCGGTCGTGGCCGGTCATCATCCGGACCTCCACCAGCGCGTGTCGCGCAGGGGCACCGTAACCCTCGAGCGTGTCGCCGTCGCGCCCGGGGACGGCCCCGGTCGACGCACTCATCGAGTTCGCGCTCGCCCCTTTCGACCTGCGCACCGCGCCGCCGGTCCGGGTCGGCTGCAGCGCCTCGGCTGACGGGGCGGGCACGGTGATCGCTCTGTGCGCCTCCCATGTCTTCTTCGACGGCACCTCGTTGCAGGTGCTCCTCGAGGAGATCGACCACTGCTACCGGGCGGTTCCGCTGACCGACGCCTCGGCCCTGGACGTCGGTGACTACGCGCTGTGGCGCCAAGAACAGGGCGTTCTGCCCGACGACCTCCGGCACTGGCACGAGAGCCTCGCCGGAGTGCCCGACCACTGGCCGACCCGTCGGACGTCCGCGGGGCCAGCGCTCGCGGTCGGTCGTGTCAGCCGGTCGTCTCTCCCACGCGCTCGATCCCCATGTGGTGGGCCGCCTCGAGGGGATCGCCCGGGGAGTCCGGGACCACCCTGATGGCCATCTGCGCGGCCGCGTGGTCGATGGCGCTGGCGGAGTGGTCGTCGGAGCCCGCTGTGACGATGCTGACCCCGCTGAGCGGGCGCTCGCCTGTCCGAGGTAGAGCGGGTCGTCGGCAACCTGGCCACGGTCGCTCCCGTGCACTGGACCGTCGCGCCGAAGGACTCGCTGGAGACGGTCGGCCGACGGGCATTCCGTGCGTTCGGCGGGGCGATGGCGCACTCGTCCATGGCGCTGCCGGACCTGGTGAGAGCGGTGCATCCCAGGAGAGCGTCGGGCCGACAGTCGTGGAGCGACGTGCTCTTCGCCTTCAACGAGATCCCGCCGGTCCACACGTGGTGTGGGGCCGGGGTACGCCGGGTCGACGTGGCGCTCCGCCACGCGAAGAGTGACCTGTGCCTCGATGTACGCCACGAGGGCCCGGCGATCGTGCTGTGCCTGACCACCGCGTCGACGTGGTGGACCGCGCGGAGGCCGAGGCGCTGCTGTCCGCGATGCTCGCGGTCCTCGGCGCTGAGCCCCTGAGCACCGGAGGCCGGAACCCGGCCGGGAGTCCGCCCGTTCCCGCGAGGGATGTCGACTGCGTGCGCGAGCGTGCGCATGATCCCGCGGTCGACGAGCTGCTGGAGCACCTCAGGGGATGGGCGGCCGAGCTCCTGCCCGGCCAGCGCCGCCCCCTCGACGACACCGAGGACTTGTTCGAGGCCGGCGCGGACTCGGTCGGACTCCTTCGCCTGGCGGCACGAGCGCAGCGCGCGGGCTGGCACGTGCAGACGCGACGAGTCTTCGAGCAGCCCACGTTGCTCGGGGTGGCGTCCGCGGCCTCACGGATGGAGGTGGCACCGGGACCCGAGAGCTCGTCCGATCGCCCGGGCTCGCGTCCGGCGACGCCGACCGAGCGGCGGATGTGGCTCCTCGAGCAGGTCGGCGACCTGCCTCGCGGCGCATACGTCGTGCCGACGGCGATGCACGTTCGTGGACCGCTGCGGACCGATGTGCTCGCCCAGGCGTTCCGGCTGCTCGGAGAGCGGCACCGGGCTCTGCGGACCACGATCGCCGGAGCGAGCGGTGGCTCGCTGACGGCGACCATCCACCATGATGCCCGCCTTCACCTCCAGGTGCTGCCCGAAGCACGCGACGCCGGACAGGTCGCCCGGGATCAGGTCGCCGAGGGCCTGGACCCAACCCGGCTGCCACTGGCACGGGCGAGTGTCGCGGAACGTGCACCCGGGGAGTGGCTGGTCGTCGCCACGGTCCATCACGTGCGCCGTCGACGACCGTTCCGCCGCCACCATGGTGGCGGACCTGTGGCAGGTGTACGACGAACTGCAGGCCGGACGAGTGCCCCTCCCGCTGTCCACGGACGGCGGCGACCCGGCAACCGAGACGTTCGACCGCGAGGAGCTCGAACGCTTCTGGTCCGGGCACCTGGCCGACGTGGAGCCTGCCGCCCGGCTCGTACCGGACCCGGACATCGTCACGTCGGACCCCCGCGCGTTGGGGGAGGTGCTCCTGGAGAACGAGGTACGTTTCGTGATCCCTTCCGCAAGCGCCGTCGCACTCCGCGAACGGGCCTCCACGCGCCGCGCCACGCCGTTCATGGTCCTGGCCACGGCCGTCGGCATGGTCCAGTCGGCCCACGCCAACGAGGAGGTCACCTGCGTCGCCGTGCCCTGGTCCGCGTCGGCTGGCCGCCGAAGGACCTGCCCACGGCAACGGGACCAACACCGTCCCCGTACCGGTTCGCGCGGGCCGCAACGCCGACCCGTGGAAGCTGCTCGTCGAGGTGCGGAGTGCCCTGCTGGATGGCCTGGCGCACGGAGCGCTGCCCGTCGAGGACGTCGTCGAGACCTGGCGCTCGGGGAGCACGAGCGGGTCGTTGTTCTCGGTGATGGCGACCTGGCAGCACGACGTGCCGTCCAGGCTCGGAGGTCGCCGGCCTGGACGTGCGGGTCGAGCACCAGGAGATCGGCACGCAGAAGCTCGACCTGACGGTGGTGGTGCGAGCCGGCCGCAGACGACTGCCTGGTCGTGCACCGTGCGGTTCGACCCGGAGACGGTCGGGTCCGCTGTTGCGAGGCGGTGGTCCCAGGACCTGCGACGCGTCCTGGACTACTTCGCGTCCGGGCCCGAAGGTCACGGTGCGCTTGACGTCGTGACGACCGAGGAGCGCAGCGTGCTGCGGAGGACGCAGCACCGTGGCCCCGGTGCGTGGCCCGTCGACACTGGCCTGCACGCGCTGGTCGACCTGGTCCTGCGATCGGACCCCGACAGGACCGCTGTGCGGGTGCTCGGCGCGGACGACACCCCGGAGCTCGCGATGTCCGCCGGAGACCTCGACCGGCGCAGCCGGTTGGTGCAGGCGCGACTCGTACGCGCCGGCGTACGGGCTGGTGACCACGTCGGGCTGGTGCTGCCACGCGGCGCCGACCTCGTGGTCGCCGAGCTGGCCGTTCTGCGTGTCGGGGCGGCGATCGTGCCCCTGTCCGCCACTGAGCCGTCCCGTCGCGCAGAGGAGATGCAGAGGCTCTCCGGATGCACCGCGCTGTGCGCCGAGGAGCCGCCCGCCTGGTGGACCGGACCGGTGGTGTCCCCGCTCGACGACGGGTCCGACCCCGCCCCGGTGCCATCGGCCCGTGTCCGTGCGGACGACGTCGCTTACGTGATGTTCACCTCCGGCTCCACCGGCACCCCCAAGGGCGTCCCGGTCGACCACGGCTCGATCGTGAACAACTTGCGCTGGATGCAGGACGAGTGGCCCCTCGATGCCACCGATCGCGTGCTGTGGAAGACGGTCGAGACCTTCGACGTCTCCATCAAGGAGATCTTCTGGCCCCTGCTCGCAGGTGCGGAGCTGCTGGTGTCCCCTCCCGGTGTGGAGAGGGACGCCGGGCGGATCGGCAGCATCGTTCGGGAGCAACGGGTGACCGTCGTCCACCTCGTACCCTCGCTCCTCGACATCGTGCTCGAGGCCGCCGACCGCACCGGGGGCGACCTGTCCTCGCTGCGGGTGGTGATGTGCGGCGCCGAAGCCGTGCGGCCCCACGCCTTACGACGCCTTCAGGAGCTGAGCGGTGCCCGCCTCCTCCACCTCTACGGCCCGACCGAGGCGGCGATCGCCGTCACCGGGTGGTCCGGGGAGGTGCCGGAGGGCTGCGCACGGATCCCCTTCGGCCCGCCCATGCCCGGTTCGCGCGTCGTCGTACGCGGCATGGACCTGGGAGAGGTGCCGCGGTGCAGCATCGGCGAGCTGTGGATCGGGGGTACGCCGATCGGGCGGGGCTACCTCGGGTCGGCGAGGGACACGGCGGCGCGGTTCCTGCCCGACCCGCAAGGTCCGCCGGGCAGCCGCATGTACAGGACAGGCGACCTCGGCCGCGTGCGCGAGGACCTGCTCCTCGAGTTCCGCGGCCGCACCGACGACCAGCTCAAGATCCGCGGCGTTCGCGTGGAGCTCGGCGAGGTCGAAGTCAGCGCTGCGCGCCCTTCCTGGCGTCACCGCAGCGGCCGCCAAGGCCTGGGCTCGCGACCAGGACGGAAGGGCCACTCTCGCGCCATCTGGTCGGGTACGTCGTGGGGGCCGACGTGGAGGAGGCAGCCCTGATCGCCCAGCTCCGCGAGGCGCTGCCCTCGGCGATGGTCCCGCACCGCGTCGTCGTGCTGGAACGATGCCGTGGGGCCGGAGCACACAAGGTCGCCCGCGACCGGCTGCTCTACCCGGAATCGCGGGACGGCGACGAAGCGGACGGCGAGCCGCCGCGGGACGCCGAACTCGCGCGCCTGTGGGCGGAGCTGCTCGGGGTCGACGCGGTGTACCGCCAGCAGGAGCTCAGCGCCGAGGGCGGCCACTCGCTGACCGCCGCGGAGCTCTCGATCCGCATCCAGTCCGACCTGCGCCGCGACGTCTCGGTCGGTGACGTGCTTGCGCACCCCGTCTACGGCGATCTCGAGGATCTCGTGCTGGAGCGCGCGGCCGCCGAGCACGATCCGATCCCTGTGCTGGACCGGTCCAACGGTCGCGGCGCTCCGGCGTGAACCAGGTCAGTCGCTTCGCGCGGCCATGTCAGCCAGCGCCAGGCGGTCCTTCTTGCCGCTGATGGTGAGCGGCAGCGCGTCGGTCCAGACGAACGCGAGCGGCACCATGTAGTCGGGAAGGAGCCCGGCGAGCCGGGTGCGCAGCTCGTCCTCGGGGACGGGTTCGCCGACCAAGAAGGCCACGAGGTCGGTGTGGCCGAGCCCGCTGGGCGTAGTGACCACCGCGGCGTCCATGGCACCTGCCTTGCGCAGCCCGGCCTCGATGTCGCCGAGCTCGACGCGGTAGCCACGGATCTTGACCTGGCTGTCGACGCGCCCGAGATGAAGCAGCACTCCGTCGCCCAGGTCGCGCACCAGGTCACCGGTGCGGTACCAGTCGGTCGGCCCGAGGGGTCGCGTGCCGCAGACGACCTCGCCCTCGTCGCTGAGGAAGCGTCCCCAGTTGTCGCTGGCCGCGAGGTAGCCGCGGAAGCGTTGCGGCCCCCGAACGCACAGCTCACCGACATCGGACCCGTGCGGGGCCGCGCCCGCCTGCGTCAGGCGCCACTCGAGGTGCGGGTACACCTGCCCGATGGGCACGGTCCCGTTCGTGGTGGGGCGCCAGTCGGCGGGGTCCCGCGGGAGCTCGTACGCCGTGACGCCCACGGTCAGTTCCGTCGGTCCGTAGAAGTTCTCGATGCTGCTTTCCGGGGCGGCCCGTGCCCAGGCCTCGGCCAGGTCGAAGGTCAGCGGCTCACCCATGAAGACGCTGCCCACCAGCCCCGGCATGCACCCCGGCTCGAGGTCGCGGCCGGCCCGGGCCGCTGTGATCACCGAGGGCACCGCGGCCAGGTGGGTGATCCGCGCGCGGCGTACCCAGTCGACGGGGTGAAGCAGGTCGAGGTGGTCCGGCACCACCAGTGTGGCCCCCGAGGTCCAGGCGCCGAACATGTCGTAGACGGAGACGTCGAAGGTGAGGTCGAAGGTCTGCGTCATCCGGCAGCCGGGGCCCCACCCGTAGCGAGCGACCGCGTGGCGAACGAAGGCCAGTGCGTTGTCGTGGGAAACCGGAACCCCCTTGGGCACTCCCGTCGATCCGGAGGTGAACAAGACGTAGGCCGTGTCGGCGGGACAGGTCGCGCCCGGCGCCAGGTCACCGCCCCCTTCGGGAGAGGGCTCGGAGAGCACCGGGAGTCCGAGCCGCCTCAGGGAAGGGTTCGCAGACGCGTGCGGAGCGAGTGCTGCCGAGATGCCGGCGGCCGCGACGATGGCGCCCAGCCGCTCCTCGGGACAGTCGGGGCGGACGGGCACCACGGTGCCGCCGGCACGCAGGATGCCGAGGTACGCCGGGTAGGCCTCGATCCTGCGCGGCGCGACGAGCGCGATCCGGCCCTGGCCCGTGAGATAGGGCGCCACCGTCGCTGCCCACTGTCCCGAAGCGTTCCACAGCTCCGCGTAGGAGAGCATGTCGTCGCCGTGCTGAACCGCGAGGAGTCGGGGGTGTGCACGGACGACCGCAGCCGCGGCGTCCTCGAGCCGAGCTGCTGTCGTCAGGTCGTCCACCACGTCTCAGGACACTAGTGACGGACGGCTGCGCCGATGCGGCTCTGGCCCACTAGTGGACAGCGGCAGGCATCACGCCTGGGTGAGCAGGTCGACCAGGACCGTGTCTGCCAGGACGCTGCGCCACGGTGCTGTCCGCTCGAAAGCGTCCGACAGGGCCGACCGGTGCTCGGTGGCGATCGCCTTGGCGCCCACGGGGCTGTACGGGTCGTACGGCACGTCGTCGTGCCCCCAGCCGAGCGCGGCGAGCAGCGGGGCACGGGTGCGGCCGAGGCGCGGCAGCTCGAGCACGCGGGCGACAGCCTCCTGCGATGGCAGCTGCGCGAACTGCGCGGGATCGGCCAGCTCGGGGCTGTCCGCGAAGGCTGCCGCGACCTCTCTCAGCGCTCGTGCCCGGCGAGGGATCACGCCGATCTCCTCCACCGCCTCCTGGCTCAGCACGGCGAAGGTCTCCGGTGTCGGGGGCAGGAGGTGCCCCCGACACGGCTCCCCCAGCTCGAAGAGCGTGCGTGTGACGGCGTGGGCGGGAGAGCCGCCGGACAGGTAGGTCAGGCAGAACGCCCACGGGTCGGTGGCCGACGGGACCCGGAACGGGAGCGCGTCCTCGGGTAGTCCCGGGTAGTCCGCATGCTCGACCACGCCCTCGACCCGCTCCGTGGTCAGGTCCAGGTGGAGCCGCCGGCGGACGAGCTGCTCGACTCGTTCGGCGTCGCCCGCCTCGGTTGTCACGGTCACCGTGCCGGGCGACCGCCCGCGTGAGACCGCAACTGCGTCGACCTCACCGGAGCCGCCGCGGTCCGCCCAGGACAGGAGGCCGCGCTCGGGGTCGATCGTCTCACCGACCACCGCGACCGTCTGCTGGACGACACTGACAGCGATGTCCCAGTCGCACCAGGTCGGGAGCTCGAGGTCCCGGGTCGACGTGTTCGGCACCCCACCAGTGTGACCC
Organism: uncultured Actinomycetota bacterium; assembly: GCA_963809265.1. Lineage (GTDB taxonomy): Bacteria > Actinomycetota > Actinomycetes > Propionibacteriales > Nocardioidaceae > Nocardioides. Next base: position 26,194 of record CAWEJC010000005.1, read on the forward strand.
ACAGCGCCTCGCCGATGACCGACAAGCGGCGTCCACTCGTGGACACGGCGCCCCGGAAGACCGTGCTGGCGCGGTCGACTGGGGGCGTCCCATCCAGCGGCAGGGCACTTCGCCAGGCGAGGTGGCCGGAGGTGACCACACGTGCACCAGGGGAGCGAGGACCGCACCGTCCCGGCCGCGTTCGCGCGCGCGGCCGCCGAGCGACCCGACGCCCCCGCTCTGCTGTCCCGACGTTGGAGTCTCTGACTACGCGCAGACCCTCGCCGGGGCGTACGACGTTGCCAGCGCGATCACGTCGCGAGGCATCGGAGCCGAGGACCGCGTCGGGGTCTTCGTTCGCCGCGACGTGGAGTCGGTGTGTCGCCCTGCTGGGGGTCGCCCTGGCCGGAGCGGCGTACGTGCCCCTCGACGCGGAGAACCCCGACGCGCGGCTGGCCCACATGGTCGAGCAGGGCCGGCTGGGGCTGCTGGTGGCCCCGGAGACGTCTCGCGCCCGCGCCCCCTCCGTGGCGCGCGGCACGAGCACGCCGCTGCTCGAGCTCCGGCCGCCGGATCAGCCTCACGACGCGGCACCCCACGCGATACGGCTCCCGCACCCGGACGACCTGGCGTACGTCGTGTTCACGTCGGGGTCCACGGGTCGGCCCAAAGGAGTGGAGGTCACCCACGGCCAGCTCTGGGCGGCCACGTCGGCACGGTTCGACTTCCCTGACCCCGGTGTCGACCTCCTGCTTCTGCCGCTGATGTTCGACGCCGCCGCGGGCGGGCTCTACTGGGCGCTCGCGCGTGGAGGGGCGGTGTTTGCTCCCGGACGACGACGAGGTACGTCACACGGTGCGCCTCAGGGAGCTGGTGGGCCAGGTCCCGGTCACCCACGTCGACGCGACGCCGTCGCTCTACGACCTGCTGCTGGACGCCGCGTCGACGGACCCGCTGGAGGGCCTGGTCTACGTCGACGTTGGGGGCGAGGTGCTCTCGCCACAGCTCATCGCCCGACACACGAGCACCCACCCGGGTGCGCAGCTGTGGAACTGCTATGGACCGACCGAGACCACCGTCTGGGCCACGACCTTCGCGTGTGCCGGGTGGCACGCGGTCGAGTCGTCGGTGCCGATCGGCACCCCCGTCCGCAACTACTCGGTGGCCGTCCTGGACGGCGACCTGGAACCCGTCGGTGACGGCCGGCCGGGGGAGCTGTACGTCGGCGGGTCGGGTGTGGCACGGGGCTACACCGGCGACCCACGGTTGACCGCCGAGTGTTTCGTGCCCGACCCGGACTCAGCCGTGGCGGGGGCGAGGCGCTACCGAACCGGCGACGTGGTTCGCCAGCGGCCCGACGGGCACGGTCGCCGCCTGATCGAGTTCCAGGGACGGCTGGACGACATGGTCAAGGTGCGTGGCCACCGCATCGAGCTGGGTGAGGTCGAGCACCTGGTCCGGCAGCACCCGGCCGTACGTGAGGTCGTCGTGGCACACGTGCCCACGGCCCTGACCAGTCACCTGCACGCGGTCGTCGTCCCCGCTGAGGAGGGACTTTCCTGCGCGCAGCTCGCCACCTGGCTGGGGACCCGGCTGCCGGACTACATGACGCCGCGGGTGAGCCTCGTCGACGAGCTCCCGAGGACCCCGAACGGCAAGCTGGACCGGGCCGGGGTGTGTGCCGGTCTGCGTGGCGGCCCCGCTGGGGTCGAGAGCACCACCGGCCCACAGGCCGACGCCCCGGCCGGCGTCGCCGGCCTGGACGAGAGTCAGCTCGACGCCTTGCTCACGGCCCTGCAAGGTCCGCGACCCTGACCACGGCCGTGAGCCTGGCGCCGGCCGCGGACCCCGGCCTCACGCCGGCACGTGCGCGGGCTCGTCCTCAGGGTCGGGCATGAACCCCTTCTCCACCAGGTAGTCGAGGATCCGATGCGCGTGTGCCCGGTCGATCGGCGGGCACACGAGGTCGGTCCCCTCGAGCAGCTCGAGCACGTTGCGGCACTCCACCTTGGGGTCGATCGACTTCTGGACCTCGGGCGCCAGCTGGGCGAGAGGGTGCCCGAGCCGGATCAAGGAGGTGAGCCGGTAGATCGTGGCATCCACCGGCGCGTTCAGCGCACGCTCGCGCATCACCTCCATGTCCACGACCTGCGTCTGGTAACCGTAGTCGCGGAGCCAGGTGTAGAGGTCCGACCCATTCGGAGGCGCCAGGTTGCCGATGTTGAAGGTACGGCCCAGGCAGCGCGGGTCGTGGGTGATCTGCACCATCGCCTTGCTGAAGAAGTCCACCGGCACGGCGTTGACGATGTCGGTGAAGGTGGGCAGTCCACCGAGCTCCATGAAGCCCTTCACTGCCTGGAAGATGTAGTCGGTCGTGTGCACCGCGCCGGTCTCGCTGTGCCCGATGACCTGCCACGGACGGATCACGCACACCGGGAGGCCGCGGTCCCGCGCAAGGCACACGATCTTCTCCGCGACGTACTTCGTTCGCGGGTAGCCGGTCGGCACCTCGTTGACATCCTCGGTCAGGTCGTCCTCGAGGAATGGGCGGGTGCCGCCGAAACCGAGGTAGACATCCATCGTCGAGACGAAGTGAAAGGCTTTGATCTGCTGGGTGCAGGCCAGCCTCAGCAGCTCGACAGTGCCGTCGACGTTGGGCTTGCGCATGGCCTGGTAGGGGTAGGTGAAGTTCACCAGGGCGCCGACGTGGTGGATCGTGTCGATGTTCTGCGCAAGGTGCTCCCACTGCTCGTCGTCCAGCCCGAGGTGCGGCTGTGCGAGGTCTCCCCGCACGACGTTGATGCGGGCCGCGAGCGAGGAGTCCCAGGCGCGGAAGTCCTGCAAGGCCGCGCGGAGGCGTTCCCATGCGGTCGCGTCGTCCTCGGCCCGCACCAGGCAGTGGATCGTGGCGTTCGTCCGGGCGATCAGCTCCACGAGCACGAAGCCGCCGATGTAGCCGGTCGCTCCCGTCAGGAGGATGTGGTCGGGGTCGAAGAAGTTCCCGTGCGGCACCTGCTCGGGCACGATCTCGGGATCGAGGAAGATCTCCTCGTGCAGGATCGCCAGCTCCCTGTTGAACAGGTCGGACGCGTCCAGGTCACCGCCGCGGACCTGGTCGGCCTCCTCGACGCGCTGGGCGATCCCGCGGACGGTCGGGACCGCGAAGAAGCGGTCGACGTCCAGGTCGATGCTCACCTGTCGCGCGAGCCGGGAGAGGAACTTGGCCACGAGCAGCGAGTCGCCTCCGAGGTCGAAGAAACCGTCGTCGAGCCCGACCACCCCGCAGTCGAGGGTCTGCGCGAACAGGTCGGCGATGAGCTGCTGCCGCTCGGTCATCGGCTCCTGCTCACCTGTGCTGGTCGCTCGCGTGTCAGGCAGCGCGCGGTGGTCGATCTTGCCGTGCGGTGTCATCGGCATGGCGTCGATCGTCACGACCTCGGCCGGCACCATGTAGTCGGGAAGGTCCTCGAGGAGGGCGGACTGCAGTTGGCGCTGCGAGAACGCCTGGCCGGTCTCCGGGACGACGTGGGCGGTCAGCACCGAGCTGCCGTCCGTACGCTGGCGCACCCCAACCGCGACCTCGCGGACGGTCGGGTGCCGCTGGATCGCCGTCGCGACCTCGCCCGGCTCGATCCGGAAGCCCCGGATCTTGACCTGGGTGTCGACGCGGCCGAGGAACTGCAGCCTGCCGTCCGGGGTCCATCGGACACGGTCGCCGGTTGCGTACATGCGGTCACCAGGAGCGCCCCAGGGATCGGGTACGAAGACACTCGCGGTCTCGCGCGGGCGGGCGTGGTAGCCGCTGGCGACACCGCCGCCGGCGATGAACAGCTCCCCGGCGGCCCCCCGGGGGAGGGGGATACCCGCAGGATCGAGCACACGGACGCACGCGCCAGGGATCGGGGTGCCGATGGGGGCATGCTCTCCGCCGGCGTCGGAGGGGGTGACCTTCGTCGAGGTCGCCCAGATCGTCCCCTCGGTGGGGCCGTACTCGTTGAAGAGGGCGACCGCCGGCAGGTACTGGTGGTGCGACTCGATCACCGACGGCGGGAGCGCTTCGCCTGCCACGATCACGGCGCGAGCACCGGCGAGGCAGTCCGGTGCGCGGTCGAGCAGCGCGGCGTACTGCGAGGGCACGGAGTTGAAGTGGCTGAGCTCGGCCAGGGTGACCAGTCGGGCGAGCCGAACCGGGTCGAGCGCCTGCTCGGTGGTCGGCAGCACGACCTCGCCGCCGAAGCACAGGCACAGGTAGACGCCTGCGCCGGAGGCGTCGAAGGTCAGCGGAGCCGACACCAGGTAGCGCTCGGGTGGTCCCGCCCATGGCCCGCTGAGCACGTGCGCGGGTGCTGGCCACGATCTGCCGGTGAGGCACCGCGACACCCTTCGGGATGCCGGTGGAGCCGGAGGTGTAGATCAGGTACGCCGGCTGGTCGGCGGGCACGTCCGCCGGGGGCTCACTGGGTGCGGCGCCCTGGCGAGCGACCGCGAGGTCGACGCGCACCGGTGATTGCTGTCCGTCCGCCAGGTTCGCGAGATCGTCGAGGGCGCCGAGCCAGACGGTTGCACCGCAGTCGTCGGCCACCCGCTCGGCCCGGCGAGGTGCCTGCCGGGCGTCGACCGGGACGTAGCAGCCGCCGCTCATCAGCACCCCGAGCATGCCGACGACCGAGCCGACGTCTCGACGTACGCCGACCAGGACGCGGTCACCGGGGCGGACGCCGTTCCCGCACAGCGTCGCGGCCACCCGACCGGCCTGGTCGACGAGCGCTGCGAAGCTCAGTTGTTCCTCGCCACACCGGATCGCCGGGGCTTGGGGGGTGCGCGCCGCCTGGGTGAGGATGAGGTCGTGCAGGCTGGCCTCGGAGGTCTCCAGAGGGTCACCCCGCCCCCAGGCGAGCTGGGCCTCCCACTCCTGCGCGGAGACCAGCGGAACCTCGCGCGCGAGGAGCTCGGGCGTGGTGATGGCCGCGCGCAGCACCGAGAGCACGCGGTCCGCCAGCTCACCTGCATCGGTCGCTGTGTGGGTCGCAGCGGGGAGCTGCACGGAGAGCCCACCCTCGGGGCTCCAGCCCACCATGACGTCGATCCTGGCGAAGCCCGCGTCCACCGTGTACGACGGCGGCGCACCGCTCCCGTCGGACGACACGGTCCCGTCGGGGAGAGGCCGGGCGGTCCTGTCGTCGAAATAGACCTGGAAGACCGGCGTGAGACTGCGGTCGCGCTGCTGGTGCCCGAGGCTCTCGATGACCTGTGGGAAGGGGAGCGCTCTCCGCGCCATGGAGGCTGCTCGGCTCGCGGCGACCGCGACGACGTACTCTGCCAGGGTCCGGCCCCTGGGCGGGTCGATGACGACGGGGACCTCGTTGTCGAGGGGACCGACACCCGCGTCCGGACCGGTGGTCGTCCCGATGGCGAACGTGTCCGTGCCGGTCGTTCGACCCAGCACCAGGCCGAGGCACGCCAGCACCACCGTGCCGGTGTCAGTACCTGAGCTCGCGGCCAGCTGGTCGAGCGAAGCCCGGAGTTCCGCCGGCACCGTCCGGGAGGCGCCCACTCCGTCGAAGGTCTTCCGGGCCGGTCGGGGGGAGTCCGAGGCGAGCACCAGGGGAGCGACGTCGGCCAGGTGGGAGCGCCACCAGTCCTGGAGAGGGGCGTCGTCCAGGGCCGACTCGGCGGCCACGACGTCCTCGAGGTCGACCGTCGAGAGGGTGGCCTCGCCCCACAGCCCGCTCCCGGCGTGGGACAGGGACGAGTAGACCCCGACGAGCAGGTCGAGGCAGGCGTCGGCCGAGCGCTCGTCGGCACAGATGCGGTGCTGGGTGAGCACCAGGGCGAAGGCGTCGCGACCGGCCTCCTCGGCGAGGTCGACGACGCACACGCGCTGCTGCGGCGCGCGGCTGAGGTCGAAGGGCCGCCAGAACTCCGCACGGCAGGCAGCGGAGAGCCGCTCTGCTACCGGTCCCACGGGGGGCGGCGAGACGTAGCTGATCTGCGGGGCCGCGACGGGCGCCGCGACGCGCAGTGCGTGCCCGCCCACATCGGGGTAGGAGGCGCGTGCGGCGTCGTGCTGGGTCAACAGCTCGGCTGCAGCCTGGGTCACCGCGGCGCGATCGGGCCGTCCGTCGAGCACCGCGACACGCTGCACGTGGTAGGGGACCGCCGGGTCGAGACGGTTCAGGAACCACCACCGGCCCTGCATCTGGGTCAGGTTGGTCGCCTTTCCGCTCGAGTTCTCCTGCAGGAGCTTGACGAGAAGTGATCGCTTCTGGTCGACATCGAGCGTGCTGGGGTCGACGACGCTGGTCTCATCCATGGTGTCTCCTCACTGGGCCGCGGCTGCGGCGTCCATGCGCTCACGCACGGACTTCGGGCGCATGTCGGTCCAGACGATCTCGATCCGGTCCAGGCAGGTCGTCCGCGTCCCCCGGGTCCCTTCGGCGTACCAGCCAGCCGGGATCGGTCGGTCGGTCGGCCAGATCGAGTACTGCTCCTCGTCGTTGTAGACGACGTCGAACTCGGCGTCCTCGCTGTCGATGTTCATCGTGGGGTCCCTTCGTGAGTGTCGTGATGTGCCGGGAGGTCCGGCTGCGCGCGATCGGTTGACGAGCGGTCGGATGAGGAGACGTGGAGCTCGATCTCCTCCAGCACGCGACGTACGGCGACGTCGTCGAGGAAGTGGCCGCCGTCCACCGGCAGCATTCGGACGCCACGGCGGGTGAGGTCCTGCCAGCTGGCCGCGTCGGCGGCGGTGCAGACTGGGTCCTCGGAACCGACGACGGTGAGAACGGGGACGTCGATGCGCTGGTCGGTGACCTGGTGCGTGGACAGCTCCAGGTCGGCCCGGATGGTCGGCATCAGTAGCCGGACGAGCTCCGGGTACTCCAAGATGTGCCGCTCCATCCCGCCGAGCGCGAGCAGCCAGTCGATGAGCACGTCGTCGGGGAGGTCGTGCACGGGCGGTGGTGGCGGTAGGTGCGGGGCCGGCGCTCCCACGGACACCAGGAGGCTGACCGGGACCTGGAGGGTCTCGAGCCGCCCGGCCACCAGGTGGGCGAGCATCGCCCCCAGGCTGACACCGAGAAGCACGACTGGTCCCTCGCGGCCGGACTCGCGGATGGCGATGGCCTCGCTGACGGGACCCACCACGTCGGCGACGTCGCGGGCAGGAGGCTCCTCGATGCGCCGCTCGCGCCCGGGGAGCGCGATCGCGCTGATCTCGAGCGTGTCCGTGTGGCCCTGCCACCGTCGGAACGTCGAGGGACCGCCGCCGGAGTGGGCGAAGGCGTAGACCCGGGCCAGAGGGTCGGAGACCGCTGCGTACGTCCGGGTCCAGACGTCCGCCTCCTCGCCGGGCGCGATCGCCATCGGGCGGCCGGGAGCGGTCACGACCGCACGCCTCGGAGCCGCGGCATCATCGTGGCCACCTCGACGCCGGGCTCGCCGCCGGACCACATGTCGCGCATCACCGAGGTGTGGTCTCCGCTGCGCGAGAGGAAGAAGCCGTCGCACCGCAGCTCGCGGGCGTAGGCCGGCCAGAGGTCCTGGCAGGCCCTGTCCAGGCGGGCCAGGCGCCAGTGCGGGACGGCCGGGAACCAGTGGTGGGCAAGGTGGAAGAGATCGGTCGAGTGAGGTGCGATCAGGAACCGCGTGACGGCGTGTCCGGACCAGTTCCGGCTGCCCCAGTCCCAGCCCCTCTCCCAGAGGCCACCGTGCTCTGCGAGCTCGGCCCAGTAGCCGAACATCTGGTACGTCGTGAACCAGGGGACCAGCCAGTACAGGGCGAACATCGCGCCCACGGACGGCACGACCACCAGCAGCAGCGCGGAGACCGCCAGCAGGGTCAGCCCACGCACCAGCTGTCGGCGGTCATGCAGCAGACGACGCGTCGGCTGCCATGGCACCAGCACCAGGAGGACGTGCAGGACGAGGAACTGGGCGAAGCCCATGCGTGGACGGCTGGCGGTCTCGGTGTCGGTCATTCGGTACAGACGCCGGTCCGGGTCCGCGTCGCTGATCCAGAGCGTGCGGTGGTGCAGGTTGTGCTCGCGGGTGTAGACGCCGAGCGACTCCACCACTGGCCAGGCGCAGGCCACCCGACCCATGACGGTGTTGAGGGTGCGGTTGCGGAAGAGCTTGTAGTGCGAGGCCTCGTGCATGAGGTTCGCCAGGGCACGCAGCCGAGACCCGATGGCCACGACCGCGAGCAGGTAGAGCAGGGGGCCGCCGGCCAGCTGCGAGAGCGCCGCGGCGACCACCATGATCGACCAGTCCACCCCGATGAAGAGAAAGTTGGTGTGGTTGTCGCTGCGAGCCAACCGCCGCGCTGCCCCGACGAGCGGGCTCGGCGGGCGCACCGTCGACCTACTCATCAGACCTCCTAGTAGCCACGGGCCTGCGTCCAGGTGAAGGCCCGGCAGGTCCGACCATCGGTTGCCGACGCTAGGACGATCCTCAGGCCGCGGATCGGCAACTGGTGAGTAGTGGTCAACCTTCGGTGCGTGGCTTGAGGGTTACGGGTGGTACGCCGAACGCTGCTCTCATCTACTCATCGTTGAAGGGACCACTCATGTCGGAGTCCACGACGAGCCACGCCGTACTCGACCAAGACCTGCGCCGTGCCCAGGACCAGCCGTCCGCGGCGACTGACGTGCTCGGGACGACCTGGAGCCCTGAGGTCCGCACAGCGCTGAGGAGCTATGTCGCGCAGCCGCTCTTCCGGGCAGCGACGTACGAAGAGCTGGTGATCGACGACAATCCGTTCCGTCGGCCGGTGCGCCCCGAGGACCTCGCCTGGCTCGACTTCGACGAGCCGCTGACCGCCGCGACATGTGCGTGCCTGAGCTCGCTCCTCGGCCACCGGATGCTGCGCAACGTGCTCGACGCGGCCCAGCCCGGGTCGCTCTCGCCGCGATCGTGGACCATGGAGACTCGTTCTGACGCCGACCACTTCTACTCCGTGGACAACCGAGCAGCCGGAGCACGGATCCGCCCGTTTCTGGAGCAGCACCTGTACGGCTTCCTCGAGGGCTCGCCGCCGGTCGCTGCCCCGGTCTCTGGCCCGGTCTCCACCACGGTCTCTGCCCCGGCCGGGATGAACAGCGAGGAGCACGCCCTCTCGATCGCGTGCACCGCCACGGCCCGTGACTGCGCCGGACTGCTCGCCGAGCAGGGCGAGAAGTCGGCCAGGATGATGGTCGTCCAGCTGCTGGCCCCGGCGCTGGTCGCCCGCGCCGCGGGCTCGCCCTCGCCCGGCCTGACCGCGACCGCCGAACGCGTCGTACGACTGGCGCAGCGGCTGGGCCTGGCAACGACCGCCCACTCCTACTGGCAGTATTACTTGCCGACGACCCTGGCACTGGCCAACCAGCTCGACCGGGACCCGGACGCCTCCCCGGCCTGGCGTGCGGGCGTGCTGAGCGCCGTCGTCATCGACGCCCAGGCCTGGCTCGCGGTGCTCGGGGACGAGGCGGACGAGGTGGCCGCCAACGAGGTCGGTGCACAGACCGAACCCGGGGCCGCTGCCGACCCGGAGTACCTCCGGGGACTCCGGGAGACCGCCGCGCTGCTCACTGTCGTGGGCACTGACCGGACCCGGCAGCTGGAGCTGATCGGCGGCGGCGAGGTCAACCGGCTCAAGGCGAAGCGACTGTACGACGGGATCCAGCGCGACCAGGTGCCGGTGGACCTGGACACCTTCGTGGAGTCGTGGGAGGAGTGCTCGACCACGCACGTGCACGATGACGACCGACTGGTCGTCGTCGAGTCGGGGGAGATGGTCTTCTGGACCTGCCTCGGTCAGGAGATCAGGCTGCAGGAGGGGGAGATGACCTTCGTGCCGGTGCATCGTCTGCACGGCTCGGTCGTCCTGTCGGGGACCTGCACCTACCACCAGCCGGTGATCACCGACGACCTCGCCCGGCGCTACTGCTGATCGGGTCGCCATGAGAGGACCAGAGGTCGAGGCGCGGTGGCGTGTTCCCCTGCACTCCCGTCTCTTCGTTGTGGGAGACGACCTCCCGAAGGGCGTCCCGGGCTGGCTGGCACCGGCGGCCGACCACTTCGTGGATCGAGTGTCCGACCGGGCCTACCCGTGCCACTTCGGTCGGCAGTCGCTCGGCGTCGGTGACGTCCTTGGCACCTGGCTGGGCGGGGACGACGCGGTGGTCACGCTCGCGGCGTCCTTGGCCAGCTTCCTCGACACCGTGGCGGCCGAACCCAAGCGGCGCGCGGTCCTCGCGTGCTTCGTCGAACCCGCACTGGTCGCGGACGATCATCAGGCCAACGAACGGGCCTTCTGGCAGCTACTGCACGCCCTCCACGCGGCGGACGCGCAACCATGGCCGGCGGACGTGGCGCTCGACCCGGAAGAACCGGCGTGGGAGTTCTGCTTCCAGGGTCAGTCGATGTTCGTCTTCGCGGCGGTGCCGAGTCACCACCGCCGGCTGAGCCGCAGCCTGGGTGACTCCCTGGTACTGCTCTTCCAGCCACGGCACGTCTTCGACGGCATCGAGGGTGGGACGCCGCCGGGGGACGCCGCGCGCGCGATCATCCGGCGCCGCGTCGCCGAATGGGACCTCGCGCCCCCGCACCCGGCGATGGGCAACTACGGCGACACCGAGAACCGTGAGTGGATGCAGTACTTCATCGACGACGACGAGACCCAACCCCTGCCGAGTCGTTGCCCATTTGCGCCGGACGGCTCGTGGCGGGGTGTCATCGGCTGGATCGAGGACCAGGCGCAGCGCACCCCCGACGCGGTGGCGCTGGTCGACGACGCGGGATGTGTGACGTACGCCGAGATGATGGACCACGTCGTCGCCCTCGGTGGTCGCCTGGCCGCCGCAGGTGCCGAACGCGGGGCTCGGGTTGGCGTGCTGGTCGAGCGCAGCCGAGGCAGCGTGATTGCGCTGCTTTCGTGCCAGTGGGCGGGATGCGCGTACGTCCCGGTCGACCCCGGCGGTCCCAACGCCCGGCGCGCCGACCTGCTCGAAGATGCGGGCGTGCACGTGGTGCTCTGCTCCAGCCATCACCTCGGCGCCGTGCCACCGGCCGTGGACACCGTCGTACTGACCGACGAGCCGGCCGGCCGACAGCAGAGCTCGTACCTGCGCGCCGAGGTCGGTGCCGACGACCTGGCCTACGTCATCTACACCTCCGGCTCCACCGGTGCCGCGAAGGGTGTGGTGGTCACCAACCGCCAGCTGGCCAGCGCCGTGTTCGCCCAGCAGGTCCTCGAGCGCCCCCGCCGGACGCGTTCCTGCTGCCGATATCCCTGTGCTTCGACGCCGCGGGAGCCGGCCTCTACTGGACCCTGACCAGCGGTGGTCGCGTCGTGGTCCCGACCGACGAGCAGGTGTGCGACGTGTCGTGCTGCGGCGGCTGAGCGCCATTACGGTGTCACCCACACGGACTCCACGCCTTCCCTCTACGACCGGCTGCTCGGCGAGGACGCCGCCGGGCTCACCACCTGCGATGTGTGCAGGTCGGCGGGGAGGCCTGTCCGGCCGACCTGTTGGCGCGGCACCGGAGACTGCTGCCTGACTGCGTCTTCGAGAACAACTACGGGCCGACCGAGGCGTCCGATCTGGGCAACGGCTCACGTCGTACAGCCAACGGACACGGACACTACGACGATGCTGCGCCTCGACGATCGGTGAGCCGGTGCACGGCGCCGGCTGGCGTCCTCCTCCGGAGGACCTAGACATCGTGGCTGAGGCCAGGAGGAGCGAGCTGTACATCGCCGGTGACGGCGTGGCCCTCGGCTACTTCGGCCATCCAGCGGCGACCGCGGAGCGGTTCCTGCCGGACCCGTTCTCCGGCCGCCCGGGACGGCGCATATACCGCACCGGTGATCGGGCCCGGCGAGACCGCATGGCCGGCTTCACTTCCTCGGGCGCCTCGACTCGCAAGTCAAGCTTCGGGGGTTCCGCGTAGAGCTCGGGGAGGTCGAGGAGGCACTGCGTTCGCACCCGGAGGTGGACGAGGCGTGTGCCTCGTGGTCGATCTCGAGTGGAGAGGACACGCTGGTCGGGGTGGTCCGGCTCGCGGCACGGGCGGCGCGAGCAACGCGAGCTTGTCGTCCACGTGATGCAGCGGCTTCCGGGACACGCGGTGCCCCGGCGCTACGTCCGCGTCGAGGAGTTCCCCCGCCTGGTCAGCGGAAAGCTCGATCGCCGGGAGCTTGTGAGCCTGGCCCAGTCCACACCGGTGAGCCGGTATCCCCAGGCTGACGGATGGTCTGGAATGAGACTTCAGCTCCTCTTTCCTCAGGACCTCCCACACCGCGCCTCGGACTTCGGCGCGACGGGGCCGGTCGCGAGCGGCCGCATGGAGCGAGCGTGAGACGGGACGGACCGCCGACCAGTTCGCCCTCCTCGACCGGTTCTTCGGCGTGACCCGCGTGGCGGGCGCGCCGGCTTTCCTCGCTGACTCCGCCCGCTCTGCGCAGCAGAGCGTCTGCACTCACGTCGTCACACACGGCGTCATCGCATGGAGCCTCTGCCGACTCGCACGCTGCTGAGCGCCCTGGAACTTGTCGAGGCGGTGGCCGGCTCCGGGCTGATGGTTGCGCCACGGCCGGCGCCGGCGCTGCCGGCGCTCTCAGGTCCGACAGGGACGTCGAACCCCCACCTGTCCTGGCGCGTCGGTCACCTCGCCTTCTTCCCGCTGATACAGGGCGCGCTGGTGGGGCTGCGGACTTTCATGTCCGCAGCGGGCGAGGGAGACGACGCGAATGCAGTGGCGGCGCTGCGCTTCACCGCGACTGCCTGGGTGGCTCGATCCGCGCGATGGAGTTCGCCGCGGACTTCTCCCCTGCGCGAGTACCGAGCGCAGGTACGCCGTCGATGGCCGCACCGTTCCTGCCTGAGGGGCTCAGCGGCCTGATGTCGGCCGACCACCACCACCTGGTCAAGACGTACCCGGCCGCAGCGTGGCTGGCGCGGCAGTGCGCACCCGAGGTGCAGTGCGCATACGACGCGGTCGTCGCCGTCGTGGAGTCCAGCTATGCCGCGCACGTTCATGTCTGCGACCGGTTCGCGGGCGCGGCGACGCAAGTCTGCGCATGGCGCAGCAAACGCAGATGGCGCGACCGAAGTCATCGTTCGGATGGGTCGCAGTCGAGTGGAGGGTCTCCGTCGATGAGCGTTGAGCCATGTTGCTGAAAGCCCTGGGGTCGCTGCAGGTGGACCTGCCGCCGGACGTCTGCCTGCGAGGCACGAAGCGGCGTACCTTGCTCGCCGCGCTCCTGGCGCACACCCCCCACGTCGTGCCGACCGACACGCTTGTCGAGATGTTGTGGAGCCGTACGCCGGCCTCCGCTGCCGCCAACCTGCGCACGTACGTCACCGACCTCCGCCGCATGCTGGCGACGCACGGTGCGGAGGCGACCATCGTCCACACCGAGCTCGGCTACGGTCTGCTCGTCCCTGCCGACGAGGTTGACTTCCTGGTCTTCGAGCGGGAGGTCCGCGAGGGCCTGCGCCAGCTGCGCGACGGAGCGCCGGCTCGCGCCGAGCGCGTTCTCGACGGTGCCCTGGCGCTCTGGCGCGGCGCCCCCTTCGCGGAGGTGAACCTCGGGCCCTACCAGCCGGCCCGGGTCCGCGCTCTCGAGGAGCTGCGCTGGGAGGCCCTGGCTGCGTCCGCGGACGCGCTCATGCGGCTCGGCCGCCACGCCGAGGCCGTGAGCCTCCTGCGCGGGACGGTGGAGGAGCGCCCCCACTGCGAGCGCTCTCGTGCCCAGCTGATGCTGGGCCTGCACGAGCTCGGCCGGCGGGCGGAGGCCCTGGAGATCTTCAACGACGGACGTCGGCTGCTGCGCGACGACCTCGGGATCGACGCCGACCAGGAGCTCCAGAGCGCGTTGACTCAGGTGTTGTCCGGCCACGCGCACGAGCGGACGCCCCGCGTGGAGGTGGGCGAGCGCTCCGGGCCGTGCACGCTGATGGCACGCCACCCCGGGTTCGTCAGCGACGCGAAGACCCTGGAGGACCTGACATCGTGGGTCGGCGGTCCGCGGTCGAGGACCCGCCCGCGGGTGCTCTCGCTGGTGGGGCCGGTCGGGAGCGGCAAGACGGCGCTGGCGACTGAGCTGGCGCACCGGGTCGCGGCGCGCTACCCGCACGGACGTCTGTTCATGCCCCTCGTCGAGGATGGCCGTCCGCGCGACGTGGCCGGCGTGATCTCGGAACTACTGGTCCTGCTCGGCCAGGACCGCCACGCACTTCCCACCGCGACCACAGACCTGGCTGCCCAGCTGCGAGCGTCGTTCGCGTGCCGCCACGTGCTGGTCGTCCTCGACGGAGCGGACAGCCCCGAGCAGGCGCGGTACCTGCTGCCTGGAGACGGGCCCAGCTCGGTCGTCCTGACCAGCCGGCACTCGATGCGGGCGATCGACGGCGTCCGGGAGGAGGCCGTCCAAGCCATCGGCATCGACCTCGGCACCCAGCTTCTGGGATCGGTGCTGGGGCCCGAGCGCCTCGCCGAGGACCCTGTCGCCGTACGACGCATCGTCGACTTCTGCGACGGGCTCCCGCTCGCGCTGCGCATCGCCGCCGAGCGTCTGCGCACCCGTCCGTCGCTCCCGTTGTCGGTGCTCGCCGACCGCCTCGCGGGCGCCTGTCGGCTCGACGAGCTCGATGCGCTGGACCTCTCGGTGAGGTCGGCCATCACCACGGCGTACCGCCAGCTCGACCGACCGGTGCAGCACCTGCTGACTGCGCTGCTCGCCTCCCCGTCGGGGATGACGCTCCGGCAGGTCTCGGCGCTCTGCGACTGGCCGGAGTCGCGGTCGCGGTCGTTGATCGAGCGGCTGCTCGCCGAGGGTCTGCTGGTCGAGCAGCCGGGTCACGACGGGACCGAGCGGTTCCGGCTGCTGGCGCTGTGGGCCGCGACCCTCGAGGACCTGGTCGCGGAGGGCCCGCCCCTGGACAAGGGCCGGCTCACCCCGGTGCCGAGTGCCGTCGAGAGCGGTGCGGCCTGATGCGCCCGTCACGCGAGGAGGCCAGGCAGGTGCTGCGCGCGGAGTGGGCCGCGACCCTCGGCGCAGCGCCCACTGACCACGACGACTTCGAGGAGTCGGGCGGGGACCCGCTCCTGCTGGCCCGCATCCTCGCGCGCGTCGGACGCATCACCGGGACGCGGATCCGGCCCGGTGATCTGGCCCGCCCGGTGAACATCGGCGTCCTCGTCGACGCCGTGGCCGGTCCGGACCCAGCCGACGTCGTGCTCGCCCCCGAGGTGCAACCCCTGGGGCCGACGGGCGGGGTGACTCCGGGTGATGTCCTGCTCACCGGCGCGACCGGCTTCCTCGGTGTCCACCTGCTGACGGCGCTGCTCGCCCGTACGCCCGCGACGATGCACTGCCTGGCCCGGGGGAGCGACGAGCAGGACGCCATGGAGCGTCTGGTCGCCGTCGCCCGTTCCTACGACCTGGAGGTCGACTGGGGGCGGGTCGTGGTGCACCCGGGCGACGTGGGGGCGCCGGGACTCGGAGTCCCGCCGGAATCCCTCGCGCTGCTGGAGTCCGAGGTCACGACGATCGTGCACTCCGCCGCCGAGGTGAACTTCCTGCTGCCGGCCGAGGAGCTGTGGGCGGTGAACGTCGGCGGCGTCGACACGGTGCTCCGGCTCGCGTGCACCGGTCGGCCGAAGTCGGTGCACCACCTCTCGACCCTCGGCGTGTTGACCGAGCACGCCGTGCCCGAAGTCCGCGAGGAGTCCGCGCCGGCGCCGTCCTCGAGCGCGAGTGGGTATGTCGTCACCAAGTGCGCGGCGGAGCGGCTGGTCGAAGCGGCGCACTCGCGAGGTGTGGAGGCGTGGATCCACCGCCCGTGGGTGCTCATGGGCCACGCGCGCACCGGGGCTGCCGATCCGGCCGACTACACCACCCGGGTGCTCCTCGGCTGTGTGCAGCTCGGGGCAGCGCCCGACCTCGACGTGGCTTGCAACGTGGTACCCGTCGACCACGTGTCACGGGCGATCGCCGAGCTCGTGGTCTCCGGCCCACGTCGTCCGGAGCGGCCGTGGCTGCACTACTCCAACCCGCGTCCTGCGGCGCTCGCGGAGGTGTGGCGGTGGGTCTCCGAGTGCGGCCACCGGCTTGACCTCCTCCCGCTCGGGGAGTGGCTGGCGCGGCTGGCCGAAGCGCCTGAGGACAACGCGCTCCGGCCGCTCCTGCCCATGCTCGCCCCCGCGAACGGCGCGGTCTCGACCCTGCCCCGCATCTCGACGAGTCGGAGCGACCGACTGCTCGCCTGCTCCGGGCTGCGTTGCGCCCCGGTCGACCGCGACCTGGTCGCCGGCGTGCTCGGACACCTGGAGCGCTCGCGGGGTGCTGCCGGTCCCGGAAGCAGCCGCGGTAGGGCTGGTCCGATGAGCCTGGCCGACCTCCTGCCCCGGGGCGCGGTGAGCGACGAGCGTGTCTGCGACCTCGAGCCCGGTCGACTGCCTCCTGAGGAGGCGGCGGCGGTCGCCGGCGCAGTGCCGAGCCGTCAGCAGGAGTTCGCCACGACCCGTGCGTGCGCGCGGTCGGCGCTCGCCCGGCTCGGCTTCGCCGACACGGTCCTGCCCCGAGGTCCCGGTGGCGCTCCGCGCTGGCCGGCCGGGGTGACCGGCAGCCTCACGCACTGCGCTGGTTACCGTGCCGCCGCGGCGGCGCCCCTGGGCGTCATCACCTCGCTCGGCATCGACGCCGAGCCGGACGAGCCCCTGCCGCCGGGCGTGGTCGGGATAGTCGCGTCAGTCTCGGAGCGGGAGCATCTGGACGCCCTCCCCGGTGACGGGCCGTGCTGGGACCGCCTGCTCTTCTCCGCCAAGGAGTCGGTCTACAAGGCGTGGTATCCGGTGATGGGGTGCTGGCTCGGTTTCGAGGACGTCGAGGTGCGGCTCCGGGACGAGTCGTTCAGCGTGAGCCTGCACCGGCGCCTCGGCAGGGGGGTGCGCGCTGTCGATCGCCTCGAGGGGCGTTGGACTCGCTGGCAGGGACTGCTGCTCACCGTCGTGGCCCACGAGGCGGTCGGCGGATGACGGCGACGAAGGACGACGGCCTGCGCACCATGGTCGCCTCTGTGCTCTCGGTGCCGGACGACAACCTCACCGACGACACCGGGCGCGGTCAGCTGCGCGCCTGGAACAGCCTGGCCCACCTCCACATCGCCGTGGCGGTCGAGGACACCTACGACGTCCGGCTCTCCCCACGGGAGATCCGGGAGCTTCCGGACCGTCGGCGACCTGCGCGCCCTGCTCGGCGCGCACGGGATCGTGCCATGACCCCCGACGGTGTGGCGGTCGGGGCGCCCGAGCGGCGTGCTGTGGTGGAGCCCGACGCGGAGACACTCGAGGACCTCGAGCTTCTGCTGCTCATCCGGCACTTCGAGGAGCGCTGCTCGACCTGTTCGCCGCGGCGAGCTCAACGGCACCACGCACACCTGCCTCGGCCAGGAGTACGTCCCGGTCGCGCTGCGCGCCGCTGCTCGACGACGGCGACTTCGTGTTCAGCAACCACCGCGGGCACGGCCACTACCTGGCCCGCTTCGGCGACCCGCACGGGCCTGCTCGCCGAGATCATGGGCCGCGCAGGGCGCGCGTCTGCGACGGCGTCGGCGGCAGCCAGCACATCTACCGCGACCGCTACCTGTCCACCGGCGTGCAGGGCGAGAGCCTGCCGGTGGCCGCCGGCGTCGCGCTGCACCTGCGCACGCGACCGAGCCCGGCGCGATCGCGGTGCGTCTACATCGGCGACGGCACCTGGGGCGAGGGCGCGGTCTACGAGGCACTGAACATGGCCGCGCTGTGGCGCGCTGCCGCTGCTGGTCGTGGTGGAGAACAACGGGATCGCCCAGTCCACACCGACCGCGCGCGCAGCTGGCCGGCACCATCGCCGGCCGCGCCGCGGCCTTCGGCATCCGGCACCACCGCGTCGACGCCATCGACGTCGCGGCGATCCGCGCGCGAGCTGGCCGCCGCTCGTCGGCGGACGTCCGGGCCGACCACCGGCCGCTCGGTGGTCGAGTTCGCGCACCCACCGGCTCGGCCCGCACAGCAAGGGCGACGACACCCGCGGCGCGGACGGAGACTGCGACGCGGCCGCGGGCACGACTGGTACCCGCGGCTACGCGGCGCCGACCCGCGAGCAGTTCGCCGCGGCCGACCGCCGGCGCGCGACCGCGTGGATGCCAGGTCGTGGCGCGAGGTCGCCGCGCCGCCCGCTTCCGCTGGAGACGGCATGACCGTCGCGAGCGGGTAGCGTCGAGCAACCTCAACCGGGCCCTGCACGGGCTGTTCGACGACGACCCGCGCGCTGTACCTGCTCGGCGAGGACATCGCTCGACCCGTACGGCGGCGCCTTCAAGGTCACCCGAGGGTCTGTCCACCCGGCACCCGCGACCGGGTGCTCGGCACGCCGCATCAGCGAGAGCGGCATCGTCGGCGTCGGCCGACGGGCTCGCCCTGACCGGGCAACCACGGCGTCGTGGAGATGATGTTCGGCGACTTCGTCGCGCTCGCCTTCGACCAGATCGTCAACTTCGCCGCCAAGTCCGTCGTCGATGTACGGCGCGCGGCTGCCGATGCACGATCGTGGTCCGCTGCCCGGTCGGCGGCCGCCGCGGGTACGGGCCCGACGCACAGCCAGAGCCTGCAGAAGCACTTCGTCGGCATCCCCGACCTGGTGCTGGCCGAGCTGAGCCCCTTCCACGACGTACGCCGCCAGCTCGACGCGCTGCTCGAGGACGACCGCCCGGCCATCCTGTTCGAGGACAAGGTCCTCTACACCGAGCGCGCCTTCCCCGACGAGCCAGGCGATGGCGAGTTCGAGCTGCAGCGGCGCGGCGACTGGGCACACCTGCGCCTGCGCGACGAGCCGGGCACTGACCGCGCGATCCTGGTGATGGCCGGCGGGGTGGCCCGCCGCGGGATGGCCGCAGCTCGAACGCTGCGCGAGCGCGGCGTCGCCGTCGACCTGCTGGTGCCCGGCCGACTGCACCCGTTCGACGCTGCACCTGTGATCGAGGTGCTCGCCGGCGCAGCCACGATCCATGTGGCCGAGGAGGGCACGGCCTGCGGCACCTGGGGCGCCGAGGTCGCCCGTGTCCTGCACGAGGGGGCGTGGGAGCACCTGCAGGGTCCCGTGCGCACGATCGCGTCGGCGGACCAGACGATCCCGGCAGCGCCACACCTGGAGCGGCGGGTTGTCCTCGGCGAGGACGACCTGGTGGACGCAGTGCTCGCGCACCGCCGGCCCCCGAGCGGCTCCGAGCCCGTGCTGGTGCCCAAGCTCAACAACAATGACGACCGCTACCTGCTCCTGCGCTGGCTCGTCGACGACGGCGCGCGCGCAAGCGCGGGCGAGGCGGTGCTGGAGGTCGAGACCTCCAAGGCGGTCCAGGAGATCGAGTCACCTGTCGACGGCTGGCTGCACCACGGGGTCACGGCCGGATCGACCTGTCACCCCGGCGACGAGATCGCCCAGGTGAGCCGCGAACAGGTGGCTCCCCGAGTTCCCACCCCGGTCCCTACTCCGACCCCTGCTCCGGCACCGGCGCTGACCCCGTCCCGCCCGCCCACCGGGCGCGTCGAAGACATCGCTCTCAGCGTGGGCCAGCAGCGGGTCGCCGAGGTCGTGACGACCTCGCACCGGGAAGTGCCAACGGCCTTCGCGGCCGTCCGAGCGAGCGCCGCCCCGGCCCACGACGCCGGGGTCGACCTGGCCGCGCTCACTCTGCGTGCGATCGGAGACCTGCTCTCGGACCACCCCCTCGTGTTCGGCCGACTCTCGGGCAGCGGGACGTCGTACCTCCCTGCCGAGGCCGCCCACGTCGCGGTCACCATCGACGTCGGCACGGGGCTGGTGATGCCGGTCATGCGCGACGTCGGTTCCCGGCGGGTCGAGGACCTGCTGGACGATCTGACCGACCTGAGGATGAAGGCGTTGAGGGGACGCATCGCCGAGGACGACCTCCGCGACGCCCGGATCGCCTTGTCCCTGGCGCTCCCCGGCATCACCCTGGTGCAGCCGATCGTGCCGCCGGGCCTGGCGGCCATCGTGTCCCTCGCCGGCGACGTCGAGCCGACCGACGACCCGGGGGCGACCGTCACGCTCGGCATCGCCCACGACCATCGGATCGTCAACGGGGCCGAGGCCATGGCGTTCCTCACAGACCTCGCGACGCTCCTCCGGGACCCTGCGTCGCTCACCCAGGAGCCGCCGTGAGCAATTTCGGGCTGGCCGGGTTCGGTACGGCGCTCGGTGAGGAGCACTCCCTCGAGGACCTTACCGCCCGCCGCCCCGAGGACCTCGAACGCCTGCGCGGCCACGGGTACGAGCGCCTCCACGTCGCCGCCGAGTCGACGGGGCTCGTCGACCTCGCCGAGGCCGCGGGCAGGGCGGCTCTGGTCGACGCGGCGTGCGACCCTGCCGACGTCGACCTCGTCGTCCTGGGCGTCACGGATCTCGTGGAGCACCTGTACTGGGACGCCGCCGCTGTCCTCGCCGCACGGCTCGGCACCACGCGCGCGGAGGCCGTCCTGGCGCCGCAGGCGTGTACGACGGGAGTGGTCGCCCTCGACACCGTCGCCGGGCGGCTCGCCACTCACCCGTCGTACGAGGTGGCGCTGGTGGTGACCGCGAACCGGACCGTCGAGGCCTACTGCCCGAGGCTGGACTCGCAGCCGCTGCTCTCCTCCGACGGGGCCGCCGCGACGCTCGCCCGCCGCGACCACGAGACGCTGCGGTGGCTGGTCACGGAGACCCGCACCGACGGTGAGCTCGGTGGTCTCTTCCGCCTGGAGGCCGGCGGTGCCGCACGGCCGTTCGGCGCCGGGACGGCACCTGAAGACCTGAGGGTGGGAGACGCCTGGAGCGTGATGGAGCACTTCGGCTACGACGCGGAGCGCTTCGCCGCGTTCATGGAGACCCTCGACGTCCACCTCGTCGAGGTGCTCGAGAGTGCCTGCCGCAGGGCGGGCCGGAGCACCGACGAGCTGTCGTGGGTGCTGCTCACCCACGACACGGCCGAGGCCTACCGGTTGGCATTCGCGGCGCTCGGCATCGACCTCGAGCGCGGCAACGCCGAGCTCGCCGCGGCTCACGGTCACCTCGGCGCGGCCGACCAGCTGCACGACCTCGCCGTGCTGCGCGAGCGGGGCGACCTCGCCGCGGGCGACGTGGTGGCCTTGCTCGGTCGCGGTCGGGGGATGCATTGGGCGTGCTCCCTCCTGGAGGTCTGAGCGGCCGACGTCGCCGGTTCGTGCAGCCAATGTGCAGCGGGTGTGCACCAGGCGTGCGGCGCACTGTTTCGATGCTGTCGTCTGGCTGCTCGGGTCAGCGGAAGGGGCGGGTGCACGCCAATGTCTGTGGCCACCACCGTTGGGGCAGGACACGACCTCCTGCACGGGCTCGTCGAAGCACAGGTGGACCGCACACCGGACGCGGTCGCGGTCGTCTGCGAGGAGCGTGAGCTCACCTACGCCGAGCTCGACGGCTGGGCCAACCGGCTCGCACACCGGCTCGTCGCGGCGGGCGCCGGTGCTGAGGTCGCCGTGGCGATCGTCGCCGAGCGCAGCATCGAGACCGTGGTCAGCATCCTGGCCGTCCTGAAGGCGGGAGCGTGCTACCTGCCGGTCGACCCGGGATACCCGCCCGCCCGGTTCCACACTCTGATGAACGACGCCGGATCCTCCCTCCTGGTCACCTCGCGAGCGCTGCTGGGCACCGTGCCGGAGGGCGAGTGGCGCACCGTCCTGGCCGATGCCGACGCACTCGTCGACGAGCCCCGCGACCGCCCCGACGTGCCGGTCGACCGCGACGCCGCGGCGTACATCATCTACACCTCGGGCTCCACGGGGGAGCCCAAAGGTGTGGTCGTCCCACACCGCCAGATCTGCGCGACCACCCGCGCGTTGTCGTCGTACGGCCGACCCGATCCGGCCTGCTTCCTGCTGTTGATCTCGTTCTCCTTCGACGCCTGCGGGGTTGGCCTCTACTGGACCTTGACGAGTGGTGGCCAGGTGGTGGTCCCCACTCGGGCCGAGCACCGGGACCCCCGGGTGCTCCGCGAGCTGGTGGCGCGGCACCGGGTGACCCACCTCGACTGCACGCCGTCGCTCTACTCGGTCCTGCTCGCGGACGACGCCACGCCGCTGCGGAGCCTTCACGTCGCCATCGTCGGGGGTGAGGCATGCCCGCCCGAGCTGGTGCAACGTCACAGCCGGATGTTGCCGGCGTGCTGGCTGATCAACAACTACGGACCCACCGAGGCCAGCGTCTGGACGACGTCCGCCGTGCTGGCCGGTCCCACGAGCACCGAGACTGAGGGCTCGCTCCTCGAGGGGATACCGATCGGAGCCGGGTACGCCGGCTCGAGCACCATCGTGCTGGACGAGGACGACACTCCGGCCGGAGAAGGGGTGCCCGGTGAGCTTGCAATCGGCGGTGCCGGCGTCGCCCGCGGCTACCACGCGCGGCCCGCGCTGACGGCCGAGCGCTTCGTGCCTGACCCGTTCGCGGATGAACCTGGCGCCCGGATGTACCGCACCGGTGACCTCGTGCGCCGCCGCCCCGACGGCCAGCTGGTGTTCGAGGGGCGGGTCGACGATCAGGTCAAGGTCCGCGGCTTCCGGATCGAGCTCGGGGAGGTCGAGGCCGCTCTGCGGTCGCACCCAGCGGTGACCGAGGCCGTGGCACTGGTGCAGCGTGTGGGCGAGGTCGACACCCTGGTCGCCTGGGTGGCGGCTCCGGACGTCGCCGGCCTCGACCCCGCCGACGTGGTCGCGCACGCCGCGCAACGGGTGCCCGAACACGTGGTGCCGACCCAGCTGGTCGTCCTCGACGTGCTGCCGCGCAACGTCGCGGGCAAGGTCGACCGACACCAGCTGCCCAGGCCGCCCGCGCCCACGCAGGCACCGGGCAGTGGCGACCTCCTCGACGGAGTGCGCGCAGAGATCTCCGAGCTGGTCCAGGCGGTTCTCGGCGTGCGCGGCCTCGGCGCGCAGGAGAGCTTCTTCGACCACGGGGCCACGTCGCTGCACCTCGCCCAGCTGGCGCTCGAGCTGTTGAGCCGGTACGACGTGATGATCCCCATACACCTGCTCTTCGAGCAGCCGACGGTCGTGGCCGTCGCGCACGGCATCGGGGCCGCTCGGCGCGACGTCGTCGACGGGGCCGAGCGTCGCAGCGTGCAGGAAATGCTCGACGAGGTGGCACTGCCGGACGACGTACGACCGGAGGGGCTGCCGGTCTCGCGCTGGGAGGACCCACGTACCGCACTGGTGCTGGGCGCCACCGGCTACCTCGGCGGCTTCGTGGTCCGCGAGCTGCTTCGGCGCAGCGACACCCACGTGGTCTGCCTGGTCCGCGGCACCGATGAGGAGAGTGCCCGGCAGCGCGTCGTGGACAGCTTGCGGAACTACCGCGCCTGGGAAGAGACGTACGCCGACCGGGTCCGAGTCGTTCTCGGCGACATCACCCAGCCGCACCTCGGCCTCGCCGACGCGGACTGGGAGGCCCTGGCTCGTGACGTCGACCAGATCTTTCACGCCGCCGGCATCGTCAACTTCGTCTACCCCTACAGCCGGCTCAAGCAGGCCAACGTCGACTCCGTCGTGGAGGCGCTCAGGCTGGCCACCACGACCACACTGAAGGCCGCGCACTTCGTCTCCAGCATCGATGTGTTCCTGCACACCGGGATGGAGCGCCCGTTCACCGAGACCGACCTGATCGTGCCCGAGGAGGCACCCCAGGGCTACGCCCGCAGCAAGTGGGCGGCGGACCGCTTGGTGGGCCTGGCCCAGCGTCGCGGCATCCCGGCGTCGAACTACCGCGCAGGCATGATGATGAGCGAGTCGGAGTCGGGCGCGACCCAGACGACCGACTACCTCGTGCTCCAGGTCAAGACGCTGCTCGCCTTCGGCGAGGCCCCCGACATGGACTACGTCTTCGACGCGATCCCGGTCGACTACGCCGCCTCGGTGATCGTCAACGCGTCGCTGAACCGGCGGTGGCTGGGCCGGAACTTCCACCTCTGGAACCTTGACCCGGTCCACGTCAGCACCATCTACGACTGGATCCGCAGCTACGGGTACGAGCTCGAGCCGGTGACGATGGACGAGACCGTCACCAACCTGATGAGCGTCGGGACGGACAGCCCGCTGTACCCCCTTCTGCCGCTGCTGTTCGAGGACGGCGGCCAGGACGCGATGCCCGCCTTCGCGCCCGATGTGGTGGCCGCTACCGACCTGCGCGAGGAGCTGGCCACGACACTGGCCTCCCTCGCGGGCAGCGACATCGAGCCACCGCCGATGACCGAGGCGCTCACCCACCGCTGCTTCGGGTTCATGGAGTCGATCGGCTTCCTGCCCTCGCCCGACGAGCAGCGACGCGCGCTGCGCCGTACGGTCCCGGCGGGGGTGAGCCGGTGAAGCTGGTCCTCGCGCCACCCTCCGTCCTGCCCGGCCGGCGACCCGGTGAGGTCCCCGGTCCGCTGGGTGTGCGGCAGCAACGGTTCGTCGACACCTTGCGCGATCCCGCGCACCTCTCCGGCCAGATGGTCGAGATGCTGCTGGACACGCTGGACGATGCACGCGAGGAGGGCGCCCCGCGCGCGGCCTGCGGTGCGGTGCACCCTCAGCAGACCCGCGGCGAGGACGAGTTCGACGACTACTTCGGCGTCGTCCGGGAGACCGACCCCGGTCCGGGATCCTTCGCCGCGTCGCTGTTCGCCGGCTACCGCTCGCTGGTCGAGGAGGCGAGCACCGTGGGCACCCGGCTCACCTGGGCCGAGTGGGCGGTCATGTGCTCGGCCTTCCAGGCAATGATGTGCTTCCCCGACGAGTCGGTGCCGGCACTGCGCCCCGTGCTCAGCACACCGCCGATGATGGGCACCAACGTCGACGCACAACGTCGCTGGGTGGTGGGGCACCAGGTGTTCCTGGTCCTGATCCAGGCGCTGGTGGTCGCCCTGAACGTCTACCGGGAGGCGCGTCGCCGCGGCGACCTGGACGCGGCGCGCCACGGTCTGGTCGGTGCCGGCCGGGTGATGGCGGCGTCCGGGTCCGCTCTGGTCTTCGCCTCCGAGTTCGCGCCGGGACAGTACGCCGCTCGCATCCGCCCGTCGATGCAGGAGCCGCACGTCTCGGCCGGGTTCAGCGGCCTGCTCTCCGCCGACCACCGGCACCTGATCCGCCTGCTCGCGGAGCTCAAGCCGACCTTTGCCGACCTGCCGCCGGAACTGGTTCCCGCGCACTCGTCGTTGGTCAGTGCGCTCGCTGGCGCCTACGACTCGCACAAGTACGTCTGCGCCAGGTTCGGCGGCGGGCACGGCGTCAGCCTGCGGATGAGTGCGCGCAGCGCATTCACCGCCGTCGACGTGATCCACGGGCTGAAGATGGCTCGCTCAAAGTCGGTGCGCGCGTCGTGAGCCACAACTTCGCGTGGGCCCTCAGCGAGCAGGCCGATCGACAGCCGGACCGCCGCGCGGTGCGTTTCCTGGGCGACGGTGCGGGAGAGTGGTCGTTCGCGGACTGGCTGGTGGTCGCGTCGGCGTACGCCGAGCGGCTCACCGAGTCCTGTCGCCCCGGCGACCGGGCGCTCATCCTGCTGCCTCCCGGGCTCGACTTCGTCGGCGCCTTCCTCGGGTGCCTGCACGCCGGGGTCGTCGCGGTGCCGGCGTACCCGCCGCTGCAGGAGCGCTCCGCGCGCCGGCTGGCGGCGATGGCGGAGGACAGCGACCCGAGTGTGGTCCTGACCCACGACTCACTGCGGGGGATGGTCGAGCCGGGTCTCGGAGCCGTCGGGGAGCGCGCGCAGTGGCTGGACTGCGAAGGCGTGGCCGCATCGGCGCTGGGGGGAGTCCACGTCACTGCGCCGGTGGACCGCGGTGAGGACGACCTCGCCTTCCTGCAGTACACCTCCGGGTCGACCGGCCAGCCCAAGGGCACCATGGTCGGCCACGGCAACCTGGTGGCGAACTCCACCGCGATCGCCGAGCTGTTCGGCCATAGCCGCGACAGCCAGGGAGTGATCTGGCTTCCGCCGTACCACGACATGGGCCTGGTCGGCGGGATCCTCCAGCCGGCCTGGGTGGGCTTCCCCGTGGACCTGATGTCGCCCCTGGACTTCCTCGTCGATCCGTCGTCGTGGGTGCGGGCCGTGTCCGAGGCCGGTGCGACCACGAGCGGGGGGCCGAACTTCGCCTTCGACCTCTGCCTGCGCAAGACGCCGCCGGAGGTCCGGGAGACCCTCGACCTGAGCCGGTGGTCGGTTGCGTTCTGCGGCGGCGAGCCCGTGCGTGCGGAGACGATGGCGGCCTTCGCCGACGGGTTCGCCGGCGCGGGCTTCTCGGCCGGTGCGCTCTACCCCTGCTACGGCCTCGCCGAGACCACCCTCATCGCCGCCGGCGTACGGCGCGGCGAGGGTGCCCGCACAGGCACCGGCGAGGGGAGGGTCGTCTCGAGCGGCTCGGCCGCGCCGGGGCACCGGCTCTCGGTCCTCTGCCCTACCACCGGCAGGAACCTGGTGGAGGGCGAAGGTGAGATCTGTGTCGAGGGCCCCAGCGTGGCTCGCGGCTACTGGCGCGACGTCGAGGGGACAGCTGCCACGTTCGGGACCGGCGACACCGGTCGACGTGTCCGGACCGGGGACCTCGGCCGTCTCGTCGATGACGAGCTGTTCGTCACCGGTCGGCTCAAGAACACGATCATCGTGCGTGGCCGCAACCACGTCGCCGAGGACGTCGAGGCGGTGCTGGCCGGCTGCCACCCGGCGGTGCGCCCGGGCGGGGTCGCCGCCTTCGAGGTGAGTACGGCGACCGGACCCGGTCTGGGTCTGGCCCTCGAGGTGAACGGCGACCCGATGTCCGTAGCAGGTGAGCAGATCCTCACGGTGGTCCAGCGGATGCTCGCGGAGACGTTGTTCCTGCGAGCCGAGCAGGTGCACCTTCTCGCGCGCGGCGCCCTGCCCAAGACCCCCAGCGGAAAGCTCCAGCGGGCCGAAGCGCGCGAACTCGTGTCGTCCGCCGCGACTCCTGCCGTCCGGCTCCTCGCGCCCGGAGCGACCGTGACTGGCCCGAGCCAGCTGGCCATCCGCATCGCCGAGGTGGCTGCGTGCGTTCTCGAGGTCGACGACCTGCCGGCCGATCGCCCGCTCACCGCGTGCGGCCTGGACTCCCTGCGCGCCGTGCAGCTGCGCCAGGCGGTACGCGACCAGCTCCAGCGGCAGGTGCCGCTCGTGGATCTGCTCACCGGCGCCACCTGCGAGGACCTGGCCGCAGCGGCCTCGCACCGAGAGCCCGCGACCGAGGAGGCCCTCGCCAAGGGGGAGCTCCC
Source organism: uncultured Actinomycetota bacterium (assembly GCA_963809265.1). GTDB lineage: Bacteria > Actinomycetota > Actinomycetes > Propionibacteriales > Nocardioidaceae > Nocardioides. Next base: position 53,491 of record CAWEJC010000005.1, read on the forward strand.
CAGCGCGGTGAGCGACGGTGAGACCGGGCTGTGGCTCGCGTCCCGACTCGCCCGCGACCCCCGCACCTACGTTCTCCAGGTGCGCCTCGAGCTCGGTGAGGACACCGACACCGACGTGTTGGCGCGGGCCATCGGCTGGCTGAGCCTGCGACACCCGTCCTTGCGGACGACCTTCCCCGACGCCGAGGGCCGTCCCGGTCGCCGGGTCCTCGCAGCTTCGCTGCGCCTGGACGTCGTCAACGTCGCGGACGACCGAGCGGCCGAGAGCTCGTGGGGCGAGCTGGTGGCCGAGGGCCTCGACCTGGTGCACGGTCCGGTGTGCCGCGCGCGGCTCGTCTGCGCTCCCGGCCGCCTCACCCTGGCGCTGACGATCCACCACGCAGTCAGTGACGTCTGGTCGCTCGACGTGCTCGCCGATGAGCTCGGAGCGGCGTACACCGCGTTCGTGTCCGGCGAGGAGCCGGAGCTGCCGGCTACCACTGACCCCGAGGACCTGGCCGCGCGCGAGGCACGGATGCTGGCGGGACCGGCGGGGCGCGACCTGGTGGCGCGGTGGCAGGAGCGGCTCGCCGACTGCCCGCCACCCGCGCGCCTCCCCGGGACGACCAGCGGCCGGGCGGCCGGCACCACCTCGGTCCGCACGGAGATCGACCTGTCCGCGGAGGCCGACGCCGTACGCCGGCTAGCTGGCCAGGGCGGCTGTACGGTCTTCGCGGTGCTCGAGACGAGCATCGCCTGGGCCCTGCGAGCGGTGACCGGTCTCGACCGTTTCGTCGTGGGCATGCTCACTCCCGGGCGCGACGAGGCCGGGGTGCGGACCATCGCCTACCGCTCGAACCCGGTGCCCCTGGTCTGTGAGGTCTCGGGGACGACGCCGTTCGCGACCGCGGTGACCGGTTCGGCGCGGCATACCGCCGAGGCCTTCGCCCTGCAGGGCCTTCCCGTCTCCCGGCTGGTGCAGGAATGCGTGGCAGGCGTCGAACGGCCCCGCGAGCTGATCAGTGTGCTGTTGGTCCAGCAACAGGCACCAAGCGGTGCCGCCCTCGGGCTGGCGCGACGCGGTGCCACCAAGCGGCTCGGCGCGCTGACCGTGTCCGATGCCGACGTCGACCGCGGCACCACACCCTTCGACGTGACCCTCGAGGTCGTCGATGACGGCACCCGGCTGGACGCCGCACTGATGCACGCCGCCTCGACGCTGCCCACCACCGAGGGCGAGACCTTCGCTGCGGTCTGGTTGCACGTGCTCCGGCAGGTGCTGGAGGACCCAGACCGTTCGTGGGACGACCTCAGCCTCGTGCCGCCGGACCAGGCGGAGGACCAGGTCAGCGGATGGAACACCGCCGACCCACGGGCCTTCGAGCCGGTTCCGCGGACGGTTCTCCGGCACGCGCGCACCCATCCGAACGCCCCGGCCGTCCACGACGTGAACCGCACGCTCGACTACGCCGCGCTGGCCCGCGCTGCCCGTTCGATCGCCCACGGCGTGTTGCAGGCCGGGGGCGGCCACGACCACCCCGTGGCGATGTACCTCCCGCGCTCCGTCGACGCAGTGGCCGCCCTCCTCGGCATCCAGCTCGCCGGCTCGCCCTACCTTCCGCTCGACCCTGACCACCCCGAACCGCGACTGCGGGCGATCCTCGACGACGCCGTGCCAGAGGTCGTGGTCACCGACGAGGCGACGCGCTCCCAGCACCCCGACCTCCTGGCCGAGATGGCGCGGGTGCTGCTCATCGAAGACCTGCTGACCCACGATGTGCCGGACGACGACGCTGGGCTTTCCGGCCTCGACGCGAGGTCTGAGCACCTCTCCCACGTCATGTACACCTCGGGCTCCACAGGCCAGCCCAAAGGCGTCGCCTGCTGCCACGGCGGCGTGCACAACCTGGTGATGGCGTACGCGGAGCGTGCGGGTCTGCGCCCCGGAGACGCGTGCGGCTGGTGGACCAGCACCGGGTTCGACGTCTCGGTGCAGGAGATCTTCAGCGCGCTCGCGACCGGTGCCTGCGTCGAGGTCTTCCCGCCGAGCGCGAAGCTGGACCCGAACGCGTTCGCGAGCTGGGTCGAGGACCACGGGTTGACCTGCGCCTACGTGCCGCCGCACCTGCTCCCCGGCCTGGTCGCCCGCCTCGAGCGGTCTGAGCAGCCGACGACGCTGCGCTCGGTGCTTGTGGGCGTCGAGCCGATCCCCGAGCCGATGCTGCGCCGCCTGATGGCCGTGGCGCCCGGAACTGACGTCGTCAACGGCTACGGCCCGACTGAGTCGACGGTCTGGGCCACCTGGTACGACGTGCCCCGCGACGGGACGAACCAGGGGATCACCCCGTTGGGCCGCTCGGTGCCGAACGGACCGGCCTACGTGCTGGACGAGCACCTCCACCTCACACCGGTCGGCGCGCGCGGCGAGCTGTTCGTCGCCGGAGCGGGGACGGCCCGCGGGTACCTCGGCCGCCCGTCCGCGACTGCCGAACGCTTCCTTCCTGTCCATGGGGAGACGGCCAGCGGATGTACCGCACGGGCGACCAGGTCCGCTACACCGGGGACGGACAGCTGGTGTTCCTGGGACGCCGGGACGGCCAGGCCAAGGTGCGCGGCATGCGTGTCGAGATGGGTGAGGTGGAGGCCGCCGTCAGCGCCCACGAGGGCGTGGTCGACGCCCTCGTCGTGCCGCGTGGGGCGGCACCGGACACAGTGCTGTTTGCCTTCGCCCGGGCGGCAGATCCAGACGCCGATCTGAGCGAGCTGTCGAGGTCGGTGATGCGCGAGCTCCGCCGGCGGCTGCCGGGACCGATGGTGCCCCAGCATCTGCGCGTGCTCGCCGAGTGGCCGATGACCGTCAACGGCAAGATCGACCGGGACCGGCTCGACTTCTCGTCGGGGCGGGCCGTCGTCGAGCTGGTGGCGCCGGCCGGGAGGACGGAGGAGCTTGTAGCCGAGGTGTGGCTGGGGGCGCTGAGTACCGAGGCCGTGGGGAGGGACAGCGACTTCTTCGCCCTGGGTGGCAACTCCCTGGCCGCCACCCGCGTCGCAGCGGAGCTCAGCGACCGTCTCGACCGGGCGATCGAGCCCTGCCACGTGATGGAGAACCCCACCGTGGCGTCGCTGGCCACGGTCGTGGACCAGGTGCCCGCGCGTCAGCCGGAACCGGACGTCTCCGAGGTGCTGCTGGCGCACGTGCTGTCCCTCACCGAGAGTCGGGAGGGCGTGCGATGACCGGGTCAGTACCGATGGAAGGTGAGCTGACCACCGAGCAAGGTGCGTTGCTCGAGCAGCTCTCCGCGCCCCCGGGCGAGCGGGCCGGCACGTTTCCCTGCAGCTCCGGCCAACGCGCGCTCTGGACGCTGGACCGCCGCTACCCGGGTTCGCTGGCCTACGTCCTGCCGGCTCTCCTGCGGTTGCCCGCTGAGATCGGCTCGGTCGACGTACGCCGATGCCTGGACGTGTTGATGGCTCGCCACGAGTCCCTGCGCACCAGCTTCACGACCGTGTCCGGGTCCCCGATGCAACAGGTCTCCGCCTCGTGGTCCTGGCCGCTGACGACCCACGGGGGGTCCGCCGGCGTCGATGAGATCGTGGCCCGGAACGAGGCGAAGGGGGTGGCTCGCCGACCCTTCGACCTCGGGGCGGGACCGCCCGTTCGCGCTGACTTCTGGCGGCTCGCCACGCGCGAGGGACTGTTGCTGCTGGTCGTGCACCACATCGCCGCCGACGGACAGTCAGTTGTCCAGCTCGCACGCGAGCTCGGCGCGCTTCTTCGCGGAGCGGACCCGGGGCCGTTGCCGCGGGCGCAGGTGGTCGACCTCGCGCTGGGCGAGCTCGCAGCTCCGCTGGACGCACAGCGCGTCCCCAGTGCCGCACGCCGGCTCCTCGGGTTCCCTGCCGTCGACCTGGGTCAGCGCTCCCGCGAGGGAGTCGGGCGGTCCTGCCGGACGTCGGTGCATCGGCTCCCCGACACGATCCTCGAGCGCACGCGCGCCCTGGCTCGCAGTCGTGGCACCACTGGCTTCGTCGTGGTCCTCGCGGCCTGGTGGACCGTGCTGTCGCATCGCTCCGGCTGGCAGGGGGCGACCGTGCTCACCCCCGTCGATCGGAGGCACGACAGCCGGTTCGCCGCCACGGTCGGGCACCTCGTCAACAGCGTCGCCCTCACGGATCACGTCGGCGCCGCCGACCGCTTCGAGGACGTCGTGGACCGCGCCGCGGCCGCGAGCCGTGAGGCCGTCCGCGACTGCGATGTGCCCTTCGACGAGGTCGTGGGCGCACTCGCCACCGCGGGGGAGAGGCGGATCGAGGAGCTGCACTCCGTGATGGTGAGCGCCGCCCCCGACCTCGCATCGGTCACCCTGCCTGAGGGCATGACCTTGGAGCAGCTCGACGCCGACCACGCCAAGTTCCCCCTCCTCGCGCACTGGAACGAGACCGGCGAGCTCCGCGTCGAGACGGACCCCGCGCGGGTCGAGGAGGGCGTCGGCTCCGCGTGTGCCGAGGCCGTGATCGCCGTGTTGGAGGCAGGCACCCGCGACCCGGCTGGCGCGGTCGCCGACCTGGTGCCCGGAGCCGTCGTCCTCCCCGACGACAACGCCCACGAGGTGGAGGACGGTTGCCGGAGCACGCCCGTGGCGGGCGCCTCCGACGCGGACGTCGATCGGGTTGCCCGCGCCTGGACCGCCGTACTGGGCACGGACGGCTTCGCGCCCTACGACAGCTTCTTCGGCGTCGGCGGCCACTCGCTCGCTGCGGTCAAGGTCGCCGGGTTGCTGTCGGAGGAGGTGGGCCGTGAGGTGCCGGTGGCGCTGGTCTTCGACCGCCCAACGCTCGTCGACATGGCGATCGCGGTGTACCACCTGACCCAGCAGCCGGTCGGCGACGTCCCGGCGGCGGCGGCCGAGGGCGTGCATCGCCCGCTGACCAGCGCCCAGGAGCGAATGCTGTTCCTTCAGCGGCGGAGCCCCGACCTCACTGCGTACAACATCGGCGTGCGGCTGCGACTGCGCGGCGCGGTCGACGAGCACACGTTGCGCGAGGCCGTGGCGGAGGTGGCGCTGCGCCACGAGGCGCTCGCCTCCCTCGTGGAGGACGACCTCGACGGACCGGCTCTCGTGCGCGCCCCCGAGGAGGTCGTGCGCGCGGCGCTGACGTCGGGGCCGGGGGACGGGCTCGTCACGAAGCCGTTCGCACTCGAGCGGGAGGTCCCGCTCCGCTGCGCGATCGAGCGGACCGCCGACGACGACGAGGTGGTGGCGACGATCGTGGTCCACCACATCGCGGTCGACGGCCCTTCCGTGCCGACGCTGCTCACGGACATCGCGACGTCGTACGCCGCCCTGTCCCGCGGGGCGCCCAGCCCGACCACCCCGGTCGGAGCGGCAGGCAACTCGAGCACTTGGTCACGCGCTCGCGAGCAGTCGGAGACGCACCGCGCGCGGATCGATCGCGAGCTGGGCCAGCTCGTCGAGCAGCTGGGTGGGGCGCGGCCCACCACCGTGCCTGGGACCGTCGAAGGCTGCACCTCCGAGAACGGTGTGCGGCACGTGGTGCTGCCGGTCGCGGCGCCGCAACGACAGGCTCTGCTGGAGCTGGCGAACCGGTCGGGCGTCACCGAGTTCACCGTCCTGCACACCGCGGTTGCCATGGCGCTCGTCGCGTTGGGAGCCGGCCACGACGTGGTCCTCGGCGCCCCCGTCAGCATCCGCCACGCGGCGACCGGGCAGGAAGCCGCTGAGCGGGTCGTCGGCCACGTCACCAACACGATGTTGCTGCGGTCCACAGTCGACCTCCATGCCTCGCTCGACGACGTCCTCACCGAGGCTGCGCGGTCAGAACGCTTTGCGCTGTCCCGCCACGAAGTGCCCTTCGAGCGACTGGTCGATGCCGACCGTCGTCGTGGTGGTGACGGTGACCTCGTGCGTGTGCTCGTCGGGCACAACGCAGTCGACCCGCTCGAGGAGGTCGACCTCGGGGACGTGGAGGTCACACTCGAACGGATCGCACCGACCGAACCGCGGTTCGACCTCGTGGTCACCTCGCACGTGCAGGGCGAGGCCCTGGAGATCGACCTGGACATGGACGCCGCTCGCGTGCCGCCCGATGCGGCCGAGGGGTTCGTGGCGACCTTCCAGCACGTGCTTGCGGCGATGGCAGAGGAGCCGCGGCAATCGGTCGCGTACCTCGGGCAGCCGTGGAACGACACCGCGCATGCGCACCCCGACGTCACCCTCGTCGACCTGCTCGACGCGCAGGCTCGTCGTACGCCGGACCGGGTGGCGATCCGTGCCGACGGGGAGGAGCTGCGCTACGACGTACTGCAGGCGCGGGTGCACGCTCTCGCCGAGCGGCTGGCCGCCCGCGGAGTCGGGCCGGAGTCGGTGGTGGCGCTCGCGCTGCCCCGGTCCGCGGACCTGGTCGTCGCCCTTCTCGGCGTGCTGCACGCGGGTGCCGCATACCTCCCGCTGGACCTGGAGTGGCCACGGCGCCGCATCGACGAGGTGCTCGACCAGGCCCGGTCCGACGCGGTCGTGACCCGTCCCGACCTACAGGCGGTCGCACACCGTAACGAGCCCTGCCTGAGCGTGGACGCCGTGTCTTCCCGGGGGCACCGTCGACAAGCACCGCGTCCCGCCAATCCGGCGTATCTGCTGTTCACCTCCGGCTCGACGGGCACGCCGAAGGGTGTCGTGGTCAGTCACGCTGCGATCGTGAATCGCCTGCTGTGGATGCAGGACGAGTTCTGCTTGGGCGCGGACGACCGGGTGCTTCAGAAGACGCCGGCCACCTTCGACGTGTCGGTCTGGGAGTTCCTGTGGCCACTCGTCACCGGGGCGACCCTCGTCGTCGCCGACTCCGATGGGCACCGTGATCCCGACTACCTGCGCCGGGTGCTGCGCGAGGAGCGGATCACCACGGCGCACTTCGTGCCCTCGATGCTCCGCGAGCTGCTCGCCGACGGCGACCCGGGGGTGCGGCTGCAACGTGTGGTCTGCAGCGGGGAGGCCCTGCCGCCCGAACTGGCGGCCCGGTCGCGCTCGCTCCTGGGCCCGACGTACAACCTCTACGGTCCGACCGAGGCCGCGATCGACGTCACCTGGTGGCAGACCGACGACGCCGACGACGGCGTACCCATCGGTCACGCGATCTGCAACACGGCGACCCACGTCCTCGATGAGTCCGGGACGGTCGTCGCCGGACCGGGGGAGCTGCACCTGGCCGGGGCTGGGCTGGCGCGCGGCTACCACCGCCGGCCCGACCTGACCGCAGAAAGCTTCATACCCGACCCGTACGGCCCGCCCGGATCGCGGATGTACCGCACCGGCGACCTCGCGCGGCGCCGGCCCGACGGTGTCCTCCACTACCTGGGTCGACTCGACGACCAGGTCAAGCTGCGCGGGAACCGGCTCGAGCTCGGCGAGGTCGAGCACGCGCTCCGTGCTTGCGCGTCGGTGGAGGCCGCGGCCTGCGGCGTCCGCACGGTTGCGGGCGAGCCGGGACTGGTGGCGTGGGTCGTCTGGTCCGGTGACCGCGATGCCGCGGGGCTCCGCCGTGAGCTGGCCGCCAGACTCCCGGCGTACGCAGTGCCCGCGACATACGTGGACCTCGAGCGTCTGCCGGTCACCCCGCACGGCAAGCTCGACCGCGGCGCCCTCCCCGAGCCAACGTCCGGGCCCGTGGGCCTGACCCCGAACGGACCAGGACGCGCGGACGTGGAGACCGTCTGCCGGACCTGGGCCCGCGTGCTGCATCGCGAGGCGGTGGAGCCGACCGCCGACGTCTTCGAGATCGGCGCCCAGTCGATCCTGGTGATGCGCGCGGCCGCGGCGCTGGGCGCAGAGCTCGGCACTCGGGTGCCGCTGCAGCTGCTCTTCGACCACCCCACGCCACGGGCACTGGCTGCCGCGCTGGGCGCCTTGGAGCCCACGGCCCCTTCGCCCGCGACCGCGGCGGTACAACCAGCGGTGGGCCCGCCGAGACCCTCCGCAGCCCAGCGACGGATGGTCGCACAGGAACAAATGACCGGACAACGGCAGAGCTACGTGCTGCCGTGGGCGGTCCGGCTCGAGGGCAACCTCGACGCCGATGCCCTTGCCTGGGCGGTGCACGACGTCGTCGACGCGCACGAGTCCCTGCACACGGCCTACGTCGTCGAGCAGGGGGAGCTGCGCCTGGCGCCGGCGGCGCGGGGTGTGGGTCTGGAGCGCGAGCAGTGCGCCGAGGCCGACGTCGCAGAGCGGCTGCGTCGCTTCTGCGGTACTCCGTTCGACCTGGCCCTGGGGCCCCCGGTCCGCGTCCTGCTGCTGCGGGTCGGCGAGACCGAGCACCTGCTCGCGGTCGCCGTTCACCACGTGGCTGCCGACGGGGCCTCGATCGGCGTGCTGGTGCGCGACCTTGCAGCGGCGTACACCGCTCGGACCACTGGCAGCGGGGCGTCGATCCGGCCCGCCCGGCTGCGGTACGCCGACTTCGCCGCTTGGCAGGAACAGGTTCTCGGCGACGTGGACGACCCGGACAGCGAGGCTGCCCGCCTGGCGGCGTACTGGACCGCAGCGCTGCGCGGGTTGCCCGAGCACGGCGCCCTTCCCGGCGCCCGGGTGACTGCTCCGACGGCCGCGCGCGGAGGCGGCGTCCGGGTCTTCAGGGTTCAGCGAGACGATGTGCAACGTCTCCGCGAGGTCTGCCTTGCGCATCGGTGCACGCCGTTCGTAGCCGTGCAGGCTGCCCTCGCGGTGGTGCTCTCGCGGTTCGGCGGCGGCGACGACGTGCCGCTCGGCGTTCCCGTGAACGAGCGGCCGGGGGCCGACCTCGACGACGTGGTTGGTCTGTTCGTGAACACGGTCGTCACCCGCGTCGACACCTCTGGTGACCCGACGCTCGGCGAGCTTCTCGATCGGGTGCGGGTCCGGTTCACCGCGGACGTCGAGCACGCCGGCCTGCCCTTCGACGTGGTTGTCCGGGAGCTCGGTGCGGGAGCCTCGACCGGCAACCCGCTCTTCCGGGTGGCGCTCGCGTGGCAGCGGGCCGGCGACGCGCTGCCCGACCTCCGCGGTCTCCGCGCCGTGCGCGAACCGCTTCACGTCGAGGCCTCCAAGTTCGACCTCGCGTGGGAGCTGACCGAGACCGACGACGGTCTCGAGGGACTTGTCATCCATGACGGGACGGTGCTCGAGCGGGAGGCCGTCGACAGCATGGTCGCCGCCCTGCTTGCGGTGCTCGAACGCCTCGCCAAGGAGCCGGAGGCGCGGGTGTCGGCGGTGGACCTGGTCGACGAGCAGACCCGTGAACGGTTGGCCCTCGCCGGCACCGGGGCTGCGGTCGAGCCGGGTGAGGACTGGTGGAGTGCCTTCGACGCCCAGTGCCGGCGTACGCCGAGGGCGGTCGCCGTACACGAGGGCGACCGCAGCCTCGACTACCGGAGTCTGGCGGCCCTCGCGGACGGAATCGCCGTGGCAGTCGCCGAGGCGGGCGTGAGGTACGGCGACCGGGTGGCGGTGCTGCTCCCGCGGGGCGTCGACCTCATCGCGACGTGGGTCGGGTTGTTGCGTCTCGGCGCCGTCGTCGTGCCCATCGACCCCACGACCCCCGAGGAGCGAGTGGTCACGCTGCTCCGCGACGCCTGCCCGAGAGCGCTCGTGACACGCGCCGGGGCCGGCGTCTCGTCGGACCGGCTGCAGGTGCCCACACTCCACGTCGACCGCATCGGTGCGGCGACGGAACCCGTCCCCGATCCGCCCGAGAGCTTACGCCGCGTGCTCTCGCGGCCGGCGTACGTCATGTACACATCGGGCACGACGGGCACGCCGAAGGGTGTCGTGATCACCCATGCGGGCATCCGTGCGCTGGCGCGGACCGCGTTCGACGTCGTCGGTGTCGGCGAGGGTTCACGGGTGCTGCAGTTCTCTAGCCCGGCCTTCGACATCGCCTTCTGGGAGATGACGATGGCCCTGCATGCCGGAGCGGCCCTCGATGTGCTGCCCGAGGAGCTCCGCAGGCCGGTGCCGGGGCTGGTCGAGTTCTTGTGCGAGCGACGGATCACCCACGCCGCCCTGGCGCCCTCGCTCCTGGCCGAGCTCCCGGACGTGTGCGTGCTCCCGGTGGGTCTCACCGTGCTGACCGGCGCCGAGCGCGTCGACGCGGCCGCGGTGGCCCGCGTCCCTGCCGGAGTCCGGGTGCTGAACGCCTACGGACCGACGGAGGCCACCGTCAACTCCACGCTGCACGAGGTCGTGGACAGGGTCATCGCCAGCGAGGTGCCGATCGGCTCCCCGGACCCTGGCACCAGGGTGCAGGTGCTGGACGACCAGCTGTGCCCGCTGCCGCCGGGCATCCCGGGGGAGCTGGTGATTGGCGGAGCGGGCCTTGCGTCGGGCTATCTCGGACGGCCGGACGAGACGGCGTCGGCCTTTGTCCCGGACCCGTCCGGCGGCGGGCGACGGCTCTACCGGACCGGGGACGTAGTTCCGGCTGGCCAAGCTGTACTTCCCCAACACCAAGCTGATGATCAACGACGTCGTGATCACGGGCATGCCTGAGGCGACGACCGAGTACATCAAGATCATCAACATCCTCAAGCGCGAGAACCTGATCGACAAGGTGGGGATCCAGGCGCACGCGTTCGAGTTCATCACGCCCAACCCCAACGTCCCGTCGATCCCAGGCCGCCCGTACGTGCCCGTGACCGACCCGGCGGTCCATAAGGCGAACCTCGACCGGATCGTCGCGACCGGCGTGCCGATCCAGATCACCGAGCTCGATCTCGACGGGTTCGCGGTGGGCGGCGTCCCCGGCGACGAGATGCAGTTGGAGTACTACCGCCGCTTCGTGCCGACCTTCTGGGAGAGCCCGGGCGTCGAGGGCATCACGCTGTGGGGCTGGCGCCAGCCCTCCCACTGGCGCAATGCCCAGAGCGCGCCGATCATCCTCCAGAACGGCACGCTCAAGCCCGCCGCGCACTGGCTGTTCAACTACGTCAAGAAGGTCGCCCCGGTCATCCGCCCGGCGCAGAGCTTCGCGGTCACCGACGCCAACTCCGCCAACGCCAGCAGCGTCGGCACGGTCATGGCGGATGACTGGGCGTCGCAGATCAATCGCCTGAACCTGCGGACGTTCAAGTGGCGGATCGTCGGACGGCCCAGCGGCCTTCTCCATCGATCCGAGCTCCGGAATGCTCCGCATCGCCGATCAGCGCCAGCTCGACGAGAACACGAACTACACGCTGAAGGTCCGCGTGAGCGACGGCTTCCACGAGAGCGCCGAGGTCGACGTCGCAGTGACCGCCGGTGAGTCACCAGCGTGGTCGACGGCAGACGTCGGTGCCAGCGTGCCGGCGACGCTGTCGCTGCCGCTCGGCGCCAACGCGGGCTTCGGCGCATTCACGCCGGGCGTCGCCAAGGACTACGAGGCCAGCACGGCCGCGACCGTCATCAGCCGGCGGGTGACGCGACGCTGTCGGTCGGCGATCCGGCGAGCACGACGCCGGCAAGCTGTCAACGGCGCGTTCTCGCTCGCAGAGCCGGTGCAGACCGCGGTCGCGGGCGCGTTCGCCCCGGTCAGCGGTTCGCCGCTGACGCTCACAGCTCAGCGGGCCGGTCAGCAACGACCGGTGACGATCCGCTTCAAGCAGTCGATCGGGGCCGCCCAGCCGCTGCGCACGGGCGCGTACGGCAAGACGCCACGTTCACGCTGTCGACGACGACGCCGTAGGGGAATCGCGTACGCCTCGCCCCGCGCAGGGGCGAGGCGTACGCAGACACTGGGTTGCGGACGCAAAGGGGGTGATGAGCACTCTTACCGCCCCACGCCTGGCGCGATCGCGAAATCCCGCTCGTCGCCGACTTCCCCGGCCGGGCAGGCACGACGATCTCGAGACCGCCGAGTTGCTGCGGACCATCGGACGCTCTGGCCGTCAACGGCGTGCCGATCGACGTCCTCGCCGAGCGCCTCGACAGCACCCGCGGAGCGCTGTACAAGACGCTCCACGACGCCCGCCGCCGGCTGCGCGCCTAGCTCGCCGACCACGACCACACGACCATCTCATGAGCCGTATTACCGCTCTCGCCGCCGGCGAACCCGAGATCAGCTGCGACGAGTGCTTCGACGTCCTCGATATCTATGTCGAGCTGATGCTGGCCGGCTCGCCCGCCGACGAACGTTTCCCGGGCATGTGCGCGAGCACCTCGTCGGCTGCCCCGCGTGCCACGAGGAATTCCTCAGCCTGTTCGCCCTCGTCGCGCGTGAGAACGCCCAGAACCCCTGCCGGCCGGGAGGAGGCGCGGGACCACTCGAACGTAGGCGACCATGCCGAGCACTTCGACGAGCGTCTGGGTGACGATCACGGCGGCGGTCAGCGCGTACTCGTCGCCGAGGGCGAGCGCGAGCGGCAGCACGACCAGCGAGTTGCGGGTCGCGCCGGTGAATATCAAGGCGCGCGCCGCCGGCATATCGAACCGTCAGCGCGCGGCGAGCCAGCCCCCACCACGGCCATGATCACCAGGAACGCGACGTAGAGCGGGATCACGCCGGCCACGTGCTCGATGTCGTCGCGCACGCGCGGGAACTGCGACGCCACGACGACGAGCAGCGTCAGCGCCATCAGCGCCACCGGCGTGCAGATCGACCGCATGCTTCAGGCGAGCGCCCGCCGGCGAGCGCGCCGCCCACGCCTCGGTCGCCCACGCCAGCGCCAGCGGCAGCACGATCAGCAGCGCGAACGCCTCCACGAACGGCCCGGGCTCGACGATGTCAGCCAGTTCGAGCCCATGAACAGCCACAGGTAGACGGGCAGCAGCGCCATCTGGGCGAGCATCAGCAGCGGCGCTGCGGCCAGCAGTCGCCGGTCGCTGCCGCCGGCCAGGCGGGTGAACACGATCACGTAGTCGATGCAGGGGTCAGGAGCACCATCAACACGCCCAGCTCGACCGCCGTGCCGCCGGGCGCCAGCCGGCTGAGCGCGAACACGATCGGCGGGACGACGAGGAAGTTCAGTCCGAGGGCCGCCAGCAGGAACCGCCGATCCCTGAACGCCGCGCGCAGCGCCGTGAACGGGACCTGCAGGAACGTCGCGTAGAGCAGCGCGCCCAGCACCGGGTAGATCAGCGCCTCAAAGCCGGCACCCCGAACCCAAGCCCCCCCCCCCCCCCCCCCCCCCCCCCGCGCGGCCAGGCGATCAAAGAACCCGGCGGCAGTCGGAGACCGCGTGCTCGGGAAGACCGCTGGAAGACCTCGAGGAAGACGTCGGCGGCGGCGCGGGCCTCGCCGACGACCGGGTTCGCCGTGGTCCAGATCACGTCGCGGCCGACCGTCTCCACGCGGTAGTCGCGAAACGGGCAGCAGGCGGCCTCGCGGCGGACAGAGCGTCGACCGACGCCCGCAAATCCGGATCGGCGCGGAGCCAGAGGACGACGGAATACGCGCGGCGCTCGCGACGGACCAGGGCGGACTCGAACAGGCGGGCGACTCCTGGACCCGTTCGTCGGGGGTGTCGGCGCGTGCTCATGTCGCACGCGATCGGAATGCAGGGGCGGGACTGGAGGTGAAGGGGATCGTCATACCGGGTAGCATAAACTCTGGAGTCGGGACCAGAGTCCGGGGGCGAGCGTGAGGATCGGAGCAATTGCGAAGCAATCGGGCGTGAGCGTCGACACCGTGCGCTTCTACGAGCGGGTCGGCGTGCTGCCCGGCCGCGGAGCGAAGGCCGTCCGGGTACCGCGAGTACGAGCCCGAGACGGTCGAGCGCATCCAGCTCACGCGCGAGTTGCAAGCGGTGGCCTCTCGCTGAACGAGATCGTCGAAGCGCTCGCCGCCCACGACGCCGGCGGCGCGACCTGCGAGTCCGAGCGGTGGCGGCTCGACGCGGTGCGCGAGCGCGTCGACGCCAAGCTCGCGGAGCTCGCCGCGCTCGGTGGCCGGATCGTGGCCGCCCAGGACGCTTGTGCGGCCGGTCAATGCAGGTTCACGGAGGCGCGCGACGCGTGACTATCGCCCGTGGCCGGCAACCATGAGCCACATCGGCTTCCGCTGCGTGCGTCGCTACCCACGTCCTGGGTGAACGCGACGGTGTGGACGCGGCCCTCGTCCTGGAACTGCAGGAACAGGCGGTAGCGGCCTGCGGTCGGGAACGTCGTGGCAAAGCCAATCGACGTGTCGTCGTGCTCGGTGGGGTGGACGTGCAGGAACGCCAGGTCCCCCTCGCGCAGCGCGACCAGATGTCCGCCGGCGCCGAGGTAGGGCTCGGTGCGGATCGGCGCGCCGTCGCTGGTGATCGTGAAGCGCAGTTGCGCCTCCTCGCCGGGACGGGCCGCGTCGCGTTCGACGCTCACGGCGTAGCCGGCATCGCTTGCCGCCTGCTCCCGCGGCGGCGGGAGTGGGCGTAAATCCGCGGTGCCGTCGACGCGCAGGTCGGCGGCGAGCGTGGTCACCTGGCCCGCGTGGGAGAAGTCCGCGAACAGGCGGTACGAGCCGGCTTCGTCGATCCGCACGGAGATCGACCATGTGCCGTCGTCCGCCATCGTCGGGTGCAGGTGCTGGAAGCCGGTGAGATCGCGGCGCGCGACGATCGCGTGCATCCGCCGTTCTGGGAGACGTCGAAGTCGCGCACTGGTTCTCCGTCCCGGTCCATGATGCGGAACTCCAGCCGGGCGGTGCGCTCGCGCCGCAGCTCCGGGTTGGTCACCACGATGCGAAGACCGTTCTCGGCCACGGCGAGGCCGCGCACGGGCTCGGAGGACACGCCGTGCCGTTCGGTCTTCATGCCCGCGGCATGCCCGCCCGCGCCGTGCGGTTCGGCGTCGATGATCGTGCCGGCGATGAAGCCGACGGTGTAGAGACCGGCCAGCACCGCCCCGAACTGAGCGAGCTGGCGAGCGATGGAGGTCATGCTACTCAGCGTAACATACCCCCCAGGGGTACGCTACAGTGTCTTCAATGACCGCACACGAGCACCACGAGCATCACGGGATGCACGCGACCTGGACCGTCGCGCTCAGCGCGACGCTGCACTACCTCACCGGATGCGCGATCGGCGAGGTGCTCGGCATGATCATCGGCACCGCGCTGGGGTGGTCCGACGGCGCGACGATCGCGCTCTCGATCTCGCTCGCGTTCCTGTTCGGCTACGGGCTGACGTCGCTGCCGCTGCTGCGCGCGGGCATGGCCTTCGGCGCCGTCGTCCCGATCGCGCTCGCCGCGGACACGATCTCGATCACGATCATGGAGATCGTCGACAACGCGATCATGCTGCTGATCCCGGGCGCCATGGAGGCCACGCTCACCGACCCCGGCTTCTACGTCGCCCTGACCGCGGCGCTGATCATCGCCGGTGCGGCCGCGCTGCCGGTCAACCGCTGGTTGATCGCGCGCGGCAAGGGCCACGCCGTGGTGCACGAGTACCACTGAAAAGGGTTACCCGGCCGGCGTCGTGCGAGCGACGCCGGCCGGGCAGGGTGGGGGAGGGTTAGTCGTCGCCAAGTATCCGCGGGCGGCGGGCGTGCGGCAATTTGGAGGTGTCGCACGCGGCGGGCGATTCCTTCGGCGGTTGTCGGAAGCTGGCGGGACTCGCGAGTTTCGCTCAGTTCTTCTGACGATTGTCGGTGGGCGCCGAACCAGGACGGGACGGTACTGATGGGTCTCTCTCACCCACCGAAAGGGGCTCATGATGCGCAGGTCTACGCACGCACGTGTGGCGATGGTCGCTGCGGCGTTCGCGGCTGCGGCTGTCGCAACGAGTATCGTTGGCCGGGTCCGCGAATGGCGACGGTGCGGGCACCGCCCCCGGGACGCCCGCGCGCAACGTCATCTTGCTCCAAGGCGACGGGATGGGAACCGCGCAGCGCGAATTGATCCGCCTGCTGACGGTGGGCAAGCAGGGCGAGCTGGCGATGAACCAGCTCGAGCACACCGGGCTCGTCCGCACCGATCCGGATGACCCGTCGCAGATGGTCACGGACTCGGCTGCCGCCGCCACCGCGTTCTCGACCGGCGTGAAGTCCTAAACAGCGCGATCGCCACGGGGCCCGACCGGCTGCCCCGGACGACGCTGCTCGAACTGGCCAAAGCGTCGGGGAAGGCGACCGGGCTCGTCACGACGTCGCAGGTGACCGATGCCTCGCCCGCGGCCTTCGGGTCGCACGTGCTCGACCGCAACGAGCAGAGCGAGATCGCCCGCCAGTACATCGAGGTCGCCCAGCCCGACGTGATTCTCGGCGGCGGTGAGGACTTCTGGCTCCCGGCCGGTAGCCCCGGCGCATATCCGGACCGCCCGCCGACGGACACATCGGAGCGCCAGCCAGGGCACGAAGGGCGACCTGATCGCGCGCGCTCAGCAGCTCGGGCATTCCTACGTCTCAAGCCGCGACGGGCTCGCCGCGGGCACCGGGACGAAGCTGCTCGGGCTGTTCGCCAACTAGGAGATGTTCGAGCACCGGCGCGAGGGCCAGGGCGACCTCTACGACCCGGTGGTGCCGCTGACGGAGATGATGGCCAAGGCGCCTGACGTAGCTGTTCGCGGGCTTCATCGACAACACGGACATCTTCCACGGCATCAAGCAGGCGGCCCGGCTGGGCTCGCCGTCAGAGCCCGCCGTGGACCATGGCGCCGTCGGCGGGACCGTGCCGGCGACGCTCGCGCTGTCGCTCGGGAGCTCCACGACGCTGGGCGCGCGGCGTTCGCCCCGCTCGACGCTGCCGGCCTGCCACTCGCGTTGCACGCGTACGCCGCGCCCGTGTCCAACGACCCACTGGCGCTCGAGTTCAAGCAGCCGATCGACGCGACCGAGCCGCTGCGGACCGGCGCCTACGGGAAGACGCTGGTGTTCACACTGTCGACGGCGTCCCCTGAGGACGCGGTCGAGCGCCTTGACCGCCGTGAGGTAGATCTCCGAGAACGTGGGGAAGGGCTGGATCGTGTCGATGAAGGACGTCGATCGGGACGCGGGCGCGGATCGCCAGCGTGGCCTGCTGCAGCCATTCCCCCGCCTCGGGGCCGAACGCGTGGGCGCCGGTCAGGCGCTCGCCGTCGCTGAGCAGGGTGAGGTAGCCGTTGGACTCGGCGTAGGCGCGCGTGTAGGCCGCGGTCTTGGCGACGTCGGCCAGGCGAGCGGTCGCGCTGAACCGTCCTCGGGGGCACCGACCGCGGCCGCCTGCGGGTCGGTGAACTCGACGCGCGGGACGGCGTCGTAGCTGGCCTCACGAGGCTGCCGAGGATATTCGCGGCGACGATCCGGCCTGATATTTGCCGACGTGGGTCAGTGGCCACAGGCCGGTGACGTCGCCGATCGCCCACAGGCGCTCGCCGGCGCGCAGGTGGGCGTCGACGCAATCCGCGGGGGTCGGGGACAATGCCCACGTCTCCAGGCCGATCCCGTCCACGCGCGGGCGTCGGCCGGTCGCGATGAGCAGCCGATCGCCGCGCAATCGCGGCCGTCGTCGAGCTCCAAGACGTAGTCCTGATCGTCGCGCCGCGCGCGCGATCGCCCCGGTCCCGAGGATGACGTCGATCCCGTCGCGTGTGAGGACCTCACCGAGCGCCTCGCCCAGCGGCGCGGCCTCTCGCGCCAGCAGGTGCCCGGACCGCTCGATCAGCACACCTCGCCGCCGAGCCGGCGAACGGCCTGGGCCAGCTCCTCCCGACCGGGCCGGCCCCGATCACGAGCAGCCGGCGCGGGACGGCCTTCATGCCGGTCGCCTCGCGGTGGTCCAGACGCCGTCGAGCTCGCGCAGGCCCGGGACGGGCGGATGAACGGATCGGCGCCGCAGGCCACGACGACGTGGTCGGCCGTGTAGCGACGGCCGTCGACCTCCACGGCCCCGGACCCGCGAGCCGGCCGCTGCCGCGCAACAAGTCGATGCCGTTGTCGGTCAGCCAACCTCCTGGCCGGCGTCGGAGTATCGGAGACCATGAAGTCGCGCCAGGCGAGCGCGCCGCGACGTCGACCTCGGCGGTCGCCCCCGCGTCGCGCGCGGCCTGAACCGCCTCGCCGGGTCGCAGCAGCGTCTTGGACGGGATGCACGCCCAGTAGGAGCACTCGCCGCCCGACCAGCTCGCGCTCGACGACCGCAACACGCAGGCCGCCTTCGGCCAGCGCGCCCGCGGCGTGCTCGCCGGGGGAGCCGCCGCCGATGACGATCACGTCGTAGTCCTTGTTCATGCCGGTCTCCCT